>JADJPQ010000008.1 GCA_016713175.1 Planctomycetota bacterium
GACACCCTCCGAGCGACGAACTCAACGACCGAGTAGTTGTATTGATCGATCTTCTTCCCCGTCTCGGGATCACTGAGGAACAGCACGGAGTATTTCTGCACCGGCCGCTTAACCATGATGGCGAACCCGAGGAAGTCAGCCTTTGTGATCCTGCGTAGCGCGAGTTCTCCCCCGTAGACCTCGCCCGCGATGTGCCCGCAGTGATTCCGGATCTGAATCTTCTGGTTGCAGATCGTGCATTCCTTCTCGTGTTCTAGAATCTCCGGGCTCCCGAAGTTGTTGTAGGGAAAGACGCCCTGCCATCGCTCAACATGAGCCTCGACGAAATCGAGGGAGAATTCCTTCCAGTGGTCGAGAAAGTGACGCCGCAGGTAGTGCAGCGTGATCTCAGCACGCTCCAACGCGCACCAGCCCTCGTAGTAGCTCCCTTCACGGATGCTCTTGAACGCCTGTATGTAGGTCTGCTGCGCGTCGAGCGTCTCTTCCAGGCACCAGAGTTCTTTGGCTCGAGCCTCGTTACCGGCGTCAACCGCAGCCGTCTTCAGGGCACTCAGGGCCTTCGCCGCCGGGGCGGCATCTGCGGTCTCGCCTCGATCTCTTGTGCCCTTGAGGAAGGTGCGGGCAGCGTCGATGGTGTCAAACATTCTTGTCGTCACTCTCGTCGCTCTGGAGCCTCTTGAGTTCTCCGAGTCTCGCCGTGAACGTGGGTTCGAGCTTGTCGACGGGGCCTTCGTATTTCATCTCGATAGCGCGGCGCTTTGCGTCCTTCGTGGACGTCTCGCTGACGATGAGAGTGAACTTGGCCGTTGCGGTCTTCTCCTTTGCTGGCGAGAAGAGTTTCCCCTTCAAGAAATCAGAAACGATGTTTACCACGATCGGCGCGACGACGAGCGAGCCGATCGCGATCGTAGCGACGATGAAGAGGGACTCGTGGAGTGCAAGCTCCTTGTAGTCCTCATCGGAGATGCAGACCTCGAAGGGGCCTCCCGCCGGGGCGTTCTCTTGGGCGCGGCGGAACATCTCCTCCGTCCCAACTGGAAACACCGGCCCCGCGTAGTCCCGGAAGCCCTCCTGGGGAACCAGCAAGATCGGCGCTTTCTCGATTCGCGCGCGAAGCGCAGGCGAAACAAAGGGGCGCGTGTGCCAGTAGGTGAGGTCACGCTCTGTTTCTCGAACCTCCAGAAGGTCCGTCTGGGTGCGTCCCTCACCCGCGTGTGAGTGATCGTGGCTCACGACGGCAACCTCCGCAGCTTGTTCCATGCGTTCTTGCCGTTGAGCATCGCCTTGACGTGGCGCTCGTCCACGCGCGTCACGCCGATGTTGTCGGCGATCGACTTGGAGTAGTCGACCTTCTCCAAGCCGGGGTGGCTAGCGAGCACGGAGTCCATGAGGTCCGCTAGCGCGCCGATCGCCTTCTCCACGGCCTCCCTTTGAAGCTTGTCCATGAGTCCGAGTATCGCGGCTGTGCGCAGCCCAAACCAGCAGAAGCGCGCCGCTGCGTCACCGTGCCGCACGCCTCCGCGCGGCATCGAGGAGACGTGGCTGCAGCGCAGCAGTGCTTGGAGGAGATCCGTCGCTTCCTGCGCGACCGGGCTCTTGAAGGCGCTCTAACCTCGGTTTGGAGGTAGCTGCAGACCATGGCTCCGGTCATCATGCGCGCTGGATGGAGGTCCCGCGCAGGCGGCCATCAGGGCGGATGCGACGGGACCTGCAGCCACGGTCCGCCCGCTCGTCATGCCCACGCCCTCCAGCAACCGCTACGTCGCCACGGCTTCCCGGCTTCATGCCGGGGCCAAGTCGTTCGGCTGCAGGTGCCTGCGATGAGTCCTGGCGAAGAGAGCGAGTGGAAGACGCGCAAGCGCCGGATCGACCCGCGCCTCGACGCGGTCGGCTGGAAACTCGGCCAGGGCCAGACATCGCCGACTCCCAGCCGAACCGAGGAGCACGAGACCCAGAACGGCCCGGCCGACTACGTGCTCTGGCACGACCGCAACATCGTCGCCGTGGTCGAGGCCAAGAAGGTGACCATAGGGCCGCAGAACGTGCTGACTCAGGCCGAGCGATACGCGCGCGGCCTCGGGGAGTCGCCGTTCAACTTCGGCGGGCTGCGCGCGCCGTTCCTCTACTCGACCAACGGCGAGGTGACGTGGTTCCACGACGTGCGGCACCCGCTGAACAGGTCGCGCAAGGTCGCCCAGTTCCACACGCCGAACGCGCTCACCGAGTTGCTGGGCCGGGACTTCGACGCCGACTGCCAGAAGCTTGTCGCCATCCCGCACGACCACCCACGGCTGCGCCCTTACCAGAAGGAAGCGAACGCCAAGGTCGAGGAGGCCATCGCCGAGCGCAAGCGCAACCTGCTGGTCGCCATGGCCACCGGCACCGGCAAGACGTTCACGTGCGTGAACCAGATCTACCGGCTGATGAAGTCGGGCGTCGCGCGGCGCGTGCTGTTCCTCGTCGATCGCCGCGCGCTGGCGGCGCAGGCCGTGCGAGCCTTCTCGTCGTTCGAGGTCGAGCCGGGCAAGAAGTTCGATCAGGTCTACGAGGTCTACTCGTCGCGCTTCCAGACCGAGGACTTCGGAGAAGAGGAACGGTTCGACCCAAAAGTGCTGCCGCAGGGCTACCTCACCGACCCGAAGCCGGGCCACGCCTTCGTCTACGTCTGCACGATCCAGCGGATGGCGATCAACCTGCTCGGCCGGCAGGCGATCTTCGGCCTCGGTGACGAGCACATCGAGGACGACGCCGAGCGGCTGGACATCCCGATCCACGCCTTCGACGCGATCATCGCTGACGAATGCCATAGGGGATACACGGCGCAGGAGGTCAGCACTTGGCGCGCGACCCTGGAGCACTTCGACGCCATCAAGATCGGCCTCACGGCAACGCCGGCCAGCCACACGACTGCCTACTTCACCCACAAGGTCTTCACCTACTCCTACGAGCAGGCGGTTCGCGAAGGTCACCTCGTCGACTACGACGTGGTGACGGTGAAGTCGGACGTGCGCATGAACGGCGTGTTCCTGCGGCAGGGCGAGAACGTCGAGGTCGTCGATCCGCAGACCGGCCTCTCGCAGATGGACAAGCTGGAGGACGAACGCCAGTTCGACACCACGGACATCGAGTCGAAGGTCACGGCTCCCGAGTCGAACCGGATGATCCTGGCCGAACTGAAGAAGCACGCACTGGAACACGAACGGCGCACCGGCCGGTTCCCCAAGACGCTGATCTTTGCCGCCAACGACCTGGGCCACACGAGCCACGCCGACCAGCTCGTGGATCTCGGGCGTGAGGTGTTCGAGCGCGGTGAGGCGTTCGTCCAGAAGATCACCGGCCGCGTCGATCGTCCGCTGCAGAGGATCCGCGAGTTCCGCAACCGACCTACGCCGGCTGTTGTCGTGACGGTCGATCTGCTGACGACCGGCGTGGACATCCCCGACCTGGAGTTCATCGTGTTCCTGCGGCCGGTGAAGAGTCGAATCCTGTTCGAGCAGATGCTCGGGCGCGGCACGCGCAAGGGCGAGCGCCACCCCGACAAGGATCACTTCACGGTCTTCGACTGCTTCGACGGCACGCTGCTGGCCTACTTCCGCAGCTCGACCGGCATCACGGCCGAGGAGCCGGCCCAGCCGTCGCGCCTGATCGCCGAGATCATCGAGGACGTGTGGGCCAACAAGGACCGCGACTACAACGTAGGCTGCCTCGTGAAGCGGCTGCAGCGCATCGACAAGTCGATGAGCGGCGACGCTCGCGAGATGTTCGCGGCCTTCGTGCCTGACGGTGACCTTGCGAAGTTCGCCCGCGAACTGCCCAAGACGCTGCGCACCAACTTCACCGAGGCGATGGGCCTGCTGCGCGACAAGGACTTCCAGGCCCTACTGGTGAGCTATCCGCGGCCCGACCGCACGTTCGTGCGGGCGATCGAGCAGGGCGACAACGTGACCTCCACGGTGGTGTTCCGCGACGTGGCCGGCAACGAATACAAGCCCGAGGACTACCTCGCTGTGTTCACCAAGTTCGTGAGGGAGAACGAGGACCACATCGACGCCGTGCGCATCTTGCTCGATCGGCCAGCCGGTTGGAGCCCGCAGGCCCTCTCCGAGCTGCGCGAGAAGCTGGCCCGCAGCCGCTACCGCTTCACGCCCGACAACCTCCAGAAGGCCCACGAGGCGCGCTACGGCAAGGCGCTCGTGGACATCGTTTCGATGGTGAAGCACGCCGCCGACGAGCAGCAGCCGCTGCTAACCGCGCCAGAGCGCGTTGAGCGCGCATTCGCCAAGGTCACGGCCGGCCTGCAGTTCACGCCCGAGCAGCTGCGGTGGCTCGACCGGATCCGCGAACACATGCGCACCAACCTCTCGATCGACCGCGAGGACTTCGACCTCATCCCGATCTTCGCCGACATCGGCGGCTTGCCCATCGTGACCCGCGCCTTCGCGGCCGAATGGCTCGACCGACTGATCCGTGATCTCAACAGCGCCATCGCCGCATGACCGACATCGTTTCGAAGCTCTGGGGGTTCTGCCACACCCTCCGCCACGACGGCATCGACTACGGCGACTACATCGAGCAGATCACCTACTTGCTGTTCCTCAAGATGGCCGACGAGCGCGGCGTCGCCATCCCGAAGGACTGCGCGTGGCCGACCATCCGCGACGCCAGCGGCACGGAACTCACCGACCACTACGTCGAGGTGCTGCGCAAGCTCGGCAAGACCCAGGGCATCCTCGGCGATATTTACGCAGGTGCGTTGTCGCGCTTCAACAACCCGGTCAACCTCAAGAAGCTGGTCGCGCTCATCGACGAGACCGAGTGGACCTCGTTGGACGTGGACGTGAAGGCGGCGGCCTACGAGGGCTTGCTGGAGAAGGCTGCAGCCGAGGGCAAGAAGGGCGCGGGTCAGTTCTTTACGCCTCGCGTGCTGATCCAGGCGATCGTTCAGTGCATGCAGCCGGACCCGCGCACGAAGCCCGACTTCACCATCTGCGACCCCGCCATCGGCAGCGGCGGCTTCCTCGTGTGCGCCTACGAGTGGATCAGGGACACAGTGAAGGGCGCGTTCGACCGCGACATCGCCAAGCGGGTCCGGCAGCGCACCTACTTCGGCCAGGAGTTGGTGGCGCGACCGCGCCGCATGGCCCTGATGAACATGTTCCTGCACGGCATCGAGCCGCACATCCGGCTCGGCGACACGATCTACGAGCCGGCGGCATCGGACAGGTTCGACGTGGTGCTGACCAACCCGCCGTTCGGCACCAAGGGCGCGAACCAAGCGCCGGAGCGCGACGACTTCACGATCTCGACCTCGAACAAGCAGCTCAACTTCGTTCAGCACGTCCTGACGATCCTGAAGCCGGGTGGGCGCGCGGCGGTGGTGCTGCCGGACAACGTGCTGTTCGCCGATCAAGCCGGCGAGGTGATGAAGCTGCTGGCCGAGGACTGCGACCTGCACACGGTGCTGCGTCTCCCTCGCGGCACGTTCACGCCCTACTCGCAGGGCGTGAAGGCGAACGTGATCTTCTTCACCAAGGGCTACCCCACCGAGAACGTCTGGATCTACGACGCCCGCACCAACGTGCCGGGCATCACGAAGAAGGACCGGCCGCTGACCACGGAGCACTTCGCCGAGTTCGTGAAGTGCTTCGGCACGGACCCGAACGGCAAGAGCAAGCGCAAGGCCGCCGACTCGAAGGACGACCGCTGGCGCAGCTTCCACGTCACCGAGGTGGCCCAGCGCGAGTTCAAGCTCGACGGGTTCAAGTGGCTCAAGGAGGAGTCTCTGGAGGACGCGGACGACTTGCCGCCTCCGGAGGAGCTGGCGACGGACGCGATCTCGGAACTGGAGGAAGCCGTCGGCGAACTCGGCGCGGTGCTGGCACTGCTGGAGAACGGCGACGAGACGAAGCCCAAGAAGAAGGCGGCGCGGGCATGAGCAACGAACTGCCGGAGGGCTGGGCCAGCGCGCGCTTGCGTGACGGCGTGGTTGCCGGCGCGCAAACTGGGTTCGCCTGCGGCAAGCACTCACGCGATGCCAGGGGCGTCGCCCACCTGCGCCCCATGAACGTGAGCGAGGCGGGACGCCTTCGCCTCGACGACGTGAAGTTCATCGACAGCGCCGAGGTGGACCGCGACGAGCGTTGGATCCGCTCGGGCGACGTGCTCTTCAACAACACCAACAGCCCCGAGCTCGTGGGCAAGACCGCCGTCTACACCGAGGACGTGCCACGCGCGTTCTCTAACCACATGACGCGGGTTCGATGCACTGCCGCAGCGGACCCGCAGTTTCTTGCGCACGCGATTCACCAGAAGTGGCGCGAAGGACTGTTCGCCAGCATCTGCAACAACCACGTGTCCCAGGCGAGCATCAGCACAGATGTGCTGCTTGATCTCGAACTGCCGGTTCCGCCTCTCGCCGAGCAGCGCCGCATCGTCGCCAAGGTCGAGGCCCTGCTGGAGCAGGTGCGCCGCGCGAAGGACCGGCTCGACCGCGTGCCAGTGATCCTGAAGAGGTTTCGGCAGGCGGTGCTGGCGGCGGCTTGCGCTGGTCAGTTGACCGAGGAGTGGCGCGATCTCGCGCACGTCGAGCCAGCCGAGAAGGGAAGCAGCGCAGAGCCCTCCTACTCGTCGGACCGAGAAGTCCCGGATCTTCCCGATTGCTGGCGTTGGCACTCGCTCCGCTCACTGGTCGGAGCGAAGCAGGTGTTCTGCTACGGCGTTGTCCAGCCCGGACACGACGATCCTGACGGAGTGCCGCTCATTCGGGCTGGAGACCTGCACGATCTAACGTCCGCCCTGCCCAACCTGCGCCGCATACCAGCCGATATCGACGACACGTTTCGTCGGTCCAGGGTCGTCGGCGGCGAAGTGCTGGTTACCGTCGTGGGCGCGAACATCGGAACCGTGGCGCTAGCTCCACGCGCAGCAGCCGGCTTCAACATTGCCCGCGCGGTTGCGAAGGTGCCGGTGAGCGGCGCGATGCCGGAGTTCGTTCTTCTGTGGCTGCGAACGACCACGGCCTACCGCTGGATGGTCAGCGACGCTCGGGAGGTTGCACGACCGACTCTCAACCTGGAACAGCTTGGCGACATCCCAGTGCCCGTGCCGCCGCTAGACGAGCAGGCCGAAATCGTCCGCCGCGTCGATGGCCTGTTCGCCCTCGCCACCTCGATTGAACAGCGCGTCGAGCGCGCTGCCGCTCGCGCCCGCAGCATGCCCCAAGCGATCCTGTCCAAGGCGTTTGCGGGCGACCTTGTGCCCACCGAGGCCGAGCTCGCGCGCGCCGAGGGCCGCGACTACGAGACCGCCGCGGAGTTGCTGCGACAACTGACGAGCGAGAGGCGTCACCCTTCGGGAGGCCGGCCGCAGGAGCGACGCCAGACAGCACGGGATCACGAGTCTATGGTGTCCGCAGCCAAGATCCGGCAGGGTCATCCGTTGGAAATGCCGTCGCCTCCCAAGCGCCCTCCCACGCTAGACGAAGAGGTAGCGATGAGCGTCTTGGCGCTGTTGCACGCGGCGGACGGAACAATTGCTCGCGCGGACTTGGCGCGCGCCTTCGTCCTTCGGTCGCACCCAGATCTACTTCGCGACCTCGCGCCGACTTCGCTACCACAGGTCCACGAGTGGGCCGCGCGAGTCAGTGTTCGCCCTTTGCCACCGGGGAAGCTCGTGGCGATTCTACGGCTCCTTGAAGAGCGTGGTGCCCTGGCGTTCTCGATCGACGACGCTTCACAGTCTGTCGTGACGATCGGTCCCGCCACGACGCCGAAGGAGAAGATCCATGCGTGGTTCACCTATGAGGCCAACCTAGCACTGCTGGTGCTTCGGACCGTTTCCCAGCAACGTCTGAGGTCGATTCACAAGCGCCTCGCAGGTGAGGACCGGAGCCTCGTAGAGCTAGCGTCGTGAGCATGAACCAGGGACAACTCTTCGGAAGGGAGCGCCGGAGAACGGTGAAACCGTCTCCTGAGAGGTGCGCACCGACTTTGTGGGTCCGCCGACTTCGCGTCCTGCGCGATCTTGTCCCTGGGGATCAGGCGGTCGTTCGCGACGCTGAGCTTCGCAGGGGGCTCAACATCGTCTGGGCACCGTCGCAAGAGGGCGGGGCTGGCAACGAGTTGTTCAAGGACGGCGTCGCAGGCCACACGGCCGGCAAGTCTACGTTCTGCAGGCTCCTGCGACACGTCCTCGGTGAGCCGGCCTTCGCACCCGATTCTGTGCGACGCGCGATTCGGAAGAGGTTGCCCACGGGCTGGGTCGTCGCGGAAGTCATAATCGGTGATGAATCATGGTTGGTTGCGCGACCTCTGTGCATTGGTCCACACTCATTCTGCATTCGCGGCGGGAACGTGGACCACGTTGGTGAGCACGCCGATCGCCGTCCGTTCAGCGAGTTCCTGCGTGCCGTGGCCGCAGCCAGCGTCGACCAGCTACCAGCGACGCGCTTCCCCGGCAACGATGAAGCTCTGCGATGGGAACATGTTCTTCCCTGGCTGTCTCGCGACCAAGAATGCCGCTTCGCCGACTTCCTTGAATGGCGACATCCCGTAAGCGGATCCGAAGCACCGACACTCACCGTCGATGAGCGCCACTTCCTCGTTCGATCGGTGCTCGGACTAATGTCTGACGACGAGCGCGCCGAGCAGGAGGCGAACGCGCGTCTTGTCGCGCAAAGGAAGGACGCTGTCCGCTTCGAGCCTCTACTACGACATCGAGCCGAGACGGATCACGCGCGCGTCGCCAAGGTGCTGGGAATGGAACCAGCCCAGATCAGCACACCTCTGTTTGTTTCCGCGGCACGACGGGAGATCGCGAACCGGGCCGCCGCCGTCGAGCTACGCGAGCGAGAGGTTGTTGCGTCCGATGGCCGCGATACTCGACGCAGCGCACTGGAAGAGTCCGTGTCGACTGCGGCGCGATTGCGCGAAAGGCTCGATCAAGCGGAGAAGATGCTGAAGTTCCAACAGGGAGTGGTCGAGCAGCTGGATGGCACTGCGCCGTCCGACGTGCTGGCACAGTTGCCGCCTCCAAGAGGCTTCTGCGGCGTCCCTCTTGCCACGGCTCGCGCCCACGGGTGTCCACTTGCCATGGGGACGCCATCCAGTGTCGCGTCCGCTCGGGGCGAACGATCCGCAGCGCAGGAACTGGAAGCGCAAAGGGACGTAGTTCGATCGAGCGAGGCGGAAGTGAAGCGCCTTGTCGATTCTATTCAGGCTGCCGATGAGGCCACTCGCATCGCGCGCGCCGCCTTTTTTGCGGAAGCGACGACCCACGATAGGGCGCGTGCTGAAGTGGTGCGGGATCGATCTGCACTGACTCAGATCGGCAAGATGCTCGACGATGCCGAGGAGGCAGCACGGCAGGCTACTGAGCAAGTCGACGCGATTTCTTTGCTGGATCGCCAGATCGCAGACTCGTATGCCCGACAAGATGAACTGCGAAGAGCCCGCCGAGAAGCTCTTGCCCGCTTCTCGGAGAGGTTCGACTACGTCGTCCGAGCCCTCCTTGGAGATGAAGTAGTTGGTCGTGTAGACGCGACGGGACGTTCATTGGCCTTGGTCGCAGAGGAACGCGGGGAGCGCGAGAGTGCTGCGATCGCGACCATCAAGCTGCTTGCGTTCGACTTCGCCGCGCTCGTCGCAAGCGTGGAAGGCGATGGCGTCTTCCCTCGTTTCCTGGTACACGACGGACCACGGGAGGCCGACCTCGCGGCAGACATCTACGAACGCCTGTTCCTCTTTGCGAGAGAGCTTGAACGGAGCTTCGACGAGCTGCCGTCATTCCAGTACATCGTCACGACCACGACGCGCCCACCGGACGCGCTGATTTCAAAGCCGTGGCTCTGCTTGCAGCTCGCTGGCACACCAGCTGAACAACGCCTGCTGAAGTGCGATTTGTAGACGCCCGCCAGCGTTGGCCGGACCGCCGGCTGCGTCCCGCGCTGCCACTCCCTCGGCTCGAACGCCTGCGGCGCATCCCGGACCGGGCGGGCTACCGACGCCCCTGGAACTCTCCGTTCGTGTAGAGGGTGCACTTCGGGCAGCCGACGCCGTGCCACATCGCATCGAGGGTAGCCTGAAAGGCGCGCCCCCAGTCTTCCGGTGGCTGCTCAAGAACAAGTTCAGGCAGCAGCGCCCGGTCCTCCTGCACTGGATCGGTCCACGATTCTCCGTAGCCGGAGAATGTAGCTCGTGATCCCTTCACTCCGAGCAGCGACACCGCGATCGCAAGCGGGTAGCTGACAACCTCAGGGCCAAGGTCGCGAAGCACGCGCGGCACCTCCCTCACGAGCAGCTCGGCGGCTTGCTTCAACCGGAGGATTGGAAAGTTCCGTTCCCCTGACGAACCGCAGATCTCCGATGTCGCGAACTCAACGCACCCGCTCCTGAAGACCTGCATGTAGCTGACCGCAGAACCCCAGCTACCACTAAATGTGCAAGCTCCGTCGAAGGTCATCCTGCACGAGAACCCGCCACCCCTGTGACCCGGGGGCCAAACGTTCTTCTGAACGACAGCAGTCACGTCCCTGGGAGTCGAGTCTCGTGAGAACGCCGCGACAGGGAGCACATGAACAACCATGTTCGGTGCCTCTTCGAGCAAATCCGCGCGGTCCCCACCGGACAGGTCCGCAATGCGATCCGCGCGGAATGCGCGCATTCGACGCGGAACCTCGTCTCCCTCAAGGAACTCAACCCGCACCTGCTCCACTTCAAGCGGGACCGTCCGTGGCCCCTGCCGCGCATAGAACCGGTGGCTAAACATGTGGGGCTTGGTCGCGCTTCGCTTGACGCGAACGACGACGACAGGCGCGTCAGCACAACCCTCGACGATCAGGATCTCTGGTTGAGGCACGATCCGCGGCGAGATGTTGGTGTCGATCATGCTTGATAACCGCAGGACGACATCGTCGAGGTTCGTCTCTACGAGTCCACAGATTCGATCCGGCAGACCGCTCGGCTTCCCGCCCTCTTGCTGTTCCTCGACACCGAGGACAATGCTCCCGCCAGTCGTGTTCGCCATGCCTGCTATGTGCCGCAGGAACTCCGTTCGATCATCGCCCTTGCCGGGAAACTGGGACTTGTAGTCGAGTCGCTGCCCTTCTCTCTCGCCACCTGCAACGAGAGCATCGATGTCAGCCTTCGTGATTCGGCGTCCGTTCAGCATGACCCCGGCTCCTGCCGAAGTTCCGACTCCAGGGCTTTCAGGTGTTCGATCTCAGCTATCAGGATCCTCAAGCCGCACTCCACGCAGTAGTGCTCGAAGGACCGGCCCTTTGGGACCTTCAGGCGGCGGTCTCCCATGGTGACCCGGTGTGACGCATTGTGCTGGCAATCATGCGACTTCAACGCCACGTCGACGATCACACGACGCGAGACAAGCCTCTTGGGTGCAGCCATCAGATGATCTCCGCTGCGACCGTTGCTTGGATCGCCGGAAGGGCTTCTTGCGCACGCCGGAGATCATCTGCGCTGAACTCGCTACGTTCCCTGTCGGCCACGCGCTCCCGAACGAGCTTGTCTATTCGCGACTTGACCACTTGGAAGTTGGTGCGGCCGAGACGCTGCTTGTCGAGCTGATGCCCATCATGAGAGAGGGCGCGCGTCGCCAGGAGTTCGCCGGTGATCCGCTGGATCTCGTGGTTCAACGCTATGCGCGCAGCCTGACGTTGGCGCACCAGCGTTGTGGGAACGTGCTCATGGTCGTAGACCTCGCGAATCTGCTCCAGCGTGACTCCTTGTTCTCGTAGTGCGCGGATGTGCCGCATCGCCACCTCGTTCTCCAACAGCGGGATCTCTTCGACGACGATCCCAGACTGACCTCGCACCTCCATCTGCGAGGCAGTGCGCGGCAAGAGCGGGTCCAGCTCGATCTCACTTCGGTCGGTGAAGTCCAGACCTTCGACGGGCAAGAGCTGCTCGAAGAACTCTTGATCGGCCTCGCTGAACTCGCGGAAGTCGTCCCATCGGCGAGCGATGTTGCTACCCGCGTGGAACACGACCGTCCCTAGGTTGTGCGGGCCGCCGGGGTCAGTTCCGGGAATGACCCGCATCACACGTCCGACAAACTGAACGAACGGCGAGAGGTTGCTGAAGATAGCGCATACCGCAGCGACGCTCAGGAAGGGGTGGTCGAATCCTTCCCCCAGTTTCCTGACTTGGACCACGACGTCCAACTCGTGTCGGTCAAGTTTCGCGAGGACCTCATCAGACCGCTTCCCATCCCGGGTGTGGACGAAGTCGGCGCGAAGCCCTCGGGCACGGAAGGCTTCGACGACTTGGTGGCAGTGTTTGAAGTTGAGCGCGGCAGCGATGATCTTGTGCCTGTCGTCACCAGACGCTGACCGGATCCGACGAAGCTCGCGAATCGAGGCTTCGACGATGGTCGTCAGCGTCTCCTGAGAAGAGACGATCCCTCGCCGGAACTCCGGGTCCGTCTCGCCAAGCCGCCTCACCTCGTCGAGCGGGATCTCCACCTCTACGCCGCCCTCATCCTGCACATACCGGAGGGATGCTGGATTCAGGACGAGAGCCTTGAGCCGCTTGACGTAGCCCCGCTCGATCGCTTCCCGCACGGGATAGGAGTAGATCACGCGCCCCGGCATCAACTGGCCGTCAGCCCGCAGCGGTGTCGCTGAGAAGTTCACGACCTTCGCGTTCGGAAAGGCACCTCGAAGCGTCGCCCAACTCTGAGCCACGGCGTGATGCCCCTCGTCGAAGAGGATGAGATCGAAGTAGTCCCTCGGGAGCTGGGTCAGCCAGCGGTTGCTGTCACCTTGGAGCTGGTCGATGTTGGTGACAACGACGTCCGCGTTGTCGAGATCGCCTCGGTTGACGGTCTTCCCTCGAATCTCAACTGGTTCCGGAAAGGGCGGCGCGGAGATGACTCCTCGCTCCTTGAAGAAGAACTTAGGGCCAGCCGTCGGATCGAAGTGGTCGTGCAACTGCCTTGCGACTTTCACCTGTGGTGCGACCACCAGCACGCGCGTGGCGCGCACGGCAAATGGAGCCAGACAGATGAGGCCCGATTTCCCGCACCCGACTGGCAAGACGATGGCGACCTCACGCTCGGGGGCGTCGCCTGCGAAGTGGTCGTGGATTCGCCGGAACCCATCCTGCTGCGGAATGCGCAGGGCGGCGTTTCCTTCGATCGCAGGGCTGATGTCGCGGAATCGCGTGGGCATAGGCGGTCTCCTTCCGGGTGAACGGCAAGGTGGGTGCTGCGCGAGTCGCCTGGGTCACCATTCGCCAGCTTTTCGCCGCGACTCGTCTGGGGGATGTTGCCAGCACACGACTCGGTTTTCGAGAGCGGGGCCATGGACCTGTCCATCGGGCCTGGGAGACCGCCGTCGATGGCCGCCACGCTGTTCGCAATCCTGGCGCTGTGCTAGCCTGCCTGAGTCGACATGCGACTCCCTGCCCTCCTGGGCAGGGGCACCAAGCCGACGGCCGGGTCTTCCGAGATGAGCGAGACCTGATCGTCGGCTGCGCTCTGGTGAGCGGAGTGCTCCTGCACAGGGTTCGAGGGATGTGCCGAAAGGCATAGCTCGGTCTCGCGACCGGGCGGCGTCGATGAATTCTCTCGCTCATCGGAGAACTGCATGGCTACTCGTCTGCGTTCGCCGGACGCGCGCTCGGTCGTCGCGTTGCTGGCTACCCGGGGTCGTCCCGACCTTCTCGCGCATCGCGCGCTGCCTTCTATCCTGGCCCAGTCCAGGCTGCCTGACCGGATCCTGGTCGTCGTCGACCAGTCCCCCTCGGAACTGCCGGACGATGCCCTGGCCGAACAGGCCCGCCGGCTTCGCGCGCTCTGCCGCGGGAGGGTCCGGCTGACCGTGATGCGCAACCGGCGCACCCCAGCTCGCGCGTCAGGCGCGTGGAACACCGGCCTCGACCAACTACACCGCGACATCCGGCAGCCCGACCTCGTGTTCGTCGCGGTTCTCGACGACGACGACGCATGGGAGCCGGACCACCTCGAATGCTGCTTCAGTGCGGCACTCGCTGGCGACCTGAACATGGTGGCGAGCGGCCTGATCCGCCACGAGACGGCAGGCGACCCTGGCCACCGACACTCGATCCCGAGCAAGCTCGACGCGCGGGAGCTGTTCGTGCGTGGCCAGCACATCCAAGGCTCCAACCTGTTCGTCCGCCTGGACCTGCTGCTGCTGGCCGGCGGATTCGACGAACGCCTGCCCAGTTGCACGGATCGCGACCTGTGCCTTCGGCTCGTCGCCCTCGAAGAACTTCGGTTCGGCTCGACGGACCGTCACACCGTTCACCACTACGCGGACCCACGGACGGATCGCCTGTCCACACCCGCTTCACCCGCGAAGCTGGACGGTCTCACGAGGTTCTTCCGCAAGCACGGGCTGCGGTTCGATGCCGCGACGAGGACCGAGGCCGAGGCCCGCGCGGCAGAGCGGTTCGGCTGGACTCCTCCGATCCAACTACCCGTGCTGGTGCCCATCGCGCCATCGACGGAGCCCGCCGAGACCCTCGATCTGGTCGTCGGCTTCGTCACGGACGCGCTCGTCCCAGCCCACGTCCGCGGCCTGCTCGACGACCTCGTGCGGCTGCAGGCGCAGCCCGGTATCCGGTTGTCGAGGGTCGTCATCGTCGAGAACGGCCCACTGCCCGACGGCGCACGACCGCTCCACGAGCTGGTCAGCTACTACTCGGCTGGCGGCCTGCCGATCGACCTCGTCACGATCGAGCGGCAGCGTGCGGACTGGGAAAGAGGCGCACTGCTCGACGTGCCCGACATGACGCGAAGGCGACTGCCCATCGCCGCGACGCGGTCGATCCTCAACACCTACGTCGCGCACTCTGCTCTCTCCGTTCCCGGGGCTGCCGCTTGGATCCTGGACGACGACAAGCGCCTCAGCGTTCGGGTGGACCGCGGCGATGGCACCACGATCGAGCGCATCACGCCTGACGTCGGCACCCTGTTGCAGCTACGGCAGCAGCAGGTCGACGTGGTGATCGGCCCCGACACGGACGCTGCGCCGCTGCCCTTCGTCGCGACGCTGCGCACGCAGCTTGTCGACCTGGACTTCCTGCTCGGGACGCTCGCCCAACTGCAACCGGAGTCCTCGTGGCCCGCCCGCCGCGCGGGGGTGGCAGCCGAACGTGACGCCCTGCGCGACAGCTACTACGACCTGTCGAAGACCACGGAGCACCTGGAGACGCCCCTGCTGCAGCATCCCGCCGACGTCGGGGACGCGGCCAGCGCGCTGAGGTGGATGGGCCAGAAGGTCAGCCGGTTGCTGGCTGGCGAGTCGGTTACCCGTCCGCTCGTCGTTCAGGCTCGCGACCTGCCCCTCGAAGCCGCGACCGACTCGGTCCAGCGCGGTGGCTCGGCGCTCTTCTTCAACCCGGCCCATCTGCTGCTCTACCCCCAGACACTCGCGCGCTTCGGCGACCAGTTCGTGCGTCGCTCGGACATGCTCGTCTCGCAACTGATGCGCGACCAAGCGGGCTTGCGACTGGTCATGCACCCGTGCGTGGGCGTGCGGCACGACCGCTCCTCGACTGGGCGCGCAACCCTGGCCAGCGAGACACTGCTGCAGGACATGCTGGGCTACGCGCTCTACCGCGCGGAGAACGAGTTGATGCAGGGACGCACCGCCGAACAGCGGAAGTCTCCGTTGCTCGCATGGACCGACTCGGAGCTGCGCCTCGGCGTGCGCCTCGTGCGCAAGTATCGCGACGAACGGCTGGCCGCGCTGACGTGGAACGCTTGGCGCATCTTCGGCTTGGCAGGCGCGATTCGTTCGGCTACCCGTCGCCTCGCAGCGGACTATCCGGCCTGGGGAGGCGGTGAAGCGCGTGCCGCCCTCCAGGCCATCGCGAGCGAGATGGACCGGCTGCGCAGCGAGTTCCGACCCTCCGCCGTGGCCGAGTTCGCTGAGCGCGTTCGGCACAGCACGAGCGATGCGGCCATCCGCGGCACGTTCGTTTCGATGGATGGCTTGATCGCGGAATACCGCGCGACCCACGCCGGAGTGGCCATCGAGTCTCCGGCCTTCCAGGAGGCTCGCGAGGCTCGGGCAAGGCAGGTGCTACGCGGGGCACTTGGCAAGTCGCCACTTCACTTGCTCGGAATGGGCGGCGAAGGCGTCGTCTTCACCGACGAGCGTCGGGTGTTCAAGGTGCTCGACTTGGTGAAGCCCCGCGCCAACCACGACACCGAGGCGACGCTGTGCGCGCTCTCGGGCAAGGCCCTGCCCCTCAAGCGCATCTACCTCCCCGAGCTGGTGACCGTCGACGGCCAGCTCGTCGTGAGCTACCCGTTCGAGCCTTCCGAGCCCTACACCGGCGGTCATGGTCCCGAGCTGGTCGAGCTTCTGCGCGAGCTGAAGGCGCTCGGCGTGGTGTGCAGGAACATGCACCCCAAGAACCTGCGCGTGACCTCGACCGGGCTGCGCCTCATCGACTACGGCGCGGACATCCGCCCGTTCACGGATGCCGACTATCGCTCGATGGCGGAACGCGCGTGGCTCTCGTGGCGGTGGCCGCATCGCCCCGACCTCGAAGTGCTGATGCGGCGTGCGCTGCAGGACAAGCACCTGCCCGAACTCGATGGGTTCGAGCGGTTCTGGCGCGCGCTCTGCGACGAGAGTCCGTCTGCGACCCGGATCGCAGCCGGCATCGTCGACCCGATTGTCTTGCAGTCAGGTGCGCGCACCGTGCTGGATTACGGTTGCGGCAAGAAGGCGCGCAGCGCCCGCACCTTCGCCGCGGCCGGCATGCTCACGCTCGGCTTCGACCCAGGTGCCGGCGTTGCGCAGCGGTGGCTGGAACTTGGCGACCTGCCGGCCGGGCTGCGCCTGACCGACGACCGCGAAGAAGTCCTGGCGGCCGGCCCGTTCGATGCGGTCGTCTGCACGTTGGTGCTGTGCGAGTGGCCGGACGGTCCCGACTACGAGCGCATGCTCGGCGACCTGCGCAGCGCCGTTCGCACTGGTGGCACGGTCGTCGTGACCATCTGCAACCCGTTCGCGACGTTCGGCGGCCCGACGCCGCTGCACCGTCACCGCGACCTGCCAGCCGGCGCGAGCTACGAGGACTGCTTCGTCTACACGGAGAACGGCGAGACCGGGGCTGGCCGCGGCGAGTTCCACCGGCCGCTTCGACGGATCGAACGCGACCTGCTCAGGCACGGGCTCGTGGTCGAGCGACGCGTCGAGAGTGAATCTGTGGATCTCGAACGATTCGAGCCGGCCACCGACTTCCTCACTCTGGTTTGTCGCCCCATCGCGGTCGCTCCCGATGGCGTCCGGGTCGATCTGGTGATCCGGACGTGCGCGATGGAGGCCGAGACGATCGAACGACAGGTCGAGCACCTTGTCGGACAGCTCGAAGGTCCTCGCGTCTTCCAGGAGCGGGTGCTCGCGATCGACTCACGCCGGGACGGATTCGTGCGGCAGCACGCCCCCAGTGACACTGCGTCACTGTTGGAGGCGGCCCAGCGGCTGGTCCGTCGTGGCTGGATCGATCGGGTTCTGCTCGGGGCTTCCGAGGGACCCGAGTCCGCCGCAGTGATCCGCGAGTGGTTCGGACTCGACTCGACCGCTACGCACTCGATCCATGGAGCGCCGCTCGTCACGCCGCTGCAGGCAATCGCGTCGTGCAAGGCTGACTACTTGCTTCAGGTCGACTCGGACCTGCTGGTCGGACGTCGCGAACGGAATCACGACTTCCTGGGCGAGATGATCTCGCAGTTCGAAGCTGACGATCGGGTCGTCACGGCGGCCATGAACATCGCTCGTGATGCCGAACTGCCGTTCTCGACCGGCGACGGCGGTCGGCCGTGGCGAGTTGAGGTGCGCGGCAGCCTCGTCCATCGGGAACGCCTGCTGGCAGCGCGCCCGCTACCGAACCAGCTCAGCAGCGGCATGCCTGCCTTGTCCTGGCATCGCTCGCTGGATGAGGTCGTGCGCAGTGGTTCTCTGCGATCGATCCGGGGTGGCGGAGCGGCGACGTGGTTCGTCCACCTGCCGAACTCGTGCAAGCGACCCGTCGCGGATTGGATGCTGCTGAGCGATCTGGTGGAGAAGGGCGCGCGACCGACCCAGCAGATCGGATCTGTCGATCTTGTCGGTGGGCCGCTGGGCTGGGTGCCGAGGGTGCGCCGCGAGCCGCTCGTCTTCGTCATCACGGGCCGCAACGTCCCGCCGGGTCGCATGCGCCGATGCCTCGAATCGCTCCTGGCGCAGGAGGGCAACGACTGGGGCGCAATCGTGATCGACGATGGCTCCGATGGGCTGAGCCGCGACTACCTCGCGATGGTCCTTGCATGGCATCGCGATCGCATCACGCTGCTACAGCCTCGGGAGCGCCGCGGTCAACTCGCCAACACTGTGCTGGCCGTGCGGCATGTGTGCGCGGACCCGGATGCCGTCATCGTCACGCTCGACCTCGACGATGCCCTGTTGGGGCGAGACGTCGCTCGACGCATCCTGGCGGCGCATCGGAACTGTGCCGACGTCACGGTCGGGTCGATGCTGCGCACGGACAAGCACGGCGACTACCCCGTCGTGTTCGAGGAGCCGCGGCACAACCGAGGAGGCAACTGCTGGCAGCACCTGCGGACGTTCCGGAAGCGCCTGTTCGACGCGATCCCGGACCACGAGCTGCGGATCGATGGGAACTACGTCGACATCGCGGTCGACTGGGCGTTCATGCTGCCGATCGTCGAGATGGCCCGGCAGCCCGAGTGGATCCGCGAGCCGCACTACCTCTACGAGCCATCGGGCCTGGGCAAGGGTGAGGGCCGGCGCGCTCGGGAGAAGCAGATCGGCGTCCTCACCAGTCGGCCGTCGCGAAGCTGGGCGCGCGGGAAGACTGCGTCGACCCTGGTAACTCCGGAGGTCGTGACGGCCGACCTGCTGCAGGACGGCGCGATCCTGTTCGTTCGGCACTCGGAACGGCCATCGTTCGCCGGTTTGACGAACCAGCAGAAGCACGAGGTTGCGTTGACCGCTCGCGGGCGGGAGATGGCCCGGGAACTCGGCCGGCCAACGGGTTGGGCAGGCGGCTCGGCTCGCCAGCAGCCCTGTTCCGCGTGCGCTGGAGACCGCCGAGTCGATCGCGGCCGGCGCAGGACTTGATCCAGCGTCGATCCTGCAGACTCCGCACCTCATGCGGTTCCTCGCGACCGGGCCGGAGCACTACGACGAGGTGAAGCGCCGCCTCGGCTGGACCGGGCTGATGGCGAGCTGGATGGACGGGTCGCTGCCTCAGGGCGTTCTCGTGCCCTGCGAGCAAGTCGCGCGTCAGGCGCTCGAAGCCGTGTTGGGTGCGCCCGGGACACGAGGGGTGATCGCGGTCACACACGACTTCCTCGTGATGGCGCTGCTGGCGGCCCTACGCGGCGAGCGACCGACTTCGGTTCCCTACCTCGGGGGCTTGCTGGTGAGCAGGAAGGAAGCCGAGCGGTTCCTCGGTTCGGAAGTGCTCGCATGACCGGCAACTCCACGTCCCAGGCTCCAGCGCGACGCAGGCTTGTCGCGGTGATCGGCGACGCGAACGTTCCAGCAGGGTCGCAGAAGGACCTGCTGTCCGAGGAGGTTGGCCGGCTACTCGTCGACGCAGGCTTCCGCGTGCTGACTGGGGGACTCGGTGGCGTGATGGAGGCCGCGTGCCGTGGTGCGCGTTCGTCGTCGCGCTACCAGTCCGGCGACACCGTCGCGGTGCTGCCCGGGCACGACCCGGCCGATGCCAACCCGTTCGTCGACGTCGTGATCCCGTCGGGTCTGGACCACGTCCGCAACTCGATCGTCGCGCACGCCGACGCGGTGATCGCGATCGGCGGTGGTGCCGGCACGATGTCCGAGATCTGCCTCGCCTGGATCTACAAGCGGCTCATCGTGGCGCTGCGCGTCGAGGGCTGGAGCGGCAAGATCGCGGACCAGCGGGTCGACGAGCGCGTGCGGTATCCGAACGAACCCGATGACCGGGTGTTCGGGGCGACGTCTGCTGCGGATGCCGTGCGCACCGTTGTTGATCGCGTCGGGGCCTTCACGAGGCAGCACGGGACCATCCGCCGAAGGGGCACCCGGTGATCGTGTCACCTGCTGCAGGGTTGCCGAATGGACCTGCGATAGCGGGCGATGGCTCGCTGAGTCGCTTCTCGACCTGTGCGTGACGTTGAGTCAGTGTCGGGCCAACGGATCCAACGCAACTCCATGCGATCCGGCGCTACGCCGTGCGACTCCCCGCTGGCCGTTCGGAATCGTGAGCAGTGCCTGTATTCTGCTACTCAAAGAACATGCACCCGGCACGGCGTGAAAGACCTGTCATCGCGATCCTCAACCAGGACTGCCGCGATTGGATGCGTGCGCAGTCAGCCGGCTTGGTCGACTGCGTCGTCACGTCCCCGCCTTACAACCTGGGCATCACGTACCAGTCCTACGAGGACAAGCTGCCCCGCGATCGATACCTCGCTTGGCTGGGCGACGTGTTCGACGACCTCCATCGAGTGCTGCGGCCGGACGGGCACTTCTTCCTGAATGTCGGCTACAGCAACACGGACCCGTGGGTTGACGTCGACGTTCTGCTGGTCGCGCGCAAGCGGTTCGTGCTGCAGAACCGAATCTGCTGGGTGAAAAGCGTCTCGATCGACACCGAGACGTTCGGCCACTTCAAGCCTATCAGCTCGGGCCGCTACGTGACCCCGACGCACGAGATGGTGTTCCACCTGACCAAGACGGGGGACGTTCCGATCGACCGCTCGGCCGTGGGCGTTCCCTACAAGTGGAAGTCCAACCTCGACAAGCGAAGTCGCATGCGCGGTCGACTCGCCAAGAAGTTCGGCTACGCGGGGTGGCTCGATTTCGAGGCTCGTGCGCCGAAGCGCGAACGCGAGCGACTGGATCGAGAACTGGATGCGCGCGTGAAGAGGCTTGGCGTCGTGAATGATCGTCGCTGCCGCGGGAACTCCTGGTTCCTGCCCTACGACACGATCCGCGACCGCGACTCGGACAGAGGTTCGCACCCGGCCACGTTTCCAGTGGCCCTACCCGAGATGTGCATCCGGTTGGCGGGTTGTCCTGCCGGCTCACTGGTCTTTGATCCGTTCGTCGGTAGCGGCACGACGATGATCGCGGCGCGAGCAGCTGGCATGCTGGGCGTCGGTACTGACATCGACCGGCGCTACGTCGCACACGCCTTGAAGCGGCTGCAGCAGGCGGCGACCGGGAACGTGAGTGAGCCGGCTGGAGTGCGCCGTCGGGCGGTCCGGTAAACTGCGATCAAGGGGCCGACATGCTCCAGCACATCTCTCCCAAAGTGACCAATGGCAAACAAGCGCAACAAGGATCAGGGCGAGCCGGTTCCGTCCTACCTCAAGCAGGACGGTTACCTCTACGTCATGCTGACCGACGCGGATGGGCGTCGGCAGGAACACGCCGTGCACATTCTGGTGGCCGAGACGTTCCTCGGTCCGGCTCCGTCTCCAGCGCATAGGGTCGTTCACAAGAACGGAAAGCTGACCGACAACGCCGTGACGAACTTGGAGTGGCGCGTGCCAGGGTGATCGAGCACAGGACCACTCGCGCGACTGCGCGTGACATTGAGTTGCCGTCGGGCCACCGAACTGCCTATTCGGCCAGTGCGCGAGGGAGCCCTACGTGGCTCGCGCTCTCCCCTTCGCCAAGAAGCTGGAGTTCCGGTGGCACGAAACGTATGTTGCGGCCGAACTCAAGCTGAGCGGTTCCGCCGCTCGATCCAGCTACCGCGTGGTTTCCCGTCTAGGCCGTCAAGTGTCGCGTCAGGCCCGCCAGATCTCGATCTGGGCGGTTCTGTTCGTGCTCTGCCTGGGCCTTCCACGATTCCTGGTGGTCTGCACGGGGCCGCATTGCCAAGGAAGCGTTGAGTTCGTGCACGCACCGGGATCCTGCTGCCAGGATCACCACGAGGTCTCAGACGGGTGCAGTGGGCACGAACACGGCGACAACGACGCCGACGGCGGCGACTGTGGTGAGGGCGAATCTGCCGAGCCTAGTCGTTGCGGCTGCACTGACGTCGCGTTCGTGATCGACGAGGGGCCGCTCCCCGAACGCATCACGTTCGAGTTCAGCGACGCCCCGGTGGTCGCCGTGATCGATTCGTGGCCCGACTACCGGCCGACGGAGCAGCTCGCAGCGGTGCTGCCGCCTGCAACAGGTCCGCCGAGAACGGACCAACGCACCGAGCTGCTGGCTACGACCCTCCTGTTGATCTGAGTCGACGCGCGCCCGCTGAGCCCTGTGGTTCGGCGTCTGAGGCCATTTGGCCTCACTGTGCTGCGTCGCGCGAGTGACGCGGCGTCCCGTTCGCGCGCCAACGTCACGCTCGTCGACTCTCATGCATTCGATCCGTTGGGCGGCTCTGTCCGCCTTCCTCGCAGCAGGTTGCCAGACCTACGCACCTGCTCCTGTCGATCTCCAAGCACACGCGCGGCTGTTCGCCGACCGCATTCCTGACGCCGAGCTTGTCCGAGCGTTTGCCCAGTCGCTTCGGCAGCACGACCCCGCAATCCACGGGTTCGACGTCGGCGACGGCTTGTCGCTGGAAGAAGCGCGCTACGTCGCACTGCTCTTCAATCCTTCGCTGAAGGCGGTCCGAGCGCAGGCGGCGGTGGCCAAAGCAACCGCGGAACTCGCGGGGCTCTGGGAAGACCCGCAGCTCAGCGGTTCGTTCTTCTACGTGCTGGAGAACGTCTGGCAGCACAACTGGTTTGCGGGTGCCTACGTCGCGCAGACGCTGCCGATCACGGGACGCCCTGGCTTGGAAAAGGCGCTCGCCGAATCGCAACATGTCCAGGCGCTGATCGAAGCCCGTCGGTCCGAGGCGGATGTGCTCAACCGGCTCGATGCTGCCTGGGCTCGCCTCTCCGCTGCGCGACTCCGCGTCGGCCTGTTGGCGGAACTCGTGCAGCGACTGTCGGACCTCGAACAAGTCGCGTCGAGACTGGCCGCATCCCAGGCACTGACGCAACTCGAAGCTCGCGCGTTCACGTTGGCCAGGATTCGTCACCAAGCCGACCTCGTGGTGGCGCGTGGTGGAGCACAAGGCGCAGAGCTGGGGCTGCGCGAGTTGCTCGGCATGCCGCCGGAGTTGGAGCTGCGTCTCGAACCCAGTTTGTCGACTGCAGAGCGAGTTCCTGCGGCGGAGCAGCGTGCGCAGCTGATGCAGAGTCCTCTCGTCGATCTTGCCAAGCGCGAACACGATGTCGCCGAACGCGGGCTGCAACTCGCCATCCGCAAGCAGTGGCCGGAGCTGTGGATTCAGCCCGGATGGCAAGAGGAAGACGCCCAGCCGCGGCCTGCCTTCGGCTTCTCGCTGCCGATCCCGCTGTGGAACGCGAATGCGCAGGAGATCGCCGAGAAGCGCGCAGCCCGGACCGCAGCCGAGGAATTGCTCAAGCAGCGATTCGAGACCGCCGCGCACGCGCTTGCCCAGGCGAACACACGTCGGCGCGTGGCTGCCGAGCAGCGGCGCATCATCGCCGCCGAGTTGCTCCCGCTGACCGAGCGTCAGGTCGCGGACGCCAAGCGTCTCGCGGACCTTGGCCAACTCGACACGTTGCTGATCCTCGATGCCGTGACGCGCGCCTACGAGGCGCAGCTTGCCGCCGTCGCTTCTGCCGAGACCGAGGCCGAGGCCACGGTCGAACTGAACTCGCTTTTCTGGCCGTCGCTGACGGCCCCAGCCAAGGAGGAATGACCATGACTGCCTATCTCCGTTCCGTTCTCGTCATCTCCTTGATCGCGGCGTCCTGCTCGAAGAAGCAAGAGCCCAAGGCGAGCCAGGACGAGTCGCCGGCTCCGACGAATCGCATTGCGGTGCCCGAGGCCGTTCGCAAGAACCTCGGCATCGACTTCGTGAAGGTCGAGCGCCGTCGCGTGGCGCAGACCCTCCGGTTTTCGGGGCACTTCGAGCTACTGATGACGGCGCGCCACGAGTTGCGCACGCCCGTGCTGGGCCGCGTCACCCTGTTGGTGAAGCCGCTGCAGTTGGTCAAGGCGGGCGACCCCATCTACCGCGTCGACTCTCCCGACTGGCGAAAGGCGCAGCGCGAGATCGGCGAGATCGCGACACAGGTCAGGGTCGACGAGGCCCGGTTGGCGGCGATGCAGCCGCTGGTCGCTGCGCACCGCGCGCACGAGGAGAGCCTTCGCGAAGCCACGACGGTGCTCGAAGCGCGGCAGAAGAACGTCGAGGAGACCCAGTCCAGCGTCGGCGGACAGGCCAGAGAACTGTCGGAAGCCCGTGCCCAGCTTGCCCAGGCACGAGCCGATCTTGCCGAAGCACGCGAGAAGGGGGCGTCGACCGACGCCACGTTGGCGGAGGTGCAGGCGCAGATCATCGCGGGTCGCGACCGATTTCGGTTGGCGCTCGAAGCGGCAGCCGCCGTCACGGGGGTGACCATCGAGCAACTACTTGGCGACGCGCCGGGTGCAGCCAGCAAGTTGCCCTACTGGCGTGTCCTGTCCGCCATCGAGGTCCGGGCGAGCACGGGCGGGGTGGTCGACCAACTGCAGGTAGCCACAGGGTCCTGGGTCGAAGCGGGCCAGATGGTCGTCACCGTCAGCGATCTCAGTCAGGTGCGGTTCCGTGCTCGCGGTCTGCAGAGCGACCTCCCGCAGCTCCGCAGTGGCCTCTCCGCGCAGGCCGTGCCGGCCCTCAGCACGAGTGCCAGCGAAGTGCGTGTTCCGGGCAGCCTCTTGCTCGGCTCCGACGCGGACCCGTCGCAGCGCACGATCGACCTGTTCCTCGAACCGACCGCTACGGCAGCGTGGGCTCGGCCCGGCGTCGCTGGCTTCCTGGAAATCGAGACGGCCGGCACGGCAGAGCCGGTGCTTGCCATCCCGCTCGCTGCGACCCTGCAAGATGGGCTCGAACGAGTCCTGTTTCGTCGCGATCCATCGGACCCGGACAAGGTGATCCGGATGGAGGCCGACCTTGGCCTCGACGACGGGCGTTGGGTCGAGATGAAAAGCGGGTTGCGCGACGGCGACGAGGTCGTCCTCGCGGGTGCCTACGAGCTGATGTTGGCCAGCTCCGGCTCAGCGGCAAAGGGCGGCCACTTCCACTCCGACGGGACCTTCCACGCGGGTGAGCACAAGTAACATGTTCCGCAAGCTCATCGCCTTCTCGCTGCAGCAGCCCTGGATCGTGCTGCTGATGGCCGTCGGTCTGCTGGCGTTTGCGGGCTACCAAGTCCCGCGCATGCCGGTGGACGTTTTCCCCGAGCTGAACGCGCCGACCGTCGTCGTGCTCACCGAGGCCGCGGGCTTCGCGGCCGACGAAGTCGAGCAGAACGTCACGTTCCCGATCGAGAGTTCGGTCAACGGACTCCCGGGCATCCGTCGCGTGCGCAGTGCGAGCGCCATCGGCCTGTCCTTGGTGTGGGTCGAGTTCGAGTGGGGCGAAGACATCTACCGTGCGCGCACGCTGGTCGCGGAGAAGCTCAACGCGGCCAGGGCCAATCTGCCGCCTAGCGCACACGCCGAGATCACACCGATCACGTCGATCACTGGCGAGATCATGCTGCTTTCGCTGTCTTCGCCCGACGGTAGTCAGTCGCCCATGGCCGTTCGTGCCTACGCCGAGTTCGAGCTGCGCAACCAGTTGCTCGCGGTGCCGGGCGTGGCCCAGGTCGTCGCCATCGGTGGCGACCTGCCGGAGTACCAGATCAACGTGCGTCAAGAGCAGCTACAGCTCTACGAACTGACCATGGACGAGGTGGTCGAGGCCGCGCGAACGGCGCACAGCACGGCGGGAGCCGGCTACTTGCCGAACGTCGACGGGCTCGAACTGCCGGTCCGCCAGACGGGGCGTGTGCGGTCGGAAGCGGACATCGCCGGCACCATCGTGCGCTACAAGGACGGGCATCCGGTCACGATCGGGCAGGTCGCCGAAGTCGTGCGCGGGGCAACTCCCAAGCGCGGCACCGCCACGGAGGGCGGCAAGGCCGCAGTCGTGCTTTCGGTGCAGAAATCACCCGGCACCAACACGCTCAATCTGACCGACGCCATCGACAGCAAGCTCGATCAGGTCGAGAAGGCGATGCCTCCTGGTGTCGTCCTGAACCGCCATGTGATGCGTCAGTCGGACTTCATCACCCTGTCCGTGCACAACCTGATCGCGGTGCTGCGGGACGCGGCCATCTTCGTCGTCATCATCCTGATCCTGTTCCTGCTCGATTTCCGTACGACGCTGATCACACTGACGGCGCTGCCGCTCAGCTTGGCGGTTGCCTTCGTCGTGCTCTGGGCGGCCGGGCTTTCGATCAACGTGATGACGCTCGGCGGCCTCGCGGTCGCGATCGGCGAACTCGTCGACGACGCCATCATCGACGTCGAGAACGTCTTCCGCCGGCTGCACGAAAACGTGGCGCTGCCGGAGGCCAGCAGGAAGCCGGTGCTCCGCGTCATCTGGGACGCCAGCAACGAGATCCGCAGCTCGGTCGTGTTCGCGACCGTCATCATCTGCATGGTGTTCGTGCCGCTGCTGTTCCTGCAGGGCATCGAGGGCCGATTCTTCCGGCCGCTCGGCATCGCCTACATCGTGTCGACGTTCGCGTCGCTGATCGTGGCACTGACCGTCACGCCCGCCCTGTGTCGACTGCTTCTGGCCAAGGTCAGCGCGAAGGCGCACGGCGAGGGCTTCCTGGTTCGTTGGCTGAAGCGGCGCTACGAACCCGCACTGAACTGGGTTATGCACCGAGGCCGAAGCGTGCTCGCCGTCTCCGCTCTCGCCACGGTCGCGAGTCTCGCTCTCGGCAAGACCTACGGCACGAGCTTCCTGCCCGAGTTCAACGAGGGCACGTTCACCGTGTTCCTGATGGCTCCGCCCGGCACCTCGCTGGTCGAGAGCAACCGGCTGGCGACTGGGGTCGAAGCGCAGCTGGGTACGCTCCCCGGCGTGCGCTCGGTCGTTCGCCGGACTGGGCGCGCCGAACGCGACGAGCACGCAGAGCCGGTGAGCAGCTCGGAAATCGAGGTCACGATCGCCGCAGGCTTCAGCAAGCACGATGTGCGCCGCTCCATCGACGGCGTGCTCGCCGGTGTGCCGGGCATCACGACCAGCATCGGGCAACCCATCGAGCACCGCCTCTCGCACGTTCTCTCGGGCACGCCTGCAGCGATCGCGATCGTCGTGCAAGGCGACGATCTGAGTCTGTTGCGAACACTCGCCAAGCAGATCGAGGGCGAGCTCAAGTCGCTTCCGGGCACACGCGACGTCGCCGCGAATCGCGAGGTCATGATCACTTCGCTGCCGGTGCGCTACCGCCCACGCGATCTCGCGGCGGTCGGTCTGAGCCCCTCCGCTGCCGCAGAGCAGGTGCAGGACGCCCTGCAGGGCGAGACCGTCGCGGAGGTCAACGAGGGAATTCGGCGCTACGCGATCACGGTGCGGTTGCATCCCGACGAACGAGAGCGAGTCGACGACATCGGCAAGCTGGTCCTGCGCGGGGTCGATGGAGCCACAGTGCGGCTTCGCGACGTCGCCGACATGGGCAGAGAGCGCACGTCCAACTTGATCGCGCGCGAGAATGGCAAGCGCAAGGCGGTGATCTCCTGCAACGTCGCCGAAGGCTACAACCTCGGCCAGCTCGTCGAGGAGGTCAAGAAGCGCGTCGAGCCGATCGTCACCAAGGCAGGCTGCACACTCGCTCTGGGCGGGCAGTTCGAAGCGCAGCAGTCCGCCAGCAAGACGATTCTCGTGATGGGGGCGTTCGTCATCGTCGTGATGCTGCTGCTGATCAACGCGGCACTCGGGTCGATGCGGGCTGCGGTGCTGGTCATGGTCAACCTGCCGCTCTCGCTGATTGGCGGCATCGTGGCCATCTACCTGACCGAGTCGCCGAGCCTGTTCTGGAACACGCTCGCTCTGTTCGGCCTCGGCAGCGAACGCTACGTCGCGCCGGTGATCTCGATCGCGAGCATGGTCGGGTTCATCACGCTGTTCGGCATCGCCGTGCGCAACGGCATCCTGCTCGTGCGGCACTACTTCGACCTGATGCACGAAGGCGTCCCGCTGCAGGAAGCCATCTTGCGCGGATCGATGGAGCGGCTCGTGCCGATCCTGATGACGGCGCTCACGGCGGCACTCGGCCTGCTGCCCATCGTGATGGCTGCTGGCGAGCCCGGCAGCGAGATCCTCGCCCCGCTCTCGGTGGTCGTGCTGGGCGGCCTCTTGTCCTCGACCTTTCTCAACCTGCTCGTCGTGCCAGCCGGGTTCTACCTGATGTTCAGGAACCACCCGGTCGGTCCGAAGGGCCAAACGCCTGATGCCTTGGAGTTGTCATGAAGACGAAGTCTCTCTCCCTTCTCGCTGCCTCGCTCCTCTTCGCCGCGTGCGGCAAGGAGGAGCACGTCCACACGCCCGGTGATGGCCACGGCAAGGAAGCCGGCCACGTCGATGGCCACGCGGGCGGCGGTCACGGTGCGATGGTGAACCTCGGCTCGATCCAGCTCGGCGGCGTCGCCGTCACGGTCGAGCAGGAGGGCGCGATGGAACCCGGCAAAGAACTGGGCATCGAGATCTCGTTCGCCAAGGACAAGCCGCTGGTGGGGACGGTTCGCGCTTGGGTCGGCGTGGAATCGGCGAACGGCTCGATGAAGGGCAAGTTGATGAAGGAGGGCGACACCGCTCTGCACGGGCATCTGGAAGTGCCCAAGCCATTGCCAGAGGGCAGCAAGATCTGGTTCGAGGTCGATGGTGCCAGCGCCGGCAAGGCATCCATCGGGTTCCGCTAGTAGTCCACGGCTCACCGAGGATCCGCTCATGAAGATCTCGTTCCGATGGTTCCCCTTGGTTTCGGTTGGCCTGCTCGTCTTGACCGGCTGCGCTGGCGCGCCATCTGCGCAATGCGTGCCCGAGTGCACGGAATGCCGTCAGATTGCCGTTCAAGAGCTGCGGGTTCACCGCTCGGGGCGGCACTTCCAAACCACCTCCCGCAGTCCGCGGGTTCACGCCTGCAGTTGCTGCCAAGTCGAGGTCACGCTCTACGAGGAGAACGGCAAGCCCATGTTGCGCTGCCCGAAGTGTGCTCCTGCGGGCGTCGAGTGCGCTGCGTGCGAGAGTGGCCGCTCCCAGGCGCACACGCATGACAGCAAGTGACTATGTTGCGGGACCTCGCCCTCACTCCGCGAGGTTCGGCGTCTGGATGCCGATGCGACACTGCCCATCGGTCCTCAGCCCGATCCTGCGCTCGAACCGTCTTTGATCCTGCGCCAGGACTTCGTCGACCTCCAACGCCCCGAGCAGCTTGCGCAGGTGCTTGTCCGGCGCGGTCGTCGCTGGGCACAGCCTGTAGTAGACCCAGCGACCGTCCTTCCTGCCGTCGACTAAGCCGGCCGCGACCAGCACCTTCAGCTGTCGGGAGACGTTGTACTGACGCTCTTGCAGGCTGTCGACGAACTCGCAGACGCACAGCTCGGTGTCATTGCTGGCGAGTAGCCGAAGCATGCGAACTCGCGTGGGGTCAGACAGGGCGCGAAAGGTCGCTGAAGCCTGCTCTGGGGATGAAGTCTTGCTCATGCAAGCGTCGAGGGAATCCGATCTACAGTTGCGCGTATGCGCATGTGTGCTAGTGTAGCACGGTCGACGACGAACGCAAGCGTGCCCACGACCTCCGCCATGAACCACCCTCAGGAACTCCAGGCGAATGCTGCACTCGGCCAAGACCCGTGCGGTCATGGCGGGTGCGAGGCTGGTGGCCATCCCGCACGGGGCAGTCGCTGGCTGCTCCCGGCTTCGGTCGTGCTGGCCGTGGCTGCCGAGCTGTGGGCTCTGTGCCAGGGCGCAGAGAGCACGAGCGTCGTGGCGACGTTGTCCGTCGCGGCGATCCTGCTAGGCGGCATCCCGACGCTCCTCGGCGGGCTGCGCTCGCTCGTGGCGCTGCGGCTCGACATCCAGTTCTTGATGACGCTCGCGGTGCTGGGAGCGTTCGTGATCGGCGAGTACCCGGAGGCCGCCGTAGTGGTCGTGCTGTTCGCGATCGCCGAACGCATCGAGGAACGCACCGTCACTCGGGCGCAGAACGCCGTCCGCTCGCTGATGACGTTGTCGCCACCGACGGCAACGGTCGCGGACGCAACGGGCCAGTGGGTGGAGTCGTCGGTCAGCGAGGTCCAGGCAGGAGCCACCATGCTGGTCCGGCCGGGTGAGCGGTTCGCGCTGGATGGTGTGGTCGCCGACGGCGAATCGGCAGTCAACCAAGCAGCGATCACGGGAGAGAGCCTGCCCGTCGAGAAGCGGCCCGGCGACAAGGTGTTCGCGGGCTCCATGAACGGGCAGGGGGCGTTGCGCGTGACGACGACGGGCGGAGTCGACCAGACCACCCTCGCGCGCATCGTGCGAAGCGTGCAGCAGGCGCAGGCGCAGCGGGCTCCGCTGCAGCGATTCATCGACTCGTTCGCTCGGATCTACACGCCCGTCGTGGTCGGGGTCGCGACTCTCGTGGCGCTGCTGCCCTGGCTCGCGTTCGGCGCAGTCTTCGAGCCCTGGCTCTATCGCGCGCTGGTCCTGTTGGTCATCGCGTGCCCATGCGCGCTGGTCGTGTCTACGCCAGTGGCCATCGCCAGCGGCCTCACCGCGGCAGCTCGCGCCGGGATCGTCGTGAAGGGCGGCATCTACCTGGAGCGTGGGGCGACGCTCGCCTGCATAGCACTCGACAAGACGGGAACGATCACTGCGGGCACACCGGCTCTCACCGACGTGATCCCGCAAGGCGACCGCGACCGTGATGAAGTCCTGCGGCTCGCTGCCAGCATCGAAGCGTCCTCGGAGCACCCAGTCGCCAGAGCTTTGGTGTCCGCATGCAAGGCCGACCTGATGCCGGTGACCGGGTTCGTTGCTCTCACTGGCCGAGGTGTGTCCGGGGTCGTGGCCGGCACCGAGTATCTGGTCGGCAACCATCGACTGGTGGAGGCCACCGGCGTCTGCTCACCGGCGATCGAGCAGCAGCTCCAGGTGCTCGAACAGCAAGGCAAGACCTGCCTCGTGCTGATGTCACGCGACTCGGCGCTCGCGATCTTCGCGGTCGCGGATCGCGTCAGGTCGACGAGCCCAGCGGCCGTGACCGCCCTGCAGGCTCTCGGTGTCCATCCCGTCGTCCTGAGCGGTGACAACCAGCGCACGACAACCGCGGTCGCTGGACAGGTCGGTATCGACGATGCCCGCGGCGAGCTGCTGCCCGACGACAAGCTGCAGGCGATTGCCGCACTGCAAGTCAAGCACGGCACCGTCGGCATGGTCGGCGACGGCATCAACGACGCACCGGCTCTGGCTCGTGCGGATGTCAGCTTCGCCATGGGTGCAGCGGGATCGGACACCGCCTTGGAGACGGCGGGCGTTGCCCTGATGGCTGACGACCTTCGTGGTCTACCCGCATTCCTGAGGATCAGCCGCGCCGCGCGGCAGGTGCTGCGGCAGAACATCGCCGTGGCGCTCGCGACCAAGTTCGTCTTCTTCGCTCTGGCACTGGCTGGATTCGCCACGCTGTGGGCAGCGGTGGTAGCAGACATGGGGGCCAGTCTGGCGGTGGTCGCGAACAGTCTGCGCTTGCTCCGTTTGCCCTTGACCGAGGAGTCGCAGGGGAACATAGGAGTGGAGACATGAAAGGCGCGATGTTTCAGCGCGGCTTTAGTCAGGCGGCGAACCCCGTGTTCCCCATCGCGTGCGTCGGAGCTGGTTGCCCTAGCTTGCGGGGGGGTGACGTCGGCGACTCCGGCAACCCGGTTGTCCAGTCCAAGTCCGCGCCCCGACGCATCCTGTCGGGGTGGCTGCTGATGGCTGGCCTACTTGGAAGCTGCGCCAGCGCCGTGCCCGATTTCGATCCAGTGCGCGATGCAGCCATGGCCACTGGAATCGCTGACGGGATCGTGTTTCGCGAGGACGCCGAGCTGGTCGACTTGAAGCTGCCGGAGGCGGCGACCCTGACGATGGCCGATGCTGTGCGTGCGGCGCTGCAGCACGATCCACGATTGCAGGAGGCGCTCGCCGTCGCCAAGGCCGCGCTCGCTGGTGCCCACCAGGCGCGACGGTGGCCCAACCCCATCCTCGACGTCGGCTTCCGTGTTCCCGAGCGGGGTGGCAAGGTCGAGGTCGATGCGGGTATTACCGCCGACGTGCTGGCGATCCTGCAGACGCCGAGGCGCGCGTCCGCGGCAGACCACCGCCTGACGGCCGCCTGCGCGATCGCGGTGGCAACGGCGATCGAGGTCCTTGCCGACGCTCAGGCCAGCTACGTGCGTCTACAAGCGCTCGAGGCCGAGGTGCCGCTGCTCGAAGCGCAGCTCGATGCTGCCCGGCGACTGGTGGCTATCGGCCGCGCGCGCCTGGCCGCCGGCGACAGCACCCAGCTCGACCTGGCCGAACTCGATGCTCTGCGCCTGCGGCTCGAACTCGACGCCCTCGCCCGCGCCGGCGATCGTGCCGCCGAGCGCTTGCGTCTCTCGCGACTGCTCGGGGCTCCCAGCACGTCGCAACCATTCGTGCTCGCGCCGTGGCAGGAGCCGTCGACCCTGACCGCTTCCGAAGAACGCCTGCTCGCAGTGGCCGTTCAACGGCGGCCGGAACTCGCCGCGGCCAAGGCCGAGATCCAGGCGCTCGGCGACGATCTCCAGCTCGCGGGCCTGTCGTGGCTCGCCGGCGCGGGGTTGGGTGCCGTGGCCGAACGTGAGGACGCCTTGGCCGCGGGTCCGGGCGTGGCGCTGCCGTTGCCCTTGTTCGATGGCGGAGGCGCAAGACAGCAAGGGGTTCGCGCCGAGTTGCTGGCTGCTCGCCACCGGGCGACGGCGCTCGGCCGCGAGATCGTCGAGGCCACCCGCGGGGCACTCGCCGCTTCTAAGGTCGCCGACGCGGCGTTGAGCCGTGTGCGATCGGAGTTGCTGCCGCTGCAGCAACGCCGCCGCGATTTGGCCGAGGCGGCCTGGCGAGCCGGTGCGTCCGACGTCGGCACGATCCTGCGGGCCGAGCAGGAGCTGAGGGCCTCGGAAGCAAGCAGCTTGCTACTGCAGCAGGATCAGTGGTTGGCGCGGATCGAACTGGAGCGCGCCGTTGGCGGCCCTGCCGCGTTGGCCGCCGCCGAGCAGCAGGATTCCGAACGTAAGGGACGTCCATGAGCCACCAGGACCGCACCTCAAATTCACGAACGTGGAGGCACCGAGAACCATGAGCGACGTCGCCACTCCTCGATCCGGGCACCGCCCGATCGCCTGGCTCCTGTCCCGCCTGCCGAGCGGGCTCGTTCTTCTTCTACTGTTCGCCGTGGGGCTCTGGGGCCACCACACGGGCTGGCAGGCTCCGAAGTTCTCCACACTGTTCGGCGGTGAACCTGCCGTGAGCGAAGACTGGTGCGTGGAACACAACGTGCCGGAGTCCACGTGCCTTGCCTGCCACCCGGAGCTGGCCGGCGAGAGCGCCGCAGACTGGTGCAAGGAGCACGGCGTTCCCGAATCGAAGTGCACCATCTGCCATCCGGAGATCCTCGCAACTGGTATCGCCGCCGATTGGTGCGAGGAACACGGTGTTCCGGAATCGGGCTGCACCCTTTGCCACCCTGAGATCGCACGCAAGGGCGAGGTCGCGGACGACGCCTCAGTGCCGATCGTCACCGCATCCGAGCACGCTGTTCCCACTGGACCACCGAAGCCCGGCAAGGATCCGGCCACGTGCCAGAAGCACGCACTGAAGGTGCAGTTCGCCTCGAAGGAGGCTCTCGACAAGGTCGGGGTGCGTCTCGGCCAGGTCATCGAACGGCCGATGGCCGAAGCCGTCGCCGTCCCCGCCCTCATTGACTACGACCGGACGCGTTTCGCCAGGGTCGTGTCGCGCGTGACCGGCACTGCCCGCTACCTGGGCAAGCAGCTCGGCAACGCGGTGGCGGCAGGCGACGTGCTGGCCCTGATCGACACGGCGGAGGCCGGTCAGGCGAAGGCGGAGTTGCTGCAGGCGTTCGCCAGCCATGAGGTCGCGGCCGCTAACGAGAAACGGCTCGAACGCTTCGTGGCTGAGGGCTTCGGCAAGGACACGGATCGCATCCAGGCGAGCGCCGTTGCGCGCGAGGCAGCGATCCGGCTCTTCCATGCGCAGCAGACGTTCCACAACCTCGGTCTGCCGTTGCCGGAAGGCACGCCAACGCCAGACTCGGTCGCGGGGCTCGGCATCCCGGAGGCGATCATTGAAGGACTACCGCAGGCGATCCGGTCCGCCAACCTGTTGCCGCTCCGCGCGCCGTTGGCCGGCGTTGTGGTACGGCTGGACATCGTCACAGGCGACACCGTCGACACGAGCCGGGTCCTGTTCGAGATCGCGGATCCAAGCCGCTTGTGGGTCCTGATGGACGTGCCGCAGCCGCTGTCGTCGCGCATCCTGCTCGGAGCCCGCGTCCTCTTCCGACCCGACCGGGGGCAGGGCGAACCTGTTCCCGGTCACGTCGATTGGATCTCGACCGCAGTCGACGACGTGACCCGCACGCTGCAGGCGCGCGCTATCGTCGACAACCCCGATGGCGCACTTCGGGCAAACACCTTCGGCAAGGCCCAGATCGTGATTCGCCCCACGGCCAAGGTCATCGCCGTGCCGAGCGCCGCCGTGCAGTGGGAAGGCTGTTGCCACGTCGTCTTCGTCCGGCTCGCCGACACGGTGTTTCAAACCCGCAAGGTGCGGATCGGAGCGAGCGACGCGGCCTACACCGAAGTGCTAGCAGGGGTCCTGCCGGGCGAAGTCGTCGTGACGGTCGCTAGCCACGTACTGGTCGCCGAGATCCTGAAGAGCAACCTGGGTGCTGGTTGCTGCGACGACAAGTGACCCCATGCTAGAACGCATCATCACCTGGTCGCTGCAGCATCGCCTCGTGGTGTTGGTGGCGCTTGCAGTCGCTTCAGTGTTCGGAGTTCTGGCAGTGCGCGCACTCGACATCGACGCGTTCCCGGACACGACGCCGGTCCAGGTGCAGATCAACACGGTAGCGCCGGCACTCGCGCCGGAGCAGATCGAACGGCAAGTCACGTTCCCTGTGGAGCAGGCGATCAGCGGTCTGCCCGCGCTACAGGGCGTGCGCTCGGTGAGTAAGTTCGGCCTCTCGCAGGTGGTCGTAACGTTCGCCGACACGACGGAGATCTACTTCGCGCGACGGCTCGTCAGCGAACGTCTGGTCGGCGTCGAGTTGCCGCCGGGAGTCTCCGCGCCGACCCTCGGTCCGGTCGCGACCGGACTCGGTGAGGTGTTCCACTACGTCGTGACATCGGATCGCGCGGACATCACCGAACTGCGCACCGTGCAGGACTGGATCCTTGAGCCGGCCCTGCGCGCCGTACCGGGCGTCGCCGAGGTCAACAGTTGGGGTGGCAACGAGAAGCAGTACCAGGTTAGGGTCGACCCCGCACGACTAGTTCGGTACGGCCTCTTGTTCGACGAAGTCGTGACCGCGCTGACAGCCAACAACGTCAACGCCGGCGGCGGCAGCATTGCTTCCCAGGGCAGCATGCTGCTCATCCAGGGCGACGGACTCGTGGCCGGTGTCGAGCAGATCCGCCAGATCGTGCTGACCGCGCGGGATGGTGTGCCGGTCCGCGTCGGGGATGTGGCGGAAGTCGCGATCGGCGCGGAGATCCGTCGCGGCGCGGTGACATACCAGGGGCGGGGCGAAGCCGTGCTCGGCCTCGGCTTCATGCTGATGGGAGAGAACACGCACACCGTGACGACGGCCCTAAAGCAGAAGCTCGACGAGCTGCGTCCGCGACTGCCGGCCGGGATCCAGGTCGAGGTCGTCTACGATCGCACCGAACTGGTCGATCACGTCATCGACACCGTGCGGAAGAACCTGTTCGAGGGCGGCCTGTTGGTCGTGGCGGTGCTGTTCCTGTTCCTCGGCAACCTGCGCGCGGGTCTGATAGTCGCCGCGGCGATCCCGCTGTCGATGATGTTCGCGTTCGCTGGCATGTGGCGCTTCGCGATTGCCGGAAGCCTGATGAGTCTCGGCGCGATCGACTTTGGCCTCGTCGTCGACAGTGCCGTGATTCAGGTCGAGAACGCCGTGCGGCACCTCGGTCATGATCGCAGCGGCCGACGCCGCATCGACGTGGTCAGGGACGCCGTGCTCGAAGTGCGCAAGCCGACCATGTTCGGCGAGTTGATCATCGCCCTGGTCTACGTGCCGATCCTTACTCTTGAGGGAATCGAGGGCAAGTTGTTCCAGCCAATGGCCCTAACGGTGATCTTCGCGCTGGCCGGCTCGCTCGTCCTGTCGCTGACTCTAATCCCTGTGCTTGCCAGCCTGATTTTGCCGCGTCGTAGCGAGGAACACGAACCGTGGCTGATCCGCGCCGCGCGTTGGTTGTATGCGCCGGTGCTGCGATCCGTCATGCACCACCGGTTGCCCGTGCTCGTCGCCGCACTCGCGGTGCTCGTCGCCGCGCTGATTGTCGCGCGCGGGCTCGGTACCGAGTTCGTGCCGCGGTTGTCTGAAGGGGCCATTGTCGCCAACGCCGTTCGCATCGCAGGCACCGATCTCGACGAATCGGTCCGCTACAACACGCAGATGGAGAGGGCGCTGCTGGCGGCCTTCCCCGACGAGATCCGGCACGTTTGGAGCCGGATCGGCGCGGCCGAGGTGGCGACAGATCCCATGGGCGTCGAGCTGACGGACCTGTTCCTGACGCTGCATCCTCGCGAGCGGTGGCGGCGCGCGCACACCCAGGCCGAGTTGTTGAACCACGTGCAGCGCGAGCTGCGTGACATGCCAGGCCAGCGGCTCGCGTACACACAGCCGATCGAGATGCGAATGAACGAGATGATCGCAGGCGTGCGCGGCGACGTCGCGATCAAGATCTACGGCGACGACCTCGATGTGTTGGCCCAGAAGGCGGCCGAAGTCGGGGCCATCCTCGGCGCTGTTCCGGGTGCTTCGGACCTCAGCACGGAGCAGGTCACCGGTCAGCCCGTCCTGCAGATACGTGCCGACCGCGAAGCCCTGGCACGCCACGGCGTGCCGGCACAGACCGCGATGGACCTTGTGCAGGCCATCGGCGGCAAGCGCGTAGGCGAAGTGGCCGAAGGACAACTGCGCTTCCCGCTCGTTGTGCGAATGGCGGATCCTCTCCGGGCCGGTGCTTTTGCCATTGGCTCCATCCTCGTTGCGACGCCGGCAGGACAGCGCCTGCCGCTCGCTTCGCTCGCGACCATCGAAGAGGTCGAAGGACCCTCCACGATCACGCGCGAGTGGGGTCAGCGCCGGATCTCGGTGCAGGTCAACGTGCGTGGCCGCGACCCCGGCTCGTACGTCGCAGAAGCGCGCCGTCGCGTCGCCGAAACCGTCAAGCTGCCGCCCGGCAGGTACCGCATCGATTGGGGCGGACAGTTTCAGAACTACGAACGTGCGCGGGAACGACTGCTGATCGTCGTGCCGATCGTGCTCGTCGCGATCTTCGGCCTGTTGTTCGTGACGTACCGCAACCTGCGCGACTCGCTGCGCGTGTTCACGGGCGTTCCGTTTGCGGCGGTCGGCGGCATCGCGGCGCTGTGGCTGCGCGACATGCCGTTCTCGATCTCCGCCGGCGTCGGCTTCATCGCATTGTCAGGCGTGGCCGTGCTCGGTGACATGGTGCTCGTCTCGTACGTGCGTCAGCTGATGGCTCGCGGCGTCGACCGTGCCGCCGCGGTGGAAGTCGCGTGCCTGACGCGGTTGCGCCCCGTCCTGATGACGGCACTGGTGGCGGCGCTCGGCTTCGTGCCGATGGCCCTCAGCACTGGCGTGGGGGCAGAGGTGCAGCGGCCGCTTGCCACCGTCGTGATCGGCGGCGTATTGAGTAGCACCCTGCTCACCCTGTTGGTGCTGCCGGCGATCTATCTCGTGTTCGGCTCGAAAACCACTCCCAGCGTCGAGTCTCCCGCCACCGCTTGCGAGTCCGGCTCAACGGTGGAACCTGAAGCGGATCAGGGACCGGCGCAGTGACTAACTTTAGGAGCAACCATGTCAAACGTGTTGAAGCGATGGATTGCGTGCGTCGTCGTCGTCACCCTCTTCGCCGCTTGCGGCGGCGACACCAAACCTCAGGAACCGACCGCAGCACGGGCAGCCCCGAAGGCACTGCTCGTGGAGAAGACGCAGGTGGCGGACTGGTGTCCCGAACACGGTGTCCCCGAGTCGATCTGCACTCGCTGCAACGCCGGTCTCATCGACTCCTTCAAGAAGAAAGGCGATTGGTGTCTCAAGCACGAGTTGCCGGATTCACAGTGCTTCGTCTGCCATCCAGAGATCGAAGCGAAGTTCAAAGCAATAGCCCCTAAGAAAAAGTAGGGGAGGAACTCAAAGTCCGTTACCCCAGCAGCCCGATCTCCGGAACTGGCGAAGCTCGCGCTCGCCACGAAGCCTGCGGGTGCGGTCTCCATACTGGACGCCAGGAAGGCGGTGCCGCCGACTCCCGAGTCGCATCGGGCCGCATCGCCAACGTCGTCCCGGGCTTCACTGTGTTCACGTGGTTGGACTCGTCGCTGCCCCCGTCGCCGGTTCGCTCGGCGATCTGTGGTTGCCCGACTCGGTGACCGTAGTGGGTCCGTAGTGGGGAGGCTGACGAAGGACGAGCACGGCAATCATGTGCTGCTCGCGACCGGCTGGCACCGGGATTCGCGCCCCGAACTTCCGACGGACCTTCGCTGGCCAAACTGATCGGCGGCGCGATACCGATGCTCGCGCCCGTAGCCGCGAGTATCGTCTGGCAGGACACGGGCGAACCTGCGCGTGACCTTGAGTCACTCGCCGGAATCGGATCTGCGTCAGTCGATTTCACTCGTCCCCGATCCGAGGGCATTCGACGAACGCGCGTCCTTGCCCAGGCGCTTGGCCTTGAAGCAGAAGGGGTAGGGTCGGTTCGTCGATCTCCTCGCTTCGCACGAACCGTGGCCGGTTCATAGCGGCTCTTGACCTGGGCCTCGAACTCATCGAGGGCGAAGGGCTCCTTCGCTGCGGGCGCTGGCCCACGGCCCACGAAGTCGAGTCCCGGGAATTCTGCACGGAACGGTGGCTGCGAAGACATCTAGAGGACGTGGGGCTGGTGCAAGCCCCGTGTTGCTGTTGACCGTAGGCAGACACTTCTAGAGTTCTAGAACTAGTCACCTAGAGAACCGACGATGCTACGATTCGCGGATGCCGAAGCTCTCGCCGCCCCTGCTGCCCGTGAGCGTCCTCGAATCGGTTGCCCCGATCCTGCGGACGGTCGCGCATCCCGTGCGACTCCAGATCCTCGACCTGATCCGCGACGGCCAAGCAACCCCAACCCAGCTTGCGGAAGCTATCGGGCTCCCTCTGGCGCAGATCAGCCAGCATCTGCAGGGGATGCGGCAGCTCGGGGTTCTGGTCCAGGGTAGCGACGGCCGCAGCCGACCCTACCGGGTCGCGCGGCCCAGTGTGCTCGGCATCCTCGATTGCATCCGAGAGCACATGAAGGACCGCAACTGAAGGCTCTCGTCGCCCGCTACCTGCTCGTCCCCCGACTCCATCAGAACCTCTCCATGGCCACCCTCGCTCCCCAACACCTCGCTCTCATGCCAGCATCGCACGCCTGTGCGCTTGCCCTGGCGCTCGTCGCATCCGGCTCGCTCCGCGCTCAAGTCGTTGAGGTCAACCTCACCGCGGCCCCGGGCACGACGCAGGTCGCTCCTGGCGTCAGCGTCAACGCTTGGCTCTACAACGGCTCGATGCCCGGGCCAACGCTGCGCGTGACGGAGGGCCAGACTCTGCGCGTCCGCTTCCAGAACAATCTCCCCGACTCGACGGCGATCCACTGGCACGGCCAGCCGATCCAGCTTGGCATGGATGGTGTACCAGACATCTCCCGCCCCGCGATCGCGGCCGGCCAGGAGTTCATCTACGACCTGAACAACCTGATCCCCGGCACCTACTGGTTCCATCCGCATGGCCACGAGATGCAGCTCGATGTCGGCTTGGCCAGTGTGCTGATCGTCGATCCGGCGAACCCCGGCAGTGATCCTGCCTTCGACGTCGAACAGACGATCGTCCTCGACGACTGGGCCAATCCGCTCGGTGGTGCGTTCTCGGGCCATCTGCTGAACGGTCGAAGCAGCGCCGGTCAGAACCCGATCAGTGTGCAGCCTGGGCAGCGGCTCCGTTTGCGTGTCGTGAACGTGGCGGCGACCACGAACTACGTGTTCGCGCTCGACGGGCACGCGATGACCGTCACACATGCCGACGGCAACCGCGTGCAGCCGGTTGTCGTGCAGGCGATACCGATTGGCATCGGCGAACGTTGGGACGTGCTCGTCGACTGCAACAACCCCGGGACCTGGAGCCTCGCGGCGTCGACGATCGAGAACCGAAACGCCACCATGGTGCGCGGCATCGTGCAGTACGCCGGCCAGACGGGGCCGATGCCGGCGGCGACCTTCGTGCCGACGAACCTGGCATCGGGTTCGCTGCTGAACTACTCGCAGTTGGCGTCGTACTTCCCGGTTCAGCCCATCACGTCGACGCCGAACCGGACCTTCACGGCTTCGCTCGGCATGGGTATGGGGCCGTCGGGGATGATTCACACGATCAACGGCCAGACTTGGCCGAACGTGACTCCGTTCCAGGTCGCAGCCGGCGAGCACGTTCAGATGTCGATCGTGAACAACGGCATGATGATGATGCCGGAGTATCACCCGATGCACGTGCACGGCCACTTCTTCCGGTTGATGGGCACGGCGGGCGGGACAGCGAATCCGCCGAAGAAGGACACGGTGCTGATTAGGCCCAACGGGCAACCGGGCAGCTCGGCGACCGTGCAGATCAGCATGGACAACCCAGGCCGTTGGCTCCTGCACTGCCACAACATGGAGCACATGGCGACCGGCATGATGACCGCAATCGAATACAATGGTGACGCGGACGGTGATGGCGTGCTGACCCGCTCGGACTACGAGCCGATGCTGCCGTTGCCCGTGGTGACGATCAGCGACCAGCCGAGCGCGTTCGCGCCAGGGGCAAGCGGGGCCGTGCGTGTCCAGTGGACGCCTGGGCAGGCGTTCGGGCTCTTCATCGGGCCCAACGAACTCGCCCTGTGGGTCTCGTTGCCGGGCCTCGGCACCCTGGTGCTCGACCCGACATCCGCAGCCCTCTACGGACTCGTGCTGACGTCTACGTCCGGCGTGGCGACCTTGCCGTACATCCTGCCGAACAACCCAGCCATCATCGGGTTGCGCGTGGGCATGCAGGGAGTCGGCGTGGTTCCTCCGGCGAACAGCGTGGTGCTGTCTACCTTCCAGGCCCTCACCGCGCGTTGATTCCTGAAAGGACTGTGCCGATACTTCGTTGAGTTGATGAGTCCATGATGTCGTTCCGCAGCCTCTTGGCAGCCGTTTTCACCGCCCTGGCGCTCGCGCTTGGGTTCGGTGTCGCTGCGGGGCGCGAAGCGACGACCTCCGGCTCCGAGCATGCGTGCTCCTGCTGCGTGGGTGCATGCGAGTGCGCCAAGCAGGAGGTGCCGGAGTGCGGCTGCGAAGCGAGCGTCGAACACCCAGGACTGCCGGCGGTCCCGCCGGAAGCTCCGACACCGCACCACCCGGCGAGTGTGGCGGGGGCAAACCGGAGCAACGAGCCGTGGCTGTTGCCGTCCATCACTGGGCCGCCCCAAGGTGGGAGTCTGGTTGGTTGCGCGGCGATTCGATTCGGGAACGACTTCAGACAGGGACGCCGGCGGCACGGCGTGCTGTCGGTCTGGCGGGAGTAGCGAGCCTCTGTAGGAGCACTCTGTACTGACGTCGCCGACGACGCAGTCCAGGAGTGCGGGCGGCCCCGAACGGGGCCTTCGTGGCGATGCGCTGCGCGCGTTGCCGGTGACCCTCCTGCAGTGTTTCTCTGAGCCGAGAGGCTTCCGTCATGCGTTGGTTTCGTACCGCCCTTCCGGCCACGGCCTTCTTCGTCTTGTTGTCGTCGGCCGCTGGCGTCGGCTACTGGTTCGGCACGCAGCGCGCCGGTGCTGGGGCGAGCAAGTCGACCAGCGTCTACACCTGTTCCATGCACCCCCAGGTGCGGCAGGATGGCCCTGGCACTTGCCCGATCTGTCGAATGGAGCTGGTGCCCTTGGCCTCGGTGCCCAAGGACTCCGGACCCGCCCTGACGATCGACCCGGTGGTCGTCCAGAACATGGGCGTCCGCGTGGCGACGATCGCGAGGGGCGCGCTGTCCAAGACCGTGCATGCGTTCGGTGCGGTGCGCGAGGCGCAAGCACGGCAGCGGGACATCGCGCTGAAGATCCCGGGCTTCGTGCACAAGCTGCACGCCCACACCGAAGGGATGGCGATCAGCAAGGGGGACGTGCTGTTCGACCTCTACTCGGCCGAGTTGATCGTGGCGCAGGAGGAGCTGATCGCCGCCCGCAAGAGCGGTGACGCCGAGCTGCTCGCTGCCGCTCGACAGAAGCTCCTGCTTTGGGACCTACCCGCTTCGCTGGTCGACGAACTGCAAGCGAGAGAACACGCCCAACAGACGATCCCCTGGCAAAGCCCGGTCAGCGGTCGACTCATGCGCCGAGACATCGTCGAGGGTGCGCCCGCGATGATGAACCAGTCGCTGCTGCGGATCGTCGATCTGTCCGAGGTTTGGCTCGATGCGCAACTGCCAGAGCACGAAGCCGGCAGCGTGCGGCTCGACATGGAGGTCGAGGCGTCGTTCGCCGCGCTGCCCGGGCGCGTGGCCAAGGGCCGGATCGTCTACATCGCGCCTGCGATCGACGAAGCGACGCGCACGGTCACGGTGCGCGCGATGCTGCCGAACGAGGACGAGTCGTATCGGCCGGGGATGTTCGCACGGTTGCACATGCCGTTGGCACTCGCTGCGGATGCGGTCTTGGTGCCCATGGAAGCCGTGTTGGACACTGGCGATCGCCAACTCGCATGGTTGGCTCTCGGAGACGGCAAGTTCGAGCCGCGCGTGCTGCGCGTCGGGAGAGCCGGCGACGGAGGCATGGTCGAGGTGCTCGATGGTGTGAAGGAAGGCGACCGCGTCGTCGTCTCGGGTCAGTTGCTGATCGACGCGGAGAGCCAGTTGCGCGAAGGCACCCGCAAGCTGCAAGGCGAGGGACTCCTGTACGAGAGCCCGGGGCCGGCCGTTCGCGAACCCCTGCGCCTCACCGCGGAGATCCAGCAGCGCGTCGACGCGGTGTTGACCGCCTACTTGGCGGTCGCCGACGCGCTACTGCACGACAAGGACGACGATGACGGCTGGGTTCGCCTCTCGACCGCCGTGCAGGCGTTGCACGACGGTGCGCCGCCCGAGCTGCACGAGCTCGTGCACGAGTTGCCGAAGGCCGTTTCTGCCGACATCGCCGATGTCGCCACGCGCCGCAGGACTTTGATTCCGGCCGGCAAGCTATTCGCCGAGTTGTTCGCGGCAGCCCGGCCGAGCAGGACCTTCGGGCCTTCGCTGTTCGTCATGCACTGTCCGATGGTCGAGGCCGATTGGCTGCAGACCGACGAGAAGGTGAAGAACTTCTTCGACCTCAGCATGACGTCATGCGGTGAGGTGAAGAGCCGCTTGCCGCTCGACACGGGAGCGGGTCGATGATCGCTCGCATCCTCGAACTCAGCGTGCGCCACAGAGCACTGGTCGTGATGTTGACGGTGGGGCTGCTGGCGCTGGGGCTGTGGGGCTACCGGAACGTCCGGCTCGACGCGATCCCCGACCTGTCCGATGTGCAGGTCATCGTCGTCACCGAGTACCCGGGCCAGAACCCGCAGGTCGTCGACGATCAGGTCACCTACCCGCTGGCCAGTGCGCTGCTCGCCGTGCCCGGGGCCACGGACGTGCGTGGCGTGTCGATGTTCGAGCTGTCGTTCTGCTACGTGCTGTTCGAGGACGGCACCGACATCTACTGGGCGCGCAGCCGTGTGCTCGAGTACCTGTCGACGATCCGGGACCGACTGCCGGCCGGCGTGCAGCCGAAGCTCGGCCCGGACGCCACGGGCGTAGGGTGGGTCTACCAGTACGCGCTGGTCTCCGATCGCCACGACCTCGCCGAGCTGCGCACGATCCAGGACTACTACCTGCGCTATCCGCTCAGCTCCGTCGACGGCGTCTCCGAGGTCGCGAGCTTCGGCGGGTTCGTCAAGCAGTACGAGGTCCTGCTCGACCCGGAACGGGTGCGAGCGTTCGGTGTCTCGGTCACCGCCGTTGCGGCGGCGATCGAATCGAGCAACCGCGACGTCGGCGGTTCGGTCGTCGAACGCTCTGAACAGGAGTACATGGTGCGGAGCCGCGGCTACCTGCACGGAGTCGATGACCTCGCCAAAGTGCCGGTCGGACTCGGTGCCAACGGCACGCCCGTCTTGCTCGGGCAGATCGCCGAACTGCGCGTCGGCGGCGAGGCGCGCCGATCGGTCGGGGATCTCGACGGCAAGGGGGAAGCCGTCGGCGGCGTGGTCGTCGCGCGCTTCGGCAGCAACGCCTTCCAGGTCATCAAGGATGCCAAGGCGCGTCTCGAAGAGCTGAAGCCTGGGCTGCCCGAGGGCGTGCGCATCGTCCCGACCTACGACCGCTCGCTCGTCATCCAACGCGCGGTCGACACGCTGCGCGACGCGGTCTTCGAGGAACTGATCGTCACGGGCCTCATCTGCCTCGTGTTCCTCGCCCACGTCCGCTCGGCGATCGTCGCGCTCATCATCCTGCCGATCGGCCTGCTCGTCGCGATGCTGCTGATGACGTTGCTCGGCATCAACGCGAACATCATGTCGATCGGCGGCCTCGCCCTGGCGATCGGCGTCATGGTCGACAGTTCGGTGGTGCTGGTCGAGAACGCGCACAAGCACCTGCAAAGGGCGCGCGATCTGTTCGAGAAGAGCGGGGTGCCGATGCCGCCACAGCCGGAGATCGTGCTTCGCCGCAGCGAAGGAGGTGGCACCGAGCCTGTTCAGCTCGCTGCTCATCATCACGGTCGCGTTCTTGCCCATCTTCGTGCTGGGTGGTGAGTCGGGCCGCATGTTCAGCCCACTCGCGTGGACCAAGACCTTCGCGATCGGCGCAGCCGCCATCCTTGGCATCACCGTGGTGCCGGCGCTGATGGTGTGGTTCCTGAAGGGCCGCATTCCGCGTGAAGAGAGGAACCCCGTCAACCGGCTCAGCGAGGCCGTCTACGAACCGTTCTTTTGGATCTGCCTGCGGCACCCGTTCGCGACCTTGCTGTGCGTACTCCTGCTCGGAGCGTCGGCGATCTACCCGGCGACGAACCTCGGCTCCGAGTTCATGCCGAAGCTCGACGAGGGCGACTTGCTCTACATGCCTACGACAAGCCCCAGCGTCTCGGTCGGCAAGGCGCGCGAGATCCTGCAGCAGACCGACAAGCTGATCGCATTGGTGCCCGAGGTTCGGACCGTGCACGGCAAGATCGGCCGCGCCGAGACCGCGACCGACCCCGCTCCTCTGTCGATGGTCGAAACGGTCGTGCAACTCGAAGCCGACCGCAACAAGTGGCGAACGCGAGCGGTGGATCGGTTCTGGCACGGTTTCCCGGGTTGGTTGTCGTGGCTGTCTTGGCCATTCGAGCACACGTTCTGGCCCGACCGCCGGCCGATCACGATGGACGAGTTGAAGTTCGGCTGGTCGGAGCCGGACGGCAGCCACCACCCAGGGCTCGACGAGATCGTGCGCCTGCCGGGGATGGCCAATGCGTGGCCCTACCCGATCGAGAACCGCATCAACATGCTGTCGACCGGCATCAAGACGCCGGTCGGCATCAAGCTGTTCGGGCCGGACCTTGCCGTCTTGAATGATCTGGCGCAGCGCACCGCAGCGGCCGTGCAGGGTGTGCGCGGCACGACGAGCGCCTACGCGGAGAACAACCTCGGCGGGCTCTACCTCGACATCGCCGTCGACCGTGCCGCGGCGGCTCGCTTCGGCATGACCACCGGCGACGTGCAGATGGTCATCCAGACCGCGATCGGCGGCATGCCGGTCAGCACCGCAGTCGAAGGGCTCGGCCGGTTTCCGATCAACCTGCGCTACGCCCGCGAGCGTCGCGACGACCTGGATTCGTTGCGCGGCGTGTTGGTCGACACGCCAGCCGGCCAGCGCATTCCGCTCGGCGAGCTTGCGTCGTTGAGCCATGTCTCCGGCCCGCCGATGCTGCGCAGCGAGAACGCACAACGCACGGCCTGGGTCTACGTCGACCTCGCCAACCGCGACCTCGGCGGGTTCGTCGCGGAAGCGCGCGACGTCGTCGAGCGCGCGGTGCCGCTGCCTGCGGGCTACAGCCGCGTCTGGTCCGGCACGTTCCAGTACTTGCAGGAGACCGAGGAGCGGCTGTGGCTCGTGCTGCCCATCACGGGGCTCCTGATCGTGCTGCTGCTGTATCTCGCCAACGGCTCGTGGTTCCGCGTGTGCGTGATCCTGCTCGCCGTGCCGTTCTCACTGATCGGCGCGTTCTGGTTCCTGTGGGCGTTGGACTACGACATGAGCCTTGCTGTCTGGGTCGGCATCATCGCGTTGCTCGGCGTCGACGCGGAGACCGGGCAGGTGATGCTGCTCTACCTCGACAGCGAGTTCGATCGTGCGAAGTCGGAAGGGCGCATGCGAACGACCGGCGACCTGATGACGGCGATCCACGCCGGAGCCGTGAAACGCATCCGTCCGAAGACCATGACCGTCGCGACCGACATGATCGGTCTGCTGCCGCTTCTTTGGGCGACCGGGACCGGGGCGGATGTCACACGACGGCTCGTCGCGCCGCTGATCGGCGGCATCACCGTGAGCTTCCTGATGGAGCTGCTAGCGTACCCGGTGATCTTCTACTTGTGGCAGCGTTGGCGGATGCGGGGCCAGTTGGAGGTGGTCGCATGAAGGTCGTTCTCATGGTGTTGGCACTGGCCTTGGCCGGGTGTGTCATGCGGCCCGAAGGCGAGCAAGCGGAGCGCGACCGAGTGGCTGCCGCCGGAGTCGCATTCCACAAGCCGTTTGCGGAGCGAGAGCTTCCTGATCTGGCCCAAGGAGCAACGCTTTCTGAGTTCCTGGCGCACGCCGAACAGGCCAACGGCGCACTGGAGGCGGCCTTCCATACCTGGGAAGCGGCACTCGAGAAGGTCCCCCAGGCCAGCACGCAGGCAACAACCGCGATGGTCGGGTTGGAGCACACCCTGGATGGCGGGTCGGCGCTCGATCGCACGGCCTTGCTGCTGATGAACAACACCATGGCCATGATCCTCTGGCCTGGACGCTTGGAAGCGCAGGGCGAAGCGGCCCTCGCCGACGCGCGAGTCGCTGGTGCTGCGTTCGTTCGGGAGCGGTTGCGGCTGCAGACCCAAGTCAGCGACGCGTACTACGCCTTGGCCTTGCGCGACGAGGAGTTGGCGCTGCTCGACCGACTGGAGCGGCTGCTTGCCGTGCAGGTGCCATCCGTGGCGGCGCGGGTGCGAGCCGGCTCTGCCATGCAGGTCGAGCTTCTGGCTGCCGAAGTGGCGCGCGATCGGGTGCGAGCGGAGCGCGCGAAGCTCGCAGGCGAGCGGCCAGCCCAGGAGGCGGCACTGCGTGCGCTCGTCGGTGTCGGGGGCGAGGCCACGGTGCCGAAGCCGGTGCTGCCGCCTCTGACTTCCCTGCGACCGGTTGAGCGGGACGTGATCGAATCCGTGTTGGCGAACAACGCCGAGGTCGAGATGCAGCGGCTCGAACACGCTGCCGCGATGGCCGAGGTCACGATGGCCGAGTGGGAGCGTGTGCCCGAGTTCTCCCTCAGTGCCACGGTGATGGGCACCATGAGCCAGACGCTCGGTGCGGCCATGACGCTGCCTTGGCTGCGTGGAACGGCTATCGAAGGCGCGGTGCGCGAGAGCGAAGCGCGCGTGCGCGCGGCCGACGCCCTGCGTCGACAGGCTGGCGTCGATGCGACCGCCATGGCGGTGCGTGAACTAGCGATGCTGGCCGCAGTGGAGGCGGAGCACGCCGTGCTGGCGGAGTCCCTGCTGCCAAGGTTGCGGCAGATGGGAGACGTCGCGCGCGCTGCGTGGACCGCGGGCGGCGGCAAGCTCACCGAGTGGGTGGCCGCGACCGCCATGGCTTTGGAAACCGAGACGGCCTTGGCCCGACTGCGGCGCGAGCACTCGCTGGCGAGGGCGAGATTGCAGGAGTTGCTCGGAGGAGTTGCCCCATGACCAGTTCGCGCCCGAGCGGGGAATCGCCCCGCTCTTCACACACCTACTCTGCTCCCGTTGGACCGACACGTTGTCGGCGCTGCGGGGGCAGTTCTGCGACACGAGAGGAAACGAAGATGACCGCGAAACGACTGTTCTGGATCCTGCCGCTGTTGGCGGCGTTCTTGTTCGCCACCAACGCGCTCGCGCAGCACGACCATGGCGACCATGGGCACGGCAAGAAGCAGGAGGATGCGAAGGCGGCTGTTCGCGTCGGCGACGCCTACTCGCTGAGCACCTGCCCGATCTCCGGCAAGAAGCTCGGGTCGATGGGTGATCCTGTGGTCAGGCTCTACGAAGGGCGCGAGGTCCGCTACTGCTGTGGCGGCTGCATCAAGAAGTTCGAGAAGGACTTGGCCGCGAGCTTCTCGGCGCTCGACGCGAAACTCATCGCGGATCAAGGTCCGCTCTACCCGCTGGCCACCTCGGTGGTCTCGGGCAAGAAGCTCCCGGAGAAGGCGCACGAGTTCGTCTTCGGCAACCGCTTGGTTCGCGTCTCCGCCGAGAAGGAGAAGGCCGAGTTCGTCAAGGAGCCGGCCAAGTTCCTGAAGGTTCTCGATGTTGCCGTCGTGACCGCGCAGGGCAAGGACTACGTGCTGAAGCAGTGCCCTGTGAGTGATGAGAAGTACGGCGGCGACATGGGCGACCCCATCGACGTCGTGGTCGGCGGCCGACTCGTGCGTGTCTGCTGCAAGGACTGCACGGACGAAGTCGAGAAGGCTCCCGCGAAGTTCGTCGAACTGATCGATGCGGCCCGCAAGAAGGCAGCCGAGGCGAAGCCCGGCGAGGGCAAGGCGGACCAGTCCAAGGAAAAGAAGTGAACAGGACGGGCCGCTTCCTTTGCTGCGGCTCGGCAAGTTGCGAACGCCCATGACCTCCCCAGTCGAACGAGAACCTGTCATCGTGCCGGCGCTGCGTTACCGCGGCCTGACGTGGCTCTACGACTTCGTGATCGGACCGACTACTCGGGAGCGAACGGTCAAGGCGGCGATCGTCACGCACGCTCGCGTGGAGCCCGGGGCTCAGGTGCTCGACGTGGGAGCGGGCACCGGGTCGTTGGGGATTATGCTGAAACGATACCAGCCGGCCGCGAAAGTGGTCGGTGTAGACGGCGATCCGCAGATCCTCGCGATTGCGAAACGCAAAGGCTCGGCGGCGGCGGTCGACGTGACGTGGGTGGAGGCTATGGCGCAGCGCCTGCCCTTCGAACGCAACATGTTCGACCGCGTCATCACGAGCCTTCTGCTCCACCATCTGGATGATGCCGCGAAGGCCGCGGCGCTTGCCGAGATGCGCCGCGTCCTACGACCCGGTGGTGCGCTGGTGGTCGCCGACTGGGATCGGCCGCGCGGACCACTGATGCACGCCGCATTCCTTCTGGTCCGGCTTCTCGACGGCTGGGCCAACACCCGGGCGCACGCGGCCGGACAGCTTGCATCCGCGATCGCCAAGGCTGGCTTCGTGAATGTCATGGCCGTCGCTCACTTCAGTACGTGCTGTGGAACCCTGACCGTGTTCACCGCGACCAATCCGGCCGCGGGAGACGGTCCCAACCCGAACGGAGAACTACGATGAGAACGATCCTGACTCGACTGGCCGTGTGGCGCAACTACGCCCTTCTGTCAGCCCTCCTGCTGGCCGTGTTCGCCGCGTGCCACGGCACTGGATCTCGGTGCCACTGAACGCTCGATCGCGATGGCCCGATCGATTGGCGGAGGCTGGGCACGCCGCGCACTCTGCGCGTGACGTCGTGTCATCGACGACACCGATTCGCGTCGCGGCTCCGTGTCCTGGAGTGATCGAGCCGTGACACGAACGGCTGCAGCCCCACGATGCGCGAGCTGCGTCGCATGTAATGCCCATCGACTCTCGACGTCTACGAGGGCATGACGACGAAAGATCCTGCTGAGGTCCCGAGCGAGACTGCCATCCTCGACATCACCGGCATGACCTGTGCCGCCTGTGCCGGCCGCATCGAACGCGCGCTGGCGAAGGTAGGCGGCGTGGAGGCCGCCCAGGTCAACCTCGTCTCGCAGCAGGCTCGCGTCGAGATCGACCCGAAGCGCGCGAACGGAGCCGCACTGGAGGCGGCCGTCGTCGCTGCGGGCTACGGCGTGTTGCCACCCGCCTCCACGGCCGGTCCAATGGAGCTGGATCGCAGCGGGTCGGAGGAGCGAGACCGCCGAGTTCTGGTGCGCGACCTTGCCGTTGCGGCGGCTCTCACGGTTCCGATTCTCGTCCTCGGCATGTCCCATGGTGCGATCCCCTTTGCCGACACTTGGGCCGGCCGCATCGTCCAGTTCGTGCTTGGCACGGGTGTGCTGTTCGGACCCGGCCGTCGGTTCCTGCGCGCTGGCGTTGCCGCGGTCCGCCACCTCAGTCCCGACATGAACACGCTGGTTGCGCTCGGGGCGCTCTCGGCTTGGGCGTGGTCGACGGTGGCGACGTTCGCCGCGCACTGGTTTGCGCACGGTGAGCATTCCGCGCCGCACATCTACTTCGAGGCGGCGGCGGCAATCGTCACCTTCGTGCTGCTCGGCAAGTTCCTGGAGACTCGGGCTCGCTGGCGTCTCGGAGATGCGGTGCGCGCGCTGCACGCCTTGGTGCCGGCGCTGGCCCATCGTGTCGACGGCGACGCATCTTCGATCGAGCGCGACGTCCCGGTCGCTGACCTGCGGCCCGGCGATCGCGTGCGGGTTCGTCCCGGCGAGCGCGTGCCGAGCGATGGCGTCGTCGTGCACGGTAGTTCTGCCGTGGACGAATCGCTGCTCAGTGGCGAGAGCATGCCAGTCGAGAAGGGGCTCGGCGACCGTGTCGTTGGCGGCAGCATGAACACGTCCGGTGCGCTGCTCGTACGTGTCGAGCACGCGGGTGCGGAGACCGCGCTGGCGCGGATCACCGCCGCGGTCGAACTGGCTCAGGGATCGCGGGCACCGATTGCTCGGTTCGCCGATCGGGCCAGTGCGGTGTTTGTGCCGATCGTGCTGGTGCTGGCGCTGGTGACGTTCGGCGTCTGGTGGTCGATCGACCCGACCTGGGGCGGGCTGCCGGTGGCGATCGAGTACATGGTGGCGGTGCTCGTGATCGCTTGTCCATGTGCGCTCGGCCTTGCGACGCCTGCGGCCGTTGCCGTCGGTGCTGGACGTGGTGCGGAACTCGGGGTCATGTTTCGAACCGGCGCGGCGATCGAACAGGCGAGCCACATCGACACCGTGCTGTTCGACAAGACCGGCACGCTGACGACTGGCCGACCTGATGTGGTTGCCGTCGAGCCGCGACCCGGCATCGGGAGCGAGGAACTACTGCGCCTTGCCGCGGCGGTCGAGTTGTCGAGTGAGCATCCGTTTGCCCGTGCGGTCGTCGGTTCGGTGCAGGCGCGTGGGCTCGCGCTCGACGCAGCAACGCAGTTCGTCGCCGTTCCGGCGATGGGGGTGATGGCGCGTGTGGGCGGCTTCACCGTTCGCGTCGGCAAGCCCGAATGGCTCGCCCAGCAAGGCATCGACGTCGCGGCGGTCGCTACGCGCGTCGCGGCGCTGGCGTCAGGTGGGGTCACGCCGCTTCTCGTGGCGCGAGATGGTGACCTACTGGGGGTGATCGGCCTCGCCGATGCCCTGCGGCCCGAGGCACGGGCGGCCGTGAAGCATCTGCGCGCGATGGGGATCCGTCTCGGGATCCTGTCCGGAGACAAGCAGGGCGTCGTCGCTGCGATTGCGCAGCAAGTCGGTATCGACGAGATCGCTGCGGAGCTGCTACCTACCGACAAGACCCCACGGATTGCCAAAACGAAGGATGGAGGGCAGCGCGTCGCGATGGTCGGCGATGGCGTCAATGACGCCCTGGCACTGGCGACCGCCGACCTGGGGATCGCAGTCGGCACCGGCTCCGACGTTGCTGCGGCAGCCTCGGACGTCGCGCTACTGCGAGGCGGGCTCGCGGGCGTGCCTGTAGCCATCGCCTTGGCCCGAGCAACCATGCGCACGATCCGGTGCAACCTGCTGTGGGCGTCGGTCTACAACCTGCTCGGCCTGCCGATCGCGGCCGGCGCGTTCGCGGGACTGGGCATCGCCTTGTCGCCGGTGTACGCCAGTGCCGCCATGTCGCTGTCCAGCGTGTCTGTCCTGTTGAGTTCCCTCATGCTGCGGCGTTTCCGCAGCGCGAGCGGAGCGGAGATCGTGCGGTGAGCTGCCACGGAGAGCGTGAGGGCGACGCCGCGGGACTACGGGACCGCGTGATGCGCGAACTCGTTGCTGGCCACCGCGAGTTCGTCGCGTTCGTGGAGCGGCGCGTTGGTGACCGCACCATCGCCGAGGACGTCGTGCAGGACGCTTTCGTCAAAGGTCTGGAACGCGGCGGCGACCTGCGTGCCGACGAGTCGTCGCGTGCGTGGTTCTACCGCGTGCTGCGCAACGCGATCATCGACCGGCACCGGCGATCAACGACTGCCGGCGCGCGACTTCAGGCACTTGCCGACGAACTGGAGCGGGCCGAATCGCAGAGGGCCGCCGAAGCCGATCGCGAGCTGTGTAGCTGCATCGGCCGGCTGATCGACACTCTGCCGCCGGATCAGGCCACGGCCTTGCGTCGCATCGAACTGGACGGTGTCGCAGTCAAGGACTTCGCTGCGGAAGCAGGGCTTGGAGAGAGCAACGCGGGGGTTCGAGTCATCAGGGCCCGCAAGGCGCTGCGCGAGCAAGTGACGCGGGCTTGCGGGACGTGTGCGGAACACGGTTGCTTCGATTGTTCGTGCCGCAAGCCACAGGCTGGCTAGCCAAGGTGCAATGTCGTCCCGCCACGATCTGGTCGCGCGGCCCGGCTGAGGCAGGGCGACGCAGAACCTACTTCTTCTGCGCGGGCTGCCCGCCTGCCGCCATGCCTTCCAGCACCTTGTCGACGTTCGTCGTCGCAGGATCGTTGTGGACGGTGATCTCGGCGTTGCCCGCCGTGATCTCGGCCCCCTTTACACCCGGCAGCTTCTCCAGCGTGGCACGCACGCCGGCAACGCAGCCGCCTCAAGTGGGCTTCTTGTCGAGGACCAACATGGCGTCCTTCGTCTCGATCGACACCGGATTGGTCGCGCAACCCGCGAGAGCGAGCGCGGCCAGCAACGGCAGGGATGCGAGCCTCATGACTTCACCTTTGCGCCGGCCTTACCGGCAGCGACGAGCTTGCCGACCATGTCGGCCGGCTTGATCTTCTTGGCGTCGTAGTGGACCGTGAAGTCCTTGTCGCCGGACTTGATGTCGATCTGGCTGATGCCGTCGACCTTCCCCAGGGCACCGCGCACGGCGGTGATGCATCCCCCTCAAACGTCCTCGCCCAACTCCAGCTTGACCTGCGAAACGGTCGCGGCAGCACCCGGCGTCGGGTTGTTCGGAGCGGTGGGCTCCGGCTTGCTGCAGGCGACCAGGAACAGCGCACAGGCGCTCGCGGCGAACAGTCGGCTCATGATCTCATTTCCTCGATGGCAACCCCGCGAAGGTTCGCGGTGGGCGAGAATCCTAGGCAGCACTTGGTACCGCACCAGGAGAAGGCGTCAGCAGGCCGCCTGCGGTTGTGCAGCTCGGAGTGTCGCGCCGTTCTCACCTTGGCGGCCCTACGATGCCGGACCGCCCTACAACCCGTCAGGATGACCATGCGAGTCGCACTCCAGATGCTCTGCTCCCTCTGCTTCGTCCTGTGCTTGCCGGCGCAGCAGCCCGACTGGAACCCGGTTGGCGTGGTGCTCGGCGAGGCAGGCTCGGTGCTGCCCGACGGCACGTTCCGCATCGACGTGCCGCGCAAGGAGCCGGTTCTGCGCAACGAGTTCGGCTTCGTGGTCCCGCCGTCCATGGTGCTGACCTACGCGGCGTTCACGGGCACGCCTGAGCGCGCGTTCGTGGTGGGCGACACCTGCATGTTGCCCGAGGAGGTCAACCCGGTGCTCGACGAGCTGAGGAAGGGCAAGCTGGAGGTCGTGGCGATCCACAACCACATGCTGGGCGGCAGCCCCAACTTCATCTTCCTGCACTTCCAGGGCTCGGGTGCGGCGATGGACATGGCCAAGGCGATCCGCGCCGCGTGGGACCAGATGGGCAAGCAGCCCCCGGCGGCAGCGCCGGCGGCAGCAACTCCGCCTGCGCCCGACTGGAAGGCAGTGTCCGACGCGGTCGGCCTACCGGGCGCGATGCAGAAGGACGGCATGTTCAAGATCGTGCTGCCGCGCCCGCAGTTGGGGACCGGCATCGACGGGCAGCGGCTTCCCGCGGGCGTCGGGCTCGCCTGCTGGGTTGGCTTCGCGCCCTGCGAGTGCGGGCAGACGATGATCATGGGCGACACCTGCCTGCTCCGGAGCGAGTTGCAGGAGGCCATCGATGCCTACCGCAAGCACGGCATTCGCATCGTCGCGATCCACAACCACATGCTGGGAACCAGTCCCGAACTGATCTTCTGCCACTTCTCGGCGGAAGGGGACGCGATGGAGCTGGCGTGGGCCATCGAGGTGGTGTGGTCGCCGCTGCGAACGAAGTAGGCGTGCCTGTCGAGGGCGACCGAGTTCGTGCGCCTCGGTGTCGTGGCCTCCTACGGGGGCTGGGAACGCGGCTCGGATCCCTGCGCGTGACGTTGAGTCAACGTCGTCGAATCTGCTCCGCCTGCGTGCCGGCTTCGAGCATTCCAACCTCCGTCCGGTCTGGATCGGCTACTGGCGAAGCGGACGTGATGAGCGGTCGACCGATGTATGCACGTGCATACAGATCCTGCAACTGGCGTCGATTCGCAGCCACTTACGTCCACTCTCGTCCACGGCTTGCAAAGCGCCCGAAACCTGCTAACCTTCCTAAACACGGCTCGTTCAAGGTCCTGCGTCGGATTTCCAGAGAGCTTTGCCAACGTGAGGGTCGAGGGTTCAAATCCCTCTACCCGCTCCAGTTTTCCGGCCGCAGTCTTCCGGCCGCTCCAGTTCTTCCGGCGCCATCTCGGCCCCGGGGCGCCTCCAGGCACACCGGCGCCGGGCGCTCAGAGCCCGAGCGTGTAGCGCAGCCGCTGCGAAGCCGACAACCCCGGCGCCGCCGAGCCGCACGGATTCGCCGCCGTATTGAACGTGACCCACTGCACCTCGAGGTTCAACCCGACATACACCGGGTCGCACGACAGCGGGTAGTTCCTGGTCGCCGAACCACCGGCGTTGCCGATGAACTCGATCGAGATCGCGTTCGTCAGCCCGCAGCTGCCACACGCCAGCGGCGCGCCCGGAAACGCGATCGAGAAGAACGGGATCGCGCTGGCCGAGATGCCGGTCAGCGTCCAGCGGAACGACGGATTGCCGACCACGAACGGCCCACCGGCCGAACCGATCGTGCCGCCAGCACCGCAGCCGGCGCCGAGCACGACCGCCGCAGTCCCAGGCCCCAGCGCCTCGAAGCGCTGCGCGATCAGGTTGCCGTCGAACGGCGGCGCATTCTCGGCCTCGGTGAACACCACCAGACCATCGTCGCCACTGCTCGGGTTGCCGGCGACCCGGCCGATGCAACGCGGCAGGTACTCGTAGTTGTGGGTGCCAGTCGGGTTGAGGCCGTCCAGGAAGAACCGGGCGCCACAGGTCGTGCAGTCCGGATTGACCAGGAAACCCTCGACCTCATCGGCCCAGCCGTCGCGTTGCCGTTGCCAGAACACGCCGTACTTGCTGCCGAGCCAGCACACATCCGGATCGACCTGGTTCTGCCCGACCCGTGCGTCGATCGCGCGTTCGATGCCGGTCATCGCCGTGGCCGTCGCCGTCACCGACACGCCGCGGCAGCGGATGTCGAACGGCGGCGCGGCGGTCTCCGCCTGTTGCCAGACCAGCAGGAACGCACTGCCGTTGCCGTCGATCGCCGGTCGCTCGTCGGGCCGACCGTTGCTGGTTGCTGCGATCGCGGCGGCGCCGATCAACACCGCGTCTTTGGTGATGCCGCGGACCATGATCTCGGAGTCCGGTCCCGAACTGTCGACCCAGGCGATCGCGCCGCGCCCGGTGCTGCCATCGGACTTGCTGATCGCCGCGTTGCCGACGGCGCCGCTGGCGACCGTGACCGCGGCGCCGACCGGGATCGGATCGCCGGCGGCAGGCACCGTGACCTGACGCGCCTTGATGCCGCCGCTGTCCTGCCAGACCAGGACCGCTTCGTCGTCGCCGGTCGTCGCTTCGCCCATCAGGCCGGGCGAGTGTTCGTCATCGGCGGAGGCGACCAGATCGATCGCCGCCGTCGACACGCCATCGCTGGCATTGATCAGCAACCCGCGGATGTTGCGCGGGCCGGCGGGCAGGGCCGCTTGTTCCCAGGTGACCAGGAAGCGGTCGGTGGCGTTGACGTTCGCAACGCGCATGTTGCTCTTGTGGCTGGTGTCGAGCGTCGGGAACAACGTGCCGCCGACGAGTGAGCCGTCACCATTGAGCCGTTGCGCGCGGATGCCCGAGTCGATGCCCGAGAAAACGCGCCGCCAGACGATCAAGAACTTGTCGTTCGTCGCGTCGTAGGCGACATCGGGGGTCGAGTCGCTGTTGCCGGCGGCGGTCGGGTCGAACTCGACGCCGATCAGCGGGTCGAGCACCAACGGATAACTGGCGCTCGCGACGAATGCCGCGGGCAGCGCGAGTTCGAGGCGGGGGCCGTCGATGCGGGCCGTGCCCGCGACGCGCAGTCCCTTGGCGTCGATGCCGGTCACCGCGCCGAGGGTGACGGCGCCGATCCCGGGCAGCGTCCAGCGCGGCTTGCCGTTGTTGCCGACGTCGGCGGCGAGTCCGGTGTCGACGTCGAACTGCACGACCAGATCGCCGTCGCCGGCCAGCGGGTCGGCGAACGCGAACGACTGTTCGAGTCCCTCCACCCGCACGTCGTAGCGTTCGCTGATCCCATGGCCATGGGTGTAGGTGATGCGGTTGCCGGCCCGTTCCGGCGGCCGGCCGGCAGAGGCTTCCTGCAGCGTGGTGCTGCCGCGTCGGATGGCGCGCAGCGACCAGACGACCGGCATCGTGCGTGCGGCCCGCGAGCCGAATGCCGGCACGAAGGTGACGCGGCCCGGTTGCAGCCGGGCCTCATAATGGCGACCGCCAACGTGCCAGCCGTCCGGCAACGGTGCGACGCCGGTGTTGGCGTCGAACGCGGTCGGCGGCGACAGCAGGTCCTGGCGGTCCTGGGTCTGGGCGGTGACGTTCGCGGCGAAGGTCGCCACGAACCCGAGCAAAGCGGTGCGGATGGTGTTCATGGTTTCCTCCCGATCACTGGATGGTGGCGCGGATGCCGTTGGAGAAGTCGAAACCGCCGAGGAAGCAGTTGCTGCCGGTGACGGCATACTGCGCAAGCAACGAGGAGCCGGACAAGGCCGCCGTGGCAGGCACCGCGATGTAGTAGGCGGCGTTGCCGAAGGCATTGGTGCCGGTGGTGCCGACGTAGCCGTTCCACACGTCGGGGATCAGCGTGCAGGCGCCACAGGTGCGGTCGTTGCGCGTGTAGGCCAGCATCAGGAACGCCGGCGTGCTGGTCGCCGCGCGCGAGAGGGTGAAGGAGAACGAGCCGTTGCCGACGTCGAGACACGAACTGTGGATCGTGCCGCCGACGCCGCAGCCGCCGCCGAGGTCCTGTTCGAGTTCGTCGTCGTAGAACCGCTGCGCGATCACATCCGATTCGAACGGCGGCGCGTTCTCGCCTTCGCTGAAGGTCATCAGGCCGTTGGCGCTGGCGGCGATCGAACCGGAGTAACGGCCGACGCACCGTGGCGCGAACTCGTAGTTGTGGGCCGAGGTCCGGTTCAGTCCACCGAACAGGAAGGATGGCCCGCAAGTCGTGCAGTCGGGCCCCAGCACCTGGCCGTAGATGTCATCGAAGAAGCTCGAGAACTGATACTGCCAGAACACGGCGAACTTGGCGCCCAGGCAGCAGACGTCCGGTGTCGCCTCGCTGGCACCGGTGTTGGCCGACAGCGGCGTCACCGAACCGGTGCTGGCGAGGGTCGTGCCACTGACCTCGAACGACTGGCAGACGACGTCGGTGTTGCCGCCGCCGGACTCGTCGCGCTCCCAGGCCAGCACGAACCGGTTGCCGTCGCCGTCGATCGCCGGGGCGCGGTCGCCGACGGCGTTCGCGGTGGTGAAGGTCGAGCCGATCAGCGCGGCGTCCCTGGTCAGCGCGCGCAGCTCGATCTCGCTGTCGGCCAGGAAGCCGAGTCGCGTCCACGCGGCGACCAGCCGGCCGGTGGCACCGCCACTGCGGCTGACGGCGAGGTCGCGGGCGAACACCGCCGAACCAAGCGCCGGCGCGGCGCCGGCGAGCCCGGTTGCGCCGGTCGCCGACACCGTCACCTGCTGGGCGCGGATGTTGGTCGAGTCCATCCAGCACAACAGGGCCTCGTCATCGCCGACGGTGGCATCGCCGCCGATGCACGGTGAGTTCTCGTCATCGCTGGTCGTCAACAGGCCGACCACGGCGCCCTGGCTGCCGTCGTTGGCCAGCACGGTCGTGGCGAAGATGTCGCGGGGTCCGACGACGGTCGGCGCCTCCTCCCAGACGATCACGAAGCGATTGAGCGCGTTGACGCTGCAGACCCGGGCGTGCTTTTGCACCGCGGTGCCGGAGGGCACGAAGAACATCGTGCTTCCGCTTGCCGCGCCGGCGCCGGTCAGCATCTGACCGCGGATCAGCGAATACGTGGCCGAGAACTTGCGCCGCCAGACGACCAGGTAGCGGTCGTTGCTGGCGTCGTAGGCGGCATCGGATTCGCTGTCGTCGTAGGTCGCACTGCCACCGGTGACGTCGAACTGGGTGCCGACCAGTGGATCGAGCACCAACGGGAACGTCGCGTCCTCGACGAAGCCAGCAGGCAGGCTCAGTTCGATCGTCCGGTCGGCGAGGCGCACGTTGCCGGCGGCCTTGCGGCCGTTGGCGTCGATGCCGGTCACCGCGCCGAAGTGCACACCGCCGATGCCCGGCAGCGTGAACGCCAGGCCGCCATCGGCGGTCGGGACACCCGGAAGTTCGCTGTCGATTTGCAGCGTGACGACCAGGTCGCCGCTGCCAGCGAGTCGGTGTGGGAACACGAAGGTCTGCTCCAGGCCATCGGCGCGCACCAGGTAGCGTTCGGCGATGCCGGCAGAACGCGCGATCGTGACGCCGCCGGTCGCCGGCTCGGGCTTGCCGGAAGCGGTCGCGGAATGCAGCAGCGTCTCGCCACGGCGGATCGACTGCAGTTGCCAGCGCAACGGCAGCGTGCGCGGTGCCCGTTCGCCAAGCACCGGCAGGAACTCGACCACATCACCGCGGAAGCGGGCTTCCCAGTTGCGACCGCCGGCGATCACGCCGTCTGGCGTGGTGGCGATGCCGGTGCCGTTCACGGCGGTGGCAGGCAGGGATGCACGGCGTGCGTCCTGGGCCAGGGTGACGCCCAGTGTGGCCACGCCGGCCAACAAGAAATGGATGGCTTGCATGGTGTCTCCTCTCAGTTGATGGACGCGAAGATGCCGTTGGACAGATCGAAACCCGAGAAGCACGCGGTCCCGGTGACCGCGAACTGCACGTAGAGGCCGTAGCCGGCCAGGGCCGAACTGGCGGGGATCGCCAGGTTGACGGCCGTGTCACCGACGGTGTCCGTGGCGGGAGCCACGGCGGCCGTGCCGAGCCATGGATCGGGAACCAGGGTGCACGTTCCGCATGCCCGACCCGAGTACGCGGAGCTGAGCATCAACACGGCGCCCGCGCTGGGCGCGGCGCTGCGCAGCCGGAAGGCGAACGCGCTGTTGCCGGTGCGCATGCAGGTGTTGACGGCCGAGCCGCCGTTGCCGCAGCCGCCGCCCAGGTCGCTGGTGTCGCCGTCGTCGGCGCGATAGCGGCGGCCCTGGATGTCGCTGATGCCGGTGCCGGGCGCCGGGTCGATGTCGCGCTTGCGATAGCAGATCAGCGCGCCGTCGGCGTTGAACGCGCCGCCGCTGAACTCGCTGGCCAGCACGATCGTGTCGTCCTGGTCGAAACTGGAGTCGATGTTGCCGAACCCCTCGCAATTGGCGCAGGTGAACGGATCGACGTGCACCAGGTAGGCGTCGTTGTCCGGAAACGAGAAGTCGTAGGTGTAGCTGACCAGGGCGGAGTTGCCGAGCCAGCCCACCGCCGGGTCGGTCTCGTTGGCTGTCGAGCTGGCCAGCACCGTCGCTGCGGCCGTCGGGCCACTGTCGGTGCTGCGATGGCTGAGCGGACGCACCAGGATGTCGTTCAGCAGCGTCCCGGCGCTGGTCTCCCGTTCCCAGGCGATCAGCCAGTTCTCGCCGTCGCCGTCGACCTCCGGGGCGTCGTTGTCCAGGGTGTCGTTGGTGACCGGGATCAGGGTGTTGAGGATGCCGACATTGCGGTTGATCACCACGGCGCGGATCTGCGAGCCACCCGACGTGAACGTCCGGCTCCAGGCGATCACGAAGTTGCCGGTGCGCCCGCCGCTCTTGGCGATGGCGGGCTCGCTCTCGGACCAGGTCGTGCTCGGGCCGCCGCTGACCGGCAGATGCGAGCCAGCCGACAGCACCGGCGGCGTGACCGACCCGAACACCGACACCTGCATGGCGCGCAGTTCGTCGGCCGAGCCGTCGTAGAACACACAGACGGCGTCGTTGTCGTCGTTCGTCGCCTCGCCGCCGACCTCCGGGTAGTAGAAGAATGACGGGCTGTCGGCGAGGAACGTGGCAGCGCCGATCGACGAGTCGGTGGCGCGCACCGCGCGGCCCATCACGTTGTCGCCGCCGGCGTTGTCTTGGCGGGTGTAGACGACGACGAACGTGTCCTCCAGGCTGACGTTGGCGACGCGGCCGTGCCATTCGAAGGCGACGCTGTTCTCGATGAACAGGCGACCGCCGCGCAACGAACCGTCGCCGTTGACCATCTGGCCGTGGACGTCATGGTCGGTCGACGAGAAGTTCCGCCGAAACACGACCAGATAGACGCCAGCGGTGGCGTCGTAGGCGACGTCGGGATCGAAGTCGTCGTCCGCCGACGTCTGTACGTTTATGGTGCCGCCGATCACCGGATCGAGCTGCAGCGGCAGGCGGCTCTTGGCCACCTCTTCCGCTGGCAGCACCAAGTCGAGGCCACGCCCGTCCCATCGCATGCTGCCGCCAAAGCGCCGGCCATCGGCGTCGATGCCGACGACATCGCGGATCGACATTTCGCCGATCCCCGGGGCCCGCAGGTGCAGCGTGGTGCCGACGAACTCGGGTTGCAGCTCGGTCCGCAGTTCGCAGCGAACGATCAAGTCGCCGTCGCCCGGCGGCAACGACGCGAACGTGAAGCTCTGCTTCAAGCCAGCGTTGGCGACCGCGTAGGTCTCGACGAACTCGGGTCGCGCGTAGGTGACCAGCAGGGCCTCATGCGTCGGCGCGACGGCCGTGACCGGCATCGACGGTGCGCCGCGGCCGTAGCCGGTGACCTTCAGGTCGACGGGCAGGTTGCGCGGTGCGGTGGGCAGCGCGGGCGTGAACTGCACGCCGCCGGCATCGAAGCGGGCCTTGTACTGATTGCCACCGCCCCACAGGTCGCCGTCGACGCGGTGCAGACCGACGTTGTCGCGGTAGCTGTGGTTGTCGCCGGGCAGGACCTTGCCGGCGGCGATCTTGGTGGCGGGGGCGGGCTGTTGGGCGCTCAGCGGCAGCACCAGCAGCGAGACGAATCCGGACGCGAACAGGGCGCAGGATCGACGCATGGCTCCTCGAGGACGGGGACGAAGGGACGCGGCGGTCTGGGCAACCGCGATCGCGTGAGAACGGAGCTTAGCAAGCGACGCGGCGCGATCGCTGTTCGCGGATGTTCCGGATTCGTGTCGCGGATTGCGGTGTGCCGGCACGTCGCTGGCTTCAAGCGCCCTTGAATGCCAGCACGGGCCGCAGGCGGCGAATGATGCGGACGAGATCCCGCTGCGCGCGCATCACCGCACCGATGTCCTTGTAGGCGCGCGGGGCTTCGTCGCGCAGCGCGTTGGCGTTCTCACGTTGCCAGAACACGGCCGAAAGCTCGCGTTCCAGATCCCTGGTCGAGATCGTGCGCATCGCTTCGCCGCGCGGCAGCCGGCGGCCGGCGCCGTGCGAGCTGGAGCACAGCGCCGCGGCTTCTCCGCGCCCCTCGACGTGGAACGACCAGCTGCCCATCGAGCCCGGGATCGCTCCGGATTCGCCGACCCGTGCCGACGCTGCGCCTTTGCGGTGCACCCAAAGCGATTCGCCGCCGTGTGCTTCGGCGCGCACGAAGTTGTGCACCACGTCGTGCCAGGTCGACCAGTCGATCGCGATGCCCAGCACCTCGGCGAACACCTCAGCGGCGGTCGTGGCGATCGTCCGGCGGTTGTCGCGCGCGAACACCACCGCGACCTCGTGGTCGCGCAGGTAATCCACGCCAGGGCCGTCGACGGGTAGTGCCCTCAGCCCCTTGCCGACCGGCGTCGCGATGCGCAGATGGTGATCGCGCATCGCAGGACCGAGCGCCCGCGAGCCGCTGTGCACCATCAGCCACAGTCCGCCTTCGTCGTCCGCCTGCAGCTCCAGGAAGTGGTTGCCGCGGCCGAGCGTGCCGAGTTCGAACTGCAGGTCGCGATGGCAATGGCGCGCGAGCGTCGGATCGCTGAGTTCGAGCGGAGCCAGCGGCTGGCGCTCGCGGTGGCGCAGCGCCGGCACGCGGGCCGCGAGTTCGCGCAACACCGCCGTCGCGGCGCGTTCATCCAACAGGTCGCGGTTGCCCAGCAGCCGCACGGTGGCGATGCCGCAACCGATGTCGCCGCCGACCGCCTGCGGATACAGGCGGTCGGCGACGCCGACGACGGTGCCGACGCAGACGTGCTCGGCGAGGTGCACGTCCGGCATCACTGCGATGCGGCGCACGCCCGGCGCGGCCGCGAGTCGCGCCAGCGCGTTCTTGACATCCGGCGGCAGTGGCTCCGCCAGCCAGTGGTGCACGATCGTCATCGTGCACCTCCGGCCGGCAGCACCGTGAACGACAGCCGCGGCACCCGCCGACGGTTCACCGAACTGGCGACCGCATCGCGCAGGAAGCCGCGCGCGCGGTCGAGGGCTGCCAGGGTTGCGACCAGACCGTGGCCGCACGGATCCTGCATGACGACGAGCACGTGCTCGGCACCCTGCATCGGCTCGACGTGGTCGAGCACCAGGTCCATCAGGACCGGATCGGAGGAATCGCCCAGCGCGTACGACAACGCGTCGTGCACCTGGGCACAGAGTTGGCGGGTCTTGGCAATGGACCGACCGCCGCGGTCCTCGGAGGCATGCATCTGCTGGCAACGGCGTGCGCGAGCACGCCCGATCAGGATCGGGACTCAGGAACCGACGCTCTGACCCGGCCGGCGCGCGTTCAGCCGCGCGTGGACCGGGAGGCGCGTGCAGCAGTGCAGATGCGTTGCATGGCTGGCCTCCGGGAAGAGGTCGGAGAGGGTAGCGGCATCGACCGGGTTCGCAAGGGGAGGGTGGGCCTCGAAGCTACGAACCAAGACGCAATCGGAGCGGTCTTGCGGCCCATCGCGCAAGAATCGATCGCTCGCCACATTGAGGACTCACTTATCCATAAATCCTTGGAGCCCCGCCCGAGGTTTCGATGTTCGACCGCCACGCCGATCTGATCGCCGCCCGCCGCTGGTTCTGGCTTGCCGTTTCGGTGCTGCTGATCGCTGGCGCGTTCGCGCTGCTGCTGGTGATCGCCCGGATGCCACCGTTCGATGCCATGGTGACCGACCCGGCGTGGTTCCGCCGGGGATTGGTCGTCCACGTGCAGATGTCGATCGTCTGCTGGTTCTACGCGTTCGTCGCCGCGCTGTTGATGACCCTGCCGCCTGGCGAACGGCTGGCGGGGCTCTCGCCGTGGGGGCCGCGGCTCGGGTTGCTCGGTGTATTCCTGACTTGCGCATCCGCATTTGCGCCCGGCGCGCGGCCGATCATGTCGAACTACGTACCGGTCGTCGACCACGGTCTCGGGCTGTGCGGACTGGCGCTGTTCGGGCTCGGCGTACTCGTCACAGCGCTGTCGCGAAGGCTGCTGCCGGCTGCACGGGAACACGAAAGTCAAGCCGGCGGCCTCGCCGCGATTCCGCGGCCGGCGCTGCGCGCGGCGGCGTTGGCGCTGCTGCTTGCGGCGCTGACGTTGGTCGGCACCGTGCCGTTCCTGCCCGAAGGCGCGGCGCCGGAGGTGCACTACGAGGTGCTGTTCTGGGGCATGGGCCACGTGCTGCAGGTGGCCAGCGTCGCGGCGATGCTCGGCGTCTGGTTGTGGATCGTCAGGACCGTGACCGGCAAGGCGGTGCTGGTGCCGCGAACGCAGGGACTCGTGTTCGTGCTGCTGCTGCTGCCATGGCTGATCGCGCCGCTGCTGCCGGCGGCGGGTACCTGGAGCGCGACCTACCGCCAGGGCTTCACGCGGCTGATGCAGTTCGGTATCGCGCCGACCGTGCTGTTCATCGCGGTTGCCTGCGTGCTGGCGCTGCGCCGCCACCGGCGGGCGGGCGGCGCGTTGTCGCCGTTGACTGCCGGCTTTGCCGCCAGCCTCTTGCTGACCCTGCTCGGCTTCGTGCTCGGCGCCTGCATCCGCGACGCCAACACGATGGTCCCGGCGCACTATCACGCCAACATCGGCGCGGTCACTGCCGCGTTCATGACGATCAGCTTCCCGCTGCTGTCGATGCTGGGCCTGCCGCAGCCGGAGGGTCGTTGGGCGTGGTGGAGTCATCGGCAGCCGGTCTGGTTCGCGCTCGGCCAATCGGTGTTCGCCGCCGGCTTCGCGCTGGCCGGCAGCATGGGCATGGGCCGCAAGATCTACGGTCAGGAACAGGCTGCCCGCAGCGTCGGTGAGACCGTCGGGCTCGTGGTCATGGGGATCGGCGGCTTCGTCGCGATCGCCGCTGGCGTGCTGTTCCTGATCGTCCACGTCCGTTCGTTCATCCACACCCGCGTGCGCGCCGACGTCCGCGCCGCGGTGACCGGAGGTAGTCATGCATGACCCGCAGCGTCCCGTTCCGCCCCTGCAGCGTCTGATGGACAACCCGTGGTTGTTGCTGCTGCTCGGCGTGGCGATCCCGTTCCTGTCCTACACCGCGTGGGGCTGGATCAGCATGATGACGATGGCAAAGGCGACATTGCCCTGAGCGGGCAGGAAGACACCCATGAGCATCCATCAACCCCCGGACGATTGGTTCCAGGCGCCGCATGGCCCCGAACGTGTGTGGATCGGACTCGCGTTGGCATGGTGCCTGATCCTGTTCCTGATGATGCCGTATTGGCATTTCCGCGGCAAACAGAACAGCACCGGCGAGGCCTATCGGACGACACCGGCGGAGTTCGCCGAGCGCGTCAACCGCTTCATCGACGCCAACAAGGTCGGCGAGGAGAACGGCGTGCCGCTCGTCGAGCCCGCACCGGGCTCGGACATCTATCTGGCGGCGCAGATGTGGCGCTGGTATCCGGCGCTGAAATTGAAGAAGGACCAGACCTACCGTCTGCACGTGTCGTCGCTGGACGTGCAGCACGGGTTCTCGCTGCAACCGATGAACATGAACTTCCAGATCCTGCCTGGCTATGACCACGTGCTCACCGTCACCCCGACGCAGAGCGGTGACTACTTGATCATCTGCAATGAGTTCTGCGGCATCAATCACCACCTGATGACCGGTCGTATCCGGGTGGAGGGCTGAGCATGACCTCCCTCGCCCTGCCCGTCGGCAACTTCCGCACCGGTGAAGCGCGCACCTGCGACACCACCGGCCTCCCGGTCTGCTTGCACGCACAGCGGTTCATCAAGCTGAACGCCGTGTGCGCCGTCGTCGCGCTGCTGGTCGGCGCGATCGGCGCGATCCTGCTCGGCCTGACGCGCTGGCCGGCGGTGCACCTGCTGCCCGCCGACTGGTACTACCGCGTGTTGACGCTGCACGGCATCAACATGCTGATCTTCTGGATCATCTTCCTGGAGATCGCGATCCTGTACTTCGCCGGCACCACGCTGCTGAAGACGCGCCTGGCGTCGACGAAGCTGGCCTGGACGTCGTTCCTGCTGATGGCGGTCGGCGCGGTGCTGACCAACATCACGATCCTGCAGGGCACCGCCGACGTGATGATGACTTCGTATGCGCCGCTGCAGGCGCATTCGAACTTCTACCTCGGCATGATCCTGTTCGCGGTCGGCGCGCTGCTCGGCGTCGGCAACTTCTTCGCCTGCGTCTGGATCGCCCGGCGCGACAAGACCTACCAGGGCTCGATGCCCCTGGTGGCGTTCGGCGCGCTGGCGGCGGCCATCATCGCGGTGGTGGCGATCCTGCACGGAGCGATCGCGCTGGTGCCGACCTGGCTGTGGTCGCTCGGCCTGATGGATGCGCCCGACGCCGGCTGGTATCGCCTGCTGTGGTGGGGCATCGGCCATCAGAGCCAGCAGATCAACGTCTGCGCGATGGTGTCGACGTGGTACCTGCTGGCGACGCTGACCGTCGGCGCCAAGCCGCTCAATCAGCTGGTCTGCCGGTCGGCGTTCGTGCTCTACGTGCTGTTCATCAACATCGCGTCGGCGCACCACCTGCTGGTCGACCCCGGTGTCAGCGCCGGCTGGAAGATCTGGAACACCAGCTACGCGATGTATCTCGCGGTGCTGGCGTCGATGATCCACGGCTTCACGGTGCCGGCGGCGGTCGAGGTCGCGCAGCGCAAGAAGGGGCACGATCGCGGCCTGTTCGGCTGGCTGGTCAAGGCACCGTGGGCCAACCCCGGCTTCTCGGCGTTCTTCCTGTCGCTGATCATCTTCGGTTTCATCGGCGGCATCACCGGTGTCACGCTGGGCACGCAGCAGATCAACATCATCGCCCACAACACGCTGCGCATCCCCGGCCACTTCCACGCCACGGTCGTCGGCGGCACTTCGCTGGCTTTCATGGGCCTGTGCTACTACGTCGTGCCGTTGATCTTCCGCCGCGAATACGCGGCGCGGGCGCTGTGCCGGCTGCAGCCATATCTGTTCGGCATCGGCATCGTGCTGGTGTCGATCGGCATGTCGTTCGCCGGCTCCTATGGCGTGCCGCGGCGGCACTGGGACGTCGAGTTCAGCGGCGCCCCGTTTGCCAAGGGCTTCGATTCCGGCGCGCACGTCATGCTGGGCCTGATGGGCATCGGCGCGGTGCTGGCCTTCGTCGGTTTGTTGACGTTCATCCTGTTGACCGTGCACGCCGTGTTCCTGGGCAAGCGGAACGAGGGCCGTGCGATGACTGCCTGGTGAGGTGACTCATGTCCGATCCGAAACTCGTGGACCGTCTCGAACGTGAACGCGACACCGAACCCGGCGATCACAAGATGCCGGGAACCGTGGTGCTGACGGCGCTGCTGCTGCTCTGCTTCGTCGTCTACTACTTCGCCAACTGGAAGGCGCTGGCCGATGTCTGGCACGTGCGCTGAGGAGGAACGATGTCCCGTCTGTCTACCCTGCTCGAACGGACCTTCGCCGGCTGGCGTTTTGGTGCCTGGGCGATCGGCCTGGTCGTCGCCTATGAACTCTGGCTGTTGCTGATGCTGGTGGTGCCGGCCGGGGACGGTCCGTTCGCTGCGTTCGCGGCCGAGTTCCGCGCCTGGTGCTTTGGCGCCGATGTCGCCACCGGTTCGTCCAATCAGGTGCAGGCGTTCGCGATGCTGACATCGCCGCTGCTGATCCTGGCGGTCGTGCACGTCGTCTGGGGCGACCAGCTGCGCCTGGCGTGGCGCCACGCCCGGGGCCGGCTGTTCGGCCACGGCGGTGCCGCCGTCGGGCTCGCCGCGGCGACCGCGCTGGCGCTGTTGTGGTCCGCCGAAGTGCCGGCGAACGGACCGCTGCCGTTCCCGGCCGCCGCGATCCGCACCGCGGTGCCGGCGCCGGAAGTGCGGCTCGTGGCGCACGACGGCTCGCCGTTCGATCTGGCCGCCGAGCGCGGCCGCGTCGTGCTGATGACCGCGGTCTACTCCCAGTGCGGCTACACCTGCCCCGGTCTGTTGGCCGACTTGCACGCGACGCTGAGCGCGCTGACGCCGGCAGAGCGCAACGAACTGCGAGTGGTGATTCCGACGCTCGACCCGGTGCGCGACACGCTGCCGATCCTGGCCGAAGTCGCCAAAGGGCGCAACTTCGCCGCGCCTGGCGTGCGGATGCTGACCGGCGAGCCGCCGGCGGTCGAGTCGGCGCTGGATCGGCTCGGGTTCGAGCGGCGTCGCGATCCGCAGACCGGCGTGATCGACCACGCCAACCTGTTCGTGTTGATCGACCGTCGCGGCAGGGTCGCGTATCGGTTGGCCCCGAGCGACACCCAGAAGCACTGGTTGCTGGCCGCGGTGCGCGCGTTGTTGGCCGAGGACGCGGGCGCGTGAGCACCGCGCTGGTGCCGCCTCCGGTCGCCGCGGTGATCGTCGTGGGCGCCGATACCGAGCCGACCGTTCGCGGCGAACGGTGGCTGCGGCCGCTCGAACGCTGCCTGGCCGCGCTCGATCGCGCGGTCGGCTCTGTGCTGCCAGCCGACGTCAATCCGTTCCTGCAACTGGGCGCGGTGGCCAACTGGTCGTTCCTGCTGGCGGTGGTGACCGGCGTCGCGTTGCTGCTGTTCTACACGCCGAGCGTGCACCAGGCGCATGCCTCGATGCTGGCGATGGACCAGGCGCCATGGACGTCGGGCCTGGTGCGGTCGGTGCATCGTTACACGTCGGACGCCTGTCTGGCGATGGTGCTGCTGCATGCGCTGAAGATCTTCGCCGCGCGGCGATTCTCCGGACCGCGCTGGTGGGCGTGGCTGACCGGCGCGTTCGCGCTGGTGACCCTGTGGCTGATCGGTTGGCTCGGCTACTGGTTGCCGTGGGACCAGGCCGCGCAGCACGTGGCCGAAGGCTCGGCCCGGGCGCTGGATGCGATCCCGGTGTTCGTCGACCAGCTCGAACGGTCGTTCGTCGCCGACAGCGAAGTCAATTCGCTGTTGTTCTTCCTGGTGTTCTTTGCCCACATGCTGCTGCCGTTGATCGTCGGCGTCGGCCTGTGGCTGCACATCACGCGGCTGGCGCGGGCGTGCTTCCTGCCGGGTCGGCGCCTGATGCTCTGGTCGTCGGTGGTGTTCGTCGGCGTGTCGCTGGCCGCGCCGGCGGTCACCGGCGCGCCGGCGGCGATGGGTGTCAAGGCGACGTCGTTCGCCATCGATGCCTGGTATCTGGCACCGCTATGGCTGACCGACCGCCTTGGCGGCGGCTGGTTGTGGTTGTTCTGGGTGGTGGCCGGCGCCGTGCTCTGCAGCGTGCCCTGGCTGCTGGTCCGCGGCCGCATCCGGCCGGCGACCGTCGATCTGGCGAAGTGCCACTCCTGCAACAAGTGCAGCGCCGACTGCCCGTACCTGGCGATCACGATGGTGCCGCGCACCGACGGGCGCCGCTACCTGCAGCAGGCCCAGGTCGACCCGGCGGCCTGTGTCGGTTGCGGCATCTGCGCCGGTTCATGCGATACCGCCGGTGTCGGGCTGGCGTGGCGGCCGGGCGACGAGATCCGCGAGGCGGTGGTCGTGCAGGTCGAACGCGCGGTCGCCGGCGGCAACGCGCCGCAGGTCGTGTTCGTCTGCGCGCACGCTGCACCGGTCGCGGTGGCCGCGGATCGGTTGGTCGTGCCGGTGTCGTGCCTCGGCTTCGTGCACATGTTGACCGTCGAGTTCACGCTGAAGGCGGGCGCGCGCGAAGCGGTGTTGGCATCCTGTGGCGATGGCAACTGTCGCTATCGCGAAGGCGATCTGTGGACGCGGGCCCGGCTGTCCGGCGACCGTGGTCCGTTCCTCCGTCGCGACCGCGTCGCGGCCGAACGGGTCCGTGCGGTGTCGCTGCCGCCGGGGGCCGACGTGGCGGCAGTGTTGGCGGGAGCACCCCCGCGCCACCCGGTCGGGCGGCCGCTGGTCGGGTTGCTGGTGCTGGCATCCACCGTCGTGCTGACGATCGTGGGCAGCTTCGCGCCGTATCGGACGGCGCACGACGATAACCCGGAGTTGGTCGTGTCGTTCAAGCACCCGGGCCAACTGACCGAGGAGCGGCGGGCGCTGACCGCCGAGGAGAAGGCGGCGTTGCCGGTGCACATGCGGCGCGAGTTCGACCTGGTGCGCGCTCGCCAGCCAGTGCGGCTGCGGATCACGGTCGACGGGCGTCAGGTCCTGGAGCGAACCTGCGCCCCGAGCGGCATCTGGGGCGACGGCAACGCCATCGCGCTCGAACGCCTGGTCGTGCCGGCCGGGTCACACCGCGTCGACGTGGCGATCGGCGATGGCGCCGATCCCTCGGTTTACGAACATCTCCACGGCAGCGTCGTGACGTTCGTCGCTGGCCGAAGGCACGCGTTGCTGTTCGACCGGCAGACCGGGTTCCGTTGGCACTGAGCCGCGGCTCGGTCAGGCGCGATGCCGTCGACTACGGATCTGTGCGTAGAAAGCGGCCGGCTGCACGGCCGTTGGCGCTTGGTATGGCGGATACATGGATCCATAAATGCAACGCAACCTGATCGCGGCCCATCCCCGTCTCTGTTCGTCGCTGACCCTGGCCACGTCCCTCGTGGCTGCTGCCTGCGGGGGCGCCGATGCGAACCGCGCACAGCGATGGCCGCCAACCACGCCGCGGCCCCGATGCGCGCACCGGCCGATGAGCCGATCGTCGGCGAGGAAATCGCCGTGCTGACGGCGCCGCCGTTCGTGCCGCCGCCGATCACCCGCAAGCACGCGACCAAGGTGCGGGTCCGGATGGAGGTCAAGGAGTACACCGCACCGATCGTCGATGGCACCGAGTACACGTTCTGGAGCTTCGGCGGCAGCGTGCCGGGCAGCTTCATCCGGGTGCGCGAAGGCGACATGGTCGAGTTCCATCTCGCCAACCACCCCGACAACAAGCTGCCGCACAACATCGACCTGCATGCGGTGACCGGCCAGGGCGGTGGCGCGTCGGCGTCGTTCGTGGCGCCCGGCCAGGAGGCGCAGTTCTCGTTCCGCTGCCTGAATCGCGGCCTCTACATCTACCACTGCGCAACGGCGCCGGTCGGCATGCACATCGCCAACGGCATGTATGGCCTGATCTACGTCGAACCGCGCGAGGGGCTGCCGAAAGTCGACAAGGAGTTCTACATCTGCCAGGGCGACTTCTACACCGAGGGAGCCTATGGCCAGGCCGGGCTGCAGCAGTTCTCGATGGAGAAGGCGCTGAAGGAGCAACCCGACTACGTGCTGTTCAACGGCAAGGTCGGCGCGCTGACCGGTGACAAGGCGATCACCGCCGAGGTCGGCCAGACGGTGCGGTTGTTCGTCGGCAACGGCGGCCCGAACCTGGTGTCGAGCTTCCACGTGATCGGCGAGATCTTCGATGTGGTGATGGCGGAAGGCGGCGACGACATCACGCGCAACGTGCAGACGACGCTGGTGCCCGCCGGCGGCTCGGCGATCGTCGAGTTCAAGATCGACGTGCCGGCGACCTACATCCTGGTCGACCACTCGATCTTCCGGACCTTCAACAAGGGCGCGCTCGGCATGCTGCGGGCGACCGGCGCCGAGAACAAGCAGATCTACTCCGGCCGCGAACAGGAGGGCATCTATCACCCCGAAGGTGGCGGCGTGCAGACGATGCCGCGCGCGGCGTCGGCGCCGATCCCGGCCGAACGGACGCTGGCCGAACGGATGACGCTGGGACAGCGCGTCTACGAGTCGAGCTGTTTTGCCTGCCACCAGAAGACCGGACTCGGCCTGCCGCCGGCGTTCCCGCCGCTGGCCAAGAGCGACTACATGATGGCGGATCGGGCGCGGACGATCGAAGGAGTGCTGGCCGGCCGCGCCGGCAAGATCACTGTCAACGGCGTGCAATACGATGGTGTGATGCCGGCGCAGGTGCTGAACGACGACGACGTCGCCAACGTGCTGAGCTACGTGATGAACAGCTGGGGCAACCAGGCCGAGGTCATGCAAGCGGCCGAAGTCGCCAAGGTCCGCGCCAGGCTCGGTCACTAGGACATTGCATGACCCGCCGCGCGATCATGCTGTTGCTGGCCCTTGGCGCCGCCTGTGACGGCGAACGGCCGGCGAGTGCCGCACCGGCTCCGCCACCGACGTCGCCCGTGTCGACGCCGGTCGAGGTGGGCGATGCCGCGGCCACCGGACTGATCGAAGTCCCGGCCGGCGAGTTCCTGCCGCTGTTTCCCGGGCCAGAGCAGCCGCGATCGGTGCCGGTGCCGGCCTTCGCACTCGAACGCCGACCGGTCAGCAACGCGCAGTTCCTGGCGTTCGTCGGTCGCCACCCGCAGTGGCGGCGGTCGGCCGTTCGCCGGCTGTTCGCCGACGAGCGCTATCTGGCGAACTGGGCCTCTGATCTCGATCCTGGCGCCGACCGGTTGCAGCATCCGGTCACCGAGGTGTCGTGGTTCGCCGCGCGCGCCTATGCCTCCTGGCATGGCCGACGGCTGCCGACGATTGCCGAGTGGGAACGCGCGGCCGCCGAGCCGCTGGTCGGCGGCAAGGACGTCACGCGCGCGGTGCTCGACTGGTACGGTCGCGGTGGCGGCAACGGCCCCGGACCGCTCGGTGGCGGTCAGCACAACGACCTCGGCCTCCGCGACATCCACGGCCTGTGTTGGGAGTGGGTGCTCGACTTCGCGTCGGCGATGGTGACCGGCGATGCGCGCGGCGATTCGGACCTGCAGCGGGCATTGTCCTGCGGCGCCGGTGCGGCCAACTCGGCGCGCCCAGAGGACTATGCGGCGTTCATGCGGTTGGCGATGCGCAGCAGCCTGCGAGCGGCGACCACCGGCCGGAACCTCGGTTTCCGTTGTGCTGCCGATGCGGGCGGCAAGGAGTGACGATGCGACGTTCCCCACTGTGGTTGTTGGTCGCTGCCCTTGCCGGCTGTGCCGACGATGGGTCCCCCGCACCGTGCTGCGCGGCTTGCCCGCCGACCGTTGCCGCCGCGATTCCGGACACCTCGATCCACCATCTCGAACACCGCTGGCGCGACCAGCAGGGCCGCGAAGTGACGCTGCGCGAACTCGGCGGGCGGCCGGCGCTGCTGGCGATGATCTTCACGCACTGCCAGTACGCGTGCCCGGCGATCGTCGGCGACGTCAAGAAGTTGCTGGCGGCCCTGCCGGCCACCGCTGCTGATACGCGCGTGGTGTATGCGACGATGGACCCCGAGCGGGACACGCCCGAAGTGCTGGCGGCGTTCGCCAAGACCCATGGGCTACCGGCGGAGCAGTACACGTTGCTGCACGGTTCGGCCGACGCGGTCCGCGACCTGGCGGCGGTGCTCGGCGTCCGCTACGCGCAGGTCGCCGGCGGCGACTTCTCGCACAGCAACCAGATCGCGCTGCTCGATCGCCAGGGAACGGTCGTGTTCCGGCTCGAAGGGCTGAACACCGACCCGGCGCCCCTGCTGCAGAGGCTCGCCGAGGCGCCGGTTCGTGACTGAGCGCCCGAGCGCGGGCGCAATTCGAATCGCGGTGACGGACCGGGGAATCTCACCCGTCGCATGGCAGTGTTCTGCTGTCAACTGGTGACCCGCATGCGCCATCCCACGCTCGTCCTTCTTCTCTCGCTGCCCGTTCTCGGCCAGAGCAATGCCGTGCCGGGGCTCGACGTCCAGATCCACGAGATCGGTGACGCCAACGCCTATGGCCGCCGCGGCGCGCCCTACCCGAACGGTGAACTCGGCATCAACCTCGGGCACTCGATGTGCAACCGCGGCACCGTGAACCTGCCGTGGACCGGCGGTCCGTTCGGCAGCGTGATGCTCGAGACCTATCCGAAGATCGCGTCGCTGCTGGTGTGCGAACGCGACGGCCGGATGTTCCAGGTGTCGGGCAAGTCCTACTGCAAGCACTCGCGGGTGGCGTTCAACTTCACCAGCGGGCCGTGCGTGCCGTGCCAGTCCGGACCGTCGCAGACCTGGCGGATCGGCTGCTCGGACACCTACGGCAGCGGTTTCTCGGGCAGCGGCAGCCTCGGGCCGACCGACGAGATCGATCCATGGCTTGGCACCTGGAACCCGGTCGGCAGCTACTTCGACCGCGGCGATCCGGCGGTCTCCGGCCCGGCCGCGACGGACGGTGTCCAATCGCCGATCAGCTGGGGCACCGATGTGATCAAGAACCGGATGATCCTGCAGGAGCAGGAACTGGTGCGCGGCGGCACGTTCTGGGGCCAGGTGCACCTGATGGTCATCGGCGAGCCCATCGCCAACCGCGGCAACAACCAGTGCAGCAAGCGCGTCAATCTCGCGTGGAACGGCACGCAGTGGAGCAGCACGGTCTCCGGCACCGCCCAGATGGGCCCGGTGCTGACGCGCTGGACCGGCGCGCAGACCGCGATCGGCCAGAACGGCATGGACGACGGCCGCTTCATGATCGGCTGGAAGGTCACGGGCCCGGTCGACGGTTTCTGGCACTACGAACTGGCGATCCACAACCTCGACAACGCTGGCGGCGGCGCCGGCCTGCGCCTGCCGGTGTGTCCCAACGCGCGGGTCCGCGACGCCGGCTTCCGCGACATCGACCAGAATCCGCTGAACGACTGGCAGTTCAGCCGCAACGGCAACGAAATCGCGTGGCTGGCGACGGCCAACAATCCGCTCGACTGGAACACCATCTACAACGTCTGGTTCGATTGCGATGCGGCGCCGGTCGCCGGCAACCTGACGATCGACCGCGCCCGGGTCTATCCGGGCGCGCTGGCGGTCAGCGTCGCAGCCGAGGTGCCCGGCATCGTCGGCCAGGAGTACCTCGGCGATGGTTGCGGGATGCCGGCCCCGAGCCTGTCGGGCAACGGCCTGCCGGCGATCCCGAACGCCAACTACGCGCTGTCGGTGCGTGGCGCCGCGAATGCGCCGACGCTGCTGGCGCTGTCACTCTGGGGCGACAACACCGCGCTCGGCAACGGCTGCACCCGCTTCGTCGATCCGGCCATGACGACGGCCGCGGCGATCGTCGTCGCCGATGGCAACGGTCAGGCGAACTGGAGCGTACCGATTCCGGCGAGCCTGCTGGCGCTCGACGTGTTCGCGCAGTCGGCGCAGTTCGTCGTCGGTGGGCCGTTCCAGCAGGACGCTGCCCTGAGCAACGGTCTGCGGGTCCGGATCGGCGGCACCGGCTGCCAGTAGCCTGCGCTACTGGCCGCGCGGCAGCCGTTCGCCCGGCGCCTCGGCGTGGAAGCGCTGGATCAGCTCCCAGCATTCCTGCGCCGTCTCGGCGTACTGGATCAGCTCCAGATCCTCGGGCGAGATCGTGCCTTCGTCGACGAAGTGCTGCCAGTGGATCAGGCCGTCCCAGTAGTCGCGACCGAACAGCACGACCGGAATCGGCTGCATGCGTCGCGTCTGGATCAGCGTCAGCGCCTCGAACAGCTCGTCCATCGTGCCGAAACCGCCGGGGAACGCGACCATCGCCTTGGCGCGCATCAGGAAGTGCATCTTCCGGATCGCGAAGTACTTGAACTCGAAGCACAGCTCCGGGGTGATGAAGCTGTTGGGTTCCTGCTCGAACGGCAGCGTGATGTTGAGCCCGATCGACTTGGCGCCGACGTCGAACGCGCCGCGATTGGCGGCTTCCATGATGCCCGGACCACCGCCGGTGCAGATCACGTAGTCGCAGTGGTGGTCGATCTGGCAGGTGCTGCTGACGATGCGCGCGAACTCGCGGGCCTCGTCGTAGTAGTGGGTCTTCTTCAGCACGTTCTGCGCGATCCTGACCCGCTGCTGCAGCCGGGCATCGCCGGGCCGTTCGGCCAGCGCCCGCTGCGCGTCGGCGACCTTGCGCTCGGCATCCGGCCGTTCGATCACGCGCGTGCCGCCGAACACGACGATCGTCGACTTGACGCCCTGTTCGGTCTGGATCAGCTCGGGCTTCAACAGTTCGAGCTGCAGACGCACCGGGCGCAACTCGACCCGACCCATGAAGTCGGTGTCGACGTGCGCCTGCCGGTAGGAGGTCGATTGCTTGATTGCGCGCAGCCGCTCGTCGCGGCCGGGATCGTCGTGGGCCGTCAGGATGGCCCCGTTGGTCTGCGTCATGATGAGTCTTGGAATCGCCTGCCCTGCGGTTTTCGGCAGCGGCGCCGCCCGTCGTGGAGCGAAACCGGGCGAAGGCGCGGTCGCGCAGCCGATTCCTAGATGCATCGCCGGCCGCGGTCACCGCGGTTATCCTGCGCCCTGTCGATGACCGGGATGCTCCTGACCTACTGCGGCAACGTGCATCCGGCCGAGGATCTGGCCGGCTGGTTGGCGGCGGTGCGCGAACATGCGGTGCCGGTGGCCGCGGCCGCGCGCGCCGCCGGTCGCGCCTTCGGTCTCGGAGCCTGGTGGCCAGAACCGGTCGCGCGGCGGTTGGCGATGGACGCGACCGCACGCGCGCAGGTGCGTGCCGAACTGACGGCGCTGGACCTGCCGATCTGGACGTTGAACGTGTTCCCGTACGCCGGTTTTCACGACACCGTGGTGAAGACGGCGGTCTACCGGCCCGACTGGACCACCGAAGAACGGCTGCTGTACACTCGCCAGTGCGCCGAGGCCGTGGCGACTCTGGTTCCTGCTGGCAGTGTCGTGCCGTTGTCGACGTTGCCGCTTGGCTACCGCGGCCGACCGGCGATGCCCGACGAACTGCGGGTGATGGCACGCAATCTGGCGCGCGCCGCGTCGGCGTTGGCTGCGATCGAACAGGCCACGGGTGTGTGCGGTGTGCTGGCGCTGGAGCCGGAGCCCGACTGTCTGCTCGAGACCTGCGCCCAGACCGTGGCGTTCCTGGAGACCTGGCTGTTCGACGAAGGCGCCTGGACGACCGTGCCCGCCCCGGTGCTGCGCCGTCATCTCGGCATCTGCGTCGATCTGTGCCACCTCGCCGTCGTCGGCGAGGATCCGATCGCGGCGCTGTCCGACCTGCGTTCGCGCGGCATCGCGGTGCCGAAGATCCAGGTCTCGTCGTGTCTCGAACTCCGCCAGCCCGAGGCGCTCGACCGGCTGCTCGCGTTCGCCGAGCCCCGCTACCTGCATCAGACCGGAGGCGAACGCGGCCTGCGGGCGCTCGACCTCGATGACGTCGCTCGGCGCCGCGCCGAATTCGCGACCGCCGGACGCCTGCGTACGCACTTCCACATGCCGCTGTGGTGGGATGACGCGGGGCCGCTCGGATCGACGCGGCGCGAGGTCGAACGGACGCTGCGGTGGCTCATGATGCAGCCGCGGCCCTGGCCGTTGCTCGAGGTCGAGACCTACACCTGGGGCGTGCTCGGCGACTTCGCCGGCGGTGCACCGCTCGCCGAACGGCTGGCCCGCGAACTGGATTTCGCGGCGAAGGCGTTGCGGCGCTGAACTCCGGCCCGGATCGTTCGTATCGGCATCGCTGGCACCCTCGCGGAACGGCGGGTTGCTGCTGACCGCCACCCCATCCGTTCCGTATCCTGCTCGCCCCGAATGCTCAGCCTCCACGACGTCCGCAAGACCTGGCGCCAGGGCGACCACGAAGTCGTCGCCTGCGATGTCGGCCAACTGCAGATCGATGCCGGCGAGACCGTCGCGTTGATCGGCCGGTCGGGCACCGGCAAGACGACGCTGCTGCACATCATCGCCGGCATTCTGCGCCCCGACCGCGGCAGCATCGAGATTGCCGGCGAGCGCATCGACCGGATGTCGGAGGGGGCCTGCGATCACTTCCGCGGCCGGCACATCGGCATGGTCTACCAGACCTTCAACCTGCTGCAGCCGTTCACCGCGCTGGAGAACGTGCTGCTCGGCGCCCTGTTCGGGCGCGGGGCAGGTGGTGATGCGCCGGATCGGGCGGCGGCATTGTTGCAGCGGGTCGGGCTCGGCGAGCGCATGCACCATCGACCGTCGCAGCTGTCGGTCGGCCAGGTGCAGCGCGTGGCGATCTGCCGGGCGTTGATCAACGAGCCCGAACTGATCCTGATGGACGAGCCGCTCGGCAACCAGGACCGGCAGACCGGGGGCGAGGTGCTGGACCTGCTGCTGCAGATGGCGCGCGAAGGCAACCAGACGGTGCTGATGGTCACCCACGATCCGGAGTCGGCGAAGCGGATGGGGCGGACGGTGGACCTGGCGACGCTGCGGAGGGTGCCGTGAGGCTGTGGTCGATCAGTCTGCGGTCGGTGCGCATCCGGGCGGTGTCGTCGTCGCTGACGGCGCTGGCGATCCTGATCGCGACGGCGCTGTACGCGGCGATCATGCTGATGGCTGACCAGACCCGGCAGCGCTACGAAGGCAGCATCTGCGGGTTCGGCTCGGTCGTCGGGCCCAAGGATGCGAGCCAGCTCGAGATCGTGTTGAACACGATCTTCCACGTCGGCCATGCACCGGGGTTGTTCCGCATGCAGGTCTACGACGACTTGCGCACCGGCCGCATCGGCAATCGGCGGGCGAAGCTGCGCTACGCCATTCCGCAGGCGCGCGGCGACAGCTTCTCGCCGTTCGGTTTTCCGGTGATCGGAACCACCGACGCGATGTTCACGGCGTTTGCCAGGGGCGAAGTGAAGCTCGCGTTCGCCGACGGTGGCGGTTGGCAGTTCGGCGACACGGAACTGGCGCAGCTGGCGCAGGAACTGGCGGCGCGCGAAACGGCAGTGCGCCAGGAAACGGCCACATTGCCGCCGCCGCCGCAGTTGCGGCCGGAGTGGCGGCAGGCGGTGGTCGGCTCGCGCGTGGCGCGAGCGCTGAGCATGGACCTCGGTGCCGAGATCGTGCCGGTGCACGGCAAACCGGGCGAGTTCGGCTCCCACGAGCATCCGGAAGCGGCGTGCAAGGTCGTCGGCATCCTGGCGCCGACCAATTCCCCGATCGACAACTCGATCTTCGTGCCGCTCGGTGTGCACTTCCTGGTCGAAGGCCATGGCAAGGGCGCGTGGCTGCCGGAGACCCCGCCGGGCAAGAGTCCGAACGACGTGCTCGAGGTCAAGCCCGGGGATCTGGCGCTGTCGGCCGTGATCGTCGATCCGCTCGACCACTTCGGTGCCAACATCCTGCGCCGCGAACTGTCGACCCGCCCCGATGCGCAGGCCACCTGGCCGGCCGACGTCGTGCCGAAGTTCCTGCAGCAGATCGGCAGCATCGCCGACGTGCTGGCGGTCATCGCCTGGCTCGTGCTGTTCGTGGCTGCCGTGTCGATCGCCGTGGCGATCTACAACACGATGAACGAGCGGCGCCGCGAGATCGCGATCATGCGGTCCCTGGGCGCCACGCGGACGCAGATCAGCGCCATCATCCTCGGCGAAGCCGCCTTGCTGTCGTTCCTGGGCGCCGTACTGGGCGTTCTTGCCTGCCATCTGGCCGCCTGGGCGTTGCGGGGCGTGGTCGAGGAACTGACCGGCGTCTGGCTGGACTGGCATGCGTTCGCGGTCCGGGAGCTGTATCTTGTGGGCGGCGTCACGGTGCTCGGTGCCGTGGCGGGCCTGCTGCCTGCGATCAAGGGCTCGTTCACACAAGTCGCGGACAACCTGGCGCCGAATTCCTGAGATCACCATGAACCGACCGTTCGTCCTGAGTGCGTTGCTGTTCGCGCTGCCGTGCGCCGCGCAGACCCCGACCGGCACTCCGCCCAAGCCCGCGCCGGTGGTCGAAGAGAAGCCGAAGCCGGTGACGCAGGAAGCCAAGCCGGCGACCGGGACGACGACCACGACCAGTGGTGCGACTGGCGGCGCCGGCGGCAAGACGCAGGATCCGGCGAAGACGCAGACGCCCAAGCCGGATCAGCAGAAGACCGAGCCGCCCAAGAACGAGCCGCCGAAACCCGACGAGGGCAAGGGCGAGAATCCGCCGGCCGACCCGATCCCGGCCAGCGCCGACCCGGCCGACCTGCGCGCGATCCGCGGCGCCCAGCAGATGCTCGAGGCGGAGAAGAAGATCGCCGACCTGATCAAGGCCGGCAAGATCACCGGGCTCGACAAGATCCTGCCGTTCGACGAGCTGACCTCGTGGCAGTACGAGGACGGCCTGAAGGGCATGCCGCAGCGCGTCAAGGAGCTGTCCGGCAAGAAGGTGCTGATGACCGGGTTCATGCTGCCGATCGACGAGGTGCAGAACATCAAGGAGTTCCTGCTCGTGCAGTCGCTGTGGGCCTGCTGCTACGGCCAGCCGCCGGACATCCACGGCTTCGTCCGCGTGGTGATGCCGAAGGGCAAGACGACCGACTACTTCTTCGATCCGCTGAAGATCGTCGGCAAGTTCCGGGTCGAAGCGACCGTGATGGAAGGCTACTGCGTCGACATCTTCCAGCTCGAGTGCGAGAGCATCGAAGTGATCAAGTAGCCGAAGTGGTGGAATAGCCGGCAGCGGCCAGGTGCTGGGGGCCAGCGTGCTGGTCCCACGCCGGGACCGGCCGCATCGGCGCGATGACGGGCTGGTAGAACGGCGCAACAGTCGCCGCCCCGCTCCGGCCGATAGGGCCGGACGATGGACACGCACCCGAAGTCACCTCGGCGTGGTCTTTCGCTGCCCGCGCGCCTGTGTCTGGCGCTGATGGTCGCGGCGTTCTTCGTCGCCATACTGGTGGCGTTCTTCGGCGCGCAGCGGCGCGACCAGGACGTTGCCGCCGCGCGGTCCGCCGCCGACCGCGAGTTCGCCACCGTGCTGGCCGAACGCCTGGCGGTGCACATGGACCGCCAGGACCTGCTGCGGGTGTCGGTGTTGGCCACTGCCGCGCGGGATCTGGGGCACGGTCGCGTGCTGGTGCTCGATCACAGCGGCCGGGTGCTGTTCGACACCTCGCTGGTGCTCGGCGAACGCCAGCTCGGCACCTTGACCCACGCCGGACCGTTGCAGCGGCAGACGTCGCTCGGCGACGAGGGGCCGTTCGTGGAGACGCTGGCGCCGATCCGCCTGGGCGGCGAGGTGATCGGCGAACTGCGCCTGCAGCGATCGCCGCAACTGCAGGTCAGCGGCTTCGACTTCGGCATGTTCGCCGCCGTGTTCCTGTGCTGTCTGACCCTGGTGATCGTCGCGACGATCCTCGTGCAACACTGGTCGCAGCGGGTGCGCCGGGCCACCGACGCGTTGATCCAGCTCGCCGCCGGGCAGCCGGGCATGGTGCGCGCCGAACCCGCGCCGGGCGAACTGCAGGAACTCGACTCGGCGCTGCGGGAGATGGAACGCGGCGTGCAGGAGGGTCTGCACCGGGTCGGCGAGGGCTTTGTCGCGCTGGCGTTGCAGGTCGTCGATGGCCTGGAGCGCCGCGACATCTCGCCCGCGGGCCATGGCGAACGCACGGCTCGCTACGCCGCCACGATCGCCGGGCGCCTGCACCTGCTGCCGGAGGACCGGCGCGAACTCGACCTCGCGTGCCGCCTGTGCGATCTCGGCAAGGCCTGGGTCCGGCCAGCACTGCTGCAGAAGCGCGGGCAGCTCGGCGACGCCGAACGGCGTTCGCTGCAGGCCCACCCGGTGCGCGCCGCCGAACACCTCGACTGTCTGCCGGGTCTGCGTCGCGTCGCGGCGATCGTGCGGCATCAGGGTGAGCGCTACGATGGACTCGGCGCCCCGGATGCGTTGCGCGGCGACCGCATTCCGCTCGGTGCGCGGGTGCTGGCCCTGGCGTCGGCGTTCGATTTGCTGACCACCTGCGGCGAGGAACGGGCGCTCGATTGGCAGGCGGCGGTACAGCAACTGCTCGCCGGGCGCGGTGAGGTCTTCGATCCGTGGCTGCTGGACCTGTTCGTCGAGGAGTTGCGCAAGGCGCCGCCGGTCGCGATCAAGGATCGACCGGTGATGATCCTGCCCGCCGGCGCGATGCCGGCGCGCGCCCGTGCCGTCGAGCGCGACGACGAGTCGAGTCTGGTGGTCGATGCCGAGGAAGACGAGCTCGAGGTCCTCACCGACGATGCGCCGTCGGAGGAGCCGTCGTGAAGTCCGGCGCCGCGCGGTGGGCCTGGCTGTTGCTGGTCGGTGCCTGTCAGTCGGTGGCGCCAGACCCGCTGGCGCGCGCCGAGCGGGCGCTCGCTGCCGGCGATCTGCTCGCGGCCTTGACCGATCTCGACAGTGTGCCGGTGGCGCATGCGCGGTATCCGCAGGCCCGCACCATTGCCGCGCAGATCGAGCGGCGATTGCGCCGGAGCCACGAACAGCTGTTGTCCGGGTTGCTGTTGCGCAGCGAGTGGCGGGATGCCGAGGCGCTGGCGGCGTTCGAGTCGGCGCGCCAGACCTGGCCGGCGCTGCCGGCGATCGACGGGCTGATCGTTGCCACGCGGCAACGACAGCGGCTGTTTCCCGAGCCGGCGGTGGCCGGTGCGGTGAGGCCTGCGGTGCCGCCATCCTCGATTGCGGAGACGCAGCCGGTCGAAGAGGACGATGCCGGCGCGTCCGGTGAGCCGGCTTCAGGGGCTGCCGAGGTAGCGGTGCCGTCGGCTGCCGCCGTGGCTGCGCCAGCTGCCGAAACGGCGATTGCCGCTGGTGTGATTCCGCCGGCGCCTCCGGACACGGTTCCCACGGTTGACGAAGTGGTCGCGACGCGCCTGGCGGCGATCGAAGAAGCGCTTTCCGCCGGCCGTATGGACAGCGCGGTCGGCGATCTGATGGCTCTGTTCCGGAATTGTCCGGACGATCTGCGGGTGCGACGGCGGCTGGCGCGCGTGCTGCTGCAGCGTGGGCTGGTTCGCTATGGGCGCGGCGACCAGCAGCCGGCGGTCGAGGATTGGCGCCGCGCGAGCGCGATGGATCCGACCTCGGCAGCCGCGGCTCTGCTGGCAGCGCTGGGCAACTGAACCGGCGGCCAAGCGAGGCGTTCGGTCCGGCCACTGGATTTCCAGAGCTACTTGGCAACGACCCAGCGTCTCGGATCGTTCAGCGGAGAGATAAAGGCCGGGGGCGAAACTTCGGGAAAAGGGGAAGAAGGAGAGTCAAGTTTTTACGTCCGTGGCGGACAACCCCCGGCAGAGTGCTCTTTCCTGACGAACCAGAGTGTGAACTCCAGGCTTCCAGGACGAATCTCTTTGCTTGGCTGCCAGCCTCTTGGCTCTATACCGTTGGTTCGAACTCCCGAACCAACTTCTCTACCCACGAAGATTAGCGCACGCTCTCACGCAAGTCAAGCCTCCGATTTTCGGAGTTCGGCCGGTTTTCTGTCCCCTCGGCGACGGTCCAACGGCTAGGACGCGTTCAAGACGATGCCGTGCGGAGACAGGGTGGCTGACGCGCCGGCGGGGATCCAGGTGGTCCCGCTGATTTCCTCGCAAGCCGCCGGGCCGACGAGCGGCTTCGTCCGGGTCATGTCTTCGCGTCGGTAGACCGCAATCGCAGGCCCTCCCAGAGGTGGTTTGCGATGGGCGACCGGTCTGGCCAACCCGCGAACAGCGTCGGCCGCGGGTGGCCGGCGGGTCGGATGCGCGGCGCGGACAGCGATCTGGACGACTTCGATACCGGTGTTGTCGGCGGCGAACCCAAAGCGCTGCTGATGCAAGCGCGCGAACGCGTTGCCGATCGGGCCGCGAGGCAACAACAGCCGCAGTCCGGCGCCCTGCCCGGCGTAGCGGACCAGCAGTTCGACGTGGGAGATCGCGCGGCGACCGGATGGCAAGGCGGCGATGGCGTCCTGGCTCATGCGCAGTGCCAGACGTCGCACCCGCCGCTCGCCGTTGGCATCGGCGAGCAGGTGGCACGCCGCCAACCGTTCCTGGCTCTCGCCGGCCAGCGCCAGGCCCAGTGCCGAGAACGCGCCCGGCTGCGGCGGCACCAGCGCCTGTCGCATGCCAAGCCGCCGACAGAGTCCGTGTGCATGCAGGCCGCCGGCACCACCGTAGGCGACCAGCGTCAGCGAGTTCGGATCGACCGCGCGTTCGACCGTGACGACCATCAGGGCACGCGCCATGTGAGTCTCCGCGATCGTCAGGATGCCCTCGGCGCAGCGCCTTGCCGGGATCCGGAGCTGCCGCGCCAGCCGTTCGATCGCCCGGACACTGGCATCGACGTCGACCGGGAACGCGCCGCCGAGCAGCGTCGTGGCGCCGAGGTGGCCGAGTGCCATGTGCGCATCGGTGACCGTCGGTTGGTCACCGTGGCCATAGCACGCCGGGCCAGGCATCGCGCCGGCGCTCTGCGGCCCCACGCACAACGCCCCGCCGCGATCGCGGAAGGCAATGCTGCCGCCGCCGCAGCCGACCGTGTGCACGTCGACCGATGGCACCGGCAACGGCAGGCCACCGATCCGGCCGGCGTCGGTCCACAGGTCGTCGCCATGCACCAGGCAGACGTCGGTCGAGGTGCCGCCCATGTCGAACGCGACGGCACCGCCGAGCCCGGCGCGGGCCGCGAGGCTTGCTGTCGCCAGCACGCCGCCGGCGGGGCCGGAGAACATCGCCCGCGCCGGAAACCGGGCGGCTTCCGTCGCCGGCATGATGCCGAGACTGCTGCGCATCAGGCGCAGATCGCCCGGCTGCACGGCGGTGACCAGGCGGCGCGTGTAGTCGCCGACCAGTCGCATCGTCGCGGCATTCAGGATCGCCGCCGAGAAGCGTTCGTACTCGCCGAACGCCGGCAGCAACGCGGCACTCGTCGTGATCGGCAGCTCGGGGAACGCCCAGGCACAGGCCGCCGCCAGCGCCAGTTCGTCGCTCGGATCCGCCGGCGAGTGCAGCAGGCCGATCGCCAGCGCCTCCGGGCGCAGCCGTCGCAACCGTTGCAACACCTGCTGGATCGCGCCGGCCGACAGCGGCCGCACGACGGCGCCGTCGGGGCCACGCCGGCAGTCGACCTCCACCCGCAGTTCGCGCGGCACCGGTGGCACCGGCCGGGTCGGTTCCAGCGCGTACAGGTCGGTGCGTTCCTGGCGACCGATCTCGATCAGGTCGACGAAGCCGCGGTTGGTCACGAATGCGGTCTTCGCCAGCCGACCGGTCAGCACGGCATTGAGGCCGACGGTGGTGCCGTGCACGACGTCGACGACCTCGTCGGGGCGGCGGCGGACCGCAGCGATGCCCTGCAGCACGGCGAGCCCGGGATCGGCCGGCGTCGACGGCACTTTGTGCACGACCACGCCGCGCGGCGACCACCGCACGACGTCGGTGAACGTGCCGCCGGTGTCGACGCCGATCCGAACGCCCATTCGCGCAGGTTAGTCGCCAGTGCCGCCAAGTCGAGCGTTGGCCCGACGGCAGTCGCCGCCTACGTTGTCGGTGATGGCGTTCGTGTTGCCGTGCCTGCTCGCGTTCCTGCTCGGCGCCGTGCCGTGGGCGCTGGTGGTCGTGCGCCTGCTGAAGGGCGTCGATGTCCGCACGGTCGGCTCGGGCAACGTCGGCGCGACCAACGCCAGCCGGGCATTCGCCAGCCGCGGCGGCCGGATCGGGGCGTTCCTGCTGATCTACCTGCTCGACGCCGGCAAAGGCCTGCTGTCTGCAGCCGCCTTTCCAGTGTGGTCTGGCGCAACCGAGCCGCTGCTCGCGGGCGTGCTCGCCGGGGCTGCCGCGGTGCTCGGGCACGTGTTCACGCCGTTCCTCGGCTTCCGCGGCGGCAAGGGTGTGGCAACGGCAACCGGCGTGCTGCTGGCGCTCGACTGGCCGGTGACCGTGATCGCGCTGCTGGTGTTCTTCGTGGTGCGCTGGTTGTCGGGGCAGGTGTTTTTCGGTTCCCTCGCGCTCGGCCTGGCGCTGGCGGGCGCGGCGATCGCCCTGCACCCAGGGGAAGCGTTCGCGGCGCGCCTGCCGGTGACCGTGCTGTGCCTCGTGCTGGCGGCGTTCCTGTTCTGGACGCATCGCAGCAACCTGCAGAAACACTTCGCGCGGCCGGAGGCGGCGGCATGAGGCTGGCGATCCTCGGCAACGGTGGGTTCGGCACGGCGATGGCGATCGCGCAGTCGCGCCGCGGCCACGCGGTGTCGCTGTGGGGCCACGATGCGGGTTACACCGCCGAGATCGCGCAGAGCCGCCGCAACCCGCGCTACCTGGACGGGGTCGAACTTCCGACGGTGGTCACCGTGTCCGGTGACGCGGCGCTGGTGCTGACCGGCGCCGACGCGGTGCTGGTCGCGGTGCCGACGCAGCACATCCGGACGACGCTGTCGTCGTTGCGCGGCGTGCTGCCCGCGGTCCCGGTGGTGTCGTTGGCCAAAGGACTCGAGCAGAGCACCGGCCTGCGGCCCAGCGAGGTGATCGCGGCTGTCGTCGGCGACGCGCGACGGGTGCTCGCGCTGTCCGGGCCAAGCCATGCCGAGGAGATCGCCCGCGGCCTGCCGACGACCGTCGTGCTCGCCGGACCGGCGGAGGCGTCGGTGCGCTCCCTGCAGGAGTCGCTGACGACGCCATGGTTCCGGATCTACCGCAGCGCCGATCTGCTCGGCCTCGAACTGTGCGGGGCGCTGAAGAACGTGATGGCACTCGCGGCCGGCATTGCCGATGGCCTTGGCTATGGCGACAACGCCAAGGCGGCGATCCTGGCGCGTGGCATCGTCGAGATGACACGCTTTGGCCGGGCGGCCGGCGCCGAGGAGCGGACGTTCTTCGGCCTCGCTGGCGTCGGCGATCTGGCGGTCACCGCGTTCTCGCGCCACGGCAGGAACCGCGCGTTCGGCGAACGGATCGGTCGCGGTGCAACGCTGGCGCAGGCGCTGGCCGCCTCGCCGAAGGTCGCCGAGGGTGTCTGGACGTCGCGCGTCGTCGTCGAACGCGCGCACGCGCTCGGTGTCGAGATGCCGATCGCGACGGCGGTCGCGCAGGTCCTGTTCGACGAACTGAATCCGCTGGCCGCGGTGCGCGCGTTGATGGAACGCGATCCGAAGGCCGAGAGTTGATCGGCGGGCGTCAGAAATCGCGTTCGAGCGTGTCGGCGTTGCCGAAGAACGCGAACACCTGACCGACCGAGAACGACACCGACACGCCGTAGTCGTCGCGGTCGCGTTCGTCGAGCGGCCAGGCGACATCGAGCCGCAGCACGCGGTTGCCGAACAGGTGGCTGCTGCCCAGCCGCAGGCCGCAGCCGACCCCGCGCCAGGCCTGGTCGAGCGACAACCGCTCCTCGGCGCCATGTACCCAGCCGACGTCGGCGAATGCGGCCAGGCCCAGGTGCACCGACAGGATCTGCACGCCGGTGTCGATGCGGTCCTCGAGGTTCAGGCGCACGCGTCGCGAACCGGTGAACTCGCGGGCCGGATAGCCGCGCAGGCCGGAATCCTCGCCGAGGGTCACCTGCGCCTGCAGGTCCTGCCGTTCGCCAACGATGTCGCCGGTGAGGCTCGCGGCCCAGGTCTGTGCGGTCAGTCCCTGCCAGAACCCGTGCAGCGCCGCGCCGGCGTGCCAGCCGGCGAGCAGCCGGTCCTCGGTTCGCGCTTGGGCGAAGCCGGCGAAGGTCAGCCAGGTCGCCGGCGCCGGATTGGTGGCGAAGCGGGCATCGAAGCCGACGACCGGTTGGATCGCGGCATCGCGGCCAGCCTCGTTGCGGTGCCGCGCCGCGAGCCGCAGGCCGAGATGCGCACCGATCGGGAGGTCTTCGTCGAAGTCGATCGCGTCGAGGCCGCGGACGCGTTGGAACTCCGGCCGCCAGTCGATGGCGAAGTACGGGCCGAACTCGACCTCGTCGGTGTCGCCGGGCACCCGCGTCTGTGCCGCGGCGACGCCGAACGCCGGTTCATAGTCGTGCCGATGCAGTCGCAGGTCGAGGCCCCAGGTCGTGCGCTGCTCGCGTGGACCATTGCCCAAGGCGCCATACAGGCGGGCCATGCGCTGTCGCGTCGGCACTTCGGCAACCCTCTCGCCGGCCCGATGGCGATCGATGTCCTCGTCCTCGCTGACGACGCGCACGCCAAAGGCATGCGGATCGTCGAGCCGCCGGAACGGCCGCTGCAATTCGAGATCGGTGAAGTCGCCTTCGTCGGTGTTGCCAGTCCGCGCCGACAGCGTGAGCCGGCTGCCGAACAGCTGCGGGTCGTGGTAGCGCAACCAGGCGGTGCGGTCGTCGTCGGTGCGGTTGCTGGCGGCGACCAGTGCCTTGCCGGTGCCCAGCAGGTTGCTGTCGGACAGGCGGAACGAGAGGCGGTCGACGCCGCCGACGCGGGCGACGCTGGCGCTGGCGGTCAGCGAGAAGCGGTCGCGGGTGTGCAGCACCAGATCGGCCTCGCCCTCGCCGACCGGTAGCAACTCGCCGTGGACGGCACCGAACAAACCCATCGCGCGCAGATTGCGTTCGATCTCCTCGCGCTCGTGCGCGGTGACGCGATCGCCGCGATGCAACCAGACTTCGCGGGTGACGACTTCCTGCTGCGTGGTCGCGTGCAGCAGGTTGGCGAGCCAATAGAGCGGATTGCCATCGGCCTGCTCGGCGGTGAACACGTCATCGCGGATCGTGCGCACGTCGCGCAGGCGCCAGCCGTCGTCCTGCTGTGCCAGGAGCCATGGTGCGAGCCCGGCGATCGCCAGCGGCACCCGGCGGTTGGGTCCTGGCCGTGCGGCCGAGATCACAGCAGCAGATCGAGCAGTTCGGGGTCGGACAGGCACGCCTGCGCGGCAGCGAACACCGGGTGCAACGGCCGATCGCCATCGTCGGCGTTCGGCGCGATGCCACCGGCGCAGCGTGAGCGCACCAGGGTCGCCAGTGCGTCGACGCGCGGCGCGGGGCGCAGGAACGGCCGGAACAGCAGCGCTTGCGCCGCCGCGACCAGTTCGATCGCGACGATCGTGGCAACCTGTCGCTGCACGTCGGCGGCCTTGCGCGCGGCCATCGTGCCCATGCTGACCCAGTCCTCGGTGTTGGCGCAGGTCGGCACCGAATCGACACTGGCCGGATGGCACAGCACCTTGTTCTCGGCGACCAGCGCGGCGGCGGTGTATTGCGCCAGCATCAACCCGGAATTGAGCCCGCCGTTGCGGGTCAGGAACCCGGGCAGGCCGCGGGAATGGTGCGCGTCGACGAGGTGCGCCAGCCGCCGTTCACAGGCGTTGCCGAGCGCCGCCAGGGCGATCGCCAGATAGTCGGCCACCGCCGCGATCGGATGACCGTGGAAGTTGCCGCCGCCGACGACGGCGCGTTCGCAGGCCGGCAGGTCGGCGGCGAGCCGGGTCCGCCAGGCGGCCGGCGATTCGCCGGGCAACGGCTCGGGCGGGAACAGCAGCGGGTTGTCGGTTGCCGAATTGAGTTCGCAGGTAACGACTTCGATTGCATGTGCCAGCGCGCGCCACGCGGCGGCGGCGACGACCGGGAAGCAGCGCAGGGAATAGTCGTCCTGCACGTGCGGCGAGTCGGCCACGACGCGGCGCAGCCGGTCGGCGATCTTGCGCGTGGTGGTCCGTTCGACGCCGGGCAGTTCACGGCCTTCGAGTTCGTCGGCCAGCGCCGCCACGGGCAGCCCGAGGGCGGTGATCTGGTCGGCACCGGATTGCGTTCGCAATCGGGCGAGGGCGGCATCGTCGACGCTGCCATCGCCACGGCGCGGTACCAGACCCAGCAAGCGCGGCACGAAGCCAGCCAGGAGCGGCTGCGTCGCTGGCGGTGCGGCGGCGATCGCCGCTCGCAGTTCGTGCAATGCGGCACCGAGATGGCCGACGTTCAGTTCACAGCCGGCGAGCTGGCTGCCGTCCAGCCACAGACGCAGACGCTCGGCAACGGCCGCCTGTCCCGCCTGCGGGCGCGCGCCGTGGATGCGCGAATCGAGCGAACCCGGCTGGCCCTGGTGGGCGTCGAGGCTGATGGCCGCGACTGCTTCGCTCCAGCGCAGCGTGAACGAGGCGTCGTAGCAGCTCAGCGCCAGCGCCGCGGTCATGAAGTTGGTGCCGTTGTTCAGCGCCAGGCCTTCCTTCGCCGCCAGCGTCGCCGGCTGGAACGCCGTCCAGTGCTGGGTCCGTGCCAGCGCCGCGAAGTTCGCCGCGGCGGGAAACGCGACGAACGCATCGGCGCGGGCACCGCGCATCGGCTGCGGCCAGTCCGGATTCGCTGCTCGCGGCAGGTACAGGCCCGCCGGATCGCCGACGACCGCCAGTGCCAGATGTGACAATGGCGCCAGATCGCCGCAGGCGCCGACCGAACCCTGTTGGGGCACGAACGGATAGACGTCGTCGTTCAGCATCGCGACCAGTACGTCCAGCGTCTCTGGTCGGATGCCCGAGTGGCCCTTGCACAGCGTGTTGACGCGCAGCAGCATCGCGGCCCGGACGACGTCCTCGTCGAACGGCGCGCCGACGCCGGCGGCGTGGCTGCGGATCAGGTTCAGTTGCAGCTGCCGCGCGGCTTCGGCCGGGATCATCACGTCGCGCAACTGGCCGAAGCCGGTGGTCAGGCCGTAGACCTTGCGGCCGGCGTCGAGCAACACGTCGACCAGGACCCGGCAACGAGTCACCCGTTCCCGCGCCGGCGGTGCCAGCGCGACGCGACGGCGATTGCGGGCCACGGCGACCACATCGGCGATCGCCAGACTGTTGCCGTCGAGCAGCAGGGGAGCGGTTGGGAGACGGTGCGGCGGCGCGAAGGGCATCGACATGGGCACGCGAGTGGCCGCGGATCCTATCCGGATGGCGGCGCGCGATTGGCCACCAACCGGTGTCGGCGAACGTGATCGCTGGTGATCAGCGTGGCCGACGTTGGCGGGCCCGATCGCGATCGGGGTTGCCGAAGCGCAAGATCGCGTGTTCTTTCGGATTGCGGAGCACCGCGGCGCCGAGGTCGCTGCTCAATTCGCCGACGCGGGCGTCGAGCGGGACGAAGGACAGACCGATGGTCCAGGCGCCAGCGCCGCCGAAGAACGTCCGGGTCGGGTTCAGGCCGACGACGGTGAACACCCGGATGAAGCCGCCGCCGGTCGGGCCACCGCGGGCGGCGCCAATGGCGAGACCCGGGCGCCCGGGGGCATGCCAGTCGGGCAGCAGGCAGAAGGCGATGCCGAACGCATCGCCGTCGGAGTCCCCGGCGATCGTCGCCTGCAGTTCGCCGGTGCGACCCGAATAGACCGCCACCTGGCCGCGCTCGCGACCGCCCGGCTGGTGCGGGATGCCGACCAGCAGATCGGCGTGGCCGTCGCGATCGAGGTCGCCGAGCGAGCCGACGGCGCGGCCAAAACGCTTCTCGTCGGCGCCGTCGAACCACGAATGCAGCAGGCGGCCAGTCCGGGCGCAGAACACCCGCACCTCACCGGGAGCATTGCCGAGATTGCCGCCGACGATCAGGTCGCCATGGCCATCGCCATCGACGTCGCCGGCCGGCGCGATCGCGGCGCCGAACCAGACGCCGGCCTCGTCGGTCGTCAGGTGGTGCAGCCGGCGGCCCTCGGCGCCGGAGAACACGTCGGCGCCGCCGAGCGCGGCGCTGTTGCGCAACACCGGCGAGGCGCCGACCGCGAAGTCGCCGATGCCGTCGCCGTCCACGTCGCCGAGCGCGGCGACGCTGACCCCGAAGCCGATGGTGTCGCCCGCGAGTTCGTAGAGCACGGTGCCGGTCCGGCCCGAGCAGACATAGGCCAGGCCGAAATCGCCGCCGCTGCCGCTGCCGATCGGCGCGCCGATCAGGAAGTCCTTGCGACCGTCGCGATCGATGTCGTCGATGCCGGTCACCGCGATGCCGAACAGCACGTCGCTGCGGTCGCATTGCAGGCGCAGCAGTTCGCGTCCGTCGGCGCTGGCGCGCACCTGGGCGTGGCCCTCGCCGTTGGCGGTTCCCGAGGGCGGGCAGCCGATCAACAGGTCGGCCCAGCCGTCGCCGTCGACATCGGGGACGCGCGCCATCGCGTGGCCGAAACGGAACGCCGGATCGGCCGGCACGGCGCAGATCGGCCGCAGCGGCACGAATTCGAGCGGGCTGCCGAGGCTGGTCTGGAACTGCAGCGTCAGTCGTAGCGCCAGCGGTCCGGCGATTCCGGCGAGGGGCCGACCGCAGGCGGCCAGTGCCAGCAGCACCGGCGCCGGCAACGGCGCGGCCAGCGCCGGATGCGACGTCACCACTTCGCACGCGGCGATGACCGCTGCCGCGACGGCGCCGGTGTGGGCGGCGCGGGCCGTGAATCCGCGTTCATACGCCGCGGCCAGCAGCAGGATCTGCTCGACTGCGGCGATCGTCGACGGCCCGGCCCACTCGGCCATCGGCAGGTCGATCGCACCGACGCTGCGCATGCCGGGTCGATCGTCGCGATGGCGTTCGCACAGGCCGGCCAGGCCGCCGACGCGCAGCACTTCGAACAGGTGTTCGCGGTCGCCGCGGGGCCGACCGCCGGACTGCAGTTCGATCAGGGCATGCCTGGCGCGGGTCAGGTAGCCGATGCGATCGCCGCGGCGCAGCGTGATGCGCGCGAGATCGAGCTGCGCGGCGGCGCGTTGCGGCCAGCGCTCGGTGATCACCTCGAGCAGCTGGCGGGCCCGGTGGTGCTCGCCGCGGGCCACGGCGATGCGCGCCAACCGATGCATCGGCTCGGGATCGTCGGGGGCGGTCTGCAGCAGGGCCTGCAACCCAAGGGTGGCGGCCTCGGTGTCGCCGTCGGCGATGGCGACGTCGGCGGTCAACAGTGCGCGTCGGCTGGCCGGGACGGCGTCGTCGTCGGCATGCGCCTGCAGCCAGGCGCGGGCCGGGCCGGGATCGCCCATCGCCAGCGCGACGTCGGCGAACTCGATCGCCAGCAGGGCCGAATCGGGGAACGAACGGATGGCGTGGAACAGTCGCGGGTAGGCGCGTTCGTAGGCGGCACCGGCGGCGTGCAACAGGCCGAGGCCGGCATCGAGCAACGGGTGGTCGGCGTCACCGATGGCCGTCGCATCCCAGCAGGCTTCGCAAGTCGCCAGGTCGCCGAGCAGCAGCGCCAGCAGACCGGTCGCGAAGCGTTCGCGGCCGGTCGCCGATGCGAGGCGGCCGAGCAACCAGGTCGGTTCGGGCTGCCCGGCGAGATAGGCGACTGCGGCCTCCCGAGTCAGCGACGGCAACGGTTGCAGCGTTTGCTGCAGGCGCGGGTCGGCGGTGGCGCTGGCCTGCACGACAGCGCGGTTGACGTCGGGGGACTCGGTCCGCAGCCAACGGACCAGCAACAGCACCGCCGCTTCGTCGGCGCGATCGCCGTTGTCGGCCGCGGCGATGGCGTCCGCGGTCCGGTGGTGTTGCAGCACGGCATCGATGGCCGCGACCTGATTCGAAACCGCCGGCTGCGCCCGGTCGGCGAACCGACCGGTGCGGAGCGGCAGGCAATCCGGCGTCAGCAGGCGCAGATGCGCTCGATGCACGGCGGCGGCGGCGCGCGCGGGTGCGGTGCCGGCGGCCCTGGCGTTGGCGACGAACGGCCAGGCGATCGTCGCGACCAGCGCGGCACCGGCGATCGCGGCGCCGATGGTCCGCTGGTTGCGTCGCATGAACTTGCCGAACCGCCGGCCGATGCCGGCCGGACTGGCCTTGACCGGCTGCAGCGCCAGCAGCCGTTCGAGGTCGTCGGCGAACGCGTCGGCGGTGGCGTAGCGGTGCTTCGGATCGCTCTCCATCGCCTTGGCCAGCACGGTCTGCAGATCGCGGGATGCGTGCGGCGCCAGCTTGCGCAGCGGCACGACGTGGCCGCTCTCGATCGTGCGCAGCACTTCGGCGGTGCTCTTGCCGCGGTATGGCGGATTCAGCGTGATCGCTTCGTAGAGGGTCACCCCGAGGCTGTAGATGTCGGCGCGACCGTCGATCGCTTCGTCGCCGTCGCGCAGCCGTTCGGGCGCCGCGTAGATGGGGGTGCCGGCGAAGCCGCCGGCCTGCGTGATCGCCAGGTCATCGCTGCGCACCAGGCCGAAGTCGGCCAGCACCGGCTTGCCGCCGCGCCGCAGCAGGATGTTGGAGGGCTTGACATCGCGGTGGATCAGGCCGTGCCGGTGCACTTCGCCGAGCGCGCGCGCGATCGCGATGCCGACCTTGACGAAGAACTCGACCGGGCTGCGGGCGCCGAGCCCGGCGGCCGTCGTGTGCACCAGTTCGGCGAGCTTGTCGGTTGCCGGCAACGGCGCGTGCTGGCGCAATTCGAGCAGCAGGCTCTGCAGGCTCGGGCCGTCGACGAACTCCATCTCGAACGCCAGCATGTCGGCGTCGTCGATGATCCGGTGGATGTGCACGACGTGGTCGTGGCGCAGCCGCGCCAGCGACCGGGCCTCGGTCAGGAACCGCAGCTTGGCGCGCGGCGACAGCGCCAGCGAGTGCGGCAGCACCTTGATCGCGACTTCGCGTTCGAGCGCCTGATGGCGGGCCAGGTAGACGGTGCCCATGCCGCCGCGGCCGAGTTCGCGCAGCACTTCGTAGCCGCCGAGGATCGGCCGGCCCGGCTCGCGGCGGCCGGCGACCGAGCAGGCCAGCGACCAGGTCTCCTGGATGCGCGCCCGCAGATCGGGCCGGTCGGGGTGGATCCCGTCCAGGTCCGGGGTCTTGCCGTCGAGCACCTGCTCCAGCAGGTGGTCGAACACCTCGGCCAGCAGGTGGTCGTCCGGACCGCCGGGCCGGCTGTGCGGGGCGGTGTCGGTCATGGCTGCCCGGGCGCTGGCACGTCCTCGAAGTCGCTGCCGAGCAGTTGTTTCAGCTTGAAGCGGTAGCGCTTGACGCCGCGCAACAGTCGCTCCTTGGCGGTCGACAGCGGGATGCCGAGATCGGTGGCGATGTCGCGCATCGGCACTTCCTCGAACAGGCGGGCCTGCACGATCGAGCGCAGCTCGGGCTCCAGACTGGCCAGCGCCGTCTCCATCGCCTGCGCGCGTTCGCGCCAGCCGGCGACCCGGCTGGGCGTCGTCGAACCGGGTGGCAGCATTGCCGACACCGAATCAGCGCCTGCCAGCGTCGAGAACGGCGTGATCTCGTGTGCGCCGCCGCGCTTCTGGCGCCCCTGATGCCGGCTCTGGTCGATCACCCGATGGCGCGCGATGCTGAGCAACCAGACGCGGAACGCGGTCAGGCCGCGCCACTCGTGCTGCTCGCGGTCGCGCCAGGACAGCCACAGCGTCTCCTGCCACAGATCCTCGACCGCGACCTGTGCTCGCAGCCGGGGGCCGAGCCACGAGCCGATCACGACGAACACGCTGGCGACGTCCAGGCTCTGCACGAGGCGGCCCCACTCGGTGGGGTCGCGGTGCGGCTGGTCGGCGCCGTGCGAGGTGTCGGGCATTGCCAGGAAGCATATCCCGTGCCGGCACTCCCGCGTGCCGGGACCGGGCGCGGAACCGCGCCATGCCAACGAGGCGCGCGGGCCAGTTGGTTCAGCCGCCGTCCGAATCGTACATCTCGCGGATCTCGTCGCGCGCGGCCTCGAGATCCTCGGGCGTCTTGACCGGCAGGAAGCGCGTGTCGCGGCCCGACCGGCGGACCTGCAGGAACCGGCTCTGCAGGAACCGGGTCATCTCGCCGATCAGGTGTTCGATCTGCACGGCCTTGCGGCCTTCGACCTGCTTCTCGACGAAGTACCAGCCCAGCGGGCGCGGCTCGATCAGCGCAGCCGCGGCGAACGTGAACGTGTTGGTGTTGAACACATCGACGATCGACGGGTCGAAGCCGGTCGGATAGCGGATCTGTTCGATCAGCTGGATGCGGTCTTCGTACAGGTAGGGCGAGCCGCCGACGTCCTCGGGCCACTTCGGCGCCACCTCGCAGGTGATCTCGGTGCCGTGCTTGAGGTGATTGCCGAGGATGACCGGATCGATCCGGGCGCCGAGGTTGTCGACGTTGCGGACCAGCAGGTGCTTGCCGCCGGCGGCCTGGAAGTGCGCCAGCATGCCGCTCTGGCGGAACGCGTCGGCGAAGTCGCCGTGGCCCGGGCCGTACGGCGAGATCGCCCCGTTCTCGAGCCGGAACACCGAACCATCCGGTTGCATCCGCAGCGACACGAACTGGGTGAAGTGATGGACCTGGTCGTCGTCGAGACCGAACTGGTCGTGTTCCTGGAAGTGCGCCTTGGTGGCTTCGTCGGTGGCGAAGCTGTTCATCAGGTAGATGTGGATCCTGCCGCCATGGCGTGCTTGTGCGCGCAGCACGTCCTCGGCGCACAGCGCCAGGAACGACCGCCGGCGACCGAGCACCGGCACCACCCCTTTGACGACGCCGCCAAAACGCGTTGCCATGCCGCCGTTCAGCACGACGACGCCGAGCTGGCCTTCGGCAATCGCGGTGGTCCCGGCCTTGACCAGGTCCTTGGTGGCCTTCGTCGCCCCCCCCGGCAGCTTGGTGATCGCCTTCTGCGGCGGTGCCAGCAGTTCGCCGGTCACCGCATTGGCGGCCTTCGACAGGCGGCCTTCGGCGACGTCCGTCCGCCAGCGCGCGAACAGGTCGGCGTCGAACCCGTAGCGGGTCAGGAACTCGAGCTGTTCGGCGGTCAGACCGTGCAAGGCGGGCAACAGGCTACCGGGCAGGGCGTTCTCGCGAGCGCGAGCCGGCTACACCTTTCCGCCATGGCAGCCGCCGGTGGCAACGAGGCTACGGTGCAGTCGCCGACCACCTGGACGGCGGCGTCGCCGTTGACCGTCTTGCCCGGGGTCGGGCCGGTGGTGGCGCGGCGGTTGGCAGCCGCAGGTCTGCGGACGCTGCGCGACCTGCTGCAGTTCTTCCCGCGACGTTATCGGCCACTGCGCGAACTGATCGCGCCAGTTGCCGATGCGGTGGGGACCCTGGTCCGTCTGCAGGGCACGGTCCGCAGCGTCCGTTCGGCCTGGCTGCCGGGCCGGCGGTCGATGGTCACGTTCGAGTTCGCCAGCGCGGATGGCACGCCGTTCCACGCCGCGTTCTTCAACCAGCCCTGGCTGCGCAAGAACTGGCCGCCAGGCACCGAGCGCGGGCTCGAAGGGCAGCTCGAACGCGACGGCCGGCGTTCGTACTGCGGCAAGCGCGCACTGCCGTTACCGATGGCGCCGGACCGGGCGCCGTGCAGTTGCGTTATCCCGAGATCGAGGGCGTGGGGGCGGCGCGCCTGGTGGTCTGGATCGGCGCCGTGCTGGCGGCGATCGATTGGCCGTCGCTGCCGTTGCCGCCGTTGCCGCCCGGACTCGACGAGCTGCACGTTGCCACCGCGTGAACTGTTCCTGGCGATGCACCGGCCGACCGATGTCGCCACGCACGAACGCGCTCGGCTGCACTTCGCGGTGCGCGAGGCGGTGGCGTTGTTTGCGGCGGTCGAACAGGCGCGGCGCGCGCGCACCGCGCGGCAGGGTTGGTCGTTCGCGACCGATGCGCCCCTGGCGGAACGGATCCGCGCCCGCTTGCCGTTCGCGTTGACCGCCGACCAGGACCTGGCGCTGGCGGCGCTGTTCGGCCGCTTGCGCGGGCCGGCGGCGATGGGCGCGTTGCTGCAGGGCGACGTCGGCACCGGCAAGACCGCGGTCGCCGTCGCCGTCGCACTCGCGGTGCTCGCGCGCGGCGGGCAGGTCGCGTTCCTGGCGCCGACCGAGATCCTCGCGGCACAACAGGCGGCCGCCGTCGCCGCGTGGCTTGGCGGCAGCAATGTCGAGGTGATCCTGCTGACCGCAGCGCTGACCCGAGCGGAGCGGCAGGCGATCGGCGAACGGCTGCGCACCGGCGGCCGGCACCTCGTCTTCGGCACCCATGCACTGTTGTCGGCGAGCGTCGCGTTCGCCTGCCTGGCGTTGGTGGTGATCGACGAGCAGCATCGGTTCGGCGTCGATCAGCGGATGGCGTTGGTGCAGAAGGGCAAGGACCCACATGTGCTGGTGATGACGGCGACGCCGATTCCGCGCACGTTGGCGCTGACCATGTTCGGCGACCTCGATGTCGTGACGCTGCGCTCGCGACCGCCGGGGCGCCGTCCGGTGCCGGCGCGGTTCCTGGCCACCGACCGTTGGCCGCGGGTCCTCCGCTCGATCGCCCGGGCCATCCGTCGCGGCGGTCGGGTGTTCGTCGTCTGTCCGGCGGTCGGCGAGGATGGCGAGAAGGGCGGCGTCGTGCGGATGCAGCAGGTCCTGGCCACGCGCTTCAAGACCGCGTTGGTGCATGGCCGTCTGCCGCTGGCCGAACGGCAGGCGGCGATCGCGGCGTTTGCGCGCGGTGACACCGATGTGCTGATCGGCACCACGGTGCTCGAAGTCGGCATCGATGTGCCGGCGGCGACGCTGATGGTCGTGGCGGCCGCCGAGCGCTTCGGCATCGGGCAGTTGCACCAACTGCGCGGTCGCGTCGGCCGCGGCCGCCGCCGTGGACTCTGCATCCTCTGTGGCGTCGATGGCGAGCGCGTGCGCGCCGTCAGTCGTACGCATGACGGGTTCGAGCTCGCCGAGGCCGATCTGGCGCTGCGCGGCAGCGGCGAACTGCTGGGCACCGCGCAGAGCGGGTTTGCCGAGCTGCGCGCGCTGGATCCGGTCGACGATCTGGGTCTGCTGCTGCGCGTTCGTGCGGCGGTGCGGGACCGATGATGACGCGCATCCTGTCGGTCGCCGAGGCGCGCGCGCTCGACCGCGATGCCGAAGTCCGCCTCGGCATGCCGACGCTGCTGTTGATGGAGAACGCGGCGCGGTCGGTGGCCGAGGTCGCGCGGACTCTCGGGGATCGCTTCGTGATCCTCGCTGGCGCGGGCAACAACGGCGGCGACGGTCTGGCGGCGGCGCGGCACCTCGGCCGGTCCCGCTGCGCGATCTTCCTGCTGGCCGAACCCGTTCCCGGCAAGGCCAGGGACGCGGCGATGCAGGCGGCGATCCTGCGCGCCGCCGGCTGGACGATGGCGGTCGGCGAACGGCCGGATCCGGCGGCATTCCGCGATGCGGTCTGGATCGATGCGCTGTTCGGCACCGGGCTGGATCGACCGCTCCACGGTCCAGCACTCGCCTGGATCACCGCCTGCAATGCTGCCAAAGGGCCGCGACTGTGCGTCGACATTCCGTCCGGCCTGCACGGCGACACTGGCGAAGTGCTCGGTGCGGCGGTGCGCGGCGACGTCACGGTCACGTTCGTGGCGCCAAAACGCGGCATGACGGTCGGTGCGGGACCGCAGCATTGCGGCCGTGTCGAAGTCGTCGGGCTGGGTCTCCCGGACTGACTCAGTACTCGCCGATCGTCGCCACGCCGGCATTGCTGGCCGCGACGCCGAGCGCATTGCTGCCTGGAGCCAGCACGAAGCCCTGACTGGCAAACTGGACGCCGAGCAGCGTCGTACTCCTCGGGACCGACACGGCCTGCCGGGCGATGCCGCTCATCGGCGTCACCAGCGTCGTGGTGTCCGGACGCACGAACAGGCGGCACCCTGGCATGCCGAACGCGGTCATGTCGAACGGCAGCTGGTTGCCGTTCCAGTCCGTGGTCGACAGGCCATGCACGAACGCGGCCACACCGCCGGCTGCGGCGGTCAGTTCGAGTGCCCAGTTGATGCCGAGCATGGGTCGCGTGGCGCCTTGGGTCCGCAGCACCGGTACGGTGCTGCCGGCCATGCAGGCGGAACCGAACGGTTGCCAGGTCGCGGGGCGGCCGCTGCGGAACTCCCACGTGTCGTTCAAGTAGCCGGTGATGTTGCCACCGAACATCAGGAACGAGTTGCGGGTCGGGTCGTACGCCAGCGAGAAGCTCCGCCGACCCGATGGGCCCGTCGGCCGGGTGTCCTCGATCCACTGCCGGCCGTCGTGTACCCAGGCACGATCGCTGAAGGTGCCGCCACCGTTCGTGAACCCGCCGAATTGCACGGCGAGGCCAGAGCCGAGGTCGAACCCGAGAGCGGTGTTGCCGAAGCCGGGTGGGCCAGCGCTGAGCGAGCCGACCATGGTCCAGTCATTGCCGTCGAAGGCCCACAGATCGTTCAGCTCCGAGCCCGACCAGCCGCCGAAGAGCAGCACCTGGCCACCGCCCCAATCGCTGGCCATGCTGTGGGATTCGCGGAGCGACGGCGAACTGGGCGGCGTCAACTGGGCCCAGTTGCCATTGCGCAACTCCCAGGTGTCCGCAACCTGCCCGGCGGTGCCACGGCCGCCGAACAGGATCAGCGAGTTGCGGGACGACAGCCAGGCCATCGCGCCCATCTGGCGCGTCGGCGGCGAGCTGGTGGGCTGGAGGTCGGTCCAGTTCGTGCCATCGTACGACCAGGTGTCGGCGAAGCCGGCGCCGCCGAACAGCATGACCCTGCCGGTGCCGACGTCGTACGCCATCGCGTGACCCCAGCGGGGGGGCGGCGCGTTCGCCGTGGTTCGCGGCAACCAGTTGCTGCCGTTCCACTCCCAGGTGTCGCCGAAGTTGGCGGCGCTGATGCCGCCGAACATCACGGTGACGCTGCGTGACAGGTCGAACGCGAGCTGGTGCCAGCCGCGGGCCGGCGGCACCGTCGTCGGTTGAAGCTGGGTCCAGCCCGACTGTGCGCCGGCGACGGCGGTCAACACCATCGGAAACATCGCGGCAGTGCGGCTGTGCATGGCGTATTGCAGGCAAGCGTAGCCGATTCCTGGCCGTCCAGGCGCGGCAGGATCGTGGGTTTGCGGTCGATAGCCGCGCGCGACCGTCACGTAACAACGCCCGGCGCGACATGGTGACGGCGAGCCACGCAGGGCGCGCCGGAATCAGCCGCCGACCGCGCGTTCGCCGAGTGCGGGGCAAGGGAGGGAGCGTAGCGGCGTTCGGCCGGTGCTGCCCAGGTCGGCCGCGCCGGTTACGGGTTGCCGTTCGGCCTGCGTTTGCCGTAGCGCGCTGGCGCCGGTCGTCAGTGCCGGCGGGCATCGTCGCGTCGCAGCACGGCCAGCACGCCGTGGTGATCGCTGGGCCACCGCCCATTCGCGCCGGCCGCGGTCAGCAGGCCCGCATCGACGGTCGCGAGGGCACTGCCCGCGAGCACATGGTCGATCTTGTCGCCGGTCATGCGACCGGTGAACGCGTGGAACGTGCCGACCGCCGTCGCCGCGGGCTGCCGATCGCGGAACGTGTCGCGCAGGCCGCCCGTTTTCAGGGCGAGCAGCGCCGGAGAACGTTCGCCGCAGTTGAAGTCGCCGAGCAGCACGCAGGCACCGCCTTCGGGCGCCAGGCGTTCGACCAGCAGGTCGCCGCTACGCGCCCGGGCCTCTTCGCCGCGATGGTCGAAATGCGCATTGGCGACGAACAGGCGGCTGCCATCGGCGAGGTCCTCCAGTTCGGCCCAGGTGCAGATGCGGGTCAGCGCCGCATCCCAACCGATCGAACCGGGAACTGCCGGCGTCGGGCTGAGCCAGAAATCGCCATGCCCGATGACGGCAAAGCGCCGCCGGTCGATGAACAGCGCTGCGTGTTCGCCGCGATCGCCGCCGTCGCGACCCTGTCCGATCCGCTGGTGTTCGGGCAGGTGCTGCTGCAGGAACGTGAGCTGGAAGTCGAGAGCCTCCTGCACGCCAAGGATCTGCGGCGCCGCCGCGGTGATCTGGCGAGCGAGTTCGTCGCAGCGATGCGGCCACGCGTTGACGCCATCCCGGGCGCTGCCGTAGCGGATGTTCCAGCTGAGCACGGTGAACGCGGTGGCATCGGGAAGGGGTGTCGTAGCGCAGGCGGCGAGCATGCAGGTCAAGACCAGGCTGCGGTGCATGCCGGCGAATCTACTGTTCTGCGAGGCGGATCTGCGGCAGGAACGGCGTGCCGGTGGCGACTACCATCCCGGCGATGGTGGCGTCCTTCGACGGACTGTGGCAGTGGCTGACCGACCACTCGACGATCGTCGTCTGGTTGTTCGGCGCGTCGATCGGCTCGCTGGTGCTGGTCGCCGCGCTGCTGCCGATGATCGTCGTGCGGATGCCGGCGGACCACTTCCTGGTGTCGCGGCGCGAACTGACCGCGCGGCGGGGCATCGGACATCTGCTGGTGCGCATCGGCAAGAACCTGCTCGGGGTCGTGTTCGTGCTGGCCGGCCTGGCGATGCTGGTGTTGCCGGGGCAGGGGGTGCTGACCATCCTGGTCGGACTGTTGTTGCTGGAGTTTCCGGGCAAACGAAGGCTCGAACTACGGGTGGTCCGGCGACCGGCGATCCTCGCGTTCATCAATGGACTGCGGGCTCGGCGAGGTCGGCCGCCGTTGCGGGTCGACTAGCGGGCAAGGCCGATCAGCGGGCTGCTGTCCGCCACGAGCAACGTGACCGTCATCGACCGAGTTCGTCGTTCAGCTGTTCTTCGTCGAGGTTGATGGTCGGGACGCCAAGTTGGGCGGTAGCGTCGAGGAACTCGGGCTTCGTCATGCCCGCGATCTCCGTGCTGGTGTGCGATGATCCTGTGATGATTCGTCCCAGGTCGCGTCAGGGCGCACTCGCCGTGATGGCGCTGATGCTCGCGGCCGCGACGCTCCCCGCCACAATCGGCACGTTGGCTCTCGTCTTTGGCGGCACTTCGGTGGCGAGGCTCATGGGGTGCATGGCGCTTGCGGGGGTCGGCCTGGCCGTCCTTGCCGTGGCGCGAGGTCGCTCGGGCCGGCGACTGGGTGCCGTCACCGCCGGCGCGGCGTCGTTCTGCGTCATCTGGCTGCTGTGGCCCGCAGGCGGAACTTCGCCCTCGAGCTCCACGATCCGCGCGCGGTTCCTCGATGACCGGCCGCGCCGCCCCTGGCTTGCCGGTGTCGCCGAACAGGATCTCATCGCCACCGGCGCATGGCTCGGCCTCACGTCATCCGAGTACCGCAGCACCGACGGCATGGCGGCCGAGTGCGAGCAATTGGCCGCCGACGCGCGGCACTTCGGCAACACCGACTCCTGGGTGGTGCCGGGGTGGTTTGGCGATCCCGGTCACTACTGGCTCGCGGTGCCCGCAGGCGAAGGACCGTTCCCGCTGCTGGTGTTCGCCCATGGCAGTGGCGGCAACTTCCGGTTCTATGCGCGAACGGTCGGTCTGGTCGCCGCTGCGCACGGCGTGCTGGCGGCGTTTCCGACGATGGGGCTGCTGCCTTGGGCGGACGAACGCGGCGCGGAACGCATGGCTGCCGTGGTCGCCCATGTCGCCCGTGACTTCGCCGTCGATCCGACGCGGATCACGTTCGTCGGCATCTCGGCGGGTGCGCCCAGTGCGCTGGCTGCGGCCGCCGTTCCCGCTGGCCCGCCGGCGCGCGTCGTGCTGATCTCGGGTGTGTATCGCGAGCCAGTAGCGCAGTTGGCCAACCGTTCGCTGTGGATCTGGCATGGTCAGGATGACGAACGAGCGCCGCTGGCGGCGGTGCAGCGGTTCATCGATGGCGCCAGGGCGCAGAGTCCGCCACCGGCGGTGACCGTGAACTTCGTGCCGGGGCGCGATCACATGCTGCTGCTGAGTGAACCGGAGTCGGTGACCGCGGACCTGGTGGCCGTCGCGAAAGCACCTCGCGGGGCACGCTGAGTCGCGCCGGCGCCAGCCTGGTTCACGCTCGCCGCCGGACGAACAGCGTGCCGGTCAACGTGCCACCGACGATCGTCAACGGCACCCAGAAGCCGAACTGCGCGATGCACGCCGAGACCATCGTCGTCGGCAGATCGCGTTCGATGCCAGGCGGACCGAACTTCGTGTAGTGCGTGTCCCAGCCCTGCGTCTTCGCCAGCCAGGTCAACGCCACGACCAGCGCGCGCGCCGGCAGCGCATACAGCAGCATGAGCCACGCCAGCCGCGGCCACACGAAGAACATTGCGACCGCGCTGATCGTGGCGACGGCGGCGCCAGTCAGCACTGCGGTACGCACCGCAGTGAAGGTCTCGTCACTCTGGTCGCCGCCGACGAGCGGCCCGAACTCCTGGGCCACCGTGGTAATCACCAGGAGGAGCGCGAGCAGCGCCCAGACGAACGCGAGGCGGACCTGCGGCCTGTTGCCAGTTGTGGCGAGTGCGCGGCCAAACCACGCACCGAACACGAAGATGCACCAGGTGATGCCGAGCGGCAGCAGGCGACCGCCGGAGACGCTGGTCAGCCAGCCGTTCACCTCCGCGACCAGGCGCAACACCGAGATCAGCGCGGTCACCAGGGATGGCCAGAACAACAGGCGGAGCCCGGGGAGACAGTTGTTCATCGGATTTCGGGGAACAGCGTGTCGCGCAGCCGGTCGCCAGGACCCTGCAGCCACAAGTGACCAACACCGAGGTGGAACGCCGCGAAGTCATCCTCGGCCCCGCCAACCGAACGGATGGCCGCCGCGGTCACGGTGTGCGCTCCGTCGATTCTCGCCGCGCGCAGCACCTGCCATGCCTGGCGTTCCTGGGTTGGTGCGATCGCTGCCAGCACGAGCGGCAGCAGCCGGAATCCGCGGATACCTGCGAGCATCGCAGCAGCATTGCGCTGCGGGCAGGCGAAAGCGAGGCGTCGCTCGGGCCCGAGTGCGCAGAAAGCCCGGGCCGGTGGCGGGCATTCGGCAGCGACCCCGCCGCCGCCACGCATGCACACGATCATCGAGCCGTTCCGCATCAAGTCCGTCGAGCCGTTCGCGATCACCACCGAGGATCATCGCCGTCGCGCACTCGCCGCAGCGCACTGGAACCTGTTCGCGCTGCGGGCCGAGGACGTGATGATCGACCTGCTGACCGACTCCGGCACCGGGGCGATGTCGGCCCGGCAGTGGGCGGCGATCATGCTCGGCGACGAGAGCTACGCCGGCAGTTCGTCGTTCTTCGAACTCGAACAGGTCGTGCGCGACCTGACCGGCTATCGGCACGTCTTTCCGGTGCATCAGGGTCGCGCCGCCGAACGGATCCTGTTCACGCTGCTGGTCGACCGCAGCAAGACGGTGCCCAACAACGCGCACTTCGACACCACACGGGCCAACATCGAGTTTCTCGGTGGCACGGCGCTGGATTTCCCGAGCGCCGGGGCCAGCGATTTCGCCCACGCGGCGCCGTTCAAGGGCGACATCGACCTGGCGGCACTGCGGACGTTCCTGGCGAACGCGCCGGTCGGCGCCGTGCCGTTCGGCATGATGACGATCACCAACAACCGGATGGGTGGGCAGCCGGTGTCGTTGGCCAACCTGCGGGCGGCGGCGGCGGCCTATCACGGCCATGGCGTGCCGTGCTTCCTCGATGCGGCGCGCTTTGCCGAGAATGCGTGGCTGATCAAGCAGCGCGAGCCGGGCCAGCAGCAGCGGCCGTTGCGCGACATCGCGCACGAACTGTTCCGGCTCGCCGACGGCTGTCTGATCTCGGCGAAGAAGGACGGGCTGGTCAACATCGGCGGCATCCTGGCGTTGAACGACGATGCGCTGGCGGCGCGCGTGCGCGAACTGCTGATCCTGACCGAGGGTTTTCCGACCTATGGTGGGCTCGCCGGTCGCGATCTGGCGGCGCTGGCGCAGGGGCTGCGCGAGGTGCTGGACGAGGACTACCTGGCCTATCGGGAAGCGAGCGCGCGCTATCTGGCCGATGCGCTCGAACGACTCGACGTGCCGATCGTCAAGCCGGCGGGCCTGCACGCGGTCTATGTCGACGCCCGCGCGCTGTTGCCGCAGATCCCGCCGCACGAACTGCCGGGCCAGGCGTTGTGCTGCGAGTTGTACGTGCGCGGCGGCATTCGCGCGGTCGAGATCGGCACGTTGATGTTCGGTCGGTCGAATCCGGCGACCGGCGAGACGGTGCCGGCCGAGGCGGATCTCGTACGGTTGTGTCTGCCCCGGCGGGTCTACACCCAGAGTCACGTGGACTGGGTGGTCGAAACGTTCGCGCAAGTCGTGCGGGATCGCGCGCGGCTGCGGGGGCTTCGGATCGAGGAACAGCCGCGCTATCTGCGGGCGTTCACGGCGAAGTTGCGGCCGGTGGCGGCGCCGGTCGGGGTAGCAAACGAGCGATCACGGCCCTGATCGGATGTTCACGGAAACCGGGGCAGGATCCGGATCGCCCGGTCTTGACGATGGCAAGCTGCCCCGGTGCCATGGGTGACCGTCTGTCCTGATCTCGACTCGAGGAGGATCCCGGATGAACCGTTCCTGGCTGGCGACGGCGCTCGGCGTCGTCGGATCGTCGTTCTCACTCATGGCCCAGGTTTGTGGCAGCACCGCTTTGCAGCTGCAACACGATGTGCTGCCCCAGAATCCCACCGGCCAGCAGGCCTATGCGGCGATTGCCGGGGTCGGCGTCGGCGACCGCGCCGCGGTGGTCTTCGATCTGCGCGGTCTGCCCGGACCGATCCGTGTGCTGCGCGGCGGGGTGCTCTTCGGTGGCACCTGCATTCTCGGCGGTGTCGTGCCGGCGACCGCAAACCTGGAGATCTACGACGGCGTGCAGATCCTGCCGAACGGCCAGGTGGTGCCCGGGCCGCGGGTCTACGTCAGCAACACGGCGTTGTCGCTGGCGCCGAACACCGTCACGGTCTCCGACATCAGTGGGTTCAACATCACGGTCAACTCCGGTCTCCTGATGGTGGCCTGGCAGATGGTCACCAATCCCAATCTGCCGCCGCCGCTGTGCACGACCGGTTTCGGCGCCGACACGACATTGCCTGCAGGTTCGCCGTGTGCGACCCGTCCTGGCATCAACCTGATCTTCGACGTCGTCACGCAGCAGTGGTGGGACATCTCCCGGTTCCAGATCGGTGGCCAGCCATTCTGCGGTATCGCCTACAACGGCAACTGGGTGATCCGCGCCTGCGTCGAGCTGCCGGCCACGGCCTATGTCGGCACGCGCGATGGTCTCGAACTGCGCACCGGCATCGCCGGCGCGGCGCCGACCAGCGTGCTGGCCAAGGCGGCGACGACGAACCAGGTCGTGGCGATGCAACTGTCGACGCCCACCGGTCTGTATGTGGGCTTTCCGGCGTTTGTCGCCGCCGAGGTGCACCCGGCCGCGGGGCCGCGACCGACGCCGGTGGTGCCCGGCGCGTGGCTTGGTCCGGCGCTGGTGCCGATCGGGCCGTTGGTGTTCGGTGCCGGCAACTCGGTGACTCGAACGCTGACGATACCGCCCCGATCGTTCGACCTGGTGCTGCTGGTGCAGGGGGTGGTGTTGTCGCCCGCGGCGCTGAACGGCGTGTATGCGACGACGGATGCGCACGCGATCTGGACCTACTGACACGGACATCCATGCCGACCCCGAGTGGCCTGTTGCCCGATTCGCTGCACGGCGAGTTGCTGGCACTTTCGCAGATCGGCCCAACCTGCCAGGTGATGACGCGGTCGCTGAGCGTTCGGCAGTCACCCCCGCCGCCGCCAGCCACGCAGCAGGTTGACGCTGTCGCTGAGCGCTGCGATCAGCCAGGCGATCGCCGCACCACGCGCCAGCCCAGGCAGTGTCAGCCCTGCCGCCAGGGTCATCGCCACGACGCCGCCGCACCAGCCCACCACCGTGATCCAGCCGAGCGCCGGCGATCCGACCGTTCGCGGCGGGCGCGGCAGTTCGGGACGTTCGCGGAACGCCGCGAACCAGCCGACCAGCGGCAGCAGATAGCCGCCGACACCGAGTACGATCGAACCCAGGAAACCGGCGACGGCAACGACGCCATAGGTCAGCGTGACTGCCGGGCCGGAGAACGCGCCGAACGCAATCCCTTCGCCGAGCACCAGCGCCACCAACAGCGCCACCAGCGCGAACCCCGCCAGCGCCAGTACCGGATCCGGCCGCGCGCGATCGCGCGGCGCGGGTTGCCGATGGCGCAGCATGCCGACGGCCAGCAGCAGGAACGCCATCAGCCCGCCGCCGAGCAGCGTCGCGCAGATCGGCAGCATGTGGGGCATGAACGGTACCAGGAGCCCCATGCCGAGGCCGCCCGCGGCGGTCAGCAACACCGCGACCCAGGGCCCCATGCCCTGCGGCGGCGTCGCTGGCAGCAGCATCGGCAACAACCGCAGGCCAAGCGACACGACCATCAGCGCCGCAAAGCCGCCGAGTCCGAGATGGGCGTGGCCGAGGAGGATCGTGCCGTGCGCGACCGGCAGGAACGGTGTGTGGCGGTTGACGGCGACGACGCCGCCGAGGCAGACCGTCAATACGAAACTGCACCACGCCAGCGCCGCGCCGATTGCGATTGCCGGCGGCGCCGTGCCGGCGGCCAGCCCGAGCAGCCAGTTCGGCAGGCGCAGCATGAGCAGCAGCAGCAGCAGGCCCGCCGACCAGGCGACGCCGCTGTAGGTGCCGAGCAGCATGTGCGACACGACGCCGGCGGCGACCAGCGCCAGAGTCGCGAACAGCCACCAATCGAGTCTGCCGGTGGTGTGCCGGACACCGAGGACCAGCGGGGCGACCGCGTGCCAGGCGCCGGTGATCGAGATCGCGAGGAAGCCGAGCACCAGCACATGAGCCGTGGCCAGCGACGTCGGGGTCAGCGGGGATGCGACGAATCCGTCGGGTCGCAGCACAACCAGTGTGGCCGCCGTCGCCAGCGCCAGCCGCGCGCAGAGCCAGTGCCAGAGCACGAGCCGCGTCGACCATCGAGGGTTGCCGGGGGTGATCATGGTGCGACGGGTGGCGCGGGCCGCGGCCGGCGATGGTGCCATGTCACCAGGACCAACGCGAGGGTCAGCTGCCAGTGCGTCACGCCGATCAGGGACGCCCGGTCGACGCCGGGGGCGCCGTGAACACGACTGGCGCCGATGTTGCCCACCGGGCATCCTGAACCGATGCCACCTCTGAAGGTCCTCGTCGTCGGCTGCGGCAACATGGGCTCCTCCCACGCCCGCGCCTACCACCGCCTCGCCGACGACTTCCAGGTCGTCGGACTCGTCAGCCGCGGCCCCGGCTCCCGCGACCGCCTCGCCAAGGAACTCGGCGGCCTGCCGACCTTCGCCGACTTCGACCAGGCGTTCCGCCAGACGCAACCCGACGTCGTCTCGATCAACACCTACCCGGATACCCACGCCGCGATCGCCCGCACCGCGTTGCAAGGCGGCGCCCACCTGTTCATCGAGAAACCCCTCGCCGAGACCGTCGCCGAGGCCCAGCAGATCGTCGACCTCGCGCACCGCCACCAGAAGAAGGTCGTCGTCGGCTACATCCTGCGCGTCCACCCCGCCTGGCAGAAGTTCATCGCGGTCGCGCAGACGCTCGGCAAGCCGTTGGTCATGCGGATGAACCTCAACCAGCAGAGCTGCGGCAAGGACTGGAGTACGCACAAGGCGCTGATGGACTCGATGTCGCCGATCGTCGATTGCGGCGTGCATTACGTCGACGTGATGTGCCAGATGACCCGCAGCAAGCCGGTGCGCGTGTCGGCCATCCAGGCCCGCCTGTCCGACGAACTGAAGCCTGGCATGTACAACTACGGCCAGCTGCAGGTGACGTTCGCCGATGGTTCGGTCGGCTGGTACGAAGCCGGTTGGGGCCCGATGATGAGCGAGGTCGCCTACTTCGTGAAGGACGTGGTCGGGCCCAAGGGCTGCGTGTCGATCGTCGACAAGGTGGGCGAACGGCAGACCGGCTCCGCCGATGTCGATTCGCACACCAAGACCAATTCGCTGCGCGTCCACTGGCAGGATCGCGACGCCGCCGATCAGTTCGTCAAGCCAGATCAGTGGCTCGACATGACCGACGAGCCCGATCACGACGGGTTGTGCCTGCGCGAACAGCAGTACCTGCTGCGCGCGATCCGCGAGAACGTCGACCTCCGCGACCATCTGGCCGACGCCGTCAACAGCCTGCGCATCGTGCTGGCCGCCGATCAGGCCGCGCGCGAGGGTCGCACGATCGATCTGTGAGGCGCCGGCTGGCTCAGTTGCCGATCCGGAACTGCAGGCCGGCGGTCGCGCGCAGCGTTCCGGTTGTCGGCTCGAGCACGAAGCCCTGGGCCAGCAGCGAAGTGCCAAACCAGGCCGCCGCCGACGGCAGCGGCACGATCTGTTCGGCGGAGCCGGTCGCTGACGCGAGCGTCAGCCAGCTCGCATCGAGTTGCTGAAGCCACGCCGTGCAGCCGTTGCCGAGCGGCACGGTGCCAGGCGTGAAGCCGAGACCGAACACGACCAGATCGCCGGGTTGCACGGTCGTCTCGAGCCCGAATTGCACATCGCCCATGCGCGCACGGGTGCGCGTCGTCAGTTCGGGCAGCGGTGTGCCGCAGCCGGTGCCGATGGTGGTGTTGGTCGCCATGGTCGAAGTCGGCCATTCGGCCAGGTTGAGTCCGTCGAACATCGCCAACCGCCCGCCGATCGCCGACGGGATCAGATCCACCGAGCCCAGCCGGGAGCTGGGGTCGGAACTCGTTCGCGTCCACGTGCTGCCGTCGTACTGCCATTCTTCGAGATCGAAGCGGTTCTGGCTGACCACCCGCGCGCCGCACATGCGAGTGACGCCCAGGGCCAGGGAGTAGGCGAGATCCGGCATCAGCAGGTTCGGCGGGGACGCGACCGGCTGCATGCGTTGCCAGTTGCTGCCGTCGTATTCCCAAGTGTCCGCCAACTGGTCCTGGGCGGTGAAGCCGGTCCGCCCGCCGAACAGCACGATCCGATTGCGGACGATGTCGTAGTCCATCGGCACATCCATCCGCGCACTCGGCGCCGCGGCCGTGAACACCCGCCGCCACGTGGTGCCGTCCCACTCCCACGTGTCGTTGCCCATCGCACCGTTGCCGCTGCCGCCGAAGATCACCAGCACGCCGCGGACGAGGTCGAAGGCGATCCCCATCGAAGCGCGCGGAAACGGTGCGACCGTCGTCGTCAGGCGTTGCCAGTTGGTGCCGTCGAACGACCACAGGTCGTCCAGGGCCGTGGCCCCAGCGGCGCCGCCGAACAACAGCCAGCGGCGCGTGCCGAAATCGAACGTCATGCCCGGGTTGGAACGGGCGGTCGGCGACACCGCCGGGCTCAGTTGCTGCCATCTCGTCCCGTTCCACAGCCAGGTGTCGGTCGGGTTGCCGGTGTTCTGGAAGCCGCCGAACAGCAGGGCGGTGCCGGTCGCCTGGTCGGTGCCGAGCGCGTGCGAGAATCGTGACGACGGCCACAGATCGCCATGCACCCGGGTCACGTTCTGACCATCCCACGACCACAGGTCGGAACGTTGCGGTCCGGAGCCACTCGGGAAGTGCATGTTGCCGCCGAACATCATCACTGCGGCGCGAACCGGGTCCCACCAACCGACGGGGCTCTGTCGCTGCGGTTCGCCGACCGTGCGGGCCAGCCGCCAGCTGAAGCCGTTCCATTCCCAGATCTCGCCGGGGTTCTCGGTGCCGCCGAACATCACGGTGACTCGTCGCACCGGATCCCAGACCATGCCGGGTTGTTGCCGCTGGGTGGGCCACGGGCCACCAACGGCCCGCTGTCGCCACGCGCTGCCGTTCCATTCCCAGGTCTCGGCGGGGCTGCCGAGGAACCCGCCGTAGATGACGAGCACCGTCAGGCCACGCGCTGCATCGTAGGCCATCGCCGGGTTGCCAGTGGTCGGCCCCGAACTCGCCGCCAGGCGCCAGGTCGAGCCGTCGTGTTCCCACGTGTCGGTGGACTGGGTGCTGAGGCCGCCGTAGAGCACCACGCGCCCGCGGGTGCTGTCGAACGCCGAGCCCGCCAACGCGCGTCCTGATGGTGCCGAGGCCGACGGCAGCGACCGCCAACGGACGCCATCCCACGCCCACGTGTCGTTGCGCAACGTGCCATCGAGGTTGGCGCCGCCGAACATCAGCGAGTGGCGGCGGACCGGATCGTAGATCATCGTCGCATGTCGGCGCGCCGTCGGTTGGCCGACGGTCGGGCGATGCAGCAATTGGCCGTCGGCGACTTCCCAGGTCTCGCCATCCTGGGAGAACAGGACCAGCCGTTGCCGATGCTGGTCCCAGGCGCCCTTCAGCACGCGGTCGGGGCCACCGAGCTGCAACGGGGTTTGCGCAGACAGGGTTGCACACAGGGCGACCAACGCGAGTCGACGGGTCATCACGAACCTTGGAGGTAGAGGGATCCTGGCAGGGAGGCAGCGCGCGTCGCAAGCGCCGTGCCCGACGTGGACGCGGTCGGGCCGGGCACCATGACGCGGATCGGAGAGCCTATCCGGAACGGTCGGGCACCTGTCATCGCCGGCACGATGGCGAGATCGGCCGGGGCGGGCTAGCGTTTGTCGATGCGCTGGTTTCTCACTCTGGTGGCCGGTTGGTCGGGAATTTCCGCAGTCGGCGCGCAAGACGACGGCGATGTCGTCGCGCGGGTGCGAAGCGGCGGCTGGCTGGCGCAGATCGTCTACCGCCGCGCCCCGACCGGCGACCTGCTGGCGCCTGGCTACAACGACGCCGGCGGCATCGACGACGATCGCTACGATCCGCTGCTCGGCGAGGATCTGAGCACCGGTCTGATCAACGCGGGCGCACTCGGTTACCTCGCGCTGATGTGCCATGGTCATCGCGATCTGCTGGCGATGACCGATGGTGAGTTCCATCTGCAGGCGATCGGCGTGCCGACCAGTGATGTCGATCTGCGGCAGTTCCTGGCCAGGCCGCTGCCGACGTTCGATGGTCTGGGCGGCCGGGCCCAGATGCTCGACCGGATGGTCGCGATCGACCTGCTGACGCGGCGCCGTTGCCGGGCGGCGGTCGGCGAACTGACGCTGCTGGCGAAGAACGACGGCGTGCCGGCGATGCTGCGGGAGCGGGCGAGCGCGGCGATACCCGAAGTGCAGGGTGCTCCGGCGCCGATTGCACGCGCCCGGCTCGATCCGGAGAAGCTGCAGCTGCCGGTCGCGTTCGATGGTTGCCTCATCCTCGATCATGCGCGCCTGCCCGATCTCGGCTGGCTGACACCGCTCGGTCGTCGTCTTGGCGCCTTGATCACCGGAACGGCGATGGAGGCCGGCGGTGCCGGCGGCAACGACGATCTGGCGCGATCGGCGCAGCGCGGTTGTGACCTCGTCAGCGAACTGCCGTTCGGTGTCGTGCATCGGTTCGGCAACGCGCGACTCGACCACTCGTGCTTCGTGTTCACCGCCAAGGCGGGGCCGGTGCCATTCGGCTTCACCTGGCAGGCGGTCGGTGCGTTCGAGCACGACCTGTGGCAGCAGGCGCGTCTGCCGGACGACGCGCGCGCCAACAATCCGCTGCTCGGCGGCGCGATGGAGGTCACCGCCGACACGGTGTTTGCCGCGACCGATGGCAACCGCGGCAAACCCCGTCCGGAGGTCGCCGCGCCGATGCTGCTGGCCAGCAATCCGGCGCTGTGCGCGTTCATCCCGGCCAACAGCAAGGCCTGGCTGGCCCTGGCGTTCGCGAAGTTGCCACCAGCCACTGGTGCCGAGATCCGGGTCGAGTTCGGCGACCCGGCGGTGATCACGCTGATGGTGACGGCGCGCGACGAGGACGCGGCCGATGCCTGGGTCGACAAGGGCAGGGAGTTGCTGGCGCAGGGCAAGGAATCGTTGGCCACCGAAGCTGGCGAACTGCTGGAACAGGCACCGGACCTGCGCGCGCTGCTCGATGCGGTATGGGCCGCCGAGTTCTCGGTCAAGGAGGACAACGCGTTCGCGACGATCGCGATCAAGGGCTTCACGGCGGCGAGGTTGCGGGCGATCGCCGAGGCGCTGGCGCGATAGTCACCCTGCCGGCGCGGTCGGGTCTCGATCACGGCCGCCAAAGCGCACCGGAATGCGCGGTCGCTGCTTCATGCCGGTGGCGATGGCGATGGCGTGCAGCGCGACGAACACGGCGAACCCGAGCAGCACGTACAGGAACCGACCGGTCTCCGCGCGCAGCACCGAGTGCAGCCAGCCGGCCAGGCCCGCCAGCAGCAGGTAGAACAGGCCGCGCAGGAACGAACCCTGCACCGCAGCGGTGTCGAACTTCTCGCAGAACAGCAGGCGATGTTCGGTGATCTGCAGGGTCAGCAACGCAAACTCGACCACGACCAGCAGCGACCAGATCACGTCGGGCCACAGGTGGATGCCGCCGAACGCCAGCAACAACAGAGCGGTCACCAAGGCCGCCGGGGCGACGAAGCGCAGCGCCAGCGCCAGCTGGGCGCCAGCGACGAAGTTGGCGGCGTTGGTCAGCGGCGACGCCACGAACAGCCACCGCGCCTGCCAGTCGTCGGCGAACCGCGCGAGCGTCAGCACCTGGGGCGTCGACAAGCCGATCACGTAGAGTGCCGTGCACGCCAGCGACAGCTCGTACTGTTCATCGGTCCGGCCGGAGCGCCAGACGATCCAGGCGGCGAAGAACCACGAGGTGACGATCGCCGGCCAGGCCCGCATCCGGAACGACCGGTCGCGGGCGATCATCGCGGCGGCGAAGTCGTAGCCGGCGATGGCGTCGCGATGGCGGAGCAGCAGGTCGCGCAGCGGACGCCGCCGCGGTGCCGCGTGCCGATCGCGATCGCTCGCCGACATCGCCAGCAGCCGTTCCTGGAACCGCGGCGCGACCCGACTGGCGACCAGCAGCAGCACGGCCGGCAGCAGGACCGCCAGCACCGCGTGGCCGATCGGCGCCTTGCCGGGGTCGAGTGCCGTCACCACGAGCGCCGCGACGTGGGCGGGGGGCAGCAGCCAGGTCCACCAGGTGCCGCTCGACAGCCACGTCGCGTCCAGGTGCTGGAGCCAGTGCAGCATCTGGTAGCCCATCACGGCGACCAGCGAGGCCAGGATCTGCAGGCCGAGCAGCCAATTGCGCACCCGGGCCGGCGATGCCACGCGCAAGGCGATCACCAGCGTTGCCACCGCCAGCGTCAGGCAGGTGATGCTCGTCGACAGCATCGCCAGCAAGAACAACGGGACGAACGGCCAGACGCCGTGTTCCCCGATGCCGAACAGCAGCGGCCCCACGGCCAGCGGTCCGATCAGCAGCAGCAGCCACAGCAGGGTGTGGCAGACGCGTGCCGCCAGGACCGTGCGGTCGTCGACCGGCAGCGGGCCGAGCACCTGCGATTCGCCGGTCTCGAGCAGCGTCGAGGCATGGTCGGTCATCAGCGTTGCCGCCGCCATCAGCATCGTGAACGTGAACACGGCGAAGAGACCCGCCTGCGGGTCCTTGCTGCCGGCGAGCACCAGTCCCAGCACCAGTCCGAGCAGCAGGTTCATCACCACGGTCAATGCCAGCGAAGTGTGCAGGCTGCGCGGTCGGCCTTCGCGTTCGGCGCGGGCGTTCTTGCGCAGGTCGACCCGGGCCCTGGTCGCCAGCAGGATCAGGAACTGCCGCCGATCGACGCCGAACGGGGTCAACAACGGCACGACCAGGCGGCCCAGCCGGACGATCACCGCGATCAGGCCGGCGTCCTTCGTCGCCGTCGCACCCGGTTTGCGCCTCATGGCCTGGCGCTCCGCATCGCCGCGATCAGGCCGCCGGCGCGATCCTTGGCCCCGGCATCGGCCGTCAGTTCGAGGAACACCTGTTCCAGCGTGCCGCCGTGGCTCTGCGCCGCCAGTTCGGCGAACGTGCCGTCGGCGGCGATCTGCCCTTCGCGCAGCACCACGATCCGGTCGCAGACGCGCTCGACGACGTCGAGGATGTGTGAGCAGTAGAACACGGTCTTGCCGGCGGCGGCGAGGCCGCGGACCAGTTCCTTGATCAGGACCGCGCTCTGCACGTCGAGCCCGGACAACGGCTCGTCGAGGAACAGCACTTCCGGATCCGGCAGCAGCGCCGCGGTGAACATCACCTTCTGGCGCATGCCCTTGGACAACGAGCCGATGCTGGCGTGCAGCCTCGCGTCGAGGTCGAACTCGCGCAGCATGGCGCGGCCGCGGCGTTCGATCAGATCGTCGGCCAGCCCATGCAGCCGGCCGACGAGCTGCAGGTGTTCGTGCACGGTCAACGCCTCGTACAGCGTGGCGACCTCCGGCACGTAGCCGATCCGCTGCTTGACGGCGATCGGATCCTGGCGCACGTCGACGCCGGCGACTTCGGCGTGGCCGTGGAAGTCGGACAACATGCCGACCAGGATCTTGACGGTGGTGCTCTTGCCGGCGCCGTTCTGGCCGACGTAGCCGATGACCTGGCCGCGGGGCACGACCAGGTCGATGTTGGCGAGCACGACCTTCTGGCCGTAGCGCTTGCTCACCTGGCGCAGCACGATGGCGTCGGCCGTTGCAGCGGAGGTCATGGCGAGGACGGTGCCGCCGCGATCCGCGCGGCGCAAGCTCGCATTCGCGGCGGCGGCGGTCCATTCTCTCCGCTGCATGGGCAAGCTCGACTACCAGCAGGCCGGCGTCGACTACAGCAAGATCGATCCGCTGAAGATCCTGGCGCAACGCGCGGCGGCGGCGACGGCGGGCAATCTGGCGCGGCATGGCTTCCGCGAACTGGCGGCCTCGCGCGGCGAGTCGGCCTACGTGATCGACTGCGGTGACTTCCATCTCGCCTCGATCACCGAGTGTCTTGGCACCAAGGCGCTGGTCGCCGATGCGACGCGTTCGCTGACCGGTCGCACGTACTACGACCAGATCGCGCAGGACACGCTGGCGATGGCGGTCAACGACCTGATCACCGTCGGCGCAACGCCGATCTCGGTGCACGCCTACTGGGCGGCCGGCGGCAGCGGCTGGTTCCACGATCAGCAACGGGCGACGGATCTGGTGGCCGGCTGGCAGCGCGCGTGTGATGCGTGCGGGGTCAGCTGGGGCGGCGGCGAAACCCCGGCGCTGGCGGGCGTCGTGGTCGACGATCGGATCGATCTGGCGGCGTCGTGTCTGGGCATCGTGCGGCCGAAGTCGCGGCTGACACTCGGCGAACATCTTGCCGGGGGCGATACGATCGTGCTGTTGGCGTCGTCGGGGATCCACGCCAATGGCGTGTCGCTGGCGCGGAAGCTCGCCGAACGATTGCCACAGGGCTACGGCACGAAGTTGCCGAGCGGCGCGTTGTTCGGCGAAGCGTTGCTGGTGCCGACGATGCTCTATTCGCCGGTCACCGAAGCGCTGGCGGCGGCGGGTGTCGTGCCGCACTACTGTGCCAACATCACCGGCCACGGCTGGCGCAAGATCATGCGCCATCCGGCGGCGTTCACGTATCGGATCCACACGTTGCCGGAGGTGCCGGAGGTGTTGCGGTTCCTGGTGCAGCAGACCGGCAGTGACGATCGCGAGGCCTACGGCAATCTGAACATGGGTGCCGGGTTCGCGCTGTTCGTCGCGGCGGCGGATGCGGAACGGACGCTGGCGGTGGCAGAGGCGCAGGGTGTGCGGGCGTGGGTCGCGGGCAGGGTCGAGCCCGGCGGCAAGCAGGTCATCATCGAGCCCCTCGGATTGACGTTCGGCGGTGACGATCTGCACGTTCGCGCGTAGCAGCGACAACCATGCGAATCCGCGCGGCTGCGTGCTGGCGCCGGGCGAGTACGAACTGCGGGTCCGCCGCGGCGGCGGCATCGAGGGTGCCGCGACGACTCTGGTCGCCAAAGAGGCCGGCGGAAACGGACTCAGTTCCAGCGCCGGTTCTTGCCGCCGAACATGAACAGGGCCATGTAGAGCCCGAAGTACGCCCCCACGCACGCCGGCGGCAGTCCAGCGACCAGCACTCCGAGCCAGGTCCAGCCGTAGTGATGCAGCACCGCGCTGGCGGCGATCACGATGAGCAAGAACAGGATCACCCGCAGCATCCCGTTGCCGCCGCTCGAACCGACCCGGTAACCGTGCATGAGGTGCACGATCCACAGCACCGCGAGCCCGTCCACCGTCCACGCCACGATCAACACCAGCAACGCACTGCCGCCAGGCGCGCCGACCCCGCCGTTCCTCGCCAGCGCGCCCGCGGTCGCGAGCACCGTCTGCAGGGCGGTGGCGCCGATCGCCATCCGCGCCAACGAGCCGCGGCCGAAGCGCCAGGCGAACGGCAGCAACAGGCCGCCGACGCGGTTCAGCCCGGAGATCTGGCCAACCGAGGAGAGCCGCAACAGCACGCAGCCCAGGAACGCCAGGACGGCGAACACGCCGGCAGCGATGCCGACGGTGGGACCGGTGGCATAGCGGCCAGCGAGCCACCAACCGAGGGCCGCAGGCAGCGCGAGCCGCAACAGGGTCGTGAGCAAGTGGTGCAGGAACCGCAGCATGGACGAGCGATCCGGAGGGCCGTGCGCTCGTTGCAGGGATTCTGGCGGTCGTTCACGTCGGGGTGGACGCCGGGTCCAGCAGTTGCGCCAGCGCGTTCGCGGCGACCAGTTCTGGTGCCTCGGCGCCGGACACCGTGTGCACGGGCCGCGCGGCCAGCTCGAGGGGAGCCACGAATCGGGCTCGCAGCACGTCGTATTCCGCCGGACCGGCGTCACTGACCCGTTCGCCGGCGGCGCGGGCGGTGACCCGGGCACGACCGATCGGAGCGGGCACATCCACGAACAGGACCGTCGCGGCTGCGCCGGCATCGCCGGCCGCCGCCGCTGCCCGCGCACGCAGGTCGGGCGTCGCGAAGTTGCCGTCGAGCATCACGACCGGGGCGCCGGCGGTGGTGGCGTTCGCCGCGCGGTGGAACAGTTCGCGATACGTCCGGACCGAAAACCCGGCGGTGTAGAACTCCGCCGGCGCGCGCACCGTCGCCGGCAGTCCGGCCAGTTGTTTGCGGATCGCATCGGTCGAGAACACCGGCCAACCGCACCAGCGCTGCAGGTGCGTCGCCAGTGCACTCTTGCCACTGCCGGGCGGCCCGCACAGCACGAGCCACGAAGTGCCGCGCACCTCGATCGCGGTCGCGGCCGCGAGCGCGAGATGTGCGAGGGCACTCTGGCGAGCGCCAGCGCGATCGGCAGCGGGCAGTTCGGTCGCTCGCGCCGCCATGGCGGCGACCTTGGCGCGGACGATGGCGCGATAGCGGATCAACGGTGGCAGCAGGTCCGGCAGTTCGTGGTCGCCGGTCGTCGCGACGTAGGACCGGACGAACTGCATCGCCAGCGCGGCGGACCCGCGATAGCGCAGGTCCATCGCCAGGAACGCGATCTCGGTGGCCACATCGCCACAACGGAAATCGGCTGCGAACTCGAGACAATCGTAGATTGCCGGCGGCGTCGTCAGGCAGATGTTGCGGGCGTGCAGGTCGCCGTGACCATCGATGATCCGGCCGGCGTCGGCGCGCAGGCGCAGGCGCGGCAGCAGGAACTGCAGATCGTCGTCGGCGGTCCGGGCCAGCGCGGCGAGCAGCCGTTCGGGCAGGCCGTGGTCGGGCAAGGCGGCGAGTTCGCGGAAGTTGCCGCGGATCAGTTCCGCCAGCCGTTCTGGGGAACCGGCAGCGCGCACGGTCGGCGAGCGGTCGGCAGTGGCGTGGAACGCGGCGACCCGGCGCGCGAGGTCGTCGATCCCGGTGGCCGTGACGCCGCCAGTGGCCAGCAGCCGATCGAGCATCCGTTCCTGCGGCAGCCGCGTCATCACCACCGCGACCTCGATGACCTCCGGGCCTTCGTCGTCATCGAGCGCGCCGAGGCGCGGGCCGTTCGCCGTGATCCGCAGCGCGGCGGTGCCCAGATAGACCTCCGGACACAGCCGCCGATTCAGCCGCACTTCCTCGCGACACCAGTGGCGCCGCTGCGGCAGCGTCGAGAAGTCCAGGAACGGCAGCCGGAGCGGTTTCTTGAACTTGTAGACCCGTTCGTCGACCAGGCAGACGATCGAGATGTGGGTCTGCAGCACCGTGACGGGCCCTTTGGCGCCGGGGAAGCAGGCTTGGTCCTGCAGTACCTGCAGCATGGCGGCGGCATCGGTCACGCCCGATGTTTGTAGCGAGCCTGCGGTCGGGGGGCGACAGGCGGCGCCACATCGGCGACCATGTCGGGATGCTCGCCCGTCCTGCCGCCGTTCTGGCCCTGGCCGCCGTCGTCGCCGCGCAAGTGCCCCTGCCGCCCAGGCACACCGGCAACCTGTTTGCCTCGGGCTACCAGAGCCACAACGTCGCCGAATACACCGCCGAGGGCGTGCTGGTGCGGACGTTCACGCCGGCCGGGCTGCGCAACCCGCGCGGCGTCGCGATCGATGACGGCGGCAACGTCGTCGTGGTCGGCGAGATCAACGCGCGGGTGCTGGTGCTCGATCCGTTCGGCAACGTCCTGCGGACGGTCACGCATCCCGACCTGACCGCTGGCACCGGCATCGCCCGCGGGCCGAACGGTCACTGGTACGTCGGCAACTTCAACCCCGGCCGGATCGTCGTGTTCGACGCGGCGTGGAACCACGTGCAGACGCGAACGGTGACCGGCATGAACGGCGTCAACTGCGTCGCCTTCGACGCCGATGGCAAGCACGCCGTCACCGCGGCATTGGCCAATGCCGTGTATCGCTTCGATGCCAATGGCGCCCTGCTCGGCACCACGATGCACCCGAACATGGGTTCGCCGATGTCGATCGCGATCGACTCGCAGGGCCAACACTATGTGTCCCAGGGCAGCACCGGCGTGATCATCAAGTTCGACGCCAACTGGCAACCGGTGACGACGTTCGGAGCCGGTGCGCTGGCGCTGCCGCAGGGCATCGCGATCGACGAACGCGATCGGCTGACGATCAGCAACTTCTCGGCGCCGACGATCCATCGCTATGACACCGCTGGCACCCTGCTCGGTTCGTTTGCGGCGAGCGGGGTCACGACGGCGCGCAACCTGGCGTTCCAGATCGCGCCGTTCGTGCTGGCGCGGCACGGCACCGTCGATCGGCGGAACGGCGCCGCCGAACCGGTGCTGCGGGTCAATGGCGCGACCGGCGATGCCCTGGGCCGGATCGCGACGGCCACGACCGCGCCACTGACCGTGACGATGGCGGCGTCGTCGGCGGGGCCGTTGCTGGCGCCGTTCCTTTTGTATGCGGCGCTGGGTGAGCCTGGGCCAGCGGCCGCGACCTTGCTGCCGCTCGACGCGGGCTGGTTCGCGTTCCCGCCGCCGATGCTCGGCGGCAGCGCGGTGTTGCTGGCGAATTCGCTGGGCCACCCGACCCTGCTCGGTGTCGGTCTGCTGCCGGCGACCGCGGCGCCGGGAACGGTGCTGGCGCTGCCGGCCGGGCTCGGGCTGCCGTTGCAGGTCACGCTGCAGGGCGTGCTGGCCGACTTCGGTTCGAACAGCCCGTTCGCGCTGAGTGCCACCAACGCGATCGCGCTGGTCGTGCAATGATCCGGGTGGCGCGACAGCGCGCCGTCAGAACGCCTGCCAACCCACCAACGCGTTCTCGGCCGGGGCACCCGTGATCAGGTCGTACTGGTCGTAGAACGCCTTTCCGGTCATGTACTCGACCACGGCGTTCTCCGGGATGCCGCCTTCCTTGATCCACTCCCGCTGCGTCGCGTACGGGCGATCGATGCCGGCCTTGTCGAAGGTGTCGTTCGCGTCACGGAATGGTCCAGTCGCAGCCGCGATGGCCGTGTCGATCTTGTAGAGGTTGGTGGTCAGCACCTGCTGGGCGAACGTCGGGTCGAGCTTCTGCAGCATCCCGTATGCGCCGGTGGACACGAACTGACTGTGCTTCTTGGTCATCTGGCCGGCCGACGGCCCACCCTGGTAGGCGCCGGTGACGTGCTCGATCAGCGTGATGGTGCCCGGCGCATGCCACGGTTGGAAACCGGTTGCGCGAATCGCCGAGGGCGCCCTGGTGTCCCACCGGTAAGTGAATGCGGGAACCGTCTTGCTGTTGACGATCCTGCCCAGGATTCGCCGCTGCCTCGAGAGCCAGTTCGACATGGTCTTCGGTCGGGGGGATGTGCGTGCGCGAGTGCGCGGGCGAAGCGAATGCTGCCGGCCGCGGACCGGAGTCGAGCCTACCGAAGCCAGCACTGGTCGACAAGGGCGGCCCCAGCAGGTCCGCATGCCGAGCTTGTCACCGATGCGCTGGTGTCGATGGTGCGAGGATCGCGGCGGCCCCGGCGAGGACCTACTCGATCGATGCGCGGATGTGGTTCAGCAGCGCCAGTCGTTGGGCGGCGTCGATCACCGCACCTTGCAGGTGCACATCGACGCCGCGCAGGGCCGGATTCGCCGGGATCGCCAATGCCGTTTGCGCGGCCTGACCGGCCACCGACGTCAGCGCCGCGAGCAGCACGGCGCCATTGGGGTCGACGAACAGCCGGCCGCCGAACATCGGTACGCCGACTGCCAGCCGCCGCACGTTGACAGCCAGCAGGCCGATCGCGGTGTCCTGGCCGAAGCCACGCTGCACGACGAACTCGAGATCGGCGGAGGTGCCCAAGGACAGCGGTCCCAGCAGCGACAGTTGCCGTTCCTGGTTGAGGGCGATGCCAAAGCCATCGAGCAGGTCCTGATCGCCGTCGCCATCCACATCCACCGCGACCTGTGCGCTCGGGGTCACCGGTCCGTGGCTCGCCGTCACATCCGCGAACCGGCCGGTGCCGTCGTTCTGCAGCAGGAAGCCGGGGCCGCCGGCGGCGACCAGATCGACGTCGCCATCGCCGTCGAAGTCCACCGGCACGACGCCGACGATCGGCGTCACCGACGCCGGGATCCGCGCCGCGGTGACGTCGCGCCAGATGCCGCCGCTGCGGTCGAACAGGAACAGCGTCGGGTTCGCGGCCACGACGATCTCGAGTTCGGGATCGGCGTCGAACTGGGCGAACATCGCCGGACCGGCACCCGTGGGTGGGTCGAACGCGGCTCCGGCGTTGCCAAACGTGCCGTTGCCGTTGTTCAGCAGCAGCGTCGCCATCGGCAGGCCCGTGGTACTCGGGTCGACGCCAAACAGCAGATCGGCGTCGCCATCGGCGTCGGCATCGCCGGCGACCACCGTGCGGAACGCGAGCGGCAATCCCGGCGGCAGCGCAGTCGCGGACACGTCGCCGAAGTTCAGCCCGCCGAGGTTCTCGTGCAGGCCGGGCGGCGCGCCCAAGGGCCAGCCGAAGCCGCCCATGGCGGCATCGAGGTCGCCATCGCCGTCGTAGTCGAGCAGGGCGAGACCGCGCTGCGTCGCCGCGATCGGCACCGTGAACGCCAGCGACAGCGCGCCGGTGCCGTCGTTGGTCCAGAGCCCCAGGCCACTGCCGCGATTGGCGAGATCGAGATCGCCGTCGCCATCGAGATCGCCCACCGCCGCCGAGCCGAGCGTCAGGGCGGCCGCCAGCGTCTGTCGCCGTTCGACGACGCTGCCATCGGTCCGCCAGACGTAGCGCATGTCGAGCAGTTCGGAGCTGCCGTCGCGATCGAGGTCGCCGGCCAGCAGCGCCGGGCAGTGCACCAGCGGCCGGAAACCCTGACCGCCGAGGTTGCGGGCGATGCCGGAGAACTGCACCAGGTCGTCGAACCGATCGCCGTCCAAATCGCACGCTTGCACGGGTGACTCGGTCAGGCTGCCGATCCGCACGAACGCGCCGCCGCCGGCGCTGCGCACCAGTTGCTGACCGAGGATCAGATCGCGCAGCCCGTCGCCATCGATGTCGAGTGCGAGAGTGGCGATCGGCGATGACGGCAAGCCGACCGGCAGGCGACTGCTGCGGTCGGTGAACACGCCGGTGCCGTCGTTGTCGAGCAGCAGGAACGCCGGATTCAACGAGCTGTTGCTGACGACCAGATCGAGGTCGGCGTCGCCATCGTGATCGAGCGCCGTGATGCCGACCACCTGGGGCGTGCCCGCTGGCAGCCGGCTGGCGGACTCGTCGGTCAACGCAGTGCCGCGCGCCATCCACAGGCGTAGGCCGGACAGGGTTCCGACCGCCAGATCGGTGCGACCGTCGCGATCGAAGTCACCGGCCAGCAGGGTGCGCGGCATGGTGACCGGCGGCAATGCGCCGTTCGCCAGGGTGAACGCACCGGTGCCGTCGTTGCGCAGCAACAACGTCGCCGAATTCGTGTGGGTCACCAGATCGCGGTCGCCATCGCCATCGGCGTCGAGCAACAGCGCGCCGTAGAACATCGTCGTGGTCGCGACCGGCAGCGGCGCGGGATCCTCCACCAGCGTTCCCTGCTGGTTGCGCAGCAGCACCAGCACGACGCCGTTCACGGTGGACCGCGACAACACCAGATCGAGATCACCGTCGCCATCCACGTCGCCGGCGACCGTCTGGCCGTTCTGCAGCACCGAGGTCGTTGCCGAGGCGATGTCCGGAGCGCGCGTGAACACCGCATGCCCGTTGTTGGCGAACACCGCCAGCGAGCGACCATCGAAACTGCGCGTGACGACGTCGTCGGCGCCATCGCCGTCGAGGTCGAGCACGCATGCCTGACGCGAGATGCCGGGGACCTGTGGCATCACGGTCGAGACGAACTGCTGGGCTCCGATCGGGCCGAGCGCGGCGAGACCACTGAGCAGGGGAAGCGACGGCCTTTTCATGTCTGGGGCAGGCGTGAGGGGGTCGGGGCAGGGCAGATTGCCGTTGGCAAGGGTAAGGGCGACCGGTAGTTGCCAGAAAAGTCCCGGGTCCCAGGCGTGGCTGTCGCCGCTGCGCGCCGGGCCGCATGGCGTAGTCGCCGGGGGCCTTGCAGCGGAGGCCGGCACCGACCGTCCGGAACCCGGACGACGGTAGTGCACGGACCGAGCACACGGAGGCAAGAACGCCACCGGCACAGGCGTTGTCGGCACCTCGCTCCCGTCGCGAGCGATTCCCATGCAACGAACCGTTACTCCTTGGCTGTGTGTGCTGTCGTTGGTCGCCGGCGCCTCGGCGCAGACGCCAAACCTCTCGGTCTCCCAGTGGGCGCCCGGCGATCCGGCCATCGGCGGTGCCGTTTCCGATCAACGTGCGCCAGCGATGGCGACCGGCGGCGGTGTCACTCTGTGCGTCTTCGACGACCTTCGCGGCGGTGATCGCGACGTGTTCGCCGTTCGCCTCGATGCTGCCGGTCAGCCGTTCGATCCGGTGCCGTTCCCGCTCGGCATCGGGCCGGGTGACCAGACCATGCCGACGGTGGCCTTCAATGGGACCGATTTCCTGGTTGCCTGGAAGAGCCAGGAACCGGCCGCCGGCTACTACCAGGACGAAGTGCGGGCGGTGCGCGTCTCACCGCTCGGCCTGGTCCGCGACGCGGTGCCGATCGCGTTGCCGGGGGAGACGCTGTGGGCGCTGTGCGCCAGTGACGGCCAGGGCTTCCTGGTCGTCACCACCGGCAGCACCAGCACCACCGTTCGCGGTTTCCGCATCGACGGCAATGGCACGCTCCGCGATCCGCAGGGCATCGTGTTGCAGTCCGGCAGCAGCAGCCTGCTGTTCTCCGCCAGTCTGGCTTGGGCATCCGGCACCTGGCTGTTGTGCTGGGGCAGCGGTGGCGACGTGTTCGGCCAGCGCTTTGGCGCCAACCTGCAGCCGCTCGATCCGACGCCGGTGGGTCTGCTGACTTCGGCCCGCAACGAGGATCAGCCGCACCTGGCCAGCAACGGCAGCCAGTTCCTGCTGACGACCTGGGACAACGACATCTATTGGAGCCAGGGCGTCAGCGCCGTGCGCTTCTCGCCGACCCTGCAGCGCCTCGATGCGACACCGATCCAGGTCAGTGGCCAGGCCGGCTATCAGCCACGACCGCAGGCCGTGTGGGATGGCAGCCAATGGCTGGTCTCTTGGATCGGCCTGCCGTCGGTCCGGGTCGCGCGCCTCGCGGCGAACGGCGCCGTGCTGGATCCCGGCGGCATCGCCCTCGAGCCGACGGCGACCGCCACGGTCTACACTCCGACGCTGGCAGCCGGAACGGCCGGCGGCGCCATCGCCGTCTGGCAGGACTTGCGCCACGCTTCGACGGCGGACCTGTTCGCTGCGTCGCTGAGCGCTGGCGGCAACCCCGGCCCGGTCACGCTGGTCGGCCGCGCGACCCGCGATCAGTCCTGGCCGGCGCTGGCGTCGTCGCCGGCGGGGCAGTTGCTGGTCTTTCGGAGCGCATTGTCGACCGACGCCGCGATCGTGGCGCAGCGGCTCGATCCGTTCGGGGAGTTCGTCGATCGGCAGCCGATCCTCGTCGGCATCGGCGATGGCACTAGCCGGCCGGCGGTCGCGTTCGACGGCGGCAGATACCTCGTCTGCTGGAACGTCGGTACGCAAGTGGTCGGCCGGCGACTGGCGCTCGACGGCACGTTCCTCGAGGCCGCGCCGTTCGCGGTGATGGCCGGGGGCGCGCCGGATGTCGCCGGCACCGGCGGGGTGTTCCTGGTCGTCAATGCGCGAGCATCCGTCTATCCGCAGTATGTCGATCCGTACGCGATGCGCATCCGCGGCAACGACGGGGCGCTGCTCGACGCGTCGCCGCGATTGGTCGGTTCGTCGTATGCGGTCGGGCCACGCGTGGCGGCGCTGAACGGCCGCTTCGTCGTCGTCTACGAGCAGCATTGGTCGCACAACCAGACCAGCGCGACGGTGGTGGCGACGATGGTCGATCCGAACGGCACGATCGGCACGCCGGGCGGACTGTCGACGATCACCGCCTCGGCATGGGGTGCGGTCGATGTCGCCGCTGATGGCAATCAGGCCCTGATCGTGTGGGCCAGCGGTTCGAACTGGACCAACGAGGACGTGTTCGCGCAGCGGTTGAATGCCAACGGTGCGCCGGTCGGGCCGGTGATCGCGTTGAGCACCAATGCAGCGAGCGGCCAATCGCGGCCGGCGGTGGCGTTCGACGGCGAACAGTTCCTGGTGGCCTTCGAGTCGCTGCAGAACAACGCGCGGTTCTACGATCGGGCGCCGGATGTCTACGTCCGTCGCGTCGCCACCGACGGCACGCTGCCGGATGCCGCGGCGGTGCCGGTCTGGACCGGAATGCTGGCCGACCGGGCGGTGGCGATCGCGGGCAGTGGCAGCGATCGCGGCGCAGCCTTGCTGGCCGGTTCGCGCTTCCGCGTCGACGGCGGGTTCGCGAGCCATCGCGTCGCCGTTCGCGCGGCGGAGCCAATGGGGCTAGAACGCTTCGGCACCGGCACTGCCGGTTGCGCCGGGGCCCTGCGCCTGCGCGGCGGCAGCGCGGCGCACCTGGCGACCAGCCTCGAACTGCTCGGCGACCGGTTGCCGCCGCAGGGCCTGGCGTTCTGGTTGCTCGGCAGCGTCGCCGACCGCCCCGGCAGTGATCCGTTCGGGCTCGGCGCACTGTTGCACGTGGCGCTTCCCGGCGCCGAAGTCCTGGTCGGCGCCATCGATGCAGGCGGTCTGGCGCGGCTGTCGCTGTCGGTTCCCTCGCTGCCGGCTCTGGTCGGCACGACCTGGACCGCACAGTGCGGCGCGGTGTTCGGTCCCTGCATGCCCGCGGCGCCCGGGTTGGCGACGTCGCCGGGGCTGTCGTTCACGGTCCTGCCGTGATCACTTCGGCGGCTGTGGCAGGTCGGTCGGCGCGACGAACCAGCGGTAGCCGCCAACGTCGCTGAAGAACAACTGGTCGCCGGCTTCGGTCAGCCAGACCCGTAGCGCCGCAACCTCGGTCTTCGCATCGGGGGCGTAGCGCTGCAGCAGCTTGACGGCGACTGCGTCGCTGGCGTCCTTCTGCAAACGGCCGAGCACGAAGTCGAAGAACTCGCGCTTGCGATTGGAGATCCTGGCGGCGGCGAGATCGGCATCGACTTGCCAGCCATGGCCCTCGCGATACAGGTACTCTTCGTTGGCCTGGTACCACGCCGCTGGACCGTCGCCCGTCAGCGCACCCGGCGGGAACTGCTTGCGGAGGTAGTCGAGGTAGCTGGCGTTGTCCTTGGCGTTCGCCTGGTCCGCGGTCAGCCGGGCGTAGGTCTCGGCATACTGCACGAGCCACGAACGGGCTTCGCTGCGCTTCTCGACCAGCGGTCGCTGGCCATCGAAGCGTCGCATCCAGACGATCGCGTTCAAGAACACCTTGCGGGCGCTGTCGGTCATCCGGTCCGGCGCGCAATAGAAGCCCCACTGCATCAGGTTGGCCTGCCGGCCGATCGCGACCGCGCGCGGGCCCTTGCTGTTGACGCCGCCGCTGATCCGTTCGGTGTCGGGCGAGTCCTCGAAGCCGTGACCGTCGGACACCAGGCCGTAGTCGTTCTCCTTGCCTTCCTTGCCGGTCTGCACGATCCAGGTCTTCTGGCCGTCGCCGGCCTCGGTCCACGGTTCGCCTTCCAGCGTGATGCCGGGGTTCAGCGGGCCCTGGAAGATCGGGTGGTTGGTGCGCATCCCGTGCGCACGGTTGCCAAGGCACAGTCAAAGCCAGTCGAGCTTGTGCCCGCCACGCAGATTGCTGGCGACATAGCTCATCGCGATCACCGGTTTGGTGAACGCCACCGGCAGATCGATCGGCGCCGAGAACAGCGAGTTCTCGCCCTTCTCGTAGCCGTCGTTGCCGTACTGGCTGACCCAGTCGGCGATGACGACATCGAAGTCCCTGGCGGTCGTGGCGTTCAGCTGGCCGAGGTCGATCGTCGACGAGGTGTCGAAGTGCTGCTTCAGGAACCCGGCGAACGCGCGTTCGCGGCTGCCGTCCTTCTTGCCGGCGTAGAGCACCTTGATGGCGCGGTGGGGTTGCCAGGCCGGATCCGGATCCTGGGCGAGCAGCGGTGGGAGGATGGCCGCAAGCAGCGGCAGGAACGCGGTGCGCATGACGGCTCCGGGGCTTGGTCTGGGGTCGTGGCCAGGATCACCGCCGGCCGCCGGCAAGGGAAGTGGGGGCTCCCGGTTCTCGCGGTTCTACCGGTCGCGAGTGCCCTCGAGCCGGGTCAGGGTCTTCTGGTAGCGCTGCAACAGCGGCTCGACCCAGGCCTTGCCGGCATCGGTGATCGTCAGCACCCGCGTCAGGTCGTCGAGCGCCATCCGGAATGCCGCCGCGTCACCCTGCAGTTCGGCCCATTCGAGCATCGCGTAGTGAAACCCACGGGAGGCGTGCGCGCTGGGCTTCGGACCGTCGCGCAGCATCGCGAAGAACTCCGGCCCCAGCCTGTGCCGCTCCGCCTGACCGGCTGCCCGCAACGCTGTCGCAATGCGCAGGTCGACCAGACGCGTGTCGATCGCGGTCTGCAGTTCCTTGTTGGCGATCACCCCGATCCGCTCGCGTTCCGCCTGGGCTGCCGGCAGTTCGAGCTGACCCTCCTCGAGGCGCAGCAGCAACAGCGGCGCGGCCGGATCCGCCTTGCCGGCCGCCACGTCCGCTCGCAGGTCGACATACCGCTGGGCGCGGCGGCTCGAGGCGTCCAGCCCTTCGATCGTGAATTGGTCGAAGGGGACCTTGACCAGCACCTGACCTTCCGCATCGAGGAACGCGAGGCTCGGCAGGCCGGGCAGCTGCTTCTGCGCGCGCAGTTCGCCGTGCTTCCGGCCCGGCACTTCGCTGTGGATGTGGCAGAAGGCGACGTAGCGGTCGGCGAACGCTCCGAACCCCTCTGCCGAGAGCAGACCGCTCTCGGCCGCCTTGCACGGCGTTCAATACCCGGCGGTCGTGAAGTAGCCGAGGATCAGCTTGCCGTCGGCCGCAGCGCGTTGGCGCGCGACGTCCCAATCCAGGGTCCACGTCGCCCGCTGCAGGAACGGTTGCGCCAGTTTCTGCTGCAGCAACTGCTCTGGCGTCGGCGTCGGGCTGGCCGGCTCCTGGCAGTGCAGCAGCCCGGCGACGAAGAAGACCAGCAGCAGGTGTGCGGGCATCCCGGGACGCTCGCCGGCGTGGCGGTGCGCGTCAAGGTCCGGCGTTGCCCGCCGGTGAGTTCGTACGGCCGTGCCGCAAGCAGCCGTAGGGGAAGTGGCCGAGTCCCCACCGCATCAGGCCGCTTGGTCGGGCCGCAGGCGACTGGCTGCGCCGTCGGTTCACGTTGACACGTTACAACCAGGCCGGGTCAACGAATCGAGCGGCGCGGCGAACTGTCCACGAAACGAAGAACGATTCGGCGGGGTCCCGACGCGAAGTGGCACCGGCTCGCGGCGCAACGCAGCGCGCCAACACCCACATTCCTCCAATGATCGATCCCTTCCTGTCGGGTCCCGTTCGGACCCTCCTGCCGTTCTCCCTCGCGTTGGCGCTTGGCGCCATGGCCACCGCCCAGACCCTGCCGTTCGACGGACTCGAGCAACGCTGCCAGCTGGGCGGCGCACCGCCGAGCGTGCCCTCCGGCGCCGCGCTCGATACGCCGACGGCGTCGATCGCGAACAACACCAGCTGGATCGTGCAGGTCTGCAACTCGCAGATCGCGGCGTTCCCGAAGTACTCCGGCGCGGCGCTGTTCCGCGACAACCTCAGCGGCGATTTCGTCGGCAGTGGCAGTTGCTCCCCGACGCAGACCTTCTTCGGGCCATTGGGGGCGACGCGCGTGGTCGACAACAAGGTCCTGTGCGACCGCAACACCGGACGGTTCTGCGTGATCGGCATGCAGCAGACGACGTTCCTTCCGGGCACGCCCGGACTGTATGTCGCGTTCTCCGACAACAGCTACCCTGCCCGCTGCGCGAGTTCTCCTGGCGTCGGTGGCTGGCACATGTGGCGATTGCCGCTGCCGGCCGGTTATGCCACGCCTGGCGCCTACCAGCCGGACTTCAACGGCATGGGCCAGACCGACACCCAGATCATCTGGAGCGGCATCCTGCAGCCGCTGGCCGGAGGTCAGCCGCGCACCTGGATCCGCATCATCGACAAGTTGCCCGCGGGCAGTTTCCCGTCGACGCTGACCTACCAGGACTTCGTGTCGCCGTCGCCGCGGCCGACGGACGAGTTCCTGCATGCGGCCGACACGTTCGACCCGATCTCGCAGCCGATCCTCGCAGCGGTCCTGGTGCCGACCGGCAACACGATCCGGATCGTGCACGCCAATCGGGCCACCGGGCAGGAAGATCCAGTGCTGCTGCCGGTGCCGCAGTTCCTGCCGCCCGCGGGCTATGTCCCATCCGGTTCGAGTGCGGTACCGAGCGGTGCGCCGCAATCCGGAGGCACGCAGCTCGATGTGATCGACGGTCGCATGCAGAGTGCGGTGGTCCGGGGCGGCTTCCTCTACTGCTGCCACACCGTGCTGGCCAATGCCGGCGCGAACGCGCCGCATGTCGTGCGCTGGTACCAGATCGCGCTCAATGGCTGGCCGACCTCGGGTACGCCGACGCTCGTGCAATCCGGCGACATCGCGCCCGGGCTCAGCCCAGGGGGCAATCCGATCCATGCGTTCATGCCGTCGGTGGCGGTCAACCAGGATGGTGCGATGTTCGTCGTGTATTCCCGGTCGGCGAGTGATCAGGTGCCCGGCATCGGCTGGTCGGCGCGCCGCGGTATCAGCCCGTTGGGAACGCTGCCGTTCACCGGCACGGTGTCGCTCACGTCGCCGACCGCCTACACGACGTCCAACGGCATCCCGGGCAATGCCAACGTCCATCGCTGGGGCGACTGGAACAGCGCGGTCGTCGATCTCGCCGCGCCGTTCACGCGGTTCATTGCCTGTGGCCCGCAGGGTCGGTACGGCCCGCCGCTGGCCAACCTCGGTTTCGGAACGTGTTCCCTGCTCTCGTTCCTGCCCAATCACTGGGCGACGCGCATCCAGTCGATCCACATCAACGATCCGCAATGGGCCTTCGATTACGGCGGCGGTTCGCCCGGCACCGGCGGTGTGACCCCGGACCTGACGTCGGTGGGGCCGCGGCCGCGCGTCGGCCAGACCTCGTCGGTGACGGTGACGAACTCGGCCGGGGCACCGACGCTCGGCGTCGGCATCGTGTCGCTCGCGTCCACGGCACCGCTCGGGGTTCCAAGTCCGTTCGGCACGCTGTGGGTCGACTCCATGCAGGCCCTGCTGGTGAACTTCGCGTTGCCGGGAACTGACGGTTCGTTCCCGCTGGCGGTGGCGATGAGCCCGGCCTTCATCGGGACGTCACTGTTCCTGCAGGCGGGCGTGATCGATGGTGGTGCCGCCGGCGGGATCGCGCTGTCCGATGCGATGCAGGTGATCTGCGGTTCGTGAACGCGTCAGTCCGTTTGACTCCTGCCGGCGCAGCGGACGGCAATCGGCCCGCCGGCGGTCCGCTCGGCTCTTGCCGCCGGTCAGGTGATCTCGCTCGCGGTTGCTGGTTTGCTGGTGACGTCGGTGGCACGCGACCTCAGGCTCCGTCCGTGCGGATCGAACCGGTTCCGAGAGGCCGATCGAGCTTGCCGACGAGTCGTGGCACGGCGTTGGTGAACAACAGCAGCAAGCCAGTGCCGAGATGGATCCCGACGCTGATCAGGGTCGCACATCGATGGATTGCCGAGTCCGGCTGCGGCGTTCAGCTCTTCGGTCCCTTCGGCTCCGGCAGCGTCAACGTCAACCGTTCCTTCAGCGCCGAGACCACGATCGTGAACTCACCGTTCTTCGCCGTGAAGCTCTCGAGTTCGATCGTCTTCGCGGGCTCGTTGCGGTCCGCCGCGACCGCCTTGCCGGCCGTCGTCCACGCCGGATCCGGCGGCGTCGGCTCGCCGAAGCCGAAGTTCGCCGTCGGCGCCGCCATCACCGGCACCAGTCGCGCTTCGTCGCCGGCCAGCACCAGGTTCCACGCCTCCGGACCCTTGCCGCCCTTCTTGGTCAACAGCCCGATCGCGGCCGGCTTGCCCTGCGTTCTGGCCAACTGCCCGGACGCCGTGACCACTTCCAGCGTCCACGAACCCACCTTCTCGGCTTTCGCGCCGAGCAGGATCACCTGCGAGTGCCAGCGCTTCTTGCCGAACGCGACGTCGAGGTTGACGCCCTGACTGTCGGTCTTGGAACGTTCCGCCGGCGGCACCGAGAACGCGATGTCGAGTTTGCTGTTCGGCTTCGGCAGATCCTGCAACCGGCCCTCGACCTCCAGGTCCTCGCCGCCACCGAGCGCCAGACCGGAGCCGATCAGCACCAGCGTCAGCTGGTCCTCGGCATGGCGGCGCAGCGCGACCCGGAACGCGCCGGCCGGCAGCATCCGCTTGTCCATGATCGGTCGCTGGAGCGTCCACGTCGAGGCCTCGTTCATGCCCAGGCGCCAGCTGTCGCCGACCTTCAGGTCATCGAGGCCGTGTTTGCCGACGGGCACCGGGTTGTAGGCGATCGTCGTCGTCTTGCGCTGCCACTCGTAGGTGGCTTTCTGGGCGCAAATGGGCAGGGCCAGCAGCGTGGGGAACAGGACCGATAGGGGGATGCGCATCATGGTCGTCGGGTCGTGGTATACGACAGGGGGCGACGGGTCACTGTACCGGGAATCCGGCCGTCTCGCCGACAGGACAGGCCGGTCAGTCGCCGCGCGCCAGATCGCGCAGAAGCGCCGCCTCGACTTCCTTGCGCCGCGAGCGTCGTCGGCGCCACCAGCCGACCGTTCTCGAACACCGTGCGCAGCGGGTTGTCGTGGCTCTGTTCTTCGGCCCGGCTGACTGGAAAGTGCGCGGTGAACTCGCCATGGGCATCGCGTCGGACGGCGATCAGGCCGCGGTGGTTGTTCTTCTTGCTGTCGGTGCGCGGTCGCTTGTAGATCTCGCGATCCTCGCCGTCGACCGTGCAGAACGTCGCCTTCATCGCGAAGCCGAAGGTGTCGCGGGTGACGTACTGGCAGGGGTAGCTGCCGATGCCGAGCACGACGTTGCCGGAGGCGAAGCGCTTGCTGGCGAGGCCGGCGAGGATCGCGAACTGACCAGCTTTGCCGTCGCGCGCGAGGATCTCGCGGCGCAGCTGCGGCAGGAACTGCGTGACCACCGAGAAGAAGCCCCAGGTGTCGGTGACGACGCTGACGATGCCGGTGGGGCAGTTCTACTTCAGCAGGCGGCGATAGGTCTCGAGTTCGGTCTCGCGGCGGCCGGCGCAAGTCAAGCCTGGTTCTCGCGATTCTCGCGGCGAAGAAAATCGTGGCGGGGTCAGGCCGCCGGCTGCGCTGTTGCGGGCAACCCACTCAACGGAGTCGTCGATGTCCGCACGTGCTGTCCTTGTTGCCTCGATCCCGATCCTGCTCGCCGGGCTGCTGCCGGGGCAGGTGGAACCAGTTGCCGCCCGTTCGCTCGATCCCCGACCGAACTGGCTGCCGCCGGCGGCATACCGCCTGGCCAAGGTCACGATCCAGAAAACCGGTCCCGGCACCGACTTCGTCGGAGTGAGCTACCAACAGACGATGAACAGCCCGCACTCGCTGCAGGCGTTCGACTACCACGAATCGACCAACACGATCACGCCGCGCACCGACTTCAACTCGATCTCGCTGAACGCTCAGGAGTTGGCGATCTCGCCGGATCTGCGCACGCTCGTCGTCAACGTGATCGGCGTCGGCACGCGCGCGCTGCAGCGGGCGTCGTCGACCGCGCCGTGGGGAAACCCGACGCCGATCCAGGGCCTGACCAGCAACGAGTACGGGCTGCAGTTCTGCCGGCTGAACGGCGTGCTGTGTCTGTTGGCCTGCACCCAGCCGCCGAATTCGCACATCGTGGTCTTCCCGTTCGACGCGGCGACGATCAGTGTCGGTAGCCCGGTCGCGACCCTGTTCCCGCCGCTCGGCAACCGCAACAACTTCCTCGCGTTCGCCACGGCACTCGACGACGACCTCGGCAACACCCGCGGCTTCGTGGCGTGCGTCCGCCAGCCGGTGGGGTTCCAGCAGCAGTTCGTTTTCGCCGGCGGCACCGACAGCACTGCCCCATGGATGGTCTGGTTCAACACGCCGCTGAACTCGTTCTTCGTCGGCGGCGACCAGTTGCGCGGTGGCCACATCGTGGCGGTCAACTCCGGCCTGCCGATCAGTACCGTGCCGAATGGCGCGATCGACGTGGTCGGCATGTTCATGTTCCACAGCAACGCCCCGGTGACCGGCGGCTGGACCGACTTCACCGCGATGGGGCCGGCCGGCGACCTCGCCGTGATCGGCATTGCCACCGCGTTGAAGGCGCCGATTCAGCTGCCCGGGTTCGTCAACCGGTTCGGTCTCGACCCGGCCCTGATGTTCGGCACCTTCGTGCAATCGATGCCGAACGGGGTCGCGCGGATACCCGTGTTCTTGCCGGCGACGACGGCAGGCGTCTACCCGCTGCAGTCGCTCGCGCTGGGCGCGCCGGGCTTCCTCAACGTGTTCGGCAACACGGCAGCCCTCAGCCTGCCGTGAACAGCCGCCCGGGCGCGCTGGGCCCGACCGCGACCCAAAGCGCGTTCCGCTCGCCATAATGCGGTGCATGGCGACGCCTGCACCGAGCCCGGACGGGAACCCACCGCCACCCGATCCGACCTTCTTCGCCGCGGTCGAACGCGAACTGCACGCCGTAGCCACGAACATGATGCGAGGCGAACGCGCCGACCACACCCTGCAGCCGACGGCGCTGCTGCACGAAGCGTGGCTGCGCCTCTCGGGCGTGGATCAGCGCTGGAACGATTCGGCGCACTTCGTGCGGACCGCCGCGCGCACCATGCGGCGGGTGCTGGTCGAGCACGCACGCGCGCGCGCCGCCGACAAGCGCGGCGGCGGCCACCGGTTGACGTTGTCGACCGGGTTGTCAGGCCAGAGCGACCGTCCCGAGGACCTGCTGGCCGTCGAGGAGGCACTCGCTCAGCTCGAGGCCCTCGACCCGGAGCTCGCGCGCATCGTCGAACTGCGCGTGTTCGGTGGCCTCGACCACCCGACCATCGCCGTGGCGCTCGACCGTTCGCTGCGCACCGTCGAGCGCGGCTGGCGGTCGGCCCGCGCGTTCCTGGCCCGCGCGCTGGGAGGTGCCTGATGCAACCGGAGATCTGGCAACGCGCGCGTGCGGTGTTCGAGCAGGCACTCGACCTGCCGGCTGCCGACCGCGAGGCCTTCGCTCGGGAGCGATGCGGCGCCGATCCGACCCTGGTCACGGCGGTGCTCGACCTGCTGCGCGCCGATGCGGCGGCCGAACTACCGCTGCTCGACGATGCTGCCAAAGCGTGGTCGAGCGGCCACGACCTGGTCGGTGCGACCATCGCCGGCTTCCAGGTGCTGCGTCGGATCGGCGAGGGCGGCATGGGCACGGTCTACGAAGCGCGGCAGCAGCGACCGCAGCGGCAGGTTGCCCTGAAGACACTCGGCGTGCATCTGGCCGGGGAACGCGCGCGGGCGCGGTTCCTGGACGAGGCCGAGATCCTGGCGCGCCTGCGCCATCCGGCGATCGCGCAGGTGATCGACGCCGGCAGCACGCGCTTCGGCGAGCGCGACGTGCCGTGGTTTGCCATGGAACTGGTGGAGCACCCGCAGTCGATCGATCGGTTTGCGCGCGAACAGGCGTTGTCGGTGCGGGCGATCGCCGCGCTGATGCAGGGTGTCGCCGACGCCGTGCACCATGCGCACCAGCGCGGCGTCATCCACCGCGACCTGAAGCCGGCCAACGTCCTGGTCGACGGTGGTGGCCAGCCGAAGATCATCGACTTCGGCATCGCCCGGTTCGTCGTTGCCGCCGATCGGCCGGCCCATACGCGCACCGGCGAGTTCGTCGGCACCCTGGCCTACATGAGCCCCGAGCGGCTCGAGGGCAGCAGCGACGGCGCCGACACTTCGGGTGACGTGTATTCCCTCGGCGTGATGCTCTACGAGCTGCTCGCTCGGCAGCTGCCGTTTGCGGCGGGGGATGTGCCGGCGGCGCGGTTCGTCGACCTGGTGCGCATGCTCGAGCCGGCGCCGCCGTCGCGCCTCTGCCCGGCGGTGCCGACCGAGTTGGACTGGGTCGTCGGCAAGGCGATGGCGCGCGAGCCACAGCGCCGCTACGCGTCGGCCGGTGAGCTCGCCCAGGATCTCGGCCGCTTCCTGCAGCGCGAACCGGTGCACGCGGGGCCGCCGAGCGCGACCTACCGGCTGCGTCGCCTGGCGTGGCGCCATCGCCTGGTGCTCGGCGCCGCCGTGGTGCTGTTCGTGGCGGTCGCGGTCGGCTTCGTGATCGCGACGCTGGGCTGGCAGCGGGTGGCCGCGGCCGAACGGCTCGCCAGTCGGCGGGCCGACACCCTGGTCGAAGTCAACCAGTTCCAGGAACGCATCCTGCGCGGCGCGTATGGCTCGGAGAAGGGTACCGACGTGCGGCTCGCCGACGTCGTCGACGCCGCCGCCCGCGATCTCGACCACGCGACGTTCGCCGATCCCCTGGTCGAAGCCGGTGCCCGCAATGCGATCGGCGCGTCGTATATCGGTATCGGTCGCCTGGCCGACGCGGAACGGCAACTGCTGCGCGCGCGCGAACTGCTGCGGCTTCTGGGCGGCGATCCCCATGCCGGCGTCGGCATCTCGATCAGCGGCAACCTCGGCGTCTGCTACAGCGCGCTCGGCAAACTCGACCTGGCCGAACGCGAGGAGCGGCAGGCACTCACCGACCGCCTGGCTGCCTTCCCGGTTGACAGCCGCGAAGTGGCGACGGCGCAGAACAACCTCGCGGTGGGGTTGATCAAGCGCGGCGCCTTCGCCGAAGCGTTCGAACTGGCGTCGACGGCGCACGCGACGTTCACGCGGCGTTGCGGCGAAGGCAGCGAGCACACGATCACGGCCTGCGCCACGATGGCCGGAGGCCTGGCCGGACTGAATCGCCTTGCCGAAGCGCGCGTTGGCTACGCCGAGGCGATGGCCTCTGCCGAACGGCACCTGCACGCCGACCATCCGGCGCGGCTCGCCGTATTGGTCAGCTTCTCGACGTTCCTGTTCGAACGCGGGGAGATCGACGCCGCGGTGCAGCGGTTCGAACAGGTCGTGGCGGCAAGGGAACGCGTGCTGGGCCCGCACCATGCGCAGACGCTGAATGCGCTGAGCAACCTGGCGTCGGGACAGGCGAGGTCGGGCAAGCTCGCCGAGGCCGAGGCGACGCTGCGTCGGGCCGTCGCCGCGTACGAGGCGCTGGGGATTGCCGACGGCTACGACTGGGTCAAGACCGGCCAGAGCCTGAACGCGGTGGTGCGGCGGCAAGGGCGCGCCGCCGAGGCCGAGACGATGGCGCGTGCCCTGCTGGCGATCGCCCGGCGGAGCCTGCCGGACGGTCACTGGCTGATCGGCATCGTCGGCAAGGAACTCGGCGGCTGTCTCTGCGATCTGCGGCGATTCGACGAGGCCGAGCCGATGCTGCTGCAGGCGCACGACCAACTGACGCGCACCCTGCATGCGGACGATTATCGCGTGCAGCGAACCGTTCAGGAGTTGGTGGATCTCTACGTGGCCTGGCAGCGGCCTGGCGAGGCGGCAATCTGGACGAAGAAGCTCGGCAAGACGCAGTGACGGCCCGAGTGACTCACTTGGCGGGGTGGCTCGGTCGACGAGCGGCAGGATGAGGCGCCGTTCGACACGGTAGTCCGCATCGCGCTGGCCGGAGGCCGGGGGAGGCGGTTGTCGTCTTGGCGAAATCCTCACGGCGCCTTTCGCGGCCGCACATCGGTCGCCGGACGTTGGTCGCATGAGTGCGCGGCATCTTGCTCCCGTCTTGTGCTTGTTGGTCGGGCTCACGGGCTGTGGTGGTGGTGGCGGTGGAGGTGGTCGGCCGCTCGCCGAAGTGTCGACGCTCGGCGGCGTCGTCGAAGTCACCGAAGGGCCGCTTGCCGGCGTCCGCCTCGAACTGCCGCCCGGTGCGGCGCCGCGACCGCTGCCGATCCGGCTGGCGAAGACGCGCGCGCTCGCGATTCCGGGCTACCGGCCACTCGGCGACTGCTTCCGGATCGGGCCGATCGAGGCCCGGTTCCACCTGCCCGCGCTGCTGACGATCCCGTACGACCAGGATGACCAGACCGCTACCGAGATCGTGGTCCTCGCCCACGATGTCACCGGCGAAGTGATCGAGCTCGGACCGGTCGACAACCCCGAACCCGGGGTCGCCACCTTGGGTATCGGCGAGCTCGGCAGCTTCTGGGTCGCGGAGCGGGCCTTCGGCGGCCTGTCGACTGAGGACCTGCTGCCGCTCGAGGATGGCAACGAATGGACGTTCGAGGGCGGCCTCACGGCGCGGATCGCGCTGACGTTCGAGGAGCCGAATCTGCTGGGTGAGTTCATCTACCGCCTCGATTTCGTGGACGCCGACGGTGGTCGCACCGGCCTCTATCTCGAGCGCGACTTCATGACCGGAGCGATCGGTTATCGCGGTCGCTTCGCGGCGGATCCCGAGGGCCAGCAGATCGTGCACGCCGCAGCGCCGTTCCTGCTGCCCGGCGTCACGCTGGGCCGGACGGTACGCACGGTGCACGAAGTCACCGGGCACGAGCCCTTCGGCGGTCCGGCCACGACCCAGGGCACGGCATTCACCGAGTCGGTGGCGACGCAGCCGGGCGAACAGGAGACCCCGGTCGGCATCTACGGCGATGTGCTCGACCTCGAGGTCCGCACGCGCCTGCTGCGCCGTGACGGCGTCGAAGTCGAGATGCCGTTGACGCTGCGACTCGCGCGCTACGTCGGCCCGATCGCGGTGCGACTCGACGGTTCGTGGCTGTCGATCACCGGCGGCATCGTTGGCGGTCTGCCGCTCTGAGTCGTCAGCAACGTTCACGCTGTCTTCATCAAGCTTCCATCACGGTTCCTAGTTTGTTCCCGGGTCGGAGGTGGCACGCAGCCGCCCACCGGCAACTCCCGCCCGACAACCTGAACCTCCCGAAACGAACAATGCATCGACACCGCCTCCTGTCGGCCACGATCCTCACCGCTGCGGCGACCCTGGTCGCCACCAAGGCCAGCGCGCAGGTCGTCGTCGTCAACTCCGATATCAACACGTCGACGACGTGGACCGCGAACAACACCTACCAGCTGGTGGGCCAGATCTACGTCAATCCAGGCGCCTCGCTGACGATCCAAGCCGGCACGGTCATCGCCAGCGCCCCGGCTCAGGAAGGCAGTCTCGCGGTGGCCCGCGGGGCGCAGATCTTCGTCAACGGCACCGAGGACAACCCGGTGATCTTCACGTCGACCGCCGACGTTGCCACCTGGGCACCGTTGGCGAGTCACCCGACGGGCAAGAATCCGAAGACCGGCACCTGGCGTGAGATCGCCAACGAGTGGGGCAACCTGACGCTGATGGGCAACGGCTACATCGGCGCCTGCACCGCTGGCAACACCACGACCCCGAACCCGAACAACGTCGCGGCGATGGAAGGTCTGGTCGCCAATCCGATGTTCCCGAGCCGCAACTTCTACGGTGGCGGCAATGATGACGACGACAGCGGTTCGATCAGCTACCTGTCGCTGCGCTACACCGGCAAGGTGCTCGGGCTCAACAACGAGCTGAACGGCCTGGCTCTCGGTGGCGTCGGTCGCAACACCGACATCCACCACGTCGACATCATGAACGGCGTCGATGACGGCATCGAGATCTGGGGCGGCACCGTCAATCTGAAGTACATCAACATCTGGAACATCGGCGACGACAGCCTGGACGTCGATCAGGGTTGGCGCGGCAAGGTCCAGTTCGGTCTGATCGTGCAGGGCTTCAGCGCCAGCGCGGCGCAGGGCTCCGGTGTCGGTGACAACTGCATCGAGGCGGACGGCGCCGAGCGCAGCAATCACGAGCCGGTCACGACCTCGACGCTCTACAACCTGACGGTGATCGGCCAGCCCGGCGGCGACCACGGCATGGCACTGCGCGACAACGTCAACCTGCAGGTCCGCAACTCGATCTTCATGGACCTCGGCGAGACGTGGATCCGCAACGACAATGTCGACGGCGATGCCTGCGGCACCGGCTTCGGCTTCAGCGGCACGCTGTCGTTCGCCGCGCGCTGGACGACGCCGGCCGCCGTCAATCCGCCGTTCTACACGGCGCAGAGCAGCGGCACGCTGCTCGAGGCCTCCGACAACGTGCTGTTCAACAACACGTTCGCCACCGCCTACAACACCGCGATCTCGGTCGGCGCGCTGGCCGCGGGTCCGGCGTCGGCGATGAACAACCAACTGGCGGCGACGCTGCCGATCCAGTCGATCACGCGCGGCGCGGTGGTGTTCAAGGGCCCGCTGAGCCTGCCGATGCAGCAGGTGTTGATGCTCGATCCGCGTCCGGCCGGCGACGCGCTGACCAGCGTTGCCTGGGCGCCGCAGGACGGGTTCTTCTGCCAGGCCCACTACCGCGGCGCGTTCGCGCCCGGGACCAACTGGCTGTGTGATTGGACCGCGTCGGCCGCCTACGGCTTCACCCCGGGCAATGGCGCCTGGTGCGACCTCGGCAAGAGCTCCGGTGGCGTGACCGGCAGTCCGATCCTGTCGGCGACCGGCACGATGGGCGGCGGCACGACCACGACGTTCGCGCTGAGCAATGCCGCGCCGCTGAGCCTCGCGCTGTTCGCGATGGGTTTCGCGCGCCTCGACCTGCCGGCCTTCGGCGGCACCATCGTGCCCAACTACCTGACGTTCGGCACCGGCGTGTTCGTCACCGACGTCAATGGCAACTCCGGCTTCTCGCTCAACGTGCCGGTGGGGGTGTTGCCCGCGGGCACGCCGTTCTACGTGCAGGCCGGTGTCGTCGAGAACCCGGCGACGCCGACGATCGCATTCTCCAACGCGATCACCAAGCGCGCGCCGTGATCGATGCAGGACCGGTGAAGAACCGGTGAAAGCTGGCGACTCCGAAGTTCGGGGTCGCCAGTGGTAATTCCCAAGCCGTCGGATTGTCCCAATCACCACTGTGCAATCGGATCCAATGTCGCCGAAGACCCGTCTCGCGGCGCTGTCCCTGCTGCTTGGCGCCTGGCTGCCGTGGGCTGCGTGCAAAGACGCAACGCCAACCGCGCCGGTCGTGGTGCCCGCGCCAGGCGCGACCCAGCCGGTCGCCGCACCCGCAGCCTCAGAACTGCCCGCCGACGCGGCTCTGGCGCCATGGCGGGTCGAACTGCTGCAGCTCGCGTTCGACACTGCATCGGCGATGCCGCTCGCCCCTCATGTCAAGAATCGGGCGCGGGCGCAGGCGGCGGTGATTGCCGCGTGTCTGCGGCTCGACCAGCCGCGCCGCGCGGCGGAGTGGCTGCGGGCGATCCCGAACTGGCAGCGCGGACTCTGCGCCGCTGACCTCGCGGTGTGGTGCGCGCGTCGCGGAACGAACGACGCGGTTGGGGCGCTGCTCGAACAGGCCGAGGACGTCGCCAGGCAGGTGCTCGCCGACCCGAAGGAGCAGGGCTGGCGTGCCGAACGCATTCGTTCGCGTTGCGCCGAGGCCATCCTGCTGCTGGATGAGACGACGCGGCAGGCGCTGTCCTTGCCGCCCGGCGGGCACGAGGCGTTGCTGGCCGAGATCGACAAGGTGCTGGCGGCTGGTGATCTCGAGAAGGTGAGTGCGGTGCTCGCGCAGTGCACCGAGCTGTTCGCGCAGCACTACCGGACCGAGGCGCGGCGGGCACAGGCCGAGGAGCGGATCCGCAACGCCCGGGTGCCGGCCACGGTCCGACTGGACGCGACCGTGCGCCTGGCGGAGATCGCGCTCGAGCACGACGAAGTCGGCAAGGCGATCGCGTTGCTCGACGAGCTGCAGCCGATCGTCGAAGGCGGCACCTGGTTGCCCGAGGATCACGCCGCGATGCGGGCGCGCCTGGCCGTCGTTCGCCACCGCTGTGGCCTGCGGGAGCGTGCGCGTGCGGATCTGGACGTGGCCTCGCGCGAATTCGAGAGCGCGCGGTCGCAGGTGAACAGCGTGTTCCTGGGTATTGGACACCGGCCGTTGGCCGAGGCGTGGGCCCGGTGCGGCGACCAGGCACGGGCGCTCGCGATCTTCCGGCAGGCCGTGACGGATGCGGTGGTGAACCCCAATTCGCGGCCGCGCGCCGAGGATCTGGTCGCGACGTGCGTGGCGATGGCGCTGGCCGATGTTCCGCCCGACGCAGAGCTGTCGACGCGGCTGCGTCAGGTCGCCGCGGGGCTCGCCGATCCATGGTGAGTCACCGGCGGATCGTGCGGGTGCTGGCCGCCGCGGCTCTGAGTGCTGTGCTGGCGGCGCAGCAGGCCGGGTCGGTCCGCGGTGTCGTGCGCGACAAGGACTTCGGCGCCGTCGTCGGCGGCGCCAGTGTGACCCTGGTCGAGACCGGGCAGAAGACCACCACGAGCGAGCAGGGCACGTTCGTGCTGCCGGACGTGGTTGCCGGTCGCTACACGGTCATCGTCGCCAAGGATGGTTACGTGCGGCAGGTGCGCGCCGACGTGGTCGTCACCGCCGGCAAGCTGACCGAACTGGCGTTCGAGCTGTCCGGCGACTTCACCGAGATGGAGGAATACATCGTCGAGGACGCCCTCCAGCTCGGCGGCGGCACCGAAGCCGAGTTGCTGCAGGTCCGATTCGAGAGTCCGGCGTTGCTCGACTCGATCAGCGCCGAACTGATGAACCGCGCCGGCGCCAGTGATGCCGCCGGGGCGCTGCGGCTGGTCGCCGGCGCGTCGGTGCAGGACGGCAAGACCGCGGTGATCCGCGGCCTGCCCGACCGCTACGTCAGCTCGCAGCTCAATGGCGTGCGCCTGCCGAGCGCCGACGAGGACAAGCGCGCGGTCGAGCTCGACCAGTTCCCGGCGGCGGTGATCGAGAGCATCCAGGTCGCCAAGACGTTCACGCCCGACCAGCAGGGCGATGCCTCCGGCGGGGCGGTCGACGTGCGGCTCAAGGGCGTTCCGGACGAGCCGCTGCTGCTGAAGTTCTCGGTGCAGCAGAGCCACAACACCAACGTCACCGGTCGCGGCGACTTCCTGTCGTACGACGGCGGCGGCGTGCACTTCACCGGCGAGGACGACGGCCGACGCAACGTCCAGTGGGACGCGCTCGGCGACGACTGGGACGGCGCCGTCGGCACCTCGCGCGAAGAGGCGCCGCTCGATCACAAGTGGTCCTTGGCGGTCGGCGGTCGGCGTGACCTCGGCCGCGGCTGGCGCATCGGCGGCCTCGCCAGCGTGTTCTATGAACGCGACAGCGCCTTCTTCGATCGCGGCGTCGACGAGTCGTGGTGGGTGGAGAGTCCGGGTCGACCGATGACGCCGCGCACGTCGCAGGGGACGGTCCAGGACGGCGACTTCAAGACGTCGCTGTTCGACGTGACGCAGGGCGAACAATCGGTGCAATGGGGCGGGCTCGGGACCTTCGGCATCGAGAACGACGATCACTCGTTGACCTTCGTGTGGCTGCACACGCGCACCGCCGAGGACGTGGCGACGTTGGCCGAGGACACGCGCGGCAAGCAGTACTTCTTCCCCGGTTACGACCCGGCCAACCCGAACACTCCCGGGCACCAGACCCCGGCGGCGGCACCGTACCTGCGGCTCGAGACCCTCGAGTACACCGAACGTACGACCGACACGCTGCAACTCAGCGGCCGGCATCGCCTGCGCACCGGCACCTCCCGGCGGGCGGCCGTGCCCGAACTCGACTGGACGATTTCCCGCAGCGAGGCGGATCTCTACCAGCCCGACAAGCGCCAGTTCGGCTCGCAGTGGATCCCCGAACGGCAGTTCGGTTCGATCACGGTGCCGGCGACGCATGGCCCGTACAAGCCGGCAGCGAACTTCACGCTCGGCAACGTGCAGCGCATCTGGAAGGAGATCGACGAGCAGAGCGAGCAGTACGCCGCCAACGTGAAGATCCCTTTTGCGCCGCTGGCGGACGGCAAGGGCCAGGTGAAGTTCGGCTGGTTCCAGGACCGCGTCGAGCGCGCGTTCGACCAGGAGACCTTCAGCAACTTCGGCGACAACAGCACGTACTTCGGCGAGTTCGGCCAGCACTGGAGCCAGGCCTTCCCGTTCGAGAACCACCCGATCACCGAGTCGACGTTCGACGTCGACTACCGCGGCGAGATCGACGTGCAGGCGTGGTACGCCATGATCGAGCTGCCGATCGTCGAACGGCTCGACCTGATCACCGGCGTGCGCTTCGAGTCGACGAAGATCGCGGTGGCCAACGAGCCCGAGGCCGACGCCACCTGGTTCCCGCCGGGGTCGCTGTCGCCGACCCTGCTGCGGCCCGGCGATGCCGACGTCGCGTTCGACGACGACGACGTGCTGCCGGCGGTCGCTCTGGTGTGGCGGGTGACCGACACGGTCACACTGCGCGGCTCGTATGCGGAGACCATCGCGCGGCAGACGTTCAAGGAACTGACCCCGATCCTGCAGCAGGAGTTCCTCGGTGGGCCGGTGTTCATCGGCAATCCCGAACTGCGCACCAGCCAGCTGGACAACCAGGACCTGCGCGCCGATTGGGAGCCCTACGATGGCGGCCTGATCTCGGTGTCGTGGTTCAAGAAGGACCTCGAGGGGCCGATCGAGTACGTGCAGCGGATCGCGACGTTCGACTTCACCACGGCGGTGAACTATCCGGACGGACGGCTGGAGGGCTTCGAACTCGAGACCCGCCATGCCCTCGGCGAATGGTGGGAACCGCTGCAGGGCCTGGCGATCGGCGCCAATGCGACGTTCATCGATTCGAAGGTGACGCTGCCCGAGGACGAGGCGGCAGAGTTCCGCCGGCCGGAGATCGCGGCGCCGATCACGACGCGCGACATGACCAACGCGCCGGAACATCTCTACAACGCCTGGCTGACGTGGGACGTCGAATCGACGTCGACGCAGTTCGGACTGTTCTACACCGTGCAAGGCGACACGCTGGTCGCGGGCGCCGGCACCTCGAATTCCAATTTCGTGCCGTCGGTACGCCACCGAGTTCGACACGCTGAACTTCAGCGTGGCGCAGGAACTGGGCAGCGGCCTGCGCCTGCTGTTCCAGGCCAAGAATCTGACCGACCCCGCGATCCGCGAGGTCTATCGCTCCCCATACATCGGCGATGACGTCACCAAGACGTCGTTCACGCGGGGTGTCGACTACTCGTTGACGCTCGGCGGGGAGTTCAAGTTCTGAGCATGCATCGCCATTCGCTCGATCCGACGCAGGAAACCAGAATGTCAATTCCACCTGTCCGTTGCCTGTTGCTGCCCGTGCTGGCGGCCCTGTTCCTCACCGTCGCCGGGGTGGCGCAGGAGACTGCCGCGGCGGTCGACGCCGCGCGCGAGGCGCTGGACCGATGGGTGGAGACCCGTCGGTTGATCGCCGCCGAGCAGCGCGATCACGTGCTGGCCAAGGAAGTGTTGCAGGATCGCATCGCCGTGGTGACGCGCGAGATCGAGACGCTGCGGACCAGCATCGCCGACGCGCAGAAGAGCATCGGCGAAGCCGAGAGCAAGCAGACCGAACTCGCCGCCGAACGGGCGCGCGTCGCCGCCAGCACCGACTCGCTGCGGCTGACCGTCGAGCCACTGGAGTCGCGCCTGCGCCTGCTGCTCGCCAGGGTGCCCGACCACCTGCGCGAACGGGTGAAGCCGCTGAGCCAGCTGATCCCGGCGGCAGTCCCGGCCGGGCAGACCGCACCGACGCCGCCGGCGCTCGGCGAGCGCTACCGCAACGTGATCGGCGTGCTCAATGAACTCGACAAGTTCCAGCGCGATGTGTCGGCGATCAGCGAGGTCCGCGTGCTGGGCGATGGCGCCACCGCCGAGGTGACCGCGCTCTACGTCGGCCTCGGTCAGGCGTTCTACGTCAACGCCACCGGCAATGCGGCCGGTTCCGGTTCGCCCGGCGCCGATCGCTGGGAGTGGTCGCCGGCCAACGACGCCGCCGCCGAGGTCCTGCGCGCGGTCAAGATCCTGAAGAACGAGCAGCCCGCGTCGTTCGTGCACCTGCCGATCCGTATCCGGTGAACCAGGAGACCATTGCCATGAACTGCCGTTCCATCCTGTCGATCCTGATGCTGGTCACCGCGCCGCTGCTGGCGCAGGAACAGTCCAAGCCCACGCTGGCCGAGGCCACGGCGGCGATCCAGACCCGTCTGACGGACAGCGTCGCGGAGCTGGCGCAGCAGCGGCAACAGCAGACCGCCGCGATCGTGCCGCTGAGCCGGCAATTGGCCGAACTGGAGGCTGAACTCGTCCGCGTGCGCCAGCAGTACCAGGAACAGAGCCGTCTGGTGGACGGCAGGGCCCTGGAACTCACCAACCTGCGCACCGAGATCGCCGCCGGCAAGGAGGAGGCGACCTACCTCGGCAACCTGCTCGGCGAGTACCTGCGCGCCTTCGAGTCCCGGCTGCACATCGCCGAGCTGCAACGCCACCGCGAGGTCGTGGAGCAGGCGCGGCTCGCGGCCGACAACACGCGGATGGATCCGAAGGACGTGTTCACCGCGCAGGCGGCGGTTCTCGGCGCGGCGCTCGAACGCCTCGACGACGCGCTCGGCGGCGCGCGGTTTGCCGGCTCGGCGGTGGAGCCGAACGGGACGATGACCAAGGGCACGTTCGTGCTGATCGGCCCCGCGGCGCTGTTCCGTTCGGATGATGGCCGCGTCGTCGGCACGGCCGAGCAGCGGCTCGGCTCGCTCGAGCCGGCGGTGATCCCGTTCGACAAGCCGGAGGACCGCGCGGCGGCGGAGCAGCTGATCACCAGCGGTGCCGGCCGGTTCCCGTTCGACGCGTCGCAGGGCAACGCGCACAAGATCGAAGCGATCCAGGAGACGCTGTGGCAGCACATCCTGAAGGGTGGGCCGGTGATGTGGCCGATCCTGGGAATCGCCGCGTTGGCGTTGCTGGTGGCGCTGTGGAAGTGGCTCCGCCTGACGCTGGTGCGCAGCCCGAGCCAGACCAGCATCGAAGCGTTGCTCGAGGCGATGTCCCGGCGCGATCGCGACGGCGTGCGGCACGCGGCCGAGGCCGTGCGCGGCCCCACGGGTCGCATGCTGCAGTCGGGTGTGGAGCACCTGCAGGAGCCCCGGGAGCTCGTCGAGGAGGTGATGTACGAGACGGTGCTGTCGACCCGCCTGCAGCTGCAGAGCATGCTGCCGTTCATCGCCATCACCGCTGCGTCGGCGCCGTTGCTCGGGCTGCTCGGCACGGTCACGGGCATCATGAACACGTTCACGCTGATGACCGTGTTCGGCACCGGCGACGTCAAGACGTTGTCGAGCGGCATCTCGGAGGCGCTGATCACCACCGAGTTCGGTCTCTACGTCGCGATCCCGTCGCTGATCCTGCACGCGTTCCTGTCGCGCAAGTGCAAGCGCATCATCGACGACATGGAGAAGGCCGGTGTGGCGTTCGTCAATCAGCTCGGCCTGACGCCGTTCGCGCCGAGCGAGGCCGCCCCGACGATCGCGCCGCCCGCGGATGAGCTGCCGCCCAACAACGGTGACACCGCGGCCCATGTGCGCCAGGCCCTGGCCGAACTGCTGGCGCCGGCGCTCGGGCGCGGACTCGACGGCGGTGCTGCCCGGGGCAAGGCCTGACCCATGAACGGTCTGCTCGATCAATTCGAACACGCCTGGACCGCCGCGCTGCGCATCTGGTCGGCCGGCGGCTGGTGCATGCTGCCGATCGCGATCACCGGGCTGTGCATGTTCGCGCTCGGCACGCACGTCTGGTTGCGGCTGCGGGAGACCGGCCATCGCTCGGTGTCCGAGGCCACGTGGCGGCGGTGGCTGGAAGACCGGCGAGCGCGGACGGGGCCGATCGGCGAACTGCTCGACCAGGTCGCGGATCAGCGGAGCCTGCCCGGTCTGACGCAGGCGTTCCTCGAGGTGCGCACCAATCGGCTGGCGCCGTTCGTGCGCGATCTGCGGGTGATGAAGGTCTGCATCGGCGCGGCGCCGTTGCTGGGCCTGCTCGGCACGGTCACCGGCATGCTGGCGACCTTCAACGCGCTGGCGACGGGCTCGGGTGGCGACCAGACGATGGCGATGGTCAGCCGGGGCATCTCGGAGGCGTTGATCACCACCGAGACCGGTCTGGTCGTCGCCCTGCCCGGCGTGTTCTTCCAGTACCAACTCGGCCGCGCCTTCGAGCGCTATCGCATCTTCCTCGCGCACCTCGAGACGGTGTGCACGCAGAACCTGCTCAAGCGGCGCTCGCGGCAGCCGCATGGTGTGGGCAGGAACCTCGCCGCCAGCACTCGTTGACCATGGGACGCTTCCGCGATTCTGGCGCCGACGACGGCGCCGAGGTCGGCATCGACATGTCGCCGATGATCGACTGCGTGTTCATCCTGTTGATCTTCTTCATCGTCACCACGACGTTCGTCGAGGAGACCGGTGTACAGGTCGACAAGCCGCAGGCGGCTTCCTCCGTGCGGCTCGAGAAGACCAGCATCCTGGTGGCGCTGACGGCCAAAGGCGAAGTCGTCTACGGCGGCCGCGAGATCGGCATCTCCGGCGTGCAGCCGCTGGTCAAGCGCATGCTGCAGAAGGAGGACGTGCCGGTGATCGTGCAGGCCGACGCTGCCGCGCCATCGGGGCTGCTCGTGCGGATCATCGACGAGGCCAAGCTCGCCGGGGCCACCAAGGTCAGCCTCGCCACCGCGGCGAAGAAGGGCTGAACCATGCGCGAATCCCGCGAGGAAACGACGCTGCGCGAAGTCTGCCACGGACTGCTCGTCGTCGTGGTGGCCGCCATGCTGACCGTTGCCGTGTTCTTCGTGCTGCCGTTCATGGAGACGATCAGCCGGCCGCCGGAGACCGATCTGACGGTGCAGGACGTCGACACCGTGGCGTTGCCACCGCCGCCGCCGCCCGCGCCGCCCGAGCCCGAGAAGGAGCCCGAGCCCGAGGACGAGAAGCCGCCGGAACTGACCGAACAGGCCGAGCCGCTGGATCTGTCGCAGCTGGAGCTGGCGCTCAACCCCGGTTCATTCGGCGATGGGCTGGTCGGCGACTTCGCAGTCAAACTGAACACGGTGACGGGTGCCAGCTCCGACGGCGGGAGCGATGACCTGTTCTCGCTGGCCGATCTCGACCAGAAGCCCCGGGTGCTGCACAACCCGAGTCCGGTGATGGACGCCGCGACGCGCCGACGCGCGCCGGGCACGGTGACCATCCTGTTCCTGGTCGATCCCGATGGTCGCGTCGAGAACCCGATCGTGCAGGCGGCAACCGACCCGGTGTTCGAGAAACCGGCGCTGGCCGCGATCCGGCAATGGCGGTTCGAGCCCGGTCGACGCAACGGCAAGCCGGTGCGCTTCCGCATGAAGATCCCGATCACTTTCCCGGCAGGACGATGACCATGACGACCCGTGTTTCCCCGACGGCTCGCGGCGGCGCGCTGTTTCTCTTGCTCGCCGCGGCGAGCGCCCAGGATCCTGGCGCCCAGGACCCGATCGCGCGGATCCTCGGCGACCCGACGTTCCAGCGGCAGTTCGCCGAGAGCTACCTGGCCGAGACCGAGATCGAGCCGCGGGTGACCGAGGACGAGCGCGACCTGCTGCAGGAGGCGATCACGCTGCTGGGCACCGGCAAGAACGACGAGGCCGCGGCGCTGCTGGCGGCGCAACGCAATGCGGCCAGCAGTGCGGTAGTGGACTTCACGTTCGCCAACATCAAGTTCCAGGGCGAGGCGATCGACGAGGCCATCCCGGCCTACGACGCCGCGGTGGCCAAGTACCCGCGTTTCCGCCGCGCCTGGAAGAACCTGGGGCTGTGCCACGTGCGCAAGGCAGACTTCGCGCCGGCCGGCCGTGCGTTCGCGAGGGTGATCGAACTCGGCGGTGGCGATGCCCTGACCTGGGGCCTGCTCGGCGTGACGGCCTCCAACACCGAGAACTGGCTCGGCGCCGAGTCGGCGTTCCGCATGGCGATCACGCTGGACCCGAACACGTTGGACTGGCAGATGGGGTTGGCGCGCGCGCTGTTCAAGCAGACTCGCTTTGCCGACGCTGCCGCGCTGTGCGGCCAGTTGTTGGCGCAGCAGCCCGAGCGCGGCGACCTGTGGCTGCTGCAGGCGAACGCGTTCCTGGGCCAGGAGAAGCCGCGGCTGGCGGCGCGCAATCTCGAGATGGTCGATCGGCTGGGTCAGGCGACCGTCGCCAGCCTGTCGACGCTCGCCGACATCTACGTCAACGACGAACTCTACGACCAGGCGGCCCGCTGCTACCTGCAGGCGATGCAGCTCGATCCGAAGGGTGCGGCGACCCGGGGCCTGCGGGCGGCCAAGGTGCTCGCGGCGCGCCGCGCCAACGCCGAGACCAAGGTGGTGCTCGAACGCCTTGCCCAGGTGCCGACGGAGACGTTGACCGCCGAGATGCAGAAGGACGTGCTGAAGCTGCGGGCCCGCCTCGCCGTCGCCGAAGGGGCCGGTGACGAGGAAGCGAAGCTGCTCGAGGAGATCGTCGCGCTTGATCCGCTCGATGGCGATGCGGCGATCCTGCTCGGTCAGCATGCGCAGCGGCAGGGCAACGACGAGCAGGCTGTGCTGTGGTACGAGCGCGCCGCGGGTCTGCCGGCGTTCGAAGCCGATGCCAAGGTGCGCCATGCGCAGTTGCTGGTGGGCAAGGGCAAGTATGTCGACGCGTTGCCGCTGCTGCGCCGGGCGCAGACACTGAAGCCGCGCGACAGCATCCAGGACTATCTCGAGAAGGTCGAGCGCGCGGCGTCACGTGGCCGCGGCTGAGAGGCCTCCGGCAGCCCGATCATCCTGGGCGATGGCGTCGCCGGCGCCGATGGCCGCTTCGCGATGACCATCCCGGACATCAGGTGCCGCCGCCGTTGCCGCCGAATGCACTGGCGTTCCTGGCCGCGTGTCCAGGCGTCGACCGGGTTCGTGAACATCGGCCCGGCATTGCATCGGCCGTCGGGTCGAAACCGGCGCCGAGGACTGCAGTCTAGCCGAACCGGCCCGTGATGTACTGCTCGGTCAGCTTGTTCCCCGGATTGGTGAACACCTTCTCGGTCCGGTCGAACTCGACCATCGACCCGAGATACAGGAACCCGGTCCAGTCGGCGATGCGCTGCGCCTGCTGCATGTTGTGCGTGACGATGATGATCGTGACCCGATTGCGCAGCGAGTCGATCAGTTCTTCGATCCGCAACGTTGCCGTCGGATCGAGCGCCGACGTCGGTTCGTCGAACAGCACGATCTCCGGGTCCACCGCCAGCGCGCGCGCGATGCACAGCCGTTGCTGCTGACCGCCGGAGAGGTCGTACGCCGGCTTGTGCAGCCGGTCCTTGGTCTCGTCCCACAGCGCCGCGTCGCGCAACGACTGTTCGACCTTCTCGCGGATCCGGGCCTTGTCGCGCACGCCACGCATGCGCAGGCCGAACGCCACGTTCTCGAAGATCGACTTCGGGAACGGGTTCGGCTTCTGGAACACCATCGACAGCCGCATCCGCATCTCGGTCGGGCTCACGTCCGGCGCCACCAGGTTGATGCGGTCGGGCAGCAGCAGGATCTCGCCGGTGTAGCGGTTGCCCGGGTAGAGGTCGTGCATCCGGTTGAACGATCGCAGCAGCGTCGTCTTGCCGCAGCCGGACGGCCCGATCAGCGCCGTGACCTTCTTGTTCTCGAACGCGACATTCAGGTCCTTCAGCACCTGGTTCGAGCCGTATGCGAAACCGAAGTTGCGCAACTGGACCTTGATGTCGGCGATCGCCGGGATCTGGTCGGTCACGGGATCGGCTCCGACTTCATGCGGGGTCATGGTTGGCGTGGCACGGCGCAGCAGGTTCGTGATCGGGCGGGACGGCGCGCTGTCTTGCGCGTCGGCGAGGGTGCAGTGGGTCACCATTGGATGGCCTTGCGCATGCGGTAGCGCACGAAGATCGCGATCGCGTTCATGCCCAGCGTGATCGCGATCAACAGCACGCCGGTCGCCGCGGCGTTGTGGTGGAAGGCGGGGTCCGGTCGCGACACCCAGTTGAACATCTGGATCGGCAGCACGGTGAAATCCGACCCCAGCCATGAGAACGACACGAACGGGAACTCGCCGGTCACCGGTGGATCGGGCAGGAACGCGATGAACGCGAGGGCGCCGATCGTCACCAGTGGCGCGGTCTCGCCGATCGCGCGCGACAGGCCGATGATCACGCCGGTGGCGATGCCGCCCAACGAATACGGCAGCAGATGGTGCCAGACGGTTTCCCACTTGGTGGCCCCGAGCGCATACGAGGCTTCGCGGATCGTGCGCGGGATCGTGCGCAGCGCTTCGCGGGTGGCCACGATGACGATCGGCAGGATCAGCACGGCGAGCGTCAGCGCCGCGGTCAGGATGCTGTGGCCGAAACCGAAGGCGTAGACGAAGACCGACAGCGCCATCAGGCCGTAGATCACCGACGGCACGCCCGCGAGGTTGGCGATGTTGACTTCGAGGATCGTTGCCACGCGGTTCTTGGGTGCGTACTCCTCGAGCCACACGCCGGCGGCGATGCCGAGCGGCGCCGCCACGCAGGCGGTGACCAGCATCACCAGCAGCGAACCGACGACCGCGGCCAGCACGCCCGCGGACGACGCCCGGCGCGACGCAAACGAGGTCAGGAACTGCCAGTCCAGGTGGCCGAGGCCGTCGATCAGCAGGTTGGCGAGCAGTGCGATCAGCGTGATGATGCCGATGGACGTGCAGAACACGCCCAGCACGGCGAACCAGCGGTCCTGTCGCCGACGGCGGGCGACGATCTCCTGGATCGAACGCATCAGTAGGCCTCCCGGAAGCGCTTGCGCAGGCGGTAGCCGGCGATGTTGAAGCCCAGCGTCAGCACGAACAGCACCACGCCGGCGGCGAAGATCGACTGGTAGCCGACGCTGCCGTGCGGCAGGTCACCGAGGCTGACCTGCACGATGAACGCGGTGATCGTCGCGGCCGGCTGGGTGGGGTCCAAGGTCAGGTTCGGCTGCATGCCGGCGGCGATCGCGACGATCATGGTCTCGCCGACCGCGCGCGAGATCGCCAGCACGTAGGCCGAACCGATGCCCGACAGGGCCGCCGGATAGACGACCTTCAGCGCCGTCAGCAGCTTGTTGGCACCCATGGCGTAGGCACCTTCGCGCAGGATCCGCGGCACGCCCCGCATCGCGTCCTCGCTCAACGAACTGACGTAGGGGATGATCATGATCCCCATCACGATGCCGGCGCCCAGCATGTTGAACGTCGGCAGCTCGGGCATCAGCTTCTGCAGCAACGGCGTGACGAACAGCAGCGCGAAGTAGCCATAGACCACGGTCGGCACCGCCGACAGCAGTTCGAGCGCCGGCTTCAGCACCTCGCGCACGCCGTGCGGCGCATACTCGCTGAGCCAGATCGCGACGATCGTGCCGATCGGCATGGCGACCGCGAGCGCGACGGCGGTGGTCACCAACGTGCCGGTGACGAGCGGCAGGATGCCGAAGCGGGCGTCGGCGAACAGCGGCGTCCACACCGTGTCGGTCAGGAACGTCAGGATGCCGACTTCGCCGAAGAACGTCGACGATTCGATCGCCAGCACCATGACGATCCCGACCGTGATGATGATCGAGGATGCCGCTGCCGCGCCCAGCAGCATCGCAGCGCCGCGATCCAGCAGGCTGCGGCGCTGGCGCCGCCGGATGGCGCCGAGGACTTCGGTCTGGGGCAGCGGCGTGGAGGTCATGCGGTGGTCGCCACGGTCGGACAACGGACGCGCGACGGCGCGACGGGCGCCGCCGCCATCACTTCTTCGGTGCAGCCGGCGGCGTCTCCGCCTTGGCCTCGGTGACCGGCGTGCGCCGCATCAGTTCCTCGATCGACACCCCGACTTCCGGCACGCCACCGAACGCGGTGCCGACCTGCAGTTCGGCGAAGCGCTTGCCGGCGGCCACGTAGGCCGGGGCCGGCAGCGGCAGGTACTTCACTTCCTGCGCCAGCGCGGCACCTTCCTTCAGGAAGAACTCGACGTACTGCTTCACTTCCGGCTTGCTCGCCGCCTTCTTGCTGACATACATGAACAGCGGGCGCGCCAGCGGGTTGTAGGTGCCCTTCTGCACCGCCTCCATGCTCGGCAACACGGGCGTCTTGACCGAGTTCTTGTTCCACTCGATCGCCAGCGCCTTCATCCGATCCTTGTGCGGCTCGTAGTAGGCGAACGGGATGTAGCCGAGGGCGTGCTTGTTGCCCTCGATGCCCTGGACCAGCACGTTGTCGTCTTCGCTGGCGGTGAAATCGCCGCGGCTGGCCTTGGCCTTGCCACAGACGGCTTCGGTGAAGTAGTCGAACGTGCCGGAGTCGGCGCCGGCGCCGAACAGCACGATCTTCTCGTTCGGCCACTCCGGCCGGACCTGGTTCCAGTGCGTGACCTTGCCCTGGGCCGCGGGCTCCCAGATCTTCTTCAGTTCGTCGATCGTGATCGAGCTGACCCAGTCGTTCTTCGGGTTGACCGCGACGGTCAACGCGTCGAAGCAGATCGGCAGTTCGATGTACTCGACACCGGCTTCCTTGCAGGCCTTCATCTCGGCTGCCAGGATCGGCCGCGACGCGTTGGAGATGTCGGTCTCGCCGCGCGCGAACTTCTTGAAACCGCCGCCGGTACCGGCGATGCCGACCGTCACCTTGACCGCGCCCTTCGTCGCCTTCTGGAACTCCTCGGCGACAGCCTCGGCGACCGGGAACACGGTGCTCGAGCCGTCGATTCGGACGGTGGGGGCCTGGGCGAGCGCGGTGCCGGCGAGGCCGCTCGCCAGCGCCAGCATCGACAAGGGCAACTCTCGGATCGTCTGCAGGTTCATGCTGGGTCCTTTCGTTCGTTCGTTCGTTTGGCGCCGGCCGCGGACCGGAAGCGGTCCGCTGGCCATCACGCTGGAGAAGGATGGCTCCGACGCATGAAGGGACCTCGTTGCCGTTCATGAAGATGCCGTGAGGATTCACCGGCGACCACGACGAGCTTGTCGGCGTCTTCACTGCTTCTTCATGTCGGCGGCTTGTCTGTGCACTGCCGCGGTCCGCGGCCACCTCGACGACATGACCAAGCACCTCCTCCGGGATCTCGAACATCTGAAGCAGCAACTGCTGCTGCTCGGCTCGATGGTCGAAGGCGCCATCCTGAAGGCGACCACCGCGCTGCTCGATCGCCGCCCCGAACTCTCCTCGGCGGTGATGCACGGTGACGACGCGATCGATGCGCGGGAAGTGCAGATCGAGGAGGAGTGCTTGAAGATCCTGGCGCTGCACCAGCCAGTCGCGATCGATCTGCGCTACATCGTCGCCGTGCTCAAGGTCAACAACGACCTCGAGCGGATGGGCGACCTCGCCTGCAACATCGCCGCGCGTGCGGACGAACTGTTGCGCCACGACGCCGTGCGGCTGCCGCCGGAGTTCGGGACCATGGTCGAGACCGTGCGGCGGATGGTGCGCGACACGCTGGATGCGTTGATCAAGTCGGACGTCCGGATCGCCAAGACGGTGCTGGCGGCGGACGACCTGGTCGACCAGATCCACCGGCAGATGTTCACCGAGATGCACGCATTGCTGCGGCAGCGGCCGGTCGATGTCGAAGTGCCGATCAGCATCCTGTCGGCATCGCGCAACCTCGAGCGCATCGCCGATCAGTGCACCAACATCGCCGAGGACGTGATCTTCCAGGTCGAGGGCGAGATCGTGCGGCATCGGCGCGTGCGCTGAGGGCCGCCGCCCTGACCCAGCCTCGGCGCCGCGGCGCCGCTGGCCTGAACGTTGCGCCCCACCGGTGCCGCCGGTAGGGTTGCCGTGCTGCTCCTTCCGGATCGGGAGGACCGGCACATGCACGAGTTCTTGTTTGCAGCCCTGGTGCTCGCGATCGGCGCGGTGGCGGCGCTGCTGCTGCCCGGCAACCGCACCCGCGGCTGGATCGCGCTGACGACCCAGGGGATCGCCGCGGTTGCCGTGTGGGTCACGATCGCGCCGGTGCTCGCCGGTGGCGCACCGTGGACCGCGACGCTGCCATGGGCCGCGCCGATCGGCGATGTGCCTCTGCGCATCGATGGGCTCGGCGCGTTCTTCCTGGCCTGGTCGCTGCCGATGACGTGGCTCGGCACGCTCTACGCCCAAGGCTATCTCGGCGCTGGGCTGCGCGCCGGCCGCAACGGCGGCCCGCACTACGCGTTGCTGAACCTGACGGCGCTGTCGTTCGTGATCGTCTACTCGGTGCAGAACGCGCTGGCGTTCCTGCTCGGTTGGGAGATCGCGGCGGTGGCGGCCTGGCTCCTGGTGATCTGGGACTACGGCAACCAGAAAGTGCGGTTCGCCGGCTTCAACTATCTGGTGTCGACGCAGGTCGGGCTGTTCGTGCTGGTCGCGGCGTTCATGCTGTTGCACGGCCGCACCGGCGCGATGGACTTCGCCGCATTCGGAACGTTCCTGCAGCAACCGGATCCGCAGCGGTCGACGATCTTCCTGTTGCTCGGCGTCGCCTTCGCACTCAAGGCGGCGTTCTTCCCGTTCCACACCTGGCTGCCGCGGGCGCATGCCGCAGCCCCGGCGCACGTGTCGGCGCTGATGTCGGGCGTCATCCACAAGGCCGGGCTGTTCGGGTTCCTGCGCTTTGCGCTGCTGCTGGGGCCGCCCGAGGAATGGATGGGCTGGACCGTGCTGTTGTTCGGCGCGCTGTCGGCGTTCGCCGGCGTGCTCTACACGGTCGCGCAACGCGATCTGAAGCGTCTGCTCGGCTACTCCTCGACCGAGAACGTCGGCATCGCCGCGATGGGGTTCGGCGTCGGCTGCCTCGGCTGGACCTGGCAGCAGCCGGCGATGATGACGCTCGGGTTTGGCGCCGGCCTGCTGCATCTGTTCCACCACGCGGTGTTCAAGTGTCTGCTGTTCTACGCTGCCGGTGCGATCCATCGGGCCGTGCACACCGTCGACATCGAGAGGTTGGGCGGGTTGGCGCGCGTGCTGCCGTACACCGCCACCTGGTTCCTGGTCGGCGCTGTGGCGATCGCCGGGTTGCCGCCGCTGAACGGCTTCGTCGGCGAGTTCCTGCTGTTCCAGGGACTGTTCACCGGCGGCGTCGCCGGCGGCGAGCCGCGCATCGCACTGGTCGCGATGGCCTGCGTGCTGGCGTTCGTCGGCGGGGTCGGGGCGTTGGCGATGACGCGGGCCTTCGGGCTGACCTTCCTGGGCGTTGCGCGGCAACGGCTGCCGGCGCCGCCCGGCGATGCGCCGGCGTCCATGGCGTGGCCGATGGCGCTGCATGCGGTGGCCGCGGTCGGGCTCGGCCTCGTGCCGTCGGCCGGACTGTGGCTGATCGGCGGGGCGCTGCAGTCGTTCCCCGGTGCGCGGGTCGACACGGTGGCGACGGCGCTGACGCCGGCCACATGGCTTGGTCGCGGTCTTGCCGTCGTGCTGCTGCTGTTCGGCGTGCTGGCCTGGTGGCGCGGCCGTGCCCGCCGGCGCTCGCCGACCTGGGGTTGCGGCTACAACGCCGTGTCGGTCCGCATGCAGTACACCGGCGCGTCGTTCGCCGAACACTTCGGTCGGTTGTTCGCCGCGTTCCTGACCACGCGCCGCCGTGAGCAGCTGCCGACGGCGGTGTTTCCGTCGGCATCGGGCCGCCTGCAGACGCAGCCGGTCGATGCCGTCGAACAGCGGATCTTCGAGGTGCTCGGCCGCGGCGACGCCATGGTGACAGACGTGGCCGAACGGGTGCCCGAACGGCCGCGGCTGGCGTTCCTGGCCGGACTGCTGGTGCTGCTGTTGCTCGGCGCCTGGCTGCTCGGAGGCCTCGGACGATGAGCCTGGTCGGCACCCTGCTGGCGTTGCTGCTGCTGCCGTTCCTGTTGATCGGCATCGTCCAGCGCACGCGGTCGTGGTGGGCGGGGCGGCGCGGCCCCGGGTTGTGGCAATCGGCGTTCGACGTACAGCGCTTGCTGCGGAAGCAGTCGGTCTACAGCACGACGACAACGCCGCTGTTCCGGATCGCGCCGTGGGTGTTCCTCGCGTCCGCCGTCGGTTCGGCGTTGTTGACGCCGGTGCTCGGTCTGCCGCCGGTGCTGTCGTTCCCATTCGACTTCGTCTGGTTCCTGTACGCGTTCGGGCTCGGTCGCGTGGCGATCATGCTGGCCGCGCTCGACACCGGCAGTTCGTTCGAGGGCATGGGCGCCGCCCGCGAAGGGCTGTTCGCGTCGCTGCTGGAGCCGGTCTGGTTCGCCGCGTTCGGCGCGCTGTTCTGCCTGACCGACGCCACCTCGCTGGCGGAGCTGTTGCCGGCCCCGATCACCGGTCTGCCGGCGGCGACCGTGGTCGCGGCCGTGGCGCTGGCGCTGCTGGTGGCGGTGCAGGTCGAGTCGGCGCGCGTGCCGGTCGACGATCCGGCGACCCATCTCGAACTGACGATGATCCACGAGGTCCAGGTGCTCGACCACAGCGGTCCCGATCTGGCGGCGATCCAGATCGGGTCGGCGCTGAAGCTGTTCATCGGCGCCAGCCTGCTGGTCGCGTTGCTGCATCCGTGTCCGGCCGCGCCGGCGCCGTGGCCGCAGCTGGTCGCGGCCGGCATGTTGATCGGCGTGGCGGTGCTGATCGGAACGATCGAGTCGCTGGTCGCGCGGCTGCAGCTGCGCATGGTGCCGTGGTACATCGGCGCCGCGCTGCTGCTCGGCACGGTGGGGCTGCTGGCCACCGCATGGCGCGGCGAGGGCGGCCGATGACGGCGTTGCTGGTGGCGTTGTTGCTGGTGCTGCTGCTGCCGTTGTTCGTCGGCAAGTGGCAGGTCAGTCTGCTGGGCCTCGCGGCGCAGGGCCTGCTGATGGGCTGGTTGGCGTGCCGATGGCCGCACGGCGCCGGCGACGTGTCGTGGCTGACGATCGTCGATCTGCTGCTGGTGCGCGGCGTGGTGTTGCCGGTCGTGCTGTGGCGGGTACTGCGAGCGCGCGCGGCGATGTCCGGGCGCGATGGGTTGCCGCCCAACCTGCTGACCTGGGCCGGCGCGGTGATGCTGCTGCTCGCCGCCTTCCGCGCCGCCGAGGTGCTGGCTCCGACACCGGCGTTGTTGCACCTGCAGGTTGCGGTCGCGATCAGCGGCTTGCTGCTCGGGTTCCTGGTGCTGGCGACGCAGGGCGGCGTGTTCGCCCAGGTCGTCGGCGTCGTGCGGATCGGCAACGCGGTCGCGCTGCTGCAACTGGGCAGCGGGCATGCCGACTGGGTGCTCGCGCTCGCGCACCTGGTGCTGGTCGGTGGCACGCTGGTGGCGCTCCGGCATGCACTGATCGTGGTGCGCGAAGTGCCGGCGGCGACGTCCGCCGGCCGGGAGTCCCCGGTTTGATCCCGCTCGCCCTCGTCTGGCTACCGGTCCTCGGCGCCTTGCTGCTGCTGCTGCCGAAGGCGCGCGCGCGGGCCGAACGGATCCTGGCGACCGTGGGACTCGCCGTCGCCGGTCTCGCCGTGTGGTCGGCGGTTCGCGGCGATGACCTGCTCGCCTGGCACGGCTGGCTCTGCGCCGATGCGACGGCGCGGTTGTTCCTGGCCGTGATCGATCCGATCTTCGCCGGCATCGCGCTGCACAGTTGGCACCGCGTCGCCAGCGATCCCGAACTGCGACCGGGGATGGCGCGCCACGTCGCGCTGTCGTTGCCGTTCCTTGCCGCCTGCAATGCGGTCGTGCTGGCGGCGCATCTGGAGGTCGCCTGGCTGGCGCTCGAACTGAGCACGCTGGTCGCCGCGCCGCTGGTCGCGCGGACCGGCACGGCGGTCGCGCAGCGCGCCTCCTGGCAGTATCTGCTGTTCTCGCTGGCCGGACTCGGCCTGGTCGCCGCTGGATTCGTGTGCCTGGACCGCGGTCTGGTCGCCGGCGGACACGACCCCGAACTGCTGCTGCAGCCGCTGCGCCATGGCCTCGCCGCGGGGGCGACGGCGTGGTCCGCGGTCGGGATCGGCATGATCCTGCTCGGGCTGTGCACCAAGCTCGGGCTGGCGCCGATGTACACGTGGCTGCCGACGACCTACGACGAAGCGCCGACCAGCGTCGCCGCCATGCTGGGGGCCGTGCAGTTCAATGCCGCGTTCGTATTGCTGCTGCGGGTCGTCGAGGTCGGCCGGCCGGCGCACGGCGAACTGATCACCGTCGTGCTGGTCACGGTTGGCCTGCTGTCGATGGTCGTGGCAACTGCCAGCCTGGTGGCGACGCGCAACCTGAAGCGCCTGCTCGCCTACGCCAGCGTGCAGCATGGCGGCGTGCTGGCGATCGGCGTCGGCGTCGGCGGCCCGGCCGCGTACGGCGTGCTGCTGTATGCGGCAAGCAACGCGTTCATCAAGGCGATCCTGTTCCTGACCGCCGGTCAGATCCATCGCCATTGCCAGACCAAGGACACCGGTGCGATCCGCGGCCTGATCCAGGCGCTCCCGTACAGCGGGTTGCTGCTGATGCTCGGCACGTTCGCGCTGCTCGGCTTCCCGCCGTTCGGCAGCTTCTTCGGCGAACTGCTGATCCTGTCGGCGCTGGTCGAGACCCAGCGGATGGCGGTGTTCGGCGGCTTCTGCGCGCTGCTGGCGGTTGCGTTCGTGGCGACCGGACGCACGGTGTTCCCGATGATCTGGGGCAACGCCGGCCCAGCGGAGCGCCGGCCTGGCCAGCCGATCTGGGGCGCGCTGCCGAAGCTGGTGTTCGTTGGCGTGCTGGTGGCGCTTGGCGTCTGGATGCCGGCCACGATCGATGCGTTGCTGCGGCAGGCGGCCGGAGGGATGCGATGACCGTGGTGGTGCGATGGCCGGGGTCGGCGCTGCCGCCGGCGACCGCCGAGTCGTGGCGCGCCGACGTGTTGGCCCGCCTGCGCGGCGGCGCCCGGCTGGTGACACTGTTCGGCCGGCGTCTTGGCGACCAGGTGCTGCTGACTGCGGTGTTGCAGCATCCGGACGGCGCGTTGCACGTCGCGCGCGCGTTGGCGTTGGCCGATACCGGCTACCGGGCGCTGACCGCGGAGCACGCGGCAGCGCACTGCTTCGAACGCGAACTCGTCGAACAAACGGGATTGCCACTGACGGATCACCCCTGGCCGAAGCCGCTGCGGTATCAGGACCGGGATCAGGCGGCGATGGCGGACCATCCGTTCTGGCAGTTGCAGGGCAAGGAAGTGCACGAAGTGGCGGTCGGTCCGATCCACGCCGGTGTCATCGAACCGGGTTCGTTCCGGTTCTCCTGCCTGGGCGAGCAGGTCCACCATCTCGAGATCCAGCTCGGCTATCAGCACCGCGGTGTCGAGGCCCGGTTGTTGGCCGGCGACCCGCGCCGCCACACGCCGCTGGTCGAGACCATCGCCGGCGACACCAGCGTGGCCCATGCGTGGGCCTTCGGCGCGGCGCTCGAGGCGCTGGCTGACGTCGCGGTTCCGGCGGCTGCCGTCGCGGCCCGCGGCGTCGCGCTCGAACTCGAGCGCATCGCGATGCACCTGGCCGGCCTGTCCGGACTGGCCACCGACATCGCGTTCCTGCAGGGTGCCAGCTCATGGGGGCGGTTGCGGACGACGGCGATCAACACCAGCATGCGGCTTTGCGGCAGTCGTTTCGGCCGCGGTGCGGTGCGGCCCGGCGGGGTCCGGATGGCGCTGACCGCCGAACTGCGCGCTGAGGTGGCGGCCAATCTGCGGTTGCTGCAGCACGACTGCGCGCACGTCGACGATCTGTTCTTCGGCGCCCGTTCCGCGACCCATCGTCTGCGCGGCATCGGCACGTTGCGTCCGGACGTTGCGGCCGAGATCGGCGTCGTCGGCATGGCGGCCCGCGCCTCCGGGCTGGCCCTCGATGCGCGAACGGCGGCCGGCGGCATCTGGCACGAGGTTCCGATTGCCAGCGTGGTGCACGCCGACGGCGATTGCCTGGCCCGAGCCCGGATCCGTGCCGACGAGATCCGCGCATCGCTGGCGTGGTTGTCGCAGGTGCTCGAACGGCATCCGGAGTGGCCGGCGCCGCCGCCGCCGTTGCCATCGCTCGCGCCCGGCCAGTTCGTGGTGGCCATCGTCGAAGGCTGGCGCGGCGAAGTCGTGCATTGCCTGGAGACCGACGAACGGGGTCGGCTGACGCACGCCAAGGTGCAGGATCCATCGCTGCGCAACTGGCTGGGGCTGGCCGTCGCGATGCGCGGCAACGAGATCTCCGACTTTCCGATCTGCAACAAGAGTTTCGACCTGTCCTACTGCGGGCACGACCTATGAACCCATGGCGTTCGCTCCGGGTCCGTCGCGATCAGGGCTGGCAGTACATCCGCGATGTCCGCGCGGCGCGGCCGGCCGGGTTCGTGGGGCTGCCGCAGATCGCCGAAGGAACCTGCGGTGCCGGCTGCCAGGCGTGTGCCGACGTGTGTCCGACGCAGGCGATCTCGCCGCAGCCACTGCAGCTCGATCTCGGTCGCTGTGTGTTCTGCACCGAGTGCGTGGCCGCGTGCCCCGAGCAGCGGATCCGGTTCACGACCGATCCGCGGTTGGCGGCGACCGCGCCGGACGAACTGCAGGTTCGTCCGGGAGACGCGGCCGATCGCACGCGCGTTCGCGCGCATGCCCTGTTCGCCCGCTTGTTCGGCCGGTCGCTGCGGCTCCGGCAGGTGTCGGCGGGTGGCTGCAACGCCTGCGAACTCGAACTGAACGCGACTGCAAACGTCAACTTCGACCTGCAGCGGTTTGGCATCGAATGGGTGGCGTCACCTCGGCACGCCGATGCGCTGGTGCTGACCGGCCCGATCACCGCGACGATGGCGGATGCGGTGCGGAGCTGCTGGGAGGCGATGCCGGAGCCACGGTTCCTGGTTGCGGTGGGCGCCTGCGCGATCTCCGGCGGGCTCTACGCCGAGGCGAGGGGCGTCCAACGGACGTTCCTCGCGGACGTGGCGCCGGTGCTGTATGTGCCGGGATGTCCGCCGCACCCGTTGACGTTCGCCCACGCGATCCTGGACCTGCTCGACCGCTGACCGGCACCGGCTCCGGAACGTTGCCTGACGCCGTGGGCCACCGGTCGCGCGGTGCTAGCTGTCGCATGTCGCGAATCCGCCTCGCCGTCCTCGCCGTGTCCCTGACTGCGTTGCCAGCGCAGAAACCGCCAACCATCGACGCGCCGGCCTGGCAGCGCGCCCGGGCAGTCTGGTTCGGTCAGGCCGCAACGCCGACCGTGGTGGCCGAGGTCTGCATCGGCTGGGAACGGTTGCCGGCGGAGCATCCGCGGCTGGCGGCGTTCGCAACGGCGCCGGACGGCGCGCCGGTGCCGATGGGCAATGCCGTATGGCCGGTGCTGGAGACGTTCACCGAGGTGCAGATCGGCGGTGTCGAGGTGCCGCGCGGCTGCCATCCGTTCGCGTTGCAGCGCCGTGGCGAGGAGCACGCACTGGTGTTGTTCGACGCCGAGGTCCTGCGCAAGGCGAAAACGCCGGTGACCAGTCCACCGCCGAAGGGCGCGATCGCGACGATCCCGTTGCGCAGCAAGACGGCGGGGGATCCGAGTCCGCTGCACTGCGAAGTGACGACCGGCGACGACGGCGCGTTCACCTGGACCTTGCGCGCCGCTGGTCTGGCGTGGAGTGTCGGCGGCGTCGCCAAGTCGGCGAACGGCGGGTTCCCGCTGGCGCAGCCCATGGAACGCGGCTGTTCGCGCGCTGTGTTCACCGGTGGGACGGCGACCCTCGATCACGGCAGGCCACAGTGGAACGACAAGCTGGCGCAGGCGATGGCCGGCATGAAGGCGGGCACGCACTGGCGCTTTGGCAACGACTGGTGGACGACGTTGCAGACCGATCTGCCGTTGACGATCGGCGGCAAGAAGCTCGCGCCGGGCCATTGGCACCTGGTGGTCGAGCGCACCAAGAACGGTTGGAATCTCGCGTGCTGCGCCGCCGACGAACAGTTCCGCAACTGCCTCGATGCGTTCGCCGCCGACCGGGTCACGCCAGCGCTGTCGGTGCCGTTTGCGATCGGCAAGGCCAAGGAACCGACCGCCGAGCTGCGCGCCGAGTTCGCGCTCGACGGCGGCAAGCTGGCGCTGGTGGTGACGTTCGGGGACCAGCGATTGGTGGCCAGGGTCGCTGGCTGATTGGCTGCTTCAGGCAGGCCCCGTCGCGAGGCCTGTCGAGTTCCGGTCGGCCGCGACGATCGGCTCGGCGGCCCGAAAGGGCGCGAACTTGGTATGCTCCAGCCGTCGATTGCACGTGGGACATACCATGATCAAGTCCGTACTGCTGGTTCTCGGTTCGTCCGCGGTTGCCGCCTCGGCGACACTCGTTTTCGTGGGCCGCACCGTCCACAGCTCACCGTTCCAGATGGATGTCCCCTACGGCAGCGCCGTCCGGACCACCGTGGACCCGGCGAACGTGTGGTCGTGGCATCACGAGTTTCCCCATACTGGTGGCACCGCCACGACGGTCGATGTGCTCGTGGACATCGATGGCAACAACGTGATGGACACCGAGCACCCGTGGTTGCGCGTGATGATCACCGACATCGAGCTCGTCGAAAGGTACTCCGGACCACGGACGGCATGGATCCTCGATGGCACTGGCAAGCGTTTCGCGGTCGGGGGCGGCAACAACTACGACCAGGGACCCGTGAACCACGTCGGCTTGACCAGTCCGATCGTCCTTCCGGTCGGATCGCCGCTTCGGGTCATGCTCGAGCACCAGATCGGCGACTGCGAGGTGCACCTCATCGGTCGCGTCGTGAACCTCTGATGCTTGCTTCGCCACGCTGATTCGCCGAATCAGTCCCGCCAGAACGAATCGAGCAGCTGTAGGAACGCTGCAGGCGCCTCGATCGGCACCATGTGTCCGGCACCGGGCACTACTTCACAACGGGCCCCCGGAATCGCCGCCGCCATCGCCCGGGCTTCGGCCGGCGGCGTGATCGCGTCGTGTTCGCCGACGACGACCAGCGTCGGCACCGCGATCCGTGACAACGATGACGTGCGATCGGGTCGCGCCATCAATCCATGCAAGTCGGCGAGGATGGTCTCGACCGGCGTGCTCTCGATCATCGACTGCACACGGCCGCGCGCCAGCAGGTCGGCCTGCGGCGCCAGCAGCTTGCCGAGCATCGAGTCGGCGATCGCGCGGCGCCCCTGTTCTACGACCGTCGTCAACGAAGTCTTGCGGGCCGCGCGCACCGCATCGGAGTCGGCGGTCGCCCGCGTGTCGACCAGGCACAGCGAACGGAACAGCCGGGGCTGCATCGCCTGCAACGCCAGCGCCACATAGCCGCCCATCGACAGCGCCACGACATCGGCCGGCTGATCGGTCAGGACCGCCAGCACGTCGGCGAGGTCTTGGGCCAGCAGTTCCATGCCGTGTTCGCGATTGCCCATCCAGGGCGACTGGCCATGACCACGAAGGTCGACGGCGACCAGCGTGCGGCGCGCCGCCAGCTCGCTGCGCAGCGTCTCGAGCCACATCCGGTGGTCGAGCGGGTAGCCGTGGACCAGCAACGCGACCGGACCATGACCGCGCAGGTGGACGGCGATCCTGGCCGTGTCGGTGTCGATGCAGCGGGTGGTGATCATGCCGGGCTCTGGTGGCGCAAGCGCGCGATCGACTCGACGTGGAAGGTCTGCGGGAACATGTCGTATGCCTCGACCTGCTCGACCTCGTAGCCGCCATCACACAACTGCCGCAGGTCACGGGCCAGCGTGTTCGGGTCGCACGACACATAGACCAGGCGTCGCGGCGCCATCCGCAGCAGCAGCGGGATCGCCGGTTTGGCGCCAAGCCGCGGCGGGTCCATCAGCACCAGATCGGGTCGCGGCTGGTTGCCGGCGAGGAACTGTTCGGTCGTCGAGCGCAGATAGCTGACGTTGTCGCAGCCGTTGTTCTTGACGTTGACGCGGCCGAGCGTGGCCGCGCGGCGTTCGTCCTCGACGGCGACCACGCGGGTGAAGCGGCGCGACAGCGGCAGGGTGAACAGGCCGACGCCGGCGTACAGGTCGTACGCCAGTTCGCCGCGTTCGTCGCCGATGGCGCCTTGCACGAGCCGGTCGACCAGGTGGCGGTTGCCTTGGAAGAAGCTCTCGGGCTCGATCAGGTAGCGGAAGCCGCCGACTCGGTGTTCGACCAGGTCCTTGCGCAGACCGGGAATGTCGGGCGCGAACGTGGCGCCGTCGGTGCCGCAGGCGCCATCGATCTGATACGGCATCTGGTCGCGGGTCAGCGGCGCAATGGCGGCGCGGACCTGCTGCAGGCCTTGTTCGAGTGCCGGCGCCAGCACCGGGCACTCGGCGATGTCGACGATGTCGTGCGTGAAGGCGCGGTGGAACCCCAGACGCGGGGCGCCGACTGCCAGGTCGGTCTCGGGCAACACCGCCGCGCGCCCAGACACGCGGCCGATGCTGCCATCGGCGCGCCGCTTGCTCGTCGCGTAGACCTTTAGCTGCGTGCGCGAACGGTAGCCCCATTCGTCGCCGGCCTGGACGACGACCGGCTCTGGCCAGTCGAACCCACCGGTGCGGATCAGCGCCTCGCGGACGAACTCGCTCTTGGCGCGCAGTTGTTCCCGGTAATCGACGTGCTGGAACTGGCAGCCGCCGCAGTCGCCGAAATGGCGGCAGCGCGGCTGCCGGCGGTGTGGCGAGGGCGCCAGGATCTCGACGATGCGCGCGCGCACGTGCTTCTTCTCGACCTGGGTGATCTCGACGCGCAGGTGGTCGCCGGGTGCACCGAACGGCACGAACAGCACGAGACCGTCGTGACGCGCGAGGCCGTAGCCGCCGAACACGAGCTTGTCGATGGTGACGTCGAGCGTCTGGCCGGTCGTGGGCGCGGTCATCTTGGGCCGCGCAGGCTACGGAAAGTCGACCGCCACCGCACGCTCGCTGTGGCGGCGGCGATCAGGTCAGCAGTTCGCCGGCAGAACGGGCGGTCAGCAGGCCTTGGAGCCAGCGGTCGAGGTCTCGAGTCGAGGCCTCGGTCAGGCGTTGCGCCAGATCTTCGGGCAGCTCGCCAAAGCGTCCCCGCAGCAGTTGGTGCAGGAGCGTCCGTTTGCCTTCAAGGATCCCCTGCTGGATCCCCTGCTCGATCCCCTGCTCCAGTCCGTCCTGCAGCCCGACCTCGCGCCCGGCGATCCGGCCGCGCCGTTCGCCCTCGTCCCACCCGCGCCGGTAGGACTCCTGGATCGGCTTGCCGAAATGGTGGATGACCTCCATCAGTGGCCGGCCGCGGTGGTACTTCCAGATGTCGAGGATCTCGAACGGGTCCATCTCGGTGACCATGGTGACGTAGGAGCATACCGCACCGACGTCCTGGCCGCGGTCGTGGTCGGCGCGGAGTTCGTCGAACAGGTCGCACCAGCGCAGCAGGCGTTCGAGGATCGCGGCACCGTCCGCGCCGTGGAGCCACTGCAGGCACAACACCGCCAGTTTGGCGAGAGTGTCGTCGACCATGCGGCGCAGGTCGTCCTCCGCGACACCGGCCAGGTCGAGCACCGCGATGCGGAAGTCCGGCTGCAGGCACAGCAGCAGGTCCATGGCCATTGGCGGAACACCGTCGGTGCCCAGCAGGTCGCGCAGCGACGTCGGCGAACTCCATGGCTTGTCACCGTGGTGGACGACCAGCGGCAGGATCGGCGGCAGAGGCTCCCGCGGGTAGTCGCGGGCGTGCTGTTCCCAGATCCGGATCACGTAGCGCAGGATCTGGAACACCACCCGCGGCTCCTCGCCGCTCTTGTGTTCGATCAGGACGTAGATTAGCACCCGTTCGCCGCCGCAGCGGGCAGCGAACAGCAGATCCGCGAACTGTGTGCGCAGCCCTTCATCGACGAAAGTCGCCGGCAGCAGTTCGAGCGAGTCCCAGTCGATCGCCGCGACCAGGTCCGGTGGCAGCGCAGCGCGCAGCAGTTGCCTCGCGCGGGCTGGGTGACGGAAGGTGTAGGTGAAGAACGAATCGTGCGGAGTCGATGTCATGGCATCCACTCCGTGCTCAGGAAGTGCCAGCGGTTACAGCCAAACCGGCAATTCCGTGTCGGGAGGCGTTGCGGCGCTGGGTCGGTCGAGGCTATGCCTGCCGCTGGGCGTCGCGCAGTGCCAGCAGGTCCTTCATCACCCCCGACAGATCGCGCGCGCCTGCCGTGCCGAACGCGTCGTGCACCAGCCGATACGCCGCGTGCAGCCGCCGATAGACTGCCACCGCTGCCGGCTGTGGCGTCCATGTCGTCGGCTTGACACTGGTCATCGCCCGTTGCGCAGTGAGCACATCCGGATGCGCGCCACCGACCACCGCGCCGAAGATCGCGGCGCCGAGTGCACAGGCCTGCGGCGAACGCGCGGCCAGCAGCGGCCGTTCGCAGACATCGGCGTAGATCTGCATCAGCAACGGGTTCTTCTCGGCGACGCCGCCGCAGGTGACGATCCGGTCGATGCCGACGTCCGATTCCGCCAGCCGGTCGAGGATCGTCCGCGCGCCGAACGCGGTGGCTTCGATCCAGGCGCGATAGAGCTCGGCCGGCGTCGTCGCCAGCGTCAGCCCGAGCACCAGTCCCGTCAGCCGCGGATCGACCAGCACGCAGCGGTTGCCGTTGTGCCAGTCGAGCGCCAGCAGGCCCGAGGCGCCGGGCAGCAGTCGCGCCGCGGCTTCGCTGAGTGCCGCGTGGGCCGCCTCACCTTCGGGAACGCTGCGCGGCGCGATCTTGTGCACGAACCACTGGAAGATGTCGCCGACGGCGCTCTGGCCGGCCTCGATGCCCCACATGCCGGGAACGATCGACTCCGGCGCGATGCCGCAGACGCCGGGAATGTCCGGTAGCGCGCGGTCCATTGGCAAAACCATGCAGTCACAAGTGCTGGTGCCGAGGATCTTGACGAGGGTGCCGGGTGCGCAGCCGCTGCCGACCGCGCCGGCGTGCGCGTCGAGCAGGCCTACGGCGATCGGTAGTTCGGGCAGACCCAGCGCACTGGCGAGGTCTCGCCGCAACGTGCCGGCGCGCTGGTTGGACGCGAGCGCGGGACCGTGGAAGCGTTCGCGCACACGCACCAGCCCCGGGTGCAGTTCGCGCAAGAACGCGGGGTCGGGCAGACCGCCCCACGCCGGGTGGTACATCGCCTTGTGGGCGGCGGCGCAGATGCTGCGCACGACCTTGCCGGGCTCGTGCTGACCGCACAACCAGCTCGGGATCCAGTCGCAGGCCTCGAGCCACGCGAACGCCGACATCGCGACGTGCGGATGGTGACGTTCACAGTGCAGCACCTTGGACCACAGCCATTCCGAACTGTAGGTGCCGCCGCACTTGTGCAGGTACGGCAGGCCGCGATGCTGCGCCTGTGCGGTGATCTCGCTGGCCTCGGCGTGCGCGGTGTGGTCCTTCCACAGCCAGGCCTGCGCGGCGAGGTCGTGACGGAAGTCGTCGCGGCTCGCCAGCGGCGTGTTGGTGCGATCGACCGGCAGCGGCGTTGAACCGGTGGCGTCGACGCCGATGCCGATGAGGCGGTCGTTGGCGAAATCGCGATGGCCGTGGGCGCGGCGCAGCGCTTCCTGGGTGGCCTGCACCAGGCCGTGCGTCCAGTCGTCGGGGTGCTGGCGGGCGAGTTCGAGGTTGCCCGGATCGGTGATCACACCGTGGTCACCGGTCGGGTAATCGGCGGTGCCGACGGCGGCTTCTTCGCCGGTGTGGGTGTCGACGATCAGCGCGCGGACGCTGCCCGTGCCGAAGTCGAGACCGAGGGCGAACGTGGAGGCCGACATGGGCAGAGACGATAGCGCGGAGTCGCGCCTCGCTTCGTCGGCTGCAGTTCGAACTGCGCGGGCGGGCGGTTGACCAGACGGCGAGGGCGGGGGATCGTCGACGCCTGTGCTTGACGGACCGGGTGGCCGGTGAACCTGCATGGAACCGGTGCCGCCTGGCTCGGAGACCCTACTCGTGATCCCGATGTTGCGTTCGCTACGACTGCCCCGCCTCAGCTTCGTCATGGTCGGCTGCGCCGTCCTCGAACAAGGCATCGCCCAGGTCGCGTTGCCGGTGGACGAAGTGCGGTTCAACCGCGACATCCGGCCGATCCTCGCCGAGGCGTGCTTTCCGTGCCACGGTCCCGATCCAGCCAGCCGCAAGGCGGACCTGCGTCTGGATCACCAGCACGACCTCTTCTCCAACCGCACGAACGGCAAGGTGGTGGTTCCGGGCCAGCCGCTCGACAGCCTGCTCCACCAACGCATCAGCGCGACCGATCCGGACGACGTGATGCCGCCGCCGGACGCCCACGTGCAGCTCCAACCGGCGCAGAAGGAGCTGCTGCGCCGCTGGATCGAACAGGGCGCGCCGTGGCAGAAGCACTGGGCATTCCTCGCGGTCGAACGACCGCCCGAGCCCACGGTCGGGAATGCCGGCTGGGTCCGCAATCCCATCGACCGCTTCGTGCTTGCAGGCATCGAAGCGGCCGGGCTGCAGCCCGCAGCCGAAGCCGATCGCCGCACGCTCGCGCGGCGGTTGTGCCTGGACCTCACCGGCTTGCCGCCTGATCCGGCGGAGGTCGACGCGTTCGTCGACGACCCGCGGCCTGACGCCTATGAGCGCCTGCTCGAACGGTGGATCGCGAGCCCGCACTATGGCGAGCACCGCGCCCGCTACTGGCTCGACGCGGCCCGGTATGCCGACACGCACGGCAACCATTTCGACAATTACCGCGAGATGTGGCCCTATCGCGATTGGGTGATCGAGGCGTTCCAGACCAATCAGCGGTTCGATCAATTCACCATCGAGCAGATCGCGGGCGACCTGCTGCCCGAGCCGACCACGGCGCAGAAGATCGCCACCGGTTTCCACCGCTGCAACATGACCACCAATGAGGGTGGCACGATCGAGGAGGAGAATCTCGCCGGCTACGCGCGTGATCGGGTCGAGACCACGTCGTGGGTCTGGCTCGGCCTGACCGCCAATTGCGCCGCGTGCCACGACCACAAATTCGACCCGATCTCGCAGCGCGACTTCTACGCGCTGAGCGCGTACTTCCGGAACACCACACAGCCGGGCACCGACGGCAACGTCAAGGATTCGCCACCGGTCCTGCGGCTGCCGAGTGCCGCCGATCGTCAGCGGGCGGCCGAACTGCCGACCCGCGTCCAGGCTGCGCAGGCGACGCGTGACCGCCTGCTGGCCGAGGCCCGCAGCCGGTTCGACGCCTGGCTGGCGACGGCGACGGTGGCCAGTTGGGAGCAGAAGCTGGCCGAGGACCGGGCGCCGGCGCAACATCTGCCCCTGACCGGACCGGCCAGGGACGACGCGCTGGACGGCATCGCTGGCAACACCGTGCTCCCGGCGGTTGCTGCGCGCCCCGTTGCCTGGGATGACAGCGGACCCTTCGGCCACGCGGTGAGGGTGGATGGCCAGGTCGACGTCACCTATGCGGCGGTCGGCGATCTCGCGAGCGATCAACCCTGGTCGATCAGCTGCTGGCTCGAGATCGCCAAGGCCGCGCCCGAAGGCGCATTGTTCGGGCGCATGGATGCCGACGACAGTCATCGCGGTTGGAACCTCTGGGTGCAGGGCAACGAACTGGCGATCCACCTGATCCATCATTGGCCGGACGACGCCCTCAAAGTCCACACCACCGGCAGCCCGGTGCAGCGTGACACCTGGCAGCATGTGAGCGTCACCTATGACGGATCGCGACGCGCCGCGGGGCTGAAGTTCTACGTCGATGGCCGGCTCATGGCGGTGAAGGTCGAAACCGACACGCTGAAGGGCACGACCCGCACGGCGGCGCCCTTCCGACTGGGCCATTTCGGCAAAGCGGCGGCCGGCGGTGCCCTGCGGACTGCGAACGCCGTGGGTGGACCGCTGGGATACACGAAGTGCGCCGACGAAGGCGGGACCTTCGTGCTGGACGGCGCCTGCGATGTCGCCTACGGCGCCAACGGCCAGTTCCGGCACCTCCTGGCCCAGACGGGGACCATCAAATTCGACAACGCGACGTTTGGCGACCCTGTTCCGGGGGTGAGGAAGGCAGGATACGTCAAGATGCCGCAGGGAGCTGGCATCGCGGCCAGCGCCGCGTCGCTGCAGCAGATCCGGTTCCATGCCCGGGTGTTGCCGGAAGCGGAAGTTCGGCGTCAGGCCGCCGACAGGACGGTGCGCGAGCTGCTCGCGGTCGAAGCCAAGGCTCGCGATCCGCAAGCGGCCGACCGGGCGTTCGCCCTGCTCAGTGATGCCGGCGAGCCGCTGGCTGCGGCAAATGCCGAACTGGAGGCATTGGCGGCGGAATCGAAGGCAATCGACGCTCGGGCCACGGTGACCCACATCCAGCAGGAGAAGGCCGACAAGCCGATGGCGTACATCCTGCTGCGCGGGGAATACGACAAACGCGGCGAGCAGGTCGAACCCGGGGTCTTCCACGCCTTGCATCCACAGGCGCCGGATGCGCCCAAGAACCGCCTGGGGCTGGCGCAATGGCTGGTGGCAAAGGACAACGGCCTGACGCCACGCGTGATCGTCAATCGCCTGTGGCAGGAGATCTTCGGCTGCGGCATCGTCAGGACCAGCGAGGACTTCGGCATCATGGGCGAGGCCCCGTCGCACCCGGACCTGCTCGACTGGCTGGCGGCGGAGTTTCGTTCCGACTGGGACTATCAGCGGGTGCTGCAGCTGATCCTGACGTCGGCGACCTACCGGCAGGCGGCCGTAGCCACGCCCGCGAAGATCGAACGGGATCCGGCGAACCGACTGCTGGCGCGCGGTCCGCGGTTCCGCATGGATGCAGAGATGCTGCGCGACTACGCGCTGCGGGTCAGCGGCCTGCTCACCGAGACCGTCGGCGGCGCGAGTGTCAAGCCGTATCAGCCCGAAGGGGTCTGGGAGGCGGTCGGCATGCGGGAGAGCAACACCAAGATCTACCAACCCGACCGCGGCGCCGCGTTGTATCGACGCAGCGTCTACTCGTTCTGGAAGCGCATGGCGCCGCCGGCGGCGATGGAGATCCTCAATGCGCCCAATCGCGAGACTTCGTGCCTGCGCCGCGAGCGGACCAACACACCGCTGCAGGCGCTGGTGACGCTGAACGATCCGCAGCTCCTCGAGGCCGCCCGCGTCGTGGCCGAGCAGGTGTTGCGGCAGCCGCCGGACGCGCAGGTTGCCGAGGCCGGGCGACGGATCCTGTTGCGTCCATTCCGCGCGACCGAACTGGCGCTGCTGCAAGAGAGTCACGCCCGGCTGCTGGCTCACTACCGCGCGCACGGCGAGGACGCCAGGGCCGTGCTCGAGGTCGGCGAGCGCCGGTCGGATCCCGACCTGCCCGCGACCGACCTTGCCGCGATGACCTTGCTCTGCAATGCACTGCTGAATCTCGACGAGGTCCTGAACAAATGAACTCCACCAACCACGACCGGTCGACCCGCCGCGCGCTGCTCGGACGCGGCCTCGGCGCGCTGGGCTGCTCGCCGCTGGCATCGTTGCTCGGCACTTCCGGTGGCCGCCCGCTGGCCGCTGGGCCCACCGTCGACGACGGCGCGCCAGGACCGCATTTCGTGCCCAGGGCCAGGCACGTGATCTACCTGCACATGGTCGGCGGGCCGTCGCAGATCGACCTGTTCGACCACAAGCCCCGGCTGCACGAATGGTACGACAAGGACCTGCCGGAATCGGTTCGCGGCGGTCAGCGGCTGACCACCATGACTTCCGGGCAGACGCGGTTCCCCATCGCGCCGTCGAAGTTCACGTTCACCAGGCGCGGGCAGTGCGGCATGTGGATCAACGACCTGCTGCCACACCTCGGCCAGGTTGCCGATCGCATCTGCTGGATGCGTTCGCTGTACACCGAAGCGATCAACCACGAACCGGCCATGAGCCAGATGCAGACTGGCAATCAGGTCACCGGGCGCCCGTGTCTTGGCGCGTGGGCGTCCTGGGGACTCGGCACGCTGAACCGGAATCTGCCGGCGTTCGTCGTGATGGTGGCGACGCCATCCAATCGCGAACAGGAACAGGCGATCTCGGGTCGCGTGTGGTCGTCCGGGTTCCTGCCCGGCATCCACGCCGGGGTGTCGTTTCGCGCGCAGGGCGACCCGATCCTGTTCCTCAACAATCCGGCCGGAGTCAGCAGCGCGGCGCGACGGATCACGCTCGACGGCATCGGCGAGATGAACCGGATCGCTGCCGAGGAATTCGGCGACCCCGAGACGCAGACCCGCATCGGTCAATACGAGATGGCCTATCGGATGCAGTCGAGCGTGCCCGAGTTGACCGCCATTGACCAAGAGCCGGCGAGCACGTATCGGCTGTATGGGGAAGACGCCAGAAAACCCGGCACGTTTGCCAATTCCGCGCTGTTGGCGCGCCGGCTGGTCGAGCGCGGCGTCCGCTTCGTGCAGATCTACCACAACAACTGGGATCACCATGGCAACGTCGCCGGACGCATGCCGAGCCAGTGTCGGGACGTCGATCAGGCGTGTGCCGGCCTGATTAGAGACCTCGGGCAGCGGGGTCTGCTGGACGACACCCTGGTGATCTGGGGTGGGGAGTTCGGCCGCACGGTCTATTCCCAGGGCGGGGTCGGCAAGGACAACTATGGCCGCGATCATCACCCGCGCTGCTTCACGATGTGGATGGCGGGCGGCGGTGTGAGGGCCGGGCACATCCACGGCGAAACGGATGATTTCAGCTACAACATCGTCAGGGATCCGATCCACATCCGCGACTTCCACGCGACCATCCTGCACCAACTGGGTTTCGATCACCAGCGCATGACCTACCGGCATCAGGGGCTGGATGCGCGCCTGACGGGTGTCGAGAAGGCCAGGGTCATCACCGAGTTGCTGGCCTGAGCGGCGTCGGCCGCAAGCGGTTCGGGCTCGTGCAGGAACGACGCGCCGGCCTTGCTTGCCGCACTCCTGGCGGCACGATGGCCGGTCCCGTTTGCCCGGAGTCGCTCCCTTGACCGCATCGTTCCGTGTCGTCGCCATCCTGCCGATCCTCGCGGTTCTCGTCCTGGCGAGCGCCAACGCCCAGGAATCGGCGGCCGCCGATCGCGGCTTCCGGCCGATCTTCAATGGCAAGGATCTGACCGGTTGGAGCGCCGACCCGACCTTCTGGTCGGTGCGCGATGGCGCCATCGTCGGCGAGTGCACACCGGAGAGGCAGCCCAGGCACAACACGTTCTGCATCTGGACCGACGGCGAGGTCGACGACTTCGAACTGCGGGCTGAGTTCCGGATCGTCGGCGGCAACTCGGGCATCCAGTTCCGCAGCAAGGCCAGGGCGGACTGGGTCGTCGGCGGCTACCAGGCGGACATGGACGGCGGCCTTGACTGGACCGGCGCCAACTACGAGGAAGGCGGTCGCGGCCTGCTGGCGCGCTGCGGCGAACGCACGGTGATCGGCAAGGACGGCAAGGTCACCGTGACCGGCCAGGTCGGCGAGCGCGCGACGATCCTGGCCGCGGTTCGCAAAAATGACTGGAACGAGTACTCGATCACCGCGACCGGCGATCACGTCGTCCAGCGCGTCAATGGCGTGGTGACTTGCGAGTTCACCGACGAGCAGGCGGACCGGCGCGCCATGCAAGGAGTCCTGGCCCTGCAGATGCATGCCGGCGTCGAGCGCTTCACCGTCGCGTTCAGGAACCTGCGGCTGCGACGGCTGCCGCTGACCGACAATCGCAAGAAGATCGTGCTGGTGGCCGGAGCGAACAGTCATGGCCCCGGCGAGCACGAGTTCGAAGCGGGCGTCCACTGTCTGCGCCGATGCCTCGACCAGGTGCCCGGCGTGATCGCCGCCGACTACTATCGTGGCTGGCCGGCCGACCCGACGGCTTTCGACAATGCCGATGCGGTGTTCAGCTACGCCGATGGCGGCGCTGGCCATCCGTTCCTGCAGAAGGACCACCTCGAGATCATCACCGCGCTGGTCAAGAAAGGAGTTGGCGTCGGCTTCTGCCACTATGCGGTGGAGGTGCCGCGGGATCGCGGTGGCCCGCAGTTCCTGCAGTGGATCGGCGGCTACTACGAGAGCGGGTTCTCGGCCAATCCGATCTGGGACGCACGCTTCACGGCGCTGCCCGAGCATCCGGTGACCCGCGGCGTGCAGCCGTTTGCCACGCGCGACGAGTGGTACTTCAACATGCGGTTCCGCCCCAATGACCAGGGGGTGGTGCCGATCCTGCAGGACACGCCGTCCGATGCGACGCGCAGAAACCCCTACTCCGGCTGCGGCCCGTACCCGCACATCGTCGCCGACAGTGGCCGGCGGGAGACCGTGATGTGGGTGGTCGACAATCCCGAAACCAACCGCGGCTTCGGGTTCACCGGCGGGCACTTCCACAAGAACTGGGCGGACGACAATCAGCGCAAGCTGGTGCTCAATGCCCTGCTGTGGCTCGCCAGGGGCGAGGTTCAGGCCGGCGGCATCGTCAGCGATCCGACCGACGATGATCTCAACAGCCGGCTGCGCAGCCGTCAGGCGGCCGCGCAGGAGCCGCGAACGCCGGCGGCCATGGACCTCGCCAAGGCGAAGTTCGCGAGCAAGGTGGTGAGCGCCGACTCCGTAGCGATCGACGTCGATATCACGGGGGCCAAGGAACTGTATCTGGTCGTCGCCGATGGCGGTGACGGCAACTCCTGCGATTGGGCCGACTGGATCGACCCGGTGCTGGTGGGCCCGGCCGGCGAGACCAGGCTCACGGACCTGAAATGGACGCGCGCCGAGGCCGGCTGGGGCAACGTCCACATCGGCAAGAACGCGGGCGGCGGCGCCATGAAGGTCGCCGGCCAGCCGGTGTCCGGCATCGGCACGCACAGCGACTCGGTGATCGCGTACGACATCGCGGGCAAAGGCTTCACCCGTTTCCGGGCGCGCGGCGGCGTCGACAATGGCGGCACCGACCAGGGCAACGGCACGTCCGTGCAGTTCCTGGTGTTCACCGAGAAGCCGCCGCGGAGCCTCGGCAGGGCCAACGGCGGCAATCCTGGCCTGCCCGCCGCGGAGTCGGTTGCGGCGATGACGGTCGCCGCGGGCTGCGAAGCGAAGCTCTGGGCGAGCGAGCCGATGCTCAGCAATCCCACCAACCTCGACATCGATGCGATGGGGCGGGTCTGGGTGTGCGAGGGCTTGAACTATCGCCAGTGGCAACGACTGCGGCCGGCGGGTGACCGGATCCTGGTGCTCGAGGACACCGACGGCGACGGTCAGGCCGACAAGTCGCGGGTGTTCTATCAGGGGCCCGAGATCAATGCGGCGCTCGGCATCTGCGTGCTCGGCGACAAGGTCATCGTCTCGTGTTCGCCGGACGTCTACGTGTTCACCGACCGTGGCGAAGGCCAGCCGCCGACCAAGGAACGGGTGCTCACCGGCATCGGCGGCGCGCAGCACGACCACGGCATGCACGCGTTCGTGTTCGGCCCCGACGGCAAGCTCTACGGCAACTTCGGCAACGAAGGCCAGCGCCTGCGCGACCAGGACGGCAAGCCGATCGTCGACCGCGAGGGCAACGAAGTGGCGGCCAACGGGCGGCCCTACCGGCAGGGCGTGGTGTTCCGTTGCAATCCCGACTTCACCGGCTTCGAGACGCTCGGTCACAACTTCCGCAACAACTACGAGGTCGCGGCCGACTCGTTCGGCACGTTGTGGCAGTCCGACAATGACGACGACGGCAATCAGGGCGTGCGGATCAACTACGTGATGGAGCACGGCAACTTCGGCTACACCGATGAGGTCACCGGTGCCGGCTGGGGGGCCAAACGCACCAACCTGGAGACGACGGTCCCGGCCCGGCATTGGCACCAGAACGACCCCGGCGTGGTGCCAAACCTGCTGATCACGGGCGCCGGCTCGCCGACCGGCATCCTGGTCTACGAAGGGACGTTGCTGCCGCCGGTGTTCCACGGGCAGATCCTGCACTGTGACGCCGGGCCCAATGTGGTGCGCGCCTATCCGGTGACGACCGCAGGCGCCGGCTATCAGGCGACGATCGTCGAGCTCGTGAAGTCGAGGGACCGCTGGTTCCGGCCGTCGGACTGTGCCGTGGCGCCGGATGGTGCGGTGTTCGTCGCGGACTGGTTCGACCCGGGTGTCGGCGGTCACCAGATGGGCGATCACGATCCCGAGCAGGCCGGCGGCCGCATCTATCGGATCGCGCCGACCGGCAACCGGCCCGCGGTGCCGACGCTGGACCTCACTTCGGTGACAGGCGCCATCGACGCGTTGTGCTCGCCCAACCTCGCTCGTCGCTACGCCGGCTGGATCACGCTGCACCAACTCGGCGACCAGGCGGAGCCGGCGCTCCTGCGTCTGTGGCAGGGTGACAACCCGCGCTGGCGCGCCCGCGCGCTGCACCTGCTGGCCCGCGTGCCGGGGCGGGCGGCATCGTATGTCCAGCAAGCGATCGGCGACGCTGACCCGCAGATCCGCGTCACGGCACTGCGACTTGCCGTCGGACTCGGGCTCGACCCGATCCCGCTGGTCGCCGCGCTCGTCGGCGATCCGTCGGCGATGGTTCGCCGCCAGTGCGCGCTGAGTCTGCGGCACCAGAAGTCCGCGGCTTCGGCCGAACTGTGGGCGGCGCTCGCCGCGCAGCACGATGGCCAGGACCGTTGGTATCTGGAGGCGCTCGGTATCGGCGCGGCCGGCAACGAAGAAGCGTGCTTTGGCGCCTGGTTGGCGAAGGTCGGTGAGGCCTGGAACGGGCCCGGTGGGCGCGACATCGTCTGGCGATCGCGTACCGACAAGGCGCTCGACTACCTCGTCACCATCCTCAAGGATGACAAGACCACCGCGGCCGAGCAGGCTCGTTGCATGCGCGCGTTCGACTTCCACGCCGGGCCGGCGAAGGCCGCGGCGCTCAAACGCCTGCTCGAATAGGTGTCCGTTCGCCGCCCGCAGTCGTTCCGCCGCCATCACGCGAATGAGTTCCGCTGCCCTGCGCTGTCTGTCCCTGGTGTCGACGCTGGTCCTGTTCGCGATGGCCGTGGGTGCCTGTCGCGAACGACCGCAGCCACAGACCGCCAGCAGTCCGCCGCCCGCGCCGGCCCCTGCTCCGGTGCCCGACGCGGCCGCACAGAAGAAGGCCCGGCTGCTTGCCGAAGTGGTGCTGCGTCTGCGGGGGGCCGACCTGGCCACCGATCCCGAGACCAAGGCCATGGTCGACAAGGCCCTCGCGGCCAATCAGGGCACGGCGGTGTTCGTCGAGATCGTCGAGGCGTTTGCGATCCAGGATCGCGACGCCGACCTGTTGCGGGTCGCCGCCGAGCACCCGGCCGAATCGTTCGGCGCGCTGGCGCTGCGGTTGGTCCTGGCCAACAGCGGCACGGATCCGGTGGCCAAGGCCCTGCAGGAACGCGACGGTGCGGCCATCGCCAGAGCACTCGGCAACGCCAACGACCAACGCGCCCTGCCGCTGCTCATGCCGCTGATCGACGACCAGAGCCGCGATCTGGCGTTGCGCCAGGAATCCGTGCGCGCGATCGGGCAGTTCGAGGCTGGCGCGATGGAGTTGTTGGCCCGGTGCAAGGCCTCGACGCTGGCGGCGGACCTGCAGACGGTGGCGACGGGCGTGCTCGCCAATGCGCCGTGGGATGCGGTGCGCGCCGAGGTGCAGCAGGCGATGCCGGCCCCGGCGACCGCGGATGGGACCCTGCCGCCGATCCAGGAACTGGCGACGCGCCATGGCGATGTCGCGCGCGGAGAACAGGTGTTCGGTCGCGTCTGCCTCACCTGCCACCAGGTGGCGGGCAAGGGTGTGGATTATGGGCCAGACCTCTCGGTGATCGGCAGCAAGCTCGGCAAGGATGGGCTCTATCTGGCGATCCTGCATCCCGATGCCGGTGTCGAGTTCAACTACGAGACCACCGTGATCGGCCTGCGCGACGGCAACTCCGCGATCGGCATCGTGGTCAGCGACACCGCGGAGGAAGTGGCCATCAAGTCCATCGGCGGCGTCGTCAATCGGTACCGGGCCGCGGATGTCGTTCGCCGCAGCCGCCAGAAGACCTCGTCGATGCCGACGGGCCTGCAAGGCGGTCTGCGTGAACAGGAACTGGTCGACTTGGTCGAATACCTGGTGGCACTGCGGACGAAGTGAATGCCGCCGGAATCGAAGGGCGACGGCCTACTGGCCGACCACCAGTTCGGTGCCGTTGCTGGTCAGCACACCCAGCGCATTGGCGCCGGGCGCGAAGGCCAGGCCCTGCGCGAACAACCGGACACCGAGCAGCGCATTGCTGTTCGGCACGGGTTGATTGTAGACCGACATGCGGTTGTTGACCACCACGACATTGGCGACATCCGGATTCAGGAACTGCAGGCAGCCCGGCGCGCCGGACGCGGCGAGGTCGATGCCTGGATTGCGCTGCGTCAGGCTCTCGATGACCGCGCCGAGCGTCGCGTTCGACGGGTAGTTGGTGATGGTCAGTGCCAACGTCGTGCCGATCCGCGGCAGGTTGGTGTTCAGCGCCAACGGGTCGAGTTCCTCTGCTGCGGTGCGGAACGTCGCCGGCAGCGACGCCGAGATGTCGCGGCTGCCGAGGTCGGTCGACGGCGCCGGCGCCGAGTAGCCGACGACGGTCGGGCCGCCGAGATTGCTCATCGTCTGCCAGGCAAAGGTGACATTGCCGGTGCCGAGGTCGAACTGCAGTTGCCACTGATTGGCGGCCGTGGCGCTGGTGCCGCCGAAGTCCCAGACGTTGTCCCAGGTGATGTAGGCGATCGTGCCGACCTGCTGGAACTTGACCTTGCCGCTGCCGGCCGGCGTTGGATCATAGTCGCGCCAGCAGCCCCAGCGCGGACTGGTGCTTTGCAGCCACGCCGCGGCGGCCGGATTGGGCGAGCTGCCGTTGCCAGTCGCGACCGACACGAAGCCGTTCGAGCAGACCTCCAGCGTCGACGTGGTGCCGCCGTGGTAGGGGAACGACCCGGTGAGGTTGACCGTGGTGACCGCATCGTCGCCGAGCGCGAGGATCGTTGCACCTGCGGTCGGCGCGACGAACGTACCGGCGGATTGGGCGACGTAGATGCCGTTGCTGCGGGACAGTCGCATCCGCGCGTTGTCGAGATCGAACGCCGCACCGCTGGCGAACAGTTCGTAGAACGAACGGGAGGCGCGGTAGCAGCCGGTGCCGTAGTTGGTGCTGCTGGCGGTGGCGCCGCCGCTCGGGCCGCGCACGTCGAGCCGGAACGTGCCCGCCGCGCCGCCGAAGCCGCCGACGCGGATCCGGTACGGACCGGGTGTCACCGGCACCGTCACCGTCGATTGCGCGCCGCAGACATCGTCATTGCAGCCACGGCTGACGAGCGCGCCGCAGGTGCCGGAGAACACCTCGATCACGGTGTCCAGCGTCGACAGACTGCAGGTGGTCGCCGTCAGGTTGCCGGTCCCGGTCGCCTGATAGGCAAACCACAGGTCCTTGCCGCCCGAACCGCACGGCCAGGCCGGCGCCGACGTCGTCGCCGTGCTGTTGTCGTACGGCCCATGCACACCGTCGGTGATCAGGTGCGCGCCGCTGCATTCGTCCGGCGAAGCGCTGCTGCCGGTCGGATCGAACAGCGTGACGGTGTACGAGTACGTGGACTGCGCGCAGTTGCGCACGTTGGCGATCGTCACCAGGTAGGGCGTGTCGGCCATACCGGGACCGCCCGGAATCGGCGTCGGGAAGGTCCAGTGGATGCCATTGTCGTAACAGAAGATGCACTGACCCGGCACGAACTGGTTCACCGGCACCGTCGTGCCGTTCCGCGTCACCGTCACCGTCGCGGCGCTGAAGTCCGCATGCGTCGCCGGATTGAACACGTCCTGATTGAGCCCCGGCACCGCGAACGACCACGTTTCGTAGCGCCACGGATACGGCACGAAGCCCGCCGGCGGCCAGGCCGCAAAGCGCGACCGGTTGCCGGTCGCCATCGGCGCCATCACGTCGAGCACCATGTAGGTGCTGGTGGAACCGAACGCCATCGTCAGCTGCGGCTCGTGCAGCATCCAGCGGCGATGGCCGAGGTTGCCGACGCCATCGTCGATCAATGCGTCGATGCCCCGCGCGCCGACGACGCCGCCGGCGAGGTTGGCGGTGCCGAGCGCGCCGTTGCCGGCGGCGGTGTAGCACGGACTGCTGGCCGGCAGGTTGTGGCTCAGCATGCCGGCCGCATGCAGCATCAAGGCACCCTGCTGGCAGTCGACCAGGCCCGACCCCGACGTCGGGAACGACCGCGGGTTGCCGAACGTCACGCTCGGCATGCCGGCCATCGCCCGGAACACGTTCAGCGCGGTCAGCGTGTCGGTGACGAACTGCGCGTTGATCGTGCCGGCCGTGCAACTGGCGGTCGCGCCGGTCCAACCGTGGTTGGTGTTGGCGAACGCGGGCGCGTAGGTGTTGTTGTAGAGCGCGGCGACGGCGGCGCGGTCCTGGGTGTTGACGGTGATCTGGGCCAGGGCGCCCGGCGCGAAGGCGGCGAGCGTCAGCAACAGGGGAACGGGGTGTTTCAAGGCGGGTCCTCGGGTCCGACGGAAAGGCGTCGGGCCGGAGAGCGGGCGACCGCGCCGGCAGGGATCAGGAATCCCGGGAAAGCGGCTACTTCGCGGTCGGCCGGGCCGTGAGCTGCAGTTCTTGCACCCTGGGCACCGCCTCCGGCGTCAGCGTGAACGAGACGTGGAGCAGACCCTGGTCGCCGACGATCGTGAATGCGCCGCGCAACTGGTTCTCGGGAGCGATCGCCTGGATCTCGCGCACCTTGCCGATGGCCTCGAATCGCTCGCGGGCCAGTTGCTGCCAGTCGGCGAGCGAACGATCGAGCAGGAAGTTGTCGGCGGTGATCTCGGCGAGCAGGGCGGGATCCCAGGACTGGATCAGCCGCGCGACCTGTTCTTGCCGCGTCGCCAGGATCGCGGAGGTGGCCACGGCGCGTGGCCGCAACGGTCCGCGTTCGAGGATCAAGTTGAGCGCGCGATTGGCCGGTTCGTAGACCGGGCCGTAGCGCAGGTTGGTGAACGCGATCACGCCGACGCCATGATCGGGGCAGAAGCGATGGATGCTGCCATAGCCAGGCAGCCCGCCGGAGTGGCTGACCTTGACGACGCCGCGGCTGTCGCGCTGCCACGACAAGCCGTAGCCGTAGAACGTGACGGTCGGGTTCGGCGTGGTGCCGTCGAGCAGTCGCGCGTTCGGTGCCGCGCCGGCGAAGATCCGCGGCAGGTGCATCTCGCGGACCGTCGCGCGTCGCACCGGCCCCTGGTCGTCGCCGTTGCGGCTCGGCCACGCCGCCAGATGGAACGCGATGTAGCGCGCGTAGTCGTCGAGCGTGGTGATCAGTCCGCCCATCGCCGCGCCGTCGCCGTCGTGCAGGATCGGCTCTGGTTGCCAGGCGTCGCGTTCCCACCGGTAGCCGAGCGCCAGCTTGCCGGCCGGAACGGTGTCGTACTCCCAGACCGTGGCGTTCATGCCGAGCGGCTGCAGGATCCGTTCGGTGATGAAGTCCTGACAGCGTTTGCCGGCGACCGTGCTGACGACCCGGCCGAGCAGTACGTAGCCGAGGTTGCTGTACTCGTAGGTCTGTCCCGGCGGATTGGAGAACGACAGGCCGGCGCCGACGAAGCGCTGCAGCGCTTCCTTGGTGATCGCCATCTGCCGGTCGCCCCACGGATTGTCCTCGGGCAGGCCCGTGGTCATCGTCATCAGGTTGGCGATCGTGATCAGCGGTGCGTCACTGGTCGGTGGCGCCACCGCGGCGAGTTCGGGCAGGTGCTTCTGGACCGGGTCGTCGAGGTCGAGCTTGCCCGCATCGCGCAGGATCAGCGTCGCCATCGCGACGAAGCTCTTGGTCATCGACGCGATCCGGAACCGGGTGTCGCGCGCGACCGGGATCTGGTGCTCGACATCGGCGAACCCGAGGGTGCGGGCATGCATGAGTTCACCGTCCAGCACGACGCCGTAGACCAGCCCTGGCAAGTGCTGCTTCTGGGCCAGATCGTCGAACAACTGATCGATCTCCGGCAGCACCGCCTGGACCTGCTGCCGTCGCTGAGGGTCGGTGAACGCAGGTGGCGCGTAGCGCGGCGTCGGCTGCTGGGCCCCCGCGGCCGCCAGCAGCGCGACTCCGACGACGAGAACGGGTCGGATGGAAGTCATGGCGATCACCGCAGATGCCGCCGCAAGAACGTGAGAGTCAACGGCCACGCATGCTGCGCCGCACTGAGGTTGGCCCCTTCCGCGCCGTCCTGGCGGCTCATGAAGCCGTGGCCGGCGCCTTCGAAGGTGTGGAACTCATAGGTCTTGCCGGCTGCCAGCATCGCGGCGATCGTCGGCGGCAGCGTGGCATTGATCCGCGCGTCATTGCCGCCGTACAGCCCGAGCACCGGCGCGCTGATCCTGGCGATCTTGTCGGCCGGCACCGCGTCCTTGGTCGCACCGGGCACGTCGCCGTAATAGACGACCGCGGCTGCGAGCTTCGGCTGCGCCAACGCATGGCCGAAGGAACGCGAACCGCCCCAGCAGAAGCCGAGCACCGCCGTCTTGCCGTTCGCCGCCGGCAGTCCCTTGCCATGCGCCATCGCGGCGTCGAGGCGCGCGACCACCTCGTCTTCGGCGAGCTTCCGGATTGCCTGCCCGACCTGATTGCCCAGCGATGCGGTGCCGCCGCCATCGGGGCCTTTGCCGGACAGGAAGTCGGGCACGATGGCGATGAAGCCGTCCTGCGCGAGCTGGTCGCCGAGCGCGCGGATCCAGTCGCTCATGCCCCGGATGTCGTGGATCACCAGCACCACGCCGGCCTTGTCCTGGCGTTCGGGATACACGACCCAGGTGTTCAGCTTGCCGCCGTCCGGTAGCGCGATGTCGACCCACTCGCCGTGCCGCGACGACTCGGCGAGTGCGCGTTCGGCGTGGGCGGCGTTTCCCGGTGGGATGGCGTCGTTCCACGGCAGCTCGACCGCGGGCTTGTCCTGCGCGGCGATCGACGACAACAAAGCGAGGAACGGGACGAACTGGCGGGCGACGGTGGGTTGCATGGATGCCGCTTTGGTTTCTGCGGAGCGACGATACCGTGCCGACCCCGATGGCCGGTCAGCGACGTGCGGTGATCTTCGACATGGATGGGGTGCTGGTGCTCAGCGGCCCGGCGCACTGGCTGGCGTGGCGGCAGGTCGCCGCCGAGCACGGCCTCGAACTGACGCGCGAACGCTTCTTGTCGTTCAACGGCCTGACCAACCAGGACATCTGCCGGCTGCTGTGGGGTGCGCGCGCGACGCCGGAGTTCACCGCCGCGCTGGCCGAGCGCAAGGAACGCGCGTTCCGCGACCAGATTGCGCGCGAGGTGCCGTTGGCGCCCGGGTGCCGCGAGCTGTTGGCGGCCGTGCAGCAACGCGCCTGCGAACTCGCGGTCGGCAGTTCGGCGCCGGTGGCCAACGTCGATCGCGTGCTGGACGGTGGCGGGATCCGGCCGTTCTTCGGGGCCGTGGTGCACGGCGACATGGTCGTGCGCGGCAAGCCGGCGCCGGACATCTTCCTGCGGGCGGCGCACCTGCTCGGGCGGTCGCCGGCCGAGTGCGTGGTGGTCGAAGATGCGCCGACCGGCGTGCGGGCGGCGGTTGCGGCCGGGATGCGAGCGGTGGGCGTGTTGACCAACCACACGGCGGACGAACTGCGGGCCGCGGGGGCGGCGGCGATCGTCGCGGCCCTCGACGAGATCGCGCCGGACCTGCTGCTCTTGCCGCAGCGGTAACCGCCCAGCCCGTTCCGGCGTCTCGGCGACTCCGATCAGGCCGTGGCGTCGCCAACCGGCCGCGACTGTGGCGCTCGCCGCCGCCGCCGCCGAGGGGGGATCGGGCAGCGATGGGGCGGGTGCCGTTGCCCGCCCGCCCGCTCGCTACTTCGCCTTGCCGGCGAAGTGCTTCTCCAGCAGCGCCGCAAAGCGCGGATCGGCGCGCAGGTTGTTCAGGTCGTGATCGCTGTCGACCATCGTCTTCGAGATCGACAGGTCCTTGGCGCCGGCGGTCATCGCCTTGTCGAGCAGGTCGAACGCGTCGTCGAGCTTCTTCGCCAGCGACGCACAGCAAGCGGTGTTGTAGAGCAGGTTGGCCGAGCCACTCGCCGGCATCTTCGCTTCGTCGAGGGTCTGCAGCAGCGAACGGTACTGGCCCAGCGCCTGCTCGTAGTCGCGCAGCTGGTAGTACAGTTCGGCGAGCGTGTTGTGGGCCTGGGCCCGTTCGTCGGGCTTGTCGCTGGCAAGGTTCTTCTCGACATTGGCCTTGATCGAATCGAACGGCCGCGGCTCGCCGTATTGATGCAGCGCGCACACCGCCGCCAGCAGCAGCGCATCGTTGCGGGCCTTCTGCGCGCTGTCGAGCAGGCCGCCGATCGCCTTCTTCAGGTCGGCACCCTGGTCGGCGGGCACCACGTCGCGCACGGCGCGCACGCAGGTGACCCGGAAGGGCTCGGGGTTGACGACGTCCTTGGGGGCCTCGGCGGCCCAGGCGAGCAGCAACGTCGCGACTTCGGGCTGGAAGTCACGCAGTTCATCGTACTGCCCGGCGAACTGGGCATTGGTGTCGATCTTGCGGCGGATGATCGTCGTGATCGCCCGCGTCAGGATCGCCTGGCCGCGGTCGTGCAGCCGGCGCAGTGCGTCCGTCTGCTTGTCCTCGACCAGCTTGGCGAGCGCCGCGTCGGCCGCGGCGCCAGGTTCGGCGACGACCGTCGCCATCAGCGCCTTGACGGCGTCCGCGAACTCCACCTGCTTCGGTGCGGCGGTGCCGGCGGCAGCTTCGGCCGGTGCCTCGGGCCTTGGCGCCACCGCGGCGATGGCGCGCAGAGTCGCCATGAACTTGCCGCGGCCCTCGGCATTGCGGCCGATGATGGTCTCGGCCGCGGCCGAAGTGGCTACCCGCCGATGGCCGTCGGCATCCACCATGGCGCGGCGCAATTCGTCGCCCTTCTTCGGCTCGGTTCGCGTTGGCACGGGTGCGGCCGGGCCGGGTTGCTGGGCGGGCATGGTGGCGGAGAAGAGGACGATCGGTAGCAGCAGCGCGAACGGACGCATGATGGACCCCGTGTGGTGGACTCAGGCATCGAACCGGTCCGCGCCCCTTCTGGCAACGGCCGATCGAAGCGGCGCGAGCGAACGTGGCGTTTCTGTACCGGTCGCCGGTCTGCGGCAGGTGGCCCTTGGCGTGTGTAAGGCGCGGGCTCCAATTGTCTCCTGGCGTTGGTGCGGAGTCCGCGTGGCTGCCGCGCCCGCTTCCCTTGTTCACCAGGAGATCCCCTCATGCGCATCGCACTCGCCATGGCCTTCGGTTCGGCATTCGCGGCCGCCCAGGCCCCCGACAACGCCGTCTGGGCCACCAACTTCTCGTCCGGCGCCGGCATCCGTTCGATCTCGAAGATCGACCCGATCGGCGAAGTCTTGACCTCGGCGTCGATTGCCGGCTTCACGCCGTTCGGCTTCGGCATCGATCCCACCGGCAACATCTGGCTGGGCAGCAACGGCACCACCGTCGGTCGCTTCGACACGACTGGCACCGTGACCGCCTCGTTCCCGGTGGGTTCGTTCCCGCAAAGCGTCGCCATCGACGCTGCCGGCTTCGTCTGGGTCGCCAACCGGACCACCAACAGCGTGATGCGCTTGGATCCGAACGGCAACCAGGTGACCACGGTCAACTTGCCGGCCGGCACGACGCCGATCGGCATCGTCGTCGATGGTCTGAGCCAGGTCTGGGTTTCGGGTTTCCACGCCAGTACGTCGACGGCGCACACGCTGACGGTGCTGGATCTCGGCGGCAATGTGTTGAACACGTTCACCTACAACTCGGCGGCCGCGGGGTTCGGCTTCTCGTTCCCGACCGCGGACACCAACGGCAACATCTGGGTCGCCAATCAGGCGCAGCTGGCACTGCTGCAGGTCGATCAGCTCGGCAATGTCGTCACCACGACGCCGATCACGCAGGGACTGCCGCGCGGCTGCGCGGTCGATGCGTTCGGCAATGCCTGGGTCGCGACCCAGGGCACGGCGGGCCGCTGCTTCAAGGTCGACCCGGCAGGGGTCATCACCGCGACGTTCGTGCCGCCGGCGACGTCGTTCACGACGGTGTCGATCGACGGCAACGGCGATCCGTGGGTGTTCGGCTTCAGCGCCGGCAAGGCCATCAAGCTGTGGCAGGTCGATGGCACGCCGCTGGTCGAGGTGGCGATTCCGTCCGGCGGCTCGGCGTGGGGCGGCGACTCGACGGGCTACCACCTGGCGCGGGTGATCCTGCCCGGTGCCGACTTCGACAATGACGGTTTCCTGAACGGCAACGAAGTCGCGGCCGGCACCAATCCGTTCCTGGCGGCCTCGCGGCCGGATCGCCCGCAGATGATCCAGTCGGGCATCCCGACGCAGGGCTCGACCCTGGAACTGTCGATGCGGCTGCGGTCCGATGCCAACCTCGGCTATCTGGTCGGGCTGTCGCTCGGCAATGGTCCGACGGTGTTGCCCGACGCCCGCGTGCTGCCGCTGTCGTTGCCGGTCGAGCTGTACGCGCTTGGCGCGCTCGACGGCAATGGCGATGCGCGGACGTCGCTGGCGATTCCCGCGGCGCCGCCGCTCAGCGGACTGACGGTGTTCATGGCCTATGTGACGCTGGATCCGACCGCGTCCCTTGGCGTGAAGACGATCTCCAACGAACTCGCGATCACGGTCCGGTGAGCCGAGTCCTGGCCATCGCGTTCGCCGCGGTGCTGGCCGGTTGTGGCGGCGCCGCGCGTGAACGGGAACTGCAAGCGCAGATCGCCGAACTGCAGGCGCAGCAGCGACTGCTGTCGGCGAAGTTGAAAGAGCACGGCGTCGCCGTTGCCGGTGCCACGGTGGCGGACGACCTCGCGGGCTTGATCGCCGCGATCGATCGTCTCGAACAGGCCAAGGATGCCGGTGATGTGGACGGCGGTCAGCAGGCGGTCACGGCGCTGCAATCGGCGCAGCAGATCCTGCAGCAGCGCGGCGCTCTTGCGCTGGCCGAATTGTGGAACGCGGCGCTGACGGCGACGTCGCGCCGGCAGCCGGCGTTGTTCGAGGTCTACGGCAAGCTCGGCGGGCCGGCGGCAGCGCCGCGGCTCGGCGCGCTGGCTGCGGATGCCGCGCAGCCCGCGGCCCTGCGCGGCCTGGCGGCGCGGGTGCTGATCGAGGTCGACCCGGTCGCGGCGGCGCCGCTGGTAGGGCGTCTGGCCGCCGAGTCGCCGGTGTTCCTCGACTGTTATCTGCTGGTGCACCTGCTGGCGCAGACCAGGCATGCGGCGGCGTTGCCGGTGGTGGTCGAGGCGCTGGCGCGCAGTGCCGACCGTTCGACGCGCTGTCATGCGGCGACGGGACTGGGCCTGTTCCCCGGGGAGACCTCGGTCTCTGCATTGATCGCGGCAGCGACTGGTGACGAGTATCCGGCGGTGCGGACCAATGCCGTGCGCGCGCTGGCAAAGGTCGCGACGCCGGAACGTCTGCGCGAGCTCCTGGCACCGATCGAGGCCAAGGACACGGATGCGGCGGTGCGCGCGGCGGCGCGGGATGCCGCCTGTGGTGGGCGCAGATAGGCCGTCCGCAGGGCCGCTCTGGTTCCGGGCGCGGGCACGTCAGGCCCTGTGGCGCTTGACGCCATCAACCCGTCGCGGGGGTGCAGTCGAGCAGTCCATGCCGCCGCCAACCAAGGGTCAACAGCCAGGTCCGGGCGGCGGTGATCGGGCGCACGATCGCTTCGAGGCCGCGGACGCGGATCGTCTGGCGGAAGCCGTCGAACCAGGGGGCTTGCTGCGGCGGTGATTCACCCGGAACGGCAACCCGACGCCATCTCGGGCTATCGTACGGAAATCGCCATGCTGCTCCCGCTCGCCGCGCTGTGGATCGCCGCGGTCGCCATCGACCCGCCGGTCTTGCGGATCCGCGTCGTCGACGCGGCTACCGGCCGGTCTTGTCCAGGCGCAGTCGTATTCGTCCTCGACCGCAATCACCGCGACAAGGCGCCGATCCTCGACCTGTTCGTCGACGAGTTCGACCGGGCTGCCGCGCACGGCCTCCGGTTGGTCGCCGATCGCGACGGTGTCGCCACTCTGCCGCCGATGGAACCGTTCTCGGTGGTCGCGCAGGTCGGCACCAAGGCAGGTGCCCTGGCCGGGCCATTGCCGGCGCGGCTGTCGCCGTATGTGCTGCCGGTAGTCGAGGCGGCGCCGGTCGCGCTGCGGATCGTCGATGGCGCCGGCAGGCCTTCGACCGTGCCGATTGCTTGTCTTGGTCGTCTCGGCGAGTTTGCGCACGGCCAGGTCATGGTGCGCGTTGACGCGGTCACCGGTGTGGGTGCCCTGCGCCTGGCGGCGCTGCGGCCGCCGCTCCGGCCGTTGCCGGTGTTTCCGGAACCATGGCGCGGGGACGAGGGCGGAATCGTCGATCTGTTCGGCGACGTCGTTGGCCAGGACCGCCGCGTCGGCGAGATCGATCTGATCGCGCCGCCGAAGGAACTGCGGCTCGTCGTGCCTGATCACGGGTCCCTGCTGATTCGCGGTCGGGAAGCCGATGGCCGGCCGATCCGAAGTGGGCAACTGCATGTTCGCGCCGAGGGCGAACGGACGTATCGCCACATTGCCGGGTCACCCGGCTACGCGCAGCTGGTCGATGGCGTGGCGAGCATTCCGGCGGTGGCGCTCGGGCTGCAACTGCGGGTGCAGATCCAGGGCGAGTCGGGTGTGTCGCACCACTTCACGATGGCGGGCCCGACGCGCAGCGGTCAGGTCGTCGAACAGGAGTTCACTGTGCCCGCGTCGCGAGAGGTCGCGGCGGCAATCGATCTGACCGTTCGCCTGCACTTGCCGGATGGCAGCGCCGCCGCCGATCGGCTGGTCACGCTGGCGATCCTGCGCGCCGCCGCGGCGCCGCCTGCCTACGCGCCGAGCGGGACGACCGATGCGGCGGGGCGGCTCGCCCTGCGCTGGCGTGGCGACGTGCTGCCGGGTGACGAACTGCTGCTGGTCACGGCCAGCGGCGGCACGTTCAGCCCGATGGACCATCTCGCTCGCCGGCCGCTGCGCGCCGGCCGGCTCGATCTCGGCACCGTCGTGTTGCAGGCGGCGCCGCTGTTGTGTTCGGGCGTGGTCGTCGATGAGCACGGCGAACCGCTGGCGGCGACGGTGGAGCCGTTCGTGCTCGCTGAGCCGAAGGCCGCGCTCGGGCTGCCGGGCACGCACCAGGTCACCGATGTGCTCGGCCGCTTTCGCTTCCACGCGCTGACGGCCACCGGGCCGCGCTTCTCGCTGCAGGCCAGGTCGCCGCTCGCCGAGCCGATGGCGATGGCCGCGATGGCGGCGAACGAGGTGCCGTTCGGGGCGAAGGCTCTGCGCCTCGTGGTTCCTCGCGGGCATGAGGTCACCGGCAAGGTCGTGCTCGATCGCGGTGTGCCGCCGGGTCGGATCACCGTGCAGTGCATGCGCTCCGATCGCTACGGCGTGCCCGGTTGTGGCCTCGACAAGCTCGACGACAGTCGGGAAGTGGTCGTCGACGCGGATGGCACGTTCGCGATTCCCGGGGTTGCGTCGGGCAAGTACCACATCGCCTTCCGGCTGCGTGGAGCGTTCGAGCTGGCGCTGCTCGAGAACGTCGAGATCGGCGGCGGGCGCGTCGTCGCACCAGCGGAAACGCAGACGGTCGATCTGCGCGGCAAGCTGCGGCCAGTGGTCGTGGTGGTGTCGGTGGCAGGGGGCGGCGACTTGCCGGCCGGTGAGCTGCAGCTTCGACCGGTTGCCGGCACGATGGCGTTTCCGCAACTGCGCCAGACGCAGGTGCCGGCGGCACTGCGGCAACGGCCGCTGCGGCTGTGGGTGCCGGACGGCGAGTTCGAACTGGCGGTCGCCAGTCCGACGCATCAGGCGGCGCCGGTCAAGGTCACCGATGCGGCGATGCGCATCGAACTGACCGCCAAGTGAACGTGTTGCCGATCGCCGCGTCGGCTCGAGTCGTGCGGGTTGGTCCCGACCGACGGTCGTGCCGGCGGGTCACCGAGACTCAGATCTGCAGCCACTGGAACGCGTTCGAAATGCCGGCATCGAGTCGCAGCACCAGCACGCTGATCGGCTGCGGCAGACCCCACGGATGGGTGTTCCGGAACGGCCAGGAGTTGACCTGCAACGGCGCCGAGTTGCCGCAGAACAGGCCCTGTGAACCGATGGAGTCCGGCGTGAAGATGCCGCCGAAGTTCGGGAACAGCACGTTCAGGTTGGCGAACGCCTGCAGCATGTCGACGATGGTGTCCTGGCCCGAGAACGAGTTGCGGATCGGCGTCACGTACTGACTGATGGACACGACGATGATCCGATGGTCGGCGGCGTTCGTCGAAAAGCCATCGCCGTCGAGTTCGACCGAACAGTTCTGTACGACGCCGCTACAGCCCGCCAGGCAACTCGTCGAGCACGCCTGGCACAGGTTCAGGTTGGCGATGTTCTGCAGCCCCCAATTGATCAGGCCGTTGAGTGCCATGCCACCCGCGAGCGAGCCGAGGTCTTTCAGCACGGGTTCGTAGATCCGCAGGGCCAGCCCGCCGAGGCCGAACGATCGGTAGGCCGATGCCAGCGTCTTCGCGAAGTCGCCGATCGCCCGCGCCTGGTCGAGCGCCTGCCGGCCCTTCTCCAGGGCCTGCCGCAGCGACTCCGGCAACACCGCTTCGAGCAGGTTCTGCAGCGCCTGCAGGTTCTGCCAGTGCGCCCGCCCACTGAAGTCGAGCTGTTCGAACTGATCGACCAGGTTGCGCAGTTCGTCGTAGCGGGCGCCGAGTTCGGCGAGCTGATCGAAGGTCAGGCTGCCGGCCGGGGTGCCGGCCAGGAAGTTGGCGGCCGATTGGAAGCGCGCGGTCAGCGTGGCGATCAGTGCCGGCATCTGCGCGTCGTTCGGGCCGGCGGGGAACGCACCGCTGGCGATCAGCTGTTGGGTCGTCGGATATGGCCGCAGCAATGGCATCATCAGGCTCTGACCGGTCAGCGGCGGCAGGTTGCCCGTTTGCAGACCAGTGCTCAGCGCGGCCAAAGCCGCTTGCACACCGGCGGCGTTGCCGGCGGCGAGCGCCGCCAGCCCGTCCAGGCCCGTCTGCCGCAGCCCTGCCGTGCGCTGTACGCGGTCGATGAACGCGCCGCGCACCACTTCGGGCACCGTGGCGATCGTTGTCGCGGCGCTGATGTTGGCACCTGTCAGGGTCACCGAGATGTTGCCGCTGCCGTAGTTCGCGAACGCGAAGCTGGTCGGCGTCGGCATCGTCGTGCCGGGCGTGTTGCTGGCGAACTGCAGCGCCGGCGTCGGCCGGATGAGCCGACCGAACGCATCGGTGACGGTCGCATCGACCTGCAGCACGCCACCCTCGTCGGCCTCCTCGACGACGCTCGCCGTCAGCCGGAAACGGACCTGGGCCGGGGCGCCGACGACGCCGCCGGTCACGTAGATCTCGATCGGGTTGGTCAAGGCCAGTGCGCCGTTCGGAGCGATCACGACGGCCTGCAGCGCGACTTGCAGCGGCGTCGGAAGCAGTGGCATCAGCACGCCGACCTCGAGCCGGCCGCGCCCGTCGGGAACGTGGTCTTCGCGGATCACACCGCCCGAACTACCCAGCAGCGACGAGACGTCGGCGAACCCGGCCAGGTGGATCGGCCAGGTCGAACCTGGCAACGGGATGCCCGGTTCCAGCCGGGTGCCCGCGAACAGCAGCACGCGGTGGCCGACCGGGCCGACGATCGACAGTTGTGGCGTCGATCCGCCCTCGAGCAGGCGCGGCGACGTGCCGGCATAGCCCGAGGTCGTGGGGTCATCCTGAAGGTGCAGGCTGGGCGCCTGGGCGAGGGCCGTGAGACTGGTCAGCAGGACAGAACAGAATGCGGCGTGTTGCATGGTGCGGAGGCTCGTCTTGGCAGAGGACCTGGGAGCGAATCGTGACGATGCGAACAACGAAGAAACACGGATCGGGCCGCCAGCGTACCTGGGGATCCGTCGCTGGCGCGGGCTTTGTTGCCTTGACCCGGGCTGGCCGGCACCTGATCGTGCCGCTGCCAATCGACCCTGCGCCAGTCTCCAGGACCCCATGCTTCGCAGTACCGCGTTCGCTCTCGTGCCGTTGCTTGCCGGTGCAGTCGCTGCCGGGCGCGTGCTCCCGGCCCAACAGATGCCGCGGCAAGACGTGGTCGACGTGCCGGCGATCCTGCCTGGACTGTGCGTCAGCAACGTGTTCCAGAGCAACATGGTCGTGCAGCGCGACAAGCCGATCCCGGTGTGGGGTTTTGCCGCGCCCGACGAAGACGTCGTGGTGACGTTCGGTGCCGACCGGCAGGTGACGCGAGCCGCTGCCGATCGTTCGTGGCGGGTGACATTGGCGTCGCAACCGGCAAATGCGACGCCGCAGCGGCTGCTCGTACAGGGTGCGAACACGCGGCTCGAACTCGACAACGTGCTGGTCGGCGATGTCTGGGTGCTCGGCGGCCAGAGCAACATGGAGTTCGAGCTCGAGAAGGTCGAGAACGGCCAACTCGAGATCGTCTCGGCCAATTACCCGCAGATCCGGGTCCTGACCATTCCGTATGCGGTCGGACCTGCCGAGTCGCGCAGCTTTCCGCGCCTGCACGAATGGAGCGATTGGTTCGGCCGGCACTTCCGCAAAGGCGATTGGGTCGAGTGCACGCCGGCGGTCGCGCGTGAACTGTCCGCGATCGGCTACACGTTTGCGCGGCGGGTGCACATGGCCAGCCGGGTGCCGATCGGCATCCTCGATGCGTCGCGCGGCGGCACTACGGTAGAGGCGCGGACGCCGATCGAGCGGTTGCGCGGACTCGAGGAGCCGTTCCTGCGCCAGAAGCTCGGCGATTGGGACCGCCGGGTCGCCGAATGGGATGCTGCCAAGGACCTCGAACAACGGGTCGCGCAGCATCGCGAGTGGCTGGGCAAGCAGCGCGCGGCCGGCGCGAAGGTCCCCGCCGATCGCGAGCAGGAACCGAGCGATTTGCGTCCGGGGCCGATCGCCGATCCGAATCACCCTGGCCACTGCCATGCCGGCATGATCGGGCCGCTGGTGGGGCTCGCGGTCAAAGGCGTGCTGTTCCATCAGGGCTACAACAACGCGTTCGACGGCATGCCCGGGGTCGGGCTCTATCGCGCGGTGCTGCCCGAGATGGTGCGGGCGTGGCGCGCGGCGTTCGGCGATCCGGCGCTGCCATTCGGCATCCTGTCGTTGTGCACCGACGGCACTCCGCAGACGCGTGCCGATTACTGTGAGAAGATGTTCGACACCGGGATCTACATCCGGGCGGCGCACTATCAGACGTTTCTCGATTTCTGGCGCGCCGGCGACCGCAATATCGGGTTTGCCAGCACCTACGACCTGCGGCGGAACTGGTATCACCCGCAGGTCAAGATCCCCGCCGGCGAACGCATCGCCCGGTGGGCACTGGCGACGCAGTATGGCTTCGGTCGTGAGCTGTCGTGGCTGCCGCCGCAACTGCTCGGTGTCGAGGTGCAAGACCATGCCCTGGTGCTGCAACTCGACACGGAGGTCGCCGATCCGGAGGATGGTGCGATCGTCGGGTTCTCGATCGCCGGCGACGACCGCCGCTTCCAGCCCGCGGATGTCGCCTATCGCGAAGTCGGCAAGGATGATCGCGGCCGGGCGAAGTTCGACCGGAAGCAGTTGGTGCTGACCAGCCCGCTGGTGTCGGCGCCCAAGCACTTCCGCTACGGCTGGGGCCGGAACCCGCTCGCCAATCTGCAGGTGCTCGGCAACAAGGACCTGCCGTTCGCGACGCAGCGCAGCGATGACTTCGGCATGGGTGAAGTGCCGCTCGGTGTGCTGGGCGATGGCGTCGATGGTCGCGGGGAGTTGACGCGGCAGCAGCAGAATCTGGTGCGCGAAGCGCTGAAGCGGGAAGACCGGCGGCGGTGCATTGCCGAAGCCGAGGCGGTGCTGCGCGAACAGGACGCGGGTGCCAAGGCGGGGTCGCCGCGACGGGATTGAGGCACTGAGATTCAGTGCGGCAGGCGATAGCGCAGCGTCCGGCGTTCGCCGGCGCGGAGGATCGTCAGCTCGGTGTCGTCGCCGGCAGTCAGCTCGAGCGCGATCCAGGCATGGAACTCGTCGATCGACTGAAAGCGCGATCGGCCGGCGAAGGCCACCAGTACGTCCCCCTTGCGCAGGCCAGCAGTGGCGGCGGCGCGGCCGCGATGCGCGTTCTCGCCCCAATCGACCAGGTAGGTCACGGTGAACGCGAAGTCATCGGCGCCGAGGCCCAGCCGCGTCTTCGCCGCGGCGTCGAGCGGACTGCCGCCAAACCCGCTGCTCGGCGACAGGTTCCATTTGTACGGTCGCCACGCGTACTCGCCGGGCGGACATTGCTTCCAGCCGTCGGGCAGCGCCAGTTCGCCCTCGTGCTCGCGTTCGTCGCGGCGCCAGCGGATCGGCAGCGCATGCGCGGTCGGCGGTTCGTGATGCAGCGCCCAGGCGGCGTCGGCGAGCGAGCGGATCGGTCCGGTGGTGCCGAGTGCGACGAGCACATCGTCGACCAGCAGCCCGGCGCGTGCAGCGGGCGAATCGGCGAGCACTTCGGCAACCCGTTCCTGGCGGGCAGGATCGAGGCGAATGCCGACCCGGCGCGGGTCCGGAAACACCCAGAGGTCGTCGCGGCGCCAGGTCTTGCGCCGGACGGCCTCGACATGCTCGGCGTCGTTGACCGTGTGGCAGTGCACGCAGTCGATCTTCTGGCCGCCGGCGCGTTTGTCGCGCAGCACCGGCAGGTCGATTGCGCGCAGCGGTTCCTGCGGCGGTGGTGGCTGCTGCGCCTGGTCGTAGGCGCGGTGGTCGGGGAGTGCGTTGCGCAGCAACCGCGCGAACGATGCGATCGACAAATAGCCGTCGGCGGCGTCGGGACCGCGGCTGCCGTAGCGATGGTAGATCGTGCCGTCGGCGTGCATCAGCAGCGCCGCGAACGTCAGGTCGAAGTCGAAGCGCAGCGCGCGGATGTCGACGGTGGTCAGGTCGGTGATCTTGACGCAGACGTACGGTGCCGCGGCGGCGGCGAACTCCTCGGGATCACGGCCCAACTGGCCGTAGAAGTCGCTGCAGTCCTTTCAACGTTCGCAGCGGAACACCACCAGCAGCGGCGCGTGGTTCTGCGCGGCGAGTTGCCTGGCGGCATCGAGGTCGGTGTGCCAGGCGGTCGGTGCTTGGGCGGGCAAGGTGACGGCGAACAGGGTCGCGGCGAAGGCGGCGGCACGCATGCTGGGGATGGTAGCCACTCGCTTCGCCGCAAAGCCGCGACAAGTCATTGGCCCCGCCAGGCGCCCATCCGACTACCATGGCGCAACCTCGTCCGGAGCCCATCCATGCCCGATGCCAGTCGTCGTCGGTTCCTGTTCCAATCGGCGGTTGCCGGCGCCGGCCTGTTGGCGCCCGCGTCGTGGCGCCTGGCGCTGCCTCGGCGGGCGCGTGCCGATGCGGTGATCCAGATCCACCTCGATGGTGGTCTGACTCATCTCGACACCTTCGATCCCAAGCCTGACGCCCCGGTCGAAGTCCGTGGCCCGTTCGGCACGGTCCGCAGCAAGCTCGACGGCGAGCGCCTCGGCGAACTGCTGGTCCGCACCGCGGCGATCGCCGACAAGCTGACGATCGTCCGTTCGTTCACGCACACCGAGGCGGACCACGATCGCGGAGCGCACAGTGTGCTGACCGGCTTCCAGCCGAGCCCGGCGATCGTCTACCCGGCGTTTGGCGCCGTCGTCGCGCACGAACTCGGCGGCCGCAATGACCTGCCGCCCTACGTCTGCGTGCCGTCGGCAAGCCGGTTCCTCGGCAGCGGCTATCTGCCGACCAGCGTCGCGCCGTTCGCGGTCGGCGGCAATCCGGCGGTCGCCGACTACAAGGTCCGCGATCTGGCCGACGAGGGTGGCGTCGACGCGGCGCGGCAGCAGCGGCGGCGGGCCCTGCGGGCGCAACTGGACGAGGGGTTTGCAGCACTCGGCGACGGCGATCCGGTGCGGGCGATCGAGCAGTACTACCGGATGGCCTACGCGTTGGCCGATTCGCCGACGGCCCGCGCGGCGTTCGATCTCGGCAGTGAGCCGGACAGCGTCAAGGAACGCTACGGCAAGCGGCCGCTCGGCATGGGTTGCCTGCTGGCACGACGTCTGGTGCAGGCCGGGGCCCGCTACGTCGTCGTGCCGCGCGGCGGGTTCGATCACCACGAACAGATTGCGACGGGATTGCCGGGGCCGGTCGGCGAGGTCGATCAGGCGTTCGCGGCGCTGCTCGCGGATCTCGACGACCGCGGCTTGCTCGAGCGCACGGTGGTGCTGCTGACCACCGAGTTCGGCCGCACGCCGCGACTGAACGGCAACGGTGGCCGCGATCATTGGCCGCGGGTGTTCTCGATCGCGCTGGCCGGCGGCGGGATCAGGCGCGGCTTCGTACTCGGGCGCAGCAACGCCGGCGGCGCCGATCCCGAAGTGGATCCGGTGCGGCCGCCCGATCTGGCGGCGACGGTGTTCTCGCTGCTCGGGCTCGATCCCGAGAAGAAGCTGATGGCGCCGGGCGATCGGCCGATCGATCTGGTGCGCGACGGCCGGGTGCTGCAGGAGATCCTCGCGTGAGTCTGTTGGCGGTGGCGTTGGCGGCACTGTTGCCCGGCGTGCAAGGCATCGCGCCGCGGGTGACGGCGATCGAGCCAGCGGGCGGGCAACGCGGCACCGAAGTGGTGGTCCGCGTCCGCGGCGAGCGGTTTGGTGAACTCGCGGAGTGTCTGTTCGAGGCGCCTGGCATCGACGTGCTGGCGGCGACCGCCGCGGCCGCCGATCGGGCCGAGCTGCGATTGGCGTTGCGGCCCGACTGTCCGCTGGGAAGTCACGCGCTGCGGCTGCGCACCGGCTCGGGCTGTTCCAACGTGTTCTTGTTCTCGGTGACGTCGCTGCCGTGCGTTGCCGAACAGCGCGAGGGGACGGGCGAACAGGAAGTTGCGCTCGGCACCACGGTCGAGGCCGTGTTGCGTGGCGACGAGACCGATCGCTATCGGTTGCGCGGTGCTGCCGGCGCGCCGTTCTGCTGCGAGGTCGAGGCCCTGCGGCTCGGGCAGGACGCGATCGATGTCGAACTGGTGATGGTCCATGCCGATGGCACGGAACGGCGCATTGACGACGCCGCGCCGGGTGGCAAGGACCCGTGGTGTGCGGGCGTGCTCGGTCCGGATGGCGCGGCGATGATCGCCGTGCGCGCGGCGGTGCCCGGCGATGGGCCGCGCGGGGCCTATCGTCTGCATGCCGGCAGCTTCGTCCGGCCCGTCGGTGCGCTGCCGTGCGGCGGTCAGCCGGGCGAGGAACTCGAGGTAGAGCTGGTCGGCGACAGCGCGGGGCAACGGGCACGGGTCCGCTTGCCCGACGACGGCCGGCAGCTGTTCGCCTGGGTCCCCGAGCTCGAAGGTGCCGCGCCGCCGACGCCGATCTGGTGTCGCGTCGGTGGGCCGCCGAACCGCCAGTTCGAGCTGGATGCTCAGCAGCGCCGCTGGTTCGAAGTTCCGGGTGCGGTGCACGGCGTCGTCGCCGATGCGTCGTCGCCGCCGCGCCTGTGGTTCAAGGCGCAGAAGGGTGTCGAACTGGAGTTCGTCGTGCACGCGCGGTCGTTGCGTTCGCCGCTGGATCCGGCGGTGGTCGTGCGGGCCGCGGATGGTCGGTTCCTGGCCTACAACGACGACGGCGACGGCATCGACAGCGTGCTGCGCTTCTCGCCGCCGGCCGATGGCGACTACTCGGTCGAGGTGCGCGATCTGCTGCGGACTGCGTCGCCGGCACACTTCTTCCGGCTCGAGGCCGCGCCGCGCAGCCGGGTCGCGCGGGTGCAGCTGTCGGTGCAGCGGCAGGTCGTGCCGGTGGTGATGGTGCCGCAGGGCGGCCACGGTGCGGCGGTGCTGCAGTTGCAGAACGTCGAGGCGTCGGCCAGCGTGCGACTGGCGGGTGTTCCGCTCGGAGTCGCGACCACGATCGGGCCGCGGTTGCCGGGCAACAATCTGGTGCCGGTGCTGTTCTCGGCTTCGGCCGATGCCGCACTGGCGGGCGCGATGCTGCGGGTCGGCACGGTCGTCGGCGATGGCGAGCCCGACTGGCGATCGTTCCGGCAGACGCATGCGCTGTTGAGTGGCCGCAATGACACGCCGTTGCTGGCGGTCGACAGCGCGCGACTGCCTTTGGCGGTCGGCAAGGCGGTGCCGTGGCGTGCCGAAGTCGGCACCTCGAAGGTGCCGTTGATCCGCGGCGCGTTCGTCGAACTGCCGGTCACGATCGTGCGGCGCGAGGGTTACACCAACCGGTTGCGCGTGCGACCGGTCTGGGCGCCGGCCGGGCTGTCGGTCGGGCAGACCATCGTCGATGCCAACGCCACCCAGGGCACGCTGCGGCTCGAGGCCAGCGGCGATGCGCCGGTCGGTGAGTTCCCGTGTCTGCTGACGACGATCGCGCGCGTCGATGGCGCGGTCTGCGAACACGCCCTGCCGTTCCTGATGGTGCGGGTCGAAGAACCGTGGGTCCGGGCCGAACCGGGCAAGGCGCGAACGAATCAGGGCAAGAACTGCGAACTGCCGTTGGCGCTGACGATCGCCAAGGCGGCGACGGCGCCGTACCCGGCGGTGCTGCAGGGACTGCCGCGCGGCGTCACCGCCGGCGAGCAGGTCGTGGCGCCGGACGCGACGCAGGTCGTGTTCGCGCTGACGGTCGCTGCCGATGCGCCGGTCGGCCGGCATCGCGGGCTCGCGGTCGAACTGCGCTTGCCCGGACCCGAAGGCGCGGTGGTGTTGCATCGCTTCGCGGCTGGCGAACTGCGCATCGATCCGCCGCGACGCGTGATCGGCGCGCCGGCCGGGGCGGCGGGCGGGCGGCCATGAACGGCATTCACCTGGCGGCTCTGGTTCTGGGCGCGGCGACGGTCTCGGCCCAGGCGACGCTGCGCGTCGTTCCCGAGCGCGTGCAGCTCGACGATGGGCGCGATCATCAGCACCTCGTCGTGTGGTCGCGGACCGAGGCCGGCATCGACGTCGACGTCACGCGCGCATCGACCTGGACGTTCGCGGCGCCCGACATGGTGGCGGTCGACGAGTCGGGGGCGCGCCGGCGGCTACGCCCGTTGCGCGATGGCGAGACCGGACTGCGCATCGACCACGACGGCCAGCAGGTCATCGTGCCGATCCGGATCACCGGCACCGCGGTGGTGCCGCCGATCAGCTTCGCCAACGAAGTGCTGCCGACGCTGACCCACGCCGGCTGCAACGCCGGCAGTTGCCACGGTGCCGCCGCCGGCAAGAACGGCTTCGGCTTGTCGTTGTTCGCGTTCGACCCGGCCCGCGATCATCGCGTGCTGACGCGCGAACTGCGGGCGCGGCGCGTCGATCCCGGTCAGCCGGAGACCAGCCTGCTGCTGCAGAAGGGCAGTGCGGCGGTGCCGCATCAGGGCGGCAAGCGGCTGCCGGTCGATGGCGATGGTCATCGCGCCGTGCTGGCCTGGATCCAGCAGGGGGCCACGAGCGATGTCGGCAAGGCGACGGTGCTGGTGGGCATCGATCTGCTCCCCGAACGCGCGGTCGCGATCGCCGGGCAGTCGTTGCCGATGCTGCTGCGGGCGCGCTACGCCGATGGCACCGATCGCGACGTCACCGCGCTGGCGCAGTGGAGTGCCAGCAACGACGCGGCGGCGGCGGTCGATCGCGAGGGCGTGGTCACCGCCAAGGGTGCCGGCGAGAGCGTGATCCTGGCCCGCTACGGCGGCAAGGCGGTGACGGCACCGGTCATCGCGCATCGCGACGATGCGCCGTTCGCCTGGCCGGCCATTGAAGAACGCAATCTGGTCGACACGGCGGTGCACGAACGACTGCGGCAGCTGCGTCTGTTGCCGGCCGAGGTCTGCAGCGATGCCGTGTTCGTCCGGCGCGTGCATCTCGATCTGCTCGGCTTGCTGCCGCCGCCGGCGGTGGTGACCGCGTTCGTCGCCGACACCGCCGCCGACAAGCGGCAACGGCTGGTCGACCTGCTGCTGCAGCGACCCGAGTTCGCGGCGATGCTGGCGATGAGCTGGGCCGAGGTGCTGCGGGTCGACGGCGAACGGATGGAAGCCAAAGGCGCGCTGCGGCTGACCGAGTGGCTGCGCGCGCAGTTTGCCGCCCAGCGACCGTTCGATGCGATCGTTCGCGAACTGCTGACCACCTCCGGCAGCAGCTATGCGGTTCCGGCAGCCAGCTACTGGCTGGCGGCCGAGCAGCCACCGCAGCTTGCCGAGCACACGGCGCAGGTGTTCCTGGGCCAGCGGATCCAGTGCGCGCAATGCCACAACCATCCGTTCGAGAACTGGACGATGGACGACTACTACGGCTTCGCCGCGTTCTTCGCGCAAGTCGGGCGGAAGCGCGGCGATGACGGCGCCGAGTGGTTGTTGTGGGACCGGCGCAGCGGTGACGTCCGCAACATCAAGACCGGCGCCAATGCGGTGCCGCGACTGCTCGGGGCGGCGGCGCCGGCGGTGATCGCGGCAGGTACCGACCGCCGGCAGGTGTTGGCCGATTGGCTGCTGGCAGCGGACAATCCGTGGTTTGCGCGCAACGTCGTCAATCGCGTATGGGCGCGGTTGTTCGGCCGTGGCATCGTCGAGCCGCCGGATGACGCGCGCATCAGCAATCCGCCGTCGCACCCGGAACTGCTGGCGCGGCTGGCGGCATTGCTGATCGAACGGCAGTTCGACTTGCGCGCCGTGTTCTCGGCGATCTGCACCAGTCGCACCTACCAGCTGGCGCGGCATGCGCAGGACGTGCCGGCGGCGGCGTTCGCCGGCAATCAGGTTCGGCGGCTGACCGCCGAGCAACTGCTCGACGCGATCGGCGCGGTCACCGGCGTGCCGGCGAGGTTGCCGGGACTGCCGGCGGGCGCATCGGCGTCGCTGCTCAGCACCGGTCGCACCGGGGTCCGCTTCCTCGAGCTGTTCGGTCGGCCCGCGCGCGAGGGTTCGTGCACGTGCGATCGCCATGATGAGCCGACGCTCGGTCAGGCGCTGCATCTGCTGCACGGCGACACCGTCGCGGCGCGCCTGCGCGACCCGAACGGGCGGTTGCGGCAATGGCTGCAGGCCGGCAAGGAGCCCACGGCGATGCTCGACGAATTGTTCGTGCTGGCCTATGCCCGACCGCCGCGCGCCGAGGAACGCGCGCATCTGCTGGGCACGTTGCCGAGCGCTGGCGATGCCGACGCGATGTTGGCGGCATGGACCGACATCGCCTGGGCCGTGCTCAACTCCAAGGAATTCCTGTTCCAGCACTGAGGTCGTGATGCAACGTCGATGGACTTGTTGGCTCGCACTGGTGATCGGGCTCGCCGTGGCGCCGGCGCAGGAAGGGCAACCGGCTCCGGTGGCCCAGCCGGTGTCGCCGCCCGCGGCGCCGGCTGATCGGCTGCAGGCCCTGCTGCAGGAACTCGCGGCGCTGGATGCCGCGGCGTGGCAGGCGCGGATCACCGCGTTGCAGAACAAGATCGTCGCCGAGGATCAGCGCGCCGCAGCGTTGAAGGCGCAGGCGGCGGCGTTGCTGGAGCAGGCGGCGCAGGCCGAGGTTGCCGGCAAGGCCGTACAGGCGGAGATCGCGCGCTTGCAGGAATTGCAGAAGCTGCTGCAGGCGGGCCCGCCGACGCGGCTCGAGCCGATGCCGGCGACACCGCCGATCGCGATGCCAGGCGGCGCGCCGATGGCCGCGCCGATGCCGGCGGCGGCTCCCGAAGTGGCGATTGCGCAACCGGCCGCGGCGCCAAAGACCGGGACGGCCGCGGCGCCGGCCGAGCTGGTCACCTGGGCGCAGATCGAACCACTGTTCGCCGAACGCTGCTCGGCCTGCCATGAGCCGAGCGAAGCCAAGGGTGGCCTCGACATCACGACGTTCGCCGCGACCCGCAAAGGCGGTGGTTCGGGTCGCACGCTGGTGCCCGGCGAGCCCGACTCGAGCCGGCTGTTCCTGATGATCACGCAACAGGAACGCCCGTTCATGCCCAAGGGCGAGGACCAGCTGAGCAAGGAGCAGATCGCCAGGGTGCGGACGTGGATCGAACAGGGCGCCAGCGAGACCGAGGCGCAGGCCCGAGCGTTCGTGGCCAGGCGGCAGGCGGCAGCGAAGGCCACCGCGACGGCAACTGCGGGCGCGACGACGGCGGGGCCGTTGCCGAACGGCTGGCCGGCGGTGCCACTGCGGACACCGGCACGGCCGCCCGCGGTGCGTTCGCTGGTGCGCAGTCCGAACGCTGCGTTGCTGGCGATGCCCGGTATCGGTCAGGTGCTGTTGTTCGATGGGGAGCTGCGCCCGCTGGCGGTGCTGCCGATCGAGGCGTCGCGGGTCGATGCCCTGACGTTCTCCGAAGATGGCACCCTGCTGGCGGCGGCGGTCGGTGAGCCCGGTCGGCATGGGCAGGTCGCCGTCTTCGAGGTCGCCAGTGGCCGGCGGGTCGCGTCGTGCGGCAACGAGCGCGATGTGCCGTTGGCGATCGCCGTGCACGCGGGCAGCGGGCGGGTGGCGCTTGGCGGTGCCGGCAAGCGGGTGCGCATGTTCGCGTTGGCCGACGGTCAGGAACAGTGGGCCGCCACGCACGACGACTTCGTGTTGGCGCTGGCGTTCACGCACGACGGCGTGCTGCTGGCGGCCGGCGATCGCACGGGTGCGGTGCATCTGTGGGAGACCGACGGCGGCCAGATCGCCGAGTCGTTGCCCGGCAGTCGACCGGCGATCGCGGCCATGGTGATGACCGCGGGCAACCTGCTGATCGTCGGCGACGCCGGCGGCGCGGTCGCCGGCCATGAGGCGTTGTCAGGACGTCAGGTGTGGCGCCAACAGGCCCATGACGGCGAAGTCACTGGTCTGGCTTTGGCACCGGACGGCACGATCGCCAGCGTCGGCAGCGATGGCCGCATCCGCAGACTTGCCGCCGACGGCAAGTTGCAGGCGCGTTCGGTGCCGGTGGGCGACTGGTTGCTGGCGACCGCTTTCGGCGTCGATGCGGGCACGGTGTTTGCCGGCGACGCCGCCGGTCGGGTGTTTGCTTTCGGCAAGGATGAACGGCAGGAACTGCGCCGCGTGGTGCCGCTGGCGCCCGCGCAGTGATCGCCACCCCGGTTCCCCTTCTCTCCATGCGTGATCCTTCCTGTCGGCGGTCGTGGTTGGCCGCATCCTGCTTGTCCCTGGTCCTGCCGCTGGTGGCCCAGTCACCGCCGCTGTCGGTGGGGCCGGTGTTCCCGCACTTGACGGTGATGGCGCCCGCCGCCGGCAGCGACAGCGAGACCGGCATCGGCGCCCTGGTGCCGTGGGCCGACCGCCTGTGGGCGATCGGCTATGTCGCGCACACCCGCGGCGACGGCATCGGGCTCTACGAGATCGATGAACGGCTGCAGATGAAGCTGCACCCGATGTCGGTGACCGGCACCTTCGCCAATCGCCTGGTGCATTGGGAATCGAAGCAGGTGTTCCTCGGTCCGCATGCCATCGCGGCTGACGGCTCGGTCCGCAACATCGAGGCCTTGACCCGGCATCGGCTGACGGCGACTGCGCGCCACCTGCGCGACCCGGCCGGCAAGGTCTACATGCTGACGATGGAGGGTCTGTTGTTCGAGGTCGATGTGGCCACGCTCCTGTGCACCCAGTTGTTCGACCTGACGCGCGAACTGCATCTGCCGACCGGGGCGGTGCCGCACTTCAAGGGTGCACACACGGCCCAGGGTCGCCTGGTGGTCGCCAACAACACCTACGACGAACGCGAGTACCTCGGCCATCGGCGCGGCGGTCGGCTGGCGGAGTGGGCCGGCGGCAGCTGGATGATCCTCGAGGAAGAGCCGTTCGTCGAAGTGGCCGGCAAGCAGAACCCGACCGCTGGCGCCGCCTACGGCAACACGCTGTTCGCGGTGGGCTGGGATCGCGCGTCGGTGATCCTGCGCGTGCTGCACGCCGAGCAGTGGAGCAGGTACCGTCTGCCCAAGGGCTCCGGCTCCTGGGATCACGCCTGGAACACCGAGTGGATGCGGATCCGCGAGGCCCAGACCGAGCGCTACCTGATGGATGCGTTCGGGCTGTTCTACGAACTGTCACCGCTGGTCTACGGGGGCCGGCTGCAAGGCGTGCACCCGATCTGTCGCCACCTGCGCATCGTGCCCGACTTCTGCCATTGGCGCGGCCTGCTGGTACTGGCCGGCGACCAGACCGACAACGCCGTCGGTCAGCCGCAGAGCGGGTTGTGGCTGGGTGAGATCGACGCGCTGTGGCGCTTTGGCAAGCCGACCGGCGAAGGCGCGGTCTGGCGCGATGAACGGGTGCTGGCCGGCGTGCCGTCGGATCCGATGCTGATGCAGGGCTTCGATCGCAAGGTGTTGCACCTGACGAACGATGGCGAACGGCCGGTGCTGGTCACCATCGAGGTCGATGTGCTCGGCGATGGCCGCTTCCGGCGTTATGGCTGCCACGAAGTGACCGGTGGCGGCGGCTACGTGCATCACGAGTTCCCGGCCGGGTTCGCGGCGCGATGGGTACGGCTGGTCAGCAACGGCGAGACCGTGCTGACCGGGCACTTCGTGTTCTCGTAGATCAGTCGACCGGCGGCAGCGGGACGCCGCCGATGCCGCACGGGACGTTGGCGAAGTTGAACACCGCACCGAACACGACCGGCGCTCGGGGCACACAGCGCGCGCCGAGATCGAGGATCGACAACCGCACTGGCACGCAGTCGCACCGGATCCCCATCACCGGGATCGCGTGGGTGATCACGGCGTCGAAGCCGAACCTGTGGCCGAAGCCGTCGTGGGCCGGAATCTCGATGACCCACTCCGGGCATCCGGGCAGCGTCAGCGCGGCGCCGAAGAACCGGTGGGTCAGTCCCGGGCAGGTCTGGCTGCCGCTCACGATCACATGGCGCGGGACCGGCACCATGCCGGTATGCGAACACTGGGCTGCGGCCGCCTGGCCGATGGCCAGCGCCAACAGCGGAACCGACTGGAACGAAAAAACTCGCATGACAGACTCCTTACCCTGGAGCGGGCAGTGGCGCAGCACCATGCTGCGCTCATTCTTCCTGTGCACGGCGAGTGCTTCCCGGTGACAGCCGGTCGCGCGGGTTTTCGCCGGCCCGCGCCTCCGGCTGCGGGCCTCAGCCCTTCATGTGGCCGGAGACCAGCTTCGTCATCTCGAACATCGAGACGACTGCCTTGCCGTTGAACACCTTCTTCAGCAGGTCGTCGGCCTTGATGTTGCGCTTGTTCTTCTGGTCCTGCAGGCCGTTCTTCTTGATGTAGTCCCACAGCTTCTTGGTGATCGCGCTGCGCGGCTGCGGCTCGCTGCCGACGACTGCGGCCAGGACTTCGTCCGGCTGCACGGGTTTCATCAGGGCGGGATTGACCTTCTTGGTTGCTTTCTTGGCGGCGCTCATGCGACCGGGAAGGCTAGCAAGCTTTCGGTTCCACGCGAAACCGATCGGCGTTCTTTCTCAACGGCCGTCGTCGGCCAGTGGCCATCGGGCCTCTGGCCGACGCGGATCCGCAGCGCCTGGACTGCCGCAGGGTTGCTTCGGATCATGACTTGTGTCGATCGGGCAGGTCGGGGCACGCCTCGACTCGGGGCGAGGCCGCCGCCGAAAAGGCGACGATCCACCGCGACGACTTCGCCAGGTCCAACGCTGCGGACCCGTCTTCGGGATGGGATCAGCCTGCAAGCCAAGGCCAGCCTCTTCGTGGCCACGGTGCTCGGCGTCGCCGTGGTGACCCTCGGTCTGGTCGTGATCCAGGAGACCGACGAACTGCTCGCTCGGGACCTGGCCCGGGTCGCCGAGGGCAGGCGCAGAGCCTTGCGGTCGCGTGCAGCAGGGCTTTCGCGGTCCTTCACGAACGCGACCTGGCGCGGCGTTCGCGTCGAACGCGCAGGTGGTCCCGGTGGACATCTGACGTGGCAAGATCAACCGCGAAGTCGTGCAGGAACTGCTCGGCGATGAGTGCTAGCTGGGTTTGGCCGAATCGGGTGAGGCGGCGTTGGCGACGATGCGGCAGTGGCTGCCCGAGTCGTGCTGCTCGACATCATGCTGCCCGGGGTCAATGGCTATGAGACCTGTCGCCGGATTCGCGCCACACCGGAGCTGCGCGACTGCAAGGTGATCCTGGTGTCGGCCGAGGCGATGACCAGCGAGCGGCTGCGCGTTTACGAGGTCGGCGCCGACGATTACGTCACCAAGCCGTTCCATGCCGGTGAACTGCATGCCAAGGTCAGGGTGTTCGGCCGGCTGCACTCGGTCGAGGCTCTCGACCGGATGAAGGACGATCTGCTGTCGATCCTGGCGCACGAACTGCGCACGCCGCTGACCGGCACCTGCCCGTGGGCGAGATCCTGTCGAGCCCGGAGCCGGTCACCGACGAACAGCGTCGGAATGTGGGGCAACATGGTCCTGCAAAACGGGCGGCGGCTGATCGATTTCGTCGAACGGGGCCTGCCGCTGTGCGCCTGCAGGGTGGGCAGCGGCCGATCCTCCGGGCCACCGTCGATCTGTCCGTCCGTCTTGCCACCGGGTCACCCGTGCGGTCGGCCTGGCGGCGCTGCGCGATTGCAGCCTGGTTGCCGAGCCGCCGCCGATCCTGGCGACCACCGATGGCGAGTTGTGCGCCGCGGCGGTCGCTGGCATGGTCGACGCGGCGCTGATGCTGGCCGGAACGGGCGCGGTAGCCACGGTGGCGCTGACGTCGCGGCTCTTGGTGTGCGGGGCCAGGTCGTGGTCCGCGGCGCCTGCTCGGCAGTCGGCTTCCGGGATGCACTGGTCGGACTCGGTGTCCGCCAAGCTGGTGGCGAAATCGTCGGGGCCGACATCGGGCTGGCCCTCGCCCGGACGATCGCCGTCGAGCTCGGTGGCGAAGTCACCGCCGCGCGGCATGACGACGGCTTCCAGTTCGCGATGACACTGGCGACAGCGGCAGATGCCTGTTCACCATCTCGGCCGCACATGTCCCACGCGCCGAGGTGACCACCTCCCAGGTTCTCCCGGGTCGTGGGCTCGATGGCAAGGTCCGGCCGGCTCCGACTGGCCGGACCACGGCCTTCTGAACAGCTCAAGATCGAACTGAACGTGAGCAGACTCAGTGAACCGAGGGCTGTCACAGCCCCCTGCCGTACGATAGCCGTACGATATCGGGATCCGGCGTCGCTCCCGAATCGGGCCTGAGTTGGCCCGCTCGAGACCTCGCGATCCACCGTCGGTAGGCGCACTGGTAGGTGGTGAAGGTGTCGATACCGCCATCAACTGTCCGCTGCCGACGTCCGGCGTTGTAGCGACCCGCGGCGCTTACTGGCCCCGTAGGGAACGCGTGTCCTGCCAGCCAGGTTGCATGATGCGCGTCATTGACGAAGGTGCCTCGTACCACAGGCCGTACATCCTTGCACTCCAACTGAACAACTCGCGCGCATGTTGCGCCAGGTGCCGATACAGGTCAATCAGGTCCTGAATGGTGCCCGCCGACGACGGGAGGCATGGAAGCTCTGTCCGAGTATCGCCCTGCGAACGTGTGGGTAGATTGCGGACCTTGCGACGACCTGCGACGCCAGGTCTCCAGAACCTGGAGAAGCGCATCGAGTGCGCCTCCTGGAAATAGTCGACATGCCTCAGAAATCGATCACTTTCGACGCAGGCGCCAAGCAGAACTTCGGCGACGGATTCGCTTTCCGATCTGGTCTGCAAGTGCGTTGCAACGAGCATCCGATCCATCAGAATGGCCCACTCCTGACTAAGTTTCATGACGTCATCTTTCCCAGCGGGAGTAAACGAGGAAAAAGGCATGTCGATGACGGTTCTGTAGAGGTCCGCGATGCCCTGTTGGATCCCCATCAGGTGAGCGTTGATCGCCAAGAAGTAGTGTGCAGTCTCTCGAAGGAAGGCACTCAGCGAGTACCTGCCGCCATGTCGGAAGCCCGCGCCAGGCCTCATCAGACAAGGATGCAATGCGCCGGCGCTCTTGCATGCAGTTGGACTCGCCTTGTTACGGCACGCCGCTGCCGCCTGACGTCGGCGCAAATAGAATTCCAGCTGGTAATCCTGCAAGCCATCCCGCAGAAACTTGGCGATCTCATTCAACTCGTCTCGCGAAACCCGCCAAAGTCGCGAGGGATGAGATTTGCGTGGGGCGCCAGCCAAATGCATTATCGACTGCGAAATCGCCCCATGGACCCATCGCATGGGCATTAGGGAGTCCAGATCAACAAACCATGCTCTCCCCTTCGGGTCAAACATTCGTGGGAGAGTGATTCCGAGGACTGGGTCGCGTCTTACAGTCTGTCTTCCCTTGTCGGGCACAGAATGTCGGGGGTGGGACACGTCATCACTCCTTTGCCCGATTCTGATCGACGCTCCTCGTCTGCTTTGCTCGCGTGCCTCGTGAATCGAGAGTCTCGCGGTTGCTCGCCAACTTTCGCTCCAGCTTCACGAATTTGTTCAAGCCTCCGGTTGCTTGCAGGGCCTTGGCAAGGAACGCGGCAGCGTGCTTGACTTGTTGCTGTTTGCCGCCTCTCGCGAAGATCCGCTTAGCAAAAGCTTCCTCCAATGCGACCGCGTAGAGGCGTTGGACCGGGACCATGCCATTGGAACGGATCTCGGCCTGATACAGGCTCCATGCAATCACTTCCAGGCACTTGTCACGGAGGAATGCGAGGGTGGCCCGCTTCCGATCTTTGCGATACCCAGGATAATGCATGAGTAGCTCCAACGGTTTCTTGGATTCGGTCAATCTGAGACGAATTTCTGGCAGTGCATACTTGACGACGTATGAAGCTCTAGCGGCCTGCCTTCGGCGTTCGTGGTCAGCGCGGGCCAGCGCAACTTGCCGCAGTATCGAGTCCTTCATAATCAGGGAAGTCTTACTATCATCGCTCTCCACCCAGCGGGCAATTTCCCAAAGCTGCGAGAACAGATCCCCGTAGTCCGCAACGTGGAACACAGCGCCGTGGAATGTGTTGATCGCGAGTCGATAGCACGCCGCGCGTTCCATCAGGCCGTGATACGTATTCGGCCACTTGTCCTGATCTTCAGCGCTGATTACATGGCGACCGTAGAGGTCGCTGCCTCGCAAGACGGGGCGCCAGAACAAGAGGTGGAACACAGACGCTACAAACGAAGGCACCGGAGCCCAGTATCGTAGTGATGAATAGTAGTTCAAAGACGATGGCGACACCGCAATAGCCTTGGGTGGGGAAGGCTCGACAAACAGCAACTCCTTGCTGTGATTCTCCGTTCCCCCGTCCTTGCCGAGATCTGAGTCGAACACTGCCAATAGACTCTGCAGGCCCCGTGGCAGGTTCCGATAGAGTAGCTGGATCCGCAAGAGGTCCTCGGCGTCCGGCTCGCTTCTCTCCATGCGTATCTGCGCAGGTGTCAATTGATAGACTATCCGATTGTCGAGATCGTACTGAAGCTGATTGTTGTGCACTAGTCGAACAACAGGCTTGCCGTAAAGGCTAGACTTGGTAACTTGCAGACCCTTCAGTTTCTCCACGACACGCTCCTTGAGGGCGCCACACGCCTTCCAATTGCCGTCGAACCAAGACTTGACCAAATCATCTGCTTCCTTCGACTTGGCCAAGTCAGTATCTTCGGTCAGCCAGCGCGCCATCTGGGACTGGTTCTCCTCGACAGAGACACCCCGCTCATCAAAGCCAAGGGCCGGCAGCCTGGGTCGTTCGCCATCAGATCGTGCCTCACCGTACTGAACGCTCTTGCTTGTCGGATCTGCACGAAGTGGCCCTGCGCCTTGCAGCAGTTGGCCGAGACGATCCGTGTTGCAGCGAACGTCACCGTGGGCCAAGTCTGGGCGAGGCTCGCAGTAACGGCGGAGACACTCAAGGCTTTCCAAGTTGTCCAACGCGTCTTCCATGAACGGATGAGATCTGGGCGCCGTGGCTTTCGCAACCGGAACATCGGGGATTCGCGCAAGACCATGTGCGTGTCGTGCCGGAGCGTGGGCGGGCTGGGCCGTGTGAGCCTGCTGAACATCATGCGGCGACGCTGCGAGTGCTGCTGCTCGAGGCTTGGTTGAGACGCCGGCGCCCTTGAGTTGGCCGGAGTAGCGCGACCGTCAGGCACTCAGGGCGCCGAGCGCGCGCACCAGCGCGTCGAGTTCCGCCGGCGTCGTGTAGACGTGCGGCGTGATTCGCACGCCGCGCACCTCGGCGTAGTCGATCGGCACGGTCCAGACCCGGTAGCGGTCGAACAGTGCGTTCGCCAGGTCCGCGGGCTTCATCCCGTCGATGCCGACGGTGGCGATCGCACACGAACGTTGCGGGTCGGTCGGCGTGAACAACCGGATCCGCGGCTTGCCGCGCACGCGGTCGGTCCACGACCGTTGCAGATGCCGCAGCCGCGCTTCCTTGCGCTGGCTGCCGAGACTCTCGTGGAAGGTCAGCGCGTCGGCGATCGCCAGGTCGGTGTGCGCCGGATGCGTGCCGGTGTGGTTGAGCCGCAGGATGTCGTCGTCGGCGCGGCCGTCGCCGAACAGCGGCCAGGTGCCGGCGATCTTGTCCTTCCTGATCCACAGGATGCCGGCGCCGAGCGGACACCCGAGCCACTTGTGCAGGCTGGCCCCGTAGTAGTCGCAGCCGAGGTCCTGGATCTTGAAGTCCAGGTGCGCGAACGCGTGCGCGCCGTCGACCATCACCGCCACGCCGCGGGCGTGTGCCATGTCGGCGATCTTGCGCACCGGCAGGATCTGGCCGGTGATGTTCACCAGGTGGCAGACCATCAGCAGCCTGGTCTTGTCGGTGATCGCATCGGCGTAGAGCTTGACGATCTCGTCGTCGTCGCGCGGATCGTGCGGCAGCGACACGAACCGGTTGACGATGCCATGACGCCTGGCCTGCAGCGCGAACATGTCGAGCATCGCGCCGTAGTCCTGGCGAGCCATCACCGCCTCGTCGCCAGGACGCCACGATTGCCCGCCGATGACGGTGTCGAGCGACTCGGTGGTGTTCCTGGTGATGATCAGTTCGTCGGCCGGCACGCCGGCGAACGCCGCGAGCCGATCGCGCGCGGCCAGCTTGTCGGCGAGCTGGCGGGTCCGCATGTAGCGCGAGGCCTGGAAGTTCACCGCCCGGACATGGCCGATCAGCGCCTCGAGCACCGGTTCGGCCGCCATCGAGTAGTAGCCGTTCTCGAGATTGATGTAGTCCGTGGTGAGTCGGTACTTGCCACGGACCTCGGTCCAGAACGTCTCGTCCTGTGCCAGTTTCGCCGGTGGCAGCGCGGCCCAGCGTGCCCAGGTGCGCTCGCCGAGCAACGCACCGATCGTCAAGCTGCCGACCGACCGCAAGAACCCGCGCTTGTCCATGCTGCGGTTGTACCGCCGGCAGCCGGGAATCCGTCCGCAGGAACTGACGCGGGCCGGCAAGGGTGGCTCCGAGCCGGTACGATGGTTGCCCCGGCGGCGAACCCATGAAGCGACGGCTGGCCCTGTTCTCGATGCGCCTGTTCGCCGCGCTGGCGGTCCTGCTGGCTGCACCGGGTCCCTCGCCGCGCGATCTCGAAGTCGCGGTGCCACCCGGTTCGCCGACGGCCTGGGCGCGCTGGCTGCCGGCGCTGACCCCGGCCCGTGGTCCGCTGTTTCCGACCACGCCCGCCAGGGTTCCCAAGGGTGGCACCGTGGTCGCGGCACCGAAGCTGCCGCTCGATCCGCGCCTTGGCGGTGCGGGCGTGCTCCGGATCACCACCGCCGACGTCGTCGGGCATCTGACCTGGGTCAACGGTCCGAAGGAACCCACCGGCCCGCTCACCGGTGCCGGCGGTCGCGCGATCCCGGCCATCAGTGGCGCCAGCCAGTGGCTCGGCATCGCGGCGTTCCTGCGGCTGATGTTGCATCGCCAGCAGGTGTCCGAGGCCGAGATCATCGCGCACCTGGTCGAGATCGGCGAACCGTCGTTGTGGGCGGCGACCGCGGCCGGCGGGGAGGCCGGCATCGAAGGCGCTGCCCGGCAGGTGCGGCTGCGGGTCGAGAAACGGCGAGGCGGCAGCGCGGTGCCGGTCGGCGCGACGCCGCGCGAGACGATGCTGCTGCGCTTTTGCGGCGAGGAACTCGGCGCCGCGCACCCGTTCGATCCGGAAGCGGCGTTCGGCCGGCGACTGTTCGTGCTGGCGGCCGAGATGGAGCCGCTGCTGATCCGTTGGTTGCTGACCGACGCCGAGCCGTTCCTGGTGCGCAATGCGACGGCGGCGCTGGCGCGCTACCGGACGCCGACGGCGCAGGCGGCGCTGGTGATGGCCGCGGCGACGACGACCGACGACGTCGTGCTGATGCGGGCTCTGGCGGCGCTGGAACCGGGTTGCGATGCCGGGCCGATCCTGAAGCGGCTGTCGGCCAACACCGACGCCGTCGAGACCGCGGCGCTGATCGCGGCGCTCGGTCGGATCGGCGCCAGCGTCGCGTTGCCGGAGATCGTCGGCCGTGCGCGTCGAGCGTTGCGCGAGGATCCCGATCTGTTGATGACGGCGTTGGTGGCGCTGTGTCGGATCCCGGTACCGCTCGATGACAAGCAGGTGACCGATTTCGCCGCGACGGTCCGCCGGGCGGCGCGCGGCAACCGCGATCGCTTCGAGGTCGCGCACGGCGCGCGCGAGGCCCCTGACTTTCCGGATCCTGGTTCGCTGCGGGCCGAGACCCTCGAACAACTTGCGGCGTGCTTGCGGGTGCGACTTGGCACCGTGGCGACCGCGACCGGCGAACTGCACGAACTGCTGGGCGAGAGCCGTTCGGTGCGTGCTGGCGCCGCCTACGAGAACCGTCCGATCAGCGTGTTCTGGCCAGCGGCGCAGATCCCGGTGGTGGAGACGTTGCCGCGGATGGCGGACGACGGGCAGCGCGTGCTGCGGGCTCTGGTCGAAGACGACCGTAGTGATCCGGTGTTGCGCGTTGCGGCGCTGGCGCAGCTGCCGCCGTCCGTTCGCGGACCGATGGCCGAAACGCTGCTGACCGCGGTCGCCGCGGCGCCGATCGAACTGCGGCTGGCGGCCGTGCAGGTGCTCGACTTCGATGGGGCTGCCGGACTGGTCGAACGCGGCAAGCGACTGCTCGGCCTTGACGCGCCGCGGCCGGCCGGAGCGTCGGCGCAGGATCGGCAACTGCTGATGTCGGTGGTGCAGGCGTTGGATCGACGTTCGGCGTGGCAGGCTGCGGACCTGTTACCCTGGCTGCCCATGCTGCGCGCGGTGGCGGCGGCGCCGGACCCGGCTCGCCATCGCGCCTGGTTGCTCGCTGCCGGCGAGGCCCTGGTCGCCAGCGTCGCCGATGGACTGAAAGGCAAGGAACTGGCGACGCGGGTCGCCGAACTCGTCGATCGGGTCATTGCCGAACGGGTGGATCCACGGTTCTCGGCGGCGTCGCGCAAGGCCACGATCGAGTATGTCGAGGGCTTGCTGGCCGCCGTGCGCAAGGCGCGTGGCAACGCGGCGTATCACCAGGTCGTCGCCAGGGCGATTGCCGACTACTTCGTGCCCGATCCGGGCGTGTCGGTGCTGTCGTCGATGCACGAGTTCACCGCGTTCGTGCCGCTCGAAGAGGCCATCCTGACGGCGCTGGGCCGTACGCGCGAACCCGAGGCAGTGGCCGCGCTGCGCGAACTGCTGGCCGACAAGACGCTGCCGGTTCGGGCTCATGTCTGTCTGGCGGCGGCGATGACCGGGGACCTGTCGCTGCTGCAGCCCTTGGCGCGGCTGTTGCTCGATGACGATGGTTTCGTCCGGTTGTGTGCCCACGAGGCGTTGCGGCAGCTGACGCGACGCGACGTCCAATGTGACTGGCTGTACGGCACGGTGGCCGAGCGCGGCGCCGCCGCGCAGGAGTGGTTCAAGATCCTGGCCAAGGTGCGCCGGTGAGAGTCGCGACGTGGAGTCTGTGGTTGCTCGCCGCCTGCGGCGCGCCGGCCGACCCGTTGCCGGCCGAACCGGAGCCACCGGCGCACACCCGGATCGATCTGCCGTCGCTCGCCGCCTGCGGCAGTTGCCACCTGCGGCAGTACGAGGAATGGGCGCAGAGCCTGCACCACGGCGCCTGGACCAATGACAACGTCCGTGCCGCGACCCGCAACTTCGAACGCGAAGAGTGCCGGTGCTGTCACAGTCCGATGCCGGTGCTGCCGCATTCGCTGGTCGAACGGCCGCCGTTCCGCGACTTCAATCACGACGATGGCGTACATTGCCTGAGCTGTCATGGTCTGGCGGATGGGGTGGCGGCGACGCGCGACATCCCGGATGCGCCGTGTCGACCGCGCGCGGATGCGCGCCTGCAGCAGGCCGAACTGTGCCAGCCGTGCCACGAACCGACGCATCAGGCGTTCGCCGAGTATCGTCTGTCGGCAGCCTTCGCCGACGGCGTCCGGTGCGCCGATTGCCACATGCCCGAACGTGAGGATGGCAGTGGCAGGAGTCACGGTCCGCACGGCGGCCTGAACGCGGCGTTCGTCCGCAAGGCATTGCGGTGGAGCTGTGCCATCGCCGATGGCGAATTGGTGGTGACGCTGCGCAACAAGACCGGCCACAAGTTCCCCGGCGAGATCCCGTCGCGGTCGTTCGTGTTGCAGGTCGAGCTGCCCGGCCGCGAGCCGATCCGCGAACTGCTGCGGCGGCCACACAAGGGTGAGGATCGGGCCGACAACCGGTTGTTGCCCGATGAGGAACGCGTGTTGCGCTTTCCGCTCGGCGATGGAGTGGCTGCGGCCGATGTGCTGGTGCGATTCCTGTTCCTGCCGTTGCCGATGACGCCGATCGAGCAGGCGTTCGTGCTCGGCGAGTGGCGCGGCGACGGCTGATGGGCCGAGATCGATCTCCTGCTCGAGGGTCCCAAACGTCAGGTAGTCGCGGTCGAGGCCAAGCGCACACTGTCGCCGAGCCTGGGCAAGGGCTTCCGCCGCGGATTCGCAGACATCGGTGCCACGCGCGGGGTCGTGGTGATGCCGGCGGGGGATGGTCTGCCGTTGGCCAGGAACGTCGAGGCGATGCCGCTGCGGCAGTGGATCGGCGAGCTGGGCTCCCTGTTCGCTCGAGACTCTGCTGCGTCCGTGGCCCGATCAGAACTCGAGCCGCAGCGGCGCCTGCAGCCAGGATGGCCACAGCGTGAAGTTCGCCTGCCGGGTCAGCGCCGCGCTGACCAGCTCGTCATGGCCACGGGCCAGACGGCCGAGGCCGTCGATGGCACCGACACGCACGTGCATGTCGTCGTCGATGCTCAGCGCCAGCAGTTCCGAACGCGCCGCTTCGGTTGCCACGGCACCCAGTGCCTGCGCGGCCGCGATCCTGACCGCCGGGTCGCGGTCGCGGCGGGCAATGCTGCCGAGCGCGATCACGTCATCGGTGTCGGTGCCGAGCATGCCGTAGGCCTCCGCCGCCGCTGCCCGGACGAACGGACAGTTGTCGTCCTGCATCGCCGCACGCAGTGAGGGCCGGATGCCCGGATCGTCGACCAGGGCCAACGCATGCGCCGCCGCACCGCGCGCCGTCGATGTCGAGCCGTGCTGCAGTTGTTGCGCCAACCGCGGCAGCGCCGCCGAATCGCGCAGCAGGCCGCTGGCAAGCAACCAGGCGCCGTCGAGGTCGCGGTTGGCTTCCTGCTGGGCGGCGTCGCGGACGGCGGTGGCGAGCGCGGCATCGTGGCGGTCGCGGCCGAACAGGCCCAGCGCCAGCGCCGCGAACGCTCGCAGCGGCTTGCGACCGCGCTCGACTTGTTCGAGCAGGAACGGCCCGGCGGCGTCACCGCCGTGGTCGCCGATCGCGAGCAGCAGCATCGTCGCGGTGGTCAGTTCGTGTTCGAGTTCGAACGCCGTCAGCAAGGCGGGCAGGGCCAGGGCGTGGTGGCTGCGGCCCAGAGCCAGTGCCGCCGAACGGCGAACATCGGGCAGCCGGCCGGACACGCCGCGGGTCAGTTCGGCGACCAGCGCCGCATCGGCGTCGACGGCCAGGGCCTCGATCAGGCGGGCGGCGGTGACGGCGTTGGCCGGCTCGGTGAGCCGCGGCAACAGCAGGGTGCGCAACGCCGGGTCCGCGTCGGTGCGGGCCAGCACGGCCGCGGCGGCGCCGTTGCCTTCGCTGCCGTCCAACGCCTGACGCGCGAGCGCGCGGGCATCGGCGGTGGCGCCGGCGGGAGTGTTGGCGGCCAGCGCCAGCAAGCCATACGGTTGCAGTTCGCGCAGTTCGGCGTCGGTCCACAGGCTCAGCAGTGCGTGGCGCGCGGCGGGAGAACGGTCGGCGCCGAGACCGAGAACGGTCGCCATCCGGACACTGAGCGATGGATCGCGGAGCAGCAGGCGCAGGGCACCGACCTGGCCGCCGATGCGGCCGGCGGCGAGGGCGGCGGCGGCGCGGATCTGTGGCTGCTCGGCGGTGAGATTGGCGCGCAGCGTGGTGATGACCGCCAGTTCCTCCGGATCCCTGGCCCGGGTCGTCGTCGACTCACTGACCAGCCGGCGGGGGGCAAAGAACGCTGCGCGATTCCAGGCCCACCATTGGGACCAGGTGACGCTTTCGATCTGATCGATGACGAGACCACGGACGGGCGATGCTGATCGCGGCGCCGCGGCCGCGGCCACGCCGGCGGTCCCCGTTCCGGTGGGCCGGGGCGACGTGCCGGTCGTTCGCGGACCGGTGCCGGCGTCTCGTGGCCCTTCCCACGGTGCCGGTGGGGGCGGTGGCTCGGGTCGCTGTGGCGGTGGGATTCCGGGTCCCTGGATCCGGGCCGCTTCCTCGACGCCAAGGCCATGCCGCGCGAGCCAATCGGCCAGTTGCTGGCGCGGGGCGAGGTCGGCGACCCAGGCGTGGTTCTGTTCCCGTGCGATCGCTTCGGTGATCGGTGCTGCGCCGGTGCGGTCCAGCAGGTATGCGACGGCACAGCGCCGACCGTCGTCATCGACGAAGAAAGGCATCCGCTGGCCGGGGAAACGGGTGTTCTGGCCGAAGTCGGCGCGCAGCCGGTATTCCCGCAGCAGGTCGATGGCGCGCGTCCGTGCCGCCGCGAGCGCCGGGTCGGCGGGGGATGGAGCAGCGCGCAGTTCGCGTTCCACCCGTTCGTAGTGCTCGGCGAGGTCGGTCGCCGTGTGGGGTTGCTGGGCCAGAAGGGGGAGGCACAGGCTGAACGTCGCCGCGATCGGGTGGTAGGGACGCATGCCAGGAGCAGGGCAAGGCGTGTGCCGGGAGGGTTGGCCCGGCGGCGCTCGCACGATCTGGCCGCGGGTGTGACGAAACGGGAACAACAACACTGGACCGGGGCTTTGAGTATCCGGCCGCGAGCTTGCCGGCTATCGTCGGAAGGCCCCTCGTGCGTCGGTCGATCCGGAGGTTGCATGGCTCGTCGGATCTGTCTGTCCGTGATGTTGGTCAGTGTGGCAGTGCTTCCGGCCCAGGAACTGCCCGCCACGTTCTCCTTGCAGGGCCGCGTCGTCGATGTGCTCGGAGCCGCGTTGCCAGCCGCGGTCGTGTCGGTTCTCGATGACGCCGATCGCGTGTTTGCTCGCGTCAACGCTGACGGCGAAGGTCTGTATCAGTTGCCACGATTGCCTATGGGTGACAACTTGCGGGTCGTCGCCGGTGCCGCCGGCAAGGCCCAAGCTGCGTTCGGCGTGCCCGACGGTGGCGCCGTGCGACCGCTCAGCCTCGTGCTCGAAGATGGTCGCGAAGTGCAGGTTCATGTTCGGGATGCGGAAGGCAACCCGGTTGCCGGGGCCACGGTGTTCGTGCATGCGGCTGCCAACGGCCTGCCACAGGCTCTGCCAGCCGAAGTCGAAGGCGTGACCGACAACGCCGGCATCGTGCGGTTGCGCGGCGTGCCCTGGCGCGCTGCGCGCTGGTTCGTGTTTGCCGCCGGTCGCCGGCCGATCGAAATCGAGGCTCCGGAAGTGACGGCGACCGCGCTGGAGTGCGGAGTCGGTCCGGAGGACTCGAGGACCTGCCGGTTCGAAGTCGTGGGTCTGCCGCCCGAGGCCGAGGGACGTACGCGCTTCCTGGTCAGCGCGCACGATGGCAGGGGTTGGCCGTTGCCCTCGCGTTGGCGGAGCGCGGCGCTCGCGGTCGCAGCCGCGGTGGAACTGCCGGTGTTGCCGTTCGCGACCGACGTCCAGGCCGTGGGCAGCGGCCGAACGGTTCAACCTGCGGCGTGGTTGTGGCCAGGCGGGGATGTCCGGCCGGTGACGTTCACGGTCGATCCGCCGATGCCGTTGTTCCGTCAGGTCGTGCGGCTGCAGGACCAGGACGGCAAGCCACTGCCCGGCGTAGCGATCGCCGTCCGGGGGCGCGATGGTCGCATCCTCGCGACCGCGGTGAGCAAGACGAGTGGTCGCGTCGAGTTGCAGTTGCCGCTGGCGCGCGGCGCGCGTTGCAGCCTCGGGCTCCTGGCGGGCACGTGGTGCTGGCAGGAGTGGTCCGGACGCTTGGCGCCCGACGGCATCCATTGGTGCGATCTGGTGGTGGGTGACCCCGAAGTCGACGAACCGGTCCTGACGGTGGCCCCGGCGGCGAAGCTGGCCGGCACGTTCGTGGCTGCGGATGGTGCGCCGTTGCCGTTCGCGGCCGTTCGGATCCGAGGGGCCGATGGCTGGTCGATGACCGCGACCGATCGCAATGGCCGGATTGCGTTGGGTGGATTGCCACCGGGGCGCCATTCGCTGCGCGTCGAGGATGCCCTGGGCCGGATCGGTGAAGCGGAACTCGAGATCGAAGCGAACGCGACGGCGGCGTGTCCGGTCCTGCAGTTCCAGCCCTCGGCCGACGTGCTCGGGCAGGTGATCGATTCGGCGGGCAAGCCGGTACCCAGTGCGGCGGTGCGCGCCGGGCCGCGCGCGACGTTGTCGGCGGTCGATGGTCGCTTCGTCGTGCGTGGCCTGCCTCCAGGGCAGATCACGTGTCAAGCCACCGGGCTGACCGGTCGGGGAACGATGCAGATGACGTTGCGGGCCGGGGTGGAGAACGCGGCGATGATCGTGCTGCCGTAAGGAGCTACGCAAGGAGCTGCCTTTCCGGCGCAGTGAACCGGGCGACGTCAGGAACGTTTCAGGCGCACCATGCGCATCCTGGCGTCCGGGCTCCTCTTGGTCATGGTTTCTGCGTGCGGCGGGACACCGGTGTCGGTGAAGGGACCGTCGCAGCCGGCCGGGCTGCCCGGACGCAGCGAGCCGACGTCGGTCGATGGGAAGACTCCGCCTTCGTTCCCGAACGATCAGGCCGAGTCGAAGCAATCGGCCTTCGACAGCAACCAATGGAACAGTTCCATCGGTCTCGGCGGCGGTGGCGGTGGCCGGTTTGGCGGACGTGGTGGCGTCGCCGGTGTCGAGTCGTACGCGGCCACCACGCCGAACACGTTCACGGCAGTGACGGCGTTGCCGCTGTCGACGTTCGCGGCCGACGTCGACACCGCTTCGTTTGCCAACGTTCGCCGCCTGCTGCGCGAAGGGAGTCTGCCGCCCGTGGCGGCCGTGCGGGTCGAAGAGTTCGTCAACGCGCAGGACTACCGGCTGCCGGTGCCTGCCGCCAACGAGCCATTCGCGATCGTCACCGAGCTGTCGGCATGCCCGTGGCAGCCAGCGCATCGCCTGTTGCGCATCGCCATGCGCACGCGCCCGATCGACGCCGCGCGAGTGCCGCCGTGCAATCTCGTGTTCCTGATCGACACGTCGGGCTCGATGCGCTCCGCCGACAAGCTGCCGTTGGTGCAACGCGCGTTGGCGTTGCTGGTCGAGCAACTGCGGCCGCAGGATCGCGTGGCGATCGTCACCTACGCGGGGAAACCGAGCCTCGCGCTGCCGTCCACGCCGGGCAGCGAACGCGAACGGATCCTCGAAGTGCTGGCCGGTCTGGAGTCGTCTGGCGGCACCAACGGCGCTGGTGGCATCAAGTCCGCGTATGAGATCGCGGTCGCCAACCTGATCCGCGAGGGCACCAATCGGGTGTTGTTGTGCACCGATGGCGACTTCAATGTCGGCATCAGCAGTCCGGAAGAACTGGCGGCGTTCATCACGACGCAGCGCGATCAAGGCGTGTTCCTGACCACGTTGGGCGTCGGGCGCGGCAACCTGAAGGACGACCGGCTCGAACGGCTGGCCAACGAGGGCAACGGCGTCTACGCCTATCTCGACGATCTGCAGGAAGCCCGGCGCGTCATGGTCGAGCAGTTCGGCGCGTCGCTGGCGACGGTCGCCAAGGATGTCAAGCTGCAGGTCGAGTTCGACCCGGCGCAGGTCGCGGGCTACCGGCAGATCGGCTACGAGAACCGCCAGTTGACGGCGGCGGAGTTCCGCGACGACAAGAAGGACGCCGGCGAACTGGGGGCCGGGCATGCGATGACGGTGCTGTACGAGATCGTGCCGCGCGGCGTGCCGGTGCCGGGTCTCGACGAAGGCGCGGTGCCGGTGCCGGCGGTCGCCGATGGCGCGCCGCTGGCGACACTGCGGATCCGCCACAAGCCGCCGCTCGGCGACACGGCGAAGGAGCAATCGCTGTCGATCGCCGCCGAAGTCACGGTCGCGCCATCGCGGGATCAGCGACTGGCGATCGCGACCGCGGCGTTCGGGCAGCTGCTCGCTGGCAGTGCGCACCTGGGCAGATTCGACTGGACGGAGATGGATGGGCTGATCGACGAGGGTCTGGAGGCAGCAACGTTGCAGCAGATGGTGGCGGCGGCACATCGTCTCGTCGGCGCGACCGCCCGGTGAAGCCGCTGCCGTGTGGTTTCGGGCCATGCCAGTCCGGAGCGGCGCGAGCGCCGGCGAGCCGATCCGGCCTGGAAGGTGTGGATGGCGAATCGATGGCAGGGTTTGTCAGAACATGCCAGGTGCGCTAAGACCAGCCACATGGCTACGACTCCACATCTGACCAGCATGAACATCTCGCTGCCGGCGCCCTTGCGGGCGTTCGTCGAGCGGGCGGTTGCATCAGGCGGCTTCGGTTCGGCGAGTGAATACGTCCGTCAGCTGATCCGGCGCGCGAAGGACGATTCCGAGGCCGAGCGGAGGCTGTTGCGTGCCATCGAGCGCGGCGGGCGCATCGAAATGGACAGTGACTACTGGCGTCCGAAGGACACTCACATCGCGGAGCTGATCCGGAAGAAGGCCGGTTCGCGCGAATGACCCGACGGCGCCTGTTCGTGTTGGCGACGGCCGACCGCGAGATCGACTCGCAGGTCGCGTGGTACGCCGAACATGCGGGCGCGACGGTTGCGCGGCGTTTCTACGAGACGTTCGAAGGCGACCCTTCGGCGCCTGGTCGAGAACCCTGGACACGGCCGGGTGTTCGAGTCGCAGCGAGTTGCGTTGGACGGCGTGCGTACGTGGGTGGTACGGGGGTTCCCTTTTCTGGTCTACTATCGCGAAGTAGCTGATGGGATCGAGGTCATCCACATACTGCACGGTGCCCGGGACCAGGTTCTATTCTGGAGGCCGAGCAGGACATCCGGCAGGGCGGTGATTGACCATCGGTCCACCACCCGGTCGAGTTCGGGGCCGAGGATCCGATGCCCCACACCGCCGCGTTGTTGCCGTCGCTGCTGCTCGTCGCCCTGCCGCTGATCGCCCAGACCTCGACGCCGGATCTGTCGGCGCTGGTGACCCGTTACACAGCCGATCGCGACCTGTTGCGTCGGCGCTACGACACGCCTCGGTCGGAGCGTCTGCGTCAGGCGCAGCAGCAGTTGCGCGAACAGGTGCTGGCCGAACTGGCCGGCATGGATTGGTCCACGCTGTCGCGCGATGCGCGCATCGACTGGCTCCTGCTGGACAATCATCTCCGGCACGAACAGGACCTGGCGGCGCGCGCGGCCGAACGCGAGGCGTCGATCGCCGAGCTGCTCGCGTTCGCCGAACCGCTGTTGCGGTTGCATGCGGACTGGCGCGAGCTGGCGACCGCGGAGGCGCGCACGGTCGCGGCAACACTCGATCGCGGCGTAGTGGCAGTCAAGGCGACGACCGCAGCGTTCGTCGACCGGGGCGGTCTGCAATGGCAACGCGAGAACGGCGAGCTGCGGCCGGTGCCGACGGCCGAGGCCCTGCGGTTCACCCAGACACTCGACCGGCTGCGTCGCGCGCTCGCCGACTGGTTCACGTTCCACGATGGCTACGACCCGACCTTCTCGTGGTGGTGTGCAAGGCCGTGGCGCGACCTCGAGCAGGCGTTGCAGGGCTGTCACGAACGGGTGCAGGCGGCGACGCAGCGGGCCGGCGACACGACGCTGATCGGCAATCCGATCGGCGAGGCCGCCCTGCTGCAGGAACTCGCCTTCGAGTACGTGCCGTACGGACCGGCCGAGCTGGTGGCGATCGCCGAGCGCGAGTTCGCGTTCTGCGACGCCGAGATGGCCAAGGCAGCGGCTGAACTGGGTTGCGGCGACGATTGGCGAGCGGCGCTCGAGAAGGTCAAGAACCTCTACGTCGAGCCGGGTCGGCAGCCGACCCTGATCCGCGAACTGGCACACGAAGCCATCGCGTTCCTGGAGCAGCGCGAACTGCTGACGATTCCGCCGCGGGCGCGCGACAGCTGGCGGATGGCGATGATGTCGGCGGCGGCGCAGAAAGTGAACCCGTTCTTCCTCGGCGGCGAGGTCATCCAGGTGTCGTTCCCGACGTCGGCGATGGCGCACGAGGAGAAGCTGCAGAGCCTGCGTTCCAACAACGAACACTTCTGCCGCGCGACGGTGCACCATGAACTGATTCCGGGGCACTGGCTGCAGCAGTACATGCAGGCGCGGCATCGCCCGCACCGGCAGATGTTCGAGACGCCGTTCTGGATCGAGGGCTGGGCGCTGTACTGGGAGATGCGGCTGTACGACCTCGGCTTCGCGCATGGGCCCGAGGATCGGGTCGGCATGCTGTACTGGCGCAAGCACCGCTGCGCGCGGATCGTGTTCTCGCTGAACTTCCATCTCGGGCGCTGGTCGCCGCGGCAGTGCATCGACTGGCTGATCGAGCGGGTCGGGCATGAGCCGGCGGCGGCAGAAGGCGAGGTGCGGCGATCGATCGGTGGGGCGTATGGGCCGCTGTATCAGGCGGCGTACATGCTGGGCGGGCTGCAGCTGCGGGCGCTGCACGGCGAACTCGTCGACGGCGGCGGGTGGACCGAGCGCGCGTTCCACGATGCGGTGCTGCAGCAGAACTCGATCCCGATTGCGTTGTTGCGTTCGGCTTTGGCGAGGGAACTGCCGGGCAAGGACGCGGGGCGCCAATGGCGCTTCGCCGAGCCGGCGACCGTGCGTTGATCGAGGTGGCCGCCGCGCGCGCGGGCGTTTGCGCTCAGCGGCAGCCGAGTCGGGTCAGCACGCATGCGGTAAGCGTCAGGGTCGCGGCCAGCGGGGTGCGCATGGAAACTCCTTGGGACGGGCCGGCGCAGCCTACGGCGTTCTGGCGCGGGTGGCAGGTGGCGAGCCGCGTCCCTCTCCCGGTGGCATGGCGCTACACTGAATTCCAATGGTGTGCACCTTGTTGGGCGTGTTGCTGCTCGGGAACGGCGAACCGTCGCCTCGTCGCCACGACCTCGCGTTCGTCAACGATTCGCGTTCGCACGGTCAGGTCGGCGACCTGTTGCTGTCACTGAACGAGGTGATCCAGTTGCACAACCGCACGCTCTTGCAGACGCAACTGTCCTTGTTCGAGCAGGCGCAGCTCGGCGGCGGCGGCCTCGACATCACCTTCTGCGAGATCGACTCGGCGAACGTTCCGGTCATCACCGTCGAACGCGACCTCGACGTGATCCTCGACATGCTGCACGGTTTCGAGATCAACGGCGGCGGTCTGCCGCCGGTGATCGACTTCTCGGGGCCTGGCCTGCAGCACGGGTTTCGCAGCCAGAGCAATCGCTGCAACTGGACCAACCTGCGGCTCGTCGGCGGCCCGATCGGCATCGACATCGCGCTGGCGGTGCCGGCGACGGCCAACGGGGGCACGCGGCTGAGCAACATGGAGTTCGTCGGTCAGACCCAGACTGCGGTGCAGGTGGTGTGCCCGGCGCAGGCGGCGTTGCGGCTGCTGATGGATCGGTGTGAGTTCCACAATGCCCCGGTGGGCTTGCAGATCGATGAGCGTGGCGCTGGCTGCACCAACACGTTGATCGCGGTCGACAACCGGATGACCGGCGTCGGCATCGGCGTCGACATCGCGGTCGGCGACGGTGGCCTTGGCAACTTCGAGCTGGACCGGTTGGACTGCACGGCGACCGCGGTCGGGGTCCGGCTGCAGCGGCCGAACGGCGGCAATCGGCCGGTGGTGTTCGCCGGCACCCAGTCGGAACTGCGCGCACCGCAGGCGCTGGTGCTCGACACCGTGGCGACGGGGTCGACGACGGTGGCGCTGCGGATGATGACGTTGATCGGCACCGGCAATGGTGCGGCGCTGCTCGGCGGCGCACCGAATGGACGCTGGTCCGGGACCGTCGACGAACTGGTCAGCGATGGCGGTGTCGGCATCCAGTGCGGCGCCGGCAGTTCACTGGCGATCACCAACGGCCGGCTGCGGAACGGGATCGTCGCGATCGACAACTCCGGTGGTCAGGTGCGGCTGCGCGATTGTCGCCTGGACGCGTCGGCGGTGGTGACGCTCGGCAGCACGGCCGTGCGGTTCGACGAGTGCTGTGTGCTCGCGCCGACAATCCAGGGTTCGGCGGCGGCGCCGCTGTCGTGCAGCGAGTCGTACGTGCAGGGCGCGGCGACCAACGTCCAGCAGCAGAATCCACGGCCGGCGCCGCAGCTCGGGTCGTTCTCGGTGCTCCCGGCTGACGTGCGGATCGGTGGTCCCTTGCAGTACCAGGCGAATCTGCCGAGCGGACTGTTCGGCGTGTTCACCCTGGGGTTCAGTGTCGATCCGACAGCGCTGGTGCTGTTGCCGTATCCGCTGCACGTCTACTCGGATCTGGCGGCGACGGCGACGCTGCCCGGTATCTGGCAATCGCAGCAGAGCCATCCGATCGCGATTCCGAACGACCCGCTGCTCGTCGGCAGCGATTTCACCGCGCAGATGGCGGTTTTCGCCGGGGCGGGGGTTGCCGCGCCGTGGCTCAACCTGCCGCCCGGACGCCGCTTCGTGTTGCGGTAGGCGGCGGGCGGTCTGCGGGGAAGCCCGCGAATGCGTGCTGTTCGGCGCGTACCCTGGTTGACCGGTTCTGCTCGTCCGCCGACGATGCCGTGCCCGCCTGCCAGCCACCTCGCACCAAGGTCTTCCATGACGCTCCGTTTCGCACTGTTCGCGGCGACCGTTGCTGCCGCCGATGCCGCCGCCCAGATCCAGTTGAACACCCGGCTGCGGGACGCCGTGCCGATCACCTCGACGAGTTGGATCGCCGGCAACACCGGGTATCGCACGGCCACCAACCGCTACCTGATCCAGACGATGGGCAACGGTCTGTCGATCGTCGACACCACCGATCCGGCCAACTCGTTCGTCGTGCGGACGATCTCGCCGCTGAACGTCAAGGAAGTGAAGGTCTACGGTCAGCATGCCTACGCGACGACGGACGGCGGGCCGACGCACGTGATCAGCCTCGCGAACCCGGCGACGGCCGCGGTCGTCAACACGATCGCCGAGGGCGCCCACACGCTGCAGGTGGATGCAGCCCGTGGGCTGCTGTACTTGAACCGCGCCTCGCAGAACCAACTGCGGATCCTGGACGTCGGGGCCAATCCGGTCAGTCCGCCGCTGGTGGTCGCGCACCCGCTCCCCGATATCCATGACAGTCATCCCACCGGCAACATCTGCTACGTCGCCGGTGGCTCGCCGCGGAACGTCTACATCCTGGACGTCAGCGCGTTGCCGACGGTCACCCAGATTGCGTCGTTCCCCGTTCCTGGCGGGTATCTGCATGACGTCGACGTCTACACTCACACCGACGGGCGCAAGTACCTGTACACCTGTACCGAGCTGTCGCCGGAGACCTGGCTGAAGATCTACGACATCACGGTGCCGACCGCAGCGACGCTGGTCGGACAGTGGTGGACGTCGCAGTCGAGCACCATCCACAACGTCTTCATCAAGGGCGCCTACGCCTACGTGGCCTACTACAAGGACGGCCTGCGCGTGCTCGACCTGAGCAACCCGGCGATGCCCCAGGAAGTCGGGATCTTCGACCCAAACATCACCAACACCGCCGGCGGCACGTTCAGCGGCACGTGGGACGTCTATCCGTACCACGACGCCATCTACCTCGACGAGATGTACAACACCAACGGTGCCGGCACCCAGGGTGCCTGGATCGTCGACTTCTTCCCCGGCTTCGGCACCGGTTGCCCCGGCACTGGCGGGGTCACTCCGACGCAGTGGTGGTCGTATGGGCCGCCCTCGCCCGGCAACAGCGAGTTCGCGCTGCGCCTCGAGAACGCGGCGCCCGGCGCCTTGGCGATGCTGCTGATCGGCTTCAGCAACACGACGTGGGGCAGCTATTCGCTGCCGCTGAACCTGAACGTCCTCGGTGGCGACGGCTGCACGCTCTACACTTCACCGGACTCGGTGCAGATGTTCGGTGTCGATGCCAATGGCAAGGCGTCGTATCCGCTGCCGATCCCGGCTGCGCTCAGTGGCGTGGTCTGGTGCCAGTGGGGCGTTCTCGATGCCGGCGCGCCGAACGCGCTCGATCTGGCGGCGACCAACGGTGGCAAGCTGATCCTAAAGTAGCCGTCGGGTTCGCGCGGCGCGGCGCCCTCCGGCACCACTGCGGATTGACCGGACGCGGGACGTTCACGACGATCCGGGGCCTATCGTCCAGGCCGCCACCAACCCGGATCGTCCATGAAGTTCCCTGCTGTCGTCGCCGCCGCGAGTCTGTTCGCCGGCCAGGCGTTCTGCCAGACCATCACGCTGAACACCCGGCTGCGCGACGCTGTGTCGATCCCGTCGCCGAGCTGGATCGCCGGCAACACCGGCTATCGCACCGCCACCAACCGCTACCTCGTGCAGACCATGGGCAGCGGTCTGTCGATCGTTGACACGACCGATCCGGCCAATTCGTTCGTTGTGCAGACGATCTCGCCGCTGAACGTCAAGGAAGTGAAGGTGTATGGCCAGTACGCCTACGCGACGACGGACGGCGGTCCGACCCACGTCGTCAGCCTTGCCAATCCGGCGACTGCGGCGGTGGTCAACTCGCTGGCGCTGGGGGCGCACACCATGCAGATCGATGCCACCCGTGGTCTGCTGTACCTGAATCGACCCTTCGAAGGCATCCGGATCCTGGACCTCAATGCCAATCCGGTCAATCCGCCACAGGTCGCTGCCTACTCGCTGCCGGACATCCACGACTGCCATCCCGCCGGCAACCTCTGCTATGTCGCCGGCGGCTACGTCACCGACTGCCACATTCTCGACGTCAGCGCGCTGCCGGCGGTCACGACGATCGCGCGGTTCACGGTCCCCGGTGGCTATCTGCACGATGTCGATGTCTACACGCACACCGACGGGCGCCGGTACCTGTTCGCTTGCACGGAACTGCCGCCGGACACGTGGCTGAAGATCTACGACATCACGGTGCCGACCGCGGCGACGCAGGTAGGGCAGTGGTGGACGACCCAGTCCGGCACGATCCACAACATCTTCCTGAAAGGCGCCTACGCCTTCGTCGCTTACTACAAGGACGGTCTGCGCGTGCTCGACCTGTCCAACCCGGCGTCCCCCGCAGCAGGTCGGCATCTTCGACGTCAATGCGACGAACGTGCCCGGCGGCACCTACACCGGTACCTGGGACGTCTATCCGTACCACGACGCGATCTATCTCGACGAGATGTTCGACACGACCGGCCCGGGCACGCAGGGCGCCTGGATCGTCGACTTCTTCCCGGGCTTTGGCAGCGGTTGTGCCGGAACCGGCGGCGCGACGCCGACCCAGTGGTGGGCATATGGCCCGCCGTCGCCGGGCAATGCCGAGTTCGCGTTGCGACTCGACGATGCGCTGCCCGGCGCCGTGGCGATGTTGGTGGTCGGCTTCAGCAACACGAGCTGGGGCAGCAACGCGCTGCCAATGAACCTGAACGTGTACGGCGGCGATGGCTGTTTGCTCTACACGTCGCCGGACTTCGTGCAGTTGCTGAGCACGGACGCCAACGGCAGGGCATCCTTCCCGCTGCCGATCCCGGCTGCGCTCAGTGGCGTGGTCTGGTGCCAGTGGGGCGTTCTCGATGCCGGCGCGCCGAACGCGCTCGATCTGGCGGCGACCAACGGCGGCAAGCTGATCCTGAAGTAACGCCGCCGTTCACTTCGCCAGTTCGGCGCCGAGTCCCGGCAGCCACGCCAGGTCCAGGCCGGCGCCCGCATCGCCGACCTGTGCGCGCAGGGCCTGCATCGTCGCGGCATCGGCGCAGAACATCGCCGGCACGATCAGCATCCGGGAGCGGCCGCGCTGACGCAGTTGCTGCAGCAGCTCGGCCACGCTCGGCGAACCGTCCTGCCGGGCGATCGACAGGTTGGCGAACATGCTGCGCTTCTTGATCGCACGGCTCTTCTCGAGTTCCTGCCAGGCTGCGGCCTCGGCGTCGCTGATGCCGGCCGGCAGCACGACGATCGTCGTGCCACCGAACGGGCCACCGGCCAGCGGCAGGCCCTTGCCGTCGGCGAACACCGTCAGCGGGAACGCGCCGTCGCCGCCGACGCGGAGTTTCCGCACCTGTTCGCTCGGCGTTGCGGCCGGCACCGTCGTCGTCACGGTCACCGACTTGCCGTCGTGACGGAGTCGCTGCGCATGCAGCTCGGCCCACTCGCGAGCGCGCGGCAGGTCGTTCTCGAGCTGCAGCACCACGCGGTCTGCGGGGCCCGTCGGGTTTGCTGGCAGCAAAAGCGCCGCTCCAACCGCGTCGACGCGGGCGACCGAGGAGCGGTCGATCGCCGCCACCGTCGTGGTGACGCCGAGCTTCTGGTAGTCCGCGGCGACGCCGTCCAGCCGTTCCTTGGCGACCGTCGTGCCGAGCAGCCGCAGCGACCGGGCCGCCGGCTTCTGATCGGGCAGCGCTTCCATGCCCAGGCGCGTCAGGTCGTTCGGATCGAACGCGATCATGTCGACGCCGAGCCATTCCGAATAGAGCGCCGCCCACAGCACGACGGCGCCGGCGTCGCCCGCGCCAGCGATCAGGATCCGCTGCGGGTCGACTGCCTGGCGCCGGGTGATGTGCTCGACGATCCGTTCCAGTGCGTGCGTGATGCGCGAATAGTCGCCGCGGAACGAATCGCCAGCGACGTAGCGACCGCCACGGGCAAGGTCGTCCTGGGTCTCGGGAAACGGGTGCTCGAGCACCGCAACCGCGGCGTGCTTGCCGATTGCCTGGCGCCAGAACGCGAACGCATCCTCTGGCCGGGTGCCGCGGTCTGGCAGCCAGATCAGCAGCGGCGCGGCGGTCACGTCGTGCGGCGTCGCCAGCAGATACCGCACTTCGGCGGGTACCTCGACGGCATAGGTGCCGTCGTGGAAGTCGCGGGCCAGCGTCCTGGCATAGATGATGTGGTCGGCGCGTTCGCGATCGCGAGCCGGGTGCGCCGCATGCAGATCGGGCACCGGCGCGATCGCGACGACGACCGCCTTGCTGCCCTGGCTGCGCCGCGCGAATTGCGCGACAGTGCCATCGCGATAGGCGACGTGGAACCCGCCAGCGACGTGCAGCACGACGGCCTCGGGATGGGCCGCCCTGGCCTTGGCGACGGCATCGCCCATGGCGTTGTCCCACAGGTTCTGCCCGTCGTAGAGCCGGTCGCCGTCGCTGCCGCCGCCCATGCCCATGTGGCCGCGAACGGCGCGATCGACGCGTTCCCAGTAGGCGGCGCTGGCCGGGAAGATCTCGGTCGGAACGAACGCGCGTTCGTCGGCGGTCAACGCGTCGAAGGCGGCCTTGCCGCCGCTGCCGAGCTTGCGCCGCAGCATCACCGGGAAGTTGGCGGCGATCACCGGGATCTTCGCCGCCTTGGCCGCCAGCAGCAGCGGGCGATAGGCGGTGTGGTAGTTGCCCCACGGCCGGCTGCGCTGCAGGAACGTTGGTTCGTCGATGCGGTCGGCCAGCCAGTCGTCCACCGCCGGTTGCACGTCGCGTTCGAACATCTCGAGCGACAGCACGACCTTGCCGCCGCGCCGCTCCAGCAGGCCTTCCAGCACCGCCAGTTCGGCGCGGTGGGTGGTGTCGTCGACGTGGGTTTCGCCCAGGAACACGACGTCGGCGCGGGCCAGTTCGGCGAGCAGCGCTGGCCAATCGAGCGGCCGCAGGTCGGCCGTGGCGACGATCCGCGTGGCATCGGCCAGTTCGGGCAGCGGGCGGTTCTCCTGGGCGACGAGGACGGACAGCAGCGACAACAGGGTGCAGGAACGCAGCATGGAAGGCATGACATCCTCGTCGGGCCCGGCAAGCAACCAATCCGTCGCCCCCGGTTGGACCTGACCGCCGCCGCGGGTGACGATGGGCGACATGGAACCCGAGCGCGAACCCGTCGGCCCACCCGAGTCGGTACGCGTCCTCGCCGCGACGCTGCGATCGCGTCGCCACGCGGCGATGCTGTTCGATGCGGTCGTGGACCTGTTGGGCGAGAACGGTTGGCAGGAAACCGCCAATGACGGCGCGGTCCGGCGACTGTTCCGCCGCGATCGGCAACAGCCATCGCTGATCGTGCCGTGGCCGCTGCTCGAACTCACGTTCGGCAGCCGCACCATCCTCAATGTCGACTGGATGGGGCTTGGCGATCTGCCCATCGTGGAGCCGCCACCGCCACCGCCGCCACCGAAGCTGCGTGGCCTGGGACCGGGGGAGATCCGGATCCACGATGGCGAGGAATACGTCGAGATCGCGTACAGCGAAGCCGGCGCGAAGTTCGAGACCAGCCGGTCGCATCATGCGCATCCGCTCGCGGCGGTGGCACCAGCCATTGCCGCTGGCGGCGGCAATCCGATCGAACTGCTCGCCCGCTTCGTCGCCGGGCTCGATCCCGGGCGGCACGGTTCGGGTCGGGTGCTGCTGCCGGCGGCGATGCCGCAGGGTGCCGCGGGGGTCTGGCAGTGTGGCCTGCAGGCGTTGCGGCGTGCGCTGTTCGCCGGCGACGTCGATCGGCGTGCTGACCACGCGGTGGCCGACGGCCTGACCGGCCGGGCCCTCGGTTTCGGCGTCGGCCGCGCGCAGGCGCTGTCGGTCTGGCGCGCTGCGGTGGCTGCGAACCCGCCGTGGCCGGAGCCTCGTCCCGCCACGCCGATCGAAGAACCGGATCCCGAACAGCATCCAGGCGCGTTCTTGATCCGCGGCCCGGCGCCCGACGTGCCGATGCCGGACCGTAGCCCCGACAACGTGCCGGCCGCCCTGCTCGGGCTCGCGTCGGCGCCGTCGACGCCGCCATCGTTCGGGTCGTGGGTGCCGCTGATCGGTGCGTTCGGATCGATCGGTTTTGCCGCGCGACGCACCCGGCGCCGGGGCTTCACGCTGATCGGCCAGCACGTGCTCGCGGTCGTCGATCTGGCGCAGATGGAGGCCGACATGGATCGCGTCGACGAGGTCCAGGAAGAACGACTGCGCGCGGCGCTCGCGAACGCGCCCGGCGGCGGCAAGCGTTGGCCGTGCACGACCGCGGTCTACCGCGTCGGCGAGCACGGTCGGCTGGCGTTCGCCGGGTCCACCGAGGGCCCAGCGTGGGATGCCGGCAGCCTCGACGGGGATGTGATCGCACATCGTGTCGTCCGGCAGCGCTGGTCGCCGTGAAGGGGTTGCGATGGCGTTGAGTTAGTGTACACTAACAGAATGAGACGCAATGCGATCGCCGTGGCCCTTGGGTTCGCCGCGGTGAGCCTGGTAGGCCTCGGCACGGCGGTGGTGCTGGGCAGCTTCGCAGCCGGCGGCTGGCTGTTCCTGCCGTTGGTGGTGCCCTGTACGGTCGGGCTGCCGACGACGGCGGCTGCGCTCGGGATCGTCTGGGTGTGGCCCGGCGGCGCCTTGCCGGCGTTGATCATCACGTGCCTGCTCGCCGGGACCTCGGCCCAATTCGCCGCCGCCGCATTGTGGCGCCGGTGGCGGAAGTAGTCGTGAACCTCGATCGCCGGCAGTTCCTGTTCGCGGCTCTCGGTCTGACGACCTGCACGGGCGAACCGGCAGCGGCGTCACCGCCCTGGCTCGACGCGCACGTGCATCTGTTCGGCACCGGCGATGCTGGCTCCGGGTGCTTCCTGTCCGACGCGCAACGGCGCCACCTGACCTTCGGGCTGCTGCAGCGGCTGCTCGCGCTGCCGGCGACCGGCATGGACGAGGCCTACGTCGAGCGGTTGACGACGCAGCTTCGCGGCTCGCCGGTGCAGCGCGCGCTGCTGTTCGCGCAGGACGGCCGCTATGACCGTGACGGCGTGCTCGATCGTGCGGCGACGCCGGCGTTCGTTCCCAACGACTGGTTGTTTGCCGTCTGCCGCCGCGATCCGCAGCGGCTGTTGCCGTGCGTGTCGATCAACCCGAAGCGCCGCGATGCGCTGGCGGAGCTCGAACGCTGTCGCGAACTCGGCGCGCGCGCCGTCAAGGTGCATCCGCCGATCCAGGACTGCGATCCGGCGGACCCGCGGTTCCTGCCGTTCTGGGAACGGGTCGCGGCACTCGGCCTGGTGCTGGTCGTGCACACCGGGTCGGAGAATGCGGCGGCGATCACGAGTACCGAAGTCTGCGATCCGGCGCGGCTCGAGAACGCGCTGCGCGCCGGTTGCACGGTGGTTGCGGCGCATGCCGGGTTCGGCTCGTTCCTCGACGGGCTCGACTTCTTTCCGTCGCTGCAGCGGATGATGCGGCGGCACGAACGGCTCTACTGCGACACCGCGGTGCTCGGGTCGATGTTCCGCTGGCGCAACCTGCCCCGATTGCTCGAGGATGAAGTGGTGGTGGCGCGGACGCTGCATGCCAGCGATTGGCCGTTCCCGAGCAATCCGACGGTGTTCTGGAACAAGCTGGCGCCGGGGACGCTGGCGCGGCTCGCGGGCGAACGGAACCTGTTCACCCGCGATCTGCTGCTCAAGCGCGGGCTCGGGCTGCCGGAAGCGGTGTTCACGCGCGGTGGTGCGCTGCTGGCCGGGCTGAGGTCGTCCCAGACTGGCAGCACGAGCTGTCGCCAGCCGGGGCGCTATAGCGGTTGATCCGGTTCGGGCGCCTGCCGTTCACCGCTTCAGCTTCGCCCGCAGCCCCTGATCCAGCGCATCGAGGAACTGCTCGGTCGTCAACCATGGCGCCTTGGCATCGATCAGGATCGCCAGATCCTTCGTCATCCGCCCCGACTCCACCGTCTCGACGCACACCTTCTCCAGCGCATCGGCGAACGCGACGACATCCGGCGTGCCGTCGAACTTGCCGCGGAACTTCAGACCCTGCGTCCACGCGAAGATCGACGCGATCGGGTTGGTCGACGTCGGCTTGCCCTTCTGGTGCTCGCGGTAGTGCCGCGTCACCGTGCCGTGCGCCGCCTCGGCTTCGACCGTCTTGCCGTCCGGCGTCATCAGCACCGACGTCATCAGGCCCAGCGAGCCGAAACCCTGCGCGACCGAATCGCTCTGCACGTCGCCGTCGTAGTTCTTGCAGGCCCAGACGAACCCGCCGTCCCACTTCATCGCCGACGCGACCATGTCGTCGATCAGCCGGTGCTCGTAGACGATGTTCTTCGCCTTGAACTTGTCGGCGAACTCCTGGTCGAACACCTGCTGGAACAGATCCTTGAAGCGGCCGTCATAGCGCTTCAGGATCGTGTTCTTGGTCGACAGGTAGACCGGCCAGCCGCGTTCGAGGCCGTAATTGAACGAGCTGCGGGCAAAGCCGATGATCTGATCGTCGAGGTTGTACATCGCCAGCGCGACGCCGCCGGCTGGGAAGTCGAACACCTTGTGCTCGATGGTCTTGCCGCCGCCCTTGGGCGTGAACGTGACGGTCAGCGTGCCGGCGCCAGGCACCACGAAGTCGGTGGCGCGATACTGATCGCCGAAGGCGTGCCGGCCGATGACGATCGGCCTGGTCCAGCCCGACGGTGACCTGGTCGTTGGTGGCATCGCGGTGCTCGATGCCGAGGTCATGTAAGCTTCAGGTCGATGTCGAGGTACGGAAGGATCAGCTTCTGCTTGATGAACTTCCAGATGATGCGGGTCATCTCGTCGCCATCCATCTCGACGACGGGATTCCTGACCTTGATCTTGCTCATGGGCGCGATGTGCTAGCCGACGGCCCGGCGGGAAGGCAATGGTCTGTTGGACTTGTTGCCGCGTCGAACGGTTCAGCGCACGACGATCGTCGGCGACACGTCGACGTGCCAGTTCACGCGGCCGTGAGCGCCGTTCTCGGTGGTGGCGCAGAGCGTCCGGCGGACCAGGGGCAGGTAGGCGCGAAACCAGCCATCCCGGCCGGATCCGGCGATCGGCAGGTCGTGTTCGCCGGGGTCGGCCTCGCCGGCGACGGCATGCAGCGACGCGTAGACGCCCTTGCCGGCCGCATCGACGACGCGGCCGACGACGGTGGTGAAGCCGTGATCGCGGGTCGAGATCGGCACCGTGGCGGTCGCCGCGAAGTCGCCGTCGAGGAACGCCACTTCGGTGAAGCGGTCGCGAACGACCAGTTCGGTGAACGGTTGCGTCGACCACAGCGTGAAGGTGCCGTCGGCGCGGCTTCTGGTGCTGGCGATGGGTGAACTGCGGCGGCGGGCGGCGACCTTGGCGTGTGCGACCGCGTTGCCGAGGTCGTCGCGGATCCGGCCGGTGATCGTGAACCAGCCGCGGTCGAGCACGCGCAGGTCCAGCCTGGTCTCGATCGCGTGGTCGAACGGGCCCGCGACGTCGACGGCCCAGCCGACCGGATCGATGCGGAGTTGCCGGGCGGGTTGCTCGAGGTGGACGGCGAATGCGCCGGTCTCGTCGGTGGTGGCGGTGACGGCGGTGTCGGCGTCGGCGCCGACGATCCGGATGTCGGCGAACGCAACCGGCTGGCCGTCGGGCGCGAACAGGCGGGCGCGGAACACGACATGCGGCGTCGCCGCGAAGCGGATCGTCACGTCGGTGTCGGCGGCGGCGACCGGCTGGACGACGCGGACGCCGTCGATCCACGCGGTGATGGTGTGGATCGGCGGTTGGGTGGGGTAGGTGAAGCGGCCGGCGGCGTCGGTCAGCACTTCGCCAAGGCGCACGTTGTCGCTCTGGAAGTGGATCGTGGCGCCGGGGGCGGGCTTGCCGTCGAAGCCGAGGACGGTGCCGGTGAGGTCCTGGGCGCTGGCAGTGGCGGACAGCAGCAGCAGTACGTGAAGGCAGTGAACAGGCACGAGCGTGGCGAAGATAGCCGGTCCGGCTGCAAGTTGTTTGGCCGCATGCGACTCTGGCGTGTGATTCTTAGCGTCACGACCTCAATCCCCCTCGGAGTAGTGATCGGGGGTTGCGGGTTGCGGGGGTCGGGGGGTTGCGTCCCCGCTGGTTCCTTGTATCAAGGCGACCGTCGTCGACCGTTCTAGGCTTGGACGCCACCGGAGGTTCGATGCGGATGCTCTCTCTCTCTCTCTCTCTCTCTCTCGAACGCGGATCTTGTAGCGCGGCCCGCGGCCACGCCGCGACAGTCCGGTAGCGCAGGCCTTCGCAAGCGAGCGGGATCGCTGCTGGCCGGTCTGCTCGCCACGTTTGCGGTCGCGCAGGCGCCGGTTCCGCCCATGCCCGAAGCCCAGGTGTACCGCGATGACCACGGCATGCCGCACATTGTCGCCGGCGACGAGGTGCTGGCCTGGTACGCGCTGGGCTACGAACAAGCGCGGGATGCGCTCTTGTGGGTCCAGTATGCGTGCAAGGCGGCGAAGGGTGAGCTGACCTGGGTGCGTGGGATCACCGGTCTGACGAACGATGTCGGAGTCAAGGTCTTCAGGACGCACGAACGCATCGCTGCGATGAATCTCGCGCAACGACGTGCATTGCTGGCGCCGGTGAATCCAGCGATCCAGGCGAACTTCTACGACAACTGCGTAGCGTTTGCGGATGGCGCAAACGCGTACCGCGTTGCGGTGCTGAATGCTCCCGCGAGCCCGATGACCCCGGAGCGCCGACTCCGGAATTGGCTCGACTCCAACAACCTCGTCACCAACAGGAGTCTGGCTTGGGTCTACCAACACCCGATCGACGTCGTGGACATTGCGGCGCAGGGTGGCTGGACCTCGGCGTTTCACAGCTTCCGGTGGCCGAAGGATCTGGTGAACTCGGTCGGTTCGAGTTTCGGCGTCCAAGGGGTCACGCCTGGGGGAACCGCGTTGGACTCCCCGGCGGATCCATTCTCGCCGGAGTTCATGCGGCGGTGGTTGGATGAACTGCGACAGCAGAGTTCGGTGGTCGGCGGTGCTCCCGCGGCAATGTCTGGGTCGAACAGTTTTGCGTGGTCTGGTCTGTACTGTCGGGACGCGTCGCCGGGAACGACAGAGTACCCCGGGTTGCTTGGCGACCCGCACGGTCCGGTACCATCGTACTGTCGATCTTCCCAGCCGCCTTCTTCCTGTCGCCCCACCACCTGTGAGTACGCGCACATCCAGGTCAGGCCGCCTGGTGCTTCGGTGCCAACGCTCGACACCCTTGGGCAAGTCCCGCACGGCTCAGCGACGTTCCTGTCCTGCCACAATCGCAACGTGGCGATGGGCGGGACGTTGGGGAGTCCAAACACGTTCGACTCGTTCTTGCTACGACTCAAAGAGGATGCGGTTGGAGGTGTTGACCCGTCCCTCCAGTTCTACTCCTACTACCATGACACTGGCTCGAGTAATGCGACTTTCCGCCCGGTAACAACCCAGGCCATTGCTGTGAAGCGGTGGGACGACCAGATTGTGACCTTCAACTGCTGGAGGGCCGAGTCCTTTGGCGTGATCCTGCCCAACCTGACCCAGGTGGAAGAGTTCGTCCAGGGAACGGGGAGCGCGCCCGTCATGCCGGTAGTCTACGGCGAGCGCGTCGTGCCCGGGTCGGCGCCACCTTGGCGGGTCAGCGCTGAGCCACGCACTCCACCCCTCAGGCCAATGCGCTTCTGGAGTGCTCCCCTCGGCGCCCCCAACGCGCTCGAGACCAGTCCGATGGTCGTGGCGCTGCGTGCGCCACTCGACACCGCGGTCAGCGGGGACAACATGCATCTGCAATTGCTGCGCGACTTCTGGGAGATCGCGCATGCTACGTCGGTGTTCGACGTGATCGACCGAACCAACGGCGGCACGTATCCGGTGAACTTGTGCTTCGTCGACCGTGCCGGTACCGTGTTTTCCACCCAGAATGGCGCGATTCCGCAACGGGGCGACGACGCACTGTTGGCCGCGGCTGGGTACCACACGTTGGACAAGTACTTGATCTACGCCAAGACTGGACCGCTTCCAGTGCCCGCGCGCCACTCCGATGATCGGATGTTCGACTGGCGGTTTGGCAACTACAATGATCCCGTCCGCCCGACTCCGTTGCTTACGCTTCCGTACTCCTTGACGAGTGTGCCAAACGGTCCATTCAAGGCGGCATCGCTGCAGATCCAGTCCATCAACTCCGCAAGCCCGCCGCCTGCCAACGCTGCAAGCGGAGCGTTCTGGATCGAAAGCGGGTTCTTTGCCACCGTGTGCAACGACCAGACATGGGGTTTCTCGCGCAAGCGGGATACTCCGTCCATCGTTGGCACATCGTTTGCCAACGTCGTCGCGCCGCGCAATCAGCTCTTTCAGTGGGTGCTGGATCGTGGCGTTGTGTACCAGTCTGGTGGTCTCGCGTTCGAGGCACCAGACCGGCAGCAGATCGTGGTCGATCGGTTCACCCGGCAAGCGGAGCGGATCATCCGTGGCGGGGCCGCAGGGTTGCCGGCGCTGACACCGGCGGAGATGCGCGAGTTCGTCGTCTCGCCGGAGAGCTACCGGGATAGCGCCTACTCGGCGCCCAATAATGTCACCGTGGACGGGACTTTGCCGCCGCCAATCCGACAGTTGAAGGAGTTTGCCGACAATCGGTCGCATCCCTGGTCGCCGGAGCCAATGGCCATCAGAGAACTGAAGTTTTTCGATCAGTTGTGGAGCACACTGTTCAGTCCCACCTGGGCAACCCATCAGGTCGCTGGCCACGCAACCCCGCTGCAATTGAGTTTGCAGGACGTCTGGGTGAATGGCATCTCGCCGGCACCCTATCAGAACAAGATCTTCTGGTATGCTACTCCGACTCAAGCGAACCCGACGTTGCAGTGGATCGACATGCCGGCGGACTTCCCGCTGATCGACTTCTACTGGCGCGAAACCGAAGTCAGCTCGCAGATGACGATGGGAATGTTGCCGCAAGTGGCTCCATTGACCGATGCGCGTTTCAACTCGGCCATCACGGACCTGATGACTTGGGATCCGGCTGGTGCTCATTATCGCAACGTGCCGACGTCCCATGGCGCTTGTTTGCTCGAGATGATGCGAATGGGGTACTCCGCCGCCGGGGCCGACCATGGACGGCATTGGGTGAGGGTCAAGCGTGGACAGGTCGAGCATTCCGGTACAGGTTGGGTGGCGTTGTCGACCTCGGGTGTTCCGCAGGGTGCCGGTGCCCTCGAGAGGCAGAACAAGAAATGGGAACTGTTGGGACGTCTCGCATTCTCCGGAGAACAACTTGGGACGCTGTTTCGCGATCCAGCGCACAATGCGTTGTTCGAGGCTGCGGAAGCCGCGCTGTTCGTCAGCCCTGGCGTGGTGCGGACAAGCCTGACACCCGCGCACATCAACGCGATAGTGGAGTTCCTGCTGTCGCTTGGCGGCCACTACATCGATCCACAAGTCAATGGCGGCAACCCTTCGAAGAAGCTCGCGCGTTTCCAGCTCGCTGGCAGTGAGAGCGAGTTCCTCGAGTCGCTACCGGACACGTATCCGTTGTCCGATGGCCTGCTGAGAATGACGGTTCCGCGGCGTCTGCAGGACGCCAAGGTGTTCTTGCAGTCGATCTCGACGACGCCGCCACCGTTCAGCTTCTGTTTCCGGGATCGGGCCTACGATCACCTGGGGCAGCGATGGCCGCCGGTATCCCAGGCATTGGATGCCCCTTGCGTCGGCTCGGCATTGAGGTCGATCTTCTGGTTCCCGGATCAGCATCCATCGGCGGCACTCGTGGTGGGCCGTGGCTTTCAGCAGAAGTTTCTGCCACTGGGCGGGTCAATCGCCACATTGCTGGCGATGTTCCCAAGCAATGGGACCGACGTGCACTCATACTATTGGTGTCGACCCGGGATTGAGGTGATGGTGAGCGACAGGTCGGCTCCGCTGCCCAGTGCAGACAGCCGCTTCGACGCGCACATGAACGCGTTTGCGACGAACATCCTCTTGGAGACACGTTATGACAGTTTCTTGAGCCATACAACATGGAGCGTGGTCCATGCATACTGACATGTCGATGACTTTCCGGTCTTGGTTGCTTCGAAGTGCGGGCCGAGCGGGTGAAATCATGGTCCGGATGCTGTGCGTGTGTGGCTTGATCGGGTCGCTGTTCCCCTGGGCGCGCAGCGAGTTGACGGCCCAGGGGCCACTTGCGCCTACCGCTGACACGACGATCGTCGTCTCGGGTCCGTTGCATTACAGCGCGATCCTGGTGCCGACAGGCGTGACTGTTCGGTTCGTTCTTCCAGGTGTGTGGCCGTACCCATTCGAGCCGGCGGTGATCCGCTGCGATGGTGATGCCATCGTGCATGGCGTCTTGTCGGTCAACGGTGGCGTGACTTTTGTTCCGCCGTGGATGGGGGCGGCTGGGTCCGTCAACACCGGCCTGGGTTCCGTGGGCGTGCAGTGCCAGGGGGTCCACGTTCAGCTCGCCGGTGGGGGACGGCATGCTGGTACCTATGGATCAGTCTTGCCGTTCAGTCTAGAGGGCGGGAGTCCGGGGGGACCCCTGGGTCAGTTCAGCGATCGATTGTGTTCGCAGCTGGTGGCGGCATGGTCAGGCGGCCCCGGTGGCGGCACAATCGTGCTGCTCGCCGGCGGGCGGATCGATGTGGGTGGCACAATCACAGCGGATGGATACGACGCCACAATCGAAGGGGCCGGCTCCGGCGGTTCGATCCTGCTGCGCGCCGCGGGCGGGGTGACTCTGTTGCCCGGCGGCGTGATCACCGCCCGTGGCGGAACGGCCGACCTGGCACCGCCGCCCTATGCCGCGCAGACTCGCTTTGGCGCTCCCGGCTACGTGCGGATCGACGCCTGGGGCACCCAGCCGAACATCCAGGGCACAGTCACGCCGGCGCCGACGGTGCTGGAACTTCCCCACCTGCGCACCCAGTCACCTCCGCGCATCGGCACGATCTGGTCGCTCGATGTGTTCGCCCCGGAGAACGCGCCGATCCTGATCGCCGCGTCCCTGGCTCCCGGCAGCGGCACGCCGACCCCGTTTGGCCCGTTGGGCCTTGACCTCGCCACCGCAACGACGATCACGTCGGCCTCCGCGCAGACCAGCCACGACCCGGTGGCGAGCGTGCCGTGGTCGATCCCGAACGCATCCGTACTGGTGGGCCTGCAGCTCTGGATCCAGGCGCTGGCGATCCCCACCGGTCTGCCACCGCGCCTGACCAACACGCTCGCGGCGATCGTGCAATGAGGCTATGATGGCGGGCGCGGTTGCGGCGCAACCGAACGAACCCGCGAACCGCAGTGTCGCCGTAATGCCGCGGCCGGCCCAGGCTCTTGTCCGGCATGCGATCCGCCCCCGCGCTGCTGTTCCTGACCACGTTGCTGCCCGCCCAAGCCGCCCTGCCGACCGACCTGATGGCGCTGTCGTTCAACGGCGACGTCGTGTTCTTCGACTCCCACACCGGCGCGGGTTTCGCCGGGACGCCCACCGGGCTCGCGGGGATCAACGCGATGGCGAGGCTGGGGCAGACGATGTTGTTCTGCAATCGCACCGGGCCCATCACGAATCCGCAGTTCCACCTGCAGGCGATGACGCCGCAGGGCGGCGTGTTCGTGCAGGCGACCGACATCGGGCTCGATCCGCGTGGACTCGCCGCGCATCCGACCAACGCCAACCGGCTGCTGGCGATCATCAATGCGGCGCCGGATCAGCTCGTTTCGTTCGACCGTGCCACCAACGCCACGACGCCGATCGGGCCGACCGGGTTCGGCAGTGTGCAGGCACTCGCGAGCGTGGGCGCCCGCGTCTTCGCCTGGGATCTGACAGCCGGGTTGTTGGCCGTCAACGCCAACACCGGCCTGGCGACCGATCCGTTCCCGCAGGTCGGCACCGGCGGGGCAGCGATCCAGTGGTTGGTCGTGCACACCGATGGCCGACTGCTCGGCGGCCACCAGGACCTGTTCGAGATCGACCCGGCAACGGGGATCGCGACCAGGCTCGGGCCGATCGCGGGTGGAACGTTCGATCTGCGCGGGGCCGAGGAACGGATCGGCATCTCCGAAGCGTTCGGCCAAGGCTGTCGCGGCGTTGCCGGCAACATCACGCTTGGCGCAACGGTCAACCCGGCGGCCGGGCAACAGCTGAACGTGACTTCCAGTGGGCACGCGCCGTCGGCGCTCGGGGCCATGCTGTTCGGGCTCGATGCGAGGGCGGCGAACGGCAATCCGTTGCCCTGGTCGTTGGATCCGTTGCTCGGCACCAACGGGTGCCATCTGTTCGTGCGGCCGGACGTGGTGGTGTTCGGCAACGCCAATGCCCAGGGCCAGTTCAGCACGGGCTTCCTGCTGCCGCAGAACAGCGCGTTCGTCGTGTTCTACCTGCAGCACGCGGTCTTCGACCCGGTGCCCGGTGGCATGTCGTGGTCGAACGGCGTGCAGGTACGGGTGGGGCCTTGAGTCGCCGGCTACCAGGCCGACGCGAGCCACTGCGGCAGGCGCCGCGCCGCGCTCACAGCGCGTCGTTGCACTCCACGGCATAGGTCAGGATCGGGTCCCAGACGTCGATTGCCCAGCGCGCGAACTCAGGCTCCGTCAGCGGGTCGCGATCGCGCGTGCACAAGGCGATCCATGGATCCTCACTGTCGCCCTGGCCGATGAACTTGCCGTCGAACGGTTCCTTCGGCAGCCATTCCTGCCGCGCCGCGCGCACCGGCCGGTCGTCGCGTCTGCGGACCTTCTTGGCGTACTCGTGCGAACTCTGTTCGAAGAACGGCAACGGCCCGCCTTGCCCTTGCACGTAGCCGTTCACCAGCGTGCGCAGGTGCACCAGCGGATCACTCACCCGCTCGATCTGCAGTGAATTGGCGCGTGCCACGTACAGCGTCGGCAACGGCGCCTGCCCGTTCGCGAGCCGCGTCGCCGCGAACACCAGATGCTGGATCCACGCCCGCAGCTGGTCCTTGTTCTTCAGCCTGGCCATCCGGCCCAGCACCAGCCGTTCGTCGGTGACGCCGCTCAGCTCGCCGTGGATCTCGAAACCATCGCCGACCACGCGAACCGGCTGCCGGCGCAGTTCCCCGAAGCGCGCCAGCCGCTTGACGAAGACCGCGGCTTCGGCGGTGGCGGCGACGAAGCCCATCGTGCCCGCCTGACCTGGCGGCAACCGGCCGCGCGCATGCGCCAGCGCCGCGCCATCGGCGGGCATCGTGCCGCTCCAGGCTTGCCGGACGAACTCGTCCTGCAGCGACCAGCGCTGCAGGTTGTCGATCGTGAACGGCTCGATCTCGTCCGGGTCGTCGTCGCGGTCGGGCAGTCGCACCTGCAGGCTGTTTCGCAGCCACCACTTGCTCGGATTGACCCAGAAGCGCAGCAGGTCGTCGAGCGCGACGATGGTCGTTGCCGCCGCCACTGCCGCCGCCGCCGGCAGCGCGAACGGCCGGTTGGGTTCGACCGCATCGGCGACCGCGCGTTCGGCGCCGCTGTAGGTGAACAGGCGGGGATCGCGGCCATCGAGATAGCGCTCCGAGAACGCCTGCAGTGGATGCTGCACGAACAGCCAGTCGACGGCATCGCGGCATGGGCGCGGCGCAGCGGCTGGAGGCAGGAAGGCGGCGCGCAGCCAATCGCACAGTTCGGCAACGACGACCGACGGCGCGATCTCGCTGTCGTCCTTCTGCGACCGGCTGACGAACGTCAGGATCAGCCGCTGCCGCGCTGCCAGCAGCGTGTCGAGGAACAACTGGCGATCGTCGTCGCGGACGTCGCGGTCGCCGGGACGCCGTTCCTGGTTCAGCAGATCGAACGGCAGCGGTCGTTCACGCCGCGGGAACGACGCGTCGTCGAGGCCGGCGATGCAGACGATCCGCACCGGGATCGCGCGCATCGGCTTCAGTGCGGCGACGGTGATCGCGCCGGTCAGGAAGCCGCGCGCGTCGCCGAGCCGCTGCAGATGCTCTTGCAGCCACAGGTGCAGCACCGCCGATGAGACGGGTTCGGTCAACGCGGCGGTGGCCGCTTGGGCGCGTAGTTCGGCGATCGCCCCGCGCACCAGCGCGGTCGCGCCGGCGGTGCTGGCGTCGAGGTCGAACAGGCGGTCGAGCAGATGTTCGAGCCGGTCCGCCCACGCCGGCAGCGGTTGCGGCCGCTGCCAGTTCGCGAGTTCGTGGAACAACGTGCGGACGAACGTCACGAAGCGTCCGAGCGTCGGCAGCCTGGTGTCGGTGGTGTCGGCCAGCGGCGCGATGCCGGCGACCAGGTCGCTGGTCGTACCGGTGATCGTGCCGAGCAGCAGGCGCTGCAGACCCTGTTCCCAGGCGAAGTCGTCGATCGGCGGCAGTTGGCAGTGCGTTGCCCGCCAGGTGCCGTCGATGCCCCAACGGATGCCTGCCCGCTGCGTCCAGCTGCGCAGCGCGGGCAGGTCGCTGGCGGTCAGGCTGAAGCGCCGCGCGATCGCGGGCTCTTCGAGCAGATGCAACACGTCGCCGACGGCGAGCCGGTCATGTGCCAGTTCGAGCACGCGCAGCAGCGTGGCCACCAGTGGCAATGCGGTTGCCGGGCTGCGATCGGCGACCTGGAACGGCAAGCGGTCGTGGACCGGTCCGAACACCGCATGGACCAGCGGCGCATAGCGTTCGATGTCGGGCACCAGCACCAGCACGTCGGCCGGCCGCAGCGAACGATCGGCCGCGAACGCCGCCAGCAGCTGGTCGCGCAGCACCTGCACCTCGCGCAGCGGTGCGTGGCAGCCGTGCAGCCGCACCGACTCGTCGTCGAGGCGCAGCGGCAGCGGCGGGCAGTCGTGGCCGTGACCGCGCCGTCGCACGTTGGCGATGTCGCTCTGCAGCGTGTGCAGCACGGTGTCGGTGCCGGCGTCGAAGAACGGTAGTCGTGCGACCGCCGAGTCGTATGGCGGGTTCGCCAGCAGGTCGGCGAATTCGCGCGTCTGCCGGCCGAGCGTCGCCAGCAGCGGGTTGCCGGCCGCGGGGCGATCATGGTCGCCGAACCAATGCGGTGTCGGTTGCGGCACCCAGGCCGTGACCGGGATGTGCGCGCTGATCTGCTGCAGCAGGCCGAGCAGCGCCGGCGGCAACGACGCGGCGCCGAACACGTGCAGGCGCGGTGGCAGCAGCCGGCGCGCGTCCGGGCCTGCCAGCCGTTCGCGCAGATGCTCGAGGCGGTGGGCGATGACCGGTGGCTGCTCCGGTGCAGCACCGGGCGCGAACGGCAGGCCGCCCGGCGGCGCCGGCGGCAGGTCGTCCCCACGGGTGTCGTCGATCAGCAGTCGCCAGAGTGCGCGTTGCCAGGCGTTGTCGCCCCGTCCCCGGCCCTCGTCGCGTTGCCAGTCGCGCAACACATCGTCGCGCCACAACTGGTAGTCGTCCAGGCACGCCGCCAGCCGCTGCGCGAGCTGCAGCCGACGCCGCTGGTCCGGATCGTCGTCACAGTAACGGGCCGCCGGACCCAGTCGGGTCCGGACCTTGACGTCGCCGAGCAGCCGGAAGATCCGCCAGGTCATCGCCTGGCGTTCGAACGGATCTTCGCCATCGGCCTGGTCCTTGCCGGTCAGGTGCTGCAAGAACGCGCCCGGGAACGGCAGCTCGAGCGAGGCGGCGATGCCCAGTCGCGCGGTCAGTTCGAGCGTCAACCAGCGCGCCATGCCTTGGCCCGGCACCAGGATCGTCTCGGCTTGCAGCGGTGGCAATGGCCAGGCGGCGAGTTCGGCCGTGAGTGCGGCGACCAGCACTTCGAGCCGGTTGGCGGTGTGGATGACGAGTCCGTTGCGGCGCACGACCGGACTATGCCGCCTCGATGGCATCGCGGCCACCGTCGCGGGGTCGGCGCGAGTCGTTCGCCGTTCGCTGACGGTCAAGATCGGTGTTACCTTTCCCGCGCCGATGCAACTCGCCGCCTCGCCGCTCCGCCCCGCCGCCGGTCCCGAACTCTGGTTGCCGCGGCTGCTGCTCGCGATCGGTGTCGTCAGTGCGGCATGCGGCGGACTGGTCGGGTTGACCGAGCCGTGGACCGCCGATCCCGAACGGGGACTGCAGGCCACGGTCTTCACTGCGGACTGGGTGCATTGGCACCTGCAATACGGCTTTGGCGTCACGCTCGGCGCCTCGATGATGCACGTGAGCCCGGGCGACCCGCCGATTCCGGTGGTCAACTGGCATCACCCGCCCGGTCACACGCTGTGGCTGACCCTGTTCGCGATGTGGCTTGGCAACGAGCCCTGGGTGCTGAAGTCGGCGCACATGCTGCTGTTCCTGCCGAGCGTCGTGGCGCTGTACCGGCTGGTCGGACGCCACTCCGATCGATGGCTTGGCGGCGTCGCCGCGGCGCTGTACGGGACCTGCCCGTACGCGGTCTACTTCGGGGCGATGGTGCTGATGGACGGCGTCACGCTGAGTCTGGCCATCGTGACGGCCTGGGTGTTCCAACGCCATCTCGACGAACCCGACCGCGTGCGCTGGTGGTGGCCGGGGCTGCTGTTCTTCGCTTGCGGCGCGAACGACATTCCGGGTTACTTCATCGGCGCGACGCTGTTCGGGCTGGCGCTGACGCATCGCCCCCGGTGGCCGGCCATGCGCGCGGTGTTCGGCATGTTCCTGGTGTCGCTGGTTTCATTCGCGACCACGGCGGTGCACTACGGGCTGTTCCTGGGCGGTCCCCTGGGCTGGATCCGCAGCATGCTCCAGGTTGCTGGCAATGAACAACGGTTGCTGCCGAGCCTGGAGTGGGCCCGGTACGGCGAGCAATGGCGCGAGATCCTCGGGCACTTCGGGGTGTGGCCCCTCGCCAGCATGGCGGCAGTCGGGGTGGTGGCGGCGCTGTCGGGCAGTCGGCACGCGCGTCGTCTGGTGGTGGTCGGTGGGATCGTCGCGCTGCCCGGCGTGTTGAACTACCTGGTGTTCTTCGCGCATGCGCCCAACCACGTCTATTGGCCGCTGCCGGCGTTCGGTGGTCTGGCGATCGTGGCCACTGCCGCGGCGGCATTGGCCCGTCAGGCATGGCGTCGCGGCGGGGCGTCGCGGTGGGGCGGCGGCGCCCTGGTCGTGGCGATGCTGCTCGGCGGCGGCTACGGCGCGATCCGTTGTCAGACGTTGATCGGCGAAGGCAGCGCCGAACTGGCTTCGGCGCATCGCTACGTCGCGGCTGCCGCGCCTTTGACCCGCGGCTGTGCCTATGTGCTGACCACGGCAGCGACCGGCTATGGCCGGTTCTTCGGCGATGGCATGGTGCTCGGGAGCGTGCGGACAGCGGAGCACTTCGAACAAGCGCTCGAGCTCGGCAAGGATGCGCGGCTGCCGATCGAGGTCGCGTTCGTGCTGGAGAAGCCCTGGTTCGGCACGGCGTTGCACCGACGGCTCGAACAGTTGGCGACGCCGCTGGTCGGCGATCAGGTGCTGGTGTTCCGGTTCCGGCTCCCTGGCTGAGGCCGCCTACGCCAGCGCCGCGATCGACGCGGGCCGGCGCGCGATCAGCACCATCGTGCCGGGTTCGCTGGCATCCGTGCGGGTGACTTCGGCCAGCAGTTCTTCGGCCGCCCGCCGTTCTGGTGCCGGTGGCGGCAGATCGGCGATTGCCTCGGCGAGCCGGGTCGCGAGGAGCGGGCCGATTCGCCTGCATCGATCCCTCGATCGCCAACAGTGTGCCGTGGATGGATCTGGCAGGCCAGGCGGCGGCTCAGCGGTGTGGCGGTGACAGCCGGTTGCGGTCGGGCGCGGCGTCGAAGACCCCGGGCGCCGGCCCTGGCGTGCTGCCGTGCCCGTGGTGGTGATGCCGATGGTCGTCGCCATGATCGTGCCCGTCGCCACAGCAACCGTGCGCATCGATGTGGCCGACGTTCGCCGGCGACTCGAACAGCCGTTCGAGGAACGGCCGGACGCCCTGGCGCAGCAGCGACAGCAGGAACACGCCGCCGAGCAGGGCCAGCCAGACCATGCCCTCCGTGCCGTGCTCGTGTCCCTCCGGAGGGATCGTCGGGCGCGGCAGGCCAGGCAGCAGCCAGTTGACGCCATAGCCGAGGCCGACGGCGCCAAGCCACATCGTCAACGCGAACAGCGCGGCGACGCGTTTGCCGTGCAGCCGCGCCAACATGCCGAAGGTCGTGATGTTGGTGGCGGGGCCGGTCAGCAGCAGGGCGAGCACCGCGCCGGGTGACATGCCTTGCATCAGCAGGATCGCCGCCAACGGCGTGCTGCCGGTGGCGCAGACGTACAGCGGCAGGCCGATCAGCGCCGCGACCGGCACATCGATGCCGGCCGGCAACGACGCGATCCACTCGCGATCGACGTACGGCATCATCAGCGCCGACAGCAGCAGGCCCATCAGGATCCAGGTGGCGGTGTTGTCGACCGCCGGGCCATAGCCGAACCGGAATGCTTCCTTCAGGCGCTGGCCGACGGTGCCCTGCTGGCCGGCCGGCAGCGCGCCCTGGCCAGGTCCCTGCTGGGCGCGGGTCGTCGCATCGCGCGGCGCCAGCCACGCGACCAGCATGCCGACCGAAAGCGCCAGCACTGCAGCCATCGCCACCCGCACCGCCGCGACTTCACCGCCCATCAATTGCCAGGTCAGCATCACCGCGGCGAGTTCGAGTTCGGGCGTGGCGATCAGGAACGCGATGGCGGCCGCCAGCGCCGCGCCCTGGCGTACCAGTTCGCGGTAGATCGGCACGACGCCGCACGAGCAGACGGGCAGCGGCAGGCCGACGGCGACGCCGCGGAGCGCCTGCGACAACGTCGAGCCGCGGGTCATGCCGGCCAGCCAGCCGGCCGGCAGGAACGCGTGGCACACGCCGACCAGCGCGTAGGCCAGCAGCAGCGCCGGCGCCGACTCGGTCGCCAGCGTCAAGAACACGTGCCACGGGTCCTGGTGGTTCTCGCCGGCCGGGAAGTGATCGTGGATCACGAACCACAGCACGAACACCGCGAGCGCGGCGCCGCCGACCGACGCGAAGTGCCAGTTGCCGCGGTCCTTCGGCGCCGGGATGTGCGCATGGAACACGACGTGCAGCAGCGAGCCGGCCAGTGCCGACTGCAGCAGCGCCAGGCCGCTCTGGGACTCCGGCGTCAGCGCGCCATGGAACACGAACCCGGCGATGGTCGCCGTGATCGTGACGATCGACACCAGGATCGTCGCGCGCATGCCGAGCGTGCGCGGCACGATCCACCAGATGCCGACGCCTTCCGGGATCCGGTGCAGGATGATCGCCCAGGCGGTGACGTCGGCGTGCGAATGATCATGCACTTCGCCGGGCCCATGATGGTGATGACCACCGGCCAGGAACAGCCCGTCCAGCGTGTCGTGTGCGGCCATGCCGAGCAGCGCCAGGCCGAGGACGACGCGGCGCAAATGCGGGCTCTCGCGCGCGAGTCCCCGTTCGGCCAGCGTCGGCGCGATGAAGCCGAGCAGCGCCAGCGGCAACACCGGCCAGCCGGCCTGTTGGTAGCACTCCGGCAGCAGATGCAGCAGCGCGAAGCCGCTGATCGTGATCACGCAGAACGAGTCGACGGCGATCGACGACCAGGCGTGGCGGCGCGCGAGCAACACCAGCAGCGGGCCGAGCAGCAGCGCCAGGAAACTGAGCAGCAGGTGGTACAAGGTCAGACGATCTCGAGCACGTGGTAGGTCTTCTTGCCGCGGCGCAGGATCACGAAGCGGCCGGCGATCACGTCGTCGGCGGTCAGCAACCGTTGCAGGTCCCTGGTCACCGTCTGGTTGATCGCCACCGAGCCGCTCTCGACGGCCTGACGCGCCTGGCCCTTCGACGGCGACAGCCCGGCCTGGGCCAGCACCGCGACGAGCCCGGCTTCGGCCGTGCCGAGCTGCTGGCGAGCCAGTTGCGAACGCGGCGCGTCGGCGAACGCATCGGCGAGCGTCTCGGCATCGAGTCCCTGGAGCGGCGCGCCCTCGAACAGCACGGCGATCGCGGTCGCCGCCGAGCGCACCGCATCGTCGCCGTGCACCAGTCGCGTCACCTCATCCGCCAGCCGGCGCTGCGCCGCGCGCTTCTGCGGCGCGGTCGCGACCTGTTGCGCCAGCTCCGCGATCGTCGCGGCATCGAGCAACGTGAAGTAACGCAGGTAGCGCACGACGTCGGCGTCGTCGGCGTTCAGCCAGAATTGATGGAACGTGAACGGCCGGGTCCGTTCGGGCGCCAGCCAGACGTTCCCCTGTTCGCTCTTGCCGAACTTCTTGCCGTCGGCCTTGGTGACCAGCGGCATCGTCGCGCCGTACGCCGAGCCGTTGCGGCGCCGACGGATCAGATCGACGCCGTCGGTGATGTTGCCCCACTGATCGCTGCCGCCGATCTGCAGCACGCAGCCGTGGCGATCGAACAGTTCGAGGAAGTCGTAGGCCTGCAGCAGCGCGTACGAGAACTCGGTGTAGGAGATGCCCTGTTCGCGCGTCTCCAGCCGCGTCTTCACCGAGTCGCGGACGACCATCTGGTTGATCGAGAAGTGCTTGCCGACGTCGCGCAGGAAGTCGATCACCGTCAGCCGGCCGAGCCATTCGGAGTTGTCGAGCAGCAGTGCGCCGCGCGGGCCGTCGAAGTCGAGGAACCGGCTCATCTGACGGCGCAGGCCGGCGACGTTGACGGCCAGCTGTTCCTGGCTCAGCATCGAACGTTCCTGCGACTTGCCGGACGGATCGCCGATCATGCCGGTGCCGCCGCCGACGATCGCGATCGGCCGGTGGCCGGCGCGCTGCAGCCGGTGCAGACCGAGGAGTGGCAGCAGCGAACCGACGTGCAGCGAATCGGCGGTCGGGTCGAAGCCGCAGTAGCCGGTGATCGGTTCCTTCGCCATCAGCGGCAATAGGTCCGGCGAGGTGACCTGCTGCAGCAGGCCGCGTTGTTCGAGGTCGGTCAGGAAGTTCATGCGGGCGGGCCGGAACGGGTTCCGGCGAGCCCGGAAAGGCTAGCGGTGGGCGTGACCGCAGACGAGGGTTGGCTCGGATCGCGGCGGCGTTGGGGAAGTGGCGGTGCTGGCGCAGGCAGTGGGAGCGGCGGCTCAGACCTCGGCGATGCGCACGGTGCCGGCATTCGACACCACGAAGAACGCCGCGTGGATGCCCGGATCGAGCACTGCGCTATGAGCAAGGAACTCCACGCCAGCCAGATGCCCAGGCGCGTGGTGGTCGCCGTCGTCCGTTCGGTCCAGGTTGTCTGGCCATTGCGCCGGGTGCGAGGGTGCTACCCATGAGCGCGGTGCGGCCGCGACGTCCCTGGAAATCGTCGTCGGGTACCCGCATGCTGCGGGGGGAACCATGGGCCAGGACGCCGTCAAGATCGACTTCGAGTGGATTCGTTGGCAGATGATCCTGGCCGTGGCGGCTGCGGGCGGCCTCCGCGACCGGCTGGTCTTGAAGGGCGGGAACGCGCTCAACCTGGTTCATCGCGTCGGCTCGCGGACGTCGCTCGACGTCGACTACTCGATGGCGGACGGATTCGCGGACCTTGCGCAGGTCCGTCGGGATCTGCTGGCGACACTGACGGTGCGATACGCAGAGAGGGGCATCGTCCCGATCGACTTCGCCCTCGAGCCAAAGCCCGCCAAGGCACCGACGGAAAGCAAGTGGGGCGGCTACTCGTCGACGTTCAAACTCGTCGACCGCAGGGTCCTGGACGAGTGCAAGGGCGATCTTGACGCGGCACGTCGCAAGTCGCTCCCGATCGGAAGCGCCCTCGCCGCCAAGCACGTCTTCAAGATCGAGATCAGCAAACACGAACACTGCGAGGCGAAGGAAACGCGCGAACACGATGGCTTCTCGTTCTTCGTGAACTCCCTGCCGATGATCGCGGCCGAGAAACTTCGCGCGATTTGTCAACAGATGGATGGCTATGAAGGGCGCCGGAACAAGAAGCCGCGCGCCAGGGACTTCTACGATATCCACGCAGTTGTTCGCAGCGGAGTCGTCTTGACTGCGCCCGAAAACAAGGATCTCGTGCGGGCCGCGTTCGAGGCCAAGGAGGTGCCGCTTGCCTTCTTGGGCGATATCGAGAATTCGCGCGAGTTTCACGAAGTGGATTGGCCGGCAGTTGCCAACTCGATTGCCCCGTTCGAGAACCGCGGCTTCGACTTCTACTTCGACTTCGTAGTTCGCGAAGTCATCAAGCTAGAGCCCCTTTGGATAGTGAATCCGCCATGATGAGCTGAACTCCGTGCGCTTCATGGCATGCGCGAGGTAGAAGTCGATCTCGACGGGGAGTTTGCGAAGCGACTCCAGCTGCTTTGCCGCGTAGCCGGCGCGCTCCATGTAGAATCCGATTGCTTGATGGTAGGGGTAGAAGTGCTGCAGCGCTTCCAAGGTCGCAACCAGTTTCTCGACGGAAACTCGATCGCGGGCGGTCTCGTAGGACTCCAGAACCTGGGTAACGCCACCTGCGTAGGAAGGGCGAACGACGATATCCACGAGAGTGCGCTCGAGATTCGTGCAAGACACGACGCGTCCCATTGGGTCCTGGACGTCGACCACTCCGTAGTCATCTGTGTTCTTCCCGCTCAGTAGCGTGAAGCTCGTGTTCGTCCCTTCCAGGGAGAACACGTACTTGGACGTTCTCTGTGGGTGCGCGAATGCCCGGTCAACGTTGGCTTGCACCAGGGAGCCGTCGGGTTCGGGCTTGGGAGTCTGCTCGCGGTTGACGTAGACCACGCTCGGCAGTTGGTCGTTCAGGCCGTGCAGGAACGCGGCGCTTCCATGCGACAAGTATGACTTCTCGCGAATCGAAAGCCCGAGTTCGTACGGAGAGAGTTCCCCGTGGTAGTAGCGGATGATCGAGTCCCCTAGAGGCCGCTTGATGGCCGCGGTCTTCAGCAGGTCCGCCGAGTGCAGGAACGCGATGAAATCGTCGAGCGACACCCGCTGCGCTACGAGGCGACGTTCGCGGCACTCTTCGAGCAGGGTGCCAAGCTCGCGGAGGCGGTAGACGCGAGCCCCGGCCTTCTGGAGCTTGGCGGCGATCTTGGTCTCCGACTGCTTGAGCTTGGTTGGGCGCATCGGCGAGGAACGTTCAAGAGGCATGGTATATATACCATGCCTCGTCGACGGGTCAACTCACGAACCTGGCCATCCGCAAGAGGTTGCGGCACCGAAGTGGATGCAGTTCGGGCGCAAGGTCTTGCCAGGAAGCGGATTGCGCCCGTTGTGTGGGCGCTAAATCAACTCTTGGCGGTAGGTATATATACCTACCGCCAAGAGTTGCAACGAACGACACATCGACAGGTATATATACCTGTCGATTTCGTCGGCTCGCTGCTCGGGTGGTCCCGGTGGCTCCTGGTACGGTCCCTCATCCTGGCGGACTGAGCGAGCCGCGAAGTCCGCGTTCCCGTTCGCGAGGTCCACCTTGCCGGCCAATCAGAACCGTTTGCAGAACATCGCCGCCGAACTCGCGTGGGACCCGGTTCGCCAACGGGTCATCCGGATCAGCGGGTTCCAACCGCCGCAGCTGACCGGTCGGATCTGGGAGTGGGCCGGCGCTTCCTGGCAGCAGATCGCCGACGGCGCGGTCACCGCGGCTTTCCATTCGGTCGCGACGGACTTCGCGCGCAACAAGGTCATTCTCATCGGCAACATGCCATCGGTGCTGGCGGAGTGGAATGGGGCATCCTGGACGGCTTCGGGTTCGGGCGTGGTTCCCCACCCGCGCTACTTGCCCGCGGTAGGTTGGCACGGCTCGACCGGCGAGATCCTGTTCCATGGGGGCATGAGCGCGTTCCTCGCCGGCACGACACCGCTGCCGCGTGGCTTCCATGCCGATTCCTGGCGGTGGCACCCGCAGCATGGCTGGCGCCGGATTGCTCCGGACATGGTTCATGGCGTTGCCGTCACCGATCCGCAGAACGGGCGGGTCCTCGTGCAGATGTGGCCGAACTTCGGGTTGAACATGGAAACCTAAGAGCATGACCGGCTCGGTTGGCGCCGGCTGCAGTCGGGTGGTCCAAGCGGCAGCGGTTCGGCGGCCTGGCGCTCGACGACGAACAGCATGTTCCTGATCGACAGTTGGTGGCAGGGCAATCGTCTCACCTTCGCCACCTGGGAGTGGAACGGTCAGTGGAATCAGCGCACGCACGCTCCGGTGCCTGGTCGATACGCGGTCGGCGTTGCCGAGGATCCCCGGCGAAAGCGGGTCGTGATGTTCGGCGGCGACGACTCCACGGCCAATATCGACGACACCTGGGAATGGGATGGTGCCGCCTGGAATCAGGTCCCGGCCCACCGGCCATTGGCACGGACCATACCGGCCATGGAGTACGATCCGTCGGTCGGCAGGCTGCTGCTGTTTGGCGGGGCGCGCTATGGCTTCTGGCGCAATGACACCTGGGAATGGGATGGCGTCGACTGGCGCAATCGGACCGGCCAAGGACCGGTGTTGGAGCGCCCGCGGTTGCAGTGGCATCCTGGACTGGCGACCATGCTGCTGGCGGGCAAGAACGTGGCGGCCCAACGCTTCCAGGTGTGGGCCTGGCAGGGCCAATGGAACCTGCTGGCAGACGGCCCGAGGGAATCGGATTATCCGTTGCGCGATCCGCTGATGGCATGGGATCCCTCGCGGGCGACGTTCCTCGCGATCGGTGGGCGATACGTCAGTCAGGCCCAGTTGTCGATCACGACCAGGTTCAGCAGTGTCTGGGCGCTGACCTGGACACCGGCGCAGGTCGTGTTGTACGGAACCGGTTGCAGCGGAACGGCCGGCGTGCCGGTGCTGACCGCGTGCGGTGAGCCGACGATCGGCACCGAGGCGCTGCGGCTCGACGTGCTGCGGGGCGCGGCCGGGTCCTTCTCAGTCCTCGCGGCGGACGTTCACGGCGCGAACGTGATGTTGCCGGGCGGCTGCACCTTGCTGTTGGCCGCGCCGGTCGCCCACGCCGCCGCGGTGACCAACTCCGGCGGAGTCGCGAGTTTTACGTTGGTGGTGCCGAACGAACTCGCCTTGCGTGGCGTCGAGATCCGGTATCAAGCCGCGGTCGCTGATCCGATGGGGGCCCTGGCGGGCATCGCGGCGATGACCGGCAGTGTCGGACTTCGGCTCGGCGATTGAGGCGGTCGCCGTGTTGCGCCTCGAGTCGGGCAACCGAACCCGCCGGCCTCATGCCCGCGCGGGTCGGTGCCCCTGCTCATCGCAGGTCGTCGATCACCAGTTGGAAACCGGAGCTGACACCGGTCGTCTGGTCCTCGTTCCGCACCGTGAAGTAGTACCAGTTCCACCCCTGCGGGTCCAAACTGGCGACCACGGCTGGCGACAGGTCGCCACTGAGCACGCTCAGCACCCCCGGGGCCAGGTAACCGCCGCACAGGTGCGCCATCGTCTGCAGCGCGTCGAGTTCGTCGGTCGTTTCCCAGATGCGTTCGCCCGAGGTCATGGTGAGGTCGGTTGCGGTGAGGTCGAACCAGACGATGACCGCCGGCGCGATGACGTGCGCCAGTCCGAGCTTGGCCCCATGCCGGATGTTGTTGCCGGCGACGCGGAAGCGCCGGGGCGGTTCATGACGGAGCGCCGGCACGAATCCATCTGTCTGCGCCGCCGCTGTCAGTGTGGTCAGCTTGCCAGTTGCCGCGCCAGCGGTGGTGACGAGACTCGTGACGCCCACGTAGGCGGTGTTTGGCACCATGCCAAGCGGCAGGATGTCCGTCGGCGCCGGTCCGGCCAGAGGTGCCGTGATTCCGGTCAGGCTGGCAACTCGACGTTCGCTGGCAGCGGGCGTGACCTGGACGATCAGGACGTCACCCGGGGCTGCAACCTGGGCCTGCAGGCGATTGCGCGAGAACAGCCCGGTGCCACCCTCCTGGACGAACTGATCAATCGTCGGATCGTACCAGTAGCCGCGCACCAGGGCGCCGACCCGCAGGTACGCCGCCACGCCGACGTTGGCGGCCCTTGCCTGACCGGTCGCCAGATCCATGTTGGCGACGTTGGGGCCGGTGACGGTGGTCTCGGTCCAGGCGAATCCGATCAGCGGGGCCGAGCCGGTGTCGAGCTGGCGCACGAACTCGGTGATCGCGCTGACCTGGGCGAGCGGCAGTGCGAAGTTGTGGAACACATTGTCATTGAGGGTCAGGGACGACTGCGTCGGGATGGCGCCGACCGACCCCGCCCCGCCATGCAGGAGCCCCGACGTGCCCACGATCGGCCAGAACACGGGCTGCGTTGGCAGCGGGGTCGGCTGGAACGCCGTCGCCGGCACCAGCAGCTCGCGTGCCAGCACATTGCGCAGCGCCGCCGTCTCGAACGGATGGTTCTGCGTCGTCCCCGGTGGCACGCTGGCGCGCGAGGCGTCGATCGAGAACACCTCGGTGATCATGTTGTTGCTGCCTTCCGGCAGGGCATGGCAGTTCACGCAGCTGCGACCCACGAGTGCCGGCAAGGTGTGGAACAGGTCGCGACCGACCAGGCCGTTGCTGCCGAACTCGCGTTCCGGCAACTGTTCGGGATTCGGCGGATGGTGGATCGTGTTGACGAACGCCGTGTAGGTGTCCATCTCGATCGACGAGATGCCCTCGGGACCGGCGCCGGCTCCGGTGGGCTGCATGCCTTGCAGATTGACGAACGCCTCGTTGAAGTCCTGGAAGCTGTTCTTGTCACCGCGCCAGTGGTAGGGCGCGTTGGTGGCGAGGAACTGCATCAGGTCCGGTTCCAGGTGACAATCGACCAGCCCTTGCAGGGTCTGGGTGACCATCTCCGGCTTGTTGGGGGCGAAGTGGGAGGCGACACCGGCGACGTCGATCAGCCGCGGCTCGATGATAGAGCCCGGGGCTGTGTCGCCGAGTCGCCAACGCAGGCCGTCGGTTCGCGCGTCGACGTGGCAGCTGCTGCAGGACACCATCTGGGTGCCCGAGGTTGCCTTTGCCGTGTAGAGGAACTTGCGACCGGCACGGATCGAGGCCGGCGTTGGATCGGTGGTGAGCGCGCGCCGCGCCAGCGCTGCGGTCCAAGGACTGACCACCGCAATCGAGTTGTCGAGGCGGTTCAGTGCGAACACGAGGCCGGGAGTGCTCGCGCCCGGTTCCATGGCAGTGGCCGAGTACGCCAGTCCGCGCGGCCCGACCGCACCGTAGCCGCCGGCCACCGGCGCCAGGTCGACGACCGTTCGCGCGTAGCCGCTCGCCTGCGTCGGGTCCGGGCGCAGCACGGCGATGCGGTCGGAACCGAACGCTGCGAGCACGATGCGCGGCGTCGACGAGCCGGATGGCGGCGGGACGACGATCACATCAGTCACTTGCGCGAGCCGCTCCCCGACGGGCACGGGCGAACGGACGGCCGCAGTCGGCAGGTAGTCACGGTTCAAGTCGATGCTGACGGCCGGCTTGCCGGTGGCCGGGGGCGGGCCCAGGATCTGCTCCGCCAGCAGCACCGGGGGGCCGTTGACCGGCAGGTCGATGACCTGCAGCCAGGTCTGTACGAACCCGGTCTCCAGGTTGCCGAGTTGGACTGCTACGACGCCGTTGCGGCCGACGTTCTGTGCGATCTGCGACACCACGTACATCCGGTCGCCCGCGGCGTTGACGGCGCAACCAAGGTTGGTCGTGCCGACGCCGCTGAGAGCGTGGAACGGCGTGCCGCTGGGCATGATCGCGAACAGGCCGAGGTCGTAGGGGCTGCGAGCGCTGATCTCACCGCCCATCGTATTCAGCACGTAGGCGCGGTTGTCGGGCAGGATCTCGAGTCGCCGCGCCTGCTTGACACCCCACAGCGGCAAGATGTTCGCGAGGTTGGCGCCGGCATTCACGTAGGCCGCCAAGCGTGGTTGGACGTGGGCTGGCGCGAACGTGCCGAGCGGCAGCGGCGGGGTCACCCCCGACAGGTCAGCCAGGTTGATGCGACGTACCTGGCCGGCCGCATGCAGGGCGACGACCGCGGTGCCACCGGCCGGGTCGAACGCGATGTCAGCGGGTTCATTGCCGACGTATTCGGTCTGCTCCAGGACCGCATCGATGGTCAGCGGCGAGGTCGAGACGATGTCGAGCCTGACGCGCGATACCGAGTCACCGAGGAAGTTGCAGGTGTAGAACGAACTGGACGGTGCGTGCCACTTGACGGTCACCGGGGACAGCCCCACGGGCACACGTGCGATCGCTGGCTGCAGCGACCACTCGGCCCGGTAGATCTCGATCGAGTTGTCGGGTGTGTTGCACGCCAGCACATGGTCCTGGCCACCCAGCGTGGCGACGGCGATCGGTTTGACCTGTGGGTCCTCGTAGTTGACGAAGGTCCCCTGGGCCGTTGCGGCGGTCGCGAGCGCCATCGGCGCGACCAACCGGGGCCATGACACGGAACGGATTGTTGGCATCTGGGACTTCCTTGGCGTGAACGCCGGGCCAGGCACGTTGGTGCGCGGCGACGCCGCGGCGAGGAGGCCGGCGGGCTTGGCGCGGCAACCGAAGTTGGCGTCGCAGGGTGCCTGTCGAGTTTCGCGGATTCCCTGACTCGTGCCCGCGATCGCTTGCCACCCAACCGCGAACGGAGCGGTCACTCGCGCCGCCGCCCGACGTTCCGTAGGATCCTCGCCCCTGGCATGCGCTCCCCGCTGCGGTTCCTGATCGCGACCCTGACGGCACTCGTCGTGCTGTTGCAGGTGCTCGCGCCCGGTCTGCACCGGCTGAGCCATCGCCACGACGATCCGCACACCGCGGCCGCGCATGCGCACCGCGGCTGCCCGTGCGAACTCCACAAGAAGAGCTGTCAGCACGATCCGCAGAAGGGCGGCGCCGTGCTGATGCCCGGCGAAGAAGCGGTCGCGCCGTGCGCGTTCTGCCTGCTGCTGGCCAGGAGCCAGCCCTGGGTGCTGGCTGACCCCGCGATGTCGGTCTGCCCGGCCTTGCCGCCGGTCGGCACCGCGCCGATGCCACGCGCGCCGCCCCTTGCCGGTCCGGTCTGGACGCCGGTACGACCGCGCGCGCCCCCGATCTCCTGAACGGTTGCTCAGTGCCCGTTCCCGACGCGCCGCGTCGACGTGGGAAGGTCCCACGCCGTGGCGTGCCGTTCCCATTCCGATCCGGAGATCGCATGTACGCTGTTTCGTTCTTGGTCTCGTTGTCTGTCCTCGATGTGTCTTGGTTCCAGGATCCGGCGGCCGCGCCGCAGGACCCGCCCCCGTCCAACTCCCGGCGCGAGGCGCTCGAACGCGCCAGTCGCGAGCTGACGCCGGCCGCGAGCGCGCCGCCGCCCGCCAGCCCGTTCCGCCTGATCGACATTGCGGTCAACGTCACCGGCGCCGCCGGCACTTCGACCGAGCGCGACGCCGTGCTCTCGGACCTGCAGGGCGGCGGCCACGATCCGCGCAAGCGCGGGTTCACGCTGCAGCAGGCCGAACTGTCGCTGGTCGGCGCCGTCGATCCGTATCTGCGGGCGGAGGCGCGGCTGGTCGCGTTCCTCGACCCGATCGAGGGCGAGACCATCGTCGAACTCGAGGAGGCGTTCGGGGTCACCCAGAGCCTGCCGTACGGCCTGCAGCTGAAGTTCGGCCAGTACCTGACCGAGTTCGGCCGCATCAACACCCAGCATCCGCACGCCTGGGACTTCCAGGACCAGCCGCTCATCGCCACCCGGCTGTTCGGCCCGGATGGCATGCGCGGACCCGGTGCGCGGTTGAGCTGGCTGGTGCCCGGCGACAGCTACACCGAACTGATGGTCGGCGCCCAGAATGCCAATGGCGAGACGATGGCCAGCTTCCTGGCCAACGACGAGTATTACGAGGAACGGCCGATCGGCGGCCGGGCGTTCGCCGAGCGCGACTTCACCTCGTTCGGCGACCTGGTGTGGACCTTCCGGGCGCACACCGGTTTCGACCTGACGGACAGTTCCAACGTGCAGTTCGGCGGCTCGGTGGCCCTGGGGCCGAACGCGACCGGGAACGACGGCGAGACGGTGCTCTACGGCATCGACTTCTCGTGGCGCTGGCGGCCGCTGGAGAACGACAAGGGCTGGCCGTTCGTCAAGATCGAGGGCGAGTTCCTCGGCCGCGCGTTCGACGCGGCGGGGCAGGTCGACGAGAACGACCCGCTCGATCCAGGCGATGATGTCGTCGTCGACGAGCGGACATTGCGCGATCACGGCTTCTACCTGCAGGGGCTGTGGGGGTTCGCGCCGCGTTGGGCGGTGGGCCTGCGCGGCGAATGGGCCGGCGGGTCCGGCGACAGCTACGACGCCGACGCCGACACCTTCGGTCGCGACTTCGACGCGTTCCGTGCCGATCGCCTGCGCATCGCGCCGCTGCTCGCGTTCCACCCGACCGAGTTCTCGCGTTTCCGCGTGCAGTACAACTACGATGACAGCGATCACCTCGGCGACGAGGTGCACTCGGTCTGGATCGGCTTCGACGTGCTGATCGGTTCGCATCCGCCCCACAAATACTGAGGCAACGGCCATGTCAGCCCTGTCGATGATGGCGCTGTTCGCGACGCTCGTGGCGACGCAGCAGCAACCCGAACCGCTCCGCGTCTGCGCGACCACGCCCGATCTCGGCGCGTTGGTCGCCGCGGTCGGCGGCGAGCGCGTCGCGGTGACGACGCTGGTCCGGGGGCCAGAGGATCCGCACTTCCTGGAAGCGCGGCCGAGCATGGTCAAGGCCCTGGCCAAGGCCGAGGTGCTGGTCGAGGTCGGGCTCGAACTCGAAATCGGCTGGTTGCCGGTGCTGGTCGACAACGCGCGCAACGGCGCGGTGCTGGCCGGCGCCTCCGGCCGGATCGTCGCCGCCGACGCGGTGGGCAAGCTCGGCGTCCCGGCCGGGCCGGTCGATCGCTCGCACGGTGACGTGCACGCCGGCGGCAATCCGCACTTCCTGACCGATCCGTGCCGCGGCCTGCAAGTGGCCACGCTGGTGGCGCAGCGGCTGGCGGCAGTGCGGCCGGCGGACAAGGACTGGTTCGCTGCGCGGCTGCGGGCGTTCCGCGAACGGCTCGCCGTCGCCCTGGTCGGCAAGGAGGTGGCGGCGCTCTACGAGCACGATGCCGAACGGCTGGGGGCGTTGTTCGCCGCGGGCCGGCTGCGCGACGTGCTGGACGAGCACGGCGACGCCGGCAAGCTCGGCGGCTGGTGCGCGGCGCTGCAGCCGTTCCGGGGCGCCCGGGTGGTCGTCGACCACGACCTCTGGCCGTACTTCCTCGACCGCTTCGGCCTGGCGACCGCCGGCTGCTGCGAACCGCGACCCGGGATTGCGCCGACCTCGGCGCACCTCGAGTCGCTGATCGCGGCGATGCGCCGCGACCAGATCGCGGTGATCCTCGCCTCGCCGTTCTTCGCGCCCCAACACGCTGAACTGCTGGTGCGCAAGACCGGCGCGCGGCTGGCGCCGGTGGCCCACCAGTGCGGGGGGCGTCCCGGCACCGACGACTACATCGACTTCGTCGATCACAACGTCCGCGCGCTGGTCGCCGCGCTGGCTGGCAAGTCGTGACCGACGTGCTGCTCGCCGCGACCGGGCTCGAGGTCGGGCGCGGCGCGCCGCTGCTCTCCGGTGTCGACCTCGAACTGCGGCCGGGCGAGGCCTGGTTCGTGCTGGGACGCAATGGCGCCGGCAAGAGCACGCTGTTGGCCACGCTGCTGGGGCTGCTGGCGCCGCGGCGCGGCACGGTCACCGTCGCGCCGACGATCGCCGATCGGTCGGCGCTGGGCTTCGTGCCGCAGGAGACCACGTTCTCGGCGCCGCTGCCGTTGACGGTCGCCGAGTTCGTCGACCTCGGTCTGGCGACGGTGACCGCCACCCGGAGCGAACGGCGGGCGCGCGTCGCGGTGGCGCTGCAGCAGCTCGGCATCGAGGATCTGGCGCCGCGGCAAGTCGCGTCGTTGTCGCTCGGCCAACGCCGGCGCGCGCTGGTGGCCCGGGCCCTGCTCAGGCGGCCGCGCCTGCTGGTGCTCGACGAGCCGACCGCCAACCTCGATGCCCACGGCGCCGCCACGTTGTGCGCCGACCTGGATCGGTTGCGCCGCGACTCCGGGGTCTGTCTGCTGCACGTCGCGCACGATCTGGGTCTGGTCCGACGTTTCGCCACGCATGTCCTGCTGCTCGCGGGCGCCGCCGTGCACGCCGGGCCGGCGGCAGCGATGCTCGCGGCGCCGATCCTGGAGCAGACGCTCGGCGTCGGGACGAACTGAATGGCCGACTTCCTTGCCGCCTGGGAACTGTTCGGTGACGCCTGGACGGTCGGGCTGTTGCTGGCCGCGTTGCTGCCGATCGGCGGCATCGTGCTGGTGCTGCGCCGGCAGGTGTTCCTGGCGGCGGCGATCGGCCAGACGTCGACGCTGGGCATCGCGCTGGCCATCTTCCTCGGTCTTGGTGCGCACGAGGCGCCGGGACACGCTCACGCCGAGACCTGGGCCCTCGGCTTCGCGCTGGTGGCGGGCGTGCTGACGGCGGTGACGGCGTTGCGCGCGCTGAGCCAGGGTGGCGCGGCGATGGAAGCGCGGGCTGGCTGGATGTTCCTGCTCGGCGGCAGCGCGTCGATGCTCCTCTTGGCTGAACGGCCGCATGGGCTGCAGGAGGTGCAACGACTGCAGTTGTCGTCGCTGCTCGGCGCGTCGCCGGCGGACGTGTGGATCTGCGCTGTGGTGCTGGCGGTCATCGCCGCGGTCGTGATCGCGCTCGGCCGCCGGCTCCTGCTGTGGGCGATCGACCCGACGACGGCGCGGGTGCTCGGCATGGCGTGCGGGCGGTGGGATGTGGCGGTCGGTGGCTGGCTTGGTCTGGTCAGCGGGTTCGCGATCCACGCCACGGGTCTGCTGTTCGTGTTCGGGTTGACGATCCTGCCGGTGCTGTTCGCGGCGCAGGTTTGTCGGCGGCTCGGTGCGGTCCTGGTCGTGGCGCCGATGACCGGCTTGCTGGCGACGGCGGTGGCGCTGGCGGTCGCACACCTTGGCGATCTGCCGCCTGGCCAGGTTGCGGTGGCCCTGCTGGCCGGGGCGGTGTTGCTGGCGCGGCTGATCCGGCGCGGGTTCGAGCCGTTGCGCTGGCGGCACCGCAGCCGCGCCCGATGAGCACGACGACCCGGCGGACGAACTCGAAGCGCGGCGGCGCCGGATCCGGCAGGGCCTGAGCGCTGGCCAGGCGTCAACCGGAGAACCTCGCGACGCGTTCGTTCATCGGCGAACCGTCTCTCAACTGTGCAGCGCGGCACGCGCCAGCTCGACTCCCGCTGCGGCATCCGGCGATCGCCGCTCCACGGTCGCCAACGCGCGCAAGACCTTGCTGGTGACGGCCGGTCCCGCCTTCGCGAATCCGCGGGCTGCGACCTCGATGTCCGTCGGCCGATCTTCGGCGAGCACTTCCAGCAGCAAGGCCGCTTGCTGGAGCTCCTTGCCACTCCTGGTCTGTTGCACCAGGGATCGTGTCTGGCTCACCAACAGCTTGTGCAACGCGAATCTCGCTGGCGTGGGTACGACGACGAGAGTCGTGCCGCGACCTGAGATCGCTGGCGCAGGCTGCGCCTCGTCCATCAGCAGCGACAGGTACTTGATTGGCGCCGCCGCCGCCTGGAGTCGCGGAATGAAAACAGGTGCGTCCTGGCCGTCGCGGCCTGGAGTCAGCAGGTCGACGCGGAGTTCCTTGCCTCGCACCTTGAACGACGTCGATGGATGGCGTGGGTCGAGTTGCGGAACGGGCACGAAGCCCATCTGCAGGCTCGAAAGCGTCGCCGGGACATCGGCGGTCGCCGTCGTCGTGGCAATCTGGACATGGCTCGCCAGATCCACATCCTGCGTTCGCCACGCCGCCTCCGGCCAATGGACGCCGAGCAGGTTGCCGAGGAGGAAGAACGCGTACGAACCGACCAGGACACCGCCCAGTCGGAACAGGGCGGCATCGGCGAGTGCGCGGAGGACGCGTCCGACCGCATGCGGCAGCGTCGACGCCCCACCGACACGCAGCAGCTCCGCCAGCCGTTCGATCGCAGCGCGTTCCTGTTCCACGGCGGTGCGGTCGGTTTGCTGGCGCCGCAGGATCTTCCGCAGGGCGTCGGTCTGCCTGCCGATGGCGAGTTGGCGCCGGTGGCCCCCCGGGTCGCTGTACTGGAAGTAGAGATACTGGTGCCCGGCGACGGTCTTGGTGCTGAACGATCCGCTCAGATGCGACCAGGAGCGATCTCCTTCCAGCGCGACCAGCATGGCCACGAGTTCGGCATGCAGCGTGAGGACATCGACGGGCAGGCGCGAGATCATTATACGCAGTATAGGAACTTGCTGAGTATAAACCAGTCCTGGGGGCCAGGAGCTGAATCGGCCCTCGGCACGGCGAGCCCGCAGTGCCGTCGTGGGGGTGCCGTCGTCGGACGGATGGGCCGACGTAGGCAAGACGGCGTCGCGGCAGCGCCGCGATGAGCGGGATGCTTGCGCGCACGGCGCTGGCCCCTTCTAGTCCCGTGGACACCATGGAACTGGAGCCTGACGGCATCTTCGCCCCCGAACACGACATCGCCCCGCCCGGCCCCGACCCCATCATCGAAGGGATCGAGGTCGCGCTCGACGAAGGTCGCGAAGAGGACGCCCTCGAGATGGCCGAGCAGGCCCTCGACAAGGGGCTGGGCAACCGCCTCGACGTGATGTTCCTCGCCGGCGACGCCTTGATGGCGATGGGCCGCGCGCCCGAGGCCGAAGCGCGCTTTCGCGAAGTGCTCGCCGAGGACCCGACCTGTCCCAGTTCGCGCTGCTGGCTGGCGATGGCGCTGTACCGCCAATGCCGGTTCGCCGATGCCGAGCGCGAGGTGACGCGCGCGCTGCAGTGCAAGGATCCCGTCGTCGACAGCCACGTCGTGTCCGGCCTGCTGCTCGAGCGCAAGGGGCAGTACGCCGAAGCCGACGCGCTGTTCGCGAAGGCCGAGGCGATCGACGCCAAGAAGTACCCGGCACCGGTGCGCATCACCCGCGCGCAGTTCGACAAGGAAGTCCGCAAGGCGGCGAAGAAGCTGCCGCGGCAGTTCCGGATCCATCTCGAACGCGTGCCGGTGATCGTGCAAGACCTGCCGGAGGAGTCCCTGCTGACCCAGGAGCAACCGCCGCTCGACCCCGATCTGCTCGGCCTGTTCGACGGCGTCAGCCTGCCGGAGACCGGCGAGATGGACGGACCGCCGGGCCGGCCCAACTACATCTACCTGTTCCAGCGCAACCTGGAGCGCGCGGCGAAGGACCCGGCGGATCTGGTGGAGCAGATCAAGATCACGCTGTGGCACGAACTCGGCCACTACCTCGGCTTCGACGAAGAGGACATGCCCGAGCTCGGACTCGAGTAGCGACTCAGTTCGCGATCGCCTTGACGTTGTCGCCGAGGAACGTCATCGCCGAACGCACTTCGTCGTAGTCGGTGTGCTTCAGCCGGAACCAGGTGTTGCACAGCCAACCCTTGTCGAGCGGTTTCGTCGGCGTGCCGGCCGCCGGGATCTCGTACTCGTAGACCAGATCCCGACACCGCCGCCACGCCGGGTCGAGCCCATCGTGGCGCAGATACTTGCCGTCCTGGCTCGGTCGGATCTGCACCGAACCCGCCGCATAGCGCCGGCTCGGTGACTGTTCGCCCGGCTTGCCGAGCACCGCCAGCGCCCATTCGCGATAGACGTCGAAGTCGTTGGCGACGCGGTACATGTCCCAGATCTTCTCGCCGGCCGGCCGCGCGCCGATCTCGGAGAACTTCAGGCCCTTGGGCCCGAAGAACCACTCCATGTGGGTGCCGGTCTGCCGCAGGCCCAGCGCGTCGATGACCTTCTGGCCCATCGCGCGCAGTTCGCGATAGCCCTCCTGTTCGACCCGGTTGGTCACCGCGATCTGCGGCGAGATCCAGCGCGTGCGATTGGCTTCGAGACAGCCGGGGAAGTAATGCGCGGCGAAGTCGTGGCGGATGCCGGTGCCGTCGACGATCGTGTCGTAGAAGCCTTCGTGGCCCTCGACGAACTCCTCGACCGCCAGCCGGCGGCCGTTGCCGAGCGGCAGCTTCGGCAGTGTTTCGGTCAGTTGGCGAGCGTCGGCGAGCTTCCAGGTGCCCAGTGAATTGAAGCCGGCGATCGGCTTGACGATCAGCGGGTAGCCGACGCGCTCGGCGAACGCGCGGATCTCGGCTTCGCTGGCGGCCGAGGTCGACTGCGCACACGCCACGCCGTGCTGCCGCAGCAGTTCCTTCATCGCGACCTTGTCGCGGCACAGTCTTGCGGTCGCCAGCGACAGGCCGGGCAATTGCAGTTGTTCGCGCAGCGCGGCTGCGGCTTCGACCAGCGGTTCGTCGATGGTCTCGATGCGGTCGATCGGTGGCTGGCCGAGTTCCTTGGCGGCAGCGAGCATGGCCTGGCCCGACAACATGTCGGAGACCTGGCGATAGCCGTCGAGCAGCTTCTTGCAGCCGTCGCTGAGCTTGTCGGTCGGCTGCATGCCGAGGGCGGAGACCCGGGCGCCGACGGACCGCAGGCCCTGCAGGAACCCGTGGTTGTAGACGTGCGTGTCGGGGGCCAGGAACAGGACGTGCATCGGCTCCGCCATCATGCCGGCGCGGCGGACGGTCGCAACGATGGGTAGGATCCGGTTGTGCTCGCCCGCCTCGGTCTGTTGCTGTTGCTTGGAACCGCGTTGCCGGCCCAGACCTGGTCCTGGGCCACGCGCGGCATGAGTTTCGACTCCAACGACGCGTTTGCCGCCGACCTGGTGCGCGAACGGAGCGTCGCGTTCGGCAGGTTCGGAACGTGGGAACTCGCGGGCGACACCTGGCTGTTCCGGCCGACGTCACGGGCGCCGAGCTCGCGGCATGGTCACGCGCTGGCCTGGCATCCGAGCAGCCGCGAGATGGTGTTGTTCGGTGGGCGAGAGTTCTCGAGCAGTGCACCGTACTTGAACGACACCTGGACGTTCGACGGCACCGACTGGACGCAGCGCAGCGTCAGCGTCGCGCCGTCGGCGCGCCGGCTGGCGGCGATGGCGCACGATCTGCTGCGCGATCGCGTCCTGCTGTTCTCCGGCACCCGCGACAACGGGCCGCTCGGTGACACCTGGGAATGGGATGGTCAGCGCTGGCAGCAGATGACGCCGCGGAACCGGCCGCCGGATGGCAAGCTGGCGCCGGACCTGCCGCGGCAGCGCGTGGCGTTGCTGGCGACGGGCGCTGGATCGAGCTGCGAGCACTGGGAATGGGACGGTGTCGAGTGGTTGCGGCTGCCGGTCCCGGCGACGCCCCCCGCGGGCTTCGGCTTTGCGTTCGGCGCCGATTTCGCGCGCAGTCGGCTGGTGTGCTGGATCGTGCCGACGGGCACGCTGACGGCGCAGGCGTGGGAGTGGGACGGCACGACCTGGTCGCAGCGGCAGCCGACGGTGCAGCCGACGAGCTTGCGTGGCGGCACGTTCGTCTACGACCCCGGTCGAGCGCGGCTGCTGCTGCTCGGTGGCTCGCTGGCCTCCACGCCGCCGTCGCCGCGCGCGTGGATCTGGGATGGCGTCGATTGGCGGGCGGGTCCGGCGACGCCATCGCCGACGCCGATGCAGCACATCAGCGCGGCGGTGGACTGGCCACGGCAGCGCGTCGTGGCGTTCGCGCATGACCTGGTTTCGCAGTCGTCGAAGACCTTCGAGCTCGAGGGCGGCGTCTGGCGCGAGCAGCCGGGACCTGGGCCGCTCGGCTACGGCGAGATCGCGTTCGATCCCATCCAACTCGAGACGCTGTTGTTCGGCGGTTCCTCGCAGGTGTTCGTCGACAGCAACGACACCTGGTCGTGGAACGGCAGCAACTGGCGGCTGCTGCAGCCCGCCAATCGACCGAGCGTGCGGCGCGACCCGACGGTGGTCGCCGACCCGGTGCGCGGTCGGGTGGTGTTGTTCGGCGGCCTCGATTGGGTCAGCACGTTCGCGCCACTGCAGGACACGTGGATCTGGGATGGCTTCGACTGGACCCTGGTGAACCCGGCGAACACGCCGCCACCGCGAGCGGGGGCCGCGGCGACGTTCGACGATGGGCGCGGCGAGATCGTGCTGTTCGGCGGCGAGGGCCGGTCGGGGTCGCAACCGTTCGGGCGGGCGGACACCTGGATCTGGAACGGCGCCAATTGGCTGCTGCGGCAGCCGACGACGTCGCCGCCCGCCGGTTCGCGACATGGCCTCGTGTTCGAGCCGGGACGCCAACGGGTCGTCTTGTTTGGCGGCATCGAGCACCATACCAATGGTCCGAGTTACTGGATCACCGAGTACGACACGATCTGGGAATGGGATGGCGTCGGCTGGACGCCGATGCCGGGAACGTCGCCGCCGGGGCGAGCGCGCGCGGTCTACGACGCGCGCTTTGGCCGCATCGTCAAGACGGCGTTGACGCCGTCGTTCTTTGGACCGGCGCCGGCCGAAGTCGTCGGCATCGGCAACGGCTGTGGTGGGGCCCGTGGCCCGCTGCAATTGACGGCGTCGCTGCCGGCACTCGGCGCCGCGATGCAGTTCGACGTGTTGCAGGCACCGGCTGGCGCGCCGGGCGTGCTGGTGTTGTCGCTCGGCCGGCAGAACGTCGCGCTCGGCGCCGGCTGTTCGCTGCTGGTCGACGAACCGATGACGCGGTTCTGGCTCCGCGCCAACAGCGGGGGTTTCGCCACCGTCGGTCGGTCGGTACCGCTGCGACCAGACCTGGCTGGCGTGCAGGTGCTGGCGCAGGCGTTCGCGCTCGATCCTGCCGCGTCGCTCGGGTTCGGTGTCAGCGCGGGGGTGCTGGTGACGCTCGGTCACTGACCGGCGATCACTTCGCCCGGCCCGGGTCCCAGACGATGGCGAGTTGGTGGAACAGGCCAGGCGACGGGCTCACGAAGTGCCTCCCGTCGAGGATCTCGTGCGGTTTGCGATCGGGTGCGGTTGGCGGTGCTGGTGGTCACGGTCGGAATCTCGCGACATGAGAGCATGACGACTCCTTGTGGCAGCTGGCGGTCACCATGACCGGAGGCGCCGCTTTCCGGTGCACTCGAACCCGTCCCCGGTTACATGCGATTGCGTTGGATTCTCGCGGGCTCGAGGATGCTCCGCGCGAGGGTCGCGGAACGGCTGACTCATGCCGAACGTGTCCCGACGAGTTGCAGACCGCGAGCAGCCGTCGTGGCCCCGCGGAGCCGGGTGTCAGGCCGGAGCCTCGGTGAACGAGCCGTATCGCCCTACCGCCCTACCCGTCCTCATCCCCGAACGGCAACGACGCCAGGAACCGCATCCCATAGCGCTTCGTCCGCACCCGCGGATCCATCACCACGACCTTCCCCCGATCCTGCTGCGAGCGGATCAGCCGCCCGAACCCCTGCCGGAACTTCAGGATCGCCTCCGGCAGCGACCACTCCAGGAACGGATCGCCGCCGTCGTCGGTGATCGCCTGCATCCGCGCCTTGGTCAGCGGATGACTCGGATTCGCGAACGGCAGTTTGGTGACGACGACCAGCGTCAACGCGTCGCCGCGCACGTCGATGCCTTCCCACAGGCTGTCGGTGCCAATCAGCACCGACGTCGGCACCGCGCGCTTCCTCGCCAGCAGCTGTGCGATCGGCAGCTGGCCCTGCACCAGCAACTCGATGCCGGCTTCGTGCAGCGGCAGATGCAGCGCGGCGGCGAGTTCGCGCACCATCGCCCACGATGTGCACAAGAGCAGCGCCCGGCCGCCGTTCTGCAGCACATGCTGCAGAGTGCGCTCGCCGACGGCGCGGCCAAAGGCCTGGGCATCGCGCGTCGGATCCGGCATGGCCTCTTCGACGACGAGTTCGCAGACGCGGCGATAATCGAACGGCGAACCGACCCGCAACGTGTCGGCGCGCTCGATGCCGAGCTGGCCGCGAAACCACGAGAACCCGGTGTCGTCGGCCGGACCGAGCGTTGCACTCGTCAGGATGCAGGTGCGGCCGGCGCCGAACAGGTGTTCGCGCAGCGTCGCGCGGACGTCGAGCGGCGCGCCGCACAGGATCGGGCCGTGCTTGTGGCCCTCGACCCAGCGCACCAGCGGGATGCCGTGGCCGCCCGGGGTGCACAGTGACCGGACGACGTTGGCCAGGCCCTGCAGGCCGCTGCCGCGGGCGTTCAGTTCCATCCGAGCGTCGACTTCCTCGACGCGGGTCGCGGCGGCGACCACGTCCTGCGCCAGTTCGAGCAGCGGCTGGGACAGTGGTTCATCGAGTTTCTCGTCGCCGATCGCCTGGCCCTCGCCGCTGCCGCCGAGCCGGTCCTCGAGCATCGCGAAGAACGCGTCGTTCTGCTGCCGCAGTTCTTCCCACAGCAGCAGCGCGCGCGACGAGCCATGGTTGCGCAGCAGGCTGCGATCGTGGCGACCGCCGTGCAGGCGGCGGAGGTGCCAGCCGACCATCCGTGCCGACAGCCGCAGGCCGATGCTCTCGGTGGCGACGCGTTCGAGATGGTGCGCTTCGTCGAAGATCACCACGCGATGGTCGGGCAGCAGCGAGGCACCGGCCAGCCGCAGCGCCAGATCGGCCATGTACAGCGAGTGATTGACGATCAGCACCTGTGCGGTCGCCATCCGGCGCCGTGCGCGCTGCCAATGACAATGGTCGTAGTGCTTGCAGGCGCGGTGCAGGCAATTGCCGTGTTCGGCCTGCACCTCTTCCCAGACTTCCGGCTGCACCGGCGCCGGCAGATCCATCCGCGTGCCTTCGCGCGTCGTCAGGGACCACTGCACGATGCCGCGCAGCTGGTCCTTGCGTTCGGGATCGGCGAACAGCGTCTGCTCGCGTTCGGCCAGATGCATGCGTCGCAGGCACACGTAGTGGCTGCGGCCGACGGCGGTCACCGACGACCACTCGAACGGCAGTACCGCGTGCAGGAACGGCAGGTCCTTGTGTTCGAGCTGTTCCTGCAGCGCGATGGTCCGCGTCGACACGATCACCGGACCTTCACCCTGGTGGGTGTCGGCGTGCAGCACTGCCGGCAACAGATAAGCGAACGACTTGCCGACGCCGGTGCCGGCTTCGGCGATCAAGTGTTGCTTGCCCTGCAGCGCGCGCTCGATCGCCTGCGCCATCTGCAGCTGCTGTGGGCGGCGTTCGTAGTCGGGCAGCCGGCGGGCGATGGCGCCATCGGCGCCGAGGAAGTCGGCGACGGTCCGCGGCACGGATGCCGCCGGCTCGGGCAGGAACTCGAACTCGGCGTCACTCACCGACCTGGACCTCGGTGGGCATCGCGATCGGCAGCACGAAGTCCTCGGCCTGCGCGAGCCGGCTCCATTCTGGATGGCGGCGGTCGTGCAGTACCGGCACCCGTTCGATCCGGCAGCCATGCAGTGCGCGTTGCAGACGGATGCCGAGCCCGCCGTGGGCGCGGACCCAGTGCCGACCGCGGCGCGGCTGCGCGTGATGGTCCTTGAACTCGTAATCGATGCGGAGCATCGCCGGCAGCACGAAGCGGACCGGCGCAATGCCGGTCACCGTGGCCACGCCGACGTCGCCGTAGGCGATCACGCGCCGCAGATGGAACACGCTGGCGAGCCAGCCGAGCAGCAGCAGGCATCCGGGCACGACGGTCACCAGCAGCCAGGCTTCCGGGCGCAGGATCGGCAGATCGATGTGCAGCAGGGTGCCGACGATGCGATTGGTCGCCGGGTTGCCGGGCAGCAGTTCGATCTGCACGGTGTCGCCGACCGCGTGGTTCGGCGTGGTGCCGAACGACTTGAAGTCGTGCCAGTCGGTGCCGCCCCAGGAGAAGCGATACGTCAGCCGGAACAACTGGCGGTCGCCGACCGCGACCGGCGCATCGACCGCGACAACCTGGCCGTTCGTCGTCGCGACCGGACCGACGTCGAGCGCCCGTTGCTCGGCCGGTTTGGCGCCGGCGGCAAACCACAGCATCAACGACCACAGGCAGCCGTAGACGACCAGCAGCGCGCCGGTTGCCAACAGCGGCCAGCGGCAGGCCAGCAGCGTGCCGAGGCGAACCTGCCTTGGTGCCGGTGGGATGCCCTGCAGTTCGCGCATGGTCCAGCGAGCATAGCCCCTGGCCACGGTGCGTAGTCCAGGGAACGCGCCGTCGGCGCGGCTGGTTGCGGCAATCATCGATCGCGGCCGGCGCCCGCCACGCGTCGCCGCGGTTTCCCCTGCCTGTCATCTTGGAGTCCGTCATGGTGTCCTGCCGTTCGTCGCTGTCCCTGTTGGTGCTCACCGCACCGCTCTTTGCGCAGGTCGAAGCGCAGCTGTTCGGGTTGACCCGCACCGCTGCGGCGCTGCGCATCCACACCACCAATTGCACTGCCGTCAACGTCGGCTGCGCGACGGGCCTTGCGGCCACCGTCGAGCCGTGGGCTGGCGGCTCGGCCTACGATGCCACCTCTGGCGGCGCCTGGGTCAGCAACGGCAACGTCGTCGCCCGCGTCGATCCGCGCGGCTGCGCGGCCCAGTGCGGGCCGTGGGCGGCGCCGGTCGGCCTTGGCGTCGCCACCGGCCTCGAGGTGCTCGAGACGCAGAACGAACTGTGGGTGCTGGACTCGACCGGGGCGTTGAGCCGGTTGTCGTTGACCGGCAGCTGCAATGGCCCGCAGCTGCTCGGTTCGTGCAACACCGGACTCGGCCGCGTCGGCCAGCGCGCGACGGCCGGCCTGGCCGTCGACGAGTCGTTCGGTCTGGCGTTCTATGGCGTCTCGGACTTCGCCGGCACGACCAACGATCTGCACATCGCGACGTTGGCCAATCCTTGCGTGCCGTTCCAGCGGCTGGCGTTGCCGACCTGCGCGTTGGGCCCGTTCGGCAACCTGCGCGGTCTGGCGGTCGATTCGTGCCGCCACCTCCTGTTCGCGACCGATGGTCTGCGGACGTTGGCCGTGCCGTATCGCTTCGACCCGATGGTGCCGGCGGTGACGTTCGGTGCGGCGCGTTGCTGCCAGGGAACGGTGACCACGCCCGATCCGGTCGTGGGGCTCGCGTTCCGGCCGAGTCCCGGTGAGCCGGTCGGGCAGGCGTGCAACAACGGCGCTTGCCGGCCGTGCCCGATGGTGCACACGCTGTTGACCGGTGCGACCGTCGGCAATCCCAACCTGCTGTTTGCGCTCGAACAGGCGCAGGACAACACGCTGACCTGGCTGGCGCTCGGCGCCGGTCCCTGCCGCAACGTCGGCCCGACGTTCCCGCCGCTGTGCGGCCCGGTGCTGGTCGCGGGTGGCGCTGGCAATCCACCTGCGGTCGCCGGTCCGTTCCCCGTGTCCGGTGGTGGCGGGCCTTGCCAGGCATCGGCCATCGTCGTGGTCAACGTGCCGAATGACCCGACGTTCTGTGGCTCGGACTGGTCGTCGCAGTTCCTGTCGCTGTGTGTCGGACCCGCGCCGACGCCGGCGATCGGCACGGCGCTCAGCAACTGCCTCAGCTTCACGATCCTCGGGTCCTGACGCAGCGGGTGGAACGGCACGCGGCGGCGTCGCTGCCGCTTGTCGTGCGGCGGAACGGGCGGTCGACAGGGTATTCCTGCCGGCCGCTTTCGCTTTGTGCCCGTGCGACTACTGCCGCCGGGGCCGGCGACGTAGACTCTCCGCCCCAATCCAGCACGCCATGAGATCGATCGCCGCACTCGCAGCCAGTCTTGCGTTCTTGTCGCCGATTCTGTCCGCGCAGGCGCCGGCAGCCCCGGCGGCGCCCACAGCCCCGGCACAGCAGCCGGACTTCGCCAAGAAGGAGAAGGAACTGGTCGGCAAGGTCGCGTCGACCCTGATGTCGTTTGCGTCGACCGCCAAGGGCGCCAAGCTCGAGACCCGCGCCAAACAGGCGTTCGACCTGATCATCGATCATTACGACAAGGATCACGCCGGCGCACGTGCGGCTCTCGGCTTCAAGAAGACCAAGGATGGCTGGGATGCGGGCCCGCTCGACAAGCGCAAGCGCTGGTTCGACAAGGCCAGCTACGAGAACCGGTTCAGGATCCAGGACGAGTGGTACAAGACCGCGGTCAAACTCGGGGCGATGCATCGGCAGCTCGGTCTGGAGATGAAGAACGCGGGGGAGCTGACCCGCTCGGCGTTCCACCTCGATCGCGCCGTCTACTACAACCCGATGGACAAGGAGGCCCACCTGGCGCTGGGCCACAAGGAAGGGCATCTGTTCTTCGGCACCGAGGAGCAGGTCGAGTTCTCCAACCGGCTGCGCGCGCTGGAGACCAAGGCGATCGAGATCGCGCGGCGGGACTATCAGGTCGAGGCGCTGCCGCAGGAGCAGATGCCGGCCGAGCTGCAGAATCTGGCCGCCAACGTGCCGGCGTTCTTGAAGAAGCCGAGCTTCGACATTTGCGGCGCCCGGTCCGAACACTTCACGGTGTGGACGCGCGGCACGCCGGAGAACGCTGCCAACGCCTGCAAATGGGGCGAACGGGCGCTCGACTTCGGGGTACATCTGCTCGGCGAGGAGCAGGCCAAGCGGATCCGGTTCGTCGAACGCGCCTCGAAGTCGTTCGCGTGGTATGGCTATCTGTGGACCGCGCGCGAACGCGAGGAGTTCCTGAAGCACAACGAGAACGTCTGGAAGGGCGAGGGCTCGATCGAGCGCGCCAAGGACTTCGCCAACAACATCTGGCAGGCCAAGGAAGGCACGGCAGTCGCGTTGGTGAAGCTGACGCCGGCGTCGATCCACGATTCGATGATCGGCTACGTGCTGAACTACGGGCTGTGCATCGGGCGCAACGAAGGCATCGGCCAGGGCATCGTCCACATGGCGACCTGGTACCTGCAGTCGACGTCGATCAGCCGTTGGGGTGCGCGCCCCGAGGGCACCGTCAGCGATCCGTCGCTCGAGCTGCCCGAGCAGACCAACTGGTGGCTGCGCGCGATCCGCGACCAGGCCACGGCCCGCGAAGACTCGGAGATGCAGCTGGTCGCGCGTGAGCGGCTGAAGCGCTTCCGCAACGACGTGCGGCTGAAGTCGTGGAGCTTCATGACCTGGGTGGTCGCGGCCTACCCGGACAAGTGGCTGCCGTTCTACATGAGTCTGCCGGACGACAAGTTCCAGGGGCCGCAGGAGATCGAGGATCTGGCCGAGAAGGCATTCGGCAAGAAACTCGTCGATCTCGAAGTCGAATGGCGCGAGTGGGCGCGCGGCGACTCCGGCGTCGCGTTCAGCACCGGCTATGGCGCGCCGCTGCTGCCGGAGCGGCCGAACAAGGAGGAGATCGCCGTGCTCGAGCGCCTGAATCAGGTGCGGGCGACGGGGTTGGCCTATTCGTTGCCGGCCGGGGCCAAGGGTTTGCTGGACGGCACGATCGCTGGCCTGCCGCCGTGCGAGCTCGATGCCGAGGCGTCGATGGCCTGTGAGGCCCATGCGCGCTACCTGTGTCGCTACCCGGATCAGCTGAAGTGGCCCGAGGCGCACGAGGAGAACCCGGCGTTCGAGGGCTTCTCGCCGCGCGGTCAGCGCGCTGGCATGGCGTCGGTCATCGTGTCGCTGAACGGCATCGGTGGCGTCGAGTTCGCCAAGGACTCGATCGACGGTTGGCTGGGCACGCCGTACCACCGCTTCCCGCTGCTCGAGCACAACATCCGCCGGTTCGGGTACTCGTACCTGTACGAGAACAACTACTCGGTCGCCGTCCTCGACATGGGCTCGCTCGAGGAGCCGTACGACCCCAACATCGCGCCGCGGTTCATCCTTTGGCCGCCGCCGAACATGAAGGACGTGCCGACATCGTTCCACGGCCGCGAGTGGCCGAACCCGCTCGAGGACCAGCCCGAGGCCGAGCAGGACATCACCAAGACCGGCTACCCGATCAGTCTGCAGCTGCAGCAGCAGGTCGCCGTCGGTCTCGCCGACTCGACGATGTACCTGTTCGAGCTGAAGGGCGGTGGCAAACAGCCGGCCAAGAACTTCTGCGGCGAAGGTGATGGCGACTACAACGCGTGGCTGGAGCGTTGCGGTGGCAAGAACGCCAAGGAAGTGGCGGTCTGGCTGCACACGCCGCAGGTGCCCCTGAACAAACGGCAGGATCTGCGCGATGTCGTGTTCTGCATCCCGAAGGCGCCGCTCGAGCAGAAACAGGCCTACCAGGTACGGGTGCGGATGGTTCTGGGTCCCAATGCGCCGACGTGGTTCATCTGGGAGTTCACGACCGGCAACCAGAAGGAAGGCCTGAAGCTGGGGAAGGCCGGCGGCTAGTCCTGACGGGCCGCGCCCTGGGGACGGCAGTGCTTGCATCCCCGGCCGCCGACCCCACAATCCGGCGGAAATTCCTCCCGCCCGCCCGGCTTGTCCGGGCGACCCACGAGCCGATCCATGCCAAACCGCGTCGACGAAATCCTGAGCTGGTACGAATCCGACAACCCCGGCGTGCTGAAGAACCTCGCCTGGCTGATGAACACCGGCGCGCTCGCCGGCACCGGCAAGTTCGTGATCCTGCCGGTCGACCAGGGCTTCGAGCACGGCCCGGCCCGCAGCTTCGCCAAGAACGCGCCCGGCTACGACCCGCATTACCACTATGAACTCGCGGTCAAGTCCGGCTGCAACGCCTACGCCGCGCCGCTCGGCTTCCTCGAAGCGGGCGCCCGCAAGTACGCCGGCAAGATCCCGACGATCCTGAAGCTGAACAACAGCGACTCGCTGTTCTCGAACAAGAACCCCAAGCCTGCGGTCACCGGTTCGGTCAAGGATGCGCTGCGGCTGGGCTGCGCGGCAATCGGCTTCACGATCTACCCGGGCAGCAGCGAGCGGAACGGCATGTACACCGAACTGCGCGCGCTGACCGAGGAAGCCAAGGACGCGGGCCTCGCGGTCGTCGTCTGGAGCTATCCGCGCGGCGAGGGCCTCAGCAAGGCCGGCGAGACGGCGATCGACGTCTGCGCCTACGCCGCGCAGATCGCCGCGCAACTCGGCGCGCACATCATCAAGGTCAAGCCGCCTACCGCGCACCTCGAGCAGGACGCCGCCAAGAAGGTCTACGAGTCGGAGAAGATCCCGGTCGCGACGCTCGCCGAGCGTACGCGTCACGTCGTGCAGGCCGCGTTCGGCGGCCGCCGCATCGTGATCTTCTCGGGCGGCGAGGCGAAGGGCACCGACGAGGTGCTCGGCGAGATCCAGGGGCTGGCCGACGGCGGCGCGTTCGGTTCGATCATGGGCCGCAACGCGTTCCAGCGGCCGATGCCCGACGCACTGAAGCTGTTGAAGAGCGTGCAGGACATCTACCGCGCCGCGAAGTAGGCGGTCACACCCGGTTCCGGGGTTGTCCTCCAGGACAGTCTGGCGAACCCGCTCGCGCGCCGTCAGTCCTTGGCGCGCGCCAGCAGCGCCTGGAAGTCCTCGCGGTCGGCGCAGCCGAGTTCGCGCGCGACCTCGAGCAGCTTGCCGCGCGGCATCGGATGAACCCTCTGCAGGCGCTCAAGTGCCCGCACGCAGCCGGCGAAGTCGTCGCACATGTGTTCGGCTTGCGCCAGCATCTGCAGCGCCATCGGCAGCCGGCGCGGCGACCGTGAGTTCTGGTCGCCGGCGGCGATCGCGGCCTCGAACGATGTCGTGGCGGCGAGCCAGGCATCGCGTGCCTGCGGCCAGTGGTGTTCGTTCCACTCGTACATGCCGACTTCCAGCTGCAGCGTCGCCAGCTGATGCAGGAAGTGCGGCTCGTTTGGCGCGTCGAGGACCACGGCCCGCTGCAGTTCCTCGGCCTGCTTGGCCAATGCCCTGGCGGAATCGGTCTGTCCGCGCTTGCCGGCCACGGCGCCTTGTTGGCGCAAGAACGCCGCGAGGTCGCTGCGGCGCTCGGCGTTGCCGGGCTGTGCAGCGACGAGCTGGCGTTGCCGCTTGACGGCTTCGTCGATCAGGCTGCCGGCGTCGTCGATCTTGCCCTCGATCTGTGCCTCCATCGAGGCGCTGAACTCCATCTTGGCGAGGTCGAGCAGGTAGGCGGTCCGGTCCGGCCACTCCGCCTGCAGTGCGCGCAGCAACGCCAGGGCTGCCGCCCGCAACGAACTGGCCGTCGACCGGTCGTTCTGCCGCGCGGCGACCTCGGCCGCGGCAAAGCGCACGCGCGAGAGTTCCTGCCGGACATCAGGGTCGGTGCTGCCGGCGGCCAGGCCCTCGGCCAGCGCCGACTCGACCGCCCGATAGGCGGCCTGTGCGGCATCGAGGCGGCCCTGTTCGCGCAACAGGGTGCCATGGTTGATCCGCGTGCGCATCGCATCCAGAGCGCCATCCTGGCCGACCCGGCGATGCCGCATCAGGTTGTCCAGGGCCATGCTCTGTTCCAGCGCGGCGATCGCCTGGCGCAGTTCGCCGCGGGCATGGTGCACCCGCGACAGGTTGTTGTGGCATCCGGTCAGCGCCTGCACCAATGGCATCGGTGCCGTCTCCATGTCGGTGTCGCTGTGCGCCTGCAGCAGCGCGCGCCAGATGGTCTCGGACTCGGCGGAGCGGCCGAGCGCCGCCAGCGAGGTTGCGCGTGCCAGGTGGAGGCCGGCGTCGTCGATCATCAGTTCCGGGTCGTCTGGTCGTGCGCTGCGCGTCTGTTGCAGCACCGGCTCGGCCTCCGCGAGGTCGCGCAACGCCTGTTCGTTTTCACCGAACTGGTGGCGGACGTTGGCGCTCTGGATCATGCCGCGAGCGAACAGATCGAGAACCAGGTGGTCGTCCGGATTCTCCTGCCGCAGGTTGCGCAGCAGCGTGACCGCCGAGTCGAGCTGGCGTCGGCGCAGGTCGTCGAGGCCGGGTGACTCGATCAGCGATTTCAGGCGCGTCTGTTCGACCATGCCGGCGATGGCGATCACCGCCTGTCGCAGGTTGGTGCGCGAGGACTCCAGCGCTTGGGCGCGGGCGGCGTCGGCATCGTGCCGGACGGCGGCCAGCAGCGGCGGCAAGCCGCCGGCGGCGCCCATGACCAGCGCCAGCGCCGTTGCCGCCTCCGGGTGTCGCTGGCACCAGCGCCAACCGCGCAGCAGCGGTCCTGCCGGCCGCGCCGCGATCGGCCGTCGCGCCAGGAAGCGTTCGAGGTCCTTCGCCAGCGCCGCCGCGGTCGCGTAGCGGCGTGCCGGGTCGAGGTCCATGCCGCATCGCGCGATGGTCTGCAGGTCGGTTGGCACGCTGACGGCGGTCAATGGCGGTGGCAGGCCTTCCAGGATCCGTTGCCGCAGCGTCTCGGCACTGTCGGCGTGGTAGGGGGCGCGCAGCGCCAGCAGTTCATGCAGCGTCACCGCCAGCGCGTAGACGTCGGTGCGGGCGTCGACGGCGCCATCGCGCAGCTGTTCGGGCGCCATGTAGTGCAGCGTGCCGAGCTGGCTGCCGGTGCGGGTGATCTTGGCCGTGCCCGCCGCCGCCGCGAGGCCGAAGTCGAGCAGCAGCACGCGGCCGGTCGGCGTCACCATCGCATTCGATGGCTTCAGGTCGCGGTGCAGCACGCCGCGTTCGTGCGCATGCTGCGCGGCGTTGCCCATCCTGGCGACGATCCGGGTCACGCATTCGACCCAGGTGCCGGCGAACAGTTCGGGTAGCGGCTCCGGCACCGCGCTGTCGATGTGGGCGGCGATGGCGGCGGCGAGGTCCTTGCCGGTCAGTTCATCGGGTCTGCGATCGTGGACCCTGGCGAGCACGTCCGCCAGCGAACAGCCGGCGATGTGTGCCATCGCGAAGAACGGGATGCCGGCGTCTTCGCCGACCATGTAGATCGGGACGATGCCCGGATCGGACAGTCGTGCGATGGCCTCGACCTCGCGGCGGAACCGCTCGCGGGCACCAGGAAAGAACAGTTGCTCGGGACGAACGAGTTTCAGCGCAACCGTCCGGCGCAGCGATTCCTGTTCGGCCAGGTAGACGACGCCCATGCCACCGGCGCCCAGCCGCCGCAGCAGGCGGAACTCGCCGAGCCGTTCGGGAATCTCGTCGTCGGCGGCCGTCGCGGCGGGGGCGGTCAACAACCCGGCGCGGGCGAGTTTCTGCAGTCGTGCCCGCACTTCGGCGGCGACGGCCGGTTCGGCCGTCAGCAACGTCTCGGCGGCACCGGCGCCGCCGCGCGCGAAGGCGTCGATGCAATCCGCCAGCAGGCGACGCATGCGATCGGCTTCGATGGTCGGATCGGCGGGCTGGTCGGACATGGGCGATGACACCAGCCGATGATACCTTGCTGGCGATGGCGCAAGATCTCGAGTCCTTGTTGCGGCGAGCGAGTCAGCGGGACGAGTCCGCCGTCGCGGTCCTGCTGCAGCAGCATCTGCCCGCGCTGCGAGCGTTCGTTCGTCTCAAGGCGGGACCGATGCTGCTGGCCAAGGAGTCGTGCAGCGACCTGGCGCAGTCGGTGTGCCGCGATGTGCTCGAGAACGCCGAACGGTTCCGCTTCGGCGGCGAAGCGGAGTTCCGCACCTGGCTGTTCACCACCGCGATGCGCAAGATTGCCGATCGGGCCGAGCACTGGCAGGCCGGCAAGCGCGATCCGGCACGCGAACATTTTGCCGCGTCCGAGGCGTTGTCCGGCTATGCGGCGTTCTATTCGCCGAGTGGTCAGGCCGCGGCGCGCGAAGAACTCGAACGCGTCGAAGCGGGGTTCGGCAAGCTGGCGGCCGACAAGCAGGATGTGATCCTGAAGGCGCGGATCCTCGGCATGTCGCACGCCGAGATCGCCAAGGAACTCGGCAAGAGCGAGGGCGCGGTGCGCACGATGCTGAGTCGCGCGCTGGCGGAGCTGGCCGAGCACCTGTGACGGGTCGCGTGGCTTCGTTCAGCGGGTCGGGGCGCCGGCCGCGCCGAGCCACGCCGGCACCGCGCGATCGCTCGCACAGCCTTCGGCATCCCAACGGACCAACAGCCACGGCTGGTCCGCCGCGGTCGGCGCGCCGCTGACCGGCAGTTCCTGGCCGGTCTCGGCGATGCGGATCCGGCCCTGCTCGAGCGTGCCACGGACTCGCAATTCGATGCCGCCGATGCCCATGTTGTTCTCGCGGACGGCGGTCGCGATCTCCTGATGGTCGAGACGCGTGGGGCCGAGCACACGGAAGCGGAACAACTGCCGGTCGAGATCGATCTGCCAGTGAGGGCCGAACCGGCCCTCGACGAACTTCTGGAGGCCCAGAAGTTCCTCGTTTCAGGTTCAACCCTGCAGTTGGACCTCGACGAACGCGAAGTCCGTTGTCTGCGGGATCGGATCGGCGCTCGGCGTCAGGCACGCACCGAGCAACAGCAGGGGGAAGAGGCGGGGGTGCATCGTTTCCTCAGAAGCGGTAGCCGAACGTCAGGTCGACGGACCAATCGTGGCCGAGCTGGGTGCCGCCCACGTCCTGCCAGAACGGAGTCTCGACGCCGACCTGGCAGTCGACGGATGGCCTTGGCCGGAACGCCCAGTTGACGGCGACGGTGGCGCGCTCGCCACCGGAGTCGGCCAATGGCGAGCCCATCCGGGCGTGATCTTCGTCGTACCAGCGAACCGCGAGATCGGCGCGCATGAATGGCCCGGGGTAGGGTTCGAGCCAGAACCGGTTGCCGGCGGCGAGTTCGGCGACCAGGCCGTTGCCGAGCCGATGGTCGTCGCCATCGCTGTCGGTGCGCCATTGGTGCAGCAGCGCGGCGTTGAATCGCCAACGGCCCGGTTCGTGCGTGATGCCGACGCCGAGCGCCGGATCGACGCCACCGGATCCTGGCTGCAGTTCGGGTTCGAGCCGGATGCCGTTGGTGGTGGCATCATCCTCGCCGGTCGGCAACGACAGTTCGGTGATCAGCGCGAAGTTGGTGGCGCGCGCGGGCCCATCCAGGCGCAGGAAGCGCCATTTGCCGAGCAGGTGCACGTCGCCGAGTCCGTCCGCATCCGCGTCGCCAGCCAGACTCCTGCGTTCGTGATCCGCGAACGCGAGCGCGATCCCGAGCTGCAGATCGTGTCGCAGGCCGTACTGCAGGGCCAGCGTGCCGGTCAGCCTGCGTTCGTGGCCGGCGTCAGGGTCGGCGATGCGGTCCCTGCCCTGGCGCAGCTGGTCGCCGCGATCGAGCTCGAAACCAAGCGTGGCGAGGAAACCGCCGGAGTACAGCGTCTCGCCGTCGAGGACATCGAGGATGCCTTGAGCCGTCAGGTTGCCGGCGGCGACCAGGGCGCAGCAAGTCATCTGCCAACGGCCACAGGTCATTGCGGCCAGTTCAGGTCGGCGGGCAGCTCGGGGCGGGCGCTGCGGAACAAACCGGTGCCGACCAGTGTCCGGTTGCCGTGCTCGTCGACCAGCAGTCGGCCTTGCACGGTGATCGCATCGAGCAGCTGGATGTCGGGCAGCGATGGCGTCGCGATCGGTTTGCCGTCGGCGCCGCGGAACTCGACGACCATCCGGTTGGCGCGCAGCGTCTCCGGCGTCTCGCAGCAGTAGTCCCAAGGGGTCTTGCAGCCGTCCTCGGCGGACTTCTCGCCGCAGTAGGGCACGGACAGGTCCATCAGCTGGACCAGCGCCTGGCCCTTGGTGATGGCGGCAACCCGGCCACGAACGGTCATCGGCGCGTCAACGGCAGCCGCCAACGCGGCCCGCACATCGATCGCGCCGGCCGGGGCAGACGGCAGCACCATGGCCTGCAGCGCTGGCGAAGCGGGCACGGCGACCGGCGCGTTCTTGGTATCGCCGCCGCACGCGGCGAGCAACGGCAGGGTCATCAGGATGGAACGGACACTCACGCACGACCTCCGAGAGCTTCGACCAGGGGCAGGCGAACGGCTCGTATCGCTGGCACGATGCCACCGATCAGCCCCGATGCAAGGGCCGCGCCAAGTCCGAGCAGGCGGCTCCAGGCGTCCGGTTCGAGGGTCAATGCGCCCATCGGATATCGCAGCGACACCTGACCGATCACCAATGCCAGCAACGATCCGATGGCACCGCCGGCAAGCGCGACCAGCGCCGACTCCTGCACCAGGCTGATCGCCAGCGCCGCCGGCGACCAACCGAGCGAACGCAGGGTCGCCAGTTCGCGCGTGCGGGCCAGCACCGCGGCGAACATCGTGTTGGCGCAGGCGAACGCGCCCGCGGCGACCGCAAGCACTGCCAGCCAATGCGCCAGCGTGGCGATCGGGCTGAGGCTGCGCGCCAGTTCGCGCATCAGTTCGGTCTCCGGCACGGCGGCGATCTCGAGATCCAGCCGGCGGCCGGCGAACGTCTGCACGTCGGTCAGCGCGTCCGGCGTTGCCAGCCGCAACACGATGCACGAGATGTCCTCGCGCCTGGTCGCCAGCATCGCGTCCGGCAGGCGGGCCCACATCTCGGCTTCGTAGATCGTACCAGGTGCAGCGAAACGGCCGACGATCGTGAAGTCGCGATGTTCGAGGCGCAGCGTCCTGCCGACGGCGAAGTCGGCAGCGGGCAGTCCCATGCGGGTGTGGGCCAGCGTGCCGACCGCGAGTTCGAACGGCGCGCGCGGTTCGCGGCCAGCGACCATCTGCACCCGTTCATGCACCAGGTACGCGGCCTCGGTGACGCCGCGCAGCAGGCCGACGCGATCGCCGTTGCGCGTGGCGAGGTGCAGTTCGACCGACGCCGCGCGCTGGCCATCGACCGTCAGCACGCCGGGCACCGACGCGGCCGCGGTCTCGGCGCTGCCGCGCGGGACCACCGAACGGACCAGATCGACCTCGGCCGAGATGCCGAGCAGGAACACGACATCGCTGCGGGCGCCGGCCGCGCCGGCCTGCAGCATGCCGTTGGCGAACGCCTGCATCGCGATCACCAGCAGCGTGGTGGCGGTGATGCCGCCGATGGTCGCCAACGTCCGCGCGCGCCGGCGCAGCAGGTTCCGCAGCACGTAGCCGAACGGCAGCAGCATCGTCACTCGTCCTTGACGCCGAGGTGCAGCGGTCGCCGCGCGACGGCGATCGCCGGCGGCAGCGAGGCCACGGTGCCGGTCAGCAGTGCCGCCAGCAGCGAATGTGCCGCAGTGCGCCAGCCGGGCGCCAGGTCGATGCCATAGCCCTCGACGCCGAGCGTCACGGGGTGCAGGAACAGCACGCCGAGCACGAGGCCGGTGCCGAGCACGCCGCCGACGAGGCCGAGCCCGATGCCTTCCGCGGCGATCAGGCCCATCAACGCCGGTTTGCGCAGGCCGATGGTCTCCAGCACGCCCATCTCGGCCGCGCGCGATTGCGCACTGATGAACACGGTGTTGGCCAGCACCAGCGCGACCACCAGCACCGCCAGATAGCCGAGCCAGCGCGCGAACTCGACCACCTGCGCGACTTCGGCGATCGCGGCAGCGACGAACGCCTGCATGTTCTTGGTGTCGGTGCGGGCCTCGTCGGTCCGGAACTTCTCGTCGATTGCCTGGGCGATCGCCTCGGGATCGGCGGTCTGGTCGAGCTTGACCAGGAACTGCGTCGCCGAGCCCTGCCGCTTGCGCGCCAGGGCCAGCTGATCCAGGTGCACGAACGCGAGGTTGGCGATGCCGGCGGCTTCGCCGCGGATGATGCCGGCGACGTGCACGTCGACCTCGGACAGCCGGACGCGTTCGCCAACCCGGATGCCGCGGCGCTCGGCCAGCCGTTCGCCGACCAGCGCCGCATCGCTGCGCGCGCGCCAATCGGCGATGCTGCCCTGCAGCACTTCGAGATCGTACAGCTCGTCGAGCTGCTGCCCGGTGACGCCGTGCAGCGTCACCAGGTCGAGGTTGGAGCGGCACGAATTGATGAACACCAGGGTCGGCAGCACCGCGGCGACGCCGGGCACGTCGGTGATCGCGCGTTCGTAGCGCAGCGGCAGCTCGGAGGTCAGCGGACAGAAACGGCTGTCCTGGAACACCACCAGCACCGGCTGGTCGGCGCGTTCGGCCAGCGTGGTGACGCCGTCGTCGACCGTGCGGACGAAGGCGAACAGCGCCATTGCGATGGTCGCGCCGGCGATCGTCAACCAGGAACGCATCCGCGCGCGGCGCGCGGTGCGGAACGCGTACGGCAGGAAGGCCAGCAGTTCACGCATGGCTCGGGGCTCCGGTGGTGATACGGCCCTTGTCGAGGTGGACGATGCGGTCGGCAGACCGCGCGGTGACCGGGTCGTGCGTGACCATCACCAGCGTCTTGCCGAACTCGTCGACCAGCCGGCGCAGCAGTTCCATCGTCCGGGTCGCGGCCTGGCGATCGAGGTTGCCGGTCGGCTCGTCGGCGAGCACGACGACCGGATCGGCGACGATGGCGCGGGCGATGGCGACGCGTTGCTGCTGACCGCCGGACAATTGGCGCGGCAGGTGGTGGGCGCGATCGGTCAAGCCGACGGCGGCCAGCGCGGTGGCGATCTTGCGTTCGCGTTCTTGCCTGGACAAGCGCAGCAGCAGCAGCGGTACCTCGACGTTCTCGAATGCGGTCAGCACCGGGATCAGGTTGTACTGCTGGAACACGTAGCCGACCGCGCGGGTGCGCCAGCGCGCCAGTTGGCTCGGTGACAGCGCCGAGATCTCCTCGCCGGCGATCCTCACGGTGCCCTGGGTCGGCCGATCGATACCGGCGAGCAGGTGCAGCAGCGTGGTCTTGCCGCTGCCGCTCGGCCCCATCAAGACGACGAACGTGCCCTGTTCGACGTCGAAATCGAGTTCCTGGATCGGGGTGACGTCTTCGGAGGTCGAACGGAACGTCTTGGTGACCGAGCGCAGTTCGATCAGGCTCATGGCGCCTCCGGGCGGACGCGCTCGCCGTCCAGCACGGGTGCGGTGATGACCCGTTGCGCGACCGACAGTTCGCCGCGGACCAGGGTGCCGTCCGCCGACTGGCCGGCGAGCTGGACCGGGACCTTGCGCGCGGTGCCGTGCGCCGGGTCGAACACGAACACCGCGTCGTTCTGCACGGCGGCCGTCGGCACCAGGAACGTGACGATCGTCGTCGTCTTCGCCGTGGTGTCGTCGCCGAGGAAGCGCGCGCGGCACAGTGTCTCCGGTCGGAGCAGCGGCGGCGGGTCGGTGATGCCGACTTTGACCTGCAGCGTGTTCTTCAGCAGATCGGACTCGTGCTGCAGGCGCTGCACGATGCCGCGGACGATGGTGTTGCCGAGCACTTCGCTGCGCAACTCGACCGCCTGGCCCTGGTGGATGCCGCCGATCGAGCCGAGTGGCACATCGATGCGCGCGCGCAGCCGATCGGGGCGATACAGCGTCATGATGCCGTCGCCGTCGGGGCCGACCGTGGTGCCCGGTTGCGCCAGCAGGCGCAGCACCACACCGTCGATGGGGGCTTTGACGTCGCACTGGCCGAGTTCGCGTTCGGTGATCTGCCGTTCGGTCGCCGCGGCGTCGCGGGCGGCGCGGGCGCGGGCCGTCGCCGCGGCTGCGGTCGTCGCGGCGCCCCGCAACTCGACGGGATTGGCCAGCAGTTCTTCGGCGATTGCCAGGCGTTGCTCGGTGGCCGCGAGTTCGCGGGTCAGCGCCGCGGCTTCACCGGCCGCGGCTTCGGCCATCGCTTCCGCGGCGGCAACCGCGGCCTGCGCTCGGGTCAGCGCCAGCGCGTAGGTGCCGCCGGCGGTGGCGAGTCGTTCCTGCGCCTGCCTTGCGGCGACCGCGGCCACCGCTTCGGCGCGACGTTGGCGCTCGGCACCCTGTGCGGCGGCGAGCCGTTCCTGCCGGTCGGCGACTTCGATCCTGGCCTCGGCGACGGCCATGCGCGGCGCGGCGAGTTGTTCGAGCTGGGCTGTGGCCACCGCTTCGGCGGCCATCGCGGCCTCGAGTTCGCGTTCGCGCTCGGCCAGCGTCGCGGCGGCGCGTTCGGCCGCCGCCACCAGTTCGGCGCTGGCCAGGGTCGCGAGGATGGTCTCGCCGGTGCGCACGGTCGCGCCCTCGAGCACGGCGATCGACTCGATGCGGCCCGCGACCAGCGGCCGGACCGCGATCGGGAACGGATCGGGTTCGACCCAGCCGGCGGCCTCGGCCATGGCCATGGTGGCCGCGGCTTCGGTGCCCGCGGTGCGAACCGGCACCATCGGCACCGCGCGGACCGGCCGCAGCAGCGGCCAGGCGAACGTCAGCGCGACGACGACGGCGAGCAGCAGCACAAGGCCCCCGAGGAGGCGCGGGCCGAGCGGTCGTTTCGGCATCGCCGGCTGCTGTTCCATGCGCAGAGCGGACAGGTCGACGCCAGTCATCGCGCGGGTTCCTCCGTCGGCCAGCCGTACGCCGCCGCGGCGCGGACCCGCGCCCTGGCCAGGGCAAGCGCCGTTTCCCGGTGTTCCATGGTCTCGCGGATCGCCATCGGCGCCGCCTCCGCCAGTGGTGCGAACGCATCGACCTCGGTCTGGACAGCGATCGTGGCCTGAGCGAGTGCCGCCTGGGTGGCGATCGCCGCCGCGCGGCGCGCGTGCCAGGCGGCTGTCGCAGCCTCGAGTCGTTGCGCGGCGATCGCCGCTTCGGCTTCGGCTGTCAGGTACGCTCCAGTGAGCGTGGCGCGAGCAGCGTCACGTTGGTCACGCGCGGCAGCGGCCGGCCCGTCGGCACCGATCGGAATCCGGACGATCGCCATCGGATCGATCATCCCAGAACGCAGCGGGATCTCGGGGCCGAGCATGACGCTGGGATACTGTTCGGCAACCGCGGTGCGGAACGCAGCATCGGCGACGCGATACTGCTGCAGTGCCAGCGCGAGGTCCGGTCGTCGCAGCAGAGCTGTCGGTCGGTCGGCTGGGGCGGGTGGCAGTTCCGGGCCATGGCCTGTCGTGGTGAACGCGACTGCGGCGGTGCGGCCGCACAGAGCGCGCAGCTCGGTCAGCGTGTTGGCGCGTTCGGCGGCGATCGCCGCCTGTTCTGCCAGCGCGGCGCCGCGTGCCGCGGTGACCTGGGCAGCCGCCACCGGCGCGGCGAGACCGGCGTCGACGAACGGCTGCGGCTCGATCTCGATCGACGGCACGACGATCGTGTCCAGGGCGTCGAGCACCAGGAACGCTTCGGCGATCGCGACGCAGGTCTGCCAGCGCGCCACCGCGAGTTCGGCGAGGGCTGCGTCGGCGCGAGTGGCCGTCAGCTCGGCGGCGGCGCCGCGTTGGCCCAGGCGCAACAGCGCCAGCGGATCGATCATTGCGGTCAGCGATTCCTCGGCGCCATCCCACTCGACCTGCAGTTCGGTCGCGGCCAGGTCGGCTCCGGCTGCGCGCGCCGCCGCGGCCAGTGCCTGCAGACGCGGATTGTCGCGCCAGGCGGTCTGCACGGCACCGACGAACGTGAAGCTGCCCCCGGCCGCTGCCTGCGCCGACGCGACGACTCCGGGCAGGTCGACATCGGCCGGCTCATAGGCGACACAACCAGCCAGCAGCGATGCCAGCAGCGCGACGCGCGCTGGCGGCCGACGGACAGCAGGTGGATGGTGCCGGCGCACGTTCATGACTCAGAGCTTCATCGCTACGCCAGCGCGGGGGCCGCCCTCGACTTCGAGCCACAGTTGGCTTTCTTCGGCAAGGGGCATCGGCACCATGACATGCACGTGCATGCCGCGCGCGCCCTCCGGGTCGGCCTTGGCCTTGCGCGAACCCCTGGCGTCCTCGCTGCCGATCCAGGCGCGCAGGATCCCGGGCAGCGCCTTGTCCCCGGCGAACTGCAGGTCGACCTCGGCCTCCTTGCCGGGCTCGATCTTCTGACCGCGCTTGACCTGCACCTGCCAGTCGCCGAGCGCGACGGTGCCGAGGTCGACCATGTTGGCGTGGTCGTGGCCATCGCCGCCGGCGTTGGCGGCGGGCTTTGGATGTGAGCCGTCCGGGTTGTGGGGGTGGTCGTGGTCGTGACCGCAGGCGGTCCACAGCAGGATCGGCAACAGGCAGCAGATGGAGTGGAGCTTCATGGCGTCGAGGTCTCGGTAGGAGCGGACGGAAGAACGGAAGGAGCGGCGTAGCGCGCGCGGAACAGCAGATGGAAGCCGGCAGGCACGACCACCAGATTCAGGAACGTCGACGACAGCAGACCGCCGAGCACCACCACCGACAGGGGCGCCAGCAGTTCGCTGCCCGGTTCGCCGGCGGTCAGCACCAGCGGCAGCAGTCCGAGTGCAGCGGTCAACGCGGTCATCAGGATCGGCACCAGCCGTTCCATCGAACCGCGGTGCACCGCTTCGGCGAACGGCACGCCGGCGGCCAGCAGGTCGAGCCAGTGGCGCACCAGCAGGATACCGTTGCGCACGGCGATGCCGAACAGCGTGACGAACCCGACCATGCTGGCGATCGACACGACCGGCGCCTGGTAGCGGCCGCCAAGGCCGAACAGGGCGAGCGCGTTGCCGAACGGATCGGCGACGGCGGTCAGGAAGATCGCGGCGATGCCGCCGATCAGCGCCAGCGGCAGGTTGACCATCACGAGCAACGCTGCGCGCAGCGAGCCGAGTGCGGCCTGGGCCAGCATCGTGACGACGATCAGCACCAGCGCGCCAAGCCACCCCAGCGTGCGGCTCGCCGACTGCTGGGCCTCGAATTGGCCGCCGAACGACACCGTGCAGCCCTGGCGCGCGACGATCGGTTCGACGCGGGCTCGGACTTCGGCGACGAGCTGGCCGAGGTTGTGGCCTTCGGCGACGTTGCACGAGATCACCGCCTTGCGGCGACCGCCTTCGCGGGTGATCAGGTTGGAGGTCCGTTCGCGGCCGAGGTCGGCGACATCGCGTAGCCGCACCAGCGCACCGGCGGCGCCGCGCAGCAGCAGATCGCCGACGTCCTCGATGCCCTGTCGTTCGTCCGGGTGCAACCGGACGTTCATCTGCAATCGACGGCTGCCATCGGTGATCTCGGCGACGGTCTCGCCGCGCAGCGCGTCCTGGACTTGTTCGGCGGCGGCGGCGGGCGACAGGCCGGCGGCCGCCAGATCCTCATGCCGGTAGCGGATCGGCAGCGAGGTGATCATCACTTCGCGGTTGGCGGCAACGTCGCGGGCACCCGGGATCGTCCGCAGCGTGCTCTCGATCTCCCTGGCGAGCGAACGCAGCACGGCGAGGTCGTCGCCCTGCACGGCGATCGCGATCGCCGCCGGCGTGCCCGACATCACATGCGACAGGCGATGCTCGATCGGCTGACCGACCGACGTGGTGATGCCCGGCACCGATGCCAGCACGCGATCGATCGCCACGCGGATCTGCTGCTTCTTCTGGCCCGGCAACAGGCTGACGTCGATCTCGGACGAACTGACCGGCTCGGCGTGTTCGTCGCGTTCGGCGCGGCCGGTGCGGCGCACCACCGAACGGACTCCGGGGATCGCCGCCAGCTGCCGTTCGATGCCGACCCCGAGTCGATCGCTCTCGACCAGCGACGTGCCCGGCGGCGCCATCAGGAAGACGGTGAACGTGCCTTCGTTGAACTCGGGGAGGAACGACGTGCCGAACGTCGACAGCAGCCCGAGGCTGCCGAGCGTCGCGGCGGCGGCGCCGCCGAGCACCTTCTTCTTGTGGCGGATCGCCAGCTCGAGCGACGGGGCGTAGCGGCGCTTCAGCCAGCGGACCAGAAAGCCGTCACCATGCGCGCGGCCGGCGGCGACCTTGCCGAGCAGCTGCTGGCACAGGGCCGGCGTGACCGTGAGTGCGACCGCGAGCGACGCCAGCGTCGAGACGATGTAGGCGATGCCGAGCGGCTGGAAGAAGCGCCCCTCCAGGCCCTGCATCAGCAGCAGCGGCACGAACACGACGACGATGATCACCGTCGCGTAGACCATCGGGCGGCGGATCTCGTTGCTGGCGGCGAACACCACGTCGGTGACGCTGTGGCGCTGCTCGACCGGCAGCGCCGCGTTCTGCCGCAGCCGCGCGAACACGTTCTCGACGTCGATGATGGCATCGTCGACCAGGCCGCCGATGGCCACCGCCAGGCCGCCGAGCGTCATCACGTTGATCGACAGGCCCCAGGCCCACAGCACCAGCAGGGCGACGCCCAGCGACAGCGGCAGGGCCGCCAGCGTGATCAGCGTGGTGCGCAGATCGAGCAGGAACAGCACCAGGATGATGGCGACGAAGATCGCCGCGTCGCGCAGCACCGCGACCAGATTGCCGACCGACGTGGCGATGAAGTCGGATTGGCGCATCACGTGCCGGTTCAGGTGCAGGCCGCTCGGCATCGAGCGGGTGGCCGCATCGAGCTGCGCATCGATCGCCGCGGTCAGCGCCAGTGTGTTGGTGCCAGGCGACTTCTGCACCGACATCACGACGGCCGCCAGGCCGCTCTCCGAGGCGTTGCCGCGCTTCTCGGCCGCACCCAGGCGCACCTCGGCCACCTGCCCGAGCGTGATCGGGGCGCCGTCGCGGATCCGGACCACGGTGTTCTCGATGTCGCGCACCGATCTGACGCGCGCGCTCTGGCGGACCGGCAGTTCGAGGCCCTCGACGTTCGCGAGCCAACCGGCGCCGGCGCTGCTGTGCGCGGTGCGGGCGGCGGTGACGACGTCCTCCAGGGTCAGTTCGAATGCGCGCAGTTGTTCCTGTCGGACCAGCACCTGGTATTCGGCCAGGTCGCCGCCGATCGCGACCACCTGGGCGACACCGGGCACCGCCAGGATCTGGTTGCGCAGGTCGAACTCCGCGTACGAACGGACTTCCATCGGCGTGCGCGAGCCGTCGGGCGAGGTCAGCGACAGCAGCAGGATCTCGCCGGTGATCGACGTCACCGGCGTCATCTCGGCATGGGCATCCGGCGGCAGCTGTTCGCGGACGGCTGCCAGCTTCTCGCCGACCAGCATCCGCGCGCGCCAGATGTCCTCGTTCCAGTCGAACTCCACCCAAACCAGCGACAGGCCGATGGCGCTGCTGCTGCGGATCCGGCGCACGCCCGGCAGGCCGGCGACCGCGGTCTCGATCGGGAAGGTCACCGACTGCTCGACCTCGTCGGCGGCGAGCGCCCCGGCCTCGGTCAGCACGACGACGGTCGGCGCGTTCAGTTCAGGGAACACGTCGATCGGCATCCGGGGCGTCTGCCAGGCCGCGGCCGCGGTCACCAGTGCGGCGATCAGCAGCACCGTCCACGGGCGACGCAGCGCAAACGCGATCAGGGCGGCGAACATGGCTACTTGTGCTCGTCGTCGGCGTGCCAGGTGCCATCGGCGTGGAAGTGGCCGCCCTTTGGTGCCGAGCCAGAACTGGCCAGCATCAGTTCATAGGCGCCGGCGACGACCACCTGGTCGCCATCGGCGAGGCCGCTCTTGACCTCGACCCAGCGCCCATCGTCGACGCCGAGATCGCCTTCGAGCCGGATGACCTTGTCGGCATCGGCCGGGTCGCGGAGGAACAGCACGCGCTGCAGGCCATCGGTCAGCACGGCGGCGCGCGGCACCGCCAGTTCGGCAGCGCCCCCGACGTCGGTCTCCACTTCGAGGAAGCCGCCGAAGCCGGCGCGGCACCACGGCGCGGTCGCTTCCGGCACCAGGAACAGTGCGAAGGTGCGTTGGCCAGGATCGGCATCGAGGCCCGCGTACAGACGTCCGCGAACCGGATCGCCGGCGTCGCGGCCGGGTGGAACCACGACGGCGGCCTCGCGCCCGGCGAGGCGCGCGCGATCCGATTGCAGCGCGCGGGCCAGGAACCGCACTCGGCTGCCGTCGACGATGGCCAGCACCAGATCGCCGATGCCGACCCACGCCCCGGCGCCGAGCGGCGGCACGTCGGCGACGCCGGCAGCGGCGGCGCGCACCTGGAGTTCGTCGAGCGTGCGCCAGGCCGGCACCTGCTGTCCTTGCCAGGCGACGGTGGTGGTCAACTGGTCCACGGTCATCCCGGTAAGCGTCGCGGCGGTCGCGAACGCTCGTTGTGTGCGATCCCGCAGCGCCAGCGCCGTCGCTTCGAGTTCGGCCAGTACCGCGGCGGTCTCCGCCTCTTTCTCACCGGCCTCCGCCTGGGTCGCGCGCGCGGTCGCCACCGCCATCTCGGCCACCGCCAGTTCGTCGGCCTGACCGCCGACGCCTTCGCGCAGCGCGCGCAGCGACTCGACGCGTCGACCGGCGACCGCGGTCGCCTCGGCGAGGCTCTGTTCGTGCACCTCGTGCGCCCGCAAGCGCTTCCGGGTCGCGGCGATCCGCAGATCGGTGACCTGGACTTCGGTGGCGATCTCGCCGAGCTGCTGTTGCAGTTCGCGCCAGGTCGGTGAGTCGATGCGATACAGCAGATCGCCGGCGGCGACCGGCGCCAGCGGGGTCGCCGCGATGGTCACGCGACCGGCGACCGGGGTCCGATACTCGCGGCGCGCCGACGGCAGCAGTTCGAAGGCGCCAGGCAGGCGCAGCGTCGCGGCGACGCGTCGACGTTCGACCGTCGCGAACTCGATGCCGAGGTTCTGGCGCACCGATTCCGGGACGTCGATCCGGTTGCTGATCGCCGGCGGGTGGTCGTCCTGCGGCTTGCCGGCCGCCGGTTCCTGTCGGCACGCGACGCCCAGTACGACCAGCAGCGACCACGGCACGGCAGCCTTCATCGGATCTCCTCGGCCGCGGGCAGCCATGCCTCTGGCCAGAACAGCGTGTTGCGGGTGATCGTGGCGTCGCCTTCGGCGACGCCGGCGTCGATGACGGCGAGTTGCGCTTCATGGGCGCGGGTCAGCGTGTCGAGCAGCAGCAGTGGGTCGAGCTGGCCGAGTTCGGCCATGCGCTGGCCGTCGGCGACCTGCGCCGCCACCGCGGGCAGCAGATCGCGGGTCAGCATCAACCGTTGCGCCGCGGCGCCGGCGAGCCGCACTTCGGCAGTCGCCAACCGTGCCGTCGCGTGCTCGACGGCAAGCCGCAGGTCCTCCGCCCGCAATTCGCGGGTGGCCGTGGCCTCGGCGATCGCGCGGGCATTGCGGTTCCACAGCGGCAGCGGCAGCGAGAAGCCGAGCAGGGCGCGTGGTTCGGCGTCTTCTTCGCCGAAGCCGGGCAGCAGCGTCAGATCCGGCCACTGCTTGGCGATCGCGAGTTCGAGCTGGTGCTCGGCGATCGCATGGGCGTGCTCGGCGAACTGCACGGCGGGTCCGATCAACAGCCGCTGCCGCCGGTGGTCCGGTGCGCCGGCGCGATCCTCGATCGCGGTGTCGGGGATCAGTTCGAGCGTCGTGTCTGGCGGCAGGCCCAACAGGTGCAGCAGGTGCAGCCGCGTCGTCGCGATCGCGGTCGTCGCCGAGTTCTGTTCGGCCTCGCGCGCCAGTCGTTCCAGCGTGAAAGCGCGGGCGGCGAGGCGCGTCAGTTCGCCATGGTCGGCCAGTCGCAGTGCCAGGGCCTCGAGGGTGCGGATGCGGGTCAGCAGGTCCTGCAGCAGATCGCCGCGCATCCTGGCGGCACTCCAGTGCAACCACGCGCCGTCGAGGGCATCGAGGGCAGCGGTCTCCGCTGCTCTCGCCTGCAGCTGGGCGGCGGCATGCTCGCGGTCGGCAACGGCAGTCTCCGTAGCCGAGCGGCCGAACAGCGGCAACGTGATGCCGAGTGCGCCACCGGCCAACCACGGGTGGTCGACGTGTTCGAGGATCCGGACGAAGTCGGCGTTCAGTTGGGGGTCGGGCCAGGCGCCGGCGTGGTCTTTGCCGGCCGCGGTCACCGCCAGTTGCAGGCGCGCGCGGCGCAGTTCGGGGTGCAACCACAGGGTCAGCAGACGCGCCTCCGCTCGGGTCAGGCCGTCGCGCGGGTCGTAACCGGGCGCCGCCGGTAGGCGTCGCGCGATCCGGTCGGCGACGGCGATGATCTCGTCGCTGTCGGGCAGGCGAGCCGCGAAGGCTGCGGCGTGGGCGCCGAGATCGACCGGCGCGGGCGAGTAGCCCGTGCAGGCCGCCAGACAACAGAACAGCAGCGCGAACGTTCGGATCATGACTCGACCAGGTCAGGCACGTCGCTGCCTGGCGACGAGCCGGCAGCACCGACACACCGATCGGAGGCGATCGGCGGTGGCGCTGGTCACAGCATCAGGACGTTCGTGGCGTGCAGCCGCAGATGCGTGTCGATCCGCGGCGGCGGCGGGCCGGTGGCAAACCGGGTGGGGGGCACCTGGGCGAGCCGCGGCCGCGCGGGACGGACGCGCAGTGTCGCGAACATGCCGAGGGACGCCGCGGCGCGAACCTGGGGTGCCGGCAACCCCGGCTCCAACCGTACCGGATCGTCGGCCTGCGGGTCGCAGCCGCAGTCGCAATGTTCGCCAGCGTGCGGCGCGGCATCACCAGGGGGCGCCACGTCGGGTTCGCAACAACCGCAGTGGTCAGGCGCGCAGCAGCAGGCCCCGTGCTGAGGCCCGCACGCGAACGCCAGCTCGGCGCCGCGATGATGGTGGCGGATCACCAACGCCTTGGCGAGCGCCAGCAACGCCAGCAGGCTGGCTGCGATGACCAGCAGAACGGCGCGTTGGTGACGTTCGATCCGAGGCGACACGGCGGACAAGTCTATCGACTGGACCGCCGTCGTGTCTTGCGACAACTCGATTCCGCCGGGGAACGACGGGACCGGCGGTCAGAAGCGCCGGCCGGTGTCCGCCGCCGGCCGCGCTGGCTATCATCCGATGCCCCGCCGCCCAGGAGACCCGAGATGTCGTCGCGGACCGAACTGCTGGATGCCCGTCGATTCGCGCTCACCGCGCTGCTCGAGCCGTGCTGGGAACGGATCCGCGCCGAGATGGTCGTGCTGTCGCCGGCGGATTTCGTGCCATGGCCGAACGACGGCGCCTACAGCGGCCATTGGTTGGCGTTCCCGCTGTGTCTGAAGGGTTACGCCGAAGACATGCCGGTCGATCTCGAGCGCAATCGGCGGCGCTGTCCGTTCACCGCGTCGCTGCTCGATCGCTTTGGTCGGCACGGCACCTACGGGTTCTCCCGGATGTTGCCGCAGACGCACATCTATCCGCATTGCGATGGCCAGCAACGCGATGTGCTGCGCGCGCATCTGGGGCTCGATGTGCCGGCGGGTGCGCTGTTCCGGATCGGCACCGAGCGGGTGTCGTGGCAGGATGGCAAGGTGCTGGTGTTCGACGGGTTGATCGAACACGAGACGGCGAACATCGGGGTGCTGCCGCGGACGATCCTGCTGGTGGATTTCTCCCTGTCGCCGGACGAGATGGACTACCTTGAGGCGGTGCGCGGGCGGGCAGCTGCGGCTGCCGGCTGATCTGGTCTTGGTCGCGGCTTGGCCCAGCGGCGATCGACAACGCCGGCACCGATGCTGCACACTACCGCCGATGACCGTCCGTTCCTCGGCGTTCGTTCTCACGCTGCTGCTCCCGGCCTGTTTCGCACAACACGCCGCGCCCGCCGCTACTGGCGTCCATGGCCGTGTCGAACAGCACGCCGGCCTGACCATCCTGCGCGTCTGGGGCACCCCGGCCGAACGCGGCCTCGCCCACGGCCGTCTGCTCGCGAAGGGGATCGCCGAGGTCGCCATCGCCGAGTTCAGTGCGCGCTTCGGCCGCCAGAAGGCCCTGCTCGATACCGCGCGCGCCGCGTTGCAACGCACGATCGACTATCCCGACGACATCCGCGCCGAGATCGCCGCGCTGTTCGCCGGCCTGCAGCAGAGCGGCGTCGACTTGCGGGTGCCCGAACTCGAACGCGCGCTCGACGAACAGGACTTCCTGGTCGCCAATGCGCTCGATGTCTTCGGGCTGATGGGCTGCAGCGGTTTCGTCGTCGCCGGCGAGCAGGCCGAAGGCGGCGGCGTGTTGTCCGGCCGCAACTTCGACTGGCCGTTCACCGGCAAGCACATGATCGATCGCACGATCCTGCTGGTGCAGCACCTGCCCGGCGGTCGCGTTGTCGCGTCGGTGACCTGGCCCGGCTACGTCGCCACCGTCACCGGCTTCAGCGACGCCGGCGTCGCCGCCTACCTGCACGTCGGCAGCGGCAACATCACGCGGACCCCCGAGCCCGATTCGTGGCCGACCGCGATCGCCGCGCGCGCGCTGCTCGAACAGGCGGATGGCGTGGCGGCGACCACCTACGCCAAGGCGCAGGACCTGCTCGGCTATACCAGTCCGCCGGCGGGCTTCATCACCCGCGTGGTGTTGCCGATGGTGCCGACCGACGAATCGCCGTTCGCGGTGTTCGAGACCGACAGCAAGAAGTGCGTGCGGGCGAAGGTCGAAGGCTACTCGGTGGTGACCAACCATTTCGCCGGTCGCCAGGATGGCCGCAAGGCCAGTCGCGACAGTACCGATCGCGAACGGCAGGTGCGGACCTGCCTGGAGGACTGCCTCGGCGGCGGTGATCACAAGCTGTCGGCGGCCGAAGGCTGGGCGGCGCTGCAGAAGGTCGATCGTGGCGGCAAGCGCGGCTTCGGTACGCTGCACAGCCTCGTGTTCCGGCACGAACCGTGGTACTGCGAACTGCGGGTGGCGACGCTCGGTGACGATGGGCTCGTGCCGGCGACGCAGTCGAGTCGCGTGCATGTGCTGACCCGCGACCAGGTGTTTCCGGCCGAATTGCCGGCAGGCGCCGAGATCCCGGGCAAGTGACCGCGACGACCGCCTGGCTGCACCGCTGGACAGAATCATGGATGACACGGAGCGCACCAACGACCCGACTGAGACGATCGCAGCGTATGCGCAACGGCTGCGGGAGATGTCGGGGGGCGGCCACGTCGAGATCGGCGATGATTTCTATGCTGCCCTGGTCGCACTCGAAGATGTGGCGATCCTCGAGGACATCCTGTCGGGTGGCGGCAGTGCATTTCCGATGGCGCAGCGGTGCCTGCTGGCCGTCAGGGGGCTCGATCTCGGCGCGAGAAGCATCGCGTTCGTTCGCTCGGCGTTGGACTGCCTGAGGTTCCTCGCCAACCGTGAAGAGGAGAGGGCGGATTCGCTTGCCACCCTGCGGCGTAGACTTGCGGCTCGCTTCGTCCTCGAGTTCCCGCAAGCAAGGACCGACCTGCTGCTGTCCGTCGTGCTCGCGGAGCCCAAACCCAGGCCCTGACCCGGGGGACCCGTCGGTTGCCGCGTCGAGGACTGCTCGAAGCGCAGAGTCGACAGCGCTGCGGCGCTTCGGGCACACTCCGCAGGCATCCAATGACGATCACCGAACGACCCGCCGGGCGCTCGACCTGCTGGCGCTGCCTGCGGCCGCAGTCGATGTGCGTCTGCGGCAGTCTGCCCAGCCTCGCCACCGCGACCGAGGTCGTGATCCTGCAGCATCCGCGGGAGCACCGCCATCCGTTCAACACGGCGCGGCTGGTGGCGTTGTCGCTGCAGCGCGCGCGGCTCTGCGTCGCGCACGGCGGCTTCGCCGAGGACATGCACTGTCCGGTGGATGTTCCGGCCGATGCCGCGGTGCTGTTCCCGCATCCGCAGGCGCTCGATCTGGCGGCGTTGCCGCCGGCCGAACGGCCATCGACGTTGGTCGTGCTCGACGGCACCTGGGCGCAGGCGAAGAAGCTCTATCGGATGAACGGCTGGCTGCACGGTCTGCGGCATCTCCGGCTGTTCCCGAGCGACAAGAGCAACTACCGGATCCGCGCCGAGCCGCAGGACGATTATCTGTCGACCGTCGAAGCGACGATCCAGGCGTTGCAGTTGCTGGAGCCCGACAATGCGGCGCTGCGCGGGCTGCTGGCGGCATTCGATGGCATGATCGATCGGCAGATCGCGCACGTCGTGTCGCTCGGACGCCAGCACCGGATCCGCCGGAGCAAGCTGCGCGAAGATCGCCGGCTGTCGCCGCTGCTGGCCGAGGACAATCTGCTGGTCTGCTACGGCGAGTCGGCGGTCGTCGGCGACGACTGCAAGCTGCCGCGCGAACTGCTGCAATGGACCTGTGCGCGAGTCACGACCGGCGAGATCTTCGAGGTGCTGGTGGCGCCAAGGCAGCAGTTCCCGAGCGCCCTGCATCTGCAGCAGATGGAACTGTCCGGCGAACGGCTGGCGGCGGCGGGGGATCTGGCGGCAGCGCGGGCCGCATTCGTTGCCTTTGCCGGGCCGCGGCCGGTGCTGACGGCGTGGACGCCGTCGACCCTGCAGACCGGGGTGTCGCTGCTCGGCGAAGCAGTGCCGACGTTGCGGTTGAAGGTGCCATACACCAACCTGAAGGGTGCCCGTGCGGGCTATCTCGAACAGGCGCTGCAGCAGGAAGGACTGGCGGCGCCGCCGCTGCCGGTGCAGGGACGTGCGGCCAGGCGGCTTGGCAACGCGCTGGCGATGGCGCGTTGGTTGCGCGAACGGCGTCTGGCCGAAGGCTGATCAGCGCGGCGCAAGCGCACCGCGGCCGGCACCGAACGTGATGTCGTCGAATCCGACGTGACGCGCGAGATCGGCGACCCTGACCGCATCGTCGTAGACGGCACCGGTCAGCGGTTCGATAACGACCGGCAGTCGCTTGCTCGCGCCAGGCTGCTCGCGGTCCGGTACGCGCAGGCCCGGATCGGCGCCAATACGGGCGAGTTCGTGCTGCAGGTCGGCGATCGTCGCGCAGACGGTGGCGCCGACCTCGAAGTGCACGCGGTGGTCCTGCAGGCGATGGCGCCGGGGACGACCACTTGTCGGGTGGGTTGCCTGGTGCTCCCGCTCGCCAAAACGGTCGCAGACGATCCGGATCGACAGCTGTTCGAGGGGTTCCATGGGTTTTCGCGCGGCACCGTGGTCGCGCGGCAGCCACGCCGGCAGCTTGGCCTCGAGCGAGCGGAAGTCGAGGCAGATGAAGAACACGATCATCAGGAAGACGCAGTCGATCATCGCCGTCATGTCGGGCTTGACGTCGTTGTCGTCCGCGAGCGCAGCAGGGTGCATCGGCGACCTCGTTGGGGAGAGCTTGATGGTCGAACGCGCCGATGGCGGGTGCGGTTCAGGCGTCGCAGTGTCGTCGTGCGGCCGATGCGAGCGACCGGTCGCGATCGCGTTCAGCCCGCGGTCAGCCGACGGCCGATGCGGAGAGGACCGGAAACCGCAACCCGCTTCGCATCAGGAGTCCGACTTTCATGGCCATTTGCAGAACCCAGTCCACCTTGCTCGCCGCGGCCGCGCTGACCGTCGCTTCCTGCGGCGGTGCCAACGACGTCAGCACGGCGGCGCCGCGTCTCGAGGAGGTGCCGCAGCAGGCGACGACCGGCGATGAGCCGTTCTCGTTCGATCTCGATGACTACGTCGAGGAGCGCGACGGCGCGCCGCTGACCTTCGCGGTCGCTGCCGGCGGCGGCTCGTTCACCGGCAGCGTCTACACCAACACCTTCGCGACGATGGGCGAGTACACCGTCGAGTTCACGGTGACCAATGGCGCCAAGACCTCGACCGGCACGTTCGATGTCGATGTCACGGCGGCCGACCTGTCGGCGATCCAGGAGGGCGACACCGGCCTGTTCTTGCACGATGCGCGGTCCAACCAGTTCCTCCGCGTCGCCGCCGACGTGACCGAGCCGACGTTCGTTGCCGACCTGGCCAATGGTGCGATGGTGTACTCCCGCACCGGTGCGTCCGGGGCGCAACTGTGGGTGTTCGATCCGTTCACGCGCCGCAACACGCGGCTGTCGGCGACCGCGACCGGCGACTTGACCTACGAGGGGAAGGGCAGTGACAGCCGCGTCTACTACTCGGTCGTCGACAGCGGTCAGGTCGAACTGCATGTCTACAACAGCCGTTCAGGCGGCGATCGCGTGCTGGCGACCAGTGCCGAAGTCGAGGTCACCGTCGCGAGCGACAACCGAGCCTACGTGGAACTCGGCGTCGGCAGCAATGGCGACGTCAAGGTCTACGATCCGGCGACCGACGAGGTCGACGACGTCGCGGTCGGCAGCACGGAAGAACGTGTGGTCGGTACCGGCACCGACGGCGCGGTGGTGATCACCCGAGTCAACGCCGACACCGGCGAGACCGATCTGTTCTGGCACTCGCCGACGGCCGGCCTGGTCGAGATCGGCACCGATGTGGCGGCGATCGCGACGGACGACAAGACCTGGCACGCCACCGACAGCGAGGGCCGGATCGTGTTCGCCGCGGACGGCGAAGTGTTCGCCTGGGATCCGACGTCGGCGAGCACGACCAACCTGAGCAGCGAGTACGGCGCCGGCGCCGATGACGAGTTCGCGGCGCTGGCTGCCGGCAACCAGGTCGTCTGCAAGCGTCTGGTCAACCCGGGGGTCGAGGAGGACGTCTGGTTCTTCGATCTCGACAGCGAGATCAGTGCCACGGTGCGCGATGGTGCCGACGTCAGTGCGGTGCTGGGCGTCAGTGGGAGCGGGACCACCGACTGGGTGTTCCTGCGCGCCAGCGGCACGACGACCAGCCTGTTGGCGGTGTCGTTGATCGCGACGCCGGCGACGCAGACCTGGGCGGCTGGTGCGACCGTGTCGACGACGATCGGCATCCTCGACAACGGTGACGTGGTCGGGCAGCTGACCGGCGGCACCAAGCTGAACCTCTTCGACGTGTCGGCGGGAACCTGGGGCACCGAGATCACCGGTACCGGCCTGACCTTCGCCGGCGACGGCGTCGCCGCCGGGGACTTCGTCTACTCGCTGACCGCGAACGCGCAGACCGACCTGTCGATGTGGGATGCGTCGGGGAACGCGTCGGTGGTGATCAGCAATGCCACTGGCAACGACGTGTTCGGCGCCCGGACCGGTGCTGGCACCGTGCTGTTCACCCGCGTGCCGACCAGCCTGACCAACCGCGAGCTGTTCGTGTTCAACGGCACCGCCGCCACGCAACTGACCGAAGACGATGTCGTCGCTCGTCGCCACGACCACTCGGTCGCGGCGACCTGGTCGGGCTCGCGCTGAGCACCTCGGGCGAACCGCCGCGACTGCCGACGCCGACTTGACGAGCCGCCGGCAGCGACCGAGCATCGGGCCATGGTGCCCGGTCGCGTGCTGGTGGTGATCGCCGTCCTGCTGGAGATCGCGGCGGCGCAGAGCAAGCCAAAGCCCGGCAGTCCGCACACGATCGCGGTGCCGGTGGCACAAGGGCCGATCGGCCGCGCCCATGGCTACACGCCCGGCCACTATCTGTCCGCCGGCCGCTATCCGTTGTTGATCGTGCTCGGCGATCGGGGCGTTGCCGCGGCGACGACGATCAAGCAGTTGCCGCATGCGGTGCTCGACCGCAAGCAGGTGGTCGTCGTGGCTCCCGAACTCGGCACCATCGACTACGAACCGACCGGCTACGCCCGGTTGCAGGCGCTGGTGCCGGCAGTGATCGACGCCGTCGGCCGCATCTGGAGCATCGATGATCGGCGCGTGTTCCTGCTGGGCATCGGCCGTGGCGCGGCGCCGGCATTGGCGTTGGCGCGTGACTTCGGCGATCGCTTCGTCGCGGTGGCGGCGTTCGATCCGAGCGGCGGGGTGCTGCCGGGCGTTCCTCGTCCTGGCACGGAGCCGGCGTTGGTGGTCACTCCGGGCGGCAAGGCCGGCGGTGTCGCCGATGCGCTCGCCAAGGCGGCGGCAGGGCAGCTCCAGGTGACACGCATCCAGCGGCCGGAGGTGGCTGTCGGTCAGGGCGAAGGACTGCTGCAGTCGCTGCTGGAGTGGTACCTGGAGTTCACGTTGCCTCAGCCCGAGAACGACCAGGACAAGGTCAAGGGGCGCACGGTGGCGGCGCAAGGCAGCAAGAACCGCGTGATCTGCATCACCGGCGAGTTCGACACCGTCGAGGACGTGCTGACGACGCTCGCGATCCCGCACGTGGCGATGGACTGGCTGCGTTTCAAGGACTTCGACCTGTCCGAGTCGGACGTGCTGCTGATCAACTGCTCGACCGGCGAGGCGTACGGCAAGGTGCGTGCGGCGGTGAACAAGAAGCTGCGCGAGTTCGTGCAGAAGGGCGGCTACCTGTTTGCCACCGACTGGTCGCTGCGCTGGCCGGTGTCGGAGGTGTTCAGCGACTATGTCGGCGATGTCGACCCGGGCACCCCCGACATGAAGGTCGATGTGCGACCGGCCGCAGCCGCCGCCAACCACGAACTGCTGCAGAACGTGTTTCCGCTCGATGCGCCGTTGCCGCGCTGGCAGATCGATGCCGCGAGTTTCCTGTTCGCCGTCAAGCAGCCAGCCCGGGTCGAGGTGTTGCTCGAGAGCGACGAACTCGGTGCTGCCTACAAGGGCAACAACATCCTGGGTGCCTGTTTCCGGGTCGGAGCCTACGGCGGGCTGGTGCTCGATGTCGTCAGTCACTTCAGCCATCAGGGGGATGGCACGCCGACGACGCCGATGTATCAGTTGATCGTCAACTTCATCGCGGCGGCCAAGAAGCACCGGCAATCGCGGCGTTGAAGTTCAACGAACGCGCACCAGCCGATGCCGCGGCAGCGCCGCCTGCTGCACGTGCCCCTCGACATCGGCCAGGAAGCGATGGCCGTCGACCCAGTAACCGGCGGTCCGCTGCAGCCCAGGCACGCGCGTGCAGAACCACTCGTTCAGCACAAAGACCATCAGTTCGCGCATGTACTTGGCGAAGCAACTGGCCAGCGCCGTCGGGAACGCCCGGTCCTCGCCCTTCTCGGCGAACGTGATCGCGGTGTCGTCGTCGCCTTCGACCAGCCGGTAGCGCGAGATCGCTTCTTCTTCCTGCAGGATCTCGATGCGGGCCTTGGGCCGCAGTCGCTGCAGATCGCCGCGATAGTGCATCCGGCCGCCGCAGCGGTCGGCGACCAGATGGGCCTTGCCCGGCACCACCGTCAGCAGCGTGCCGATCACCTCGGCATAGGCGTGGAAGTGCGCGCGGCTCTTGTTGTCGGTGTCGGCGATCAGGCCGTTCCACTCCTCGACGTCGACCGGGCGCACGGCGATGTGGCGCAGCGCCATGCCGGCCTTCTGCAGCGTGCGATCGATCAGTTCGGCCTGCAGTTCGACGAAGCCGGCGTCGGCGTGCAGTGGCAGCCGCAGGTCGAGGTGTTCGTACCAGGGGCACCGTTGCAGCAACGGCAGGTCGGCGCCGACGGCGCCGAGCCAGTCGAACAGCGTCGCCGGCAACGCGCCGGTGTGCACCGCCCAGAACGTCAACGCCGTCGCTTCCAGATGTTCGAGGCCGTGCTCGCCGGAGTTGACCTTCTTGCTGTCGGCGACGCGGACCTTGCCCTTCTCGGTCTTCTTGCGGCTGACGTGTGCCTTCAGCGCCTGCCACGGATCGGCGCCCTCGGGGCCCGACATCGCGACGCCGGCGACCACCAACGGCCCGAGGATCGGACCGAGACCGGCTTCGTCGACGCCCGCGAGGCAGTTCATGCCGTCAGGATGCGGCGGCGACCGCGCCGGTCAAGCGCGCGACTGCGCTCTTTCGCCGACGGCGCGCCGCTCTACGTTGTGTCGCGATGCGAACCCGTCTGTTCCCGGCGCTCTCGCGCGAGGTCTCCGAAGTCGGTCTCGGTTGCTGGCAACTCGGTGCCGAGTGGGGCGACGTCAGCGATGCGCAGGCGGCGACGGTGCTGCAGACGGCGCATGAGCACGGCATCACGTTCTTCGACACCGCCGATGTCTATGGCCGTGGGCGTAGCGAACGGCGTCTGCAAGCGTTTCTGGCGGCGGGGCATCGACCGGTCGTCGCGACCAAGGTGGGGCGGTTCCCCGACCCCGGTCTGCCGCAGAATGTCGCGTTCGAGGTGATGCGGCGGCACGTGCAGGCCAGTCGCGAACGCCTCGGCGTGCCGATCCTCGATCTGGTGCAGTTGCATTGCCTGCCGCGCGACCTGCTGTTTGCCGGTGCTGCGTTCGCTCACTTGCGCCGCCTCCGCGAGGACGGACTGTTGCGGGCATGGGGCGCCAGCGTCGAGTCGGTGGCCGAGGCCGAACGGTGCCTGCAGGAGCCCGATTGTGCGTCGCTGCAGATCATCTTTTCGGTGCTGCGGCAGACGCCCGCGGTGTCCGGGTTGCTGGATCGCGCGGCGGCTCGAGGTGTCGCGGTGATCGTGCGGCTGCCGCTGGCCAGCGGGCTCCTGGCTGGGAACTGGCGCCCCGACACGAAGTTCGCAGCCGACGACCATCGCACGTTCAATCGCGATGGCGCGGCATTCCACGTCGGTGAGACGTTCGCGGGGCTGCCGTGGGAGCGTGCCCTGGCGGTGGTCGAAGGTGTGCGCCCGCTGCTGCCAGTCGGGGTGCCGATGGCGGTGGCGGCGATGCGCTGGGTGCTCGATCATCCGGCGGTCACGACGGTGATTCCGGGGGCGACGAAACCCACTCAGGTGGTCGCCAACGCGTCGGCGTCGACGGTGGCGCCGTTCGGTGCCGAACGGCATCAGCGGCTGCGGGAGTATTGGCGGACGGAGGTCCAGCCGTTCGTGCGCGGCAACGACTGATCGCGGATAGGATGGCCGCCATGAACGGACTGCATTGTTCGGCTGCGGACCGTGCGTTCCTGGCGGACTTCGTTGCCGGAGCCGTGGCCCCGGCGATGTTCCATCATCGAGAACATCTCGTGCTGGCGTATGTGTTGCTGCTCGATCACGACGTCGATGCGGCGTGCTCCGCGATGCGGTCGGCATTGTTGGCGTTCCTGCGGCACCATCGCATCGATCCGGCGAAGTATCACGAGACGCTGACGCGCGGCTGGCTGCTGGCGGTCGCGCATTTCATGGCGAAGACCCCGTCGGCGGCGTCGGCCGAGGAGTTCCTGGCGCGCAATCCGCGCCTGCTGGATCCGGCGATCCTGCACACGCATTGGTCGCCCGCGGCGCTGGCGGCGCCGGCGGCGCGGACCTCGTTCGTCACGCCGGATGTCGAGCCGATCCCGTCGTGAAGATCGAGCGGCAGTCTGGAACACCTGGCCGCGGCCGGGCTGCGACTCACACCGGGCGTCGTGCCCGAGGATCTGTGGCGATACCGTCGAGTTGCACCGCTCGAGGAACCACCGTTCGAGCACTTGCTCGAGGTCCTCGGCATGGAACTCGAGCGCGATCCGTTCGGGCCATTCTGTGAGTGGATGTGGCTGTTGACACCAAACGGGTGTTTCGGGCCGGTGCCTACGTCGCGGTGCTGGAACGGCTGCAGCGGATGGCCGGCCATCTGCTCGACATCCGGCAGCCAGTCGACGGCTTCGATCGGCGCGCCGGCATCGCCTGGTTGGAGTTCTTCTGTCGCGGGGAGCGTCAGCGGCGGGAGTTCGCCAGTGAGGGAACCTGGCTCGATCCGCAGGTGATATCCCGGCGACGCTGATCGCCAGGTGCGCCGCAAGCCGAGGACTTGCGGCGCGGATTCGTGTTGGACCCGAAGTTGCAGGATCGGATGCTCCTGCTTCCGCCCATTCCCGTTGCCAAAGACATGCCCATGAACGTCGCCCTTCGTGATGTGGCCCGCTGGCTGACCCTGGCCGCGTGCATTCCGTACTCCGCTGGCCACCTGCTGTCGCAGACCACGTTCCGCGTTGGACCTGGCGAGGCCTACGCCACCATCCAGGATGCCGTGGGCGCCGCCACCGCCGGGGACATCGTCGAGGTCTTGGCCGGCTCGTACCCAGGCTTCACCCTCGACAAGGCGCTCACCATCCGCGCCGAGCCGACAGGCGCCGTGGTCGAGGCGAGTTCGGCGATCGTCGGCCCCCCGGTCGGCGGTCACGCGCGCCTCTGCGGCCTGCGGCTGCGCAACGTGCAGCTGTTTGGCTCGGGCGCGGCGTCGTTCGAGTCGTGCGAGCTGCTGGGCACGCCAGGCAGCTTCGCCCCGCCGGTGGTCGCCAACGGCGCTGCCGCGACGTTCTGGCGCTGTCGGATCGCCGACGGTCCCGGCGGAATCCAGGCGAGTGCGTCCAACCTGACGCTCGTGCAGTGCGATGTCTCGGCGCTCGGCACCTATCTGTATCTGCTGTCGATCAGCGCGCTGGATCTGCGCAACGGCTGCGTCGTGCACGTGTCCGACTCGACGCTTGCCGCCGGCCGTGGCACCGCGCTGGCCGGTGCGTGGCCTGGGATCTATGTGATCTCGCAGAGCCAGCTGGACATCGTCGACAGCACGGTGCGCGGCGGGGATTACCAGGGTCAGTCGAACCAGGTGGGTGGCTCAGCGATCGAGGTCGGCGTCGATTCAGTGGCGCGGCAACAGCGTTGCACGCTGCTGGCCGGAACCGGTACCGCCGGGCCGGGTAACCCGTCGTCCCGGGTCACGAACGCGCCGTTGCTCGGTGTCCACATCGCGGAGCCGACGCTGGCCCTCGGGGGCTCGCTGACGGCCGAGTTCCGCGATGCGCCCTCGAGTCCGGTGTTCGTGCTGGCTGCGTTCGGTCTGACGCCGCCGACCACCGCGCCGCTGGTGACGCCGCTGCATTGGGGTTTCACGCCGCAGAACGCGGCGGTCGTGGCGGTGCTGGTCGCTGATGGCTCCGGCAATGCGGCTTATTCGCTGCCGATCCCAGCCGATCCGCAGTTGCGGAACCTCGGGATCTGGCTGACCGGCGCCAGCCTCGCACAGTTGCCGGCGCAACTGTCGCCGCCGGTCGGTGGCGTGCTCCGCTGACCTGCCCGCATCGTGAGGGTCGGGGAACAGCTGCAGCGACTCGAAGCCGCCGGTTTGCGCTTTGCGCCAGGGGTCGAGTCGGAGCTGGTTCAGCGCGAGGTGCCAGCACTGCTGGAAGACCCGCCGTTCACGCGCCTGCTGGAGATGTTGGGCGACGGTCGTAGCCGGGAACCGTTCGAGCCGCTGTGTGATCAACTGTGGATGTGCCATACGTCGCGGATCCACGATCCCGGCGCCTACGTCGCGGTGCTCTTGCGCCTCGAACGGATGACCGGCGGTGTGCTCGGCCTCAGTGGGATGACCGACCACCTCGACCGGCGCGCGCGGCGTGCATGGGTCGAGTTCACCTGTCGCGGGCACGCCATCACTGGGACCTGACGGTGGAACGCCGATGGCTGGATCCTCGCCTGATCGAACGCTACGACGCGTTGCTGCAGGCTCACGAGGTCGGTTTGCGGTTGTGTGCCGATGTTGGCGGACGCGGCGAACGGCTGTTCCTCGGCGCACTCACCACGGGCGAGAAATCGACGTTCGACGGCCTGGTGCCGTTCGTGTTCGTGCCGCTCGACGCCCAGGATTTCGCCGAGCGGCGTCGCGCGCATGTGCGGTGGGTCGGACTGTGGTGGGTGTGGATGCTGTGGCTGGTGGGGCCGGGCAGCCTGTGCACCGTGGCGGTGCTGTACTGGTTGTGGCCGAAGCGGGTCGACGACATGCATGTCGGGTTGCCCTACTTGTTCGGACTCTTCATCTGCCACGTCGCTGCCGCGTGTGGCGTGGCGTTGTCTTCGCTGACGGGCGCTCGGCGGTTGCCCGAGTTCTGGGCCCTGCTCGGCTACCTGACGATTGCGGGAGCGGTGGGGCTTTCGCTGCTCGTGCCGTTCGATGAGCCGCCGGCGCCGGCACCCGCCGTCGTTGTGGTCCTGGTGTTGGCTTTGGGTGCTCTGGTGCCGATCATCGGGTTCGTTCGGCTCTGGTCCGTGATCCAACGATGCCGGACAAGCGACCCCGTCATTGCCGCTCTGCGCGCTGGACTCGCGGCGGGCGCCGGGACTGCACTGGCGTGGTGCCTGGCGTTCGCGGTGCTCGATGCGTGCTTCCCCGGAGGCGCCTGTGCGATGCAGATGCCGTGTGCAGCGCCTGCCCTGGGTTTCCTGATCGCCCTGAACGTCTGCACGACCCGACTCGAGCGTTTGCGCCGGCGTGCGGCGTTGCATCCACCGCCGCCCCCGGTAGCGTCGCCGCCGCCGTGAACGTCGTCGTCGCCGAGAAACCGTCCGTCGCCCGCGATCTTGCGCGCGTGCTCGGCGCCAACACCCGCCGCGAAGGCTACCTCGAAGGCAACGGCTGGCGCGTCACCTGGGCGATCGGCCACCTGGCCACGCTGAAGACGCCCGACGAATACGATCCCGCGCTGCGCCGCTGGTCGCTGGAGACCCTGCCGTTCATTCCGGGCCGGTTCGAGCTGAAGCCCACCGGCAACCCGGGCGCCAGGGAACAGCTCGAGATCGTCGCCGATCTGTGCCGCAGCGCCGACGAACTGGTTGCCGCGACCGACGCCGGCCGCGAGGGCGAGCTGATCTTCCGCTACATCCTCGAGTACGCCGGCTGCCCAGGACGCCCGTTCACCCGCCTGTGGCTCAGTTCGCTGACCGAAGACGCGATCGCCGCCGGCATGAAGGGACGCAAGCCGGGCGCCGCGTACGAGAACCTGCACGCCGCCGCGCGTTCGCGCAGCGAAGCCGATTGGATCGTCGGGCTGAATGCCACGCGCGCGTGCACCGTCCGCTACGGCGGCGGCCGGGTGCTGTGGAGTCTCGGTCGCGTGCAGACGCCGGTGCTGGCGCTGATCGCCGCGCGCGACGACGAGATCCGCGCGTTCGATCCTCGGCCCTTCTGGGAACTGCGGACGCGCTACCGCGGCGCGCGCTTTGGCTATGCCGGCGAACGCTTCCGCGAACGGTCGCCGGCCGAAGAGCTGCTGGCCAAGGTGCAGGGGCAACCGCTGCGGGTCGAGCGCATCGAGCAGAAGACCGAGTCGTTGCCGCCGCCGCTGCTGTACGACCTGACGCAGCTGCAGCGCGACATGAATCTGCGTCATGGTCTGTCGGCGGCGCGCACGCTCGAGGTGGCGCAGGAACTGTACGAGCGCAAGCTGCTGACCTATCCGCGCACCGACAGCCGGCATCTGTCGACCGACATGGTCGACACGGTGCGCACGACCCTTGGCGCCTTGCGCGCGTGGAACAAGCCCGCGCTCGACGTGCTGGCGAGTTACATCGCCGAGGCTCCCGATCGGCGGGGCCCGCGTGCTTTGCCGCGTCGCGTGTTCGACGACGGCAAGGTCAGTGATCACCATGCGATCATCCCGACCGGCAAGATCGAGCCGCTGTCCGGCGAGCATCAGCAGGTGTTCGATGCGGTGGCGCGGCGGCTGGTGCAGGTGTTCCTGGGCGATCGCGTGCAGGAAGTCACCATCGTACACGCGGTGTCGGCGACCGTGCCGTTCCGTGCGCGCGGCGTCGTGGTGACCGATCCGGGCTGGAGCGCGCTGGAACCCGCCGAGGTCAGGAAGCAGAAGGGCAAGCGCAAGGCCGGCAAGGACAAAGACGACGACGAGGACGAGACGCAGGAATTGCCGCCGATGCAGGTCGGCGAGCAGGGCCCGCACGAGCCCGAACTGCACGAAGGCGTCACCAAACCGCCGCGCCCGTACACCGAGAACACGCTGCTGGCGGCGATGGAGACCTGCGGCAAGCTGATCGACGACGAACAGCTGCGCGAGGCGATGCGCGGCCGCGGACTCGGCACGCCGGCGACGCGGGCGGCGATCCTCGAGACGTTGCTGCAGCGCGGCTACCTGCAACGCGACAAGAAGGCGCTGCGGACGACGGATCTCGGCCGCTATCTGATCGCGATCCTCGCCGACCCGGTGTTGAAGTCACCCGAGCTGACCGGCGAATGGGAGTTCAAGCTCGGCGAAGTCGAGAAGGGGCGGCGCGAACGGGGAGCGTTCATGGCCGAGATCTCCGAGATGACCACGCGCCTGGTGACCACGGGTCTGCTGCCGCGGTCGCTGCCGGCCGGGCTCGGGTCATGCCCGCGCTGCCAGGCATCGGTGATCGAAGGTCGCGAGGCCTACGGTTGTTCGCGCTGGCGCGACGACTGCGCGTTCCGACTGCCGAAGGTCTGGCGGGGTCTGCCGGTGCAGCACGAACATGTGCGCGAACTGTGTGGTCGCGGCGTCGTGCTGCGGCCGGTGACCGTGCCCGAGGTCGGTCCGCGGGTCCTGTGCATGACCGCCAGCGGCGCGTTGTTCGATCTGGCCCCGCCCAGACGCGATGCGCAGCAGGGCGGGCGCGGCGGCGGCAATCGCGGTGCCGGCCGGCGCAGCAGGCGCACGGCCGGCTAGGTCAGGCGCGCGCAGCGCCGACTACGGCCACCCGCAGGCCATCCACTCGGCATGACTCAGATCGCTCGGTCCCAGCCGCGTGGCCAGGATCTCCGCCGCGATCTGATGCTCGACATCGGTGCTCGGCAGCAGGAACAGCGCGCCATGAACGACGCCGGACCACCAATCGAACCAGCCAGGAGTACCGACCAGCAGATCGATGCCGGCACCCTGCTGCGTGCTCGCGCCGGCGCGAGTGATGTCGTAGTAGCTCGCCAGGTTGGCCTGGCCGTCCGGCAGCCAGCGGACGCCGTTCAGCGGCAACAGCAGGTTGTCGGTGCCGCGGATCGTGCCGTAGCGCAGCATCGTCTTGACCACCGGCCGGATCAGCGCTTCGTAGCGCTGCTGCACGGCGGTGCGACCGATGTTGCGATGCAGCGCGCGCGATTCCAGCAGACCCATGATGCCCAGCGCCTCATTCCACGGCACGAAGTAGCGCAGATCGCAGCACAGCACGCGCGGGTCGGGTCCGCTGTCTTCCAGCGGCTTGACCGGGCCGGTGACCGTTCGACCGGTCCAGCCCATTTCCCACGAACTCAGCGACCAGCCCATCACCGTCAGCACGTTCTCGCGTTCCTGCGTGCCGGGCAGGATGTGCCAGATCTTCGACAGGTCCTGCTGCGTGCGCAGCGACCGCGGCGCCGCCGGATCCGGGTTCGGGCCGCGACCGGTCAGATCGCACTCGAGCAGATCGCGCGCGACTTCCTGCAGGAGCCACGAGCCGCTCAGCGCCGCCGCTGCCCACATGTAGTTCTGGCCGCGATGCTGGCCGTCCGGGCCGCTGCGGCCCATGTCCCACGAGTAGGCGCGCGTCGTGCTCTTGCCGAGCAGGTCGCGCGACGTGCGCGGATCCGGCACGCCGTTGCGGCAGATCAGGTTCGGGTGTGCCGACGCCAGCACGCGCGCGCCATTCGCCTCGCGATGATGGAACGTGCGCAGGCCGTAGTCGGTCGAGTTGTAGAGCATCTCCCAGACGAAGCGCGGATCGCCGACGGTGCACGCCAGCGTGCCCTTGGTCGCGCCGAACGGCCGTTGGCTGCCGGTGGCGCCGCTGTTCCAGCGGTTGGCCAGCGGGCGTTCGTCCCAGAAGGCGCCGACGCCACCGAGGTAGCCGCGGAACGACGCCGCGGCGCGGTTGGCTTCGGTCACGCCATTGACGCCGCGCGGCACCTTCGGCACTTCGCCGAACGCGAACCACTGGCCTTCCCAGATGCTCTGACCGCCGGTGATCAGCAGCGGGCCTTCGCGCGCGGCGATCAGCCGTTGCAGACGGACCTCGCGGTCGGGCGGGTTGGCGGTGGCTGGCGTGTCCGAGCGCGCCAGCACGACGCCGTAGAAGTGCGGCGCCATGCCATGCGGGAACATGCCGTTGTCGCGCTGCGCGTTGGAGAACAGTTTCCAGCCGCCGGTGACGCGCGTGAAGCCCGAACGCGACGCGAAGTACAGTTCGAGTTCTTCGCCCATCGTCAGTTCGATGGACTCGAAGTTGGTGCTCCAGTTCGGATCGGCGGGGTCGGACCAACCAAAGCGCCCTTCCAGGTCGATGACGTCCTGGCGCGTGTAGTGGGTCAGGAAGATCTCGCCCCAGACGCCGGCGACCGGACCGGCGAACAGCCGATCGGTGCGGACCACCGGTGAGCTCTCGACCGTCTCGATGAAGCGGAACGGCAACGCCGTGCGGACGCCGCCGCGTTGGGCATGCAGCGTGATCGCCATCTTGGTGGCGTCGTCCGTGATCCACTCCGACATCTGGAACGGCTGGCTCGGGCCGGCGCCGACCGCGACGATGCGGCCGCTGCGCGCGCCATAGCTTGGCGCATCGGCGAGCACATGGAACGTGGTGACCATCGGGCCGAGTTCGCGACCCTTGACCGCCGTCGCTTCGCCGCCGCCGTCGTAGGCATAGCGGCACAGACTCGGCAACGTGCGTCCGACTGCGCCAGGGACCGACAGTCGCGTCCAGCGCGTCTGCGCCTGTTGCGACATGTTGGCCAGGTTGTACTGACCGTTGGCGTTGGGGCCGGGCGGGCCGCCGCCGGGATTCCAGTTGTAGCCGCCGCCGCTGGTGCCGCCGCTGCCACCGCCACCACCGGTCGTGCCGCCGCCGCCGCCGCCCGGTTCGCCGCCGCCGCCGCCACCGGGATCGCCAGTCGAGCCGCCGAGATCGCCGCCGCCAGCGCCACACGCGGTCAGCGCCAGCGTCAACAGCAGATGGCGCAGGCGCCAGCGCGGCCGCGTCGCCGTCGCGCGAGGATACGAAGGAACGTCGTGCATAGGTGTGCCTCCAGCAGCGCTATCGGGTTCTGCAGCAGGTTGCCGGAGTGGTTCAGGGTTGGCGCGTCTCGTTCCTGGGCACGGCGCGTGCCTCGGTTCGAGACCTGGCCGATGGGACGGCCGTTACGTCAGGGCCGGTCGGTGTGGCTCGTCAACTTGTGGCGGATGGCGCGTCCGGACCGGTGCGTGCGACGACCCTGCCGCCGCGCACCGTCAGCACGAACGTCACCGGGCCGTCGTTGCAGATCTGGACCTGCATGCTGGCGCCAAAGCGTCCGGTGGCGACGGTCAGGCCGCCGGCGCGCAACAGGTCGCCGACACGTTGCCACAGGTCCACCGCGCGTGTCGGGGCCTCGGCGGCGGTGAAGTCCGGCCGGTTGCCATGGCGCAGCTCGGCGGCGAGCGTGAACTGCGAGACCGACAGGATCGCGCCGCCGGCGTCCTTGACGTTCAAGTCCATCGGCGTGCGCGCCGGGAAGCAGCGCATCGCCGCGACCTTGCGCGCCGTCTCGGCCGCGTCGGCTTCCTGGTCGCCCTGCTCGACGCCGACGAACAGCAACAGTCCGCGTTCGATGGCACCTACGGTCTCGCCGTCGACCAGGACCGCGGCGGAGCGGACGCGTTGGATCAAGGTGATCACGCGCGCACGCTACGCCGCGCTGTGCTGTCAGGCACGTGCCGCGATGGCGCGATCAGGCCGACTTGATCTGCACGCGCGTCGGCCGCGATTCGGGGGCCTTGGGTACGGTGACACTCAGCACGCCGTTCTTGAACACCGCTTCGACGCCGGTGTGGGCCGCATCGCTCGGCAGCGAGATGGACCGGGCGAGCTGGCCGTAGCGGTGCTCGACGCGGTGCCACTTGGTGCCGTCGGTCTTGCGGTTGTCGGTCCGTTCGGCGGTGACCGTCAGCGTCCGATCCTGCAGATGGACCTGGATGTCCTTCTCCTCGACGCCGGGCATCTCGAGCGCGATCTCGTAGCCATGGTCGGTCTCGGCGATGTTGGTCCGCGGCAGCGCCTCCTGGATCGGCCAGCTGTCCGGAGCCACCTCGCCGAAGAAGCGGTCGAAGAAGGTCTGGAACGGGTCGCGGGAACGGGTCGCCAACGGGTGATTTGCAGTGGTCGGTCGCATTGTCTTGTCCTCCGAACGGTGGGTTGATCCGAACGGGTATGCAGGTCCAGAAGCAACGCTCGTGCCGATCCATGCCGGAATGCCATGATTATACGTAAACACTTTATGCACAGTGTATTATGGCAAACTTGTCGCGAGACTCTAGACCATGATTAGTGTCAAAATGACTGCCTAATGCCAAAATGGCGTCCGTCATCCCGCGTTCCCTGGCTTTGCTGTTGGCGGCCCCATCCCTCCTCGCGATACTGCTCGGCCCAAAATCCCGGCGCAACCAGGTTCCTCCGCATGAGCAAGGTCTACGACATCGGCGTTCTTCCAGGTGACGGCATCGGCGACGAGGTGGTCGCGCAGGCCCTGAAGGTGCTCGACGCCGTGCAGCAGGTCTACGGCTTCCAGACGCGTCGCGAAGCGATGCCGTACGGCGCCGAGCACTTCCTGAAAACCGGCGAGACGATGCCGGACGCGGCGTTCGATCGGATCCGGCAGATGCACGCGGTGCTGTTCGGCGCCATCGGCGATCCGCGGATCGAAGTCGGCAAGCTCGAGTTCGCGATCATCGCCGGCATGCGGCACAAGCTCGATCTCTACGTCAACCTGCGGCCGGTCAAGCTCTACCACGAGTCGCTGTGCCCGCTGAAGGACAAGAAGCCGGGCGACATCGACATCGTCTTCTGCCGCGAGAACACCGAGGACGCCTATTCCGGCGTCTATGGCTACACCAAGAAAGGCAGCGAGCACGAGATCGCGCTGCAGGAGATGATCTACACGCGGCGCGGCACCGAGCGGATCATCCGCCACGCGTTCGAGCTGGCGCAAAAGCGCGGGCCCAAGCCCGGCAAGGACAAGCCGCAGGTGACCTTGATCGACAAGGCCAACGCGGTGCGGGCGCAGGATCTGTGGACGCGGACGTTCGCCGAAGTGGCGCGCGAGTATCCGGGGATCGCGACCGACCACGCCTACATCGACGCGGCGTGCATGTGGATGATCAAGAACCCCGACTGGTTCGACGTCTGCGTGACGACCAACCTGTTCGGCGACATCATCACCGACCTCGGCGCGATGCTGATCGGCGGCATGGGCATCGCGGCGTCGGGCAACATCCACCCTGGCAAGGTGTCGATGTTCGAGGGCATCCACGGCAGCGCGCCGAAGTACAAAGGCACCGACAAGGCGAGTCCGCTGGCGACGATCCTGGCGATGGGGCTGATGCTCGACCACCTGGGTGAAGCGGCGGCGAGCAAGGAACTGGAGGCCACGGTGGCCGAACTGATCCAGACGCGGCAGATCCGGACGCTGAAGGCCGGCGATCACCGGTGTTCGGAGCTGGGCACGATGGTCAAGGACCACCTGTTGCGGCGGGCCAGAACGGGACCGGTCGGCGCCGCGCGGTGAAGCGCCGGTGCCACCGCCGTGACGTCGGCGGTGTCGTTCATGTGCTTTCGCGATCGGCGGCGTGCCGTAGACTGTCCAGGTCTCCCTGCCCACCAATCCGCCTGCCTCTGGATCGTCCGTGCACACAGAAACCCTCCTGCGGAGCCGCCGCGCGGCCGCGTTCTTCCTCCTGGCCACCGGTGTCGCCCTGGCGCAAGTCCCCACCGCCGGCACGTCCTCGCCGCGCGTGCTGCCCGCACCGCCGGGCCTGCTGCAACAGTTCGATGTGGTCGCCGGCACGATCCAGGAACTGAACGTTCCGGCCGCACCGATCGGCAACCTCGCGATCGATGTCGTGATCCGCGGTCAGGTCAAGAGCCTGATCCTGCACCCGCACGACGTCCGCACCCCGGACTTCCAACTGGTCGTCGTCGACGCCCAGGGGTCGCACGTCGTGCCGACACCGCCGTCGGTGACCTGGCAGGGCCACGTCGCCGGTGACCCCGACAGCGCCGTTGCGGCCGCGTTGGTCGATGGTGGCATGACCGCGATGGTCCGGCTCGGCAACCTGGACACCTGGTCGGTGCAACCGGTCCGGCAGGTCCAGCCGACCGCGGGGGCGGCGCTGCACGTCGTGTTCTTCGGCGGTGACTCGATCAACCACCCGGTTTCCTGCGCGACCGTCGGCAACCTGGCGACGCCAGCGCCGTATGCGGCGCCCGAGGAGGTCATCTACGAATGCCAGATCGTGCCGGAGGCCGACCCGCTGTACTACCAGCAGGCCGGCAGCACGGTCGTCGCGACGCAGAACGACATCACGCAGATGATCAATGCGATGAACGTCATCTACGAGCGCGACGTGCAGATCCGCATCGTCGTGCCGCAGATGATCATCAACACCGGCGCCGACTTCTACACCAGCAGCGTCGCTGGCACGCTGCTGACGCAGTTCGCCAACTACTGGCAGACCAATCGCGGCGGCGTGGCGCGTGACCTGGCGCACCTGTTCACCGGGCGCCCGATGGGGCAGGCGAGCGGCGGTGCGATCGGCATCGCCTACCTGAACGGCGTCTGCAACACCGGCATCGGCTATGGCGTCTCGCAGGGTCACTGGACGACGAACTTCACCCGGCGCGTGGCGGTGACCGCGCACGAGGTCGGCCACAACTTCGCGGCGCAGCACTGCGACGCGGTGCCGCCGTGCTACATCATGTGCTCGGGGGTCGGTGGCTGCGCCAACGTGCAGACGTCGTTCAGCCAGAACGAGAGGAACCAGATCATCGCGTTCCGTCAGCAACTGGGCTGTCTGACCGCAGTGGCCACCGCGCCGACCATCACCGCGGCGACGCCGGCTTCGGTCAAGACGTTCCTGCCACCCGCGGTCACGCTGACCGGCAACGGCTTCGTCGGCGTCAACCAGGTGCAGATCGACGGTGTCGCGGTCCCGGTCCCCGCGATCCAGGTGCTGTCCGACACTTCGATGCGGTTCACGCCGACCAACGGCCTGACGCCGGGCATCCATCTGGTCCGCGTGATCAACAGCGCCGGCACCAGCAACCAATGGCCGTTGACGTCCATCGTCACGCAACCGTGCGAGATCCGCGTGCCGGCGGCGGTGCTCGGCGGCAGCAACCTGGTCTGGGACCTGGGCGGCAGGCCGAACGACGCCGGCTATCTGGGGGTCTCGCTGTTGAACGCCACGTCGCCGATCCAGACCTGGCCGCTGCTCGACAGCTTCTCGCCGCTGTGGCTCGGCTCGTTCAGTGCGGGTGGGATCGCCCAGTTCTCGACGACGGTGCCGCCGCAGATCCTGAACGGCATCCGGGTGTACAGCCAGTTGCTGGCATTCGATCCGACCACCTTCGTCGTGCGCAGCACGTCGACGGTCGGCAGCACCCTGATCATCTTCTGATTCGCGAGCCGGAGCTTCCATGCGCGCCAGTGACTTCGCCTGGCTGCAGGGCGCCTTGGTGCGGCTTGCGGTTTCGTCGGTGGCCGCCATCGGCTTCGCCCAGGCGCCCGTGTCGTCCGATCCGCCGAGGACGCGGCTGGCGCCGCCGGCGGTCTGTCAGGCATTCGATGCCCAGGCCGGGACGCTGCAGTTGCTGGCCGTGCCAACCTCGGCGGCGGCGGGGGCGTTGGTCGTCGAGCTGGGCGGAAGCGAACGCACGCTGCTGTTGCAGCCGCACGAACTGCGCAGCCCGGCGTTCGCGTTGCTCGAGATCGATGCTGCCGGCGCCCGCTCGTTGCCGCGGCCGCCGCTGCTGACGTTCCGCGGTCAGGTGGTCGGCCTGCCCGACGCCCGGGTCGCGCTGACGCTGGTGCCGCACGGCATCGCCGGCGTCGTCCGGCTCGGCGATGGCAGCAGTCACCTGATCCAGCCGATGCGCGATGTCGACCCGAACGCGCCGCCGGGTCTGCACTTCGTGCACCGCAGCGCCGATGCGCGCGCCCTGCCGTGGCGGTGTGGCGTGGCGATGCGGCCGACGCCGCCGTTGCCGCCGGCGGGCGCCGCCGAAGCGTTGTTCACCTGCGAGATCGCCTGCACCGCGGACTTCCCGTTCTACCAGCAGAACGGCAGTTCGACCGCGGCCACGCAAGCCGACATCATGGCGGTCATCAACGCGATGGACCTGATCTATCGCGCCGACTGCGACATCGCCTACACGGTGACGTCGATCCTCGTGCACACGGTGGCCGATCCGTACACGACGACCGAGCCGTCCGGTCTGCTGACGCAGTTCCAGATCGACTGGAACCAGAACCGCACCGGCGTCGCGCGCGACGTCGCGCATCTGTTCACCGGGCGGTCGATGTGGAGTCATGGCGGTGTGATCGGGATCGCCTACATCTCGACCGTGTGTTTCCTGACCGGTGCCTACGGCGTCAGCCAGTCGCGCTTCACCACCAACCTCGGGCAGCGGGTCGGCCTGACGGCGCACGAACTGGGACACAACTGGTCGGCCAATCACTGCGATGGTGCCGGCGACTGCCGGATCATGTGTTCGGGGCTTGGCGGTTGTTCTGGCAATCTCGGTTCGTTCAGTGGCGGTGAACAGGCTGCCATCGAGAGCTATCGGAACATCGCGGCGTGCCTCGATCTGCAGGCCTCGCCGCCGACGGTCGCATCCCTGTCCCCGGCCTCGGTCCCGGCGTGGCACCCGCCGGAGGTCACGATCTCCGGCCAGGGTCTGCTCGGCACCAGCCAGGTGCTGGTCGGCACCCAGGTGCTCGGGCCGGGGCAGTTCACGCTGATCGACGACGCCACGGTCCGATTCATGCCGCCGGCGCTCGCCGTCGGGCCGCATGCCGTCGCGGTCGTCAATCCGGCGGGCACCAGCAGCCCGCGGACGTTGACGATCACCGGTTCGTCGCCGCCGCAATTGGACGCGCCCGCCGGTGCGATCGGTGGCCTGCTGTTGCAATGGCGGTTCGCCGGCCAGCCAGCGGACCCGTGGTTCCTGCTGGTGTCGTTCTCACCGGCCACGACCCCGGTTCTCGGCTGGCCGTTGCTGCAGTCGTTCGGGATCGTCGGCAGTGGCGTGTTCGCCGCGTCGGGGCTCGGCTCGTTCGGCGTCGCGCTGCCCGTCGGCATCCTGCATGGCGCGATGCTGCACGGTCAGTTGGCCGAGATCGACGCCACGCCGGGTCTGGCGGGCACGTCGGCCGTGATGCCGACGCGCGTGTTCTTCTGATCAGACCGCCGGTGGGTCGGTCACCGTCCGCCAGCGTGGTCGCGGTGGCGGGTGGTCCTGCACGCGGTCGGGCAGCGGCGGCGTAGCCGGCGGTCGCGGCCGCAATTCGGATCGAGGCATCGGCTCGGGAGCCGAGACGGAAGGCGGGCAAGAACGTGCAGTGTCGGGTTCGTCGGGGTGCATCTCTGGCCTCCATGGGATCGGGGAAACGGGCTCCGCATGCATCTAGAGGGGGGACGGGGGCATCCGCCGCGTCGCCTGATGCGGCTCTGCCCGCGGTTCTCACCAATCCGTTACGTGGGCACCATGCCGCCGCGTCCGTAGCTCGCGCGATACTCACCTCAGTTCCAACCAGGAGTACCGATGATCCGTTTTGCCACTGCCCTGTTCGCGCTGTCCCTGCCCCTGCTCGCCCAGGATCCGGCTGCGGCGCCGACCGAGAACCTGTTCTACAAGGCCTACTGGCTCGAGAAGGGCGAACGCGATTTCCCGGCGGCGATGGCGCTGTACGAGCAGTTCCTCGCCAAGGCGCCCGAGCACAAGCTCGCCAAGGAAGCGGCGCGGCAGCAGTACGACCTGCTGAACCGTTCTGGCAAGAACAAGGAAGCCGTCGAGTTCGCGGCCAAGTGGGAGAAGGTGCTCGGCAAGACGCCGATCGCGACTGGTGGTGGCGACGCGCCCCGCGGCGGCGGCACCGGTGCGGGCGATGCGCCCCGTGCCGGTGGTCGTGGTGAGGGCCGCCCGGAAGGTGGTCGCGGCGAAGGCGCTGCTGGTCGTGGCAACGTCCAGGAACGGATCGCGGCTGCCGAGAAGGAACTCGCCGACGCCAAGGCCGCCGGTGATGCCGACAAGGTCAAGACGATCGAAGAGCGGCTGGCGCGGATGAAGCAGATGGCCGAGCGCGGCGCCGGTGCCGGCGGCCGCGGCGAGGGCGGTGGCCCCGGTGGCGGTCAGGGCGGCGGTCGTCGTGGCGGCATGCTCCCGACCAAGAAGCTGGCCGAGATGACGCCCGAGGAGCTCGACGGCTTCAAGGAGCGCATGGGCATGATGGAAGGGATGATGGAGCGCATGCGCGAGCGGCTGACCGAGGAGCAGGTCAAGGTGATCGATGAGACCTACCCGCTGCTGAAGAAGGCGCTCGAGGAGAACAAGCTCGAAGACGCGCAGAAGGCCGTCGACAAGCTGCGCGAAGTGATGCCGACCGGCCGCCGCGGTGGCGGAGGTGGTGAGGCTTCGGCGCCGCCGGCTGGCGGTGGTGGTGGCCGTGAAGGCGGCGGTGGTGGTGGTCGTGGCGGCAACAACGGCGGTGGCGGCGGCGGCGGTCGCTGAACGACCGTTCTCGCGCCTGACTCGCGGCGCTATCCTCGCGCCGCGTGCGCGCCCGTCCTGATCCGATCCGCCTCGAGATCTGCCACCATCTGCTCGCGGCGATGTGCGAAGAGGCAGGCACCCGCCTGCAGCGTTCGGCCGTCAGTCCGAACATCCGCGAACGCCGCGACTTCTCGGTGGCGATCTTCGACGGCGCGGGCGATCTGGTCGCGCAGGCGGCGCACATCCCCGTGCATCTGGGCAGCGCTGGCGATGCGGTCGCGGCCGCGCGCCAGGCGATCGACTTCGCGCCCGGTGACGTCGCGATCCTCAACGACCCGTATGCCGGTGGCACGCACCTGCCCGACCTGACGATGGTGCGGCCGGTGTTCCTGCCGCGGACGAAGCGACCGGCGTGGTTCCTGGTCGATCGCGCGCATCATGCCGACATCGGTGGCGCCAACCCCGGATCGATGGGGCCGGCAGCCGATCTGATCGCCGAGGGTCTGGTGCTGCCGCCGGTGCTGCTGCGCCGCCGCGGCGTGCTGCAGGACGACTTGCTGCGGTTGTTCCGCCACAACGTTCGCGGGCCGGCCGAACGGCTGCTCGATCTGCGGGCGCAGGAGGCGAGTCTGCAGTTGCTCGAACAACGGTTGCTGCTGCTGGCCGCGTCGTGGGGCGCGGCCGAACTGCAGCGCTACTCGCGCCACCTGATGGACTATGCGGAACGGCTGGCGCGGGCGACGGTCGCCGGGTTGCGCCCGGGTCGCCATGTCGCGGCGGATGCACTCGAGGACGATGGTCAGGGCAACGGTCCGTTGCCGATCCGGCTGGCGTTGACGGTCGCGCGTTCGCGACTGCACTTCGACTGGTCGGCATCGGCCGCGCAAGCCAAGGGCGGCGTCAACGCCAACCGCAGCGTCGTCACCGCGGCCTGCGTCTATGCGCTGCGCTGTCTGTGCCCCGATCGGGTGCCGACCAACGCCGGATTGTTCCGGCTGCTCGCGATCACCACGCGATCGGGCACCGTCGTCGATCCGCGTTCGCCGGCGCCGGTGGCTGGCGGCAATGTCGAGACCAGCCAACGGTTGGTGGACGTGGCGTTCCAGGCGCTGCAGCGCGCGGCGGGCGGGACGTTGCCGGCCTGTTCGGCGGGCACGATGAGCAATCTGTCGCTCGGCGGCAGCACGTTCGCGTTCTACGAGACGCTGCCGGGCGGCGCCGGCGCCGGGCGTTGCCGCCATGGTCTGTCGGCGGTGCAGACGCACATGACCAACACGCGCAACACCCCGGTCGAGGAGATGGAGCATCGCTGGCCGGTGCAGGTCCGGTCGTTGACGATCCGGCGCGACAGCGGCGGCCGTGGCGTGCGCCGCGGCGGCGATGGCATCGTCAAGGCGATCGTGCCGCAGGTCGATGTGACCGTGTCGTTCCTCGGTGAACGGCATCGCGGCGGTCCGCCGGGGGCGCTGGGTGGTGGTCCTGGGTCTCCGGGTGGCTTGTGGCACGAAGTGCGTGGTCGGCGGCAACGGCTGCCGAGCAAGTGCGTGCGCCAGGTCGCTGCGGGTGAGGCGATCATCGTGCAGACGCCGGGTGGGGGTGGTCATGGGCGCGCGTGAACGGCTGGCGATCCTCATGGCGGCGGTGCTGTGGTCTGGTTGCGCCGTGCGACCCTACGAGCCGTGGCGGGTGGAGTTGCCGCCGACGGTGCCGGCCGACGTCTTCGAACGGTGCCGCGCGGTCGTCCAGGCGTTCGGGGCCCTGACCGTTGCCGAAGCCGAGCCGCTGCGGCTGCAAACCGGATGGACCCGCGGCACCGTCGGCGATGCGCTGGTCGACCGGCGCGCGACGGTGTTCGGCGACGGTGGCGACCTCGCAGTCATCTGCGAGGTGCGCTACTGGGACATCGGCGGCGTGACCTGGCTGCCAACGCGCGGCGATCCGCGGCGCGAGCGCGAACTCGGCGAACTGCTGGCGGCGGCGCTGCGCTGACCTGCGATCGGCCCGTTCCCGGTCCCCCGGCGCTTCAGTCGACCTTCAGTTCGCCGTCGCCGGAAACCTTGGTGCGCCAGTACTCGGCCGAATCGTGACCGCGGAAGATGTGCAGCCAGGTGGCGCCGTTGCGGTCGTAGACGAACATCCGGTGTCCAGGAACCGACACGACGTCGGGGAAGAAGTCGGTCAGCAGCCGAGCTTTGCGGTCGCGCAGCCGGATCACGCCCAGGTCGCGCGAGCCACCGCCGATCGCGACGTAGATCAGGCCACGGGCGCGATCGAACGCCGTCGTGCCGCCGTCCTGCGAGAACGTGAAGGGCAGCGTGGTCCGTTCGCCGAAGCCATCGACGCTGCCGGGCTGGTAGTCGATCAGCACGTTCTTGCTGCAAAGCCACAGCCGTTCGCCATCCCAGGTCAGCTGCGCGCCGTCGATCCGGTTGAACGGCACGCCGGCCGGCAGGATCGTCTCGGCGGTCCAGCGGTTGACGGGTGGGTCGTAGCGCCACAGCCGCCGCGTCGTCGGTTCGAACAGCGCGTAGATGCCGGTGCCGCAGGCGGCCGTCGCAGTGTTGCGACCGCGACCATCCCGCGGCGCAGTGCCGGCCCATTCGGGGATCGGCGCCAGTTCGGTGACCAGCGCGTCGGCGAGCGGCACCGGCGTCGCGGCCCGCTGATCGGGCTGTTGTTGGTGCGTGAACGGCTGCAGGCGCCAGAACCGGCTGGTGATGCCGTTGTAGACGTAGATCGCGTTGTCGCCGTCGAAGCACAGCGCCGAGCCCTCGTCGACGAACTGGTCGCCGTAGCGATAGCCGGCATCCGGTGGACTGTGCCTGAGCGACTCGACGTCGACCTGGCGGACGAACAGCTTGCGTTGGATGTAGACGTACGGCGGCACGAACACGAGGCTGCAGGTGCTGTCGCGTTCGCGGGCGAGGTCGCCCACGCTGCCGACGGTCCGCGAATTGGTCACTTCGAAGCGGCTGTCCGTGTCGGCGATCCGGTCGAACACGCCGATCGGCGTCAGGCCGGCGATCGGGATCGACAAGATCGCCGCGTGCTCGCGCGACAGCAGGTTGAGCCGGTCGCCGGATGGCGCGTTGGTGATCCACAGCGAACGGTCCGGATCGGACAATTGGATCGGCAGCCGTGGCCGCAGATGGAAGAACTGCTTCTGCGGCGTCATCACGCCGAAACTGCGCGAGCCCTTGCCTAGCGTCATGTAGACGGCGCGCGTCAGCGGATCCTGGGCGCACATCCCGCCGCGGTCGAGGGCCGGTCGGAAGCCGAGCTGCACGAACAGGTCGCTCTTGACCGGCCATTCGTTCTTGGCGACGAAGAACTTGCCGACGTGGTGGTCACCGAATGCGACCAGCACGTCTTCGGGCATCGCGAACAACCCTGCCGAGTAGGCGCCGATCGGCGTGACCGTCGCGACCTTCGGCAGGTCCTCCCAGGCGCCGTCGACCACGCGGCCCCAGGCCGGTTCGCGGCCGCCTTCCGCCAGGTACGGCACGTTGCGGTCATCGACACACACCATGGCGCCGCGCTGGGTCGGCCGGGCCAGTGCGGGGATCGACGTCAGCGCGCCATCGCGCGGGTCGAACGTGAATCCGGGGGCGTTGCCACCCGGTACGACCAGGAGTCGGCCAGCGCGGTCGACACAACTGGCGGCGAACGGTCCGATCGGCGCCGGCAGCACCTTCGGCAGCGCGCGCCACTTGCCTTCGCCGTTGCGGACGTGCATGTCCTGGCCGTGCAGGAACCAGACGGTGTCGCCGATGGCGAGTGCGTGCGTGTGTTCGTGCCAACGCACTTCCGGCGGCAGATCGATCCGTTCCCACGTCGACGACGTCGGTTGACCGGCGCGAGCACCGACCGGCTGCGGAGTCCTGGCTTGCACCGGCGTCGGAGCACTGACCTTCGCCGGCCCTTGCTGGCCGGCGCTGGCGCCGCGGGCACAGGCGGTGGCCCAGACGACCATGGCGACGGCAGGCAGGATCGTGCGGTTGCGGGCTTCGAACAGCATTGCCGGAGAGGTTAGTGCTTGCGCTGCAGTGTTGGAACGCGGGTTCGCCCCGGCTGCGGTCGGGCGCATGGTGGCGTACCCACGAGGTGGGTCGGTCATCCGGCGGTGGGCGTGTGGTGGTTCGCCGTCAAGCAACCCGGCACGTGGATTGGCGGCAACCGACCCGGGATCGGTCGGCGGCGAGCGTTCGCGAGCCCACGCATCGCGAACGTCAGTCGCCGGTCACCGGGCCAGCGCAACGCCGCCCGCCGCAACAGCCACCAGGCTGCCACCGGACGTCGGCGCAGTTCCAGCAAGCGGGTGCGGGCCAACACCATCGCGACCCGGTCGCCGCGGCGCAGGCGCCGTTCGCGGCGTAGGACCCGGGTCGCTTCGCGCGCATCGCCGGTGGCGATGGCGGCTTCGAACTGCCATGCCCACAGGCTGGTCATCCTCGGTGCCAGTTCCTCGGCCTGCAGCAGCAGGCGGTGGGCGTCCGCCAACGAACGCGCGGCTTGCAGCCGCGGCAGCGACAGCGCCCGGCGCAGATCCGCGGGCAGAGGCTGCACTCCGGCCAGCGCCCGGATCCGACCGAGTCGATACAGCCGTCCCTCGGGGTCGGGCAGTCGGCGTCGCCGTGGGTACAGCGACAGCGGTCCGCCTTGCTGCAGCAGGTCGGCCGCCAGCCCGACCAGCGCTTCGGCGGTCCGGTGCCGCCAGAAATCGAGGAACTCGCGGTCGTGTCCGCACAGTGCCGCCAGTTGGCGCAGCGCCTGGCGCAGCCGTCGCGGGTTGCCGCCGCGCCGGCGCGCCGTGCCGTCCAGGTTGGCCCGGCCCGAAGCGTGGCGGTCGACCTCGAGCAGATCTTGCACCGCCGGCAGGCCGTGCAGGCGGGTGGCCGTTCGGTCGTTCCACGGTTCGCCATCGTGGGCGGGCGCCGTCCAGACGTCGAAACCGCGGGCGCGGCGGCGGGCGGTGAACAGGCGGTAGTAGGCCCGATGCAACAGTCGGAACCAGCGCTTGTGCCGCTGCGGCGTCGTCAGGCCACAGATCTGTGTCGGGTATTGCAGACAGTCGAGCGCCAGTTCCTGGCGCAGCTCTTCCAGCAGATCGAGCCTGGTGTTGCGGTGGCAGCCCCGCCAGCGGGCGAGCCGCGCGACTGCCATCGGCAGGATGCGGCGGCCGAACTCGTCGAGCCGCAGCAATGCTTGTGCGACCGCCGGGTCGCGTCCATTCGTGTCGGTGTCGATGTCCATCGTTCCCCCTGCATGCCGCGACCTTGCCCCCGGTCGCACCCCGGAACGGTCAGCCGACCCCGTGTCGGACTGCCCCCGGATTACTAGAGGGGGATGGGGGGAATGCGGGCCGGCGTTTCCGCAGTTGCCGAGCAACCGCTCGGATCCATCGACCGTCGGCGCTATATTGGCGCCCTTTTTCCTCCGCCGCGCTTCATGTCCACCACCTGCGTCGTTGGCATCCTCTGGGGTGACGAGGGCAAGGGCAAAGTCATCGACTACCTCGCCGCCGAAGCCGACTACGTCGTGCGCTTCGGGGGCGGGCACAACGCCGGTCACACGCTGATCCTGCCATCGGGCAAGTGCGTGTTGCACCTCGTGCCTTCCGGCATCGTCCATGACCACACGGTCAACGTGATCGGCAACGGCGTCGTCGTCGATCCGGTCCACCTCGTCGGCGAGATCGCGCGGCTGCGCGAACGGGGGCTCTCGATCGATGCGGGCCGCAACCTGCTGGTCAGCGAACGCGCGCACGTGATCGTCGCGGCGCACCGCGCCCAGGATCAGTGGGCCGAGCAGCAGCGCGGCAAGGGCCGGATCGGCACTACCGGGCGGGGCATCGGCCCGGCCTACGCTGATCGGGCCGGGCGACTCGGGTTGCGCGTCGGTGACCTGATCCGGCCGGCCAGCCTGCGCACCGCGCTGGAACGGTTCATCGGCGAGAAGAACGCCTGGTTCCATGCCGCCGGCCTGCCGGGACTGGATGCCAACGAACTCTTCGACGGCCTGTCGGCGACCGGGGAGACACTGCGGCCGGCGATCGTCGATGCCGGGGCCGTGCTCCGCGACGCGCACAAGGCGGGCAAACGGATCCTGATCGAAGGTGCCCAGGGCTGTCTGCTCGACGTCGAGCACGGCACCTATCCGTTCGTGACCAGTTCGCACGCTTCGACTGGCGGCGCGTTCTCGGGCACCGGCCTGCCACCTCACGGCATGCGGGTGATCGGCGTCTGCAAGGCCTACGCGACCCGCGTCGGCGAAGGGCCGTTCCCGACCGAATTGAAGAACGAGACCGGCGATCGGCTGCGCACCGCTGGCAACGAATTCGGCTCGACGACCGGACGGCCGCGTCGCTGCGGCTGGTTCGATGCGGTCGCCGTCCGCTACGCCGGCGAGTTGTCGGGTGCCGCTGAGCTGACCGTCACCAACCTCGACGTGCTGAAGGGCTTCGACCCGTTGCCGATCGCCGTGGCCTACCGGCTGGCCGATGGCCGGCGCCTCGATCGCTTCCCCGCGTTCGATCTGGCGGAGGTGCAGCCGGAGTTCGAGACCCTGCCCGGGTTCCAGGAGGATCTGCGACAGGTCCGTCGTTTCCAGGATCTGCCGGTGGCGGCACGGCGCTACATCGAGACGATCGAGCTGCGCACCGGGTTGCCGGTGCGGACGATCTCGGTCGGCCCCGAACGGCAACAGGTCATCCTGCGGTGAAGCAGCCGGTGGCGGCAACCAGCAAGGACCCGACCGTGGTGCCGCGTTCGGTCGCGGTGATCATGGATGGCAACGGCCGCTGGGCCCAGCAGGCCGGGTTCGAGCGCATCCGCGGTCACGAACGCGGCACCGATGCGGTGCGCACGACGGTGACCGAGTGCGCCCGGCTCGGGGTGCAGGCGCTGACGCTGTACGCGTTCTCGGAGGAGAACTGGGCCCGGCCCAAGCGCGAGGTCGCGTTGCTGATGAAGCTGCTGCAGCGGTTCCTGGTACAGGAACGGCCGACGCTGATGGACAACCGGGTCCGGCTGCTGCATTCGGGCCGGCGGCAACGGCTGGATGGCAAGACCTTGGCGCTGCTCGACGAGACGATCGCGACGACGGCGAAGAACGATGGCATGCTGCTGAACCTGGCGATCTCGTACGGCGGTCGGCAGGAACTGGTCGACGCCGTGCAGGCGTTGGCGCGCGACGTGCAGGCCGGCCGGCTGCGTCCGGACGCGATCGATGCCGCCGCGATCGCGGCGCGGCTGTACCAGCCCACGGTTCCCGATCCCGATCTGCTGATCCGGACCGCGGGCGAACTCCGGGTCAGCAACTTCCTGTTGTGGCAGATCAGTTACGCCGAGATCTGGGTGACCGAGGTCTGTTGGCCGGAGTTCGGCAAGCAACAGCTGCATGCGGCGTTCGCCGACTTCGGCCGCCGCACCCGGAAGTTCGGCAAGGTGCCGTGATGGTCTCGCGCGACGTGCGGACGCGCGCCGTGCTGGCGCCGACGATGCTGGCGATCATCGGTCTGGTGTACTGGGCCGACCTGCAGGGTTGGTTCGCCCGCCAGGGCTCGGTGTCGGCGGCACTGCTCGGCCTGCTCGGCATGCTCGGGGTGCACGAGTACATCACGCTGCTGCGCGGCGGTGGTTTCGCGGTCGCGCGGCGACTGCTGCTGGCGCTGTCGGCGGCGTTGTTTCTCAGCGCCTACTGGTTCGGCTGGCACGAACTCGATCGCGAGCTGTACCCGCTGGTGACGGCGACGCTGCTCCTGGTGTTTCCGCTGGCGGTGCGGTCGCTGGGTCAGGACGACATGCGCGTCGGGCTGGAAAAGCAGGGCGCCACGCTGCTGGGCTTCATCTTCGTCGCCTGGCCGTTGTACCTGGCGCAGGGCTGCTGCTTCCGGCACCTGCCGTCGGTGCTGTACGTGGTGCTGGTCTGCAAGGGCGGCGACATCGGCGGCTACTGCGTCGGCAAGCTGATCGGTCGTCACAAGCTGATCCCGCACATCAGTCCGGGCAAGACCTGGGAAGGCATGTTCGGCAGCCTTCTGACCGCGGTGGCCATCGCGATCGCGCTGCGCGGGCCGTTGCTGCTGCCGGCGGTGCCGATGGGGCTCGGGACGGCGGTGCTGGTCGGTGTCGTGCTGAACTTCACCACCCAGACCGGCGACCTGATCGAGTCGCTGCTGAAGCGGCGCTGCGGTGCCAAGGACTCGTCTTCGCTGTTGCCGGCGCACGGTGGGGTGCTAGACCTGATCGACAGCCTGCTGTTCTCGTTTTGCGCATGGTTCCTGTTCCTCATCTGGTTGACCGGCCCCGGCCGATAGCATCGTGAGCACGTGAGCGACGCCGACGTCCAGATCGCGGTCCATTCCACCGAGGAGGCACGCACGCTGCTCGGTCCCCTCGACAGCAACGCGCGGCTGATCCGCGAACTGCATGGCGTCGCCGTGCTGGTTCGCGACGGCAGCCTGCGGTTGCTGGGCGACGCCGTGCACGTGCTGGTCGTGCAGCAGGTGCTCGAGGAGTCGTTGCAGTCGCTGCGTGCCGGCAAGCGCGTCACCACGCAGGACATCGCGCGGCGGCTGCGCGTCGGCGGCGAGGAGGACGTGGCCGGCGACGGTGCGCACGATGGCCGGGTGGCGGCGGCGCGCTCGATCGCGGTGGCGATCAAGGCCCGGACCCCTGGCCAGCAGCGCTACCTCGAGTGCATGGAGCAGCACGACGTCGTGTTCGCCGTCGGGCCGGCCGGAACCGGCAAGACCTATCTGGCGGTGGCCCAGGCGATCGACGCGATGAAGCGCGGATTGGTGCGGCGCATCGTGCTGGTGCGGCCGGCGGTCGAGGCCGGCGAGAAGCTCGGCTTCCTGCCCGGTGACTTCCAGGCCAAGATCGATCCGTACCTGCGGCCGATGTACGACGCGCTGCAGGACCTGCTCGATTCGCGGACGCGATCGCGGTGGCTGGAAGGCGACGTCGTCGAGGTCTGTCCGCTCGCCTACATGCGCGGGCGTACCCTCAACCGGGCGTTCGTGATCCTCGATGAGGCGCAGAACACCACGGTGCCGCAGATGCTGATGTTCCTGACCCGGCTCGGGGAAGGTTCCCGGATGGTGGTGACCGGCGATCCGTCGCAGGTCGATCTGCCCGGCAACGTCACTTCGGGCCTGGCTGATGCCTGCCGGCGGCTCGGCAATGTCGAGGGCATCGGTCACGTGCGACTGGATGCGACGGATGTCGTCCGCCACGTGGTCGTCAGCCGCATCGTCTCGGCCTACGACGGCGATCGGCCCGGGCGGCAGACCCGCGACTGATGGCTGCGCGGCGCCAGCGCGCGGGTGGCCGGCGCCCGAAGGTGCGGCTCCCGGCCGTGCAGATCGTCGATCGCGGGCGCCCACGGAGTGATGCGGCGTTCTTGCGCCGGGTGGTCCGGGCAACCCTGGCGTTCGCCGGTCGGCCGCGTCTGCCGGTGTCGCTGCTGCTGACCGAAGATGCCGAGATCGCGCGGGTGCATGCCGAGTTCCTTGCCGATCCGACACCGACCGACGTGATCTCGTTCCCCGCCGAAGACGGCGATGCCGCCGAACTCGTCGTCAGCGTGCAGACCGCGGCGCGCGTGGCCCGGGCGCATGGTCATGCGCGCCGCGATGAAGTGGCGCTGTACGTGGTGCATGGTCTGCTGCACTGCTGCGGCTTCGATGATCTGCGGGTCCGCGATCGCGCGCGCATGCGCGCCGCCGAGCGCGCGGTGCTCGCGAAGTTGCACATCGTCGTCGCTGCGGTCGATGCTGAGTGAATTGCGCGCGTGACGTTGTCGCCGAGGTCCCGCGGACCCGCCCGCGCCGGCGACGAGGTGGTGATGACGTGATGACGGTGATGACAGTGATGACGATCGATCGTTGCATGCGCCGCGCTCGTTGTGCTACTGTGCGTCCATCTCGTTCGTGTGTTCGTCGCGATGAACGTGGTCACGCAGCATGTTGCCGACGCGACGTGCAGTGCTGACGCGAGCATCAGGTCAGCGATGCCAACGCGGTGACGCGCGATCGGGAGGGTGGATCACCATGCCAAGCGACGAGACGCGGCCTCTGAGCGAACGGTCGGTCGGTGGACGCCGCGGTGACGCGGTGCGCGAGCCGACTGCCGAACAGCTGTTGCGCCGCTATCGCAAGACCCGAGCCGTGGCGGTGCGCAACGCCTTGATCGAACGCCATCGATCGGTCGTCGAGGCGATGGCGCGCGCGATGGCCGCGCGGGTGCCGAAGAGCGTCGATCCGCAGGACCTGGTGCATGCCGGGATGTGGGGCCTGATGCAGGCGATCGACAAGTACGATCCGCAACGCTGCGATCAGTTCCTGGCGTTCCTGCGGATCCGGGTGCGCGGCGCGATGCTCGATGAACTCCGCCACCTCGACTGGCTGCCGCGACTGTGGCGCCGCCGGCAGCGCGACCGCGAGGCCGCCACCGGGCGCCTCCGGCTGGTCTTGGCACGGGAGCCCTCCGACAGCGAACTGGCCAGCGAACTCGGCATTTCGGTGCGCAAGCTGCAGACGGCCTGGGCCCGGAGCCTGGCGCTGCAGCCAGCGACCTTGCCGGCGATGGCCGAGGACTCGACGGCCGATGCCATGGACGGCCTGGCCGATGCCACCAGCGAACCGCCGATCGAAGCCGTGTCGCGCCAGGAACTGCTCGCCAAGATCCGTTCGGCCCTGCAGCCGGTCGAATGGAAGGTGTTGCAGATGCACTACCTCGAGGGCATGAGCGGCAAGGAAGTGGCGCGGCGGCTGCGGTTGTCGGCGTCGCGGATCTGCCAGATCCATGGTCGCGTGCTCGACCGGTTGAAGTCACGGCTGGCGGTCGCGGCGGTCTGAGCCGCCCCGACGCCAGGCGATTGCCGCCGCCGAGCCGGCGGCCACGGTGGCCGGGCCAGCGGCGGTCGTCTACCTTGCCGGGATGCCGGTTCCGTCCGTTCCCGACCGCTCACCCTGCGCGGCCTCGGGCCACCCGTCGTTCCACTACCGCGGTGGCGAACTGTACTGCGAGGACGTTGCCGTCGCCGCGCTGGTCGCGCGCTTTGGTTCGCCGCTGTACGCCTACTCCGCCGCCGCGATCACCGATCGCTACGCCACGGTCCGCTCGGCATTCGGCGCCGACGCCCACGTCTGCTACGCGGTCAAGGCCAACTCCAACCTGTCGCTGCTGCGCCATCTCGATGCGCTGGGTGCCGGTTTCGATCTGGTGTCCGGCGGCGAACTCGCACGCCTGCAGGCCGCCGGCATCTCCGCGGGCCAGGCAGTGTTCGCCGGTGTCGCCAAGGAACCTTGGGAAATCGAGGCCGCGCTGGCCGCCGGAATCATGCTGTTCAACGTCGAGTCGCCGCACGAGATCGAACTGCTGGCGGCGGCCGGTCGTGCGCGCGGCGTACGGGTGCCGGTGGCACTCCGGTTGAACCCGGATGTCGATGCGAACACGCATGCGCACCTGACCACCGCTCGAAAGGACGTCAAGTTCGGCGTCGACCTGGCCCGCGCCGGCACCGTCGTCGAGCGGATCACCAGCGACCCATACCTGCAATTGCGCGGCTACCACGTGCATCTCGGCAGCCAGTTGCGCGCGATCGAGCCCTGGCTCGCGGCGTTCGATCGGGTCGCCGCGTTCATGGCCGCGGATCCGCGGCGTCGCGAGGGCGTGCAGTGGTACGACCTCGGTGGCGGCTTCGGCATCGCCTACGGCCAGGGCGAACCGCTGGACGTCGGCGCCTTGGCGGCGCAGTTGCTGCCGAGGATCGTCGCCCACGGGCTGCGCCCGATCGTCGAACCGGGGCGCTACCTGATCGGTGATGCCGGCATGCTGGTGACCGCGGTGTCAGGACGCAAGGTCGGTGGTGCGACGGCGTTCCTCTTGGTCGATGCGGCGATGAACGACCTGTTGCGGCCGGCGCTCTACCAGGCCGAACATCCGATGGCGCCGGTGCGGGCGACCGACGCCGCCAGCGAGATTGTCGATGTGGTGGGACCGGTCTGCGAGACCGGCGACTTCCTGGCCCGCAAACGGGCGTTGCCAGCGCTGCAACGCGGTGACCTGCTGGCGGTGTTCGGCGCCGGCGCCTACGGTTCTGCGATGGCCTCCAACTACAACACGCGGCCGCGACCGGGCGAGGTGCTCGTCGATGGCGAACGCGTGCGGCTGATCCGGCGTCGACAGCGGCTGGAACAGCTCTGGGAGGACGAACAGGAGCCGGCATGATCACTCGACGGCGATTCAGGGTGCTGGGCTGCGGGTTGCTGTTGCTGTGCGGCGGCTGCAACCTGCTGGTCGACGAGCTCGGCTGGATGGACCGGTTGCCGCCCGGTGTCGGCCAGCCGGATCAGGCCGTGCCGTCGGCGCTGACCTCGCGTCCGTGAGGCCCGCGCATGGTGTCGCCGCAACTGCGCGCCTTGCTGTCAGCCGCGCCCGGCGCCGGCCGACTGATCGGCGATGACGTGCGCACCGGCAGCGCCGAACATCCGGTCTGCGGTGACCGGCTGGAACTCGACGTCCGTGTGGCGGACGAAGTGATCGTCGCATTCGCCTGGCGTGCCAGCGCCTGTCCGGCGACGACGGCGGTGGCCGCGGCCGCGGCGACCTGCCTGCCTGGGAAGCCGCTGGTGACCGCCGCGCAGGAGTTGCGCGCTTGCGTCCAACGAGCCGGTGGCCTGCAGGCGCACGAACGTCACGCCGAAGCGCTGCTGTTGCGGGCCTTGCAGGCCGCGTGCCCGGAAGCCGGCTGATGGCGCGGTTCGCCGACTTCCTGGCGCGGCTGCGCGGCGAGGGGCGCGATCCGGAACGGGCGCGGCTGCTGGCGATCCTCGGCCTCAACCGCCAGCTCGCCAAGGCCGAAGGCAAGAAGCAGCTGTTGACGATGCTGGTCGACGAAGCCGTGCAGCTGTTCGGCGCCGAACGCGGCTTCCTGCTGGTGGCGCGCGACGCCGACGGCTGTGCCGTCGAGGTCGCCCGCAGTCTCGATCGCGAACCGATCGCGCATCCCGAACGCAAGCTGTCGTCGACCGTTTGGCGGCAAGCGCTGGTCGCTGGCCAGCCGGTGTTCAGCGAGGATGCGCAGGAAGGCCCGCTCGGCGGGGCGCAGAGCATCGCCGACTTGAAGCTGCGTTCGGTGCTGTGTGTGCCGTTGCGCGTCGGCGACCGCGTCCTCGGCGGCCTGTATCTCGACCATCGGTTCCAGGCGCGGGCGTTCGCCGAGACCGATCTGCCGTGGCTGCAGGCCTTTGCCGACCAGGCGGCGATCGTCGTGCATCTGCACGAGCTGTTGGCGCAGAACCGCGCCTGGCAGGAACAGCTGGCGGCGCAGAACGAACGGCTGCAGCGGACCGTCGCTGCGCAGGCGCACGAACTCGTCGCCCTGCAGCCGCAGCCGCGGCAGCAACTGCGCCACGACTTCACCGCGATCCGCGGCGAGTCGCCGGCGCTGCTGCGCGCGCTGCATCTGCTCGATCGCATCGTCGACGCCGAGTTCCCGGTGTTGCTGACCGGCGAGAGCGGCACCGGCAAGGAAGTCGTGGCGCGAGCGCTGCACGCGCAGGGACCGCGCCGCCATGGCCCGTTCGTGGCGATCAACGTCGCCGCGATCCAGCCTGGATTGCTCGAGAGCGAGTTGTTCGGGCACGTGCGCGGTGCGTTCACCGGCGCCGACCGCGATCGGCCGGGGCTGCTGCAGCAAGCCGCCGGTGGCGTGTTGTTCCTCGACGAAGTCACCGAGATGGACCTCGAGGTGCAGGCCAAGCTGCTGCGGGTGCTCGAGGACAAGCGCGTGCGCGCCGTCGGCAGCGATCGCGAACGACCGGTGGATGTCCGGATCGTCGCCGCCACCAACCGCGAGCCGATGGCAGTCGTCGACGCCGGTCGGTTCCGCCGCGATCTGTACTTCCGGCTGGCGGTGGTCACCGTGCCGCTGCCGCCGCTGCGCGAACGCGGCGCCGATGTCGTGCTGCTGGCCGAGCATTTCCTTGCCGATCAGGCGCAGCAACGTGGCCAGGCACCGCCGCTGGTGTCGGCCGACCTGGCGGCCGCGTTGCGGGCACGGCCGTGGCCGGGCAACCTGCGGCAGCTGCGCAACGAAATGCTGCGCCTGCAGGCGTTGGCCGGCGATGGGCCGCTGCGCCCAGACTTGTTGTCGAACGATGCCACGGTGGCCGGCACGGCACAGCCGGCGACGTTCGATCTCGCGACACTCGAGCAATGGGCAATCGAACGCGCGCTCGTCGCGGCCGGCGGCAACAAGGCCGAGGCGGCGCGGCTCCTGGGCATCGCGCGACGGACGCTCTACGCGCGGCTCGGCGAGCGCACCGACGACGAGCGGGGCTCAGCGCCGCGGGCGTGATGGTCGATCGTCGGGAGATGCCGGCGGATGCCGTGGCGTCGGCCAGCGAACGGTACGGCCGAGCCCGAACTTCGGCGCGCAACAGGATGGGGTTCTGGCGGCGGTCGAGGGTGGGCAGCGGGAGCTCGCGATCATCGACCTGGACGTTCGCGAGCTGCCTGACGACGCGCAGACCATGCAGCGACGTGTGCGCGATGTCGAAGCGGCGATCGGCGCCAACCGGCAGGGCGCCGTGGATCTCGGTTGCGCGGCGCATGAGACCGCCAGCAACTCGGCGCTGCTGTGCCAGTTGGTGGCAGGGTTCCGGGTCGACGACCGCGATTCTGGTGGCGGCGGCGGGTCGACAGGACGCTCGGGTTATGTGCAAATCCTGCACACATGCGCCGATCCGGTTCGGCATCCCCGGGGTCGACGTGTCCGCAAGATATTGTACAGTAGATATTTAAGTAATCGTCTCGCGTTGGTACGTCGGTTGCCTGAGCGGCGGTATCGATGCGCGCTCCGACCTGTGCCCTGGTGCTTGCTCTCGCCGCCACGGTGGCAGCGCAGGGGCCACGCCTGGTCGATCGGATCGATTCACCACTCGTCTACCTGGCCCTCGATGCGGTTCCGGCGCGCACGCCGTCCGCCCCGGAGCACATTGGCAGCGTCCGTCGGATGCTGGCCGACCCGGCGCTCGACCGTCTGCTGGGGTTCGCATCGGGCGGTGACGTGCGGCCGGCGCCAGACTCGGCGACCGGTACGTTGGCCCTGTTGAAAGATCTCATCGCGAAAACGGCGGGTGAACTCGAGCTCGCGGTCACCGGGTTCATGCCGGTCCAGCACGGTGACGTGCGGGTGCAGGTGCCGTTGCTCGCGTTCCGCGCCCGCCTGTCGACCGCGGAGGCAACGCGGATGCATGGCGTGCTTGCTGACGTCGCGCGAGCGCGGCCGCATCGCCGCGTCGGGGGCACGGAGACCTGGGCCCTCGCCGCCCGCGTCCCGAGTCAGCCGGCGGGTCAGGTGGAAGTCACCCTGGTCGACAACGACCTGGTGGTGACCAATTCGATCGTCGCGATGGACGAGTTGCTGTTGCCGATGACGACCAGCGCCAGCCGGCGGGTGCTGGCCGGCGACGGCAGGTTCCAGTCGCTGCGCGAACGGCTGGCGGCGCCGCCCGGTTCCTTGCTGTTGTTCGGCGACTGGCCTCGGCTCGGCAATCGTCTCGGCGCGCTCGCCGATGGCCTTGGTGGCGATCTGCTCGAGTGGTCGGGTCTCGGTGCCGCTTCGGCGATGATGGCGGCGTTGTCCCCGGGCGAGGCGGGCCTGACCGGCACGATGCTGCTGTCGTTCCCACGTTCGGCGGCAATCGACGGCTGGTTCTCCGCAGTGCAGTCGGTGCCGGCGCGCGCACTCAGCGACTCCTTGCCAGCGGGCGGTCTCGGCGGCCTGGTGCTGGCGATGGATCCCGAACGCGCGGCCGGCGACACCGGCGTGCGCTTCCGCGAACTGATCCAGGACGTGCTCGATGACTTCGGGCTCGACTTCCGCCGACAAGTGCTCGGCCGCCTTGGCCAGATCGGCGCGATGCAGGTCATGTTCGCGCCGGCGGGCGGCGGGCCGTCGCGGTTGCGCGCGGCCTATTCGCTGCGGGCCCGCAGTCGCGCCGCTGCCCGCGAGCTGTTCGACGACCTGGTCCGCAGCACCGAAGTGCGACGCGTCGGTTCCGTGATGCCGACGCGGGACCGACGCGATCCCAAGGTGCTGCGGCTGCAACTGCACGGGCACGCGCATCCGCCAGGCGATCGCCCGCATGGTCCGCCGCCCGGCGGTGTACCGGATGGCCCGCCACCCGGTGGCCCTGGCGCCGGGCGGCCGGAGCCGCATGCCGATCTCTACCTGTCGGTGCTGGATGACGTCCTGCTGTTTGCCTACGACCCTGCGGCGATCGCGCAGGTGCACGAAGAGGCCCGGCAGGGCAATCGCAAGAACCGGCGTGATGCGGTTCTCGGCACCACGCTGCAGGCCGTGGGCGACGGCAAGGTCGCCGGCTTGTTCGATCTCGATCTGACGCCGGTGTTCGCGGCCGCGTTCGGCGGCAATCCGCAGGATTGGTCCGGTATCCCGGCGCGTCATCTGGGCTATGTAGATCTGCAGAAGGACGGCGATGGCTTCGTGGCCCGGTTACGGGTTTCGAGTTCGCGCTGATCCGACGATCTTTCCAATCACTGAACCGCATTCGTGTCGACCGGGTCTCCGATCCGGGCGACACACGGATGCATGGCACGGAATGCCGTGTGCTGTCCCGACAGATTGGGGCAGGCAGGGGCAGCACCCGGCACCACTGGCGTGCGTTGCGCCAGGCCATGCATCCGGACCTTATCTCGGATGCGCAGCAAGCGAGGCGTCGTTCCGGTCCCGACAGATTGGGGCAGGCAGGGGCTGGCTCGATTCCCGAACCCGCGTGCGTTGCGCGGGTGCTGCGCATCCGGACCTTCTTCGGCGGGGGGCATGGCGACACCAGGACAGGTGTGGCCATGCTCCCCGCGTCATTTGCTGGTGGCTGGTTTCCCGAACGCGCAGCGCGAGCGCCGCGGGTAGAACGCCGGCATGTTCTTGGCGCTCGACCAGGGCACGACCAGCAGTCGTGCGATCGCATTCGCCGCCGACGGTCAGGTGCTGGCAACCGCTGCGTTCCCGTTCGCGCAGCACTTTCCGGCGCCGGGTCTGGTCGAGCATGACCCGCTCGAGATCGCCGCGACGCAGCGGCGCGCGCTGGTCGACGCCTGGCAGGGAGCGGGCGGTGGCCCCGTGCGCGCTGTCGGCATCACCAACCAGCGCGAGACCGTGTTGTTGTGGGAACGGGCGACCGGCCGTCCGCTGCATCGCGCCATCGTCTGGCAGGATCGCCGGACCGCGGCAACCCTGGATCGGCTGCGGCAACGCGGCGACGGGCCGCGCATCGCCGAATTGACCGGCCTGCCGCTCGATCCGTACTTCTCGGCGGCCAAGATCGCGTGGCTGCTCGATCACGTGCCGGGTGCCCGCGCCGCCGCCGAACGCGGCGAAGTCGTCGCCGGCACGATCGACTCGTGGCTGGTGTTCACGCTGACCGGTGGCCGGGTGTTCGCCACCGAGCCGAGCAACGCGTCGCGAACCAGCCTGTTCGACCGGCATCGCGGCGACTGGAGCGACGAACTGTGTGAACGGTTCGCGGTGCCGCGCGCGTGCTTGCCGGCGCTGCGTTGTTCGGCCGATGACTTCGGGGCGACAGCCGAGCATGGCTGGCCGATCCGCGGAGTCCTTGGCGACCAGCAGGCGGCGCTGTTCGGGCACGGTTGTCTGGTCCCGGGTGCGGCCAAGTGCACCTACGGCACCGGCGCGTTCCTGCTCGCCAATGCCGGAACGTCACCGCCAGCGCCACAGCATGGTTTGCTGGGAACGGTGGCCTGGCGACTCGGCGACACCACGACCCACGCGCTGGAGGGCAGTGTGCCGATCTGCGGTGCGGCCGTGCAGTGGTTGCGCGATGGACTCGGCATCCTTGCCAGTTCGGCCGAGGTCGAGTCGCTGGCCCGGTCGGTCAGGGACAGCGGTGGCGTCGTGTTCGTGCCGGCCTTCGCCGGACTCGGCACGCCGCACTGGGATGCGGATGCGCGCGGCCTGATGCTCGGGCTGACGCGCGGCACGCAGCGAGCCCACATCGCCCGTGCCACCATCGAGGCGATGGCGCTGCAGGTCGACGACGTGCTGGCGGCGATGCAGCAGGCGCGTGGCGCGGCGCTGGCCGAGTTGCATGTCGACGGCGGTGCCGCCGCCAACCGGTTGTTGCTCGAACTGCAGGCGGCGCTGGCCGGGATCCCGGTGGTGCGGCCGGCATTGCTCGAGGCGACTGCGTTCGGCGCGTTCGCGATGGCGTTGCTCGGGGCGGGGGTGGTGACTGAGCCGGCCCGGTTGCCGCGGTTGCCGGGCAGGCCGGACGTGGTGGCTGCGGCGGCGGACCTCGATGTCGGCTTGCTCCGGCGGCAATGGCAGCGCGCGGTCGAACGGACGCGCGGCTGGGCGCGCGCCTGACACCAGGCCGCCCGCACCCTTTCCGAAGGGCGATCGACGCCCTACAAGGGCCTGCATCATGCGGAACGAAGACGACGCCGAGCCGAGTGCGCCGCAGCCCGAGCCCGCGCCGCCACCGGGCATCACCGTCGAGGGCGATGCCACCGGCGCCATGGTCGTGCAGCAGGCGCTGCCGGACACGTTGTTCGTGTTTCCGTTGCGCCGTGCCGTGCCGTTCCCGCAGCTGATGATGCCGCTGTTGCTCGAGTCCGAGGGCGCGCGCGAGATCGCCGCCAAGGCCGAGGCCCACAATGGGCATCTGTTCCTGGTGGCGCAGAAGAACGGCGACCACGACGGTCCGGCCGATCCGGAAGTGCACGAAGTCGGTGTGGTGGCGCGGATCCTGAAGCTGCTGCGGCTGCCCGACGGTTCGGCGTCGGTGATGACGCAGGGCCTGCGGCGGGCGCGGCTGGTCAAGATGGTCCGGCAGAAGCCGCATCTGGTCGCGCGCGTCAAGGAACTGGTCGAGATCCCGGCGCAGGGCCCGCGGGCCGATTCACTGTTCCGGCTGCTGCAGCAGGCCCTGCAGAAGCTGGTCGACATGCAGGATGGCGTCGACGCGGCGTTCGCGACCACGGTACTGAATCTCGACAACCCTTCGCAACTCGCCGATTTCGCCGCCGGCGTCGTTCGCCGGCTCGAGGATCGGCAGCGGCTCCTGGCCACCGCCGATGTCGAGCAACGTCTCGAACTGGCGTTGCAGCTGGTGATGTCGGCGGTCGACGTCGCGGCGCTCGACAAACAGATCCAGCAGGAGATCCGCGACAAGGCCGAAAAGGCGCAGAAGGACTACTTCCTGCGCGAACAGCTGAAGCTGATCCGGCGCGAACTCGGCGAAGAGAAGGACCCGCGGTTGCTCGAACTGCAGCGGCTCGAGGCCGCGGTCGAAGCCGCGAAGATGCCCGAGGCGGCCGCGCGGCGCGCGCGCGAAGAACTGGCGCGGCTGCAGACCACGCCGGTCGAGTCCGGCGAGTACGGCGTGATCCGCAACTACCTCGACTGGCTGGTGGCGTTGCCTTGGAGCGTGACCACGGTCGATGACGCCGATCTGACGCGCGCGGGCCGGGTGTTGGACGAGGACCATTATGGTCTCGACGAGGTCAAGCAGCGGATCCGCGAGTTCCTGGCGGTGCGCAAGCTGAAGCCCGGGCATCAGGGTTCGATCCTGTGCTTTTCCGGGCCGCCGGGCGTCGGCAAGACCAGCCTTGGCCGCAGCATCGCCCGGGCGATGGGCCGCAAGTTCTGGCGCTTTTCGCTGGGCGGCATGCGCGACGAGGCCGAGATCAAAGGGCACCGCCGTACCTACATCGGCGCGCTGCCGGGTCGCATTCTGCAGGGGCTGAAGGCGTGCGGCTCGGCCAACCCTGTCCTGCTGCTCGACGAGATCGACAAGCTCGGCAACGACTTCCGCGGCGACCCCGCCAGTGCGTTGCTGGAAGTGCTCGATCCGGAGCAGAACCACGCGTTCCTGGACCACTACCTCGACGTGCCGTTCGACCTGTCGCGGGTGATGTTCCTGGCTACTGCCAATGTGCTGCCGCAGATCCCCGAGCCGCTGCGCGATAGGATGGAGATCATCGAGATCCCGGGCTACCTGCTCGAGGAGAAGGCCGAGATCGCGCGCCGGCACCTGTTGCCCAAGCAGATCGAACGGCATGGCCTGACCGGAGCGCAGTTGTCGGTGCCCCAGGCGCTGTGGCCGCAGCTGATTTCCGCCCACACGCGCGAAGCCGGCGTTCGCGGGCTCGACAAGGTGATCCAGCGCCTGTGTCGCAAGGCCGCGCTGGACGTCGGACAGGGCGGCAAGGGCCCGGGGCGGCTGAGTCGTGCCGAGATGAACCAGATGCTCGGGCGGCCGAAGTACAAGGCCGACGAACGGCGGCGCCGCCAATTGCCCGGCGTGATCATGGGTTTGGCGTGGACGCCGGTCGGTGGCGATGTGCTGCACGTCGAGGCGGTGTCGTCGCCTGGCAAGGGCGGTCTGCAGCTGACCGGCAGCCTTGGCGACGTGATGAGCGAGTCGGCGCGGATGGCGTTGGCGTTCCTGAAGAGCCGCGCCGGTGCCTATGGCATCGACCTGAAGACCCTGGCCGAGACCGATCTGCACCTGCATTTCCCTGCGGGTGCGATTCCGAAGGACGGTCCGTCGGCGGGTATCGCGATCGGCTGTGCGTTCCTCGGTTGCCTGACCGGTCAGCGGGCGCCGGCCGATCTGGCGATGACGGGCGAACTGACCGCAGTTGGCGAAGTGCTGCCGATCGGCGGGGTGCGTGAAAAAGTACTGGCGGCCAAGGCGTTCGGTCTGCGGCGCGTGCTGTTGCCGGCAGGAAATCGTGCCGAGGTCGACGAACTGCGGCCCGAATTGGTCGCCGGCATCGAGTTCCACTTTGCCGAGCGGTTCGACGAGGTCAGGAAGCTCGTGTTCCCCGGCGCGCCCACGAGCAGATCGGACAGTGCCCCGGCACGTGGCCGCGCGCGGGGCAATGGCGGCGGCCGAACCAGATGATCTGCAGATGCAATCGGCCCCAGGCCGCTTCGGGGAACAGCTGCTTCAGGTCGCGTTCGGTCTGCACGACGTTCTTGCCGTTCGACAGGCCCCAGCGCGCGGCACAGCGGTGGATGTGGGTGTCGACCGGGAACGCCGGCATGCCGAACGCATGCATCACGACCACGCTGGCGGTCTTGTGACCGACGCCGGGCAGTCGCTCCAGCGCCGCGAGGTCGGCGGGAACCCGGCCGCTGTGCTCGTCCACCAGGATCCGGCTCAGCGCGACGATGGCGCGGGATTTCTGCGGTGACAGACCGCACGGGCGGATGATCGCACGAACGGTTGCGACTGGTTGCTGCATCATCGCCTGTGGCGTGTCGGCCAACGCGAACAGTTCCGGCGTCACCTTGTTGACGCGTTCGTCGGTGCACTGCGCCGACAGCAGCACCGCGAGCAGCAGCGTGTAGGGATCCTTGTGGGCGAGCGGCACCGGCGGGTCGCCGATCGTCGCGTCGAGGATCTGTTGGATGCGGGCGGCTTTGTCGGCGCGCTTCACCCGTTCATTCGACGAACAGGTCGGCGATGCGCAAGCGGAAGCCGGGGATCACGTCATCGGCGGCGAAGACATCGTCGCCACGGAGGGTCTGTGGCTCGGCATCCGGCCGCCAGATCTCGATGGTCTGCGACTCGGGATCGACGTTGACGACGACCTGGCAGCCGGCCTGCAGCCAGGCTCGCGCCTTGCGCTGCATGGCGGGACGTGAGTCGGTCGGCGAACGCACTTCGACGCACAGGTCCGGCGGGCCAGGGACATACCCGGGCTTGCGGGTGGGGTCGAGGCGCGCGCGGCGAACGAACGCCACATCCGGGGCCAGCACCGTGTCCGGATTCCGCGCCAGCAGGAAGCCGGTGTCGGCCGCATAGACCCGCCCCAGGCGCAGCTGCCGTACGTGCTCGTGCAGGGGCGTGCCGAAGTTCATTGCCACGAAGCCGTGGTTTTCGCCGGCGGGGCTCACGGGGCGGATCTCCCCACCCACGAGTTCGCAGCGGCCGGCATCGCTCGGTCGCAGCAGCAGTTGTTCGGCAGTGATGCGCGGGCCCGGCATGATCGACATGGTAACACCCTTGGTTCCTCGAGGTTGCTGCAGCGCCCGATCGCGCCGTACTCCCCTGTGGCAACGAAAGGCTCCCCGGGAACACGCGGATCCGGAATTCCGGCCCGCAATCCGGTCAGTCGACGAACAGGTCGGCGATGCGCAAGCGGAAGCCGGGGATCACGTCATCGGCGGCGAAGACATCGTCGCCACGGAGGGTCTGTGGCTCGGCATCCACCCGCCAGATCTCGACGGTCTGCGACTCGGGATCGACGTTGACGACGACCTGGCAGCCGGCCTGCAGCCAGGCTCGCGCCTTGCGCTGCATGGCGGGACGCGAGTCGGTCGGCGAACGCACTTCGACGCACAGGTCCGGCGGGCCCTCGAAGAATCCGCGGTGGTCCTTCCCTGGTGTGCGTTCCCTGCGCACGAACGCTGCGTCCGGTGCCAGAACCGTGTCGGGATTCCGTTCGATGACGAACCCGGTGTCGGCGGCATAGACCTGGCCGAGTCCTCGTTCGAGTGCGTGCGTGAGCAGCCGGGCACCGAACAGCATGGTCACGAAGCCATGACGTGGTCCGGCGGGGCTCATGGCGCGGACTTCCCCATGCACGAGTTCGCAGCGGCCGGCATCGCTCGGTCGCAGCAGCAGTTGTTCGGCAGTGATGCGCGGGCCCGGCATGATCGACATGGTAACACCCTTGGTTCCTCGAGGTTGCTGCGGCGCCCGATCGCGCCGTACTCCCCTGTGGCAACGAAAGGCCCCCCGGGAACACGAAATCACGAGAAAACCGGCACCCGGCTTCAGCGATCCGTCGGCCGCGCTGGTGTCGACGCCCGGTCGACCGGTTGCGCGACGCGCGTCATCGCGTCCAGTCGACCGAGATCTTCGCGCCACTTCATTTCGGTCGTCGAACGGGTGCCGTCGGCGTGCACATACCAATCGATGCCGAGATCACTGCGCTCGACGCGGACGATCGGTGACCACGGCCGCTGGCCCCAGAACTGCTGCAGCGGCGGCACGCCACGCGCGTCATTCAGCGCCGGTACGGACGTGCCGTCCGGCAGCACGAGCTGGTCGGCTGCCGGGCCTGATGCCGGGTTCGGGGCCAATGCGGTTGCGGTGACAACCGGAGGCACCGGGGCCTCGGGCGCAAGGCTGGTCGAGGCGGGGGTCGGCCTGGTGTCCGCCCCATCGTGCTGCGCCAGCAGCAACCATGCTGCGCCAGTGGCGACCAACCCGAGTGCGATCGGCCCGCGCTTCACAACGAAGTCGATTGTCCGTTCGTGAAGCGGCCGCCCAGAGTCGCGGGATCGACCACGAGCGCCTGGAAGGCGAACGACGAGCCGACCAGAGCCGGGCTGATCGAGCCCGGTGTGGCCACGGACAATTCGCCGGCGCCGCCAGTCAACCCGACGAAGCCGAGCGTCGCCGCAAACGATGGATCGACGTAGACGCTGCCGGCGAGTCCGGGCACCGGGAACGCGATCGGGCCGTATCCGGTCGAGCCCAGGAAGAACGCGAGGCCGGTGGCGTTCGCGCCGTCGTGCACGCGCAGGACGATGCCATCGCTCCGTGGGTTGCCCGAGACATCGGGGAACATGCCGCCCATGCCGATGTTGGCGCCGCCGCCCGCACCCTGGCGGTTGCTGACGGAGTCATCGCCGCCGACGTGCAGCATTGGCTGGTTGACGAGTACACCGAGGATGTAGGTCCATTGCGTCGCTGCGACCACTCCGCTCGCCGAGATCCGCCAGGTCACTGGCAGCACACCAGCGCGGGGGTTCTCGCCGATCGTCGCCGGCGAGATGCCTGGCATGTCCGCGGCCCACAGGGAATAGCCATCCGATGCCGGCCACAGCGGATTGGCGAGCACATCGACGCCCTGGAACCACTCGCCGGCGCAAGGCACGGTGACCGGTGTCGCGAAGCCATCCGTCATGATCCAACTGCCGCGTGGGCCGCCGGTGCCGCTTGGCGTCGACAGATTGCCGACGCGCAGCAGTTCACCGGTCGGGCCAACGTCGGGGCCGGTGCCGGTTCCCTGGCCGCTGCGCAACACGATGCCGTAGATCTCGGCGGTCGTGATGTTCTCGTCCGCCGCCCAATGATAGAAGCCGAGCACCTGACAGCCGCTGCCGCCGTCGCCGACGCCGCGGAACGCGGCGCCCACTTCCTGGAAGCCCTCGGCGGCGAGGTTCCAGTCGGGCCGCCGGACGTATGACGCCGAGGTGATGGCCTGCCGCTCGGGATCCTGGGGGAACACGATGAACGGGTTGTTCTGGGCAACGAGAGCCTGGGCCAGCAGCCCGGCAACGATGACTACGCGTGGATGCATGAGAACCTCTGGCGCCATGCTACGCGACCAACGGGCGCGCGGCGTGGGCCGCCCGCGAGGATCGTGGCCCGGGAACGCCGCCAGGGTCGGGCGACCGGCCGCGCGCTCAGCGATCGAGTGGCACCCGGACGAACATCGGCCCGCAGTAGCCCAGCTCGGCGCGCCACAGTTCCTTGCCGTCGGCGCCCAACATCACCGTGTTGGCCTCGGTGGCGATCAGCAGCCGGCCATCGCGCAGCGGCAGGGCGTCATTGGGCTTGCCATCGATCTTGACTTCGCGCACCTGCTTGCCGTCCGGGTCCAGTTCGAGCACGCGACCCTTTGGATCGCACACCAGGAAGTTGCCGGTCGGCAGCATCCGGAAGCCGTGGCACAGGCACGGCAGCGGCACCGTCGCCAGTTCCTTGCCGTCGGCGTCGAGGCTGACGATGCGCGGGTTCTCGCGCGTGATCGCGAACGTTCGTTCGAGCCAGTGCAGGTCGATCCGGATCGGCGCCACTTCGATTTCCCAGACCACCGTGTTGTCGGGTGCCAGCCGCGCCAACGTGCCCTTCTTCTGCCAGCCGGTCGCGAGTTGATCGCCGTTGTCGAGCTGCCGCCACGCGGTCAGCGACGGGTGCACGACGGTGCTCTTGATCTCCGTTCCGGCCCAATCGAACTCGGCGATCTTGCCGCCGCCGAAATCGACCGCGCCGACGTGGTCGCCGGGCATCGGCCAGGCGCCCCACGGGTTGTTGCACTTGATCGAACGGATGACCTTGCCGTCGAAGTCGAGCTGCGCGATCTCGTTGTCGTTGTGGCGCGACACCAGGATGCATGGCGGGCCGTCGAGCTTGGCGGTCACCGCGAGCAGGCGCGCCAGCGTCGGTCCCTTGGCGTTGGCCGCCGCCCGCTTCAACACCGGCACCGCCTGCACGGCTTCGCCACCGAGGCGTTCGAGCACCGCCAGCGCCAGCATCGCCGACGCACCGGCGCGTTCGACTTCGGCGGCGAGCAGGGGCACCGCTGCCGGGCCGCCGCGCCACAGCGCATCCATCGCCGCGACTTGTTTGTCGGGCATCGCCAGCTCGATGATCCGTTGCTGCAGCGGGGAACGCGGCGCGCCGCCGTTGGCCAGCGAGATGCGGGTCTGGGCGGTGGCCGCCGCCAGCACCAGCACCAGCAACGGCGGAATCCGGAAGAGCGGTGCCAACATGTGGGCATCATGCCGCGATTGGCCGAACGCTGCACGACATGGGTCGGTCGCATCGCGTGGTCGCCGGTTTCGTGAGATTCTGCCCCGCGCAGGAACTGCAGACCATCGTTCCCGTCGGGGCCGCCCCCGATGACAATGACGCGTCTGGTGGTGTGGTTCGGGTTCCTGGCAGCGTGTGGTACGGCGACCGATCTCGGGGATCAACCGGTCGCGCGGGGAGAACGGGAGAACATCTTGCAGCGCGCGACGAGGCTGCAGGGCAGCGCGGTGGCCTCGAGGCGCGAGGGTGCCTGGGAGTGGCGGGTGGCGGGCAGCGGCGCGGCGGTGACGATCGGTGCCGCCGGTCTCGATGGCAGTCTGCGTCTCGACAGCGCCGATCGGGGCCTGTTAGCGCTTTCGGTGGCCAGTGCCCCGGCTTCGGCGGCAGTGCCGGGTGCGGACCCGGCGCTGACAGCAGGGTACTGGGCGGCCGCGCCAGCGCGCGAAAAGGCGGGCGACGACAAGAACGCGGTCGCGGCCTCGCCGATGCGTGCGGGTGCGACCGACGACAATGCCGACTTCGCCGCGTTCGTCGAGTTCCTGGACCAGAGCCGCGCGCGCCCCGAACTGATCAACCAGTGGCGCGATCTGGATGTCGGCGGCCGTTCGTTCGTGCAGGTCGTCGGTCCCGATGGTGCGCCGCAACCCGGCGTCGTCGTGCAGATCGTCGACCCGCGCAGTGACAAGGTCGCGGCGCGCGGCACGACCTATGGCGATGGCCGGATGCCGTTCTACCCCAAGGTCGCGGCAGCCGACGGGGCGTCTGGCGGCAGCTATCTGGTCGAAGTGCTGCACGGCGGCAAGGTCACGCGCCATCAGTGGCTTGGCGATCGGGACACGGTCGTGCACCTTCCCGCCGCCGCCAACGTGGCGCAGCCGGTGACCGCCGATGTCGTGTTCCTGATCGACACGACCGGCTCGATGCAGGACGAGATCGATCGGATCAAGGCGACGCTGCTGTCGGTGACCGAGAAGCTGCGCGGGCTCGGCCGCGAGTTCGACCTGCGCTGCGGCGCGGTGCTGTATCGCGACGTCGGCGATGCCTATGTCACCGCGCAGCACCCGTTCACCAACGACATCGCGGCGCTCGACACGGCGTTGCGGGCGGTGAATGCGGATGGCGGCGGCGATGGTCCTGAGTCGCTGAACCAGGGGCTGGCGGTCGCGGTCGACGGCATGGGCTGGCGCGATGGCGCGGCGAAGCTGGTGTTCCTGGTGGCGGATGCGCCGCCGCATCTCGACTACACCGACGATGTGCAGTACGACGTGACGCTGCGGGCGGCGGTCTCGCGCGGCATCAAGGTGCACGCGGTGGCGGCCAGCGGGATCGATGACGGCGGCAGCATCGTGTTCCGGCAGATCGCGCAGTTCACGCGCGGGCAGTTCGTGTTCATCGAATACGGCGGCGATGTCACCGCGTCCGGGGCGGCGCACGGTGTGGCGGGGGTGACCAAGAGCAACAATCTCGACGACATCCTGTTCGAACGGATCCGGGACGAGATCGCGGGGTGGGGGCGGGAAGTCAGTCCGCGGCTGGCCGGGAAGTGACTCGCGGCGTCACTCGAGGCGGTTCAGTTGCGGGATGGCCGCGAAGTGTCGGTCGCGCGAGCAGAGCACGAGGCCGTGTTCGACGACGAGCGCGGCGATCCACAGGTCATTCGTGGGAATCGGGGTGCCCTGAGCTCGCAGTTGGGCGTGCAGACCGGCGAAATGATGGGTCGTGGCCTCGGTGGCAAGCAAGATGTCGACGCCGGGCTTGCTCAGGAAGCGCTGAAGCGTCCGTTCGTTCGCTCGCGCGCGGCTGCCGCCGCTGCATGCAGGCAGTGTAGGCGCACAGTGCAGGCACCGCAATCAGGCGAGTTCGGGTGTCGGCGACCTACCCGAGCGAGGTCAGGAACGGCTCCTTCCAGTGATAGCCGTCGAGCAGCGAAGGATCGTCGTCACCGAGCAGCCTGCGGGCCAGATACAGTGCTTCGATCGAGGCCAGCCCCGCCGGTGGGTCATCGAACACCTTGCTGCTGCGCGGATACGCGGTCTTGACGTTGCCGGGGATCGAGCGCGGGACCCAGACACCGCAGAGACATGCCTGCAGTTGCGGCAACCATCGCCAGGTGCTGTCGAGCAGCAGGAACGGCCGGCCGGCGTCGGCGAGCGACAGTGGCGGCGCCTCGACCGCGAGCACCGTGAAGCCGGTGGCATCGAACGTGAAGCCGGGGCGGCAGCGCAGGAACGTCATCTCCGGGCGTTCGTGCAGGAAGCGCAACGAGCACTTGGCGATCCGCTCGCGATAGTGACGGATCACCGTGGTCTTGATCGGCGTCATCGCGCGGCCTCCAACTGCCGGTGAACGGCGGCGGCGACGTCGTCGACCTGCAGACGCAGCACGCACTGCGGGCTGACGCACGACCGCCGGGTGCATGGCCGACAAGGAACGTCGGCGAACAGCACTTCGTGCCGGATGCCATCGTGCTCGCGCGGGCCGTAGCGCGTGTGGTCCTTGGGGCCGAACAGTGCGACGCAACGGGTGCCCATCGCGGCGGCGATGTGCAACGGACCGGTGTCGGCGGCGACGACGACGTCGGCATGCCGGCAGACGCCGGCCAGGCCGCGCAGGCCAAGCGACCTGCCATCGACGCGCAGAAGGCCCGGCGCCGCCGCCTCCAATTGAGCCGCCAGTTGTTCTTCGCCGGGGCCGAAGCTGACGGCGACACCGACGCCATCACTCTTCAGTCGCTGTGCCAGTGCTGCGAACGACGCCGCCGGCCAGCGTTTGAATGCCGCGAAGCTGGACGTTCCCGGATGCAGCAGAATGCGCGGTCGCGGCCACGCCGCCAGCAATGCCGGCGGCGGTTCGATGGCGGCCAGCACCGCGCGAGCCGGCACGCCCGACAGCCCGAGCTCGCGCAACGCCAGATGACCGAGATCGGCGCGATGCGGCAGCGGTGTCGGTGCCGTCAACCGGACGTTCGCCGCGCGATGGGCGCCTTCGCGACCCGCGGGCGGCAGGAAACCGAGCTTCGTCGGTGCGCGCAGGAAGCGCAGGTGCAGCGCGCTCTTCTGGATGCCGTGCAGATCGAGGACCACGTCATAGCGGCGGCGCCACAGCCGCAGCAGATGGCCAGGAACACTGAGCCAGCGGCGGCGCGGATAGACGATCAGTTCGGCGATCTGCGGCTGATCCTGCAGCAGCGACGCAAAGCGATCCTCGACCAGGAAGTCGATCGTCACATCCGGCCGTTCGCGGGCCAGCGCCGCGACGGTCTCGAGCGCGAACAGCACGTCGCCGAGCGCCGACATCCGGATCACCAGCACGCGACCGCCGCGCGGCAGCAACCGGCCGCCGGCCGGTTCGGTCCCTGCGGTGGACGCGGCTACGGACATGTGCGGCGCAGGTTAGCGGGTCGTGCGGGGGATGCGAGCCGGTAGAGTGCCGGGGTGTCGTTGCCTGAAGGCTACGTCGAACTGCGCGCGCCGCGTGCGATCGCTTGGGTTCGTGCTGATCTGGCCGAACTCGGGCTGCCGGCGTTCTGGGCGCCGCTGCAGCCGCTGGCTGGCGCGAAGGGCCGCGGCGGGGTTGGCGTGCTGCCGCTGCGCGATCGGCTCATCGCCGTGGTGCGGCCGTTCGTGCGCGGTGGTGCGTTCGGGCGGTTGCTCGGCGATCGGTATCCGGGGCCGGCGCGCGTGCGACGCGAACTGGAGGTGCTGCTTCTGCTGCGGCGCGAAGGGGTGCCGGTGGTGACGCCGTTGGCGGCAGTGGCGAGAAAGCAAAGGGCATTCTGGCGGCTGCGGCTGTTGACCGAACGCGAGGTCGAGGCGTTGCCCTTGCCTGCCTTCGTCGCCGCGTTTCCGGAGTTGCGGCGGTTCTCGATCGAAGCGGCGGGAACGTTGATCCGGTTGGCGTTCTCGGCCGGGCTGCGGCACCCGGATCTGCATGCCGACAACGTGTTGTGTGCGCGACATGGCGACAAGGTGCGGGCGGTGCTGGTGGATCTGGATCGGGCGGTGGTGAAGGCGCCGGTGTCGGAGCGTGATCGGGATGGGATGCTGGTGCGGATGGCGCGGTACCTGCGTCGGCATGCCGGGAAGCTGGCGGCGGCGCCGGCGCGGGTGGATCTGCTGCGGTTCCTGCGCGCGCTCGGGTTGGATCCGGAGGGGCGGCGGGCGGCGTGGGAACGGCTCGGGCGGCGGTTGCGGCGGCAGCTGGCGCGGCGGCGGTTGTTGTTCCGGCGGTGAGGTCGGCGCGCGTCGCGCGTCATGCGCGGGCCTTCGTTCTCGAGCGCACGGCGCTGCGAATGGTCGTCTTGCAGGGGCGGAGAACAGGTTCAGGTCCGAGGCTGGTGCGATATCGAGGGCGACATCGATGTCGATGACGCCGGTCCGGACCGGAAACACCGACGGGCCGCGCCTCCTCGCGGAGCCGCGGCCCGTCGTCGTCAGTCCCGGCGATCGTTCAGTTCACATCGACCGTCGTCGGCGTGCTGATCTCGATCGTCCCGGCCGACGTGATCGTCACCGCCTGCCACAGCGTCTTGCACGGCCACGGGATCACCGGGCTCGTGTAGGTCCCAAAGCCTCCCGGCGTCGGCACGTTCGCCATGAAGGTGTTGACGTAGTAGTCCGGGAAGCACAGGAAGCCCCAGGCGAACGGCAGCGACGGCGCCACCGCACCCACTCCCGTCGGCGCGAAGTTGAAGAACATCCACGACATCGGCGCCGGGCAGGCGATGTCGAGCACCGCCGGGGCCGGCGACGTGATCACGTGATTGCGCGCCTCGGTGACGAACCGGCAGTGCCGCGTGTAGGTCAGCGCGTTGACGTAGCTCGGCACGCCCATCGCCGCGGTCGGTGGCCGCAGACCGACCTGCAGGCCGAGCGTCGGACCAGCGCCGCACGGCGTGCCCAGGGGACCGCACGGCGCGACATGGATCTGGCCACCGCCGGCCGTCGTCAGGATCGAGCCGCCGGTGAGTGTCTCGCCGGTGAACAAGAGCGTCGGGACCACCAGCACGGTGCCGGTGCAGCCCGGGATGACGAACTGCGGGCCCAGCGGGTCGATCTCGAGCGCTTCGGTGTCGACGATCGAAGTGACGCAGGCGCCGAACCGGTCGGCGACCGCGGCGTTGGCCGTGAACGTGTTCATCTGCGCTTCGTTGAACAGCACGTGCGCGCTTCCCGGCGCGACGGCGCCGATCCGCATGTCCGGCGTGTAGGTCAACGACGACGGCGGGATCACCAGCACGTCACCGTCCTGGATCGCGGTGACGCCGCAGGCCGCGGCGACCGCGTGGTTGCCATCCAGCGAGAAGAACACACCGAGGTTCGGCGAGAACGCGATCGCGTCGACGTCGACGACGATCGGCGTGATCGGCAGACCGAGCGACTGCTGGATCTGTTCGGCGCGGATGAAGTACTGGATCTTGCCGTCGCCGGTGGTGTTCCGGACGATCCGGCCGACGTCACCCGGCCGCAGCCCGGCGCCGCCGGAGACCACCGTGCCCATCGCTGCCGATGGCGACCAGAACACGTTGCGCTGGTTGGTGATGCCGGTCGGCGTGCTGCCGATCGAGGTCACCAGGCCATCGATCTCGCCGAAGATCGCGGGGTTCCAGTAGAACGTGTCGCCGTTCTCGTCGCCGGCCATCGTGTTGGACGACGTGCGCGGCGCCCATTTTTCGGCGGACAGCACGTTGCAGGACATCGTGGTGAACTCGAGCGCGATGATCTCGTTCGGGTTCAGGAACCGCAGGTTGGTGCCGGCGCTGCCGGACCGGGCCAGTTCGGGGACCTTGGCGGTGTAGAGGAAGTCGGGACCCTGCGCGTGCAGCGTCGTGGCGGCGAGCAGGAGGGGGAGGGTGGTGCGGAGCGTGGTCATGGTGGGTTCGTGGTCGTCGTTCCCCTCGGAAGGACGGACCGGGAGCCACCGCACGCGAAATGTCCGCGGACTTCAGGCCAGCAGCGGCCCGATCACTTCGCCGTAGACGTCGGTCAGCCGCAGGTCGCGGCCACCGAAGCGGTAGGTGAAGCGCGTGGTCGACGCCGAGCTGATGCAGGATCGTCGCGTGCAGGTCGTGCACCGTGACCTTGTCGTGCACGGTCTTGTAGCCGTAGTCGTCGGTCAGGCCGTGGGCGTGGCCGCCGCGGAAGCCACCGCCCGCCAGCCACATCGTGAACGCGAACGGGTTGTGATCGCGACCGTCGCGACCCTGCGCGAACGGCGTGCGGCCGAACTCGCCGCCCCACAGCACGATCGTCTCGTCGAGCAGGCCGCGCGCCGCGAGGTCGCCGAGCAGCGCGGCGATCGGCTGATCGACCATCCGGCAGTTGTCGGCGAGGCCACCCTTCAGGTTGCTGTGCTGATCCCAGCGATCGTGGCCGGTGCTGGGGCAGGTGAGCTGCACGAAGCGGACGCCGCGCTCGATCAGGCGGCGCGCCAACAGGCACTGCCGGCCGAACGTTCGGGTCTGTTCGTAGTCGGCCTGCATGCCATAGCGCTGTTGCAGCGCCGGGCTCTCGCCGGACAGCTCGAGCAGTTCGGGCACTGCGGCCTGCATCCGGAACGCCAGTTCGTGGTTCTCGATCGCCGCGGCGATGCCATCGTCGCCACCCGCGCGTTCGAGCGTGCCGCGGTCGAGTCGGCGCAGCAGGTCGAGCTTGCGGGCCTGCTGATCGGCGGTCGGCTCGCGCCGGGCGACGTTGGTGACCGCGTCGCCGTGCATCCGGAACACCGAGCCCTGCGCGTGCGCCGGCAGGAACCCGGAATGGAAGCAGTCGATGCCGCCGGGCGGGATCAGGCCCCCGTTCAACACGACGTAGGCCGGCAGGTCGCGGTTGTCGGTGCCGAGGCCATGGCCGATCCATGCGCCCATCGATGGCCGACCCTGCAGGCCGTGGCCGGTGTGCAGGTAATAGTTGGCGTTGGTGTGTTCGCTGAACTCGGCGACCACGGAGCGCACGACGCACAGGCGGTCGGCGTGCTGCGCGAGGTGCGGGAACAGGTCGGAGATCCACAGGCCGCTGTCGCCGTACTGGCGGAACTTCCACGGCGAACCCTGCGTGGCGCCGTTGTCGTTGAATTGCGTCGGCTCCATCTTCATCGGGAACGGCTTGCCGTCGTCGCGCTGCAGCAGCGGCTTGTAGTCGAACGTGTCGACCGAGCTCGGGCCGCCGTCCATGTACAGGAAGATCACGTGCCTGGCGCGCGGCGTGTGGTGCGGCAGCCGGCGGTCGTGATCGCCGAGCAGGTGGGTCAGCGGCAGCAGCGCGAAGCCATTGGCGGCGGTGCGCAACAGGTCGCGGCGGGAGGGCTGTGGCCGTTCTCGGGTCATCGACGAAGGGCGGGGGCAGTGGAGACGGTAGCAGGCCGGGCGCTGTGGCGCGCGGTTGCCGTTCGGCGCTTTCGGCCGGTCGACAGTCGATGCGCACTCGTCTACGATCCGTGGCGAGGGAATGCCCATGATCCGGACACCAGGCTGCTTGTTTCTCCTGCTCTCAGTGCTGCCGGCGCAGGCGCATTGGACACGCCTCTATCCCGCGGCCAGCCCGTCCCACCGCAGCGGCCTCACCATGGTCTTCGACACGGTCCGTGGCTTCGGTCTGGCGTTCGGCGGGTCCGGGAGCGCCTTGTTGAACGAGACGTGGTCGTTCGACGGATCCGCGTGGTCGCGACAGACGGTCGCCGTGCCCCCTCCGCGCATGCGACATGGAATGGCCTTCGATGAAGCACGCGGCGTCGCGGTCCTGTTCGGCGGCGTCGGGCAGACAGTCCTGAACGAGACCTGGGAGTGGAACGGTGGTGCCTGGCTGCAGCGCTTCCCCAATGGCGCACCGCCGCCGCGGCACAGCTTTGCGATGGCATACGACGTCGGTAGTCGGCGCACAGCCGTGTTCGGCGGCATTGGCAGTCAGCATCTGGGTGACCTGTGGGAATGGGATGGTAGCGCGTGGGGGCAGCGCCTGCCGACGCCGGGGCCGACGTCGAGGTACGGGGCTGCCATGGCCTACGATCCGACCCGCGGCGGCTTGTTGATGTTCGGTGGCATCACGCCCACCGCGATCGCTCTCGATGAGACCTGGCATTGGGATGGCGCCGCCTGGACGAGGTTCCTGCCAGCCAATCCGCCGTATGCGCGCGGCTCACACGCGATGGTCACGGACACGACGCGTCGGCGCGTCTCGATGTTCGGTGGCGATGTCACCGATCCGTTGGTCTGGGAGTGGGATGGCGCCGAATGGTCGGCCCGGTTCCTGCTCGCGCCGACGCCCCGCCACAGCCACGCAATGGCGCACGATCCAGTCCGTGGCCTCACGATCGTGTTCGGAGGTGAACGGTCGTCGAGTGCCACCGTGCTGCTCGGCGACACCTGGAAGTTCGCGACCGATGTGCTCGCGGTGGCGACGGTATTCGGCGCCGGCTGTCCGGGGACGAACGGTGTGCCGGCCATCGGGGTCGCGCCGTACCGATTGCCGTGGCTTGCCGACACGCTGGCTACCGAAGTCCGTTCGGTGCCACCGCTGGCGCCGGTGATCGTCGCCACCGGGACGGAGCTGTCGCCGCCGCAGGACCTTGGGCCTCTGGGCATGCCTGGCTGCAGCCAGTTCTCCGGGGCGCAGGATGCTGCGCTGGTCCTGGCGACCAGCAACGGTCTGGCCACACATGACCTGGTCGTGCCGGATCAGCCGGCGCTGGTCGGCATCGAACTCGTGCAGCAGGCGGCGGTCCTGGATCCACCCGCCAACGGCGCGGGAATCACCACGTCGTCGGCAATGCGGCTGCGCGTTGGTGTTCGGTGATGTGGCTGTGACTGGTCGGAGCCGTGAGTCGTCGGTGGCGGCCGCAGCGATCCTGCAGTTGTTGCAAGGCGCGAACGGCGGGCGGCTCGCTCGCGCCCAGCGTGCGACGCTCTCGTGGTTCGAGTCGAGTGCCGGGCGGCCGCCAGTGGCGGTCGATGAGGCCGTCATCGCGGCGTACGCGAACGCCCATTGGCGACAGTTGCGCCGCCTGTTGCGCCATCGCGACGACCGGGTGCGGCATGCGGCGTTGTGGGCAATGACGATGACTCGCCGTTCCGATCTGGCGGTACCGATCCTGGAGCTGCTGGTCGAACAGCGGCACTTCTCCACCCACGACTTCGCCTACGCCGCGGCGACTCGCGGTGGCGAGGCTCTGGTCGCTGGGTTCGAGCACGTGGCCTTGCATGGGCGTGGCCGGCGCCGGCTGTTTGCGATCGAGTGTCTTGGCATGACGCGCGGCGGCGCTCCTGCGGTGGCGGCTCTGGCGCGGGTCGTTCGTCGGCATGGTTTCGCGAAGGGCGTGCTGAACGCGCTCTACAATGTGGCCGATGTCGGCGTCGTGCCGATCGCGGCGCGCGCGCTGACGGATGGTGATCCGGCGGTGCGGATGGATGCGATGGCGGCCGTGCTCGGCGGTCTGGAAGCGGTGCGTGGCAAGCTGCGTCTCGCTGGTCGCGCCGACCTGACCCGACGCGTGCTCACTGCGCTCGCCGACCCGCGGACCTGGCGGGAGGGCAACGATCCGTGGGCGTCTCTGCTGGGCTTTGGCGTCGACGTGCTGCAGAAGCTCGGTGCCCGGGCGCTGCTGCCGTTCCTGCGGCGGTGTCTGCGCCAAGGCGTGCACGCCGATCACCAGCAAGAACTCGCGGAGATCGAACGGAAGTTGCGGACCCGGTCGCGTCGGCGGCCCGTAGTCGGGCGGGCCCTTGGGAAAAAGGTCCCCCTTCGCGCGTCACGTTCCGATCGGGTTGTCCTTCTTCCCGTAGCCCGCCGCGTGGTGGGTTTCCCGTGCTGAGCATCAGCTGCAGGCACGCGTGTGACGTTGGCGGTCACTGGCCGCGATAGCGGAACGTGAAGCGGCCATCAGGGGCGGCGTCGCCGTGGTCGAGCCAGTCGATCCGATGGCCATCGTCGCCGACTGCCGCCGTCCACTGGAATGCGAAGACGAGTGGGCCGGTGCCCTGGCCCAGCAGCGCGCGCGGCAGGCGAATGACCATGGCCGGACCAACGCGGTGGGTGTGGACCTCGGCCCTGGTTTCGCGGTCGGTCCAGAGGGGCCCGATGCGCGCAACCGTGGTCGTGTCGTCGCGATGTCCGTTGCCGCCGATGAGCAGGTCGAAGCCGCACCAGCCAGTGCGCGGATCGTCGTCGGTGTCGATCAGGAGACGCAGAGCGTCGTCGCGGGCTGGCGGCAGTTCGAGTGCCGCGGTCGCCTCGATCCGGAACAGCACGTCGGTGGCATCGTGGGCGACCTGGGCCAGCAGCAGGTCGTTTGGCGCGGCATCCTGCCGATACGGGCCGGCACGGCCCTGTCCGGGATGGTCACGGCCGAACGTATCGCCCGGATGATCGGCGAACTTCGGGGTGACGTCGCGCCAGACGGACGCGTCGGCGTCGAGTGCGATGGTGCGCGGTGGCGACGGCTCGGACGGTCGCGGCACACCCTTGTAGCGCCGGATGTTGGCGACCAGCTGCCAGTAGTACGCATCCTCGTGGCCGCCGCGCATCGGTTCGAGGTCGCGACTGAACTCCGGCGAGTAGGCATCGACGAAGTAGCTGTCGCCGGGCGGCAGCGTGCGGCCACACATTGGCGCCAGGCCGTCCGACAGGAAGCGCATCGCCGACCATTCGTTCCAGCCGGTGACGAACACCAGTTCGGGATCGACCGCGAGCGCGTGATCCCACTGCTCCTGGAAGCACAGGCCCTCGGCCGTGCGCTCGTCGCCTGGCGCCGGCTGGCGACCCGCATGGAAGCTGCGGCCGATGTTGGTGGTCGGATGCTGCGCGACCGCGACGGCGAGCGCTTCGCGGTGATCTTTGCCGTCGTGCCAGCCAAATCGTTGCGGGTGGTGGTCGAGCCACGGCCACGCGTCCTTGCCATCGCCAAACCAGGCGCCGGCACTCCAGGCCCATGAGCGCCGCAGCGCGAAGAACTCGCGATGCTCCGGATCGACCTCGTCGGCGGGCGCCAGCAGCAGCGGCTTGCCGCGCCAGCGGAACCACATGGCCTCGTGGTGCCGAGGTCCGTAGACCTCGCGCCACAGCGCATCGGTGACGGCGCGCGCTTCTGCATGCGCCAGGAACGTCACTTGCGGCACGCGGACGCCCGTTCGCCGCAGCTCGTCCCACACGGTCAACAGGCGGGCGCAGTTGCTTGCATAGGTCAGCCCGTTGGTGACGTCGATGGCGATGGCATCGACACCGGCGTTCGCCAGCCACAGCGCGTGGCGGCGCAAGACCGCGGTGTCGTCGGCAAGGTAGTAGCCCAGGTGCGGCTGTGCCCACCAATGGAACGCGTGCGGCGGCCCGAAGTGCGGTGCGCCGGCGCTGCGGTCGGCCAGGATCACGCTGAGGTCGTACGGACTCTTGTAGTCGCGCGCTTCCTTGGGCCAGACGCCGCCGCCTGGGGGCGGCTGCCGGTGGTCGTCATGGCCGTGGGCACCATGCCAGACGAAGTAGAACAGCAGCACATGCCGATCGGGTCGCGGCGATGGGCATTGCGCGGCGTCGGGCAGCACGCGGCCCAGGCCGTCGATGCCGCCGCACGGACGGAAGTCGACGGCCGGATCCTGCGGAGCGACGGCGACGATCCATGCCGCGGAGACGCCGGCAATCATCGGTTCTCACCCGGTTGCAACACGAAACCCGGGGGCGCCGGCGGCGCCTCGGGCGTGTCGACCAGGGCCCACAGGCCATTGGTCGAGCCGACCAGCAATACGCCGTTCTGCAGTTCCCAACCGCCGACCTGCACGCCGTCGCCGGGCGTGAAGCGCCAACGCAGCGCCAGGGTCTGCCGGTCGTGCACGTAGAACGAACCATCGAGATTGCCGAACACGACGGCATCGCCGACCACGCCCGGACGGCCGAAGGGATTGCGGCCGGTCCGGATGCGTCCGGGCGCCATGGCTCCGGTCCGGCGATCGAAGCGGACGACCGAGGTGCCAAAGCCCGCCCAGACACCGTCCTCGGACGGGAACGGCGTCGAGAAGCCCGTCGCGCCAAACCCGGTCTGCCACCGTGGCTGACCTGAATCGGCGGCAACGGCGTGCAGCATGCCGCGACGGCCATCATCGCCGCGGTCGGCCACGAACACAGTGTCGCCATCGACCACCGGTGACGAGGCGCCGACTGGCGCGTCGACCTCACGTTCCCAGACGGGCTTGCCGTCACCGACCGCGAGCGCGACGAGTTTGCCCGTCATGGTGCCGGCGTAGATGCGATGGCCATCGGTTGCCGGCGTCATCAGCACCGGGCCGCCGAGGTCCTGGCGCCACAGTTCGGCGCCGCCGGTGATCGCCACGATCTCATGGCCGGCAGCGACGACGAAGATGTCGCCGCAACAGATGCCGGGATATGGCGTCGGCGCGAGCGCGACGTGCCACAGGCGCCGGTCGAGTGCTGGCGCGAAAGCGTGCACGCTGCCGTCCTGATGCCGCGCGAAGACCAGGCCACCGCCGAGAACGGGTGCCTGCCACGGGCCGTCGACCTTGGCCTGCGCGACGACCCTGCCACTGTGGATGTCCAGCGCGAGCAGCCGTTCGCCGCCGCAGAACACCAGGTCCTTCCGGCAAGCAGGCGCCGTGGTGAACGGCGTCACGACGTCGGCGTGGTGCCAGGCGATGCCCGGCATGGCCGGGATCGTCGGTTTCGGCTGCTGACCCGCGGCGTGGCAGGCGATCAAGGCAGCGAACATCCGCGAACGAAGGCGCGCAGCGGCGTGCATGGAACCACCATGGTATCGACCGCTCGGCGTCCCGGGAGCGGCGGTTACGGTGCGATCGGGCGGATCGCCGATAGCGTGGGCCGAGCGGGGGAGCGGCCGCCGCCAGCGAGAGACGATCTGACCATGCAGCTTCGCCGAGCCGACGGTTTCACCCTGATCGAACTGCTGATCGTGGTGGCGATCATCGCCATCATCGCTTCGATCGCCGTGCCGAGTCTGCTGCGTTCGCGATCTTCGGCGAATGAAGCCGCGGCGATCGCGACGTTGAAGTCGCTGGTCAGCACGCAGGCGCAGATCCGGACGATGGCGGCAATCGATGCCAATCGCAATGGCGCCGGCGAACACGGGTTCTTCGCCGAAATGGCTGGCTCCGTGGCGCCACGGATCGACGAGTCGGGGAACGTCGGCACGGCGCCGGTGGTGCCGTTGATGATGCCGGCGTTCGGACAGTTGACCAATGGGGCGGTGGCGCGTGCCGGCTACCACTTCCGGATGTTCCTGCCCGCGGTCGGCACCGGCGCGCCGACCGGCGAAGCGGCGACCGGCGGCGCCGTCGGCCTGAACATCGATGCGCGGCTGGCGGAGACGCAGTGGTGCGCGTACGCGTGGCCGTCGTCGTACGGGATCTCCGGCCATCGGGCGTTCTTCATCAACCAGGGCGGTGACATCCTGGCGACCGAGAACAGCGTGCAGCGCTACAACGGCAACGCGACGCCGGTGACCGGCAATGCGGCGTTCGCGAATGGCGCGCCGAATGCGATGGGGAGTGCGACGGCGGCCAACACCGTGGGCAACGACGGCGGTCGCTGGGTCGTCGTCAACTAGCGATCACTTGCCGAAGCGATCGATCGGCTGCCTGCTCTCCTCACCCCAGGTATCCGGCTGACTGCCGTCCTCGGCGAGCATCGGGCGGCGCCAGCGCATCGGCGCGATGCCGATCAGCAACACCTTCGCGCCCTCGACGTCGACTCCCTTCGGGAACCAGCGGAACGAACTCCGCACCGGCTTGGCCCGGCCGGGCACCGGCACCTCTTCGGCGAGCGGATCCCCGGGCAACAGCAGCGCCTCGTCGACCAGCTTGCCGGCGGCAAACAGTTCGGCGAGCGTGGCGGGCAGCGAGCCATGTTCCTTGCGCCACGCCTCGAGCACCAGGAACGCCGCGTCGAGTTTGTTCTTGGCGATCGCGCGCGTCAGCGACTCGCTCGTCGAGTCCTCGTGCACCCAGGTCGACAGCAGCGGACCGTAGGTGATTGCCGCGGCCGCCAGCATGACGCCGCCGATCGGTCCCTGATGCTGCAGCAGCCAACCCTCGGGCGTCCGGCGCAGGATCCCGCGGCTCTGTGGCAGATGGTCGGCAACCACTTCGGGCTCCGGCAGATCGGCGCGGGTCAGCAGCGGCGGATCCTGTCCGGCCGCGGGTGACAGCTCCCACAGTGGCAACCAGATGTCATGGAACGCGCGGTAGGCGGCGCCAGCATCGAGCGCGATTTCGAAGTTCCGCAACGGTTCGGTCGGCCCCGCGGGCAGCGGTGCCGCGCCGACACTCATCGCGGTGGCGCCGGTGGCGAGTTGTTGCAGCAGCGCCCGCATCGACGTGGGCGACTCGGTCAGGTGCAGCGTGCCGTCGCGGATGCACACGGTCGGTTGCATCGCCGGCGGCAGGTCGCCGAGTTTCCAGACCGTGCAGGGTTGGTTCTCGATCGCCTGGCTCCTGATCTCGACGCCCTTGCCGTCGGACCTGGTGGCCGCCAGTACGCGTTCGAGCGCCGCGGCGTCGGCGACGCGCGCGGACAGGAACAGACGGGGCAGCACGCCGCCGGGAGCGGGCGCGGCGACGCCGAGCGCGAGGCCACCGTCGAGCGCGGCGGTCAGGTCCTTGGCGAGTTCGTCCGGGATCGACAACAGTCCATCCGACAACGCGACCAGCGCCTCGAGCAGCGCCGGCACGTCGACGGCCAGACGGCATTGCAGCAGCGCGCCGGCCGGCAGCGGTTGTGCCGGCAGCGCCGCCTTCCCGGTCAACAACCCGGCGAAGATGCCCTTGGGTTCGCCGTCGATGTCGATCTGCAGTTCGTCGAGGAGCTGTTCGCCCGCGAACGCGACCCGCCACGAGAACGTCCGCAGATTGGCGACGCCGAGTCGTTCGGCCTGACCGCCGATGCCACCACCGAAGGCCTCGAAGATGCGCAGGTAGGCGGTGAAGTCGATCGCGAGTTCGAGTCCTGCCGGCGTGGCCTTGGCGGTGCCCGGAGCCCCGTAGGCCTCGGGGTCGGTGCCGTCGCCGCCCAGCAGCAGACCCGGCAGGTTGGCGGCGAACACGCCGGCCGGCTCGAACCCCGGCATCGGGAAGTCCGGCTCGTCCGCCTCGGGCGGCAGGAACACGTGCGTCGGAAATCCCGCGAACTTGCCGTCGTCGGCGCGGCGGATGTCATTGGCTTTGCCGAGATCCGCCACCAGCGCAGCGAACTCGCGTGCCAGGCGACCTTCGCTCTTGGGTGTTGGCGACACCGCGATCACCGTTCGCGGCGCCGGCTGCTCGTCGTTTTGCGGCACCACCAGCACCTCGAAGCGGGCGAGGTCGTTCGGCTCGAGCCGGCGCAGCGCGCGGGCGATCAGCGCTTCGTGGTCGGTCAGTTTCAGGTCGCTGGCGACCCGCAGGATCTCGTCGGCGCGGGCGTGGCGGTCGTGCAGGGAGCGCTGCGCGGTCGCGAAGGCCTCGGCGACATCCGGTTCGGCGAGCAGGCGGCCGAGCGCGGTTTTCGGCAACGAGGCGAGCAGCGCCGGAATGTCGTTCGCGGTGATGCGGATGATCGGCGGCAGCTTGCTGACGAACGTGGTGACCCGCTGCGCCGGCAGCGCGTGGATCAGGAAGGCCGCAGCCAGCAGGCTGCCGGCACGAAGGCGTTGCGTGGGCATCGAAGTCACCCGACTGTAGCGCAGGGTCGATGCGCCACCTCAAGGCCATGGTCGCGTGTCGCCGGCGTTGGCCGTCTGGACCGAGAGTTCCAGCCCGGTGTCGTTGCCGTTGTTGTCGGCATTGGCGACTGAGCAGGGGCCGGAGCCGGGCACGTAGCGGACGACCTTCAGTCGCAGCGAAGCGCCGATGTCGGGCGGATCGCACTGTTTGGTGTCCGGGTTCCAGACGCTTGGCGCGCCCTTGCACAACTTGATTTCGAACCTGATCGCCGGCGCGATCGGATCCGAGAACGTCTTGCCGGCGAACGTCGCGCGCAGGTGGTTCAACAGCTCGACGGTCTGTTGATCCGGGTCGTCGATCAGGTCGATGCGCTGCTTCTTGTCGAGACTCCGGACCGCGGCCTCGATCGCGAGTTCGCGAGAGGTGGTGCCCTGGTCGAACTTCCCGCTGTCGATCGTGTCGGGAAGGACCGGAACCGGGCCGGTGGGTTCGGGGCCGCCGAAGTTGCTCGGCGCCACTGCCGAGATGCGCCGCAGCAGTCGGTACTGTAGATCGACCTTGTGGGCCGGTTGCGGACCCGTCAGGGGAACGATTCCGGTCAGTTCGGCGAGCAATGCCCGCCGGACGATGTCGCCGAACAACAGTTCCAGCTCGGCGGTCGTCATGGTGGCGTAGTGGGCGGCGAGGGCCATCTGCTCGGCGCGCGGCATGGCGACGGCCAACGGCCCGCCGGAGTAGGCATGACGGTGGCGAGCCGTGCCGTCCCAGTACCACTCGGTGAACGACCGTGCGCCGGCGACGAAGATCGGCAGCAGCTGTTGCCAGAACCGCGCGTTCAGCCCGGCAGCGTGAAAGGCGAAGGCGGCCTCGGCGAAGCAGAAGAACAGCGAACTGTCCGGGACGCCAGCGAACTTCAGGGCCGGTTCCGGGAAGCCTGGCGGCAGGCCGTTCAGGTTCCGCAACGCGAATTCGCTGCCGACAAAGCCGGCGAATGCCTCCTGGAAGAACGCGAGGTCGAAGGCGGCCGCGCCTGGCGCCGGTCGATGGAAGGCCTGCAGTGCATTCCGGAAGGCGGCTTCGACGCTCGGCAGATCCGGAAGTCCCCTGCCGACCAACGCGGCTGGCGGCGTCATGGCCAGGCCGGCCCAGGCGGCGCGCCGGATGACCCCGTTCAGCAAGGTGGTGGTGGCGGCCTGCATGGTCGCCCGCTGTGGGTCGGTCAAGCCGGTCCAGTCGGTGGCCTGGTCGAACGCGGCGAAGGCACTGGCCAACGGCTGGATCGCCGTCGGCAAATGGCTGATGAGTTCGTTGCGGACCGCCCAGCGGCCAGTCGGACTGAGGGCCCCGAGGGTACTGGCGCCGCGCAGGGCCTTCTCGTTCGTGGCGACCAGGATCGGAGGCAGACCTTCGTGGAACAGCTCGATCCGATGTCGACCGGCCTGACTGCCGCGGCCACGGATCGACAAGGCGATCGGGGTCTGCACCACCATCGGCTGCACGGCGTTGACGCCGAACAGTTCGTGCAGCCGGGCGGCGACGATTCTCGTCTGGCGGTCGCCGAAGATCAGCGTCTTGGTGCCGTTGCCGAGGTTGAGGAAGAGGTTGGTGCGGTGGATTCTCATGGCGAGGTGCTTGCGGGCAAGTGCTCACGCCCTGTTGTTCGATGTAGCGACGAGGATCTCGAAATCCGTGTCTTTGGCTTCGCCATCGATGCTCGTTTGCGCTCCCGAACCGTCCCCCGACCGGGTCTCGACGATCTTGAAGCGCAATGCCGCGCCAACACGCGGCGGGTCGCACTGTTTGGTCTTCGGGTTCCAGGTGCTTGGCTTGCCAGCACATGGATTCACCTTGACCGGGCGCCCATCGAACTTGGTCGACGTCGTCTCGAAGCGCCGGCTGACGTACCTGGCCAGCAGGCTTTCCTGATACGCGGGGTCGTCGACCAGCGCCAATGGATCGTCGCACCCCCCGGCGAGCAGCCCGCACAGCAAGTCCGCGTGCAACTTGCTCACGTTGTCGAACTTCGGTTCTTCGGCCCCGGGCAGCGGTTCCGATTGGTGGGTGGCAGGGGGACCAGCCCGGCAGAGCAGCGTGAACTTCACGGCCACGCGTTCCGCAGGTGGCCGGCCGGCGCCGCACGTCACGCCGACCAGTTCGTCGGCGAGCGCGTCGCACACAATGCCGCCGAAGATCTCGATCAGCGAGTCAGAGTCCTCGGGAAGCCGTTCCACCAACTGCAGATGGTTGGTTCGTGGGAGCGCGACCGGAAGGGCTCCTCCCGAATATGCGTCGCGGTCCCGCTTCCCGCCATCCCAATACCAGTCCGTGAGGGTCCTGGCGCCGGCGACGAAGTGGCGCAGCAGCCAACGCCAGAACGGGACATCGTGGCCGAGTTGGATGAAGCAGATCGCGGCTTCCGCGAAGCAGAAGAACATCGCGCTGTCCGGAACGCCGGCAAACTTCAGGGCTGGCTCCGGGTAGTCACCCGGCGCCGTGCGCAGTGCGAACTCGCTGCCGACGAACCCTGCGAAGGCCTGAGTGAAGAACTCCTGATCGAAACCGGTCTTGCCGTTGTCGTGAAACACGTCGAGGGCATTGCGGAAAGCGGTCTCGACGCTCAGCAGCGAGGCCGGGAACTCGTGGATTGTCGCCGCCGGCATCGGCCTCGCGGCGGCCGACCAGCCAGCGCGGCGCACGACCCGGTTCATCAGGATCGTACCGATCGATCTGGCCTCGTCGAACAGAGTTGCAGTCAGTCCGGTCCAGTCTGTTGCGTGGTCGAAGCGGGCGAGTGCATTGGCGAGTGGGTGGATCGCCTCGTCGAGGTACTTGTTGATCAGGTCCAGGCGAACGAGCAGACGGGAATCGGGCTCGAAGGTCTGCTCCTGTTTTTTGGTGATCTCGTCGAGGATCTTGCCGTCGACGAAGATCGGCGGCAGCCCTTCGTAGACGACTTCCAGCCGATGCAGGCCGGCCGACAGCTTCTTGTCGACTTGCAGGGTGATTGTCCCTGGACCGCGTGTGACTCTCGACGTGCAACCGAGCACTGACGAGCCGTCAAGGAGACGCATCTGTCGGTGCGCGAAAACCAGCAGATCGGCGTCCTTGGTCAGAATAACATCGAGGTACGTGCGGAGCAGCGTCATGGTGGATCCGAGCGGGCGCAACGAAATCCATACGCGAACCAGGCGCCCGTCGACCCGAGATCGCGATCCGTCGTCACCTGCGTCCCGGCTCCAGGCGTGCTTGCCCACCAGGTCGCGCCGGCGACATACCGTTGATTCTGGTTGCTGATCATGCCGGCCGAACTCGTCGCCACGACCGGAGATTCCACCCATTCGGCGACGTTGCCCAGCAGTTCGCGGACGCCCTCGGGCGAGTCGCCGCCGCCATTGGCGTAGTCACACGACCAACGGGTGAACGCGGCGAGACGCGACTGGTTGGTGTAGCCATAGTCCATTGGACGAGCGGAGTTGCCCTGGTACTCGAGCCCAGTGTACGGACGGACGTGGCCTAACTCACCGCGAGCCGCCAGGAACCACTCAGCGAGGGTCGGCAGCCGTTTGCCGACCCACTCAGCGTAGGCAACCGCGTCTTCCCAGGTCACATTGACGACCGGCCGGTTCATCAGTTCGGGCACTGCCAGCTGCGCCCACAAGGGCGGCGCGGCCCGGCGGGTGGCGGCCAGGAACGCGGCGTACTCGCCGATCGTCACTTCGAACGTGTCGAGCCAGAAGTCGGCGACCTCGGTGGGCCGACCGATCAGACCATGCGGTCGTTCGAGGTCGCCGCTGATCCGGAGCATTGCGCCCTTGATCCTGGCCATCGGCCGTGGATCCGGGGGGCGGTTTCGGACCGCGAATCGCACGCGGCGGCGTTCGGTGGGCCGCCAGGTTCGGGTGAACTCGAGGCGCCCAAGACCAGGGCTGCTCACGATCACGCGATACATGCCGGGTGGCAGCGTCGTCATCGCCAGCGGTGCCGCCCCCAGGCGGCGTTCTTCGCCCGGCATGCCGGTCAGCCAGTCGATCTGGCGGACGCTGATCTCCGCGGCCGTCGGGGCGCCCTGGTCGTCGACGACCTCCATGTCGAGGCGCGCGGACAGGCCGGTACGCAGCAGGTCATCGAGGTGGCGCGGCAGTCGGTCGTCGCCGAAGATCAGTACGCGCCGCAAGACCCGCTGTCGCAGCGTGATCGCCTGCTCATTCAGTTCGGTATCGGACAGGTGCGTCGACTCGTCCGGCACCGCCGGTTCCTGATCGAGCAACTGCTGATAATTGGCGAGCAGAGCGCGGACCTCGGCGAACCCGTCAGGCCGGGCCGCGAGTTCGCGCCGGATCGCGGCCAGTTCTTCGTGATCGACCTGATCGAGGTTGGCGGCGAACAGTGGCTTGCATCGTGCGGCCAAGGCGTTCGTGGCGTGGGCGTCGACACGGCTGGCGTGCGCCAAGGCGCCGAAGCCAACCCCGACGACGGCGACCGCTGCGGTAACGATCACCCGGCGATGCCGCCGGCCGATCTGCCCGGCCCGCGCCAGCAGCGTCGGCGGCCGCCGTTCGATCGACTGGTGATCCAGGAACCGCCGCAGGTCAGCACGCAGGTCCCCGGCCGTCGCGTAGCGCCCTTCCGGCGACCGCGCCATCGCCGCCATGCAGATGGTCTCGAGATCCCGCGGCACCCGCGGGTTCAGCTTGCGGACCGGCCTGGTGTGGTGTTCGCGGATCTGCTCGACGATCTCCAGCGAAGTCCGCCCTTCGAACGGCCGCGCCAGCGTCAACGCCTCGTACAGCACGACGCCGAGCGAATAGACGTCGGTCCGGTGATCGATCGGCGTGTCGAGCACCTTGGCCTGCTCGGGGCTCATGTAGTGCAGGCTGCCCGGGATCACGCCGGAGTCGGTCAGCGTGCCCAGCCGCTCGTCATGCGCGATCCCGAAGTCGGCGACCAGCACGTTGCCTTGCTGGTCGAGCAACAGGTTGTGCGGTTTGATGTCGCGATGCACGATGCCGTTCTCGTGCGCGCACTGCAGCGCATCCGCCGCATCGGCGCAGATTCGCGCGATGGCTTCGATCCACGCGCCGGCGCCGAACTCCGGCAACAGCGGCTCCGGGTCCGATGGACGGCGGTTGGCATGCAGCTGCAGTTCGCGGGCCAGGCTGTGGCCGTCGATCAGCTGCATCGAGAACCAGTGGTGCGGCGCGTCGATGCCGTCGGCGAACACCGGCACGATGTGCGGATGGCGCAGCCGCGCCACCGCGCGCGGTTCGCGATGGAAGCGCTCGAGCGCCGCCGGCGAGAAGCCCGGGCCGGCGGTCAGCACCTTGACCGCGACTTCGCGATCGAGCGACGGTTGGCGGGCCCGCCAGACCACGCCCATGCCGCCGTGGCCGATCAGGCTCAGCAGCTCGAACTCACCGAGTTTCTCCGGCATCGGCGCTGCCGTCGGCTGCAGGAAGTTGGCCGGGATGTTGGCGGCCAGCATTGCCTGCACTTCGGCGATCTCGTCCGGCGCCTGGTTGCACATCAGCCCGATCACCCGCGCGCGTTCATTCGGGTCGGCGATGCGCAGCGCGGCCTCGTAGGCCGCCTGGATCCGGCGCATCCGGTTCATCGCGACAGCCGCTGGTACAGCCAGGTCCGCGCGAAGTCCCAGTCGCGCTCGCCGGTGCGTCGACTGATGTCGAGGATCGAGCAGGTCTCGGCGTTGGTCCGGCCGCCGAAGAAGCGCAGGGTCACATACTCGGCGAGCCGTGGCTCCTCTTTGGCCAGTTCGTCGATCGCCTGGTCGAGGTCCTCGAGTCCGGCGCCGCAGTTCTGCTCGAGCCAGTGGATCGTCTCGTCGAGCGGTTCGTGCATCGCCCCGCCGCCATTGCACAACGACTGCTTCCTGCGTTTGTGATCGATCAGGATCCGCCGCATGGTCATCGCTGCCGAACGCAGGAAGTGCGAACGGTCGTTCCAGGTGCGGGGCTTGTCGCCGCACAGCCGCAGGAAGGCTTCGTTGACCAATGCCGTCGGCTGCAGTGTTCCCTGTCGGTCGGCGAGGCCGCCGGCGATCCGTCGCAGTTCGGCGGCGAGGATCTCGAACAGCCGGCCGCGGTCTTCGGGCAGATCGGCACTGATGGCGGGCTCGTCCACGAGTGAGTCTTCCACTACAGGGTTGCTGTGGGCCGCAATGGTAGCGGCAGGGCAGTCCCCCTGGTGTCGGGTTCTTGCAACGGTGGGGGTTGGCATCGTCGGTTCGGACTCCGACGACACGCACGCGAGAACGGCCAGCCGTTCCGCCATGGAATTCCGGATCCTGGTCGGATTCAGCGCAGGAAGCTGAACTCCTTGGCGAGCACCAGAACGTGCGCGAGGTCCGCCCAGGGCCCCGGATCGGCAGGATCACCAACGTGCTCGCCCCGCCGGTCGGCCAGCAGTTCGCGGCAGGCCTGCAGTTCGTCTGGTGTCGCGGAGCGGGCCCACGCGGCGGCAACCATCGATGCGATGCGATGGTCGTCGGTGTGTTCCTCGCCCGAGTCGGCCAGCAGGTGCTCTGCCCACAGGCGGCACATGCCGTGGACGAACGGGTCGTTCATCAGCGTCAGTGCCTGGGCCGGGACGTTGGACACCGAACGGGCGCCGACGGTCGCGAACGGCGTCGGCAGATCGAAGGCTTGCAGCATCGGCGGCAGGAAGTTGCGGCGAACGGCCAGGTAGATGCTGCGGCGGCCGAAGCCGTCGACGGGCCCGGACTCGCCAGGCTTGCCGCGCATCTCGTGATGCCCGGTCAAAGGCACCGCGATCGACTCCCCGTACAGCCTCGGATCGAGCCGGTCGGCGATCACCAGCAGCGCGTCGCGGATGGCTTCGCCCTGCAGCCGCCGGACGTTCTGCCGGTGCAGCAGCAGGTTCTGTGGGTCGACTTCGTTCGCGCTCGCCAGCCTGGAGGAACTCGCCTGGCGCCAGGTGGCCGAACGGACGATCCGGCGGACCAGTCCCTTGTACGACCAGCCACGGTCGATCAGATCGCGCGCCAGCCGGTCGAGCAACCGGGGGTGGGTCGGCGGATCGCCGAGCTTGCCGAGGTTGTCGACCGAACGGACGAAGCCGCGACCGAACAGATGGTGCCAGACCCGATTGACCAGCACGCGCGATGGCAGCGGGTTGTCGGGTGCCAGCATCGCCTCGGCCAGTTGCAGGCGGCCGCTGCCGGCGCCGAGTGGCATCGGCTGGTCGCCGGCCAACGCCGCGAGGAAACGGCGCGGGGCCGGCGTCGTGCGGTTCTTGTGGCTGCCGCGGGCGAACACCTGTTCGTCCTGGCCGGTGCCGTCGGTCATTGCAGGAACGGTCGGCGACGGCGCCGGCAATGCGGCGATTGCGGTGACGATGCGTTGCCTGGTCGTCTCGTCCGGCGACGCCAGCGTCGACGTGTCGTCCGTGGTCCTGGGCGGCTCCCGGTGCGGCGAATGCACCGCGAACTGCACCGCGGCCCAGGCGTCGGCCGGATAGTCACCACCGCGCGACGGATCGGCCAGATCGGGCGCGCGCTGGTCGGTGACCTGCGCATAGGCCGAACGGCCGGGCCACATCCCCAGATCGAACGTCAACCAGTACGGCTGTTCGTTGCCGACGCCGTGAAAGCACGGGCCGTAGATCGGGTCGCGCGCCAGGTTGAAGCCCTCGACGATCACGGTGGCGCGGGCATTGCGGCCGGCGACGCGGAGGTGCAGCCAGCGGTGTTCGATCGTGAACGTGCCGGTCTGCACGACGCCGTCGCGACCCTCGCCGGCGATCGCGCTGTTCCACCAGGTTCCCGGCAGGGTCCGCACTTCCGCTGGCCGGTCGCCGACGTGCAGCCAGGGGCCGTGCCATGGTGCTCCGCCAAACGCGTCGTTGACGGTCCACCAGGCGAACGGATCCCTGGCGTCGGCGATCAGCCGTTCGCCCTCGCGCAGTTGCAGCCCGCTGTCCGCTGGCCCCGAGTCGTCGAGTTGGCGCTGGGCCGCGCGCACGGCTTCGTACCGCGGGTCGAACGAATCGAGCGGCGCGATCGGCCGTTGCACATAGCGCGAGCTCTTCAGGAAGCCGTACAGCGCGTAGTAGTCGGTGGCGCGGATGGCGTCGAACTTGTGGTCGTGGCAGCGCGCGCACGCGACCGTGATGCCGAGCACGCTCTTGCACATCACGTCGATCTGGTTGTCGATCCGATCGGCGGTGTGTTGATCGACGTCGACCGGCGAGTGGGTCTGTTCGGGAAACCAGAACGCGCCGGTCCCCGGCACGGATTCGTTGGCACCAGTCACCGGATCGCGGCGCGGATTCTGCATCAGGTCGCCGGCGACGTGCTCCTTGGCGAACTGGTCGAACGGGACATCGGCGTTCAGCGAACGGATGACCCAGTCGCGATAGCGCCACGCGTTGGGGATCGCATAGTCGAATTCGTGGCCCATGGTCTCGGCGAAGCGCACGAGATCGAGCCAATGGCGGGCGTGGCGTTCGCCGAAGTGCGGCGAGGCGAGCAGGTCGTCGACGATGCGGTCATAGGCGGCATCGCTCGGATCGGCGGCAAATGCGGCGACAGCGCCGGGCGGTGGGGGCAGGCCCACCAGATCGAACCACAATCGGCGTAACAGCGTTGCTGGATCGGCGGCGGGGGCCGGGGTCAGGTCTTTGGCTTCCAGTTCGGCCAGAATGAACGCATCCAGCGGGTCCTTGACCCACTGCCCGTTGCGGACCGTCGGCGGTGTCGGGTCGGCGAGTGGCTGCCAGGCCCAGTGGCGGCGGCGCTCGTCGAAGTCGAATCTGGGTTCATTGGCGGTCGCAGCGGGGATCGGTTCGTCGGGCCAGAAGGCGCCGCCCAGGATCCAGGCGCGCAGCGTCGCGAGGTCGTCGTCGGCGAGGCGGGCCTTCGGCGGCATCTGCAGGTCGGGGTCGTCCCAGGCGGTGGCGTGCAGGATGCGGCTGTGGGCGAGGTCGTGTTCGTCGATCGCGGGGCCGCGCGCACCGCCCTTCCGGATCAGGCTGCTGTGGTCGAGGCGCAGGCTGCTCTTCTGGGTGGTCGGGCCGTGGCACTTGACGCAGTTGGCGTGCAGCAGCGGGCGGACCTTGGTTTCGAAGAACTCGGCCTGGTCCTGGGCGGCGAGGGTGGCGGTGAGGCCCCCAAGGCTGGCGAGGATGGTGGCGCGGACGACGAGCATCGCCGGAAGGTAGCAGGGCGAACTGTCCGTTGCTCTGCTTGCGGTCGCCGCCGGGGTCGCATTGCCAGGCCATCGTTGGCTACTTACAACCGAGGGAATGGCGCAGACCATGGCGAGGCTTGCTCCGGCAGCGCTGATGGCGGCGGTCATCGGGATCCTCGTTGGCTTCGTCTTCTGGCTCGGCCGCGACGAAGCCGTCAAGCCGGCGGAGGGCGGGTCGGCGACCCATGGCTCAGCCCTGCCCCTGACTGCACCGGAACCAGGCACGATCGCAGACGCGCCTTCACCGCAAGAACCAACCACCAACCGTGCGCCCGCGCTCGTGCCGACCGCCGCCGAGGAGGACTCTGTGCAAGTGCTCGTCGTCGACGCCACGGGAACCCCGTTACCCAGAGTTCGCGTCGAGTACGCCGACACGCGACGAAGCCAGGAATCAGCCCGAGCGCTTGCGCCCGCGGTTCGCCTGCGACTCTCGCGCAACGACCAACTCTGGCGTCAGCACTTCCGCGCAATCGCGATCACCGATCGCGACGGCATCGCCCGCTGGCCCTGGCGCCGCGACGACGGTTCGACCTGGTACGTGACCGTCGAGCACGACGGCAGCTACGCCGAGACCTGGGTGCGCATGAGCGCGCTGCCGACCGAGATCCATCGGCTGCAACTGGTGCCCGAACGCGCGTTCCTGGTGCGCGTGCTCGATGATGCGCAACAACCGGTCGCCGACGTCGCCCTGCGGGCTTTGCACGCGCACGCGGATGGACGGCAAGAGCCCATGCGCCGCAGGCTCGCGACCACCGACGTGCAGGGATTGGCCAACATCGCGCATGTGCAGACCTGGCAAGCCGAGGTTCTCGAGCGGGGCACGAGCCGTCCCGTCGTGATCGCGCCACGCCTGCCAGGCATCGACACCGGCCGCGAAGTCGATCTGACGTCATTGCCGAAGGAACCGCTCGATCTCGGGCTGCCGCCGTGCGGCGCGATCGAGTTCACGGTTCGCAACGCCTTTGCCGAACCCGTCGTCGGCGAGGAGATCGAACTGATCGAGGATCACGCCGCAGGCGTGCATGTGCACACTGCGACGACCGACCCGGGGGGCATCGCGCGATTCGGCCACGTGGGACTCGGCCGTTCCTTCCAGCACGCGATCGCCCACTCGCCGCCAGAATGGCGTCGCCCCGTCACCGGCCCGAAGTTCGGGGGTGAAGTGGTGCGCGTCGAGATCGCGCCCGACGCTGCGCCGATCCTGCGCGGCCGACTGCTGCGCGACCAGACGCCGGTCGCTGAGACGCCACTGCACGTCGCGAGCGGCGACGGTTGGATCACGAGGGCTGACGTGCGCACCGATGGCGACGGCAGCTTCCGCATCGCGATCCGCAGCGAGTGGCGTGGCCGGGAACTCACCGGACTCACGCTGCGGCCCATGGACGCGGTCGGCACGACCGGAGAGGCCGCGACCTGGCGGGGTAACCTGCACCTCGGAGTCGGTGCCCACGACCTGGGCGTGCTGGTGCTGCAGCAGGTGCACCGAAGAAGCGCGGTTGCAGCATCTGGTTGTTGCCGGGCTGCAGACGATCGAACTGACGCTGCCGCAGGCCGAGGCCGCGCTGTCAACGCAAGGTGGGGGTGCCGGCGTCGTCGCGGTCTTGAGCGGCGATACGCCCGGCCCGCAATGCTGGCAGGTCGATAGCCCGATGGTCCTGCTGGCGACGACACAGCCACTGGACGTGTTCGTGCGCCTGAACGGCTGTCGCGATCGCATCATCCGCGGCATCACGCAGAACCAGACGATCGAACTGGCGCCGAGCCTGCCCGTCACGCTGCGCGTGCAGGACAAGGACGGGGTTGCATGGGATGGCGAATTGCATCTGCAGTCGCTCGACGATCCGTTGTCGGCGCTCGCCCCGACGGTCTACTCCGCGGCGATGGGTGGTAGCCCGCCACCCTATCGTTTGCGGGCAATCGGCGGCGGGGGCCAGCACCTGCTGCGGCAGCATCCGTTGCAGTTGCTGCCCGTAGCGGGTCTGCAGCCGGGCCGAGGGTGACGGCGTCTGCGCGGCGGCGGCCGCCAGCAACATCAGGCTGCAAGCGCAGCCATGCGTGAAGGACATGCGGATTCTCCGGTCAGGCACCAAGGGTGGCGATCAGAAGAAGAAGTTCGCCCACGGGTGGTTGGCGCCGGCGACGCCGGCGAGGTCGTTGACGCCCTCGGCCACGATCCACGGGCCGTACGTGTTGCCCCCGACAATCAAGATCGGGCCGGTCATCGACGTGTTCCTGATGATGATGTTGCGCGAGCCGGTCACGATGAGGGCGCGGTCATCGAAGCTCCCGGAGTTGCCTTCGATGCGGTTGCCGTTGCCGGAAACCTGGATGCCCGCCTGGCTGCCGGCGCCGGTGCCGTTGCCGTTGGTGTTGTTGCGCAGCACCGAGCAGGAGAAGGACACCCGGATGCCGTCCAGCACGTTGTTGCGCACGGTGCAGTCGGCGATCAGGCAGCCGTTGCCGGCGAAGACACCCTCGCGCGTGTTGTCGTTGAGCGCGCAGCGTAGCACCTCGCAGCCGTCGCCAGCCGTGATCCCGGCCCGGTTGTTGCCGTCGCTCTGGCAGTCGAGCGCCTGCGAACGCGAACCCAGCCCGATGCCGTTGTCGCCGTTGCCGTGTGCGGCGCAGGACTGCACGAGGGCGCCGGTACCGGTGGTGATGCCGCTGAATGTGTTGCCGCTGGCCGTGCAGCCCTCGACGCGCGCGCCGGTGCCCGCCAACAGGCCGTGCTGGCTGTTCTGGTCCAGCAACAGGTTCACGAACATCCCGGACGTGACATTGCTCGCCCAGATGCCCGAGTCTCCCATGCCGCGGACCGTGCCGTTCTTGACCACCAGCGTGCGGCGAGCCGCCGGCACCGCGATGCCGTTGACGGAGCCCGTCAGGCCCGAAATCGAGTTGCCGGCGAGGTCGATGGTGACCCGGTCGGAAGCGACCGTGATGCCGTTCTGGCCGGAAGGGACGTCGAGGTTGCCGGCCAGGGTGACCGTGCATGGCCAAGCGATGGTCTGCGGCAACTCGACCAGCAGCAGGTTCAGCTGGTTCGCGGTGCTGCCGGCTGGGATGTCGTAGTTCTGCAGCGTCGTGTTGTTGTAGTGACCCGACACCGTGTTGCCCGACAACACGGTGCGCCCTGCGCCGACTGCGAGGCTGATGCCGATGGCATTGAGGGTCGGGCCAGGACCGGAGCCGCTCACGTGGTTGTCGGTGATGCGGTTCAGGGTGCCGACCACGCGGATGCCGTATTGGAGGCAGCCGACGAAGCGGCAGTTCTCGACGCTGTTGCCGGTCGCCACCAATGCGCCGACGCTGCCCGAACCGCCGCAGTTGCGCAGCGTGCTGGCGCTCACGTCGTACACCACGTCGAAGATGTTGTAGCCCTCGCAGGCGTTGAAGGTGGTCGTCGTGCGCGCGACGAACGCATCGGTGCACAGATGCGCCGTGCACTCGGTGACCACTGCACCACCCTGATAGGTCTGGCCCTGCGTCTGGTTGTCGACGTAGAGGCCCGTGCCGCAACGGGTGAACGTGCAGCGCGTGATCGTGGCGCCACCGCCGGTGCGCATGCCCCTCGAGTTGCGCGTGAAGCCGAGGTTGGCGACGCGCAGCCCGTAACCGCGGCAGTCGATGCCGAATTCGAAGCCGCTGATGGTACCGTTCTGGATCGCGATCGAGTTGCCTTCGCCGCCGGGGCTGAAGATGCCCAGGTTGCCGGGTGCGGATGGCAGCGACCGACGCAGCTCGAAGCCGTTGAGGTCGATGGTGACCCGGTTGTCGCCGAGCGTGGCGTCGTTGACCGTGATCGCGGCGCCGGGGGCATCCCAGGTCAGGTTGTTGGCCAGGTAGTACGAGCCCGCACGGTTGATGGTCAGCGGCAGCATGCCCTGGTTGATGGGCGTGCGCTTGTCGGAGGAGCTCACGGCAGTCGGCGTCTGCGCCACGGCCATGCCGTGCAGCGCCGCCAGGGCGAACAGGAGGAACGACACCGATTGGGGCGAACGCATCGCAGACACCTCGTGGTGGGACCCGGAAGTCGGCGCTGCGCCACCGTGCGGCGCGGCGACCGGTGCCGTTCGTGCGCTGGCAGCAGTGGCCAGGGGCCAGCGATTCCGCCGGAATCTCGCGGTCAGTGCCGCTGTACGGTTGCCGGTACCTGCCAGGGCAGGAACTGGCGGTCGTCGGGCAGGGCCAGCAGTGCCGTGCCGTCGCGTGCCACTGACATCCAGCCGACCGTGGCCCTGGCTTCGCGCACGGTCAGCAGCGGCTGCCACGGTTCACCCTCGCCGACATCCGTCGGGAAGATGCGCACGGCACCATCGCACGACAGCGCGCTGCGGGGTGGTTGGGCCGCGGCAGGGCGTCAGGAGGAGTCAGAGTCCGGCGGCCAGCAGCGCGGCTTCCATGCGCGCGATCTCCTCGTCGGTCAGTTCCGCGAACTGCGGCCGTTTGGTCGCCGACAGCCTGCCGCCGTTGCCGACACACAGTCTTACGAACAGTTCGAGTCGGCGGTCGGGCATGTCGACGATCTCGCGCAGCGCCCGCCACGCCGCATCGAATCGGGTCAGATAGTCGATTTCGCCGCGCAGGTCTTCCTCGATCGCCTGCTCCACGGTTGCGTAGAGGTATTCGGCTGCGGCCGTGGCGTCGAGGTAGCGGTAATGCCTGGCGCTGTCACTGAGCACCGTCATCGCGCCGTTCGCGTCGAGCCGGTAGTCGAGCAGGGCCAGAAGCGGCACCGAGAACTGCTCCAGGCAGGCGTCGTAGTCGCGCGGTCGAGCCAGCATCGCCGCCGAGACCGGCAATACGAGGTCTGGCGGCGTGAAGCCGGTGCGGGACAGCACGTGGTGGATCAAGTAGCGGTGCAGGCGGCCGTTGCCGTCGTCGAACGGATGCAGGTAGACGAAGCCGAAGCCGAGGGCTGCGGCTTGCACGACCGGATCGATGCGCGAGGCTGCGAGGCGCTCACTGCATTGCAGCCAGCCGTTCATCAGCATCGGCAGGTCGGCCGGCTTCGGCGACACGTAGTGGATGCGTTCGCGGTAACTCGCCAGCGTCTGACCGACGTAGTTCTGCTCGGTCCGGAGACCGTTCTTGGCGTAGCGAGGGTCGAGGATCGCCTGCTGGAGTTCGACCAGGCGCTGCACCGACAGGTCGTGGATCGTGTGCGGTGAGCGCAACAGTTCGACGAAGCGCAACGTGCGCTGGCGGTCCGGATGTTCGCGCTCGATCTCGAAACTCGACTTCGTCTCCTTCAGGTACAGGAACTGCGCGACCCGGTGCAGCAGCGCGGCGTCGTGCGGTTCGACGATCGCACGCACGCGCTGGTCGAGCCGGCGCGCGCCGAAGCCGAGCAGGGTCTCGGTGCGGCGCACCAACGGACAGAAGTCGCGCGTACCGGGCAGGTCGTCGCGCACGCGATGTCGCAGACTCGCTCGCGGTATTGCCGCGAAGGCGCTGTCGCCCAGTGCGTTCACGTAGGCAACCGGCTCCGCATCGGGCACATCGAGCGTGCGTCCGGTCAGCCACTCGAACAGGAACCAGATGCGGCGCGCATACTTGCCGGTTGGCGTGGAGCGCACCCACGCAGCGAGGGCGTTGGGGTCGGCCTGTTCGAAGACGGCGGCGAGCACCTCGAGGTTGACGCCGTCGTACTTCAGGGCGAATTCGAGCTGGCTTGGGACGTCGGGCTGCGGTTGGTAGCGGAGCGGGAACGTGGTTTCGGCGCGGGTGCGGGTCGACTCGACGCGGACACCGGCTTGGCGTCGGACGTAGGAGGTATGGGCCAGCGGCAGGCAGCGGATCTGGAAGCGCTCGATGAGGGCCTGGTAGCCCGCAGGAAAGCGTTCATGGCGAGGCCGCATGCTCGAGATTGGCTCAGGGTGATGGAAAAACGATCGTGGAAAACAGGTCGGGAAGAAAAACGATCATCGGCAGATCGGCGGTAGAAACAATCGAGGAACGAGAAAAACGATCTGAATGAAGACGCAGCGAGGAAAAACGATCCTGGCATTGGGGGCACCGCTCGACGCCTTCCCGGATGCGCCGTCTTGGGGCGCCGGGAAAACCGCTCGTGGTCGCGGTTTGTGTCTGTGGCACGATGGTCGCTGTGTCGACGAGTCCAGGCCCGGTCGTGCTGTTCGACGGCGACTGTTCCTTGTGCAACGGCGCCGTCCAGTGGCTGCTGCGCCGCGACCGCCGTGGCCACCTGCGCTTTGCGGCGCTGCAGTCCGCCGCCGGGCGAACGGTGATCGCCGGCACCGCCAATCGGCGTCCGCTGCCGGACAGCATCGTGCTGGTCGTCGACCAGCGCTTGCACACCAAGTCCGGCGCCGCCCTGCGACTTCTGCGCTACCTGCGCTGGCCGTGGCCTTCGGCGATGGTGTTGCTGCTGATCCCGTGGCCGTTGCGCGACTTCGTCTACGACTGGATCGCGCGAAACCGCATCCGCTGGTTCGGCCGTCGGACGACCTGCATGGTGCCGACGAAGGAACTGCGCGCCCGCTTCCTCGACGCCGACGAACGGCCGAGCGCCTAGAACGCGCCCATCAGCACCTGCACGAACGTGCCGATCGGCGCCGCCTCGCGCGCATCCTCGATCGCGCGCGACACCTGCGTGAAGATCCGCCGCAGCCGCACGCCGGCCTCGGTGTCGGCGATCAGCATGCCCAGCGGGCCCGCGTTCGGGTCGCGCAGCTTCGCCGAGACGTCGGCCAGGTTCGCCACCGCCAGCTTGAAGTCGCGCGCCAGGTCCGGGTCCGAGGTCAACGTGCCGAGCGCGCCGGCGGTCGGATCGTTCGCCTTCTTCAGCACGTCCGCCAGGCTCTGCACCGCGTCGCCGAGGTTCTTGGCCAGCAGCTCGTCGCGCAGCAGCATGCCGACCGCGCCCTTGCCGTCGCGCGTGTCGACGATCATCGTCCGGACATCGGCGACGATGTCGCGCAGGTTGCCGGCGAACGTCCGGTCGTTCAGCAGCATGCCGACCGTGCCGTCGCTGCCGCGCAGCGTGTCGCTGACGTCGGCCAGGTTCTTCAGCAGCCGCTTCACGTCGCTGCCCATGTCGGTGTCCATCACCAGCCGGCCGATCGTGCCGCCGTTGTTGTTCTGGATGCCCTGCAGGATCGTCTTGAAGCTCTGCACCGAGGCCAGCAGTTCGTCGTACAGCTCGCGACTGCGCACCAGCCGGCCGATGCTGGTGTCGCGGTCGTTCATGTTGTTGAAGAAGTCCTTGATCGAGATCAGCATGTCCTTCAGCTCGGAGCCGACCGGCCCCTGACCGTCGAACGTGTCGCCGACGCGATCGAACGCGCTGGGTTTGGTGACGCCGACCAGCCGCTGGCCGGGAGTGCGGGCCGCGCCTCGGCCCGGGTCGACGTAGAGCTGTTTGCCGCCCAGCACGCCGGAGTCCTCGACGCGCACGAGGCAGTCGCTGCGCAGCGAGAGCGGCTCCTGCAAGCGCAGGGTCATCCGCACCCGATGGTCCTTGTCGTCGGGCAGGAGGTCGACCGCGGTGACCTTGCCGAGCCGCTTGCCGAGCACCATCACGTTGGTGCCCGGTTGCGCGCCGCCGGCGTCGTTCTCGAACCAGACCTCGATCGGGTCGACCCCGGACATCGACAGATCGGTCAGGTTGACCGTCGCCCACAGCAGGAACGCCAGCGTGCCGAAGAACACCAGCCCGAGCAGCGTGTCGCGTTGGATCTTGTTCATGGGTGTGTGCGGGAACGGTCAGTCGGCGCCGCCGCCGAGGAAGGCCTTGGCCAGCGGGTGGTCCTGGGCGGTCATCTCGGCGACGGTGCCCTCGATGCCGATCCTGCCCTGGTCGAGGATCCCGATCCGGTCGCCGCAATGGGTCGCGCAGGCGCGCGAATGCGTGACGATCAGGCCGGTGACGCCGAGCCGGTCGCGGACCTCGACGATCAGTTCGTGGATCTGCCGGCTGATGATCGGGTCGAGACCGGCATTGGGTTCGTCGTAGAGCACATACTCGGGCTGGGTCACCAGCGCGCGCGCGAGGCCGGCGCGCAGCTTCATGCCGCCGGAGATCGACGGCGGGAACTGGTCGGCGGCTTGCTCGAGGCCGACGGTCTTCAGCACCGCCATCGCGCGGTCGTGCACTTCGTGCCGCGACAGCCGACTGTGTTCGCGCAGCGGCAGGCTGACGTTCTCGACGACCGACAGCCAGTTGATCAGCGCGCCGTTCTGGAACAGGTAGCCCATCCGCTTGCGCAGCGCCATCAGCTGCGTGCGGTCCATCGCCGCGACGTTCTGGCCGTCGACGAGGACGGTGCCGGCGTCAGGCCGCAGGATCCCGATGATGTGCCGCAGCGTGACGCTCTTGCCGCTGCCGGACGGGCCCATCAGCACGTAGTTCATGCCCTTGGGCACGGCCAGATCCAGGCCCGCCAGGATCTGGCGGTCGCCGAGCTGCTTGTGGACGCCGCGCAGTTCGATCATCCGGCGAGGAAGTAGAAGAACCAGGTGATGATGAAGCCGAGCACGATGATCAGGATCACCGAGTTGCGGACCGCGGCCTGCACCGCGAGGCCGACGCCGAGCGCGCCGCCGCTGGCCCGCAGGCCCGAGGCGCAGCCGAGGATCGCGATCGCGATGCCGAACACGAACGACTTGAACAGTCCGACGTAGACTTCCTTCGGCAACAGCATCGCCGACGAGGTCAGGGCTTCCCTGGCCGACTGCCAATAGAGCGTCGGCGAGACATCGAGATTCTGCTCGGCGACGATGCTGCCGCCGAGGATGCCGACCAGGTCGGACAGCGCGGTCAGCAACGGGCACATGATGGCCAAGGCGACGACGCGCGGCAGCACCAGGTAGTCGACCGGGTCGACCGACATCACTTCCAGCGCCGCGACTTCGTCGCTGACCTTCATGGTGCCGAGCTCGGCCGCCATCGACGAGCCGACCGTGGCGGCGAGGATCACGCCGGTGATGAACGGCCCCATCTCGCGGCACATCGACAAGGCCGTGATCGTGCCGAGCACCGCGGTGTCGCCGAACCGCCGCAGCTCGATGCCGGTCTGCAGCGCCAGGATCGCGCCGGCAAACGCGGCGACCACCATCGTCACCGGCAGCGCCCGGACGCCGGCGTTGTAGGCCATGTCGAGCGTGAAGCGGACCCGCCGCGGCAGGCGGCCGAGCGCGGCGAGCGTGCGCAGCAGCAGGTCGACGACCTGGCCGGCGCCGTCGAGGCGTTCGCGCAAACCGCCGCCGATCCGGGTGAGGACACGCATGACCTGGGTTCACCGTTCCTGGTCGGTCATGGCACCGCCGCCGAACGGGATCGGGATGAACTGGAACAGCCGCAGCGTACCGCCGTGCTCGTCTTCTTCGAGGTTGAACAGGAACGGCACGCTGGCGGTCGCCTTGCCGTTGCGGACGCGGCGGGTGAACAACCGCGCCGCGACGTCGACCGAGTTGTCGTCCGGTCCACGGCGCCAGCCGGCGATCAGTTCCCACAACCAGCCATAGGCCTCGCGGACGCCATAGGCATTGCCCTCGCGCCACGGCCACGGCGACGGCAGGCTCCAGTCGCCGCCGATCTTGCGGCCGTCGGGATCGCGGATCACCGTGTGATGGCCGAACGGCCACAGCTTGGTGAAGTCGTGCGAACTGCCATCCCTGGCTTCGCGGCGCACATGCCAGAAGAACGGCAGCACCCATTCCTGCTGCGTGCGCCCCTCCGGATCGTCGTACTCGCGCCACCAGATCAACGGCCACAGGAACGACCAGCCGTTCTGGTCGTCGCTGCGCACATGGCCGACGAACGGCCACAGCCACCATTGCACGACGTTGTCTTCGGCGCGGTTCTCGTAGTAGTGGAAGAACGGCCAGAACAGGTTCAGTTTGTAGAAGTGGTCGCGCTTGCTGGTCTTCTCGAAGAACGGCCAGGCGACGGTCCAGCCGTCGACGTCGCGGCTCTGGCGGTGGCCCCAGAACGGCCACAGCCAGAAGGTCTTGACCGGATCGCGGCTCTCGACGTCGAGGTTCTCGGTGCCCCACGCCAGGAACGGCCACAACAGCCACGTCCGGTCGAAGCGTCCCGGCTCGGCGTCGCGCGAGAACAATGGCAGTACCCGATACCAGCTGTGCTCGGCCTCGGCGCAACTGCTCCACGCGACCAGCGGCCACGGCGCCAGCGTGTGCCGATGGCCACCCTTGTCGAGCTGCAGGAACAACGGGAACATCACCGCGAAGAATCGCGAGTAGGTCAGGAACTGCGGGATGTCGGCATAGAAGGGCAGGAAGGCGAAGTAGTTCTCGCGCGCGTCGCTGCTGTAGCCGCCGTAGATCAGCGGCGTCAGGTACCAGTCGACATCGCGTTCGCCCTCGTCGTTCTCGCGGTCGCGCCAGCTCCAGAACGGGAACAGCCGGTGGTAGGTCTCGTCGGGTTCGGTGCGGATGCGACCGAGCGGCCACAAGAACTGGTGTTCGACGGCTTGCAGGGCTGGCTCGGTGACCCGGCGATAGAATGGCCGGATCCGGAAATCGTCACCGCCTTCGGGCGTGCGTTCGTAGTGCAGCAGCGGCCACAACGCATCCCACTCCAGCGGCTCGTGGTTCTCATCGAGGCGGTGGAACCAGATCGGCGACAGGTTCAGTTCGCGCGGCATCAGCGCGCAGCCGCCGGTCGGCGCCGCCAAGCCAGACAGCAACACCACGGCGGTGAGCCTGTTGCGTTCAGAGCCGCCCGCGCGAGTGGTCAAGGGGACCGAGGATAGCGTGTCGAGGGGAGCCGAACCAAGCGCGAGCCGGTTCTCGGACGTGGCCACGGCCGTGACAAAACCGCCGCGGCCGCGTTCGTGCGCGGCGGTCGCCACGGTATAGGTGGCGTTCCATGGCCCGCATCATGTCCGGCGTCCAGCCGACCGGCAACCTGCACATCGGCAACTACCTGGGCGCGCTCGTCAACTGGGTGCGCATGCAGCAGCAGTTCGACGCGTTCTACTGCATCGTCGATCTGCACGCGCTGACGCAGCGGCCGGAGCCTCTGGCGCTGCAGCGGGCAGTGCGCGAAGTGGCGATCGGCGTGCTGGCGTCGGGCGTCGATCCCGAGCGGGCGACCCTGTTCGTGCAGTCGCACGTGCCGCAGCACAGCGAACTGGGCTGGATCCTGACCTGCATGACGCAGCTCGGCGATCTGAACCGGATGACGCAGTTCAAGGACAAGAGCGCGGCGCAGCCGGAGAACATCAACGCCGGCCTGTTCACCTATCCGATCCTGCAGACCGCGGACATCGTGCTGTACCGCGCCGACCGGGTGCCGGTCGGCGAGGACCAGGAGCAGCACCTCGAACTGGCGCGCGAGACGGTGCGCCGGTTCAACGGCATCTACGGCGAGACCTTTCCGGAGCCGCAGGTGGTGCGCAGCGAGGCGCCGCGGGTGATGGGACTCGACGGCGAGACCAAGATGTCGAAGTCGCGCAACAACGAAATCGGCCTGTTCGAGACCGCCGACGAGACGATGGCGAAGTTGCGCGCTGCCAAGACCGATCCGGCGCGGCTGCGCAAGAGCGACAAGGGCACGCCCGAGGTCTGCAACATCTTCAAGTACCACGGGTTCTTCACCGGGCAGGCGCAGCGCGACGAGATCGCCGCCGGCTGCCGTTCGGCGACGCTGGGTTGTGTCGACTGCAAGAAGATGCTGGCCGCCAACCTCGAGCAGGTGAAGGGGCCGATCCGCGAGCGCGGCGCCGCGCTGCGTGCCGATCCGGCGCGACTCGACGAGATCCTGGCTGCTGGCGCGGCCAAGGCCCGGGCCGAGGCCGAGAAGACGATGGCACTGGTGCGTTCGCGGATCGGTCTGCGGGCGCCATAGGCAACGAACGGGAGGGCACGATGCGGATCCAGACGGCAGTGGCGGTGGCTCTGGCGACGACATGGGTTTCCTGCGGCGCCAGTGCGCCGGTGACGCCCGAGCAGCGCGCGCAGGAAGAACGGCGGCTGCTGGCGCCGTTCACGACCGGGGCGGAAGTCGGCTGCGGCGAGTTGTTCCTCGAGACCACGGGCAACTTCGCGCAACTGAACATCGGCAGCCCGAGCCATGACTCGCGCCTGCACGGCCGGCCGCGCAAGGAGATCGCCGATGGCTACACCGACACCGTGTGGACCAATCCGTCCGGCACGGTGGAGGGGGCGCTGAAGGTCACGATCGGCGAGGCCGGCGAAGTCGGCGCGTTTGTGCCCGGGCGCTACACGACGTTCACGGTGCTGCGGCAGGTGCGGTTGCGCGTGTTGTCCGGCGTGCACCCGTTGACGCTGAACGTCCGCGCCGAGGGCGTACCACTGGTGGTGCTGGAAGCCGGCGCTGCTCGTGACCTCGCCGAATTCACGGTCGCCGATGGTGTGGCCACGCGGAAGTGACATGGACATCCTGGCGCGATCGGGGTGGCTCATCTGTCTGGGCTTGTCGGCGTGTGCCGGCGGGCCGGTGATCGCGCCGCCGCCGGCGGTCGATCCGTGGGACACGCTGGCCGACCCGGCGGTCGCCGCAGTCTGGACGGCGGCTTCGTCCGCGATCCAGGCCGGTCGCGATGCCGAGGCCCTGCCGCTGTTGCGTCAGGTCGTCGAGCGGGCGCCGGCGTTCGTGCCGGCGCACCTTCGCTATCAGGACATCGCGCTGGGACTTGGTGGCGACGCGGCGACCGCGATGCGGACGTTCTATCGCGAGCGGCACGAACAGGAGCCGGCGATCGCCTATGCGCAGGCCCGGTTGCTGACCACGCCGTTCGAACAGTTCGAAGCGGTGCGGCGGATCCAGAACAAGCATCCTGCCTTCCCTTGGGCACCGTTGTCGATCGCCCGACTGCAGCGCGCTCGCGGACAGTCCGGCGATGCCGCGGCGGCCTACCGGCAGGTGTTGGCGCTGCGCGGCGATCAGCTGGATGCCCACCTCGAACTGGCCGAGACGTTGATCGAACTGGGGCTCGATGCCGAGGCCGCCACGCACTACCAGAACTACCTGCGTGGGGCGCCGCAGGATGCGGTGGCGATGCGCGCCTACGTGGCGCTGCTGGTGTACCGGCTCGGGCGGCCGGCGGAGGCGATGCCGTGGATCGAACGCTTGCTGGCGCGCGATCCGCGCGACGAGGGCGCGCTGATGGATCGTGCCGCGGCGACCTGGCGACGTGGGCAGCCGCGCGAGGCGCTGGCGGCGTATCTGCAGATCCTCGAGCAACGCCCGGCGAATGCGCGGGCGGCGCTGAACATCGGCTATCTGTACTACGACGCGCTGGCGACGGACGCGGCCGGCAAGCAGACGTACTGGCCCAAGGCGCGCGCGGCGTTCCGGCTGTACCTGCAGATCGTCCGGCCGCAGGAAGGCATGGATCACCTCGAGCAGCAACTGGCCGTGCCGTTCCGGCTGCAGGAGATCGCCCGCGAGATCGGCGCCGAGGATCCGGCCCGGGTCGTCACGGTGCAGGATCTGCGCTGACGCGAGCGACGGTCAGCGCGGGGGGGCCAGCCCGAACGCCGCAAGCTGCGGCGCCAGGCGTTCCCAGTCGGCGCGGCGGTGCCGATCGCGGTGCTTGCCGGGGCCGACGATGCGGAACTTCGGTGAGTCGATCTTGGCGAACTCCCAACGGTCCGCGACCCGTCGCGCGAGCAAGTTACGCAGGTCCAGATTGCCATCGCGGAAGCCCGCGTCATGCAATGCCTCGATCGCGTCGTGGAGGTCTTGGGCGAGTTGCCGACGTTCCGCGGGTGACAGGGTCGGGAGCAACGCTGCCAGGTCGGTCCCGGGCCAGCGCTCCGTGACCAGCACGGCGAACCGCACGAAGCCGGTGTGGCGGTGTTCGAGTGCGGCGATCGGGCGTGGAGCGGCAAACCCGTGCTGTCGCAGCCAGACCAGGGCGTCGAACTCACGGCGGGGTCGGGTGTTCCACCCGGGAGCCGTCCAGCGCCACGCGCGCAGTCGGGCCGCGAGCGACCAGTAGCTGTAAGTTTTTACAAAATATGATTTTGCGTCGACATCGATGACCCGGACCCAGGATGTCGCATGGGTGACGACCGGCGCCCCGATGGCAGCGGACGCCAGATCGGTGAGGCTGCAGCCGACCGCACCTGCCAGCTCCCGGCAGGTTTCCGGTTCGCCGCGCACGATCTCCACATTGCCGGGGATGGTTGTCGACACAGTGTCCGCAAGAGTATAGTTACCAGCTACTTGATGCACCCGACCCGGCTCCACTGTGCGGACACCTGCGATCCGCGCGGCAGGGCGTCGGACGGGCCCCAACGGAGGCACTGGTGAAGACCGTCACCAAGAAGGAACTGGTGAACCGCATCGCCGGCACGACCGGCGTAACCAAGGTGATCTGCAAGCAGATCATCCAGTCGTTTCTCGATGCGATCACCGACGAACTCGCCGAGGGCAACCGGCTGGAGTTCCGAGAGTTCGGTGTCTTCGAGACGCGCGAACGGGCGGCCCGGCGGGCACAGAACCCGCGCACCCTGGAAAAAGTGGATGTGCCGGCCAAGCGGATCGTCAAGTTCAAGGTTGGCCGGATGATGCGAAAGAAGGTCTCTGGCGACGACGTCGGCGACCTCGATTACTACGACGACGACGATGATGAGGATGAGGCAGGGACGCCGCCGCCGGTGAAGGGGCCCAAGAGCCCTGGCAAGGGGGCCGGTGGCAACCAGGCCGCTGGCGGCGCCAGCTAGTCCGGCACACTGCGGCAGTGCTTACTTGACCTTGGCGAGCGCCTGCTCGAGGTCGGCGATCAGGTCGTCACGGTCCTCGATGCCGACCGACAGCCGGATCAAGCCGTCTTGCAGGCCGGCCCGGCGCCGTTCTTCCGCTGGGATCGAGGCGTGCGTCATCGACGTCGGGTGATCGACCAGACTCTCGACGCCGCCCAGGCTCTCGGCCAACGCGAACAGATGCATCGACGAGGCGACCTTCTTCGCCTGCGCGACCGTGGCCTTCAATTCGACCGAGACCATGCCGCCGCCGGCCCGCATCTGCTTCTTCGCGATCGCGTGGTTCGGGTGGCTCTTCAACCAGGGGTAATGCACGCGCTCGACCTTCGGGTGCGTTTCGAGCCAGCGCGCGATCGCCAGCGCGTTCTCGCAGTGCCGCTGCATCCGGACATGCAGCGTCTTGGTGCCGCGCAACACCAGGAAACAGTCCATCGGCCCCGGCGTGCCGCCGCAGCTGTTCTGGAAGTGGGCCAGCTTGGGCCGCAGTTCGGGATCGCTGCCGATCAGCACGCCGCCGACGACGTCGCTGTGGCCGCCGAGGTACTTGGTGGTCGAGTGCACGACCAGATCGCAACCGAGCGCCAACGGGTTCTGCAGCCATGGGGTCGCGAACGTGTTGTCGGCCAGCGTCATCACGCCCGCCTGCTTGCAGCGTCTCGCGATCGCCGCCAGGTCGCAGCAGCGCAGCAGCGGATTCGTTGGCGTCTCCAGCAACACCAGTCGGGTCTGCGGGCGCAGCGCGGCATCCAACTGCTTGGGTTGCGTCAAATCGACGAACGTCGTGTCGATGCCGAACTTCGCGTACAACGTGCGCAGGATCCGGAACGTTCCGCCGTACAGGTCGTTGCCGGCGATGACGTGGTCGCCCGACTGCAGCAGGTTCAGCACGCAGTGGATCGCCGCCATCCCGGACGCAAAGGCAAGCCCCCAGGTGCCGCCCTCGAGCGCCGCGAGGTTCTGCTCCAGCGCCGTTCGCGTCGGGTTGCAGGTGCGGGAGTAGTCGTAGCCCTTGGTCTGGTTGGGTGCGGCCTGCACGTAGGTCGACGTCAGGTAGACGGGCGTCATGATTGCGCCGGTCGTGGGGTCCGGTTCCTGGCCGGCGTGGATCGCGCGCGTGCCGAAGCCGGCGTTGGTGTCGTTCTTCATCGTGACGGTTGAGGGCGCAAAGCGCGCCTGGAGAAGGGGGGCGGAGTTTACAACCGGGGCGGAACGGGCAACATGCTCCGCCCGCCCATGTCCGCCACGTCGCCGCCTCCTGCCGCTGCTGTCCGGGCCTTCGACCTCGAGGCGCTCGAGTTCGGTGCTGCCCGCGCGCTGCTGACCGAACGGTTGACCACGCCGCTCGGCAAGTCGGCGGTCGAGGCCTTGGCGCCGCTAACGGATCTGGCGGTTGCGCAACGCGCGCTCGCGGTCGTCGTGGCGCTGGCGGCGCGACTGCAAGGCGGCTCGTCGTTGCCGATCAGCGGGGTCGTCGACGTACGGTCGTGGCTGGTGCCGTTCTTCGCTGGCGAGCATGCACTGCAGAGCAAGGAACTGGCGGACCTGAAACGAGTGCTGCGCGCGGCCGAGCGTTGTCGACGTTGGTTGCTCGCTGGCGAAGCGGCGCTCACGCCGTTGGCGCATGGCGTCGCCGACCTGCAAGACCTGGTCGACGAGCTCGAGCAGACGATCGACGATCGTGGCGAGGTGTTGAGCACGGCGTCGCAGAAGCTGGCGCGATTGCGCAGCGAGATCGAGACCGCGCGCGGCGCCGTCGAGGCGGCCGTGGCGCACGTGCTGGCCGATGCGGAGCTGCGCAAGGTGCTGCAATCGCCCGAGCCGACCTGGCGGCATGGCCGGCCCGTGTTGCAGGTCAAGGCCGACTTCCGCAACCGGGTGCCCGGTGTGCTGCACGATCGCAGTGCGTCGGGGGCCACGTTGTTCATCGAACCGGATCGCGTGGTCGAAGCCGCCAACCGGTTGTCCGATGCCCAGGCCGCCGAACAGCGCGAGATCGCCGTGGTCCTCGCCACCGTGGCGCGGGGTCTGCAACGGCTGCGCGGCGAGATCGGCTTCGCCGTCGAGTTCCTGGCCAATGCCGATCTGGCGCAGGCCAAGGCGCGCTTGATCGCCGAGGACGGGTTCACCGCGCCGGCGCTGGTTGCAGACGGCGACCTGCGCCTGATCCAGGCGCGCCATCCGATCCTGCTGCGGCAGCGGCAGCTGACGATCGTGCCGCTCGACGTGCGGCTGGGCGAGCCAAACCGTGTGCTGGTCGTGACCGGCCCCAACACCGGCGGCAAGACCGTCGTGCTGAAGACGATCGGCCTGCTGGCGCTGATGGCGTTGGCGGCGGTGCCGATTCCGTCCGCGGCCGGTTCGCAGGTGCCGATGCTCGCCTCGGTGCAGGCCGACATCGGCGACGAACAGGGCATCTCGCAGAACCTGTCGACGTTCAGTTCGCATGTGCAACGGATCGCGCGTTGCCTGCAGCAGGGTTCGCCGCGGACCCTGGTGTTGCTCGACGAACTCGGCGCCGGCACCGACCCCGAAGAAGGCGGCGTGCTCGGCTACGCGGTGTTGGAAGCGCTGGTCGCCGCCCGCGCGTTCGCGGTCGTCACGACGCACCTCGGGAGGTTGAAGGACTTCGCCTATCAGCACCAGGGTGCCGAGAACGGCTCGATGGCGTTCGATGGGCGCACGCTGGCGCCGTTGTACCGGCTCGATGTCGGCATTCCGGGCAGCAGCCATGCACTCGATATCGCGGTTCGTGTCGGCATGCCGCCGGCGGTGGTCGAGCGGGCGCGTGGGTTGCTCGGCAAGCGCGATCTGTCGCTCGAACAGGTGATCGAACGGGTGCAGGTCGCGCGCCGCGATGCCGAGGCGGACCGCAAGAAGACGCAGGAAACCACGCAGCAGGTGCAGCGACAGGCCGAAGAACTGCAGACGAAGCTGACCGAAGCCGCGCGCACCAAGACCTGGTTGCAGGAAGAGGCGGATGGCGTCGTCGAGTCCGAGTTGCGCGCCGCCCAGGCTGCGCTGCTGGAGGCGCTGCAGCCGTTGCTGTCGGCGCCGGCGCCGCATGGCGAGCGCGCGCGCGGGTTGAAGGGTGTGATCGAAGCGTTGCAGAAACGCGCTGCACTGCACCGTCGCCGGATGCGGTTCTGCCACGATCTGAAGAAGGGTGACCGGGTGTTCTTGCCGCGCTGGCATCGGGTCTGCCTGGTGCACAAGGTCGACAAGATCAAAGAGACGATCTCCGTCGACTACGGCAACGTGAAGGTCGACGTGCCGTTCGAGGACGTTTCCTGGCTGCAGCCGCTGGCTGACTAGCCAGCGGTCGCAAGCCGAACGGCAGGGGGACCCGCAGCATCCGCGAGGAAACCCTTGACCGGCCGGAGGCGGCGCGAAAGCATCGCGGCGCCGCATGGCTCGCCACGTGCTGATCGCCGACAACGACCGCGAGGTCGCCGCGTTGCTTGCCGAAGTGTTGCAGCGCTTCGGCATCCCCGTCCGGCACGCGTTCGACGGCCAGCAGGCGATGGAGGCGCTGGCCGACCCCGAGGTCGTGGCGCTGGTCTGTGACCTGGACATGCCGCGGGTGACCGGGGCGGAACTGCTCCAGTGGCTGGCGACGCGGCCGCACACGCCGTCCACGGTGGTGATCTCGGGGTTCCTGGATCCGGTGTTGGTCCGCCACTTGCGCGCACTGCCGTTCGTGCGGCAGTTGCTGCACAAGCCGTTCGATTTGTTCGGCTTCGCCGAAACCGTGCGACGGTTGTGGCTCGAGCCGGCGGTGGAACGACGCGATGGCGTCTCCGGAGCCGGGGAACAGTGAATCCGATGCTGTCGCGGCTGTCGTTCCGAACGGCCGGCGAGTCGCACGGGACGGCGATGGTTGCTGTGCTCGAAGGGTTGCCGCGGGGGTTGGTGCTGGACGTCGCGGCGATCGATGCCGCGCTGCGCTTGCGCCAGGGAGGCGCCGGCCGCGGTGGGCGGCAGCGGATCGAGCACGACTGCGTGCAGGTGATCGGTGGGCTGCGCCGCGGGCGGACGATCGGTTCGCCGCTGTGCCTGCTGATCCAGAACCGCGATGCCACGATCGACGACCTGCCCGAGCCGACGCGGCCGCGGCCGGGACACGCCGATCTTGCGGGCTGCTGCCATTGGCTGGACCGCGACATCCGCAGCACGCTCGAACGGGCGTCGGCGCGTGAGACCTGCGCGCGCGTGGCGGCTGGGGCCGTCTGTTCCCAGGTGCTGACGGCCGCGGGCAGCAGTGTGTTCGGGTTCGTTCGATCGGTACGATCCGCGACTCTGCGAGCCGAGTTGGGCGTGCCGCCCCTTGGCCTGTTGCCCGCGGAATGGCGGACGATGCGTGACGGGAGTCGTCTGTACACGCTCGATGCGGCCGCCGACGCTGCCATGTTGTCGGAGGTTCAGGAGGCGGGTCGGAGGGGCGATACGGTTGGCGGGATCGTCGAGGTCGTGGCCACCGGAGTGCTGCCGGGCCTGGGCAGTTGCGCGCAGTGGCACGAGCGGCTCGACGCCAGGCTGGCGGCGGCGCTGTTGTTGTCGATCCCGGCCGTCAAGGCGATCGAGGTCGGCGATGGTTTTGCCAACGCCGCCCGTTGCGGGTCGGAAGTCCACGATCCGATCGAGCCGGATCCCAGCGGAGGCGCCCCGCTCCGACCGACCAACCACGCGGGTGGCCTCGAAGGCGGCATGACCAACGGTCAGCCCGTCGTCGTGCGCGCGGCGATGAAGCCGATTTCGACGCTGCGCGAGCCGCTGGCGAGCGTCGACCTGGCCACCGGCGCAGCGGCCGCCGCAGGTTACGAGCGATCCGACGTCTGCGCCGTTTCGGCGGCCGCGATCGTTGCCGAAGCGATGGTGGCGCTGGTGCTGGCGGACGCGACGCTGCACCGGATCGGTGGTGAGTCGATGGCTGAATTCGTCTCCCGGCTGGGCGAATTCCGCGCCGCGATCGCTGCCCAGGTGTTCGGCGCGTCCGTTGACCGCAAAAAAGGTCCGGACGCACCTTGAACTCGCCGGGGGCGTCGGTATCTTCGCTCGGCCTTTCTCCGACAGCACGCTTGCTAGCGTAGCTCAACCGGTAGAGCACCTGATTTGTAATCTGGAGGTTGTGGGTTCAAGTCCCATCGCTAGCTCCAGGGCGCGGCCGCCGCACGGCCCGCCTCGGAGCGTCCAGCAGGTGCCCGCCCGGCGAGGGCGCAGCGAACGTGAAGGCGGAGACTGGTTCGCACGGACGGTTCGGGCGGATACCGAAGCGGCCAAACGGGCCAGACTGTAAATCTGGTGGCTCAGCCTTCGCAGGTTCGAATCCTGCTCCGCCCACCAGTTCGTCCCGTCGCCGCGAGGTCGCCGGGGCGGTCCTGCGAACGTTCTCTCCATCTTGTCGTGTGACCGGCTTCGGCCGGGCTGGCTGCCTCCGTTTGCGTCCTAGGGTCGCGAACGGCGGCGACCGTCTCGATCGCAGCTTTGGCTGCCTTCGCTGGCGGGTGTAGCTCAATGGTAGAGCCCCAGCCTTCCAAGCTGGCCGTGAGGGTTCGATTCCCTTCACCCGCTCCATCCGTTCTTTCCTTTCGCTCTTTCGTCGGTGTTCTTTCCCCCTTCGTGCGCGCTGCTATAGCTCAGCTGGTAGAGCACCTCCTTGGTAAGGAGGAGGTCGTGGGTTCAATTCCCGCTAGCAGCTCCAACTTCAACCTGTTACTTCCGTTGGGTCCCCCCGCGGACCACCCGAGTTCGAGATCCCATGGCCAAGGACGTATTCGTTCGGAACAAGCCCCACGTGAACGTGGGGACGATCGGGCACGTTGCCCACGGCAAGACCACCACGACAGCGGCCATCACCTACACGTTGGCCTCGGTCGGTCTCGCCAAGTACAAGGAGTATGCTGCAGTCGCCAAGGGCGGCACGGTCCGCGACTCGACCCGCGTCGTGACCATTTCGGCAGCACACGTCGAGTACGAAACCAAGAACCGGCACTACGCCCACGTCGACTGCCCGGGTCACGCCGACTACGTCAAGAACATGATCACCGGCGCCGCGCAGATGGACGGCGCGATCCTGGTGGTCGCCGCTGACGACGGTCCGATGCCGCAGACCAAGGAGCACGTGCTGCTGGCGCGTCAGGTCGGTGTGCCGGCGATCGTCTGCTACCTCAACAAGTGCGACCTCGTCGACGACGCTGAGTTGCTCGACCTGGTCGAGATGGAAGTGCGCGAACTGCTCAAGAAGTACGACTTCCCGGGTGACACCGCCGAAGTCGTTCGCGGCGCTTCGTTCAAGGCGTTGCAGACTGCCAACCCCGGTCCCGACAACCCGGATAGCAAGTGCATCTTTGCGCTGATGGACGCGATCGACAAGGCGATCCCTGAGCCCAAGCGCGACATCGACAAGCCGTTCCTGTTGCCGGTCGAAGACGTGTTCTCGATCGAAGGGCGCGGCACCGTGGCCACCGGCCGTATCGAGCGTGGCAAGATCAAGGTCGGCGAAGCGATCGAAATCGTCGGCATCAAGGACACCCGGCCGACGACCGTCACCGGCGTCGAGATGTTCCAGAAGACGCTCGACAGTGGTCAGGCCGGCGACAACGTCGGGTTGCTGCTGCGCGGCCTCAAGAAGGAAGACATCGAGCGCGGCATGGTCCTGGCGCAGCCGAAGACCGTGACCCCGCACACCAAGTTCAAGGCGCAGGTGTACGCCCTGACCAAGGAAGAGGGTGGCCGCCACACGCCGTTCATGAACGGCTACCGGCCGCAGTTCTACTTCCGCACGACGGATGTCACCGGCACCGCGCAGTTGGTCGGCGCCGAGATGTGCATGCCTGGCGACAACGTCGAGATCGAAGTCGAGCTGATCATGCCGATCGCCATGGACGAGACGCAGCGCTTCGCGATTCGCGAAGGCGGCAAGACCGTCGGTGCCGGCCGCGTCACGAAGATCATCAAGTGAGACTTGCCGGTAGCGCGGATGCCGAGGCGGAAGCCGAAGCGGCCGCTCGCCAAGAATCCGGGGCGGCGCACCGCGGCCCCGGAGGTGCAGGGCAGTAGCTCAATTGGTAGAGCTATCGATTCCAAATCGATGGGTTGAGGGTTCAAGTCCTTCCTGCCCTGCCACCGTTTTCGTAAGGTGCGTCGGCGTCGGATGCGGCACGCCGAGTGACCGCTCGATGCCTCCCCCGGCTTTCCATCTGACATCTCTCGAGACGAAACCGTGAGTTACAAGAGCGATCAGGGCCGCTACGCCCGAATGGTGGCCTTCTGGGGCCTGACCCTGCTGGTCGGCTACGGCTGCTTCCATGGCGGCGGGCTGGTGACGATGCTCGACGGCTGGCTCGGCCAGAGCAACCAGGTCTACGTCGATCCCTTCCCTCTGTTCGGTGCGCTGAAGCTGTCGACGTTGATTGCGATGGCGGTCGTGGTCGCCGCCGGAATCGCGTTCCATTCGGTGCTGAACCGACCCCGGAACGCCGACGTGTTGATCGAGACCGAGGCCGAGATGCACCGCGTGACGTGGCCGACATGGCCGGAGACCTGGCACGGGACGGTTGCGGTCACTGCCATGGTGATCGTCTTGTTCCTGTTCCTGACGGCCGTCGACATGGTGCTTGCCGAGGTCATGAAGCGCTTCATGGGGAGCTAGCGATGGCCCTCGACTGGTACTTTCTGCGCGTACAGGTCAACCGCGAGGATCGGATCCGCGAGAGCATGATCAAGCGGCTCAAGCAGGCCGGTCTCGAGGTCCACGTGCCGCAGATCATCGTTCCCACCGAGACGTTCGCGGATCATCGACAGGGCAAGAAGCGGATCCAGAAGCGCAAGCTCTACCCTGGCTACCTGATGGTCCAGATGGACCTGAGCGAGCAGGTCTGGTTCGCCCTGCGCGAGACCCCGGGTTTTGGCGACTTCGTCGGTGGACACAGCGTGCCGACACCGGCAAAGCCTGAGGACGTCGAGAAAGTGCTGGCGCACATGGATGCCAGCAAGGATCAGCCCAAAGTCGCGGTCAACTTCAAGAAAGGGGACCGCGTCAAGATCAAGACCGGTGCGTTCGAGAACATGGATGCCACCGTCGAAGAGGTGCATCCGGAGAAGGGGACGCTCGAGGTCTCCGTCAACATCTTCGGTCGGGCGACACCGATGTCGCTCGGATATTGGGAAGTGGAGTTGATCTAGAGCCTTCGATCTGCTTAGATCTTCCGCCCCTTTCGGCGCCCGGGCCTTTCCGGTCGCCGCTCTTGTAGTGGGAGGGCCCAGCCGGCTTGCCGGCGTGTCCGCCAGAACCGCTGAGAGGTTGAGATGGCCAAGGAAGTTACCGCTACCGTCAAGTTGCAGTGCCCCGCTGGGCAAGCCACCCCGGCTCCGCCGGTCGGCCCCGCGCTCGGTCAGCACGGTGTCAACATCGGGCAGTTCGTCAAGCAGTTCAACGACGAGACGCGCGCCCAGGCTGGCATGGTGATCCCGGTGATCATCACGGTCTACAAGGACCGCACGTTCACGCTGCAGTACAAGTCGCCGCCAGCGGCCGTGCTGTTGAAGAAGCACGCCAAGCTGGCAACCGCGGCCGCGACGCCGGGGAGCCAGATCGTTGGCTCGGTCACCAAGGCGATGGTCCGCGAGATTGCGCAGCTCAAGATGAAGGACCTCAATACCACCAACGTGGAAGCCGCGATGCGCATGGTCGAAGGCACCGCCCGCTCCTGCGGCATCAAGGTGGAGGGCTGAGCCGATGGCGAAGTTCCACAGCCGCCGTTACCTGAAAGCGGCCGAGAAGGTCGACACGTCCAAGCGCTACCCCGTCAAGGATGGGATTTCGCTGATCAAGTCGTTGCCGGGCGCGAAGTTCGACGAGACGGTCGACATCGCTGTGTCGATCGGCATCGACGCGAAGAAGACCGAACAACTGGTTCGTGGTTCGGTCAGCCTGCCTAAGGGCACGGGCAAGACGATCAAGATCGCCGTGTTCGCCGAGGGTGAGCGCGCCAAGGAAGCCCTGGCCGCTGGCGCCGATTTTGTCGGTGGTGCCGATCTCGCCGAAAAGGTCGAGAAGGGGTTCACCGACTTCGACATGACGATCGCCGCGCCCGACATGATGAAGTACGTCGGCAAGCTCGGCAAAGTGCTGGGTCCGCAGGGCAAGATGCCGTCGCCGAAAGCCGGCACCGTGACGCCCAACGTCGCGGCCGCGGTCAAGGAGTTCAAGGCCGGCAAGATCGAGTTCCGGACCGATGCCGGCGCCACGGTGCACGCGGCGATCGGCAAGAAGTCGTTTGCCGGAGACGACCTGGTCGTCAACCTGCAGGCATTCCTGGACCACCTCAGGACGCTGCGCCCGCCGCAGGCCAAGGGTGAGTTCATCCGCAAGGTCGTCGTGTCGACCACCATGGGGCCGGGCGTGGCCCTCGCTGTCGAGTAACCGAGCCAGTCGAGTAACGGAGCAACGAGGCAACCATGCCCAATCTGGTCAACACCATCCTGATGACCCAGCTCGAACGCGAGTTCCAGCAGATGGGGTCGTGCGTCGTGGTGGCGCTCAACAAGCTGAAGCCAGCTCAGGACAAAGAGATCCGCAACAAACTGCGCGAGACCGGTTGCAAGTACCGAGTCGTGCGCAACCGCCTTGCCGTCAAGGCCTTCCAAGGGCTCAAGCTCGACATGGAAGGCTCGTTCCGCGGCATGTGCGGCGTCGCCATCGCCCAGAAAGAAGGCGCCATCCAGGTCGCCAAGGTCCTGCGCGATTACATCAAGAAGCAGAAGGAATCGCCGATCGCGATCCTCGGCGGTGTCGTCGAAGGCACGGCGTTCGTCGGCGCCGCGGCGCAGACGATTGCCGATCTGCCCGATCGCAACACCGTGAACACGCAGATCGTCTCGGCTTTGTCGGGACCGGCTCGTTCCCTGGCCAGCGTGGTGTCCGCGCTCGCTGGTGGTATGGCGCGCTGCATCCAGGCGCGCGTCGACAAGGGCGGCGGCGCTGCCGGCTGACCGTTCTCCCCTCCAACTTCATTTCCACTCCACTCCCACCCTCCACCCGAATTCGATTCGGAGGTCGTTCCAGACATGTCGGATGCCCAAACTGTCGTTCTCGACACTGAACTCGAGGACATCTTCAAGAAGATCGATGGCCTGAGCCTCGGCAAGGCCGCTCAGCTCGTCAAGGCCATGGAAGCCCGCTGGGGCGTTTCGGCCGCGGCGCCCGTCGCGGTTGCCGCAGCGGCACCTGGCGCCGCCGCCGCCGCTCCGGCTGCCGAAGAGAAGACCGAGTTCACCGTCATCCTGAAGGACGGCGGCGCGAACAAGATCAACGTCATCAAGGTCGTTCGCGAGTTGACTGGCCTTGGTCTCAAGGAAGCCAAGGCGCTCGTTGACGAGGCGCCGAAGCCCGTCAAGGAGAACGTCGACAAGGCCACGTCCGAGGACGTCAAGAAGAAGCTCACCGAGGCTGGTGCCACGGTCGAGATCAAGTAGTGCCACGGCTGCGGCACGAGGCCGGGTTCCTGGCCTCTTTGCCGTGGTCGTTCAGGCAGAAATCCGGGTGCCCACTTGCTTTTGAGTTGCAAGGGGGCTTCCGGCTTTTGTACGCTTGATGCTGTGATCCGATCGGTGTCCGCTGTACTGGCTGCCGTCAAGCGGTCAGTTCAGGTCTGCCAGGCAGGGAGTGCCGGACTCCACGCCTGGATTCGTCCCACGCCACGCTGCCGGCCCGTTTTCCCCAGCTGAACCTCCCTAGCTGATCGCCGGATCCCGAGCGGGATCCCCAGGTGGAACTGCATGGAGACTGTTGTCTACGGACGCTACCGGTCCGTCGCGGAGATTCCTGACCTCGTCGAGATGCAGACCAAGTCCTACCGGGACTTCCTGCAACCAGAGCTGGCGCCGAACAAGCGCAAGGTGGAAGGCCTCGAAGCGCTGCTGCGCGAGGTCTTCCCGATCTACTCGTACGACAAGACGCTCTGCCTCGAATATGTCAGCTACGAGCTGGGACGGCCGCGCTACACGGTCGAAGAGTGTCGCAAGCTGCGCCTGACGTACGGCTACCCATTCAAGATCCGGGTCCGCCTGGTCAAGCACGAGCCCGTCGAGGAAGAGATCTACCTCGGCGAGATCCCGATCATGATCGGCGGTGGCGAGTTCATCATCAATGGCTCGGAGCGCGTGACGGTCAGCCAGCTGCACCGGTCGCCGGGAGTCGACTTCTCGGTCGAACTGCACTCCGGCGAGAAGAAGCTGCACAGCTGTTGGATCATCCCGGAGCGCGGCAGCTGGATCGAGCTGAACGTCACCAAGAAGGACGCGATCGCGATCCGCATCGATCAGTCCGGCAAGTTCTCGTGCACCACGCTGTTGCGGGCGATGGATGCCCGCTTTTCGACCGACGCCGCGATCCTGCGCGAATTCTACGACGTCGAGACCGTCACGCGGAAGAAGGCTGATCCGGAGGCAAAGTTCGCCAAGTCCTTGGTCGGCACCTACGCGGTCGGCGACATCGTCGATGCCGCTTCGGGCGAGCCGTTCGTCCGCTCCGGTGAGGAGATCACCGAGGAAGCTGCCCGCGCGATCGCGCAGTCCGAGATCAAGGACATCGAAGTGCTGCGTGAGCCAGAGGATTTCCTGATCCTCAACACGCTGCGCGAGGACACCACCAACAGCCACGAAGAAGCGCTGCTGAAGATCTACGCGCGGCTGCGGCCGGGCAACCCGCCGCAGATCGACAAGGCGCGCGATCTGTTCCGCGAGAAGTTCGAGGACGAGACTCGCTATCGCCTCGGCCGCGTCGGCCGGTTCCGACTGAATCGGAAGTTCGGCACCGAGGTGCCCGAAACCCAGCAAACGTTGAAGGCCGACGACCTGGTGCAGGCGATCCGCTACATCCTCGGCTTGCGCGGTGGCGAAGGCGAGATCGACGACATCGATCACCTGGGCAACCGGCGTGTCCGGACCATCCAGGAGCTGGCCGGCGACGAGTTCCGCAAGGGGTTCCTGAAGCTGCGCCGCACGGCGCAGGAACGGATGAACCTCGAGAACGTCGACACGGTGACGCCGCGCACGCTGATCAACAGCAAGACCTTCTCGTCGGCGATCGACTACTTCTTCGGGCGCGGTGAGTTGAGCCAGGTGGTCGACCAGACCAACCCGCTCAGCCAGTTGACGCACGAACGGCGCTTGTCGGCACTCGGGCCTGGCGGGCTGAATCGGAAGCGCGCCGGCTTCGAAGTGCGCGACGTCCACATCTCGCACTACGGACGGCTGTGCCCGATCGAGACGCCGGAAGGTACCAACATCGGGCTGATCTCGAGCCTGTCGATCTACAGCTCGCTCGACGACTACGGCTTCTTGACGACGCCGTACATCCTGGTCAAGGGCGGCAAGTTCGTCATGGACAAGGACGGCAATCCTCAGGTCGTGCGCCTGCGCGCCGACGAGGAGAACAACGCCACGCTGGCGCCAGCCGATACCGACGTCGACAAGAGCGGCCGGCTGGTCGGTGACGACCAGAACCGGATCATCGCCCGCGTCAAGGGCGACCCGGCGCTGGTGGACACCAAGGAAGTCCACTACATGGATGTCAGCACCAAGCAGGTCGTTGGCGTCTCGGCGTCCCTGATTCCATTCCTCGAGCACGACGATGCCAACCGCGCGCTGATGGGCTCCAACATGCAGCGGCAGGCCGTGCCGTTGCTGGTCAGCGAGTCGCCGCTGGTGATGACCGGCATGGAGGAGATCGTCGCCCGCAACTCGAGCATGGTGGTTCGCGCCCGCAAGGCCGGCGCCGTCACCTTCGTCGATGCCACCCGGATCGAGGTCGGCGACGAGATCTACCGCTTGCGCAAGTACGAAGGGCTCAACGAGCGGACCTGCCAGAACCAGACGCCGTTGGTCAAGCCGGGCCAGAAGGTGAAGGCCGGCGAGGTGATCGCCGACGGCGCGGCGACGCGCAATGGCGTGCTTGCACTCGGCAAGAACCTCACGGTCGCGTTCATGCCGTGGGATGGTTACAACTACGAGGACGCGATCCTGTTGAGCGAGAATCTCGTCAAGGACGACGTCTACACGTCGATCCACATCGACGAGTTCGAGATCGAGATCCGGGAGACCAAGCTGGGTCGCGAGGAGTTCACTCGTGACATCCCGAATGTCAGCGAGCGGGCGCTGCGCAACCTCGACGAAACCGGCATCGTCCGCGTCGGCACGCGCGTCAAGGCTGGCGACATCCTGGTCGGCAAGGTGGCGCCGAAGAGCAAGAGCGAGCTGACGCCGGAAGAGAAGCTGCTGCACGCGATCTTCGGTCGCGCCGGCGAAGACGTGAAGAACGCCTCGCTGGATGTGCCGACCGGCGTCGAAGGCATCGTCATCGCCGCCGAGAAGTTCAGCCGCAAGGTCAACCTGACCGAGAATGAGCGCACGCGCAACCTCGAGGAGATCAAGAACGCGGAAATCGAGTTCTTGAAGCAGTACCGCGCCAGTGCGCGCCGCCTGCTCGACGAGAGCAAGGAAGTGCTCGGCAAGCCGCCGACTTCGGCCGAAGGCAAGAAGTTGGCGGTGACGGAAGAGATGCTGATCCTCGACTTGCGCGGCATCCGCGACCGTGTGCGCGTGATCGCCGAGGAGCAGGAGGGCCAGGCGCGCACCGACATCCTGCAGTTCGTCCAGGAGTTCGGCGACCGGATCGAGCTGGCCGAAACCGAGAAGAACAAGCTGGTCAACCGCCTGTCGCGTGGTGACGAACTGCCGAACGGCGTGCTCGAGATGGTCAAGGTCTACGTCTCGACCAAACGGCGGATCTCGGTCGGTGACAAGATGGCCGGCCGCCACGGCAACAAGGGCGTCATCTCCAAGATCCTGCCGGTCGAGGACATGCCGTTCCTGGCGGATGGCACCCCGGTCGACATCGTGCTGAACCCGCTCGGCGTGCCGAGCCGCATGAACGTCGGCCAGATCCTCGAGACCCACCTCGGTTGGGCGGCCAAGAAACTGGGCTTCCGCGCCGTTTCGCCGGTGTTCGATGGCGCCAGCGAGAAGGACATCGAGGACGTGCTCGCCAAGGCTGGGTTCGACAAAGACGGCAAGTCGGTGCTCTACGACGGCCGGACCGGCGAGGCGTTCACGCAGCGCGTCACGGTCGGCTGCCTCTACATGTTGAAGCTGCACCATCTGGTCGACGACAAGGTGCACGCGCGCGCGACTGGCCCGTACTCGTTGATCACCCAACAACCGCTCGGCGGCAAGGCGCGCTTTGGCGGTCAGCGCTTTGGCGAGATGGAAGTGTGGGCGCTGGAGGCCTACGGCGCGGCCAACATCCTGCAAGAACTGTTGACCGTGAAGTCGGACGACGTCGATGGCCGGACCAAGATCTACGAGGCCATGGTCAAGAACGAAAACATCCTGGAGCCGGGCACACCGGTGTCGTTCGGCGTGCTGTGCAACGAGATCAAGGGCCTCGGCCTGAACATCGAACTGCACAAGCGCGGCGCGGCAGAACAGGCAATGCCCGGCTGACCGGCCAAGAATCACGTCGCGGCGGCCCGCCCGGGTCGCCGCACCCTGACATCCCGATCGCATAACCCAGACGGACCCCAGGCAGGCGCACGATGGTCGACACCATCTACGACAAGATCAACGACTACGCTTCCGTGACCATCCGGTTGGCTTCACCCGAAGACATCCGATCGTGGTCGTTCGGCGAGGTCAAGAAGCCGGAGACGATCAACTACCGCACCTACCGGGCCGAACGCGACGGTCTGTTCTGCGAGCGAATCTTCGGTCCCGAGAAGGACTGGGAGTGCTCGTGCGGCAAGTACAAAGGCATCAAGCACAAGGGCATCATCTGCGACAAGTGCGGCGTGATGATCACCCACAGCCGCGTGCGGCGGAAGCGGATGGGGCACATCAACCTGGCTGCGCCGGTTGCCCACATCTGGTTCTTCAAGGCAATGCCGTCGCGCCTGGGCACGTTGCTCGGCATGAAGACCGCCGCCCTGGAAAAGGTCATCTATTTCCAGGACTACGTCGTCATCAACCCTGGTGACACGCCGCTGAAGCCGCAGCAACTATTGTCCGAGGACGAGTACCGACAGTCCAAGCAGAAGTACGGCAACGCGTTCTCGGCCGGCATGGGCGCCGAGGCGATCCGGGAGTTGCTGCGGACGCTGGTGCTGCCCGAGCTGAGCGACCAGTTGCGCGAGGACCTGAAGCGCACCGAGAGCAAGCAGAAGATCAAGGACATCATCAAGCGGCTGAAGACCGTCGAGATGCTTCGCGACTCCGGCAACAAAGCGGAGTGGATGATCCTCGACGTGATCCCGGTGATTCCGCCGGACCTACGGCCGCTGGTGCTGCTCGACAGCGGCAACTTCGCCACGTCGGACCTCAACGATCTCTATCGGCGTCTGATCAACCGCAACAACCGGCTCAAGAAGCTGCTCGATCTGAACGCGCCCGAAGTGATCATCCGCAACGAGAAGCGGATGCTGCAGCAGTCGGTCGACGCGTTGTTCGACAATGGTCGCTGCCGCCGCCCGGTGCTCGGCTCGAGCAACCGGCCGCTGAAGTCGCTGACCGACATGATCAAGGGCAAGCAGGGTCGCTTCCGCGAGAACCTGCTCGGCAAGCGTGTCGACTACTCGGCGCGCTCGGTGATCGTGGTCGGCCCGGACCTGAAGCTGCACCAATGTGGTCTGCCCAAGATCATCGCGCTCGAACTGTTCCAGCCGTTCATCATCCGTCGCCTGAAGGAGCTCGGCCACGCCGACACCATCAAGTCGGCCAAGAAGATGCTGGAGCGCAAGGACGAGGAGGTCTGGGACATCCTCGAAGAGGTGATCCAGAACCATCCGGTGCTGCTCAATCGCGCGCCGACGCTGCACCGCGTCGGCATCCAGGCGTTCGAGCCGGTGCTGGTGGAAGGCAACGCGATCCGGATCCACCCACTCGTCTGCTCGGGCTACAACGCCGACTTCGATGGCGACCAGATGGCCGTGCACCTGCCACTGTCCTTCGAGGCGCAGATCGAGGCGTGCACGCTGATGTTGTCGATCAACAACATCTTCTCGCCGGCGCATGGCGGCCCGATCATCGCACCCAACCAGGACATCGTGCTCGGCTGCTATTTCCTGAGCTTGGCGCGCGCTGGGGAACTCGGCGAAGGCAAGGTGTTCGCCACCAGCGATGAGGTGTGGATGGCCTACTCGATGGGCAAGATCCACATCCACGCGCGCATCAAGGTGCTGTTCCGGGCGGGCATCGAGGTCCGCAACCAGGGCTCGACGACTCGCAGCGACGGCAGGTCGATGGTCGAGACGACAGCCGGTCGCATCATGTTCAACGACATCCTCGAAGAGGGGATGCCGTTCTACAACCACGACCTCGACAAGAAGGGGCTGGCCAACATCATTGCCGACTGCCACCTGCTGCTCGGCCGTGATGCAACGCTGCGTCTGCTCGACAACCTGAAGGAGGCCGGCTTCAAGTCGGCAACGCGTGCCGGGTTGTCGTTCGGCAAGGACGACATGATCGTGCCGCCGACCAAGGAGAAGATCATCGGGACGACCCAGAAGGAGGTCGAGAAGATCCACTCCGCGCACCAGCGCGGCCTGATCACCGAAGGCGAACGCTACCTGAAGGTCATCGACGCGTGGACGCACGCACGCGAGCGGATCGGCGAGGACATGCTCAACGAGCTGCGCAACGACACGCGCAACGGCAAGCCGTACGTCAACCCGATCTTCTGCATGGTCATGTCGAAGGCGCGCGGCTCGGTCGAGCAGATCCGCCAGCTTGCCGGCATGCGCGGACTGATGGCCAAGCCGTCAGGCAAGATCATCGAGACGCCGATCAAGGCCAACTTCCGCGAGGGCCTGCGCGTGCTCGAATACTTCTCGTCGACGCACGGCGCCCGCAAGGGTCTGGCCGACACGGCACTGAAGACGGCGGACTCCGGCTACCTGACCCGCAAGCTCGCCGACGTGGCCCAGAACGTGGTTGTTGCCACCGATGACTGCGGCACGGTCAATGGCATCGAGAAGGGGACGGTCTACCAAGGTGACAAGGTCGCGGTGTCGTTCATCGATTCGGTGCGTGGTCGCGTCGCGCGCCGCACCATCGTCGATCCGCTGACCGACGATGTCATCGTCAAGGAAAACGACCTGATCACGGTCGATCTGGCGCGACGGATCGAGCAGGTCGCCAGCAGCGAGCGCATCATGGTGCGTTCGCCGTTGGCCTGCGAAGCACCGATGGGCGTGTGTGCCCGTTGCTACGGCATGGACTTGTCGCGCAGCGCACTGACCGAGGCGGGTCTCGCCGTGGGCATCATCGCCGCGCAGTCGATCGGTGAGCCTGGCACGCAGCTGACGATGCGCACGTTCCACATCGGTGGCACGGCGAGCAAGAAGGTCGAGGAATCCGAGATCAAGAACAAGCGCGCTGGCCGCGTGCAGTTCGCCAATCTGCATGTCGTCGAAGTCGTCGGTGAAGAGAAGAGCCAGTGGGTCGTGCTCAAGCGCAAGGGCGAGATCCTGATCCTGGATGCCAAGGAGCGCGAACTCGAGCGTTACCCGGTGCCGCTCAGCGCCGTGGTGCACGTCCGCGAGGGCGACGAGGTCAAGGAGCGTTCACTGTTGTGTTCGTGGGACACGCACCACCATCCGATCCTGGCCGAGGTTTCCGGTGTCGTGCGCTACGAGGACATCCTCGAGGGCAAGACCTTCCGCGTCGAGCGCGACACCGACAGCAAGGTGCAGCGCAAGCAGATCATCGAGCACAAGGGTGACCTGCACCCGCAGATCATCATCGAGGACGAGAACGGCAACCGATTGGCGATCAACCCGCTGCCGGAGAAGGCCTACATCGAGGTCGAGAACGGGCAGAAGGTCGTTGCCGGCATGCTGTTGGCCAAGACTCCCCGTGAGATCGAGGGCACCCAGGACATCACCGGTGGTCTGCCTCGCGTGACCGAACTGTTCGAAGCGCGCAGGCCGAAGGACCCGGCGGTTCTGTCGGAGATCGACGGTACCGTCGAACTCGGCGACAAGCGCCGCGGCAAGCGCACCATCATCGTCAAGGGCGAAGGCGGTCTCGAGCGCGAGCACCTGGTGCCGCAAGGCAAGAACCTGCGCGTGCACCGTGGCGATCACGTCAAGGCCGGTGAAGCGCTCGTCGACGGCCCGCTCGTTCCGCACGACATCCTGGCGATCCAGGGCGAGAAGGCGGTGCAGAACTACCTGCTGCGCGAGATCCAGACGGTGTATCGCGCCCAAGGTGTCAGCATCGACGACAAGCACATCGAGATCATCCTGGCGCAGATGATGCGCAAGGTGCAGGTCGAGGATCCGGGCGACAGCGACTTCCTGCCGGGAGCGGTCGCGGACAAATTCCGGTTCCGCGAGGCCAACGTGCAACTTCGCGCCGAGCGCAAGAAGCCGGCGACGGCGTCGCCGTTGCTGCTCGGCATCACCAAGGCATCGCTGCAGTCCGACTCGTTCATTTCGGCGGCGTCCTTCCAGGAAACCACCAAGGTGCTGACCGAGGCCGCGTTGGCTGGCAAGCGCGACGAACTCGTCGGCCTGAAGGAGAACGTCATCCTGGGCCATCTGGTGCCGACCGGAACCGGGTTCCGCCAGTACCAGAAGACGCGCGTGTTGAAGAACATCGACCTGCAGGCCGCGGCCGAGGAAATCGGCCGCATGAGCAAGCAGGGATTCCTGGATGCCGGTGGACCCCTGATCCGGCTCGAAGGCATCGACGAGCCACCGAAGGCCAAGTCCAGCGAGGAGGCGGGCAAGGTCTGAACTTGCGGCCGGCGCCTGGCGCCCGGCCGCGACCCAGGGATCCGCCGCTGGCGCGGGGCCCCTGTTCCCCAAGGCGGCGGGAGCCGCCTTTCCGGTTCTGACGGAACCAAGCCGGCGATCCGGGTCCGGTGTTGCAATTCCAGATCAGACCTCTATCGTCCCTCACCCGCTTTTTCGGATTCGCACAGCATGCCGACCATCAATCAGCTCGTCCGCAAGGGACGCAAGAAGATCAAGTACAAGAGCAAGTCGCCGATCCTGGACGGCTGCCCGCAGAAGCGCGGCGTCTGCCTGCAGGTCAAGACGATGACGCCGAAGAAGCCCAACTCGGCGCTGCGGAAGATCGCACGTGTCCGCCTGAGCAATGGCAAGGAGACTACGGTCTACATCCCGGGCGAAGGCCACAACCTGCAGGAGCACTCGATTGTGCTCGTGCGCGGTGGCCGTGTGCGCGACTTGCCTGGTGTGCGCTACCACATCCTCCGCGGCTCTCTCGACGCATCGGGCGTCGAGAACCGCCGCCGTAGTCGTTCCAAGTACGGCACCAAGCGCCCGAAGAAGTGACGCGCCCTAAGAAGTGACGCGCCCGAAGAAGTAACGCGCCCGAAGAAGCCCGACGAGCAGTGATCCGACGAGCAGTGATCCGACGAGCAGTGATCCGACCAGCAGTGAACTGACCCCCTCGACCGACCGCGAACAGAATCATGCCCCGCTCCTACAAGTCCACCGAAGTCTTCCTGAAGGGCGATCCACGCTACGACAACAAGCTCGCCAGCAAGATCATCAACAAGATCATGTTGCAGGGCAAGAAGACCACGGCCCAAGGCATCTTCTACGGCGCCATGGACCTAGTGGCCAAGAAGGTCGAGAACGTCGACCCCGTCGAGATCTTCACGAAGGCGATCGAGAACATCAAGCCGCGCGTCGAAGTGCGCAGCAAGCGTGTCGGTGGTGCAACCTATCAGGTGCCGCGCGAGGTGAATCGCCGTCGCCAACAGAGCCTGGCTATCCGCTGGTTGATGGAAGCCGCCCGCACCAAACGCGGCAAGCCGATGAACAAGCGTCTCGCCGAGGAGATTTTCGACGCCTACAACAACCAGGGGGCCGCCGTCACCAAGAAGGAGAACGTCCACAAAATGGCCGAGGCGAACAGCGCTTACAGCCACTTTGCCTGGTAGCGCTGCGCTGGCATTTCACCTGGTACTGCTCTGCCGGGTGGTCCGCCGAGTCGGCGGGGCCCGGTGCAGTTGGTTGTTCCCGCCCGAGCCGCGTCGCCGCAGCGCCGCGGCTCGTTGCGCTTTCAGGTCGCGATGTCCATCGATCGTCAACGCACGTTCGGCATCCTGGCGCACATCGACGCCGGCAAGACCACGTTGGCCGACCGGATCCTCTTTGACACAGGTGCAAGGCCGCGCCTTGGCCAGGTGGATGACGGGACCGCGGCTACGGACTGGCTGCGGCAGGAGCAGGAGCGAGGAATCTCGATCACGGCAGCGACCGCCCACGCGATCTGGCGCGGCGTTGATCTCCAGGTGGTCGACCTGCCCGGTCACGTCGATTTCAGCGCCGAAGTCGAGCGGGTCCTGGAGGTCGTCGACGCCACCGTCGTGGTTGTCGACGGCACGCGCGGTGTCGAATCGCAGACGGTCACTCTGTGGCACCTCGCCGAACGGTTGCGCCTGCCGCGTGTGCTGTTCGTCAACAAGCTCGATCGGGTCGGATACGATTACGACGCGTCGCTACGGGCAGTCACGGAGCGGTTCTCGGTGGTCGTGGCTCCCCTGGTCGTTCCGTTGGCGGACGAACGGGGGGCGATCGGTGGCATCGGCAATGCCCTCACCGGCGCCGTGCAGTGGTTTGCCGGAGAACCAAACGAGCGGCAGCGCGCCGCCATGGTCGACGCGGTCCGGCGGGCGAACGCCGCCTTGGTCGAAATCTGTGCCGGTTGCGACGACGAGGTCCTCGAGGACTTCGTCGAAGGACGGCCGGTGGGCGAAGTGCGCCTCCGGGCGGCTCTGCGGAAGGCCGCCAGCGCCGGAGCGCTGGTGCCGGCGTTGGCTGGTTCGGCGTTGCGCAATGTTGGCGTGACCTGGCTGTTGGATGCCGTAGTCGACCTGCTGCCGGACTTCGAAGAACGCGTCGTGCCGCTGCTGCCGGCGCCTGGGCCCGAGCAGCGATTCCTCGGGCGCGTGTTCAAGATCCAACATGTCGATGGCTCGGTTCTCGCGTTCTTGCGCTCCGCGAGCGGAGAACTCCGCGTCGGCGATCTGGTGTGGGCGAGTGGCCGATCGACGCCGTTTGCCGCTGCCCCTCTGTGTCAGTTGGTCGGTGGTGTGTCACGCGCGGTCACAGCGGTCCGGCCTGGCCAGATCGTCGTGATCGAAGGCGATCACGGCTTGCGGACCGGTGATGTCGTCGTGCGTGATGGTCCGGCCCCGCCGCGCGTGGTGGGGGAGTTCTCGCGTCCGGTTCTCACCGTGACCTTCGAGCCCGCGACCGCTGCCGACGTGCCAGCCCTGCGCGCGGCGTTGGCCGAACAGCTCACGGACGATCCGACGTTGTCGGTGGACCCGCAGGTCGGAGACGGGCCGATCTCGGTCATGGGGTTGGGCGAACTGCACCTCGAGATCGTCGCTGACCGCCTGCGCGAACGAACCGGTTGCCGCTTCCGGGTCTCGTCACCGGCGGTCGCCACGATGACTTCGGTCGCCGGTACCGGCGTCGGTCGTGCCGAGGTGCGGGCGGATGGCGGCGCCTTCGCGGTTGTCGAAGTCGAGGTTGCTCCAGCCCTGGAGCTGGCCCCGACGCTTTGCTTTGCTCCCGGTCTGCCCGCCGACGATGCGGTTCGCGAGGCTCTGGTCATCCGGATGCGAAACGGGTTCGATGGCGGGGGGCCGGTCGGGCGGGTGTCGGTGGTGGTGCGTGCTATCGCTGTCGGCGGGCAAGCCGAAGGTCCGATGCGGGCCCAGGCCGCGGAAATGGCCCTGCAACGCGCCGGTCGAGCGGCCAGTCTGGTGACCCTCGAGCCGTCGATCCACTTCGAAGTGGTTTGCCCGGAGGAGTTTCGGTTCGGTGTTGTTGCGGACCTGAACAGTCGGGAGGCCACGATCACCCAAGTTGCTTCCGGCGTGCTTGGCACCCGCGTCGAAGGCCACGGTAGTCTGCGTCGCTTCCTGGGCTACGCGACGCGACTGCGGTCGATCACGAAGGGGCACGGCCGGGTGCTCTTGACGCCCGGCCGGATGATCGATGTCGCAGCTCCGGAGTCCTGAAAAAGCTCGAAAAGCCTGGGGCCTCTTCTTGACTTGCCCGGAACGCGTCGCTACCTTGTTGGGCCCCCGCGTTCCAGGGAGCACATGTTCGCATGTAACCCCTTGCAGCACGGTGACTTGGGTCTCGCTGCTCCAGTTCGCTGGGTGCGCGACCCGCAAAGCCAGCCGTCGACCGTCCCGCAGCCACCCAAACCGCAGTAACCACGAACCAGCCGAACTGCCATGCAGGAGAAGATCCAGATCCGGATGGAGGCCTACGATCACGAGGCCCTCGACCAGGCTGCATTGGACATCGTGGAAACTTCCAAGCGGACGGGGGCCCGGGTGGCTGGCCCAGTGCCGCTGCCGACGCGGATCGAGCGATACACCGTCCTGCGTTCGCCGCACATCGACAAGAAGAGCCGCGAGCAGTTCGAGATCCGGACGCACAAGCGCCTGATCTACATCTCCGAGCCCACGACCAAGACGGTCGACGCGCTCAGCAAGTTGAACATGCCGGCCGGTGTCGACATCCGGATCAAGGCCTGAGGCCAATCGAGCCCGAGGCGAAGCCCTCAGGCGGATCAGCTCGGGGCCGCTTCGGTCCACCCTACTGAACCTGAACCCACCGAATCACGAACCCATGGTCGAGGTCAAAGTCTTCGAAGGTGGCTCCGTCAAGAAGACGGATGTCGACGCTTCCGTGTTCGGGACGCGGGTCCTTGGGCGCACGCTCAAAGACGCGATCGTGATGTACGAGGCCAACGTCCGTGCTGGCACGGCGAAGGCCAAGACTCGTCACGAGGTCAGCGGTCCGAACAAGAAGTTGTGGCCGCAGAAGCACACGGGTCGCGCCCGCATGGGCACGCCAAAGTCGCCGCTGTGGCGCGGTGGTGGCCGGATCTTCCCGCCGATTCCGCGTGACTACGCGTACCACATGCCGGTCAAGGCTCGGCGTGCAGCGCTGCGCAACGCGATGTTCACGAAGTTCCGCGATCAGGAAGTCGCGGTCGCGGCGGGTTGGCCGGCCGACAAGCCAAACACGAAGGGCGCGCATGCCATCCTCGCGGCGCTCGGGATGGGCCGGAGTGTCACCGTGGTGACCGAGAAGCCCGAGGTCAACCTGGTTCGTTCGCTGCGCAATGTCCCCCTCGTCGATGTCTGCACGGTCGACGATCTGAACGCACGACAGGTGCTCGTCCGGCGCTGGCTGGTGATGACGCCGGGTGCGTTGGCTTCGATCCAGCGCCGGCTGGGCAAGAAGGAGAAGTAGCGATGGCCAACCCGAACCAATACTACGACGTGCTGGTGCGTCCCGTCGTCACCGAGAAGTCGACGCTGCACCAGGCGAGTGGCCAATACACCTTCGAGGTGGCGCCGCAGGCGAACAAGGTCGAGATCCGCAAGGCGGTGGAGACCCTGTTCAAGGTCAAGGTCACCAGCGTCAACATTGTCCGCCTTCCCGGCAAGATCAAGCGCTCGTTCGGGCGCCCGGGCATGACGCGTCCCTGGAAGAAGGCCGTGATCACCCTGCGCAAGGGTGACAACATCGAGATTGCCTGAGCCGAGGAAAACTGCGATGCCCATCAAGGTCTACCAACCGACGTCCGCAGGCCGCCGCAACTCGTCGGTCCTCGACTTCTCTCATCTGACGAAGAAGAAGCGCCGCGAGAAGTCGCTCACCGAGCGGCTTGCCGATCGCACCGGGCGGGACGCGTACGGCCACATCACCAGCCGATTCCGTGGCGGTGGTGCGCGCCGGATGTACCGCAAGATCGACTTCCGTCGCGACAAGGACGGTGTGCCGGCGACGGTCGCGGCGATCGAATACGATCCGAACCGCACGGCCGACATCGCGTTGCTGCACTACGCAGACGGCGAGAAGCGCTACATTCTGGCCCCGAAGGGGCTCGAGGTTGGCATGAAGGTCGTTTCCGGCAATCGGGCCGAACCCGATGTCGGCAACAGCATGGCGCTGGAGCACATCCCGCTCGGACTGCAGGTCCACAACGTCGAGTTGCAGCCTGGCCGCGGTGGCCAGATCGCGCGTTCCGCAGGCAACACCTGCCAGCTGTTGGCTCGCGATGGCGATTACGCAGTCGTGATCATGCCTTCCGGCGAGATGCGCAAGATCCACACGCGTTGCCGCGCCACGATCGGGCAGATTGGCAACGGCGACTGGCAGAACATCCGCTGGGGCAAGGCTGGTCGAGTCCGGCACCTGGGCCGCCGGCCGCACAATCGGGGCACGGCGCAGAATCCGGTGTCGCACCCGATGGGTGGTGGTGAAGGCCGCACCGGTGGTGGTCGGCACCCGTGCTCGCCAACGGGCAAGCTGTCCAAGGGCGGCAAGACCCGCAAGGGCAAGGCACGCAGCAATCCGTTCATCATCCGTCGTCGTCCACCGGGCAAGCACGTCGCGGTGGGCAGTGGCAGCTAACAGGAGTACGGCATGAGTCGCAGCATCAAGAAAGGCCCGTTCGTCCTGCCGAAGCTGCTCAAACGAGTAGCGGCGCAGAACAAGAAGGGCACCCGGGAGCCGATGCAGACCTGGGCGCGTTCCTCGGTGATCATCCCCGAGTTCGTCGGCCACACGTTCAACGTGCACAACGGCCGTGCGTTCCTGAAGGTCTACGTGACCGAGGACATGGTTGGTCACCGGCTCGGCGAGTTCTCGCCGACGCGCACGTTCCGCGGGCACTCGAGCAAGAAGGCGGAGGAGGCGCCGGCCGCGCCATGAGCTTCGAAGTCCGTGCCGTCCATCGCCGCGCCCAGATGGGTGCCTACAAGGCTCGTTTGGTGCTTGCGCTGATCCGTGGCCGTTCGGCCAACGAAGCGCTCGACCAACTGCGCCATGACCGCCACCGCGCCGCGCGTTACATCTACAAGATCCTCGCGTCGGCGGTGGCCAACGCGTTGCAGAACCCCTCGGTGCGAGCCAACCGGCTCGTGGTGTCGCAGACGTTCGCGCAGGACGGCCCGCCACTTCCAGGCGGCTTCCGGTTCCGGCCAGGTCCGCAGGGACGGGCGATGCCGATTCGCAAGCGAACCTGCCACATCCATGTGCATGTGAGCGATCCCCAAGCAAGCGCCCCCGCGGCGACCAGCGGCGGAGGAGACAACTAGTCATGGGACAGAAGACCCACCCGACCGGCTTCCGGATCGCGATCACCGAGCAATGGCGTTCCCGCTGGTACGCCAACAAGAAGGACTTTGCCAAGTTCCTGCTCGAGGACCAGAAGATCCGCCGCTTCATCCGCAAGGAATGGGTGTTCGCGGCCATCCCCAAGGTCGAAATCGAGCGGACCGGCGAGTTGATCACCGTGTTCGTGCATACGGCGCGCCCCGGCATCCTGATCGGCAAGAAGGGCGCCAAGGTCGACCAGTTCCGAGAGGACCTGGAGAAGCTGACCGGCAAGCCCGTGCGGATGAAGATCATCGAGATCCACCGTCCCGAACTCGAGCCCAATCTCGTCGCCGAGGCCGTTGCCGAACAGCTTGGCAAGCGCGTCAACTATCGTCGTGCGCTGAAGAAGGTCGCCGAGACCTCGATCGCGGCGGGCGCGAAGGGCATCAAGATCCGGGTTGCTGGCCGCCTGCAGGGTTCGGAAATGGCTCGCGTCGGTGTCCTGCGCAAAGGGCGCGTTCCGACTGGCACGCTGCGCGCGCAAGTCGACTACGGCTTTGCGGTCTGCAAGACCAAGTACGGCACGATCGGCTGCAAGATCTGGATCTTCAAAGGCGAGTTTGGTCCAGGCGAAACCACCAATGGCTTGCTGCCCGTTCGTGCGACCCAGGAACGCGCGAGCTGAAGCACCCACATCACTCCACCGCACCGACCGCCGCACTGAACAAGAGATAACGCCATGTTGATGCCAAAGCGCGTGGACTACCGCAAACACATGCGGGGCAAGATCAAGGGCAACGCTACCCGGGGCAACGTCGTTGCCCATGGGGAGTTTGGCCTGCAGGCCTTGGAGCCGGGTTGGTTGCCGGCTCGCGTGATCGAGGCTGGCCGTGTGGCTGCATCGCGCAACGCACCGGAGGCCAAGCTGTGGATCAGGGTGTTCCCGCAGAAGTCCGTCAGCAAGAAGCCCGCCGAGACCCGAATGGGCACCGGCAAGGGCGACGTCGAGTATTGGGCAGCCGTGATCAAGCCGGGTACCATTCTCTATGAACTCGATGGCGTGACCGAAGAGGCCGCCAAGCGCGTGTTCAATCGCGTCGCGCACAAGCTCCCGGTCAAGGTGCGCATGGTGCGCAGGAGGCACAAGTGAAGAAGGCCATCACCGAGATCCGTGGCATGGACACGGCCGAACTGCGCGCGCGGTTGAACGACCTGCGCAGGGAGCAGTTCGGATTGAAGTTCCGCGGTTCGCCCGAGCAAGTCAAGCAGACTGCCAAGCGCACCGCGATCCGCCGGACGATCGCCCGGATCGTGATGGTTCTCGCTGACCGCGAAGCGGCAGCGGTTCCCGCTGCTGCAACACCGGCGGTGGGCAAGCCGGCTGCTGGTGGTCCGGCAGCTCGCAAGTCCCCTGCCTCTGGCGGCCCTGCTCCAGCCGGAGCTACCCCAGGCAAGTCGGCGCGTAGCGCCAAGTCCGGAGCCAAGTGATGAGCACTCAGCCAACTGCCGCTGAACCGCGAAACGACCGGAAGGTCGTCCGTGGCCAGGTGTCGTCCAACAAGATGTCGAAGACCGTCGTGGTCGTGGTTGCCCGCAAAGTGCGGCATCCGCTCTACGAGAAGTTCCTGTCGCGGCGGACCAAGTTGTACGTCCACGACGAGAACAACGAGGCCAAGGTCGGTGACATCGTCGAGGTCATGCAGACTCGTCCGATCAGCAAGCTCAAGCGCTGGCGGCTGATCCGCGTGATCCAGCGCGCTGCACAGGACTAGCGCTGGGCTCTGAGCGCTGGCACGGTCCGGTCGGCCGAGTAGCAGGTTCGCCGCAGGAGAATAGGTCATGATCCAAGAAACGTCGATGCTGGATGTTGCCGACAACACGGGCGCCAAGCGCGCCATGTGTGTCAAGGTGCTCGGTGGCAGCCGACGGCGGTACGCGTCGGTCGGCGACGTCGTCGTCGCGGTCGTCAAGAAGGCGTTGCCCACCGGCGAGGTCAAGGAACACGACGTCGTCAAGGGCGTGGTGGTGCGAACGGCCAAGGCCGTTCGGCGCGCCGATGGCAGCTACATCCGTTTCGACCGCAACGCGCTGGTCGTGATCGACAAGGATGGCAACCCGCGTGGCACGCGCATTTTTGGCGCCGTTGCCCGTGAGCTGCGCGACCGCAACTTCATGAAGATCGTGTCGCTCGCGGAAGAGGTGGTCTGATGCTCTTCAACAAGAACTCGCAGAAGCGTCTCCGCAAGGTGCACGTCAAGAAGGGCGACAAGGTCGTCGTCCATTCCGGTCAATACAAGTCGACCGAGCCCCGCGAGGTGCTGAAGGTCGATGGCGAGACCGGCAAGGTGATCGTTCAGGGCGTCAACATGCGCTGGAAGCACCAGAAGCGGTCGCCGCAGAATCCCAAGGGCGGTCGGGTGCAGATCGAGATCGCGATCGACGCCAGCAAAGTGCTGCTGTTCAGCGAGAAGCTGAGCAAGGGCACACGCACCAAGATGCAGGTGGTCGACGGCAAACGGGTGCGCGTCGGCGTGAAGTGCGGAACCCAGTTCGACTGACGCCAACCGGAAACGGAACGCCAATAGAGCAGGCGCACAAGAAGCAACGGAGCCAAAACGGTGACTACGACTACGACCAAGACCACGCCGCGGATGCTTGCGCATTATCGCGACAAGGTGGTGCCGGCCCTGACGAAGGACTTCGGCCTCGCGAACCCGATGATGGTTCCGCGTCTGACCAAGATCGTCATCAACATGGGCGTCGGCCAGGCCGTGCAGAACAAGAACCGCATCGAGGCTGCCAACAAGGAGCTGACCGCGATTGCCGGCCAACGGCCGCTGATCCGCAAGGCGAGGCAGTCGGTCGCGACGTTCAAACTGCGGCAGGGTTACCCCATCGGGGTTGCCGTGACGCTGCGCGGTCCGCGGATGTGGGAATTCTTCGACCGGCTCGTGTCGGTGGCGATCCCGCGTATCCGCGACTTCCGCGGCTTGCCCAACAAGCTGGATGGCCGTGGCAACTACACGATGGGGCTCAGCGAACAGTCCGTGTTCCCCGAGATCCAGCTCGACAAGGTCGAGTTCGTGCAGGGCATGGACATCACCTTCGTGACGACGGCGGGGACCGACCAGTTGGGTCTCGCGCTGCTGACCCACCTCGGGATGCCGTTCCGCAACCAGGCGTCGACCAGGAACTGAAACCATGGCCAAGAAGTGCTTGAAGGTCAAACAGCAGCGGAAGCCGAAGTTCGCGACTCGGCGCTACAACCGTTGCCAACTGTGTGGACGTGCGCGCGCGTACTATCGCAAGTTCGGCATTTGCCGGTGCTGTTTCCGACTCTTGGCGCTGCAGGGGGAGATCCCTGGTGTGCGCAAGGCGTCCTGGTGAGGAGGGCTGAGCCATGATGACCGACCCGATTGCCGACATGCTGACCCGGATGCGCAACGCGCTTGCCCGCCGGTCACCCGATGTCCTGATTCCCGGAAGCCGCCTCAAGGTCGGCATCCTGGAGGTGCTCAAGCGCGAAGGGTACATCGACGGCTACCAGGTGGCCGCCGACGGATGCCGTTCCGTGATCAACGTCAAGCTGCGCTACGGCAACGAGACGAATGCCGTCATCTCGTCGTTGAGCCGCTTCAGCACACCGGGCTGCCGCCGCTACCGCGGTGTCAACGACCTGCCGAAAGTGCGCGGCGGACTCGGCATCGCGGTGGTGTCGACCAACCAGGGCATCCTGTCCGATCGCGAGTGTCGGCAGCGCCGGGTGGGCGGCGAAGTGCTGTGCACGGTCGACTGAACGGTTGCGCCAACCAAATCCAGAACCCATAGCCACGAACTACCATGTCGCGCATCGGCAAGAAGACGATCGCCATCCCCAAGGGGGTCACGATCACGTGCACGCCCCAGAAGGTGACGGTCAAGGGCAGCAAGGGTGAACTGACCCTTACGCCGCGTCCTGAGGTCGGCGTCGAAGTCGCCAACGGCGAGATCAAGGTCACCGCCAGGGACGAGGAGCGCACCAGCCGTGCCTATCAGGGTACGACCCGAGCGCTGCTCGCCAGCATGATCGTTGGCGTCAGCCAGGGATACGAGAAGAAGCTCGAGATCAATGGCGTCGGCTACCAGGCCACCGCCGAGGGCAAGAACATCGCGTTGGCGCTCGGCTTCAACAAACCGGTCAAGTTCACGGTGCCTTCGACCGTGACCGTGGACATCCCGACGCCGACGTCGCTGGTGATCAAGGGCATCGACAAACAGCAGGTCGGGATGGTGGCGGCGGCGATCCGCAAGCTGCGCAAGCCCGAGCCGTACAAGGGCAAGGGCATCAAGTACTCCGACGAGGTCATCCGCCGCAAGGCGGGCAAGGCGTTCGCCTCCGGCGGCGCTGCGTAGCAAGGCACGAATGCCATGACGAACGTATCCATCAAGCACGCGCAGCGACGAGGCAAGGCCCGGTCCGTGCGCAACAAGTTGCGCCAGTTCGGCAACCGTCCGCGGCTGTCGGTCTTCCGCAGCTTGCAGAACATCTCGGTGCAGATCATCGACGACACGCGTGGTCACACGCTGGCGTCCGCGTCTTCGCTCGAGAAAGACGTGCGCACGGCGATCAAGGGCATGCGCAAGACCGATGTCGCCAAGAAGATCGGCGGGTTGCTGGCCGAGCGCGCCAAGCGCAATGGCGTCACCAAGGTCGCGTTCGACCGCGGTTCCTACAAGTATCACGGTCGGGTCAAGGCCCTGGCCGACGCCGCCCGCGAGGGCGGCCTGGAGTTCTGATCATGGCCAAGAGCAAGTACCCGACGATTCCGATCGACGAGGCCCTTTCGGCGGACCTCAACGACGACGTGGTCGCGATCAATCGCAGCGCTGCGGTCGTCAAGGGCGGTCGCCGGTTTTCCTTCAGTGCGCTGACTGTGGTCGGTGACGAACGCAATGGTCTGGTCGGCATCGGCTATGGCAAGGGCCGCGAGGTTCCGAATGCGGTCGAGAAGTCGGTCAAAGACGCGCGCAAGCAACTGATGCGCGTGCAGCGGGTGGGCACCACGATTCCGCACGCCGTCGAAGGCTACTATGGCGCGACCAAGGTGCGCCTGCTGCCGGCCGCACCGGGCACCGGCATCATCGCCGGCAAGGCGGTGCGGAAGGTGCTGGAGTTCGCCGGCATCCGTGACATCCTGACCAAGAACTACGGGTCGACCAACGCGCTCAACGTCGTCAAGGCGACGATGGCGGCGCTGGCCAAGTTGCGCAGCCGCGAGCAGATCGCATCGGCGCGCGGAGTCAACCTCGAATGAACCTCTCCGAAGCGAAGGCCCTGGGCCTGAAGTTCCCCGATCGGAAGCGCATCGGCCGCGGCATCGGCTCGGGCATCGGCAAGACGTCCGGTCGCGGCCACAAGGGCGCCAAGTCGCGTTCTGGCTGGTCGCGGCGCATTGGCTGGGAAGGCGGCCAGATGCCGCTGTACCGGCGTTTGCCGAAAGTCGGCTTCAACAACAAGATCTTCAAGAAGGTCTTCACCGTCATCAACGTCGGTGACCTGAACATCTTCGACGATGGCGCAACGGTTGATCTCACGGCGGTGCTGGCCAAGGGGCTGACCTCCAAGGAGAAGCAGTCCGACCTGTTCAAGGTGCTCGGCGATGGGGCCTTGACCAAGCGCATCACCGTCAAGGCCGATGCGGTCACCGCGACGGCGCGGACCAAGATCGAAGGCGCTGGCGGCGCCGTGATGCTGATCGAGAAGAAGCCGTTGCGCGCCAAGTTCGTCCGCAAGGATGGCACCAAGAGCACCCCGGGCGGCGACAAGAAGGCCCAGAAGCCCGGCGCCAGTCAGGCCTAACCACACCCACCGCGGATCCCGACCGAAACCGATCGAGGCAAGCGATGACCTTCACGCTCGGCAACCTGTTCAAGGTCAAGGAGATCAGGACCAAGATCCTGATCACCCTGGGTCTGCTGCTGGTCTACCGGATCGGGTTCTACATTCCGTTGCCCGGTGTCGATCTGGTCAAGGCACTGGAACAGTTGCACTCGCAGGAGCGCGGCGGCTTCCGGGATCTGTTCGTGTTGATGAACGTGCTGACCGGCGGGTCACTGCAGAGCGCGACGCTGTTCTCGCTCGGCGTGATGCCGTACATCTCTGCCAGCATCATCTTCAGCCTGCTGACCAAGGCCGTGCCGGCGCTCGAGAAACTGGCCAAAGAGGGTCAGTCCGGACAGCGGAAGATCAACCAGTACACGCGCATCGCCACCGTCGGCATCTGCCTGGTACAGTCGCTGTTCGTGATTTTCGGCTCGCTGAGTCGGACCAAGGACAGCCTGCTCTATCAAGGTGTCCAATCGTGGTTTGGCGCGTACGTGATCGTCGTGATGATCGCGCTGACGGCCGGCACGATGTTCATCATGTGGCTCGGCGAGCAGATCACCGAGCACGGCGTCGGCAACGGTGTCTCGCTGATCATCATGGCGGGCATCATCTCGAACCTCTACCCGGCGATCGGCACCTACTTCCAGCACGGCTTCGGCCGTGAACAGTGGCAGAGCCTGCTGCTGTTCACCGGCGCATGGGCGGTTGCGGTGGTCGCCGTGGTCTTCATCACCAAGGCCCAACGGCGGATCCCGATCCAGCAGGCCCGCCATACGAAGGGTCGACAGGTCTACGGCGGGCAGCGCCACTTCCTGCCGTTCAAGATCAACCAGGCAGGCGTGATGCCCATCGTGTTCGGTTCGGCGCTGTTGCTGATCCCGACGATGTTCGCTCAGTTCGCCGGCTGGAGCGCGATGCAGGAGGCGTTCGCCGGCCAGCACGGGTTCTGGTTCATCACCTGCTACGTGGCCCTGATCTTCTTCTTCTCGTTCTTCTGGACTTCGATGATGTTCCAGCCGAACGACATCGCCAACAACCTGAAGGAGAACGGCTCGTTCGTGCCCGGGATCCGGCCCGGCAAGAGCACCGCGAAGTTCCTCGAGGATACGATGGTGCGCATGACCCTGGCGGGGGCCACGTTCCTGTCGATCATCGCGGTGATTCCGTCGCTGTTCCGAACCGGCGGGTCCTCGATGGACCAGGTGCTGATCTACTTCATGTCGGGAACGTCGATCCTGATCGTCGTCGGCGTGGCCCTGGACATGGTCGAGAAGCTCAACGCGTTGCTCATCATGCGCAACTACGAGGGCTTCATGAAGGAGAACGAGGGCGAGGCCGGGCAGGGTGCCGCTGGCTGGGGGCGGCGGGGCGTCTGACGATGGTCACCTGTCTCCAAGCCCGGGCAGTGTTCCTCGGCGCCCCCGGCGCCGGCAAGGGGACCCAGGCCAAGCGACTGGCCGAAGTGGCGCAGGCCGTGCACATCTCGACTGGCGACATGCTCCGCGGGCACGTGGCCCAGGCCACCCAGCTCGGCGTGCAGGCGAAGTCCTACATGGATGCGGGCAAGCTCGTCCCGGACGAGTTGATCATTGCGATGGTCGAGGCTCGCATTGCGCAACCCGATGCCCGGTCGGCTTGGATCCTGGATGGCTTCCCCCGGACGTTGCCGCAAGCCGAGGCGCTCGACCGCAGCCTTGGTGGTGCCCCCGATCGACGGCTCACCCACGTGATCTACTTCGCGGTGCCGGAATCGGTCCTGGTCGGCCGGCTGTCCGGGCGGCGGACGTGTGGCCGATGTGGGGCGATCTGGCATGTGGAAACCCAGCCGACGAAGAAGGCGGGGGTCTGCGACACCTGCAGCGGCGAACTGACCCAGCGGTCGGACGATCGGCCCGAGGCGATCAGCAAGAGACTCGAAGTCTACCGTGCGCAAACGGAGCCCCTTCTGGGATACTACCGGAAGCGCAACACCCTTCGGGAGATCGACGCGAATCGATCTCCAGAGACCATTTTTCAGGAGCTGGCCAAGCTGATGCAATGAACGCTGTTCCGGACTCGACGGCCGATCAGGTTCCCGAACGCGTGAACGCGACGGTGATCGAAGCTCTGCCGAACTCGTTGTTCCGGTTGCGCACCGAAAATGGCTGCACGGTTGTGGGTCATGTTGCAGGCGACCTGCGCATGGCATTCGCGAGGCTGCTTCCAGGCGACCTTGTCGAGATCGAGATCTCCCCGCTCGATCGCAACCGAGCCCGCATCGCCGGCCGGCGCAAGTGACGTTGCATGACACCCGCCTCTCCAACCAACCCGATTCCCAACCAGCGAGAACTGCCGTGAAGGTCCGAGCCAGCGTCCGTCGAATCTGTGAGCACTGCAAAGTCGTTCGTCGCCGCGGAGTCGTGCGTGTGATCTGCACCAACTCCCGTCACAAGCAACGGCAAGGCAAGTAGCGTCAAGGAAGCAGTGTCAGTCAGGTAGCCCAGCCGTCCAGCAGCAGAGCACGCCGAACGAATCCTCAAAGGAACCCAATGCCTCGTCTCCTTGGTGTCGACATTCCGAACGAGAAGCGCATCGAGATCGCGCTGACCTACATCTACGGCGTCGGTCCGGCCGTGGCCCGCAAGGTTCTCGCCGACCTCAATCTGCGGCCCGACACGCGCGCCAAGGATCTCAAGGACGATGAGGTGGCGGCCTTGGCCAACCACATCGAGAAGAACTACCCGGTCGAGGGCACGCTCCGCCGCCAGGTGATGCAGAACATCAACCGGCTGAAGGAGATCTACTGCTACCGCGGCTTGCGACACCGTCGCAGCCTGCCGGTGCGCGGCCAGCGCACTCGTTCCAATGCCCGTTCTCGCAAGGGACCGCGCAAGACAGTCGCCAACAAGAAGATCCTGCGCAAGTGATCTGCTGCCCCCTGACCCGCTGCTCAACCCGATTTCCGAACTGATCCGCCATGTCGACGCAGACTCCAGCAACCACCGCGGTCGAGAAGAAGAAGGCGCGCATGCGCAAGAACGTGGGCAAGGCGATTGCCCACGTGAAGGCGTCCTTCAACAATACGATCATCACGATCACCGACAGCACCGGCCAGGTGCTGGCCTGGGACAGCGCCGGCACCATCGGCTACAAAGGCAGTCGCAAGAGCACGCCTTACGCGGCGCAGCGCGCCGCCGAGAAGGTTGCCGACAAGATCAAGAAGATGGGCGTGCACGAACTCGAGGTGCTGGTCCGCGGCCCTGGTTCGGGCCGCGAGTCCGCCGTGCGCGCACTGTCGGCGTCGGGGATCGAAGTGAAGACCATCGAAGACGTCACGCCGTTGCCCCACAATGGCTGCCGTCCCCGCAAGCGTCGCCGCGTGTGACCGGCTTCGGCACCGCATGGACCTTACTGGTCACCTGAAACCCACGACTATCGCTCGAGCATTCTGGAACTGAGATGGCACGCAACGACAAGAATGTCTGCAAGCTCTGCCGCCGCGAAGGCCTGAAGCTGTTCCTGAAGGGACAGCGCTGCTTCTCGGAGAAGTGTGGCGTCAACCGCCGCGACTATCCGCCGGGCCAGCACGTACGGCCCAAGAAAGGGACCGACTACGGCACGCAGCTGCGCGAAAAGCAGAAGGCCAAGCGGATCTATGGGTTGCTGGAGCGGCAGTTCCAGCACTACTACACGATCGCGTCGCGTCAGAAGGGCAACACCGGTGAGAACCTGTTGATCCTGATGGAGCGCCGACTCGACAACGTCGTGCTGAATCTCGGTCTGGCGCTGTCGCGTTTCGACGCCCGCCAGATGGTTGCCCACGGCCACGTCTACGTGCACGGCAAGCGCGTGGACATTCCAAGCTACCTGGTGCGGCCGGGCGACGAGATCCAGATCCGCGGCAACGACAAGATCAAGAAGAAGGCCACCGACGCCGTCGAGATGAACAAGGGGCAGTCGCTGCCTGGTTGGCTCGAAGCGACGCCGGCCGACCTGAAGGGCAAGGTCATCCAATTGCCCAAGCGTGAGGACATCAACCACCCGATCAGCGAGCAGCTGATCATCGAGCTCTGCTCGAAGTAACCCGGTCGAACCCACGGAGAACCCGATGCGAATTCGTTGGCGCAACTTCGAGCTGCCTTCCCAGGTTCGTCTGGAGAAGGAGACCGCTACTGGCAACTACGGCAAGTTCCTCGTCGAGCCCTTCGAGAAGGGTTTTGGCACGACGATCGGCAACGGCCTGCGTCGAGTGCTGTTGTCGTCGATCGAAGGCACCGCGGTCACGTGGGTGCGCATCGACGGCGTGGTGCACGAGTTCTCGACGATCCCGGGCGTGGTCGAGGACGTCACCCAGATCATCCTCAACATCAAGAAGCTGCGCGTGAAGATGCACACGGATGCACCCACGACGCTGCGGATCGATGTCAACCAGAAGGGTGAACTGCAGGCCGAATCCATCGAAGGCGATCACTCGGTCGAGATCGCCAATCCCGAGCTGAAGATCTGCACGCTGACCGATGACGTCCGCTTCTTCTGCGAAATGCAGGTCAAGAAGGGGCGTGGCTATGTCACCGCCGAAGAGAACGTCAGCGAGGAGGCCGAAGTCGGCACCATCCCCGTCGATTCGATCTTCAGCCCGGTGCACCGCGTCAAGTACTCGATCGAGAACACTCGCGTGGGCAAGTCGACGGATTACGACCGTCTTGTGTTGGAGGTGTGGACCGACGGCACCGTGACGCCGGAGATGGCGCTGGTCGAGGCCAGCAAGATCTACCGCAAGCACCTGAACCCGTTCGTCCAGTACTTCGAACTGAAGGACGACCTGGCGGTCGAAGGTGGTGTGCTGGCGCCTGAGGGTGACGAGGGTGCCAAGAAGAAGGAAATGACCGACCTGCTCAGCAAGAGCGTCGACATGCTCGAACTGTCGGTCCGGGCCAAGAACTGCCTGGACTCCGAGAACGTGCAGACCATGCGCGATCTCGTCGCGATGACCGAGACCGAGATGCTGAAGGTGCGCAACTTCGGCAAGACCTCACTGAAGGAGGTCAAGAACAAGCTCTCTGCGCTCGGTCTGTCGCTCGGCATGGCCGTCGACGAATTCAAGTAAGGACGAACTGTCATGATGCACAACGTTGCTGGCAAGTCGCTGCAGCGCAATTCGGCGCACCGCGCCGCACTGCGGCGCAACTTCACCGTCTCGCTGCTGATGCACGAGCGGGTGGAGACAACCTTGCCGAAGGCCAAGGCCCTGCGGCCGTGGGTCGAGAAGGTCATCTCGCTGGGCAAGAAGAAGGACCTGCACCGGATCCGGCAAGCCGTGGCGCTGCTGCAAGACAAAGCGGCGGTCAGGAAGCTGTTCGACGAGATCGGTCCGCGGTTCGCCAATCGACCCGGCGGTTACACCCGCATCCTGCGGCTTGCCGACTATCGCATCGGCGACGGCGGCTCGCGCGCGCTGATCGAGCTGGTCGACAACAAGGTGCTCGAGAAGAAGATCGCGGCGCGTGAAGCGGCTGTCGAGGCCGCTCCCGCCGAGGGCGAGGCCGCCACCGCCGGGGCCAACAGCTGATGCGGTGGAGGTTGCCGGCGCGCGATCCGCGCGCCGGGCTCACATCCGGGTGAACGACATGTTCTCCGGGCCCACGATCAGCGATACCTCGTCGAGCAACGCCTCCGAGATGTGAATTCCGGCATCGGTCCGGATCCGGTAGCAGGTCCCGTCCTCCTCCACGTCGAGGTGCAGGTGCTGTTGGCCGCGGTGCCGCTCCCCCGCCTCGGCAATCCGGAGCAAGGTGCCCTCGGTGGTGAGCCCGCCGTGCAGGAACAGCACCAGGCCAGCGACTTCGCGCCGGATCACCTCGGCGGCAGGTTCGATCTGGTCCAACAACAGGGCTTTCTCTTCACTGTTGGCGTCGATCCGGCCGGTCAGGAACACGATCGCATCCTCGACGATCCGGTCCTTCGCGGTCTGGAAGGCACGCGCGAAACAAGTCACCGGCACCTGGCCCTCGAGATCCTCGAGCTGGAAACGCGCCATCTTCTGGCCGGCGTTCTTGCCCTGCTTGATCTGCAGCACCCGCACGCCGCTGACCATGCCGGCGATCCGTACCGTCGAACCGGGTTCCTGGCTGGCCAACGACCGCGTCGAGGCGCCCGCCAGCCGCCTCAGGAACGCGCCGCGCTTCTCGAACGGATGGCCGGACAGGTAGAAGCCCAGCGACTCCTTCTCGCGGGTCAGTCGTTCGTGCTCGGGCCACTCGCCTTCGGTCGCACCGTTGGCCGCAGCCGCATTCGTCGGCGCCGGCGTCGCCGGCGCCGCCGCGAACAGCAGACGTTGCCCGCGTCGCCGATCTTCCCGCGTCACGGCCGAGGACCGCAGCGCTGCCTCCACGGCCTCGAAGGTCGGCCGCCGCGCACGGCCGAGGCCGTCGAGCGCGCCGGCCTGCACCATCGCCTCGAGCGCGGTCTTGTTGACGGCATTGGCATCCAGCCGTTCGCACAGATCCTCGAGCGATCCGAACGGACCCTTGTTGCGACGCTCCGCCGCGATCAGGTCGGCGGCGCGCGCGCCGACGCCCTTGATGGCCCCGAGCCCGTAGCGGATCTGTCCGTTCTCGACCGAGAAGTAGCGCTGCGATGCATTGACCGACGGTGGCAACACCCGCAGCGTGCTGCGCCGCGCGTCGTCGAGGAACTCCTTGATCTTGTCGCTGTTGCCGGACTCGACCGTCAGATTCGCGGCAACGAACTCGATCGGATGGTGGGCTTTCAGCCACGCCGTCTGGTAGGTGACCAGCGCGTACGCCGTCGAGTGCGACTTGTTGAAGCCGTAGCCCGCGAAGTACTCCATCGTCTCGAACAGTTCGCGAGCGAACTTCTCGCCGTAGTTGCGGCCCTTGGCGCCGGCGACGAACTGATCCTTGAACTTCGCCATCACCTCGGGCTTCTTCTTGCCCATCGCCTTGCGCAGGTTGTCGGCGTCGGCCATCGAGAAGCCGCCGATCACGTTGGCGATCTGCATCACCTGTTCCTGGTAGACGATGACGCCGTAGGTCGGTTCCAGCACCGGGCGCAGGTCGTCATGCGGATACTGCACTGGCTCCTCGCCGTGCTTGCGCCGCACGAACATGTCGACCATGCCCGAGCCCAGCGGGCCCGGCCGGTACAGCGCCAGCACGGCGATCACGTCCTCGAACGTGTCCGGCTTCAGGCGGCCCAGCAGTTCGCGCATGCCGCTCGACTCGAGCTGGAACACGCCTTGGGTCTCGCCGCGGGTCATCAGGGCGTAGGTCTCACGATCGGCGAGCGGCAACTTGCCGAGGTCGACCTCGACGCCGCACGTCTCCTTCACCAGCCGTACCGCCTCGGTCAGGATCGTCAGGGTCTTCAGGCCGAGGAAGTCCATCTTCAGCAGGCCGACTTCCTCGAGTTCGGTCATCTGCCATTGCGTGATCACGTCGTCGCCGTTCTTGGCCAGCGGCACATACTCGCGCAGCGGCTTGTCGGCGATCACCACGCCGGCGGCGTGGATCGACGAGTGCCGCGCCAGCCCTTCCAGTTTCAGCGACAGGTCGAACAGGCGTTTGTGCTGCGGCGTGCTGTCGCGCAGGGTCTTGAGCTCGGCATCGGCTTCCAGCGCCGCCGCCAGCGATGCGCCCGGCCCCTGCGGCACCTTCTTGCACAGCTTGTCGACTTCGCCCAGGTCGAAGTCGAGCACGTGGCCGACGTCGCGGAGCACGCCGCGGCTCGCCATCGTGCCGAACGTGATGATCTGGCAGACGCAGTCGTTGCCGTACTTCTGGCGCACGTACTCGATCACCTCTTCGCGCCGGTTGCCGCAGAAGTCGATGTCGATGTCGGGCATCGACACGCCGACGGGTTCAGGAAGCGCTCGAACAGCAGTGCATACTGCAGAGGATCGACGTCGGTGATCTGCAGCGAATAGGCGACCAGCGAGCCCGCGGCCGAGCCGCGCCCGGGCCCGACCGGGATGCCCATCGATTTCGCGACGCTGATGAAGTCCTGGACGATCAGGAAGTAGCTGACGAAACCGAGCTTCTTGATCACCCCGATCTCGTAGTCGAGGCGGGCCTGGATCGCGGCGGTCAGTTCGCCGTAGCGGGCGATCGCACCTTCGCGGCAGCGGCGGACGAAGAACTCGTCGGGGCTCTCGCCGGTGTCGGGTTGGAACACCGGCAGGTGATAGACACCGAACTCGATCTTGACGTTGCAGCGCTCCGCGATCGCCACCGTCTGCTGCAGCACTTCCGGCCAGTCGGCGAACGCGGCGGCCATCTGCGCGCGCGATTTGAAGAACAGCTCGCGACTGCCCATCCGGAACCGGTCCTGGTCGGCGACGGTCTTGCCGTTGCGGATGCACAGCATGATGTCCTGCGCCAGCCAGTCGTCGGGCTTCAGGTAGTGGACGTCGTTGGTGGCGACGCACGGGATGCCCAGTTCGGTGCCCAGCCGGCGCAGTCCGGCGGTCACCTTGTGCTGTGGTTCGTAGTTGGTTTCGGCGACCTCGAGGAAGAAGTTGTCCGGGCCGAACACGTCACGCAGCCGACCGGCAGCGGCGCGCGCGCCGGCGAGGTCTTGTTGCTGCAGTGCCTGCGGGATCTGGGCCGACATGGCGCCAGACAACGCGATCAGGCCTTCGCGATGACGGCTCAGCAGGTCCAGGTCGATCCGTGGGCGGTAGCTGAAGCCGCGGAGCCAGGCTTCGCCCGACAGCTTGCGCAGGTTCTCGAAGCCCTGGGTGCTCGTCGCCAGCAACGTCAGGTCGTAGGTCGGATTGTCCGGCCCGGCAGGTTCGGCCATCGTGCGGCCGGCCAGCCAGGACGCCTGGCCGAGGATCGGCTTGATCTGGGCTTCTTTGCAGGCCTTGAACAGTTCGACGGCGCCGAACAGGTTGCCGTTGTCGGTCAGCGCGATCGCCTTCTGGCCATCGGCAGCGGCGGCTTTGACCAGGTCGCCGACTTCGACCGGTGCGGTCAGCAGGCTGTAGTGCGAGTGCACCCGCAGGTGCACGAAGTCGGGAGCCTCGGCCATCGCGCGCTAGCGTAGAGCGTCGCGGCGTCGGATGCAGGGGGACGCTTCGGTCGGCAGCGTCGGCGCCGCGCCCACTTGCGGTCTACATGCCTTCGGCTTGGGCGAGCTTGCTCGGCAGGATGCCGACCCGCTTGCCGGCTTCCTCGAAGCGCTGCAGCACGAGTTCGATCTGCTCGTCGGAATGGCTGGCGATGTACGACGTGCGGATCAGGTCCATCCCGGGCGGAACGGCCGGCTGGGTCACCGCGTTGGTGAACACGCCGCACTCGAACAGGGTCTTCCACAACCGCATCATCCGTTCCTGGTCCCCGACGACCACCGGGACGATCGGGCTGTCCGGCGTGCCGCCGGTCACATAGCCGAGCTTGCGCAGGCCGGTCCGGACGTGGTGCGCGATGTGCAGGACTCGCCGCCGCAGGCCCGGTTCGGTCTCGATCACGTCGAGCGCGGCGAGGGCGGCTGCCGCCGACGCCGGCGTGATCGACGCCGAGAAGATCAGCGACCGGGCGTGGTGCTTCATGTAGTCGATGACCCGCGCCGGGCCAGCGATGAAGCCGCCGAGGCTGGCGAAGCTCTTGCTGAACGTGCCCATCACCAGATCGGGCTGGATGCCGCAGTGTTCGGCGGCGCCGCGGCCATGCTTGCCGAGCACACCCACCGAATGCGCCTCATCGACCATCAGCCTGGCGCCGTACTTCTTCGCCAGCTTCTGGATGGTCGGCAGGTCGGCCAGATCGCCCATCATCGAGAACAGGCCGTCGACGACGATCAGGATGCCCTTGTTCTGGCCGGCGGCACGTTCGAGCTGGGCTTCGAGTTCGCCCATGTCGTTGTGCTTGAACTTGCGGACCTCGGCAAAACTGAGCCGGCAGCCATCGATGATCGAGGCGTGGTTCTCCCGGTCGCACAGGATCACGTCGTCCTTGCCGCAGACCGAGCTGATCGCCCCGAGATTGGTCTGGAAGCCGGTCGAGAAGCACAGTGCCGCCTCGGCGCCGATGAACTTCGCCAGCCGACGTTCGAGCTCTTCGTGCAGCTCCAGGGTGCCGTTGAGGAAGCGGGAACCGGAGCAGCTGGTGCCGTACTTCAACAGCGCCATCTGGGCTGCCTCCAACACCTTGTGGTGATGGGTGAGGCCCAGGTAGTTGTTGCTGCCGACCATGATCAGCCGCCGGCCTCGGATCTCGACCTCGGTGCCTTCACTGCCGGCCAGCGGGATGAAGTAGGGGTAGAAGCCCTTGGCCTGGACTTCCCGGGCCCGGGTGAAGTTCTCGCACTTCTGGAAGAGGTCCACAGTCGTCGGGGGTGGGCGCTAGTCGAGGTGGTTGGCCGGCGGCCAGTCTCCGGCAGGTCGCAGTCGATCCGATCGGAGCGGGTCGGATGGTAGGTAGGATACGGTTCCCTGACAAACCCTTTGTGCTGTCTTGGCGGAATGACCCGACGAGCCGGCGTCGCGGGACTTCGCGGACCGCTCCGGGAGGCCAATGCCAACGGCGCTCGAGGCCGACTTCCCGCTCGAGGCGTCGTTCGCTACGCCGGTCCCTGTTTCAGCAATTGCATCAGCAATGCCTTCTGGACATGGGTCCGATTGGCGGCCTGGTCGTAGATCACCGACCGCGGTCCGTCGAGCACTTCGTCGGTGGCGACGACGTTGCGGCGGACCGGCAGCGGGTGCATCAGGAACGCCTGGTTGGTGCTCGCCATCAGAGCGGCATCGACGCGCCACCCCTGCAAGGACCGCTTGACCATCGCCTCGCGTTCGGGGTCGTCCCAGTACTTGGTCGAAGCCCAGGAGCGTGCGTACAGCACCTCGGCGCCGGGCGCGGCGGACCGGAGGTCGTTGACCACCTGGACCGACCCGCCGGCCTCGGCGGCCAGGCCCTTGCTGCGCTGCAGGACCTGGTCGTCGACTTCGAAGCCGAGCGGATGGGCCAGCGTCACCTGCATGCCCATCATCGCCGCCAACTGCAGCACCGAGTGGGTCGGACCGAGCGATTTCGGTTCCGGATGGTTGCACCACAGCAGCGTCAGCTTGCGGCCCCTCATCGACACCAGGTTCTCGCGCATCGTCATCACGTCGGCGATCGCCTGGCAAGGATGCTCGAAGCAGGTCTCCAGGTTGATCACCGGCACCGAGGCGTGGCGGGCGTAGCTGCGGACCAGCAGTTCCTGCCGATCCTTGTCCCAGCCGCCGGTGCGCGACGCCGCGCGGATGCCGAGCGCGTCGACGTAGCGCGACAGGGTCCGGGCCGCGTCCTTGACGTGTTCTTCGGCGGCACCATCCATGACCGCCTGCTCTTGCGGCTCGAGCTCGTAGAGATCGTCGCGGCTCAGGTTGATGCAGTGGCCGCCGAGCTGCACCATCGCCACCTCGAAGGAGACGCGGGTGCGCAGGCTCGGTTCGAAGAACAGGAGGCCCAGCGTCTTGCCGGCGAGTACCTGGCCCGGTCGCTTGCCCTTGGCGCGGGCGGCGAGGTCCAGGAGGTCGTCGAGTTCGGCCCGGGAGAGATCCGCCGCAGAGAGGAAGTCGCGCTTGCTCAAGGGAACTTCGTTCGGAAGAGTGGCCGACGATAGATGAGTGCCATGGCCTCGACAAGCTCGGACGAACGTTGGATCGCGCGTTGCCTCGAACTGGCGGCGGCGGCTGGCGCGCGCGGCGAGGTCCCGGTCGGTGCGGTCGTCGTGCTGGATGGTGTCGAAATCGGTGCCGGCAGCAACCGGGTCGAGGAACTGCGGTCGCCGTTGGCGCATGCCGAGATCGAGGCGTTGCAAGTGGCGTTGGCGACCGCCGGGGTCAAACGGTTGCCGGAGGCGGAGCTGTTCTGTTCGCTCGAGCCGTGCTTTCTGTGTGCGGGGGCGATCCTGCACGTGCGTTGCCGGCGCGTGGTGTTCGCGGCCCGCGATCCCAAGTTCGGGGCGGTGCGGTCGTTGGCCAACCTGCTCGAGGATCCGCGGTTGAATCACCGCTGCGAGATAGTGGAGGGGATCGCGGCGGTGACCAGCGCCGAGCTGTTGCGCGCGTTCTTCCGGAGTCGCCGCTGACGCGCCGGACCGCTACAGCAGGACTCCCAGCGGCGCCTGCCGGGCGTAGGCCTCGGTGAACACCGGTGCGGGGTCCACCTCGAAGTGCCGCTGGAGCAGTTCCTCGTAGACGGTCCGGAAGTCGACCTGCACCGGCAGGTTGAACGCGTTGACCATCTCCTCGGTGAGGTCTGGCCCGAACATGCCACCGCGCACTCCGCCGCCGAGCAGGATCATCAGGCCGCCGTCGCCATGGTCGGTGCCATTGCCGATCGCGGCGTTGCGCCGCCCGAACTCCGAGAACAGCACGATCACGGCGCGATTCCAGATGCCCAACTGCTGCAATTCGGTCGTGTACGCCGCCAGTGCTTCGTCGACGTCGAGCAGTGAGGTCGCATGCCGACCCTCCGCGCCGCCCTGGTTGTAGTGGGTGTCGAAGTCCTGCGCGGTGCCGGCGACCGCATAGAAGATCTTGACCGGCAGATCGTCGCGCAGCATCTGCGCCGAAGAACTCAACACGGCGCCGAGAGTCGAGCGCGGATACTCGGGGCGCGTGGCCGGCGGGCTGGTCCGGCGCAGTTCCTCGAGTTGTCCGAGTGCCGCCATCTGCGCTGTCCGAGCGCGCGCCGGCAACCCCTCGGCTCGCATGCGCGCAGCGATCTGTCCGGCAATCGAGAACCGCAGTCGATCGTTGGCCGGAAACATCGCATCGCCGCTGAACACGTAGGGCGGACGCGAAGCCGGATCCGGCGGCGGCAGCGAGAAGGTCACGCCGGTGCTGCCGCCGCGGAAGTCCAGCTGCTGGTTGAGTCCCAGCGCGACCACGCGGATCGTCTCGGGCGCATAGAGGTCCTTGTAGCGTGCGATCCAGCCGCTGTCGGGCTCGGTTGGCGCGATGGCGCCTCGACTCCAGACATCCTGCGAAGTGAAATGGCTGAGGTTGGCGCCCGGATAGCCGATGTTCCGGACGAAGGCGACATGGCCTTCGCGGTACAACCGCGCGATCGTCATCAACGCCGGGTGCAACACCTGGTTGAAGTCGGCGTACGGGCCGGTGTCGAGCCGGAGCCCCACGGCCGGGGCGATCGCGATGCCGGGGCGTTGCCGAGCGTAGGCCTGCAGGCGCGTCGGAATCAGTGTGTTGAGGCCATCGTTGCCGCCGAGCAGGTTGATGAACGTCAGGAAGCGATCGTTCGGCGGCGGCAACACGGCGCGCAAGCCCGGTGCGGCCGCACCGGCTGCGCTGGCGGCCAGGAAGTCGCGGCGGGTGAGTCTGGCGGAGGGGTTCATCGCAGCAGGTAGGAAGGGTGTTGGGTGAGCAGGAACAACAGGCCGCGCGCGCGTTCACTGACGTGCGCGGCGTTGTCGCCACGGAACGGATCGCGCTGCCGGCGCAGCTCGGTGCCTTCCTCGCTGGCGGCGGTATCGAGGTACTCCTCGTAGGTGGCGATCTCCTCCGGAGTCAGCTCGAGCCCCAGCCGGTCGGCCAGGGCCCGGACGACTGCGTTCGCCGTGCGCGCGGACACCGGTGGCAGCAGCGACTCGAATGGCGCACCGCGGTTGCTCTGTTGGTTGCGATTGGTGGCCAGTGCGTGCGCCAGCTGGCTGCGGAACATCAGGCTGCCGGTGGCGAGCCATTCGTCGTCGTCGCCCCAGCCGCCGACGTTGGGCGGCGCCAATGGCCGTTGCCCCTGGGTCGCGAGCAGGAAGTCGGTGATCGGCAACGACAACGCGAGCCCCGTCGAGCGCAGCAGGCCGACGCCCGTCTCCACTGGCGACTTCAGGTGCGACCCGAGCGACTTCGCGGCGAAGAACGCGCGCGACCGCAGGATCACTCGCAGTACCGGCCGAAGCTGGTAGTTGGCGTTGCGCAATCGCGCCGCCAGCTGGGCCACGACTTCCGCCGGTGCCGGCGAATAGCAGAAGTGCTCGAACAGTTGCCGGCAGACGAACTCTGCCACCGGGCGCTCGGCGACGACCAGGTCGACGACCTCGGCGAATCCGAAGTTGCCGGTGCGGCCGAAGATGGTCTTCGGTTCCGTGTCGGCGCGGCCCGGGTCGAACACGACCCTGTCGAGTTCGTTGACGTTGTCGCGCACGAGGCGGTAGCCGGTCAGGGCGCGAGCGGTCTCACGGACGTCGGTCTGGGTGTAGCCGTTGTCGACGCCGAGCGCGAATCGTTCGTAGAACTCGCGTGCCAGGTTCTCGTTGATGACTTCGCGGGTGTTGTCGACGCCGTTCAGCCAGATGAGCATCGCCGGATCGGTCAGCATTGCGTACAGCAGCTGGCGCAGGTCGCCGAGGCCCAGCAGGCGCAGCTTCTGGATCTGGTCGCGGAGCAGGTGCCGGCGGTACCGGTCGAAGGCGTCGACCGAGGTCGCGAAGTGGTCGTGCCAGTAGAACGCCATCACCTCGCGAAACGGTTCGCGCGTGTTGACCATGATGTGCAGCCACCACTGGACCAGCTCGCTCGCCGTCGGCTGATCGAGATACGCGATCAGGCCCAGTGCGGCCGCCTCGGTGTCGGCGTCGCGGCGCGAAGGGTCGAGGATCCGGTCCAGATAGGCGTCGATGCCGTCCGCGACCGTAGACTCGCGTGATTGGGCATCGGTCGCCCATTGCGTGCGCCCGACGAGGTGCGCGAGCTGTCGACCATCGAGCGGCCCGGGTTCGGGCAGCAGCGACGATTCCGCCGGCTCCAACGGCGCTGGCAGTGGGCTGCCGCCGGCACCACTGCCGCCGCAGGCCGCCAACCAGAGAAGGGCCAGAAGGACCGTTGCAAGTGGTCTGGGCACGCGCACTCCTGCCGCCGCAGTTGCCGGCGGCGGTTGTTCTCGAAGGGTGCTGGCGGGGGACGAACGTAGCCAGCGCGGGCTCATAGCCACGACTCGACCCTGGGTCACGGTCGGTCTGCGCGAAGTCGCCGGTCTCAACGCCGTGCTGGTTACTGCGCTGCCCGACGTTCACTACCAACCGACATGTCTGCCCAAAGGAACGTTGCTTCGGGTCGCGGAACTCACCGCCGGCCATTGGTTGGTTCGGGGCTGCTGATCGGCGCGGCCGGGCTGCTCGCAGCCTGCGGTGGTGGCGGTGGGGTCTTGGCCTCCCCGGCGGCGCCGGCACTCTTCGTCGGCTCGTTGACGCCGGATGCGGCAACGGTCGTGGGGCGGCAGGTCGAGGTCCGGGTCGTGTTCGGCGAAGAGATGGACCCCGCGAGCCTGACCGACGACGCGTTCGAGGTGGTCGACGGCTCCGGGCCGTTGCCGGGCGTCCGTTCCTACGACGTTGCGGCGCGGCAGTGGACCTGGAGACCGTTCGGCCGTTTGCCCTTGGGCGCCCCGCTGCGGGCTGTCGTCAGTACCGCCGCCCGCGCCACGTCGGGAGCCCGACTCACCAACGACTACGCTTGGAGTTTCTCGGTCGTCGATGGCCAGCTGTCGCCTGAGTTGGAGTTCGCTGCCGACGACGCGACGCGGTCGCCGTTGGTGGCGATCAGTTCGCAGCGGCTGTTGGCGGCGCTAGGGCAGACCGTGTTCGAGCTGGTGGACGGCGAGTTCGGTGTTCGCGCCCAGTTGCCAGCGCCCATCCGAGGGCTCTGCGCCGACACGACCGGCGGCGCGGCGGCGCTGTGCACGCCCGATGGGCGGCAGCTGCAGTTCCTGCGCCACGACGGCGATCCGCGTCGTGGCTGGGCCCACATGGCCAACCACGACGTCACCGATGCCCGCACGCTGACGATGCGCGGCAACGGGCGTGGCGATCTGCTCGCACGCTGGGCGGGCCCTGGTCTGGCTCCAGGCACGGCGGACGTCGGGCTCGCAGTTCTCCATGCCGACTCTGCAGTACCTGACCAGGCGTACCGGGGGGCGACCAGCGGGGCCGTGCCCACCCTGGCGGGAATCGATGGCAGTGGCCGAGTCGTGGCCATCGGTCTGCAAGCAGCCGGTGGCGCGAGTGCCGATGCGGTGTGGCTCCAGCGGGGGCCCCGCGAGTCGAGGCAAGGCCTGCGTCTGCCGCCGGCCGCCGAGTTGTTGGCCTTCGACTGCGATGCCGACGGTGTCGCCTACGGAGTGTATCAGGTACCGGTCCAAGGCGGTCTCGAGTTGCGCTGCGCTCGTGCTTCAGTGGACGCCTACCTCGGGGACGATGTGTTGCATCGCGGCGGTCCGGTTACCTGGCTCACGTTGGCCGTCGGCAGCCGGGGCGACGCGATGTGCTTGTTCCGCACGAGCGATGCGATGCGCACGCTGATGGCAGCCGGCTTCGCTTCGCTGACGACGACCTGGGCGGCGCCCGAGGTCTTGGCCGATGACATCTGGCCGTTCCTGGATGGCGGCGACGCCGTGTTGGCCATCAACGCGCGCGGCACGGTGTTCATCGCCTACGGCCGGCGTCTGACGAACAGTCGGATCGAACTCGCGCTGCGCCGGCGCTTTGCTGGCGGTGGCTTCGCCGCTCCGATGGTGATCGCCACGACCTGGGTCCATGAGTTCGTGCCGCGGCCGGCGCTGGCTGCCGACGACGACGGGCGTGCGGTACTGGTGTTCACGACCCGGACTTCGCCGACGGGGGTGCCGCGGCCCTTGCGCGTGGTCTGGTTCGAGTAGCCACAGCGAGCTGGTTGGCACCAGGGGACCCTGGACCGGCCGGTGGCGTCGGCGCCGTGGGCCGCTCGCGTGGCTTACGGAACGTCCGGCGAAAGCACCGTTGCAAAGCGACCGGGCGGTCGGCACGATCTTCGCCTCCTTCGGACCGGCTGCGCGCCTGATGGTGCAGTACCCCTCGCGGAGAGGTGTCTGAGTGGCTGAAGGAGCTGGTTTCGAAAACCAGTGTAGTCGCAAGGCTACCGGGGGTTCGAATCCCCCCCTCTCCGCCATTTTCCGCCCTGGCCAGGCGACGATCGTGGTCCAGCGGCACGTGGTCGTTGAAAACGGCAGCGGGAGTCTGCCGGCGCAACCGGACCTCGACCCGAGCTTCCGCAAAACGGCGTCAAGCGGGACGCATCCAGGAAAAAACACGGCTCGCGAAGGTGGAACCCACCAGGCACCCCGGGCACAAGAAGCCGCACGCTTATGGCTGCTCCCTTCCGGGCCTGACCAGGTTCACGCCGCCCCCTTGCTCGGGACCCGGCGAGCCCCACCTTCGCGAGCCGTTGCGAAGCTGGCGGAGAGGGGGGGATTCGAACCCCCGGCAACCTTTTGGGCTGCACTCGCTTTCCAAGCGAGCTCCTTAAGCCGCTCGGTCACCTCTCCACGCATCCGCTTGCTCACCGTCGGAACGGCGCCTGGGCGGCGAATGGGGATGATCCTTCTAGCCGCGGCGCCAGCCAGACGCAACCTCGGCGCCGGATCCCCGGAACGAAACACCGCCGCCGCGTCCGTTCTCCCTTCCGCAACGTCCCGTTGCCGTCGATGCTGTACGGCATGGCTGATCCGACCGGCACCGCCGACGAGAGCCCGCGCAGCACGCCCTACCAGGTCGTGGCCCGCCGCTTCCGCCCGAAGGCCTTCGACGAAGTCGTTGGTCAGGAACAGGTGGTCGGTTCGCTGCGCTCGTCGTTGCAGCAGAAGCGGATTCCGCATGCCTACCTGTTCGCCGGCAGCCGCGGCGTCGGCAAGACCACGACCGCGCGCATCCTCGCCCGCTGTTTGAACTGCGAACAGGGGCCGACGCCCGAGCCTTGTGGCACCTGCGCTCTCTGCAAGTCGCTGCTCGATGGCAGCAACCCGGACGTGATCGAGATCGACGCGGCGTCGCACAACGGCGTCGACGATGTGCGCATGCTGCGCGAGGCGATCGGCTACGCGGCGATGCTGTCGCGCTACAAGGTGTTCATCCTGGACGAGGCGCACATGATGTCGCGCTCGGCGTGGAACGCGCTGCTGAAGACGCTGGAAGAACCGCCGCCGAACGTCGTGTTCATCCTGGCGACGACCGAGTCGCACAAGATCCCGGAGACCATCCGTTCGCGCTGCCAGGTGCAGCTGTTCCGGCGGATCGGCGACAGCGACATCGTGCAGCGGTTGCGGACGATCGCGCAGCGGGAAGGCGTCGCGATCGCCGACGAGGTGCTGGCCGAGATCGCGCTCAGCAGCCGCGGCGGCATGCGCGATTCGGAGACGGCGCTCGAACGGGTGCTGCCGCTGGCGAAGGAGCAGGGCGGCACGTTCGATCTGGCGGCGTGGCGGACGATCGTGCAGCGGGTCGGCATCGATGCCGCGGTCGACGCCGTGGCCGAACTGCTGCGCGGCAACGCCGGCGCGGCGCTGCGCTTTGCGCAGGAGATGCAGCAGACCGGCGTCGATGAACGCGAAGGCCTTGGCGAACTGATCGAGATCCTGCGGGCTTTGTTGCTGCTGCGGATCGATGGTGCCGACACCGGGCTGGTTGCCGCGACCGGCGCGTTGCGCGAGCGTTACCGCGAACTGGCGGCCGGCGCACAGCCGCAACAGCTCGATGCGATGATCCAGGCGGCGCTGCTCGGTCGCGAACGGCTGCGCCGGCTCGAGGATCGCGGTGTCGTGCTCGAACTGACGCTGGTCCGGATGGCGCAGGCTGGTGCATTGCAGAACCTCGCCGATCTGGTGGCCGAGGTGCGCGCCGGTGGCGGTGGTGCTCCGGCAGCGACTGCACGGCCCGCGGCGCCGGCGAGTCCGCCGCGCTTTGGCAAGGCACCAGGGGCGCCGACCGGTCCCGTTCCGGCCGCCGCGGCGCCGGTCCCCCCGCTTGCCGGGGGCGTCGGCGTCGACCTGCGCGGCCAGGTGCTGGCCCGGATGCAGGATCGGGCATTGCTCCAGGCGACCTTGCAGTTGTGCCGATTCGAGGGCCCCAATGCGCAGGGCAAGGTGACGGTCCGGTTGGACACCGACAAGCGGATGCACATCGATCGGCTGAGCGCGCCGCCGCTGCAGCAGGAGATCACCGGCATCATCCAGCAGGCGCTGGGCTCCGCCGCCGCGGTGGAGTTCGCGTTGCCCGCGCCTGGAACGACCGGTGGTGCCGCGGCGACGGGTTCGCCCACCGCGCCGAGCGCCGTGCCGCCCGGCCCGGCGACGCAGCGTGTGGTCGGCAAATTCGGTGGCCGCATCGTCGCCGTCAATCCCGAGGATCGCCGGCGACTCGCCGCCGAGCCGCCACCCGTCGACGACTCGCCGCCTGCCGGAGAGCCGCCAGCGGACGCGTGACCGCCGAGTTCTGCCATGCGGGCTGGCGCGCCTGCAGCGGTACGGCATGATCGACCCAAACCCACAGGAGTACGCGATGGTCTCTGGTTTCGGTGACATGAGCAGCCTGCTGAAGCAGGCACAGGACATGCAGCGGCGGATGGCGGAGACGCAGCGTTCGCTCGGCGAACGGATCCTCGAAGGCAGTTCGGGTGGTGGCGCCGTCAAGGCCTACGTGAACGGCAACCAGGAGCTGCAGGCGGTCAAGATCCAGAAGGCGGCCGTCGATCCCGACGACGTCGATGGTCTCGAGGACCTGGTGACCACGGCTGTCCGGCAGGCCATGGCCGCGGCCAAGGACCTGCGCGACCGCGAGATGAACAAGATCACCGGCGGCATGAACCTGCCCGGGATGGGTTTCTGAAACACGGCTTCTGCGACCACGCTTGTGAGACCAGTGGCATGGCCGCGCGCGATCGCAGCATCGAGCAGTTGATGGCGAGCCTGGGCAAGCTACCGGGCATCGGCGAGAAGACTGCCGAACGACTGGCCTACCACCTGGTGACGGTCCCGGAATCCGAGGCGCTCGAACTGGCGCACGCCATCGAGACGGTGCGGCGCCAGGTGCGTTCTTGTTCGCGGTGCTTCCACCTCGATGCGCAGGATCCATGCGCCATCTGCGCCGATCCGGCGCGTGATCCGACGTGCATCCTGGTGGTCGAGGATCCGCGCGAGGTTGCGCGTTTCGAAGACATCGGCTGGCGCGGTCGCTACCACGTACTGCAAGGACGGGTGTCCGAGCTCGAGGGTATCGGTCTCGACGATCTGACGATCGGGGCGTTGCTGCAGCGCGTTCGCCAGGATCAGCCGGCCGAAGTCTGTCTGGCAACCAATCCGGACCTCGAAGGCGAGGGCACCGCGCGACTCTTGGCCGAACGGCTGCTGCCGCTCGGTTGCAAGGTGACGCGCCTCGCGCGCGGGTTGCCGGCCGGTTCGTCGATCGCGCAGGTCAGCGCGTCGATCCTCGCCGACGCGATCGAAGGGCCGACGGCCGCTCACACCGTGAACGAGCCGCTGCCGATCGATCCGCTGTTGCCCGAGGTGGCGGCGGCGGTGCGCACGCGCCCATCCGTGTTGCTGATGGCACCGCCGGGGTCGGGCAAGACCACCAGGGTGCCGCCGGCATTGCTGTCGGCGTTTCCAAGCGGCGAGATCGTCGTGCTGGAACCGCGGCGGCTGGCGGCGCGCGCGGCGGCATCGCGGGTGGCGCGCGAACTCGCCGGCGAACTCGGCGATCTCGTTGGCTACCAGGTTCGCGGCGATCGCAGGACCAGCAAGCGGACGCGCATCCGCTTCGTCACTGAGGGTGTGCTGGTCCGGCAGATCGTGCAGGACCCGTTCCTCGAGGGCGTCGCGGCCGTCTGCCTCGACGAGTTCCATGAACGCCATCTCGAAGGCGACCTGGCCCTGGCGATGCTCCGCGAGGTGCGCGACACGGTCCGGCAGGACCTGCGGCTGTGTGTGATGTCGGCGACGCTCGATCCGGCGCCGCTGCGGACGTTCCTCGGCGATGTCGCCGAATTGCGCGCCGAGGGTCGGCTGTTCGATGTGCGGATCGTGCACGAAGACCGCCGAGACGACAGTGCCCTCGACCTGCGGGTCCGGGCGGCGATCGATCGCGCGCTGCAGGAGACCCAGGGCGATGTGTTGGTGTTCCTGCCTGGCGTCGGCGAGATCCAGCGTTGTGCCGACGCGCTGCACAACCTGCAGCGGCGAACCGGTGTCGACGTGTTGCCGCTGCATGGTCGGCTCGATGTACGCGAACAGGATCGCGCGATCGTGCCCGGTGATCGACGCAAGGTGGTGCTGTCGACCAACGTCGCGGAGAGCTCCTTGACCATCGCCGGGGTCACCGCGGTGATCGATTCCGGGCTCGAACGCCAGCTGCGGCACGACCGCGGCCGCGGCGTCGATGTGCTGGCGCTCGAACGGATCAGTCTGTCGTCGGCGACGCAGCGCACTGGCCGCGCCGGTCGCACGGTGGCCGGGGTCTGCTACCGGTTGTGGACTGCGGGGGAAGAACGTGGCATGAACGCGCGGACCATTCCCGATGTGCAGCGTGTCGATCTGTGCGGGCCGGCGCTGACGGTGCGCGCGTTTGCCGGTCGGGATCCGCGGCAGTTCGGTTGGTTCGAGGCGCCGCCGTTGCCGGCGCTGGCTGCTGCCGACGACCTGTTGCGTGAGCTCGGTGCGATCGATGGGCGTTCTGGTGGACTGACGCGGGTCGGGCACGAACTGCTGCAGATGCCGCTGCATCCGCGGCTGGCGCGCGTCGTCGTCGAAGGGCAGCGACGCGGCTGCCCGCGGGCCGCGGCCACCGCCGCGACGCTGCTGGCCGATGTCGACGAACTGGGGCGTGGCGGCGGTACCGATCTCCTCGTCGCCACCGATGCGTTCCAGCAGGCCGAACAGCGGGGTTTCCCCGAACATCTGTGCCGCGACGCCGGCATCGCGCCATGGCAGGCCAGGCAGGTGGCGACTGCCCGCGACCGCTTGCTCGGTGGCGACCGCCGCGGCGATGCGCGCGACGACGAGGCGCTGGCGCGGTGTCTGCTGGCGGGGTTTCCGGATCGTGTGGCCGTCCGCGCCACCCGCGACGGTCGCGAGGCGACGATGGTCGGTGGTCGTGGCTTGGTGCTGACCGCCGCGGCCGATGGCCACGAACTGGTGTTGGCGTTGCGCCTGCTCGAGACCGGTCGGCAGCAGCGGTCGACGGCGAACGTCGTCGCGCCGATCGAGTTCTCGTTCCTGCAGGACTTGGGGGTGGACGCGGTGACCACGCTCGTCGACGGCGAACTCGACGACGCGGCGGGCCGCGTGATTGCGGTGCGCAAGACCTGCTATCGCGATCTGGCCTTGCGTTCGCATCGCGGCGGCGAACTGCCGCCTGACCGTGCCGGGGCACTGCTGTTGCCGCTGCTCACGGCGGATCCGTGGCGTTGGCTCGGCGAGCAGAAGGAACTGCGGCGACTGATTGCGCGCGCACAGTGGCTGCGAGAACGGATGCCGGATCTCGGGTTGCCGGCGCTCGACGATGCGGCGGTCGCGACCGCCGCCATCGCGTGCCTCTCCGGCGGTGCTGATCTGCGCCCGTTGCGCGATGGTCCGGTCGGGGACTTCCTGCTGATGGATTGGACGGCGGCGCAGCGGCAGGCGCTGGCGCGGCAAGCGCCGGATCGGATCGAACTGCCATCAGGCCGGTCGGCGATCGTCGACTATGCGGCGCCGGCGGGGCCGACGATCGCGGCGCGGTTGCAGGAGTTCTTCGGCCTGCGTTCGGTCGGCGCGCTGGCCGGGGGTCGGGTTCCGGTGGTGCTCGAACTGCTGGCGCCCAATCATCGGCCGATCCAGGTCACGACGGATCTGGCGAGTTTCTGGAGCAATCTCTATCCGACGGTGCGCAAGGAACTGTCGCGGCGTTATCCGCGGCACAGTTGGCCGGAGGATCCGTTGTCGGCTCGACCGGAGGCTCGGCCCGGCAAGCCCAGGCGCGAGGGCTGATGGGTTCGGTTGCCCGTGTGCGTGACCGCCGGCCATTCGAGAGCGACCGCGGTGTTCCGCTGGGTGGCAACCGATCAACAGATCGAGGGTGGCTGGTCAGCAGGTGGTCGGTGTGGGACAGTTCGACCATGTCCGACATGACGACAAGCGATCCAGTGCCAGTTCCGCGCATCGTCGCGGATCGCGCCGTGCGCTTTGGCAAGCCAGTCGTTCGCGGCACTTGCGTTGCCGTCGATCAGATCGTCGGCCTGCTGGCGTCTGGCGCCAGCAGGGACGATGTGGCCGTCGAGTTCGGAGTGACGCTGGATGTCGTCCACGCGGCGCACGAGTAGGCAGCCCGTTCGGTCGCGAATGAGCGGCGCTACGCCGAGTAGCAGGATGTTGAGGTTGCTGCTGGAAGAGAACCTGCCGGGATCGGTGGCGGGAGCGCTGCCGAAAGTCGGTTTCGACGCCGTGTCGGTCAGCGCGTTGCTGGCTGCCGGTGCCCGGCGCCTGGTTCTCTCAACGCTTGTCGTGGCGACCGGATGCAGCACGTCACCGGAAGGTCACGAGATCTCGGCGGCAGACTCCCCGGCAAACGCCGCGGCGCAGGTCACGAGTTTTCGCGCGCGGCTGCGGACGGCGCTCCACGGGGAGCCCCTTCATGGCAGGGCCGTTGTGGCGTCTGGCGACAGTGTGGATGTGGGGTGTGCGTGGCCGACGGCCTTCCTGGCTTGCCGTGTCTGGCAGGAGTCTGGTGTCGTTCCTGGCGCGGCAGTCCTGCAGCCGGCTGCAGACGACTATGGAAGACACAGGCCGAACGGCGATTCCTCGCGAGTCGCTCTGTGCAATGAGATCGAACGTCTCGGGCTGACGGCCGAGTTCCTGGCCGAGCTGTCCGCCATCGTGCGCGAGCCATCCGAGCAGCCGCCCGTTCGTGTCCAGGCATTGCACGCACTGCGAAACTCCTCGGATCCCGAGGTCGACCGGCTGCTGTTCGACATGCTGGACGACGCCGTCGTTGGCTACGTGGCCATGACATTGCTCAGCCGCAGGCAATGGACGGACCAAGGCGTCGCTCGACTCCGACTTGCAATCAGCCAACACGGCTCACGGCGCGGATTGTGGGTGCAGTCCAGCCGGAGCCGCGCATGGATCCGCGAAGACATCGAGGGAATCGCGCAGTGTCTGAAGGGCTCTCTGCGGGCCGAGGCCTTGACGGTTCTCGCTGGTGTCGACGGGAACGTCGAGGCTCAGGTCTACGACGTGCTGGCGGAGACGCTGCGAGACGAGCCGGCGATTCTGTCCTCTGTGCTGGTGCTCGCGATCGTGGATCGGGTCTCGGTTCCCTGGCTTGTTCCCGTGGTCGCGCGAGCCGTTCACTCAGAGTGTGCGACGACACGAGAACTGGCCCTCCAGGCGAGCAGCCGCGTGCTCGGGGCAGAGGGTGTGGAATCGCTGCGGGAGATCATCCGTTCGAACGGTCCGATGCCGGACGCCTGCGCGGCAGCTCTTGGTCTTGGTGAGGTGGTCACCGACGTCGCGGTGTGGAACGAGGTTCTGCAGACGGCGATTGCGCGGGACGACCCTCGGCAGAAACGCGCGGTCCTGATTGCCATGCAGCGGAGCGGGCTGCGGGACTCCGGCCTAGCGCGGTTGGTCGGCCATCTGATTGCGGATCCGGACAGGAGCGTTGCGGATCTGGCGCGGGCTGTTCGCTTCTGCATTCGGGAGTGACATGGTGTTGGCGTGGTGGTCAGGAGGAGTCCGGCCGATTGTCGGGCGCGGCACGGGCGCAACTGGCATTGTGCTGTAGCGTGGGTGCCAAATGAGGTGCCCTGTGTGCTGCTTGTGCTGGCTTGGCGCTCTCGTGACTGTGGCTGCCTGCTCGACGGAGCCAGGCACCTACACGGGCCATGTGTCTCACGGGGACAAGCCTGGGATCAGGGTGGACCTGCGTGTGCAAGGCGACACAATATGTGGTGGGACGGTGAGCGTAGTGCATCCAGATTATCCTGCAAACAATGAAGAGGTCAGTTACAATGTGAGTGTTGATGGGTCTCGGGCAACAGTGAAGCTTGGCTCCGCGCAGGGCGCCGGTGACGAGGCGGTGTATTCTCTGCAGATTGTCAAAGACGGTACCGCTCTGGTGTTGGAGGTGATTCCATTCGCGAGCGTGGATGAGGTTCCAGTCAGAGTCGGTTTGCAGCGCAAGATGTGAATTGCCGCATTGTTGCGGCAGCGGCGAGCCCGAAACGGCCCCTACTTCGCGCTGGCCTTGCGCCTGGCTTCGATGGCCGTGAGTCCAGCCTCGGCCAGCGCCCTGCCGGCTTCCGAACTGGTGGCGAGGACTTCGTTCCATGCCGCCGCTGCCGCGTCCAGTTCGTGCCGCGCGAAGTGTTGTTGCGCTCGTCGCGTCGCGGACGCCGCCTGCACATCCGCCGCGTTCGCCTTCTCCAGTTCGGCCAGCATCGCCGCCGCCATCGTGACCTCGGACCGGCCCTGCCACTCGTCGACAAGTTCCCGCAGCAGCAGTGCGCGCGCGAACGGTCCTTCGGCGTCCTTCGCCGCCGCCGCAATCGACTCCACCTGCCGCTGCAGCGCCGCACCAACCATCGCCGCGCGGGCCCGGCTCGGCTCGCTGAGCTTGCCGCCGCGTTCGAGCAGAAGGAGCATCGCCAAGGCCTTGCCGCGCTGACCGCGATCGAGCAGGTCCTGCACCGGCGCCAGCTGTTCGGTCAGCTTCTGCAGCGGCGAGATCGCCGTCGCCAGCAGCAGTTCGATGTTCTTGTCCTGCAGCGCACCGGGATGGCCGGTCCACGCGATCTTGCCGTCGGGTCCGATCAGGAACGCGTGGGGAACGCCCCGCACCTGCCACGCCTTCATCGCACCTTCGGCAACCGCCACCGGCCAGGTCATGCCGTTCTGCTCCGCGAACGGGCGCACCGTGGCGGCCGGCTCCTCGGCGACGCTGACCACGACCAGCCCTCGATCCGCGCAGGTGTCGTGCAGCGTCCGCAGACGCGGAATCTGCGCCCGGCACGGCCCGCACCACGTCGCCCAGAACTCCACCAGGATCACTGCGCCGCGCAAGTCCGCCAGTTCACGCATCCCGAGCGGCGCGTTCACCGTGTCGGTGAAGGCGATCGTCGGCGCATCCGTGCCGACGGCGAGCTGGCCGGGCGCGGGCAGGGTCAGCAGGGCCAGGGACAACCAACCGCGGAACGTGCGCATCGCGGCATCGTCGGCGGCCGCGGCGCCGCCGACAAGCGAGGTAACGAGCTCGCAACGAGGATCGGGAGAACTGCCGGAGGCAACCCGGCGTGCCGACAATGACTCGCCGCGTCCGTATCCTCCGATCGTCTCCAACCAGGAACCCCGCATGCGCCGTTGCCTACCCGTTCTCGGTCTCGCCTTCGTCACCGCCCTGCGCGCGCAGGAGCCGCTTGACGAGGCCGCCAACACGTTCTTCCTCGAACAGGGCCTGCAGCACTCGCAGGTGATGGACCATCTGTCGTGGATGTGCGACGTCTACGGGCCGCGCCTCACTGGCTCGCCGAACCTGCGCCGTGCGCAGGCGTGGGCCACGAAGACGTTCTCTGACTTCGGTCTGCAGCATGCGCGCACCGAGGCATGGGGGCCGTTCGGTCGCGGCTGGCGGTTGGATCGGGTCGTCGTCGAGGTGATCGGTGACAATCCGTGGCCGGTGATCGCCTATCCGAAGGCGTGGTCGCCGAGCCTGCCGGGACGCATCGAAGCCGAAGTCGTGCACGCCGCCGCGCTCGACGCGGACACGCTGAAGGCGATGGACCTGTCCGGCAAGATCGTGTTCACCGATCCGATCCGCGAGATCAGCGAGCCGTTCGATGCGACCGCCAAGCGCTTCGATGCCGAAGATCTGCTGACCAAGGCTGACCAGCGCACGTCTGCCGGCCAGGGTCGCGATCGCCGCGCCGGCGCGGCCGCCCGCGAGAACGATTTCCGGATGGGGGCGCCGCGCCGCGAAGCGATGCAGCGCATCCTCGCCGAGAAGAGCCCGCTGGCCCTGGTCGATCGCGGCAGCAAGGGCGACTACGGCACCGTGTTCGTGCAAGGCGCCAATGCGGTCCGTCCGGCGGATCTGCCGCAGGGCGAACGCGGACCGTCGGCACGCACGGCCGGAGCGCGCGTGATTCCGCAGTTCACGATCGCCGTCGAACACTACAACCGGATCGCGCGCATCCTGGCCAAGGGGTTGCCGGTGAAGCTGGCGTTGGAGCTGCAGACGACCTACTTCGACGACGATGCCAACGACTACAACGTCGTGGCCGATCTGCCTGGCGGCGATCCGGCCCTGCGCGACCAGATCGTGATGCTCGGCGGCCACTTCGATTCCTGGCACACCGGCACCGGCGCGACCGACAACGGCGCCGGCAGCGCGGTGGCGATGGAGGCGGTCCGGTTGATCGCCGCGTACTGCCAGAAGAACGGCGTGGCGCCGCGGCGGACGATCCGAGTCGCGCTGTGGAGCGGCGAAGAACAGGGACTGCTCGGCTCGCGCGCCTACGTCGAACAGCAGTTCGGCAAGCACAGCGCGTTGAAGCCCGAGCACGCGCTGCTGTCGGGCTACTACAACCTCGACAACGGCACTGGCAAGGTGCGCGGCGTCTATCTGCAGGGCAACGAGGCGGTGGCGCCGATCTTCCGCCAGTGGCTGCGGCCGTTCCACGAGCATGGCGCGACGACGCTGACGCTCGACAACACCGGCGGCACCGACCACCTGGCGTTCGATGGCCTCGGGCTGCCGGGATTCCAGTTCATCCAGGATCCGGTCAGCTACGACCCGAAGACGCACCACTCCAACATGGACGTGTGGGATCACGCGGTGGCGGCGGATCTGCAGCAGGCGGCGACGGTGATGGCGTCGTTCGTCTGGCACACGGCGCAGCGCGACGAGCTGCTGCCGCGCAAGCCGATGCCGGCACCGCGCGGCGAACGGGGACCGGCATTCGGGGGGCAAGCGCCGGGTGGTCTCGGTCGCGGCCGGTAGACACGGTTCCCGGCGGCGGCAGAATGCAGTCGTGCGTTCATCGCTGCTGATGCTGTTGCTGCTGGCGGGCGGTTGCCGGTTGACGCCAGTGGCCACGACGCCGCTGGCCGGTCCGGCGCCGCGGTCGATCGTGATCGCACCGCTCGCCAATCGCGGCGGCGCGGTCGGCACCGATGGCCTGCTGGCCGGCGCCGAGCTGGCGATGCGCGAGCGCGGCTACCGCGTGCTGCCGCTCGGTGTCGGACACGACCTGATCGCGCAGCACGAACTGCGGCCGGTCGTGCACCTCGAAGCACCGGATCTGCGGTTGGTGAGGGACGCGCTCGATGTCGAAGCGGTGCTGCTGGTCGAGGTGTTTGCGTTCGATGCCGACGTGCAGCCGTTCGAGGCGGCGAGTTGGGAGCTGCAGTGGCGGCTGCTGTCGACGGTCAGCGGCGCCGTGCTGTGGCAGCATCGCGAACGGGGAACCTGGCATCGGCCACTCGGCGAACCGGTCGATCCGACGCGGGCGCCGGGCGCCGAGCGTCCAGTGCAGCCGTTCGGGCAGGCGGCGCCGTCGTCCTTCCGTTCGGTTGCCGATCTGGCGATGTCGTTGCATCGCACCGCAGCTGCGCGTCTGCCGCGCTTCTCGCCATGAACCTCATCGTCGTTCCGTATCGGGGGCTCGCGCTACAGGCGTTGGTGCTCGAGCTGCCGGTGCCGCTCGGCGAGCTGCCGTCGCCAGACTGGCTGCGCGACCTGCTGCGCGTCGGCGCGCCGGCACCGTTCTCGCCGGATGAGGGTGTGCGGACGGCAGTGCGCGATCTGCTGCGGGCGCACGGTTATCGGCCGACGGGGCGTGGCAAGCCATCGTCGGAGTACCTGGTGGCGGCCGTGGGGGACGGCCGGCTCGGGTCGATCAATGCGGTGGTCGATGTCGGCAATGTGGTGTCGCTGCACTCGGGGTTGCCGATCAGCGTCGTCGATCTCGACAAGACGGTTCTGCCGCTGCGCGTCGATGTGCCGGCGGCGGGCAGTTCGTACGTGTTCAACCAGGGCGGACAGGAGATCGATGTCGGTGGCCTGCTGTCGCTCTTCGATGCGCAGGGGCCGTGCGCGAACGCGGTGAAGGATGCGCAGCGCACGAAGACCTGCGCGACCACGCGGCGAGTCGTGGTTGTGGTGTGGGGCGTCGCGATCGGCGATCGCTCGGTGCAGGCGGCGGCTTGGGTGCGCGAGATTGGCGAACGGCTTGGCGCTCGCCATGAGCCGGTGGTCTCCGGCTGAGCCCTACTCCTGCGCCATCCACTGCGCCTGCTGCTCGGCGCCCTTCTGCAGGTAGTCGCCCTTCAACCGTTCCCGCAGGAACATCCCGTACAGCGCCTGCACGATCTCGAGCAGCAACAACCAATTGGCCGACCGCTCCCGATTCCGATCGCCATCGGACTCCACTTCCTGCGAGTCCTCCGGCAGCTTCACCCCGGACATCATCATCGTCGCCGCGTCCAGCGTCGCCGACCAGTTGCGCGAGCCCTCCGCCAGCAACAGCCGCGCGCGCTTCAGGCGCCGGCCCTGCCGCAGCGCCGTCCGCGCTTCCGCCGTTCGCGTCGGCAGGCCATGCCGCAGCGTCTGCTCGGTCTCGTCATCGGATGGCGCCGCGAAGATCAGGAAGTCGTCGATCGCGACGCCGACCACGCGTCCACCCGGCAGATGGAACTCGCCGCCTTGCGTCTCCCAACGGAACCACAGCCAGGTCAGGAACTCCTCGCCCAGGAAGCCATGCCGCTCCGGATCCGCTTGTGCCTTGGGCTTCACGACGTCACCTCCTCGACTTCGTCGTCTTCCACCTGCGTTGGCGCCGACCGCCGCGAGCGCCCGGCCAAGGCCGGGTCACTCGGCCAGCGCACCGGCTCCAGCCTGTCGAGTACCTTGACCGCCGCCCCATCGAGTCCGCACTGCAGCCCGAGCTGGTAGGGATCGCCGCGGTCGAGCGGGATCGTGAACGTCTCGAAGAACAGCTTGCCGAACGCTTCGCGCACCGTCTTCGAGCCGGCCAGCAGCAGCACCGTCTTGCGCTCGGCGAACAGCACCGCGTCGATGAAGTTGACCGTCGGCAACACGCGCGGCAGCAGCTTCTCCATCAGGTCGTCGCGCAGTTCCTTGCGTTCGCGCGCCGACAGCCGCCGGCCACGCGACTTCTCGGCGACGTCGCGGTGGATCTGCAGCCACTTCTTCGGCAGCGTCTTCTTGTCCATCCGCATCCGCAGCCAGATGCCCGGATCAGCATCGAGATCTTCCGTGGCGAAGCTGTCGCCGGTCGGATCGCCGGCGGTGACCCAGCCGACCGAGACTTCTTCGCTGGCCGCGTTCTCGATCGTCCGGAAGCGGTGCTTGCTCAACGCTTCCGCGAATGACGAGTCGAGTGGGTCCGGCAGCTTGCCCTGCCAGAAGAACGCGACGAAACCTCCGCTTCGCCGGATCGCCGGCATGACTCCTCCCTGCTGCTGGTCGGACGGGCCGCCGGTCAGGGCCGGCGGCGGGGGCCGCTACTTCTCGCCTTCCTTCTTCGCGGCGCCTTCCTTCTTGGCTTTCTCGAGCGCCTCGAGCTTCGCCTTCTTGATCTGCTCTTCGTCCTTGATCGCGTCGGTGCCGTCCTGCGGCTCATGGTCGATCGCCGGCGCCGGCATCGGCCGGAACATCACCGGCAGCATCTCCATCGCGGCGTCATCGCGGACCGCGATGTCGAGCTGGCCGGTCGCGACCGCGCTCTGCACCTGCCGCATCTCGTTGGCGTCGCTGAAGTAGTTCAGCTGCACCAACGTGGCCTGGACCTTGTCCATGTCCGGACTCTCGCCCTTCTCGAACTTGTCGGCGCGCAAGAACGCATAGCCCATCGGCGACTTGAACACCGGCGACAGCGTGCCTTCCTTGGTTGCGAATGCCATCTGCTCAAGCTTCAGGCCGTGGAACGAGTTGCGGGTCACCTCGATCTTGCCGCCTTCCTGCGCGCCGGCGCCCTGGCTCCGGGTCTTGGCGAGCTCGGCGAGGTCCGCGCCCTTCTCGGCCTGCGCACGCAGGTCGGTGATCCCCTGTTCGGCCTCTTTTGCCGGTTCCAGGAACGAACCATGCGTCGCCTCGGTCCGGATCAGGTCCAGCATCGCGCGGTGGGTGCGCAGCTGATCGTCGCCCGACGACGGGTAGGCCTTCTGGTATTCGACCAGCTCGTCGACCTGCGCCTTGGTGATCGGTCGCGTGTTGACCACCAGCAGCGCGTCGCCGACGTTCTTGGCCTCATCGGGCGACATCACGCGCGCCATCCGCGGCGCCGCGACCGGCGCCGGCGCGGCCACGCTGGTGCCGGCGTTGATCGACTTCACCGTCAGCCTGCGGTTGGCGATCTTGTCGCCCAGCGTCACTCCGGCCTTGGCGACGCGTTCGCGGACGAACTCGATCTCCTTGGTCAGCCGTTCGCGTTCGCGCTCGAGCTCGGCGATCTTGTCGACTGTCGTCGGTTGCGGCTTGTCGGGGTCCTGCTTGGCGGGTTCTTGGGTGCCGGTCGCCGGCGTCGGGGCCGGTTTGGCCTCGGCGGCAGGAACCTGGGCCAGGAGGGAACTGGACAGCAGGGCAAGGCCCAGCGTGCGGAGATACATTGGCGCGGTAGGAAGGGAAGGAGGGCGGAGAATCAGACCGTTGCGGCCGTCGACGCGCAAGTCCTGGTGTTCCTCCTGAGTCGTGGCGGATGTCCCGGATCGGGAACGGTCAGCCGCCGGGAAGTGGCAGCGCCGGCGGTTTCGTCGCGGCAAAGAAGTCCGTGATCTCCGCGAGCGCACCGTCCAGGGCCAGTGCCATCGAGTAATGGCCCAACGGGATCTGCAATCGGCGGGGGCGGCCGAGTGCCTCCCACAACAGGTCGCGATGGCGGGCCGGAATCACGTCGTCGAGCGTCGCGCTGACCAGAACGACCTTGTCGGTCGGCACATACGGTGACAGCCGCGCCGGGTCGGAGACCAGCCAATGGCGCAGTTCGGCGCTCAGGGTCGCGGCGCCGATGCCGTCGGTGGCCGTTCGCCAGTCGACCCACTTCTGCACCCGGACCTCACCAGAATGCAGCACGAGGTCCGGCAGGTCCGCGCCAGCGATGCAGATGCCGACCCCGGCGAGATCGGGTTCGGCGACCGCGACGGCGCTGGCGACGATGCCACCCATCGACACGCCAAGCACGAACTGGCGACCGGCGTCGACTTCGGGTCGTTGTCGCAGCCACTGCAGCAGCATCCGCTGATGAATGACGGTCCGGCGGAACAGCGTCTCGAGGTCCTGACCGCGCTGCGGTGGTTGCAGCGCGCTGGCGACGCGGTCGCACCAGCCGACGTGGTAGCCAAGCACTTGCAGGCGACTGGCCAGCATCGTCATCAGATCGGCGCCGCCGGCCAGGATCGGCACCAGCACGATCGCCGGGCCCCGCGTGCCGTCGGTCCGTGGCCGCCAGTGGAAGCGCGCAGTCTCGGAGCCGCAGTGCAGTTCGCCATCGGTGCTGCCGTTGCCTAGGGTCTGCAGGGCGCCCGGGACCGGCAGTTCAGGCAGCGCAAAGCGCGCCCGTACGGCCGGCGGCGTCGGTAGCGCCGGCCGCGGCCACGCCGGCGCCGGCGCGAAGGAACATGCGGCCGCCAGTGCGGCGAGGGGGCTAGAACAGATGTACCGCATACAGCAACAGGCCTGGGGAACCGTCCATCGGCGAGTCGAACAGCGAGTAGACCGTCGAGGTCGCCAGGAAGTCCAGGTCGTCGCCGATCACGAGGTGCAGGCTGGTGCGTTCGGAGAGGTGCCAGCCGAGGTCCGAACGGACGCCCCAATCGCCGGTCTCGTAGGCGTAGCGCGCGTGCAGAGCGAACGTCAGGTCGTCGGCCAGCTTGCGGGTCACGCCGACCTTCAGCCGATCCTGGCTGCTGCCGAGGCGCATTCCCGACTTGATGTAGACCAGTTCCACCGGGTCGTGCAGGTCGCCGACATGGATGCGCAACGACAGCCGGCCGAGATGTCGATCGGCGGCGTGCGCTTCGCGGTAGGGCTCCGACAGAGGCACGTGGTCGGCGCGGAACTCGTCGAGTTCGCCGTCGAGCGCCTCGATCCATGGCGTCCGCCGGAGCATCCGGCGGAACGGCCGGCGCAGGAAGTCGGTGCCGTGTTCGGCCAGCCACTCGGCTTCTTCGTCGGCGGTCGCCTGTTCGCTCGGTAGCGGCAGTCCCGGGCTCTGCGGGTCGGCGACGCGCTCGGTCAACACCGGTACGCCGAGTTCGCGTTCGGTGCGCCGGCGGTCGGCGTCCATGAGCTCGTCGACGAACACCAGCGTCAGTGCTGCCGACAGTTCGGTTTGCGCGCGATCGGGGTCGGCTTCGGGGGCGCGGCGGGTCGGTCGCGTCGCCGGTGGTTGGCGGCGGCGCGGATCCTCAGCCTGGCCATGACGTGTGTCGGTGACGATCGTGGTATCGGCGTGGCGGCGCGCTGGCGGCAGGAACTCGACCCCGAGTCGCCACGACGACGGCGGCGGCAGCGGGATCGCGCGGGCGTTGGCGGCAGTCGGCGAACTGGGATCGAGCCGGGCCGGCTGCGATGCGCAACCGGCCACCACGCACAGGACGATGCCGAGCCAGAGCCTCACCACGGGAGACCTGCGGAGCAAAAGAGCGACACCCACGACCAACGACCGCGAGCTTTCTATCGGCACGATCCCAAGGGTGCTGATGCGCGCGCGGCCGAGCGCACGACATTCTATCCCGTTTCCGGACGCAGTTTCGTCGGTGGTTGCCAGCCGCCGATGGCACGGCGCCCAACTCGTCGCGATCGCTACTGGACTGCGCGCCGCCGCAGGCCATCGGCTGGCGCGAATCGCGGGTCGACCGTGCGCGCCAGGCTGTCGAGTGCCGTGACGATCACCTGCAGGCCCTCGCGGGTCGCGAACGGGGTGATGCCGCCGAGGAACGGCGGGAAGCCGATGCCCATCACCAGACCGAGGTCGAGATCCTGCTCACTGGCGACGATGCCTTCGTCGAGGCAGCGGTAGGCTTCGTCGATCATCGGATACAGCAGCCGCGTGTGCAGTTCGCTGCGGCTGGCCGTGGGGCCGGCGCCGGCCTGTTCGCGCAAGGTCGCGAGCACCTTGCGGCCGGGCCCCGGGCCCTTGCCATCGACGGCGAACATGCCGCCGCCGGACTTGCTGCCGAGCGCCTTGGCCGCCACCATCGCGGCGAACAGCGGGTTCGGCACCATCCGTTCGGGGAACGCCTTGTGCATCACGTCGCTGACCTTGGCGGCGACGTCGTAGCCGATCTCGTCGAGCAGGCGGCACGGACCCATCGGCATGCCGAAGTCGAGCATCGCCTGGTCGATCGCCTCGGGGTCGGTGCCGGTGACCAGCAGGCGCGCCGCTTCGTTGAGATACGGCGCGAGGCAACGGTTGACCAGGAAGCCCGGCGCGTCCTTGACGACGATCGGGAACTTGCCGAGTCGCACCGCAAGCTTGCACGCGGTCGCGATCGCCGCGTCGCTGGTGCGCGGGCCGCGGATCACTTCGATCAGCGGCATCTTCTCCGGCGGATTGAAGAAGTGGATGCCGACGACGCGCTCGGGGTTCGGCACGTTGGCCGCCATCTTGTCGACTGGCAGCGAACTGGTGTTGGTCGCGATCAACGCGTGTTCGGGCAGGCCGCGCGCGATCGCCTCGGCGATCAGCTTCTGCTTGACGCCGAGATCCTCGACCACCGCCTCGAGCCACAGGTCGACACCGCGCAGGTTGCCCCATTCGGTCGCCGTCGCCATGCGGTCCAGGATCGCCTGCGCTTCGTGCCGTTCGAGGTTCCTGCGGCGCAGCCGTTTGCCCAGATCCTGCCACAGGCGCGCGCGGGCGCGCGCGAGCGCACTGCCGGAGACGTCGCACAGACGAACCGGACAGCCCTTCTGCGCCAGCAAGCCGGCGATGCCGGCGCCCATGACGCCGCCGCCGACGACCATCGTCCTGGTCAGGTTGCGGGCGCCATCGCCCTTGCCGAGCTTCTTGCTGCGCTCGGTCAGGAAGAACAGTCGGGTCAGGCCCTTGCTGACCGGCGTGGCGATCATCTCGCCGAGTGCCTTCGCTTCCGCCTCGAAGCCTTGGGCTGGCGGCAACGTGAACGCCTGCAGACACAGTTCGAGGGCCGCTTTCGGCGCCGGGTAGAATCGCGCCTGGCCCTTGCCGAGTTCCTTGCGCGCGGCGCGCGCCGCGAGCGCACGCAGCGGGGTCTTCGACAGCCAGAACGCGGCGCCACGCAACCGGCGGCGCCGGTGCTTTCTGCCCTTGGCAATCTGCTTCTGCAGTTCGTCGCGCGCGGCCTGCAGCAGTCGCGGCGAGGGCACCAGCCGGTCGATCAGGCCCTGCTTCAGCGCCGGCTTCGGCTTCAACAGCTTGCCTTGCAGGATCAGATCGAGCGCGGTCGGCAGGCCGACGAGGCGCGCGAGGTTCTGCGTGCCGCCAAAGCCGGGCACGATGCCGAGCTTGACCTCGGGCAGGCCGATCTGGGTCGCGGCGTGATCGCTGGCGACGCGGACATCGCAGAACAGCGCCAGTTCGAGGGCCCCGCCGACGCACGGCCCTTCGATCGCGGCGACGACCGGAACCTTCAGCTGCTGCAGCAACTGGAACGTCTGCCGGCCCTGCGCGGCCGCGGCCGCACCTTCGGCCGGCGTGTCGATGGCGGCGATCAGGTTGATGTCGGCGCCGGCGCAGAACATGCCGGGACACGGTCCGGCGATCAGCACGCCGCGAACGCGCGGATCGCGCGCCAGCGCGGCGAACGTGTCGGCCAGCGCCAGGATCCGTTCGCGAGTCAGCGTGACGACGGTCTCGTCGGGTCGGCCGAGCCGCACTTCGGCGATGCCGTCGGCATCGACCGTGCAGGGCACCAGGGCCGAGGGCGGCGCCGGCGCGTCGTTGCGCGGCTGCGAAGTGGTGTCGTTCATGCGGCCTCCAGCACGACGGCCTGGCCCTGACCGCCGCCGATGCACAGCGTGGCGAGGCCCCAGTGCAGATTGCGGCGCCGCAGTTCGTGCGCCAGCGTCAGCACGAGGCGCGCGCCGGTGGCGGCGATCGGGTGGCCGAGCGCAATGGCGCCGCCGTTGACGTTCAACTTGCTGGGCACCAACTCGCCGACCGCGTGCGACAGCCCGAGGTGCTGCTGCGCGTAGCGAGCGCTGGCGAACGCGGCCTGGCAGCCGAGCACCTGGGCGGCAAACGCCTCGTTGATCTCGACCAGATCGAGATCCGAGAACGCGATGCCGGCCTGCGCCAGCGCCGGCGGCGTCGCGTGCACGGGCCCGAGTCCCATCACCGCGGGGTCGAGACCGGCGCGGGCGTGGCCGCGGACCACTGCCAGCGGCCGCAGGCCCTGTTCTTGCGCCATCGCTTCCGACATGCACAGCATCGCCGCCGCGCCGTCGGTGACCTGGCAGGCGTTGCCGACGGTGACGTCGCCTTCCCGGCGATCGAACACCGGCCGCAGCCGTTGCAGCGCTTCCAGCGTCTGTTCGGTCCGCACACCGTCGTCGTCGGCAAGCCAGGCATCGTGCCGTGGCGCCGCGGTCAACGGCGCGATCTCCTGCGCGAAGCGGCCGGCGCGCTGTGCTTGCGCGGCGCGCTGGTGGCTCTCGAGCGCGTACCGATCCATCGCCATCCGGTCGATGCCGAACAGCCGCGCGACGTTCTCGGCGGTGTGGCCCATCATCAGGCCAGTGGTCGGATCGGTCAGGCCTTCGACGATCGCGATCCGCGGCTTCAGTGCCGAGAACCGGAAGCCGGCCAATGCGCGCAGCCGCGCGACCAGCGACCGGGCCTTGCCGAGCCGGGTGAAGAACTTGACCAGCCGTTCGCCCATCAGCAGCGGGAAGTTGCTCATCGACTCGACGCCGCCGATCAGGAACGCGCGGCCGTCGCCAGCGCGCAGTCGCTGCTGTGCCGCCAGCAGCGATTCCATGCCGGACGCGCAGTTGCGCATCACCGTGACCGCCGGCACCGCCGCCGGCACACCAGCGCGCAGTGCGGCGACACGGGCGACGTTGGCCTCGCGGGCATCGGGGCCGGCGCAGCCGAGGATCACCTCGTCGATCTGCGCCGCCGGAAAACCGGTCCGGTCGAGCACTTCGCGGAACACGTGCGTCGCCAGGTCGGCTGCGGCAGCGCCCTGCAGCGGCCCCTGGGCCTTGCAGAATGGCGTCCGCCAGCCGGCGACGATCGCCAGATCGCGTTCGGGGTCACGCTTCATGTCCTGGGCCTCGCATCGACGAATCGCTTCTCCTTCATCTCCGTCTCCATGCCGATCCGGCGCAGCATCGCATCCAGTTCGAGGAACTCGACGCGGTTGGGGGCGACTTCCAGCCGACCCTTGAACGTGTCGCGCACCTTCGCCGCCGCTTCGTCGCGACCGCAACCGCTGCGCAACGCCAGGTGCACGATCAGTTCGTCGACCTCGAGCGGGTCGTCGTTCTTCTTGCGCAGCTCGATCTGCCACTCCTCGACCTCGGGCAGGCCGCCCAGCAGCATCGCCGCGTCCTCGAGGTTGACCAGCGTGCCCTTGACCTTCAGCAATTGCAGGTCCTTCAGGCTCGATTCGCGGGTCAGGTCGCTGCTGATCCGCGGCACCGTGCGGCCGCAGTGCGGGCACGGGTCCCAGCGGATGCCGCCGCGGACGCGATCGCCGGTCCGGTAGCGGAACACGGTCGACGCGCGCGCGCGCAGCGGCGTGAACACCAGTTCGCCGTCGCTGCCTTCGGGCAGCACTTCTCCGGTCACCGGATCGATCACTTCGAAGATCGCCAGGTCCGGATACAGGTGGTAGCCGGTGTACTGGTTGTCGGCGGTCGGGCATTCGGCGAACGCCATCCGCGCCTCGGTGAAGCCGTAGGTGCCGAACACCTTGACGTTGCTGGCACCCATCTTGCCGAGAAGTTCGCAGATGCGGCCCTTCAGGCCCGGCGGCACGCGTTCGGCGCCGAGCACGACGCACTTGACCGACGACAGATCCAGCCGTTCGGCCTCGGCCTTGCGCAGCAGGTGGTAGACGTAGCCGGGCACGCCGATCAACGCGTCGGCCTTTAGCCGCGTGATCGCGCGCAGGTCGCCGCTGCTGCCCATCACCTTGCCGCCGCCGGTCGACAACACCATCATGCCGGTCGCCTGGCCGGCGAAGAACACCTGCCAGAACGCGAGGTGCGGCGCGTACGGGAAGATGTTGGCGATCCGGTATTCCGACGGCAGCGCCATGATGTCGACCAGCCGGCGGCCGGTCTCGTGCAGCGTCTGGAGGTCGTGCGGCGAGTAGAAGAACGGCACCGGCTCGGCCGAGCGGCCGGTCGTGAAGGTCATGAAGCTCGGGTAGAACTCGGCGCGCAGGTCCTGGCGCACGGCGTCGACGCCGGCGGTCCACTTGCGCCACAGCAGCGGCAACTTGCGGCTGAGCGGCCAGGCGCGCTTCAGGGTCTGCGGATCGGGCTGCAGGATGAACTTGCGGAAGCGCTGCGGATCCTCGGCGGACGGCAGCAGGTCGCGCTTGCTGCTGATCGGCAAACGACGGAGGTCGTCGACGGTGCGGACCTGTTCCGGCCGCACGCCGGCGCGATCGAACTGTTCGCGGTACCAGGCCGAGAACGGATACAGGTACTCCTGCACGTAGCGGCGCAGCAGGGAATCCTGCAGCGCGCGCTGCTCCTGCCGCGTCAGCCGCTGGAGTTGTCGCCACGTCGTCATGCTGTCGACGGCGCCGTGTCGGCGTCGCCTCCTTCCCGTTCCTAGTTGCTGCTCGCGATGGTGTTGCCCGGTTTCAAGGCAACCCGGCCGTCCGACCGATCTATCGGATGCAGGCGGTCCGGACCTTTGCGCTCCAGTGCGGACGTCCCGACGGCAGACGCATGAACCCCGACCCCGGCCACGGACAGAACGGACTGGCGCACGACCCGACGCACCCGCGGCGGACGATCCTCGTGCTCGGCGGCGGCGGCATGCGCGGCTTCTGCCACATCGGCGTGATCCGTGCCATCGAACGGCTGGGCATCCGGATCGACGAAGTGGTCGGCACGTCGATGGGCGCGGTGATGGGCGGGCTGTGGGCCACCGGCATGGACAGCCGGCGGATCGAGGAGACCGCGGGCGAGATCTCGATCAAGGACTACTTCAAGCTGAACCTGCTGAAGTTCCTGGTGAAGGGCTACCGGCACGCGTCGGTCTACAAGGGCCGGACGTTCCATCAGTTCCTGCGCAAGTGGCTGCCGCAGGCGTCGTTTGCCGAGCTGCCGCGGCCGTTCTTCTGCAATGCGCTGTCGTTGAACAACGGCACGTCGCGGTTCTTCGGGTTGCCGGGGGCGGTGGCGGTGCCGGTGGCGGATGCGGTGTATGCGTCGGCGTGCCTGCCGACGATCTTCGAGCCGATCGCGATCGGCGACGACCACTACATCGACGGCGGCATGACCGAGACGCTGGCGCTACGGCTGGCGAAGGCGCGGCGGGCGGATCTGGTGATCGCGGTCGACCTGTCGCATCGCGATCAGCAGACCAAGACGCCGTATCGGGCGTCGTTGCCGCACATCCTGTTCCAGACCTACGAGGTGATGGGGCAGGCGTTGAACGAACACAACCTGCATCACTTCGTCGATCAGCGGACGGTGGTGATCAAGCCGAAGGTGTCGCACATGGGGTTGCTCGACATGCCCGATGTGCGGGAGATCGTGCGACTCGGCGAGCGCGAGGCGGTCGAGGTGCTGACGACGCATCCGCTGACGCGGTGGTTGTGCGATCCGGAAGTGGTGGCGGTCGAGGATCGGGGCGTGTCGGGGCCGCGGGATCATGTGCATGTCGATGTCGACATGAATGCGTGCATCCACTGCGGGATCTGCGCGGCGACGTGCGTGACGCAGGGGTTTGCGGCGGTGCCGCTGGGGGATGTGGTGCGGAAGCTGCACCATTATGAGTGCACGCGGGATCTGGCGTGCGAGCGGAATTGTCCGACGGGGGCGATCCGGTTGGGGAACGTATAGGCGATCCGGCATGCCCGGCCGCGGTCCGCGGCAGCCCGCCATGTTCTCGGACCGCAAATGCGGCAGTTCTGTGGCGTCGCGAACGGGCGGCGACTCCAGACCGATGGACTCTGGTAGCCTTCGTTCTGGAGCCAAGACCATGTCCAAGCCTCAGGCACTTTCCCGATTCTCGTTCCCCGTCGTTGTGGCGGTCGTTGCTCTGTCCAGCGTTGCTCCCGTCGCAGCGCAGACCAACTTGCTGGTCAACGGCGGAGCGGAGGCCGGTCTCGCCGGATGGGTCGACCCGCTCGGCGGCGGCTTCAACGTCAGCACGATCACCGTGCACGGCGGAACGCAGGCATTCACCGCCGGAGTCGGCGGCCCGACCGGCGCGCACAACCAGGAATTCCGGCAGGATGTGAGCATCGCAGCGATGGCGACCGCCATCGACGCCGGTGCCATCACGGTGACGTTCGCGGGCTTTGGCCGCACGAACGAGGCCGGCGGCGCGGCCGATCCCGGCCGCGTCGTGCTCGAGTTCCGCAACTCTGCGGGCACTCCGCTGGCGACGTACGACTCGGGTGTGTTCCAGCCGTTCAATGCCTGGCAGCCATTCCGCGAGGTGCGGCAGGCGCCGGTCGGCACGCGTTCGTTGCGCGTGCGCCTGCTCGGCAGCCGTCAGGTCGGTGTGTCGACGGACTGCTTCTTCGACGACATGGTCCTGCATTGCACCGATTGGCGGCTGGTGGGCACCGGCTGTGCCGGCGCCAGTGGCGTGCCGGCACTGGCGCTTGCCAGTCCGCCAGCGCCGGGCGGGACCTACGGGTTGGCGGTGTCCAGTCTGAGTGGCGGCATAGCGTTCATGGTCACGGGCTTGTTTGCCCAGAGCCTGCCGTTGCAGCCGCTAGGTCTCGAGTTCGGGCCGGCGTGCGTAGGGCAGGTCAGTCTCGACGACGTGCGACTGCTGGCGCAGAGCGGCGGCCTGGCATCGTGGAGTCTCGCACTGCCGATGGCCGGCGGCTTCGCCGGGCTGAACCTGCGGAGTCAGGTCGTCGAGTTGTCGGCGGTCTCGGCGGTCAGCAACGTCGCGAGTGTCGTGATCCACTGATCGCGCGCCGGCTCCTGCGTCGGTTTGCTGAGTTTGCCTGCAGTAGGTGCTGCTCCAGCAGCGACTGCGAGACAAGCCGCCCGCGGTGCGCGCGCCACGCGCTACCGGCTACCGGTTGTTGCCGCCGGCCGTTGGGCCGTTGCAGCCAGATGTTCCACCAGCGCAGGGAACACATCGTGGTCCAATCGCACATCGACCAGCGAGGTCAGTTTGCCGGGCACACGAAGCGAAAACTCGTCGAGCCGCACTCCCTGCAGCGAGAATTCTCGGTTGCCCCGCCGCGCCGTTCCATCGGCATGGAAGGTGACGCCGCAGTACTCGAATGCCCCCTTGGTGGCCAGTGCGTCGACGTACTTCGCCAGCCGCTGCGCCCGTGTGCGCTCGGAAATGTAACGCCAAGCGGGCACCAACGTGCTCGAGTCGCTCAGCGCCATCGCCTTGTTCTGCCGGCAGACCACCGGCTTCGGTTCACTCCGGAAGAACAGCTTCATGCCGGCCTCGCAGTCGTGCAGGATGCCCGAGTCGACAATCGTCTGGGCGTACCACCACACGTGCTCCACGTCGGCGAGCAGCCACGATTTGCCCTGGAACTCGACGCGGTCCGCGTCGACGACGAGCCGCGGCCGTTGGAACGGTATCCACGTCGTGCACTTCACGTTGAACATGGCCATGGTCATTTCGCATTCGGGTTGCCAGGTGCCGCGTCTTGGTCGACCGGAGCCAACGTCGGGTTCCGGCCCGGCGACGCGAACGCCGCATCGAGGACCGACGGTCAGCCGCGCAGAGCGCGAGCCACACCTTCGCGGATACCCGCTTCGATCCCGCTCTGGATGCCACCCACTGCGCCGCCTGCCGTGGGGGCGGCCTGCCGCCGACGGCGCCAGAACCAGCCGCCGGCACCGAGCAACAGGCCGAACACCGCCAGCACCGCGGCGGGGCCGCGTTGCAGCGGGGCGGCGTCGACGTCGAGGACCGGCACGGTGCCCGAGACGCCTGGCCACTGACCAGGCAACTCGCGGCCAGCCTTGCCGAACATCCGACTCAGCGGCTGCACGGTGCCGGTGAACACGCCCGTTGCCGGCAGCCCCCCAGCGCGCAGTGTCTGGAAGTCCGCCTCCGAGAACTCGAGTACGAGCGCGATCTGGCTCCCCGACGCGAACGTGCCGCTGACCGTGCACGGCACATACCAGGTGTCGTTGATCTGCCGGCCACGCAGTTCGCGGTATTGACAGACCGCTTCGGTCCACACCGGGCGAGCTCCGGCGACGCTTATCCACTCCGGACCGACACCGGGGTGGATATCGGCCAGCGCCACAGCGGTCGGTGCGGCCTCGACCTTGCCGGCTGCCGTGCCGATTCCTATGAGGGCCAGCAGGCCGCCGAACGCGATGCAGATCAGGGGGAGAAAGCGCCAAGCGAGAGAGATCATTGGGTTCCTTGTTGAGGTTGTCGGTGCTGGAACGACCGGTGGTCGCGGTCCGTTGCGGGCGCACGGTCTCGGGCCGGGCCGCACCCCTCGAAATCCATGTTTGCACTTTGCCGCCAACCGAGCGTACGCAGGCGACTCGGCGTGCTCGCAGCAGGTAACCGAAGTCAAGACCTCCAGCACAGCTTCGATAACGACCCGCCGGCCATTCACCGAGATTCAGGACTGCCACGAGATTCGCCGTGTCGATGCGCTGCCTTCTGGATTCGACCGTTACCTCGAACCTCGGAACGATCCTGCTGCCGCATGTTCGCCTCCTGTTCCGCGTTCTGCACGGTCCTCCGTTTGCTCGGCCCCATCGCTTGCCTGGTGGTCTCGACGAGGACGCAGGCCGCTGCGCAAGACGCCAAGGTGGCATCCAGTGTTCTCGTGCGGGTCGGCGATCCCGCGCCCGACGCGACTTCTCCGGAAGCATTGCTCGGCGATCTGTTGCCGAAGCTGCCCGAGGCCGTTCTTGCCACCGAGACCGGTCACATCGCGTTCTACGCCCCCAGGGTCATGCGGCGGCAGAACGGAACCGTGGTCGGTCTGCCACCGACGCAACGCCGCGAGGGGCTGTTCGTGGTGCTGGCCGGGGAGCGCACTGTCCGACCAGTGATGCTGCTTCGAGACCAGGTTCCTGACGATCCAGCCGTGCACTTCCACGCGCTGTTGCATGGCGTGCGCTTGGGTGCGTCGGGGCACGTCGTGTTCGCTGCCGAAGTCGCCAACACCGTTCCCAAGCGGGGTGCCGCTCTGGGAGTCCGTTCGGTAGGAGTGTGGTTGTGGAGCAGAGACGCGGGATTGCGCACCTTGCTTCGCGGCGGCGATCCGGCGCCCGGCCATCCGGGATACGAGTTCGTCTTCATCGACGTGCATGGCTTCGGCATCGCCGCGCCGGGAATGTGTTGGCCAGTCTCGTTGCCCGGTATCGCAACGATGGTCGCGATTGGCGGGATCTCTGGCGGCACTCGGCGGCTGGCTGGCGGCTCGTCGACCACGGTCAGCGGGTTGTTCCTGGGGAGGTGTTGTCCGGTCCGCACGTCTCCGCGATGAACAGCAGCGGCACGGTCGCGGCGCTGCTGGAAGAACGCCTCTTGCGGGCATCGCCGGACACCCAGGGCAACCTCCCGCCGCTGGACGAACGATCGTTGACTGGGCGTCTCGGCGAGATTGCGAAGAACTCGCGAATCCGCGTTGCCGCGACCGGGTTGGTGGCCGCGGGTAGCGACAGATTCGGCGCCTTCGGCGAAGACGACGGCGGTTGCTATCTCGTGCTACCGGAAGGCACGGCAGTTCCAGAAGCAGGCGCCGACGCCGAAATATCCGGGAGCGGTGACACGGCGGGGTGCGTCGGCTCCACGGTATGTCCGATTGGCGATGGGCGGGTGGCGGTTCTGGCCACGTGGAGCGTACCTGGCCCCATGCCAGGCAAGGGGGGTATCTGGGTTGCAGCAAGGGCGGCGAGGACGCTGATCGCGCTCGAAGGACAGCCGGCACCGGGGACCAGCCACGTGTTTGGGGCGTTGGGGACGGAGAGTGACGACGTCGATCCCGGGGCGCGTGCCGTCTTCGCCAACGGGCAGGGTGATGTGGTGTTCTCGGCGCGCCTGTCGTCGACTTCGGTCAACGACCCGGTGCACGCATTCCTCAATCGACTCGGCGTCTGGCTGTGGCGCAATGGGCACCTGGTGCTGCTCGCCCGAGAGGGTGTACCGTTCGAGATCGAGCCGGGGGCAACCCGCGTGCTGACCGCGGCGCGACCGGTCCGGCCTTCGCCTTGGACTGACGATGGTGCGGTAATGCTGCAGGTGGAGTGGTTGCCGACCGACAAGGACGCGTTGGCAGCGCGGAGCCACCTGGGCAAGGGCCCATGTCGGGCGGTCGTTGCCCTGACGGTCACTGGGCTACCCGCCGGGCGAGCGGCGCCCGCTCCGGTCGACAAGCCCAAACCGGTGGCCGACGCGACCGCCGGCAAGCCGAGTGGGCCAGATTCGGCGCCCGCGAGCGCGGACCTTTCGGATTGGTTCGGTTCGCGGCGGTCCGAGGACGGCTTGTGGTCGCCACCGGCGACGGCGCCGGATGTCGACGCGGTGGCGGTGGTCATGCGGCGCTTGGAGGCCGCTCAGCGAACGAAATGGTCGGCGTCACGGATCACTCGAGAACGTGACACTTTGCTGTTCAGTGTCCTGCAGTACTGGAATGAGCTGTTTTCGAGCGGGAAGAGAATCGAAGCGAAGATCGCGAAGCTGCGTCAGCAGTGGGAGCGGGCCAAGAAAGCCGATGACGAGCCGATGTCGGCGGCGTTGCAGGCCGAGATCGTCAAGGCCGAGGCGGATCAGCGGCGATTGATCCCGACCTCCTCACGTCGTTTTCCGACACTGCGCGGCGAGCGTGAGCGCCAAGACTGGCTCAACCATGCTGCGGTGTTACCGCTGCTGTTCTCGTCGGGCGATTCGAACGAACCGGGAGGGTCTGCTCGCCTGTTCAGCGGGAACGGAGCTGCCTACTTGTTCGCTGCGGACCTTCGCAACTTGCACCGCATGGACGTCGCTTGCAGTCTGAGATTGGGTGAGACGCGCGAACTCGCCGCGCAGACGCTGCAGCAACTTGCCACCGAACTCGTCGACAACAAAGAGGCAACGACCGAACTGCAGCAGCAGTCGGACTGGTTGCTGGCCAAGGTCAACGACCTGAAGCGGCTGCTGCGGGCGCCCGGAGAACTCGACGTCGCCAAGGCTCAGGTGATCGCCGACGAGGTCTTGCGGTGGTATCTGGCGGCAGACCCGGCGCCGGAGCTGCGCGACGGCAGGTAATCGTCGGTCCGCGAGTGCGCGGCGGTCCGCGTTCAGACCAATCAACCGCCACGCCGCCGCCGCCGTTCGCGCAGCGCCGCCATGCCGCGCGCCACCAGCATCTTGGCGGCATCTTCACTGCATTCGAGCTCGTCGCCCACCTGCCCCATCGACCGACCATCGAGATAGAACCGCTGCACCGCGAGCCGCTGCCGCGCCGGCAGCGCTTCGACCAGCCGCCGCATCTCGATCAGCCACTCGCGCAGGATCGCCATCGTCTCCGGCCCGCGCGCCGCCGCTGGCTGCCGGTCGGGCTCGACGTCCGCCGCGTCGCCGTTCCGCTTCTGCCGCCGCCAGTAGCGTTGCCGTTCCTGCACCTTGAACCGGATCAGATGCCGCAGGCGCCCGATGTCCGCGATCGGTTCCGCGGTCGCCGGTTCGCCCGTGCGCAAGCGCAACAGGTCCTCGCACACACCCTGTACGACGTCGCTCGGCGATTCCCTGGCCAGCAGCGCCGCACCCATCTGCGCGCGCGCGAACGCCCGCAGCGCAAGCAACTGGTCGCGCAGGGTCTGCGTTCGCAGGTCGTCGGGTGGCGTGGTGCCGGGCACGGCGGCACGATAGCGCTCGCCCCCATGAACAGCGACCCCTCGAGCCATGACGAGTCGACGACTTCGCTGCCGCCGGAAGAGCTCGAGCGCGAACGTCTGCTTGCCGGCGCGCTCGCCGCACATCGCGAGGGTCCGGCGGCTTTGGATGCGTTCTGCGTGGCGAACCAAGAACACGCCGACTGGTTGCGCCGGCAGGTCGAGTTCCTCGGTGAAGTCGGTCTGCTCGGTCCGGCGACCGTCGATGGTCTGCCGCGGTTCCTCGGCGACTTCGAACTGCTGCACCGGATCGGCGGCGGCGGCATGGGGGTCGTGTTTGCCGCGCGCCAGCAGTCGATTGCGCGCGACGTCGCGGTCAAGGTCGTCCGGCCGGAGCTGCTGCCGTTCGCGCAGGCGCAGTCGCGCTTCCAGCGCGAGATCGCGGCGGTGGCGCGGCTGCAGCATCCGGCGATCGTGCGGATCGTCGATGCCGGTGAGGCCGCCGGTGTGCCGTTCCTGGCCATGGAACGGTTGCACGGCGCGACCCTGGCCGAACTGCTCGACCAGTTGCGCGAACGGCCAGTGCGACAGCGCCGCGGTGGCGACCTGCATGCGCGATTCTCCGGCAGTTGGCCAGAAGCGAGTGTGGCGCTGGTGCTCGAGATCGCTGCCGGGCTCGAGCATGCGCACGTTCGCGGCGTGCTGCATCGCGATCTGAAGCCGAGCAATGTGCTGTTGACCCGGGAAGGGCAGCCCGTCGTGATCGACTTCGGGCTGGCGATCGGCGACGGCGATCCGCAGATCACGCGCACGCAGGCGCAGATCGGCAGCTTGCCGTACTGCGCTCCCGAACGGCTGGCCGGCCACGGCGACGGCGATGACCCGCGCGTCGATGTCTATGGGCTTGGAGCGTTGCTCTACGAGCTGCTGGCCGGCGCGCCGGCTTTCGCCGGTAGCGATCTCGAGCGGGTGCGTCGTCAAGTTCTGCGCGGCGAGTTCCAGAGCGTGCGCGAGCGCAATCCCGACGTGGCGCGGGACCTGGCCGTCGTCGTCGCCACGGCGATGGCGCCGCGCAGCCGGCGCTACGCGACGATGACCGCGTTTGCCGCCGACCTGCGGGCCGTGCTCGAACATCGGCCGATCGCCGCGCGGCCGCCGGGGCCGGTCCTGCGGCTGGTGCGTTGGGTGCAGCGCAACGCGACCCTGTCAGCCCTTCTGCTGCTCGGCCTCGTCCTCGCGGTCGGGGTGCCGTTCGCGCTGCTGGCGCAGGAATGGGCGCGGGCCGCCGAGCGGGCGCCGCTGTTGGCGACAGCCTCGGCTGATCGGCTGCTTGCGATGGAGCGCGATCTGTGGCCGACTTCGTCCGCGCTGCTGACGGGCGTTGCCGGCTACCCTTCCTGGTTGCAGCGCGCCGAGGCGTTGTTGGCGGAGCGTCCGGCGTTCGTGACCGCGATCGCGACCCTGCGCGCGCGCGGGCGGCGCGCCGCCATCGGCGAGGAACCCGAGCCGCTGCGGGCCGCGCGCCTGCGAAGCGAGCTCGAGGACGCCACGACCAGCGACGTCTGGATGGAAGGCGCGATGGTCTGGGGCAAGGAGGCCCGGCAGATCCCGTTGCGCGCCCGCATCGACGAGATCCGCTGGCAGTTGGACGAGGAACTCGGCTGGACGTTCGCGGATCGAGAAGACGAGCAGCGGCAGGGCGTGTTGGCGCGGCTGTTGTGGCGTCTGCAGCAGATCGAACGGCTGGTCGGCGACGTGCAGCGGCGCCGCGGCGAAGCCGAACAGATCGCGGCGGCGGAACGCGCGGCGGCGGCCGACTACGCTTGCCTCGCGGCGGCGCCACGGTGGCATGGGCGGCATCCGGGCTATCGCGACCTGGTCCTGAGTCCGCAGGCGGGCCTCCTGCCGCTGGGTGAGGATCCGGATTCCGGTCTGCTCGAGTTCGCGCATCTGCCGAGTGGGCCGGCGGCGCGGCGGGATCCGGTGACGGGGCGCCTGCAGATCGAAGACGACACCGGGATCGTGCTGGTGCTGTTGCCGGGGGGTGTGTTCCGCATGGGGGCGACGCCGGACGATCCGGTCAACCGCGACGCGTTGGCGGTGGAGATCGAGGGACCGTGTCGCGAGGTCGAGTTGGCGCCGTTCTTCCTGGCCAAGTACGAGCTGACCCAGGCGCAGTGGGTGCGGTTGACCGGACTGAATCCGAGCATCTCGCCGCCGGGTTCGGCGGGTGACGAGAATCCCGCGGCGACGACGTGGCGGCATCCGATCGAGGATGTGACCTGGTGGGAAGCGCGCGCGGCGTTGCAGCAACTCGGGCTCGAACTGCCGACCGAGGCGCAGTGGGAATACGCGGCGCGGGCGGGTGGATCCGATCCGTTCGGGGGCGTGCGCCGCGTGGGTGTGGCCTGGGTCAACGTCCTCGAGCCGAGCGACCCGTGGCGGTACCATGCGCCGGTCGGCACGTTCTTCGCGAATGCCTTTGGCCTGTACGACATGCTGGGCAACGTGGCCGAATGGTGCGTGGATGGGGGTGAGCGTTACACGGTGGTGCCGTTGCCGGGGAACGGCCAGCGGCCGTGCCGGCCGGACTGTCCGCGGGCGGCGCGCGGGGGGCACTACGACGGCGGTATGTCGCAGGCGCGCGTGTCGGCACGGTTGGCTTGGCCGCCGGGGTCGGCGTTGATGCAGGTGGGGGTGCGGGCGGCGCGGCGGGTGGAGTAGAGCGCCTGAGCAGTGCACCGAACTCGGCGGCAACCCGGAGTCGTGCTAGAATCCGCTGGCCGTACGATGAACCCACTCGAACGCATTTCGATCGATCCCGCGATCCGTTTCGGCAAGCCTTGCGTTCGCGGCACGCGCCTCACCGTTGGCGAGGTTCTGGAGTACCTGGCCACCGGCCGTTCCGAGGCAGAGTTGTTCGTGGATTTCCCGCAACTCAGTCGGGCTGACGTGCTGGCCTGCTTCGCGTTTGCCGCGGCGCGGGAGCGTCGGATCCGTGTGGACCCCGCGGCGTGAAACCCATCGCGCTGTTGTTGGACGAGAACCTGTCGGAAGCGCTGCTTGGCCGCCTCCAGACCGCGTTCCCAGGCAGTGTGCACGCGCGTCGTGTCCTCCATACGGGCGCAACGGACCTGGAGGTCTGGGAGTTTGCGCGCAAGAACGACCTGATCCTGGTGACTCGTGACGAGGACTTCGAGCGTCTCAGTGCGTTGCACGGTGCGCCGCCCAAGGTCGTGTGGCTGAGCGGCAACAATCTGGGCAATGCCCAGGTCGTCGCCCTGCTCCAGGGTGCGCGTGCAGCCATTGCGCGACTGGTTGCCGACGAGAACGCGGCGTTGCTGGTTCTGGATCGCTGATCGCTGACCATAGCCTTGCGAACCCGGCTGCAGGCAACCATGCCTGGCACGGACGACCCGCGGCTGGCGCGAGGTGGCGCGTGGGGGGCACGACGAGTCGGCGTCGATGCGAGTGGGGGTGAGGACTCCGTGGCGCGAGGAGTAGCGCGGTTTCTGCGTTACCACATTGGTCGTCCTGGTCCTCGCACGGCGGCGGCGCGTCGATAGTCAGCGCACGGAGGATCCAGCATGTACGGCAGAAGTGGTGGTCTGGCGATGGCGATCTTGGGCGTGGTCCTCGGCTCATGCCAGGCAGTGCAACCAGGCTCTCGACTCGCTGGTGTCTGGCACGGTCGCTTTGGCGACGACGACGTCCGCGAAGTTCTGGTGATTCGTGTGGACCGCACGGGTGCGCTCGGTGGGTTTGCGTACTTCGAGACGCGTGCCGAGCCGCGGTCAGCGGGCGATGAGCAGCCTGGGGATGGCAGGTTGGCTGGGCGATTCGATGACGACTCTGTGACGTTCACGTTGTCGCGAGGTGGCACGGACTACCTGTGGGCGGGAATCGTGGATGCCTGCGGTCGGTTGACGGGGACCTTCGATGGCTACTCGAACGACGCGACGTATGTCAGGTAGTTCTCGGCGGGGCATGGCGGCGCTGTTTGTCGTCGTCTTCTTGGGGATCGCGGCCTGCGATGGCACTCCGACGAACACCGAGAAAGCGACTGCGCCGGAACGGCCCGGCGACACCTCGGCTTCCATGCGTGACGACATGCCACGCGTCGTGGTGCAGCCAGGGCTGCCCGGGCTGGCGCCTAAGACTCTGGGCGACGTCGAGGCGGACCTGCTGCCATTGTGCGCCAAGCTGCGGGAGGTCGCTGCCGCCGAGAACCCGATGATGGCCAAAGCTGCGACGGCGGCGATGGACCGCACGTTGGCGGAAGTGCGGGCAAGGTGGCGTGGCCGTGAGCTTGTCGCGTCTCTCCAGGTGCGTTGGATCCATGAGCAAGTGGTTCGACTGGAATCGGGACTGCAGCCGCGGAGCCCCGGTGCCGCTCTCGGACTGCGGATCGGCCGGCCAATCGGCGATGTGATGTGGGCTGGCCTGGAAGCGGGCCGCGCCGACGCATGGCTGTCGATTCCAGAGGATCTGACGATGGCAGCAGCAACACAGTTGTCCGTCGGTGACGCCCGCGACATCCTCTGCGAGGTAGTCGACATTTGGCTGTGTCCGGATCGCTGGAGTCCGGTGGTCGAACGAATTGCGGATCTCAGGGCCGTCGAATGGGGCAATGCGATGTTCCTCGTCGTTGCCCGACTCAAAGGGCGAAGCGAGAGCTTCGAAACCGACATTGCGTACTGGTACCGGACAGCAGGTGCCGGACAGCGTCGGATGGGCGCAATCTGGGAGCGATGCCAAGCGAGCCGCGCCACCCGCGAGTGGATTCGTGCGCGCGCGGCGACCGATCTGCCGGGTTCGTCGGAGGCTGCGCGGTGGGCCGCCGGTGGGCTGCCGCCCCGCGAACGCGCACCGATGCCAAGTGCGTTACGCACCCAACTGCTGGCCGAATCGTCCAGGTCATCGACGCCAAGAGGGTCGTTGGACTGGGAAGTGCTGGTCTCGGGGGCCAGATCGATCGACCGCATGGGCCTGCTGGTCTTGTTCGGCAGTACGGATCCCGTCGAATGGGTACGAGGTTGTCGCGACGTGAATGGCTGGCACGCAGTCCATCATGCCGCCTGGCGAGGTCGCGCAGACTTCCTGCAAGCGCTGGTGTCCCTGTGTGGACGTGAGGTCGCGATCGACAAGGGGACGCCTCCAGTGGGCCAAGGCGATGCATCGAGCCATGCGACACCGCTGCTGTTGGCTGTCCTGGAAGACCGTAGTAGTTGCGTTCGTTGCCTCGCGCCGTTGGTTCCGGTCGAGCCGATTGTCGGTGACGCCGAGTTTGGCTTGCTGGACCACGCGATTGCATGTGGCGCAACCGAGGCCGCGGCGATCCTGCGGGACCAAGGTTGGCCCTCGACCATTCGGCCGAAGGAAGAATCGCTGCTCCTCTCAGCCCAGTGATCGTCGGCTTGAACGGCGCGTCGAGGGGGAAGATCAGGTTGCCGTTGAGGGGCGGGTCACCTGCGTTTGGGCTGGTTCACCGTTGGGTGGCCGGTTGAAATAGCTGACCGCCCCCCGTCTTCTTGGCGGCCATGCCCACCCGCACCGGCACCTGCATCGTCGTCGGCGCCAGTTCCGGCATCGGCCTCGCCGTCGCCCGCCGCCTCGCGCTCGAGGGCCGCAAGGTCGCGATGCTCGCCCGCCGCGAGAACGAGCTCCGCGCCCAGGTCACCCTGGTCAACGATGCCATCGGCCAGACCCGCGCCCACGCCTACGTCCACGACGCCGCCGACGCCAACGCCGCCGAACCGCTGTTCGCGAAGATCGAACAGGAACTCGGCCAGGTCGACGAACTCCACTTCGTCGCGGGCGTGATGCCGGACGTACGTCCTGACGAATACGACCTCGCCAAGGACGCCCTGCAGATGCAGGTCAACGCCGTCGGCTGCATCGCCTGGGTCAACGCCGCCGCCCGCCGCTTCCTGCCCAGAAAATCCGGCTGCATCGTCGGCGTCACCAGCGTCGCCCAAGACCGCGGTCGCACCGGCAAGCCGGGCTACCACGCCAGCAAGGCGGCGATGGACACGTTCCTCGAAGCGATGCGCAACCGGCTGTGGAAGCACGGCGTGCAGGTCACCACGATCCGTCCCGGCTTCGTCGACACGCCGATGACAGCGGGACTGCAGCTGAAGGGCGCGATCTCGGCCGACAAGGCCGCCGCACTGATCCTGAAGGCGCGCGATCGCAAGAAGACCATCGCCTACGTGCCGTGGAAGTGGCGCCTGATCATGTTCGTGATCCGCAACATCCCTTCGTTCGTGTTCCGCAGGATGACGATCTGAACGCCGCAGCGATGACGACTTCGACGCAGGTGCCGTGGCGGGAACAGTTCGTTCGCGGTTGGGGCATGGCCGTCGGTGGGCCGGCGCGGGTGTTCACGCCAACCACGGCTGAACAGATCGCCGACGCGTTCGCCGAAGTGCAGAGCAAGAAGGGCCACATCGCGCTGCGCGGCAGCGGCTGCAGCTATGGCGATGCCGCGCTGCTGCGCGACGGGCACGTACTCGACCTGTCGCGGATGAACAAGATCCTGGCGTTCGATCCGACGACCGGCGTCGCGCGGGTCGAGCCGGGCGTCACGGTGAGAGATCTGTGGCGCCACAGCATCCGCTTCGGCTTCTGGCCGAAGGTCGTCAGCGGCACCGCCGCGGTGTCGATGGGCGGCGCTGCGGCAATGAACATCCACGGCAAGAACAACTTCGCCGTCGGTTCGTTCGGTGAATGCGTGCGCGCGTTCACGTTGCTGACGCCTGGCGGCCAGCTGCTGCGCTGCACGCGCGAACAGAACGCCGACGTGTTCTTCGCCGCGATCTCGGGTTTTGGCATGCTCGGTTGCTTCACCGAGCTCGAGATCGAGACCAAGCGCGTGCACTCCGGTCGGCTGCGGGTCTGGGGCATCCCGGCGCGCGATCTGGCGCACAACCTGCAGATCCTCGAGGACCTGAAAGCCGAGGCTGACTATCTGGTCTCCTGGATCGACATGCACGGCAAGGGCGTCGCGCTGGGGCGCGGCCTGATGCACCGGGCCGAGCAGTTCGGGCCCGGCGAGGATCCGGACGGGCTGCGTTGGTGCGAACCCTCGTTGCAGGACGTGCCGCCCCGGCTGTTCGGCGTCGTGCCCAAGGGCTGGTTGTGGCCGGGCATGTGGACCGCGGTCAAGCTCGGCCAGGTGCCGACGATCAACTGGGCGAAGTACCAGGCCGGGTTCCGGGAAGCGAAGAAGTCGCCGTATCTGCAGAGCCACGGCGCGTTCCACTTCCTGCTCGACTACGTGCCGCGCTGGCAGTGGATGACCAAGCCCGGCGGGCTGATCCAGTTCCAGCCGTTCGTGCCGAAGGCGCACGGCGAACGGGTGCTGAGCACGTTGATCGAACGCTGCCAGCAGGCCGGCATGGTGCCGTATCTGGGCGTGTTGAAGCGCCACCGGCCCGATCCGTTCCTGATGACGCATGCCGTCGACGGCTACTCGATGGCGATGGACTTCTGCGTCAGCAAGAACGCGGCGCGGCGGCAGGCCCTGTGGCGCCTGTGCCAGCAGCTGGCGGACATCGTGCTCGAGGCCGGCGGTCGCTTCTACTACGCCAAGGACGCAGTGCTGCAGGCGTCGTCGTTTGCGCGGATCCACGGCGAACCGACGGTCAGGACGTTCGCGGCGCTGAAGCAACGTCTCGATCCGGAACGGCTGCTGCAGACCGATCTCTCCGTTCGCATGGGTGTCTGAGCGGGCGGCGCGACGACGTTCACGAGGCCGTCAAGCAGCGTGGTTCGCCGGACCGATCAGCGGACCGAGGTGGCCGCATGAAGGGAGTGGTGTTCGCGCAGTTCCTCGACATGGTCGAGGCACGGTGGGGGCTGGAGGTCGTCGATCGCATCCTGCTGGCTGCGGCGCCCGCGTCCGGCGGTGCCTACACGGCGATCGGCACCTATGACTGGCGCGAACTCGTCGCGCTGGTCGGTGAGTTGTCGCGCGAGGTCGACACGCCGGTTCCCGACCTGCTGCATGCCTACGGGCGCCATCTGTTCTCCGTGTTCGTGCAGGCCTACCCGCAGTTCTTCGCCGGCGCGTCGACGGCCCCGGAGTTCCTGGGGCGGGTCGAGAGCTTCATCCACCCCGAGGTGCACAAGCTCTACCCCGACGCCGAGCTGCCACACTTCGTGACCTGCGCGACCGAGGACGGTCTGACGATGCAATACCGCTCGGAGCGACCGTTCGCCGAGTTCGCCAGGGGCCTGATCGAGGGCTGCATGGCGCATTTCGGCGCCGAGGCCGAGGTGCAGATGCAGCCGCATTGCAATGGTGCCGTCTTCCACATCCGGCCGCGCCGGGCGACGGCGTGTCAGGTCCGATGACCTCTTCGCTTGAGATGCTGCAGCGCAAGGCCGCGCGCGAGCGCAAGGCGCGCCTCGAGGCGGAGAGCCTGCTCGAGCGCAAGAGCCTGCAGTTGCACGAAGCCCACGAGGCCTTGAAGGCCGCCAATCTGGACCTCGAGCGGCGGGTGGTCGAACGCACGCAGCAGCTGCTGGAGGCCAAGGAGAAGGCCGAGGCTGCCAACCGCGCCAAGAGCATGTTCCTGGCCAACATGAGCCACGAGATCCGGACGCCGATGAACGGCGCGATCGGCACGCTGGAATTGCTGCTGGAGACGAAGCTCGACGGCGAACAGCGCGAACTGGCGACCACCGTCAGCCAGTGCGCCGACGCGCTGCTGGAACTGATCAACTCGGTGCTCGACTTCTCCAAGATCGAGGCCGGCTGCATCGTGCTCGACGACGCACCGTTCGATCCGGCCGAGGTCGTGCGTGGCGCCGTGGCGCTGTTCGGCAGTCGGGCGCGCGGCAAGGGTCTGGAGTTGCGCGCCGTGCCGCCGGCGCGGCCGTTGCCGCAGTTGCGCGGTGACATCGGCCGGGTCCGTCAGGTGCTGAACAACCTGGTGGCCAACGCGATCAAGTTCACCGAGACCGGCAGCGTCGAGATCCGCACCGAGGCGGTGATTGCCAGCGGTCGCTGCCGGCTGGCGTTGGCCGTCGTCGACACCGGCATCGGCATCGACCCGGCCCATCACGAACGGATCTTCCAGGACTTCCAGCAGGTCGATGGTTCACACACGCGCAAGTACGGTGGCACGGGACTCGGTCTGTCGATCTCGCGGCGGCTGGCGCGGATGATGGGCGGCGAACTGCGGGTCGACAGCCGACCCGGGCATGGCGCCACGTTCACGGCAACGGTCGAGCTGCCGGTCGAAAATGCCAGGCCGACCGCACCGGCGCCGGACGCGCCGGTGCGGTCGCTGTCCGGCATCCGCGTGCTGGTCGTCGACGACAACGAACTGAACCGCGACGTCGCCCGCGCGTTGCTCGAAGCCGAACGGTGTGAGGTCGTCGAGGTCGATGGCGGCGCCGCGGCCCTGAGCCAGATGCAGCAGCGGGACTTCGACATCGTGTTGCTGGATGGCCAGATGCCGGAGATGACCGGGGTCGAGGTCGCCCGCGCCATGCGGGATCCGCGCAGCGGCGTGCGCAACCCGGCGGTGCCGATCCTGGGAGTGACCGCCAACGTGCATGGCGGCTATGTCGACGAGTGCCGGCAGGCGGGCATGAACGGCGTGCTGACCAAGCCGTTCCGTCGCGACAAGCTGTTGGCGATGGTCAGCGGTCTGCTACCGACCTGACCGGCGTCACGGCCGGATGCCGTCGCGTTCGAGTTCGGCGGCGGTGGCCGGCGCGGCGGTCGTGCCTGCTGGCGGCACGTACCAGCCTGGATCGTCGCGGGTCGTGATCGTGTCGCGCACTTTCAGTACCGTCACCATGCCGCCCATCGTGATCATGCCGGCTGGACCCTTGCCGCCCGCCATCGGCGCCGAGTTCGGCGGGATCGTCGGCTCGCCGTCCTCGCCCATGGTCTCGAACTCCGGCACTGCCGCGGCGACGGCTTCGTCGCTGGCCGTGGCATCGAGGCCGACCAGGTTGGGGATGCCATGGCCCATCTGCGTCATCACGTGATGGGTCATGTGGCAGTGGAACGCCCAGTCGCCGGGATTCTCGGCGACGAACTCGATCGTCCGGGTGCTGCCGACCGGCACCAGCACCGTCGCTTCCGGCCAGCGCGCGGTCTCCTGGATCGGACCGCCGTCGGTGGCGACGACCTCGAACGAGTGGCCGTGGATGTGCATCGGGTGATGGTCCATCGCACTGAGGTTGCCGATCCGTATGCGCACCCGTTCGCCGCGGCGTGCGACCATCGGCGCCGTCGCGGGAAACGCCACGCCGTTCATCGTCAGCACGTTGAAGTCGGCCATCTCGTTGGGGTCCGGCCGGCGCATGCCGGGCTCGAGATGCCACTCGGACAGCAGGTAGGCGTAGTCGACATCGGCCGGTGGTTCTTCCGGCTGCCGCGGGTGGATGACGAACAGACCCATCAGTCCGAGCGCCATCTGCACCATCTCGTCGTGATGGCTGTGGTACAGGAACGTGCCGTGTTGGCGCAGCACGAACTCGTAGCGGAACGTCTCGCCCGGCTCGATCGGCCGTTGCGACAGCCCGCCGACACCGTCCATGCCCGAAGGCACGTGCAGGCCGTGCCAGTGCACCGTCGTCGACTGTGGCAGCTTGTTGGTGACCCAGATGCGTACGCGATCGCCTTCGACCGCCTCGATCGTCGGCCCGTGCACGCGACCGTTGTAGCCCCAGCAAGCGCCTTGCAGGCCGGGTGCGAACGTGTGTTCGACCGGCTCGGCGATCAGGTGGAAGACCTTGACGCCGTCGACGATCCGGAACGGCAGCGTGACACCGTTCGGCGTCAGCACCGGTTGGTAGTCGAGATGCGGCCGGCCCGGCGGCAGGCCATGCTCGGGAAACGCGGTGGTGCGCAGGCCAGAGGCGCCGAGCGAAGCGGCGGCGCCGAGCCGGAACAGATCGCGGCGCGTGGTCATCGGTGGACTCCTGCGGTCGACGGGTGCGAAGTGGCGCCGGTGGCCGCGCTCGGCGACAGTTCGGGCAGCGCGCCGGCCAGCAGTTCTTCGAGCTGCAGGCGGAGCTGCCAGGCCTCTGCCAGCGTCGTCAGTTCGCGGTCGCTGGTGGCGAGTTCGCGCTGGCGGGCGGCGATCACGTCGAAGGCGCCTACCTGCATCGCGTTGTAGCGCTGCAAGGTCGCGGTCGTGGCCCGTTGGGCGGCCGGCACCGCGACTTCACGAGCGAACTGCAGCCGGTTGGCGGCGCCGCGGAGCCGATCGCGCAGCAGGCGCGCGGCCGAGCGGACGTCGATGCCGAGTTGCCACAAGCGCGCCGCGGCCAGTCCGGTTGCTGCGGCGGCGCCGGTGCGGGCCGCGCCGCCGCCATCGAACAAAGGCAGTTCGAGTCGCAGCGCCGGACCGAGCGCTGCCTCGCCGTCGCTTTCGCGCATGGCGCTGATGCCGACTTCCGATCCTGGCAGCAACGTCGCGCGATCGGTCCAGGCACTCGCCTGGTGCGCGGCGGCGAGCCGGGCGTTGGCGACCCGCAGTTCGAGCGAACGCTGCACCGCGCGCGTTTCGATGGCATCGAGGTCGATGCCCGCCATCGGGTCGGCCGGCAATTCACCCTGTGTCTGCCACGCTGTCCTCGGCCCGAACAGGCCGAGCTGCCGTTGCAGCACCTCGCGCCGCGGCAAGATCGCATCGGCCGCTTCGGCGGCCCGCAGTTCGGCATCGGCATGCGCGGCCAGCACCTGGGCCAGCATCTCCGGCGCGGCATTGCCGGCCGCGGCGAGCTGCTGCGCGAACGTGGCCGCCGCCGCCGCCGCGGTTGCGCCTTCGTCGGCCAGACGCGCCCGTTGTCCGGCGACCAGCAGGTCGACGAACGCGCGTCTGGTCGCGAAGGCGACGGCGACGATCGCGCGCGTGGCGGTTGCTTCGGCGGCGAGCAGTTCCTGTTCGGCCTGCGCTTCGCGGAGCGGTTGCTGCAGCGAATCGAGCAGCGGCGCCAGCATTCCGACTTCGACTTCGGTGCCATCGCCGAAGAACAGCGCGTCGGCGTGCAGGGACGGGTTGCGCAGGCGGCTCGCCGTCACCCACGCCGCGGCGTCGACGCCGAGCTGCGCCAGGATTGCCGGCACCGTGCGGCTGTGGTGCAACGCGATCTGCACGGCATCGTGCGCCGACAGGCCGTCGGCGAGCAGGTCGTCGACGCTGACCGCAATGCCATCGCTGCCTCGGACGCGAGCCTGTGCCTCGCGCCAGGCGTCGGCCTGGCGGTCGGCGATCGCGTGGGTCGGCAGGCCGCAGCCGGGAACCAAGGCGATCACCAGGATCACGCTCACCGCGGCGGCGCGGCTCATCGTTCCGCCGTCGGCAACGGCCGCAGCGGCGCCGGCGGCGCGGCTTCGGCGCGCGGCGATGCCGGGTGATCGTCGGGCAACGGCGGCAACGGCGCGCCAGCGCATGCGGCGAGGCCGGCGAGCAGCCAGGCTGCCAGTCGTCTACTTCTTCGCATCGCCGTTCCCCGGACCGTCAGCGAGCTTCTTGCTGGCCGCGGCGCGTTGCAGCATCACCGCGGGCTCCTTGCCGACGCGGTCGACGGCGCGCGGCGTCGCCAGCCGGACGATGATGCCGTCGACGACGCAGAAGGCATTGGGTGCGGTCGGCTCGCCGGTGACCGGGCACAGCGCGTTGCGCAGGTCGACCAGCTTGGGGTCGAGCAGGCGCGCCAGCACGAGTTGCGACTCGGCGATGGCCGTCTTCTGCGCGCCGGCATCGGCGATCGCGAATTCGTGGCCCTGCAGCGTCACACGCGGGCTCTTGTCGTCGGTCGGTTTGCCGGTGACCGGGCAGACGGTGTTTGGGTGCTTCTCGAGCCGCGGATAGGCGGCGTCATACGCGGCCTTGGGGTCCGCCTTCACGTCCTTCACGCATGGCTTGCAGCACAGGAAGATGCGGCCGTAGTCGGTGTCGACGAACAGTTTCGTCGACGTGGCTTTGCCCATTCTCGGGCAGGTGGCGTTGGCGAACGTGGGCACGGTGACGCGCGGCGGTGGTTCCTTGGCGGGGACGGGGTCCTGGGCGCTGGCGAACAGGATCAGGGTCAGACAGGGCAGCAAGCGGAGCATGCGGAGACCTCACAGCAGAACGACGGCGGAGAACGGACGAGCGACGGCGCGCACTGAGGCGCGATGGTGGCGACATGGGTACGGAGTTGCCCCATCGCGGTTCGCTAGATCCGCCAGACGCCGAGTACCTGATGCCTGGCGCGATGCCGCCAGATCGTGCCGCACGGTGTCTCGCGGTTCTCGGCCGCAAGACCTTGGGTCTGCGCGTGTCGCGAGGCACACCCGATTCGCGGCGCGTCCCTGCGCTCCACCATCGCGGCGAAGGCAGGCTTGGCGGCCGGCGCGGCTGGCTCCGGCTGCCGACGATCGTCGCGATCTGGCACTTGTTCGCAGCCGCAACTCGCCGGTTCGCAGTTGCACCGTCCGCCGCAGCACGTCGTGGGGCAGGCGTCCCCGGGAGGTGGTGGCGTCCCGCCGGACCGCATGCCGACGAACAGCATGCAGACGCACAGCAGCCAGCAGATCGCCGATCGGACGTTCACGCGATGCGCAAGTATGGGATGGGCGCCGGCGGAACGGCAAGAGGGGTGTCGCGTCGTGCCTTCGCGGCCGCGCGAGCGGAAGGCCGGACGACCGGAAGCCGCTCACCGCCGACTGATCTTCAGCGACTCGACGCGGAACTCCGCCCGGCCACCGCCGCAGCGCAGTTCCGCCACCGCCTCGACTTCCTCCTGGTCCTCCTTGACCTCGAAGTCGAACGTCAGTGGTTGCCAGCCCCTGCCCGCCAGCACCGCCTTGCTTGCCTCGCGGCCCGAGACCCGCAGCGCCGCGCCACACGAACCCAGATCGTCGACTGCCGTCAGGTCCCCGACCCGCACCTGCGCCGCCAGCCGGTACTTCCCGCGCGCCAGCAACACCGAAGTGCGCCAGCTGGCGACACACCGCCCGCTCTTGCCCGCCGTGATCGTCAACGTCCGCTTGTCGTCGACCTCGATCTGCCTCAGTTCGGCATCGTCGCATTCCGAGTGCTCGTGCCAGCCGTGCAGCACGTGTCCCTTGCTGCCGGCGACCGCCATTGGCTTCGGCGCCCCGGTCTTCCACTGGTCGGCCAGATTGTCGATCCGCCCGGCCAGCCGTGCCGACAGATCGCGGAACGCATCGTCGTGTTCCTTCGCCCGCCCCTCGTCGATCGCCGCCAGGGCCTGATGTACACGTTTTGCCACCGCCGCGAGCCGCTGCTGCAGCTTGTCGTTGCGCAGCGCCGGCAGCAGGTCGCCGAGGCGCTTGCGCTGCTCGGCCCGCCAGGCCGGATTGGTGCAGATCGCCTTGGCCAGCAAGCCTGCCGGCCGCGCATACATCGACATCTCGAGGTCGCCGAACACCTGATCCATGCCGTGCGCAAAGAAGAACGCCTTGCCGGTCTTCGGCTCGAAATAGACCCGGTAGTTGTTCTGGTTGTTGCAGTAGCCGTCCCAATGACCGAGCGCGCGCTCGACCACCAGGAACGTGGTGAACGCATCGATGTCGACCAGCCGTTCGATCGCCGCCCAGCGCCGCGCCGGCGTCGGCTCGGCGCAGGCCTCGACGATCTGGCGCAGATCCGCCCGATCATCGGGGCCGCTGCCGGAGTCCTTTTCGAGGTCGGCATCGAGATCGGACAGGAAGCCGCCGTCGTACAGATTGCCGGTGACGTCGCCGAACCAGCGGGCAAGGAACTGCTTGTCGAACGGCTCCTTCAGGACGTAGAGCCCGAGGTTCTTGCCGTTCAGCAGCACTCGCGCCCACGCCACGCGGGTCGCCGGGACGCCCGCGGCGCGGCAGATCTCCGACGCCAGCCATTCGTGCAGGAACGTGCCGTCCTGCACCGCGTTGTTCAGGTGGAACTTGCGCAGGCCGAACAACTGGGTGTCCGGCGCGAACTTGTCGAGCTTGATGGTGAAGCCTGGGCGTTCTTCATCGATCGGCCGGAAACTGCCGGCGGCGCCCTTCAGCTTGATCGCCACGTCGGCCAGCGGTTCGCCGCCGTTGCAGGTCAGCGCTGCGTGCGCGTATTCGCGCGGTTCGGCCCGCAGCGCGTCGATCGTCGACGGCGGCAGCGCCAAGTGCAGAGTCGGGATCTCGTTGTCGGCGAAGAACGCATCGGTGGCTTCGGGCTTCCGGCTTCGACGCCGGACCTCGGGGATCTGCGACGGCAGAAAGCGCACGGCCACAAACGGCGGGGAAACAGGGCAGTGTGGGACCTTGCGGGGCGCGGCTTCGAGGGGCGTGACGCCGCTGGCCGGGAACGTAGGGTGTCGGCCGGCGCGCGGCAACCCGGTCAAACCCAGCTGTTGGTCAGCAGTTCACCCATGCCGCCGGCGCCGGGCACGATGTAGTGCACGTCGTTGAGGCCGCGTTCCTCGTTCGGGAAAGTCCCTGGAATCGAAGCGAGTGCGCGTTCGCTCGACAGGCCGCGGTCG
>JADJPQ010000009.1 GCA_016713175.1 Planctomycetota bacterium
CCCGCGAAGACCAGCCATGACGGGCGCAAGCACGCGCATGCAAGGCCGCGCGACGATCAGGCGCGCGTTGCGATCGAGCGCGAGATCCTTCGCCAGCTCGGCCAGCGCCACGACGTCGGCGTCGCAGCGGAGGAGCACCATGGGTGACCCTCCCGCCGCGATCGACCTCGATAGCAATGTCACCGTTCGCAGCGACAGCCATGCGTCGGCGCCGCAGCCAAGCCGGATTCCTGCACCATTTCGAGAAGCCGAACTGCTCGCGAGGATGTTCTGGACCGTTCCCGAAACCGCCTTCATGTGCCGTGTCGGAGTCCGCACTGTCTGGCGATCGATGGCCGACCCGAACTCCACCTTCCCGAGACCAACTCGCATCCGCGGTCGCACGCTGCTCGCGCGCGATGAGGTCCTCGCGTTCCTCGCGGGAGGCGGCTCGCGGTGACGAAGAGCGGCGCGTTCTGGGTCGGAAACCCCTACCGGCGCCCGCGATCACCGTTCTGGCACATCGTCTTCGACGACGCCGCGGGCGTGACCCGACGCTCGTCCACCCGCACCGAGGACTTGCGCATCGCGCGAGTTCTTGGCCGCGAAGCTGCGTGAGATCGAGAAGCTGAAGGCGGGCCACGTCGACCGCTACGTCAGCACGCGGCACGCTCCGCTTCAGGACCTCGTCGTCGCCTACAAAGCGCACCTCGATGGCCAGGGATCGGCGCCACGCTACGTGAAGGGCACGATCCGGCAGATCCGCGATTTCATCACGTTCGCAGGGGCCTCGACCCTGCCGACGATCGTGCTGGCCGACGCCGAGCGCTTCGTGTCCGAGATCCTGTCCAAGAACAGCGCGAAGACTCGGGACAACTACGCCGGTGCCCTGCGCGGGTTCGGCTCGTGGCTGAAGCGAACCGGCCGCTGGGACGTGGACCCGTTCCAAGGCCTGCCCACGCGAACCGCGCACCGCGACAAGCACCGGACGTTCCGCCGCGTGAGCTTCCGGTTCGAGGAGGCCGAGCGACTCGTTGAAGCCGCCTGGGCTCGGCACGAAGCCGAACGCGCGCTCGGCGGCGTACCGACACAGGACCGCTACGCCCATGGCGAAGCGGTCCGCGACCGGCAGACCCTCTACTGGTTCGCGATCACGACGGCCTTCCGCGCCAACGAGTGCGCGTCGATCCGCTGGGAGGACCTGGTGCTCGACGACCCGAAGCCGGCCGTGCGTCTTGCCGGCACGTTCACCAAGAACGGCGACGATGCCCTAGTGCCGCTGCAGCCGTTCGTAGTCGAAGCGTTGCTGGCGATGCGTGCGCGACGGAGCGCGATCCAGATGCTTCGCCGGGCGGGGCCGGTGCAGCAGACCGGATCTCGTCTTCCACATGCCAAAGCAAGATCGCCGGATCGTCCGGAAGGACGCGGCCTTCGCGGGCCTGATCCCGCAACGCGGGGCGACGTCGCGCCGCGTGGACTTCCACTGCCTTCGGAAGAGCTGCGCACGCATCCTGATCGAACTGAACGTCCACCCGAAGCTGATTCAGCAGACCCTGCGGCACTCGGACATCCGGCTGACGATGGATCTCTACGGCGAACTCGGCGAGGACGACCTGTTCCGCGAGCTGCCGGGCAAGTTCCCGGTGCCCAAGATGTTCACGGCAGCGAGCAACCCAACCACGATGGCCACGACAGCCTGATCAAGCGTCGTTCGCGCTGGGCCAAGGGCACCGCTTTCTCGCTACCGCAGCAAGCAGATGCAACTGGCAACCGTCAGCCTCAACCTGGTTGGAATCAAGCATTTCGCGAGGACGAAGGACCTGAAGTGCCTGAGCTCCCTGCCTAGCGATTCCAGATTCTCAGGCGATCTCCTCGGGCGCTGATTGCATGCCAAGGAACGCCACCAATCGATCCGCTCTTGCCCACGCGAGCCCTCCGTCCAGGAACCCACAAGAAGCAACCGAGTGCATGGATTGCCTGTCGCCGCAACCGTCCGCCGTATTCGCCGCGCGTCATTGCGCAGGTCCCCCACAACCTTCCTCGAGCACGAGACCCTATGATCTTCGCTTCCGCAACGCAGGTTGAGTTCTCTCTTCGCGCCCACAAGTCGACGCGTGAACTGACCCTTGGTTCTCATGCGGACTTCGAAGAAGACATGGTAGTCGAGATCTTCGAGATGCCGAGCGAATGCGTGCGCCAGGTTCGCGTCGGCACCAAGGCCTTCTTCGGGTAGGGCCAGTCATCCCAGCTCTTCTGCATTCCGCTGACCATGCCGTCGAGGATGCCCTCCATGTCGAGAGCTGGGCCCTGCTTCTCCGCTCGCTTTGTCATCCCGTCGAACTTACGGGCACTCGCGCAACTCGACGCGGGAAGGACGCTTTTCTCTGTACGCTGCCGTGAGGCTTCCCACACAGCGGATGGTCGCGGGGCGCACCGCGGCGCAACGACGGCCGTGGCGCCGCGTAGGGCACGAACGGGCAGCCTGGCCACACCGAGGCCCAGGTCGCGATCGCACCGCCGCGCGGGCCACCAGGCCCCGCGTGGCGCCCACTGCATCGATGGCGTCTACGGCCCGGCCTCGCCCACCCCGGGCCGCGACGTCGCCGCACCGCCCGCCACCGAAGCATGCTCCGCAGGAAACGTGCAGTTCGGCCTACCTCGCCCCGAGTCAGGCCATGCCCGGTTGTGCCACGTGGTGCCCGAGTGTGCACCAGCCAATTGCACACTGGATTGCACACTCGCTCCTACGCCACGACCCAACACCGCCAAAACCACGCTTTCTCACCCAAACTCGCCCATCGCGGATGGTAGGCCCTGCAGGATTCGAACCTGCAACCAGGCGGGTATGAGCCGCCAGCTCTAACCGTTGAGCTAAGGGCCCCGGAAGACCCGCACATCCGACCGCACCGCCGGCTACCGTGCAAGCCTTGCCCAGGTCCACCTCCACGACCCTCGACACCGCCACCCTGCTTCCCCGCCTGCGGTCACTGCAAGCCGATCTCCGTGCTGCGCTGCGTTCGCACATGCAGGCGCAAGAACCCAAGGTCTGGTCGCGCACGGTCCGCGACGACGCCGGCGACACCATCTTCGGTATCGACGTCGCCGTCGAAGAGATCCTCGTCGAACACTGCCAGCAGTGGGGCAGGACGCAGCACTTCCTCGTCATCGCCGAAGGTCTCGACCCGGGCGGCATCCAGTTCGGCAAGCCGGGCACCGGCGGGCCGCCGTTCCGGCTGCTGGTCGACCCGATCGACGGCACCCGCGGTCTGATGTTCGACAAACGCCCGGCGTGGTGCCTGATGGGCGCCGCACCCGACCGCGGCAAGGCGACGAGGCTGCAGGACATCGAACTCGCGGTGATGACCGAACTGCCGACCACGCGCCAGGCCACCAGCGATGTGCTGTGGGCGATCCGCGCCAGGTGCGCACGGCGAACGCCACCTGATCGCCGCCGGTGGGCGCGGCGGTTGCCGTCGATCGTGCCCTTCTGCGGCGACCACTCTGCGCCATGGTTTCGCGACCGTCAGTTCGTTCTTCCAGGGCGGCAAGGAACTGACCGCGCGACTCGATGAGGCGATCCTGGCGCGTGCGCTCGGCCATGGAACCCGAGAAGGCCGAGGTCTATTGAGATCATCATCAGCAGCGGCGGGCAGCTCGCCGAACTGGCGCTCGGCCGCGATCGCTTCGTGCTCGACGTGCGGCCGCTGGTGCACCAGAAGCTCGGCGTCCGCAGTTCGCTGTGCAGCCGGCCGTACGACCTGTGCACGATGCTGATCGCGCAGGAAGCGGGCTGTGTCGTGTGCGATCCGATGGGCCTGCCGATCGACGCGCCGCTCGACACGACCACCAACGTCGCGTTCGCCGGCTACGCCAATCGCAAGCTCGCCGATGCGATGATCCCGATCGTCCGCGAAGAAGTGCTGCGCCACTTCGACTGAACGCGAACGTTCACGGCGGCGCCGGCAGCCAGGTGTGGTTGAGCGTCCAGCCCTCGTGCAACCGGCGGAGCGTCCGGGTCGACCAGGTCGACCAGGTCGAACCGCGAATTCGATCGCGTGGCCCGTCGGTTCCTTCTCGTACACCGCGACTGGTTCCTTCACCCCGACGAAGAACAGCTCGTTGCCGGCGATCTCGAATTGCCCGTGCGGCGAGCGCTCCTGATCGGTCCGGCCAGGCCAGCCCCACAGCACCGACACCGGTGGCGAACGGTGGATCGGCGCTTCGTGCTCCAGGTTGCCGATGTGTTCGGCCGTGGCGAGCACCTCGCCGGTCGCGATGCTGCGCCGCACCGTGGCGAAGTCGACAGTGATGCCGCCGATGCGCGCGCGCGACTCGGTGACGATCACCGTGTCGGCATCGACGAAGTCACACCGCAACCGCGGTGAACTGCTCGAGAACGGCGACAACTGCAGCGGAATGCCGGTCCACTCGCGAACCAGCGCGCCATCGGCAGCGGCGTGCGCGCAACGTGCCATTGGGGAAGCCGAGAACGAAGTGGCGCGCGCCGGGTGCCAACGCCGCCTCGATGGACCAGCCGGCCTCCTGGCCGCCGGGGATGTCCAGCAGCTTGCGGCCACCGCCGCGCAGCAGGTCGATCCACCAGATCTCCGGCGCCTCGCCGGTCGTCACCGCCACCGCCGCGTCGTCGCGCAGCCAGACCTTCCCCAGACGTGCCTCGGCCAAGGGCCGTGACGGCCCATCCACCGACCAGGGTTGCGCGTACAGCCGGTTGTCATCGCGCCGCTGATCGCCGAGAAAGAGCAGGTCGCCACCACGCACCGCCACGAACTGCCAGGCGCGATCGCCGATCCGCCGCGCGGTGCCCTTGGCGATGTCGAGCACGAACAGACCTTCCTTCTCGCCGTGCCATTCGACCAGCAACCGCCGCAGATCGAGCCGGCAGACGATCGACAGGTTGGCGTTGCCGCGCAAGAACTCGCGGGCCGGCCCACCGGCCAGGTCCACCAGGTACCAACGATGGTCCGAAGGCGTGACCTGGTCGTTGCGCGTCGCGAACAGCAACAGCGGCCGCGGCGGCGGCTCGAGCGGGGTGAGCTGCAGGCCCTGCGCGAACAACGGGGCCAGCGTCGACGTCAACCAGCAACCCAACAGCTGCGCGGGGGCGTTCATCGTCATCATGGGCGGTGCCAGCCGTCCACCTGCACGATGCGGTCCTCCTCGGCGATCCACGCCGAGAGCTTGCCGCCGTACACGCAGCCGGTGTCGAGTCCCAGACACTGAGGACGCACGACCAGACCACGTCTGGCCCAATGCCCGAAAATCACCCGGCGACTGCCGGTGTAGAAATCGTCCCATGGCCGATACGGCGGCCCAGGTGGCGGCCAATCGTCGGGCGGCTGGTTGCCATCGGCATCGCAGTAACGGACGTTGACCGCGTAGTTCGTGTCGCCGGCCGGCAGCGCAGCGAGATGAGCGTCATCCCACTTCGGATGCAGCCCGGCGTGGACCAGGACCAGATCGGGAAACAGCCGGACGATCGGTTGTGCCTGCAACCAGTCGCGATGGTGCGGCGCAGCCCGCCCCCGGGCCAGCCAATGCAGGTCGTGGTTGCCGAGCACGGGCTCGGCGCCGAGCCGGATCAGCAGATCGAGCGTTCCCGGGGAATCGGGCCCCTTGTTGACCAGATCGCCGACCGGATGCAGCCGATCGCTTCCGGGGACGAACGCGACGGCCGCCAGCAGACGTTCGAGTGGCTCGCGACAGCCTTGGATGTCACCGACGAAGATCCGACGCACCCGCGCAGAGTAGCCGGGTCATGGGATCGGCGTCACCGCCACCGGCGCACTCCACGTCTTGATCCCGCGACTCCAGGCCGGGTCCCAGGTGATGCCGCCGACGTACGTCGTGATGCCGACGAACTGCGGTGCGTTCGGGATCGCCAGGATCGCCTGCGCCTGCGCGCTGCCGTCGAGGGTCTGCCACGACGGGCCGAAGATCGGGTTGCCGCTGATGGCGGCTTCCATCAGGAAGTCGTTGTTGAGCGGCACGACGCGCAGACCGCCGAGATCGATGCCGGGCGAAGTGCCCAGCGACCAGCCGAACAGGCAGGCGGCGCCGGCGCTGCCGGGACTGGTGTAGGTGAACGTCACCGTGGTGCCGATCTGCCCCGTCCCCGCGCGCGCCAACGTCGCGGCGGGACCCGTCGGTTCGAGTTCGACGTCGAGCGTCAACGGCTGGTCGAAGCTGCTGACCGTCACCGGCACCGACCTGCTGACGTGACCGGTGGCCGCGAACGTCACGGTCCAGTTGCCGAGCGGCAGCCACAGACCGTAGCGGCCATCGCGAGCCCGACTCCTGGTGACCTCGCCGTGATTGAACTGCATCGGTGTGAAGGTGATCGTCGACACCAGCGGCGTCGGCCCCAGGCTCGAGCGCACATGCCCGCGCAGCGCCGGTCGCCAGGTCGTCAGCGCCCGGCGGATGCCGGGCCAGACCCGCGCCTCTTCGGTCACCGTCTCCGACCACACCGGCTGGAACGACGTGCTGATCTCGGTCAGGAACGATAGCGTGCCGCCGCTGGCGTAGTGGTCCTCCGGCGACTCGCCAGACGCCGACGGATCGCGGGTGCCATAGGTCATCGGCGTGCGCAGATCGTCGGCGTAGCGCTGCTGGAAGGCAGCCATCGCCGTCGACACGTTGGCGCACGGCGCCCACATCCGCAGCACCTCGCGACCCGAACTGTGGAAGTCGAGGTAGATCTCGGGCCGCAACAAGGCCACCAGATTGCGCATCGTTACGGTCTCCGGCTCACTGCCGGCCGACGGTCCGCGATAGGTCTCCGACGACGATGTCGTCGACGCGCCGCACATCCCCCACAAGAACGGATAGTTGCGGTTGTTGTCGACACCGAAACTGGTGCCGTTGTTGCGGCGGTTCTTGCGCCAGTTCTGGTCGACGTTCCAGACATGTTCGGTGCCGTCCGGATTGACGGTCGGCACGAACCACAGTTCATGGCCATCGACGACCGCCTGCAATTGCGGGTCGGTCGCGTAGCCCGCCAGGATCCGCTGCATCGCGCCGATCACCATGTGCGGCGAATTCAGTTCGCGGGCGTGATGCTGCGCGGCGAGCAGGATCGCGGGTTCGTCTTCGTCGCTGGCGACGTGGTCGCTGACCTTCAGCGCCAACAGATGCCGGCCCTGGTGCGTGGCCACACCGCCGGGCAACGCACTGATGTCGACCTTCTGCGCCAACGTCGGGTGCGCCGCCACGAGCGCATCCATCGCCGCTTCGACCTCGGCCACGGTGTAGTAGTTGATGTCGGGCAACAACGCGCCGGACGCCGCCTGCCGTTCGGCCCGGATCTCGGCGAACGGCCGGCCGCGCGCGACGAACGTCGCCTTCGGCGCGATCGCCGTGAACAGCGCCAGCTCTTCCGGCCAGACGAACACCTCGAGCGGACCGGTCGCGCGGTTCTGCCCGCAGCAGGCGCCGAGCACATCGAAGTGCTGCTGCAACAGGAGCCGCTGGCCCGGCGTCGGTTGTTCGAGCTTGAAGTGCCAGGAGGTGCCGGGATCGATCTGGCCGGTCGCGACCGCGGCCAGGGACAACGCGACGAGGATTCGGTGCATGAAGAGAACCGGGGGCAGGTTCTTGCGGACGAGACGACGAACCGCATTGTTCCCCGGCCGCGCCGCCAGCGGGAGCCCCACCTGGATGTTCCTTCGCCGGCGGCGCTTCCGCTCCGCCGCGTTCCCGATGACCCGCCTGATCCGTGCCGCCAGCTCGATCTCCGCGTTCACGCTGCTGTCGCGGATCCTCGGCCTGATCCGGGACTCGCTGATGACACGGGCGCTGGGCGCCGGCTGGGTGCAGGGCACGTTCCTGCTGGCCTGGATGTTGCCCAACCTGATGCGGCGGCTGCTCGGCGAAGGCGCGTTGTCGGCGTCGATGGTGCCGGCCTACACGCGGATCCGGCAGGAGCAGGGTCCGCAGGCCGCACGCGAACTGCTGGCGCAGGTCGTCGGCACGGTGATCACGCTGCTGACGCCACTGTGCCTGCTGGTGGCGATCGGCTCGCTGCTGTTGCCGGCGAGCGTGGTGCCCGAACCCGAGAAGGGTGGCGCCGCCGCCGCGCAACTGCTGCTGTGGCTGAACGCGATCCTGTTCCTGTACGCGCTGCCGGTCTGCTTGACGGCGATCTGGTCGGGCGTGCTCAACACGCTCGGCTCGTTCGCGCTGCCGGCGGCGGTGCCGATCGCGCTGAACCTGTTCTGGATCGCCGCACTGCTGCTGGCGCCGATCCTGGGACTCGTCGACGACCAGCACATCGCGATGTTCACCGCGACGGTGCTGACGGTCGGCGGCTTCGCGCAGATGGCGTTCGTCGTCGTGCCGTTGTGGCGGCGCGGCGAACTGCTGCGACCCCGGTTCGGGTTGCCGGCGCGCGGCACGCCGGCGCACGTGGTGTTTGCCGCGATGGCACCGACGGTGCTCGGCATGTCGCTGAACCAGGTCAGCTCGCTGCTCGACCAGGGCATGGCCTACTGGTTGATCGCGCCCGGCGCGGTCACCTACGTCTACCTGGCCAACCGGCTGCTGCTGTTCCCGCATGCGCTGACGGCGATGGCGGTCGCCGTGGCGGTGTTCCCGCGTCTTGCGGCGGAAGCCAACGTGGATCGTGCGGCGCTGCGGGGCACACTCGATCGTGCCGCGGCGGCCACGATCTGGATCACGTTGCCAGCGAGCTTCGGCCTGATCGCGCTCGGCGAGGACGTCGTGCGGGTGCTGTTCGAGAGCGCGAAGTTCACCGAAGCCGACGTCGCGCCGACGGTGCTGACCTGCGCGCTGCTGGTCGCCGGCCTGCCGTTCCTGGGCCTGGCGCAGCTGCTCGCGCGCGCCTTCTATGCCGTTGGCGACAACCGGACGCCGGCGCGGCTGATGGTGTGGCTGCTGCCGGTGAACGTGATCGTCAATCTCGTGCTGTTGCTGACCACGCCACTCGGCACCGCGGCGCTGACCTTGTCCAGCAGCCTGTGCGCGCTCGCCAATGCCATCGTGCTGCGCCGCGCCATCCGCGCGCACGTGCCGGACGGCCCGGGCCTGTGGTCGGCGTGGGCGCGGAGCGCGATCGCCACCGCGGCGATGTGCCTGGTGCTGCCGCTGGTGCGGCTGGTTCCGGCCGAGGCCAGCCGCTGGGCCCGCGCGGGCGGCAACGTCGCGTTCCCGATCGCCGTCGGCATCGGCATCTACGTGCTGGTGCACCTGCTGCTCCGCAGTCCCGAACTGCAGACCCTGCGCCGGCGACGCGCACCCTCGAACGGCGCAGCCGGCCAGCGCGACTGATCACTCGGCGCGCACGAACTCGAGCCAGTTCTCGTCGTCCTGCAGGACCCGCAGCACGCTGCCGAGCAACTCGAACCGTCGCGTCTCGACCAGCCCGGCCTTCTCCAGCACCAGATCGCCGTCGGCATCGTTGAAGTGCCCGGCCAACGCCGTCATCCGGATCTGACCCTGGTCGCGCTGCCAGCGCCGGGCGCCGGCACGCAGGATCGGCACCCCTGGATCGGTTCCTTCCGCCAGCAGATGCAGCAGCAGATGCGAACGGCCGACCGCCATCCAGCCCTTGCTGCGCGTGCCTTCGCTGATGCCGGCGACGACCCGATCCCGCAACTGCCAGAAGCCCTCGATCGGATCGCGCGGCGTCGCGCGCAGCTGCAGGTCGAGCCGCGGCACCGGCGACACGAACGGCTCGACCACCGGCGGCAACGGCGCGGCACCTGCCGGCGGCGGCGCCGGACGGTCCTTCACCGGATCCTGCCACCAGCCAATCGCGGCAGCGCCTGCCAGGAACCACGGCAACATCGCTCTGTGGAAGTTCGTCATCGGCGCGGCCGATGCTACTCGACCCGGATGATCACGTCGGCGATCTGCTGCCCTTCCTGGACTTCGAACACGCGCTGGCCGGCAAGACTGATTGCCTTGCGGCCGGGGCGCAGTTCTTCCCAATGCGCGCCGAGCGTCAGTTCGCCGGGCGGAATCCGGTCGATCGTGAACCCCCCGTCCGCCTGGCTCTTGACCGCTGTCATGCCGGTCGGCCCGTGGCGATGCCAGACCATCGCGCCGGCCAGCGGCCGCTGCGAAACCAGATCGAGCACATAGCCGCGCACGACGCCCGAGCGCAGGATCTTGATCTCGATCGGCGGGCCACCCACCTGGCCGCGCGATTCCAGGTGCGTCCACGCGGGCGGCAGACCATGGACCAGCAGCTTCGGCAGCAGCCCCGGCGTCACGTGATCGAGCGCGAACGCGCCATCGGCGGCAATCGAGGTCGCCACACCCGGCAGCCCACGCGCCAGCAGTTGCAGGCCATCGGTGGGCAGATCGGCAGGCAGCAGCAGACGACCGCGGATCGGCTCCGTCCTGGTCAGCGCGATGACCGGACCACCGGTGCCGCCGCACTCCCATTCCTGCCAGGCCATCGCGTAGCCGGGCTTCAGCACCCGCAGTCCGAGCGTCACCATCGAGGCGTCGAAGTCGCGCAACTCGAAGCGACCGTCGGCATCGCTCCTTGCCTCGACCAGCGGCACACCGTGCTCGCCACCACCAAAACCGGTGATCGCCGCATCGGCGATCGGACGCAGCAGGAAGTTGCGCCAGCCGAACACGAAGGCCTTGCCGGTTTCGCCGATGCGACCCTGCAGGCGTGCTGCCGGTTGCAGTTCGACCGCGCTGTCGTTGCCGAGGCCGACGCTGGCGTAGCCGGTGCCGATGCCGTCGCCGCGGTAGCGCAGAAACGCGGTGCCCGGCACCAGTTCCCTGCCGACCGACACCGCGCCGTCGCCGGCGGCGAGCGCGACTTCGCCGAACGGTGGCCGCGGCGATGGCGCCGCGAACGACATCGTGTCGGGATAGAACGTCAGCACGAGCCCGGGCACCGGTCGACCATCGGCGCGGTGGAACGTCATCCAGGCGTGGCTCTTGCGGTACTGCTGCCAGCCCCACCACGCGCCGACGACGATGGCCAGCGGCGCCAGCAATCGGACCAGCAACGGAATCCGCTGCCAGCGCGTCTTCGGCCTGGGTTGATAGCGTGGCCGCGAACGGGCACCGGTGCTTGCCCCCGGGTTTGCGCTCAGCGTCGGCGCCGAGGGTGGCCGTGGATCGGAAGTGGGGTCAGTCAACGTTCGAGAGGCTACCACGACAGATGGCCGCTAATGTGCTCGCATGAGTGATCCCGCCATCGGCAAGCGCGCGGCGGCGCGCGCGGCCGCCGACCTCGTCGAATCCGGCATGCGGCTCGGGCTCGGCAGCGGGTCGACGTTCTTGTTCGCCTTGGAACGGCTGGCCGAACGCATCCAGCAGGATGGCTTGCGCATCGCCGGCGTCGCGACCAGCAACGGCACGGCCGAAGCTGCCCGGCGGCTCGGCGTGCCGTTGACGACGCTCGACGACGTCGACCGGCTCGACCTGGCCATCGACGGCGCCGACGAGATCGATCCGGCCAAGGCGATGATCAAGGGCGGCGGCGCGGCGCTGGTGCGCGAGAAGATCGTCGCGGCGTCGGCGCGCGAGATGGTGGTCATCGTCGACGACAGCAAGTGTGTTCTCGTGCTGGGGAAGAAGTTCCTGTTGCCGGTCGAAGTGCTGCCGTTCGGTTGGCAGCAGACCGAACGGAAGATCGCCGCGACCGGTGCAGTGCCAACCCGGAGAATCGGCAAGGACGGCAAGCCGCTGGTCACCGACAACGGCAACTTCATCCTCGACTGTCGCTACGACGGCATCCCGACGCCGGCGGCGCTGCACGATCGGCTGAATGCGATCCCCGGCGTACTGGACAATGGCCTGTTCGTCGGCATGGCCGGGCGGGTGCTGGTCGGCCAGAAGGACGGCGCGGTGCGCCGGATCGACTGATGTTCATCTATCTGTTGCGGCATGGCATTGCCGAAGACGCCGGTCCGCGGACCAGCGACGACCAACGCGCGTTGACACCGGAGGGAATGCAACGGCTGCAGGCGGCGGCACCGGCCTGGCGGCGAGCGATCGCGCGACTGGATGCGATCCACTGTAGCCCACTGCAAAGGGCGCGGCAGACGGCGACCGTGTTGGCCGAGGCGACCGGGTTCGCCATGCCACCAGCCATCGACCCGGCGCTGATTCCGTCGGCGGAGCCGCTGGTGGCGTTCGAGCTGATCCAGGCGGCGATGCACGACAACCTCGATGGCATCGCGTTGGTCGGCCACGAACCCCACCTCGGCTACCTGCTCGGCATGCTGCTGACCGGCAGCGAACGCGGCTGTGTGCCGTTCAAGAAGGGCATGCTGGTGGGCGTCGAGATGGAATCGAAGACGTCGCTGGTCGGGCAGATCGTCTTCGCGCTGAGCCAGCGGGTCGCCGGGCGATTGGCGTAGCTCAGCCGCGGCGCACGTTCGGTTGTTCCAGGCGCGGCACCGGTCGCAGATACAGATCGGTGACTCCGGTCGGCGGCACCGTGATCGTGCCTTCGATCGAAAACTCCCGCCAGCCCTGCTCACCACCGGACGCAAACGCCCGCACCTGCCACGTGCCCGGCGGCACATCGCGGGTGCTGAACGTGCCGTCGTCCTGCACGCTGGCGCCGCCGACCTGATCGCCGAAGCCCCGCTGCTGCGCGGCGTCGGCCTTCACTTCGTGGAAGCCGATCCAGGCCCATTCGGGCTTGGGCTGGCCGAACGCCGCCATGTCGACGCGCCCGGCAACCTCGATGGTGCCCTTCAGGTCGATCCGCAAACCGACCACCGGCTGGCCGGCCCGCGCTTCGATCTTGTCGAGTTCGCCGCGGAACTGGCCGTCGCCATGGGTGTTGACGCGGAACGTGTAGATGCCGGCCGGCACCGACGGCAGCTTGAACTCACCATTGGCGTCGGTCTGGATGTACTCGGAGTAACCGCCCTGATTGCCGCGGCGCTCGTTGCCGGCGGCGACCGCAAACGGCTCGCCGCGCACTTCGACGTGCACGTTGAGCGCCGGACTGCCATCCGGCTTGTAACAGGCGCCAGCCAGTGACGTCATCTCCAGCACGATGTCGAGCGCGATCGCCTCGCCGGCCGTGACCTCGATCGATTTGCCCCAGACCGAGCGACCGCCGAACATCGACAACTGATCACCGGACATCACGCTGACATAGCGGTCGCCGACCGGCACCTGGCCCAGATCGAAGCGACCGTGCTCGTCGACCCGGGCGCGCAGCGGCGAGCCTTCACCCCACGACGACACCATGTAGCCCTCGGCGAGGCGGCCGTCGATCTGGACCGTGCCATAGACGTGCCCAGTCGGCCCGGTCGGCGCCTGCGGCGTCACTTCGAGCGTGCACGTCGCCGTCTGGCCACTGACCACCTCGACTTCGACCCGCGGCCCATTGCGCATCAACATCATGTCCTGCGCGAAGGTGAACACGCCACCCGGCGACTGCAGTGCGTCGAGCGATTTGATCGCGGTCAGCCGATACTTGCCCGGCTGCACGCCGCCATAGCGGAACGTGCCATCCATGCCCGGCGTCGCCAGCATTGGCACCGTGTCGATCGGTCCATCGTCACCGCCGCGCTTGTCGGCACCGACGGTGAACTTGCCGGCAGTCACCGGCTGACCGTTCTCGGTCACCGTGCCGGTGATTGCCCCCGGCTCGACCATCCGCAACACCAGTTCCGGATCGCCGATCTTCATCCGGCCATGCACGACTCCCCAGCGCGGGTGGTCGGCGCTGACGCGCACTTCGGGCCCCTGCATCTGCGTGATCGTCAGCCGGCCCTCGGAGTCGGTGCGCCCGCACATCATCGGCATCTCGGTGAAACGCTCGCCGCCGCGGCTGTCGGCGTAGATCGCCGCGCTCTTGATCGGGTGATCGCCCGGTCCGACGACCCGGACCGCGAGCGTGACCGCGGTCGGCAGTTCGACCTGCACTTCGACGTCGACGGTCTCCAGATGCGCGGAGACGTGTCCCATGCCAAGCCCCTTGGCGTCGGCGATGACGACGTAGCGGCCAGCGGCCAGTCCGCTGATCCGATGGCGGCCGTCTTCGAGCACGGTCACGCGTTCGCGCAGATCGATCGGCGGCACGAACCCGAGCATCGCGAACTCCGCCGCGCCATCGCCGGCCTTGCCCGCGAGCACACGCAACCGCGGTTCGACCGGCCGGCCCCCGTCCTTGGCGAGGATGCTGACCGTGATCGCGAACGTCGCCGGCACCGTGACCAGGACGTCGCCGAGAATCGCCTGCGGCTCGGCCAGCACCCACGGGTCCTGCTTGCTGCGACGCGCGGCAACCGTGACCTTGCCCGGCGCGAAACCCTGACCCCGGAACCGGCCCTCGCCGTCGGTGACGCCGACCCGCGTGGCCAGATCGACGGGCGCGACGTTCAACGTCGACCCGGCCAGCACTTCGGCACCGACGACTGGTTTGCCGGCGGTGTCGAGCACGCGACCGGACAGTTCTTCGCCGCGCTTGAGCCGGATGCGACCGAGATCCTTCACCTGGCCGGCTTTGCAATGCACGGTCGGCTTCATGTCGGACAGGTAATCCGGCTTGGTGGTCGCGACCAGATTGGCGCCGGGTGCGACACCGACCAGCCGGAACGCGCCGTCGGCAGCGGTGCGCGTCGACGGAATCGGCAGATGCTCGAACGCGTGCTCGACCCAGGCCGGCATCTCGATGACGCGGACCGGAGACTGTGGCTCGCGGATCAGCAGCGCGCCCTTCGGATCGAAACGCTCGATCGGGAAGAAGCCGGCGAGCTGCCCTGGCAGATCCGCCGAACGCACCAGCGCGTCGGCCAGCGGGCTGCCGTCCTCGTCGACGACGATGCCGGTCAGCACGGCCGCGTCGGGCAGCTCGATGTCGCCCAGATCGATGATTTCACCGGGTGCCGGCGTGTGCGACAGGATCTTGTGCGTCGGCGCATCGCTGCCGATGCCGGCGAACAGCAGATAGAACGCGCGCGGCCAGACGCCTTCGATCTGGAAGGTGCCATCGACGGCGGTCTTGGTCTCGCCGGCGATGTAGCTCGGTTCCCACGTCGACGCCTCGGCGAACAGATCGAGCCCGGGCCGCAACACCGTGTCCATCGCACCGCGGTAGATCCGCACGCCGGTGTCGCCGACCGGCTGCTTCTGATGATCGACGACCCGGCCCTTGAACCCCGTCAGCGCCGCCCGGATCTCCGGGTCGAGCAGCGGATCGGCGGCGGCCACCGCGACGCTCGTCCGCTGGGACGCCGCATCGGCGGGCGTCGCGTCGGGCGTTCGCTCGGCGGGCGCGGCCTCGGGCGCCGGCGGCGCTTCGGCACCGGCACCGCCACCGCCGATCGGCGGCGGTGGTGCCGCATCGCCGCGGAACAGGAACCAGCCGACGAGTCCGGCGAACAACAACGCGAGCACACTGATCAGGGCTGTCCGGTTCATGGGGCCTCTTGCGCCAGACGCGAGTCGGGATTTGTAGCCGATCCGGGACGCGAACTGCTGCGCCCGCCGATGCGATTGCGCAATCAGCCGGGACCCTTGCGCGCCCGCCAGAACGCGAGCCCCGCCAGCACCAGGGCGTGATCGATCTCGCCGGCGCGGATCCGGGCGTCGATCTCGGCCACCGGCACGGTGACGACCTCGATGTCCTCACCAGGGTCCATCTGCAGATCGCCGACGCGCCGACAGCCGGTGGCAAGGAACGTGTGGCAGCGGTTGGTGAAGATCGCCGGATTGGGCGTCATCACGCCGAGCAGCTCGATGTGGGTTGGCTCGTAACCGGTCTCCTCCCGCAGTTCGCGGGCCGCGGCGTCGATCGGATTGCGTTCGTGCGGATCGATCAGCCCACCGGGAATCTCGAGCGACACCTGCTCAGTGCCATGCCGGTACTGACGGACCAGGATCAGCCGGTCGTCGGTCGTCGTCGCGACGATGTTGACCCAATCCGGCGTCCGGATCAGGAAGAAACCGATGTCGACGCCGGTGCGCGGCGATCGGCGCCGCGACCGCACGACGTCGAAGACCTTGTAGCGGACCAGCGACTCGTCGCCGAGCCGCTGCCAGGGCTGCGGATTCACTTGCCGGCCTCGCCCGGTCCGGCGGCGGCGGGGCCGGCCAGCCGGTGCACGTGCAGCACGTTGCCGTCGGCATCGCGAAAGCTGATCTCCAGGGTCTTGCCATCCCAGCGGAACCACGTGAACCCGGGCGTCGCGGCCGCAAACCGCGTGTCCGCGCTCCACGTCGCCGAGCGCACCAGGCCGCCGCCGGTGCCGCTGATCACTTCGAGCGGCCGGCCTTCGGGCTGCAGCAATTCGAGGTGGTGATCGCCACCGGCGAGGTACAGGGTCACGCCGTTCTTGGCGAACGGTACTTCGGTGCGTTCGCGCAGCGCCGCCGCTGCGGGCGTCGCGCGACCCTCGGGTCCGCCACCGTGCATCGAATGATGGCCGAACACGATCTTGAACGGCGCCTTGCTGGCTTCGATTTTCGCCCCCATCGTCCGACTGACGTAGCGCATCGGCGGCTCGCGCACCGAGCCGGAGTACTTGGTCGTGTCGATGCCGACGAACAGGAACTCGGCGCCGTGCGCCTTGTGCGTGAACGAGTAGGCGAAGTGCGGCAGGTCCCAGCGAACGTTGCCCCGGCCGTATTCGTTCTGGGCGACGATGTCGCCGAGATGATCGCGGTCGCCGAGCACGGCGTGGAACGCCATCGGCAGCTGCAGATCGGGATAGGGCTCCTCGAAACACCGCCGCCAGGCGACATCACTGGTCTTGGCGACACCGCGCGGCAGGAAGTTGTCGCCGAGCAGCAGCACGAAATCGAGCGGCCCGGTCGGCGCCAATCTGGCGATCGCCTGCCCGATCCGTCGCTGCACGTCGCTGCCGGTGCCGGTGTTGCCGAGCGCACAGAACACCAGGTCCTCGTTCACGGGCTTGCTCGCCACCGCGTCCGCGCCGGGCCGCGGCAACGCCGGTGCTCCCGCGATGCCGGCCGGGGCCAGCGTGCACGCCAACGCGATCGAAAACGGCACCGCGGCCGCGTCGCCGATCCGCAGTTCGCCCTGCATCTGCACGGCCGTGGCCGAGATCGCGGCGATCTTCGCCGTCCCGGTCGCCACCGCACCGTTGCAACGCAGTTGCAACGGCGACTCGCCGCCGATCTGCCGCTCGCCGGGCGGCGGCGGCTCGATCTCCGGGAACGTGAACACCAGTTCGCGCGCGCCGTCGCGATCGGTGCCGCTGATCCGCAGCGACCCGAACGGATCGAACACGGCGCGGGCGTCGGTCCACGACACGCCACCCACGACGCATGCAGGTTCCGGCGCCGGAGCTGGCGTCTGCGCCCACGCCATCGCGATCCCGACAACGAACGACGCGCCACGAACCACGGGGGACACGGTCATGATCAAGGACGTTGCCTGGCCTCGAGCCGCAGACCATCGCGCGTCTGACCGAGCGCGATGTCGATCCGCAGACCGTCTTGTTCGGTCGACACGCCATCCACCGGAAACACCACACCGGCGCCGGCCTGCAACGTCTCGATCTCGAACGACCCATCGTTGCCGGTCGTCGCGATCGAAGACAGCGCGAGCACCCCGCCGTCGATGACGCGGCGACCCGGAATGCCGACCGGCGGCGCCGCGGCGGCGGCCTGCCAGCGCACCGGCACGCCGGCCAGCGGCCGCCCGCGCGCATCGACCACGATGCCGCGCAGCAATGCCGTCATCTTCTCGGCCAGGCGCACACCGGTGTTGGCCGGCCACAGGTCGAAGTCGGCGGCGCTCAGCGCGCCGGGTTCGATCAGTTCGGCGTACGGCAGGAACCCGGGCGCCGCGATCGCCAGCCGCGCCGTCTCCTTCGCCGACAGCCGCAGCCGGAACCAACCGTCGGCGTCGCTCTGCGCGGTGACCGGCTGGCCGGTCGGATCCATCACCGAGACGGTCGCGCCGCCGATCGGCCGCTGACCCGGCCGCGCGCGCACGCGACCGCGCAGCGTGTCGGTCGGCAGCGCCTGCAGCACGATGCGCGCCGCCGCACTGTCGGTCGGAATCGGGCCGTGCAACAGGATCTCGTGGTCGCGATGTCGCACTTCCAGCGTCAGGACGCCACCGCCTAACGGACCGATCCGGAACGCGCCGTCGGCGCCGGTGGTCGCCAGCAATTGCAGCGGGTCGCCGTTCGCCGTCGTGATCTGCGCGCCCTGGCACGGCGTCTTGCCGTCGGCCGCCAGCACGATCCCAGAGACGAAACGGCCGGCTTCCATGGTGACCAGCAGCGGCTCGTCGACGATCGACTCGACCTGGAACACGCCGCGTGCGACCAGACCTTCCATCGTCGCGGCCTCGAACTCGTACAGGCCGCCCTCGCCAAAGCGCACTTCGTCGTTGCCGCGCAGGATGTGCCGCTGCGCTGTCGCACGCAGGCCGAGTTGCACGTGCAGATGCCCGAACGGTTGCAGGCTGGCGATCATCGTGTGTTCTAGCCACGCGCGCTGCACTTCCGGACCGGCGATGGCCAGCTTTCTGGGTTGGGCCGCCGCGCCGGCGTTCTTGTTCTGCGACTGCAGCCGGACGATCACGGTTTCGATCCTGGCGCCATCCGGGCGACGGAACTGGAAGCGGCCGCGCAGCGAGAAGGCGTCGCGCTCGAGCAGCACGCGCTGCGGCGCATCGGCCGAACTGCCGGGCCGCACCGGACACAGGCGCAGCAGATAGTCGTCGGCAACTACCGCGAGCTGCTCTTCCTTGGCCAGCGGCAACGCGCAGCGGCCGTCGCGATCGGTGAAGTCGATCAGGTCGCCGCCGTGGTAGCGATGCACCGCAGCGCCGGCGACCGGCTGGGTCGAGACGCGGTCGAACACCTGCAGGAACACCGTCGGCGACGGCGCCAGATCGCGCGCCGGTCTGGCTTCGGCATGTTGTTCGGCGGTCGACACCAGCGTGCCGCTGCCTGGCACCGGAGCCGGTGCCGGGGCGGCAGCGCCGGTCGGGAGTGTCTCGGCGGGTGACGGCTTCGCCGGCGCACCCGGAGCGTCGGGCGCCCGTTCGCCGGAAGACAGCAACCAGACGCCGGCACCGGCAAGCACCAGCAGCACCGCCAACAGCGCGACGATCCGCCCCATGGACTAGCGCTTGCCGAGTGCGACGCCGCTGGCCATGCAGGTCACCTGGATCTGCGGCTGCGTGACCTTCGCCGCTTCGTCCTTCTTGCCGGCGTCCTCGAGGTAGTGCTTGATCTGGTCGACGGGGATCTCCTTGATCGCGACCGTGCCCTCGACGACGGCGGTGCGGCCCGCGCCATCCAGCGGCATGAAGAACGCGTAGTCCTTGAACTTGATGAACACGTTCTGGCCGCCCATCTGGTCGTCGGCGCCAACACGCATCCAGCAGCCTTTGGTCTGGCAGATCGACTGGATCGGTCCGGAAAACCGGAGCGTCTGACCGTCATACTTCTTCGGATCGGCGAGGATCGCATCGATCGCCACGGCATCGGCGTCCTTGACGCCGGCGCCGAATTGGTCGCAGGTCGAAAGGTCCAGCTGGGCGGCGCTCGTCGACGACGACGGCCCACTCTGGCAGGCAACGAAGGCGAACAGGACAGGAAGGAACGTGAGCTTGCGCATCGGTTTGGGGTGACGGAGCCGCGTAGCATACCAGGATGCCCGAAGCCGTCGGCTCCCCGTCGCCGTTTCCGCTGCCTGCCCGCCTGCTGGCGGGGCTGGCGATCCTGGCGATGGGCGTCTTTGCGTGGGTCGCGTGGCAGCGCGTCGGCTACCCGTTCGAACTGGAGTGGATGGAAGGCGCGATGATCGACCATGCCGCGCGCATCGGCCAGGGTCTCGACATCTACGCGCCGCCGGGCCCCGACCATGTGGCGTTTCTCTATACGCCGTTGTTCTACTGGCTGACGGCGGCCCTGGCGGTGCCGCTCGGCGACGGATTCCTGACGGCGCGACTGGTCGGTCTGCTCGCCACACTCGCCGCGGCGGCGCTGCTGGGCCATTGGGTCCGGCGCGAATGCGGCCGCGCGCTGCCGGGCATCGTCGCGATCGGGCTGCTGTTCCTCGGCAGCGGCTGGTACCGCTGGTGGCTCGATCTGGCGCGCAACGATTCGCTGTTCCTGCTGTGGATGCTGGCGACCGGCTACCTGCTGCGCTGGCATGGCACTCGCGGCGCGTTTGCCGCGGCGGTGACCGCGACTCTGGCGTTCTTGTCGAAGCAAACCGCCGTGCTGTGGCTGCCGGCAATCGGCGTCGGTGCCCTGTTGCTGGATTGGCGCCAGGGCCTGCGCTTTGGCCTCGCCGCCGCGCTGTGCCTCGGGTCGGCGATCGGCATCTACCATCTGGCGACCGCCGGCTGGTTCACGTTCTTCGTGTTCGAGATGCCGCGTGGCCACGGCATCCAGGGTGATCGCAAGCTCGGTTTCTGGAACGATGATCTGGTGCCGGTCCTGCCGGCGATCGGACTCGCGCTGGTCGTGTTCGGGCAATACGTCCGTCGCGGCGAGGCGCGCGCCGGTTTGTTCCTGGCGGCCTTCGCCAGTGGTGGTCTGCTGGCCTCGTACCTGTCCCGGCTGCACATCGGCGGCTTCGACAACGTGCTGCTGTACGGCTTCGTCGGTGCCTGTCTGCTCGCGCCGTTGGCGCTGACCGCGACGACCTCTCCGCGCGGCCACACGACCGTCACCACGCTGTTGCTGGTGCAATGCGCCATGTTGATCCTCGACGTGCGCGCCCTGTGGCAAACGCGACCGGTGCTGCTCTACGACCCACGCCACGCCCTGCCGACCACCGCGCACCGCCAGGCCCACGAAGAGCAACTCGCGTTCCTGCAGCAGGCGCCCGGTGACGTGTTCGTGCTGTCGCACGGCCATGTCGCCGCGATGGCCGGCAAGCCGCGCACCGCGCACGGCCAGGCAATCCACGATCTGCTGAACCCGATGATCCCGGTGCTCGAGGGCAAGGACGGCGCCGCCGCCACACCTTGGCAACAAGAGGTCATCCTGGCGTTCCACGAGCGTTTTTCAGCCGCACTGCGCGAACGTCGCTTCGCGGCGATCGTGCTCGACCAGCAGGTCGGCGGGGCATTCGAAGGCGTGTTCTCGATCGCACTGCAGGGCAACTATCGGCGGCGCCAGGGACAACTGCTCAGCGAGCCCTGGGCACTGCAGCCGATCGTCGGCATGCTGACCAATTCGCCGTACGTGCTCGAACCGATCCGCTGAAACCACCGCATGGACCGACGCCTGACCCTCGTTTCGCTGGGCACGATCGCCACCCTCGCCGGGCTGTACTTCGCCTGGCCGCACCTGATCGCCGGCATCCGGCAGCCGCTGGTCGGCAACTGGGACATCGACTCGGACCCGGGCGTGCAGCTGCTCACGACCCGCGACGACGAGAAGCAGCGGCTGGCCATCGGTTCGGGCGGAGTGCTGTTCGAGTATGCCTCGCCCGAAACGGTGACCAAGGCGACCTTCGCCCTGCATGACGACACCGACGGCGTGCCCGGCCAGTCCGGCACCGAGTCGCTCATCATGCGCACCAGCGTCACGAGTTCCTCGTCTGCGGACCGCATGGCCAGTGGCCTGGGTTCGTGGTCGCCGACCTACGTCTTGAGCGGCTCGCTGGAACGGTCGGAGCGGCCGGTCGATCGCCGCGTCTCGGCGTCGATCGCGTTCCCGACGACAGCTGGCAGCTGGAGCGAACTGGCCTGGCTCGGCGATCTGCAGACGACGTTCCGGTGGCGGGCGGTCGGCAACCTGCTGACGATCCGGGCCGAAGGGCAGCCGGCGGGCGTGGCCGGTTCGATCGCCGGGCTGATGAGCGGCAGCAGCAACGCGATCCTGGTCGGCAAGCCGACCAGCGACGGCGCCTGGGAACTCAACCTCCCCACCGCGAGCCTGCCGACCGGCATGCGGCTGGTCCGCCTGACCGGCACCGTCGAAGCCGCCGGCACGACCTGGATCATCTCGTTCCACGGTTCCTGAAACGACGCGACCCACGGCGCCGGTGCGCCGTGGGTCGGTCACCGCGAACCGCCGCCGTCAACGGATGATGTGGACCGCGCGGACGTCCTTGTCCTCGCCCTCGCCGTGGCAGATCGCGCAGGCTTCGGCGCCAGCCGGGCTGGTGTTGGCGTCGATGTGCGCCGTCTCGGCGCTGCTGTCGTGGCAGCTACCACAGGCCGCACGCCACGCGCGCGTCGGGTGCAATGCCGCCGGATGGTTGCGTTCGGCCGGCACGGCCCAAGCCGTGTTGTTCTTGCCGTGGCAGCTCGCGCAATCACCGGTGCCGCCCGGCATGTACGGGAAGCCGACCATCTCGTAGGTGTGGCCCGTGCCACCGTTGCCGATCACCACGTAGTTGGCGCCGGCAGCCAGTTCCTTGCCGTGGTGGATCTTGTGCAGCATGGTCCGGAAGTCGACGGTCGTGCTCTCGGTCGTCGTCGCGGTCGGATACGTGTACTTCGCCGCGTCCTCGGCACCGGCGGTGCCATGGCACAGGATGCACGTCTCGTAACCGCGCCGGCTGCCGCCGTGGAACTGGATGTCGACGTGGCAGGCATTGCAGCTCTGCGAACCGTCGATCCGGTGCACCGCCGTTTCGCTGGTCGCATTGCCGAACAGCAGGTTGCGCGTCGCCGCGCGACCGCCTTCGGTGTAGCCCGTCGTCTCCGTCGCGGTACCGACCGGAGCCGGGGTCACGACGTTGACCGAACGTGCGCCGTAGAGACCGAACGTGTAGGTGCCCGACGGCAAAGCCAGGCCGGTCCAGTCACCCCAGCTGTCGTCCAGTTCGGGCGATTCGTTGAGGCTGCCCGGGAACGCGCTCGGGATCACGAAATCGGCCGTGTAGCTGCACAGCACTTCGCCGGTGCCGAACTCGGTCGTCTCGGTGAAGTTGCCGGCCAGGCGATCCAACGAGTAGTTGGCAGCGGCGACCGTCGCCACCGTGATCGGGTGGACCGTCGCACCCATCGCGTGCGGACGGGTCAACCGCGGCGGGAAGTCGGGGCGGTACTGCGAGCTGAACCACAGCCGATCGCCTTCGATCCACTGGACGCGAATGAACTCCCGCCGGCCGGCGACCAGGTCCTCGAGAACCAGGTAGCCACCATTGGTGAAGTTCGCGCCGGTGCCGGCCGCGACGTCGATGTAGTTCTGCAGCGCCGGCGCGTTGGCCGCCAGCGTGGTGCCGGTGCCGGTCGCCGTGCGCAGGAACACCGCCGTCGCCGCGCCGCTGACCGCCCAATGCGGGGCATTCATCGTGCCGTAGGTCTGCAGGTTCGGCGAGCCCGTGGTGCCGGTCGAGTTGCCCACCGACTCCAGGTAGAAGTTGGCCGGGACGTTGAAGGTGTAGGGTCCGTTGCCCGTGAACGCCGCCTGCGCGACGCGCATCAGGTGGACCATGTTCGGGTTCGTCGTCGGTCCGTTCAGGGCCAGTTCGATGCGGCTCAGGCCGCTGGCCGCGATCGCGTTGCCGGCGTCGTCGGTCAGATGGAACGTCACGCCGATCTTCTCGCCCGCCTCGAAGCGACCATCGCCGTCACCGGCGACCTCGTCGACCGCGGTCAGGTTGAAGTTCAGGCCGCGGGCGATGTTGCCATCGACCAGCGGGTGCGTGTGCGCATCGCGGATGTCGAGCGGCGTACCGCTCGGGCGGTGGCAGTCCTTGCACGCCGCGTCGTCGCGCTGCGCCGGCATCGTCGACGAATTGGCGCGGTACGGCAGTTCGGGCACCCAGTCGTCGTGGCAGCTCGCGCACGCCAGGCGCGTCGGCTGCGCGTAGATCAGCTCGCCCTGCGCCGGCGCCGGCAGCGGGCCGCTGCCATCCGGATCGCCGTGGCACTTGTCGCAGGCGATCGGCGCCGACCGCATCGTGTTCTCGAGGCCTTGACGACGAACGCCCTCGATCCGCCGCGGGTCGGTCGTCGGCAACGACGTGTCGACCAGCGCGGTGTAGCCGAGGTCGCGCGGCATCGGCGTGAAGAAGCTCGGCCAGGCCGGGAAGCCGATGTTCGAGTAGTCGTGGACCGAATCGCCGAAGCCGATCAGCTGATAGGGTTGCGGCGTCGCGTCGTACTTGCGGCTGCCATCCGGGTTGGTCGTCACCCCGAGCACCGACGGCAGGTGCAGGCCGGAGTGGATCTTGTGGATCATCACCTTGAAGTCGATCGTCGCGCCCGGCGTGCCGTTGGCGACGGTCGCGGTGTTGCGATCCTCGGCGCCGCCGGTGTGGCACAGCAGACAGTTGGTCACGTTGTTGCGGTTGTCGCCGTGGCCGCGCAGTTCGCCGTGGCACTGGTTGCAGTTGGCGAGCGTGACCACTTCGCGCCGCTCGATCGTGCTGGCGTCGCCGAGCAGGAAGTCGGCGGTGGTGTTGCCCGGGTCGCGCAGCGTGGCGCCGCCGACCACGTAGTCCTTGCGCAGTTCGATGCCGACGGTGTAGGTGCCGGCAATCAGCGGCCGGCCGGTCCACTCGCCGTCGGTCAGCGCCGTCGTGTCGTTCAGCGGTGCCAGATAGGTGGCCGGGACCGGCTGGGTGAACTTGTAGGTGTAGGCGCCGAGCGCGGTCTTGCGCGAAGCGGTGATCACATCGCCCTGCGATGCGATGACCCGTTGGTAGTTCGAGGTCGGGCCGGACACCATGATGGCGCCGCGGGTCATGTTCGCGAGTTCGAGCGCGGCGCCGGTATCGCGGGCGACGGTGAAATCGACGCTGAGGAAGTCGCCGACCCGGAACTTGCCGTTCGGGCCACTACCGCCGTACACCCGGGTGATGGCGACGACGACGCCGGGCAGGCGGTCGGCTTCGGTGACGATCGGATCGGGCGCGACGCCGATCGGCGGCGGCGCCGGGTTGTTGTTGTCGCTGCAGGCCGCCAGGGCGAGCAGGGCGACGAGGCCGGCGCGCAGTCCTCGTTGCGCGATCGGCTGCCTCGAGACGGGAGGGATCATGAACTCGAACTCCTGGGGAGCGGCGCCGGCCGGAATGACCCGCGCGTGACAGACGAGTCTGCCGCGTCACGCGACCGTCACCCATTCGCCGCAAGACGTGACCGCGGAGGCAACTTGCCCCAGGCGGGGCGCGCCAAGTGCGTAGTCGTCAGCGGTGGCAGGCGGTGCAGACGTGGCCGCCATCGGGGTGCGGCAGCCGCACGCCGTTGCCGTGGCACAACCGGCAGTTCATCGCCGGGCTGTGATCGCCGGGCAGCGGCGCCGCGGCGGCGTGGCTGCTGGCCTGCGGATGGCAGACGCGGCAGCCGTTGTCGGCCAGCGGCAGGTGGCAACCGTTGCAGTGGCGGTGACCCGGGGCGCCAAAGCCCCCGCGGTGGTTCTGTGGCGGAGTCTGCTGGTGGCATTGGGCGCAGGAGTCGGTCGTATGACATACGGCGCACCGAGCGCGATCCAGGCTGGCCGACAGGCCATGCGTCCGACGGCGGAACTGCTGGTCGTGATCGCGCGGCGGCGACAACTGATGGCACGTCCGACAACTGCCGGTCTCGGTGTGACACAGGCTGCAGCGGTCCTGGTTGTCGGTCGAACCACCGCGGGCGACGTTGCCGTGCGCGTGCGTCCAGTCGCGATCGTGCGAGTGCGGTCGCCACGAACGGTCGATCGTCGCATGGCAGACGCGACATTCGTTGCCGCTGCCGTGCTGCCGATGGCAATCCATGCAGCCGTCCTTGGTCACCAGTGGCAGCAGCGGCACGTCGTCCTGTTCGAGGATGTCGGTGTGGCATCCGGTGCATACCAACCCGGCCTCGGTCACGTGCCGGCGATGCGAGAACGCGACGTCGCCGGGCAACCGCGCGTCGGCAAGGCGGCGGTAACGGCCGCCGTCGAAGAACGCCGAGAGCCGCCGTTCGGGCGGTTTCTGCGGATCGAACCGTTCGTGACACGGTGCGCACAGTTCGGGCGGCGGCATGCCCGGCTGGTCGTCGGCGCGGGCGCGGGCGTGGCAGAACGCGCACTCGAGCTTCTGGTCGACGACGTGCACGCGGTGCGGGAACGACGGTTCGCTGCGTCGCGTCGGCCGCACGGCCAGACAGGAGGCCACGATCACGTAGGCCAGGAGCACCAGCAGCGGCTGCCACCACGCAGTCCGGCGTCGCGTCGTCAGAACGTCCATGTGACCCCCAGGCGCCATTGCCAGAAGCGCTCGTCTTCGTCTTGTTCGTGCGTGCAGGCCAGATCGCAACGCACCGCCGAGGCCGGCTGCCAGTCGGCGCGCAGGAACCAGCTGCGCACGTGTACGCGTTCGCGATCGGCCAGGGCGTCGTACTGATACAGATCGTACGCAGTGCCCGCGGTCAACCGCAGCGGTTCGCTGCACTGCCAGGCGACTTCGCCAGCCAGCACGCGCGTGTTCTCGCCCTGCGAGTTCCAGGTCGCGCCATCGATCGTGAGGTCGACGCCGGCGGCCAGCAGTTCGCGGAACGTCACGGTGCCGGACAGCCGTTCGAACTCGCGGTTGAACTGCCCTTCGTCGCTGGCGTCGCTGAGCCGCCGCACGGTCGCGCTGCCGCCGAGCGACACGTGGTCGCCGAAGTCCTTGCCGAGCGTGACGTCGAATTGCCGGAACGGTCGCTGTTCGAGCGCGATCGCCGTGAACGGATCCAGTTCGGTGACCTCGCTGCGCTGCGTGGTCAGCAACTCGCGCCAGCCCACCTGCCAGTCGAGGCCGAGGTCCCCGAGATCGCCGTCGGCGTGCAGCACCAGGTCGCGCGGCTTGCCGTTGCGCCAGGTGTGCTGGCCGCGCAGGCCGATGTCGCCGGCGAGCCGTTGCCACCACGACAGGCCGAGCAGGTCGTCGCGTTCGTCGCCGGCCAGCAGGCGATCGTCCAGACGTTGCCAATCCAAGCGCAGGCGCGCGTCGCGCCACGGCTGCAGGCCACCGGCGAACCCGAACACGTCGTCGCCACTGGCCGACGATTCGAAGTGGTGCACCGGCACACCGGCGTAGCCGCCGAGCCACGCCCGCATCGGCCCGAGCCGCGCGCTGTCGACCCGGATGCCGTCGAACGTCACCGGCGCGGGCGTCTCGTCGAGCGGCTGCCGGCCGACGCGCAGCACCTCGAGTTGTTTCGTCAGCTGCAGATCGGCCCACGCTTCGTAGATGCGGCCGTCGACGTCGTCACCGCGACTCTGGTCGAGACCGGCGAACACGTCGTCGGCTTCGCGGCCGTCGAGGTCGACGAACCCGCGCAACAGCGTGTGGCCGGTGACCGGGTGGCGCTCGGCATCGCCGAAGTCGACTCCGAGCAGGGCGACCAGGTCGTGGTCGTCGTCGCCACCACCACTGCGACCGCGATAGCGCGTGCGCAGCGAGCCGTGCACCGGATAGCTCGAAGCCGTGAACACCGGCTGCGGCGGCGCGGGCGGCGACGGTTCGTGCGCCGGGGGCGTTGGCGCAGCGGTCGGATCCACGGCCGGCTGCGGGTTCTGCGGCACCGGCGCGAACTCGGGCGGTTTCGCCTTCGGCAGCAGGGCGCGCAACGCGCGTTCGGCGGCGTCCAGTTCCCGCGGAGTCGGCGGCACCGCCGGTGGATCCTGCGGCGTTGGTTCTGATGGCGGCTGCTGGCCGGGTACCGGGTCCTGTGGCGCGGGCGTCGTCGTCCCGGCGGCAGGCTCCGTGGGCTTGCCGGCCTGGTCGTCCGGGGGCTTCGGCGGCGGATCGCCAGGCCCTTTCGGAACAGCGGTGTCGGGCGCCGGTCCTGGCTTCAACCCGAGCAGCTTGCGCAGCGCCTCGGCGGCGGCAGCGCCCTGGTCGACGGGCTGGTCGGACGGTTTGGGCTGCGACTGCTGTCCGGTCGCCGGCGGCACCGCCGGTTTGTCTTCGGGTCTTGGGGTGACGGGCGCCGGCTTGGGCGCTGGTGGCTGCGGATCCTGTTGTGCCGGCGGGTTCGACGGTGGCGGCGAACTGCCTGCCGGCGGCGGCTGTTGCGCCGCCAGCGCCAACGCCGGCCCGCACAGCCAGCATGCCCGCAGCAGGAATCCGCCAACCGAGTCCATGGTCGCTCAGCGCCGGATCCCGAACGTCTCCAGCACACCCGGATCGTTCTCGTTCTCGCTCAGCACCCGATGACAACGCACGCAGCTCGCCTCGTCGCGCGGCACGGTTCCATCAGCGCTCTGCGGCGGCCCGAACACCACGCGGCCAGCCGGTGAACGGTGCTCGCCGTCGTGACAGCGGAAGCAGCCGAAGTGGCCGGCCAGATCCGGGTAGCTGTTCCAACCGAGTTTGCGGTCGGGCCAGTTGTTGCGCAGCCAGATCGCGGCGACCTGTTCGCACGCCTGCTCGAGCTTCTGCCGGGTGGTCTCGTCGAGCTGGCCACGGCTCGCGTACGCCTTCTGCAGGTGCTGGCGGATCTGGTCGCGCGCGTTGTCACGGGTCCACGTGCCCTTCAACGCCTCGAGCGCATGCCGCTTGACCGCCGGCAGATCGCGCGGGATCAGGCCGGCCGCCAGCGCGTCGTCGAGCGCCTGTTCGGGCAGGTCGAACGCATGCGCCGAACGGTTGTGGCAATCGTTGCAGTCCATCGTCCGGATCGCCGCGCCGGCCGGCGGTTCGGCGGCGACACCGGGGGTCGTGAAGACCTCGTGGCTGCCGTCGGGCTTCTTGACCCGCAACCATGGGATCTCGGTCCGCCGTTCGTCGGTAGCGAAGTACTCGACCGTCGCCTTCGGGTGGACATGCCAGTGGATGCCGACCGACTCGCCATCGGGCCGGGTGCCGCCCGTGTACATCAACAGCACGTTGACGTAGCTGCTGACGGCGTCGTCCTCGCGGTAGTGCGGCTTCACCTTGATCTTGGTGCCGAGGAACTTCTCGGGCCAGTGGCACTGTTCGCAGGTATCGCGCGCCGGCACCAGGTTGTGGACCGGAGTCGGAATCGGCCGGTGGTAGTTGTCGGTCAGCACGCCGAGCAGCTGCTTGGTGCCGTTCAACTTGCTCTCGATGAAACCCTGCGCGCCGGGAGCGACGTGACACCTGACACAGTCGACCCGCTGATGCGCCGAGCGCTGGAACGCGACGTACTCCGGCTCCATCACCGAGTGGCAGGCGGTGCCGCAGAACATCGTCGAGCCCATGTAGCTGACGCCGGCGTAGCCGAGCGTCGCGATGGCCGCGAAGTTGATCGCCGTGATCACCACGACCGCGCGCGCCAGGTACACCGGCCGATCGGCCATGGCCGCGAGCCGTTCGTTCAACTGCTTGCGGTAGAGGAACAACCCGGCCGGCACGCAGACGAGTCCCAGCGCGAACAGGATCGGCAGCACCAGCGCGACGATCAGGCCGGCATACGGACCGGTCCATGGTCCGCCGGTCGTGTGCAGCACGGCGATGGTCAGTAACGCCAGCAGCGTGAACGTCATCAACGCGGCGCCGAACGAGGTCAGCCAGTTCGAACGGAGCAGCCGGTGGATGCGGCCCAGGGTGCCGGGGGCGGTGTTCGTAGTCATGACGGGAACCGGCCGTTGCCGGACCGTCATTCCATGGCTTCAGGGAACCCGGAAGCATGGGCCCATCGGCTTAACTCCGCGCCAATTCTGGCCCGGCTGGCCGGTTCGCGCCGCCGAGCGGCTCAGGCGTCCAGGAAGTCCGACTGCAACACCTTCTGCGCCGCGGCCTTGTGCGCGGCGACCGAATCGAGCTCGCCGCTCATCAACCGCGACATCGCCCGCTGGATCTTCTCGCGGCGGTCCTCGCCGGGATCCCGGGCGCGTTCGGTCAGCGCCTCCACCGACGCTGCCTTCTCGCGACCGCCGGTCGAGATCGCCGCCTGATCGATCGGCTCCGACCGCAGAGCCGCACCCGAACGCTTCTGCTCCGTCCGCGTGGGACGGTCCGCACCCCGTTCGATGCCGCCATTGCCTTGGACGTTGCCGATGTTCATCCGAAGAACCTCCGCGGAGTCGGTTGACCGCCGCTGTCCGATGATCGGCAGAACCCTGGCGAACTTGAGAGCGGGTGCATCGAAAACTGTGGATTCCCGCAGCAGTCGATGGCGTCGGCACCACCGGCAGTCTTTGCCGGATCGGCGGCTCCTGCCGGGTCGCGGTCGGCACGAATTGCCGCGATCCCTGATTCGCTGACCGCCGCCCCAAGACCGGGGACCTGGCATGCGGTGTGCTCCTGACCGGCGAGGGCAAAGGAGACCGTGCAGGGATGATCGTCACGAAGTTCGGACGGATCGGTGCTGACCCGCTGCTGGTGCCAACCGCGGCATCGATGCAGACGGGTAGCAGCACGTCGTTCGCCGAACACCTCGATCAGGCCGCTGGCGAGATCGTCGACGATGCGCCGCAAGCCGCGGCGCCGGCCGACGCGGAACCCGCGACGGTCCCCTCGGAAGCGACGGTCGCCGGTGATCCACCGATGCAGGATGTCGCGGACGCGATCCCAACGGCTGCGACGCCCACCACGACCGGTGACGACGCGCGCCCGGTCGCCCTGACCCAGGGCGACGCCTCGACGATTCATCGCCGGGAGGAGCCGGGTCGGCATCTGGATGCAGGCAAAGGAACCGACTCCTCCCGCGCTTCTGCGTTCGCGCCGGCCGCCACGCCGGCTGGCCAGCCGGGCCCGGCGCTGACCGCGAAGCCTCCGGGGAACACCGCGCTCAGCGGCATCCAGACCGCCGGCCCGAGTGCCGCCGCCGCGCTGCGCGACGGTCCGCACGGTCTTCGCGGCATCGACCTGCCGGCGTCGGCGAAGTCCGCGCTGGCGCGCGCCGCTGCCGCCCAGGCCGGCTTCCGGACCGCCAACGTGCACACCGCGCAGATGCTCGAGCAGGCGCGCGATTCGGTGTTCAAGCAGATCCTGTTCAAGCTCGGCAACGAGGGCAGCGAGATGCGGATGCGTCTGGAGCCGCCCGAACTCGGCGAACTCGAACTGCGCATGGTCGTCGAGAAGAACGGCCAGATGCAGCTGTGGATCGGCGCCGAGCGCCCGGAGCTGGTGCAGATGCTGCAGCGCAACCTGCAGGAGCTCGAGCGCACGCTGCAACAGCATGGCCTGGCCGTCACCCATGCCGAGGTGTTCGCGCAGGGCGACCCTCGCGGCGGCCCACAGCGGGAAGCGCCGGGCGACCAGGGTGCGACCGCTCACGACGACGAAACGGCAGCGCCGGTGCAACCCCCGGCCAGAACCGGATGGATCACCGCCCAGGGCCTCGACTTCTGGGTCTGAATCACACGAGCAACCACATGACCACGATCACTTCCACCACCAGTTCGACCAACGGCGGCACCAGCGTGCTGTCCGGCAAGGGCGCCACGTTCGGCGACAACCCGTTCCTGCGGTTGCTGACCGAGCAGTTGAAGAACCAGACGCCGCTCGAGCCGGTCGACAACGACGCCTTCATGAACCAGATGGCGAGCTACTCGTCGATGCAGGAACAGAAGGACCTGAACAAGAACATGCTGCAGCTGCTCGACTATCAGGGGCTGCTGGCGCGCATGCAGGGATTGAGCCAGGGCAGCGCGCTGCTCGGCAAGGAAGTGACCTACGCCGGCGAGGGCGGTCGCGATCAGCAGGGCATCGTCGAGTCGGTCTATGTCGCCGAGGACGGCAACGTGCACCTGAAGCTGAACGACGGCAAGGACGTCACGCTGGCGGCGATCAAGGCGATCGGCGAGGCCGACGACGACGGCGACACCGGGACCGGCACCGGCACCACGGCGAACAGCAACGCGACGGCCGGCAGCGCCGTCGCCTAGCACCGGCAGGGATCACACCAGGGAGAAGGAACCATGGTCAGCACCGCATTGTTCACCGGCCTGTCGGGCCTGCGCGTCCACCAGAACTACATCGACGTGATCGGCAACAACCTGGCGAACGTCAGCACGCCGGGGTTCCGCGGCTCGCGCGCGACGTTCAGCGACATCCTCAGCTACACGGTCCGCGCCGGTTCGGGGCCGAGCGGTTCGTTCGGCGGTCTGAATCCGATCCAGATCGGCCACGGCGCGGTGATGGCCTCGGTCGACACCGACGTCAACCAGGGCACGTTCCAGGACACCGGCCGGCCGTTCGACATCGCGATGCAGGGCAAGGGCTTCTTCACGCTGAGCGACGGGCTGCAGACGTTCTACACCCGCGTCGGCTCGTTCGGCATCGACTCGGATCGCACGTTGGTGGACCTGCGCAGCGGCCTGCGGGTGATGAGCGCGACCGGCGGCAACATCACGGTGCCGGTCGCCGACACGCTGCCGGCGGCGCCGACCGCGAACGTCGAGTTCCAGGGCAACCTGCCGGCTACGGTCGGCGGCCCGCTCGAAGAGATCCTGCAGTCGAGTTCGGCATTGAAAGCCGGTGTCGCCGCGATGCAGAGCACGACCGCGCCCGGCGGTGGCCAGTTCAACACGACCGGTCTCGGGCGCACGCTGCTCGTGTCGGTCAATGGTGGCGCGCAGCAGTCGGTGACGCTGCCCGCCGGACCGCTGCTGAACGCCTCCGACATCGCCGCCGCGTTCGCCAGCGTCACGGGTCTCGAGGTAACCGCCGACAACGGCGTGCAGTCACTCGATTTCGCGACCGTCCGGCTCGGCCAGAACGCGACGCTGAAGTTCGACGATGGCCCCAACTCGACCGGCCTGCTGGCGGCATTGGGCATGAATGCGACGCTGGACTCGGGCGCCGAGAGCGCCGCGCTCGGAACGACGGACCTGGGGCGCCTGACCGCGCGGAACCGGGCCTACGCCGTCGGCGACCGGATCACGGTCTCCGGCAACAACCCGGACGGCACGGTGTTCTCGGACACGTTCGTCTACGGCTCGGGGGCCGGCCGCAACGGTACGACGATCGACGACCTGCTGGCGTTCATCAATGGCACGATCAACAGCTCGCAGGCCGCGGCGACCCTGACCAGCGACGGCCACATCCGCTTCACGGCGGCGAACAAGGAACCGGCCGACATGAGTCTGTTCGTCGGTGACCCGACCGGCAATGCCGGCACCGTCAACTGGCCGAACTTCACGGTGCTGCAGGCCGGCACCGGCCCCGACCAGGCCGTCACTTCGATCGCGGTGATCGACTCGCAAGGCCGTTCGCACCCGGTGTCGCTGACGTTCACGCGCACCACCGCCGATCCGACGATCTGGGATCTCGAAGCCGAGATCGACAGCGCCGAGGGCACCATCAACCAGTCGTCGATCAGCCAGATCCGTTTCAACAACGACGGTTCGTTCAACGTGATCGGCGGCGGCACCAACACGCTGCAGTTCACCTGGAACGGCATCAGCACCACGCAGACGGTCACCGTCGATCTCGGCACCTCGGGTCAATTCGACGGCGTCGCGATGCTCGGCAACGTCACGACCGTGGCGGCGACCGACCAGGACGGCTACGGCCCGGGCACGCTGCTGAACGCCGGCTTCGACGATCTGGGCCAACTGACCGGCTACTACACCAACGGCCAGACGCAGGTGCTCGACCAGCTGCGCATCTCGATGTTCGCCAACGAAGCCGGCCTGCTGCGCGAAGGCGACACGGTGTTCATCGAGTCGCCGAACTCCAATGACGCGATCGCCACGACGGCGGGGGCCGCCGGGGCCGGTTCGGTCCGTTCCGGCTCGCTGGAGAACAGCAACGTCGACATCGCCCGTGAGTTCGTCAACCTGATCGAAGCGCAGCGCGGCTTCCAGGCCAACTCGCGCGTGATCACGACGACCGACGAGATCCTGGCCGAACTGATCAACATCGTCCGGTAGTCGCCATGACCAACTACGCCGAAGTCTCGCTGGTTCGCGGTCTCGCCTGGCTGGCCGAAGCCCAGGCCGCGATCTCGCACAACCTGGCCAACGTCGACACCGCCAACTTCAAGCGCCGGGCGCCGCAGGCGATCGCCGCACAGAACGACTTCGCCGCGGTTCTGGGCAGCCGGCTGCCGACGGTCCGCTACCAGGAACACACCAACTGGCAGCCCGGCAACTCGCGCGAAACGGGCCATCGGCTCGATGTCGCGCTGGATGGCCAGAGCTGGTTCCGCGTGCAGGATGGCGGCGGGCGCGTGTTCTACACCCGCGATGGCGCGCTGCAGATCGACAAGGACGGCCGCCTGATCACTGCCAACGGCATGGCCTACCTCGATCAGGCTGGCCAGCCGATCCAGCTCGGCGCCGGCGAGGACACGCCGAACGAACTGGCGATCGCGCCCAATGGCTCGCTGACGGATCCGCTGACCGGCCAGACCTGGGGACCACTCGGCGTCTGGAAGCTGCAGGACGCCAACGGGTTGACGCCGGCCGGCAGCGGCCTGTTCACCGACGCCTCCGGCCAGCAGGCCCAGCTCGTCGCCGATGGCGTGCAGCAGGGCTACCAGGAAGGCAGCAACGTCGACAGCCTGCAGGAACTCGTACAGATGATCGTCGTGCAGCGCAGTTTCGCCGGCACGCAGCGCGCCCTGTCGGGAGTGGGCCGCATGCAGGAGAGCTTGATCAACAACATGCTGAGGTAACCAGGGATGCTGAAGAGTCTCTACACGACGGCCACGGGCATGCGCGCCCAACAGACCATGGTGGACATGATCGCGAACAACATCGCGAACGTGAACACCGCCGGGTTCAAGAAGTCGCAGGCGAGCTTCGAGGACCTGCTCTACGTGACGCTGCAATCGCCCGGTCTGGCCAAGGGCGCCGGCGACAATCCGGTGCCGATCGGCACGCAGATCGGTTCGGGCACGCGATTGAACGGCACCACCAAGGTGTTCAGTCCGGGCACGCTGGAGATCACCGACCGCCAGCTCGACGTCGCCATCGACGGCGAAGGCCTGTTCGCGGTCGTGCTGCCCGACGGCACCACCGGTTACACGCGCGATGGTGCGTTCCACCTGAACGCCGACGGCAAGCTGGTCACCGGCCAGGGCAACATCCTGATCCCGGAAATCAACGTGCCGTCCGACCTGCTCGAGATCTCGATCGACCCGGAAGGTCGCGTGTCGGGCCGCACCGCCGGCAATCCCGACGGCTCGACGCTGTTCGGCCAGATGACGATCCACCGGTTCCTGAACCCGAGCGGCATGCTCGCGGTCGGCGCCAACGTCATGCGCCCGACGGAAGCATCGGGCCAGCCGATCACTGCGGCCCCCGGGCAGAACGGTCTGGGCACGATCAAGCAGGGCTTCATCGAGCGGTCGAACGTGCAGATCGTCAACGAACTGGTCAACCTGATCGTCGCGCAGCGCGCCTACGAGGTGAACAGCCGCGCAATCCAGGCCAGCGACCAGATGCTGTCGACGGCGACCAACATCGCCCGCTGACGCGGATTCGTCTCCAGAGGGAAGAACATCATGAACGCTTTGCTCGCAACACTGGCGGTCCTTGGTCTGTTCGGCGGCGAGGATCCGCCGGTCGCGCGCACGGGGCGACCGGCGCAACCGCCGTTCGAGGTCACGCTAAAGGGCACCGTGATGGTGCGCGGCCTCGACGTGATGATCGGCGAACTCGCCGACATCACGCCCGCTGGCCGCGACACCCTGGCGATCGGCGCCCTGCGCTTTGGGCCGTCACCGGTCCTCGGCCACACGCGGACGATCACCCGCACCGAGGTGCTGCAGGCGCTGGCGCTGGCCGGCCACGACCCGGCGAACTTCGCGTTCAAGGGCCACCACGAGACCGTGGTGCAGACGATCGGCACCGACGTGCAGCCGGCCGAGTTCATCGATGCGGCGACCACGGCGCTGCAGGCGGTGCTGACGCTGGAAGGCGGCGACGTCGAGCACGAGCTCGCCGGTCGCGTGCGCTCGATGCAGGTGCCGCCCGGCCGCCGCAGCATGGAGCTGCGCGCCCGGGTCAAGGGCGATCGCACCGCGCCAGCGTCGGCCGTCGTCGATGTCGAGGTGCAGGTCGACGGCGAGCGCTACAAGGTGGTGCCGGTCGGCTTCAAGCTGACCCGCTTCCAGAACGTGCTGAAGACCGTCGGCTCGATCCGCGCCGGCGCGCCGCTCAGCGCCGACAACGTCGAACTGACGCGGGAGAGGGTCGCCCAGAGCACCGGCTTCTACCTGACGTCGATGTCGCAGGTCGACGGCATGATCGCACGGCGCAACCTGCAACCGGGCGTGCTGCTGACGCTGTCCGATTCGGCGCCACCGGCGATCATCAGGAAGGGCGAGATCGTCACGGTCGTGCTGACGCGCGGCCGCGTCAAGGTGACCGTCAAGGCGCTCGCCAACCACGACGCCGCGCTCGGCGACGTGCTGGCGCTGACCAATCTGCAATCCCGGGCGCAACTCACCGGCGTCGCGCAGGGACCGGGACTCGCCGTCGTCGCCAGTCGCTGAGGAAGACCATGCCACCCACCTGCCAACGCGTCGCCGTCGTCGTCGCCATTGCCGCCGCCGTTTCGGCGCAGAACCCCTACGCCCGCGCCGGTGCCAACCCCGGCGTGGTCGCCGACCTGAAGGCCCGCAACGTCGGTGACGTGCTGACCATCACCATCCAGGAACAGCACAGCGTCAAGAACGAGGACAAGGTCGAACGCAAGAACGACACCTCGCTGGCGGCGCGGCTCGAGGCCTATTCGCTGAGCGACAAGACCTTCCAGAGCAACACGCTGCCGCGCATCGACGTGCGCAAGGAACAGGACTTCACCGGCGAGGCCAAGCAGACCGGCGGGTCCGACGTTCGCGCCAGCATCGCCGTGATCGTGGTCGACGTGCAGCCGAACGGCAACCTGGTGATCGCCGGCCAGCGCCAGGTCACCGTCAACGACGAGACCAAGACGCTGAAGATCTCGGGCATCGTCCGATCGCTCGATGTCAGCTCGGGCAACACCGTCACCTCGGCCCAGGTCGCCGACGCGCGCATCGCGATCGCCGGCGACGGCGCCAACACCCGACAGGTCACGCGCGGTCCGGTCGGCCAGCTGTTCGACACCCTGATCTGGGCCGCCTGGCCATTCTGAGGTCATCCATGCATCGCCTCGTGCTGCTCATCCTGACCAACACCGCGCTGCTCGCGCAACAGTTCCCCCCGCAACCATCGGCGGCAACCCTGCCACCGGTTACCACGCCGGACCCGATGACGCTGCCGGCGCCGACGCTGCCGACCGCGCGGACGCCGCTGGAGCCGGAGATCCGTTCGATCACCAAACTGCACAACAGCATGCCGCACTATCTCGTCGGCATCGGCATCGTCGCCGGTCTGGCCGGCACCGGTGCCAGCGACCGTGGCACCCGGCAGGCGATCATCAACCTGATCCGCCAGCATGGCCTGAACGTCACGCTCGCCGACGTCGTCGCCGGCAGCACGGCGATGGTGTCGATCACCTGTTCGTTGCCGCCTTTCGCCAAGGAAGGCATGGCGCTCGACGTCAAGCTGGAGATCCTCGGTGACGCCACGTCGCTGCGAGGTGGTGACCTGCTGCGGGCCGAACTGAAGGGCGTCGACGGCCAGAACTACGTCGTCGCCCAGGGCCCGGTCATGGTCGCCGGGTTCACCGTCGGCGGCGGCAATGCCTCGGTCAGCAAGAACCCGCAGGGCACCGGCTGGGTCAACAACGGTGGCCTGGTGATGCACGAGGAGAATTCCTCCTTCTTCAGCGAATCGGGCCACCTCGAACTGCGCCTGCTCAATCCGTCGTTCTACAACGTGGCTTCGATCGTCAAGGGCATCCGTGGCGCGCTGGGCAATGACGAACTCGCGGTGCGCGCCGTCGACTCCGGTCTCGTCCGCATCGAGATCCCGAGCGACCGCCGTACGCCCGAGTTCGCCATCGAGCTGCTGAACCGCCTGGGCACCGTCCGGGTCCCGGTCGAGAACCCCGCCAAGGTGGTGATCGATCAGGCCAGCGGCACGGTGCTGGCCGGCGAAGGCGTGCTGATCAGCCCATGCGTGGTCGGTCTGACCGATCTGATGATCGCGGTCACCGATGACGACGAGGTCGTACAGCCGCTGCCGTTGGCCGATGGCGACACCGAACGCGTCGGCCGCACGCGCATCGAAGTGCAGACCAACAGCACCGAATTGCGGCCCGTCGCCGGCGGCGCCACCGTCGCCGACCTGCTGCAGAACCTGCGTTCGCTCGGCCTGACGCCGGCCCAGCTGATCCTGGTGTTCCAGGCGCTCGACACCGGTCACTTCCTGCACGCCGAACTGGAGATCCGCTGATGGACACGCGTGCGCTCGAGACCGCGAAGATCCACCAGCTGCCGGCCGGCACCCAGCAGCGCCAGGCGGCGCTCGAGGTCGCCCGGCAGTTCGAGGGCATCTTCGTGCAATCGATGGTGTCGGCCATGCGTGCCAGCGCGCAGGTCACCGGCGAAGGCGGCGGCATCTTCGGCGATGGCCCGGGCGCCGACACCTACGCCGACTGGTTCGACCAGAACCTGGCGCGCGAACTGAGCACCAAGGGCCGCATCGGCATCACCGACACGCTGATGCGGGATTTCGAACGGTTGAAGCAGATCGAACCGGCGCCGCGCCAAGAGCGCACCGCCGGAATGCTGGCCAGGAAGACGCCGGCGGGAGGGATCGATGTCGCTGCCTGAACTCGGCGAGCGCCTGCTGCGCTCGTTCTCGCACACCGCGGCGCTGCTGCAGCAATTGCTGGACGGCATGGTGCAGCGCCGCACGGCCTGGATCTCGGCCCGGCCGTCGACACTGGCCGAGCCCGTCGATGCGCTGGCGCAACTCGCGCAACAGATCGCCGCCGAGGAGGCCTGCCGCGGCGACCTGTTGACCGCCATCGCAGCGGCGCTGCCGCCATTGCCCGGCGTGTCTCCGGGCACCCGCCACGTCGATGTCAGTGCGATCGCCGCACACCTGCCGGCGGCAGCCGCGCTGCGCCTGCAACGCGCCGCGGCGACCGCGACGGCGCGCGCCAAGGAAGTGCGACGCGAGATCGCCTTCGGCGAACGACTGCTGCGCTTCTCGGCGCGGGCCCAGGATGCATTGCTGCAACGACTGACCGACCAGGTGACGCCGCGCGCCCCGGTCTACGACAAGCTGGCGCGGCAGACGCGCAGCAGCGGCGGACTCGGTTCCCTGGTCGACGGACGGCTGTGAAGGAGACTTGAACCATGACCTTCGGATTCGGACTCGGGGCGGGCATGCGGGCGCTGCAGGCGGCGCAGTTCGCGATGCAGACGGCGGGCAACAACCTCGCCAACGTCAACACCCCTGGCTACTCGCGCCAACGCGTCGAGCTGGCCGCGGCGCTGCCGTACATGTCAGCCAACGGCTTCCAGATCGGCACCGGCGTCGACGCGCGCCAGATCACGCGTCTGGTCGACGAAGGCCTCGAACGGCGGCTGCGGCTGCAGACCGGCATCGTCGCCTCCGCCAGCCTCGACCAGGCGCGCTTCCAGGAGATCGAGGGCATCTTCAACGAACCCGACGGCGGCCTCAGCGAACTGCTCGGCGGCTACTACGGCTCGATCTCACGGCTGCGTTCCGACCCGGCCGATCGCGCGTTGCGCGGCGGTGTCGCCCAGGCCGGTGATCAGCTCGCGTCGGCGTTCAATCTGGTGGCCAACCGCTTCGGCGAATTGCAGGACAGCACGTTCACGGAAGTCCGCGGTCTGGTCCGTCAGGTCAACCAGTTCGCCGATGACGTCGCCGCGCTGAACGCCCAGATCGTCTCGGCCGAGGCCAACGGCAGCAACGCCAACGACCTGCGCGACATGCGCGAACAACGCATCAAGCAGATCGCCGAGCTGCTGGACACGTCGGCCATCGAACGCGCCAGCGGCAGCGTCGACCTGCTGGTCGGTGGCCACCTGCTGGTCGCCGGCGATCGGGTTTCGCCCCTGTCGGTCGGGAAGGACGGCCAGGATCAGACCCAGGTGCTGATCGGCCGTACCCAGCAGGCGGCGGCGGTCCGTGAAGGCCGCATCGCCGCGCTGCTGCGCCACGAGACCGACGAGATGCCGTTGCTGCAGGAACGCGTCGACCGGCTGGCGCGCAACCTGATCCTGGAGACCAATCGGCTGCACACGACCGGGATGCCGCGGTCGGGACCGTTCACCACGCTGGTGTCGACCCATGGCGCCGCCGACGGTGACGGGGACGGTCAACGCGGTGACGAACTGTTGTCGCAGGCGGGGTTCGACTTCCCGGTCGAACGCGGCGAACTGTACGTCAACGTCACCGACCAGGAGACCGGTCAGATCACCCGCACGCGCATCGCCATCGATCCCGCGGCGATGACGCTGCAGGACCTGGCGGACGAACTCGAAGCGATCGAGCACCTCTCCGCCAGCGTCGATCCGACCGGCCGCCTGCGCGTGACCGCGGATGCCGGCCAGGGCTTCGACTTCTCGCCGCGCGTCGACCCGAACCCGGACAGCCTCCGTTCGTTCGGCGGCAACTATCCGGCGATCGGCAGCAACGCCGCCGGGCCGTTCGACCTGTCGGGCCAGGCGTTCCCGGTCACCTTCGCGGTGATCACCGGCACCGCCGGCTCGTCGACGACGACCAACGTCACCCTCGACGCCAGCGACTTCAACGATCCGGCCAACGCCACCGTCGACGAACTGGTGACCGCCATCAATGCCGATCTTGGTGCGGAAGGCCGCGCCGCCAACGTCGGCGGTCGGCTCGTGCTGCGCTCCGACACCGGCGGCGCGACGTCGCAACTGACCCTCGCCAACGTCACCGGCACCCCGCTGACTGCACTGGGACTGTCCACCGCGACGACGGTCGGCCAGGACAGCGGCGTCAACGTGCAATTGGAAGGACTCTGGAACGGCGACGGCAACGGCCAACTGATCTTCGAGCCGGAGACCGATGGCCGCATCGGCGTGACGCCGAACCTGCGCGTGCGTGTGCTCGACCAGAACGGCGGTCTGGTGACCACCGTGAACGTCGGCGCCGGCTACACGCCCGGCGGTCCGATCGATCTCGGCAACGGGCTGCGGGTGAAGTTCGGTGCCGGCGACATCTCGGCGACCGCCGGTCACGTGTTCGCCGCCGATGTGCTCGGCGACAGCGACACCAGCGACGTGCTGGTGGCGCTCGGCATGAATCCGTTCTTCCTCGGCAGTTCGGCCGCCGACATCGCCGTGAACCCGGATCTGCTGGCCAACCCCGATCGCATCGCCGCGGGACTCGGCGCCGCCGCCAGCGACGCCGGCAACCTGTTGCGCATGGTCGCGCTGCGCGATCAGAACCTCGACGATCTCGACGCCAACACGATCGAGGACTTCTTCGCCGACGTGGTCGGCGACGTCGGGTTCGAAACCGCGGCATCGACGACGACACTGCAACGGCAGGGCGACCTGCTGGAGGCGTTGACGGCCGAACGCGATGCGGTGTCGGGGGTCAACATCGACGAGGAGATGGTCGACCTGGTCCGCTTCCAGCAATCGTACGAGGCGGCGGCGCGCTTCATCGCCACGGTCAAGGACATGACCGACACGTTGATCAACCTCGGGAGATAGCCATGAGCCTGCGCATCACCCACGCCCACCTCTACGCCCGGGCGCGCTCGGACATCCAGAGCGGCCTGTTCGCCTACTCGCGCCTGCAACGCGAAGTCGCCACCGGCCGCCGGATCAACCAGCCTTCCGACGACCCGGCGGCGGCGCTGCGGATCATCCCGCTCAACAACGACCTGCGGAACCTGCGCCAGCTCGGCGACAACGTCAAGCTGGCGCGCGAGACGCTGAACACCGGCGCCGCGGGGCTCGAGGACGCATCCGGTCTGATGCAGCGCGTCCGCGAACTGACCATGCAGGCATCGAACGGCACGGTCTCGGCGGGCGATCGTGGCAGCATCGGCGCCGAAGTCGCGCAGTTGCTGTCGCAACTGGTCGGCATCGCCAACAGCAAGCGCGGCGACCGCTTCCTGTTCGGCGGCACGCAGAGCGACCGCGCGCCGTTCGAACTGATCACCGACGCCGGCGGCACCCGGGTCCAATACGCCGGCAACCACGACAACCTGTCGGTCGACGTGGCGCCCGGCGTCAGCACGGCGCTCAACATCCCGGGCGACGCGATCTTCCAGCAACGCGAACGCGGCGCGACGACGTTCTTCCGCAGCGCCGGCGTCACGGCGACCGGCGCGCTGCCCACCAACCTCGGCGACACCGGCATCGGCTTCGACGAACTGGCGATCACCTTCGCCGGCCTGCACACCGATGCGCCGGCGACGGTGTCGGCCGGCGGCGGCACGACCAATGCGCTCGGCAGCCTGAGCTACACGTTCACCACGTCGCCGGCGACGCTCAGTGTCGGCGGCGGCCCCGCGGTCAACCTCCCGGTCACCGACGGCGCGTTCACCACAGCCGACGGCCGCACGATCTCGCTGACGGTGACCGGAGCCCCGGCGACGCTGACCGGCACGTTCACCGCCAAGGCCAACCTCAGCCTCGACGGCGGCGCCACCGTCACCGAGGTCAGCGACTTCAGCCAGACCGCGGTGCTGGTCGCCGACTCGTACTCGGGCACCGGCCTCAACGTCGATGTCCGCACCCTGGCTCGGACCGGTGACGAGCAGGTCAAGTTCGCCGGCACGTTCGATGCGTTCACGACGTTGATCACGTTGCGCGATCTGCTCGCCAACGACGCCGGCCTGCCCGAGGACGAGGTCCGTGACCGCATCTCGCAGATGCTCGGCGAGGTCGATTCGGCGCACGACGCCGTGCTCGACGGCGTCCGCGAACTCGGCTTCCGATCGTCGAGCATGGACATGCTCGACAACCGCGTGGAAGGCCTGAAGATCGCGCGGACCGAGTCGCTGTCGCTGGTGCAGGACACCGACCTGGCGGAATCCATCCTGGCGATGCGACGGCAGGAGATCAGTTACCAGGCCGCGTTGCAGGTCAGCGCGCGCATCGTGCAGACGAGTCTGCAGGGCTTCCTGAGGTGAACGGATGAGCGATCACACCGTGATCTTCCCCGCCACCGCGATCGCCGGTCCAGGCCCTGCGGCGGCCGCGCCAGGAACCGCCACCACCGGCTCGCCCGAGTTCCGCCGGTTGCTGGACTCGCTCGAGAAGCTGCGCCGACCGGCGGCGGCGGCGCCGACCAGCGGCACCGACAGCGATGCCGAGCGCCTGCAGCGCGCCCTGCACACCGCCGACGCCGAGTTCTCGGCCGCGATGGATCTGCGACGGCGTCTCGAAGAGGCCTTCCGGGCGCGCATGCAATGACCGCAATGACCGCACCGGCCGGACTACCGCACCTGACGCTGGCCCGGCTGGGCCGTGCCGAGGTGCAGCCGTACCTGCCGCAGCTGAGCGAATGGCTGCTGCCCGACCAGAGCTACGGCGTGCAGCACACCTGGCCGCAGCTCTATCGCAGCGACGGCGACGGCACGTTCCTGGTGCTGCGCGATGCCGACCGGTTGGTGGCGCATTGCGCATTCCGGATCGTCACCGTGCGCGGCGAACGGGACACGTTCCCGGCCGCGCTGCTCGGCTCGGTGGCCACGGCGCCGGACTGCCGCGGCCAAGGACTCGCCGGCCGGCTGCTCGGCGAAACCATCGCGACGGCCCGAACCCAGGGCGCCGCGGCCATCCTGCTGTGGGCCGAACGCCCCGATCTCTACGCCCGCGCCGGCTTCGCACCTGGTCCGACGGAAACCTGCGCGCTGCTGGCCCGCCGCCCCCACCCCGATCACTCCGGCATGCGCTTGGCCACGGTCGACGACCACGCGCAACTGCACGCCTTGCACGCCCTCAAACCATGGCGCGTCGAACGCTCGTTGACGGCGATGTCGGCGCTGCTGACCACGCCGGGAATGTGGACCTTCGTGCGCGAACGCCAAGGCCGGATCACGGCCTATGCGTGCTGCGGCAAAGGCGCGGACCTGCAGGGCTTCTGGCACGAGGTCGGTGGCAGCGACACCGAGATCGCCGAACTGCTGATGGCGGCGATGCACGAACTGGAACAGACCGACGCGATGCTGCTGCCGCCGCCGTACCGTCCGGATCTGCTGGCCGTTCTCGGTCGCCATGTCGTCGAGGTCGCGACGGTGCCGGGACCCATGGTGCTGGTCACCAGCGCGGTCGATCCCGGCCGGTGCTGGATCGACGGACTCGACTCGGTCTGAGCGGGCTCAGCGGATCAGGATCTGATCCAGCTTGTGCAGCTTGTCGGACAGGAAGTCCCAGATGTCAGCGTGGCGCTCGAGCAGCATCCCGGTCCCGCGTTCCATCCGCCAGATCTCTTGTTCGTTGCTGCCGGCGCCCATCACGTGGATCGAGTGGTCCCACGAATTGAGCGCGAACGCGATCGCCTGCTCGCTCTTCCAGGACGCACACTCGAGTTCGTGGTTGAACGCCACCAGATCGACCGGCTGCAGCGCCGCTTCGCCTTCGTGCAGGAACGACGGCCGCATGCCGACGATGTGGAACGCACCGCCGAACAGCGACATCGCCCCGGTCGTCCGGTAGAGTCGACGCAGATCGCGCGGCAACGGACGCTGCAGTTGCCGCTCGATCGCGTCGATGCGCTCGGCCGACAGCTTGGGGAACAACACGTGCAGCCACGCGACCGAGTCGCCATCGGGCACCCGGCCGATCAGTTCGGTGCCGTTGGTGAGGCGCTTGCAGCCAAGTGTCCGCCACTCCTCGAACACGTCGAGGATGTCGGTGATGCGGGCCAGACTGATGCTCTCGTACATGGGGACGTTTCCGTGCACTCGGCGCATCGGCCGGCGGTGCCGCCGGAACGATCAGGAGCTTCCCTGATATCCGGGTTTCGGATGCTCGGCTGACCGCCAGGCAGGTCGGCGGCCGCACCCGCGACCGGTCAATCTTGACGTCATTCCATAACCAACTTTCTTGCAATGGCTTACAGATACGTGACTTCACCTACGGGGGTGCCCGGAGATCGATGCCGGGCCCAGAAAAACGAAAAAACCGACACCCTGCTGGTCTACACTGCTCGCCCTTTTTTCAACCCGACCCGAGCCAGATGGACATCGTCGTCTGCATCAAACGCGTCCCCGCCACCGACGCGGCGATCAAGATCGCCGCCGACGGCAAGTCGATCGAGACTGCCGGCGTCTCGTATGAACTCAATGCCTACGACGAGTTCGCGCTCGAGCAGGCGCTGCGGATCAAGGAACAGCTCGGCGCCGGCTCGGTGACGGTGGTGACGCTGGGTCCGAAGGAAGCCCAGAAGGAACTGCGCGACGCGCTCGCGCGCGGCGCCGACAAGGCGGTGTTGCTGGTGACCGACAAGTGGGTCTACGACACCTACAGCGCGTCGGCGACGCTGGCCAATTGGCTGAAGTCCGTGCCGTGCACGCTGGTGCTGTGCGGCCGGCAGGCGGTCGACGCCGACAACAACCAGTTCGCCCCGGCGCTGGCGGCCCGGCTCGGGTTTGGCTGCGTCACCGAGGTCAGCAAGCTGACGCTGGCGGACGCTACGTTCACGGCCGAACGCGACATCGAAGGCGCCCGCGAAGTCGTCGTCTGCAAGGCGCCCGCCGTGCTGAGCTGCAACAAGGGCCTCAACGAACCGCGCTACGCCAACCTGAAGGGCATCATGGCGGCCAAGAAGAAGCCGTACGAAGAAGTCGCCGCCCAGGTCATCGCGCCGGCCATGGCCATCGAGTCGCTGACGCTGCCGCCCGCCCGCGCCGCCGGCCGCATCGTCGGCAACGGCGCCGACGCGGTGCCGGCGCTGATCACCGCACTGCGCCAGGAAGCCAAGGCCCTCTGACCCCCGCCCACAGACACCCATGAGCCACATCGTCGTCGTCGCCGAAGTCCGCGGGGGCAAGCTGAAACGGCCCTCGCTCGAATCGATCACCGCCGCGCAGCAGCTCGCCGTCAAGACCGGCGGCCAGGTGATCGCCATCGTCTGCGGTGCAGGACTGGACGCTGCCGCCGCCGAACTGGCGGCCAATGGCGCCAGCAAGGTCGTCGCCATCGATGGCCCGTCGTTCGCCAACTACTCCGGCGACGCCTGGGCCAAGGCGATCACCGCGCAGGTGCAGGAATCGGGCGCCGCCGCCGTGCTGATGGCCCACACCGGCATGGGCAAGGACCTGCTGCCGCGGGTTGCCGCGCTGCTCGACACCGGGGCGATCACCGACGTGATCGCGGTGTCGTGCGAAGGCGGCAAGTTCGGCGCCACCAAACCGGTCTATGCCGGCAAAGCCGCGATGAAGGTCACGGCGACGCGCCAGCCGTTCGTCGCGACGCTGCGGCCGAACAACTTCGCCGCTGCCAGTGGCGGTGGTGGCGGCGCGACCACCAGGGTGGCAGCGCCGGCCGGGGACTTCCTGTCGCTGGTCAAGGAGATCGTCACCGCCGCTTCCGACAAGACGCCGCTCCAGGAAGCCAAGGTCGTCGTCGCCGGCGGCCGCGGTCTCAAGGAACCGCAGCACTTCAAGCTGATCGAAGAGCTGGCCGCCGCGTTCGGCCCCGGCGTCGCTGCGGTCGGCGCCTCGCGCGCCGTCGTCGATGCCGGCTGGCGCCCGCACGGCGAACAGGTCGGCCAGACCGGCAAGGTCGTCAGCCCGCCGCTGTACATCGCGATCGGCATCAGCGGCGCGATCCAGCACATCGCCGGCATGCGCACGGCGCGGACGATCGTCGCGATCAACAAGGACCCCGAGGCGCCGATCTTCAAGATCGCCGACTACGGCATCGTCGGTGACGCGTTCGAAGTGGTGCCGGCGTTGACCAAGGCGATCGCCGCGGTCGTCGCGCACAAGTAGCGCCGCGCCGTACCGTCACTTGCCGGCGCCGGACTTCGCCGCCGTCAATGGCCAGGCGATCTGCGTGCGCCACCGCGCCGGGTCCTTCTCGAGACCAGGATCGGTCCAGTAGACCTCCCAGGGCGCGCCGGCGACTTCGAACTGCTGCTCGCCGATCCACGCCTTCAGGCGCTGATAGCTCTTGCCGAGTTCGTGGTAGCTGCCGACATGCCAGGTCGTCGCCACCCGACCGCCCGGCAGTTCGCTCGGCTGCACCCGCCCCTTGCCCACGATCGGCGCGGCCACCGGGATGCCACACTCGAGATCCATGCGTCCATCGCCCAGATCGAACGAGTGGTAGCGGGTGAACGGCGGGCCGGCGGACTCGACCCCGGCGGCGACCAGGAACGTCATGACCTCCGGCAGCGCGATCGCCAGCTGCTTCTGGATCTCCTTGGCGGTGGTCTGCAAGCGGATCGACGCCACCGGTTGCGCCCGCGCCAGCGAGCAGCGACACCCCTCGATGCCGGTGGTGCCGTTGGCGATCATGGACTTGATCTTGTCGGGGATCGCCATGCGTTCCGCCGCGATCGCGGCGCCGTGTCGGATCGACTCGACGGTGAAGGTGCCGGTACCCTGCCCGGCCGTGCCGCGTTCGACATGCGCGAACAGGATGCCGTCGACCGGCCGCCAGTCGGAGTACGACATCCGCATCGTGCCCATCGCCGTCGTCGCCGGCAGTACGATGTCGATCCGCGTCGGCAGGCCGGTCGCGACGTCGAGCCACCAGACATCGGGGCGCCCACCCGCCTTCGGCGTCAGTGTCAGCTTGTGCTGTTTGCGCCCATCGATGGTGTCGTCACCATCGGCCACGGCGCTGCCATAGTGCATTCGCCAGCCGTGGTAGTGCGAGAACCCGGTGCAGCGACGCATCACATCGGCATCGATTCCGCGGTAGACGGTGTTGCCGAATGCCGGATGCTCTTCCCAGGCCAACTCGGCATCGTGACCGCGCAACATCTTGCCCCATTCGCCGTAATCAACCTCCTGGACGCAACGGTCGCCGTCGATCCACAACGCATAGGGACCCTGCAGCCGGATCTCCTGGGGGCCACCGACCACGAGATCGTAGCGACCCGCGATGGTCACTCGCGAGCGGTCGGTGCCGGCGGTCGTGCCGCCGAGCCGGATCGCGTCCATGCGATCGAGCAATGCGGCCGCACGGGCCACCGGATCGTCTTGCGCCGACACGCTGGCGAGCAACAGGAGGGACCACGGAAGGTGTCTCTGGGTCATGTCGATTCGTCCGACCTACGGATGCCGCCGGCGTTTTCGTAGATGATGGCATGCCGATGGCACCCGGTCCGAGCCCCGACGACCCGTTCCCGAGCACGCGCTGGTCGCGGGTGCTGGCGGCTGGCGATCCGGGCAGTCCCCGCCATCGTCACGATCTCGACGCTCTGGCCCGCGACTACTGGCAGCCGATCTGTCTATGGTTGCAGCGTTTCTGTCGAAGCCAAGCCGAGGCGGCGGCAGACCTGGCGCAGGACTTCTTCGTCACGGTGCTCGACCACGGCACGGTCGGCAAGGCCGATCCCGCGCGCGGCAGCTTCCGCGCGTTCCTGAAAACCGCGCTGCGCAACTTCGCGATCGATCGCCAGCGCCGTGAGCGGGCCCAAAAACGCGGCGGCAGCATCAAGATCCATTCCCTGGACCAACCCGATGCCGGCGAAGCCATCGCGATCGGCCCGACACCGGATCAGGCGCTGGACGAAGCGTGGCGCGAAACGTTGTTGCAGCGGGCCCTGCAGGTGCTCGAACAGCAGCTGCGCGCGGCGGACAAGGCGGTGTACTGGGCCGTGTTCGCCGACTACTTCCTGGCGGCAGAACCGGACCTCGACTACGCCGCGTTGGCGACGCGGCATGCGATCTCGACGACGGCGGTGTCCAACCAGCTGATGTTCGCCAAACGGCGTTTCCGGGCGTTGCTGCACGATGCCGTCGCCGAGACCGTGACCGACGAGACCGCCTTGCAGAGCGAACTCGCCTGGCTGTTCGCCGGAGTCCGCGTGTGAGCCTGCCGCTCGACGACGCTGCCCGCCGCCGCCTGCTGGCGCTCGGCGCCGGGCTGCCGGACCCGGGCGCCCGCTGGCGCATCCTGCGCGAGGTGGGACGCGGCGGCATGGGCGTCGTCTACGAAGCCGAGGACCTGCACCTGCATCGCCGCGTCGCGCTGAAGATGCTCGAGGGCAGCAGTCCGGCGCTGCGCGAGCGCTTCGCCCGCGAGGCCGCCGCGGCGGCGCGCCTGCGCCATCCGCACATCGCGGCGATCTTCGACGCGACACCCGACGCGATCGCGATGCAGTTCATCGATGGCCAGCCGCTGCATCGGCAGCCGCGCCAAGGCCCGCGCCGGACCGTCGCCCTGGTCCGCGACGCCGCTCGCGCCGTGCATCACGCGCATGAACACGGCCTGGTGCACCGCGATCTGAAGCCCGGCAACCTGCTGGTCGAAGGCGACACTGTCTATGTCGTCGACTTCGGCCTCGCCAAGGACGTACGGACCGAAGCCTCGTCACCCAGCACCGGCGGCCTGCTCGGCACCCCGGACTTCATGGCCCCCGAGCAGGCCAACGGCCAGGCGGCCGATGCCCGCACCGACGTGCATGGTCTGGGAGCGACCCTGTTCGCCGCACTGACCGGCCGACCGCCGTTCGTCGCCCCCGACCTGCCAACGTTGTTGACGGCCATCGTGCAGACCCAGCCGCCGCGAACCGGCATCGACCCGGACCTCGACCTGGTGCTCGGTCGCGCGCTGGCCAAGGAGCAAGAACACCGCTATCCGACCGCCGGGGCGCTGGCCGACGATCTCGATCGCTGGCTGCAGGGGCTGCCGGTGCAGGCGCGGCCGCCGTCGACCGGCTACCGGCTGCGGAAGTTCCTGACGCGTCGGCGTGCGGTCGTCGCCGCGGTGTTGCTGACGGGGCTCCTGGCCGTGCTGGCGACCGGCGCGATCCTGGTGCCGGCAATCCTGCGCCAGCGGGCGGTGACGGATGCCCTCGATCTGTCCTGGCGGTGCGCAGGCATCCTCGCCGAGGCCGATCTCGACCATCGCGCCGGCCGCCGCAAGCAGGTCACGCAACGGCTCGATGCCGGCATCGCCGAAGTCCGGACGTTCGTGGCCAGCAACGATGTCGCGCGCGCGTGGGCGCTGCTCGGGCGCTTGTTGCGCGTCCGCGGCCTGCCGGACGAGGCCGTGCCCGCATTCGAGCGGGCCTTGCAACTGGATCCGACGCTGCGCGGTGCGCGCTTCGAACGCGGCTTGTGTCTGGTCGACTCGGATCCGGAACGGGCCACCACCGACCTGGCGACCGAGATCGGTCCCGACGACAACCTGACCGTCACCGAACTGTTGTTCGGCCGCGCCGAACGCCATCGTCTGCGCGGTGAACTGGAGACGGCGCGCAAGCTGCTGCACGAAGCGGTCGCTCGCGACAGCCTGCATTGGCCGAGTTGCATCGCCTTGAGCCGGGTCTACGGCGCCTTGGGTGAGGATCAACAAGCGATGCGCTGGTCGGTCCAGGGTGTCGACCTGTTGCGCGGCTTCGCGCCGGCCTACCGGGCGCGCGGTGAGGACCCGGCTCCGGCCGAGCCCGGCGAACTCGAGATCGACGGCGTGCCTGGCGTACTGATCGACGTGGAACGTCTGCCGTTGCAGTCGCGCGATGCGGTCGCCATGGCGATCCATGGCACCGAAGAACTGCGCGCCGCGGCGCGGGCAGCCGCCGCGCAGGACGTCGCTGGCGCCGTCGCGGCGGTGCATCGTGCACTTCGCCATGTCGGCGGCGCCTTGCAGGCCTTGCCGGAGACCGACGAACGCGAGCGGGCGGTGCTGCACAACAATCGCGCGGTCGCGGCCCTGTTGCTGGCCTCGTTGCATTGGCAACGAGGCGATGCCGCAACCGCAGATGCGACCCTGGCGCATGCCCGCGGCGACCTCGACCTGGCCAGCCACCAGGACGACAGCCTGCACGTGGCGCTCCGCAATCGGGCGTTGCTGCACGCGTTGGTCGTCGAACACCTGCCGCCCACGGACCCGGGTGCCCGCGCGGCAGCTCTGGAAGCCACCGCCGCCACCGAACAGGCCCTGACCCTGGTCGGCGAACATGTGCCGACGTTGCTGCTGCACGCGCGCACTCACGAACTGCTGGCCACCGTCGACTCCACCCGAGTGGATGCTGCCGTCGCGGCGCTGACTGCCTACGATCGCGCCCACACCGCCGCACCTGCCGACCTGCGGGTGCGCTTCCTGCGCGGCAGCCTGCACCGGCGTCTTGGCAACCGCGACGCCGCGCTGCGCGATCTGCGTGCCGCACGCCTCGCGGCACCAGCCGACTGGCCCTGGCTGCTCGACTGCACGCGCGAACTGCAGGCCGCCGAAACGCCGCCATGAGGCCTCGCCGCGAGGCAGCGTGAACCACGTCAATCGGTCGGTCGAGGCGACCGCGCTCGGACCAGGTCCTGCGCCATCACTTCCTGCTGTTCCCATTGGCCATAAGCCGCGCCTCGCGATGCGAGCACCTGCAGGTGCCGGCGGACAACGGGGGTCAGCACACCCGCCGCCGCGCGGCGGAACGGCGTTCCAGGCAAAGGCAGGAACGTGTGGCCGTGCACCCGGGCGCCGGCCTCGACCAGCCGTTCCATGCAGCACAACGTCCGCTCGATGTCCTCCTGGTCTTCATCCGGCAGGCCGAACAGGAAGTCGACATGCGGCACGAAGCCATGTTCGACGCACAGGACAACGGCCCGCTCCACCGCGGCCACGTCATGGCCACGCATCGAACTCGCGAGCACCCGATCACTGCCCGACTGGCCGCCGAGGATCAGCGTCCGATTGTCGACCTGGCGCTGCAGCAACTGCAACGCCGCCGGGGACACGTGTTCGGGCCGGACTTCACTCGGAAACGTGCCGAAGAACAGCCGCCGCTCCGGACCGATGTCGGCGCGAACGCCAGCCAGCAGTTCTTCCACCGCAGCCAGCTCCGGCTCGGGGCCCTGGCTGCCGTAGCTGAGCGACGTCGGTGTCAGGAACCGGAAGTCGCGGAAGCCTTGGTGGATCAGTTCACGCACCCAGTGACGGATGTTGGCGACGCTGCGATGCCGAAACGCGGCGCCGGCGAAGAACGGCGTCTGACAGAACTTGCAGGCGTAGATGCAGCCGCGCGTGATCTCGATCGGTCCCCAACGCTCGTGCCGCAGCGCCACCGGCGGCCAGTCGTCCAGCGACAGACGAGCCGTCCGAGGCGTGCGCACCAGACGGTCTTGGGCCAGGTGGGCCGTCCCGGGCACGGCGCGCACGTCGCCAGCATCGCGCCAGGCGGCCACCAGTTCGCCGATGGTCTGTTCGCCTTCGCCGATCGCGACCAGATCGAACCCCGAGCGCAGCATCGCCTCGGGCTCCGCCGACGCATGGACGCCGCCAACCACGTGCAACACGCGCTCGTCCTCGATCGCTCGGCGCACCTGCTGCAGCTCGCCGACCATCACCGCCGCGTCCGGCGAATAGAACGACCATCCGACCAGCACCCGACGACCCGCGGCCAGCAACGCCGCGATCGCCGTGGACACCGCCGCCACACCGTTCGCGAACTCGATCGGCACGTCAGCGAGATCGATACGCGTCTCCAGCGCCCCGGTAAGAACATGGAACGCATGCTTGCCGGTCCGGCGGTAGGCCCAGACGACGGCGATTGGCGCGGCTTCGGGTTTCAACGTCAGGCAGCATAGGAATTCCGCGGCCGGCATGCCCCCGTCCCCCCTCTATCAGGGTGGGAGAACCACTTTGGTAGATGCCCATGACACCCTCTTCAGGACCGCCTTCCAACACACCCATACCATCCGCGCCCTGCTCGCGTGGCTGCTGCCAGCCGCTCTGCGCGCCGCCGTCCTGGCCGGCATCCTCGAGCCCTGGCCGGCGTCAGCCTCGGACCGCCGACTGCGATTGCACCATGCCGACCTGATGTTCGTGCTGCGGTTGTCGCCGCGGCTGGCGATCCTGTTCGTGCTCGAACACAAGTCCTGGGCCGACCGCAAGCTGTTGCGTCAGTTGCATCGCTATGTGATGCAGGTCACACAATCGTACGAGGACGCGCATGGCGGCGTGCTGTTCGTCATTCCGGTGATCGTCTACCATGGCCGGCGGAAGGGCTGGCGGCTGCAGTGGTCGCAATCCGATGTCGCCATGCCATCGGAGCTGCGTGCCGAGCTCGAGGCGTTCCTGCCGCGACTGCAGGTCGTGTTCGACGACTTGATGACCTGTTCCGAGGAGGAACTGTTGGCACGACCGCTGCCGGCGATGGCCATCCTGTGCCTGCTGTGCCTTCGATTCCTGCGCAAGGCCAGCAACGCCTTCGTCGAAGCCGCGATCGCGCGTTGGACGCCGCTGTTCGAGCGAGCCCTGACCGAGCCAGGCGGACAGGAGCTGGTGGCGGCGGTATCCTCGTATCTGCTGCACGTGACGAACCTGCCCGCCGAGAAGGTCGTCGAGCTGTTCCAGAAGACCGTCCGTGAACACGATCCGGAGTTCATCATGAGTACCGCCAGTCGTTTGCGCGCCGAAGGGCGCAAGGAAGGCCGAGTCGAAGGCCGAGTCGAGGGCCGAGTCGAAGGTCGAGTCGAGGGCCGGATCGAGGTCCTCCGCAACCAACTTGAAGCCCGATTTGGCCCGTTGCCGGAAGTCCTGGGCCAACGGCTGGCCGCCGCCTCGCTGGAGCAACTGGACCGGTTGGCGCGGCGTGTCGTCACCGCAAGCTCCTTGGACGCGGTGTTCGCCGACTGACCCGCAGGGAATCGGACCTTCACACCGGACTGGTCCAACCGTTCCGTTGCGGGCGCCTGTCTTCCGGCGCACACTTCCCCCCAACCGTTCTCGACCCCAGGAGCCGACCGAATGTTCGCCCAGCGCATGCGCCAGAAGGAATCGGAGTTCTACTTCGTCAGCTACCCGGCCGAGGACCTGCTGCGCAAGGTCAGGTTCGTCAGTCGATTCTACGGCGAACGGGGCGAGGTGATCGGCGGCGACACCAGCGACGCCAAGAAGCTCGACGATGTCGAGCGCTACGTGCAGGCGATCGAGAAGAACAGCAAGTCCTTCCAGCGCGACCTGAATCGCAGGAAGGTCCGCCAGATCAAGGACTTCTATCGCAACGAGACGCGCCAGCCGGTGATCCCCGGCGCCGTGCTGCTGTTCTCGACCGAGAAGCTCGAGTTCCAGCCGATGAAGGGCATGGAGCGCGCCGGCAACCTGGCCGAGCCGCGCGGTGATTTCCTGATCATCGATGGCCAGCACCGACTCGCCGGCCTGCACTTCTACCTGCAGGAGAAGGACGCCGATCGCCGGGTCGAAGTGCCAGTGGTCATCTTCGACGGCAAGACCAGCGACTTCGCGACCGAGATGTTCGTGGTGATCAACAGCACCCACACCCGCATCAACAAGTCGCACCTGATCGACCTGTACGAGCGCATCGAGTGGGGCACCGACCCCGAGAAGAAATACGCGGCGACGCTGGTGCGCGCGCTCTACGAAGAAGACGACTCGCCACTGCAGTACCACATCAACATGCTTGGCGGCCGCTCGCACCAGGAGATGTGGCTCAACCAGGCTCAGCTGTTCGGCGAGGTGTTGCGGCTGATCAAACGCAAGGACGCCACCCACCGGTTCAAGGATGGCCGCGGCTGGAGCAAGGAGCGCGGCTATGGGCTCGTCCGCGACGTGCTGCGCGCCTGTCGTTCGGGCTTTGGCGACGCGTGGGGCGACAACAAGGGCTACATGGTCACGCGGGACGTGACCCTCGAAGCGATGGTGCGCCTGGCCGGCGATGTCGCCGCCAAGACCGATGCGGCAGTGATGCCCGGCGCGGATCTGCAGAAGGTGCTGGATGCCCGCTTCAAGGCGCTGGGCGAGCTGGTGTTCGACTTCCGCCGCGACGGCTTCTACGAACGCTTCCCGGCCCGCGGGCAGGTCGAGCGCATCGACATCATCAAGAAGCGGCTGGCCCGCCAGACCCGCTTCGAGGGCTGAGCGTCGCGCTACGGCCCGATCGGGCCTTGCCGTTCGCACGCCACCTCGGCCTGCAACCAGCGGCGGAACGCGACCAGCGCCGGCAGATCCTTCCGCGACGGGGGGAACACCAGCCAGTAGGCCTTGCCGGTCGCCAACCGCGACCCGGGAAAGGCCTCGACCAGTTGGCCGGACTGCAGTTCTTCGCGGATCAGGAACTCAGGCAACAGCGCGACCCCGAGTCCGGCGATCGCCGCCTGCAACACCATCGCGTGGTTCTCGAAGCGCGGCCCGCGCTGGCCATCGACCCCGCGCACTTCCCGCGCCAGCAGCCAGTCCCGCCAGCCACCCGGCCGAGCCGACATCTGCAGCAGCACCTGGTCGCCGAGCTGCGCCGGTCCGGCCATCCGTTGTCGCAGCGGCGGCGCGCACACGACCACGACCGTCTCGTCGAGCAGGTGCTCGATCTCGGCACCGGGCCATCGGGCCTCACCATGGTGGATCGCCGCATCGAATTCGGTGCCTTCGAACTCGAACGGGTGGATCCGCGTCGTGAAGTTGACCTGCACTTCCGGATGCGCCCGGGCAAAGCCAGGAAACCGCGGAATCAGCCACTGCGTGCCGAACGTCGGCAGGATGACGAGCTGCAACACCCCACCGCCGAGCCGGAACGATCGCAGCTCGAGCCGTGCCGATTCGAGTTCGTCGAAAGCCCGCCGCACGCGCTGCAGGTAGCGTTCGCCGGCAGGGGTCAGGCGGATCCGTTGCCGCACGCGGACGAACAGGTCGACGCCAAGGTGCTCCTCCAGAGCCTGGATCTGCCGGGTGATCGCACTCTGCGTCAGGTGCAGTTCACGCCCCGCCTGGGTGATGCTGAGGTGGAACGCCGCCGACTCGAAGGCCTGCAAAGCGACCGTGCCAGGGAGATCTCGGACCACTTCATGATTCTACGTCATGAACATCATGCGAAACACTGAGAAACGCCGGACGAATCCCACAGCAACCGCTTGGCTACTCTTCTGCAGCAATGATCGCCCTTCATGAAACGAAGCTCTGGGCCCTGCTGGATGGTGTCGCCGGCACAGCCCGCACCGCACAGCTGTTCGCGGCCCTGACGATCGACTCCCGCCTGCTGCAGCCGCGTCATCCGGAAGTGACGCGAGGCGAACTGGCACAGGCGCTGGCGATGCTGCTGTTCGAGAACGTCACCAACGCCGTGCCGATGGCCAGGGCCTACGTTCGCGACGCGATCCGTGAAGGGCGCAAGTTGACGTTCGACCATGGCGCACTGCGCACCGTCGCCGCGCCATCGGGCATGCTGCCCGTCGGCCATCTGGCGTTCGCCAGGATCCTCGAACCGCTGGGCTACCAGGTCGCCGGCGTCTACCCGCTCGACCGCCTCGGCATGACCGGCCGCGCCTACGCCCACGTCGATCTGCCCGAATCGATCGCCCAGTACTTCGTCAGCGAACTGCATCCTGAACGCTTCAGCCCCGACTTCCAGGCTGCCGTTCAGCGCGTGGTGTCGTCGTCGCACGAGCCGTTGCCGCAGCGCGCGCTCGATCTGCTGGCCACGCTGGCCCAGGCCGGCACGTTGCCGCTGCGCAGCGCGATCCGGCTGCTGCCGAACCTGGTCGCCTGCTTCGCGCGGCACCACGCCGAGCCGAACTGGAACGACTACCAGTTGCTGCTCCGCGAGTCGGCCGAGATGGCCTGGATCGCCACCGAAGGCAATGCCTTCAACCACGCCACCGATCGCGTCGCCGACGTCGCCGTCGTGGCCGAACAGCAACGCCGGCGCGGCCGCCCGATCAAGGAAGCACTCGAAGTCTCGGGCAGCGGCCGCGTGATCCAGACCGCGTTCCGCGCCGCGCAGGTCGAACGCCTGTTCGTCGACGCCGACGGCTCGCTGCGGTCGGCGATGGTGCCGGGCTCGTTCCACGAGTTCATCACTCGCAAGGAGGAGGCGCCAGGCCGCCTCGACCTGCGCTTCGACAGCAGCAACGCCCAGGCGATCTTCAAGATGACGGCCAGCGGCGGCGACGGCGACGCGGTCCGCGCCAGCGCCTGACCCGCCGGAACATCGCGCTCGACAACCTGCCGCGGCAGTGGATCATGCCCCGATGGACCGGATGACGAGCGAACCCCTGCTCTCGGCCCTGCGCATCGCGCTCGGGCCGACCGGCGTCTTGACGGAAGCCGTCGACCTGGCGCGGTTCGAGAACGGCTGGCGCTACGGCAAAGGCAAGGCGCTGGGTGTGGTCCGGCCGGCGAATGCCGTGGAGACCGCCACCGCGCTGCGGCTCTGCGCCGACCACGGCGCGCGGGTGATGCCACAGGGTGCCAACACCGGCCTGGTCGGCGCCAGCAATCCGGATGCGTCCGGCGCGATGGTGGTCCTGAGCCTGGAGCGGATGAACAAGACGATCGACCTCGACCTCGGCAACCGGACGGTGCTGGTCGACGGCGGCGTGTTGCTGTCGCAGCTCAACGAGGCGCTGAAGCCGCATGCCCTGTTCTTCCCGGTCGATCTCGGTGCCGACCCGCAGATCGGCGGCATGGTCGCCACCAACACCGGTGGCACGCGGTTGCTCAAGTACGGCGATGTCCGGCGCAACCTGCTCGGCGCCGAAGTCGTGTTCGGCGACGGCACGGTGCTGTGCGACCTGAATCGGCTGCGCAAGAACAACACCGGCCTCGACGCCAAGCAGTTGTTCGTCGGCACCACGGGACTGTTCGGCATCGTCACCCGCGCGGTGCTGCAGGTGGCGCCGCTGCCGCGGCAGCGGGCGGTCGCACTGGTCGGCTGCCGCGACGGCGAGGCGGTGCTGAGGCTGCTGGCAGCGCTCGAACAGGACCTCGGCGACGTGCTTTCGGCGTTCGAAGTGATGAGCCGGAACGCGCTGGGCCCGGTGTTCTCGCACCAACCGGCGCTGCGCAACCCATTCGGCGCCGCGCTGCCGGCCTATGCCGTGCTGGTGGAGCTGGCGTCGACGCTGCCGGCCACCGCGTTCGCGATCGGCGACGTGCTCGAAGGCACGCTCGGTTCGCACCTGGAGGTCGACGGCGACGCCGTCACCGACGTGTTCGTCGCCGGCGGCGAGGAGTTCTGGAACATCCGCCACCACATCAGCGAGTCGCTGCGCCACGAGGGCCGCACACTGGCCTTCGACATCAGCGTCGCACGTTCGCAGTTGCCGGCATTCACGACCACAGTCGAACGGCTGCTGGCGCAGAGCCACGCATTCGTCCGGCTGTGCGACTACGGCCATTGGGGCGACGGCGGCACGCACCTCAATCTGGTCTGGCGCGACGCCGACGCCCCGCGACCGTATGCCGCGATCGTCGAAGAACTGCAGCCCCGGATCTACGACCTCGCCGTGCGCGACTTCGGTGGCAGCTATTCGGCCGAACACGGGGTCGGCCCGCACAACCAGAGGTTCTTCGACCGCTACACTCCGGCGCCGGTCAAGCAGCTCGGTGCACTGCTCCGCCAGCACTGCGATCCACGCCACCTGCTCGGCACGACGCGACTCTGGTAGCGTTCAGCCAACGGCATTGCTGACCCGCGCCGGGCACAGCTCGGCCAGCGGACACTGCGGGCACTTCGGCTGCTGCGCCAGGCACACGTAGCGACCGTGCAACAGGAGCCGATGTCCGCCGTCGATCCACTGTTCCTGCGGCAGCAGCGCACACAGTTCCTGCTCGATCGCTTCCGGCTTGCTGGCCGTGGTCAGCCCGAGCCGCTGTGCGACCCGGCTGACGTGCGTGTCGACGACGATGCCGCTCGCAATCCTGTAGGCGACGCCGAGTACGACATTGGCGGTCTTGCGCGCAACTCCAGGCAGCTCGAGCAGGGCGGCCAGATCGCGGGGCACCTGGCCGCCATGCTGCTGTTCGATCGCGAGGCTGGCACCCTGGATGGCCTTGGCCTTGTTGCGGAAGAACCCGGTCTTGTGGACGACCTGTTCGACCTCATCACGCGGCGCCGCCGCCAGCGCCGCCGGCGTCGGCCAGCGACGGAACAGCTCGGGGGTCACCGTGTTGACCGTCCGATCGGTGCTCTGCGCACTGAGGATCGTCGCGATCAGCAGCGTCCAGGCATCCCGATGATCGAGCTCGCACCGCGGCTCCGGGATCGCCTTCGCCAGCCGACGCAACATCCCAGCGACGTCCGGTGCGGCTCTCGACTGCGGGCGTCGGCGAGGCCCTGGCACCGACTTCGGACGCGGCTTCTCCCTGGCCATGGTCACTCCTTTGGCGCACTTCGCCGGCGCAGTTCCCGCACCAGCTCGACGCGAAACGCCTCGATCTCGCCTGCGGTGAGCCCGCCGGGCATGGTCGCATCCTCGCCGATTCGCACTCCGTCCAGAAGCCACGCCAACGTCGCCGCCGAGACGCCGCCATCCTTGCGTTCTGCGTCGGCTAGCATCACGCCCAGGTCAGTCCCTCGCTGCAGGATCGCGCGCACGTCGACCAGGTCACGGATCTCGCCACGCCCGACCAGCGCACACAACTTGTTGGCGGCAATCTCGCGCAACGAATGCACCCTGATCGAGCCGGAGGTCACGGGCTGGTCCACATCGGGGACACGGTCGATCACCAGATCGACGACGGTAGTTTCGGCGCCGCGTCGCACCAGCCAGCGCTGGAACTCCGGAAAGGTGCGCAGTGACTCGGCGCTGCCACCCAACGCCGCCGCGACGGCCTGCAGCACCCGCGCACCGTCGACCAGGTCCGTGGGAGGCTTGGCGAACAGGTCGAGGTCATCACTCGTTTGATGCCGCAGGTGGAATCCTGCCAGCGCCGCACCGCCCGTGAGTACGAACCGTTGTTCACGCGCGAAGAACTCACGCAGCAGATCGGCCTGCAGTGGGCTCAGCTGCTCAGAGGATGCCATCGGCCCGCCACCCTTCAATCAACCAGTTCCAGAACGGTCGCGAACGGCCGAGATGCCGATCGACCTTCGGCCACAGCGGCAACACGTCGCGCAGCTTCAGCAGTTTCCAGACATCCTGATAGCGGGCTTCGCGCAGCACTCGTGCCATCCACAAGGCACGCTCGTCCGGATCCGGAATCGCCAGCTTCTTCCGCAACTGCCCGTACGTGAGATCGAGGTCCCACAGGAAGTAGGGGCGCGCATTCGGGTCGTCGAGGTCGGTCGACAGCGGTGGCCGCACCGCTGCAGTCTACGCCTGAGGCCGGTCGCCGAACACCGCGGTGCCGATCCGCACGAGCGTCGAGCCTGCCGCGATCGCGGCCTCGAGGTCGCCGCTCATGCCCAGGCTCAGGATCGGCAACGGCAAGCCGGTCGTGGCCCGCAGGGTGTCGCGAACCGCAACGACACGCGCGAACGCCGCGGTCGGATCACCTCCTGCCGGCCCCATCGCCATCACGCCGACGACCCGCAGCCGTGGGCAGTGCTGACGGACGTGATCGACGAGCCCCGGCGCCTCGTCGGGCATCGCCCCGTGTTTGGTCGCTTCGTCGGTCGCGTGGATCTGTACCAGCACGTCGAGCGAACGATCCTGGCGCGCCAGTTCGCGCTGCAACTCATCGGCCAGCCTGCTGCGGTCGAGGCTGTGCAGCAGCACCAGACCCGGGACGGCGAGCAGGTCGCGCACCTTGTTGGTCTGCAGTGAGCCGATCAGATGCCAGCGGATCACCCCGCAGTCCGGCGAACCCGCCAACGCGGCGGCTTTGGCGCGCAGTTCTTGCACGCGGTTCTCGCCGAAATCCCGTTGCCCCGCGGCCAACGCCCCCTGCACCGCGGTCGGGGGGTGCGTCTTGCTGACTGCCAGTAGCGACACCTCGGCGCCGGATCGGCCGGCGGCACGAGCCGCCTGGTCGATCCGTTTGCGCACGGCCTGCAGGCGCATCGCGAGATCAGTCACCGTCACCCTGCCAGTGCGCAGTCAACGGCCCGGCGAACAACTTGCGTCCGCGGCGCACCAGTGCACCTTTGCCCGGGAACTCGAAGCCCGACAGCAACGCGTCCCACGCCTCGTAGTGGTCGACCGTCTGCACCCATGCGTGCAACGCCGCCCCGACGCGCGCATCACCGGCATGGCGATCACCGAGATGCCGCGCCACCTTGCGCATGAACAGCATCGTCTCGTCGAGGAACGTCTCGGCGGTGAGGTCCTCGGGCCGGAAGTCGAAGGCCTCGATCAACGACTGGCGGTAGGCCGCGGCGATCTGGCGCAGCGAGGCGCCGAGCAGCACGTCTGCGACCGCCGTGCCGACGTCCACGTCAGTGCCGGAAGTGCCGCTGACCAGTGACGATCATCGCCATGCCGGCACCATTCGCGGCCGCGATGACCTCGGCGTCCTTCTTGCTGCCGCCCGGCTGCACGGCGGCCGTGACTCCGGCACGCGCGCACACCTCGAGACCGTCCGGGAACGGGAAGAACGCGTCGCTGGCGAGCACCGCGCCCTTGGCGCGTTCGCCGGCCTTGTCGACGGCGATCTTGGCGGCATCGACGCGGCTCATCTGCCCGGCACCGACGCCGACCGTGTAGCAGGCGCCGTCGTCGGCGATGCGCGCCAGCACGATCGCGTTCGACTTGACGTGCTTGCCCACCTTCCAGGCGAACTGCAACGCCTGCCGTTCGCGCTCGGTCGGCGGTCGCGCGGTCACCACCAGGTCCTTCGGCGCTTCGTGCGGCTGGTCGACGGTCTGCAGCAAGAAGCCGCCACAGACCTGCCGGCCGACGAAGCGGTTGCGCGTCGTCGCGTCGGGCAGGCCACCGAGGTCGAGCACCCGGACCGTGCCACCCCACTTCGCCTTCTGCAGTTCCGCCATCGCCGCCGGTTCGACATGCGGCGCGACGATCACTTCGAGGAACGTGCCGCTCTGCACGATCGCGGCAGCGGTCGCCGCCTCGAGGGTGCGATTGACCGCCAGGATGCCGCCGAACGCCGACACCGGGTCGCCCGACAAAGCCAGTTCCCAGGCCCGGGCCTGCGTCGCCGCAACCGCCGAACCACACGGGTTGTTGTGCTTGACGACCACCGCCGCCGGCTGCCCGAATTCGAGCGCGACCATCAGCGCCGCGTCGGCGTCGAGGATGTTGTTGTAGCTGAGTTCCTTGCCGCACAGCTGCCGGGCAGAGGCCAGGCTCGGCCCGGCGTCGCCGAACGTGTAGAACGCGGCCTGCTGGTGCGGATTCTCGCCGTAACGCAGGTCCTGCAGCTTGTCGCCGGCGAACACCACACCGGGCGCGAAGAACGCTTCGCCGGGCGCCGAGCGCCGTTCGCAATCGAACCACGCCGCGATCGCCGCATCGTAGGCGGCGGTGTGCGCGAAGGCCTTGGCCGCCAGCCGGCGCAGGTGCTCCTGGGGCAACCGGCCGCCGTGCTGCCGCAGCGCCGCCAGCACCGCGTCGTAGTCGGACGGATCGACCACGACGGCGACATGGGCGTGGTTCTTGGCCGCCGACCGCAGCATCGCCGGGCCGCCGATGTCGATGTTCTCGACGATGTCCGCGCGGTTGGCGCCCGGCTTCCGGACGGTTTCGCGGAAGCGGTAGAGGTTGACGCACAGCACGTCGATCGCGTCGATGCCGTGCTCGCGCATGGCCGCCGCGTGTCCAGGATCGTCGCGCCGGCCGAGCAGGCCGCCGTGCACCTTCGGATGCAGCGTCTTCAAGCGCCCATCCATCAGCTCGGGGAAACCGGTGTAATCGGCGACTTCCTGCACCGCGATGCCGTCGTCGGCCAGCGCCCGCCGCGTGCCGCCGGTGGACAGCAGCTCGAAGCCGAGTTCCCGCAGGCCGCGCGCGAAGGCGACCACGCCGGTCTTGTCGGTCACCGACAACAACGCGCGCCTCATCCCTTCTTCTCGTCCTTCTTCATCTTGAGCCAGCCTTCGATGTAGCGGTCGAGGTCACCGTCGAGCACGCCATGGACGTCGGAAGTCTCGATGTCGGTCCGCAGGTCCTTGCACAACTGGTAGGGCTGCAACACATAGCTCCGGATCTGGTTGCCCCAGCTGACCGAACCGCGGTCGCCGTAGAACTTGGCGAGCTCCGCTTCGCGCTTGGCCAGTTCGACCTGGTAGAGCTTGGAGCGCAGGGTCTTCATCGCCGACTCGCGGTTCTTGTGCTGGCTGCGTTCGGCCTGGCAGGTCACGACGATACCGGTCGGCAGGTGCGTGATCCGGATCGCCGACTCGGTCTTGTTGACGTGCTGGCCACCGGCGCCGGAACTGCGGTAGGTGTCGACCTTCAGGTCCTTGTCCTCGATCTTGACCGAGATGTCGTCGTCGAACTCGGGCACGACTTCCACCGACGCGAACGACGTCTGCCGGCGGGCATTGCCATCGAACGGCGAGATGCGGACCAGCCGGTGCACGCCCTGCTCGGCCTTGAGCCGGCCGTACGCGTACGGCCCCTTGACCAGGATCATCGCGTTCTTGATGCCGGCCTCCTCGGCCTTCTGGAAGTCCATCTCCTGGACCTCGTAGTCCATCTTCTGTGCCCACTTGATGTACATGCGCAGCAGCATCTCGGCCCAGTCGGAGGCGTCGACGCCACCCGCACCGGACACGATCGTCACGGTCGCGTTCTTGCCGTCGTGCTCGCCACCGAGCATCAACTGGAACTCGAGCTTGTCGAGGACCTCGGCAATCTTGCGCTCGACTTCCTGCAGGTCCGACTCGACGCCCGCCGGGTCGTCCTCGCCCAGTTCCAGCAGCACCTTGCCGTCGTCGAGCAATGCCACGATCTTGTCGATCGGCTCGATGACCCCGATGCAGAGCTTCTTCTTCAGGACCAGCCCTTGGGCCTTCTCGGGTTCGGCCCAGAAGTCCTGCTGGGTCATCCGGTGCTCGATGTCCGCCAGCTCACGGTGTCTCAGAACGTAGTCAAAGACTCACCTTGACCTGGTCGACGCGCTGCTCCGCTTGCTTCAAGAACTGGCGATGATCGTTCAGACCCATGTCGGCGCCATCTGACCATCGACCCGGGCGAGTTTCCAGCGGCTAACCCGGCCAGGCCGGTCGCCGGGTCGAAGCCGACCGTTTCCGCGGCGCGCCACTGGCGTGCACCCAGCAAGAAAGAAACCCGCGACGGGCACTGCAGGCAAAGGATCGAAGTCGGCGAATCATGGCCCGTCGCGGGTTCGGTGTGCGTTCCCCGCGGCTTGACGCCGCACGCTGATTCTCGGCGCGGACTCGCCGCGCATGAGCCCTCGAACGCGCGCCACCAAGCACTTGCGCTCGGCGTCGAGAATGCGGCGGCGGTCGCATCGGCGGATGCGCGGCATGGCCGCAGCGAAAAAAAGTCGGCCTCGGGCGCGAACTGGCTAGCGATCGCGCAGCAGCTGCTGCAGAGCGGCGATGTAGCCGGCCCACGCGTCCTTGGCGGCACGGCAGTCCCGGCGCACCTGCACATCGCGTTCGAACGTCTCGGCGACGAGCTCGAGCAGGCGGACGCGCTCAGGTTCGGGCAGGCCGGGGTCGACGACACGAGCCACGAGCGGACGGACCGCCGTCAGGAAGCGCGGGTCCTGGTTGCGATGGCGAGCGGAGAGTTCGGCAAGCAGCGCTTCGACGCGGGTCATGGAGTGGGCGGGCGCCCGTGTGGGTTGCGGAACGCCGCAGAACACTACCACTGCACCGCGTGGATGGCCGGACCATGCCCAAAAGCGAGACCACCCCGCTGGGGCCCTGGCTCGGGTCGGGCTTCGGTGCGACTCAGATGATCGACGTCAAGGCGCCGTTCGTGGCAGTGCGCTTGCGCGCAACCTGCTCCGACGACTTGTAGCTCTTCAACTTGTTGTAGAGCGTCTTGGTGTCGATCCCGAGGAGCTTGGCGGCGCGGGTCTTGTTGCCACCGGTGCTGGCGAGAACGCGCAGGATGTGGCGTTTCTCGACTTCAGCCAGCGTCAGCTTCATCACGTCGTCCTGGGTGCTTTCGCCGACCAGCTTGCGCAAGGCCAGTGAGGGTTCGAGCAGGCAGAGGTCGTAGTCAGCACCTTCGATGCGCCCTCGTAGTTCGTCGAGCGATTCGCAGGTGGTGACCAGGCAACCCCAGTCGGCCGTAGATGCGTTGAGCGAGTTGGCCTTCGGGTCTCTGGCAGAGTAGACGAGAAGGCGCTTACCGAGAGCCATGCGACACCAAACCTCTTGGGCAGAGTCTCCGGGGGGGATCGGGACCTGTGCTACGTGTAGTCGCGGGGATCCGGGGACCTTTTTGACTTTTCGCGGATTTGTGCGACCTCGTCGGTCGACCGCGCCGAATCCGGAAACAGGACCGCTAGGCAAGCCAGAGACGCCGGTAACCAACCCTTCCGTCAGCGCGTCGGGAACACTTTGTGGTTCAGCGACAGGTGTCCGCTGCCCGTGCGCAGCACGATGTCGGTGGCACCGTCGCCGCGAGTTCCGGTGAGCAGGGCGCTGTAGTCACCGACCTTGCGCATCTCGAGGCCGAAGCCGTTGCCGACCTTGCCGATTTCGGCGCGGCCATCGACCCGGAAGGACGTCTCCGGCGGCACGTAACACTGGATATCGCCCTGCCGGGTGACCAACCGCAGCGACTTCCCCGGTTCTCGAACGAAGGCTTGCATCGCTCCGACCACGACCTGCACGTCGAGATCCCCGACATGATCATCGACGATGGTCATCCCATTGCCCGATCGCAACGACGCGGGGCCACGGCAGGACGTCAGCCGCAGATCGCCGCGACCGGTGGTGGCCGACACCGCCGCCTCGCGGCCAGTGATGACGACGTGGCCGCTGCCGGTGACCTTCAGTTCGACCGGGAGTGTCGCCGGCAGAAACACCGAGGCCTCGACCCCGAGCACCGCGTGCAGGGCCAGATCCGGCATCATCGGAACGACCGGCAGTCGCGGCGCCTGCACGACCAGGATGGAAGCATCTGCCGGATCGGCAAGAACCGTGAACTCGCCAACGACGCGTTCGATCTCGGCAAGCACGTCGGCGGATGACGCCGCGCGACGGATGCCTCCTTTCCAACTGACGCGGACGCCGTCCGCGGCCGGCTGCACCAGGACGCCGACCGTACCATTCTCGACCTCGATCCGGACCAGACGGACCGCCGAAGCGAGATCGACGCCGCCGGCAAATTCGAGATACGACCGGTGTCCCAAAGGTCCACCGCAACCAGTTATGAAAAATAGAGTTGCGGCCGAAAGCGCTGGCCGGGTCGCCGCCTGTCGGCGACGCGGGGCGACCACCGGTTCGAGCCTGCCACCTGGAGATGCAGTTCTGTTCTTCACGGGATCGCTACTGCCAGCCTCGAATCGGGACGATGACTTCGACGAACGACGTCTTCGGAGCCGGAGTTTCGCTGCGCGGACGTCGTTGTGCGGCGCCGTTTTACCGCAAAGGAACCCTGCATGCGCCTGATGCCGATCGTTCTCGCCTCGACCTGCCTGCTGTCCGGACTGACTGCCCAGGAGACCCATGACGACCTCCGCGCCGAGATCCGGAAGATCGTCCGCGAAGAGATCCGCGCCGCACTGGCCGAAGTGAAGGGCGGAGCCGAACGGAAAGTGGAGGTCGCGATCGCCGACCAGAAACCAGCGAAGAAGCAGGCCAAGGCAACCCGCACGGTCGCCGTCGACGCTGGCAAGTCGGCAGCGAAGGCCGCTGCCGAGGAAGTCGAGAAGATCGTGCTGAGTCTCGACGACATCACCACCGACATCGCCACCGTGGACGGCACCAAGATCGTCCGGACGAGGGCGGCCAAGAAGGACGCCGACAAGCCGATGGTGTTCACACTGCGCTGCGAGGACGGCAAGTGCACGGTCGAGGAAGGCGGCGGGCACGATTTCGTGATCGTTCAGGGTGGTGAAGGTGACGAATGTCCGATGGTGAACCTCGGCGAAGGCATGTTCTCGCTGTCGTTCGCGACCGATGGCGAGTCCGAGGAATGCACGGACGGCAAGTGCGAGGGCGGCGAATGCTGCGCCGACGGCAAGTGCTGCGAAGCCACGGCGTGTGAGGCCGGTGAGTGCGACCAGGAAGCGGCCAAAGAGTCCAGGGCCCGCAAGGCCGACATTCACGTCATCCAGCCGGCAGAGGGCAAGCTCTTCGGCGGAACGGTGCGGCCGAAGCAGGTGCGCAGCTTCAACGCCAAGCCACTCGAACTGAAAGTCGAGGGTCGACCGATCGAGATCCGTCTCGACGACATCAAGGTCGACGAAGTCCAGGTCGAGGGCGAGCCCAAGGTCATCGAAGTCAAGCCGTTGAAGATCCGCAGCAAGGCCAAGAAGGCCGACGACAAGCAGGACAACGTCCTCGTCGGCTATCGTCCGATCGCCGTCTGAAACAACGAGGCCGCCCGCCTCGAGGTCCCGTGCCATGGCCCCTCCAAACCAAGCCCACCAGCCCGATCCGGTCACGATGGTCGCCTACCATCGTGCGCTGGCGGAGCACGCCGACGGCCTGAAGTCGTACGCCGCGCGCATGCTCGGTGACGCGATCGCCGCCGAAGACGTCGCCCAGGACGCGTTTCTGGCGCTCTATCGGCACGTCAACCAGGTGCCGCCGGGGGCCTACCGGCCCTGGCTGTTCCGGGTCGCCCACAACCTGTGCCTGGATCAACTGCGGCGCCGCAAGTTCCGGCTCAGCCTGTTCCGCGACCTGCAGAAGGACGACGACCAGCCGTTCGTCCCGGGTGACACCCAGTCGCAGCGCCCGGATCAGGTGCTGGAAACGCGCGAGGCCAACGCCGCGATCGATGACGCGATCCAGCAACTGCCCGCGAAGTTCCGCGATGCTTTCCTGCTCTGTGAGGTCGAAGGCATGAGCTACGAAGATGCCTCCGCCGTGCTCGGGTGTCCGGTCAAGACCGTGTCGACCCGTCTGTTCCGCGCCCGCCAACGCTTCAAGTCCCTGGTCAGCCGCCTGATCAAGGTGTGAATCCGATGAACTGCCGCACCTGCCAATTCGAACTGTCGCAATGCCTGGACGGCCGACTGCCGTCGGGCCGTCGCACCGTCGTCATGCAGCACGTCGCCGAATGCGATGGCTGCGCCACGTTCTGGAACGAACTGCAGCAGGCCCAGCAGCTGACGCTGCAACTGCCTCGGCAGCATGTCAGCGCCGACTTCCGTCAGCAGCTCTGGGCTCGGATCGAGGCCGGCGAAGGCACGCCGGAGGCGGTCTTCCACCAGCCAGTGCCACTGGCGACCAAAGTCCGCTATCTGCTGTCCGGCGCATCGATGGCCGCTGCCGTGCTGTTCGGCCTGATGCTGCTGCGGACCCCGGCACCGACGCAGCCGACGACCGAGATCGCCCAGCACGATCCGCGGCCAGCGCCGGTGATCGCCCAGCCGGCCGACCTGGCGTCCGGTGGTCACCGACTCACGCCGCGGCCGCAGCCCGACTTCGTTCCCGCCGATGCCGGCCTGGCGATGTTCGGCGGCGCGCGCCCCTTGACCCCGGACCTGATCTGCGTCGAAGCTGCCCGCCAGTTCGAACGCACATTCGACTTCACCAACCGCCAGCTCACGGTCTTGGGTCAGCAGCGCGGCCCGCACGGCGCGTTCGCCGGCCTCCGCGAGAAGACCGTCGAACTGCACGACCTCGGCTCGCTGCTGCTCGATCTGCGCCGCGACAACCGGTTCGCGTTCGATGACGCGACGATCGATGCGGATCTGCGGCTGTTGGTCCGGACCCTCGACCAGCAACCCGCCGACGAAGACGAATTCGCTCGGTTCGTGGTGCCGACGATCCGCGACGCCCAGAGCCTGGCCAACATGAGCACCTCGTTGAAGGTCTCGCCGGCACGCGCCAGCAACGACGAATCGGCGTTCTTGCTGCGGCTGTCGCAGGTCTGGCCCGAAGCCTTCCCGCGGCTGTTCATCCTGGCCGGTTCCGACCTCTGCGACCTCGAAGAACTCAATCCGGCGCGGACCTTCGCGTTCCACGATCACTGTGGTGTGCAGCAGTTCGTCGTGCCGCGCAGTGAGGTCGAAGACAGCGTCGTCCGGATGCGGGTGCTGCGAGTGACGACCGGCGGCGGCGAGCTGCACATCCAGGTCAAGACCAAGTAGGCGCCGGTCGGGGCTTCAGGCCGCGCGCCGTCGGCGACGCCACTTCGGCCACAGCCACAGGAAGTAGCCGCTTCCGGCCAGCACCACGCAACCGACGGCGGCGCTGGTCAGCACCCAATCGTGCGCGAACGCGCCAAACCACGAGCCGTCGTGCAGCGACTCGAGCCAGTCGCTGGTCCGGGTCGCCGGCCCCCAGGTGCGCAAGCTGATGGCGTCGACCTGCACCTCGAGGTGGTCATGAACCGAGACGACCTTGTGCAGCCGCCGATCCGGCCGGAAGTCGATCCGCGCGATGTCGGCCTCACTGCGAAACTGCGGCAGTCCGAGCGCGAACACCGCGGCATACACCTCGGGCAAGGGCTTCAACTGCTCCGCCGGCCCTGCGGTGCCACGCTGCGTCGGCGGTTGCACCCAGGCCCAGGACTTCTTCTGCAACAGCAGGAACCCGGTGACGGCGCTCATCGCCAGCACCACACCGAGGGCGATCCCGAGCCACTTGTGGACCTGCCAGATCGCCGAGAACGCGTTCACATGGCCAGCGTGCGCCGCCATCGCCGCCATGGCAAGTGTCTGACGGTCACGGAGTTCGGCCCGATTGCATGACCTGTCCGCAGGGCGCTCGTCGACGAGGGTCCAGATCACAACGTCCGCGGCCGCGGGAGCCGTGCTACCATCGCCCGCCCTGTTTGCCGGCCCCGGCTCCGTCCTCCCATGAAGCGATCGATTCTTCCGGCCGTGTGTTCCCTGTTGGCGGTTTTCGGTGCGTTGCCGCGGTATCCGGCGATGCCGACAGCGGCATGCGCGACACCCGCTCCCGCGGATCGGGTCGCGGCGCCGTTCGCGGACAAGGTCATCGACGCGCTCGAGGCGTGGTGGAAGGCCTGGCGCGCCGGCAAGATCGACTTCACCAAGAAGGAGTCGATCAGCAAGGACTCGATTGCGGGCAAGAAAGGACTGCTGCCCAAAGGCATGGTCGGCGATCTGACCTACGCCCGCGAACTCGAGCTCCTGTTCGAACAGGCGGTCAAGCTGGAATCGGCCGAGGCGGCGACGACGCTGCTGCAGTTCGCCAGCGCCGGCCTCGATGAGTTCAAGTACACGCGGTCGATGGCGCCGTTCGCGGTGCGCGGCCTCGCCGAGACCTGGCTGATGAAGTTCACCGGGCAGGCGGCGCTCGACGAGATCACCAAGGCAGCGCGCGGCGAACTGCGCGTCGGCAAGGACCTCGCGGCGGTCATGAAGGCAGCGGCGCTGCGCTCGGTCGGCAAGCGCAAGGACAAGGCGCTGCGAGCCGTGCTGGAACAACAGCTCGGGGCAACCGAACTGACCGTGAGGCTGGCAGCGGCGGAGGGCCTCCGCGACCTTGGCGACGAGGACGCCGGCCCGGCACTGGCCGCGGCACTCGAACGCGAGACCACCGATCAATGTGTCGACGGGATCGTCATGGCCCTGCGCGCCAGCTACGCCAGGTACCTGCAGGTCCCGGCGCCCGAGCCCACCCCGACGCCGAAGGGACCCGAGGCTTTGGGTGACAAGCCGGCCGAGCCCGGCAAGGAACCGGGCAAGGAGCCCGTCAAACCCGCCGAACCCGCTCCTGCCCCTGCCCCAGCGGTTCCGGAAGCGCCGGAATCCGCCCGCCTCGCGGTCCGGGCAGCCATCGGAGCGCTCGGCCGGACGAATTGGCGCGCCGACATGACGCTGGTGCAGTTCCTCGACGACTTCCGTTCGCCCGAGACGATCCCGGCGCTCATCGCGATCCTGCAGAAGTGCAAGGACAACCCGGCCGACCTGCAGTCCGGCAAGCTGTCCGGCCTGCTGTTGCATCGAGCGCATGAAGTGCTGGTGTCGATGACCGGCGCGGTGTTCCCGGCCGACAAGCCCGAGAAGTGGCGTGAGTTCTGGGAAGCCGAGAAGGGCAAGATCCAGGTCGCCAGCAAGGCGGCGACCGAGGCGAGCAAGGCGAAGTCGGCGGCCAACACCGTGTCGACCGGCTTCTGCGGCATCCCGGTACAAGGCACCCGGATCGTGTTCATCCTCGACCTGTCGGGCAGCATGGACTTCCCGATGCGCAAGAAGGGCACGGCCGGCGAGGGTGTGCCCGACAAGCTGCCGTCGCGGCTCGACTTCGCGAAGAAGGAGCTGATCCGCGCGATGGAAGCGATGTCGACGAACGCGCAGTTCAACCTGGTGACGTTCAATGGCAACCCCAAGCCGGAGCTGTGGAACAAGACGCTGGTGCCGGCCAACGACAAGAACCGCGAGCGCTTCCGCAAGTACGTCGAGGACCTGCGCGCCGATGGCGCCACCAACCTGTGGTGCGGCCTCGAAGAAGGCCTGAAGCTGAAGTCGCTGGTCTATGGCAACCGCTACGACACCAACGTCGATGAACTGTTCATCCTGTCGGACGGTGCGCCGACGGCTGGCGACGTCATGGATCCGATCGAGATCCTGCGGTTGGTGAAGGAGACGAATCGCTTCTCGAAGGTCCGCATCAACACCGTGTACATCTCGTCGCCGAACCCGCGCGACCTGCCGCCGACGCCGTGGATGACCATCACCCCCGAAGCGATGATGGAACGGATGGCGGACGAGAACGGCGGCAAGTTCGTCAACCTCTGACCGGACCACCGCCGGCCGCGGCGCGACGGTGACCGCGCAGCAACGGTCCGACCAGCGCGACCAGGCCGCCGATCGTCACCAGCACCCAGGCGGCACGATCGGATTCGCGGATCACCCGATCGGGCAGCTCCGCCATCGCCAGCGCAAACCGGGTGTCGCCGCCCTGGAACGCGAACGTCAGGTTGCCGAGTTCGCGCCACAGGAAGAACGTCGAGGCGACTTCGTGGCGGGCGTAGCGGGCCAACGCCACCTCACCGTGCAGCACCATGCCGGCGCCGAGCAACAGACCGCCGAGCAGAGTGAAGAACCAACGCGCGATCCGCACACCCATGCAGGAACGGTAGCCGCGACCGTTCCCGGCTTCACTTCGCTGCTGGCGCCGGCTCGCTGGCTGCCGGTTCGATCAGCACGATCCGATCGCCGTCGCGGAACGCGACCTTGGTCCCGAGCGCGAACACCTCGCGCAGGTCCGGCTGCTTCTGCAGCAACGCGAAGTAGGCATCCGAGAACGCCGTCACGACGACCGCCTTGCTGCGCCAGTCGTCGCCAAGGCCCGACTCGACCCAGGTACCAGCGACGTCCAGGAACGAACGGTTGGCTGCACGCCGCAAGCCAAGTTGCTTGGCCCGCCGAGCGTTGCCGTCGACTCGCTTCGTCGCACCGAGAAAGAACTCGTCAGCGCCGGTCGAGAGACTCTCCTCGACTGCCGACGCGCCAGTCCTGGGGCCCGTAGGCCCCGCGGTCGCCGGCCCGCTCGGTCCCGGCACACCAGGCCCCCCGGTCGTCGGACCCCGACCACGACCGCCCCCGGGCGCCGGCATTCGATCACCTGGCCCCCGGTACTGCCCATCGCCGCCCAGCCGCATCCCTTCCTCGAGGATCAGGTTCGACGTGTACGGCGTCGCGATGCCGTACTGCGTCGCCAGCCGCCGCACCTCCTCGACCAGTTCGTTCGAGGCGCCGTTCTTGCGGATCGCCTCCATCAGCGCACCGATCTGCTGCCGTGCCCACAGCGTCGGCACGAAGTCATGCCGCGCATTCGCCTCCGGGAACTCGACCTCGAACACGAACTCACACGCGACGCCATCGACCTTGCCGGTGACCTTGACCACGCGCGCGCCATGGCCGCGGTAGCGACCGCAGAGCTGCAGGTTGTCGCCGAAGAACAGATCCGTCGTGCGCGCCGGATGCACTTCGAAGCTGTCCAGGCCATCGCAGCGAACCGCGATGTCGGTCATCGCTGGCTGCGCGATCTTCTGGCACAGCGCGTCGACCTTCGCCTCGATCGACTCGTCTGGCCGCACGAAGTCGCGCGCCCCGCGGTGTTGTCGCACCAGGTCATCGATCAACGGCACGTCGATGTCGTCACCGACGCCGAACGCGAACACGCGGGCGCCGGCGCGATCGGCCTTCTGCGCCAGCGCCAGGATCTGCTTGGGATCGGTGACCCCGACCGTCGGCATGCCGTCGGTGACGAACACCACCTGTGGCAGGAACGGCGCGCCGTCGTCGAGCGGCGGCACCGCCGCCAGCGCCAGGTCGAGCGCGCTGGCGATGTTCGTGCCGCCGCGCGCTTCCAGCGACTCGATCCGGGACAAGGCCTCGGCCACTGCCGTCGCATCGGCAAGGCGCGGTGCCGGATGGAACGGCACCGCCTCGGTCGAGAACGGCACGATCTGGAACAGGTCGGACGGTCGCAGACTGCGCACGAACGTGCGCAGCGCCGCCTTGGCCTGGTCCATCTTCTTCCCCTGCATCGATCCCGAAGTGTCGATCACGAACTGCACGCAGCGGCGGGTCGGCGCTCGGTCGGGCGCGGCCGCGCGCCGCGGCGACAGCAGCATCGCGAAGTAGCCGGGTTCGCCGGCCTTGCGCCAGGTCATCAGGTGCAGGCCAAACTCCCGATCTGCCAGCCCGTACAGCACCCGCAGATCGTCGCTCTGCGCCGAGGCCTCCATGCTGATCGTCGCTTGCTTCTCGCCCTTGCGCACGATCTCGGCGTCACCACGCGGCGTGAACACCGACCGCAACGACGTCGTCGAACTGATGTGCACCGAGACACCGATCGGCACGCTGCCGCCGTCCCCGAGTCGCGACGCCCGCACCGGCCATTGCCATTCGTAGATGCCGCCGAGCGGTTGCAGCACCTGCCGCAGGCGGACCTTGACCAGCACTTCGCCACGCGCCGGGATCGGGAACACCCGAGCCCGCAGCAGACCGTTGCCGGCGTACTCGAGCAGACCCGGATCCCGCCGTTGCCGGACGATCGCCTCGTAGACGCTGCGCGCCTGCGCCGCATCGAGCACTTCGCCGATCATCTCCTTGCCGCCAACCGTCATCGTGAAGCCATCGGCCACCGCACCGGCGGGCAGCGGCAACAACCAGGTACCTTCGCCCTCGCGGTCGCCATCGTTGGCGAACGTCTGTTCGACGACGGTCGTCGCGATGCCATCGACAATGTCGGCGGCCACCGTGTTCTTGACCACGCGGATGACCGGATATGGCACGGGCGGTTGCGCTACCGGGGTCGGCGTGGGCGCCGTCACGACCGGCGCTGGCACCACCGCCGGCGAAGGCTGAGGTCCGACGAACAAACCCTGCGCCGAGGCGGCTGAGACGAGGATCGGGACCAACGCGAACCGGGCGGCGTGTTGCATGTGTGCTCCGAGAGGAGCGCCGCGCAAAGCAAGCTCCGGGCCATTGGCCGCGCGGCCACGCCGATGTGCCGTCGCGGCGCCAGTTCGTTCCGGCACCGTAACGACAGCACGGCGGGTCGCTACTTCGCCAGCGGCAGCGTGCAGCCGGTGCCGTCGAAGATCACCTCGAACCGCGGCGCCAGGCGCCGGACCAGATCCTCGGGCGTCTTGATCTGTTCGGCGGTGATCTTCGCCACGACTTCCTGATCGCCGGTCTTGTCGAGGTTGCGCGTCCAGATCAGGACCTTGCCGGGCAACTTGAAGCGCACCGTGACATCGAGTCCGGCGAGTTGCTGCTGTCGCTTCTTGAAGAAGTCGGCGGCCACGGCGTCGGGCTGTGTCTTCATCGCTTCGGCCTTGGCGCGCGCATCCGTCCAGGCCTGTCGGCCCTGTGGGTACAGCGTCGCCCGGATCGTGCCTTCCTTGGGTCCCTTGGCGAACTCCCACTCGGCCGCGGTGCCGCAGAACGGACTCTTCTGCAGGCCAGCGAGGTCCGCGAAACCGACTTCCACGGCCACCGTACGGCGCGGTCCCTCGCGCGTGGTCGTGTGCGAACGCAACGTCAGCGCCGCGTCCTTCAATTCGCGGTCGACGACGTTCTTGTCGAAGATCGCCAGCGGATCGGGAGCATCGGCGGCGGCCATCGTCGCGGCCCGGCGGACTTCGGCCATCACCGTCTCCGTCATCGTCAGCCGGACCGATTGGGTGCCCGAACCATCGGCCTTCAGGTCGATGGTTTGTTCCATCTCCAGACAGGCCGGCAGGAACGACAACATCCCCAACGCGACGATCACGGAACTGCGCATGGGTAGTTGATCGGCCGATGCCATGGCCGCGCTGGAGCCGGCGAATGCGATTGGGGTCGGCGACCGCGCGCCATACCATGCGGCCCCCGATGCTTGCCTTGCTTGCTGACCGTTCCTGGGCCGCGAACCTGCCGATCGTCGGCATCCTCGCCGGTCTTGTCCTGCTGGTCGTCGGCGCCGAACTGCTGGTCCGCGGCGCGGTCTGGATCGCGCTGACGCTCGGCGTCAGTCGGATGACCGTCGGACTGACGCTGGTCGCGTTCGGCACGTCGATGCCCGAACTGCTGGTCTCGTTCACCGCGGCGGCGAACGGCAACAGCGAGATCGCGATGGCGAACGTGATCGGCAGCAACACGTTCAACATCCTGTTCATCGTCGGCCTCGCCGCCGCCATCCGTCCCATCCGGCTGCGCGTCGAATGGATGGAATTGGGCTACATGCTGGTGGCGACCGCTCTCGCAGCCGTGCCGTTCCTGTACGGCGCCCAGGTGGGCCGGCCGATCGCCGGTGTCATGGTCGCGATGCTCGTGCTGTTCTGCACCCAGTTGGTGATGCGCGAACGCAGCAAGGCCGGCAGCACGGCCGATCGGCCCGAAGATCACCCGCGGAGCACGCTGGTCGGTTGGTTGACCAACCTTGCGCTGGTGGCCATGGGCCTCGCGCTGCTGAAGTTCGGCGCCGATTGGCTGATCGATGGTTCGGTGGCCATTGCGCAATCACTTGGCATGAGCCAGGCCCTGATCGGCATGACCATCGTCGCCGTCGGCACCAGCCTGCCCGAACTCGCCACCTCGGCGATGGCGGCCCGCAAAGGCCAACCGGAGATCGCTCTCGGCAACGTGATCGGCAGCAATGTGTTCAACATCGGCTCGGTACTGGGCGTGTCCGGCCTCCTGCAGCCGTTCCCGGTAAACGTGCCCGCACTGGCAGCGCTGATGATCGCCACCGCCGTATCGGCGATCTGGCTGACCGTCGTGCTGCGCGCCCGCGGTGGCGTGTCGCGGCCCGTCGGCGCGGCCTTCCTGCTCAGCTACGTCGCCTACATCGGTTGGGAAGCCTGGCGGACCGGGGCGATCTGACCGGTCAGGGTGCCGGATGCCGCGGCGGCGCTATGATGCCCACGTCATGCTCGTCGTCCTCGCATCCCTGCTGTTGTCGTTCCAGGACCCCGCGCCGGCGCCCGCGCCGCAGGACCCCAAGCCGGCCAACCCGCCCGCGCAGGCTCCCGTCGAACCGCCCAAACCGGTCGCGCTGTGGAACGACGCCGAGGCGAAGGCCGCGATCGATTCGTACACCAGGTCGCTGAAGGACGCCGACTCGATGGCCGCCAAGTCCAAGGCGCTCGACATCCTGGCGCCGGGCGCGCACAAACTGCTGGTCAAACCGCTGGCCCAGATGATCGAGAGCGAGAAGTCGATCGTCATCAAGAAGCGCGCGGCCGAACTGCTCGGCCAGCAGCCCGCCGCCGACGCCAACGCGACGATCCTGAAGCTGGTGCGCAATTCGCGTGTCGCGCAGCACCCGCCGGTGCTGGCCGAACTGGTCAAGGCGCTCGCCAACTGCGGCTACAAGCCGGCTCAGTGGAAGGAAATCAACGAGCTGTTCGAACGCGACTACGGCGCCGAGTTCGTGGCCTTGCACGAGGCGATCCTCGGTTTGATCGAGAAGCACAAGGAGAAGCAGGCGATCGACCTGTTGCTGCGCAACATGGACGAGCCGGTGCCGGAGAACGTCGACGCCGCCGACAATCCGCCAGCGGAGTACTGGGAGGCACGCTGGAAGGCCTGGAAGGCGTGGCGCGGCAAGGTCAAGGACGCGCTGTTCGCGATCACCGGCCAGCGCTTCTCGACCCGCAACGAGGCCAAAGCCTGGCTGCGCAAGAACCCGATCAAGTGACCAGTTCATCGCCGTCGACGACCGGCGAGGCCCGCGCCGTCCTGGCGCTGTTGCAGGAACGGGTGCCATGGCTTCTGGCACCCGAACTGGGTGTCTGTGTCGTCGGCACGCATGCGTTGGCGATCGCCTGCGCCGATGCCGGCCTCCAGGGCCCGCGACCCGCCGATCTCGACCTGGCATGGGCGCTGTCGGTCGAGGCCGGGCAGACCCTGCTGCAGCAGCATGGTGTCCATGTGCCGACGACGGACAACAACCAGGACCGCGGCACGCTTGCGCTGAAACTCGCCGGGCAACGCCTCGAGATCACCTCCTTCCGCGCCGGCGATCCGGCCGCCCCGATGCGCGAACGGATCGCCGCCGATCTCGGCGCCCGCGACATGACCGTCGGCGCGCTGGCGGTCGAACTGGCGACCGGCGTGGTGCACGATCCGACCGGCGGGCTGGAACACTGGCGGAAACGACGAATCGTGCCGGTCGGTGATCCGGCGGCGCGCGTGCACGAACATGCGGTGCGCTGGCTGCGCTGGTACCGCAAGGCGCACGAGTGGGGGTTCCAGCTCGACCCGACCATCCGTTCGCTGCGCGTATCGCATGGACTGCTGGCCGCGCTGCCCACCGAGGCGATCGCGCAGGAACTGCGCGCGCTGCTGCTGAAGTGCCGTTCGCCGGGCCGTTGCCTGCTCGATCTGCACGAGGACGGGTTGCTCGATTGGCTGTCGCCAGATCTGGCCCGCCAATTCGACGGTCGGCCGGCCGGGCCCCAGCGCTGGCATCCGGAGGTATCGCAGGCCTTGCACCTGATCCTCGCGCTCGAATGGGCGGTGGCGGCGACGCAGGACCTCGACCAACGCGATCGACTGGCGGTGCTGCTCGCGGTGTTGTGCCATGACTTCGGCAAGAGCCACACGCCGGCGGCGGAGTGGCCCGGCCACTCCGGCCACGAACACGCCGGCCTGCCCTGGGTCGAGCGCTTCCTCGATCGCTGGCCCGGGCTCGCCGATCCACGCGCGCGGATGCTGGCACTGCATGTCTGCGAGCTGCACCAGAAGATCCGCCAGTTCGACGAACTGCGCGCGGGCACCCAGGTCGAGATGTTCGACCGCTGCTTCCGGCCGAAGGACTACCCGTGCGAGCTGTTCGCGTTGGCGATCGGCGCCGACACCGGCGGCCGGCTCGGGTTGGCCGACAGTGGCGAAGCCATGCGGGCGCGGGTCCTGCGCGATCTGCAGTGGCTGCGGCGCGTCTGCGGCAGCGTCGATGCCGCCGCCTTGCGCGCGCGGATCGGCGACGACGTCGAGAAGTTCAAGGCGGCGCTGCACCAGGCCCGGGCCGAGGCGCTGCACGCACATCGGCACGATGCCCGGTGATCGCGGTCACTTCGCGGGCAACGACACCTCGACCGTCGCCGGCGACCGCTCGCCACTGGTCCCAGCCCTCTGGCAGAACACCATCCCATCCCGCCGGCTTGCCATCCGGCCCGAGCACCCGGGGCGCAGCCGCCCGGCCGCGACCATCTCGACGCGACCGGCATCGGTGGTCTGACCTTCGACGATGACTTGCACTACCAGCTCCTGGCGACGTGCTCTGTCGCGCGTGATGCGAACGGCCGCCCTGGCCCTCGCCGCCAACCGCCAGGTTAGCCGTTCCGATCGCCATCGCTCCACCACGCGGCTCGCGAAACCCCGTTGTTTCACTCATCCACGTGTCGATCACGAAGCGCTGACGTTCTTGTACGGCGGCCGCAACCATCGGCTCACCGACGTGCACGGTCGCGTGATCACGGGAATCCTCGCGTAGCCGTCGCCGCGCCCGACGAGAACGGCGGGCGCCAATGCCATCGAGCGGGTGCACCGAGCGATGCCGGGACAGTGATGATTCTCCGATTTTCGCAGAAACCCCGCTAACAGCGCGGCGTGATCCGGCGCAGTCGGAGCCCTGCCTCGCCCCCGGCCTCCCCGGCAGTGGCTTGCAGTCCTACCTTGCATGGTGCTCCCACGCCTGCCACCCGACCCACGACCAACATGCACACCCTTGCCGCACTTCCTGCGTTCCTCCTCATGCTGGCCCTGCCCGCCCAGTCCACCCTGACTACCCGGCGCGTCGCTACCGGCCTGTCGCGCCCGATCGGCGTCAGCGCCCCGATCGGTGATTACCACCGGGCCTTCATCCTCGAGCAGACGGGCCGGATCAGGATCCTGCGCGCCGGCACCGTCCTCGCCCAACCATTCCTCGACATCACGCCGCTGGTCAACACGTCGTCGGGCAGCGGCGAACGCGGGCTGCTCGGCTTCGCGTTCCATCCCGACTACTTCCGCAACGGCTTCTTCTACGTCTACTACACCCGCCTCGCCGACGGCGCCTCGATGCTCGTGCGCTACCGCGCTCTCGGCGATCCGTATACCACCAACGTCGCCAACGCCGGCAGCGCCGTGACGATGCTCGGCCCGATCGCGCAACCGTTCGTCAACCACAACGGCGGCGGCATGGCGTTCGGCCCCGACGGGCACCTCTACCTGGGCCTCGGCGACGGCGGTTCGGCCGGGGACCCGGGCTGCCGCGCGCAGGATCTGGGCCAGCTGCTCGGCAAGATCCTGCGGCTGAACGTCGATGGCCATCCCGCCATCATTCCGCCCGACAACCCGTTCGTCGGCGTCGCCGGCGCCCGCGCCGAGATCTGGCACCGCGGCACCCGCAACCCGTGGCGCTTGAGCTTCGACCGCCTGACCGGCGATCTCTACATCGGCGACGTCGGCCAGAACGCCAGGGAGGAAGTCGATTTCCAGGCGGCCGGCCACGCTGGCGGCCTCAACTACGGCTGGAAGATCATGGAGGGGACCAACTGCTACTCGACGTCGGGCTGCACGGCACCGCCGCCGTGCAACTCGCCGCTGCTGACGCGGCCGATCCACTCGTACGCGCAGAGCCCCGCCGCCGTCATCGGCGGCTACGTCTACCGCGGCTGCGCGATCCCCGCGCTGCGCGGCACCTACTTCTTCGCCGACTACGTCAGCGACCGGATCTGGTCGTTCGTCTACAACGGCAACGCGGTCACCGCCTTCACCGACCGCACCGCCGAGTTGACCGTCGCCGGTCAGACCATGACCTCGCCGTCGTCGTTCGGCGAGGACGGCTGCGGTGAACTCTACATCTGCAGCCTCAATGGCAACTCGGTGCACAAGATCGTGCCGCGCGCCGGCTCGCCGGCCACCGAGCTGGGCTTTGGCGAACCGTCCAGCAACGGCCTGATCCCGCGCCTGGGTTTCTGCGGCGGCTTCACGCCGACTACCGAACTGCTCCTCGAGAACTGCCCCGGCGTGTGCCTGGCCGCACTGGTGCTGTCCGCGAGGAACAACCCGACGCAGGTGCCCGACATCGGCCTGGTCGTGCCGTATCCGCCTGACCTCATCACCGGCGCCGTCGTCACCGACGTCAACGGCCGCTACGCCACGCCGATTCCGTCGGTCGGCGCGTGGGTCGTCAACGCCCAATGGGTGATCCTCGACACGGCCAGCATCAATCCGTTCGTGGTGTCCAACGCCGTGCGGCTGGTGATGCCGTAGCCGCTCGTTCCGCCCGCCCGACCCGGTCCGCATTGCGTTAACAGGATTTCGCCGGTGCCGGCAGAAAGGCGTGCCGCCGACCCGGCCGCTGGCGTCGAGCGCGTCCACATGGGCAGAGACCTCGATAACGGGCGCGGTCCTTCCGTGGTCTTCTTGGTCTGGATGACCCGACCCACCCCGGGGTCGGGCCTGGCAAACCCGAGGTACAGCAATGTTCCGAAACATCTTCCTGACCATGGCAGGGCTCGTGCTGGCGACGGCTGCGGCAACGGCGCAGCGGGCCAGCGTCGTCAGCGTCGACACCGAGCACCAGCAGATCGTGGTGAAGCTCGGCGAGGCCGAGTACAAGCTCGACGCCACCAAGGTCACGCTGCTCGACAGCGAGGGCAAGGCGGCCAAGCTCGCGGACTTCGCCGCCGAGGACAAGGTCATGGCCACCATGACCGGAAGCCAGATCACCACCCTCCAGAAGCTCGCGAGCGATCGATTCCTGGTCGCGAATCCGACCGACGGCAAGGTCGTCAGGATCATCGCGGACAAGGACCAGATCGTGGTGCGGTGCGGTGAGTCCGAACACACCGCCGAGGCGAACAAGGTCAAGCTGCGCGACCGGAAGGGCAATCCCACGACTCTCGCCGCGTTCGCCTCGGGCGATCGGGTCAGCGTCACGCTGGCCGACGGCGTCGTCACCGTCATCCAGCGCGTCGATTAGGGCACTGTCACTGTAGCTGGACTGAATTGTTGGGCCGGAGGCGCGGGCGCTGCCGGAATCAGGGATTGTAGAAGTCACCCTGATTGCAGTTGCCCGTGCCGCCGGCCTCTTTTCCACGCCGTGAGCTGTTTCAGAAGCCGAGCGACCTTCACGACGTCGGCTCCGTCTCCCCGCGGTGCAGCCCAATGCAACCACCTCCCCGATATCGGCATCGTCAGGGCCCGGACAGCGAATCCGCCGTACTGCTGCTGGCGCTGCTGGGCGAGCGCCGCCACGCCAAACGCGCCGCGCTACTGAAGCGTCTGCTGCAGGCGCTCTCGCCCGCGCGCCGACCCGAAGCACCGGGCGGATCGAAACCCGTCGGCCGCTGGAGTTCGGCAGTCGAGATCCTGCGCGCCCGCCAGGAGCGCGACCTGGCGCAAAGCGAGGTCGGGCACAAGGAACCAGCCGACCGCGGTGACGCGACCGCACCGTGACAGCCCTGCCTGGAACGGCGGCAACGACCCAGGGGAACGGCAGCAGCAGCGCGGACGCGGCGGGCCACGGCGGTACGTCAGGTTACGACGCGAGAGCCACCGTCGTTCAAGTCGAGATCAAGACCGACCTGTTCGCGGACGCGGATCGGCGACGACGTCGAGAAGTTCAAGGCGGCGCTGCACCAGGCCCAAGCCGAGGCGCTGCCCGCACATCGGCACGATGCCCGGTGATCGCGGTCACTTCGCGGGCAGCGACACCTCGACCGTCGCCGGCGACCGGCCGGCCGTCACCTCGACTTCGACTTCGGGGCCGAACTTCGGGGCCCCCGCACCCGGGCCGATCATCAGTTCCTGCGCCTTGACCAGGTAGCGGCCGGGCTCGAGACCGTTGAACGTCGCCTGCCCGCTCATCGCCGGTTCGCGCTGCGGCTCGCCACTGGTCCCGGCCCTCTGGCAGAACACCATGCCCATGCCCGCCGGCTTGCCATCCGGCCCGAGCACACGGGCGCGCAGCCGCCCGGCCGCGACCATCTCGACGCGACCGGCATCCGTGGTCTGGCCTTCGACGATGACCTGCGCTACCAGCTCCTTGGCGACGTGCTTGTCGTGCGTGATGCGAACGGTGTAGGTCCCCGGCGGCACATCGGCGATCTCGGCAACCCCGTTGGCGTCGGTCTTGGCGCGCTGGTCGCCCATCGTCATCGTGGTCGACTCGCCGCCATCGTTGTTCATCGTCATGCTGACCATCATCACGCGCCGCTCGGCGCGCCGCGGCGCGTTGCCGGCGCCACTGCCCTCGGTCAGACGGACCTCGGCGCCCTCGATGCTGTCACTCTCTGCCAGACTCCACGCCTGCACGCGCAACTTGCCGGTGCGCAACTGCAATTCGCGGCGCAGCTCGGCCTGATCCGGCATCACGTCGATCGGCTCGCTCGCCTTGACGATCTGATCTGGCTTGCCCCAGCGCAGGCGATAACTCCCGGCCTCGACTTCGAGCATCTCGAACGTGCCATCGGCACCGGTCCTGGTGGTCGGCCCGCCGAACGGGTCAGGCAGGTCGCCACCCGGCTCGGCACCTGGGGGCGCCTGCCGCTCGAGTTCGACGACGATGCCGCTGGCCGGCCCATCGGGGCCGAGCACGACACCATGCACGCGCGTCAGCACCGGCTTCCGCAACGCCACCGCCACGGTCTCGCCGGCCGGAACCTGGAATCGCTGGCGGGTCTGCTGCAGGCCGCGGGCTTCGCCGGTGGTGAATGCCATCCCGCCACCGAAGGAACGGGGCTTCGGCTCCATGCGCAGCTCGGCCCAATAGTCACCTGCCGGCAACGGCCCGACGCGGATGATGCCTTCGGCCGGCGCGGAACCCGGCCGATCGCGTTCGGCCTCGCCGACGCCGATCGGACCGTGCACGACCCAGCGCGTCCCCGCCACTGCGGCACCAGCGGGTGCCGTGATCGTCAGTTCGGCAAAGCCCGGACGCCGCAACGCGACACTGGCCTCGGTGACGCCGGCGCGCGGCAGCACGATGTCGAGCGGCCGCGCCTCGGCCATCGTCTCGTGGGTTGCCTCGACCGTCGCGCCGCCGGCCGGCAGACCACCGATCTCGACGATGCCGTCGGCGTTGGTCGTGCCCTTGCCGAACACCGGTGGGCCATCGAGAAGCCTGGGACCATCGCCTTCGTCTTCGATGGCCAGCGAGCGCGCACGGAAGTTCATGCCGCCTTCCGGGTGGTCCGGCTGCTGCTGCTGCCGGATCTCGACGCGCGCATCGGCCACCGGCTTGCCGGCGTCATCGACGACCTGCACGCGCGCCGTGGCGCCGAGATCCGCCGTCAACGCGATGCCGCTGGTGACCTGCGCCGGCGTGACGACGACTCCGGTCCGCTCGACCGGCCGATGCGAACTGCCGCGCGCGGAGACCACGATGTTGCCGGGCGCCACGCCTTCGATCAGGAACGTGCCATCGGCCTCGGTCCTGGCCTGCGGCCCACGCCCGGGCAGCGGCATGTCGAGGTCGTCGTGCGCATCGATGACGATCTCCGTTTCGTCGCGACCGCCGGTCGGCCGCGTCGTCGCCCGCACGCGACTGCCAGCGATCGGCTTGCCGTCGACGCCGGTCAGCACGCCAGCGATGCTGCCGTGCCGTTCGACCCGCAGCAGCAGGTTGCCGGTGCCGACCGCGACGTTGCGTTCGACCGCCGGAGTGTGCCCCGCGCCCCAGGCGCGCACGCTTGCGCGTTCACCCTGCAGGCCCGACAGCACGAAGAAACCCTGGGCATCGGTCTCGGTCGCTTCGTCGGGCGTGAATTGCTCGGTGGTGACGCCAGCACGCTCGAACCGCCGCTTGGCGCCGACCTTCAGTCCCGCAACACCGATCCCGCGGTCATCGACGACCTGGCCGGCGATCGCCGCACCTTCGGCGAGCATCAGGTCCACGCCGGTCTTGTCCTCTTCCTCGCCGATCTCGACTTCGCGCAGCACCGGCTGGAACTTCGCCGAGGCCGTTCGCAGATGGGTCGTGCCGGCGCGCAGACCGTCGAGCTTGAAGCGACCGTCGCCATCGGTGCGCATCTGGCTGCGACCCAGGAACAACCCACCGAAGCTCGCGGCGACGACGACATCGGCCAGCGGCTGGCCGCTCGGCCCGCGCACGACGCCGGCCACCGATGACGAACGCAGCGTCTTGATGTCGCCGAGATCGGCATTGCCGCGCCGACCCGAGAACGCCGGGTCGGCGCCGGCGAAGACCAGATCCGACTGGGTCAAGGAAACCCGACCTGCCCGGTCCTTGCCGACCGTGAACTCGAACTGGCCATCGGTACCGGTCTTCTTCTTCGGCGCGTTGGCGAAGCGCTCGTCGTCGAGCGGTGCCGGTGGCACCCCCTCCAGCAGTTCGCCGCCGCGCTCCGCCAGCCAGGTCAACAGCCGGACCTCTGCGTCGGCACGTGGCACCCCATGGCGATCGACCAGACGTCCGCGCACCGTGATCTCACGGGCATCCGCCGGCGCCGAAGTCGGCGCCACCGAACGCTCATTGGTGGTCGCTTCACTGGCTGGCGGCTGGCTCGGCGCCGGACCGGAGTGATCGGCGGTCGCGGCGTTGGCCGCCGGAACCGAGCCGGCCGTCGTCGCGACGTCGCCCGCCGCCGGCGTGTCCGGGGCGACATCGCCGCCGCCGGCCAAGGCAAGCCAGAGACCGAATCCGAACACCGCGACGAGGGCGACGACGAGCAGCGACTTCGAGTTCATACGGGGGCTTCGCGGCACGGTGAGACAGCCGTGCAAGGCGGCGCACAACGGTACGGCCGGGGCCATACTCCCAGCCAGTACGGTCGACGTGCAAAGATCCCGGATCGGACGCGCGCGTCCGGGGTCAGGGACCCTGAGGCCGAACTACGGTCGTGCGCCGCGACGCAACAGGGCTACTGTTGGCAACCGCAACGACCCTGCCGAAACCCATGCCAGCCACGACCAACCACCAGCTCCGCCGCCAGCAGCTCCTCGATGCGATCGACACGCCGGTCCTGCTGATGGCCGGCTCCTGGATCTCGCGCAACTACCCGGCGAACTGGTGCCCGTTCCGCGCCGACAGCAACTTCCTGCTGTTCTTCCCGCAGCCCGAGCCGAACGCGGCGGCCCTGTTCGATCCAAGAGACCAGTCGGTGACGCTGTTCCTGGACGAACGGACGGCGGAGGACGCGCTGTGGCATGGCCCGGTGCCCGGCTTCGACGAGATGAAGAAGGGCCTGGGGGTCGACAGCGTGCAGAAGCGCACCGACCTGGCCGCCGTGATTCGCAAGAAGGTCGGCAAGCGGCGCGTCCGCACCGTCGCGATCGCCGACCCGCGCGCGACCGCCGAGGCCCTCGCGCTGACCGGCGAGGATCTGGATTTCACCAAGGCCGACCGGGTCGCCGACAAGTCCCTGGTCGCCGCGATCGCGCGACTCCGCGACTTCAAGAACAGCAGCGAACTGGCGGAGATGCGCGCCTGCGCGGCCGTGACCGCCAAGGCGCATGTCCGGGCGATGGCCATGACCCGCCCCGGGATGCTCGAACAGGAACTGGTCGGCCATGTCGAGGGCACGTTCGCGCGACAAGGCTGTGTGCCGGCTTACAACACGATCCTGTCGGTGCGCGGTGAAGTGCTGCACAACCACGCGCATCACAACCTGATGCTCGAGACCGATCTGGTGCTGCTCGACGCCGGCGCCGAGAACCACGCGGGCTACTGCGCCGACGTGACCCGCACCTGGCCGGTCAACGGCCGGTTCTCGCCGGAAGCCGCCGACGTCTACGACATCGTGCTGGCCGCCGAGAAGGCGGCGATCGATGCCGTCCGGCCGGGCGTGCGCTACCGCGACATCCACATGCTGGCAGCCCGCGTGCTGACCGAAGGTCTGGTGCAACTGAAGTTGCTGCGCGGCAATCCGGATGCGCTGGTCGAGGCCGGAGCCCATGCGATGTTCTTCCCGCACGGCGTCGGCCACCTGCTCGGGCTCGACGTCCACGACATGGAACAATTCGGCGACCAGGTCGGCTATGCGCCCGGTCGCACGCGCAGCCAGCAGTTCGGCACGCGCTGGTTGCGACTCGACCGCGACCTGGCGCCGGGCATGTGCTTCACGATCGAACCAGGCATCTACTTCGTCCCGGCAATCCTGCGCAACCCGGAGTTCCGCCGGCAGTTCAAGGGCCAGGTCGATTTCACCCGGGCCGAGGCGTTCCTGACCATGAACAGCAAGCGCGGTTTCGGCGGTGTCCGCATCGAGGACGATGTGCACTGCACGCCAAGCGGCGCCGAAGTGCTGACCGCATCCGTGCCGAAGGAACGCGCCGCCATCGAGGCGCTGGTCGGCAGCGGCCAATGAACGGTCCGGGCGCGTCGGCGCCCGCGGCGTTCGCAACTCCCTGCCGGGTCCGGACATTGGCGCTATCGGCTGGTGGTCGGACTGGTGGTCGACGACATTTCGGGCATTTCTGCGAGGGCGCAGATAGCGATAGCCAAACGCTGGCATCCCGCCCGAGTCTGTCCCATTTGTTCCACCCGCGCGATGGCATCGTCGCCCGGTCGCGGGTCACGACAATCCTGGCGGACCACGCTATCCTCGGAACACTCTTGCCTGGGAGTGCTGTGCGCCATGACCTCCATGCGGCTGGCCCTGCATCTGACTGAGAATCCGGACGACACCCGCCTGCTGGGTGAGCAACTGGTCGCCGACGGTCTGCCGGTGACGCTGCTTCACGTCGACGGACCGAAGGCGCTGATCACCGCCCTGGCCGATCGGCCGGACCTGATCGTCGTCGACCTGCCGCTGCCGTGGCCCGATGCCAACGAAGTGGTCGCCGACGCGCAGCGGCAACGACCCGAAATCCCGGTCGTGTTCCGTTGGGGACGTTCGGGTGAGTGGCACGTGGAAGACTCCACCGCTCAGACCGGCCGGGCGATCCGTGCCGCACTCGCCGGCTCCCCGCTGCGCAGTCAGGACGAAGCCGCACGCCGCGGCATGCTCGATCAGCTCGTGCATCAGCAGGACGTGCTGGTCCGTCTCGCGCGCCTCGACTTCTGGGAGTTCGAAGCATCGTTGCGGCAGGTGCTGCAGCAGGCCGCCGAACTGCTGCAGGTCGAACGGGTGTCGGTCTGGGAGTTCTCGGAAGATCGGCAACGGCTGGTCAGCCTCGCGCTGTACCGCCGCAGTCTGCGAACGTTCACGACCGGCGAGCAGTTGTCCGGCCACCCGCGTTATCTGCGCACGTTGGAGCAATCGTTGGCGTTGGCCGCCGCCGATGCCCAGCGCGATCCGCGCACCAGCGAGTACGCCGCGGACTACCTGATTCCGCTCGGCATCAGCTCGATGCTCGACTCGCCGATCCGCCGCAGCGGCAAGGTCGCCGGCGTGCTGTGCCTCGAGCACACCGGCCCGCAAAGAACCTGGACCCTGTTGGAACAATGTGCGGCCGCCAACATCGCCTCGCTGCTGGCGCGCGGCCTCGAGACCCGCGATCGGCGCGAAGTCGAAGATCATCTGCAGCGCGCGCACCGCGCCGAGGCGCTGGGTCGGTTCGCCAGCCAGTTGGCGCACGACTTCCACAACCGGCTGACCGTGATTTCACTGTTGACCGACCTGTTGCGCGCCGACGCGGCGACCCCGAACGCGCACGAACACCTGGCCCAACTGGACCACGAACTGGGGCAGGCCAAACGCCAGATCCGCGAACTGCTGACGCTGGGCCGCCGCGCGGCGATGCCACCGCATCCACTCGAACTCAACGACGCCGTCGCCGCCCAGGCGCCGATGCTGGCGAAGCTGCTCGGGGACGAGCACGAGCTGCAGTTGATCCGCTTTGCGGAACCCCTGTGGGTGGATCTCGAACCAGGGCAACTCGGCGAAATCCTGACCAACCTGATCAGCAACGCGCGCGACGCCCTGGCCGAGCAGTGTTCCGGCGTCGTCACCGTGCGGTTGTCGCCGGCAGCCGATGATCGCCGTCCGGCGGCCCTGCTGGTCGTCGAAGACAATGGCTGCGGTTTCACCGCCGATGCCGAACAGCACGTGTTCGAGCCGTTCTTCACGACCAAGCCGCCGGGTCAGGGCAGTGGCATGGGTTTGCCGTCCGTCCACGCCCTGGCGCAGCAACGCGGCGGTACCGTCCGCGTCAAGCGCCTGCAGCCGCACGGTAGCCGCATCGAAGTGGTGCTGCCGCTGCTGGGCCAGGCCGTCACCACGACGGCCCGCGCCTGAGCGACGCGCGCGGCCCGCGGTGCTACGGTGCCGACATGTCGTCGCCCCTGACCCTGACGCCCGCCCAGGTCCGCTCGGTCCGTATTCTCGCGCAGGGATTGCCACCGGCCGCGCATGCCGAACTGGTCACGACGCTCGCTGCCACCGGTTTCGTCCGCACGCTCGGCGGCAGTGACGTCTATGTCGCCGCCCGTTCGCGCGTCCCCGGAACCACCCGCGCGCAACTCGATGCCGCCGTGGCCGCGCGCGAACTGCAGGTCGTCCCGGCGGTGCGCGGTTGCATCTACCTGGTGCCCGCCGCCAATGCGCCGCTGTGCCTTCGGGTCGCCGAACATCTCAGTCGCGATCGCGATCGGCGCGATGCCGACAAAGCCGGCATCCGTCCGGGCGAGCTCGAACGGCTCGGTGACGCCGTGCTCGCGGCGCTGACCAGGACCGGACCGGCGACCACCGATGTGCTCCGCCGCGCACTGCCGGAGGGTTCGATCCGGAGCCTCGGCGACCGCGGCAAGAAGGTCGGCGTCAGTTCGCCGTTGCCGCCGACGCTGCGTCGGCTCGAGTTCGCCGGCCAGATCGAACGCACGCTGCCAGACGGTCGACTCGATACCGAACGCTATCTGTGGCGCGTCACTGCCAGGAACCCGTTCACCAAGGCCCGGTTGCCCGACGACCCGATCGATCTGCATGCACGGTTGCTGCAGCGTTTTGCCGCCAATGCCGGAGTCGGGACACTGCGCGCATTCTCGGCCTGGGCCGGCATCCCGCTGCGCGACGCCAAGGCGGCGGCGGCAAAGGTCGAACTGGTGCCGGTCGCGATCGCGGGCGCCGACGAGCCGGCGTTCGCCACCGCGGGGATCGAAGCCCTGCTCGCCGACGCTGAGCGCGCCGACGAAGCCGTTGCCCTGCTGCCGTTCGAAGACAACCTGCCGCACCTCGCCGGCGGCCCGCACAGCTTCGTCGACGAGGCCTTCCACGGTCTGTCGGTGCCGTCGTGGGGCAACCAGCGGCCGCAACCGCTCGGCACCGCCGCGCACCTGGCCTTCCGGTCGGTCCTGGCCGATGGCGGCGTCGTCGGCTTCTGGGAGTACGACCCCGATGCCCGGATCGTCGTCACGCGCTGCTTCCAGGCGCCGAGCCGCGCGGCGGCGAAGCAACTCGCCAAGCTGGCCGACGAACTGGGTGCGTTCCTGCGCGACGAGCTGGGGCACGGCCACAGCTTCTCGCTCGACGACGACGACGCATTGCGTGAGCGATTGCAGATGCTGGCGGCGATCAGCGGCGGCAAGCCGGCCGCCCCGGCGAAACCGGCCCGAGCCCGCGCGAAGCGGCGATCGGGCTAGCTGTCAGCCGAGCACGCGGTACGAACGGATGTCCGGCGGTGCGGCCACCAACGCCGGTGCCTTGGCCAGCAGTTCGGCCACGTGTGGTGTCTGCAGGTGGCGCGCCACGTCGGCCTCGCTGCGCCATTCTTCGAGCATCACGAATTCATCAGGGTCGGTCGTACTGACCGTCAGTTCATAGCGCACGCATCCCGCTTCCCGACGGGTCGGCTCGAGCATCGCGGTCAACGCCGCCTGCAGGGCGACGCGGGTCTCCGGGCGGGCGACGGCACGGGCAACGACGCGGATGGTCATGTGCGTGGCAGGTAGGGGTTGCCACCATCATGTCACCCACGAGTCGCCGATGCACGAGACCGCGCCCGCGGACCGGCACGTCGTCGGCCGGTGATCACGCCGGCGGACGTTCGATCTCCGCCAATTCACGCCGTACGGCGTCGACCACGCGCGCCAGCCGACGCACGCACGGATCACACGAACTGGCGCAGCAGAATCGCCAGGTATCGTCCGGATCGTCGAGGTGCTGCAACACGAAGCGCAGGTAGGTCGGGTCGACGCGTTCGCCGAGCAGACGGGCGACGATCCGCCGTTCGAGTTCGGCCTGGACCAACGGCGGACGGGACATCGAGCTTGGACGAATACCCGGCGGATCCGCTGGTGCAACCACGCCGGACCGGAACACGAGGGCCAACACTCGACCTTCGCCAACGACACGAATGCAACGATGCTGCACACGCGGCAGGTCACCGTCGGCATCCCGGGAGGCGTGGGTATGGTCCGCGCACCCATGCTTCGCCCGACGTTCCTTGGTCTGTTCCTCGTCGTCCACCCGCTGCTGGCTCAGGCGTCGGCACCAGAAGCAACGCCACGTCCAGCTCTGCCGATGACGGTGGAACAGGCGATGCAACTGCAACACGTTCGCAGCGTGCACCTGGGCGCCAATTGCGTCGTCTGGTCGACGGTCGTGCCGCGCCCGATCGCCGATGGACCGGGCGGGCCGTGGCTGCACGTCTTCGTCTGTCCGGACCTCGCCGCCGCGCTGCGTGCCGAAGTGCGCGTGCAACCCCTGCTGGTGGGCAAGGAGACGCCCGGCAACCTGGCGATCCGCCCCGGCAGCCGCCACGTGACGTTCACTCGTCCGATCGACGGCCGCGCCCAGATGCTGGCGATCGCGATCGATGGCCAGGGCGAACCAAGTCGCGTGGCGACGACACCCGCGATCGCGCTGGCGAAGTGGCGCGCCGACGGCAAGGCGTTCGCGTTCACGTCGCTGGATCCGGTCGCGTCGACGCGCGCAGCCGCGCAGAAGGCCGGGTTCCAGCAGATCGTCGTCGACGAGGACTGGCGCCATCTGAGCCTGTGGGTCTGGGAGGAGGATCCGGCGCTGCCCGAGGGCCGGCTGCGCAAGGTCACCGAAGGCCGGACCGTCTTCGATTTCGAATGGGCACCCGATGGCAACCGCATCGCGATCGCGTCGGCGCCGCGCAATCTGGTCGACGACAGCTACATGTTCCAGCGGCTGTGGCTGGTCGACCTGACCGCCGGTACGACCGCGCCGCTGGCCGACAACCCGGGCAAGCTCGGCGCCTTCACCTGGTCGCCGGACGGCCGCCGCGTCGCCTTCATCTCCGCCGAGGATCGCAACGATCCGCACGCCGGCATGCTGTGGATCGCCGAGGCGTCCACCGGTCGCGCCCATTCGGCGACGCCGATGCTGCTCGGCATGGTGCAGGATCTGGAATGGACCGACGACTTGACCATCACGGCGCTGGTCAGTCACGGCACCCGCACCGCGATCGAGTCGTTGTCACCGCAACGGAACGACGAACCCGCGGCCAACCTGTTCGGCGATGGCCGGCTGGCGATCACGTCGTTCACCCAGAACGCCGAGGTGATCGTCGCGGTGGGTTCGCGACCAGACCACGGCAACGAGGTGTTCGTTGCCAATCGCAAGGCACCACGACACCCGATCCGGCTGACCGACAGCAACCCTTGGCTCGCCGAGGTCGCGCTGGGCGAACAATCGGTCGAGGTGATCGGCGCGCGCGATGGTCTGCCGATCGAAGGGGTGTTGATCAAACCGCTGGGCTGGCGGGCCGGCCGCCGCCATCCGTTCGTGATCGTCGTGCACGGCGGCCCGGAAGCGCATTTCAGCAATGGCTGGCTGACCAGCTACTCCAACTGGGGTCAGTTGCTGGCCGCGCGCGGCTATGTGTCCTGGTATCCCAACTACCGGGCGTCGACCGGCCAGGGCGTCGAGTTCTGCAAACTCGATCACGGCGATCCGATGGGGCGTGAGTTCGAGGACCACCTCGACGCGATCGAACACTTCGCGGCGCAGGGCCTGATCGACCGCGACCGCGTCGGCATCGGCGGCGGCAGTTATGGTGGCTACGCGGCGGCGTGGGCTGCCACGCGCCATTCGCGTCACTTCGCCGCCGCGGTCTCGTTCGTGCCGTTCGTGCACATCCCGACCAAGTGGCTGACCAGCGACATCCCGTGGGAGTTCTACCTCGTGCACTACCAGGAGAAGTGGCCATGGGAACAGCCGGGCTTCCTGGCCGACCGCAGCCCGCTGACGTGGGCGCAGGACTGCCGGACACCCCTGCTGCTGCTCGGCGGCACTGCCGATCCGCGGGTGCACCCGAGCCAGCCGTTCATGCTGTATCGCGCCGTCAAGTCGGCGACGACGACACCGGTCCGCTACGTGCAGTACCCCGGCGAGGGCCACGGCAACCGGACGAACGTCTATCAGTACGACTACGCGTTGCGCACGCTGCAGTGGTTCGATTCGTACCTGCAGGGCGATGGCGACCGCCGATCGCGGCCACTGCCGGCGATGGATGTTGGCTATCCGCTGAAGTAGCCGCGCGATCCTTCACCCGCGCCGCGGCGGCCGCTGCTCGAGCAGGAAGAACAGCAGGTTGTTGGTGAACAGCGGGTTCTTGGTGAGCCCGATGTGGTCGTCGCTGAGGAACGTCACCGACGACCACGGCACCGGACTATCGAGCCAGCCGCCACCGGCCTGCCCGACACGCCGATCGGCGATCGTCGAAAACCGCGGCACGGTGCCATCGCCGGGTTCCCGCGTGCCATCACCGTCGAACAGCAGGCGACGCCGGCCACCGTCCGCCGGCACCAGTCGGGCGCGCGCCAGCGTCGGGATCGTGTCGGCGGCGAACAACCGGATCTCGGTCGGCGGCGCCGACGGCGGCTGCTGATCGAGAGCGGCATGGAAGCCACGAGCGCGCTGCAGACACCACGCCAGGCGGGCTCGGGCCTGCTGTCGCCGGCGCGCCGGGTCGTGTTCGTCGGGCTGCAACCACTCGAGGTAGCGTGCGGCCGCGGGATCGAGCAGGCCCCAACCGTTCTGGTCCCACGTCGCGACGTCGTACAGATCGACATCGGCCGGAGCCCCACGTTCATCGCGCAGCAGGCCCTGGCCATTGCGCGGCAACAACTGGTAGATCGACGGCAGCGAGCCGAGCAGCCCGTGGTGGTATTCGGGCAGGAACAGCCCCGGCGCGAAGCCCTGCGTCAGCGTCTGCAGCGATTCCATCGCACCCAGATTGGGCGTGCCGACCAGGATCAGGCGATCGATCTCGCGTGCCCCGGCCCACGTCACCGGCGGCACCGAGCCATCGGACGGCAGATCGGCATCGCCAAACTGCAGGAACCAGCGCGCGATCAGCCCACCCATCGAATGCGCGACGATGTCGAAGCGGAACCCGTCGGCCAGCCACTGCGCCAGTTCACCCGCTTCGGTGGCACTGGTCGCATCGGGCCGCGTGCGCAGGAACTCGAGCCGCCTCCGGGCCCGCCGCTCGATGTCGACGCGCAGGTCGCGCAGATAGCGGCCGAACAGGGCCGCGTTCTCGATGTTGTCGCGCCGCCAGTCGTAGAAGAACGTGTAGCAGGTGTAGTGGTCCTGCGCGTACGCCGGAGTCCCGGGATCGACCAGCACCGGATCGCGGTAGCCACCGACCCCGAGCGAGCGCAGGATGTCGGCGTAGACCTGCACGTTGATCACCGTGAACAGCAGGCCGAGCTGGATCGCGCGCAGCGGACCGGAGGCGAACACATCGGCGGCCGTCGGGTCGTACGGCCGCGGCCCGTCCGCCGGTGCCATCGGCAGGCCAAGCGCCCGCGCGCCATCGGCGGTTTCCGGATCGATCGCGTCGGACGTGAACGCGCCCCAGACCGTCTTGCCGGTAGAGCGCTGTTCGAGCCGCGAACCGAGGATGCCGTGGATCACGACCACCGGGTTGCGCGTCTGCCGCTGTGCCGCCGTCCGATAGATCTCGCGAACTGGCGGTTCGGTGCCGCGCGGCGACGAACAGGCGACCACCAGCATTGCGGTCGTCAACATCGACAGGACCCACCGTTGTGGCGGGACGGAACGGTGGTCGCGCATGGCTGCCGTGAGCGTGCAGCGGCGTCGGGGCGGACGCCAGCCCGGTCATCAGGTAGCAGCGCCTGGCTGTCTGTCAGCCGTTCCGTTTCAGCCGGCCATCGGGGGCGGGAACACGATCACCGGCACATGGGCCCGGCGCAGCACGTTCTCCGCGACCGACCCGAGCAGCAATCGGCGCAGACCCGAACGACCATGCGTCGCCATCGCGATGTAGCCGGCCTGCTCGCGCTCCGCATGCGTGCAGATCGCCGAGGCGACGTCGGCCGCATCCGCCACCACGACCTTGGTGCAGACATCCTTGCCGAGCGCCGCCGCCTGGCGCTGCAGTTCGGCCTCGTAGTCGGCGCGCAGCTGCGCCCGGTCCGGATAGGCGGCGATCAACCCGCCGGCCACCGGTTCGAACGGCAGGTTCTCGATGACGACCAACAGCGTGACCTGCAGGCCGAGTGCGCGCGCCAGCGCGACCGTCGGCGCGAAGGCGCGTTTGGATTCCTCGGAGAGATCGGTAGTCAGCAGGATCGGGCCCATGGTTCTCCGCAACTTCAGGATGGTGGACAGCAGACGACCGGAACCGGCGCCGCGCGCACGACCTTCGCCGCAATCGAGCCCAGCCGCAACCGGTCGAGCATCGACTTGCTGCTGCTGCACAGGAACAGGAACCGCACCTCCGGCCGCCGTACCCGCGCCAGGATCGCCTCCGCGACATCGTCCGCGGCCTGCACCTCGACCGCGCTCATCGTCCCGGGTGGCAACCCGGTCGCCAGCGTCCGCAACCGCCGCTGCGCCTCTTCGACGTCGGCGTGGACGTTACCGGTCAACGCCGGCGCCAGCAGTGGGTCGTGTACGACGTGCAGCAGCACCAGCTCCTGACCAAGACGCGAAGCCCAGCGCGCGGCTTTGGCACCCATCGCGGCAGTCGCGGGCGAGAAGTCCGTGGCGACGACGATGCTCATGTTCTCGGGATGTTCTGGGCCAAGCGGCCCGGCGACGCCATGCGCACCAGGGCCACCCCGGAGCGGTCGGCGAAATACGCGCGCCGTGCGGCCTTTCGTTCGCTGGAGGCGCCAATGAAGAGCACCCGACGTTCGACCAGGGCCACTGCCAAGGCCGCGGCCACGACCAAGACCCGCCGCAAGCGAAACCAGGTCAGCGCGCCTCCGGCGAAGGCGACCCGGCCACCCCGCCGGTCCTTCGCCGAACGCACAGCCGGCGATGTGATGGTCCGGCGTGTCGTCACCGTGCCGGTCGACGCGACCCTGACCGAGGTCGAACGCGTGCTCGCCGACAACAAGATCAGCGGTGTGCCAGTCGTCGACGAGGAGGGCTGCGTGCTCGGCGTGCTGTCGGTCCGCGACCTGATCGAACACCACGCGGAGGAAGGCCGCCAACGGCGGCGCGGGCCGAGCTTCTACCAACTCGATGCCGAGGACTTCGACCAGGACGAACTCGAGGCCTACGACCTGCCCGACGATCCGGCGGCCACGGCCGAACAGGTGATGACGCCGCAGGTGCTCGCGGTCGAGCCGGACACGCCGCTTGGCGTCGTTGCCGCCACGATGGTCCGCCAGGCGGTGCATCGCCTGCTGGTTCAGGAGGACGGCAAGATGGTCGGCATCATCAGCGCGATGGATCTGCTGCGCGCCATGGCCGACTGATCCTCCTGAGCCTGGGCGCGCGGCGCGGGTCCGATTGCGCCGCATGCTGGTCAACGAACGGTCCGGCGTTCTATGCTCGCGGGTCATGGCCAACCCGACCGCGACCTTCGAGACTTCCCTGGGCACGTTCACCGCCGAGATCTACCTCGACAAGATGCCGACCACCGCCGGCAACTTCCTCGAACTGGCGAAGTCCGGGTTCTACGACGGCCTGCACTTTCATCGCGTGATCCGCGATTTCATGATCCAGTTCGGCTGCGAATACAGCAAGGATCCGAACAGCCCGCGCTGCGGCACCGGCGGCTCGCCGCGCGGTCGCATCCAGGACGAGCACCCGCCCGCCCACAAGTTGTCGAACGAGATCGGCACGCTGTCGATGGCCAACACCGGCCAACCGAACTCCGGCGGCGCGCAGTTCTTCATCAACACCAAGCACAATTCCTATCTCGACTGGTTCACGCCCGGAGCCAGCAAACACCCGGTGTTCGGCAAGGTGACCACGGGTCTGGAGATCGTGCGCAAGATCGAAAGCACGCCCACCGCCGCGGCGGACCGGCCGAAGACGCCGGTCAAGATGATCAAGGTGACGATCGCCGAGTAGCGCTTCAGCGCTTGCCGTCGGCTGGTCGCGCCGGCAACAGTTGGTCGAGGTGACCGCGCATCCGCCGCGCGACCTGTTCGCGCTCTTCGGCCGGATAACTGCCGCGCAACGGCAGCTCGCGGCGCCACTCGTCGGCGCTGCGCAGCAGCTGCTGCCGCACGTCGGCAGCAACCATGCTGGTTACATCCGTCAGCCAGGCTCGGATCGACGCGGCGCGTGGGTGCGACGTCGCCTCTGCGACCGCAAGGATCTCCAGCCAGGTCGCGACCGCGCCGGGCCGGTCGTCGCCCGGCGGATTGCCGAACGTGGCGCGCATCGAGGTCTTCTGCGGCTCCGTCAGCCGGCTGCCGGCCAGTTCGCGTTCGACCAGCTGCACCGTGCCGAGGTCGTACAGGCGCTGCAGCCCCGCCACCGCCGTGGCCTGCGCCGGATGCTCCGGCTCGAAGGCGAGGTCGAACAGCGCCAGCACGACCTGCGGCTGGCGCGAGGAAGAAGCGGCCATCAGCGCCAGCCGACGCGATTCCTGGTCGCCCTCTGCCGTCGCCACCGCCAGCAGCGCACGCCATGGGATCAGCGGCGGGGCCAGGTGCATCAGCGCATCGAACGCGGCGGTCCGGATGCCCGGCTCGGGTCGGCGGGTCAGAGCCAGGATCTTGTGCACGTGGCCACGGTCGACCTCGTTCCAGATGCGCACCGCGCGCAAGGCGCGTTCGATCTGATGCACGTAGCGAACGCCGGGCTCGGCCCGTTGGCGATCGCCGAACTCCTGCAGAGTCGGACCGACATCGAGGAACTGCACGATCAGCTCCTGGCCATCGAGCGGCGGCAGCCAACCGCTCGCGTCGCCGGGCGCATGCGCCTCGAGCTCGGTCGCCAACGCCGCGGCGGCGCCCCGGCGCGCGGCCGGAAACGCCAGGAACCACGCCAGGCCGCGACCGCCGGCCGCCAGCGCCTGCTTCCTGGCGCCATCGAGGTTGTGGCTGTCGGCGGCATTCAGGTTCCACACCGCGACTCGAAACCACTGGGGCGCATCCGCTTTCTGCAACGCCGGTCCGGCCTGCCCCCAGCCCTCGTGGATCGCGATCGATTCGAGGAACGGCCAGTCCGCGGCCGCCGCCAGTGCCCGCACCCAGTCGGGCCCGCGCCGACTGTCGCCGACGTGCGCGGCCAGATCCGCACGATAGGCGACCCAGCGACCTTCGAGATCCCGCTGTTGCCAGTCCGCGGGCAACGCGAACTCCTGGCCCGCCAGCGCGGCGACGCCCACCACCATCACCAGTCCTGAGCTCCAGTTGACGTTCATGGCCGCCTCGGAAACAGTTCGTGCTCACCGAGGCTCTCGATGGCGGCAATCCGGCCGCCACCGGGTTCGACGACGGTGACGACCCGCAGCCGCGGCAGCTCGTTGACGAACACGAACGTCTCGTGCTCGCCGACCGGCAACGGACCCGAGGTCGCGGTGACAGCCAACATGTATTCGGCTTCGGTCTGCTCGAACAGGCGCAACGCGCCGCGCGGGTCGATCCGGTGCGCCGGCAACTTGCCGCGCCGCGAAATCGCGATCTGCCCGGGATGCTGCGCGCGATCCCCGAGCCTGCGCGTGAGGACCCGCAGTGCGCCGTCACCGAACAACCGGTCGAGCTCCTCGGCGGTCCGCAGATTGGCGCCCGCCACGCTGGTCAACCCCGGCAGGGGGTCGACGCCCGGCCCTTCGGCATCGATGGTGAAGGTCAGTTCGACCCGGTCGGCCGCACCGTGCAGTTCGGCGACGATGACCGCGATCGGCCGCGCCGCAGCGGCGTCTTCGCGGTACCAATCGGTCCGCCGATGGAGCAGTCTTGGCGCCGGCGGCGTCGCCAACACCACGATGATGGCGGCCAGCAGGACGGCCGCCGAAGACCTCAGGAAGTTCCGCATGACAACAGCAGCGCAATGTCGGGATGGTCAGGATTCCATGCAGTATCGTAGCCTGTCAACCTCGAGTTCACGATGTGGCACAACGCCGTGACATGCCTGCTGCTGACCGCGGTTGCGGCGCAAGGCCCCGACGACGCGGTGATCGCGATCCGGCTGGAGCAGCCGGTTCGCACCGAACTGTGGACCGTCGACGTGGTCACCGGCGTCACCGCGCCGCTGCCGCCGTTTCCATCGGCCAGCCATGCACCACTCGCGATCACGCGCGATCCGATCGACCATGCCATCCTGCTGGCGCAGTCCCACGGGCCGACCACCCGGATCCTGCGCCTGCGCTACCACGGACGCACGTTCGTTGACGAAGTCGCGGTTGCGGACCTTCCGGGCCGAGCATCGCAGCTGGTGGCCGCCTCGCTCGGTTTCGCCGCGACTTGTGACCTGTCGGGCGGCGGCACCATCGGCCGCGATCGGTTCGCTTCTGCGAACTGGTCGGCCGGCCCGGCCTGGATGGCCGCGGCGCACCTGACTACTCCGGACGCAACCCGACTGCGGGTGTTGCGCAACCACCCACGCGGCGATCAGTACGCCACCTTCCAAGTCGATCTGGTCGGCCGCACCATCGTTGCCGGCAGCGAACTCGTCCTGCCGCGTGACGGCAATGGCATCGTCGAACTGGCGGCGCAACCGTTGGACTTGTTGCTCTCGCATCCGGACGGCACGTTCTCCCGCTTGGAAGCCGCCACCGGTCCGCTGCCACAACCGGTCAATCTCTCGATGTGGATCGGTCGCGACGGCGTCAACGCCATCGCCCGCCAGTCGGATGGGCGCGTTTTCGGGCTCGGTACCGGCAGCTTCCCGCTCCTCTACGAACTCGACTTCGCCACGCCCGGCCGTGTCGTCGTGGTCGTGCTCTCCGCAGCCCTGCCTGGGTTTCCCGTCGACGTGGCACCCGCGGTGCAGGATCTTGCCGCCGTCCGGTCCTTCGCGTCCCCCTGTTCGCTGTCGCCGGACTGGCGGATCCAGAGCAACGGTCTGCCGGTGCTGGGCAATGCTGCGTTCACGGTGCGGATCGCCGATGCCACTGGCCATCCGTTGGTGTTCTGGTCCTTTGCCCTGAGCCCGGGAACGGTGGCGCTGGCGCTGCCGAGCGGCTGCGCAGCGGTGGTGCAACCATCGCTGCTGGAGATCGGCGTGGTCGATCGCGGCTTTGCGGACTGGCTGCTGCCGATCCCGCAGCGAACCGAGTTGCTGGGTGCAGCGGTATTCGTCCAGGCATTGCAGCCGACGCCGCTGCCGTTCCTGGTCAGTGACGCGCTGTCGCTGCGGCTCGGTCGCTGACGTTCAGGATTGCAGCCAGCGGAAGTCGGTGTTGCCGCCGCTGATCACCGCGCCGATCCGACGACCGCGCAGTTCGGGGGCAATGGCCCGCAGCGCGGCCAACACCGTCGCACCACTGGGCTCGACGACGATCTTCAGCCGTTCGGCGAAGAACCGGCAGGCGGCGACGATCGCCGCTTCGTCGACGGTGACGACCCGCACCTTGCCAGCGAGCAGGATCGCGAACGCGCGTTCGCCGATGCCGGTCAACAGCCCATCCGCCAGACTGGTGGTGCCCTCGACGCGCGGCTGGCGGACACCGGTGGCCATCGACCGCGCCGCATCGTCGACGTTCTTCGGCTCGGCGCCGAGCATCGCCGCCCGCGGCCGCATCGCCTGCGCGACGAGCGTGCTGCCGGCGCAGAGCCCGCCGCCACCGACCGGGGCGATCAGCACGTCGAGATCGCCGGTGTCCTCGATCAGTTCCAGCATCGCGGTGCCCTGGCCGGCAATCACGTCCGGATGTTCGAACGGATGGATCAGCGTCGCGCCGCGTTCGCGCTGCAACCTGGCCGACATCGCTTCGCGCTCGGCGATCTTGCAGAACACGATCTCGGCGCCGTAGTGCCGCACCGCAAGGACCTTCACGTCCGGGGCCGAGTCGGGCATCACCACCGCACACGGGATGCCGCGCACCTGCGCCGCGTAGGCCAACGCCGCGCCGTGGTTGCCCGAACTGTGCGTGACGACACCGGCTCTGGCGACATCGGCCGGCAACGCCAGCACGGCGTTCATCGCGCCGCGGGCCTTGAAAGCGCCGCATTTCTGCAGGTTCTCGCACTTCCAGAACGTCCGGGCGCCGAGCTCGCGATCGAACGTCGCGGACGTCAGGACCGGTGTGCGGTGGACATGACCGCGGATGCGCGAGGCGGCGGTGCAGACATCGGCGAAGGTGATCACGCCGCCGATCCTACGGGACCGCCGGCGCCGCCGCTGCGGGTCGTCGTGCGGACATCGACCGCCGCGGTGACTACTGCTGGCTGACCTTCAGCCGGCCGTTCTTGCGCTCGACGTCCCACAGCTTGTTGCCGAGCGGCATGCCCTGCAGCTTGAAGTCCATCGCCTCGATGATCGGGTCGTCCTGGACCTCGCCATAGCGGATCGCGAAACCACAGGCGATCCGGAAGATGTTGTCGAGCAGGAACGCGTTGGCGGTCAGATGGACGCCGCGGTAACGCGAGCCGAGCCCCGTCTCCGGGTGGTAGTGCTCGAACGACCCCGGTGTGCCGCCGTGTTCGCCGCCGCCCGCCATCATCGTGACCGTCTTCTTCAGCAGTTCGCCAGCAAGCTTCTGCGCCTTCTTCTGGCCGCGCTCGGCCCAATAGGTCAGCCCTTCGAGGATGTGGCAGTTGACGATCGGTACCGTCCGGCCGTTCCACGGGTTGTTCTTGCGCGTGCCCTTCCAGCGGCCTGCCGCGTCGTAGTACGGATCGCTGATCGCCAGGCTCGGCACCGGATACCTGGTCCAGAACTCGTTGCGATCCGACAGCGTGTCGAGCATCCGCTCGACCTGCTTCTGGTTGGGGATGTCGGTCGCCAGCGGGTAGAAGCCGACCGCCGCCTTGACGTTGGTCTTGCGGCGGTTGTCGGGGTCGAGGTCCATGAACAGACCCGCCTTCTCGTCCCACATCTTCTTGCGGATCGTGTCGAGGATGACTTCGGCCTCCGCCTGGAAGCGGTTGGCCATCGCCTTCTCCTGGATCTCCTCGGCGACCTTGTAGAGCCACTTCACCATCCGGTAGCGGAACACCGACACGTCGATGCCCTTCAGCCGGAACTGCTCGGTGAACTCGACCCCACGATCGGCCTTGTCGTCGATCACCGTGTAGCGGCGCGAGAACTCCTGGCCGGCCTCGAAGTGGTTGACGATGTCGGTCAACCCGCTGCCTTCCGGGTCACGGTTGTTGGCGAGCCACTTGACGTAGCGCTGCATCGCCATCAACACGGCCTTCTTGGTGGCCTTGTCGGTGTGGATCGCATCCAGCGACTCGAACCCGCCACCCCAGTCGGCGTGGTAGAAATCGTTGGCCGACAGGCCGGTCATGTGCACGCGGCCCGGCGCCATGCCGTTGTGGTGGATGTTCTCGAAGAACAGCTTCAGGCAGCCGCGGCCCAGCGTCGGATCCTGCAGCCAGCGCGCCTCGCGCATGATCGCCGGCGCCGAGAACGCGATCGGCTGATGGAACGGGCCGTTGCCTTCGCAGATGCCGGGCGAACTGAACTGCCCGGCGCCGTGCGGCACCCGCAGCAGCCCCAGCAGTTCGAAGCGGTGGTGGACGACGCGCTCGAGTTCCTTCCAGTCGCAGTGGAACTTCGGCACCTTGTCCCAGTAGCCGTGCCAGCCGTTCTCGTCCTTTGGATCCGGCCGGCGGGCGCGGAAGTTGATGCCCTTGCCCTTGAACACGACGTGCGCTTCGAAGCGATGCGCTGCCTTGGCGCCGGCCTTCAGCGGAATGGCGCGAAACAGGCCGCAGTAGACGCGCGAGCCGGGCAGGATGGGACTCGGCTTCTCCATCGGCCGCTTGGCGCGCGGCGTCGGCAACGCGCCCAGGTCGAACCACGGCGTCTCTTCGTAGTCAGGCCGATCGCTGCCGCCCTCGCAGAAGAACCCCTGCAGGCAGCGCGCGCCCTTGCTGTCCGGATTGGCGAACAGGATGTCGGTCGGCACCTCGGGAGCATCGCCGACCTTCAGCAGGCGGCGGATCCGGAAGCTGTCGCCTTCGAGCGACACCGGCTCGCCTTCGGGATCGGTCGTCGTCCACATCACGACGGTGATCTCGCGATCGTTCTTCGCCGAGTTGTGCAATTCGAGTTCGCTGACGCAGCGATCGTCCTGGGTGATGAACCGCCGCTCCACCACCTTCAAACCACCGGGTTCCTCGAACGTCAGGATCGCCTTGCCGTGCTCGTGCGCGATCTGCTTGCACGTCATCGTCAGCGGCACGCCGCTCTCGAGGAACGCCAGGAAGTACATCGACGGCAGCGGCACATTGAGAACCAGCACCTCGTCGGCGAAACCCGGCGCGTCGAGGAAGCGCGGGAAACGCGGCGCAAAGAGGCAGTAGCCACCACCGTTGAGGGCGAACTTTTTCTTCTGATTCATGCCGAAGTCCGGGAAGTCACAGCGTCACCGCCGTGGCCGAGGGATGCGATAGATGCGCCAGAACGCATTCGCCAGCCGCGGCGGGCCGTTCCCAAGATTGCTATTCTCAAGGACTTACGGCTTCGTCGGCAAGCGCCAGACGCGCCGGAGTCATCCGACACGACCGGATTTCGCTCAGGTGCCGAGGCGCATCTTGATGCCTCTCGCCGTCGAGTCAAGCGCTTTCCCCGACCCGGTCCCCGGGGCTACTTGACGGCGGGAGCACCGCCGGTCTGCAGGATCTGCAGCGTCGCGGCGCGGGCAGCGGCGGCGATGTCGGCGTCGTGGTCCTGCGACCATTCGATCAGGAACGGCAGGGCCTCGGGCCGGCCGAGCACGCCGAGCGAGCGGAGCGCCAACAGGCGCTGCTCGCGCGGCGCGCCGGGCTTGGCCTGCAGCAGCAGCTTCTCGGCGGCGCTCGCAGGACTGGCGTCGAGGCCCTTCAGCACGCGGTCCCAATGGGCCTGTTGTTCGTGGAAGAAGCGGATCTTGGTCAACGCGTCGGCGGCGGCCTGGCGGACGTCGCCTTCGGCGTCGCGCAGCATGGCGATCAGGTCGGGCACCGCGGCCTTGCTGACGATGCTGCCGAAGTAGTTCGCGGCGGCGAGGCGGACCGCCATCGATTCGTCCTTGGCGAGCGGCAGCACGTGCTTTTCGGCGGCTTCGCCGAGGTCCATCGCGAGCCGTTCGATGGTCCGAGCACGGACGATCGCGTGCTGGTTCTTCAGCCCGCGCTGCAACCAGGCGTCGCCGTGGGCGATTCCGGTGGCGCACAGCATCGTGAAGGCGATGGCGGCGCACTGCGAATCGGAGTCGTTCAGGCGCGCCTCGATCGCCGGCTGGCACAGGGCGACGTCGTCGTTGCCCAGGCTCGACAGCGCGCGCCGGCGCAGCGCCTCACTGTCGCTCGCCAGCAGCTTGTCGAGGAACGCGACCAGTTCGGCGCGGCCTTGACTCTCCGGCGCGCGGTCGCTGATCCGGCGGGTGATGTGCTTCAGCCACGTCTGGCCGACCGGGTCGCCGCCCTCGATCGACAGACGGCCCAGCTCACAGAGCACCCGATCCGGGATCAGGTCGGGCTTGACCTGCTGCGCCAGCCGCGGCCCGGCCGAGCTGACCCGCCGCAGCAGCGCGATCACCTGATCGTCGGTGTAGCGATGACCCGGCTCGGCCTTGCCCTGTACCACGAACGCCAGCTCCTCGAGGGGCGAGTCCGACTGGATCAGGTCGAGCGCGGGGACGTCGCTCATGCGCAGCAGGGCTTTCATCAGGTCGGAGCGTTGGCGGTTCGCCGAGACCGACCGGTTCGGACCGCCGCCGCCAGATCCAGCGGGACCACCCGAGGTCGTCATGATCGGCAGGCTGGCCACGATGGTCCGCATCGCGGCGCGCACGCGTTCGTCCTGGTTGCGGCGGCCGAGTCGCACCAGCGAGCGCGCGGGCCAGTCGCCGGGGACACGCTGCCATTCGGCCAGGATCCAATCGGCGGCCTCGACGTGTCCGGTGCACACCAAGGTGTCGGCCCACCAGTGCATCGGCCACTCGCTGGCCTGCCAGCGCCCCGTTTGCCGCACTTCCTCGGCCTTGGCCCGCAGCGCCGGGAACAGGTCGGGCGGCAGGTCGACCGCCTGCAGCGTCGCCAGCAGGCGTGGCTGGTCGCCAACGCGATCGAAGCGCGCGAACACCTCGACCGCGTTCTGCGGTGTCACGTCGCCCTCCAGCTGGTCCATCAGCGGGTAGCCGAGATCGACGAGGCGCAGGACCGTCGCCACGTCGAACACGTGCCCGCCGTGGAGCCGGCAGAACGCCTGCAGCCATTCATGGCGGGCGTTGGGCGTGCGCGCGTTGCCGAGCCGCTCGGCGCAGCGCAGCAGCGCCGGCACCAGTTGCCGCACCTCCGCATCGGTGAACGCGTCCCGGCGGTTCTCGTAGCGCACCACCTTGTCGCTCGGCACCTCGGGCAGTTCGGCGAGCACGACCTCGAGCCCGGCGACGCTCCGCCGGACCAGCGGCGAGAACAGGGTCTTCTGGGCTTCCTGGCCGAGCGCCGGATCGGTGCTGCGGAGGGCTTCGCGGAGGAACACCAGCAGCCGTTCGTGCATCGCCGACGACAGTTCCCGGTAGTTCCGGGCCCAGATCAGCAAGCGCGGCCGTCCGGCAACCGGCCCCGCCAACGCGGCCTCGACGATGGCATCGGGTGGCAGCCGGTTCTCCAACATGGTCTCGGGTCCGCGTTGGTTCGACCGTGTGCCGAGCAGCGCCGACACCACGCGACCCGTCGGATCCGGATCCCGCAAGAACCGATGCACGACCGCCAGCATCTGTTCGTGCTCGGCTTGAAACGCGGCGGCGGCGACGGCTTCACGGAACGTCGCGTCGGCATGCTCCGTGCACCGCGTCAAGAACGCCGCCGCCTCGTCGCCGCCGACCCGCCACAGGAACGCGGCCAGACCGCTGGTGGCACCGGCGCGGCCGTAGTTGTTCCGATCGAACCTCGCCGACTCGGCGTCGAGTGCAGCGATCACTTCGGGCACCGCCGCCGCACCGATCCACAGCAACTGCTCGGCCGCCTGGGTGTGGGCGATGCCCCACAGCGGGTCACTATAGGCCGCCTGGCCCTGGCCCAGGACTTCCCGGACCAGGGTCCGCGCCTTGTCGCGCAGCGCCGCCAGCCGTTCGGGGTCCTGCCCGCCGTTGCCGCGCGCCTTTGCCAGTTCCTCCGCCCGGATTCCACCCGCTTCCGCCTGCTTCAACCAGCCAGTCGCTTCCTCGCCGCGCCCCAGGCGCTGCAGCAACAGCCCGAGCCGCAACGCCGCGTAGGCCTTCCCCTGCACCGACAGCGTGCCCTTCTCCAGCAACGCCCGCAGCATCCCCTCGGCCTTGCCGAGATCGTGTTCTTGTTCCTCCACCGCCACCGCCTCGGCAAGCTCCTGCCGCACCGCGGCAAACGGATCCTGGCCGACCTGCGCCGGCAGCGACAACGCGAACCACCCGATGATCGTGCTCGTTCTCATGATGCCCATGTGACCTCTCGGGCGGCACCTCCCGGTCCGGACCCGGTCAGTTCGGTGTCAAGCAACGGTCAAGACCGCGCAGCTGCATGCCCTTCCGACGTTACAGCTCGTCGCGTTCTGCGACGTCGACCAGAGCACCCCCGCCGTCGAAGGAAGGCAGTGGCGACAGAGGCTTTGCGAGCCGTCTCCGCCGCAGGAGGTCGCGGATCGCGGCTTCCACGAGTTCGGACGTCGTCTTGCCCTCGTCGGCTGCCAACTGCACGAGGCGCGCCCAGAGTCCGGGGTGCAGGCCGAGCGTCGTTCTCATGCCCTGCCAGGATAACGCTGCCGCACCGGGGAGCTTGTGGCATCTCTTGTCAAGAAACGCCACACCGGTACGCTCCATGGCCAACCAAGGCAGGTCCGCATGGCAAGATCCTTGAACTTGTCCCTGACCGATGAACTCCGCGCGTTCCTGGATGCGAACTGCGGGGACGGGACCCTGTTCGCAACGCCGAGCGAATACGTGCGCGCCTTGATTCGCGAGAAGAAGGACCGGCAGGAGGCGGCCGCGCTGCGGCGGGCGGTCATCGAAGGCTACGAAGACGTCCTGCACGGACGAACCGTTCTCTACCGAGGCAGCATCGAAGCGCTCCTCTCGGCACACCGGAAAAAGAAGCGCGCCTGATGGCAACGATCCACGTCACCCGCCGGGCGCTCGACGACATTGCGGCAATCCACGCCTACTCTCAGCGGCAATGGGGGAAACGGACCGCCGCCGGGTACCTCGCCGGCTTCGATGCCGCGCTGCAGCGAATCGCGGCAAAGCCACGACTGCTTCGCCCGTGGACCCGCGGCGGCGGACTGGCCACCCATGGCATCCAGAAGCACCTGCTGATCGCGGAGGTCGTCGGCGACCGGATCTTCGTCCTCGCGGTCTGGCACGGTTCGACGGACGTGACGCTGCGGCTCACCGAGCTGGAACCCCAACTGCTGTGGGAGGCTCGCCTGCTGCGGTCCAGGATCCTCGAGTCGGCGGCGTCCAAGATCCGTCACGGCGACCTGGCTTGACGCAGCCGCAGCACCCGGACGGTCAGCACGAACACCATGATCGCCCCGATGCCGACGAGGTTCTCCAGAAGACTCGGCGGGAAGATCAGCACGTAGCCGGCATCCTTGACCAGCGCCGCGAAGCTCGACACGCAGAACGGCATCAGGAACAGCCGGAACACCTGCCAGCGCGACAGCGCCGTGGAGCCGCGACTCGACGCGCGCACACTCAGCAGCAGCGCCGCGCCGATGATCGCCGACAACCCGAGCGACGTGAACCACAACCGCGGACTCGGATCGAAGCGCAGCGCGACGTGGACCAGATACCAGATCGCGTAGCACCACAGCACCGTTCGCGCCGTGTCGAGGCCGGCGAAGTAGCGGACGACGTTCATGCTTCCGCCACGAGCCGATAGCCGACGCCGTGCACCGTCAGCAGGAACCGCGGCTGCTTCGGATCGGCTTCGAGCTTCTGCCGCAGATTGAGCACGTGCGTGTCGATCGTCCGGTCGCCGACGAACTGATCGCCGCCCCAGACCTCGGTCAGGAACCGCGCCCGCGACACCGCTTTGCCGAGTTCTTGCCGCAGCAAAGCCAGCATTGCCGCCTCCTTCGGCGACAGCGCATGCACGGTGCCGGCGCGCACGAGCTGGAACGCATCGAGGTCGACGCGGGCATCCCCGAGCAGGAACTGCCGCACCGCCGCCGCCTGCGGCCGTTCGACCCGGCGCAGCAGTGCCTTGACCCGTGCCAGCAGCTCGCGCAGCGAGAAGGGCTTCGGCACGTAGTCGTCGGCCCCGAGATCGAGCCCGAGCACCTTGTCGCTCTCGTCGCCGCGCGCGGTCAGCAACAACACCGGCGTGCGCGTATCGCGTTGTCGCAGCTCTCGCAGCAGTTCCAGGCCACTGGGCCCCGGCAGCATCACATCGAGGATCACCAGATCGAACACACCGCCGCGCAGCGCCGCCCGCGCCTCGTGGCCATCGGCGGCGACCACGACCTCGTGCGCCTCGCCAGTGAGCGCATCGCGCAACGCCGTGCGCAGCGTCCGATCGTCTTCGACCAGCAGGATGCGGAACGTCATGACTTGTCGGGCAACGTGAACACGAACTCGGCGCCGGCGCCACCGTCGGCCGGAGCCTGGCAGACCAGCGTGCCACCATGCCGCTGCACCAGCAGTCGCGCCAGATGCAGACCGATGCCGACACCGGGGATCGCACCGCTCTGGTGCCGTTCGCCGCGGACGAAGCGACCGAAGATGCGTTCGCGCTCGTCGGCAGGCACGCCGGGTCCGAAATCGCGCACCGTCAACGTCGTCGTGGCGTTCGTCCGCGCATGGGTGATGTCGAGCCGACCGCCGGCGGCCGCGTACTTCTGTGCATTGTCGAGCACGTTGCGCAGCGCCTGCGCGAACGGTCCGCGGTCGATGGTGACCGGCATCGGCTCGTCGACGGCCGCCATCTGCACCACCAACCCATCGCGGGCAGCCAGCGGCGCGAACAGCGCCACGGAGTCGGCAACCACCTCGCGCAGGTCGACGACTCGCAGGTCGAGCGGCCGTTCGCCGCGCTCGGTGCGCCCGAGGTCGAGCACGTTCTCGATCAACATCGCCAGCCGACCGGTCTCGCCCGCCAGCATCGCGTAGTAATCGACCTCGCGACCACGCGCGCGGCCCTCGGCCAGCATCTCGGCGAGCAACCGGATCGACGCCAGCGGCGTCTTCAGTTCGTGAGTGACCGTGGTCAGGAACTCGCTCTGCCGCCGGGCCGCTTCGGCTTCGCGCCGCGCAGCCCGGAACTGGAGCAGCAGCAGCGCCACGAACGCAAGCACCAGCGCGATCGTCACCGCCGCGAGCAGCGGCGGCGCACTCGTCACCGAGTCTGCGGCCAGTGGCAGTGACAGCAGTCCCGGCACCGGCGTCGGTTCCGTCACGTTCGCCGGCCACGACCAGGTCGGTTCCGGCGCCAGCAGCCATGGCCACGTCGGCAGGTCGCCCGCGAATGCCGCCGCATGCACGATCCGCACGAACTCGGCGACCGGCAGCACCGCCGCTCGATCCGGGTCCCCGTCGCGTCCCGGCAACCACCACAGGCACTCGCCCGCGGTCGGCAGCGCGAACACACCGGCGGCTGCGGGCAGCCGCGGCAGCCAGCCGCGCGCAGCGCGCAGATGCTGTCGCCGCAACGCCGCGGCAGCCGCACGCTGCTGCAGTTCGGATCCGCGTTGGCCGGTGCGCCAGAGCGGTGGCAACGACGCGACCGATTCTTCATGCAGCCAGCCCGCGGCCGGTTCGAGCCACGAAGGCCAGGTCGTGTCCGACTGCAGGCGCAACGCCGAAAGCGCCGCAGCCTGGACGTCATGGCGCGCAAAGTCGGCGCCGGTCAGATCCGCAATCGCAGCGTGCAAGTCCTTGGTCCACGGCCCGGCCGTCGCGGCGCCCGCCCGCTTGCCGTGCCACGCCGCCGCCGCCAGCGCATGCACGCGATCGCACGGCAGCAGTGTGCCGGCCAGCAATGCGGCGTATTCCTGTTCGACCGCGGCCACACCACCGGTGCCGAACTCGGCGCGCGCCGCCCGATCGAGCCGATCCTGCACCACCACATCGATCCGGTGCGACGCCGGCACCGGATCCAGCCAGCCGATGCCCGCATCGATCACCGGTTCGCGGGACACCACGTCAAAGCGGGCGGCTGCGCGCACGCGCAAGAACACGGCCGGACTGTCGCCCGCCTGCCGCAGCAGCCGTTCGGCAACCGTGCGCGAGCGTTCGACCTCCAGTTCGCGGACCCCGCGTTCGAGATCGATCCCGCGCCAGAGCTGGAACAGGACCAGCCCGGTCGCCGCCATGCCAAGCCATGGCAGCAGCGACAGCAGGTTCCAGCGACGCCGAGGCTCCACGCTGCGACGATAGGCGCGCCGCGGCGGAGCATGTCAAGAAACGGTCAGCCCATGTCGCAGAACCGGCGTTCTCGCGTTCTGGCTCTTTGGCGGGTTCGAGAGACCCGCCTGCCCCGATGCCAAGGAGAACTCCGATGCCAAGCAAGCTCGACATCAGCAATCGCACCGTCCAAGTCTCGGTTCCACAGGCCATCGCGTTCGACGCCAAGAAGATGACCAAGGTGACCGCAGCCGTGCTCAGGAAGCTCGGTTGCCCGGGTTGCCACAGCGGCTTCGACATCCGCTTCATCCAGGAACTGGACTTCGTCGTCGACCCAAGGACCCTCGACGTCGCCGGTCGCGCCGGTATCCGCTGAGCGACTCGCACTGAGGCGCTGTCCAGACCGGCCACCATGCTGCCGCACCTGCCCGAACTCGGCATCGGCATCGTCTGGTGGCCGGGCCTCGAGTCGATCACCGCGGAACCGGGCCTGATCGACGTCGTCGAGATCGAGCCGCAGGCGTTCTTCCTGGAGACGCACCCGCGTGGTCGCGTGCTGTGTCCAGAAGCGGTCGTCGACGAATTGCGCGGCCTGCCGCACCGCAAGCTATTGCACGGCGTCGGCACGCCGATCGGCAGCCCCCGCGACCTCGATCCACGGCAACTGCCGCTGCTTCGACACCTGCGCCAGACCTTGCAGCCGGCATGGTGCAGCGAGCATCTCGCGTTCCAGCGCGCGGACACGCCACTGGGGCGAAGCCACGCCGGGTTCTTCCTGCCACCGCGACAAAGCGACGCGGGCGTCACCCGCGCCGCCACGGCCGTCACGACGCTACGCGCGGCGCTCGACGCGCCACTGCTGATCGAAACCGGCACCAACTACCTGCGCCAGCGCCAGGATGAACTGCCCGATGGCGAGTTCGTTGCCAGGATCGCCGACACCGCCGACTGCGGCATCCTGCTCGACCTGCACAACGCCTGGACCAACGAACGCAACGGTCGCCAGCCGGTCCGGGAATTCGTCGCGTCCTTGCCGGCGGAGCGCGTGGTCGAGATCCACGTCGCCGGCGGTTTCGAACTCGACGGCTTCTGGCTCGATGCGCATTCCGGCAACGTGCCGCCCCCGGTCTTCGACCTGCTTGCCGAGCTGCTGCCGGCGCTGCCGGCAGTCGCCGCCCTGGTGTTCGAGATCCTGCCCGACCACATCCAGCGGCTCGGAGTGAACCACATCGCTGCACAACTGCACCGGCTGCGCGAGATCTGGGACGCCCGCACCCGACACGTTTGGCCGACTCCGTCCCGGCCCCCGGCCGTGCCGTTCGCCGCGCTCGAGCAGGGGCCATCGCCGATCGAGTGGGAAGACACGCTCGCCAGTCTGGTGCTCGGCCAGGACCAGGACAGTCTGCTGGCCCACGAACTCGCCGCCGATCCAGGCCTGCCGCTGCTCCGCCGTCTGGTGGACGAGTTCCGCGCCGGCGCCGTTGCCGCCACACTGCCAAGGACCATCCGACTGCTCGCGCGACAGCACGGCGAACACCATGTCCGAGCGCTGCTGCTGGAGCATGCCAGCGTACGCGGCCCGGAACCGTTCTCGCGCACCGAGGCTCTGCAGTTCGCAAGGACGCTCCGCAGCTGGCTGGTCAACGATGCCCCCACTTTGGCTGTCCTCGACCGCGAGGTCGCGCAACAGCACCGCTGGCTCCGCTCGGTAGCGCCGGAGCTAGACTCCGCGCCATGGCCGATGCGGAAGACCTCCTCGGACTCCTGCTGCGAGTGAACGTGCTGCGGCACGGCCCGCGATCGGCGGCGGCAACGGCGTGGTTGACGGACACCGAAGCCCGACTCGCGCGCGATCACCACACCGACCACCATCTGCTGGTGTACGGCAGCCTGGCACCGGGCGAATGCAACCACCATCGCGTCGAGCCCTGGGGCGGCGTCTGGTCGTACGCCACCGTCCCCGGGACCATCGTACAGCGCCGCTGGAAGGAGTTCTCGTGGCAGCCCGATGGGCCACCGTTGCCGATGCGCCTGCTGACCACGCCGTCACCGATCGATTGGCGCGACCTCGACGAGTTCGAAGCCGACGAAGACTACCGGCGGATCATCGTGCTGGCCGCTACCGACCACGGCCCACTGCTGGGCAACGTCTACGAGGCGCCCCGCCGGTGACGTTCAGCTGGACGAACGCGACGCCGACGACCCGCTCGCGCCCGGCATCGACAACACCGGCGTGCGCGAGCCGCGCAGCCCGATCGCCTGCCACGGATCCTCGATGTTGGCCGTCGGCCGCCGGTCGATCGCCGAACGCAACAGCTGCGCCAGCAGCGAGGTCAGGGCCCGGCGGGTGAAGGCCTGCAGCCGCGCGCGCGGGCAGCCGGCAGGACGTTCGCCGCGCGCGTGCCGCTCGAGCAGGTTCTCGAGCGCGCGGCACAACGATGGCGCATCGGTCGCCGGCACGATCGTGCCGGCGCCGAGATGGCGCACCAGATCGGCGCCGTCACCGGGCGGCAGCGCGCCGAGCACGAACCGCTCGCTGGCCAACGCTTCGTACAGCTTGCCGGGCACCACCAGCGCCCGCTGGCCGACGGGCAGGCCGTGCAACGGCACGAACACCGCATCGGCCGATGCCAGCCCCGCGATCGAATCCTGGTGCGACACGTAGCCGTGCATCGTCAGCCCGTCGTTGACGCCGAGCCAATCGATCACTTCGCGATGCGTCGCATCGACGTTGCCGAACAGATGCACCGCCAGCCGCCGGTAGGTCGCCAGCGACTTCTGCTTCAGCAGCGACATCGCCGACAGCAGGTAGTAGCCGGTGCGACCGAGCGGCTCGATCTGCCGGTGGCGCCAACGGAACAACCGGTTGTGCGTGACGCCCGGCTGGTCGTTGACGGCATGGAACGTGCCCATGTGCACCAGCCGGAACCGGCCATCGTCGGGCAGGATCGACGCCGGCGTGCCGGCGAAGTCGTCTTCGTCGTAGCCGTTGGGAATCGTCACCACGCGGCCTTCGGGCACGCCCATCGCCACGTAGGCCCGCGCGGCCTCGGGCACGTTGGCGATCACGAAATCGGCATGGCGCAGCGCCCGCTTCATGTGCGCCAGATCGAACCGGGCATGGAACCACGTCCGGTAGTTGCGCCAGCCATCGAGCGCCCACGGATCGCGCAGGTCGAGGATCCACGGCAGACCCAGTTCACGCTTCAGCCGCATGCCGATCCGGTAACCGGCATACGGCGACAGCGTCGTGATCACGGCTTCCGGTTTCTGCGCATGCGCCATCGCCACGGCGCGTTCCGCGGCCGCCGCCGCCCATTCGTCCTCGTCGATGTAGAGCCGCAGCCGCCGCGCCAGGCGCTGGCGCAGCGTCGAACGCTCGGGCCGATCGACCCGTTCGACGTGCACCCGCGCGTCACCGAGCAAGGTCGGATCGTCGTACGGCGCGCTCTTGTCCTTGACGTCGGCGCCGGCACCGAGAACCACGGGCTCGAAGCCGAACTCGGGCAGATACTTGCAGAACTTGGCGAAGCGCTGCGTGCCGGCGCCGCCCTTGGGCGGAAAGAAGTATGCGACGACCAGGACGCGCGTCATGGGCCACCCTTCGACGCGCGTGCGGCGCGTTCGCACAGCGGATCCGGACAATCGCGATTGCGCGACAGCCGGTCCTGGCGCCGCACCCAACGGTGTTTCAACTTCAGGAAGAACCCGGCCTTGGCATCGTCCTGCAGCACCATTGTCGGCGTCGGCAGCACGTGACCGTACTGCTCGCCCCACTTGGCCAGCAGCCAGCGCGAGGCCAGTTCATAGGCGCCATCGACAACGCCGGTCGACACGTGCAAGGTCGGCGCATCGATCGCGAACGACCGCAGCCCGCGCGCCGCCGCCTGCAGGCAGATGTCGGCGCCGTAGCAGTGGAACCCCGGCGTGCCCGGATCGAAGCGCAGCCCGGTGCGCTTCCTGACCGCCAGCAGCAGTTCGTCGACCACGAGCACCTCGTGCGGCAGCGCCGGCCAATAGCAATGACCGTTGGGGTCGATGATGTGGCCGCGCAGCCGGCCGCCCTTCTCGGTGCCGACCAGGCCTAGGATCGCGGTGTCATCAGGCACCCGTTGCAGCTCGGCCAGGAACCGTTGCCACCAGCCCTGCGGGTAGAACACATCCTGGTGCACGCAGACGACCCACTCGGCGTCGACCTGATCGATGCCCCAGTTGAGTCCTTGGGCAGCGTTCCAGCCGCGCAGGTTCGGCTCGACCATGATCCACGGTGGCAACGGCTGCACCTGCGCCCGCAGCGAGGCCTGGCTCGCGGCGAACTGCTCGGGTTTGTTGACCAGGGAAACGAACGCTACGGACTGCAACCGGGTGAGGTTTCTGTGACTTCGGAGCGCAGGCTCCGGACTACGGAATCGAGTTCCATCGGCATCGGATCGACCATTTCTAGAACCGCACCGGTCGCCGGGTGGCGCATGGTGATGCGATGCAGGTGCAAGAACAGCCGGTCGAGTCCATGCCGCTGACGGAAGAGCGCATTGATCCTACCCTTGCCATGCGTGGTGTCGCCGATGACATGGCGCCCGCAGTGATTCAAGTGGCGGCGGATCTGGTGATACCGCCCGGTGAAGATCCGGCAGCGGACCAAAGCGCAGCGGTGGAAGGTCTCCAGTCGGTCGAATGCGGACTTCGCCGCGCGCGCGACACCTTTTTCATCGGTCAGCGGACGCTCGGAGGTCCAGCTGTCGCCGAGGTCACCGCCGCTGCCCGGCCAGCGCGTCAGCGCCAGGTAGTCCTTGTGGGCCAACGGATCCGACAGACTCTGTTGCAACGCCGCCGCCGTCGCGGTCGAGAATGCGAACAGCAGGATCCCCGAAGTGCCACGATCCAGCCGATGGAACGGGTATAGGAACTTGCCGAGCTGATCGCGCACGACCTGCAGGGCCGCAGGCGCATCCGGATGGTGTTCGTCGCGATGGACCAGGAGCCCGCTCGGCTTGCTGACCGCGACGAAGTCGTCGTCCCGATGCACGATCCGCAACGGACCCAACGCAGCGGCAGCCGGTGGTGTGGCTGTCGCATCGTCGGGTGCGCGCGGGACATCGGGCACGTCCGCCATTGCGGGGCGGCAATCCAACCCCTGGCGGGGTGGGTTGGCAACAACCGCTTGGCCGCCAGAGCCTTCGCCGGCTAGATCAGGCACCGTGAACGTCTTCGATACCCTCGACCGCGGCGTGGCCGTGGCCGCCGCGTCGCCGGCACTCGTCCAGGACGATCAGGTGTTGTCCTATGCGGTGGCCCGCACCCTGGCATTGGCCGTGGCCGCCGACCTGCGCCTTCGTGGCATCGGTGCCGGCGATCGTGTCGGCTGCCTGTGCCTGAACTCGATCGAGCACTTCCTCGCCTATCACGCCGTCGCCGCCGCCGGGGCGATCCTGGTGTCGCTGAACACGCGCCTGGCGATCGGGGAACAACGCGAGATCCTCGGGCATTCCGGCACGACTCTGTTGCTGCACGACGACGAACACCGCGAACGAGCGAACGAACTGGCGCCTTGCCTGCGCGCCGGCACCGTCGCGATCGCGGCGGCCATGCGCAGCAAAGCGGCGACGACCGACCTGCCGATCCGGGCTCCTGCCGACGACACCGCGCACCTCTATTACACCAGCGGCACCACCGGACGACCGAAGGGCGTGATGCTGTCGCACCGCAACGTCGTCACCCACGCCGACGCGGCGATCGCCGAACTGGGACTCTGCGCCACCGATCGCTGGGCCCACATCGCCCCGATGTTCCATCTCGCCGACGCCTGGGCAACGTTCGCGATCAGCGCGGTCGGCGGCACGCACGTGTTCTTGCCGCGTTTCCAACCAGCCCTGGCCCTCGACCTGCTCGCGCATCACCGCATCACGATCACCAACCTGGTGCCGACGATGCTGAACCTGATGGTCAAGGAGCCGGATGCCGCCGCCCGGACGTTCGCGCTGCGAACGATGCTGAGCGGCGGCGCGCCGATCGCGCCGGCCACGGTGCGGCAGATCCTCGCGACGTTCCGGTGCGACTACGTGCAGACCTATGGGATGACCGAGACCAGCCCATACCTGACGCTGAGCCTGTTGACCGATGCGGTGCGCGCGTTGCCGCAGAACGAACAGCTGCGGATGAAATGCCGGACCGGCCGGCCGTTCGCCGGGGTCGATCTGCGCGTGGTCGACGATGCCGGCGTGCCGGTGCCAGCCGACGATCGCACGGTCGGCGAGATCCGCGTGCGCGGCGCCACCGTCACGCCCGGCTATTGGCAGGATCCGGCGGCCACCGCCGCGGCATTCGATCGCGACGGCTTCCTGTGCACCGGTGACCTCGCGACGCTCGATCGCTTCGGCTACGTCAACATCGTCGATCGCAAGAAGGACGTCATCAAGACCGGCGGCGAGGCGGTCTACTCGACCGAGGTCGAGAACGTGCTGATGACCCATCCGGCCGTGCTCGAATGCGCGGTCTACGGCACGCCCGAACCGACGTGGGGCGAACTGGTCAGCGCCGCGATCGTGCTGCGACCCGGCGCCAAAGCCACGGCCGAAGCGATCATCGCGTTCTGCCGCGACCAGATCGCGCACTACAAGGCGCCACGCCGGATCCACTTCCTGGCGACGCTGCCGAAGACCGGCTCGGGCAAGATCCAGAAGCGCCTGCTGCGCGACACCCCCGGCGGCTGACCGGACTCACGGCCGGCGCAGCAACACGATCCGATTGCTGTTGGTGCCCTTCTGGTTGTTGTCGATGCCCCAGCAGTTCGCCGTCTTGGTGAACTCCTGTTCGTTGATCAACACCAGTTCCGGCACGAACCCGGCCGCCGCTGCCGCCGGAATCACCGCCTGCTCCAACCGCACCGACCCGCCCTTGACCTCGCCGACTTCGAACGCGACGTGACCGCCGCTGCGGACGACGCGGTGCAGTTCGACGAACACCTGCTGCATCGCCGCCTGCCAACGTTCGACGGTCTTGGCCATCGTGATCGGCACCGCATCGCCATCGATGCCGCAGAACCAGCAGCGCAGCCAGTTGTCGGTCGCGTACTGCACGACGTCGAGGAACGGCGGTGACGTGACGACCAGCTGCACCGAGCCATCGCCGATCGCCGGCGTCGCCGCCGCCGGCGCGGTGCACAGCACTGCCCGCGGCGCCAGTTCGCGCATCGTCGTGCGCTGCGTATCGGTCACGTCGGCCAGCAGGGATCGACTTTTCTTGGCGATGATCTGCTTCACGTCGCGCCGTGGCGGCGTCTGCTGACGCTTCTCGTTGATCTTCTTCTGCGACTGCACGGACACCGCCTGGTTGGGCGGCAGCGAATAGACCGAGAAGAACCCCGGCGAGTGTCCGGTCAGGCGGTTGACCGCCACCATCCGGATCCAGTCGTCCAGACCGTCGCGCCTGCCGTCGGCCTCGCGCGCCAGCAGGTAGTCGCGCAGAGCGCAGATCTCGCGCAGGGTCGCCTCGTGGTAGAAGACCAGCAGTTCCTCGGGCAACGGCCCGCGATGCTCCAACGGCATCGCCGCCAGCCGTTCGTCGACCTCGCGCTGGGTCGGCGGCGACAACCGCGGTCGCAGCAGCAGCACCGACAGCGGGCTGATGTCGTTGGCGTACGGCGCGCGGCCCAGCAGTGCCGCTTCGATCGGGGTGGTGCCACGCCCCGCGAACGGGTCGTAGACGACATCGCCTGGCCGGGTCAGCCGGCGGATGAAGAACTCCGGCAACTGCGGCTTGAAGCACGCGCGATAGCTGACCTCGTGCAGACCGTGGCCGGCGCGTTGCCCCGCCGTCCAGAATTCGTTGACGAAGGTGTCGACGACGTGCTTGCGATCGTTGCCGACCGTGGTCGTGAAGATCGTCTTGGTGCCGAACGCCGCAAACTTCGCCAGTTCTTTCGCCAGCGGCGAACGTCCGGTCGGCTTGTCGCGCAGTTCGGGGAACAGTTCGCGCTGGGCGGTCTTTTCTGGGCGAGCTTCGGGCACGTCAGGAAGCCTAAACCAACGAAGCCGCCGGGACGCTACTTGCACAGCCGACGGCCCCTTGACCTTCTCTTGCAGAGCTGGCTCGATGCCGGACTGATCGGCTGCGCCAAGGACCAGCCGGCCGCCTGAGCACGAATCGCGAACACAGGAACGGTTTCGGGCGTGGTTGAGCACCAGACCGACCTCGTCTTGCTGGATACCGGTCCGCTGGTCGCGCTGTTGTCCGCGAACGACCAGGCCCACCAGGCGTGCCACGACGTGCTGGCCACCCTGCGCAGGCCGCCAGTGACCTGCTGGCCAGTCTTGACCGAGGCCGCGTGGCTCTTGCGCCACGATGACAACGCAGTTGCTCGCCTGCTCACGAGTGTGACGAGCGGGGTGTTCGAGGTCGCGCCGCTGGCCCCGAGCGCGGGCGCGTGGATGGCGGCGTTGCTTCTCGCTACCGCGACGCGCGACCGGACCTGGCCGACATGGCGCTGATGTTCCTGGCCGAACAACGGGGGCTGGACACGGTCTTCACGCTCGATCGCCGCGACTTCTCGATCCACCGGACCACTGCAGGCCGGGCGCTGCACCTCCGGCCCGAAGCCTGAACGTCGCCGCCCCTCGCACGACCGCGCGGAGCGGAACTGCCCTTCAGAACGGAACGATCCCGTGCCGAGAGTCCTTGACAGCCTGTTCTCCACAAGACTAACAAGGCGCCCCACCACTCCATGGCCAGCAGCAAGAAGCAGGGCAAGCCCCTCGTGATCGTCGAGTCGCCCGCCAAGGCCCGCACGATCGCCAAGTTCCTCGGCGACGACTATCGCATCGAGGCGAGCATCGGCCACATCCGCGATCTGCCCGGTGACGCCAGCGAGGTTCCGGCCGCGCTGAAGAAGGAGAAGTGGGCCAAGCTCGGCATCGATGTCGAACACGACTTCAAGCCGCTCTACGTGGTCCCGGCCGACAAGCAGGACCACCTGAAGAAGCTGCGCGCGGCCGTCAAGGAAGCCGGTGTCCTGTTCCTGGCAACAGATGAAGACCGCGAGGGCGAGTCGATTTCCTGGCACCTGCTGCAAGAACTGCAGCCCAAGTGCGAGATCAAGCGGCTGGTGTTCCACGAGATCACCAAGTCCGCGATCCTGGAAGCGCTCGAGCACCCGCGCGAGATCGACATGGACCTGGTCGAGGCCCAGGAGACCCGCCGGCTGGTCGATCGGCTGTACGGCTACACCGTGTCGCCGCTGCTGTGGAAGAAGGTGCGACCGAAGCTGTCGGCCGGACGCGTGCAGAGCGTCGCGGTGCGCCTGATCGTCGAACGGGAGCGCGAACGGATGCGCTTCAAGCCCGCCGACTACTGGAGCCTGGAAGCCGTGTTCGCCGGCACCGGCGGCGACAAGACGCCGTTCGTCGCCAACCTGCAGAACCTGGATGGCAAGCGCGTGGCCCAAGGCCGCGACTTCGACCCGGACACCGGTACTCTGGCCGCGACCGACAAGGCGATCGTGCTGCTCGGCGAACAACAGGCCGTCGGTCTGGCCCAGTTGTTGGCGGGCCAGCAGGCCCTGGTCACCGATGTCGAGCAGAAGCCGTACGTGGAACGCCCCTACCCGCCGTTCACGACCTCGACGCTGCAGCAGGAGGCGGCACGCAAGCTGCGCTTTGGCGCGCAACGGACGATGCGCGCGGCGCAGCGCTTGTACGAAAGCGGCTGGATCACCTACATGCGCACCGATTCGACGACGCTGAGCGCCCAGGCGCTCGACGCCGCGCGGGCGCTGATCGGTCGCGAGTTCGGCCCGCAGTACCTGCCGGATGCGCCGCGCCAGTACCAGACCAAGGTCCGCAACGCGCAGGAAGCGCACGAGGCGATCCGGCCGGCGGGCAGCGAGTTCCCGCATCCGTCGACGCTCGCCGGCGATCTCGGCGAAGACGAGCGCAAGGTCTACGACCTGATCTGGCGGCGCACGGTGGCCTGCCAGATGAAGGACGCCCGCGGCCAGCGCACCACGATGGTGCTGGAGATGGACGGCGGGCAGCACGGCAAGGCGCGCTTTTCGGCCACTGGCAAGACCATCGAGTTCCCCGGCTACCGGCTCGCCTACGTCGAGGATCTCGACGACGCCGATGCCGAACTGGCGGAGAGCGAACGCGTGTTGCCCGACCTGAAGACCGGCCAGGCCGCCGCCGCCACCGAATTGAAGCCCGAAGGGCACACCACGCAGCCGCCGTCGCGCATCACCGAAGCCGGCCTGATCAAGGAACTGGAAGCGCGCGGCATCGGCCGCCCGAGCACCTACGCCGCGATCATCGAGACGATCGTCCGCCGCGAATACGTGTTCAAGAAGGGCACGGCGCTGATCCCGACGTTCACCGCCTTCGCGGTCGTCGATCTGCTGCATCAGTATCTGGGCTGGCTGGTCGACTACCAGTTCACCGCCCAGATGGAGGACGATCTCGACGAGATCTCCAACGGCCGGGCGCGGCGGCTCGACTACCTGAAACACTTCTTCCTGGGCAACGGCACGCCCGGCCTGCGCGATCGCGTGACCGGCGTCGACAAGGACATCGATCCGCGCAAGATCTGTTCGTTGCCGCTGGGCGTCAACCAGAAGGGCGAGACCGTCGAAGTCCGCGTCGGCCGCTACGGGCCGTTCCTGTCGTGTGGCGATCAGCGCGTCAGCGTGCCGGACGAGACGTCACCGGACGAGATGACGCTGTTGAAGGCCATCGAACTGCTGCAGAAGGGCGGCGACGGGCCGAAGGTGCTCGGCACCCACCCGGACCTCGACCTGCCGGTCTACCTGAAGAACGGCCGCTTCGGGCCGTACTTCCAGCTCGGCGAGGCCATGGCGGGCGGCAAGAAGAAGGCCGAGAAGCCGAAGATGGCGTCGCTGCTGAAGGGCATGGACCCGGAGACCGTGACCCTGGCCGACGCGTTGGCGGTGCTTTCGCTGCCGCGGACCGTCGGCGTCGCCAGGCACCCCGAGTCCGGCCAGGACGAACCGATCCTGGCGACGAACGGCAAGTTCGGGCCCTACATGAAGTGGGGGAAGGACACGCGCAGCATCCCCGGGGACGACACGCCGCTGACGATCACGTTGGCCGCGGCGCTGCTGATCTTCGCCCAACCCAAGGCCGGCGGTCGCGGCCGGCAGGGCGGCGCATCGGCGCAGAAGGTGCTGAAGGAGATGGGCGCGCATCCGGAATCCGGCGTCATCGTCAAGCTGCTGGATGGCCGCTATGGCCCGTACGTGACCGATGGCACGACCAACGCGTCGCTGCCCAAGGACGAGGACGTCGCGGCGTTCACGCTGCAGCGCGCCATCGACCTGCTGCAGGCGCGCGCGAGCAAGGGCCCGGCCAGGAAGAAGGCTGGGCGCCGCAAACCGGCCAAGACCGCCGCCAAGGCGAAGTGATCGGCAACGGGTAGTCGGCGGCAGTTCAATGGGCGGCAGTGCAATCGGCGGCAGTGCAATCGGCCGCAACGGCGGCTGCCGATTCGCGCCCGGACTCTAAGATCCGCCGGCCTCGCGATCGTCGCGCCCAGTGCTGCTCCAACATCCCAACGCCGAGACCATCTGGATCGCCAACGCGTCCGCCTGGGCCATCACCGGCCTGGCGCTGGGGCTCGTGCTGTGGCAACTGTGGCACATCCAGCGGCGTCCGTTCGTGCGTTACTGGTCGATCAGCTGGCTGTGCTTCACGGTGGCCCACTGCGCGTCGGGCCTGGTGACGCCCGCGTTGCTGAACCTGCCCCCTACTTCGATGGCGCGAACGGCCCTGTCGGCGTTGTCGCAGATCGGGTTCTACCTGCAAGCGGCCCTGCTGCTGCTCGGCACGCACATGCTGCACGGCGGCCGGACGTTGTCGCGGCGTCACCAGCAGTTGCTTCTGGGTCTCCTTGCGGTCATCGGCACGGCGATCGCCGTCGGCACCGCCAGCGATGCGGTCGCGCGCGAACAGCGGATGCTGTGGCGCGTCGGCCTGCGCTGCCTGATCACCGGCCTCGCCTTCGTCGTCGCCGGTGTGCTCCTGCTCCGCGATGCGCGCGGGCGCAGCATCGGTCGCGGCCTGGCAGCGGTCAGCATGGCGATCTACGGGCTGCTGTTGCTGTCCTACTTCGGCTACTTCGGCACTGCTTGGTGGTACGAACTCACCGCCGGCTACGTCAACTACACCGGCTCGATCGACACCCTGGTGCAGTGCCTGATCGGACTCGGCCTGGTGATCTGGGCGCTCGAACAACAGCGGGACGAGACCATCGCCCAGGGCAAGACGCTCGCCGAACGCACCCTCGAACTGGCCCAGTCCCAGAAGATGGAGGCGATCGGGCGCCTTGCCGGCGGCGTCGCCCACGACTTCAACAACCTGCTGACCGTGATCGTCGCCAATGCCGAGAGCCTGCTGCAGCGGCCTTGGTTGGACCGCGAGGGGCAGGACACCGTGCAGGAGATGCGGCAGGCGGCGTTGCATGCCGCCAAACTGACTTCGCAGTTGCTGACCCTGTCGCGCAATCGACCGGGCGGCGCGAAGGTCCAGGACCTGAACCGCGCGGTGACCGAGATCGGCCAGATGCTGCGCCGGCTGATCGGCGAGAACGTGCGACTGCAGTCGCAGCTGGCGCCGGCACCGTGTCGGATCGAGTTGGTGCGTGGTCAGCTCGAGCAGGTGTTGCTGAACCTGATCGTCAACGCCCGCGACGCGATCCCCGGTCAAGGTGCCATCGCGATCACGACCGAACTGGTCGACGGTCCGCCGCGGCGCGTGCGGCTGGCCGTACACGACGACGGTATGGGCATGACCGATGAGGTCCGTGCCCACGCTTTCGAGCCGTTCTTCACGACACGGCCCGGCCAGGGCAATGGGCTCGGTCTGGCGTCGGTGTACGGGATCGTGCAACAGTCTGGCGGCACCGTCGGCATCGACAGCGCTCCGGGCCGTGGCACGACGATCACGATCGAGTGGCCGGAAGCGACCGGGCCGACCGACGACAACGACTCCGGCACCACAACGCCACCGCGGGCCGAAACCGGTACCACCGTGCTGCTGGCCGAAGACGATCCGATGGTGCGGGCCGTGACGCAACGCACGTTGCTCACCGCCGGCTACACGGTGCTGGTCGCAGCAGACACCGCCGCAACGATCGAATTGGCGCGGCTACATCCCGGCCCGATCCACGTGCTGCTGACCGACATCGTGATGCCGGGGCACAGCGGACCAGAACTGGCGGTCGAGATCCGCCGGCTCCGCCCTGACACCGAGATCCTGTTCATGTCAGGATATGTGGATGCCGGCAGTCAGCGTTTGATACCCGATGACACGCCATTGTTGGCCAAGCCGTTCACACGGCAGGATCTGCTGACGTTCTTGCAGCGACACAGCCGGCACGCTCGCGTTACACCCTCGTGAAGCCGTTGCCGCGGGACACGTTCCGTACGTGTTGAGCTGCCTCGCCATGGCGGCGCAGGGTGAGCAGGCCAAGTCTCCCCCGGCATGCTCGATCCGACATCCGACGACTCGTTGGTGCGTTCTTGTCTAGCCGAGATCCACACGACGCTCCGGATTCCGGAGAGCGATGCCACCACTCGCGGTCTCTTCGAAGTCCTGCAGCGCGTTCATCGCGGCGCATCGGCGGAGCTGTTGCAGCGCAGCAGACGCACATGAACGAACAACTGCACCAGCTGGTCGACACGGTCATCGTGCAGCGGCAGACCACCACCCGAACCCGGGTGGACGGGATGCGGGCAAGAACGACGCGAAGCGACGGCAATTCCTGTCGACCGCTGACGACCGGCAACACTTCTTGGCCGGCTGCCATGGCTGGCCGATGATGGCCCGATGAGCACCGTCGACCCGGGCCTGGACCTGTTCGCCGAGATCGATCGGCTGCGCCGGCAGCGCAAGGCGCTGATCCTGGCGCACTACTACCAGGACCCCGACATCCAGGACATCGCCGACCACCTCGGTGACTCCCTCGAACTCGCCAAGCGGGCCCGTGATGCCCGCGATGCCGAGGTGATCCTGTTCTGCGGCGTCCACTTCATGGCCGAGACGGCCAAGATCGTCAACCCGGGCAAGATCGTGGTGATCCCGGATCTCGACGCCGGTTGTTCGCTGGCCGACGCCTGTCCCGCCGATCGACTGCGGGCGTGGAAGCAGACCCATCCGGATCACTGGGTGGTGATGTACATCAACTGCAGCGCCGCGACGAAGGCCGAGAGCGACATCATCTGCACCAGCAGCAACGCCGAGAAGATCATCCGTTCGGTCCCCGAGGGTCGCCCGATCCTGTTCGGGCCGGACAAGAACCTCGGCGCGTTCCTGATCAAGAAGACCGGGCGGCCGATGGACCTGTGGCCGGGCACCTGCATGGTGCACGAGACGTTCTCGGCGACGAAGATCGCGGCGTTGAAGGCGCGCCATCCGGACGCGAAGTTCATCGCCCATCCCGAATGCGAGGATCACGTGCTGCGGCTGGCCGACTATGTCGGGTCGACGTCGCGGTTGCTCGAGTTCGTGCAGAAGGACGCGGCCGGGAAGTTCATCGTCGGCACCGAGATGGGCATCTTGCATACGATGAAGAAGGCGGCGCCACAGAAGGAACTGATTCCGGTGCCGTACGAAGACCGGAGCGCGGCGTGCCAGGGCTGCAACCAGTGCCCGCACATGAAGCTGAACACGCTGGAGAAGATCTACCTGGCGCTGCGCGACCTGCAGCCACGGATCGAGATGCCGGAAGACCTGCGCCGCCGCGCGCTGCTGCCGCTCGAACGGATGTTGGCGATCAGCTGACCCGCGCCGCGAGCAGCCGTCCCATCTTCCGCCCCTGCCACGTGCCGAGGATCGCCATCACGGGGCCGATCGTGCCGTAGATCCAGCCCGGCAGGCCGATGTCGAGCCCGATGCCGGTCACCGCCAACGTACACGACATCACCGCGATCGCGATCTGGGCTGCCGACTGCACGATCGCGATCCGTGTCAGGAACCGTTCGACCCGATCGAGCTGCAAGTAGTCGGTCAGTCGCAGCGCGCGCCAGTGCATCAACGCCAACGTCGCGAAGATCGAGCCGTAGCCGAACCCATAGAACAGGAACAACGCCACACCATCGCGATCGCCGACGAAGCCATGCAGCATGTGGGCGTGCGTCAGGGAGCCGATCGGCCCGGTCAGCGACACGAACACCAGCGTGAACAGGAACTTCAGCGAATAGGCGTAGAACAGCAGCAGGAACAGCAGCAGCAGGTTGAGGAACGTCGTCCAACCGTCGCGCAGCGCATAGCGCCGCGAGAACAGCCAGTGCTGGCACCAGATCCAGGTCACGATCGCGAAGGTCGCGGCGAACGGCACCAGACCCTTCATCGTCGCCTTCAGGTCGGCGAAGGTCTCCGGCGGCGCCGCGCGCAGGAACAGCAACGCCAGCACGATCGCAAACACCGCATCCGAGAAACCCTCCAGCCGCGACACCTCCCGGCCACGCCAGCGGAAGTGCCGGTCCAACAACTGCGAAACCTCGGGGACGGGCCGGGTGTACATCTTGTCGACAGTCCACGGTCAAGCCGGCGACCGCCGACGTTCGATGACCTGACGTGCATCCTACCGCCCGATGCGGCAAGATCCGAATCGACCCAGGTACCCGCCGATGATGGCCGAAGTCCCGTCGCCCGCCGTGGCCAATCCCCTCGCCGACGAACTGACCGGCGCCCGCCATGCCAAGCCTTGCGCGCTGGTGATCTTCGGCGCCACCGGCGATCTGACCAAACGCAAGCTGGTGCCGTCGTTGATGGGCCTGGCCAAGGACGGTCTGCTGCCGCCGGGCTTCCAGGTGGTCGGCTTCGCACGCCGCGCCTGGACCGACGATTCGTTCCGGCAGGAACTCGCCGACGGCGTCCGCCAGTTCGGTCGTACTGACACCCCGTCCGCCTTCGAGGCGCTGCGCGAGTCGTTCGCGTTCCACCAGTCGGATTTCGATCAACCGCAGGGCTACGCCGCGCTGCGCGAACGGCTCGAGCAGATCGACCGCCACCACGACACCAAGGGCAACCGGATCTTCTACTTGGCGACGCCGCCGAGCGCGTATTCGGGCATCCTGCAGAACCTCGCCGCGTGCGGCCTGTCCAAGGAAGGCGACGGCCGGTTCGCGCGGGTGATCGTCGAGAAGCCGTTCGGTCGCGACCTGGCCACCGCGGTGGCGCTCAACGACCAGGTGCGCGCCGCGTTCCACGAACGGCAGGTGTTCCGGATCGATCACTACCTCGGCAAGGAGACGGTCCAGAACATCCTCGCGCTGCGCTTCGCCAACGGCATCTTCGAGCCGCTGTGGAACGAGAAGTTCATCGACCACGTGCAGATCACCGTGGCCGAATCGATCGGCGTCGGCTCGCGCGGCGGCTACTTCGAGGAGTCCGGGATCATCCGCGACATGATCCAGAACCACCTGCTGCAGGTGCTGACGCTGGTGGCGATGGAACCGCCGGCGGCGCTGACCGCCGACGCCGTGCGCGACGAGAAGGTCAAGGTGCTGAAGGCGATCCGGTCGCTGACGCCGGCCGAGGTCGCCCAGGCGACCGTGCGTGGCCAGTACGCGCGCAACTTCTTCGGCGGCGAAGAGGCGCGCGGCTATCGCGACGAAGACGGGGTGCCGGCCGATTCGACCACCGAGACCTACGCCGCCGTGCGACTGCAGATCGCCAACTGGCGCTGGTCCGGCACGCCGTTCTTCCTGCGCTCGGGCAAGCGACTGCCGCGACGCGCGACCGAAGTGGCCATCCAGTTCAAACAACCGCCGCATCTGCTGTTCGAAGGCGGCCGGCCGCTGCAACCCAACGTGCTGCTGCTGCGGATCCAGCCCGACGAAGGCGTGTCGCTGCGCTTTGGCTCGAAGGTGCCCGGTCCCGATGTCCGCGTGCGCGATGTCCGGATGGACTTCCGCTACGGCTCGGCGTTCGGCGGCGAGCACGCCGACGCCTACGAACGGCTGCTGCTCGATGCGATGATCGGCGACAGCACGCTGTTCGCGCGCCGTGACGAGGTCGAGGAAGCGTGGCGCATCGTCGATGCGATCGTCGCCGGCTGGCGCCGCAACGACCAGCGGCCCGAGCCGTATCCGGCCGGCACCTGGGGTCCCGAACGCGCCGATGCGTTGCTCGGCGCCGGCCGCACCTGGAGGAAGCCGTGACCGCACTGCGCACACCTGCGCGGCAGGTGGCGCTGAACAGGATCCCGGACGCATTGCGCGACGTCTGGCGCGCCTGTTCGTCGAACGAACCGGGCGGCAACGTCAGCCGGGCCCTGACCATCAACTTCATCGGCATCGCGCGCGCGGTCGACGAGCTCGAACTGCGCGCGGCGGTCGACAAGATGCATCGGCGGCAGCCGTGCAGGGCGTTCCTGATCCTGGCGCAGGACGGCGTGCAGACGATGCACGCGGAAGTGTCGGGCGGTGCGCGCAGCCACGGGCAGACCCGCGAGATCGTGCTCGAACAGATCGAACTGCGGGTGCCGCCGGCATGGTTTGGCAACGTTCCGGGGCTGGTGCGCCCGTTGCTGGTCAATGACATCCCGACGCATCTGTACTGGGCCACGACCTGGCCGCAGCTGCCGCGCCACTTCGATGCGCTGCTCGAACTGTCCGATCATGCCGTCGTCGATTCCGGACTGTTCACGGTGCCGGCGGCAGAACTCGACGCGCTGCGCGTCCGCCAGGAAGCCGGCCGCAAGCTGACCGATCTGACCTGGTTGCGGTTGCGACCGTGGCGCCGAGCGTTGGCGGAAGCGCTGGAACGGTTTCCGTGGCAGCCGGCTGCGCCCACGTCGGTGACGCTGCGCCACGCCGCCAACACCGCCGCCCAGGCTTCGGCGCTGCTGCTCGGTCGATGGCTCGAGAAGCGTCTGCTGGCCGCGGTATTCCTCGAAGAATCGGGCCCCGGCGAGCAGAACCAACCCGACAGCGTCGAACTTCGGCACGGCTCGACCACGGTGGTCGCGACCAGCAACGGTCGCGGCCAGATCCAGGTCAAGGTCGAGACCACCGAGGTGTGCTGGTTGCCGTTCATGGTCGCAGCCTCGCGCGGCAGCGCCGGCGACCTGCTGGCCGCGGCAATCGACATGGCGTGACGTTCAGCGCGCGCGCGCCGCGTTCGCGTCCGCCTCGACGATCCACGCCCGCATCCGATCGTCCATCAGGAACGGCACCACCGGCACCAACGACGCCCCGAACACGCCGGCGGTGCGCCGAAGCGGCCAACGGGCGACGCCCGCGGCCAGCGCGAGTGCGGCACAGAACGCGACGAACAGCACGCCGTGGGCCGCGCCGACGATCGTGACCGCCTTCGGCATGCCGGCGAAGTACTTCAGCGGCATCGCGATGCCGAGCAGCAACAGCCACGACACCGCTTCGACGAGAGCCAGCACGCGCAGCAACCGTACGGAACGGGACATCGGCCAAAGTGTGCCGCGCGGCCTTGGCGCCGCAACGGCAAGCACCGGCCGATCACCAACCGATGGTCGCCGCGAGCGCGTTGCTGACCGTCAGACCGGCCGCGTTGACGCCCGGATCGAGGCAGGCGACCTGCTGGAAGAACGACGCCCCGAACAACGCCAGGTTGTTCGGCACCGACCAGGTCCAGTTGCCGACCCCCGCTGTCGCCGGCACCACCTGGAACAGGTCCGGGCTGACGTAGAGCCGGCAGTTCGGCAAACCGAACGGCGTCAGCAGCCGCGGCAGACTGCCCAGCGGCGAGGTCATGTTGCTGAGTCCGGTGACGAAGATCGCGAGGTTCGCGCCGGCAGCCAGATTGGACACCGTGTTGGCGCCGACGGTGCCAAAGCGGGGGCGTGCCGAGCCGATCAGCCGCGGAATGCCCGCGGTACCGGCGCAGCCGCTGCCGAATGTCCGGTATTGCGCGCCGTACTCCCAGGTCTCGGCGAGCATCGCGTTGTTGGCCGTGCGACCACCGAACATCACCAGGCGGCCACGCAGGTCATCGAACGCCACCATCGGTTCGTAGCGCGGCGGCGACACCCCGCCGACGGCGCCGGGCACCTGGCGCCAGATGCCGTTCCATTCCCAGGTGTCGTTGAAGATCACGCCGGTGGTCGGCTCGTAGCCACCGACCAGCACCGCAACGGCGCGCCGGGTGTCCTGCACCATGCGCGCGTGGATCCGCGGCGCCGGCTCGAGTGGCAGCACCGTCTGCGCCCAGCTGCTGCCATCGTAGGTCCAGGTACCGAGCAACAGCGAACCGAGACCGGCCGGATCGACGCCGCCGTACAGCACGACCGTCCCGCGCGCGATGTCGTAGCACATCGCGTGTTGTTCGAGCCGGCCCGGGCTGCTCGGCGGCGTCATCTGCTGCCAGTCGAGCCCGTCGAATTCCCAGGTTTCGTCCGAGGCCTGCGGGATGCCGGCGGCCGCGCGACCGCCGTACAGCACCAGCCGGGCGCGCGCCAGATCGAACGCCATCGCATGGCCTTCGCGACCACGGGGCGTATTGGCTGGGAACGCCTGTTGCCAGTCGGTGCCATCCCACAGCCAGGTCTCGTCGAGCGCCGGGAACGTCGGGCTGATGCCGCCACGGCCGCCGTACAGCACGGTGACGTTGCGGATCAAATCGAACGCCATGCTCGCGAAGCGTCGCGCCGGTGGCGCGTTCGCCGGCTGCTGCTGCAGCCAGCTCTGGCCATCGAACGTCCAGGTCGCACCGCTCTGACTGTCGTGCATGACCGTCACCGCGCGACCGGCGTCGAAGGTCATCGACGACTCGATCTGCGGCGGCGGCGCCGAGGCCCCGGCCTGGACCTGGAAGCCCCATTGCGCGGTGGCCACGCCGCCGAGCAGCAAGCCGACCGCGATCCGACGACCCGGCGTGATGACGGCGCGCACCACGACCTCAGTGACCGATGACGCCGGTGGCGCCGTTGGAGACCGTCAGGTTGGCGGCGTTGACCGCATCGACCGAGCCGACCTGGTTGTGGAACTCGAGGCCGAGCAGCCCCGGGATGGCCGGGATCGCCAGCGAGAACGTCGCATTGCCGCCGGCGGCGCCGATCACGCTGATCGAGTCCATGCTGGTCAGTGCCGAGCAGCCCGGCGCTCCGAAGGGTGCCAGCGACAGCGGCAGCGCGCCGAGCGGCGAGGTCGTGTTGCTGAAGCCGATCGCGACGACGGTCACCGTCGCACCGACCGCGAGATTGCCGATCTGGACCGGGAAGGTGCTGCCGATCCGCGGCACCGAGGTCGAGCCGATCGCCGGCACGCCGTTGGAGCCGGCGCAGCCGCTGCCGAACGTCCGGTAGGACGCCCCGTAGATCCAGGTTTCGCCGTTGACGTTGAAGTTGCTGTCCATGCCACCGAACAGCACGACCTGACGCCGCGCGAGGTCCATCGCCATGCCCGCGCCATTGCGCGACGGCGACGGCGCCGAGGCGATCTGCGTCCATGCCGCACCATCGAACTCCCAGGTCTCGTTGATGTGGTTGCCGTTCATCGGGTCGAACCCGCCGTACATCACGCAGACGCCGCGCGCCTGGTCATAGACCATCTTGCAGCCGGTGCGGACCGACGGCCGCGTGCCGGTGATGTTCAGCGCCGTCCAGTTCGTGCCGTCGAAGGACCACGTCGTGTCGTTGCCGCCGATCTGCGGATCGATGCCGCCGAACAGGATCGTGCGGCCGAGGTTGACGTGGAAGCACATCGCCGGCCGTTCCAGCGGGCCGGGGCTGTTGGCCGTGGTCACCAAGGACCAGTCGAAGCCGTCGTACTCCCACGTCTGATCCGAGGCGATCGGGAAGAAGCTGTTCGGGGCGCCGCCGTAGACGACCGTGCGGTTGCGGACGATGTCGTGAGCGATGCCCATGTGCGCGAGACCACCGGGCGTGTTGGTCGTGGTGATCTGCTGCCAGGTGACGCCATCGTATTCCCAGGTCTGGTCGATCGACGGACCGCCGAAGAAGCTGGTGTTGCCGCCGCCATACATCACCGCGACGCCGCGCATGCCGTCGTAGACGATGCCGGCCTGCGCGCGCCCCGACGGCGACGTCGTCGGTGTCGCTTGCGTCCAGTTCGAACCGTTGAACGTCCAGGTGTCGGCGAAGGGACTGCCGAACGACGGCCCGCCGCCGAACAACAGCACCTGATTGGTGGCGCCGAAGAACGTCATCTGCGGGTCGACGCGCGCCGACGGCGCGTTGGCCGGGGCAGCCGCTTGCCATTGGGCGGGAACGAGGGCGGCGAGGGCCGTCAGGGCGATGGCCTGGCCGCAACGCGTGAGGAGGATGGAGTTGTGCATCGTGTGGGTGGGGATTCGGTTCGGCAGAGTGCAGACGGGGAAGCGCTGCGGCGCCATCGCCCGGCCAACCGAACTCGCCGTTCGGCTGTTTTTCCCGTTGCGCATCAGCGCAACCGGACGCGTGCGGGCACTGCGGTGATGAACAGTGCCCCGTGGCCTTCGCGGGCCGCGCCGGCGATCGCCAGCCAGCCAGCCGTCAGGGCGACGCGGGTGGCGAACGTCGAGTTCGCGGTCGCGTTGCCCAGGTCGAACAGTTCGTTGCCGGTGCGGCCGGAGAACAGGTGCACGGCGCCACCGCCAGCGCCGCCACCGCGCAGAGCCGCCACCGCCAGGTCGCCGACACCGTCGCCATCGACATCGCCGGCGGACGCGATCCAACTGCCGAACAGATCACCGCCACGGCCACCGCGGTATTCGCGCAACAACCGGCCATCGGCGCCCGACCTGATCAGCACGCGTCCCGGTGAATCGCTGCCGGCACCGGGGGCCGCCACCGCGATGTCGGCGTGGCCGTCCAGATCGATGTCATCGGCGCCGCACACCGCCGCACCGAACGACGTGGTCGAGGCATCGTCGGACCAGGTCCACAGCCGCCGACCGCTGCCGCTGGCGAACACGCAGACGACTCCCGGAGCCTGGCCATGGTTGCCACCGACCACGAGGTCATTGCGGCCGTCGCCATCGACGTCGCCGGCGACCGCGATCGCCGAACCGAACCAGCAGCCCGAACGATCGGTGCGCAGCACCGCGAGCTCGCGCCCACCGGCGCTGCTGATCAGCACTTCGCCGAGCGCCGCCAGATTGCGGAGTTCGGGCGATACGCCGATCGCGACGTCGCCGGAGCCGTCGCCATCCCAGTCGCCGACACCGGCCACGGCGACACCGAAGCCAGCGGCCTGGCCTTGCCATTCGTGCAGCAATCGCTGCGTCGTCCCCGAGTACAGATAGGCCCGACCGGCACCGGCCGATCGACCCAGCGGCGCCCCGATCAGCCAGTCGTCGGCCCCGTCGCCATCGACATCGCCGACGCCGGCCACATCGAACCCGAACAGCAGACCGCCCTGTTCGCCCTCGATCTCCGCCAGCACCGCGCCGCGGCGATCGCACACCTGCACCATGCCCAGCGATTGCGCCGCATCGAACGGCGGACTGCCGACCAGCAGGACCGGTTCGCGGTGTACATCCCGAAGCCAATCGATGGCCTGCGCGAACACCAGGTTCGGATCCTCGGCTCCGGCGGCGACCGGCCGCACGAATTCCTGCCCGCTCTGCCCACGCCAAGGCGCTGGTGCCGTTGGCCACAGTGGCCAATGCGCGAGCACCCGCTCCGCCAACACCGCCGTCAGCCACACACCCCACGGCGCCGCGCCGCCGACCGCATGGACCCCGGCGGTGGCAAAGCGCAGCTCGGCCGCCAGTTCATCCGCCCACGTCGGCCGCCGTACCTGGCGCCGCTGCATCGCCGCCGCCCTGGCGGTGATCGCGTGCTGCAGTGCGGTCCGCAACGTCGCCGGCAATCGCGGCCAGATCGGCCGCGTCAGACCGCTGTCCGGCCTCGGCACCGACCCGGTGCGCCGTAGCCCTTCAGCATGCAGTTCGTCGAGCCCGCCGATCCGCAGGATCTCGAGCAGGTCGCCGCGCGTGCCGATCGAGGCGCTGACCCCGTACTCGAACCTGACGACCGCCACCGCCTGCTCCAGATAGGTCGGCACGTCACCGTTCTCGAGCGCCAACCGCGCAAGCTCCAGGCGACAGCGACCCTGATCGGGCTGCTCGGTGATCAGTTCCCGCAGCAGTTCCATGGCTTCGAGCCCATCGCGCTCGATCAAGGCGAGCTGCGCCAGCCGGTGGCGCGGCACCGGATCCGTCGGATCGGCCCGACGGTGACGATCGTGGATCTGGCGCGCCGTCGACCGGTCGCCGGCGGCCGCGGCCAGGTCGGCCGCCAGTCGTTCGATGCGCCGTTGGCGGCCCGGATCGTCGCCGGCCGGCGGCAGCCGTTCACGCCATTGCTGCGCCTGCGCCGGATCGCCGCTCAGCAGTGCGGCGTTGGCGATCTGCAGCGTCAGCTCGAACGATTCGGGAAACGCCGTGCGGGCTTCGAACAGATGCACGAACGCCCGATCCACGCGCTGGTCCGCCAGGCGTACCAGACCAAGACCGGCGGCCTGCAGTGGGCGACGATCTGCGGTGATCGGCAATCCGCCCCAGCCGAGTTCGCACAGCGCGACATCGGCTAGCACGAACCCGAGCAACCCGACGGCATCCCGATCGGCGCGGTCGGCAACGGCGAGACGCTCGGCCAGCGCCACGCGATCCACGCGGCCGATGACCAGTTCGCGGACCAGGGTTGTCGTGATCGGCGGCAAGTCGGCCGTCAGCTCCCGCAACGCCGCACTGTCGGCCACGGCCCGCACTTCGTCGCGCCGCTGCGGCGAAGCGGCGCGCAACCAACAGGCCACGGCGACCACGGCGCGTTCGCGGTCGATGTCCCGGTCGTCCGGCGCATCGGCCATGGCCTCGTCGTAGGCCGCGCGCGCGCGGGTCAACAGCGGTAGCGACGGGTCGGTGGTGTGTCGGTGCAGTGCCGGGCCGACGGCATCGATCAGCGCCAACTGCGCGCTGCGAACGGCCGAATCGGCGCGAGTGCGCGCGGCAGCTTCGGCGCGCCACCAGGTCGACAGCAGGAGCACGACGGTCAGCACCAAGGCGGCACCGAGCAGTGCCGAAGCGAACGACCGGCGATTCCGCCGGACGGCCTTGAGCAGACGACGCGCGATTCCGGCCGGCCGGGCCAGCACCGGCTGCAGTCCGAGCACGCGCTCGAGATCGTCAGCAAACGCCTCGGCCGTCGCGTAGCGCCGTTCCGGGTCGGCTTCCATCGCCTTGCCGAGCACGGTTTCCAGATCGCGCGGCACATGCCGGGCGCGTTGCCGCAGCGGCAGCAGATTGCCGGCTTCGATGTCGCGCAGCACTGCCGCCGTCGAGCGACCGGCGAACGGCACCTCCAGCGCGATCGCCTCGTACAGCGTGACCCCGAGCGCGTAGACATCGGCCCGCGCATCGATGGCGGCATCGGTCCGCAACTGCTCCGGCGCCGCGTACATCGGCGTTCCGACGAAGGTGCCGGTCCGGGTCAGATCGGTGTCCTCGCCGTGCACCAGGCCGAAGTCGGCGAGCAGCGGCCGACCGTCGCCGCGCAGCAGGATGTTGGCCGGCTTGACGTCGCGATGCACCAGACCGGCGCGATGGGCGTGCGCGAGCGCACGGGCGATGCGAACCCCGAGCAGCACGAAGAACTCGATGGCGCTGCGTTCGCGCAACGCCGACGCCGCCGGCCCGATGGCCGTGACCAGTTCGTTGCGACCGGGTGGCCGGGCCCCCGCCCGCAGGCGCGTCAGCACCTGCTGCAGGCTCGGACCATCGACGAACTCCATCTCGAACGCAGCCATGCCGCCGTGCTCGAGCACGCGATGCACCCGCACGATGTGGTCGTGCTGCAACCTCGCCAGTGCCCGGGCCTCCGCCAGGAACCGCTGCCGCGCCCGCGACGATTGCCAGACGGTGTTGGGCAAGACCTTCAGCGCGACTTCACGGGCCAACGACTCGTGCCGGGCCAGATAGACCGTGCCCATGCCGCCGTGGCCGAGTTCGCGGACGATCTGGTAACCGGCGACCACCGGCGTCGGCGTGCAGCGGCGACCGACCAGGGAACGCGCCAGTGCGTGCGCTTCCTCGACGCGGCCTGCGGCCAGCGGGTGATCGCGCCGGACCTGCGTGAGGTCGGGCTCGCGACCATCCTGGATCTGCTGCAGCAGATCGTCGACCAGATCGGCGAAGCCGTCGTCGCCGGCGTCTGGCGCAACCGGTTCGTTCATGGCGATGGACCCGCCGCGTCGCCGTGGGAATCGGCCCGCAGTTCGCGCTGCAACCGACGCTGGTACTCCTGCAACCCGCGAACGAAACGTTCTTTGGCGGTCGACAACGCCACGCCGAGTTGCTCGGCGGCGGCCCGGATCGACAGTTCTTCGAACAACCGCAGCCGCACGATGTCGCCCAGCTCCGGCGGCAGGCTCTCGAGCACCCGGCGCATGATCGCGGCCCGTTCGCGATGGTCGGCGATGCGGCTGGGCGTGGTGGTGTGCGCCGGCAGCATGTGCGACACCGGCTCCCCCGCAGCGAGGTCCGAGAAGCGCGCCGGGGCGATGCCACCACCCCGCTTGTCGCGGCCCTGATGCCGCGCCAGGTCGGCGATGCGATGGCGGGCGATCGTCAACAACCAGGCGCGATAGGCCGACAGCGTCGACCAGGTGTGCTGCAGCCGATCGCGCCAGGCGCAACACAACGTCTCCTGCCAGACATCTTCGGGCTGCACGTGCTGACGCAACGCTGGACCGAGCCAGGCGTCGAGCACGACGAACACACTGGACAGGTCCAGCGTGTCGAGCAGGCGGGCCCAGTTCGCCGGGTCCTGGTGCGGCTGGCGCGGAGCAGCGGGAACGTCGGGCATCGGCTCGGTCACAGACTACCAGAGCCCGACGGCGACGGGGTCGCCGCCGCCCGACCGGCGCCGTCGGTCAGAACTCGGCAGCGCTGCCGGGTCCGTGGTATCGCGAGTTGCCGAACCAGTCCGCCTCTCGCGCCCGCGTCAGACCACCGAGCGTCGGCTGGAACTCGAGCCGGAAGCTGGTCTCGTCGGTGAACGGGTCATAGCCGACGCCGATCTGGATGGTCCAATCGTGGTCGATGCGTTGCAGGCCGAACGACCACGTCAGCCAATCGTCGCGATCGAGGTCGTACTGGCTGCCGGTGAACACGTTCCAGCGCGACAGCAAGGAGGTGCTGGCGCCGACCCCGACGGCGCCGTCGACCGCACGATCGGTCCGGTAGTCGAACGTCCAGTTGACGCCCGCCAAAGGCCCGACGCGCACCTCGGTGTTGCGCGTGCGCATGCCGCGCTCCCAATCGTGCTCGCCTTCGAATCCGAAGGCGAAACCGGGCAGCGGGATCCAGCGCGTGCGCGGCCGGATCAGCAGATCGTAGGAGAACAGCCCGACCTGCTCGCCGCCGTTGTCGCGCGCGGCATCCGGCCAGAAGTCCTGCGCCAGGTCGAGGAAGATGAAGTCGCGAGTGCGGGCCCTGCCGCCGCGGATCGGTTCCATCTCCTGCAACAGATTGCGCACTTCCAGACGCACCAGCTGACGTTCGGTCAGCGCATCGATCGGATCGAATTGACGGTAATCGCCGGGTTCGCCTTCGACATGGAACCGGTCCGCGAACGTGACGATCGGCGACAGCACATGCCGATAGCCGATCTGCGAACCGTCTTCGGCGAACAGGCTCCACGTGCGGCTCAGCCGCGTGCCGGCGCGCACGCCGACCTCGAAAGCCAGCCGGTCTTCGGCACGGCCGTCCGCGGCATGGTCGAACCACGTCAGCCGGGTGTTCGCGTACGGCCGCAGCGACACCGGACCCAGCGGCATCGGCGCCGACAGTTCGAACACCTGATCGGCGCGGAAGGTCCGGTCGGCGACACGGCTGCCGAAGCGATCATCGAAGTCGGAGCGCCGCTGGCCCAGCTCGGTGCTGGCATCGAACACGATCGGCGTGGCCCACGGCGTCGTCGCGACGGTCTCGGCCAGCCAGTGGAACGTCGCCACCGGCAGTTCCTCGACGAACGCCGGGGCCAGGCCGCGGTCGTCGCGGTACGAGAAGCTGTCCAGGTTCCAACGGCCGTTGATCGTCAGCAACCGGTTGTCGTCGGCGTGGTGCAGGTAGACCGAAGTCTCCGGTGCCTCGCGATCGTGGTAGTCGCCGCGGAAGAACTCCGAATACACCGCCTCGTCGCCAGCCTGGAAGGCCTCGAGGTCGAGATGGGTGTGGCTCCCCAGATGCACGCGGTTCTGCGTGCGCAGCTGATAGCGGTTCCGGTCGGTGACCCGGTCGCCGTCGATGCGGTCGACGACCTCGCGGATGTTCGGCCCGTCGTCGTCCATCCAGAAGACGTCGCTGCGGCCTTCGTAGAGGCCCTTCGCGCGGTAGCTCAACTCGCCGTCGAGCGGGAAGCCGCGCTTTTCGATCCAGCCGACGCCAAGTCCCCAGTCGCCGCGGAACTCGTGCGCCGGCCGCCCGGTCAACAACTCGTGCAGGCCGCCGCCGGTGCCGTTCCACGTCAACCCGAGATCGACTTTCAGTCGCGCGCCTTCCTTCTCGGAATAGCCGGCCGACGCGCGCCGGATCGGAAACTCACTCTGGTCGTCGGAGAAGAAGTGTGCATCCGGCAACGGGATCACCCGACTGCCGGAGATCTGCAACCAGTTGTCGCGGCCACGCACTTCGAACTGATCGCCACGCTCGATCACCTCGACCTCGCCGCTGACGACGGCAACGTGCGGTTCGCCAGCGGTGCACGATGTGAACGTCAGATCGCGGCCGCTCCAGCGCGAACCTTCCTTGACCAGCTTCGGGCCACGGACCGTCAGCACCCGTTCACCATCGCGACCGGCGGTCACGTAGCGCAGCTCGGCCTGCTCGACGACCATCCGATCGTCGGCGGGCGAGATCCACGCGCGCTCGGCGCGGATCACCTCGACGCCATCGCGCAGCACGATGACACCGCCCTCGAAGTACAGGTAGCGCGGCAGTTCGAGCGCGAGCGCCTGGTCGTCACCGACCGGCGCCGGCATTGCGCCGGCCGCACGCAAGAGCGAGGCCAGCCGGTCCTGCAGCACCTGCGGCGTCAACCGGCGCCTGGCCTCGGGCAGCGGCAGACCGCGCCGCAGCGCGCCACCATCGGTGCCATCCACCTGCGCCAGCAGCGTGCGTTCGCCATCCAGATCGGACAGTGCCAACGCCCGCTGCGCGCGGATCTCGATGCCGCGATCGGGCAGACGCAAGCGCAGACCGCCGTAGAACACCCATTCCCGATGATCGCCCTGCACCGAACTGCTGGCGTGCACGTGATCGACCAGCAGCCGCAGCGATGGGACCGGCGCCATCGTGACCGGTCCGCCGGGAGCCGCCACTGCGGGCCCCGGCACCTGCGCGCACAGCGGCAGCACGCACGCGGCGGTCACCGCGGTCACCGTCAGGAACCGGGCCATCAGCGCACCTTCTCCGCGACCGCCGGCCGTTGTTCGAAGCGACCGTCGTACGAATCGACCGACAGCGTCGTGTAGTTCGCTTCGAGATGCCGCGACCGGAAGTACTGGCCGTCGGGCAGCCACACTTCGGCGCCGATCGGGTCGCGCACGATGCAACGCTGCCAGGCCAGGTCGATCTCGAGTTCGCGACAGCGGGCGCGGATGCGGGGCCAATCGAGACGCACGTCGCCGGTGGCGAGCAGACGCTGCACTTCGCCGGTGCGCGCATTCCGTCGCAGCTCGAGCTGTTCGGTGGCGATCTGCAGGCCCGCCGGATCCGCGCTGCCATCGGGCAGCAGCCCCTGCGCCGTCACCGGACCGCGGAACGCCACCGCATCGGGCAACACCTCGATCTCGCCGCGGCAATGCGCGCGCAGATCGGTCCACGCCGACGACGAGGCGCCGCCACCGCGCAGTTCGACATCGGGGATCAGGAAGTTCGATCGGCCGGGGAAGGTCGGCAGCACGACCAGACGCTCCTCGGCGCGCTGGAAGCGCACGCGGGCTCCGTGGGCGACGACTTCGCGACCACCGGCGCCGCGCCGGCGCACTTCGGCCGGCCGCAGCGATTCCGGGTCGCCGGCGACCAACCCCGCGTCGGCCCCGGCGGCGACGACGAGGCGTTCGCCGTGACCGGTGATCACGCCATGATCCGAGTCCTCGATCTGCAGTTCCTGCACCTGGTCGGCCAGCAGCCATGGCAACGCGGCCGTGCGATGCACGACCATCGCAAGACCGCGCGGCAGGCCGGCACCGTGCGCCGCCAGAGCCAGCGGCGTGATCGCGAACGGCACGAACCGCACGCGGGCGGCGGTCGCGGCGATCTTGCTGACCGGTGCCCCGGGGTCACGCTGCACGGTGCCGCGCAACGACACCGCCGCTGCCGTGGAGCCGATTGCATCCAACAGGGCCAGGCGATGGCCGACGGCATGGATCTCGATGCCGGGCGCCCGCAGCGCCACGGATTCGGCGCTGCCGTCCTGGCGCCGGCGCATGAAGTCGAGGCCGGGCAACACGTGCTCCGGATCGACCGCCACCGCGCCGATCGCCGTCGCTGGCTGCAACCGCCACGCGTGCGGTCCGATCTTCCGGATCTCGGTCGCTGCCGCGGTCAAGCGCCAGTCGTCGCGCGCCGCAGCCACCCGCAGCGGCGGTCCGCCCGCCGTGAGATCGTCGATGCGCTTGCCGTCGGTCCGCAGATCCAGCCGATCGACGTTGGTCAACTCGAACGGATCGGTACCGGAACGGACGGTGATGGCCGGTGTCGGCGCCCGCAGATGCGCGAACGACCTGCCGGCGGGATCGCGCTCGAGCCGGCAGACGCCGCTGCCGGTCACGCGCAGGTCCCCGTGTTGCAACACGTACTGATGCGTCGCCGAGTTCGCCGCCGCCAGGTCTGGCGGACCCAGCCGCAACGTCTCGCCGCCTGCTCCGCGCAACAACCACAACCCGTCATTGCCATCGAGCACCAGCTGTTCGTCATTGCCGGCGGCGGCGCGTTCGACATGCACGATGCCGAATCCCCGTGCGGCCAAGGCTTCGCTGCCTTCGGTCTTGAACACGTGGAGTCCCCGCGACGCGGTCAGACTGGTGCCGTCACCGACGTCGGCCTGGGTCTCGCCGGCAAACACCGCGATCCGCGTGTCGTACAACGGCCGCAACGCGCTGCGCGGGAACCCGAACGACGCCATCGCCGCACCGATCCGTTCGCCGGGCAACACCAGATGCAGCCGCCGCGACGTCGAGAACGTCGCCGCACGACCGGTGCGCGGGTCCGTCTGCGTCAGCGTGTTGCTGGCACCGCCGGCCGCGAACAACCACGGTTGACCCGACGATCCCGGCACCACCGTCAGGCGCTGCGTGGCGAGATCCAGACCTTCGGCCTGCACCCGCACCGGCTGGCCCTCGATCCGCAACAACCGCCAGGTCGCCGACTCGCGCGCCCGCTCCCCCGGCGTCGGCGCCGCCAACCGTTCGCGCCGCAACCAGCCGCTGAGGTGATCGCCGCGCACGGTCGCCGCCGCCAGCGCCTTGCCGGCCATCGCCGCGCCCGATCGCATCGTCACCAGCACGTCGCGATCGACGGTCAGCAGCGCGGTGCCGGCACGGACCTGTTCGACCCACAGCATCCGGCCCTGCGCGGCCACCGCGATCGCCTGCGCCTCGATCCGCGGCTGTTGCAGGATCGCGATCTCGACCTGCACGACCGCACCATCGGAATCGCGGGTCATCCGCGCCTCGAGGCCAAGACCGCGCATCGACGCCGGCCGCTCGCCGCCGACCACCAGGGTCACCGGGTCGGTCGGACGTTCGGTCTCGAGCACGATCGCATCGTCGGCCAGCCGCGCGCGGATCTGGCCACCTTCGAGCCGGAACGGTCCACTGCGCGCGCCCGGCTCCGCCGCCAGCACCGCGTCGCGCAACTGCACGTGCTTGTCCTGGCGCAGCGACGGACTGCCGTTCTGGTCGCGGCCGAGCTCGACCAGCGCCGTCTTCGCCGTCAGCCGCGCCGCCGGTCGGCCGCGGTCGAAGATCAGCATGTCGGCGTCGTCGAGTTGCTGCCGGCCATCCCCGAGCGGACGACTGTCGCGGCACCGCAATTCGTAGGCGCGATGCTCGAGCACGCGATCACCGACCCGTTCGCGCCGGCCGGGGGCGCGCAGTTCCAAGGCACCACTGACCGCGATGCCGATCTCGGTCGTCCCCTGTTTGACCGGCACGACGCCGGGCTGCGGCGCCTGCCGCGGCGGACTCTCCACCGCCGCGCCATCACCGCCGCCTTTCGCATCGACCGGTTGCTCGTCGCCAGCGGCCCACCACACCAGCAACGAGCCGATCGCGACCAGCAGCAGGAACGCCAGCACGCGCTTCATGGCAGTCCCTCCTTCGCCACGATCGCGTCCCACGCGCCGCGCGCGCGCAGCAGCACTTCGATGACGTCGCGCACCGCGCCGAAACCGGCCGGCCGTTCGGCGACGTAGTGGCATACGGTTTTCACTTCGCGCCGCCCTTCCGGCACCGTTGCCGCAAAGCCGACCTGACGCAGGATCTGCAGATCGAGCAGATCGTCGCCGACATAGGCCACTTGCGCCGCCGGCAACTGCAGCCGCCGCAGGATGTCGGCGAACACCGCCGCCTTGTCCACGCGGCCGAGCCAGACCTCGTGCACGCCGAGTTCCTTGGCCCGGCGGGCCACCGTCTCGGCGCCTCGCCCCGACACGAACCCGGACCGGCCACCGGCCCGATGCCAGTAGAAGATGCCAGCCGCATCCTGGACATGGAACGACTTGTACTCGGCGCCCGATGGATCGAACCAGATGCGACCGTCGGTCAGCACGCCGTCGACGTCGAGCAACAGCAGCTGCACCGCGGCCAGCACCGAGATGTCGGGCAACGGGCGACCGGCGGTCGATGGGCCTGGACCCGGACTCATCCGTTCCCGTGGTCCTGCGGTGCCGGTCGTGCGGGGTGCATTCGGGCGAGCAGAGTAGCACACGGGCCCGCTATGCTCACCGGCGGTGTCGTACCGCGTCGAACTACCCGTCTTCTCCGGACCGATGGACCTGCTGCTGCACCTGGTGCGCCAGCAGGAGGTCGACATCCACGAGATCTCGATCGCGCGGATCCTGGGCGATTACCTGAAGCACCTCGACGTGCTGCAGAACCTCGACCTGGCCGACATCGGCGACTTCGTGGTGATGGCCAGCACCTTGATGGAGATCAAGTCGCGCGAACTGCTGCCGACCGAAGCGGTCGAGATCGAACAGGAACTCGATCCGCGCGACGACCTGATCCGGCGCCTGCTCGAATACAAGCGCTATCGCGACCTGGCCCGCCATCTCGACAGCCGCAGCGAACAGCGCGCCAGGCAGTCGCCGCTGGTGATCTCGGTGCCGCGCGAGCTGATCGAGGAGGAGGACGACGAACTCGACCTCGGCAACGTGCAGATCTGGGACCTGACCGCCGCGTTCGCCAAGCTGCTCGAGGAGATCGGTCAGCAGGCGACGCTGACGATCGAGAAGGAGAAGCGCGACGTCGGCTTCTACACCCGCCGGCTGCTGGACACGTTCAAGCAGCGCCGCGAAGTGAAGTTCACCGAGATCTTCGATCGGACCGAAGGCCGTTATGGCCTGATCGGCACGCTGATCGCGCTGCTCGAGATGATGAAGCAGGGCTACCTGCGCGCGCACCAGGAGCATTGCTTTGGCGAGATCAACCTGGCCTATCGCGGCTCCGACGAAGTGACCGCCGACCAGATCCTGGCCGGCATCACCGCCGAGGAGGAGACGCGGCGGATGCAGGAGCAGGCGGCGTCGCAGGTCATCGCCGACGCCGAGGCCGCCGAACTGGCGGCGCACGGCGGCGAACTGGTGATCCCGGTGGCCCGCGCCGAGGGCGATCGCGAGGTCGAACGGTTGGTCGACGATGCGGAGGATGTGGACGAAGAGGATCCGCTCGACGTCGCCGACGCGGAGGACGACAACGACGAGCCGGACGAAGAAGACGCCTTGCCGCCGCGCACGCTCGAGATGGGCTGAGCCGGCTGCTCCGGTCCGGAGCGGTGCCGGATCCCGCACCATGGGCCCTGCCGCAAAATGGAGTCGCAACTTCCATTTTTCCGACAAGACTGGAGTTGTGTAATCCAGATTGCTGCCACGGCGCACGCGCGATGGCGTAGAGGTCGATCTGGTGCTGTATGGGAACGCGGTCTGCACGCGATCGAAGTCAAGCGCTCGGCGGAAGTGCGCGGCCGCACCCCTCGACGGCCTGCGGTCATTCGCGGAGGACCATCCGGTCGCCAAGACCCGGCTGCTGCACGGCGGGCACAAGGCCGGTCACCGGGACGGTGTGCGGTTGCTGCCCATCGAACAAGGGCTCGCTGAGTTGGCGGCGGCTCGGTAGGCGAAGGGACTTCAACCGGAATTCCGCGAATCCGGTCCGGGTTGTGACGGCGCCGGTCACTGGTAGTTGTCGCCCATCGCGATTCCACAGACCGCGACCCGGTTCCCGAGTCGCGAGATCAAACGGCCTCCGTGCCGAGGAGACTTGTCGTGAAGACGTGCAGCTTGCCTTCGAAACTTGGTTCCCTTGTAGAAACCCCATCCGGTACCGCCGGCCGACTGTTGCGTCACCTCGCCGTTTGTGTGCTTGGCGGCGTTCTCATCGGTCAGTCCCCTTTGGCGACGGCTCCATTCCCTCCCCGGCGTGCAACCTCCCGGGAAGCCAGATCTTTTTCGATCTGAACGTCCTGAGCGGCACCGGCATCACCATCAAGAGTCTTGATGTCGAACTCTGTGACCTGCTTGCGGGACCGATCACCGTCGGAACTCGCGCGGGAACCTACTTGGCGCCGCTTGCAGACGTAACCCCGGTGATGTGGCTACCTCTCAGCGTAGGAACCGTGACTGGAAAGGGGCTGGGTTCGCTCTGTCACGTGTGTCTGACGCCGCCGATCTTCCTCGGGACAGGGCTCCATGGGGTTGTCGTGAACTTCGGAGTGCATACCAACGCTTCGACCCCGAGCTTCTTCGCGCCGCCAATCTTGACCGCCGCCAATCTCGACCTGCAGTACATCCGGGGCAAGGCGCAGCCGATTCCGTGGCTTCCGCTCGCTCCGGGCTCCGATACGTTCAGCGGTGCATTCCACTACGAGATTGGTGCCACCGTCCCATGCCTGACTTGCGCGACCAAGGTGTCGCGTGGCGTAGGGTGCGCGAGCCCGTGTCCTCCAAACCCGACGCTGGCACTCGATTCCCATGAGCCGGTCTTGGGCGAACGACTCGACCTGGTGACCACCGGAGCGTCGCCTTGCGCGGTGTTCGGCGCCACGGTGATCGGCTTCGTCGCCTTTCCGCCAGGGTTTGGAATCTGTTTGAACGACTGCTTGTGCAAACAGTACGTGATACCCGATGCCACGGTCGTTGGGCTCCCGGTCGCTGGACAATGGACAACCAGCGTTCCGTTGCCATTGTCCCCGTCGCTCTGCGGGGCCGTTCTCTATGCCCAGTCCTTCACGATCGAAATGCCGTTCGCCGTGGTCAGCAGCAACTACCTCCAGCTGACTACGGGGAGTTGAGGAGCGCGGCTCTGCGTCGACGCACGGATCCGGCGACGCGATAGAGCCTCACGAAATCGCCGGCACCCCGGCGGCAACCAGCGCACGTTCCAGGTCCGCCGCCGTTGCCGCCGCAAACGGTTCTTGCTCGACGTAGCACCATCGCCCCCACGCCTCCGCCGCGCCGAGCGCATACGGAAACCACGGCACCGGCGTCTCGGCCGCACGCGGCATCAGCCAGGTCGCGCCGCCGGTCGTGACCATCGTCACGGTCGCCGTCATCCGCGAAAGACCCAGCCGCACCACCGCTCGCGCCCGCGCCGCCGCGTCCCCGCGCACGCCGAGCAGGCAGAACGGCACGTTCTTGTGCACGAACTCGACACCGGTCACCGCCGGCAACCAATCGCCGCCGGCCAGCCGTTCGCCTAGTGCGGACAAGAACGGCAACCGCTCCGGGGACACATGCGCATGGGCCCACGCGATCGACGCCGCCGCGCCGATGCCGTTGACGAAGCCGGTGCCGTCGAGGCGATCGACCCAGTCGAACACCGCCGCCAGCAGTTCGAGCCCGTGTTCGCGCGTGCCGTGCTGCGGCCAGACGATCCGCTGCTCCGCCGCGAACGGATACCGGTTGGCGGTGACCGCGAATCCCCCACCCGACCACAACGTCTCCTCGGCGAGGATCCGCTCCGCGATCGACGCCCGGAACGCCGGTCGCGAGGCGGACGGCCGCCCGTGCCGCGCCGCACGATGCGGCAGACAGACCAGCTCGGCCGGCGCACCGAACACCGTCAGCCGGCGCCGCTCCGCCGCCGGGAGTGGGACCAACCCGCCGTCGCCGGCGGTCAGGGGAATCGCGAACGGATGTTCGGCCATGGGGCAGGACCTTTGCCTCGCATGATGACGGTCGCTACCCTCCTGGCCCAGCCTCGCGCCCCCAACCCGCCGACCACGAACTGATCCCTTGGCAGCCCTGCGAATCGTCTTCTTCGGCAGCAGCGACTTCGCGATCCCAGCCCTCAAGGCCCTGAAGGACGGCGGTTTCGCGCCCGCACTGGTGGTCACCAAGCCGGACTCGGCCCGGGGCCGCGGTCGCAAGATCTACGATTCCGAGGTCAAACTGGCCGCCAAGGAACTGGGCCTCGAGTGCGAACAACCCACGGATCCGCACGAGCCGGCGTTCCTCGAGCAGCTGAAGAAGCTGAAGCCCGACCTCGGCGTGGTCGTGTCGTACGGCGTGATCCTGAAGCCCGAACTGATCGGCCTGCCGCAGAAGGGCCATATCAACGCGCATGCCTCGCTGCTGCCGCTGTATCGCGGCGCGGCGCCCGTGCAGCGGGTCATTCGCGACGGTCACACCGAAACCGGCGTGACCATCATGAAGATCATCGAAGAGCTCGATGCCGGCGATGTGCTGCTGCAGAAGAAGACGCCGATCGACCCGAAGGAGAACTCGGGCGCCCTGCGCGAACGGCTGGCCGAGCTGTCCGGCAAGGCGCTGCTCGAAGCACTGGCGTTGATCGCCGCCGGCAAGGAGAAATACGTCAAGCAGGACGCCGGCAAGGCGACGTTCGCGCCCAAGGTCGACAAGCCGGACGGCGTGATCGACTGGAAGAAACCCGCCAAGGACATCGATCTGCTGGTCCGCGCGATGACCCCCAAACCCGGCGCGCAGACCCGACTCGGCGCCAAGCGCTTCATCGTGATGGAAGGTGTCGTCGAGATGGACCTCTACGGCATGGGCATCCCCGGCGCGATCCAGTCGGCCGGCGAAGAAGGCATCCGGGTCTGCACCGGCAAGGACCTGTTCCGGATCACGCGCATCAAGCCGGACAACGGCCGCAACATGACTGCCGGTGAGTTCGTCCGCGGCCACCACATCGCCCCCGATGCGCGCTTTGGCTAGCGCGTCGCGATGAGCTCCGCCCGGGCCGTGGCGCTGCGTGCCCTGGTCGCGCTCGCCAAGAGCAAGGTGGCGCGACTGCGCGACGAGCTGGAACGGATCCGGCTCGAGCCGCGCGAGATGGCGCTGGCCTTCGAACTCGCGCACGGCGTGATGCGGCGCGAACGGCTGCTCGACTTCGTGCTGACGCCGTTTGCCCATCGCGGGCTGCCCAAGGATGCGATGTTGCGCGCCGCCCTGCGGCTGGGCGTCCAGCAGTTGCTGTTCGTCCGCGGCATGCCGGCGCGCGCGGCGGTGCACGAGACCGTCGATCTGCTGCGCGACAACCGTGCGTTCGCCAATGCGATGCTGCGACGCGTGGCCGAGCGGCTCGAGGATCGCGCCGCCGATCCAGGACAGCCGCTCGACGAACTGCCGCTCGGCGAGACCCGCTGTCTGCGGTTGCCAGCGCCGCTGCCGGCCGATCCGGTGGCGCGGCTGGCGATCGTCCATTCCCTGCCGGATTTCCTGGTGCAGCGCTGGACCGACGCGTTCGGCGCCGATGCCGCGGCGGCGACGGCAGCGGCCGCGAGTGCCGTGCCGGCGGTGTTCTTGCGGGCGATGGCCAACGTCGGTGGCGAGGCGTTGCGCCAACGACTGGCCGAGGAAGGAGTCGTCACGTCGCCGACCGCGCACCAGCTGCTGCTGCGGTGGGACGACGGCAATTCGCCGTTCGCAACCCGCGCCTTCGCCGACGGAGCCTTCCTGGTGCAGGATCCGACCGCGCTGCGGGCGGCGGAAGCGGTGCCCTGTCAGCCAGGCGACACCGTCGTCGACCTGTGCGCGGCCCCCGGCACCAAGACGATGCGGCTGTGCGAACGCGTCGGCCCCGACGGCGTGGTGTACGCCTGGGACGTCGACAGCCAGCGGCGGACGCAGATCCTCGCCAATGCGCAGCGGCTGCGGTTGACGGACCGGCTGCGGGTCGTCGAGACCGTCGCCGCGCTGCCGGTGGCCGATGTCGTGCTGGCCGACGTGCCGTGCTCGAACAGCGGCGTGCTGGCACGTCGGGTCGAAGTGCGCCAGCGATTGCGCGAGGACACCGCCAGGAGCCTCGCGGTCACGCAGCGGCAGATCCTGCTGGAAGCGGTCGACCGGTGTCGGCCGGGCGGCGCCGTGGTCTATTCGACCTGCTCGATCGACCAGCAGGAGAACCAGGGTGTCGTCGCGGCCGTGCGAGCGCAGCATCCCGACCTGCAACTGGAACGCGACGAACTGACCCTGCCGCAGGCCGAGGTCGCCGACGGCGGCTATTGGGCCCTGTTGCGACGGTTGCGCTGAACAGCAAAGACGGTGGGGGCATTCCCACCACCGCACAACGCGGTTAGAAGGCTTGCCCGCATGGCTCGACCGACGACCCGCCGTCCATCCCAGCCCGCTTCGAACTCGCAGACGCCGATGATGATCGGCATCGGCGGCATCGCGGCGGTCGTCGTCGCCGTGATCCTGTTCAGCCGCGGCGGCAACAAGGATGCGGTGGCCCACGGCCCGGCTCCGTCGCCGAAGACCGAGCAGCCTGCCAGCCCGCCAGCCAGCAAATCGGCGCCGGCCTCGGTAAGCAGTGGTCCCAAGGCCGGCAAGACCCCGACCAAGCCACCACCAGTGCTGGCGGCCGACACGCTGGGCAAGCTGCGCGAGCTGCTGGCGCAGGCCAAGGTCCATTACAACGCCGGTGTGACCGCGCGCACCGCCGGAGACAACAGCGGCGCCCGCGAGCACCAGGCGAAGGCCAAGGTCGTGCTCGATCAATGGAAGGCGCTGGTGCAAGCACCACTGGACTGGCAGGACGAGGCCAGCCTGGACGGTTGGGCGATGCCGGGCGAATACGTCGAACTCGAGAAGGCCTACGGCGACTACAGCAAGTTGCTGAAGCAGGTCCGGATGGGCGGCGGCCAGTAGCGCCAGCCGAGCGTCGTTCCCGGTGCTGCTCTCCTACAACACCAACGGGCTGCAGAACCACCGGCTCGACGACGCGCTGCGTCTGCTCGCCGACCATGGCTATCAGGCGGTTGCGCTGACGCCGGATGTCGGGCACCTGGATCCGTTCTCCGCGTCCGCCCGGGAGGTCGACGGGATCGCGGCGCTGCTGCAGCGGCTGAACCTGCAGGTCGCGATCGAAACCGGCGCCCGTTTCGTGCTTGATCCGGCCCACAAGCACGAACCGACACTGATGACCCGCGGAGGGGATGCCCGCCGTCGGCGGATCGATTTCTACACCCGCTGCGCAGCGATCGGCCGCGACCTGGGGGCGAGAGTCGTGTCGTTCTGGGCCGGCATCGATCGTTCGGCTGGACCGGATTCGGAGGTGTGGCTGGACGACGGCGTCCGGGCCGCCTGTGCGGCGATCCGCGCCCAAGGTCTGACGCCTGGTCTCGAGCCCGAGCCCGGGATGGCGATCGAAACGGTTGCCCAATGGCGCGAACTGCGTCGTCGGCTGGGGATCGATGCCCCCGCGCTGACCCTCGATGTCGGCCACCTTTACGCTGTGTGGGAAGGCGAACCGGCGGCCATCATCGCCGACCATGCGGCGTTCCTGGTTCAGGTCCATCTGGAAGACATGCGTCGCGGCCAGCACGAACACCTGCTTCCCGGCACCGGCGACGTAGCGTTCTCGACCATCCTAAAGGCTTTGAAAGAATCTGGTTACGAACACCACTCGGCGTTCGAGTTGTCCCGCCACAGCCACCTCGCGCCAACCGCCATCGCGATCTGCCGCGACGTCTGGCGCCAGTTCGTAGGCTGCCCCGGTCGTTGACCTGCCCTCCGATCACCCTATCCTGGCACCCCCGAAACCGGCCACGGGCAGGGCGACCAGGCCGGCTGTCCCAACGCGATCACCACTGCATGAGACTCTGTCCAACCGTCGACGGCACTGCGTCCCCCCTGATCACGCACAAGATCGTCGTCGACGTCTGCATGGCCCGGCAGCGGACGTTCTACCACAAGTGCCATCGTTGCCAGTACCGCGGCAAGGCCGCCACCTGGGAGCCCGAGCCCCAGACCGCCATGCTGAACGTGCATGCCGCCGAGGAGGCGCACCACGTCAAGGTGACGCCGGCCCCCCTGCCGGCATTGCAGACGACCGCGGCCAGCAAACCCCGGAGCGACAAGGCACCGCGGGCAAAGAAGCCGCGCAAAGGGTCGGCGACTTCGACGAACTGATCGTCGCGTGGTCGCGCCGCCGTCGGTTCGCTCAGACCGCGGTGTAGCGCTTCTGCAGGGCTTCGAGCGCCGTCCGGGCGGCCGCGAACTGGCGCTCGAGTTGCGGCGTCAACTGGGTGACCGCCGCCAGTTCGTGCTTCCTGGTCGCCAGCTGCATGTTCTCGCAGACTTCCTGCAGCAGCCGCGCCCCGAGGTTGCCCGCCGAGCCTTTCAGCGCGTGCGCGGCCCGCTCCATCTGGTCGAAGTCCTGCTTGCCCAACCCGTCGACGACCGACTTCACCTTGGCCGGTCCATCAGCCAGGAACAACTGGATCAGGTCGAGCAGCAGTTCGGGGTCACCGTCGTCGGACAGCGACAGCAACTCGTCGACCACACTCATGTCCAGGACCTGGTTCATCTCGGGCGAGCTCCGTGCTCGATTCATCGACCAGAGCCCGCGAACGACTTGACCGGGTCGCCCGGATCAACCCCCAGCGGCGGCGCGGACTTCGTCGTCGGTCAGCAGCCGCTTGCTCGACTTGCCGGCGGCAAGGACGCGTTGGACCCGCTCCTCGCTGGGCTCCAGCCCCATGCGCTCCAGCACGAACGCGGCGTTCGACTTGCCGGCCATCGGTCCGACCGCGATCCGCTGTTCGAGTCCGACCATGTGCGCCGGCACGCCCGAGTAGACCGAATCGGCGAGCGCGATGTCGCCTTTCTTGTAGGCCTTGATGACCGCTGCCGCGTGCACGCCGGTGCCGGTCTCGAACGCATCGGTGCCGAGCACCGGATAGTTGTGCGGGATGTCGACCCGCAGCGCCCGCGCGGCGGCGGCGACATAGGCCGGCAGCGCCTGCAGATCGTTCTGGATCCAGCCTTGCAACCGGCAATTGACCAGCAACAGGTCCATCGGCGCATTGCCCGCCCGTTCGCCGACGCCGAGTGCCGTGCCGTGCACCCGATCGGCGCCCGCCTCGATCGCCGCCAGGCAGTTGGCGATGCCGAGGTCCCGGTCACGATGGCCATGCCAGTCGACGCCCAGCGTCTGGTCGTGTTCATCGGCGAGTTGCCGGACGAACTGCACGACCGCGCGCGTGCCCTGTGGCGTGGCGTGGCCGACGGTGTCGCAGACGCAGAGCCGTCGGGCACCGAGTTCGATCGCCGTGCTGTACAACGCCCGCACCGTCTCCGGCCTTGCCCGCGTCGTGTCCTCGGTCACATACATGACCGGCAGACCGTGTTTGCGCGCGAACGTCAGCGCCGAACGCGTGTTCTCCAACATCTTGTCGAGCGTCCAGTCCTCGGCGTACTGGCGGATGTAGCTGCTGCCGATGAACGCGCAGACCTCGATCGGCATGCCAGCCTTCTGCGTCATCTCGACGACCGGCTCGATGTCGGACACGACCGTCCGGCAGGCGACATTGGCGCCGATCCGCAGCCGGCGCGAAACGATGTGCTGCGCCAGCCGGAGGATGTCCTCGCGCGGGCGACCGCCGGCACCGGGCAGGCCGAGGTTGGCCGTGTGGATGCCGAGGCGATCCATCAGTTCGAGCAGTTCCATCTTCTGCTGCAGGTCCGGATCGCTCACCGCCGGCGATTGCAGGCCATCGCGCAGCGTCTCGTCGTCGAATTGCAGCGGGCGCTTGGGCACGAACGCGCCGCCAGTCCGGTTCCAGTCGTGGATCAGGTCCTCGATGCGGGTCATCCGCCCTAGCCTAACACCTTTGCCCGAACGGGCCGAACGGCCGTTCTCGCATGCTTCCGGCAAACCCTGCATGATCGGTCATGTGATCGTGCTCAAGTTCGGTGGCACGTCGGTCGGCGACGCATCCACCATCCGTCAGGTCGTCGGCATCGTGCAGCGGGCGCTGCCGCGTCAACCGGTCGTCGTGGTCTCGGCGCATGCCGGGGTCACCGACCTGTTGCTGGACCTCGCCACGACGGCGCCGGCCGGCGCCGCCGATGTCACCGCGATCGCTGCGCGGCATCGCCGGATCCTGGGCGACCTCGGTCTGCCGACCGTTCTGCTCGATCCGCTGCTGCAAGAACTGGCGGACCTGGCGCGCGGCCTGAAGCTGGTCGGCGAAGCCGGGCCACGGGCCAAGGACCATCTGGCGAGTTTCGGCGAACGCTGCTGCGCGCGCACGGTCGCGGCGGCACTGACGGCGGCGGGCGTGCCGGCAACCGCGGTCGATGCGTTCGCCGCGGGGCTGCGAACCGACAGTGCCTGGGGCCGGGCGCGACCGCTGCCGGATGAGGGGCGCATCGCCCGCCATCTGGCGAACGTCGGCGGCGTGCCGGTGGTCACCGGCTACATCGCCGCCGACGAACACGGCAACATCACGACGCTCGGTCGCAACGGCAGCGACTACTCGGCAGCGCTGTTCGGCGCCGCGCTCGGCGCCGCGGAAATCCAGATCTGGAAGGACGTCGATGGCGTGCGCAGCGCCGACCCACGATTGGTGCCGGCAGCGCTGCCGTTGCGCACGATGAGCTTCCAGGAAGCCTGCGCGATGGCGTCGTTCGGCAGCAGGGTGCTGCATCCGGCGACGATGTTGCCGGCGTGGGCCAAGGGCATCCCGGTGCGGGTGTTGTCGACCAGAGAACCCGACGCTCCCGGCACCGTGATCCTCGCCGGCGAATTGCCGACGCCGGAGGCCGCCGGAGTCACGGCGATCGCGCACCGCGCCAATGTCGCGCTGTTGACCGTGCGGTCCCAGCGTCTGCTGCCGCAGCACGCGTTCCTGGCGCGGGTTTTCGACGAACTCGCCAGAGCCGAGATCGATGCCTGTTCGATCGCCGTCGGCGAAGCCGCGGTCACGTTCGCCGTCGAAGCAGCGGCGGCCGAACTGCTGCTCGCGCCGTTGGGTGCCGCCGGCGATGTCGCGATCGAGCGCGATCAGGCCGTCATCGGCGTCGTCGGCCGCGGCCTGGCGATCCGCGCCGGCGCCGCGGCCGCCGTGCTCGATGCGCTGGCCAGGGCCCGGGTCCCGGTGCGCTGCACGACGCAGGGCGCCGACGGCAGCACGCTCGCGGTCGTGGTCGCCGCCGCCGAGGTCGCCAAGGCCGTGCGGACACTGCACGACCGCTTCTTCGCCGCCACGACCACCGAGGTGCGGGCATGACCGGACGACCGCTGGCGATCCTGTTCGTGATCCACCAGTTCCTGCCCAAGCACATCGCTGGCAGCGAGGTCTACACCTTCTGGTTGGCGAAGACGCTGCAGGCGCTCGGGCATCGCGTCGCGATCTACACGACCGAGGCCCATGGCGGACAATCGACCGCGATCGTCCGGCGGCGCGAGCACGACGGCCTGCCGGTGTGGGAGGCGGTGCACAACAATGCGTTCGCCGACTTCGAGCGCTTCTCCTTCGATCCGCAGAAAGAGGCGCAGTTCCAACATGTGCTGTTGCACGAACGGCCGGATCTGGTGCACATCCAGCACCTGCATCAGCACAGTCTCCGCTACGTCGATCTCGCCAAGGATCACGGTCTCCGCGTCGTGTACACGCTGCACGAGTTCCTGCTGATCTGCGCCCGTTTTGGCTGGTTGGTGCGGCCGGGATGGCAACTGTGCGAAGGTCCCGAACCGGTCGAGTGCGGCAAGTGCGCGGCGACCTGGCTGCCGGCGCCGAGCACCCCGCCGCCGCCCGGGGTCGATCCGTACGAGGCCGCGATCACGGCGCGACTGCAGGCCGTGCGCGCAATGCTCGCCAAGGTCGACCTGTGCATCTCACCATCGGCTTTCCTGCGCGACCGCTTCGTGCAGACCGGCTTCGTCGCCGCCGACCGGATCATCCATTCGCAGAACGGCATGGCGACGGCCAGTCATCACCGCGTGGCGCGCCGGGCGAACACCACGGGCAGATTGCGCATCGGTTTCGTCGGCACGATCGGCGAATGGAAAGGGGTGCACCTGCTGATCGAAGCGTGCAATGGCCTGCCGGCGACCGCGATCGAGTGCCAGATCTGGGGCGTGCTGGTCTATTTTCCCGACTACGTCGAGCGTCTGCGTCGGTTGGCCAGCGGCCCGCACATCGCGCTGCGCGGCCCGTTCGACAACGGGCAGATCGGTGAGATCCTCGCCGGCATCGACGTGCTGGTCGTGCCCTCGTTGTGGTACGAGAACTCGCCGGTGACCATCCAGGAGGCCAATCTCGCCGGCGTGCCGGTGATCACCACCGACCGCGGCGGCATGGCCGAGCACGTGCTCGCCGGCCGCAACGGCCTGCACTTCCGCCTCGGCGACGCTGCCGACTTGCGGCGCACGCTGCAACGGCTGTTGGACGAACCCGGATTGCTGGCGAGTCTGAAGGACTTCCCGCCGGTCAAGGACATCACCACCGACGCCGCCGACATGATCGTTCGCTATCGCGGATTGCTGGCTGGCGCATCGCCGGTCGCCGGACCAGCATGACGAGCGGCGAACGACTGTCGGCTTCGCTGGCCAAGGTGCTGCGCGATGCGTTGCCGGTGGCGGTGGTCGCTCTGGTGACGTTCCGGTTGCTGCAGAACCATGTTGCCGACCGCTACCAGGTCGACAGCGGCAGCATGCAACCGACGATCCACGGCACTCCGGTCGGCGGCGACGTCGTGCTGGTCGACAAGACCGCCGCGGCCGCGGAACTGCGGCGCCACGACATCGCGGTGTTCGAGAAGCCGGGCCGGCCGCGCGAACAGATCGTCAAGCGCGTGGTCGCGTTCGGCGACGAGTTCGTCGATTTCCGCGAAGGCGATCTGTGGCTTGGCCAGGATCAACAACGGCTGCAGCGCGACGTCAAGGATCCGATCCGTGACCGCGATCTGCGCATACCGTGGACACGCTGGCCGGCTCTCGCCCAAGGCGACCGGCTCCTGCTGCGCCTGCCCCAGCCGCGCGCCGATGGCCGCATCGATCTGCCGGCGGCAGGCGACCGCCTCGACGACGTCCGGCCGCTGCTGACGATCGCGTCCCGGCGCCATCGTCTCGAACGTTTCGATGTCGAGTTGTTGGCACCCGGCTTCCACGGCACCTCGCAACAGATCGACTCGAGCTACCTCGATGTCCATGACCGCCGCGGTCGCGAGAGCGCGCAGCGCATCGACGACGCCGGCATGGATCTGGAGCTGACGACGTCGGCCACCGCGGTGTTGCTGACGTTCGAACTTTGCCCAGACGCGTGGACGTTCGTCTGGCAGCCCGCGAACGGCCAGGCCGAACTGTGCCGCAACGGCGAGCCGGTGGCTCGCCAACCGCTGCGCGCCGCCGCCGACCGGCCGTGCCGTCTCGAATTCGGCCTGTTGGACAACCACCTGTTCCTGATCGTCGACGGCGATGCCGTCTGGAAGCACGAACTGCCGGCCGATGCCCGCACCGCCGATCCAGGCCCGACCGCGCGCCCATGGCCCCGCACCCTGCTGACGATCGCGGTCCTCGGCGGCGCCGCCGAACTGGCGCGGCTCGAGGTGTTCCACGACATCCATTACTTCCGCGAGCGGATTCCCGGCCTGCCAGGAGCCAGCGATTGGCCGCGGCTCGTCCCGCCCGGCCACGCATTCCTGCTCGGCGACAACACCATCGACAGCGTCGACAGCCGTTCGTTCGGGGCCGTGCCGATGGCCACCTTCCTCGGCCGACCGCGCAGCGTTCTCGGCCCCTGGCCGCGCCACCGATGGTTCCGGCGATGAACGTCGACCAGGAACCGCCGCCCGATGCCAGGACCGTGCACACGTTCGCCGGCTGTCTCTACTCGTTGATGCTGGTCGGTTCGATGTTCTGGCTGTGGCTGCGCGATCGGACCGATGTCCTGGCCACGACCGCACTCGGCAACCATGGTCTGCCGGTGGCGCTGGGGGCCGGACTGCTCGGCGGCGGGCTCGGGGCGGGCGCTCTGACCCTGGCCAGCCGCCGCCTGAGGTCGCTGCGCACGATCGAACAGCGCCTGGCGACAGCGCTCGGCCCCCTCGGCGAAACCTCCATCCTGTGGTTGTCCCTGCTTGGGGCTCTGGCCGAAGAGATGTTCTTCCGGCTGGCCGTGCAGGACCTCGCCGGTCTGACCGGTTCGGTTGCCTTGTACACGGTCATGAATACAGGTCCCGGTTTCTGGGCGTGGGCCCCGGTGGCGCTGCTGTCGGCGCTGCTGTTCTCCGGCCTCGTGCTCGGCGGCTGCGGTCTGCTCGCGGCAACCACCGCCCATGCGTTGATGAACTACTTCACGTTGCGAAGGATCCTACCGTCGTGATCGCCCTGCCCCTGTCGCTGTCGCTGTCGCTCCTGTCGACCCTGCCGGCGACCCCGCCGCCACAGGATCCGCCTTCGCCACCGCCAGTGCCAACGGCGCCCGGGGCGGCCGGCGCACCAGCCTCCGGCCAGCCTGGCCGTCAGGGTCCGCCACCGCCGCTGCCAGTGCCACAGGGTCTCGCGTTCGCTCGCGGCGACCGCAAGATCGAGATCGATGGATCGCTCGTCGACTGGCCCGGGTTGCCGGCGCTCGATCTGAGCGACAAGCGGCAGCTGTCGGGCACCGCCAACGGCGCCTGGCGCGGCGAGAACGACCTGACGGCGTTCGTGTTCCTGCTGTGGGACGAACGCGATCTGTACATCGCCTGCACCGTCAAGGACGAGTGGCACCGCTCGCTCGACGCCAACTCGCTGATGGTCACCGAGATCCCGGCCGCCGACTCGGTCGTGTTCACGTTCGACACCGACCGCAACACGCGCGCCATCGGACCCGATCCGGGCCGCGCCGAAGATCGCGAATTCTGGCTCGCCGACGAGAACAGCCACGAGGTCGTGCAATGGGATCGGTTGCGCGGCAGCGCCCGCGTGCTGACCGATGGGCGGATGGTCGTCGCCCATGACAAGGAACACGGCATCACCTCGTACGAGGCGCGGATTCCGTGGACCGAGATCCTGACCACCGGTCGTGCCGCGCTGCCAGGGCTGGTGTTCGACCTGCAGGTCGTGGTCAACGACTTCGACGAGATCACCGATCCGATGCCGCAGACCCGGATGGGCTGGACGTTCGGTTGTGGCGCAGTCGTCGACCCGGGTCTGCTCGGCTCGGTGATGCTGGTGGCCGATCAGGGTGCGCTGCAGGGCGCCTTTCCGGAGTTCCCGTTGAAGGCCGGAACCCCCGGCGAACCGGTTCCCGGCGCGCGCTATTGGCAGGACCTCGCGACGCGACTGATCGCGCACCCGCCGGCGTTGTACGTCGGGCCGGACGCCCCGGAAACCTGTGGCGGTGCCGAGCGCCTGCGCCTGCTCGAGGAAATCGAGGATCACTACGAACGGTTCCCGCGCGTCGACTATCTCGAACTGTGTCATCGCTCGCATCGCCGGATGACGCGCGAGGTCGCCGGCCTGTGCGGTCGCGGCCTGCCGTGGTGGTGGCTCGACGAGACCCGCCGTCTCGGTCGCGCCCTCGACGAAGCGCCGGCGGCAAACACGCTCCGATTGTTCCGGCTGCCGCAAGGCGGCTGGGTGGTACGCTCCGATCGCGGCGCATTCCTGATCGACCCAGCAGTCCCCGAGCCGCCGGAGTGGATGTGGGCTGGTTGCGAATTCGCCCTGCTGACCCAGCCGATGGATCTGACGCGGCGCAACGATCAGCTGCTGGTGCGGATGAACGCCGCCAAACCACCGCGGCCATACCTGACGCACATCGCGTTCCATCTGCCGCTGGTGCTGATGAAGGACATGGAGTTGATCGAACCCGGCAAGACGTATGGTCAGAACGGCGGCACCCAGGTGCACGCGTTGGGTCAGAAGCGGGAAGACGGTTCGGTGCCCTATGCGCTCGGTTATCGGATCGAAATCGCCGATGGCCCCGCCCTGCTGCTGGCAGGGCCGTCGCTGCGCGCCAGCGAAGTCCCGGACGCCCGCGTCGATGCGCTACTGCTGTCGGTCCGCAATCCCGAGTCACTTGCCATTGCCAAGGCGGCCAACACCGACATGGTCGTCCTGGACGATGGATTCCTGTGCCAGGCGTTCCCGAATGTGCCGCGTGTCACGCTGCGGGACATGCACCAACTGCAACGCGCCCTGCTGCCCAAAGCATCCATCGTGCTGGCCCCGGCAGAAAGCCAGGTCATCCGCGGTCGCGCCAAATGAATGCGGGTCATTCCCCGGTTCGGTGATGCGCAACAAAGTCTTGCAATCAGGTCGCGTGCGGCCGACACTCCCGACCAATCGTGACCTCCGATTTCCGGAGGTCGCGGCTACAACCCCACGCATATCGAAATGGCTGCCAAGAAAGAAAACCCGGCGATGGACCTCATCGTCGACATGCTGAAGAAGAACCGCGGCACGAGCTACGCCGAGATCAAGGAAGCTGCCGCCAAGAAGAAGCTCGACGTCTACCCGATCATGTTCGGCCGCGCGCAGGCACTGCTCGGCATCGTCAAGGCCAAGCCGCGTGGTCAAGGCAAGGTCGCCAAGGCCAAGGCGGCCGCCGCGGCCCCGGCTCCTGCTGCGGCGCCAGCCGCGATGTTCGGCGTGCCGATCAAGCGTGGTCCTGGTCGTCCGCGCAAGAACCCGCTGCCGGCGTTCGATGGCAGCTCGCTGGAGGGCATTGTCGCCGCAGTCAAGGGCAGCGAAGCCGCCCGCGCGCGCTATCGCACCGCGCTCGAACGGATCGGCGCGATCCTCACCGACGCGCTGTCGTAGCCATCCGAGGTCCGATCGACGCACGGCACCCGCGACTCGCTGCGTCGGGTGCCGTGCCTCGAGCCCGGCCGTCGACCTGACCGCGTCACCGCTGCGACCCGACAAGCCGGGTCAGTGCGGGCCCATAGCGATTGTCGGCCAAGGTGTCGAGGTGCGCCGAGAAACCCGCGAGCAGTTGCCGCGTGCGCGGTCCCGCCTCGCCACCGAGGATCGGTCGCCCGTCCAGATGCGTGACCGGACCGATGTCCTTCAACGTACTGGTCAAGAACACTTCATCGGCGGTCCGCACTTCCGCGGGCGTCAGGTCCTGTTCGACTGCAGCGATCCTCTGTTCGCGACAGAACTCGAGCAGCAGCGCGCGCGTGACGCCGGCCAGGATGCCTGCGGTCAACGGCGGCGTCAGCAGCCGTTCGCCCCGCCAGACGAACACATTCGACGTCGAGGCTTCGGTGACGAAGCCTGCGGTGTTGACCATCAGACAATCGGTCGCGCCGAGTTGCCTGGCTTCGCGCAGCGCCAGCACGTTGTTGAGGTAATTGCCACTCTTGATCGCCGGATCGAGCGCCCGCCGATCGACGCGCAGGCGATCGACGATCGCCAGCTGGATCGGCTTGCCGACGATCGCGGGCAACTCCCGCACGATCATGACCCAGCACGGCGGGCCCGGCGCAAACGCCAGATCGATGTTGGGCGCCGTGCCGGCGCCGCGCGTGACGATGATCCGCACGTAGGCCGCCGTCAGCCCGGAGGCGGCGATCGTCGCCTGCACCCGACGCAGGATCGTCGCGTCGTCGAGATCGAGCTGCAGGTCGATGCCCGCCGCGGAGTTGCGCAGGCGTGCCAGATGCTCGGGCCACGCGAACGGCACGCCGCGCCGCGTCGCCAGCACTTCGTAGAGGGAATCGCCGAACAGGAAACCGCGGTCCATCACCGGCACGCGCGCCTGCGCGAGCGGCAGGATCTCGCCGTCGAGGTTGCAGAGTTCTGGCATGGGGAGAGTTCGCGGTCGCGATGGTAAGCTCGGCTGCCCACATGTGCGGCTTCATCTCGATCTTCGGTCCCGACCAGCAGGACGTGCTCCAGGACGTGCTTGCCGGTCTCCTCGCCATCCAGCACCGCGGTCAGGATGCGGCTGGTGTCGTCACCTACCGTGAGAAGTTCCAGGCCAAGAAGGGCCTCGGGCTCGTCCGCGATGTATTCGAGGAGAAGCACTTCGGCCGCCTGAAGGGCCATCTCGCCGTCGGCCACGTGCGCTATCCGACGGTGGGTCTCGGTGAGGACACCGATGTGCAGCCGTTCTGGATCGACTATCCGATCGGCGTCGCGATGGCGCACAACGGCAACGTCACCAACTTCCACGAACTGAAGCGCAACTACTTCGGCGAACGCCACGTCAAGCTGGCCTCCAACTGCGATCTCGAGGTCGTGCTCTACGTGTTCGCCGACTGCCTTGCCCGCCGCCCCGGCACCGCCATCACCGCCGAGGATCTGCAGGCCGCGACCCGCGAGGTGTTCGCGCGCGTCAAGGGCGCCTATTCGGTGGCCGGCGTGATCGCCGGCGTCGGCATGTATGCGTTCCGTGACCCCTATGGCATCAAACCGTGCATCTTCGGTCGCAAGCGCACCGAGCAGGGCTGGTGGTACGCCGTCGCCAGCGAATCGGTCGTGCTCGATGTCGCCGGCTATGAGATCGTCCGCGACCTGAAGGCCGGCGAACTGCTGTGGATCGGCCAGGATCGCGAACCGCGCTTCTTCCAGGTCGGCACCTCGCCGCACCGGCCGTGCATCTTCGAGTACATCTACTTCGCGCGGCCCGACAGCTTCCTCGACGGCGTCTCCGTCTATGGCGCCCGTCTCGACCTCGGCGCTGCCCTGGCGAAGCAGTGGCAGGCGACCGGACTGGTCGCCGACGTGGTGATCCCGGTGCCTGAATCGGCGCGCACCGCCGCCCAGACGATGGCCGATCACCTCGGCATCCCGTACCGCGAAGGGTTCGTCAAGAACCGCTATGTCGGCCGCACGTTCATCATGCCGAACGACAAACAGCGGCGGGAGTCGATCCGGCAGAAGCTGAATCCGATCAAGGCCGAATTCGAGGGCAAACGCGTGCTGATCCTCGACGACTCGATCGTGCGCGGCAACACCAGCCGGCAGCTCGTCAAGATCGCGCGGCAGATGGGCGCGACCAAGGTCTATCTCGCCAGCTATTCGCCGCCGCTGCTGTATCCGTGCCTCTACGGCATCGACATGTCGACCAAGCGCGAGTTCATCGCCCGCGGCCGCACGCACGAGGAGATCGCCCGCGAACTGGGCGCCGACCACGTGCTGTATCAGACGATCCCGGACATGGTCGAAGCGGTGCGAACGGCGGCCGGCAAAGCCGGCATCGAGTTCTGCAAGGCGTGCTTCGAGGGCGTCTATCCGACCGGCGACATCACCGAGCAGATGCTGACGGACATCGAGACGGATCGGATGGCGGCGAGCAAGACGTAGTCGTCGTCCGTCACTCGCCGACTCGCGGCAGGCTCGGTCGATCACGTCCCGATGGATCCGGTAGCCTGTTGCCGACAGCCGCTCGAGCATCGGTCGGACGGAATCTATCAGAGTCCGCCGGCGTGCCGCGACGAGGGTCCCGGCGACCCCGCGGACCGACAGGCGGTAGACGGTCGCCGCGATGCGCCTGGTGCAGGAGACGCGGCAACTCCAACTGTTCGATCGCCGCCAGGCAATCAACGGACCACTGTCAGCAACAACGACTTCACCAGGCTCACTTGAACTCACGTTCCATCTCGTCGTTGTCGAGGTGTACGACCGGGATCCCGAGCCGCCCGCAGGACAACAGGAAGTCGATCCGGTTCATCTCGCACATCCTCGCTGCCTTGCCCGCCGACAGGCGTCCGAGTTCGAACATCCTCGCCATCAACAGGAACTTGGCCTCCTGAACGAACTCCTCGCGTGTTCCAGGAACACAAACCAGGATCACTCAGGGAACTCGATGGTGACGTTGCTCATGACCTGAAGCCAAGCATGCACCGATCAGTTCTTCTTGCCGCCGCCGGGCAGCAGGCCCTGCAGACCGCCGGGAATCAGCTTCTTGGCCTCTTCAGCGGCCTTCTTCGCCGCTTCCTGCTTCAATCGTTCGGCCTCCTCCTCGGCCTTCTTCTTGGCCTCATCGATCACCTGCGTCGGCGCCTTGCTCGGATCCAGCAGGCCCTCGACGCCGGGCACCACGCCACCGAGCAGCTTGCCCGCCTGACCCTGCACGAAGCTGGCGAGTTCCTTCTGGCCGGCGGCGACGAAGGCATCCTGCAGCGCCTTGTCGTCGAGATGGACCGATGGCTGGGTGACAGCGCCACGAACTCCGACCGGCAAGGCCAGCGACTCGACCCGGGTCTCCTTCATGCCGGCGAACGCGAAGGTCGTCTCCTTCAATGCGACGTTGAGCGGCAGATCGAGCACTGCGCCGACGCCCTTGGCGAACGACAGCGAACCGTTGCTGACCAGGTCCATCGTGCCGCCCTTCAGCGGCGAGGCGCCGGCCAGCTTCAACTGGCCGAACACCGAATCGACCGGCAATCGCCGCCAGGCGAAATCGAGGCCGACCTTGCCGCCGCCTTTGCCCGGAGCCGCCAATCCGAGTTTCAGCTTGTCGGATTGCGACTGCACGGCGAACGTCGCCGCGGCCTCGAGCAGCGATGGATCGGTCGACAGGTTGCGACCGACGAGGTCGAGCTTCTCCTCGACGCCATCGATGACGTAGCCAAGGCCCTTGATGTCGATCTTGCGGATCAGGACGCGCGGCGAGCCCTCGAGCAGATGGTTGGCGACCACCGACGCCAGCCCCTTCAGGCGCGCCTGTTCGTCGAGTTCGGCCTGCCGCTGTTCTGGCGTCTGCTGTTCGGCCGGCGTCGCCTCGCCGCCGGTCAGCTTCTCGATCCACTGCCGCGCCTGCTCCAGCCGCGCCTTCCAGACCTCGACGTCCTTCAGGTAGTCGTCGATCGTCTTGCTGCCGGCTGCGGGCGGCGGGGGCGGCGGCGGTGGTGGTTCGTCACCGGGAATCACCACGCCCGGCGTCGAGCGACGCGTGCCGGCGCGGGCGTTGTCGGAAGTGATCTCATCGATGACCAGGCGCTTGCGCAGCAGCTCCCTGGTGTCGATCCGCGCGACCAGTTCGTCCGCCGCCAGCAGATCGCGGTCGAGCGCCTTGGCGTCGGCGACCGCGAGCCGTTGCAGCTTCACCGTGCCGTCCGCGAGGTCGAGTCGTGCCGCTTCCAGGTCTACCGTGGCACCATTGGCGGCCACGAGTCCAGCGCGCAGATTGCGCGTCAGGATCGGCGTCGAGAACCACTGCTGGAACACATACAGGCTCGCACCGAGAACGACGACCAGGATCACACCGCTGATCCGGATCGGCAGGCCGAACTTCGTCGTCTCGGACAGTTCCTTCCAGGTCTGTTTGCCCTTGCCGCCGCCGAGGAACAGCCAGGTGCACAGCTTGACCCAGCGTTTGTTCGCATACTTCTGGTAGCGCTCGGAGTTCTCCTCGACGCCGGCCATGTGCGTGCGGATGGCGCGCAACATCGCATTGAGGCCAAAACCCATCAGCAAGCCGAACAACAAGCCGAGCGGCAGGCCGCCAGTGGTGGCGTAGTACTCGAAGCCGAACCACGCCGTCACCGGCGCATTGATCAGCATCCGGAACAGTCCCTGCGTCGGGCCATCGAGCAGGAAGCCGCCCATCGCACCCGCGAGCGGCAGCGTCAGCAGGCTGGTGATCTTGGCGAGCAGCAGCGTGACGCCGAACACACCGAGGTTGGCGTTCAGGATCAACACCAGGAACAACAACGACAGGATCAGGCCCGGCGCCTGCCGGAAGCCACCGCCGAGATCGCCGGGCAGGAAGAAGCCCGGTACGAAGCCGAGCAGGCCGCCGAGCATGGTGGCGAGCAGCACCTGGCCCCGCGTGGCCTTGCCGCGCAGCACGGAGCCGATCTTGCGAGTGAAGAACATCCGTCCACAGTACGCCGCGGTGGCAGCGCACGCAAAACAGCGCGCGAACGGGCGTTCAGGACCGCTTGCGACCGCGCGGTACCTTGAACCGCAACTTCGGCACCAGCATCAGCGCCTCGCGGGCGATCTTGCCGCTCATCTTCGACTTGCCGACCTGGCGATCGACGAAGTGGATCGGCACTTCCTTGACGCGGAAACCGGCGCGCACGATCCGGTACGCCATCTCGATCTGGAACGCGTAGCCCTGCGCCGCGACGGCGGCGAGGTCGAGTTGTTGCAGCGCGTTGACGTGGAAGCAGCGGAACCCGGCGGTGTTGTCGCGGATGCCGGAACCGATCATCATTCGGGTGTAGAGGTTGGCGCCGCGCGACAGCATCCGGCGCTTGAAGTCCCAACCGACGGTGTTGCCGCCGCGGACATAACGGCTGCCGATGACCAGTTCGGCGTCGTGCGACAGGTGCACGAGGCGCGGCAGGTCCCAGGGTGCATGGCTGAAGTCGGCGTCCATCTCGCAGACCCGTTCGTAGCCGCGCTGGTGCGCGAGGGCGAAACCGGCGAGGTAGGCGGTGCCGAGCCCGAGCTTGCCCTGGCGGTGCAGCACGGTGATCTTCGGGTTGGCCGCGGCGAGGCGATCGGCGATCTGGCCGGTGCCGTCCGGAGAACCGTCGTCGACGATCAGGATGTCGGTGTCGAGGTAGGCGAGGATCGCCTGGACGATCGGTTCGAGGTTGTCCTTCTCGTTGTAGGTCGGGATCACGACCAGCGTGCGCCATGGCGCTTGGTGCGGGCGCTCGGGCATGGGGCCGCGATGGTCGGCGATGCCGCGCGCGGCGGCGGCGCGGGCCGAGGTTTCGTCCTGGCCGCACAGCACGACCAGCCGGGAGCTGTCGGTGCCGGCGCGAACTGCCGTGTCGGCGGCGGCGAAGTCGCGGACGACGTGGAGGTCTGGGGTCACGGCCGGACGGACGGTAGCGGTGGCGGGCTGCTCAGGCAACGCGACGGGTTGGCGCGGGTGCGGTTCCTCCGTTCATTCGTTCATTCGGCTGGGTCGGCCCGCGTCGTCGCGGCTCGCGTTACTGGATAACCGCGGATGGGCGATCGGTCGTGTGCATGGCGCCGGTCGTCAAGTCGATGTCGAGGCCTTGCATGCCGACGGCGAAGCCTTGCAGGACCGGCAGGTTCGGCACCGCGATCGACAGCGGCAGGGCGGTGTGGGTCGGGAAGTGCAGGGCGCCGACGAACGCGGATTGTGCCGGATCGAGGAACACCCAGCCTAGGTTCGGGATGTGGAAGTTTGCCGGCGCGATGCCGAGGACCGCGAGCATCGTATGGTTGCTGCGGGCGGTGAACTCGGTCACGTAGGTCCCGCCGCGAGTCGGCGGAAGCACCGTCCTGGCCTCGCGCACGTTGCTCGAGAGGAACACTGCGTTCAAAGCGCCCGGCGTGTTCCAGCCCGGCAACAGCAGGTCGGTGTCGCCGTCGAGGTCGTAGTCCACGACAAGGCGAAACGAGCTGCCGCTCGGCAGCGGTTGCGGCATTCCGGGTGTCATGTCCACGAAACCACTGCCGGTGTTCTGCCACCAGACGATCGCACTGCCGCCGTGCAGCATCACATCGACATCGCCATCACCATCCCAGTCGGCGGCGGCACTCGAGCGCCCACCACTGGGGAGGTTCGGAAACCACGGCGACGGCCAGGCCGGTCGCAGATGCGGCGCCGCGGTCATGTTCGGCACGCCCGGCGTCGCGAGCCAGATCGTCGGGAACACCGGCGCCGCGAGTTCCACCGCATCCATGTGGCCGTCACCGTCCGCGTCGGCGAGCAGCACGCCGGCACCGAATCCGGGTGGGCTGCCGGTGGGAATGGCGACCAGCGTTGCTCCCTGGTTCACCAGGATCACCGAAGACTCCGCGTTGATGATGCCGTTGACAACAAAGAGGTCTTCGTCACCATCCAGATCGACATCGAGAACCGCACCCGCGGCCCCATGAAGCCCGGTGGTACCGCTCAACCTGACGTTCGTCTCATCGGTGAAACGGCCGGAGCCGTCATTGACGAAGACGTGGTAGCCGCTGCTGCCGAACGCGACGATGTCGAGATCCTGATCCGCGTCCAGGTCCAGCGCGTGTGCGGACGTCAACCAGGTCGGCGTCGTCGGGAGCAGGTGAGACACGTCGGTCATGTGGCCGCTCCCGTCACCGAACAGCAGGACGTCTGCGAGCTCGTTGGGCGGCTGCCCCATGCGCCAGCGGTCGAGGAACACGTCGATGTGCCCATCGCCGTTGAAGTCCGCGGCCACGAGCGGTTCGAAGCGGGTGCGCAAGGCCTCGGTTCGCGGGATCTGCGGGGGTGCGTCTATCCAGACACCATTACCTGACAGCGAGCGGTAGGAGAACGCGAAGCCCGTCGTGCTAGAGACGAAGACCCGGTACTGAAGGCACTCCGGGACGCCATCGTGAGTAAGGTCGGCCGTGAGCACGCTGGCGTCGAGCGGCCAGCCCTGTTCGGGGTGGAACAGGGGGGCTTGGGCCTCCAAGGAGGCTTCCAAGAACAAGGGCCACAAGAACACCCTGTTAGCCCTCATCGCGCGCCACCCCGAGCCGTCCCAGAGCTCACGTTGAGGAGCCAGAGGAAGCGTTCAAACTCAACCTCGCTTCCGAACTCGATTGGCAAGTTCAGTGAACCAGCAAGACTCAAACCGGAACTTCGGGGGGCCGCCGCACCACCGCTCCGCAATAGCAATCCGCAGGCAGCACCTCCGTTGGGCAGGATCAGCACCGTCTGCATGTTGCTATTGACGTTTGTGGAGCTTCTCGACCGCGGGACCTCCAGGTTGGCTCGAAGGCCGATGTCGACTTGCAACGCTGGTACGACATCTGGGCAGGCATCGTTCAGGCCCCATGGCCCGGTCGAGTATGTCGTCCCACACGGTCCGAATGGACCAAACTGTCCACCTGGGCTCACCAGAAACTGGTCATCTGCCGACGGAAAGAACGCTGACCCTGGAGGATTGATGTGGGACTGATCGACCCACGTCTGCTGGCGCCGAAAGAAGGGCCACGTTGCGTCGCCATGAGGGACGAACAAAGGGAACCCCGTTCCAGGATCTCGGTCTCTGTTGTGGAAGAGCGCTGCGTTGTCTGGAAAATGAGGTCCAAAAGCAAACGGGTTCGGCCACGGACTGTGGTAGTACGGGTTGGACGCAAATGGGTCAGTCGCAAACCCCACAATAAATGCGGAAAAATGCTGATTCCAGAACGAGTGCGGGTCCCATAGGAGGTGCGGAGAGAAATCGCACGCTAGGTTTCTTGGGAAAGGCCCGAGATCTGGAAACAGCCAATTCGGCCCACGGACCGAGTTGGACACTCCAGCAGTGTAATAGGTTAGACTGGCGAACGGTGCCGGCAGAATGGCAGGTGGTGCTGAGGCATTCGCGTACCACGCAACTGGCGTCAGGAGGTCAAACACGAAACTGCTATCCGGCCGCGGCCGAGAGGTCGCACCAGGTTGATCGAGGTAATAGAGTCTGTCGTGGCTTGGCTGCCCATTCCAAGGCAGGCACGCAGCAACCAACCGAGTGCTGTCCGCATAACCAGCAAGGATCAAGTCCCCGCACTGGTCTGCGCCGATATCCACCGCCCCATAGGGAACTGGCGACCCGCCGCTCCTCGCCTGCAGCCGGGAGTTGCCAAAACCCTCGCAGTCAAAGTCCCAGCCATGGATCGGTGCTTCCTCCACATCAGGAGGCAATCCTGGCGCCAAGTCGAAGCCTGTGCCGCTGACATTGGACAGCGCCCACGGTGGGCCGGGTACAATGACGTTCGCGGCCGATACACCCATGCCCAGCAGGGGGTTGCGCATCAATGGCGACATGTTGCCCGGCGGCATCGTAGGTGCAGTCGAAACGAACGGGCTCAGGCGAAGGTCGTGTGGAGACACGTCGGCCCCGGTGGCGCCGAAGAGTGCGTCGCGGACGAACAGGTTGGCGACTCCCGCAAGGTTCACGCGCGGTGCGGGCGGCACAGGTGGTGCAGCGAGGCCGATGGAGACCTGCGGGTTGGTCGCGGGATCCCAGTTCGGGTCGAGCGGTTGGTATCCGGTGCTGGCCCCACCGACGGACCAGGCGTTGAAGTCCGTGGGAGTTGGCAGTACGGCGTCATCAACCCGGCCGACCAATAGGTCGTTATTGCGAATTCCTTCGAAGGCTGACACATTCCCAAAGAAGAGGTTATTGATCACCAACGGCGAGTGGACGTTGGCATGGACGCCCTGCGCCGGTGGCGTGTCGAGCGTGAGTTGACCGCACCATATGCCAAGCTGATTGCCGAAGAACGTGTTGTTGACGAGCTGTGGCTCGTGCTGACCCCATCGTGGCGCACCGTTCTCCGAGAGGCCAAATGCGTCGAGGACGATACCAGCGACGTTGTCGATGAAGAAGCAATTCGTGACCGATATCCCGACTTTCGAACCGTTGCCTACGATATGGATGCCGGCGCCATGTTCGTTCAGGTTCTGGTTGAGGGATCGCGCACCCCGGATCGTTACGCCGTCGATGAACGCTTGGCCATGGCTGGTGATCGCGTTGCTGGCGGGACGCGGCAGGCCGTGGACTCGAAAGATGTCCGAGGATCGCCAACTCAGCGGCAGCGTCGTATCGCTGCCCCGACCATCGAAGATGGTGTCGAGAGCGCTGGTGCCCTGGATCGAAACCCGGTCGTCGATGAGCTGCTCCTGGGAGTTGCCGACCCATCGACCGCCGAGTTCGATCGGGAACTTCTCACCGTTCCATGGCAGACCGGTTCGTGGGTCTATCTCCGGTTCGGTGATCGGCAGGTTGGGGTTGCGCGGTCCGTAGAGCCCAGGCATGCACTGGATGACGACGTGCGTGACGCGGCGAAGACCTTGCCGAGTGCTGGTGTACGGCAGCAACGGGGACCCAGCCGGCGCGTTCGGGTCATCAAACACCCGATACACGTACTCGAGTGCCCCATGGGCCCCACTCAGCGTGCGGAACGAGTACGGGGCATGCTGAAGAAAGCCGCTGATGGCGAAGGCAGCGTTCGCCAGGACCTCGGGGTTGTTGGACGGGTTGAAGTCGCCACGGCGATCTAGGGGACGCGGGCGCTGCACCGTGGGCCAAGCGCGGAACGTCGCGAGATCCAGGTCGTTCGGGTTGCCTGGGTTGAGCTCGAAAGCATGGTCGTCATCGCCGAACAACGGATCCACATAGACGTGGAAGACGAAGTCGACCCGCTCGGGCTCCTGCGGCCGCGGCGCCATTCCACGTGCCTCAGCCGAGAAGAGAATCAGAGAGAGAGAGAGAGAGAGAGAGAGAGAACCGCATCGGATTTCCTCCGCAGTAGAGGGTAGTCGATCCCGTCGGGTTCCGATAGCCCCCCGAGTGGGTAGTCCTGCCAGAACAACAGTCCCAGCGGGGGAGCCGTTCACCCAGTCGCATCGCCAAGGTCGAGCAAGCCGTGCCGTCGCCAGCCGAGGGTCAACAACCAGGTCTTTGCGTTGGTGATCGGCCGCATGATCGCTTCGAGGCCATGCACCGAGATCGTCTGGCGGAAGCCGTCGAACCAGGGGGCCGACGTGAACGTGTCGATCGGCGCGCTCGCGTCCACCATGCGGCCCTTGGCCGCATGGTGGCGCGCGTTCTGCAGCACGTATCGCAGCGCGTTCCGCGTCTCCCGCGGCGACTTCAGGATGTGGTCGTGATACCGATCCGCAAACACCTTGCCCTTGCGACGCCATAGCTTGTTCAGCTTGCGCGCGATGCGAACGAGCAGGCCCTGGATCCCGCGGCTGAGGGCAACCCGGTCGTGGGCCTCGACGATCAGGTGCAGGTGGTCGTTGAGCACCGCGTAGTGGCAGAGGCGGAACGCGCCGGTAGCGCCAACGCCGCGGCAGCCGGCGACGAACGCAGCGCGCAGCGCGGCGTATTCGTCACGACGACGCAACCGCGGCAGACCGGAACGCAGCTTCACCGTGACGTGCACCGGGAACCTCGGGGCCAGCGCTGCGCGCGTGCGGTGGTCGACACCGGCTTCCGGACCGTTCGGCTTGCGGCCGGCGCCATCGCGGCGACCGCCGTGCTGCGGCCGGAACGGGAGCAGCGGCGCCGCGGGTTGACGGCGGCAGCGGGTGGTCTTCGGGGTGGTGGCCGACGATCTCATCGTTGAATTCGCACTGTTCTATTTGGTTGGGGGCAATCTGCAAGAACAATCCCAAGAACCAGCCCCAAGAACTCAGCCGGGAGATCGGGACTCGGTTCGAACTCGGAGCCGCGTCCAACCGTCACGCTGGGGGGATGGAAGGGCAGGTGGAGGCGGCTGCGGGACCGGGACCGGCCACGCAGGACGTCAGGAAGACGCGGCAGATGGGGACGGGGCGGCGCGAGGCTGGGAGCGTGCGCGGGAGAACGCCGAACGCCGCGACGCTGGCGCGCGCGGCGAGGCGCGCGGTTCAGTCCCTCACCCCACACAAACACCCATCCCCGATCGGCAGGATGATCGCCCGCAGCCCCGGCGTCGCCGCAACGGCGTCGTTGAACGCCTGCATCGCCTTCGCGGTCTCCGACAACCGCGTCTTCTTCACCACATCCCCATCCGCCAGCACATTGTCCGCCAGCAACAACCCGTTCGGCCGCAGGATCCGCATCGCCTCCTTCAGATACCCGACATATCCCGCCTTGTCGGCATCCAGGAACACCACGTCCGCCGAGTTCCCGGGCATCATCCCGAGCAGGTTCTGGCCGGCACCGACCAGCACTTCGATGCGGTCCTTGACGTCCGACCTGGCGATCCACGAACGCGCGAACTCCGCATGCTTGGGCTCGATCTCGATGGTCCGCACCTTGCCCATCGACGGCAGCGCCCTGGCCATCGCGATCGCCGAGTAGCCGCCGAGCGTGCCGACCTCGACGACGTGCCTGGCCGACCGCAGCTTCAGCAGGATCTGCAGCAGCGCCGCCTGTTCGGGGGCGATGTGGATCTCCGGCAGCCCGGCCGTTGCCGCCGCCGCCCGCAGATCGCGCAGGAACGCATCCTCCTGGATGGTGTGCGCCGCGATGTAGGCGAAGTGCTCCTTGCCGACCGGCGTGCTGTCCTTGGACATGCGCGCACCTTACCGCTATCCATGCCAGGGTGACGCCAAAGTTCGAACCGAAGGCCGCCAAGGCCCGTCTGCTGCAACTGGTCCGGGAACGCGCCTACAAGGACGGCATCGACATCGTGCTGGCCTCCGGCAAGCGTTCGGATTTCTACATCAACGGCAAGAAGGTCACGCTGCACCCGGAAGGACTGTGGCTGATCGCGCGGCTGATCCTCGAGCAGCTGCGCAAGTACCCGGAGATCACCGCCGTCGGCGGCCTGACCATCGGCGCCGATCCGATCGCCAGCGCCATCGCGGCGTTGTCGCATGAGACCGGCCAGAACCTGAAGGCGTTCCTGGTCCGCAAGGAAGCCAAGGGCCACGGCACCGGCTCGCGGATCGAGGGCGACCTCGAGCGCGGCGAGAAGGTCGCGATCGTCGAGGACACCGTGACCACCGGCGGCTCGGCGCGGAAGGCCATCGAGGCGGTCGTCGAGGTCGGCGCCGTGCCGGTCGTCGTCGTCGCGATCGCCGATCGCGAAGATCCGGATGCCGCGTCGTTCCGGCAGGAATACCGCGTCGAGCCACTGCTGACCCTCAGCGAGATCCGCGGTCGCTGACATGGGCACCGACCACGACCAGCGGCGCGCGGGCATCGGCCGGGCGCTGGCGCACGTGCCGAGCGGCCTGTTCATCCTGACCGCCGGCCGCGGCCCGCAGGCAACCGGCATGCTGGCATCATGGGTGTGCCAGTGCGGCTTCGAACCGCCGGCGCTGACCGTGGCGCTGCGGCGGGGGCGACCGATCGAAGACCTGATCCGCCGCGAAGGCGTGTTCTGTCTGGCCATCCTCGACGACAGCAGCCGCTCGCTGCTGGCGCACTTCGCGCGCGGCTTCGAAGCGGGCGAACCCGCGTTCACCGGCATCGCCACGGCGCAAAGCCACGACGGCATCCCATATCCGGTCGCCGCGCACGCGCATCTGCAGTGCCGGTTGCTCGGCTGCGCCGACTGGAGCGATCACGTCGTCTGCGGCGCCGAGGTGATCGGCGGCGATGGCCGGCTCGAACTGTCGCCGCTGGTGCACGTGCGCAAGAACGGCTTCTCGTACTGAACGACAACCCGATCCGCCGGGCTTCGATCCGGAGGCGAACATGACGACCGTCGCGATCGTGCTGGCCGCCGGCCGCGGCCAGCGGATGGGCGCTGACAAGGCGCTGCTGGACCTCAACGGCCGCACTGCATTCGATCATGTCGCCGCGCAATGCCACTCCGCGGGCGTCGACCTGCTGCTGGTCGTGCGGCGCGACGATGCGGCCGAGTTGCCGCAACCGCAGGCATCGCCGCCCGTGCAGGTCGTGCGCTGGTCTGGCGACGGTGACATGGCCGACAGCCTGCGCATCGCCGAGAGCCGGTTGCCGGCGGCGACCACCACGGTCGTGGTGCTGCCGATCGATCACGCGCTCGTCACCGCCGACACGCTCGTCGCCGTCGCCGCCGCGGCGCAGCGCCCGGGCGCCGCGATCGCGCTGCCGTTGTACCGCGGCAAGCCGGGCCACCCGGTGGCGCTGACGCGGGCGGTGTTTGCCGAGATCCGCACGTCCGGCCGCACGTTGCGCGACCTCGTGCGCACTGACCAGGGCCGCGTCACCGCCGTGCCGACAGCCAATCCCTGGGTGCTCGCCGATCTCGACCATCAGGACGACCTGCGCGACGCCCGCGCCGCGCTCGCCGCCGGGCCAGCGTGCCCGGTCGCGCAGATGTTCGCGCATCGCTCGCGACGCGCGTACTCATCAACGCCACTGGCACCCGGTCAGCTGGAACGACTGGTCGACGCCGCCCGCCATGCCTCGACTTCGTCGTGGATCCAGGCCGCCACCGCCATCGCCGTGCACGACCAGGCTCACCGTGAACACATCGCGGTGCTGTGCGGCAACCAGGATCACATCCGGCAGGCTCCGGTGTTCCTGGCCATCTGCGCCGACCTGCATCGGCTCGGCATCGCTTGCCAGCGGGTTGGCGACGACGTGCAGACCGCCAGTCTGGAACTGTTCCTGCAAGCCGTGATCGATGCGTCCTTGTTCGCCCAGAACCTCGCCCTCGCAGCCGAATCGGAAGGCCTCGGCATCTGCATGATCGGCGGCGCCAGGAACCACCCGGTCGAACTCGCGACGCGGCTCGGGTTGCCGCCACGGGTGTTCGTCGTGTTCGGCATGACGATCGGCCACGCCACCGACGAGCCGATCCCGCGCGGCCGCATGCCGTTGGCCGGGATCCTGCATCGGGACCACTATGACACAACCGGAGTCGACGCCGCGCTCGATGGTGCCGACGCGGCGATGCGCCGATGGGCCGGTCGAACGAACACCGAACGTGGCGGGTATCAGGGTCGGCTGGTCGACGAGTCGCGTGGCTTCCGCGAGCGGGTCGCGCAGTCCACCGGCAGTCGCAGCCGCTACCTGCAGAGTCGCCTCGCCCTGCGTGAGGAACTGCGTCGACTCGGCTTCGACTTGGGGTGAGGAAAGCCCGATGCTGCCGGCCGCAGACTGAATTCCTCCGGCCCGTCGTGCCGATGAACTCGACAGTCCTTCCGAACGCAAGGTCCCGATGACGCGAATGCTCCTGGCCGCGCTGGTCGCCGGCTCCCTGTCCCTCCCCTCATGCTACCAGTTCCAGGTGACCGCGCAGGGCGGCTACACGCAGATGGCGATCGGTGGTGACATGGCGCTGGCGCCGACTGGCGGCACCATCGGCACCACCGTCAACCAGGACTTCGAGAGTGCGCTGGGCCTGGGTGACGACCAGGGCTCGCCGTGGGCGCGCGTGCAGATCGACACCGGCGTGCCGGTGTTGACGGCGTCGGGCTTCATGTTCTCCGAGGACGGTCAGGGCCACCTGAACGCGTCGTTTGGCGGCATCAGCGGCGGCACCGATGTGTTCTCCGAACTGGACTTCACCAACGCCAAGATCAGCTACGGCTTCCAGATCGAAGTCGGGCCGGTGTCGGTGTCGCCGGGTCTTGCGGTCGACCTGTTCGATCTGCAGATGCGCGTGCAGGACGTCGCTGGTTTCGCCAGCGAAGACGTCGATGTCATGGCACCGGTGCCGATGGCATTCCTGCGTCTGGAAGCCGATCTCGGCGTGGTCGGGCTGCTGCTCGAAGGCGGCTACATCGAAACCCCGACGATCCAGGACGCGAAGGGCACGTTCTGGGATGTCGAGGCGATGCTGGAGGTGCGGCCGACGTCGGTGCTGCACCTGTTTGCGGGCTACCGCGTGTTGAACCTCGAGGGCGAAGGCGAGGTCGACGACCAGGCGTTCGACGCGCAGATCGACATCTCCGGGTGGGTGATCGGCGGTGGTGTCCGGTTCTGAAATCGGTCACAATGCGCCACGCAGCATCCGCGACATATCCCGCGCGGAACCTGCGATCGACAGGAACCTGACCCCATGACCTCGCTTCGGACGTCGTCGTTGCTGCTGCTCGCCCTGGGCCTTGCGGCCTGTGCTCCGGACAACTACCGGCTCGGCGGCGGCGCCGCGTTCTTGCGCGCGAGCGGCAGCGTCGCGCTGCAGAATTCAGGTCGCTCGCTGGTGCTGCACGACGAACACAACGACCTGAAGAGTTCGTTGGACGTCGGCAGCACGGAGCCGTCGCCCTATCTGCGCTTCGAGGCCAACCAGGGGCCCCAACAGATCCGCATCCACGGGTTTGGCTACGACAGCAACGGCTCTGGCGTGCTGGACGGCGCGTTCGGCGACATTCCGGCCGGCACGGCGGTGACGACGTCGATGGAGTTCTTCAACGCCTCGGCGGCGTGGAGCTGGGACCTGTTCCCCGGCAACGACGTGCGCCTGGCGCCGGGTGTGCAGGTTGCCTTCGCCAGCCTCGACGTCTCCGCCACGGCAGCGTCGCCGTCGCGGTTCGAGAAGGTCAACACCGACGTGATCGTGCCGATGCCGTACTTCGAGGGCGCCGTGGCGCTGGGGCCGGTGACCCTGGTCGCCGATGCCGGCGTGATCGCCGCCAACCTGGGCGACGCCAATGGTCGCTACTGGGATGTCGAGGCGCTCGCCCGCTTCCAGCCGGGCGACGACTTCGAACTGTTCGCCGGTTGGCGCTATCTGCTGATGGATTCGCACGGCCTCGCCACCGCGCGCGATTTCGACGCCGACATCTACATGAACGGTTGGTTCATCGGCGGCGGCGTGCGCTTCTGATCCGGTGGCTGCGACTCACTGCAGCAGCGACAACTCCCGCGCCAGCAGCTGCTGACCGACCTGGCTGCGCGCAAACGTCAAGAACGCCTGCGAGTCGGCCGAACCCTTCCCGGTCGTGATGACCTGGACCTGGCTGCCAAACGGGTAGGTCCCAAAGCCGAATGCCGGTGCCGCAGCCGGTGTGTTGTCGACGGGCAAGACCCGCGTCCGGGAAAGGTCCTGCCAGGACGCCAACCGCACCAACGCAATCGCCTGTTCATTGCGTCGAACCTGGTCGAGGCCACCGTGTTCGCCGGTGGCGCGGATGATACCCGGCGCCAACGTGTCGCCACCGAGGAACAGCCGCACGCCGCGGTCGGCGACGTCGCGATCGCCCGGCACGACGACGGCGATGGGGCCACCATCCAGCCCAAGCTGTTGCCATTCGGTGACCTGGCCGGTCAGGATCCGGCGCACCTGCAGCAGCGACAGGCCCGCGACGGCTGCGCGTTCGGAAACGACCAGACCGAACAGTTCGATCCCGAGTGCTTCCTGGCGCAGGCCGGCGTGCCGTTCACGCGCCGACAGCGAGCCATTGTGCACCGCGAACGCGACTTCGCCGATCTGCACGAAGTCGATCGCGTCGCGCTCGCCGACGACCCGGACGATCAGGTCGAGAGCCGGGAACATCCGTTCGAACTCGGCCTGGACATCCTGACCCACCACGTTCGCGGCGCTGCGGGAGACCGCGACCTGGACGCGACGACGCGGTGCGCTGGCTTCACGCTCGAGCGTCTCGCCGGCTGGCGCCGGCGTCGCGACGATCACTTCGGCTGGCACCAGTTCGGTGACCACCGGCACCGGCGCAGGCTCGATCGTGCGACGCAGCGCCCACTCGCGATCGACTTCGGCCTGGATCTGCTCCGGCGACGCCGGTTCGCCACACGCCGTCAGCAGCGAGGCCAGGAAAACCGCAGACCATGGCCACGACGGCCGCCAACTTGTTGGAATGTCCCCCACGCGCTCCCCCATGACCGTCGGGGTATCGGACGGTCTTGGAGAGCTGTGCAGCGCCGCGACAGTGGATTCTCGAACCGGGATCGGCGCACGCGGCCCACCGCGCGGCGGTCAGAACGTCAAGCGGAAGATCGCGCCACGGCCCGGCCAGACATAGCCGGTGTTGGAGTTCGCGGTTACACCGGTGGTGGAGACGACCGACATCGGAATCGCCTGGCCGTTGGGTGTCGCGCCGAACTGGAAGCGCAGCGCATCCGACGTCGTCACCGGGAAGGCCGGATTGATGCGGTCATCGAGGATCGCCCACTGCGCCAGGAGCTGCTGGCCGATGTACGACGACGCCGCGGGGATCGGCAGCAGGAACTCGGCGAAGCCGCCGCTGTCCACGGTGACGAGGTCGCTGCTGAGCGGATCGATGTAGACGTAGCAGGTCGGCGCACCGAGCGGTGCCATGTGGAACGGCAGCGCGAACGGACCCCAGGTGGTGTCATTGAAGCCCAGGCTCGCGAACGCCACCGTCGACGGCGGCGCACCGAACAGCAACAGCTGCATCGTGCCGCCGGGATTCGGCGCGAAGCCGGCGGCGCGATTCTCGCCCGCCGGACAACCCAGTGCACCCGGGGTCAACAGGTCGGCCGTGCCCGCCGATGGCTGCGTGTCGATCGCGTCGACGTAGTAGTTGTAGATGCTGGCGTTGCTGTCGAAGCAGTAGTGATCGATGCCCAGGGTGCCGCCGTTCCAGACGAACGGCACGTCGAACACGAACTGGATGTCGAAGTTCGCCGGTCCGCCGCCACCGGGAATCGAGGTGTTCGGGAACACCGTCGTCTTCGGGGTGTAGACCGTGGTCCAGCCAGGTGCGACCACGCCGGGGAACGTCGCCGACGGGTTGAGCGCCGACTCGGTGGAATTGCCCAGCCGCATCTGCCAGACCGGCGTCGCACCCGGTCGTCCGGTGCGCGACATCGTTCCCACGGTGTAGCCGTTGGTATCGCGGCGGTAGGCCAACCGGGTGATCACCGCGCCAGTCGGCACCGCGCCGAGCAACGAGCGATCGACATACTGGACGTGGCGGACCCGGTTGTAGCCGAAGGGTTCCTGTTCGAGCCCCGGTGCTTCGGCGGCGGTGAACTGACTGGGGATCACGGCCGTGGTCTGGGCGACGGCGATCGTGGCGATCAGGAACGGGGCGAGGCGAAGCATGGGAACTCCGGGGGCAGAACGCGGGACGTTACTGTGGTTGGTTGCGCGCCGGGGGCGGATCGCCGGATCCCGAATTCGCCCACGCTCAGGAGCCGTTCTCGTTGGTGGGTCAATTTGTACCAATTGACACGTCCAATTTGTTCTGTATTTGTCCAGAACAGTGAAGCCAACGCCCCCACAACTCGACCGCACGGCCGCGACGCCGATCGCCGAGCAGTTGGCGGCGCACTACCGCGACGCGATCCTCGCGGGTCGGCTGCGGGCTGGCGATCGCCTGCCGCCCATCCGCGAAGTGGCCGAAATGGCGGGTGTCACCAAGACCACCGTCCAGGAGGCCTATCGCCGGCTGGGCGAACGCGGCCTCGTCGAGGGCACGGTCGGCCGTGGCACCACCGTGCTGCGGCTGCCGGCCGACACCCCGGGCGGCGACGCCGGGTCGCCGCTGAGTTCCTTCGCCTCGGCGGCACTCCGCCAGAGCACCGGGATGCCCGGCGCCCCACCACTGCCGGCGGGCCAACCGCTGGTCGCCAACTTCGCCGAACTGTCGCCATCGGCCGAACGCTTCCCGGTTGCCGACCTGCGCGCGGCGATGGACCACGTGCTGTGCCATCGCGGCGGCGAACTGCTGGGCTACGCCGGCGCCGTCACCGGTCTGCCCGAACTCCGGTCGCTGCTCGCGCGCCGCAGCGAACCGGCGGCCTCGATCACGAGCGCCGACGACATCCTGATCACTTCGGGTGGCCAGCAGGCGCTCGATCTGGTGCTGCGGACGTTCTGCACTCCGGGTGACGCCGTCGTCGTCACGGCGCCGTCGTACCACCAGATGTACGGGCTGCTGACCGCCCACGGCCTGCGCATCGCGCCGGTGCCATACACCGCGACCGGCATCGACGTGCGGGCACTCGCCGACACGCTGAAAAGCCCGGACATCCGGCTGGTCTACCTGATGCCGTCGTTCCACAACCCGACCGGTCGCACGCTCGACCTGGCAACGCGGCGCGCTGTGGTCGAGGTGATCGCCCGCACCGGCGTGCCGATCCTCGAGGACGAGTACCAGCACGCGCTGCGCTTCCGCGGTGAACCCCTGCCGTCGCTGCGCACGCTCGATCCGCGCGGCCTGACCGTCACCGCGATGACGTTCAGCAAGGGGCTGTTTCCGGGTCTGCGCACCGGCTGGGTGCAGGCCGGACCGGCGTTGCTGCGGCCGATGGCGGCGGTCAAGCGCTTCATGGATCTCGAGACCTCGGCCTTGCTGCAGGCGGCGCTGGTCGAGTTCGTGAATCGCGGCGCGATGGATCGCTACCTCGAGGCACTGCGCGGCGAACTGCTGATCCGCCACACGGCACTGCAGCGCGCATTGGCCGACGAACTGCCCTCCGGCTGCTCGCTGAGCGATCCCGACGGCGGTTTCGTCGCCTGGCTCGAACTGCCCGAACCGGGCCAGGGCGATCGCCTCGCCGAACTCGCCGCCGCCCGCGGTGTCCGCGTCGTGCCGGGGCGCGTGTTCGATCCCCAGGGCAAACCGTCGCGCGGTGTCCGGCTGTCGCTGACCCGCGCCGACGCGCCGCAGATCCGGGCCGGCGCCGCCGTGCTGCTCGAGTGCATTCGCGACCTGGTGCTCGGCACCAGCGCCGCGACCAACCGTTCCTTCCTCTGATCCACCTTCCGCCAGACCTCCCATGAGTCAGAAACACCCCATCCCTCACGTTCCCGGCTTCTCGGCCGAAGAGCTCGTCAGCAAGATCGGCTTCTGCGAGCAACTGAAGGGCGGCGTCATCATGGACGTCGTCAACGCCGAACAGGCCCGCATCGCCGAAGAGGCCGGCGCCTGCGCCGTGATGGCACTCGAACGCGTGCCCGCCGACATCCGCAAGCAGGGCGGCGTCGCGCGCGCCAGCGACCCGGAGATGATCACTGCGATCCAGGCGGCGGTCAGCATCCCGGTGATGGCGAAGGTGCGCATCGGCCACTTCGTCGAGGCGCAGGTCCTCGAAGCGCTCGAGGTCGACTGCATCGACGAGAGCGAGGTGCTGACGCCGGCGGACGAACAGTTCCACGTCGACAAGCGCCGCTTCAAGACGCCGTTCGTATGCGGCTGCCGCGACCTCGGCGAGGCGCTGCGGCGGATCCACGAAGGTGCGGCGATGATCCGCACCAAGGGCGAAGCGGGCACCGGCAACGTCGTCGAGGCAGTGCGGCACATGCGCGCGCTGTGGGCCGGCATCCGCGAACTGCGCGGTCAGGACGTCAAGTTCCTGGAGCGCAAGGCGGTCGAACACCGGGTGCCGTACGAACTGGTGGCGTGGGTCGCCGAGAGCCAGAAGCTGCCGGTGCCCAACTTCTCGGCCGGCGGCATCGCCACGCCGGCCGACGCCGCGTTGATGCTGCAGCTCGGCGCCGAAGCGGTGTTCGTCGGCTCTGGCATCTTCAAATCGTCGGATCCGCAGCGCCGCGCCAAGGCGATCGTCCGCGCGACCACGCACTTCAACGACCCGAAGGTGCTGGCCGAAGTCAGCAAGGGCCTGGGCGAACCGATGCCTGGCCTCGAAGTCGCGTCGCTGCCGCCCGAACAGCGGTTGGCGTCGCGCGGCTGGTAGCACCATGAACGGCCACGACGAACGGCCGGTCGGTGTGCTGGCGCTGCAAGGCGACTTCGCCGATCACGAAGACGCGCTGGCGGCGTTCGGTGTCGCCACGCGGCAGGTGCGGGTGGCCGCCGATCTGCACGGGCTGGCCGGGCTGGTACTGCCCGGCGGTGAGAGCACGACGATGCTGAAGCTGCTCGACGTCGAAGGGCTTTGGCAGCCGCTCGGCGATTCGCTGCGCTCGGGAATCCCGGTGCTGGCGACGTGTGCTGGCATGATCCTGCTGGCCGAACGGGTCGAGCACCCGAACCAGCGCAGCTTCGGCCTGCTGCCGATCACGGTCGTGCGCAACGGCTACGGTCGTCAGTACCATTCGGGCACGTTCCCGCTGCGCAGCGACGTGCTGCCGGCCGGCACGACCGGCACGTTCATCCGCGCGCCGAGGATCTCGCAGGTGCGCCCCGGTGCCGACTGCGAAGTGCTGGCCTGGCGCGATCAGGATCCCGTACTCGTGCGGTGCGGCGCGATGCTGGCCGCCGGTTTCCATCCTGAATTGCAGCCAGGCCATCCGGTCACGGCGATGTGGGTCGCGATGGTGCGAACGGCTCGTGGCGCGGCACTGGCCCACTGACGAAACAACCGCTCTGCTTCCCGGTTTCCTACCCCATGAATCCCCTCCGCGTCGTCTCGTTCGGCCTCGGTCCCATCGGCATGGCCGCCGCCCGGCTGGCCCTGCAGAAGAAGTCGGTCCAGCTCGTCGGTGCCATCGACGTGCACCCGGACAAAGTCGGCAAGGACCTCGGCGATCTGCTCGATCTCGGCCGCAAGGTCGGCGTCACCGTCGATGCCGATGCCGAGTCGTCGCTGCGTCGCTTGAAGCCAAACGCGATCCTGCACTGCACGTCGTCGTTCATGCCACAGGTCAAGGACCAGCTGCTGCTGGCCGCGCGCTGTGGCGTCAACGTCGTGTCGTCGACCGAAGAACTGCTGGTTCCCGAGTTCCAGAACCCGGCGATCGCCAAGGAGATCCACGACGCGGCGCTGGCGGGTGGCGTCACGATCCTCGGCACGGGCGTCAATCCCGGCTACGCGATGGACTTCGTCGCCGCGATCGCCACCGCGGTCACGTTCGACGTCACCGCCGTCCGGTGCGTGCGCGTCGTCGATGCCGGCACGCGCCGGCTGCCGCTGCAGAAGAAGGTCGGCGCCGGCCTGACGACCGGTGAGTTCGAGCAGCAGATGGCGACCGGCAAGTTCGGCCACATCGGCATGCGCGAGTCGGTGGCGATGCTCGCCAAGGCGCTGGCGTTCCCTGTGGACAAGATCGAACAAAGCGTCGAACCCGTGATCGCCACCGAGACGCGCACGACGCCATTCCTGACCGTGCAGAAGGGCCAGGTCGCCGGCATCCGGAATCACGGCTACGGCAAGGTCCTTGGCAAGACGGTGCTGCACCTCGATCTGGCGATGTACGTCGGCGCACCGGATCCGCGCGACGAGGTGATCCTGGAGAGCACGCCGCCGATCCACCTGAAGTTCCACGGCGGCATCGCCGGCGATCAGGCGACGGCCGCGATCCTGGTCAACAACCTGCATCAGGTCGTCATGGCGACGCCGGGGCTGAAGACGGTGATGGACGTCGCGCCGCCGCGGCTGTGCCGCTGAGGGACTCGCGACCACGCGTCGGATCGCGGGACTGGAACTGCGCGCGTCGCACCTCCAGAATGCGGACGCTGGCGCACCGCGAACGGTCACGGGTCGGTCAACCCGCGCGGTGCCGGAGGCTTTGCATGATCCTGAATCTCACCCGTCCGCTGGTGTTCCTCGATTTCGAAACGACCGGGCTCGACGTGCAGAACGATCGCATCGTCGAACTCGCGTTCGTCAAACTGCTGCCCGATGGCAGCCGCACGTCACTCGTGCAGCGCGTCAATCCGGGCATCGACATCAGCAAGGCGGCGACCAAGGTCACCGGCATCCACACGCTCGATGCGTGCGGTCTGTTCTGGGGCCCGCCGTTGAAGAAGGTCGGCCAGAAGCTCGCGGCCTTCCTCGACGGCTGCGATCTCGGCGGCTTCAACCAGATCAACTACGACGTGCCGCTGTGGCTGTGCGAGTGCAAGCGCAACGGCATCGCGTTCGAGCTGAAGGGGCGGCACCAGGTCGACGCCCGGATCATCTTCAACGCCAAGGAGCCGACCTGGGATCGCTTCCTGATGGGCCCGCGCAATCTCGGCGCGGCGGTGCGGCTCTATTGCGGACGCGAACTCGAAGGCGCGCACTCGGCCGAAGCCGACACGCAGGCGACCGTCGACGTGCTGCTGGCGCAATTGCAGCGCTATCCGGATCTGCCGCGCGATGTTGCCGGGCTGCACGAGTTCTGTTCGCGCAATAGCGAGAAGGATCGCGACGAAGACGGGGCCTCGGCGCGCAGTGCTTCGGCATGACGTTTCGAAAGCAGTTCCGCTATCGGTTCGGCGACATCGACGACGCCGGCATCGCCTATTACCCGAAGCTGCTGCACTGTTTTCACTGCACGTTCGAGGACTGGTGGAGTGACGCACTCGGCCGGCCCTACGCCGCGCTGATGCACGAGGACAAACTCGGCCTGCCGGCGGTGCGGATCGAGGCGGAGTTCTTCGCGCCGGTCCGCTATGGCGATGAACCGTTCGTGCATCTGGGCGTGCTGCGCATCGGCGGCAGTTCGGTCGAACTGGCGTTCTGGATGACGCGCGGCGACGACCCGCGGCCGTTGTGTCGCGCAAGGATCACGACGGCCGCGGTGCACATGGACACGATGCAGAAGCAACCGCTGCCGGCGATCTGGCGCGAACGCTTCGCGTCGTTCGCGATCCAGGAACAGGACTTCCCGAACGGCCGCTGACCGCGCGAGGGTCGGTGCTCAACCGCGGCGCGGCACGAATGCCCGCGGGAAGTAGCCCTGTGGGGTGACGGCGTCGACCCCGAAGAGCGTGGCGACGTTGGTGGCGGACAGCACGGTCTCCGGTGGACCATCGGCCAGCACCTGACCAGCGTGCAAAGCGACGACCCGATCGGCGAACGGCGCCAGCAGGTTCAGTTCATGCGTGGCAATCAAGACACCAAGGCCTGCTCGCGACCTCGCCTGCAGCAGCTGCGCCAACGCCAATGCGTGTTCGAGGTCCAGATTGGCGGTCGGCTCGTCGAGCAGCTGGAGCGGTGCGCCGGTCGCCAGCGCCCGCGCCAACGCGATCCGACGGCGTTCGCCGCCGGACAGCGTCGTCACGGCACGATCGGCGAACTCCCCGGCATCGACGGCCGTCAGCGCCTGATCCACCGCCGCACGGTCCTCGTCGGTCAACGTTCGCGACCCACGCAGCGGGTGCCGACCCATCGCCACCAGTTCGCGCCCGGTGAACTCGAACGGGCAATCCGGATCCTGTGGCACGAAGGCCAGACGCTGCGCCCGCTCCCGCGCCGGCCACGCACCGATCGGTCGCCCGTCCAACTCGACGCTACCGCGATCACACGGCTCAACGCCGAGCAACAGTCGCAGCAGCGTGCTCTTGCCGGAACCGTTGCGACCGACCAGCAACACCAGTTCTCCGGCGTGCAACCGTAGATCGACGCCCAGCAGCAGTTCGCGTTCGCCACGACGCACCGCCAGGCCGTTGCCGTGCAGCTTCACGTCAACTCCTCGCCACGCCGATGCCGCCGCAGCAAGAACAGGAAGTACGGCGCCCCCAGCACCGCGGTGACGACGCCCAATCGCAGGTTCATGTCGGCCGGCGTGATCCGGCAAAGCCAATCCGAGAACACCAGCAGGCCGGCACCGAGCAGGGCCGATGCGGGCAGCAGCAGGTGATGCGCCGGGCCGACACACAACCGCGCCAGATGCGGCACGACCAGCGCGACGAACACGATGCCACCGGTGTTGGCGACCGTCGTGGCGGTCAGGCCACATGCAACCCACAGAAGCCATCGGCGTGCCCGCTGCGGATCGATGCCGAGGCTGTGCGCACTGTCATCGCGGAGCGTCAACAGATCGAGTTGTCGGGCGCGTCCGGCCAGCAGCGCCGCGAACAGTACGAACCCGGTGACCGTGATCGCCGCATGCGTCCAGGTGCGCAGGTCGAGGCCGCCCATCAGCCAGAACAGCACGCGCGAACTCGACGTGTAGTTGTCGAACGTGAAGGTCACGACGAACGACGTCAGCGCGCCGACCAGCGTGTTCAGCGCGACCCCGGCGAGCAGCAGGCCGGTCGCCGAGAAGCGCGTGCCGGCGCGCGCCAGGACGAACACCAGCCAGGTGACGAGCAGCGCCCCGCCGAGGGATGCCGCCGGAGCCACCAGCAACGACAGCGCGACCCAGTCGAGCGACAGCGCGATCGCGCCACCGAACGCGGCCCCCGCCGACGTGCCGATGATGTCGGGCGACGCCAGCGGGTTGCGGAACACCGCCTGCATCACCGCCCCCGCCACCCCGAGCGCAGCGCCACCAAACCACGCCACCACGAGCCGCGGCAGCCGGATCTGGCCGACGACATAGGCATCGATCGCGACGTCCGCGTCCACCTCCGTTCCAGACAGCCAACGCCATGCCGCCAGCCAGGAACGCACCAGTCCTGGTTCCTCACGAACCACGACCAGGTGCAGCAACGCCGCGGCAATCGCGAAACCCGCGAACCGCAGCAGATGGCGCGCTCGCGGTCCGTTCACGGTTGCCCCCAGTGCCGCAACTGCCGTTGCAGCAACTCGGCCGCCGCCAGCACGTGGTGCGACGTCGAACCGAGCAGCGGCGACGGCACGAACACCAAGCGGTCGGCGCGCACGCAGGGCAGCAGTTCCAACCCTGGTGTCTGCCGCAACCGGGAACGTTCGGCCGCTTCCTCGCCAGGCATCACCGAGATCACCAGTGCGTCGGGACGCCAGGCGAGCACCGTTTCGATGTCCAGCTTGCGGAACGGCCCGACCCCACGTTCGGCGGCGAGATGCGTTGCGCCGGTCGTGCGTACGACGTCGTCGAACAACGAGCCGCGGCCATAGGTGTGCAGCGCGCCATCGAGGCTCAGGACGCGCCATGCCGAGCATTCGGCAGCACGATCGCCAAGTCGGGCGATCCGTTCGCGGCAATTCGCGATCAGCTCGGTCGCCGATGCCGTACAGCCAGTTCGCTGACCCAGGACCTGGATGTTGTCGAGCACATCCGCCAGGCTGGTGATCGCGATCGGGAGGTGCACGTCGACGCGGGCACCTGCCAGCGAAGCCCGGGTCTCGGGCCGAGTGTAGGGGTCGACGATGACCAGGTCGGGCCGCACCGAGAGCAGCTGCTCCGGTTCGGCGCCGACCTGGGGCACGCCGACGGCTTCGCTCGCAGCGGCGCAGAAGCGCGGATCGGCGGCAAGCAGATGAACCGCCGCCAACCGTTCCCGTGGCGCAATCGCCAGCAGGATCTCCGAACTGGTCACCGAAGCCGCGACGATCCGCTGCGCCGGACCCGCCGGCAACGACGCCAGACCCGGATCGCGACAGGCCGTGGCCGTCAGGCAGTGGACCAGCAGCAGCGAAGGCGGCACGCGACGCACCGCCGCATCATCGCGGCTACTTCTTCTCGGGCAACGGGAAGGACGCCGGCAACTCCTCGCCCTGGCCCTTGCTGCGCTCCTCGTACGGCGTATCCGCCAGGATGACGGTCAGCGACACGGCTGGTTCACCGTTCTTCTTCTGCACCTCGAGGCCGACCGGATCGCCGCCCATCCGCGAACTGAGCAGCATCTGGAAGTGTGGTCCGTTCTGCACGACGGTGCCGTCGACCTTCAGGATGATGTCGCCCTTGCGCAATCCGGCCTTGGCGGCGACGCCGTCCTTGGGCGTGCCGGAGATCTTGGCACCCGGGCCGAGGTGACTCATCTCGAGCTGCACGCCGAGCCAGCCGCGATGCAGCACTTCGCCCTGCTTCATCTTGTCGACGATCTCCGGGATGTCGGCGATCGTCGTCGCGAAGCCGATGCCGGAGTCATACCACTCGACACCCGCATCGCGGCCTGCGGGCGACAGCGGCACGGCGACGCCGAGCACGCGGCCATGGATGTCGACCACCGCGCCACCGTAGTTGGCTGGCGAAGTGTAGGCATCGATCTGCAGCGCGCGCCCGAACTGCCGGCGCTTGGCGCTGACGATGCCGATGTGCACCGTCGGTTCTTCGAGCCCGAACGTTCGCCCGAGCGCGAACGCCCATTGCCCGACCTGCACTTGTTCCGGATGCACGAACTCGGCGAATGGCAGGTCCTTGGCATCGATCTTGACCAGTGCGATGCCGCGGCTGGTGTCCTCGCCCTTGCGTTCGGCGTACCGGGTCTCGCCACCGGGCAACGTGATCAGGATCGTCGACGGATCGAAGTTGAGCGCAAAGCGCGACACCAGGATCCAGCCATCGGACGACAGGATGATGCCGGTCGTCTTGCCTTGGGTCTGGTGGAAGCCCGGCTGAGCCAGCGGCATGTCGGGCTTGGGCTTGGGTCGTTCCTCCTCGTCGTCGGGCTTAGGCTTGGGCTTTGGCTTCGGCGGCTGCGGTCGCGGCGGTTGCGGACCGGCGCTGTCGGCCGGCCCATCGGCCCCGAGGATCTTGCGCGCGCCGCCGAACGTCTCGACCGTTACGACGAACGGCGCAGCCTTCTGCATGGCCTGCAGCAGCACGGGTTCGAGGTTCAACAACTCGTCGGGATCGACACCCTGTTGCGCGGGCAACGTCAGCGACGCCACGGCCAAAGCAACCGCAACGTGAAGCCGGGTAGACATCACTTCTTCTCCTCGGCCAGTTCGAGCACGGCCTGCTTGACCTCGGTGCCGCGCTTGTAGGTCAGGTTGACCTTCTGCCCGGGTTGGTACTTCTCGAGGATCTTGCCGAACTCGACGCACGAACGGATCGAGTACTCGTCGACGCGGACGATCAGATCGTCAGGCCGAAGACCGGCGATCGCGCCCGGCGACCCGGCGATCACGCGATCGACGTACGCCGGTGGCGACTGCTGGCCAGCCTGGCGGAACAGCACGATGCCGGTCCACACCGGTTTGACTTCGGTGGTCGCCTCGACACGGATCTTGCCATGGATCAACTCCTCGAGATACGGCACCAGATCGCGCGACGGGATCGCCGCCGAGATCATCGTGTTGGTCTCCTTGCTGTCGAGCAGACGGTTGTTGAGACCGATCCAGCGGCCATCGAGCGTGAACAGCCCGCCGCCGTAGTGGCCCGGGTTGTTGCACGCGTCGGTCAGGATCAGGTCGCCCTGGAACTTGACGTCCGCCATCCGGTAGCGCAGCGCGGTGTTGGCGCGACCGACGACCACCCCGAACGTCGCCGACACCTTCTCGGAGAACTCGGCGAGCCGGAAACAGTTGCCCAGTGACACGACGACCTGGCCGGTGCGGAACAGCGGGCCTTCATCCATCGGCGGCCATACCGGATGCAGTTCACCTTCGACGGCGGTGGGGTCGATCTTCAGCAGCCGAACCCCGAAGTCCGGGTCGTCGCGCAGCACTTCGGCCTGGTGCACCGAGCCGTCGAACAGCACGACGCGCGTGCGGCCTTCCTGCAGCAGCACCTGGTCGAGCGTCAGGATGTGGCCTTGCTTGCTGACGATGATGCCCGAGGCGGTCGGGTCGATCGTCCGCAGGCCGGACGCGCCGTGCACCTTGACGATGCTCGGCAACAACCGGTCGATCACCACCTCGACCTTGGTCTGTGCCTTTCTCTCCGCGAACGAATAGGCCTTGCCGAAGTCCTGGGTCTGTGCGCACACCAATGCGCTGGTGGACGCGATGAGCAACGCGGACGGCGCGAGAAGTCGAACGTTCATTGCGGCCTCCGGAACACGGCGTCGTCGATCGCCGAGAATCTGGGTGCAGTACCGAGCCAGCCGGGCTCCAGATTGCCGTCGGCGACGACGCGGACCTGGTCGCCACGGAGGTGCACCTCGACCCGGGCCCTGCGGACGGGATCGCGCAGCACGAAACCGGCGGGCTGCAGATCGTGGAACAACCAGACCTCGGGGTCGCCATCCCCGGGTACCGAGAAGCGCCAGGCCGGCTGGCCGTGCACCATGATGCCGCCGATCAACTGCCCGTCCGCCAGCAGCATCCGTCGCCAGTTGGCCTGACCAAGGAACGGATTCGCGACGCGGTGGCGTTCGAGCAGCGCCCGCTCGTCGGCGGTCGGTTCGGCAGCCTTGCCGTCGGCCAGCTTGAACGCCGTCTGCTCGTCCGCACGCACCAACGCCGTCGCGCCGACATCGATCCGCAGCGCGCCGCCTTGGCGTCGCCAGCGCGTGACCGAACCGTCGGCCGCGGTCAACGACCAGTCGGCACCGGTTTCCTGTTCGTCGACGTTCGCCAGCGGCGCCAGGATCGACCTGGTCGCGATGCGACGATCGACTCGACTGGCCAGACGCGCCGTGTCCGCGGCGGCATCGGCCGAGGAGCCGGTGTCGATCGGCGTCATCCGCATCGTCACGACGCGTTCGTCGCCGTAGCCGCCTTCCTCGCGCGCCGGCTTGTAGCCCATCGTGACCCAGGTGCCCGCCGGCAGTACCCCGATCATCGTGACCAGTTGGTTCGCCGAGCGCACTTCCATGCCGTTGAACGACGTCACCTCGTCCCCCAGGGAGATCCCGGCGAGGCCGACCGCCGAATCCTTGAACATCTGCTGCACGAATACGCCACGACGCTTGGTCGTTTCCTTCGGCGCGGTCATGTACCACGCACTCATGTCCAGCGTGCCGTGTTCGGCATGGCGGCCGGCCCACAGATCGCCGAGGAAGTTGCGGATCTGGTTGCTGGCGATCGCGAAGCCGACGCCGACGTTGACGCGCCCGCGGTCGCCGATGCTGATTCGACCGTTGATGCCGATCACCTCACCGCGTTCGTTGAACAGCGGGCCGCCGGAGTTGCCGGGGTTGACCGGCGCATCGACCTGGATGCAATCCGGATAGACCAGCATGCGATTGCCCTGGCCTTCCTGGAACCGATGCGTGCCGGAGACGATGCCGAACGTCACGGTCGGCGTGAAATCAGTCGCCAGCAGGAACGGATTGCCCATCGCGAACACCGTCTCGCCGACCAGCAGTTGATCGGAATCGCCGAGCGAGCAGAACGGCCAGGTCTGGCCTTCGTACTTGGGCAGCAGCCGCAACACCGCGAGGTCGGAGCCCGGATCGATGCCGAGCACCACCGCTTCGTAGAGCTGGCCATCGGGCAGTCCGACCTTCTTGTTCTTGTAGTGGCTGGCGCCCTTGGGCAGGTGCTCGCCACGCCAGTTCTCCTGCCAGTCGTCGATGAACTTCTTGCGTTCGTCGTCGGTTGCGGCCGCATGCGCCGCGTTCCATTCGTCGAGCACTGCTGCGGGCGGCTGCGGCGGCTTCGGGAGCTTGTAGTCCTTGTCCGGCTCGCCGACGACGTGGTAGTTGGTGAGCACGAACCCGGCCGGATCGAACACGACGCCGCTGCCGCCGCCCGGCGCGCTCATGTCCATCACCGAACAGACCGCCGGCGCGCAGCGCGCGATCACGGCGGTGCGCCGCTGCTGGCTCTTCTCGATGCTGGCGAGGGCGGGATCCTGCGGGTTGACGAGCGACAGAACCGCGAAAGCGGCGAGCATGAACGACCTCTTGCGGTTGCGGGTCTCGAGGGAGTCTGGCGGACGAGCCGACCCGGATCCTGGTCCCTACTGCTGCAGGACACGGGCATCGGCGAACGCGCACAGATCGCCGAGATCGAAGTTCTTGCCGAAGTCGGCCTCGAGCACCAGAGTCTTGCACTTGCCGAGCGGGATCTTCAGCGGCCTGGCGCCGGTGCCGAGCGTCATCGGCTCCGACTCGAACGCCAGCTTGTCATCGACGAACACCCGGAAGATCGCGTGCGCCTGCGGTCCGCCGCGTTCATCGATGCCGATCGTCGTTTCGAACATGTCGTAGCGGCCGGCAAGGTCGTAGGTCAGCCTGGTGCGCGGCACCATGACCAGACCGCGTCGGTGCTCCGTGCCGGCAAGCATGATGCCAGGCCCAGCCGGCGATCGGTCGGCCGTCCACGGCCAGGCGCGGTCGAAAGCGGGCGTCTGTTCGGTCTTCGGCTGCAGGTCTGAAAGCCAGGTCAGCTTGTCGCTGGCAACGCTCAGGTTCAGCAGCTTGTCGCGCGGCAGTTCGACCTCGACGCCTTCGTCCAGTCGCACGCGAACGACCTGGGTGAGTGCCAGCAGGCGACCTTCGAGTCGCTCGCCGGTGGCGAACGTCGCGGCGACCCGCGGCTTGGACTGGCGGTCGGGCACCACGCCGGTGTTCTTGCCGAACACGATCGCTGCCAACCCGTCGAAGCCGAACTCACGATTCTCGCCGCGCAGGTCGAAGTGCACGCGATCCGCGGCGAGGTGGTCCACGGTCACCGAGAACCGTTGTGGCTTGCCGTTGCTGACCACGAACAGGTAGTCGACGGTGTTCTGCGGACTGGCGAAGTCGCGCGAAAACGTCGGCGGCACCGGCACGGTCTGGTGTTGCAGTCGCAACGCCTGCACGTTGGTCAACGGCACGGCGATCTGGACGCCGCTCGTCAATGTGATGGCCAGCTGGGCCGGCTTGCCGCCCGCGGGTGCGACCCCGGTCACGGCGCTGGCCGGCAGTTCGAGCCCCGAACGCAACCAGACGATGTGCTTGCCGGTTGGCAGGTCGCCCGCCTTGGCCTGTTCGATCGAGACAAGATCGGCGACCTGCAACGTGACGGCGTCACCACCCGTCGGCCGCACCGTGACGGTGCTGGCGTCGGCGGTGACGACACCCTGCAGGACCCGGCCATCCAGAGTCTGCACGGTGCACTGCGGACCGTCCTGGGCGATCGCCGAGGCGACCGCCCAAACCATCGGCAGCAACGAGCGCGGGAACATCGCCACTCGCGGAATCACCTGCATCACTGGTTGGAGCCGCCGGTGCCCAGCTTCTTGTAGTACTCCTCGAGCATCTTCCGGTATTCCGGGGGCAGGCTGTTCTGGACCTCGGACTCGATCTTCTCGCGGTCTTTGTCCTTCATCGGGCCCCAACGGTCGGCCACCGTGCGGGTCTTCTCGAGTTGCTTGGCCGAGCCATCGCCGTCGGGCAGACCCGACTGGCTGGCCGGGCTCTGCGACGGACCATTGCCGCTCGGCGGTCCGCTGCCCTGCTTCTCCCGCTCCTCGTACATCTCGATCAGCTCATCGAGTTCCTCGATGTAGCCTTCCTGCTCGACCTGGACCGGCTTGTCGGTCTTCTGCTTGCGCAGATCGCGTGTGGTCTTCTTCATGCCGTCGGCAAGCACATGCAGGCGGCTTTCCTGCTGCCGTTCCAGTTCGGCGATCCGCTGCTGCGCGGTCGCGCGGAATCGTTCGCTCGCGTCTGGGAACCATTGCAGGAACGCCTTGAACCGCGGGATCGCCAAGTCGGCGCGCGGGATTTCACCGAGCGCCTGGGCATAGAAGAACGCCGCCTCCGGATCGAGCGGCGTCGTGTTGAGGTTCTTGGTCAGGTACTCGGTCAGGATCTCGACCGCGCGGTCGGGATCGTCGCTGTCCAGGAACACCTTGGCCATCTGGTAGCGGATGTGACCCTGCACCGCCGAGTCCTCGGTCGCCACCAGCAGCTTCGCCAGATCGAGCGCCGCGCGCGGATCCGCAGCTTCGCTGAGCTTCACGGCGGCGTCGAATGCCGGCAGCATCGCACGCATCAGGTTCTCGGCCGCACGCGACACGCCGAGTTCGGCGATCTGTGCGGCGAACGTCTGCAAGTGAGCGTCGGTCGCGCCGAGTTGCTTGCACCGCGCCTCATAGGCCGCGCGGTCGAACGGCGAGAACGGGTTGATCACCTGCGGCGCCGGCGGCGGGCCGCCGGCAGCGGACGGTTCCTGCTGCGCCGGGCTGGCGACGGCCAGCACGGCGAGCAACAGAGCAGTGCGTGCGATCAGGTTCATTTGCCACCCTCTTCGGCGTGGTTTTCCTGGTTCAGCTTGTGCGCCAGCTTGCGCGTCAGGTCGCGCACGCGGGCCTGCTTGCCGGACAACTCATCGGTGGTCGCCCGACCATCTTCGGTCTCGCGCAGCGCCACGGGCACGCCGGTCTCGAACTCCTTGGTGCGCTTGTTCACGCGCTCCTGGAGGTAGCGGATCATCTTCAGTTCGGCAGAAATCGGCACGAGCGGCGGACCGCCGCTCCCGGAGCCTTGTCAACACTGCCCGTTTTCGCGTTTCTCGATCGTCCGGCGCAGCGCGTTGATCAGCAGCGTCAAGGTGTCTTCGACCTCGGCCTGCTTGGTCTGCACGTTCTTGTTGGTCTCGTTGGCGCGGCACAGCTTGCTGACACCGCCGAGCTGATCGACCAGTTCCTGGACGATTTCGGGGAACACCGCGGTCGTGCCTTCCTCTTCCAGCAGCTTCAGCGCATCGCGCGCTTCGGCCTGCAGGTCGGCTTCGCCGCTGCCGATGCCCTGGATCTTCTCGACCAGCGATGCCGGCAGGTTGCCGTCGGCGGTCAGCACGTTCTGACGCGTCTTGTCGAGCGCCTTGGTGTTGACCGACAGTTCACGCTGCTTGGCCAGCATCGCCGTGAAGCGCTCCTCGAGGGCGCGCAGCACTTCGTCCTGCAGCTGCTGCCGGAGTTGGGCGAGAGCATCGTCGAGCTCCTTGCGAGCCGCTTCGAGATCCTCCTTGGCGTCCTGCTGCTTCTGCTTGGCGGGCTTGTATTCCTTCAGCGAACCGGCGGCCGACTTCTGCTTTGGCACCGCCTGCTGCACGCGCTTGCGGCCAGGGGTCGGCGAGCCATCGCTGTTCTCGCCTTCCTGCTCCGACTTCTCCATGTCCTTGGACAGGGTGTCGGTCGCGTGCTGCGTGTCGTCCTGGTTCTTGGCCTGCTGCTCGAACGGCAGCTTCAACAGCTCGCGGCGGGCTTCCTCGGCCATCTCCTCGAGCTCCTTGACCGTGTCCTTCAGCTTCTCGATCGCCTGATCCTGGTCCTTCAGGGACGGCTCGGGCGCATTGTCGTTGAGTTGCTTCTGCGCATCGCCCATCGACTCGGAAGCCTGGCCGGCGCTCTTGCTCGCCTTGCCGGACTTGCCGCCGGACGACTTGCTGTCGGATGGCTTCGAATCGCTCGGCTTCGAATCGGACGGCTTGCCATCCGACGGCTTGCCATCGGCGGGCTTGCCGTCAGATGGTTTGCCGTCCGCAGGCTTGCCATCGGCAGGTTTGCCGCCATCCGCGGGCTTGCCCGCGCTGCCAGCAGAACTCTTCAGCGCTTCGGCTTCCTTCTCGAGCTCGGCCAGATCCGCCGCCAGCTTCTCGGCATCCTTCTGCAAGTCGCCTTCCTTCTTGGCCATCGGCTCGGTCGCGCCCGCGGCAGCCTGCGTGCCGAGCTGGTTGGTGGCTTCGCGCAGTTCCTTCTGCGCCGCCAGCAACGCCTCGGTCGCGTTCTTCGCCGCTTCGATGGCTTCGAGGTGCTTCTGCAGCGCTTCGGTCTTCGCCGAATCGTCCTTCTCCTTGCCCTGTTCCTTGGCGAGGTCGTCGACGCGGTTGCGGAAGCCCTGCAGTTTGGCGATCTCGGCCAGCAGCTTGGCGAGGTCGTGGTCGCGGTTCTGCAGGATGTCGAGCAGCTTGGCCAGGTCCTTGCGGATCTCATCCTGCATCAATTGCAGGCCGTCATCCCACCGTTCTTCTTCGAGGAACAACTTGGCCGTGTTCAGTTCCTCATGGATCTTGGCTTCCTGGATGAACTGACGCGCGATCTTCAGCACCGCGACATCCTCGGGCGACGTCTTGGCCAGAATCGCCTCGAGCTTCTGCATCCGCTCGGTCAGCTCCTTGAACTTGGTGCGCGCAAGCTCCTGCTTGCTCACCGCTGGTGCGGTCTCCTGCGCGCGGATCGCACCGCCCGAAGGCAGCGCGAACAGCAACGCCAGGGCAGCCAGCATCGCGAAGAGTCGTCTCATCGTTGCTCCTTCGACCCGCAACCTGGGCCGAATGTCAGTGGGAAAGACTTTGCACAGAGATGTTCTCAAAAAGCACGTCCGGCGTGGGGACCTACTTCTTGTCCGATTTGTCAGGCTTCTGTCCGTCGGAAGGCTTGGTCCCAAGGGCCTTTTCGGCTTCCTCGCGGAGGCGCTTCTCGACTTCCTTGATCGCGGTGTCCTCGGCCTTGATGACGCCCTTCAGATCCTCGATCAGGGCAGCCAGCGTCTCCGCCTGCTCCATGACCTTGATGATGGTATCCAAGCGCCGCAGGATCTCCTCGTAACCAGCTACGGCAGAAGACCTTACCTCTTCTGACCCGCCATTGGAGAACTCGTCCACCTGCCGACTCGTGCCCGGGAAGGATTCCTTGGCCAGGGCCGCCAGCGGCACGGTCACTGCCGCTTCGATGTCGGCGACGTTCTTCCGCTCGAGCAACCGGTTGTTCTCGAACTCCTGCAGGATCCGGAAGTACGACTCACCGACGAATGCCGTCCGCCGACCCAGGGTCGTCTGCTGCCGCGACAGGGCCTTCAGCCGCAGCCTGGCGGCCTTGGCCTTCTCGTTGTCGGCGGTCGGATTCAGCATCTCCTTGACCTCGAGCATCGCCGTACGCTCTTCGTCGCGGATCCGCTCGAGTTCCATTCGTTGTTCGACCTGCCGGCGCCGCAGTTCTTCCAGCAGCTTCTCGGCCGTCACGACGCGAAACGTCAGCGTCTCACCGAGCGCCAGGTGCGGCTCGCCAGGGCCGAAGTTGTCCTTCGCCTGGAAGCGCAGCGACAGCAGCATGCCGGGCCGGACCCTGTTCTTGTCCGAGTTCTCGTCCGGGTCGTTGCGGAACTGCAACAGGTCGAGGTTGGCGTTGGTCTCGTAGCGGAGCACGCCCGGCTTCAGCGTCGCGCCAAACAACACTTCGGCATCCTCGAACGGGACTTCGGTCTTGGTCGGCGACGTTGGCGCGGCGTCCGGTTGCGCAGGGTCCGGCGACGTCGTCGGTCTGGGGTCGGCCGCGTTGTCGGCAACGACACGGATCTTGCCGGCGAGCTCGCGCAGCCCGAAGTCGTCCTTGACCTTCAGATCGCCTGGAATGCGCGCCCTGGCGGTGATCAAGGAACCGATGCCGCGCATCTTGAAGTCGATCGTCGGCGCCTTGTCGTCGACGATCCGGACCAGAAGCTTCGGCGGCGCACCGGCACCCAACGTGTCGTTGTCGATCACGTCGATCACCAGCAGGCCGCCGGACGCCGGCGTCAGCTTGCCTTCGAAGCCGTGACCGTCGGCGGCTTTGGTCATCGCGACCTTGGTGTCGTTGTCGAACAGCAGGAATGCTTCCTGGATCGGCTTGTGGCTGCGCCCGCGAACCGTCAGGCTGGCGCCGCGCGGCAACCGCAGTTCGCCTTCGGTGGCCGGCACCTTCTCCGGTGCCTTCTCCATGTAGGACGGGAACGCGACCTCGACCTCGACGCTCTCGATGCGCGGCCGTTCGACCACGTGCACGCTCACCGATTCCGAAAGGCCGTCGCCGCCCTCGGCATGCACGGTCAGGTTCTCCAGCACCGACTCCATCGTCAGCGTGAACTCACCGTCGCCGGTGCGACTCATCGGTTCGCTGCCGCTCTCGCCGCCCTGGAACTCATAGAACAGGAACACCTGTTCCGGAATCGGACCGGCGACATCGACTCGCAGCGTCAGCGCGTCACCTTGCGCGATCCGGATGCCGAGTTCGCCAACCCCGGTGAACGCCAGCCTGGTATAGCGCGGCCATTCGACGTTCGTCAGCGCCAGATTGCGGGCACCCCAGCGCCACAGCGATTCGAAGTCGACTGCGGCCCAACCGCCGAAGAACGCGACCCCGAGTGCGAGGCCGGCGCCGTAGCGCGCGACGCGACGCGTGTTGATCGCGCGGGTGAACGGCAGCGAGGCGACCCGGGCGCGCACGTCGTCGACGACGGCGGCCATCATCTGCCGCGACTCGACGGTCTGGGTGCCGGCCGAGAGCACACGCTCGAACTGCACGGTGCTGATGAGCGCTTGGCGAATCTCTGGAACCTGCCGTTCGACGGCCAGCGCCATCTCGTCGTCGCCGAGCGGCACGGCAAGTGGTCGGATCGTCCGCCGCCAGATCTGCCGGCCGACCACGACGACGAAGCTCGCCAACAGCACGGCGCGGAACGCCCATTCCAGCCGGAGCGCGCGGTCGGTCAGCAACGTCGGCACGGCGTAGGCAACCAGCATGATCGCGAGGAACCCGAGCCCTTCGATCCGCAGACCCTGCCGGACCCTGCCGCGCAGGGAATCAAAGCTCGCCCGGGCAATCGGCGCGCTGGTGACTGGTGAAGTCAGTGTGGTCATGGCATCACAGCAGGTTGAACCGCTTGCGCAGCAGCCATTCGATGGCGAGCACGAACAGGATGAAGCCGACGGTGACCCAGCTGTCCCAGACCGCGTGCGGGGTCCGGAACGTGTCGGTCGCCGACCGCGACGGCACCTTGTCGAGCGCCGCCAGCAGTTGCGCCGGCGTGTCGCACAGTTCGCCACCCGTGGCGCCGGCGACTGCGGCCAGTTCGGCTCGGTCCATGGGGCCTTCGCGTTCGATCTGCGCCGGAATCACCTGGAACGCCGCCTCCGCTTCCTTGCCGGCCTTCTGCAGCGTGCGGACGCGGTAGGTGCCGGTCTGCGTCGGGCGGAACATCAGCTCGAACGTGCCGGTCGACTCCTCGTTCGGCAGCAGCTTCAAGGTCTCCTGCGGCTGGCCGTCCTTCTCGAGCGCGAGATCGAGGTACTCGGCCATCAACGGCTGCAGCGCCTCATCCTTGGCTTCGATCGTCAGTCGCAGCGCTTCGCCGAGTTCGACCTTCTCGTCGCTGACCGCCACCCGCACGCGGCTGTTGCCGGCGTGAATGCGGCCCTCGAGCAGATAGCGGATGCCCTTGATCCAGAATCGGTTGTACGCGTCCTCGTACAGCGAGCGCCAGCGGTAGGACTCGTCCATGCCGTTGGCGATCACGCGGCCCGCGCCGAGGAAATGCGTCGCGACCAGCGGCATGCCGCGGCCCTCGACCTTCAGTTGGGGTGCGGTGTGTTCGACCAACACCGTCGCCGCCGGCTTCGGCCGTTTGGCCGGGAACGAGAAATGGAAACCCGGCAGACGGTTCCACAACAAGCGGGCTTCGTCCTTGTTCTCGGCGATGCGCGCAATCTTGCTGGCCAGCCCATCTTCGCCCTCAGCGGACAGCTGGTAGGGCCATGGCCGGTTGAACGCGAGACCGAACCCGATGATCGTGGTGTCCGCCTTTTCGAGGTCGTAGACGACCGGCAGCAACGCCGCGATGGCCTTGGTGTTCGGCGACCGCAGGGCCTCGAGCGTGTACTTCTCGCCGCAGACCCACCACAGACCACAACCGTTCTCGACAACGTGTTTGGCCAGCATCTCCGAGAACGACGCGGTCAGCTTGTCGGCGTTGGGATCGATGAGGATCGCGACGTCGTACGGGTCGAGCGCGGCCGGCGTCTCCGGCAGGTTCTTGATCGTGACGTCGGGATCACCATCCTGCGGGAACTCGGCATCGGCGCTCTGCAGCCAGCACGAGACGTCGATCGTCTTGTCGCGGATCAACAGTTGGCGGAGGATCTGGAACTCGTGACTGCTGCCGCCGGCGAGCAGCAGCACGCGCGTGCGTTCCCCGAGAACTTCGATGGCGGCGTTCTTCTGGTGGCGCTCCGGGGCCGGCGGCTCACCGCTCGGCGGCTGCAGTTCGACCCGGTAGGTGAACTTGCCGGTCTCGTCGGAGGTGACCTCCTTGAACTCGGCGATCGTATCGGTCTTCTCGCCACCGACCTGGACCTGCTGCGTCCGGACGACGGACTGCGCGCCCTTGTCGTCGATGCGCAGCAAGCGGACCGTCACGGCAGTCTGGTCGTAGCCGGTCGCACTGATGTTGGCTTTCAGTTCGAAGGGATCCTTCTGGAACACCTTCTCCGGCGCTTCGAGGCGCGTGATGCCCACGGCCTGGGTCTCGGCCGGATCGCCGATGCCAAGCACGAAGGTGTGCGGCACCTTGCGCTGGTTCAACATCCGCGCGATCTCGGCGCCGAGCGGGCCGGCATTGCGGCGGCCATCGCTGAGGATCACGACTGCCGCGATCTCGGCGTTGCGGCTGCGATCGAGCGCAGCGCGCAGCGAGCTGCCGAGGTTCGAGAAGCGACCATCGGCGGTGAGCCTGGCGAGATCGACCCGCGGCGGCGGCTTGGGCGCGCCGTCGGTCCCGGCCGGCATCGGCTTGCCATCCGGTCCGAGCCGTTCGGGCTCTGGCAACAGCGGCAACTGGTCGATGCTCCCCGAGAACGTGTAGAGCTGCGCTTCGTTCTTGGCCGCGATCTTGCGGATCAGTTCGCCGTCACGAGCACCCAACACCGCCTTGGCCAGGTCGATCCGCGGGGCCGCCGCCGGGTCGGTGATGCCGAGTTCGCGCCAGCCTGCGGCGAGCGGCTGCACGTGGTCGCGGCGATACGCGTCCAGATGCGTCATCGATTGCGAGGTGTCGACGAGCAGCAGCGTGTGGCCGGCGCGCGTCTCGCGTTTGACCGCGACCAGGTTGGGCTCGAGCAGCAGCGCGATCGCGGCCAGCACCGCCAGCAACCGCAGGGTGCCGAGCACCAGGCGCTGCCAGCCCTGCAGGTTCTTGCCATCACGGCGGTAGATGAACGTCACGAACAGCACGGCGAGCAGGCAGCCGAGCAGCACCATCAGGCCGAGCCCACCGGTCGGAAACCGGGTGAACTCGAAGTGCAGGTCGGCGCCGTCCTCGACGGTGATGCCCTTCCACGAAGCCAGCCAACGCAGGAATTCTTGCATCGCGCACTCCGTCGCTCAGCGGCGACCGAACCTCCAGGCCAGGAACGATTCGGCCACCAGGCCGAGCAACAACGCTGCGGCCAACAACCGCCAGATCTCGCCTTCGCCGGTGCCGCGCCCGCTGCCGGCGCCGCCGCGCTCGAACGTCACCCGCTCTTGCAGCTCGGCAGGCCAGGCCTTGGTGAACGCGGACTGCGTCAGCCGGATCAGCCGGCTTTCCTCGGTCGGCAGATTGCGCGCGAGCATCCGCTTCTCGACGCCACCACCGTGGGTCAGCAGATCGACTTCGAACGCGCCAAGCCCGCGCAGGTCGGCCATCGCCAGATCGAGCACCAACTGCGGCGGCGGTGCCTGGACGCCAGCCGCCGGTGACACTTCCGGCTTGCTTTCGACCGCGGTGAACGTCCGTTCCTCGCCGCCTTCGACGGTCGCTCGCACGGTCACGTCAGGCTTGTAGGTGCCTGGATCGAGCTGCAGCCGCCAGGTGCCGCGGGTGCCGAGGTTGTAGGGCGCCAGGTCGCGGGCCCGGGCCGCGAAGCGATGTGCCTGGTTGGCGAGGATCACCATCGCGTACGTGTCGGGCAGGTTGGACCAGTGCTTGTCGGCGGTGATGCCGAACTGCACGACCTGCCCACCGCCGCTGCCGAACGATCGCGCCGCGACGATCGGCGTGCCCTCGGCGTCGCGCGCGCGGGCGACGATCGACGCGGGCACGTTCGGGTCCTCGTTCATCGTCAGATAGCGCTTCAGCAGCACCGCCCGACCGAGCAGCAGCTCGAGCACCTCGCCGAGCTTGCCGCACAGCGGATGGTCCTTGGTCGCCAGGAACGCGTGCTCGGGCCGGTCGGGGTCGCCCTCGATCTCGCCGAACGGCATCGGCAACAGCCCTTTGCCGGCCTGCCAGAAGGCGTCGTTGTAGCGCGCCGGATCGACCTGCGCGCCGGCGAAGAACACCAGTCCGCCGCCGTCTTCGACGAACTTCTGCACCTTCTGGACGACCGCCGGCAATGGCACCGGGCAGTTGCACAGCCAGACCATGTCGAACGGCGCGAGGTCGGTCTCGCCGAGCGCCGACTCCAGCACGATCTGCACTTCGACGCCGGAGATCGCTTCGCCACCCGGCTCCAGGGCGACCTGCAGGAAGAACGTCTCGCCGGCGTCGTCGCTGGTGTCGCCGGGATCGCCGTCGACCAGCAGCACGCGCGAACGTTCCTGCACCTCGATCGCCAGCCAGCGGCGGTCGTCGACCAGGAAATGATCGACCGCAGTCGCGAGGCCCGCCTCGACGCGATGGTTGCCGGCGGTGTGGAACGTGTGGGTGATCGCGACCGTGGTGCGTTCGCCCGGCGACAGTTGCGGGATCGGCCGCACCACGCGGCTCTTGCCGTCGACTTCGACCGCGAGTTCCGCCGGTTCCGAGTTGTCGAGACCGAAGTTCTGCACGTCGACAGCGAGCGTGACCGGCACACCGGCGACCGTCACCCGATCGGCCCGGCGCACGGCGACGACCGCGAGATTGTCGGCATCGTTGCTGTCGTCCTGACTGACGGTGATGTGTTCGGTCTCGGTCTTCAGCGCCGCGATCTGCGCCAGCAGACCGGGTCGCGGTTTGTCGTCGTCGGTCAGCCAGTCGATCGTCCGCACGTCGGTGGCGAGCACGTATTCGGTGCGGCCGGCTTCCTTGACCTCGGCAGCCCGCCGGCGCACTTCCTCGAGCACCTTGCCGAGGTCCATGCCGGCATCGCCGACCTCGAGTTCCTTCAGCAGTTTGCCGACCCGTTGACCGAGATCGGCGCCGACGCGCTGGCTCCACATGTCAGGCTGCGTCGGCCGACTGGCTCGCACGATCGAGAACAGGTCGCCATCGCGCGTGGCGGCCAGCTTGTCGGCCAGTGCCCGGGTCCGGTCCTGGGCCCGTTCGAACAGGTTGGTGCTGCCCGAGCGCTGGGTCATCGACACGGTGTCGTCGAGCACGACGACGTGGTGCGTGCGGGTGCCGATCAGGCCGCCGCCGGACAGTTGCGGACGGGCGACCAGGAACACCAGGAACAACACCGCCAGCGTGCGCAGCAACAACACCAGCCACTGTTCCATCCGCAACCGCTTGCGATTGCGTTTCATCGCCGCGAGCAGGAACTCCATCGCCGCCCACGGCACGCGCTGGAACCGCCGGCGGTTCAGCAGGTGGATGATGATCGGCACCGACGCCAGCGGGATGCCCCACAGCAGCAGCGGGTTGAGGAAAGCGAGTGCGAGCATTCGGGTTCCTGGCGGGCAGTGGTTGGTCGGACGGTCAGCGCTGGTAGATCGGGGCCAACGAATACGGCAGTTGCAGGATGGTCAGAGCGATCGCGGTGCCATACACGGAACCAACGCCGTCACCGTCCCACGAACCGTCCTTGCGCTGCTGCTTGACCAGCCAGGCGGCCATCTTGGCGAAGTAGTCGTTCCAGTCCTTGCCGCCGCGCTGATACAGCGCCTGCGCGTAATACAAATGCGTGTAGAAGTGGTGGCCGGTGTTGTCGGTACTGACCTGCACGTGCTTCATCACGTATTTGATCGCCTTCTCGACGAACGGCTGGTCGTCATAGACGCCGGCGTTGTAGAGCACCGCGACACCGGCCGCCGAGATCGCCGGGCGGCTTTCGCCCCCGGAGCCGGCGCTGTATTTGATGCCGCCGTCGGCATTCTGGCACTTCTTGATGTAGTTGATCGCGCGATCGATCGTCTTGGCACTGACGACGATGCCGGCCTGCCGGCACGCGCGCAACGCCTGCACCTGCGTGACGGTGACACTGCCTTCATCGCCACCCGAATCGGGGGTGTAGAGCCAGCCGCCGGCGCCGGACTGTGAGTTCTCGATCAGCTTGCAGGCCTTGGTCAGCACCCGCTGCAGCTTCTCCTGCCGCTTGATGTCCTCCTCCATGCCGTACACCGAAGCGAGGTACAGTAGCGAGAAGCCGTGGCCGTACATGCTGCGGCCTTCCTCCTGCGGCACCGAGATGACGCCCGAATTGGCGTCGGCATTCTTCATCAGGAAGTCGACCGACTTGCGGACCTGTTCCCAGTATCTGCCTCGCGAGGGTGTCGAGCCGCTGGCGATGAACGCCATGCCGGCCAGTCCGGTCATTGCCGCCGGGTACGAGCCGTAGCCACCGGCGTTGCGCCAGCAGCCATCGGCGCCCTGACTGCCTTTCAGGAATTCGAGCCCGCGTCCGATCGCTTCGTGAATCTCGCGGTTGACACCCGGCGGATACGCCTGATCCTGGGCGTGGGCGCCGCGTCCCAGCAGCGCCGCGAACAGCACCGACGCCGCCTGGACCTTCGTGCGAAAACGGATCATTCCTTGCCCTCCATGTAGCGATACAGACTCTGTTGTTCGTCAGCGTAGGCACGCAGGTCGGGGATCTGCTTCCAGAGGTCCAACCTCGCGAGATGCCAGTTCATCCGGACCGTCCGGTCGAGCGCGAACGGCCGCACGCGGTCGAGCAGGGCCACCGCGTCGTCACGACGCCCCTTGCCAGCCAGGAGCAGCGCCCGTTCACGTGCAAGGCTCAGCAGCCTGGTAGCTCCGCGCAATTGCACGTCGGCCGCCAGGCTCGGCACGGCCAGCAATTGCTCGAGCGTCGCAATCGCCGCATCGGTGTCGCCGGCTTGAGCCTGATAGCGCGCCCGGGTCAGCGGGTCCTTCGCGGCTGCGGCCAACGCCGTCAATGCCGCCGCCGTGCTGTACACCTCGACACCACCCTGATAGGCGACGCCGAGCCACGGGCCGGACACGAACAGGCTGCAGGGGCCGCTCAGCGGGTTCTGGCCCTGGGTGAGCGCCGGCAATGACAACTGCTGCCAGTCCGACTTGCCGTCGGCCGGCAGCACCAGCACTGCTCGCGAATGCGGCATCAACACGTAGTCCTCGAGCACCACCCCGCGACCGCGCCAACGCGTCAGCGCCTGGTCGGCGGACGGCAGCGGTTTGCTCCACAACCGGCTGCCGGACCGCAGGCCGATGCAGATCAGTTCGGTCTCGCTGGTGACGAACAGATGCCGGCTGTTGGCACCGACGATCGACTGCAGCGGCCCGTACTGCGCATACCGCGTTTCGCGGCCATCCAGCATCCACAACGGTTGGCCCGAAGCGCCGTCGATGCACAGCAGCATGTCGCCATCGCACGGCGCGAAGATCACCATGCCCTCGACCAGCACCGGATCGCTCGGCAGGAAACTCGGCAGGTCGCGCTCGACGAACCGGATGCCGTATTCGGCCTCGCGCTGGCTGTTGCGCACCTTGCCGCGCGGTCGCAACGGATCACGACGTTCGTAGCGCCGCACCCATTTGAGGTCGCCGGCAAACGCATCGACCGCCGCCAGGCCGCCGCCGTTGGTCAGCATGTAGGCAACGCCGCCCTGCACGCGCACCGGCGAGCCCGGCGCCTTGAAGAACGGACTGCCGCCCGCATGCACGCGGGTCCGCCACAGCGGCTTGCCGGTGGCGCGATCCAGACACTGCAGGCTGTAGGCGCCACGGCGCAGCACCGGGGCCAACAGACGTTCGCCGAACACGGTCGGCGCCGCCAGGAACGTGACATCCTTCAGCCCGTCCTCGCCTTCGTGCCAGTCGGTCGACGCCCACGCGCGCGCCATGGACTCGCGGTCGTGCGCCACCAGGGTGTTGGCGCGCAGGACCTCGTCATTGGACGAGGTCTTGTTGTAACCGAGGATCGTATAATAGCGTCGTTCGTCTTCGACCGGGCGGAACAACGCAAAATCATAGGCCGGAACACGGACCCGAGGATTGTTGGGTTTGGGTCTGGTCTTGATATCGACGTCGCCGTCGCCTTCGCGCAACAGCAGGCCCGAGAAGGCATCCAGCACGCGCATCCGGTAATGGTCGTGGAGCACCACCCGATCGGCCGGGAAATCCTTGCCGAAGAACGCCAGCCGCGTGCTGACATCGTTCTTGCTCGCATGTGGAGCGGCAGTGACGACCTGACCCTCACCAAAGAAATTGTTGCCGCTGTTGTCGTTGTTGCTGCGAACGGCGCGATAGGGCTCCTGATCGAAATAGCGGAACTGCCACAACGGGATCAGGTCGCCGACATCGCGAACGAGCCAACGCAGGTTGCGGTCGACCCGGGTTTCGGTATCGGCAACCAGCGAGCCATCCGCCGCCCGGAACAGCGCCGAATCCGGCAGTTCTCTGACCGGCTGCAGTTCTCCCATGATGCGCAACGACTCGTCCGGGAACGCCGTGGCCAGCGCCTGGGCGGCGTCACGCGCCGCACCGACCTCACCGGCAAAGCGCATGCACAACGCGATCTTGTAACGGCACCAGACTTCCGAGATGCCGAGCTTCCTGCGGTTCTGCTCGGGATAGACCTCGATCAGGTCGCGCAACACCTGCACCGCCGCGCGATACCGGGCCTGGTGCATGAACTGGTCCGCCAACGCCACCATCGCCCGGCCGGCAGCCAACGTGACGAAGTAACGGTTGGCCACCCGTTCCAGCGCAGAGGCGCCGCCTTGCCGCACTGCCGCACCAAGCAGCTCTTCGGCCGCGACCTCGAACTCGCTCTGGTACAGATCGACACCGATCTGAGGCATCGCCGCCAGCAGTTCGTGGCAGAGTCGCCGGACCGGCCGGTACAGACGACCGTCCTGCGAGAACACGGCCTGCGAGGGGTCCAGCACCGTCATCGTACCGGACTCAGCTCCCTTCGCGTTGTCCGTGGCCTTCTCCTTGGGCTTTTCCGTGACCTTCGGATCGGTCGGCTTGGGCTGAACGCCTTCCTTGGGCTGGTCAGTGGCAGTTGGCGCCCCCGGCAGTGGCGTTTCGGGCGCCCCCACCGAGTCCGCCGCTTCGATGGTCCGTCCTTCGATGACGTCCTGCAGGACCTTGATCGCGGCCGGGTAGTTTTCCTTCACAAGGAAGTCCTGGGCCTTGCGCAGGTACCGGTCGAGGTTCGGGTTCTCGAACAGTTCGACCGTCACCCCGCCGTCGTCTTCCGGGTCGGTCTTGGCGGCGATTGCTCCGCCGCCGACGGGCACAACCACTCGGAGCCGCTGTGCCCACGCTGTGCCTGACAGCAGGGTTGCGGAGAGTACGACGATGGGCAGGTAGCGGGTCACGGGGTCCGTTCCGTGGGTTCGTGGGGAGGGGCTTGAACGTACGAACCGGTGGGAGGGATCGGTCAAGAATCTACGTCAACTGGCCACAACCGGCGAGGATACTGGGACGTTTCCGACCATGCGCGTCAGGCTGACGTTCCGGAATTCGCTCGTGTCCGTGTCCAAGACCCCCACCGACGCTGTCGCGGCCCGAACATTCCCAGAGGTTTCGATGACCTGCTTGCACCCCCGTTCCGCCCTGCTGCTCCTGGCCCTCTGCGCTGCGCCGAGTGTCGCCCAGGACTGGAACGACGACCAGCTCACCCAGCAGATCCAGGGATTCCTGGACGATTCCCTGAAGGTCAAGTTGCAGCAGGTCGGCAAGCTGCTCGAACACCAGAAGGAGGCGTTCGCGGCGATGCGAGCCCGGATCCACGGCGACCACCGCGAGTACATGCTGAAGATCGAAAGGCTGTTGTCCGAACTGTCGGACGACCGCTGGTCGGTCCGCGAAGAGGCCGAACGGACGCTGGTCGAGGTCGGCGGGCGGGCCCGGGCGGTGATCCAGGCGCGCACCGAGAAGTTCGAGACCTTGGAGGAGAGCATCCGCTGCCGCCGGGTGCTGGAACTGATCGCCGCCAAAGGCACCGAACAGGAAGAACGCGAGACCGACATGCTCCGCGGCCTGGTGCTGACGACGCTGTACATGCCGGCGGAGCCAACGCTGATGCAGGCGTTGCGTTCGGCACTCGGCCACACCGACCCGCTGGTGGTCGACTACGCGATCCGCTCGCTCGGCGCTCACGGCGATGACGAGGCGGCCGACGCGGTCAAGCAGATGCTCGGCTGGAAGGCCGGCATCTACCGCGGCGCGACGCTCGGCGCCCTGGCCCGGATGCCGTGCCCACGGGCGCTGGCCATCTGCCAGGAACTTCTGGCCGGAACCGAACTCAGCCGGCCCGAGGCCTGCGCGATGATCCGCACGCTGCGGACGCGGAGCGACAGCGCTGCCCTGGTGGCGGCGACGGGATCACACCAGGATCCGGTGGTGGCGGCGGCCGCCAAGGTGCCGATGCCCGAGGCTTTGCCCGACGCCGCCACGGCGCGCTTCACGTTGCCGGATCGCTCCACTCTCGATGCGAAGTTCGGCGGCTTCCTCGGCGACGCCTCGATCGTCATCGACGGCATCGAGGGGCTGCCGCGCGCCGAGCTGCCGTTCGCGGATTGCGACATCGTCGAGTTTCCCGGGCATGAGATCGGCAAACCGGTCGGCGCTCGCGTGTTCTTGAACCAGGGCAGCCTGGTGCTCGGCGAACTGCAGGCGATCGATCCGGAGAGCGTGCGCGTGAAGTCGCCGGTGTTCGGCGAGCTGACGCTGCTGCGCAAGGATGTCCAGGGCCTGGCGGTCGACCCGGAACTCGACCGGCTGGTCGGTGCGTCGCCCGATCACGATCGCGTGCGTCTGAAGACCAACGAATTCATCGACGGCAGCGTCGTCTCGATCGCCAACGGCAAGGTGACCGTCAAGCACGCCGACGGCAGTGACCGCGTGGTCGATCTCACCGACGTCGCTGGCGTGATGATGACCCGCCCGCGGGCGGTCGAGCCCGACAACACCGTCTACACCCGCATCGACCTGACCACCGGCGATCGGATCATCGGCTTTCTCGCCGGTTCCACACCCACTCACCTGGGCATCAGCGCGCCGCAGCTCGGCGCCGCGGTGGTGCCGATCACGCAGGTCGCTCGGCTCGAACTCGGCGTCGGCGGCGGCGCGATGTGGGGCTTCACGCTGATCGCGGACTACAGCGACAACCGCATCGTCGAGGTCGACGACCAGCAGCGCATCGTGTTCGTCGTCGACGATGTGTTCGGCGCCTGGGACGCCGAGTGTCTGGACAATGGCAACCTGCTGATCACCGAGTTCTCGGTCAGCCGCGTGCAGGAAGTCGACCGCAAGGGCAAGCAGATCTGGGTGTTCGAGGATCTGAAGAACCCCTACGACGCCGACCGGCTGTTGAACGGCAACACGCTGATCGCCGACACCTTCGGCAGCCGCGTGATCGAGGTGAACCCCGAGGGCAAGATCGTCTGGAAGTTCGACAAGGAGATCCGGCCGTTCGACTGCGACCGTCTGCCCAACGGCAACACGCTGATCGCCGACGTGCTGAAAGACCGCGTGATCGAGGTCAGCTCGAGCGGTGAGGTCGTCTGGGAAGTCAAGAACATGAACAACGTGCACGACGCCGACCGCCTGCCCAACGGCAACACGTTGATCACGCTGCGCAGCAAGGGCGCTGTCGTGGAAGTCGACCGCGACGGCAAGGTGGTCTGGGAGCTGAACGGCCTCAGCTCGCCGAGCGACGCCGATCGCCTGCCCAACGGCAACACCGTCGTGGCCGAGAACACGCAGGTTCGCGAGTTCGATCGCCGCAAGAACATCATCTGGAAGAAGGAGATGACGTGGGCGGTCGAGGTGAACCGGTACTAAGCGCCTGGGGACCAAGCGCCTGGGGCGGACTCGCGGCCCGGTTCGTCCCCACCTGCGCCGCGCACCCTGGCGTCAGCGGCGCAGCGCTGCCAGCAGTTCGGCCGGCGGCGACAGCGTCGCCAGGTGTTCCCACAATCGCTGCGCCGTCGGCTCGTCGTGTCGTTCGACAGCGACACAGTACATCGCCACGCTGCGTCGCAGCGGTGTGCTGTCGGTCCAGGTCGCCAGACTGAACCATGGCCTTGCCGCGGCGGCACCAGCCGTTCCAGCCACCTCGAGCCCGCGCCGCCAGGCATCGGCCGCGAACTGTTCTTCGGCAGCAACCGCCAAAGTTGGCCCGGCGAGTTCGACCGCGGCTTCGATTTCGGCGGTCACGGCCTGCCACTCCTCCCAGAAACCCGCCCGCACCTGGCCGGCCGCTTGTTGCACCGCCGCGCGCGCCGCCGCGAACTCGCCGAGCCGGAAGTGCCACAGCGCGCGCTCGACCGGCCAGGCCGCCCACCACGACCAGCCGGCGGCCGCCGTGACCGTGACGGTCAGCGCGATCAGCCCGAGCCTGAGTCGACGGCCGCGGCGCACGAACCGTTCGCGGAACGCCGGCTCGCTTTCCCAGGCCAGCAGCACGCTGACTCGGCGCTCCTCGGACGGATGCAGGAACGACGCCCTTCGCGCCGAGAGATCCCCGAACTGCGTCGCAAAACGCAGCGCCCGGATGCACGGCGCGGCGCCGCCAAGAGCCACGGCGGACAGCACGTCGGCTTCGTGTTCGAACCGATGCGCGATCTTGTGCATCGCCAGGACCGCGATCGCCAACACCAGCAGGCTGACGAACGTCTGTTCGACCCACGGCGTCTCGAACCAGTCCGCCTGCATCGCCACCGTCGAGCCGAGCGGCAGCACGATCATCGCGGTGCCGACGATCGCCAGCAGGTGGCGACCACGGGCATGCCCGACTTCATGCGCGACGACGCCACGCAACGCGAACAGATCCAGCACGCCCAGCAGCGCGTCGGTCAACACGAGGTAACGCGGCCACGGCAGCACGCCGAGCAGCAGCGCGTTCGCCAGCCGGCGACCGGTGTCCATCACGCGCAGCGCCGAACGACGGAAGCCGAGCGCGGCCGCAGTGTCGCCGAGAGGTCCCGCCAGGTGCGGCGGCAATGCCCGCGACACCCCGAGCGTTGCGCAGAACACCAACGGCAACACGACTGCGAGCAGCAGGCCAGCGCCGATGGCCGACAGGGCGTGACCGGGGCTCGTGATCAGCAGGAAAGCCGCGAATTCACGCCAACGGGTCACCAGATCCACCAGCGCCGGCAGCAACAGCCATGGCGTCGTCATCATCACCAACATGCCGAGCCGTCGTCGCAGCGGCAGCGCGCCGGCGCCGTAGCCGAGCTCATCCATCTGCTCGCGCAGAGGCGTCTCGGCGACCAGGCGCGTGACTTCGGCGATCAGCAGTGGCAGCAGCAACAACGCCATCGTCGCCAGGAAGCTGGCGCCACCAAGCTGGTCGGCCAGATCGGACCACCCGGACACCGCCAGGAACAACAGCAAAACGGTCGGCACCGATGCCGGCAGCAACCGCAGCACCGTGAACACCCGGCGCCCGACCCTGCCGCCAGCGAGCAGATCGGCGAGCAGTCGGCGGCGGCACCATCTGGCCAGCGCCCCCGGCACCAGCAGCGAAGGCGCCGCCAGCCCCGCGGCAACGACGCTGCCCGACCCCGGCAGCACCTGCAGTGCATCCGGCGTCAGCAGCAGCAGTGCGACGCCGACCAGATAGCCGAGCGGGACGAACAACGGTCAGCGGTCCTTGCCGGCACCCGGTTCGCGCGCTGGCCCGGAGAACGCCTGTTCGACGATCTTGGCAAACCTCGCGTCGCCGCGCAGCGCGTCGATCTCGGGGTCGTTGTCGAACAACTTGCGCGCCAACTTCAGCGACTTGTCGACGTCGGGCGACGCCTGCAATTCGGCGCATTTGCCGAGCGCCTCGAGGCCAGCAACGACCTGCCCCGACAACGCGAACGAACATGCCGCCGAGTACCAGTCCGTCGGTGTCAGCGCGATCTTGCCGCGCTCGGCCATCACCCGCATGCCCTGGTGGACCGCCGCCGCCTGCTTGTGGTCGCGCAGCGAATACCAGACCTCGCGCAGCCGTCGCAGGGCGTCGATCCGGTCCTCTGGTCCGCCTTCGCCGCTCTCCTGTTGCAGCCGGTCGAGTTCGGCGCGGGCATGCACCTTGTCGCCCCATTGCCACAGCATGCAGGCCAATGCCAGCCGCAGATCGTGCGGTTCGATCACCTCGTTGCGGACCATCGCGACCACCGCGTCGGCGATCGCCGCGGCCGGCCGCGTTGGTTGCAGTTCGCGCAGCGGTGCCACGAGTTGGATCCGATGGGTGTCCGGATACCAATCCGGCGTCTGCAGCAGCAGTCCGAAGAACAGCTCGCCGACGAACGGCTGCAGCGGCTGCAACGGCGCGTATTGGCCGACGAACACCAACTCGGCGGCGACTTGCTGCCGCACGAACTCGAGCGCGCAGTGGGTGGCCAGCGACCGCAATGCTCGCGTCTTGGCAGCCGAGGTGGTCTTGCCGATGCCGGTCACCTGGGCCCCGAGTTCGCGCAGGCCGATCGTCGGCTCGGCCAGGATCACTGCAACGGTCTGGTCCAGCAGCCCCTGGTCATCCTGCTGGCTCGCCAGCCAGGCGGCGATTGCGATGCGAACCCGTTCCGGGTCGGCCGCGGCTGGCTGTTTCGGCTCCTGGGCCGACACGACAGCGAGCAGCAACAGCGTCGACAGCCACTGGCCAACGGACAGCATGCCTGCCTTGTAGCGTCAGGCGGGCACCCGATACAGGGGCCCTGCTGGCGGCACGCCGAACGCACACGCCACCAACGCCTCGCTCACCGCATCGAGCGACTGCCAGCCACGGCGATCGGCTGCCGGCATCGTCTGGCGATTGCTCGCGGTATCGATTGTCGTCGGCAGTACGGCGAGCGCGCGCACGCCGGAGCCCTCGAGATCCCGATCGAGGGCCACGATCCAGCGATGCAAAGCGGCTTTCGCAGCAAGGTAGTTCGCCAGTCCCGGTGACGCCTGTTCGACTGCCGCGGCGCCGACGGCGACGATCCTGCCGGTCCGCCGACGGCGCATCGGTCCGACGACGGCGCGCGCCAGGGTCGCAACCGTCAACAGGTTGGCTTCGAGCAGTTCGGCCAGTTCGCCCGACGGTTCCTTGCCGACCGTCGAGGCCGCGAACGCACCGTTGGTCGCGATCAGCGCATCGATCGGACCCAACGAATCGGCGACGCCCTTGGCGAAGCCGGCCGCGCCCTCGCTGTCCTGCGGCCCGACGCTACCGACCAGAACCCCTTCGCCAGCGAACGCTTGCGTGATCTCGGCGACCTGCCTGGGCTTGCGGACCAAGAGCCCTAGCCTGGCACCGCGCGCACGCAACAACCGGGCGACGTGGCTGCCGAGTTCACCGGTGACACCGGCAAGCAGCACGACGCGGCCCGACAAGGAGTCTGCGTTGACGGACATGGAGTACGTCGGAGGGGAGGATGGCGAGCGTCCGGCAACGCAGACGCTCGTTCATGGCAACGCGCGTACCAGCGTTCAGAACGAGACCTTGACGGCCTTGCGCTCTTCCGGCGACTCGACTTCCCAGAACTCGGCCAGCTTGAAACCACCGAACCCCGCCACCACCGAGCCGGGGAACTGCTCGACCGCGGTGTTGTAGCGCATGCAGGAGTCGTTGTAGGCCTGACGCGCGAAGCTGATCTTGTTCTCGGTCGAGGTCAGCTCTTCCTGCAACTTCAGCATGTTGTCGTTGGCCTTCAGTTGCGGGTAGTTCTCGGCGACCGCGAACAGGCCACGCAGCGACTGGGTCAGCGCACCTTCCGCCTTCGCCAGCTCGCCAATGCTGCCGGCGTTCTTCAGGTCGACGCAGGTCTGGCGCGCCTTGATGACCGCTTCGAGCGTCTCGCGCTCGTGCTTCATGTAGCCCTTGGCGACCTCGACCAGGTTGGGGATCAGGTCGTAGCGACGCTTCAGTTGGACATCGATCTGGCTCCACGAGTTCTTGGTCTCGTTGCGACGGCTGATCAGACCGTTGTAGGTGCTGATCGCCCAGAGCAGCAGCAGCACGACGATGGCGACGGGGATGATCCAGGCCAGGTGTTCCACTTGGTTTCCTCGGGATGATGCGGAGTAGCGAACGCTTGCTACCGGCCAACGCACCGCAACTTCATGCGTCCGGCAGCTCGATTTCGCCGCGGAAGACGGTACGAGCGGGACCTTCGATGACAAGAGGCGTTCGGTCGAGTTCGACGAGCAACACGCCGCCGCGCAACGCGACGGCCACTCTGGGTCCAGGCAAGCGGCCCTGCCGGCAAGCGGCCAGCGCCGCTACTGCCGCGCCGGTGCCACAGGCAAGGGTCTCGCCGCTGCCGCGTTCGAACGTTCGTTGGCGCAGGCCGGCGGTGCCAGCCACGGCCACGAACTCGACGTTGACGCCGCCCGGAAATGTCGGGTGGATCTGCGCCGCCATGCCGATCCGATCCACCGGCGCGATCTCGGGGTCATCGCAGAAGATCACCGCATGCGGGTTGCCCGCGTCACCGCGCCAGAACTGCACCGGCACGCCACCGAGTTCGGCCGTCTCCGGAAGATCGGCGACCAGCACAGCCCCCATCTCGGTGCGCACGGCGTCATCGCCGATTTCGACGCGGCGCGGACCGGCATCGGTGGCGACGACGAATGACCGATCGCGGACATGCCCGAGCCCGTACGCCAGCCTTGCCAGACACCGGAGCCCGTTGCCACACATGGCGCCGCGCGAGCCGTCGGCATTCCACATCTGCATCGCGATGCCCCCATCGACACCGCGGGTCAACGCGATCAGGCCGTCACCGCCGATGCCGAAGTGCCGATCCGACCAGCGGCGCGCCAGTTCGCCGGCGCGCCCGAGCGGAAACGGCTGCGCAATCGCATCGACGAACACGTAGTCGTTGCCGGCGCCCTCCATCTTGACGAAGGGCACTCGCACGTTCAGCGGACCTCGAAACGGTCGTACTTCGAAGGCACCTCGACGTCGGCAAACCCGTGTTCGCGCAGCCGCGCGGCATGGGCCTCGGCCGGACCATCATCACCGTGCACGACGAACGCCTGGCGGCAACGACCGGCGAGGTGACCGGTGAACTCCATCAGCTCGCCGTAGTCGGCATGCGCCGAGAAACCAGGCATGAACCGCACCTTGCAACGGACGTCGTAGGTCTCGCCATAGATGCGGACCTGCGGTTCGCCGTCGAGCAGTCGGCGGCCGAGCGTGCCCTGGGCCTGGTAGCCGACCAGCAGCACGCAATCCTCGCGGCGCCCGACGCTCTGTTTCAGATGGTGCAGCACGCGGCCGGACTCGCACATGCCCGAGGCCGAGAGGATCACGCCGGTGCGTTGCGCGTTCAGCGCCTTGCTCGCCTCGACATCGGCCACGTACTCGACGCCGTCGAAGAACAACGGGTGCCGCCCGGCGCGCAGCATCGCCGCGGTCTCCTGGTCGAACAGCTCCGGATGCGCGGCCATGATCCGGGTGGCTTCGCGACTCATCGGCGAATCGACGAAGATCGGCAGCCTCGGCAGGTGGCCCGACGCGATCAGCTGGCCCAGGAACAGCACCACGGTCTGGGTGCGGCCGACCGCGAACGCCGGCACGATGATCCGGCCGCCGTCGTGCAGTTCTTCGGCCACGATCTGCGCCAGCGTTGCCATCATGTCGCCGCGTTCTTCGTGCCGCCGGTCGCCATAGGTCGACTCGGTGATCAGCACGTCGCACTCGGGGATGCGGTCGGGGTCGCGCAGGATCGGCAGGTTCTTGCGGCCGTGGTCGCCGGTGAACACGATCTTGCGCTGCTTGCGACCGTCGTCGACATCGAGCACGACGATCGCCGACCCGAGGATGTGGCCGGCCTCGAGGAACTCCACTCGCAGTCCCTTCATTACCTCGAACTGCTGCCGGTATGGGACCGACCGGACCAGGCGCAGGGTGCGCTCGACATCGTGTTCGTCGTACAGCGGCTCGACGCGGTGCCCACGTTTCTGCAGATGGCGGGCGTCCTGGCCCTGGATGTGCGCCGAATCCAGCAACATCATCCGGAGCATCGTCTGCGTCGCTTCGGTGCACCAGATCGGCCCGTCGTAGCCGTCCTTGACCAGCCGCGGCAGGCAACCGCAGTGGTCGATGTGTGCGTGCGACAGCACCAACGCATCGACATCCTTGCCGGCGATCGGCAGGTTGCGATTGGCTTCGTCGGCGACCCGTCGGGGTCCCTGCACCAAACCGCAGTCGAGCAACACCTTGCGGTCGTTGATCTCGAGCAGGTGCTTGGTGCCGGTGACGTGGCGCGCGGCGCCGAGGAACTGCAGGGCGATCGTCATGATCCGTTCATGATCCGGCTGGAGTTGGCGAAGTGCAGTTTGGCGACACGGCGAAGCAGTGCTTCGCCACCGTCGCGGAACACGGCGCGGGCGATCTGGTCGACTTCGGTGCCAGCGCCCTTGTGCAGGTCGCGCGCCGCGTCCTCGGCACAACGTTTCAGGCCCTCGAGGAAGTGCACGCGGGCGACGATCGACGCGGCGGCGACGACAGGATGCGCCTCGGCCCTCGGCACGACGATCAACCGGCCAGGAATGGCTTGCCGCTGCCGCAGCCGTGACGCGATCAGGTCGGCGTCGCCGAACCGATCGACGATGACCGTGCCCCCGGGGTGCCGTGAAAGCAGCGCCGCGATCGCATCGACATGCAAGTCGGCGAGCACGTGGTTGACGTTCCGCGCCTGATTCCAACGGGTGTTGTAGTCGATCGGGGGCAACTCCCGGACTTCATGATCGAACGTGCGTTCGATCCGCTCGGCCATCGGAAACATGCGCAGATCCGTCAGGGTCTTGCTGTCGGCAACGCCCATCGCCGCAAGCTCCTTGGCTGCCGTCGGCTCGGCAAACACCGCCGCAACGACCAGCGGGCCGAAGTAATCGCCCTTGCCGGATTCATCGGAGCCGACGGTCGGGCCGTCGAACGGCACCCCCGCCAGCGCCGGGTCGGTCGGCGCCGCCATGCCGTCGGCCAGGAACCGCGCACAGAACGACTCCAGACTGCGCCCTTGCACGACGACCTTGCCGCTGCTGTAGCAGACCAGATTCGCGCCATCCGCCTTCACGGCGAAGCGGGCGTGGGCAACGTTCCGCCATTCGGCGGTCGGCAACGCCTCGCGCAGCCGCTTCGCCAGCCGTTCGGCGGCGGCAGCGGTCAGCGTGAACACCCGCGTTTCGTTCACGGCCCCTACTTGTGCACGGTGACCGTGCGCGAGGTCATCGTGAACGGCAACAACACCGGGGTCAGCAACAGATCGATGAACGAGAACTCGGTCTCGATCGCGTAGCCGGTCAGGTTGTCGGTCAACCGCTGGATGTCGACATCGTTGACGGTCATCAGTCCGAAGAACAGGTACAGCTGCCGCGCCGAGGACTCACCGACACCGGTCGGGCCGACGCCGACGCGATGTTGGTGGCTGACGCAGCCGGACGGGAAACCCGCCAGCAGCAGGAGCGATGCGCCAAGCGCGCGACGCCGTCGACCGGAGATGGTGGACGCAACGGAAGCGTGGGATACCACGCGTCGCGTTTTACCAGTTCGCCAGCGCCTGCTGCGCGGACTTCTCGGCGTCTTCCAGTCGTCGTTCGAGTTCGCGCGCGAGGCGGTCGCGCCCAGCATCGTCGAGCCCGGTCGGCACCACCATCGGCTCGCCGAAGAACACGACGATCCGTGCGAACGGCCACGGCAGCGTGAACCGGTCCCAGCTGCCGAAGACCTTCGCCGGCCGCGCCGCACCGACCATCGGCTGGATCGGCCGACCGGTCGCCTCGGCCAGGCGGATCAGACCCGGCTTGACCGAGCCCCGCGGCCCCTTCGGACCATCCGGGGTGACCACCCACGGGCGTTGCGGCCATTGTTCGATCAGGTCGCGCGCCGCAAACCCACCACCGCGCGTCGACGAGCCGCGGACGGTCGCAAAGCCCAGCCGCTCGACCGCCTGGGCGATGATCTCGCCGTCGCGATGCCGGCTGATCATCACCACCGCCCCCGTTTGACGCAGCCGGAACGACGGCAGCAGCAGGTTGCCGTGCAGCAGCGCGTAGATCCGCGGCGCGACCTCGAACTGGCCCGTCACCCGCACCCGCCAGGTGACGCCGAACAGCCGGATCAGCCAGGCGCCGAGCCGGCCGGCCCACCTCGCCGCGCGCTCGCTCTTCATCGCAGCCGTTCCTGATCGTGATGCCATTCCGGCGGCGCTGGCGGACCGTAGAACCCGTCGTCCATGCCGGCCCAGGCGTCGTCATCGAACGGCGTCGTCCGCTCGAGCCGCGCCCGCGCCCGTTGTTCTCGCTGCATGCGCCGCATCATCGCCAGGGCCAGCAACGGCAGCGCGAAGATCATCAACAACGAGAAGCAGTTCTCCATCACCGCACGCAACGGTGCACCCGACGCGTGCAGCAGGTAGTCCGACCAGGCGGTCACCAGTTCCGCTGTCGGCTTCTTGGTCGCGAACACCAGGGCGCGATCGAAGGTCATGTCGTCGTCGATTGCCGCAACGGTCGCCAGCAGCCGTTGCCGCCCGAGACGTCGGTCCAGCCAGGCGATGTACGAGTAGCTCTGCGCGTAGGCGACCCGCAGTTCGTCCGGTCGCCGGGGAAAGTCGTCGTCCAGACCACTGAACGGCAACAGCCGATCGACCGCGACCCGCCAGACGATGTCCTCTTCGCGGGCCCCGAGGTAGGTCTCGCCGGACAGCAGTTGGGCCAGTCCCTCATGGACCCAGCGCGGCACCCGTTCGCCATGCGGTTCGACGAGCTGATCGATCAGTTCGTGGACGATCTCGTGTTGGACCACGTGATCGACGGCGGTAAGCGACGAAACCGTCTCGTGCCACAGGATGTGGATCTGGTGCCGGCCCAGCAGCGCCAATCCTGGCGAGCCGGGGTGGTGCCCCGCCCGGATGGGCGGTGGCAGCGAATCGGCATCGGCATGCACGACGATCTGGAACCGATGCCGGGGCAGACCAGGGAACTCGTCCTGCAACGTGCGCAGCGCCCTCGCGGCGGCATCGCTGGTGTAGTCGAGCGCCGTGGCGTCGACGGTCGGGGTAGCCGCGGTTACGGTGAACCACCGTGCCGGCGCCTGGGCGACGATCCCGCCCAGCCAGCAACACAGAAGCAAGAAGATGCGCAGGAACACGGCTCGCCGTCCGTCATAGGCCCCTGCCCAGGACGGGAGAAGTGCTGCCGTCCCGGTTCGCAGGAGTTCTCCCGTGAAGCACGTCTGGAAGTACCTGATCCCCCTCCCCTGCCTCGCCGCCCTGATCGCGATGGTCCCGCAGACCCCGCAGGACCGCGAGGACCCGGCAGTCGCCGATGTCGGCGTCGTCGCCCGCATGTCCGAGCTGCAGTACGTCGACACGCACGGCAAGACGCAGGTCGTCTCCGCGCGCAACGTGCTGGAGATCCGCCTGCTCGAAGACCATCCGAACGCGATCCGGCTCGAATTGGTCTACGAGAACGGCGACTACTCGCTGATCGATGCCACCGCGTTCCACATCCTGCGCGTCGGTCGCGATGAAACCGATGTCCGCCTCGTGCGGAGCCGCATCGCGCGAACGAAGTTCCCGCGCTTGAAATAGTGCGCATCTGCCGCTGACAGCGGTCGTTCGGTGCCCGTTCGTACCGGCTTCACACCCGGTGACGGCGTTGCCGAAAGAACCGACAAAGGCAGGGTCGGAGTCGGAGACATCGCGATGTCCCGACCCACAGATGAACTGCGCCGACGCCTGCTGACGCGATCGGACCTGGCCCGCCTGAGCATCCCGGCGAGCAAGGTCCCGTCGTGGCTTTCGCGCGGCGCACTCGATCTGGTCGGCAACTACGTGGCGGCCGGCAGCCCGGAAGATCCGGTGTTCGCGGTGCTCGCCGCCGATGTGCGGCAGGAGCTCGCGGCCGGTCTGCAGGCGATGGGGCGCGATCGCGTGGTATTTGCGCCGCTGCGGGCCCGTTCGCTGCTGCTCCGGGCATTGCTGACCGAGCGCGGCATCGCAGTCCCGGCCGAGATCGATGAGGCGCTGGTCAACGATGCGCCGACCGCCAGCCAGTCCACGGAAGCCGAACTGGCGCGGCAGTTGTTGTCCTCTGGCCTCGAGCAGGTCCTGGTGGCCGCCGACGACCTCGAGCAGGCAGTGGCGTCGGTGCTCGATCTGGCACGTCGGGAACCGACCCCCGAATCAGCACCGCCATGTCCACCTGAAGGCGCAATCGAGGCTCTCGAACCCGCAACGACAGTCCGATGCCACGGCGAGTCCGGGGAGTCCGCCTCGATCCCAGCGGCAACGGCTGCGATCGGGGTGCCGATAGATGCCCCGGCAGATGCGCCTTCGCCTGCGCCTCAGCCGTTGCATGAGTGCGAACGACTTCTGCCGGCGACCTTGCCCGACGACGAACCAGAACTTGGAGGCGCAGAGGCGCACCAGAGTGTGGACGAAGACGCGTCGGAGAATGGCGCCGACTGGTTCGACACCGAGGACCTCTTTGGAACCACTGCGGATTGGGAGCCCCGGACCGGGACAACGGAGCCACCCGACGCGGGCCTTCTTGCAGAGGCCCGGGCCTCGATCGCATCGATCGCGACGACGGCCTGCGAAGCCAGCTCCAACGAACCGATCGCCGTACCCACGCCGCCAGATCCAGCCACCGCGACCAACGCAACCAGTTCAACACTCACCATGACGGAAGAACGCAACGAAAGCGAGGCGACGGCCGCCGCGGAACCGTTCCAGGACACCGCATTGGCCGTTCTCGACGACCTGCTGGGAGGCGTGGCTGCGGCCGGGCCGGATGCCGAGGCAGCGATTGCCGCGAACGAACCGGAGCTGCAGTCTTCCGATGCACCGGTTCTTCCCACGGCGATGGCGTCGGCGCCTGCCACGGCGAGCGCCGGGGAGCCGGAAATGATCGCCGAGGCCGAACCGGAAGCCGCCGGCACGGCCGCGACCCCGGCCAGTCCAGAACCAGCCCGAACCTCAGAGCCGGTGATGCCTGCGGCGGAACCACCGGTGGTGGAACCGACCCCGACGACAGCCACCGCGATCCCCACGGTGCCGCCGATCGTCAACCAGGTCGTCGTCGACATGGCGCCGGTCGAACGGGTCATCTCAGGCCTGCGAGGCGCGCTGGAAGAACTCGCGCATCGGCCCCAGCCATCTCTGGACGTTCAGCCGCTGGTAGCGGCCCTGGACAAGTCGTCGGAGCGGGCCGCCGACCACGATCAGGCGGCGAAGACCACGAACGAAGCACTACAGGCGGTGGCCACCGAACTGCGCACGTTCGGGGAACGACTCGAGAAGAACGGCGCCACGACGTTGCAGGCGATCGCCGCCATCCAGGCCGAACACGCGAGCAGCAGCCACGAACCGACGCCGTTCGTCGTCGCGCGCGCGAGCCGCACGCCGTTCGCGCTGCTGGCGGTGGGGTTCCTGTTGGTGTGTTGGGCGACGGTGTTCTGGTTCAAGACCGGCAACCCGAAGCTTGCGCTCGGCACCCTGGTCGCGGGCAATCTGGTCGGCTGCTGCCTGCTCGCCTGCCGGCGCGACTGAGCCGCGCCAGGAAGTCACCACGACCGCAGCGTCGCGGTCACGGACCAGGAGGTCTCGGCGACAGCAGGTTCGCGAGCATGCGGACCGCGCCAGCATGCCGCTTCTTCAGTTGCCGCCACAGCGCCAGCGCACAGTAGACGTACTCACCTTCCCCGGTTCGCGCATACAGCACCGCACCGCGTTCGGCCGGAAAGCCTGGGTCCTGCAATTCGATCAGTTCCTCGTATCGCTCGCCATAAAGCGCGGGAAAGTACAAGCCGCGTTCCTGCTCCCAGCCATCCCAGTCCGCCGACCGGATCCGGTTCGGATGGTTCCACAAGACGTGGTCGGGCTTCAGGATCTTCACCGCCGCGTCGGCCCGGGTGATGCGGCTCTTGCCGACCTGGAACGGTTCGAACGGCGCCCCACGGAAGCCTTCGCCCGCCGGGTTGAACTCGGTGTCCTTGTGGTAGAGCACGACGAGCCGCTTGCCGCGACCGGTCGCAAAATCCAACAAGCGCCGGAAACTGCGGCGGGCCGCCGGCCGATCCCGCAGCGCCCGGATGTCGACCAGGATCGTGTCGAACTCGGTCAGGTCACGTACCGACAGATCGGCGTCGCTGAGTTCGGAACGACGCAGACCAAAGCCGCCGATGTCGATCACCGACAACACGGTATCGTCGTTGCCTCGGACGAGGCCGACGCGCAGGTGTGGGTCGATCTGCACGTCGATCTTGTGGATCGGCAACGTCAGTCGGCTGTTACCCACCTGGATCCGGACGACATCGACGCCGCTGCGTCGATCATCCGGCGAACGGATCTCGAAGTCGTAGGCATTGGCGCGATCGGCCTGCAGGTCGACCACCTTGCGATTGCCATCGATCACGTAGCCGGCCGGAGCGGTCACCTCGAGATCGTCCTCGATCGGGAATCGACTGTTGCGATGCACGCCGACGGTGAACTGCACGGACTGGCGCGTCGTCGGCAGGATCAGGATCCTTGGCACCACCTCGAGGTCGAGCGGCGGCCGCAACTCGACCGGCACCGTGATCGGCACTGGCACTTCGAGGCCAGCCACGCGACAGCAAAAGCGCAGGCGCACTGGCGCGGCGAAGCGATCGCCATGGAAGCGGGCCTGCATCGGGTCATCGCCGCGCGGCATCAGCGGCACGTGGTAGACGAGTTCCGCGCGCAGCGACTCCCCGGCGCCGACCCGGAGCGAATCGCCGGTGACCGGTTCGAGCACGGTCTCGGCGCCATCGGCCGAATCGACGCTGACGGCATCGATCGGCACGAAGCCGCCGGCATGGATCCTGACCGCCAGCGCCAGCGCTTCGCCGGGCACCGCCACGGCGCCCGGTTCGGCCTCGACTTCGATCTGCAGCGAGATCACATGGCGGATCACGCGTTCGAGGGCCTCCGCGCGTCGGTCGCGCCGCCGCTCGGCATCGCTGCCCGATGGCAGCGACAGGCCTCGCAGGCTCTTCAGGGTCGTGCTGGCCTGTTCGAGCAACAGCTCACGCTGCGGCAGCAGACCACTCAGCACGGCGCCGAGCAGTTGCCGCAGCGACGCCGCCTGCTCGCGATCCGCCGGCCAGTGCGCGTCGTCGAACAGCGATGGCAACCCCTCCAGCAGGGACGTCGGCGGCGCCCGGTTGCCGATCGGTGTCGGTTGCAGAACCAGGTCCGGCTCGAACACCGAGTCCATCGGGCCGGGTGTTCCCGGACTCACGTGCGCCCGGCGCAGTACGTCGTAGGCAAGCCGGCGAAGCGTCGCGCCGCGGAGCGGTTCCATCTGATCCAGCGACACTCGCAGCGTCGCCGGCGCGGCACCCGACGATGCGCCAAGGAACAACCGGTCGACGCGATGCGCCGGCAGTGCGCAGGCAAACTGCGGGTCCTCGGCCAGTGCCACCGCCGTCGGCAGCAGTTCGGCAAGCGCCTGGTCGTGACCGTGTGACTCCTCCGCGTGGTGCGTGCTGATCACCAGATCCGGCCGACACGAACGGATGATCCGGACCAGATCGGCGAGCGTCTGGTCACGCCCCCACTCGGCGAAGGTCTCGGCCGCGGTCCGACGGTAGCCAGCGTCGGGGCGATCCAGGTACCAGACATCGGCGTCGAAATGCGATGCTCCGGCTTCGGTTTCGAGCGTGCGGATGCGATCCAGCGCGTCACCGGTCTCCGGGCCCAGCGAGTTCTGGCCGCCACCGCCTCGAGTCGCCAGCAGGATCGCGACCCGGACGCCATGGCGATAGCGCAGCAGTGCCGCCGGCAACACATAGCGATCGTCCGGGTGCGACGCGACGAGCAGCGCCAACGTGTCGTTGCCGGCATCGCGCAGTGCCTGGTGCAGCGGCACGATGCCGGCCTCGCTGCGGCCGTTCACTTCGCGCCAGCTCTGGGCGACGAGGCCGGTGGTCAGTGCCAACGACAACGCCCCGGGGCACCAGCGGCGCCGCGGGGCGTTCGATTGTTGCCGGTGTGGAATGCGCACCGGCGCCAGCCTATCGCGTCAGAAGCCGCGACGCATGCTGACGGCGAAAGCCGCCGCACCGCCGACCGCTGCGCCCAAGAGCAGCAGGGCTTCCGGACCGAACGGTCCGACCGACGTCGTCTCGAAGCCGTTGCCGTCGGCCTTGCTGTACGACACCGCGCCGTTCAAGTGCTTGGTCAAGGTGCCGCTCTCCGGCAGCAGTTGCATGTCGATCGGGATGTCCTCACCCATCGGCAGGAATGCCAGCACACCGGTCAGCATCTGATAACCGCTCTCGAAGCTGGCCTTCCAATCGGTGAACGACACGCTCTGGATGCCTTCGGGCAGCGCCGCGAGCGCCTCGAACTCCTTGTTGCCGCGGATGTCGCCCTTCGGGTCGTCCTCGCGGTCCATGCGCTGGAACACCCGGCGGATGTCGCTGGCCGAGAAACCGGCGACCATGAAGCCGTTCTTGAACGCGAACGTCGGCGTCAGCGCATCGAACGGATTCATGCCCATGCCGTTGGTCGGGTCCCAGTTGATCCGGAGCGAGAACGCCTTGACGCCGCGCTTCTCGCCTTCCTCGATCTCCACCATGCCCTCCGACATCGACGACAACGCCTTCAACACCTTGACGATCTTGTCGGCGTCGTTGACCTTCATCAGGACCGCCATCTCCGGCGCCGACGTGATCGTGCTCATCGGCATCGACCAGGACAGCATGGTGTCGCCGAGCGCGCCGAACAGGTCGTCGCGAACAGTGAAGCCGATCTGCTTCTCGATCTTCGCCAGTTGACCGAGCGCCTGCTCGCCGACCTTCGGGTCGTAGGCCTTCACCGCATCGACCAGCGCGTCGTAGAAACTCAGCGGGTCGAAGGTGCTGCCCGAGAAGCTGACCGCGTCCTTGGGCACCCACTTCAGGAACGACATGTCGAGATTCTTGGTCGCGCCGGCGAGGATCCCGCGGCGATCGGGCGAGGGCGACACGATGTATCCCTTCGAGACCGCGTGGTCCTTCTGGTAGGTGCTGGTCGAACCCATCGAACGGATCCCACGCAACCCCAGGGCATCGAACGCGCGCGACACGCCGTCGACGTCCAACCACTCCATTTCGCTGCTCATCTGCTTGGCGACCGACAGTCCCTTGATCGCGAAGTCGAGCATCGGATCGACGCGCATGAACATCTCGGCCTCGGCGCCGGCGCCGAGCAGGCGTTGGGCATTGGCCTTGTAGCGGTCGGTCGCCGCCAGCACGTGCTTGCCGCTCTGCATGGCCTCGAGGACACCAGTGACGTCGTCTTTCAGCGTGCCGATCAGGAGGCCGTTCTTGACCATCGCGACATGCAGCCCCATCTCCATGCCTTCGGGCCCGTTCGGCGTCAGCGAGATGACCTGGGCATCGCCGACCTTGGTCTCGGCCTTGCTCATGTCGTTGCCGGCCTGTTGCTCGAGCAGCCCAAGCCCCATCTGCGCCAGACCAAACCACTCCTTGGCCGTCGCGCCGAAGTCGAGATGCAACACGACACCGATCTTCGGAACCGGTCCAAATGCGCCCTCGGTCAGGTCCAGGCGCGTCAGGGCAAACGTGCCGCCGTTGATCCGCAGCGCCATCAACTTGTCGGGATCGACGGGCAACGCCCCTTGCGCGTGCATTTCCTTGGCCTGAGCCAGCGCCTTGTCGATCTCCTTCTTGGCCCGGTCCTTCAAGTCACCGAAGAACGTCTGGACCTCTTCCTCGGCCCACATCTTGGCCAGCGGCATGGCGGAGAACTCCTGGATCGACGTGCCGAGGTCGGGCACGTTGACCGCCATGATGGTGTCCTTGGGCAGGAAAGGGAGGATCGAATCCTGGGCGAATGCCGGCACGGCGCAAAGCGCGACGGAGCCGAGGACGGCAGAGCGAAGCATCAGCATGTTGTCTCCAGACGGGAGAGTTCAGGTAGGGAACGGCGGCCCGCCTCGTCAGACGAACGGGACCGCGCCAGGGAACACAGTGGCCTCTCATGTACCGGAACTGTCGGCCAGCGTCCGGTACGATCGTCCCGCGATGCGTCATCCGACATGAAACGCCGCGACGACGGCCGGGCAGGGACCTATCGGTTCATCTCGGCGACCAGCTTTTGCAGGTGGGCCTTGACCTCGTCTTCCTTGCCCGCGACCAGCGCGGCGAACTTCTCGATCGACTTGTCGACGCCCTTGCTCTTGCCGGCGGCGACGGCGTTGGTGATGTCGACCAGAGCATCGAGCGCCTTGGCGTCCCCGCCTTCCTTGGCGAAGTGCAGCACCAGGCCGGCCTGATAGATCATGTAGTCGATGTCCTTGGACTCCATTTCGCCATTGATCGTGAAGCTCGTGAAGAACGACTTCAGGTTCTTGACGCCGCCCTTGGCGACGTGCTGACCACCGAAGTGGCCCGCATCGCGCTTGATGCTGAACCGGCTGGCCAAACTGCCGATCCCGTGTTGGAACCACTTCGGCAGTTCGACTCCCATTTCGACCGCCAGCGAACCGGCATACGCCAGTCCAGCCGCATGGCGCGCGTAGTACGGCCCCCAATCCGGCAGCCAGATCGCCACCGCCGGCCGCACTTCGCCCTGCATCGCCACCTTCACCTGCGCTTCGGCAGTGGCGTAGAACGCGCCGTACGACGAGGTCTCGTCGCCCATCGCGTTGCCGTACTCCTGGTGCTCTTCCTTGGTGGCCGACACGAGGATGACCGGTCGGAACGATGGCGACGGCTCCATGTTGGCGAGCAGCGGCCGGACGGTTTCGTAACCGCGATCGACCTCGTTCTTGACGGTGCCGAGGATCGACAGCGGCAGCGTGCTGATGATCGTGCAATAGGCGGTGCGGATCATCCACGGCCGCTTGGCGTCGCTGTGGTAGCGATCCGCTTCCTTCTCGTCGACCCACCGGCCCTCGGTGCCGATCGGGAACTGCTTGTTCTGCGCCTTCTCCAGGAACTGCGCTTCGATCACCTGGCCGGTCTCCGGGTGGCGGACCATGCCGGACGACAACGCGACCTTCTCTTCCTTGGTGACCTTCTGGCCCTCGTGGTGGAACACGCCTTTCTTGGCATCGACGACGTGGTCTTTCTCGACCCATACGCCGCCGACGTCCACCAGCCCTTTGGCCTTGAACTCGGCTTCCATCGCCTTCTTGCGCGCGGCCTCGGCGTCCTTCTTCGGCAACCACTTGCCCTCGACCAGCTCGTTGCCGAGCGCGCGATTCGCCGCTTCATGATCCGGCTTGATCTTCAGGATCGCCTGGTAGATCCGCTTGGCCTCGGCCGCGAGACCTTGCTCCTCGGCCCATTTGGCCACGGCCGCCAGCGCCTCGGTGTCCGTCTTGGCGGCGGTCTCTTTGGTGCGCAGTTCCTGCTTCAGTTGCGCCGGCGATTGCGCCGTCATCGGCAACGCCAGCGTGAGTCCAGCAACGAGATATGCCAGTGCTTTCATGGAGGGTGTCGGGGAGTGTGGTTGCGGCTCGCTACCGCGCGCGCGGGCGAAACCATGCATCGTAGGACGAAGCGCAGCCTTGCGCCTCACCATCCGCGGCGAAACGCGGCTCAGAAAGTACCATGCTGCCGACGCCGGGACTCGGGCGCGAAGCGGGACCACGACTCGAGGCGTTGGTTGGGACGTAGCGTCAAGTATGGCGTCCACCGCGGTCGCACGGGCGGCCGCAACAGGCGGAATCCCGCTTCCTTGATCGTCCGGTCACCCTTGCGGGCGTTGCAGACGACACAAGCGAGTACGCAGTTCTCCCAGGTGGTCTTGCCACCTCGCGACCGCGGCAGGATGTGGTCGACCGACAGTCGCTCGACCGCACCCCGCTTGCCGCAGTACTGGCAAGTGAACTCGTCGCGCAGAAACAGGTTGCGGCGGGTGAACGGCGCTTCGTGGCAGGGCACCCGGTCGTAATGCATCAGCACGATGACCTCGGGAACGGCGACTTGGATGGACGGCGAACGCACGAATACCGGTGTCGGCGGCGACTCGAGTTCGATCCATTCGTCGAAGGCGTAGGTGGCCAGGGTGTCCGGGGCGACAATGCGGGCAGCATCCCGGAACACCATGCACAAGGCACGGCGGACCGTGGTCACGTGTACAGGCATCCAGGAGCGGTTCAGAACCAGCGTGGGCCGCTCCAGGATCGCTGCGTGCCGGCGTGGTTCACCAGGTTGCATGCGGTCACCCTGAGGCCGGGGCAGTGTAAGTCTGGAACGCGGTACGACAATGCCCCGGCGGATGGCGGATGGCGGGGGCCGTCGAGGGCCCGGACTACCGTTGCGGTATGGGCCAGCAAGGGCTACGATGGGCCCCCTTTTCTTTGTTGCCAACCCACCGCTACCAACCATGAAGCCCCGCCTGCTCGGTGCCACCGCTGGTTTGTTGTCTGTGCTCTCGGCCTGCCAGGGTCCCGGTGACGCCAGCGGCGATGAGCCGGGCCTTACGGCGGTGCAGTTTCAGGACGTCGCGGTGCCAGATGGCTTCTTGCTGAAGAGCGACCTCCGCGAGAGCTACTCGCGCGAAGAGCGCGGTTGGCGAATTGGCCATTTCGTCTACACGCACAACAGCGTGCGGGTCGACGATGCCAGCGCGCACCTGCGGGCCCGGATGCCTCAGCACAACTGGACGCTGGTCGGCGACGAACAGGTCGACGAGCAGAGCCGTCGTTTGAGGTTCGTGCGCACCCCGTATTCGGTCGAATACCTGCTGAATCGCCAGGATGGGATCACTCGTATGACCGTCGACTACCGCACCGAGTCGCCCAACCAGTAACGCTCGCTTCACCAGCGCTCGCTTCCTCCCGCTCCCCTTCCGTCACCGCCAGTCCCCGCCGCCAAACATGTCTTCTACGTCCACTCCGAAGCAGCTGGAAGTCCAAGCCGCGCCGAACCAGATCGAAATCCTCTGGGAAACCCACCGGCGCAAGTTCTGGGGTCTTGCAGTTGTCGTCTGCGGTATCATCTGCGTATTTTACGGTATAAAGTATTTCAACCAGAAGCAGGTTGATGCCAAGTGGACACAGTTCGCCGCTGCCTCTCTGCTTCAGCCCGGGTACTCGAACAACGATCTCAAGGTTCCTGAGGCGTACGCGCAGTTCGGTTACACCCGCACTGCCATGGCACTTGGCGAGCTCGGCGCTGACCTGCTGAAGCAGCTGAACAAGACCGACGAAGCTGCATTGGAAAAGGCCGTTGCCGAGGCTGACGGAGAGCACAAACCCTACTTCATCCTGCTGCAGGCCCGCAAGGCGATGCTGTCGCGCAAATGGGATCAAGCGGACGCGCTGCTGTCCAAGCTCGCATCCGACTACCCCAACCACTCGCTGGTCAAGAGCGGAGACTACCCGGTTCAAGCGCGCGAGCGCGTCAAGGAGAAGGACCCGGATCCGAAGGAGCCTGTGGATCCGAACAAGAAGCCGGAATGGGTCGCGGCCAAGGCAGGCTCCGTAGTGAGCCTGTTGCGCGAACAGATTGCAGAAGCGAAGAGCTACCAGGCGCCGGACCACTTCCAGAAGGCGGCGATCCCGAGCGACGCGCCGAAATACAAGATCGAGTTCTCTGGCAGCTATGGCAGCGTCGTGATCGCGCTGTTCGACAAGCTCGCCCCGGAGCACTGCAAGGCCATCAAGGACCTGGTCGAGAAGAAGCACTGGGACAAGATGTGCGTCGACGAAGTCGAGCGCGTCAAGGAGCCCAAGGAACGCCTGCAAATGCACTTCGGGTTCGCGTCCACGCGCGAAGCCGACCGCAGCAAGTGGAACACCACGGACAAGAGCGAAGCTGAGGTGGCGTTCGAGACCACCAACCTGAGCCACTTTCCGGGCGCCGTTTGCTGCCGCCCAGGCGCAGACGACAAGTCGCAGGCAGACCGCCTCTGGATCACTGGCAGCGACCTCGGGGGGCTGCCGGGAATGGACGGTGAGCGAGTGGTGATCGGATACGTCGTCGAGGGCCTCGAGAACATCGAGAAGATCTGCCGGGCCGGCCTGACCAACCAACAGGAAGAAGAAGCTGGTAGAGGTCGCCCGACGGATCGCATCGAGATTGTCTCGATCACCGCAGTGCAATAGCGCCCGCCTTCGGTAGCCGCTCGCGAGCCCTGCCTTCAGGGCTCAGCTTGGAGCGCGCCAGCGAACCTAGAGGTTCTTCAACCGGTCGTAGACACGATCGAATTCGGCGCGATTCGCGCACTCGATCACGATCTTGCTCTTCTTCGCGGTGCCTTTCACCGCGACCTTCGTCCCGAGCGCCTCCATCAGCGTTTCTTCAATTTCCTTGAGCCAGACTGGCCGGCTGCTGCGGGGGCGTTCGGCTGCGGGCTCGGCACCCTTCGCCTGTCCCAGGGTGACCTGCTTCACTCGCTGCTCCAGCTCCCGCACCGACCAGCCCAAACGGATGGACTCGTCCGCCATCGTCACGATCGCTGCCGGGTCACTCAGCCCCAACAAGCACCGCGCGTGCCCCATGCTCAATGTTCCACGTGAAACATGGGCCTGAACCTCAGATGGCAGGTCCAGCAGGCGCAGGAAGTTGGTGACGGAACTGCGGTCGAGGCCGACTCGCTTCGCCAGGTCGTCCTGGGTGACTTTGAGTTGCGCCAACAACTTGCGAAAGGCCTGGGCTTTCTCGATCGCGTTGAGGTCCTCCCGCTGCAGATTCTCGACCAAACCAAAAACCGCCGATTCCTCATCCGTAATCGGTTTGATCAGCACCGGGACCCGCTCCAACCCGGCGATCTTTGCCGCGCGCCAACGCCGTTCACCGGCGACGATCTCGTACCGGTCATGGACTCGGCGCGCGAGAATTGGCTGGAGGATCCCGTTGGCTCGAATCGAAGCGGCCAACTCCTGCAGTTCGGTTTCGCCAAACTCCCGTCGTGGTTGGTGCGGGCTAGGCCCGAGCGCGCCAACTTCCACTTGCAGCGTCTCTTCCGTGGGCGACGAGTGACCCTGTTGCACGGGCTGCGACCCGCGACCCCCGGACAGGAAGAAATCGAGACCTCTACCCAAGCGACGATCCACCATGAACAACCTCCCTAACCAGCTCGCCGTAACAGAGCGCCGCCTTGCTGTAGGGGCGGTACTCGAACACAGTCTTGCCGTAACTAGCCGCCTCGACAAGTGCGGAGTCGCGCAGAATCACCGTTTCGAGCATCTTGGGGCCAAGGTTGCGCCGTAGGTCCGCGACAACATCTTTGGCGACAGGCTCACGTTGGTCCCAAAGCGTCACCAGGACCCCGAGCAGCAGCCCCTTGCCCGGAAACTGAGCCTGTGCAGTCTCCAGGGTCCCCAGCATCTGGCTGAGGCCGTGCATCGCGAAGAACTCTGGTTGAACTGGCACCAGCACTTCGCCACACAGCTGAAGGCCTGCCCAGCCCCACTGATCCATCCGCGGAGGGCAGTCCACCAGCAGCCAATCGATGCCCTGTTCTTCCAAGGATCGGGCAAGCTGCAGCAGCTTGGTCACGTCAACGCCGGCGAAGCGATCGACCGCGCGTTCTGCGCCTGGCGAAGGCAGCAACCAGAGGTTGTCGGTCACCGGCCGCAACAGAGCCAGCGCTCCGTCCGACTCCAGGTCCACTGCCATCTCCTGCAGCGCCACCGTCGCGTTGCCCTGGGGATCGAGATCCAACAGCGCGACCCTACGCCCCGCGATCGCCAGACCGTGGGCGAGGTGTACCGCGGTGGTGGTCTTGCCGACGCCACCTTTCTGATTCGCCAGTGCCACCGACCGCACGAAGCCTCCCAGGTCGCTCGTTTTGCGGATGCTTGCTTTACCGAACCGGCCGTTTGTGGGAAAGGGGGGAACTCGGCAAAGGCATGCAAACCCGGGCACTTGCACTCGAACTTCGAATCGCGTCACGGCGTCTGGGGGTATGGCCCTGGCTCGCCTTGGCTGCCGCCTGCGCATTGGCTCGCTGGCAGGAACCCCTCTTCCTCCGAACCCAACAGGTCGAGTTGACCTGGCATGCGATTCCGATGTTCGCCGCGGTGATGTGTCTTGGGTTGACCGTCAGCGTGACCGTGGATCGAGGAATTTCTGTCAACAGGATTTGCGGACCGGTCGTACCGTTCGTCGCTGGGTTGGTGATGGCTGTGACTACATCCGTAGTCGCAGCGACCATCGGTTGTGTTCTCGACCTGGGTTTCGGGACCTCAATCCGCTGGCCGCAGGTCGCAAGCAGCATCACGTATCCGATCACCCGGCTGGCCCCGCCGATCGCACTCGGGATCGGCCTGATGCGGTCCCGGCTCGCGCCCACCACGCTGATCGCAGCCGTGCTCGGGGCCACCGTCGTGATGATCATCCTGCTCGGATCCGAACCTCTCGGCGTCGTTTCGTCGCCGCGTACTCTCGGTGTTTCCTCCCTGGCGACCTTAGGAAGTCTCGGCGTCACGACGTTCCTATGCGACACTCGTCGACTCCCCTGAACCCGGATCCAAATGCGCATCGGCATCCTCGGTGACATCCACGGCAACATGGAGGCCCTGACGGCCGTCGTCGCCGCGCTGCGCAAAGAAGGCGTCGACGAGTGGGTCCAGGTGGGTGATCTGGTCGGCTACGGACCTGAGCCGTCCGCGTGCATCGATCTGGTGCGCGAACTCGGCTGCCACGTCTGCCTCGGCAACCACGATGCCGCGGTGCTGGGCCTGCTCGACACTTCGTACTTCAACAACTTCGCGCGCGCGGCGATCCACTGGACCTGCCAGAACCTGCGGCCCTCGGACCTCGACTACCTGCGCAAGCTGCAGCTGACCGTCATGCGGCCCGACTACACGGTCGTGCACGGAACATTGCACATGCCCGAGCAGTTCGGCTACGTGATCAGCCCGGTCGAGGCGCTGGACTCACTGGCGCTGCAGACCACGCCCTTCTGCTTCGTCGGACACTCGCATGTGCCCGCGATCTACTTGCAGCGCAGCGCCAACCCGCGCGACATCGAAGTGGTCTACCACTCGGAACCCGAAGTGTCGGTCAAAGGCTACCAGCGCGTGCTGATGAACGTCGGCAGCGTCGGTCAACCACGCGACGAGGACCCGCGGGCCGCGTACGCGATCGTCGACACCCTCACCGGCATCGCCGCCATCCGGCGGGTCGCCTACGACATCGCTGGTGTGCAGCGCAAGATCCGACAGGCCGGCCTGCCGGAGATGCTCGCGAATCGGTTGTCACTCGGCGTGTGAGCGTCGGCCCGGGGCGCCGGTGTCGCCGCTGAGGAACGCCGCGCCAACGGCATCGGCAAACAGCAAGCCCGAGTCGGTCAGTTGGATCCTCGTGCCGTCACGGCGCAGGTGTCCGCACGCGACCTGTCGCTGAACCAGTCCGGCAAACCTGGCCGCAACCGGTAGCCCCAACCGCGCGCCGACCTCGGCCAGATCGACACCCTCGCGGCGGCGAACTCCGAGCCAGACCGCCTCGCCCGCGCGCTGCCATGGTGTCAGCGTCTCGGCGCTGGCTGCAGGGGCAAGGCCGGCAAGCGCCGCATCGGCCCAGGCATCGACCGGCTTGAGGTTCGTGGTCCGCACGCCGGCGCGATGGCTGCTGGCGCCGGGCCCGACGCCGACGTAGTCGCCCTGCAACCAGTAGTGATCGTTGTGCGCACACATGCCGCCCCGGCCGGCGAAGTTGCTGATCTCGTAGGCCAGGAACCCGGCGGCCGCGAGCCGTTCCCGAGTCCACAGGAACATCGCGCGATCGGTCTCCTCGTCGTTGGGCGCAACGTGGCCCAGTTGCCATTGGTGGTGCAGCTTCGTTCCCGGCTCGAAGGTCAGGTTGTAGCACGACAGATGGTCGGGGCCGAGTGCCAGCGCCGCCTCGAGATCCGCCTGCCAGTCGGCCAACGTCTGACCAGGTAGTCCGAAGATCATGTCGATGGAGACGTTGGTGAAACCCGCCGCACGCAATTCGCCGAAGGCGGCACGGGCCCGTTCGGCGTCGTGCGCGCGATCGAGGAACCGCAACCTGGCCGCCGCGAAACTCTGCACGCCCATGCTGGCGCGGTTGACGCCGGCCGCGCGGGCGATCGCCGCTTTCGCCGGCGTCAGGCTCTCCGGGTTGATCTCGACCGTGACCTCCGGGCATGCGGCCAGGTCGACATGCCGCGCCAGGATCGCGAACATCTGCGCGAACGCTTCGGGGTCGAGATAAGTGGGGGTGCCGCCGCCGAGGAACACCGAGGTCGGCTGTCTTGGCGCCCGCGCCCGCGCCAGTTCGGCGTCGAGCGCGGCCAGGAACCGCAGGTGCACGGCCCGGTCCTCGACCACGTACGAATTGAAATCACAGTAGCCGCACTTCACGACACAGAACGGCACGTGCACGTACAACGAGGTGCGCACCGGGTGGATGGTCGCATCAGAGCTCGAGGTAGGCGGCACGCCCGCAGGCTACGCGCTCGAACGACGATCACCAACGTGCGGACGCGGCTGCTGCGACGGACCCTCACCGCGGCCCCGCCGCCGGCGCGTGGGGGCGGTCGAACGCTCCTCACCGAACTCACGCGACAGCACGTGGTAAAGCTTGTCGAGGGCGTGCTGTTCCATCTGGCGCACGCGCTCGCGCGTCAGCCCGAACTTCTTGCCGATCGCCTTCAACGTCATTGGCTCGCCGACGCCGATGCCGTAGCGCAGCTTCAGGATCCGTGACTCACGCTGGTCGAGCACGTCCAGCAACTCGCGCATGCGGCTCAGTTCCATGTTGCCGAAGATCTCCTCTTCGGGCGACCGGCAACGGTGGTCCGCGAGCGACTCGGTGAACACCGACGACGAGTCCTCGCTCATCGAGTGGACCGGCTGCGAATTGGCCAGCACGGTCTCGCGGACGACGTTCCAGTTCGACTCCGGCAACTGCAGTTCCTCGGCGATCTCCGCCGACGTCGGTTGCCGGCCGAGCCGGTAGTTGAGTTCCATCGCCGTCGCCTTCCAGCGCGCGACGATTTCGCTCATGTAGCTCGGCACGCGGACAGTCTTGACGGTGTTGACCAGCGAGCGGCGGATGCCCTGCTTGATCCACCAGGTCGCGTAGGTCGAGAACCGGCAGCCGGCCTTCGGGTCGAACTTCTCGACCGCGCGCATCAGGCCGATGTTGCCTTCCTCGATCAGGTCCATGAACGCCAGACCGCGGTTGACGTAGTTCTTGGCGATCGACACGACCAGGCGCAGGTTGGCGCGGATCATGTGCTCCCGCGCGGCCAGATCGCCCTTCTGGATGCGCTTGGCCAGCCGGATCTCCTGGTCCGGCGTCAGCAGCGGCACCTCGTTGATGTCGGCCAGATAGGTGTCCAGCCCCTGATCACGCATGTCGTCTCCCGATTCCCCCTGATGGTGGAAGGGGTATCGGGCCGAGCGATCGACAACTTGACCGTCGTGTCGCAGGAATCGACATTCGGGACTGCCGCAGCCGTCGACGACGGGCAACGTCCGCGATCGTCTACCCGAAGACGTACACGAACGGCCCGATGCCGCTGGCACCCGCGAGCAGCAGCACGCCGAGCAGGCCGAGCACGATCAGGATCGGCGCCATCCACCAGGCCTTGTTCTCGGCCATGAACCCGACGAACTCGCCGATGAGACCGCGGTCCTTCTGCTGGGCGGCATCGAGGAAGTCTTGATCTTGGTCGGCCTTGCTCATGGGTGTCACTGCTCTCGGTGGGCGGATCAGTATAGCCGGAAGTAGGTCGCGGGGGAGCGGGCGGCGCCACGTTCGGTCCAATAGCTGGTCGCCGAACGGTCGAAGCGGCGGTGCATCGCATCGCGCCCGATCAGCCGGAACACCAGTCCGATCGGCGTCATCACGCCCCAGAAGATCACTGCCAGCAGCACATGCGACAGCACCATGCCGATCAGGAACGACGGCGGCGCCAATACGACCCACAGCAGGTGGGTGAGCACCTTGATGCTGATCTGCATCAGCACGAACTGGGTGAGCCCGATCCCAGCCGAGATCACCACCGGCAGCGACAGCCACTGCCAACCGGTGAACATGGCCGCCAGCACCGGCAGCATCACCAGCGACGCCCACGCGAACAGGCGCAACTCCTTCAGCGGCGGATTCAGGTCGAGTTTGAGCATGGCGCGTCAGTCCAGGGCAAAGTCGGCGAGGTACTTTTCGCGATCGATCGTCGGCAGGTTGGTCTGCGCCGCGCGCCGCAGCACGAAGTTCTCCAGCACCAGCACGTCCATCTCGGTCCCGAGGAAGCAGCGCAGCGCGTCCTGCGGCGTGCAGACGATCGGCTCACCGCGGACGTTGAAGCTGGTGTTGATCAGCACCGGGCAACCGGTCCGCTGCTTGAACTGGCGCAACAGCCGCGCGAGGCGCGGGTTGCGGCCGTCGTCGACGGTCTGCAGACGCGCCGAGAAGTCGACGTGGGTGACCGCCGGGACCACCGAACGCAGTTGCTTCAGTTTGTCCAGTCCGGTCGCGCTGGCATCGACCGGCTTGCGCTTGTCGCCGCGGACCGGCGCCACGATCAGCATGTAGGGACTGTCATGCTGCGGCGCGATGTCGAAGTACTCGCTGGCATCCTCGCGCAACACGATCGGCGCGAACGGCCGGAACGACTCGCGGAACTTGATCTTCAGGTTCATCACGCTCTGCATCTTCGGCGACCTTGCGTCCCCGATGATGCTGCGCGAGCCGAGCGCGCGCGGACCGAACTCCATCGGTCCCTGGAACCAGCCGATCACGTTCTCCTGTTCGATCAGCTCGGCAACCCGGTCGGCCAACGCGTCCTCGGTCGGCAGTTCCTCGAACACCGCGTTCTGCGACTGCAGGAACGTGCGGATCTCGGTCGGATCGTAACGCGGGCCCAGCAGGCTGCCGCGTTGCGAGTCGGCTGGTTGCGCCCGCCTGGCCTTGCCGAGCAGGTTGTGCCAGACGAACAACGCCGAACCCAACGCCCCGCCAGCATCGCCAGCCGCCGGCTGGATCCAGATCTTTTCGAACGGGCTCTCGCGCAGGATCACGCCGTTGCCGACGCAGTTGAGGGCCACGCCACCAGCCAGACAAAGATGCCGTTTGCCGGTCACCTTGTGCGCAAACCGCGCGGTGCGCAGCATCACATCCTCGGTGACCTTCTGGATCGACGCTGCCAGATCCATGTGGCGTTGCTCGAGCTTGGATTCCGGCGACCGCGGTTCACCGCCGAACAGCGCGTGGAACTTCGGACCCGTCATCCGCGTGCCGGCGATGTAGTCGAAGTACGACTGGTCGAGCCGGTAGCTACCGTCGTCCTTCAGGTCGATCAGGTGCTCGCGGATCAGCTTCTCGAACCGCGGCTCGCCGTAGGGCGCCAGGCCCATCAACTTGTACTCGCCGCTGTTGACCTTGAAGCCGCAGTAGTAGGTGAACGCCGAATACAGCAAGCCGAGCGAGTGGGGGAAGCGGACCTCGTGGGTGAGCCGCAGCTTGTTGCCTTCGCCGACGCCGATCGACGTCGTGGCCCATTCGCCGACGCCATCCATGGTCAGCACCGCCGCATCCTCGAACGGCGACGGGTAGAACGCCGACGCCGCGTGGCTTTCGTGGTGCTCCGGAAACACGTAGCGGTTCTTCGGCTTGCAGCCGAGGTTCTTGGTCAGCAGCCGCCGCATGTGCAGCTTGTCGCCGACCCACAGCGGGATCACGCGGCTGAACATCGTCACGCCGAACGGCACGTACGCCAGATAGCTCTCGAGCAGCCGGTGGAACTTGGTCAGCGGCTTGTCATAGAACGCGACGAAATCGAGATCGCGGGCATCGATCCCGGCGGTGCGGAAGCAGAACTCGACGGCCTTGGCCGGATACGCCGCGTCGTGCTTCTTCCTGGTGAACCGTTCTTCCTGGGCGGCCGCGACGACCTCGCCATCGCGCAGCAGGCACGCCGCCGAGTCGTGGTAGAAGGCCGAGATGCCGAGCACATGGGTGGGCATGACGAGGGCGAAGAAGTAAAGCACCCGGGGTATGCTGCGGCGAACTCTTCGCGCCCGTTTCGAGACGATGAGCCCCCTCGGCAAGCGCCTGCTGCTCGCAACCGTGACCTCCGCGATCGCCGGCGGCCTGGCCGAATGGCTCTATCGCGGCATGCGCCAGGCGCCGCGGATGTACTTTCGCGATACCGAACGGCAGCCCTACTGGCCGCAGACAGCGACCCAGGAACAGCAGATCGCGTTCCACAGCCGCGTGCAGCGTTTCGTCACCGCGCCGATGCCACGGCCGGGCGTGGCGGAGTGGCTGCCGGGTGCCCACCTCTACATCTGCTACACCGGCCCGCGGCAGCACTACTTCGACGCCGAGGGCTGCGTGGAGTACCGCTTCAACGAGCTCGGCTTGCGCGACCGGCCGGGCCTGACCTGGGACAAACCCGCCGGCACCACCCGTGTCGTCTGCCTTGGTGATTCGTTCACGCTGGGTTGGGGCGTCCGCCAGGAACACAACTGGCCCGTGCTGATCGAACGCGAACTGACGCGTACCTGGCCGCAGCTGCAGATCGTCAACTGCGGTGGCGCCGGCATGTCCTACGCGGACGAGTATCATCACGCCCTCGAGCATCGGTTCGGCCGACTGCAGCCGGACCTGGTTCTGGTGACCCTGTGCCTGAACGACCTGCTGGTCACCAACGGCAAGCTGTGCCACTTCCGCGACGAGGCGTTGGACGCCGACGGCAAGCCACCGACGGTGCTCGGTTCGCAGATCCTGGCCGACCTGTTCGGCGGCAATCGCGTCGCCAGAGCGTTGCAGCTCGATTCGGATCGCGACCAGGTCCAGACGTTGCTCGACCTGCCGGCCGACCACCCGTACTACGCCACCAAGGCCGAGACCCCGGACCACTACTGGACGCGTGGCACGCCGCAACGGTCGTTGCAGGCGATCCGCGACTGGGGCAAGGCCCACGGCAGCAAGGCAGCGGTGGTGGTCTGGCCGCTGTTCCAGGGGCTCGGCGACGGGCAGACGTATCCATTCACCCGGATGCACCGGCTGGTGGTCGAGTTCTGCCAGGCCGAGGGCATCCCGTGCCTCGACCTGTTGCCGACGTTCCAGGGCCAGCCCGCTGAGTCGCTTTGGGTCAGTCCGGCGGACATGCACCCGAATGAACGCGCGCAGGATCTGGCAGCGCCGACGCTGGCAGCCTTCGTGGCCGACGTGCTCGATCTACGGTAAGACCACGGTATGGCCCGCCCGCGCACGTCGCTGCGTTTTCGCCTGATGCTGCTGCTGGTGGCGACGGCGATCGCCTTTGGGCTCGGCGAGATCGCGATCCGGTTGCTGTGGAACGATCGCCCCGTCGGTGAGTTGTACTATCAGGATGCGCAGCGACAGGCGGCCGACGGCATCGCGGATGGGATCAAGCGCGGAATCGTCATCCCGGTCGACCCTGCGGAAAACCCGCGTGGTCGCTACCGGTGGGCACCGGATTCAACGTTCTACCTGTGCTACCGCGATCAGGCCCGGTTGCGCCGAGACTGGCTCGACGTGCAGGGCTGTGTCGAGGTGCGCATCAACCACTGGGGACTGCGCGAACGCGGCGAAATCGCCCCGGACAACAAGGCCGCGGGCGAACAACGGATCGTCTGCGTCGGTGATTCGTTCACGTTCGGCTGGGGGATCCCGGTGGAGCAGTGCTGGGTGCGCCTGCTCGAGAACGGGCTTCGGCGTACAGGTCGCAACGTGCGCACGGTCAACTGCGGCGCCGCGGGTGCTCTCGTCGTCGACGAGTACTGGTGGGCGTTCCAGCACCGTTTCGCGGCATTCCAACCCGACGCCGTCATCGTCACGCTCTGTCTGAACGATCTGCTACCGAGCAGCGGACTGTGCCTGATCGGGCCAAAGCCGGCTTCCACCGGCTCCCTTCTCGTCGATCGGGTGCGCGGTCTGTTCCTGCCAGGCCCGCTCGACCTCGATCCGGGTGTCGACTGGGTCGGCCTGTTGCTGGCGACCCCGGAAGCCGATCTGTTTGCAGGTGGACTGGTGGGTGACGACAAGCCGTACGCGGCGATGTGGTCGCAGCAGGCGCCGCAGGGTGCGCTCCGTGAGTTCCGCGACTGGTGCGCATCTCGGAAGGTGCCGTTCCTGGTCGTGCTGTGGCCGTTCCTGCAGGGCCTGGGCGACGGCGTGCCGTATCCGTTCGCCCGCATCCACCAGTTGGTGGGAGAATTCTGCCACGCCGAAGGAATCGCATTCCTCGACCTGCTGCCGGCGCTCCGCAAACGGCGCGCCGACGCTTGGTGGGTGACTCCCGCCGACATGCACGCCAACCCGGCCGCGCATCTCGAAGTGTCTCCAATCATAACAGACTTTGTGAAAAAGACTTGCGGTTATTGATCGCCTTCCGGACCGCTGCGATTGGGCCCATGTTGTGGACGCTTCTTCGCCCTTTTCAACAAGGAAAGTGGCACTCTGAAATTGACCCGGCGCCATCGATCTTTTAGGAGCGTAGCCCCTCTCGGGCTACCCGTCCGTTCCCCGGCGCCCGGCCGTGCACCTGCAGGTTCTTGTTGCGCACCGGCTTAGGCGTCGCGAGCTGCTCGGGAACGGCTCGTTTCCAGCCCTCTTTTTCCAGCAACCGCAACTGTCCCCGACACGCGGAGGGGATCTACCTTGACCGCACTTTTTCCCAAGTGGACCAACAAGGTGCCTGCCCTTCTGGGGTTGGGCGCCGCTGCGGTTGGTTTGTCCGTGGTCTTCGTCGTCTGGTTCTGGTTCTCGCCGCAGCACATCGAGGTCGGCTACCAGCCAGACCAGCCGGTCGCGTACAGCCACAAGCTGCACGCCGACCAGCTCGGCATGGACTGCCGTTACTGCCACCGGATGGTCGAGGAGGGCCCACACGCCACGGTGCCGGACACGCAGACGTGCATGGGTTGCCACAGCCAGGTGTTGCCGGACAGCGAGTTGCTGAAGCCGCTGCGCGAAGCCTGGGGCAACGGCGAAGCGACCCGGCCGGCGGTGCCTTGGGTCAAGGTCCACATGCTGCCGGACTACGCCTTCTTCCATCACGGCGTACACGTGAATGCCGGCGTCGGCTGCGCCAGTTGCCACGGCCGCGTCGACCAGATGGACGTCGTCCGCCAGGTCAAGCCGCTGAGCATGGGCTGGTGCCTCGAGTGCCACCGTGACCCGGCGCCGCACCTGCGGCCGCTCGACAAGATCACCGACATGGCGTTCGAGCCCACGCGCGAACAGGGCCAGCAGTTCCTGGCCGAGCGCAAGCTGAATCCCCCGACCTACTGCTCTGCGTGCCACCGATGAGCGACGTCATCATTCCTGATTCCGGCACGTCCGGAACGCGCCATTGGCGCAGCCTCGAACAGCTGCAGGCCGAGGACTCGGCCGAGTTCCAGGAAGTCGTGCAGCGCGAGTTCCCCGAAGGCATCGACCTGGCTCCCGACGAAGTGTCGCGGCGGGGCTTCCTTGGCGTGATCGCGGCGTCGGTCGCTCTTGCGGGTCTGACGAGCTGCCGCAAACCGAAGACGCACATCCTGCCGTTCCACAAGCGGCCCGAGGGTTTCAAGCCGGGTGTCCCGTCGTTCTACGCGACGACTCTGACTCGCGGCGGCTATGGCCTGGGCGTGCTGGTCAAGAGCAGTGACGGCCGGCCGACCAAGATCGAGGGCAACCCTGATCATCCGAGCAGTCTCGGTGGCAGCGATGGCCGGCAGCAGGCCGAGTTGTTGCAGATCTACGATCCAGGTCGGAGCAAAGCGGCGCGCGGGCCACAGCCTGCGCATGGCACCGACGACGGCCATGTCGCAGCCGATGGGCACGGTCATGCCGCGCATCCGGTGGATCGCTTCGGCGAGTTCTTCGAGTGGTGGGACGCCCAGAAGGCCAAGGAGCTCGTCACCAAGAAGGGCGCTGGCCTGCACGTGTTGATGGCCCCGACGACGTCGCCGTCGCTCCTGGCGATGATCGGCAAGACGAAAGAGACGTTCCCGCAGGCGAAGTTCCACTTCTGGGAGCCGCTGCACCGCGACGAAGAACTGGCCGGTGCAGCCGCCGCGTTCGGTCGCCCGGTCGACACGCAGCACGACTTCGGCAAAGCCGACGTCGTCGTGTCGCTCGACAGCGACTTCCTGGCGCTGGACGGCAACGCGCTGAACGCCGGCAACGCCTGGGGAACACGCCGGCGCAATCCGCGGTCCGGCCAGCCGATGACCCGGCTCTACGTGGTCGAGGCGTGCTACTCGACGACCGGCACGGCGGCCGACCACCGCTTCCGCGTGCGCGGCAGCGACATCGCGCAGGCAGCGTTCGCGATCGCCGCCGCGCTCGGTGTCGGCGGTGACGCCGCCAAGGCCCACCAGAACGCCACCTTCCAGAAGAACGGCAAGAACTGGCTGCCGATCGTCATCAGGGACCTGCAGGCCGCCCGCGGCCGGGGCCTGGTGGTCGCCGGTCCGCGGCAGCCGCGCTCGGTGCACGCGGTGGTACACGCCATCAACGCCGCGCTCGACAACGTCGGCAAGACCGTGCACTACACCGCGACGCCCGAGCCGTGGGCATCGCTGCCAAAGAACAGCTGCGTCGAGTCGCTGCGCGAACTGAAGGCCGCGATCGACCAGAAGCAGGTCGACACCCTCGTGTGCCTTGGCACCAACCCGGTGCTGGACGCGCCTGCCGACCTCGGCTTCGCCGCAGCGATGGCCAATGTCGCCCACACGGTGCACGTCGGGCTGCACGAAGACGAGACCGGTCAACGCGCCACGTGGCACATCCCGGGCACGCACGAACTCGAGGCCTGGGGCGATGCCAAGGCTCACGATGGCACGATCTCGCTGCAGCAGCCGCTGATCGCGCCCCTCTACGGCGGCTTGTCGCCGGTCGAGTTCCTCGGCCTGATCAGCCAGCAGCCGAGCTACGAGAACCTCGAGAGTGTGCGCGATGGCGCATTCGGACACGATCTCGTCAAGCAGTATTGGCAGGCAGCGTCCGGCAGCGCGGACTTCGACGGCTGGTGGAAGCGCGCGCTGCACGACGGCGTTGTCGCTGGCACGCAATCCGCACCCGAGTCGGTCGCGGTCAATGCCAACGGCGTCGCCGCAGCGATCCAGTGGCAGGCCATCGATGGCTTCGAAGTGTCGCTGCGCCCATGCCCGAAGATGTGGGATGGCCGCTTCGCCAACAACTCCTGGATGCAGGAGGTGCCGGACCCGGTCACCAAGCTGTCCTGGGACAACGCCGCACTGGTGAGCCCGGCGACTGCCAAGGAACTCGGCGTCGACAACGGCGACCTGCTGTCGATCAGCGCCGCCGGCAACACCGTCCAGATCCCGGCCTGGATCCTGCCGGGCCACGCCGACAAGAGCGTGACGATCTATCTGGGTTGGGGCCGGAAACTGACTGAAGACTGCAAGGTCGCCAAGGGCACCGGCTTCGACGGCTACCCGCTGCGCATTGCGGCGGCGCAGTGGTTCGCGACCGCGCAGGTCCAACGCGCCAGCGGCAGTTACAAGCTGGTCTGCACCCAGGAACACGGCACGATGGCCGGCCGCGACCTGGCGCGCGAAGCCGACAAGGCCACGCACGACAAGGACCCCGAGTGGGCGCCAAAGATGTCGCTGCTCGACAAAGCCGCGCGCCTGAAGGGCAAGACCGAGAAGGACGTCGCCAAGTCGCTGTGGACCGAGCGCTACGATGGGAGCCGCAAGGACCCCGAGGTGCTGGCGTCGCCCTACCAATGGGCGATGGTCATCGACCTCAACGCCTGCACCGGGTGCAGCGCCTGCGTCGTCGCCTGCGTCGCCGAGAACAACATCTCGATGGTCGGCAAGGTCCAGGTGGCCCGCAACCGCGAGATGTTCTGGATCCGCGCCGACCGCTACTTCACTTCGCGCGCCGAAGACAACCTCGCCACTGCCGACGACCCGCAGGTGATGAACCAGCCGGTGCCGTGCATGCAGTGCGAGAACGCGCCGTGCGAATCGGTGTGCCCGGTCGCCGCGACCACGCACAGCCCCGACGGGCTGAACGACATGGTCTACAACCGCTGCATCGGCACCCGCTACTGCAGCAACAACTGCCCGTACAAGGTCCGGCGCTACAACTACCTCGACTACCTCGGCCACGTCCCGGACAGCAAGCAGCTGGCCTACAACCCGGACGTCACCGTGCGCAGCCGCGGCGTGATGGAGAAGTGCACCTACTGCGTGCAGCGCATCAACGGCGCGCGGATCAGCGCCAAGCTGACCAAGACGACCGTCGGCGACGGTCAGGGTCAGATCGCGGTCAGCACCGCCTGCGCGCAGGCATGTCCGACCAAGGCGATCACCTTCGGCGACATGAAGAACCCCGCCAACAAGGTCGCGCAACTGCGCGGCTCGAGCCTGAACTACGGCTTGCTCTCGGACCTCAACACCAAGCCCCGCACGACCTACCTCGGCCGCGTGCGCAACCCCAACCCCGACCTGGCCTGACCGATGACCGCCATCACCGTGATCGACGAGCCGGAGAACCCGCTGCGCCGCGCGCCGCTGGTCGAAGGCAAGAACGACTTCGCGTCGGTGACCGACATCGTCGCCCGCGTAGCCGAGAACAAGACGCCCAAGGGCTGGTACCTGTTGTTCGGCATCGCCATCGCGCTGCTGCTCAACCTCGGTGCGATGATCGGCTACCTGATCTTCACCGGCGTCGGTGTCTGGGGTAACAACATCCCGGTCGGCTGGGGCTGGCCGATCGTCAACTTCGTCTTCTGGATCGGCATCGGCCACGCCGGCACGTTGATCAGCGCCATCCTCTTCCTGTTCCGACAGAAGTGGCGCACGTCGATCAATCGGGCGTCGGAAGCCATGACGATCTTCGCGGTCATGGCCGCCGGCATCTTCCCGGCGATCCACGTCGGCCGCATCTGGGTCATCTACTGGGTGTTCCCGCTGCCCAACCAGATGTCGCTGTGGCCGAACTTCAAGAGCCCGCTGCTGTGGGACGTGTTCGCCGTCAGCACCTACTTCACGGTGTCGGCGCTGTTCTGGTTCGTCGGCCTGATCCCGGACCTGGCGACCTTCCGCGATCGCGCTGCCCGAGCGGGCCGCACGGTCGCTGCACGCGTCTACGGCGTGTTCGCCTTCGGCTGGCACGGTGGCAACCGCCACTGGATCCACTACGAGAAGGCCTACCTGATCCTGGCGGCGCTCAGCACGCCGCTGGTTCTGTCGGTGCACTCGATCGTGTCGTTCGACTTCGCGGTGTCTTTGCTGCCCGGCTGGCACACGACGATCTTCCCGCCCTACTTCGTCGCCGGCGCGATCTTCAGCGGCTTCGGCATGGTGCTGACGCTGATGATCCCGGCGCGCAAGTGGCTTGGCCTGCACGAACTGATCACGCTGAACCACCTCGACAACATCGCCAAGATCCTGCTGCTGACCGGCACGATGGTCGGCTACGCGTACGGGATGGAGTTCTTCATCGCGTGGTACTCCGGGGTGCCCTACGAGCAGTTCGCGTTCATCAACCGCGCGACCGGACCCTACTGGTGGGCGTACTGGATCATGGTGTCGTGCAACGTGATCAGCCCGCAGTTCTTCTGGTTCCGGAGCCTGCGCCGCAACCCGACGGTGCTGTTCATCATCTCGATCTTCGTCAACATCGGCATGTGGTTCGAGCGCTTCGTGATCACCGTCACGTCGTTGCACCGCGACTTCCTGCCGTCGAGCTGGGGTTACTTCTCGCCGACGATCATCGACGTGCTGACCTACGTCGGCAGCTTCGGTCTGTTCTTCACCTTCTTCCTGCTGTTCTGCCGGTTCCTGCCGATCCTGGCGATCAGCGAGATCAAGGGTGTCATGCCCGAGGCGAACCCGCATCACGGTCACGGTGACCACGGCGGTCACGGTGGTCACGGCAGCAGCCACAAAGGCCACAGCGGCCATGGCCACGCCCACTAGGAGCCAACGAACATGAGCAACCCTTGGGGTGTCGTCGCCGAGTTCGACTCCGCTGCCGCGATCTACGCGGCCGCCGAGAAGACCACTGGCCACGGTTACACGCGCGTCGATGCGCACACGCCATTCCCGGTGCACGGACTCGACCATGCCCTGAAGCAGGGGCCCAGCCACCTCGGCTGGATCGTCATCTGCTGCGGCGCCCTCGGCATCGCGCTGGCGCAACTGATGATGTGGTGGATGAACGCATCCGACTACCCGATCTGGGTGTCGGGCAAGGAACCCTACGCCTGGCCGTCCACCGTGCCGGTGACGTTCGAGTGCATGGTGCTGTTGTCGGCGTTCGGTGCGGTGTTCGGCATGTTCGGCCTCAACAAGCTGCCGCGGCTGCACCACCCGATCTTCGCGCACAGCACGATCGGGCGGGTCACCGACGACCGTTTCTTCCTGTCGATCGAAGCGACGGATCCGAAGTTCGACCGGCGCGCCACGGTCACCTTCCTCGAGAGCATCGGCGGCAAACACGTCGAGGTGCTGGAGGACTGACCCGATGAACACCCGATCCCTGCTCAACGCTGTGCTGCTCGCCATCGCCGCCCTCGTGCTCGGCGCCTGCCGGGGCGGCACGTCTTCGTCGCCGCCGGTGCACCTCGTGCTGGACATGGACTTCCAGCCGAAGGTCAAGGCCCAGTCCGGGTCGCACCTGTTCCACGACGGCCGCGGCATGCGGCTGCCGGTCGACGGCACCGTCGCGCGCGGCGCGTTCGTCGACCAGGACCTGGCGCGCTTCAAGGACGCGTCAGGTGCGTTCCTGACCCAGAACCCGGTCGCGCTGACGCCCGAACTGCTCGCCCGCGGCAAAGAGCGCTTCGCGATCCACTGCGCCATCTGCCATGGCCACAGCGGTCGCGGCGGCACTGGCCCCACCCACGCTCACGGCATGGTCGGCCGACGCTGGCCCGCTGGCGTGCAGATCCCGAGCTTCCACTTCCGCGAAGGCGCAGACGCCAACACCAACCGCGCGGCGATCTACAAGGACGGCGAACTGTTCGACGTCATCACCAACGGCAAGGGCACGATGCCGGCCTACGGCCCGCGCATCTCGGTTCAGGACCGCTGGGCGATCATCCACTACATCCGCGCACTCCAGACCCTCGGAAAGCAGTAAGCCATGACCGCCACCATGACTGCGCCACCGATCGAACAGGTGGCTCCGCACGTCGTCACCAAGGTCCGCGACGGCGACCTGAAGGGCGCCCAGATGGGGCTGCTCGGTGCCGGCATCGCGATGCTCGCGCTCAGCTGCGCTTTCGGCATGTTCGCCGACGGTGACACCAAGAAGCGGTTCTTCTTCAGCTACCTGGTCGGCTACATGGGCGTGCTCGGCATCTGCCTCGCCGCCCTGTTCTTCACCATGCTGCAGCACATCACCCGCGCCGGCTGGAGCGTCGTGGTGCGCCGCATCGCCGAGAACGTCGCGGCGGTGCTGCCGTTCATGCTGCTGCTGTTCCTGCCGATCGTCGTCGGCGCCGAACATCTGTTCCACCACTGGTGGCACCCAAACCCGGCCGACACCGTGCTGGCCGGCAAGAAGGCCTGGCTCGACTCGACGTTCTTCTTCGTCCGCGTCGGCATCTACTTCGCGATCTGGCTGGTCCTGGCGTGGTTCTTCCGCAAGCAGTCGCTGCTGCAGGATCAGACCGGCGACCCGACGATCAATCTGCGGCTGGCCCGGCTGGCGGCCCCGGGCCTGCTGCTGTTCGCGCTGTCGATCACGTTCGCGGCGTTCGACTGGATCATGTCGCTCGACCCGCACTGGTTCAGCACGATCTTCGGACTGACCTACTTCGCCGGCGCGTTCATGTCGTTCCTTGCCTTCACGGTCCTGTTCGCCCGTTTCCTGGGCAGCAAGGGCTATCTGAAGGACGCGATCACGACCGAGCACTACCACGACCTCGGCAAGCTCCTGTTCGCCTTCATGGTGTTCTGGACCTACACGAATTTCAGCCAGTACATGCTGATCTGGTACGCCAACCTCCCCGAGGAGACGGCGTTCTTCGAGCATCGCCACCACGGCGGCTGGGGCGCGATCGGCACGTTGCTGATCTTCGGCCACTTCTTCTTCCCGTTCGCCTTCCTGATGTCGCGACACGTCAAGCGCCACCCGGTGGGACTGGCGTTCGGCGCGATCTTCATGCTGGTGATGCACTGGGTCGACATGCAGTTCCTGATCGTGCCCAACTTCCACCCGACCGCAGCGGCAGCACACGCCGAAGTGCCGCACGCGGAAGGGCAGTCGTTCGTCGGCAACTTCACGCATGGCCTCGGCGAGTGGATGCACGGCCTGACGATCCACGACTTCCTGTGCTTCTTCGGCATGCTGAGCTTCGTCGCCGGCATGGCCCTGCTGAACATGCGCAAGACCAACCTGCTGCCGACGCGCGATCCGCGCCTGGCCGAGTCGCTGCACTTCGTCAACATCTGATCTCGCTGAACCGATCTGCCTGAATCACGAGGCCGTCATGGGCACCGCAACGCACCAACCCCCGCACGCACCGCACGGCCACGCCGGTCATGGCGCCGCCGAGCCGCCGCCGCACGACTGGGAGAACGAGATCAATGCCAAGGCAACGACCATCTGGGTGGTCGGCTGGGGCGTCATCTTCTTCGCGGCGCTCTACTTCATGTTGCCGCTGTTCGACCGCGTGCTGCACCAGGAGATCCAGAAGAAGGTCAACAACCTCGCGCCGACCGAGCGCCAGGATCTCGAAGCCGCCGAGAAGACGTTCTTGAGCGGTCAGGAAGGTCGCACCAGCAAGAAGTCGATCGAGCAGGTCATGCAGGAGATGACCCGGAAGTAATCCGATGACGCGCAAGCTCCTCCCGTTGCTGACGATCCTTGCCCCGCTGACATCCGTCGCGTTGCGGGCGCAGGGTGAAGGCATGCCGGCCCCTAGGATGCTCGAGGTCCGGTCCGAAGCCTCGTCGATGGAGAACAGGATCGGCACCGTCGTCGATCCATCGCTCTCGTTCACCGACGACCGCGGCTACCCATTCACGCTGCAGCAGCTGTTCCCTGGTGACAAGCCGGTCCTGCTCGTGCCCGGCTATTACACCTGCCCCTCGATGTGCGGCACCGTCCTCGAGGCGCTGGTTGGTGCGCTCAACGATGTCGAACTGCAACCCGGCAAGGACTACCAGTTGCTGAACGTCACGATCGACCCGCGCGAGACGCCGGAAGTCGCCGCGACGCGCAAGGGGACGTTCGCCGCCAAGCTGAACAAGGTCGGCATCGAAGAAGGCTGGCGATTCCTGGTCGGCGAGCAAGCACCGATCAAGGCGCTGATGGACTCCGTCGGCTTCCGCTACTACTGGGATGAGCACAACGCCCGCTTCGACCACCCGCCGGCGCTGATCTTCTTGACGCCGCAAGGCAAGGTCAGCCGCGTCATCGCCTCTTCCGAGTTCGCACCCGCCGACCTACGGCTCGCCATCGTCGAGGCCAGCGAGGGCAAGATCGGCACGTTCTGGGATCGGGTGCAGCTGTCCTGCCTGGTCTGGGACCCGAAGACGACCAGCTATTCCGTCGCCGCGATGACCGTCATGCGCATCGGCGGAGTCATCACCGTGCTCGTGCTGGCCGTGATGATCATCGCGATGATCCGCCGCGAACGGCGCCGCACCGCCACCCCGCCCGCGACTCCCGCCACGACCGGCTGAACGCATTCCTCGAGGACCTACCGTGTTTGCCCACCTGTTCCAAACCCCGCAAGAGCCGCAGAAGTCGTTCTACGTTGCGGACCAAGGCGTCGATGCCTGGGGTCAGTTGACGCCGCTGGCGTCCACGTTCGACCACGTGGATCACGTCTTCTACTTCACGATGTGGATGTGCGTGTTCTTCTTCGTGCTGATCGCCGCGGTCCTCGGCTGGTCGGTGCTGAAGTACCGCCGCGTGCGCTTCGACCAGCCGGCCGCTTCGAATGTCACGCACAACACGCCGCTGGAAGTCGTCTGGACGGTCATCCCGTTGATCCTGGTGATGATCATCTTCGCCTGGGGCTGGAAGGGCAGTCTCGACATGGCGGTCGCGCCACAGGACGCGCGCAACTACAAGGCGACCGCAGCGCAGTGGAGCTGGACGTTCCGCTATCACAACGATCCAGGCTCCAGCCTCAACGAACTCTGGCTGGAGGTCGACAAGCCGGCCGCATTCACGCTGGAGTCGAAAGACGTGCTGCATGCGTTCTTCATCCCGTCGATGCGCTGCAAGCGTGACGTGGTCCCGGGCCGCAACCAACGCATCTGGTTCACCCCGACCAGACTCGGTGACTATCACTTGTTCTGCGCCGAGTATTGCGGCAAGGATCACTCCTTGATGTACGCAAAGGTCCACGTCGTGACCGCCGAACAGTACGGCAAACGCCCCTGGGACACCGAAGACCCTGACCCGAAGGTCAACGGTCAGCGCACCTACGAAGCGCTCTGCAAGAGCTGTCACGCCGTTGCTGGCCCGAACACGGCCATCGCGCCGAGCTGGTTTGGTCTCTACGGCAAGTCCGAAGCGGTCATCGAGGGCGGCCAGGAGAAGACCATCACGGTCGACGATGCCTACCTCATCGAGTCGATCCGCAACCCCTCGGCAAAGATCGTCAAGGGTTACGAGAGCGCCGGCAGGATGTCGCCCTTCGACCAGGGTCAGGTCAGCGACAGGAAGCTCGGGTTCATCATCGAGTACATCAAGTCGCTGAAGTGAGGCCGCATCCATGACTACCCACACGCCCCACGTCGACGTGCATTCCGGCGCCCACACCGGCACGACGAACTATCTGAACAACACCAGCGGCTTCATGTCCTGGGCTGGCACCCTCGACCACAAGCGGATCGGGCTCATGTACCTGATCGGCGTGTCGATGGCCTTCCTGGCCGGTGGCATCTTCGCGTTGCTGGTCCGCCTGCACCTGTGGAGCCCGGACGGCGCCTTGTTCACCAACGAGGCGTACAACCAGATCTTCACGCTGCACGGCGCCTTCATGGTGTTCTTGTTCGTGATCCCGGCCATCCCGGCATCGCTCGGCAACATGGTGTTGCCGCTGATGCTGGGTGCCAAGGACGTCGCGTTACCGCGCCTGAACCTGCTGAGCTTCTACTTGTGGGTCACCGGCGCGGCACTCGCGATGTATTCGATCCTCGCCGGTGGCTTCGACACCGGCTGGACGTTCTACGCGCCATACAGCCTCTACACCAACCAGGCCGTCATCTCGATCGGCCTGGGCATCTTCATCCTCGGCTTCAGTTCGATCTTCACCGGGCTGAACTTCATCGTCACGACGCACAAGCTGCGCGCGCCGGGCCTGACCTGGTTCCGGATGCCGCTGTTCGTCTGGGCGATCTACGCGACGTCGATCCTGCAGGTGCTGGCGACGCCGGTCCTCGGCATCACGGTCGCGCTGGTGGCGCTCGAACGCACCTACCACATCGGCATCTTCGACCCGCGCCTGGGCGGTGACCCGGTGCTGTTCGAGCACTTCTTCTGGTTCTACTCGCATCCCGCCGTCTACATCATGGTGCTGCCAGCCTTCGGCATCATCAGCGAGTGCGTGTCGGTCCACAGCCGGAAGCCCTTGTTCGGCTACAAGATGATCGCCTTCAGCTCGCTGGCGATCGCCATCATCAGCTTCCTGGTGTGGGGCCACCACATGTTCACGTCGGGTCAGTCGACGTACGCGATGTTCGCGTTCTCGTTCCTGACCTTCTTCGTGGCGATCCCGACGGCGATCAAGGAGTTCTCGTGGGTGGCGACGGTGTGGAAGGGGTCGATCGATCTCAACTCGCCGATGCTCTACACGCTGGCGTTCCTGATCATCTTCGCGATCGGCGGCCTGACGGGTGTGATCCTCGGCGTGCTGAACGTCGACATCCACCTGCACGACACCTACTACGTCGTCGCCCACTTCCATTACGTGATGATGGGTTCGATCTCGCTGGCGTTCTTCGCCGGCCTGCATCACTGGTGGCCGAAGATGTTCGGCGTGATGTACAACGAATCGTTGGCCAAGTTGGCCTGCGCGATCATCTTCATCGGCTTCAACGCCACGTTCATCCCGCAGTTCATCATGGGCAGCCGCGGCATGCCGCGTCGCTACGCCGAGTACGCCGCCGAATATCAGCCCTTCCACCAGGCCTCGACGATCGGTGCCATGATCCTCGGTTGCGGCGTCGCGCTGATGTTCGGCTACCTGCTGGCCTCGTTGTTCGCCGGCAAGAAGGCGATGCAGAACCAATGGGGCGGTGTCACCCTCGACTGGATGACGCCCACGCCGCCGCCGCTCGAGAACTTCCACCAGACGCCGGTCTGGCGCGGCGAGGTCTACGACTATTCGACCCTGGATCTGCGCAGCACGCAGACGCCGGTCAGCTAGGAGCGCCTCCTCATGAGTCACGACGGACATCACTCGATCGTCATCCCGGCGCCGGGACCGGAGTTCGTGCCGCACACGGTCGCGCACCACTTCGATTCCCCGGTGCAGGAGTTCCAGGCCTGCAAGCTTGGCTTCTGGCTGTTCCTGGCGACGGAAATCCTGCTGTTCGGTGGGCTGTTCGCTGCCTACTTCTACTTCCACGAGGCCTACCCGGAGACATTCCGGCTCGGGGGCCAACAGCTGAACTGGAAGCTCGGCGCCGTCAACACGACGGTGCTGCTGCTGAGCTCCTGGACGATGGCCATGGGCGTCCGCTCGGCACAGACCAGCCAGAAGAAGGCCACGATCCTGTTCTGCTGGTTGACCGTGCTTGGCGCCGCCATCTTCATGGGGATCAAGTTCGTCGAGTACAAGGCCAAGTATGAACACGGCTTCCTGCCGCTGTTCGGCGGCTTCGAAGTCGCCGACTGGTTCAAGGACACGCACCACGTGATGAAGGATGTGCCCCACGGGCACATGTTCTTCGCGATCTACTTCACGATGACCGCGATCCATGGTCTGCACGTGCTGATCGGCGCCGGCCTGATCCTGTGGATCATCAAGGGCGCCAGCAAGGGTCGCTTCCACGCCGGTTACTACTTGCCGGTCGACCTCGTCGGTCTCTACTGGCACCTCGTCGACCTGATCTGGATCTTCCTGTTCCCCTTGCTCTACCTGGTGCCGTGATGAGTTCCCACCCCGACACCGCGCACGCTCATGCGGCGCACGCTCACGCCGCGCACGGTCATGGCGAAGGCCATCACCACGTCGCTTCTGCCGGCCTGTTCTTGAAGGTCCTGATCGCCCTGTTGTTCCTGACCGGCATCACCGTCGGCGCCTCGCGGGTCGACTTCGGCTCGGCCAACATGCTGATCGCGATGCTGATCGCCTGCGTCAAGGCATCGCTCGTCATCGCGATCTTCATGCACGTATGGTGGGACACCGCGATCAACAAGATCATGTTTCTGGGGTCGTTCCTGTTCCTGTCGCTGCTGTTCGCGTTCACGTTGGCTGATCAGGCGACGCGCTCCTGGGACGGTCCGATCTCGGTGCAGAGAGCCCCGGTCGCTGAGCAGTGGCATCACCCGGCGCTGGCCGACAAGAAGCCCTAGTCCTGGACGCCGCCTACCTCCACGCCCGCCAGCCCGCGGACGCTCGGATCGCCCTGTGGTGCGATCCCGATCGCCAGGCTTTGCTCGCCGCGCTGCCTCCGGAACTGGCCGCGCGGTCGGAGCCATTGGACCTGCAGATCCTGTTGGGTAGTGAAGAGTCGTCGCTGCGGCCGGTCCATGCGGCGCGCGAAGACGACGACGACGAACGCAGCCAGGCACGGATCGCACCCGCACTGTGGACGATCCCGGCCACCGGCCTCCACCTCGTCGATGCGATCGCGTGGCTCTGCAGCCTCGACCCCGCTGCAGCCTCCCCGAGCCTACGCGTGCTGATCGGCGCCGCCCGACTCGCGCGCGCGTTGGTCAACCGTGGCGACTTCGGCCCGGCGCCGCAACCCGGAGTGCTCCGCTGGGCAGCGCACTGGCAGACCGACACGCAATGGGCGCTCGCTGCCCTTGCCGAGATCATGCCGGGCTCGCTGACGACCGCTCGTAACGCCGTCCCCGACGATCCGGTCTATTCGGTCACACCGCGCAATCTGCTGGTCAGTCTGATCGGGCACGCCGTCGACCAGCTCGCCGCGACCGCCAGCACCCAGCCGGGTCGCTTCCCGAAGGCCGAGCGGCTGCCGAAGGAGTTCTGGCAGACCCAGATGTCGCCGGTCCTCGAGATCCTGGTGCCCGAACGGCCGCTCGAAGAAGGCGTGCCGTGGGCGCTGCAGATTCTGGTCCGCCCGATCCCGACGATCCCGCTGACCGAGACCGCCGAGTCCCTGCACCAGCGCATCGCCAGCTGTCCGTTCCCGAGCGAGCTGGCGCGTGAGTCCCTGCAGCGCGTCGAACTGACCATCGAACGGATGGCCGAGAAACTGCCGCCACTGCGTCGCGCCAAGAACATGAGCGACGGCAAGGCGAGCCTGACCCGGCAGGAGCTCGACCAGATCCTCGACCACCTGCCGATGCTCGAATCCGAGGGTTTCGAGCTGTTGCTGCCGGGCGTCGAGTCGATGCAACGGCTGACGGCCCGGGTGACCCTGTCGGAGGTCAAGGGCCAAGGCGACACGCCGCGGCCGTGGTTCGAGTTCAAGTGGAGCCTGGCCATCGGCGATGTCGAGCTCAGCACCACCGAATTCAACCAGCTCGTCGATGCGCGCACGCCGCTAGTGTTCCTCGACCGCCGCCCGGTGCTGTTGTCGCCCAAGGACCGGGAAGCGCTGCAGGAGTTCAAGAAGCGCCTGAAGGAAGGCGGCGAACGGATCAGCTTCTTCGAGGCTCTCCGCCTGCGGCTCGGCGGCGCCTCGCACCTGCACGGCCTGGCGATGGAGACGATCGCCAGCACACCTCGCCTGGAAGCGCTGCTGCAGAACCTCGAACGCGCCCGCGGCGTCGAGAACCGCGAACTGCCGCCGACGTTCGTCGGCGAGCTGCGCCCGTATCAACAGCGCGGCCACGCCTGGATGTACTACCTGGTCGACCAGGGCTTTGGCGCCTGCCTCGCCGACGACATGGGTCTGGGCAAGACCGTCCAGGCGATCGCCGTGATGCTCGACTGGCGGCGCAAGGAAGGCCGCACCGGCGCGCTGCTGATCGTCTGCCCGGTCTCCGTCCTCGGCAACTGGCGGCGCGAGATCAACCGCTTCGCGCCCGAACTGCGCGTCGTGCTGCACCACGGCAAGACCCGCGCCGAGACCACCGAGGACTTCCACAAGACCCTCGCCAACTCCGACATCGTGCTGACCAGCTACAACCTGCTGCAGCGCGACGAGGAGATGATGACCTCGGTGACCTTCGAGGGCGTGTTGCTCGACGAAGCGCAGAACATCAAGAACCCGACCACCAAGCAGTCCAAGGTCGCCCGCACGCTCAAGGGCAACTTCCGGATGACGCTGACCGGCACGCCGCTCGAGAACCGGCCGCTCGACCTGTGGTCGATCATGGACTTCCTCAACGAAGGCCTGCTCGGCTCGCGCACGCAGTTCCTGCAGACGCTCGAACACCCGATCGTCAAGCAGCGCAAGGCCAGTTCGATGTCGGCCTTGGCGCGCCTGGTGCGGCCGTTCGTGTTGCGCCGCCTGAAGACCGATCCGGAGATCGTCGCCGACCTGCCGGAGAAGACCGAACAGATCGTCGCCGCGACAATCAGCCGCGAACAGGCGATCCTCTACGAGTCCGTGGTCCGCAAGGGTCTGCAGGAGGTCGAGAAGGCCGCTGAGGGCATCCAGCGCCGTGGCGCGATCCTGACGACGTTGCTCCGCCTGAAGCAGGTCTGCAACCACCCCGCGCACTACCTGATGGACGGCAGCGCGTTGCACGCGCGCTCGGGCAAGCTGGATCTGTTGTCCGAGATGCTCGAGGAGGCGATCGAGGAGGGCGACCGCTGCCTGGTGTTCACGCAGTTCAAGGAGATGGGGTCGTTGCTGAAGACCCACATCGAGGACTCGCTGAAGCAGTCGGTGTTGTTCCTGCACGGCGGTGTCGCGCAGAAGGACCGCGACGACATGGTCGCCAACTTCCAGGAGTCGCGGCCCGACGGTCCGAAGGTGTTCGTGTTGTCGCTGAAGGCCGGCGGCACCGGCCTGAACCTGACCGCCGCCAATCGCGTGTTCCACTACGACCGGTGGTGGAATCCGGCCGTCGAGGATCAGGCCACCGACCGCGCGTTCCGCATCGGTCAGCTGCGCAACGTCTTCGTGCACAAGTTCGTCTGCACCGGCACGCTCGAGGAACGCATCCAGCAGATGCTCGAACGCAAACGCGAGGTCGCTGACAACCTGCTCGCCGCCGGCGAGAACTGGATCACCGAGCTCAGCAACGACGAACTGAAGCGGCTGCTGACGCTCGATCGCAAGGAGGCACTGGCGTGAACGAACGCAAAGCCGTGTCCCTGGGCGAACGTTGGCGCCGCGAAGCGACGCGCGGGATCGACGACAAGCGCTTTGCCGCGGCTCTGGAAGCGCTACCAGCGATCCGCAAGCCGATGGTCCGCATCCGCCCCGGTGGCATCCGCGCCGAGATGGAGGGCGCGATGGGCAGCATCCACGAGGTGGCGCTGCACATCCGGACGTTGCCCAACAAGGACCTGCCGACCGTCATCCGTGTGCTCCGCCGCAGCCGGTCGATCGTCGACGCGCTCGAGAACGGCCGGGTGACGCGATCGTTCGATCGCCTGGTCGCCCGCATCGTCGGCGAACCGTTGTTCCCGGACTCCCGCCGGGTCACCTTCGGGTGCTCGTGCGATCTGCCGGACAAGCCGTGCCGGCACGTGCTGGCACTGCACGAACTGTTTGCCCGGCGCCTCGATGAGAAGCCGTGGGAACTGCTGACGCTGCGCGGTCTCGATCTGCACGACCTGCTGGCCAAGGTGAAGCAGTCGGCGCCGGATCCGGACCAGCCACCGCTCGCCTTCGGCGCACCGGAAGAGCCCGTCCTCTACCCGGAAGCCGAGGACGCTGACCTGGAGTCGCCGATGACGCCAGCGCAGGTCCGCTGGCTGCTCGGCACCGTGCCGCAACGGTTCGTCGATGCGGCATTTGCGGCGCTGCAGCGTCTGGAGTCGCCGCCACCGGCCAAGTAGCGTCTTTCGCCACATTCTCGCTCAAGGGTGCAGCTCCGGCATGGGCGCTGCAGGTTTCCGGATGGTCGGGCCGCCATCCGAACCCGGAGGCTCTCTTGATCGGTCTCGACCCCTCGACCGTGACGGCAACCGTCACTGCCGGCGAACTGCAGCGCTTGGACTTCACCGCGAGCGGCCTCGGCCTGGCCGCCCTGGCGATCTTCGTGTTCGCCTATTTGCTCGTCGTGCTCGAGGAACGGCTGCATCTGCGGAAGAGCAAGCCCGTGGTCATCGCCGCCGGGGTGCTGTGGATCCTGGTCGCGATCGCCTACGCCGGGCACCCGGACGCCGCGTCGATGCCGCACAACCATCTCGAGCAACGCGTGCTGCACTACGCCGGCGAGTACGGCGCGCTGTTCCTGTTCCTGATGGTGGCGATGACCTACATCTCGACCATCGCCGCCCACAACGTGTTCTTGTGGCTGAACGGCTGGCTGGTGTCGCGCGGCTTCTCGCTGCGCGCGGTCTACTGGGCGACCGGCACGCTGGCGTTCTGCATCTCACCCGTCGCCGACAACCTGACGACCGCGCTGTTGATGGGCGCGGTCGCGATCGCGGTCGGCCATGGCAATGTCAAGTTCCTGGCGGCAGCGTGCACCAACATCGTGATCGCGGCCAACGCCGGTGGCGCGTTCTCGCCGTTCGGCGACATCACGACGCTGATGGTCTGGCAGGCCGGCAAGGTGCACACGATGGAGTTCTTCAAGCTCCTGGTGCCGTCGTTGGTCAATTGGCTGGTGCCGGCGGTGATCATGCACTTCACGGTTCCGCAGGGCCGACCCGCAGCCCGGCAGCAGAGCGTTCCTCTCGAGCCTGGGTGGTGGGTGGTGATCGTGTTGTTCCTGGCGACGATCGTCACTGCCGTGACGTTCCACGCCGCGCTCCATCTGCCGCCGTTCCTGGGGATGACCACCGGGCTTGGCTACTTCTTCCTCTACGGCTGGTTTCGCCATCTGCAGCACAAGCGCAACCTGACCGACCGGCCCTTCGATGCGTTCAAGGCCGTGGCCGAGGTCGAGTGGGACACGATGCTGTTCTTTTTCGGTGTGATCCTGTGTGTCGGCGCCCTGCAGGAGCTGATGTTCCTGCACAAGGCCAATGCCTGGCTCTATGACCCTGTCGCGGGCCTCGGCGCAACCTGGGCCAACATCGGTATCGGTCTTCTCAGCGCCCTGATCGACAACGTGCCGGTCATGTTTGCGGTCCTGGGCATGAGCCCGACCATGGATCCGCTGGCCCCGGGTCTTCTGCACACCCCCATGGCGGACTACCAGTGGTTGCTGGTGACCCTGACCGCCGGTGTCGGAGGCTCCCTGTTGTCGGTCGGTTCGGCCGCCGGCGTGGCGCTGATGGGCTCGGCTCACGGCATATACACCTTTGGCCGTCACCTCCGATTCCTGCCCGCCATCGCGCTCGGCTACGCTGCTTCGATTGCCACGCACTGGTGGATGAACGCGCCCTGATCCGGTGAAAATTCGACCGCGGCCCAGGTCCGCGGCACGGAATGTGAACAGTGGCTGATGAACGTTCGTAACGGCGCGTGTCGATCCTGGACTGCGCGGCTCCGGCGCCGGATCCTTCCGCGACCCCTCTCCGGTCCGGCGCTCCCAGCCAGACCCTGTTCAGCCCTTCCGGTCGCGTGCTCAACTCCCTGGTCGACGGTGCCCAGTTCGACCTGACCAACACGCCGCTCGGCATCGCCGCGCTGATCGTGTTCGTCGGGGCCTATTTGTTGGTCGTGCTCGAAGAGCGCATCAAGCTCCGGAAGTCGAAGCCGGTGCTGCTCGGGGCCGCGATCCTGTGGATCCTGACCTCGATCGGCCTGCAGCAGCAGCCGAACGTCACCGGCGAACTGATCGAACAGAGGGTCAGCCACTACATCGCCGAGTACGGCGCACTGTTCCTCTTCCTGATGGTGGCGATGACCTACATCTCCGCCATCGCTGCGCACAATGTGTTCTTGAAGCTGAACGCGTGGCTGGTGGCCTCCGGCTATGGCTACCGCGCGGTGTTCTGGGCCACGGGCATCCTGGCGTTCTGGATCTCGCCGGTCGCCGACAACATGACCACTGCACTGCTGATGGGTGCGGTCGTCGTCGCCGTCGGCAAGGGCGACATGCGCTTCATCGCGCCGAGCTGCTGCAGCATCGTGATCGCCGCGAATGCCGGCGGCGCGTTCTCGCCGTTCGGTGACATCACGACCCTGATGGTGTGGGCCGAGGACAAGGTGCACACGGCCGAGTTCCTCAAACTGCTGCCGGCGTGCATCGTCAACTGGCTGGTGCCGGCCGCGATCATGCACTTCTGGATCCCTGACGAGAAACCCAAGCCACTGCAACATGAAGTCCAGCTGAAGAAGGGCTGGGCCGTCGTCATCGGCCTGTTCCTGGCGACGATCGTCACCGCCGTGCTCTTCCACATGTACCTGCACCTGCCGCCGGCGCTCGGCATGACGATGGGGCTGGGCTACTACTTCATCTACGGCTGGCTGAGCATCCGCGCCTACCACAAGAAGCGCATTGCCGAACCGCTCGACGTGTTCAAGAACGTTGCCGAGGTCGAGTGGGACACGATGTTGTTCTTCTTCGGCGTGATCTTGTGTGTCGGTGCGCTGCGCGAACTGGGCTTCCTGGCGCTCGCCAGCCATGCGCTCTACGACCCGGTGTCAGGCGTGGGCGCGACCTGGGCCAACATCGGGATGGGGGTGCTATCGGCGGTGGTCGACAACGTGCCGCTGATGTTCGCGGTGCTCAGCATGAATCCGCCGATGGACCCGGCGATGCCAGCGGACGTCACGCACACAGCGACCTCGGTCTACCAGTGGCTGCTGATCACGCTGACCTGCGGCACCGGCGGCTCCTTGCTATCGGTCGGATCGGCCGCGGGTGTTGCCTTGATGGGCAGTGCCCACGGAATGTACACGTTCGTCAGCCACTTGAAGTGGCTGCCGGCGATCGCTGCCGGGTATGCCGCCAGCATCCTGGTGCACTGGCTGCTGAATGCGGCATAACGCCTCACTTCGCGCCTGACTGTCGGTCGATAGGTCACCCGGCTGCGCCAACCGGCGCATCGACGAGGGAGACCAGTGTTCGGATTCTTCTACGACATGATGGCGGTGGCCGGCTCGCCGCACGCGTGGTTCGCGGTGGGCGTGTTCGCCGTCGCGTATCTGCTGGTGGTGCTCGAGGACAAGATCCACCTGCGCAAGAGCAAGCCGGTGCTGGCGGCCGCGGGCGTCATCTGGGTGCTGGTCGCCTACGCCTTCCGGCACGTGCCCGACGTCGACGAGCACTACCTCGAGGACCGGCTGCTCGGACATGTCGGTGAGTACGGCGCGCTGTTCCTGTTCCTGATGGTGGCGATGGCCTACCTGTCGGCGATCAGCAAGCACAACGTGTTCCTGCGGTTGAACGCGGTGCTGATCTCCGCCGGCTTCGGCATGCGAACGCTGTACTGGACGCTCGGCGGCCTGGCGTTCTTCATCTCGCCGATCTGCGACAACATGACGACCGCGCTGCTGATGGGATCGGTCGCGATCGCCGTCAGCCAGGGCAACAAACGCTTCGTCGCTGTTTGCTGCAGTAGCATCGTCGTCGCTGCCAACGCCGGCGGCGTGTTCTCGCCGTTCGGCGACATCACGTCGCTGATGGTCTGGCAGGCTGGCAAGGTCGACACCGGACACTTCCTGAAGCTGTTCGTGCCGAGCCTGGTGAACTGGTTGGTGCCAGCCATCGTGATGAGCTTCACCGTGCCGAAGGACAAACCGGCGCCGTTGTCGGAACGGGTGTCGCTGAAGCCTGGCTGGTGGGTCGTGTGCAGTCTGTTCCTGGCAACGATCGGCACCGCGGTGTTCTTCTACCACTCCTTGCACCTGCCGCCGTTCCTCGGCATGACGTCGGGACTGGCCTACTACTTCGTCTACGCCTACGTCCGCAACTGGAACCACAAGCACAAGCAGCTCGGCGAACCGCTGGATGTGTTCGCCGACGTCGCCACCGTCGAGTGGGATGCGATGCTGTTCTTCTTCGGCGTGATGATGTGTGTCGGCGGTCTGACCGAGCTCGGGGTGATGGCGAAGCTGTCGGGCTGGCTGTACTCGGACCAGGTCGGGCCGTTCTATGCCAACGTCGGCATCGGCGTCGCGTCGGCGTTGATCGACAACGTGTCGTTGATGTTCGCGGTGCTCAACATGGACCCGAACATGGGCACCGGCGAGCGTGGTCAGTACTACTGGGAACTGCTGACCCTGACTGCTGGTACCGGCGGTTCGCTGCTGTCGATCGGCAGTGCCGCCGGCGTCAGCCTGATGGGCCTCAGCAAAGGCAGGTTCACCTTCGGCGATCACCTGCGCTGGTTCCCGGCGATCCTCGCGGGGTTCTGCGCCAGCGTGATCGTACACTGGTGGCTCAACTCGCCACCCTCGCTGCCCGGCGGCGCGCAGTAGCGCGGCCGCCCGCGCCGCCCTCGCGCGCTACTTGCCGAGTTCCTTGACTTCCTTGACCATGCCCTCGAGCGCTTCCTTGGCATCGAGGAACACCATCAGGCAGTTGTCGCGCTCGAACAGCGGGTTCTTGATGCCGGCATAGCCCGGCGCCAGCGAGCGCTTGATGACGACGACCGTGCGCGCGTGGTCGACATCGAGGATCGGCATGCCGGCGATCGGGCCGGTGGCCTCGCGCGCGGCGGGGTTCACCACGTCATTGGCGCCGACGATGATCACGACGTCGGTGTTCTTGAAGTCGCTGTTGATGCGATCCATCTCCCACAGCTGGTCGTACGGAACGTCCGACTCGGCGAGCAGCACGTTCATGTGCCCGGGCATGCGTCCGGCGACCGGGTGGATCGCGTAGCGGACGTTGGCGCCGCGTTTGATCAGCAGTTCGCCGAGTTCGCGGATCGTGTGCTGCGCCTGCGCGACGGCGAGGCCATAGCCGGGCACCATGATCACCGACGCGGCGCCGTCGAGCAGCATCGCGACCTCCTCGGGCGTCGTCGACTTGATCGACTTGTAGTCCTTGGCATCCTTGGCGACCGACTCCTCGCCCATGCCGCCGAGCAGCACGTTGCCGAGCGAACGGTTCATCGCCTTGCACATGATCTGCGTCAGGATGATGCCCGACGTGCCGACCAGGGCGCCGACGACCACCAGCATCGGGTTGCCGATCACGAAGCCCGAAGCAGAGCCGGCCATGCCGGAGTAGCTGTTGAGCAGCGACACGACGACCGGCATGTCGGCGCCGCCGATCGGCATGACCAGGAACACACCGAGAACGAGCGCCAGCACGCTCAGCAGGATCGTCGCGGTGGTCAGACCGGCCGCTGACGTCGCGATCACCTGCCAGTAGGAGCAGCCGATGATACCGACCGCGATCGCCGCATGCAGATAGTGTCGGGCCGTGCCTTTCAACGGATGGGACAGCTTCTTGCCGCCGAGTTTGAAGAACGCGATGAAGCTGCCCGTCAGCGTCACCAGGCCGATCAGGATCGTGATCGGCGTGCTGATCGCGTTGACCAGACCGGTGTCGGCCAGACACTTGTCCGCCTGGTGCATCACCGGATGCTCGAGGATCGCCGCGAGCGCGACGAACGCCGAGGCGGCGCCGCCCAGGCCGTTCAGCGCCGCAACCATCTCGGGCATCTGCGTCGTCGGGGTCTTGACCGCAACCCAGACACCGACGCCGCCGCCGACCAGCAGACCGCCGATCAACGCCCACCAACTGATGTTGCCGGTCGCCGCCAGCACCGTGACGACCGCCAGCAGCATGGCGATCTCGGAGATCTTGTTGCCGCGCTGACAGGTCTTGACGCTGGTCAGGTTCTTGATGCCGACGACGAACAGCAGCGTGGCCAGGAGATAGAGGTAGTCCACGTCACTTCCCCTTCTTCTTGAACGAGCCGAGCATGCGGTCGGTCACCATGTAGCCGCCGACGACGTTGACCGTCGCGCAGGCGATGGCGAGAAACGCCAGGATCTGGGCGAAGATGCCGCCGGAGGCCGTCGCGACGATGATCGCGCCGACGATCGTGATCCCCGAGATCGCGTTCGATCCGGACATCAGCGGCGTGTGCAGCGTCGGCGGCACCTTGTTGATCAGCTCGAAACCGAGCAGCGAAGCGATGACGAACACGAAGATCGTCAGGAAGATCGGGTCCATGGTTCGTTCCTCGCTCTAACCGGGGTTGGCGGCCAGCGCCTGTGCCGTCGCTTCGTGACACACCTGGCCATCGTGGGTCACCGTAACCGCCGCGAGGATCTCCGCTTTGATGTCCACGTTCGGCTGACCGTTCTTGACGAACTCACCGAGGAACGCGAGCACGTTGCGCGCGAACATCCGCGAGCTGTCATTGGCGCACTGCGCCGGCAGGTTGGTGTCGCCGAGGATCGTCACCCCGTCGACCACCACGCGCTGCCCCGACACCGAACCCTCGACGTTGCCACCCTGTCCGGCGGCCATGTCGACGATGACCGACCCTGGCTTCATGCCCTTGCGCATGTCGGCGGTCACCAGCACCGGCGCCTTGCGACCCGGCACCAGCGCGGTCGTGATCAGCACGTCAGCCTGGGTGATGTGCGACGTCAGGATCTCGCGCTGCTTGCGCAGGAACTCCGCCGTCGTCTCCTTGGCGTAGCCGCCCTTGGTCTCCGCATCTGGCGGTGCGCCGGTGTCGACGAACTTGCCGCCCAGCGATTCGACCTGTTCCTTGCAGGCGGGCCGGATGTCATTGGCTTCGACCACCGCGCCCAGCCGCCGCGCCGTCGAGATCGCCTGCAGGCCCGCCACCCCGGCCCCGAGTACCAGCACGCGCGCCGGCGTGATCGTGCCGGCCGCCGTCATCAGCAGCGGGAACATCTTCGGCAACGTCGCCGCCGCCAGCAGCACGGCCTGGTAGCCGGCCACAGTGGCCTGCGAACTCAGGATGTCCATCTTCTGCGCCCGGGTGATGCGCGGCATCAGTTCGAGCGCCATGGCGGAGACCTTGGCGTCGCGCAGCGCCTTGACCTGCGACAGCCGCGAGGTCGGCGTCAGCGAACTGATCAGGATCGAGCCGGACTTCTGCGCGCGGCATTGCTCGACGTTCGGGGTCTGGATGCCGAGCACCAGGTCGGCCTGGCCGCGCGCACTCGCGTCGACCAGTTCGGCACCTGCGCTGGCAAAATCCGCGTCGGCGAAGCCGGCGGCGAGTCCGGCGCCGCGTTCGACCTGCACCTTCAGACCGGCCTTGAGCATGCCTTTGACGGTCTCCGGGATCGCGGCTACCCGCGTCTCGCCCGGCTCCGTCTCCTTGGGCACGAAGATGACTGCCATGGTGGGGATCTGTTCTCGTCGTGGGGGGCGGACAACGAAACCAGGAAGGGCCGCCCAGCGCCACAGCGAACTGCTCCGGTACGCGACCGCGACGACGCGCGACCGCACTCGGATTCCGCGCCGCCGTCGCTAGGCTTGACAGCGCCCGATGATGAGCTTCACCCAAGACCTCGCCGAACGGATCCTGCGCGGCGCCGCGCCGGCGGTGGTCGGACTCGATCCCCGCGTCGATGCGCTGCCGGCGAACCTGCGCCCGGATGCGCCGCCACCTGAGCGGATCCTCGCGTTCTACCAGGCTGCCCTGCCTGGACTGGCGCCGCACGTCGTCTGCGTCAAACCGAACATCGCGTTCTTCGAGTGCTTTGGCGCCGCTGGTTATCGCGTCTACGAACAAACCTGCGCGCTGGCGCGTTCGCTCGGCATGCTGGTGCTCGGTGACATCAAGCGCGGCGACATCGGCAGCACTGCCCAGGCCTACGCCGAGGGACATTTCCAGGTCGCCGACGCGGTGACGCTGCATCCGTATCTGGGACGCGACTCGGTGGACCCGTTCCTGCACCACTGCCGGGAAGAACGCGGCGGCAAGGCGGTGTTCGTGCTGGTCCGCACCAGCAACCCTGGCGCCAAGGACTTCCAGGATCTGCCGATCGCCGGCCAGCCGCTGGCCGAACATGTCGCCAATGCGGTCACCGCCTGGGGCGCTGATTTCCCGCGCCACCACGGCTACTCGCCGGTCGGCGCCGTCGTCGGTGCCACCTGGCCGAAAGAACTGGCCCGACTGCGCGAACTGCTGCCGCACGCCTGGCTGCTGCTGCCCGGCGTCGGTGCCCAGGGCGCCAAGGTGCAGGACCTGGCCGCCGCGTTCGACACCCGAGGTCTTGGCGCCCTGGTCAACCAGAGCCGCGGCGTCATGCAGGCATTCTCCCCGACTGATCCGCAGTGGCTGTCGCGGCTGCAGCAGGCCGCGATCGCCTTCGCCGACGAGTGTCGCACCGTCGCCCAGAGCCGCCGCCATGTCTGAACCCGTCCGCACCCGCCCGACGCTGCGCCACATCTCGTTCCGTCGCCTCGGTACTTCCGATGTGCATCAGCGCTATCTCGAAGACGATCGCGACATCGCCAGCCTGCTCGGCAAGCGGCCGCGCACCGTACAAGAACTGCTGAAGCGCGCGCCCACCGGGGCCGGCCGGCTGGTCGGTCGCGAACAGATCGCGCAGGCGATGCTGACTTATGCGCAGCGCTTCCAGGCCCCCGAAGCCGTGCTGGCCGCCGCCCGCTCGCTGGCGGAACCCGACGTCCAAGTCGTGATCACCGGGCAGCAGCCCGGCATCTGCGGCGGCCCGCTGTTCAACCTGCACAAGGTGGCCACCGCCATCCGGCTGTGCCGCGAGATCAACGCGCAACCCGGCGGACCGCGGGCGGTGCCGGTGTTCTGGAACCACAGCGACGACCACGACCTCGAGGAAGCCAACCGGCTGTTCATGGTGTCGGCCGCGCAGGAACTGCAGAAGTTCCGGCTCGACATCGATCGCGGCGGCGAACCGCTGCGCGCGATCCGCGCCGGCCGCGAGATGGAGAAACTGCTGACCGAGATCGACGGCCTGGTGCCGCAGAGCGAGTTCCGGGACTGGGCGCTCGGTCTGTTCAAGCCGCGACACCCCAACGAACCGCTCGGCGATGCGATGGCGCGCATGATGTTCGAGTTGTTCGGCAAGCATGGGCTCCTGGTGATCGAACCGCGCGACCTGCCGGCCGAGGCGTTTCCGCCGCTGCAGCGGTGGTGGGGCCAATCCAACCAGATCCGCGACAAGATCCGCCAGACCAGCGACGAACTGAGCGACCTGGGCCTCGACATCACGATGGACCCGGCGGCGACGATGATGTTCCAGATGGTAGGCAACCGGCGCGAGGCGCTCGCCGACGGCGAGGTCGCCGGCAACCCCGCCGACCTCAGCCCGGCGGCGCTGTTGCGACCGTTGTGGCAGGATGCGTGCCTGCCAACCATCGCGTTCGTGGTCGGTCCCGGCGAACTGGCCTACCTTGCGGTCGTCGCGCCGCTCTATCGGACGCTCGGCGTGCCGCAGCCACTGCTGGTGCCGCGCGCCTCGTTGACGCTGGTCGAACCGTCGCTGCAGCGCTTGCTGGCGCGCTTTGGCTGGGATCTGCCCGACCTCGAACCCGGTCCCGACAAGCTCGCCGCTTCCGTGCAGGGCGATGAAGGCTCGGGCATCGAGGATGAGATCGACGACCTGGCCACCAGGTTGCGCGCCGACCTCGACGCGATCAGTTCGCGGCTCGAGAAGCTCGATGCGTCGATGCTGTCCGCCCTCGACCGCGCCCGCACCAAGGCCCTCGAGGAGATCACCCGGCTCGCGGCCAAGATCCGCACCGCGCGCGAGAACCGCGAAGGCACCGGCCTGCGGCAGATCCGCCGCCTGTGCGCCAACCTGCGCCCGCGCGGTCGCCTGCAAGAACGCGTGCTGTCGCCGCTGCTGGCCTTGGTCGCGCACGGCAAGGAACTCGGCGACATCCTGGTCGACGCCGCCGATCCGTTCTGCATCGAGCACGGTGTGCTGGAGCTCTGATCATGCTGCCGTGCGACGTCCTGCTGATCGGTCCGCACCCCGACGATGTCGAACTCGCGGCTGCCGGCACGATCCTACGGCTCATCGCCGCCGGCCACACCGTGTCGATCGTCGACCTGACCCGGGGCGAGAAGGGCTCGCGCGGCACCGTGCAGGATCGCGATGCGGAAGCCGGCGACGCCGCCAAGGCACTCGGCCTGCGCGAACGGCACAACCTCGGGCTGCCCGACACCGGCGTCAGCGCCGACGATGCCGCGACTGGTCTGCTGGTCGCCGCCATCCGTTCGGCAAGGCCCAACCTGTTGTTCTCGCCGCATGCCCGCGACGTCCACCCCGACCACGTCGCCGCCGCCGCGCTGGCCGAACGTGCGTTCTTCCTCGCTGGCCTGGTGCACTGGGAACCGGCGGCCGGGCCGCCGCATCGACCGCGCCTGCACATCCGCTACCCCGGCAACACCCCGGTCGAACCGAGCTTCGTCGTCGACATCGCCGACCTGCAGGAACGCAAAGCCGACGTCATCCGCTGCTACCGCTCGCAACTGCGGCCGGCCGATCGTTCGCACCTGACCCAGGGCCTCGACATCCTCGAACGGACCCAGGTCCGCGACCGTTTCCACGGCACCCGGATCGGCTGCGCCGCGGCGGAAGCGTTCTGCCTGGATGGACCTTTGCCCCTGCGCGATCTGCGGCCTCTAATGGGCTGATGCAGCGCATCGCGGTGATCAACCAGAAGGGTGGCGTCGGCAAGACCACCACGACCGTCAATCTCGGCGCCGCCCTGGCGCAACGCGGTTATCGGGTGCTGCTGCTCGATCTCGACCCGCAGGCCAACCTGACGGTGCATGTCGACAAGCGCCCGGATCTCGAGAGCAACACGCTGACCAACCTGCTGATCGAAGACGCGCCGCTGGCCGAACTGGTGCAGCCGACGTCGAGCGCCAACCTGTTCGTGGTGCCGAGCGACACCTCGCTGGCCGGCGTCGAACAGGTGCTCGCCAACCGGATCGGGCGCGAGACGATCCTGCGCGAGGCGCTCGACGCGTTCCCCGCCGCCAAGGACTTCGACATCCTGCTGATGGACTGCCCGCCGTCGCTCGGTGTGCTGTCCGCCAACGCGCTGGTCGCCGCGCACCACGTGTTGATCCCGATGCAGGCCGAATACCTGTCGCTGCAGGGCATGGCCAAGCTGATGGAGGTCGTGCAACTGGTGCAGAAGCGGCTGAACCAGCAGTTGAAGATCGCCGCCGTGCTGCCGTGCATGGTCGACGCGCGGACCAACCTGTCGGTCGAAGTGCTGCGCGAAATCGACACCCACTTCGGTTCGCTGCTCTGCAAGAGCCGGATCCGCAACAACGTCAAGCTGGCCGAGGCCCCGAGCTTCGGGCGGACCATCTTCGAGCATGCGCCGGATTCCAATGGCGCGCGCGACTATGAGCAGTTCGCCGACGAGTTCCTCGCGATGATCGGTTCGCCGATGCCGGCAACACGGTCCACGAACGCCGGCGGTAGCCCGACACCGACGGTTGCTCCGCAAGCGCCGGATGACGACGCCGCGGCCGAAGGATCGGCCTAGCGCCGTGACCACGCGCCTGTTGCTGCTCTGGCAATCGGTGGTGTTGGCGCTGGCGTTCGTGGTCCTGTGGTCGATCTGGGGCTCGCTCACCGCCTTCGGCGAACGCTTCGACGCGACGCATCCGATCCTGTTCTGCGATTTCGACCGCCACTTCCATCCGGTCGCCGTCGCGATGCTCAGCCATCTCGACCCGAGCGCCGCAGCCAACCTGCCCCCGGGCAATCCGTTCCTCGGCTACTTCTACCCACCGACCACGGGCCTGTTGTTGATGCCGCTGGGCTATCTGCCGGTGGCGAGCGCCAAGGTCGTCTACGGCGCACTGCAGTTCGCCGCTGCGCTCGTGCTGTGCCTCCTGCCTGCTCACCTGATCCGCGAACGACCAGCCTGGATCGGCCTTGGCACCACGGCCCTCACGGCGCTGTCGGTACCGGTCCTGCAGTGCTGCAAGTGGGGCCAGGTGTCCACCCCATCGCTCGCCCTCGTGCTGTTGGCGTTCGCGCTCGACGCGCGCGGTCGGCAGTGGTTGGCCGCCGGGCTGCTCGGACTCGCCATCGCCATCAAGCTGTGGCCTGGCATCTTTGTCCTGCCGTTCGTGGTGCAGGGCCGCTGGCGCTTCCTCATCGGCACCGCCGTCAGCACCGTCTCATTCCTGCTGCTCTTGCCGATCGCCCTGTTCGGTTTCGACGTCACGATGGCGTTCTATCGCGAAGCGACGGGGCAGATGCGGTTGGCGGCCGAGGTCTGGTACGCCGACGACGGCTCCCAGTACTTTGCCAACGCCGTGGCGCGGTGGCTGAGCCATCTGGGCATACCGTTCGCGACCACGCGGCCACTGTTGGTGCCGGTCGCCTTCGGTCTGGTGGGCGGCGCCGTCGTGTTGTTGGCCATGGCGCTGCGCCGCGGCGTCGCCGACCGGGCGTGGTCGCTGGCGGTCCTGGCGTGCTGTCCGGCGCTGCTGGTGGTGACGTCCTGGCTCAACTACTTCGTCCACTTGCCGTTGGTCGAAGGCTTCCTGGTGTTGGCGATCCTGCAATCCGGTCATCGACGGACCAGCCGGGCCATCCTGCTGGTGACGACAGCAGTGCCAGCGATGCTCTGCACCGACATCCTGTTCCTGCAATGGGTCGCCGGCGGCGATGCCCGGCGATTCGCAGCCCAGGGTTGGCTGGCCGCCGCCAACCTGCTCGTGTTGGTCGGACTCTGCGTGCTCCTCGCGGGCCGGTTGAGTTGCCCGCGCCGCGCCGCGAACTGACGGACACCGCCTCAGTCCCGGACACCGTCCGTCCGATATCGGTACGTCATGGCCGAGCGCGACCCCGATCTCGAGGAACTCACGACCCTGCTGGGACAGTGCCTGGGCCGCATCGACGAACAGGCCTATCGGCTGCAGCGGTCCGGCGACGACGGTGAGGAAGCTGACGACGCCGGCGACGTGCTCGAACAGGAAGCCGCGCGCCTGCAGGAACTCGTCAGTTCGATGCTGGCGGCGACCGACCCGCGCGAGATCGACCAGGCCGACCTCGATCGCACCGTCGAGCGTGCCGTGCAGGGCTGTCTGCGTGAACTCGGGTTCCCGTTGGTCGTCCGCCTGCAGCTCGCCGGCAGTCTGCCGCCGGTCGCCTGCAAGCCAGGTCAGCTGGCCTATGCGGTGCAACGGGCACTGCTGCTCGGCACTTCGCACGCCGGATCCGGCGGCGAGATCGCGATCGCGACCCGCGCCGGTGGTGAAGACGTGGTGTTCGAGCTGGCGGCAATCGGCAACGGCGGCGACCGTCATCTCGCCGAACGGGTGACAACCTTGCAGGAGTTCGTGCAGGATCTGTCGGGGCGCTGCCGCACCCATGCCAGCGGGCACCAGTTGTCGATCGTGTTCGAGCTGCCATGTTGCATGCTGCCGAACGATCGCTGACGACGGCGAACGTCAGAATCCGGGATGTGGGGGCGGACGGCGCGACCCACCGTCCATCAGGCAACACACCGGAGTGGCGTGACGGGTCCGTGCGCTAGGATCGCGCCATGCGCATCGGCATCGTCTGCTATCCGACCGTCGGCGGCAGCGGCGTAGTCGCCACCGAGATGGCCCAGGAGCTGGCTCAGCGTGGTCACGAGATCCATCTGCTGAGCTACGACCGCCCCGGCCGTCTGCGCCGCGGCATCTCCGGCCTTCGCTTTCACCAGGTCCAGGTCTCCGCCTACCCGCTGTTCCGCTACCCGCCGTACGACCTGGCGCTGGCGACGCGGATGCTCGAGGTCCGGGAAGAGGCCAAGGTCGAACTGTTCCACGTCCACTACGCGATCCCACACGCGGTGTCGGCGTTCCTGGCCCGCAGCATGTGTGCCCCGGAAGCCTGCCTGCGCTTCGTCACCACGCTGCACGGCACCGACATCACCGTGGTCGGCGCCGACCGCGCCTACATGCGACCGACGCGCTTTGCGATCGAACAGTCCGACGCGGTGACGACCGTCAGCCAGTTCCTCGCCGACGAGACACGGTTGGTGTTCGGCGTCCGTTCGCCATTGCACGTGATCCCGAACTTCGTCGACACCGAACGCTACAAGCCGGGAACGAACGGTCGCTGGTACCAACGTGCGGACGAGGAGCGCATCCTCGTCCATGCTTCCAACTTCCGGCCGGTCAAGCGGGTTGCCGACGTGGTCCGCGCATTCGCCGCGATCCAACGCCAGGTCAAGGCCCGGCTGCTGCTGGTCGGCGACGGTCCCGATCGCGAACACGCGCTGGCGGTGGCGAGTGATCTCGGTGTGCAGCACCGGGTCGAGCATCTGGGGGTCCGCGACGGCATCGAAGACGTGTTGGCGGATGCGGACTTGTTCTTGTCGGCGTCGGAAACAGAGAGCTTCGGTCTGTCGATGCTCGAGGCGATGAGCTGTGGCGTGCCCTGCGTCAGCACGCGCGTCGGCGGCGTCGCCGAAGTGCTCGGCGACACCGGCATGCTGACGGCGTTCGGCAATCCGGATGCGATGGCGCAGGCGGCGCTGCCGGCCCTGACGGATGCCGAACGGCACCGGCGGCTCAGCGATGCGGCGCGGCGGCGTGCGGTGGAGTTGTTCGGGGTCGATCAGGTGCTCCAGACCTATGTCGATCTCTACCAGCAGGTGATCGCGCAACCAGCACGCCCAGCCGTTGGTGGTGCCACGAGATGAGCGGAGCGGAAACGTTCGATCTCGACCACAACGCCACGACGCCGGTGCTGCCGGAGGTGCTGGATCGTTTCGTCGCGGTCGAGCGCGAATGCCCTGGCAACCCGGCAAGCCTGCACGCTGCCGGTCGGCGCGCCCGAGCCGTGATCGAGGCCGCGCGGCAGCAGGTGGCGAACGCGTTGCTGGTGCCGACCGACGATGTGTTCTTTGTCGGCAGCGCCACCGAAGCGGACAACCTGGCAGTGCGCGGTGCCGGCGATCCTGACCGGCCGGTTCTGCTGGCCGAAACCGAACATGCGGCGGTGCGCGAAGCGGCGATGGCACGTGGCGTGCGCTGGTGGCGCGTCGATGCCCAGGGTCGAGCCGAGATCCTCGCCCCGCCGGAGCCGGTCGGGATGCTGACCCTGGTGCACGCGCAGAGCGAGGTCGGCACCGTACAGCCGGTGGCGGCCGCGGCGGAACTCGCGGCGGTACTGCACGTGCCGTTGCATGTCGATGCCGCGCAGTCGCTCGGTCGGCTGCCGCTGCATGAGATCGTCCGTCTGGCCGACAGCGTCGCCCTGTCTCCGCACAAAGCCGGTGGTCTGCGGGGTGTGGGCATCCTGATCGCGCGGCGGGCAGGGCAACGGCTGCGGCCGCTGTGGTTCGGTGGTGGTCAGGAACGCGGGCTGCGACCCGGTACTCAGAGCGCAGCCGCGATCGCCGCGGCCGCACTCGCGATCGAACTCGCCGTTGCCGGCACGGTGCAGCGCGCTGTCAGCATGGCAGCAGCACGCGACGCCTTCCTGACGACCTTGCAGGTGCATGTTCCTTCGCTGCGAGCACTGACACCACGTGCGGAGTCGCTGCCGAACACGTTGTTGTTGGCGTTCCCGGACGTGGACGGGCGAAACCTGCTGCCGGCGCTGGATCTGCAGCGTGTCGCGGCGTCGTCGGGATCTGCGTGTTCCTCGGGTTCGTCGCAGCCGGCGCGGATCCTGTTCGCGATGGGACTCGACGACGCGATCGCTCGCACGTGCATCCGCTTCTCGTTCTCGCACACACACTCGCCGGAGTTCGCCGCGCGCGCCGCGCGCGTGGTCGGTGAAGTCGTGAGTCGCTTGCGAAAAAATTTTGCTCGACCGTGAGCATCGTGGCGTGTTCGAGACATCGCTCCAAGTCGTTGTGTCGCGGACGCGAGCGACGACGCTTCGGTGCGACTTCGCGATCGTCGGTGGAGGAGCTGCGCAAACTTGTTCGCGGTCTCTTGGCAAGTCGCTCCGCCATCGTTAAGAGACGAGACCTCACGAGGAGCTCCGAGTCGGCCGCCTAACCGATTCGAAGACGTGTCGTCAGCCCAGCCCCTTCGACCGCGACCGACGCTCTGCGCCCGAGGTCTGTACCGGTCGAGAACCCTTACCGGTCCTCTGTCCATGCCCGATGCCCAAGTTCCCGACCCGGTCGTCGCCACCGATCGGGTGCTGCTGCAAGCCGTGTTGCAGCAGATCCTTGCCCGCGTTCGTCGCGAGCAGTTCGAGACCTGGTTCCGATCGATGACCCTGGTCCGTGGCGACGATCGGGAGATCGAACTGTCGGTCACCAGCCAGTTCGTTCGCGACTGGCTGCACAAGAACTTCCTCGCCACGCTGCAGGAGTCGGTGGTTGCCGCGGTCGGCAAGCGCCGCGTCGTGCTGAGTCTGCGCGAAGAAGATGGGGTGGACAACCTGGCCCTGGTCGAACTGCCGAGTCTCGGCAGCGAGGCCGCCAAGATCGTCGAGAGTGCCCGGCCGCGGACGCCAACGGATCGCGGCTCGGATCGCCCAGCGGATCACCCAGCAGGTCGAACGGGCGGGCGCGTCGAGTCGGACCGTCCGGCCTCGCTGGATCGTTCGGTGCCAGCATCAGCCCTCCCGGCGCACGGACCGCTGTCGAGCTCCAGGCGCCTGCAGCCGTCGCAGCTGAACCCGAACTACACGTTCGACAAGTTCGTGGTCGGTCCATGCAACCGTCTGGCGCACGCCTCCGCGCTGGCGATCGGTGAGAACCCCGGTTGTGCCTACAACCCGTTGTTCATCCATGGCAACGTCGGCCTCGGCAAGACCCACCTGTTGCAGGCGATCTGCCACACGGTCATGCGCCGCGATCCGACCGCGCGGGTGCTCTATCTGAGCTGCGAGGACTTCACCAACGCGTTCATCCACGCGATCCAGAACGGCGGTCTCGACGAGTTCCGTGCACTGTATCGCAACGTCGATGTGCTGGTGGTCGACGACATCCAGTTCCTGGCGCAGAAGGAGAAGACGCAGGACGAGTTCTTCCACACCTTCAACACGCTCTACGACGGGCAACGGCAGATCGTCATCTCGTCGGATCGCCCGCCGATCGAGATTCCGACCGTCGAAGAACGGTTGGTGTCGCGCTTCAAGTGGGGCCTGGTCGCCGAGATCGAGGCGCCGTGTCTGGATACCCGGGCAGCGATCGTCCGTCGCAAGGCGAAGGGGCGTGGTGCCGACATCGGCGACGATGTCGCGCTGTTCATCGCCGAACGGATCACCGCCAACATCCGCGAACTCGAAGGCGCAGTCATCAAAGTCGTCGGTGTCGCGTCGATCACCGATCGACCGATCACGCGGCAACTCGCCGAGGAAGCCCTGCGCGGCGTTGCCCTGCATCGCCATGCCCAGATCTCGGTCGATGATGTGATCACGCTGATCACCGGCGAATTCGCGATCTCGGCCCGCGACCTGACCGGCAAGAGCCGCACGCAAGCCGTTTCGTTGCCAAGGCAGATCGCCATGTATCTGATCCGCCAGCACACCGAACTGTCCCTCGAGGACGTCGGTCGCTTCTTCGGCAACCGCGATCACACGACCGTGCTCTACGCCGTCACCAAGATCGGCGAACGGGCAACCAAGGACCGGATGTTCCACGAACTGCTGTCCGGCCTGAGTTCGCGCCTGGTCACGCGTTCGTTCCGGCAGAATTAGCCGTTCCGGCTGACGCCCGGCCGCGCGGCGCGGTGTGCCGGGGAAGAGGGTATCGGCGACGCTGAGTCTTCTCGGCCTTCCGGATGTTCATGCCACTCCGATCTTTTGACGTGGGTTGCTGGTCTCGCTGCCGACCAACCACATGTTGGGCCGGCAATCGTCACGACTCCTGTCAGCAGTCATGGGGCAGGCGGCGGGGAAGCGGCGAGGATCTCTGGATGCGGTTCCCCGTGCTGGGAGTAGCCTCGGGCGATCGCTCCTTCCGGGGAAGTCCTGGGGACAGATCCGCGATGTTTTTCGCCGCCTTTCCCCGAGTACCCGAAACCGCAGCGCAGCGCGCAGCCAGGCTGTTTGGACGTCGAACTCGATGGGTCGAACGGGTAGCCTTCCACACTCGCGACGCCACGGATGGCTTGGACGAAGAGATGTACTCTCCAAGTCCTGAATCACCGTGTCGGTCAGCCTCCGTGCCCACTCTCACGTTCACCGCCGCCCGATGAAGATCCTCTGCGACCGCACCCAGCTCCAGGAAGCCGTCGGCGTCGTCAGCTCGGTGGTCCCGACCAAGTCTCCCAAGCCGATCCTGCACAACCTGCTGCTGCGGGTCGATGACGAGGGCATCACCTTGTTCGCAACCGACCTCGAGATGGCGGCCAAGACGCGCCTGGATGCCGTCAAGGTCAGCCGCAAGGGCTTGTTGCTGTTGCCGGCGCGCGAAGCTTCAGCGCTGTTGCGCGAGCTGTCCGACCCGACCGTGACGATGGACAGCACGGATCAGCGCTGCCGGATCGAGAGCGGTGGCGGCTCGTTCGTGCTGCTTGGCGAGGACCCGAGCCAGTTCCCCGAAGAGATCAAGCTGGTCAGCAACAAGCGGGTCGAACTGCCCGCGGGTCGGCTGCTCCGGATGATCCAGGAATCGGCATTCGCGGCGGCGCGCGAGGAGACCCGCTACGCGATCAACGGCGTGCTGTTCGATCTGGCCGCTGGTTGCCTGCGCCTGGTTGCAACCGACGGCCGTCGGTTGGCCCTGAGCTACCAGAACATCGATGCCGCCCAGGCCGAGTTCAAGGTGGTGGTGCCGCTGCGGGCGCTGACGACGCTGTCGCGCGCGATCCCGGAGGGCAGCAAGGATCCGCTGCAGATCGCCGTCGGCGACAAGCAGATCGAGTTCACGTTCGGCAAGACGCAGCTGATCAGCCAGTTGCTCGAGTGCCGGTTCCCCGACTACGAGGGCGTCGTGCCCAAGGCGGCGGACACCTCCGTCGAGATCCAGAAAGCCGTGCTGGAGAGCGCGCTGCGCAAGACTGCGATCCTGTGTTCGGATGACCTGCGGATGGTGAAGTTCGAGGTTGGCGACCAGGCACTGCGGATCACCGCCGAGAGTTCGGCCCGCGGCCGCGCCGACGTCAGCGTCGACGTCAACGTCAAGGGCGCCGGCGGATCGATCAACTTCAACCCGGACTACATCCTGGAAGCGCTGCGCGTCTGCCAACTCGACCAGGTGCGCCTGGACATGTCGGACGATTCGATGCCGGCGAAGTTCACGCTCGGCGAGTCGTTCACCTATGTCGTGATGCCGATCAGTGGAACCTGAGGTGGGGGAACCTGAGGTGGGGCACCTGAAGTGGTGGTCGTGAATCAACCCAGACACGTAGGCGACCTGCTGAAGCAGATCGTCCAGCAGGCAGGTCGCGGGCGCACGCGCTCGGCGTTCGCCGACGCGCTCGACCAGATCCTGTCGCCGACGCAGCGCCCACACTGCCAGGTGATCGGGTTCCGTCACGGCAAGTTGACCTTGGAAGTGGACTCGGCGCCGCTGTTCGCCGAGCTGATCGGATTCCGTCGGGAGGAGATCCGGCTGCGCCTCAACGAGATCGTTCCCGAACAACGCGTTGCCCAGTTGCAGTTCCGACTGGGAGGCACGGGACATGTCTGAACCGACCGAAACACCTGAATCGACCGGTACCGTCCAAGCCGGCACACCCGAGATCCGCTACGACGCCAGTTCGATCAAGGTCCTCGAGGGCCTCGACGCAGTGCGCAAGCGGCCGGCGATGTACATCGGCGACACCGGGCCCCGGGGTCTGCACCACCTGGTCTGGGAGATCGTCGACAACTCGGTCGACGAGGCGCTGGCTGGCAAGGCCAACCGGATCGACGTGCGCGTCCACAAGGACGGTTCGATCTCGGTCAAGGACAATGGCCGCGGCATCCCGGTCGACCTGCACGAGAGTGGTGTGCCGGCGCTGGAAGTGATCCTGACCAAGCTGCACTCGGGCGGCAAGTTCGACAAGTCGAGCTACAAGGTCAGCGGCGGCCTGCACGGCGTCGGCATCTCGTGCGTCTGCGCCCTGGCCGACACGCTGGACGTCGAGGTCTATCGCGACGGCAAGATCTGGCGTCAGACCTACGGCCGCGGCCTCAAGACCAGCGAGCTGACCGTCATCGGCAAGGCCACCGGCACCGGCACGGCACTGCGGTTCAAGGCCGACCCGACGATCATGGAGGCGACCGAGTTCTCGTACGACGTGCTGCGCAAGCGGCTGCGCGAACTCGCCTACCTGATGGGCTCGGCGCGGTTGCACATCACGCTGGCGGATGAACGCAGCGACAAGAACGAGGAGTTCCTGTTCCCCGAAGGGCTGCGCGACTTCGTCGCCGACCTCAATCGCGGCAAGGCGGCGATCCACAAGGACGTGATCTACCTGCGTCGGCAGATGCCGTCCGAGCAGGACCCGAACAAGGTCTACGAGGTCGAGATCGCGCTGCAGTACAACGACGGCTACAACGAGAACGTCTACACGTTCGTCAACAACATCAACACCAGCGAGGGTGGTACGCACCTGGTGGGCTTCCGGACGGCGTTGACCCGCGCGCTCAACAACTGGGCGCGACAGGAGAAGGTGCTGAAGGAGAAGGACCCGGTGCCGAGCGGCGAGGACTTCAAGGAAGGCCTGACCGCGGTGCTGTCGGTCAAGGTGCCGGATCCGCAGTTCGAGAGCCAGACCAAGATCAAGCTCGGCAATCGCGAGGCGCAGTCGATCGTCGAGACGGTGGTCGGCGAAGGTCTGCGAACGCTGTTCGAGGAGAACCCGAGCACGCCTCGGTCGGTCTACGGCAAGGCCCTCGATGCGCTGCGGGCGCGCGAGGCCGCCCGCAAGGCCCGCGACCTGGTGCGACGCAAGTCGGCACTGGAAGGCAGTGGTCTGCCGGCCAAGCTGGCCGACTGCCAGAAGGGCACGCCGCGCGACGAAGCCGAACTGTTCCTGGTCGAAGGTGACTCGGCAGGTGGCACCGCCAAACAGGGTCGTCTGCCCAACCAGGCGATCCTGCCGCTGCGCGGCAAGATCCTGAACGTCGAGAAGGCCTCGGTCGACAGCATCCTCGACCACGAGGAGATCCAGACCATCGTCTCGGCAATCGGCACCGGCTTCCTGACCGACGAGTTCGATCCGGACAAGCTGCGCTACGCCAAGATCATCGTGATGACCGACGCCGACGTCGACGGCAGCCACATCCGCACGCTGCTGCTGACGTTGTTCTATCGCAAGATGCCGGAGCTGGTCGCGCGTGGACACATCTACGTCGCCCAGCCGCCGCTGTACGGGATCAAGAAGGGCAAGACCGAACGCTTTGCCGTCACCGAGGCCGAACGGCTGGCGGTGCTGGCCGAGCTTGGTCTCGGTACGACGACACTGCAATTCGCCGACGGCAAGCAGTGGCGCGGCCAGGAACTGCGCAAGCTGATGGATGCCGTGGTGGCGTTGCGCGAGGTCGAAAAGCGGTTGCCCGCCGAGGGCATCGTGCCGTTCGTCGAGTACCTGGCGGCGGCGACGGTGCCAGAACGCACGTTGCCAGTGGCCTACCTGGTGGAGGCCGGCCAGGGTCGGTTCCTCGATACCGATGCGCAATTGGCCGCGGAACTGGCGCAGTTGGCGAGGCAGAAGGGCCGCGAACTGGCGGTCTACGAAGGCCCCGATTCGTCGTGCCGGCGCGAACAGGCCGATGTCGAGGTCTACGCGCTGCATCTGGGGCACGAGGTGCAAGCGCTGATGCAACAGATCGATGGTCTGGGCGTCGCCGTCGGCTGGCCCCGAACCGGTGGCGGCGTCTGGAAGATCACCGCCGGTGAGCAAGGCAGCCCGCGCACTGCCGACAGTCTGTTCGAAGCGATTGCCGCGATCGAGAAGAGCTGCGAGAAGGAACTCGTCATCCAGCGCTACAAGGGGCTGGGCGAGATGAACCCGGCGCAACTGTTCGAGTCGACGATGGATCCGGCCCGGCGCACGCTCAAGCGTGTGGCCGTCAGCGACCTGGTCGAAGTCGACAAGATCTTCACCGTGCTGATGGGACCCGAGGTCGAGCCGCGTCGCGAGTTCATCGAGAAGCACGCACTCGAAGCCACCAACATCGACGTCTGACGACAACCCGCGGCCCGATCCGGCCACGCCTGCCCGATGCATCGCATCCGCTACCTCGTCGGCTTGTTGACGCTGGCTCTGGCCGTGGGCGGCACCTGGGTGCTGCTGTGCTGGTTGCGGGCCGGCGAAGAACGGCCCGGTCTGCAGCTGCGGGTCGAGTTCCGCGATGCGCGCGGGTTGCGTGGCGGCGCCGATGTCCGTTATCGCGGGGTCACGGTCGGCACGGTGCGATCGGTGCAGATCGGCGAGGACGGCCACAAGGCGGTCGCCAACCTGGTGCTGGATCCGATCGGCGCGCGCCAGGCCGCGGTCAACAGCGCGTTCTGGATCGTGTCGCCGCGCTTTGCCGGGTTGACTGGCGGTGCGAGCGGCCTCGATACGCTGGTGCGCGACACCTACGTCGCGTTCGTGACCCAGGACCCGCGTGGCACCGAACTGGTGCACGGCAGCCTGATCGCCGGCAGCGAACGACCGCCGGCGAACGTCGAACCGGAGAGCCTCGAGCCGATCGAGCATGGCGACCTGCTGATGAGCGTGCTGGTGCCGGAGAACCACGGCCTGAAGCCGGGGTCGGCGGTGATCTTCCGCGGCACCCAGACCGGCGACGTGCGCGCGGTCGAACTCGCCAGCGATGGCAGCCATGTGCAGGTCCGGCTGCGCGTCGCGCGCCGCTTCCGTGCCACGGTCACCGACAAGTCGGTGTTCTGGATCGCCCGGCCTCACCTGTCCGGGGCGCTGTTCTCCGGCTTCACCGTCAGCGATGTCGGCTCGCTGTTGTCGCCGTTCGTCAACTACTGGACGGAACCTGGGCAGGGTCTGCCCGCCGAAGATGGCCTGCGTGTCGCTGCGGTGGCGTCGCGGCCGGAGGTGCGGATCCCGGAAGTTCCGGCGGCGGCGTTGCAATCGGCGCAGCCGGCGCCGGCAGTCCGTGGTGACCCCCTGGTCCTGGTGCGGGTCATCTACGCCGCCCAGGAGGAAGACACCTTCAGCGCCAACGACGCGATCCGCCGCGAGGGCACCGGAGTGTTGTTCCTCGACGCCTCCGGGCGTCCGGTGGTGGTGACGGCGCGCAGCCTGGTCGATGGCGCCTGGACCGAGGAGGACACGTTCGGCGGCGATCCCGAGATCATCGACGAACACATCAAGGTCGTCGTGCCGCAAGGACCGGTGCTGCGCGCCGGCCGGGTGTGGACCGCGCCGGGCGACCGCGACCTCGCAGCCTTGGTGCTGGAAGACGCGCCGCCCGATCTGCGCAGCACACCGGCGAATCTGCTCGACTTCGCGATCGAACCGACGGCCGGCCACGTGCATGCGCTGCAGCCGGATGGCCTGGCAGCACCGGCGCAGGAGGCCACAGCACCGCCAGCGGACGTGGCGGCCGTTCGCGGCGCCGCGCTGGTGCACGATGGCCGCGTTGGCGCGATCTGTGGTCAGGCCAGTGGCCGTGACGCGACTCCGGCCTGGGCACCGCTGGCGTTGCTGCCGGTCGACCTACGCCCGGGGAACTGACGTGACGGCTGCCGTGGTGCCGACCGGGTCCGGCTTGCCGCCGTTCTGGGCCTTCGAGCAGTTCTCGCTCGCGCATCGCCGGGCGGACAGCGAGGAAGTGCTGCTGGCGAACGTCCCGCTGTCGGTGCCGGCCGGCGGGTTCTTCCTGTTCGTCGGTCCAAGTGGCGGCGGCAAGTCGTCGCTGCTGCGCCTGTGCGCCGGTCTGGTCGAAGCGCGCGAGCCGGCACCACGATTGGGTGGCGGATTCCGCTGCCTCGGCCTCGATCTGTGTGCCGACTATCCGGCAGAGCTGCACGGCAGGGTCGCTGCGATCCTGCAGGACGAAGGGTTGCTCGACGAACTGTCGCCGCGCCAGAACGTCGAACTGGCGCTGCGCGCCGCCCAACGTTCGCCGAAGTTGGCACCCGGCCTGCTGGCCCAGGTCGGCCTCGAGCATGCACCGGAACGGGTGGCCCAATTGTCCGGCGGCATGCGCAAACGCCTGGCTGTCGCCCGGGCGCTCGCCGCGGACCCTGAAGTGATGCTATGTGACGAACCGACCGCCGGCCTCGATCCCGAGGCCGCGCGTCAGGTGGCGGCGCTGCTCCAGCAGAGCCACGACGGCGGTCGCGGTCGGACCACGGTGATCATCACGCACGATCAGGCGGCGTTCGATGGGCTCGTCGACGGCATCCTGGTGCTCGATCGCGGCAATCGCACATTGCGCCTGGAGCCGCCGACGTTCCGCTGGCAGCCGGACGGCGGACGGGCTCGCGCACCGGAGGCACAGGAAGGCGAGGGGCCGGCACTGCATGGCCTGCGCCGGCAACTGTTGCGGCTGGCGTCGGTGCTGGAGACCGTCGTCGAGTCCCTGGTGCGGCTGCCACCGGTGGAACCGGGTCAGGTGGCCAGGACGACCCTGCGTCTGCTGACCGAGTCGATCGCGTTCATCGCCGTCGCCGGCGGTGTGATCGGCGGCATGGCGACGTTCTTCGCGCTGCGCAACAACCCGATCCAGGGTGGCTTCGAGACGGCGCTGCTGACCGGCACCGGCAAGGTGCTGACTGCGGTACTGGTGCCGCTGCTCAGTGGGTTCTTCTTCACCGCGCGGATCGCCGCCGGCGCCGCGGCCAGGTTGGGCACGATGAAGCGCAACAACCAGATTGCCGCGCTGCAGATGATGGGCATCCGCCCGGCGGACTACCTGCTGACGCCGCTGATCTGGGGCATGGTGCTGGCCATGCCATTGGTGACCCTGGCCGGTGTCGTCGCGTCCGCGTTCGCCGGGCTGTTCGCGGCCCAGGGAGTGTCGGGGATCACGACAATCGGCTGGGCCACGGCGTGGTTCCAGGCCGTCGACCTGCGTGATGTCGAGATCGTCGCGCTGAAGTCGGCGCTGTCGGGCTATCTGGTCGCAGTGACCACGTGGCATCTGGCGACCGGTCCCAAGCGTTCCGGCGGCGAAGTCGGGGAAGCGGTCAATGCCGCGATCGTGATCGGCATGGCGGCGGTGCTGGCGGTGCACGCCGGGTTGACGTTCCTGGTCTACGCCTGAGGGCGCTGCTGCGGCGGCATCGGTGGTTCGTTCAAGCCGGATGCAGCGTCGAACCGATGATCGAGCCGTGAAGGGCCTCGACAAGCTGACTTCGGTGCGCCTCGCGGAAGTCCTCACCCAGAAGGGTGTGGTGCCGGCCGAGGTGATCACCGATGCGCTGTACGCGCAGGACAAGAACGGCGAACCCTTCGTGCAGGTGCTGATCGGCGGCGGTCACATCACCGAGTGGGATCTCGCCAAGCTGGTCACCGAGAACTTCCAGCTGCCGTTCCTGATGGCCGGCAACTACCAGATCTCGGAAGCCGCGCGCGACCGGCTGCCCAAGGAGCTGCTGTTCCGCCACATGCTGGTGCCGCTGGATGCGATCGACAACGTCGTCTGCGTGTCGATGCCGGTGCTGACGCCGTTCGAAGTGCTGATGAAGATCCAGAAGGAGCACAATTGCGATGTGTTCCCCTATGTCGGCCTGATCACCGAGAACAAGAAGGTCTTGTCCGACCTGTTCAAGGACTTCCCGCAGTGGTTGGAGGACGACCAGAAGCGACGTGAGGCGGGTGCGGCGAAGCGGGCGACCCAGAAGGACAGCAAGGACAAGGTCGGCGACTGGATGAGCGTGTTCGACGCCGGCGACCAGGCGATCAAGGACCGACCCTCCGTGCGCAAGCCGGTGACGCCCCCACCGACGTCCAGCACGGCCCTGCCGCCGAAGAAGCCGGGCTGAGTCTCAGCCGGCCGGTGGACCCGCCGTGCCGTTTGGATCGACCGCTGGTGGCGCCGACGGCTCGGGCGCCGGATCGGCTGACGACAGCGCCTCGTTGGTCAGATCGCGCAGCATCCTTTCGGGCTCGCGCCGGACCTGATCGATCATCGCGGTCGGCTGTTCCGCCGCCCGCCGAACGTCCTGGACGGTGTCCTGCAACGCTCGCTTGGCGTCGCGCAACGACCCATCGGCGTCCATCTGGCTCTTGAACTCGGCCATGCCGCGCTTCAGCTGGGCAACGGTGCGGCCGAGCGAACGGCCGACCTCGGGCAGGTTGCGGCCGTAGAGCAGCAGGCCGATCCCCAGCAGGATCACCATCTCCGTGAAACCGAGTGTCGGCAGGAACGCGAACACGGCAGCATCCTATCGGCCGAGGCCCATCGTTGCTCGCCCGCACCTGGAACCGACGGAGCCCGTTCCTTACCCTGTTCGCCCCCTCATGAGCGAGAAGCCCATCTTTGCCGTCGAACGGCTGACCAAGGCCTACCAGAACAAGAAGCCGGTGCTGAAGGACATCAGCCTGGTGTTCCTGGAGAACGCCAAGATCGGTGTCATCGGCCAGAACGGTGCCGGCAAGTCGACCCTGCTGCGGATCATGTCCGGGCAGGACAAGGAGTTCGACGGCGTCGCGCGCCTGGCGGAAGGCAGGACCGTCGGCTACGTGCCGCAGGAGCCCAAACTCGACGAGACCAGGACGGTCCGTGAGAACGTCGAACTGGCCGTTGCGCCGATCCGCGCGCTGCTGAAGCAGCACGAGGATCTGAGCATGAAACTCGGCGAGGATCTGCCACCGAAGGAGATGGACAAGGTGATGGTCGATCTCGAGCGGCTGCAGCACGAGATCGAGGCCAAGGACGCATGGGAACTCGATCGTCACGTCGAGACCGCGATGACCAAGCTGCACCTGCCGGCCGGCGACAAGATGGTCAACGCGTGTTCTGGTGGCGAACGCCGCCGCGTGGCGTTGTGCCGCACGCTGCTGGAGCATCCGGACCTGCTGCTGCTCGACGAGCCGACCAACCACCTCGACGTCGAGACGGTGCGTTGGCTCGAGGAGACGCTGCACGAGTACAAGGGCACCGTCGTCGTGATCACGCACGACCGCTTCTTCCTCGACAATGTCGTCGGCTGGATGCTCGAGATCTGGCACGGCAAGGCGATTCCATACGAGGGCAACTACTCGCAATACCTGATCCAGCGCGCCAAGCGCATGCAGACCCAGGAACAGCAGGAGCAGAAGCGCGCCAAGTTCCTCGAGCGCGAACTGGAGTGGATCCGGATGAACCCGAAGGCGCGCACCACCAAGAACAAGGCGCGTTTGAACAACTACGACAAGATGCTGGAGACCGAGGTCGAGGAGAAGGACGACACGGTCGAGCTGCACATCCCGGCGGGCAAGCGGCTCGGCGACACCGTCGTGCGCTTCGAGAAGGTGACGTTCTCCTACGACGGCAAGACCAACGTCGTCGAGAACCTGACCTTCGAGATGCAACCGGGCGACATCCTCGGCATCGTCGGCCCCAACGGCACCGGCAAGACCACGTGCCTGAAGATGATCACCGGCAAGCTGAAGCCGCAGAGCGGTCGCGTGGTGGTCGGCCAGTCGGTCGAGCTGTGCCACGTCGACCAGGAACGCGAAACGCTCGATCCGGCCAAGAACGTCTGGCAGGAGATCTCGGAAGGCCAGGATCTCATCAAGCTCGGCAAGCACGAGGTGAACAGCCGCAGCTATGTCGCCAAGTTCAACTTCACCGGCCCCGACCAGCAGCAACTGGTGGGGACCCTGTCAGGCGGGCAGCGCAATCGCGTGCAGTTGGCCAAGATGCTGCGGCGCGGCGGCAACCTGATCCTGCTCGACGAGCCGACGAACGACCTCGACCTCGACACGCTGCGCGTGCTGGAGGAGGCGATCCAGGAGTTCCCAGGCTGCATGGTGGTGGTCTCGCACGACCGCTACTTCCTGGATCGCATCTGCACGAAGATCATCGATCTCGGCAACTACGAGCCGGGCAAGTACCTGGACAACCTGTAGGCGACGTCGTCCGTCGCGGCGCGACCGGTTCGGTCAGTGTCGCTTCAGACCGACCGACAGCCCCAGCAGCGCGAGGCCGGCCGCCGGCAGGCTGCCGGTCATGAAGCGCTGGAAGTCGCCCCACTCGTGCTCGACCGCGGCGGCGAAGCGATCCCACACCGTCTGGATCGCGTTCCAATCGACGTTCACCAGCCCGAAGTACGAAAGCAGGAACGTCATGAACAGCCAGAAGCCGAGCGCGATGCTGGCGACCTTCACCATCGTGCGGATGAAACTGCCGATGCAGAAGCCGGCGAGGAACGAGAAGCCGAGGCGGAAGACCCCTTTGCTGGCCGGTTCGGGCGCCGCACTGGTCGATCCGCCGCCGAGGCCAGGCACGAAGGCGGCGCCGGCACCGCTCTCGCCGGTCGGCGGGTGCGCGCCGTGCGATGCGGACAACACACCGCCTGCGGCGGCGGCAAGCGTCGCACCGGCGACGAGGGCCTTCTTCCAGCCCGGCATGGCCTTCAACCAGCCGGAGAACGAGCGACTCGGGTCGGGTGAGGTCTTCGGATCGGCCATGGGTGCGCGAAGAGGGGCGCAGAGACTAACCGCTGCAACCGCTGCGTGCGGTGCGGCGAACGGCACAAAACGCCTGAATCTGCTTGAGGCACCCAGGTAGGCCCGCTTTCTTCCGACATACCTCACTTTTTCGGAGTCCAGAAACGAATGCGCATCCCTCTCGCAGTCCTGCTGGCTGCAACCGTCGCCTCGGTTGCCAGCGCGCAGGACAAGGTCACGTTGTCCAACGGTGACGTGGTGACCGGCGCCATCAAGACGATGGCCGATGGCAAGTTGACGATCTCGTCGCCGCTGGTCGGCGACATCACCATCCCGCTGGCCAACATCGCCAATCTGTCGACCGGCGCCCCGGTCGACCTGCTCAACACCGACGGTGAACGGTTCAAGCGCCGCATCGCCGGTATCGAAGGCGGTGACCTGAAGCTCGAAGGCGACATCCCGAGCCTGGCACTGTCGCGGCTGGGCCAGATCAATCCCCCCGCGAAGGTGCCGGAGAGCTGGACCGGATCACTGACCGCCGGTGGTTGGATCACCAGTGGCAACACCGAGCGTCGCGCCATCGGCCTCGCGTTCGAGGCTGTACGCCGATCCGAGATCGACCGTATCACCGCCGATGCGTCGTGGGACTACTCCGAGGACAAGGCGACCGGTGACTGGGTGCTGAACCAGCGCCGCGCCGGCGGTGGCCTCAAGTACGACTACTTCCTGACCAAGAAGTGGTACCTGATCGCGACCGCGCGCGTGCTCGGCGACACGCTGGCGAACATCAACCTCCGGTTCACCGGCGGTTTCGGCCTCGGCTACCAGTGGGTCGAGAACGACACGACCAACTTCTCGACGGAAGCCGGTCTGTCGTACTTCAACGAGAACTACCGCCGGGATCCGGTCCTCAACGTTGCCGATCCGAGCGTCGACTACCTCGCGGCTCGGGTGGCCTACAAATTGAGCCACAAGCTCAGCGACACGACGAAGCTGCTGCACGGCACCGAGGCGTTCCCGAGTCTGGAAGACGCCAACGACGTCTACTTCCAGATGAAGACCGAAGTGCAGACCAACTTGACCGCGAGCATGATCGCTTCGCTGGGCTGGGTCTGGGACTACGACAACACGCCGGCGACGGGTCGCGATCGTTCCGACCATCGCGTGTTGCTGGCGGTCGGCTGGACGTTCTGATCGAACGGTTTCCGCGTCAGCGCCGCGGTGGACGCGGCGCGCACACCGACGCCGGCAGTGGCGCCGGTCGGACCACCAACCGCGGCAGCGGCATCAGGCCGAGCTGATCCAACAGTTCGCCGATCGCGCGGTGACCTGCCGCGGTGTGGCGGATCAGCAACAAGCCATTCTGATCGTCGATTGTTGCCGCGTCGGCCCACGCATCGGGCGTGACGTTCTGCTTGATCAAGCGCTCGACCAGTTCGGCGGTGAAGCCGCTGACCGTCGTGCCCGAGTCCTCCTCCGGCGGGAACAGCACCTCGCCGCCGTCCTCGCCGAGACCGAGCTTCGGCCCCGGGAAGTTCTTCAACCGGACAAACTGCGATCGCAGGTTGTAGGCCACCAGATACGTCAGGGGTCGGACCTCGTCCTTGCCGACCAGGAACACGACGCCGTCGCGCCAGACGAAGCGCAGGCCGGTGCGCGCCTGGGTCGCCGCCATCACCGACCACGGCGTGGTCTTGCCGAGCGCGAGGTCGAACGCTGGCGTCGTCGCCGCGTCGCCCTTGCCGGCGAACAGGAACGTCAGTTTGTCGCCGGTCATCGCCGACAGCTGCCGACACAGTTCCTTCGCTGTGATCGCTTCGATCGTGAAGTCGACGCGCGTGCGCTTCAGCAGCGCCGTGGCCCGATCGCGGGCGCGTTGATCCTCGCGTTTCTCGACCACCAGAACCTCGTCTTGCGCCGCGACGGCAGCGGCCAGCCAGAGTCCCAAGAGGCATCGTGCGAACATGCCCCCATGGTAGCCATCGTCTGCTTCCCCGGTGGCGCCGTGCCCGCTACCCTGGCCGCCCCATTTTCGAGCGCAGCCAGGAAATCCGCCCATGAGCTTCTCGCACGCAGGTCGCACGCTTCGCAAGGTCGCCGTGATCGGCAGTGGCCAGATCGGTCCGGACATCGCCCTCTACTTCAGCAAGGTGTTGTCACCGGATGGCGTCAAGATCGTTGTCGTCGACGTCGCCGCGGACGCGATCGCCAAGGGCCGCGGCAAGTTCGAGAAGAAGGTGCAGAAGGGCGTCGAGAGCGGCGCGTTCACGCCGGAGCAGCAGCAGCAGATGAATGCGGCGATGACCTGGACCACCGACTACCAGGCGATCGCCGGCGCCGATCTGGTCGTCGAGGCAGCAACCGAGAACAAGGACCTGAAAGGGCGCATCTTCACGCAGGTCGAAGCGCTGGTCGGCGAGGACGCGATCCTGGTCAGCAACAGCAGCCATCTCGAGCCCGAGGTGATCTTCGCCGCCAGCAGGAAGAAGGACCGCACCGGCGTCGTGCACTACTTCTTCCCGGCCGAACGCAACCTGATGGTCGAGGTGGTGCCGGGCAAGGACACCGCGGCGGCGACGACGCGCTGGCTGATGTCGTTCTACGAGGCGATCGGCAAGGTGCCGATCCAGGTGAAGTCGCGCTACGGCTACGCGCTCGATCCGGTGTTTGAAGGCCTGTTCTACGCCTGTGCGCTGCTGGCCGAGGCCGGGATCGGCACCACCAAGCAGATCGACCAGGTCTGTCGGCAGACGTTCAAGATGGGCGTCGGTTCGTTCACGGCGATGAACCTGACCGGCGGCAATCCGATCACCGCGGTCGGGCTCGACAACTACACGACCAAGATCAACGCGTGGTATCGCACGCCGCAGTCGCTCAAGGACAGGGTCGCGCAGAAGGCCAACTGGGAAGTTCCGGGCCGCGACGAGAAGATCGAAGTTCCGGAGGCGCTGGCCGCGCAGATCCGCGATGCCCTGCTCGGCGCCTACTTCGGCATCTGCGGCGAAGTGCTCGACGCCGGCCTGTGCACTCTGGCCGACCTGAACCTCGGCATCGAGACTGCGCTCGACATGAAGCCGGCGTTCACCTACATGAACGAGATCGGCACCGCCAAGGCTTTGGCGCTGGTACAGGCCTATGCGAAGTCGCAGACGGGCTTCCCGGTGCCGCGCTGCATCGAGGAGCACGGCCGCAGCAACAAGCCGTTCGAGATCCCGGTGGTGCTGCGCGACGACCGCGACGGCGTGGCGGTGTTGACGATCCGACGGCCGAAGGTGCTCAACGCGCTCGACCAGGGCGTGTTCGAGGAACTGCGCACGCGCTTCCAGCAGTGCGCCGCCGATCCGAAGGTGGCAGGCATCGTGTTGACCGGCTTCGGCAAGAAGGCCTTCGTCAGCGGCGCCGACGTCAACTTCCTGGCCAAGATCACCGGCCCGGCCCAAGGCGAACAGACGTCTCGCGCTTCGCAACTGTGTGTCGATGCCATCGAAGACGTGCAGAAGCCGACGGTCTGCGCGCTGAACGGCCTGGCGTTCGGCGGCGGCATCGAGACCGCGATGGCGTGCGAAGTGCGGATCGCCCGAAAAGGCCTGAAGGTGCTTGCCGGGCAGCCGGAAGCCAATCTGGGGATCATCCCCGGCGCTGGCGGCACGCAGCGATTGCCGCGCCTGATCGGCATCGAGGCGGCAGCCGGAATGCTGCGCACGTGCCGGCCGGTCTCTTCGGAGCAGGCGTGCAAGCTCGGCCTGATCAGCGAGGAGGTCGACGGTGACCTGGTGGACCGGGCGATCGCGATCGCCAGGGAACTGGCAGCCGGCAAGAGGAAGCGCCAGAAGCTGGCGATGGGTCCGATGGCCAACGTGCCGACGTCCCTGCCGACAGTCGAGATCGGTCATCTGTCGCGCAGAGTCGACGAGATCCTGGGCAAGGCGATCCTCGGAGGTGCCCGGATGGAACTGCGCGCCGGCATTGCGTTCGAAGCGAAATGCTTCGGCGAGGTCTGCGGCACCGAGGACATGCGGATCGGCGTCGACAACTTCGTCAAGAACGGCCCGAAGGCGAAGGCCGCGTTCGTCCATCGGTGACCGCGGCGGCCAGAGGTCGGCGGTATGCTGTCTCGCCGCCCCACCACCCCGATGCGCATCGCCAACTGGTCCGTGCTGCCCTTGCTGGCAGCCATGTCATCCGCTCAGACCACCCTCACGATCGCTTGCGATCGCGACAACACGCTCTACCAGAGCACCAACGGAACGCTCAGCAACGGCAGCGGCAGCTACCTGTTCTTGGGCCGCGATGGCAACAACACCAGGAAGCGCACACTGCTGCACTTCCCGACCACCGCGATCCCGGCCGATGCCCGTTTGCTGCGCGTCGAGCTAGAGCTGAATGTGTCGCGCACCGCCGCGTTCGCCAACCTCGGCATCGATGTGCACCAGGTGGTGGCCGACTGGGGCGAAGGCTCGTCCAACGCCGCTGGCGAAGAGGGGCGTGGCACGACGGCGACCAGCGGCGATGCGACGTGGTTGCACCGGCGCTACCCGAACATGCCATGGACGACGGTTGGCGGCGACTTCGTCTCACTGCCGAGCGCCAGCGTCGCAGTGCCGCCGTTCGGGGCGGCGTTGTTCAGCAGTGCCGGCATGCTGGCCGACGTGCAATCGTGGCGTGACACGCCAGCGAACAATCATGGCTGGCTGTTGAAGAGCGACGAAGCCGTCGCCTATGCCACGCGCCGCTTCGAGAGTCGAGAGAACGCGACGACCATCTGGCGTCCAGTGCTCCGAGTCACGTTCGTCCGACCCGGGCAGTCGGCGGCGACCGGCGCCGGCTGCGTCGGTGCTGGCGGCCAGCCGTTCGCGTTGACGATCGGTGGTGCACCGCAGAGCGGTGGCTCGATCACGATCACCCACGGCAACGGGGTGCCTGGAGCAATGGCGGCGAACCTGCTGGCGCTGGTCTGGGATGGTGCCTCGCTGCCGGTCTGGTCTGGCTGCAATCTGTTGCTGCCGCCACCGGACCTGGTGACGCACAACCTGCTGAACCTGGATGGGAGTGGCGGCAGCGCCACCAACCTGCCGATTCCACCTGGGTTCACCGGGACGCTGTTGGCGATGCAGGCGGCGGCGCTCGATCCGGGGATCGCCACCGGGTTCGTGCTGTCGAACGCCGGCGTGATCATCGTACAGTAGCCGCGAGACGAGTGCCGCCGGCCGGTTCGCGATCAGGGCGCGGCAACCACGAGTCTGGAGCCATCCGGATCGAACTTGCGGATCGGCAGGGAACGCCACTCGCCGTCCGCGCGCACTTCGAACTCCGCTGATTCGGCGACGGCCTGAACACTCGCGAAGCCATCGGCGTCGGTCTGCGCGATGCCGCGTCGCAGGCCGGCAAACGAACTGGCGACATACGCCCGGGCCACCGGTGTGCCGTTCTCCTGCACGACCTGCAGTCTTCGACTGCTGGTGGAGCGGAGCTGGACGTCGCAGTCGACGACGGCATCCTGGATGTCGACCGGCTGCACGTTGCCGCAAGCGCCGCGCCAGGCGAACACGAACAACTCGTAGTTTCCCAACGGCAGCCCAGACATCCGGAACGACCCGTTGTCGGTCGTGGTCACGAAGCGGCGGAAGCCATTGCCGGTGATGCGCAGTGGCACCCCGCCGACCGGTTGTCCGACGGGATCGCGGACCGTGCCGCGCAGCATCGCGGCGCGATCGACCACCAGATCCGGCAGCGGCACGATTCCGCGGTTCCTGGAAGCTTGGAACGGTTCGGCGGTGGCGCTGAAACCCGAGCCGTCGGGCCCACCCTCGACGTGGCAGAGCAGCGTCGCCGGACCAGCCGGCAGAGCGATTTTGTAGCGCCCCAGCTCGTCGGTGATGGCAAGTTCTCCGGTCTCTCGCACCTGGACCGTGGCAGCGGCCAGCGGCTTGCCGGCGTGATCGCCGACGATGCCCTCGCCGAACAGGGTGGCTGGCTCCGGTGAGGGCGGGGCGTCGAGCGGGGGATCCCACGGTGCGGCCGGTTCGAGGGCGAGTACCACGGGTTCTCGCATGGCGGCGAATGCGCGCAGCAGCGCGGCGCGATGGCCGTTCGCCGCCACGGTCAGATCCGCGGTCGGCTGTCGCAGCAGGAACTGGAAACGGCCGTCGGCATCGGTCCGCGTCCCTTCGCCTCCGGGCGCGCGCACGTCGGCCCCGACGATCCGGAATCCGAGCGTGTCCAGAACAGCGCCCTGCAACAGCGCAGTGGTCGAGGGCACGGATCGCGGCGCCTTGTCTGAACGGACCACCACTGGTTCGTGCGGCCGCGTCCGCGGCTCCGAACGGCCGACACGGAGGTGCCCGCTGGCCGTGAATCCGATGAGGATCACACCAGCCCAGAGCACCACGTAGAACGACGGGCGACGGACCAACCGCATGCTGGCAGTATACGAGTGATCCGCTTGGCGAGGCCCGGATAAGTCATCGGGTGGGCCGGCAGCAGGACCTCAGGCGCACCAGCGTTGTTCGAGCCCGGACAGCAACGGCAGCCATTCTTCGCGCGAACTGCGGTCGTGCTGAATCGCAGCGAACGCATTCGGCCAGTCGAGGCGGTCATCCGCCGGCACGCGTGTCATCGCGACCGCGAAAAGCCCATGTTCTTCCAGGTCCACCATGCGTTCGCAGAGTCCGGCAAGGGACTGGACGGCATCGGCGAAGCCTGCGCATTCGGCCGGAGTCAGATCCCCACTCGGTTCCCAGAACAGCACCAGCGAGTGCACGATGGAAAGCGCCTCATCCTGCAGCCGCAGCGCGAGCCCGACCTGTTCGGCGTCGTGGTCGGAGCCGTGCATCGCAATGGCGGGGAACACCACCTCGCCTTCCTTCCGGAAGTGCACGGCGACGACGAACTCACGCAGGTAGCGAATGGCGCTTGCGCAGTCAGCGACCGGGAACTCACCGCCGAGTGCGACATGGCGGGCCATCGCGAGCAGCGACACCAGGAGCCTGCGCACGTCGGCATGCTCGTCGCGCAGGGTCTGCGTTGGCTGGGTCATCCAGAGTCTTGGCCGCGAGATGCCGGACCGGTGCATGGGAAGGCAACCAACTTCCGTCCTGCCCCCAAAGTTTCGGCACAGGGGCTTCATGGGGTTGAAGTTGCCCCTGCGACGACGACTCCCCAGACTTTCGTGTTGCGTTAGGTTGAACAAAAAGCTAACGTGCTAACAAAACCTGAACACGGAGCCACAAGCATGACCACGGCCATTTTCCCGCAAAGCCCTCAGTTTGCTGCTTCAACCGCCAGTGTTGCGAAGAGGCGCAGGGTGCCGCTCGTCGGGGCTCGGCCGGAAGCCCGAATCGCGGCCGTAGTCGCGCCGGCACAGGTTGCCATCTGCGACGTGGCCGCGCCCCATGGCTTTGCGGCAAAACGAGTTGGCTATGCGCTCGAGACGGTCGCCGCAGGTATCATGATCGCGGGCTACTTGGTTCTGGCCTTGTTCGGGTAGCCCGCCTGCTGGCCTGCCATCGACCGCTCGATGCGCAGCCGGTGGGACTGCGCAGCCCAGTGGGACATCGCCGCCGGTCAGCACGAACGAACGACAAACCAACGGAACGCGAACGATCAGGAGGTTCTCGTGGAGCTGATGCTTACGGAGAAGCAGATTCGAGTGTTGCGGTACTTTCGCGACTACCGTCGCGAACGCGGTATCGCACCAACTCTGGACGAAGCGGCGCAAGCGCTCGGGGTCAGCAAGATCACCGTTCACGAACACTTGAAGCAGTTGACCAAGAAGGGCGCCATTCATCGCGACCGGGCCAAGGCTCGCGCTGTCGCGATCCTGCTCGACCCGGATGCGGTCGCCGAGCCGCGCACGGCTGGGATGCCGACGTTGCCGTTGGTGGGCATGATCGCGGCAGGTCGCCCGATCGAAGCCGTGGAGGGTCGTGAGGATCTCAGCCTGTATGACCTGGTTCCGACCGGCGACAACATCTACCTGTTGCGGGTTCGCGGCAAGTCGATGATCGAGGACCACATCGACGATGGTGATCTGGTCGTGGTCGAGCGCTGTGAGACAGCGCGCGATGGCGACATCGTCGTTGCGATCCTGGCCGACGAGGAGGCCACGCTGAAGCGGTTCTACCGCGAGCGCAATGGCCTGATCCGGCTGCAACCCGCGAATGCCGCGATGGAGCCGATCTTCACCGCGGAGGTGCAGGTCCGCGGTGTCGTCCGCGGTGTCATCCGCCGCTTCCGCTGACCCTGAACCAGGCAACCCTGAACCAGGTAGACGTGGGCCGATGGATGAGCCGCACGAACCTCCACAACCGCTGCCGCCGCCAGGCCGTGTGCAGAAAGGGCCGTTCGTGACCTGCTGCAATCCCGGCAAGTACGCGTGGTGCCGGTGCCAGCGGAGCCAGTCGTTTCCTTACTGCGACGGAACGCATCGCGGGACTCCGGCCACACCACTCAAGGTCGTCTTCGACGCGACCACGACGGTGATCTGGTGTGCCTGTGCCTGCACCAAGACCCCACCGTTCTGTGATGGATCACACGCGCGGTTGGTCTGAAGGATTCATTCCGGTCTCGTGCCGCTCGTAGGCTGCTCCCCGCTGCCGGGTAACGTCACCGGCGATGGGCCGGGACCCGGCGCCGACTTGCGAGAACTGCGATCCGGCCAGTCCAACCATTGCCGTCGCAACCGCACGGCAGGTTCGGGCGCCGCATCGAGAACCTCGAGCCCGATCGTGCCGACTGGTGGTTCGGTTGGCGTGACCACACGCTCGAGGATTCGACCACGCGACGCGATCAGGACGCGGAGGCTCCTGCCCACCGCGGCGATCGTGCCAAACACCTCGGACCAGGAAGCGGACTGAACGCGAATCCCATCCAAGCCGAGAATCTCGTCGCCGGGCGCCAGCCCGGCGGCAAGAGCGGGTCCATCGTCGTTGACGAAACTGATCCTCGTCGAGTCGTCGGCGAAGGCGAGCCCAAGGTACGGCCGGTCGCGGTCGCGGTTCGTCAATTCGATGCCGAACGACAGCAACAACGGTCGCAGTTCCGGGTCCAGACTGCCCCGAACCAGCGAATCGACCGTGGTTGCCATGTCGCGACGAGCGGCTTCGGACAACGCCGCCACGACATCGGCATGAGTGTAGCCACGCCCGGCAAGGAACGTCGTCCGGTACAGGATGCGCAGGGCGTCGTCGAGGCTCGCACCGCCGTCGGTGGCCTGGCGTATCATCAGGTCGAGAACCAGCGCGGCGATCGAGCCGTTGACGTAGTAATTCTGCGTCGAGTTGCGCGTGTTCTCGTCGGGGCGATACAGCCGGATCCAGGCATCGAAACTCGAATCTGCCAGCGACTGCTTGAAGCGGCCCATCGAACCGAACACGGTGCCGATGCTCTTGGCCAGCAAGGCCAGGTAATCACTGCGCGAGATCACGCCGGCGCGCAGACACAGCAGGTCGTCGTAGTACGCCGTGAAGCCTTCGGCGAGCCACAGCATCGGCGTGTAGTTCTCGACTTCGTAGTCGTAGTCCCACAACTCGCGCGGTCGCATCCGCTTCACGTTCCAGACGTGGAAGAACTCGTGGGCGCACAGCGACAGGAACTGTTGGTATCCCTTGCCTGGCCGCATCGCCGTGCGCGCGGCCAACAGCGTCGTCGAATCGGCGTGCTCGAGGCCGCCGTGGCCACTCTCGGTGAACAAGCAGTGGAACTGGTAGCTTGCGTACGGCAATTGGCCGCCGAACACGTCACTGGCACGCTCGAGGATTGCGGTCAGGTCGTCGAGGAATGACGCCGGCGCGCACACCCCGTTCAGGCCCTCGAGGATCACGCTGTGCGGAACGCCGCGCAGCAGCCAGTCGAGCCTGGTGAAGACTCCAGCCAGGCACGGCGAATCCATGGCGTGATCGAGGTCGTTCGCCGACAACACGATCTCGTCGCGATGGGCGGCCGGGCCGTCGATCCGCGACAGGCTCGTCGCGAGTTGCCAGCCGGCTGGCAACAGCAGCGTGATCCTGGCCTTGCAGTCGCGTTGGCCGAGCGGCCAGAGCAGGACGCAGGCGTGGTTCCAGTACGCATGTTCTGGCGTTACGTCCGCGGTCCGGACCGACAGTTCGTGGGCGTAGACCTGGTAGGTGACGCGGATGCGGCGGACTTGTCCTGGCAGCGTCAATCGGAACCGGTTCTTGCTCACCTTCTGACACGGAATCGCGACGCCGGTGTGCGCGTCGGCGGCGGTCACTGCACTCAGATGGCGCGCATACTCGCGGATCAGATAGCTGCCTGGGGTCCAGGTTGGCAGGAACAAGGTCGCCTCGCCATCGGCAAGACCGGCAACCAAGGTATCCCGGCCGCATTCGAGCGTGACCAGGATCCGTCGCCGTTCGGGAGCTCGGAGGTCCAGCCTGAAGCTGAGTGGTTCCAAGGTCTTGGATGGCACGCCCGAGAGGATTCGAACCTCTGACCTGCGGCTCCGGAGGCCGCCGCTCTATCCAGCTGAGCTACGGGCGCAGCCTGGGGAGACGTTCTTATCGATGCGACCGAGCGAACACAACCCGTTCTTGCGGTTGTTGGCGACACGCTACGGCAACCCGGCGTCCCGCATCGGCCGGACTTCACAACTTGGCACCGCGGGGGGTTGTCGTTTGCCCGTTCCCACGGTTGGATATGCGGTGTGGTCCTTGAAACCTGGACCAACGGTGTGCCTATTCACCGAGGCATCTGTTTTCCCATGTCGCAACGAGCGGTCACGGTTCTGGTCGCTGCCTGCCTCGCTGGCGCATTTTGCAGCCAGCTGGGTTCGCCGCGCGGTCAAGTCCTGGAGGCGGACCCCCCAGAAGCTTTCCGGGACAGCGACTTCGATTTCCTGCCAGACGACATCGAATGGGCGGTGCTGACCGACGCGCTGCGCCCGGACACCGACGGTGATGGGGTCGGTGACTTTGTCGAGGTCGTGCAACGCGGTTCACCGCGGGCTGTCGGTGCGCCGCGGCCGGCGGACCACGAGATGCGGATCATCGTCACCAGCTCGAGTTCACCCCTTTTGGGTGACGAGACCTGGCTGCACCTGTTGTTCCGGTTCGTCGATCAGCCGTCGTCGATGACGTCGTTCCGATCCTGGATCGAGTTCGGTTTGGCTCCTGGACTGCAGATTCCGCTCGACTCACTGGCGAGCGGTGGTGTCGTGTTCCGGTCTCGTTCGGTGCCGACCGAAGGCGAGCTGGTGTCGGTGTCGGTGCCGTTGGTCTCGTCCGCGACACTGAACCTGCTGTTGCCGTGCACGATCGTTGCTGAGGCTGGTTTCGGCACTCGTACGGTGCGGCATGGCGTGAAGTTGTTCGACCTGAACGGCACGACTGCGACTCTGGTGCCTTGGGACGATCGCTTCGCCGTCCAGACGTTGGCACCGTCACCATCCGAGCCGGGGTCCGACCCCAACAAGGTCTGCGTCCTGAGCCTCAGACCGGTGAGCGTGACTCCGGGCGGAATCGCCTTCGAAGTCGACGACGCGGATTGTGTCGACTGCAACGACCTGGAATGCGGTCAGGCGTGCGCGGACACCGAAGGCTGGGTGTTCATCGTCCCTGGCGGTCTGGGCACCATCACTGGCGGCGGCTGAACACGCGAGAGTCGCCATCGGTTGCAGATCCAGGGAACCCGCCAAGGCCCTGCGGACGTCGATCACCACGTGGAACTGGTTCGAGATCCGGATGCCGAACTGGTCGCCGCCTGCCGTCACCCCGAGTCGGACGGTTTCGAGGTGGCTTTCGAGGCTCTGTACACGCGTTATCGGGACCGCGCCTATTCGATCGCGCTGCGAGTCACCGGTTCATCCGCCGACGCCATGGACGTCGTCCAGGAGGCGTTCGGGCTGATCTTCCGCAAGTTGGACGGGTTCCGCTCGGACGCTCTCTTCAGCACCTGGTTGTTTCGGATCGTGGTCAATTGCAGCATCGATCATCGCCGTCGCGAACGGGTCCGGACCCGCGTTGCGGAATCGGTCGACGAACATGGACTCGATCCGGAGGACCTGGCGGCCGGACCCCTGGAGGCGGCCGCCACGATTGAGCTCGCCGACCAGGTGCAGCACGCGATCCGGATGCTGAGCCCAAAGCTCAGCAGCATCCTGGCGCTGCGTTACCTGGAGGAAATGAGCTACGAACAGCTTGCTGCCACGCTCGGGTTGTCGCTCGGGACCGTGAAGTCGCGTCTGGCGCGCGCCCACCTCGCTCTCGAAAACGTCGTCCGTGAACACTTCCCGCAGCTCGACCTGGGCGCGGCAGCTGATTTGACCGGTGGTAACGTGGAAGGCGGTGCTGCATGAGTTCCGTTCGTCCGGATATGTCCCCGGAGTGTCGGCGCATTCTGGCCGAGCTGCCGGAGAGCCTCGTCGCGCTGGAGATGCCTGGGCACGCCCGGATCTGCGTGAGCTGCGCGGCCCGATGGCAGGCCGCGTGCAGGTTGGCGGGCTGGCTGCGCCAACGACCGCCGATTCCGGATGCCCTGCTGGGTCCGGCTGGCTTTGAGGCCGTCGTCGACCGCCTCGTTGCGGAGGCCGAACGGGCGCCGCTTGGGCGGACATTGGCGACGGTTCTGGTGCAAACGCCGGCCCCAACGACCGAATCAGTGCCGGCGACCGAGTTGTGCCGGCGTCTTCTGGCGACACCGGTTCCAGCCCCGGCGCAGCTTTGGCCCAGGGTTCGTCATGAAGTGAACCGCCAGGTTGCCGGGCAGCTGTGGCCGATGCGCCGTCTGTGGCTGGCGGGAGTCGCCGGTGCTGCAGCCTTGGTGTTTGGCCTGCTGGTTCTCGATCGCCAGGGAACCCAAGTGCAGGTGGCAATCGTCTTTGAGGACATGACCGTCGCGCCGGACATCGCTATCATGCCGGTGTCCGTGCTGCGGTCGAACCTGCGCTGATCGTCCGTTATCCTCCCCGTCCACCCGTTCCATGCTGAGTCCGCGAGCCAAATCCGCGATTGTCCCGATCTTGTCGGGCTTGCTGGCTGGGGTGGCCATGGCTCCAGTCGGTGTCGGTCAGGCTCCGGTCGTGGCGGCAACGGAGCAGGCGCCGGCCATCCAGCAGGCATCCGACATCACGTTGGATCTGCTGCAGCGCGTCATGCAAGGGACGCCGTTCCGGGTCCGGCAGGTGCGCCGGTTCTTGCAACCCGACGACACCATGGTCGGCGTCATCGAGGATCTGACCTGCAACGGCGATCCGACGCAGCCGCGCTTCGACATCGACTTCATCAGCGTGGAGGGAACGGCGCCCTCGCCGCAGGCGACCGGTCAATGGAGTGCTACCTACGCGACGAACGGTTCGCTGCTGCACGAACACGGCGGCTTCCGGGTCCGTGATCTCCGGGCTGCGCGCATTCACTACTCGATGAACCACTTCGGTCGCTCGATGCGGGGTGGCCAACCGGTTTGGTGGGTGGTGATCGCCCCGAACTCGCGGGACAAGGCGAGTTGGGTACTGGCACTCGACGAACAGTCCGCATTGCCGGTCTACCAGGCGCAGATCGATCCACGTGGTCGGTTGTTGGGTGAAATCGACGTTCGTCAGTTGAGTCTGACGACTTCACCTCAGGCCAGCTGGTGGACGCCGGTGCTGGCCGTCTCCAGGTTCAGTACGGCCGAGGCGGCCAGGGTCGCGATGACCGCGCCGCAAGCCCGCGGGGTCGGGTCGGGGTTGCTGGTTCCGGCGATCGACCAGGTGATGCCCGAGTATTCTCTGTACCTGGCGCAAGTCACCGCGGATCCGGCGAATGGACAACAGACGATGGTACTCGGCTACACCGATGGCATCGATGAGTTCTTCGTGCTGCAGAGTCCCGGCGTCGCCGATCCGTTCGCCGGCCTGCCGGTCGGGACCGCCCGCCCGACGACCAAGGCTAGCGGTCCGATCCGTTCCGACCGTGAGATGGCGATCGCGCGGTACGAGGATTCGAGCCTGCGCGTGTATCTGTTCCAGCGGAACAGCGTAATGGTCCGGATCGCCGGCAACGGCAGTCTGGTGCGACTGAACGACGTTGCGCTCCGGATCGCCCAGCAGGCAGTCACCGGCGTATGACGGTCCCCGACGTCAGGTGCTGGCGCCGTCCACCCGCAACTGCCGCTTGACCTGCCCCATGCTCGTGGTCGCTTGCTTGCGACCAAGTCCGGCGCCAAGGACGGTTGGCGTCGCGATCTTGCGACGACCGTCGTCGACCGAGGTCGACCTCGGGCCTCCAAGCGGCTCGGGGATCCCATCGCACCGGCGGTTCACTTCGCAGCCGCGGTTGCCACGGAACCTGGCACGCGTGGTGCTCCTGGTTGGCACCAACCCGAACACCGAGACGATGGAATCCAACAACGACAAGTCCAACCAGCCCGAGGCCCTTGGTTCCGCGGAATACCGCGCGCGACTGACGACCAAGCTGAACTGCCTGATCGCGGTCCTCGAGGTGGCGATCTCCAAGATCTCGAAGAGCATGGATTTGCCGGGTGCGAACGAGGAGCGGCTGCTGAAGATCCGCAGCAACCTCGAGAACACCCTGTCCATCTGCCACCGCGCCAAGCAGACCCTCGAGCGGACCGGCGCCACGGCCACGCGTTCGCTGACCAACCGTTCCGCCAACGGTGATCGCGCCAAGATGACCGCGCGCGACTACGTCGAACTGTCGAGCATCGACGAGTATCGGAAGTTCAAGCGGATGACGCCGATCGCCAAGGGCGAAGTCGAGAGTGTCGACTTCGACGAACTGGCGCGCCGGCTCAGCGACATGTGAACCGCGGGGACTACTTGCCTTGGCCCGGCGCCTGCAACCGTTGCCGTAGGCGGCCGGCGGTCTCCTCCGAAAGCCCGCTCTCGCGAGCGATCAGCTTGCCCTCGGCATCGAACAACAGCAGTGTCGGCAGCGCCGCGAACAGGTGCACCTTGCTGCTGAACGCCAGATCGGCCGCGAACAACGTGTAGCCGATCTTCTGTTCGCTGCGAAACGCCGTGAGCGCTTCGCGACGCTTGCCGGGATCTCGTGTGCGTTCCATGCAGGCAGCGACGATCTGCAGGCCTGCGTGGTCCTTGCGCAGACCCTCCAGCAGGGCCGCGGTCCGTCCCGCCTCCTGATCCCAGGTCGTGGTCAGCGCGAGCAACACCGGCTTGCCACGCATCGCTTTGAACGCCACCGGCTTGCCGTCGAGGTCCTCGGTCTCGAAGTCGAAGCCGGTGTCGCCGTTCCCCGGCATGAAGATCTTGCCGTCCGGAACCTGTTCCTTGGCGACCGCAGCCTTTTCTTTGTCATCGTCGCGCTGTTTCTGGGTCGTGTCCGGCTTGTCGAGTTCGAGTGCCTTGCGGATCCAGCCTTCGATCTGGTCCTCGTCACCGTCCTGGAAGCCCACCCGGGTCTCGTCGTGCACGAGCCCCTTCTTGAACAGCAGCAGCGTCGGGTAACCGCTGAAGCCGGGCACCTGATCGCGCACCGCCGCTTCCCCGATCGCCAGCGAGTAGGTGATGCGGTTGCCGACAGCGAACTCGCGCACGGTCTCGACCGCCTCGCCACCGCCATCGGCCTGGTAGTTGAACCCCATGATCTCGACGCCGTGGTGCTTGTAGCGCTCGTACAGGTCGACGAGTTTCGGGATCGCTGCCCGGCATGGCGGACACCAGGTGCCCCACAGGTCGACGATCAGTACGTTGTCCTTGAACGTGTCCTGGGTGATCGCCTGGCCACCGAGTGTGCGACAGGAGAACGCGAAGTTGGTCAGCTTGGCGGGTTCCTGGGCTGGCAGCGCGGCCAGGCCCAGCATCAGCACGAAAAGTCGAACGTGCATCGTGGGGATTCCTCTGGCGCCATGATCCCGGTGCCGTCACGGGTTGCAACCCACCCTGCCGCGGAGCTTCACCGCAGCATGCCGATTTGCCGATCCAGGAATGGGAGAGGCATGACCACAGCACTGGCAGTCGGAAGGGTGAACCAGGTGGCCAATCGGGCCCGGGTCCACGTCGTGGCGAGCGCCGGCAACTTGACGGCGATCGTGGAGAATCTCGGGCGGCTGGGGCACGAGGTCTTCGAGTTCCCCGACGTCGCGACCGCGGCGCAGGCGGCGCAGGCTGCGGCGCCCGATCTGCTGTTGATCGACCAGGCGGTGGCCAAAGCGATGACCGCACGGCCGGAATGGCCGACCCTGGTGGTCACCGACGAACCACGCCACGGCCAGGACGACGGAGGCTTCGGTGTCGTGTCGCGTGGCGCCGGCATCGAGTTGCTGGCGCCCCTGGTCCATCTTGCGATCGAAGTCCACCAGCGTGACTTGCGGTTGGCCGAGCTGGAACGGCTGACGGAAGGCATGCGCGACGGCGGGGCCCTGGTCGGCCGCAGTCCGGCCGTGCGGCGGCTGCAGGGCGTCATGCGACGTGCCGCGGACAGTGATGCGACGGTGCTGATCGAGGGACCGGCAGGCGCTGGCAAGTCGCTGGTGGCGCGGATCCTGCACTGCAAGAGTCGCCGCGGGCACCGGGCGCTGGTCGTGGTCGACGGCGGGTCCGCGGACGCCGACGGGATGGCCGCAGCGATCGAGCAGGCCCGGGGCTCCACGCTGGTGATCGAGGACATCGGTCAGTTGCCGCAGCCGGCTCAGGCACTTGTCGTGCGCCACCTGAAGGAACGTCCGCCGTCCGGTTCACCGGATCAGATCGCGCGCGTGATCGCGACCACATCGGCGCACCTGCCGGAAATGGTCGCTCGCGGCGCATTCCGCGAGGATCTCTACTACCGCTTGCACGCCCTGCCGATCGTGGTGCCGTCGTTGCGCGAGCGACCTGAAGACGTTGGCGTGATCGCCAGCGCGATTCTCGACAGCTGCGCGCCTCGCGGCGGGCAACGCCCGGCCGGGTTCACCGCCACCGCGTTGATCCTGTTGGAGAGCCTGCCATGGCCGGGCAATGTCGCGCAGCTCGAGAACGTCATTCGCCGGGCTCACGCGCTGGCCGGCGGCGGTCCGATCGATCGCGTGCACCTGCTCGGTCCGTCGACCGGACTGGACGCCGATGGTGAACCCCGCGCACGCCGGGCGGCCCCCACCCAGGAAGCCGCCGACGACAGCGGGGAGATCGGCGAGGACGCGATCCGACCGTTCGACGAGGAAGAACAACGACTGCTGTCTCGCGCACTGCGCGCCACCAAGGGAAATGTCCGGCGTGCCGCGCAGCTGCTCGCGATCGGCCGGGCGACGCTGTATCGGAAGATCCAGCAGTACAAGCTGCGGCTGCAGTAGGCGTCGTCTGCCGGTATCCTGTCCGGCGTGGCGGCCCCGATTCCCATCGTCCACACGGACGACCACCTGCTGATCGTCGCCAAGCCCGCCGGTCTGCTCACCGTGCCTGCGCCGGGGCGACCGGGGGTCAATCTGATCGATCGGCTGCGCGGAGAGACTGGCTTGCCAGTCCAGGCCGTGCACCGGCTCGACCAGGACACCACCGGTGCGCTGGTGGTGGCGATCACCGATGTCGGTCGGGCCGGCCTCGAGACATTGTTCCGAGAGCATCGGATCGAGCGTGTCTACCTGGCTCTGGTGGCGTCCATGCCGTCGCCGGCGGCGGGGCGCATCGAAGCGCGCCTCCAGGAGGATGACGGGGTCATGCGGGTGGTGCCTCATGGCGGCGAACTGGCGATCACCGAGTACCGCGCACTCGATCGGCGACGCGCGGGGGTGTTGGTCGAGTGCCGCCTGCACACCGGCAAGCGCAACCAGATCCGCGCCCACCTTGCGGCGCTCGGTTGTCCGCTGGTCGGCGACCGAAAGTACGGCTACCGCGCTCGCAGCGGCACGGCGCGGTCGCGTTACCTGCTGCACTCCTGGCGACTCGCGTTCACGCACCCGGTGACGGCGACACCGATCTCGGTGACGGTACCACCGGAGGAAGGCGAGTTGCGCCCCACCACGTGACTGCATGAAGTCTTGCTGGCATGGGTTGTTGAACACCCTTGCGGACGACTAGAATGGCTGCCCGGTGCGCGTCCCACCTCGCGTCTCCCAGAGGTCGTTGTTCGACTTCTTGTCGACCACCGGACTGCCGCTGGTGTCCAGCCTGGCGTCGTCCGTGCGGTTGACCGCTTCGTTGCTCGCGGTTGTCGGCGGTGCCTACGGGGTTTTCGCCTTGTTGTGGTTGCCGGACGGCTGGTGGAACGCGGAACTGCCGTGGTCAGGCGCGCTGCCTTCCCTCGCGGCCACCCCGTTCTATGTGCTGGCCTGGTCATGCGCTCGGCAGGAACGGATTCAGGCTGCGGGCAAGGCTCTGTTCACCGCCCTGTTCCTGCTGTCGATGCTCGCCACCTGGCCGCGGGGCGCATTCTGCCCGGCCTGGTACATGCAGCCGTTCCTCGCCCTGATGGCGACGTGCAGCCTTGGCGTCGTCCCGGGTCTGTCGGCGACGCTCCTGGTCGTCGCCGCAATGCTCGCCGCCGGGTTCGCGGCGCCGCAAGATGCGCTGTCGAGCGTGCTAGCGCCGGATCTGTGGACGCACACGCTGAGCCTCGCTGCGGTGACACTCGCTTCCGCGCTGGCGGGGGCGATGCTGCACAAACTGCTGCTGGCGGCGTTGCTGGCGGCGGAGGCACAGCGACTGGCAAACTACGATTCGCGGCGTGCCCTGCGCTATCGCGAACGGCTGCTGCGACATGCGATGCGGGTCGAGACCGTCGGCGATCTGGCCGGCATGGTGTCGCACCAGCTGCGCAACACGTTCCAGATCCTGGGCGGTCACGTGGCGTTCGGAATCAGCGGAGATGACGGCGAACGCAACCAGCGTCTGTTGGCGATCGGGCGCACCCTCGAGGACTCGCGGCCGCTGCTGGATCAATTGATGACCCTCGCCCACACGGACGAAGGCCGGGCTGAGCCGGTCGATCTTGGCGAAGTGGTCGAACAGTTCTGCGCGCAGGCGCACCTGGTGATGCCCTCGTCCATTGCGCTGGAACATCGGCGGTCGCCGCAGTCCCTGCCAGCCTTCCTGAATCCCCGTGGGCTCGAGCACGCGCTATGGAATCTGGTCATCAACGCTCGCCAGGCCATGCCCCACGGGGGACGCATCGTCGTGGCAACGGCCGCGGATGGTGGCTGCGCGCGAGTCGAGGTCAGCGACAGTGGCACAGGCATTCCGCCCGAGATCCAGAGCCGCATCTTCGACCCCTACTTCACGACGAAACCTCCCGGTCAAGGAACGGGCCTGGGCCTCGCGGCGGTGACGCGGTTCATGCGTGCGAGCAGTGGTGCCATCCAACTGGAGAGCAGCTCAGAGCAAGGCACCCGGTTCTCGTTGGCATTTCCGCTGCGCCAGGAACAGACCGAGCGCCAGAGTGCCTGAAATCGTGATCTCCGGCAGTGGGTGCGGTGAGATCGCGGTTCCGACGCCGAAGCGGGGTCGATCAGATGGCGATCTGACGGCGCAGTCGGCGGCTGAGAACCTCGGACAGCACCCGCCGCAAATCACCGCGTCCCTTTGTGTCCAGCCAGCCGCCCGTAGCCTGATCCCAGGCGAAATGCCAAGCCGACGCTCCTTCTGCCAGCCAGATCTGCTGGGCGGCGGTCTGCCGATTCATCACGCAGACTTTGCCGTCGCCGAACCGGATCTTCAGCACGCCGCTCGACAGGTCGGCTTCGATTTCGTCGGGATCGAAGGCGTCCAGCACGCCCAGAACCTGGACCATGGCGTTGTCAGCCCGGTGCAGGAAGTCTGGCTCAAGAGTCATCGACGAGTGGATCGACCAGAAGAGCGCTGGTGTCGGCTGCAACAGGGTAGAAAACAAGAGCGAAATTCCGGGCAAGGAAGCGACAACCACTGGACAAGATCCAGGCGCCGGACTAGAAGCGGTGTTGCCAAAAAAGAGCGGCCGGCGACCCTCTCCCAGGATCGCCGGCCACAGCTAGGGTCCTGACCGCCAAGTGCCCTCTCGTGCGTCTCGCCTCCCTGCAGAGGCTTCTCGTTCGGCTTCCCGGTCGCCTTGTCGCTCGTTACCGCTTCCCAACCCTTGCGGGTCCGGTTGCGATCGCGGGCGGAGCAGGCTTACGGGTCACCTGGCGAACTGAGACGCGGGCGGTCAGGACCGCTCGTCCCATGCACAGTAGTAGACGCACAAGAGCGTAGAACTTTCCAAGCTAGTGCATTTTTTTTCTGCGTGGCACAGAGTTCGGTTGGTCGGCAAACAGGCTGGTCCGACCGAAAGGGAACCGAAGCTGCTGGCGACCGGCTAGTTGCGTTAACGCTTGGCGAGTCGATGAGCCCGCTGGACCCAGCCATCCACCAGATTGGCCACCTGGATGCCCTCGGCATCGGCCTCGAACGCAAGTAGAACGCGATGTCGCAGGGCCGCAACTACGGAGGCTTCGACATCTTGCTGGGTGACAGCGGCCCGACCTGACAACAGGGCCCTGGCCTTCGCAGCCAACACGACTGCCTGTCCCGCACGCGCACTTGCGCCATAACGAACGAATCGCTTCGTTCGTTCGTCGACATCGGATCCATCCGGGTGGGTCGCGTGCACGAGCTCGGCGACAAACCGGACGAGGTGGGACGCGCACAGGACCTGGCGTACCAACAGCTGCAGCGACAGCAGCTCGGCCGCGGTCAGCATCGGTCGGATCTCAGGCGACGGTTGGCCGGTGGTGGCTTCGAGGATCCGGACCATCGCGTCAACCGACGGCGTCTTCACTTCGAGCTTGAACAGGAACCGGTCGAGTTGGGCTTCCGGCAGCGGGTAGGTGCCCTCCAGCTCGATCGGATTCTGCGTGGCTACCACGTGAAACGGCACCGGTAGGCGATGCGATGTGCCGGCGACGGTGACCGACCCCTCCTGCATCGCCTCCAGCAACGCCGATTGGGTCTTGGGGGTCGCCCGATTGATCTCGTCGGCGAGCACCAATCCAGCGAAAATCGGGCCCTGCTGGAAACGGAACGAGCGGTGGCCGTCGCGTTCGTCGACGACCAAGGTACCGGTCACATCGCTCGGCATCAGGTCGGGGGTGAACTGGATGCGGGACCAGTCGAGGCCGAGTCCGCGACCGAGTAGCCGGACCAGCAGGGTCTTGCCAAGGCCCGGCAGGCCTTCCAGCAGGATGTGCCCGCCCGCAAGCAAGCCGACCAAGAGATCGTCGACGAGCGCTTCCTGGCCGATCAGTTGGGAACACACCGTCTGGCGCAAGCCGTCCACGCGCCTGAGCAGGTCTTCGGTCGCCTGTTTGAGTCGCGCGCCGTCCATGGAGACACGCAGGATACGTCGACTGCCTTCCCACGGCCACGTCGAGTCCCGATCAGGCTTCCGGCTGGAAGGCGCGGTGATCGAGGTAGCGCTCGCCTCGATCGGGCAGGATCGCCACGATCATCTTGCCGTTCGATGCCGGTCGCCGCGCGATGCTGACGGCGGCGGCGATGACCGCGCCACTGGCTGGTCCGACCAGGATCGCCTCGTCACGCGCGAGAACGCGTACTCCCAGCGCGGCTTCCTGATCCTCGACGGCGACAACCTCCGTCAGGGCCCTGGCATCGAGGATCTCAGGGACGAACCCGGCACCGATCCCCGGGATGTCGTGTGCCCCGGGCATGTTGCCGGACAACACCCGGCTGCCGGCGGGCTCGACACCGACGACGGCGACGTCGCGCTCCTCGAAGAACTGGCAACAACCACCGGCCGTGCCGCCGGTGCCCACGGGGCAGACCACGATCTGCACTTGGCCGTCAGTGTCTTCCCAGATCTCACGCGCCGTGGTGTCGGCATGCTGCCGGCTGTTGGCGCGGTTGGTGAACGCCTGCAGGCACAGGGCCCCGGGGGTCTGGCGGGCGATCTGCTCGGCTCGGGCCATCGCGCCGCGCATGCCTTCGACGGCGGGTGTCTGCACGACCTCGGCGCCGAGCGCGCGCAGGATGTTGCTGCGGTTCTGCGGCAGCCATTCTGGCATCGTCAGCACGACCCGATAGCCGCGCCGGCGCCCGACCATCGCGATCGCGACGCCGAGGTCACCACCGCTGCATTCGACGATCGTGCCGCCCTGTTGCAAGAGGCCGCAGCGTTCGGCGTCCTGGATCATCCCGAGCGCGGCGCGGTCCTTGTTGGAGCCGGATGGGTTGTCCCCTTCCAGCTTGGCCAATACCCGGGTTCCAGGCGGCGACAGCCGGGCCAGTTCGACCAGCGGCGTGCGCCCGATCAGCCAGGTGACGTCGGCGGCTATGCGACCCATGTGCGCAGCGTAGCTTGGACGGAGGGCCGGAGAAGACCATGATTGCTGCCATGGCTCGAACTGCGCGTGGCTGCGCGCTTCTCGGTGTGGCGTTCCTGGCCGGCTGCACCGGCGTCTCGCCCCGGCCGGAAGACCTGGCGGCGGTGCTGCCGCCGGCGCGGCAAGTGACCGGCGACGAACGCGCGGCCGTCGAGCGGAACGTGGGGGAGGCTCTGCATGCGTTGGAACTACGTAGGTTCGAGGTTGCCGGTGAGTTTGCGGCCGCAGCGTTGAGAATCGATCCGGCGTGTGCGCGGGGATACGCGGTACGCGGCATGGTTCGTCGACACCAGGCAAGTGCGATGGTGCCGGCGGATCCGTACACGCTGCATCGAGCCGACGGCGACACGCAGCTCGCGATGCGGCTGGCGCCGGCCGATGCGACCGTCATGCGTCTCCGCGCCCAGTTCCTCGCGGCATCCGGGCACCTTTCCGCAGCGGCCGCGGCACTCGAAGCGTGGTTGCTGGCGCACCCGGACGCACCGCTCGACGACTCGGCACCGCTGTACGCACTTGCCGGCGAGTGGCGCTACGAACTCGGCGAGGAACGCGCGGCGTTGCCGCACTTGCGCAATGTGGTCGGCCAGCGCGAAGACGCGACGACGTGGTTCCGGATCGGCATGTGCGAACTGCGGGTCGCGATGGCAGTGGTCGATCCGGCCGCAGCGGCGAACGCGCGTTCGGTTGCTGAGTCGGCGGCCAAGGCGTTCGCCCGCTGCGCCGAGCTTGCGCCCGGCGATCGCGATGCGCACTACGCGGTCGCGACGGCGCTGGCGCACGCGGCCGAACGCGCTGGTGAACAACGCCGGACCGAAGATCGCGCGGCGCTCTGGCACAAAGCAGCGCAGCGGCTGCGGGATGCCTCGAGCCGGTTCGCGGACGATCCCGAACCGCTGTTTCGGCTGGGCGTGGTCCTCGAGGCAGTTCGCGATCGGGAAGCCGCGATCGCCGCTTACGAGCAGGCCCTGCAGCGGCATGGCGAGCATCTCGGCAGCCTGATCAACCTCGCGACAGCGCTGACCGCGGGGCCGACGGTGGATGCCGCCGTGCAGCAGCGGGCGCGCTCGCTTCGCGAACGGGCGCTCGCGATCGATGCCCGGCGCGGTGGTCTTGGCAAGCAGGAGCGGCAGCGCCTCGCCGAGGCGGTCGGGGCGACCGCCGGCCAGTGAGCGTCGGCGTCGGTCAGGCGCCCATGATGCTGTAGCCGGCGTCGACGTAGAGCGTCTGGCCGGTGACCCCGGCGGCGAGCGGCGACAGCAGGAACAACGCGGCATTGCCGACATCGCCCTGATCGACGTTGCGCCGCAGCGGCGACTTCTGCGCCATGTTGTCGAGCAGCGAACTGAAGTCGGCGACACCCATCGCCGACACCGTCTTGATCGGGCCGGCCGAGATCGCGTTGACGCGGATGCCGCGCGGGCCGAGATCGTTCGCCAGGTACCGGGTGCTGCACTCGAGCGCCGCTTTGGCGACGCCCATCACGTTGTAGTTGGGAACCACTTTCTCGGCGCCGTAGTAGCTCAGGCACACCATCGCGCCCTGCCGTCCCTCCATCAGCGGCGCCGCGCCCTTGGCCAGGCCGACCAGGGACCAGGCCGAAACCTGCTGCGCGAGCTGGTAGCCCTCCCAGCTGGTGTTGACGAAGTTGCCGCCGAGCTCTTCGTGCTTGGCGAACGCGATGCAGTGGACCATGCCGTCGATCGGCCCGAACTCGCGACCGAGCCGGTCATAGAAGCGGTCGATGTCCCCCGCGACGGTCACGTCGCAGGCACCCAGGAACGTGTCCGCCGGCAGATCGGCGGCCAGCTTGCGCACCGAGCCTTCCATCCGTTCGTTCTGGTAGTTGAGCGCCAGCTGAGCGCCTTCCCGCTGCAGCGCCTGGGCGATGCCCCAGGCGATCGATCGCTTGTTGGCGACGCCGAAGATCACCACCTTCTTGCCGGACATCAGTCCCATCGTCGGTACCTCGTTGCCTCTGCGTTCACGTTCTTGGATCAGCGCCCACCATAGCTATCTGGGCGGCGGCGTTCATCGGTCTTCCGCGGCGCTGCCGGCACCTGGCAGCGCCAGCCGCGAGAACGCCTTCCTGGCGGTCGTCGTCCATGGCACGTCGGGGTCATGCGGGGCGAACGGCTGCAGCCGGCCGCGCCTGCGCACGATAGCCGGGTGCACGTGCAGGGTGATCCGATGACGCGTGATCGCGTGGCGGATCACCGCGACCGCCGATTGCACTTCCGCGGCGCAGCCGAATCGCTGCTGCAGCGCCGGGGTCAGGTCGCCGATCGCGCAGTCCACCAGCGCACCCGGACCGGGCAGGTCGATCTGGCCGCCATTGATGCCGCCTTCCGGCAGGCGGTGGCCGAGCACCGCCGGACCGGCGAACGCGACGATTGCCCTGGCCTGCACGTCGACCGGCGCAGGGCGCGGCGGCAGCACCGGCAGCAACAGCTGTCGCCCCTGATTCTGCGCGACGCAGTCGGCGGCCACCGGACAGCGGTCGCACTCGGCGCGTTTGGGCGTGCAGATCACCGCCCCGAGTTCCATCAGTGCCTGGTTGAAGTCACCTGGCCTTGCCGCCGGCTGCCAAGCTGCGACCTGTTCGCGGATTGCCTTCCGCGTCGCCGCCGCGCGGACACAGTTGCTCAGCCCGCGGTGGCGCGCCAACACCCGATCGACGTTGCCGTCGATTGCCACTTCGCGCTGGCCGAACGCGATCGACGCGATCGCGCCGCGCGTGTAGTCGCCGATGCCCGGCAGTGCGCCGAGCTGCGCGACCTCGGCCGGCACCGCACCACCATGCACCGCCAAGCACTGCCTGGCACCCTCGCGCAACAGCCGCGCCCGACGGTAGTAGCCAAGCCCCCGCCAGGCAGCTTGCAGCTCGTCGTCGCCGGCGGTGGCGAAGTCGGCCGGCCGCGGGTAGCGTTGCAGGAAGCGCGACCAGGCATCGCGAACCGCCTCGACGCGCGTTTGTTGCAGCATCACTTCGCTGACCCAGATCGCCCACGGATCCGAAGTCTTGCGCCACGGCAGATCGCGACGATGGGCGTCGAACCACGCCAACAGCCGGGCGGCGAACGGCGAATCCGCGCTGCCCGCCCGCCGCGTCAATCGCCGATCCGGCCGGCGTCGGTCGGTCGGCCATGCACCTCGATGCCCAGCGCATCGCGCAGTCCGGCCTCGGCGCGGTCGAGCAGTTCGGACAGCGCCACCGCATCCTCGTTCTCGGACACCAGCGTGATCCGGATCGTGCGGCCCTCTTCGGTGCCCTGCACGCGGGTCCGGAACGACACGTGCGGATGCGCCTTGACGATCTCACCGAGCGCCTTGCTGATCGCCGATTCATCGTGGCCGTGGTAGTCGACCTGCCGTTCGCTGCGGACCGTGTTCGGGCCCTCGGCGACCATCGCCGGCATCACGTGCAAAGTGAACAGCCGCTGCATCTCCGCCGGCACGCCGGGCAGCAGGAAGATCGTAGTCGCGCCATGGCGCAACTGGACGGCCGGCGCGGTGCCGATCGGGTTCTCGTGGCAGATCGAGCCCTTGGGCACGCGTGCCATCCGCGCCCGCTCTTCGGTCAGTTCGGGATCGTCGATCAGGCCCTTGGCATGCATCCTCCGGTAGGAGGAACGCACGAACTCGAGTGCCTTGCCGTCGTCGATCAGTGGCAGCCCGGTGGCCTTGCCGGTGATGTTGCGGGCGTTGTCGTCCCAGTTCGGTCCCATGCCGCCGGTCATCAGCACGAACGCAGGCTTCTGTTCGAGGGCGCAGATCAGCGCGGCGACCATCTCGCTCTCGACGCGGTCGACCACCTGGATGGTGCGGACCCGATAACCGACGTCGTCGATCCGGTTGGCGATGAACGCGGCGTTGCGGTCCACGACCGTGCCTTCGAGGATCTCGCGGGAGACGACGATCAGAATGACGCTCTTGTCGAACAAAGTGGGCTCCTGGCGCGCCGCGGGACTTGACTTGCGGCGTCCGCCGGCCCGCCACGATAGCACCCGCGGAGCATTGTTGAAGGCTGCCGTCCGGACTCCGAGAATGGCCGTTTTCGACCGCACCCGGCCCGCAGACCCAAGCTCATGACCGACAAGCAACCGCCCGCTTCCGGCGGCCGCATCACCGATCTCCTGCTCGAGCGGGAGATGCGCGAGAGTTACCTGAACTACTCGATGAGCGTGATCCTGAGTCGCGCTCTGCCGGACGCCCGCGACGGCCTGAAGCCGAGCCAGCGCCGCGTGCTGGTGGCGATGGACGACCTCAACTTGGGGCCGCGCGCCAAGCACCGAAAGTGCGCCAAGATCTGCGGTGACACGTCCGGCAACTACCACCCGCACGGCGAGTCGGTCGTCTATCCGACGCTGGTCGGCATGGCGCAGTGGTTCTCGACGCGCTACCCGCTGGTCGATTCGCAGGGCAACTTCGGCGCCATCGACGGCAGCCCACCGGCGGCGATGCGTTACACCGAAGCACGGCTTGGCTGGCCGGCGACGCACCTGCTGGAGAACCGCGACGAGGAGACCGTCGACCTCGTCCCCAACTACGACAACACGCTGATGCAGCCGGTCGTGCTGCCGGCGCGGTTCCCCAACCTGATCTGCAACGGCTCGACCGGCATCGCCGTCGGCATGGCCGCGAGCCTGCCGCCGCACAACCTGCGCGAGGTCGCCGCCGCGATCGGCAAGCTGCTCGACAAGCCCGAGATCACGATCGACGAACTGCTCGAACTGGTGCCCGGCCCGGACTTCCCGACCGGCGGCACGATCATGGGCCGCAGCGGCATCCGCAATGCCTACGCCACCGGTCGCGGTTCGGTGTCGGTGCGCGCCAAGTACCACGTCGAGGAGAAAAAAGGCCGCAAGCTGCTGGTGTTCACCGAAGTGCCGTTCCAGGTCAAGATCGGCACGATCCTCGAGCGCATCGAGACGCTGGTGAAGAGCGACCAGATCGACTCGATCGCCGACGCCAATGACGAGTCCAACGACCGCGTCGGCCTGCGGCTCGTCGTCGAACTGAAGAAGGGCGTCGAGGACGAGACCGTCACGGTCAACCAGCTGTTCAAGCTGTCGCCGCTGCAGAGCACGTTCTCGATCATCAACCTGGCGATCCTGGACAACCGGCCGCGCACGCTCAACTTCAAGCAGATGCTGGAGTGCCACCGCGATCACCGGATCGACGTGATCACGCGGCGCACGCGCTTCCGGCTGCGCAAGGCACAAGAACGACTGCACGTATTGGACGGCCTGCTGATCGCCGTCCGCAACATCGATCAGGTCGTCGAGATCATCAAACGGTCGGCCAACGTCGAGGACGCGCGCCAGCAGTTGATGGCGCGGTTCTCGCTGTCCGACATCCAGGCGCGCGCGATCCTGGACATGCGGCTGGCGCGGCTGACCGGCCTCGAGATCACCAAACTCGAAGCCGAACATGCCGAGGTCGTCGCCGAAATCACCTACCTCAACACGATCCTCAATGACCGTTCGGTGCTGATCGGCCTGATCAAGCAGGACCTCGCCGAGATGGTCAAGCTGTACGGCGACGACCGCCGGACGGTGATCTCCGACGAAGAGGTCTCCAACTTCATCGCCGAGGACCTGATCCCGGTCGAGATGATGGCGGTCACCGTCACGCACCAGGGCTACATCAAGCGCACGGCGCTCGATCAGTACCGGACGCAGGGCCGCGGCGGCAAGGGCGTCAGCGGCGCCGAGACCAAGGAAGGCGATTTCCTCGCCAACCTGTTCGTCGCCAGCACGCACGACTTCCTGTTGTTCTTCACCGATCGCGGGCGCTGCTACTGGAAGAAGGTCTACGAACTGCCGGCGCTGGGCCGCACCGCCAAGGGCCGCGCGCTGGCCAATGTCGTCGAGACGCAGGAAGGCGAGAAGATCACCGCGATCCTGCGCGTCGAGTCGTTCGACGAACGCTTCCTGGTGACCGCCACCGCCAAGGGGCTGATCAAGAAGACGGCGCTCGAACAGTACAGCCGGCCCCGTTCGGGCGGCATCATCGCCGTCGGTCTCGAAGAGGGCGATCGCCTCGTCGGCGTCAACCTGTGCAAGGCCGGCCAGAGCATCATCCTCGGCACCCGCGATGGCATGTCGATCCGCTTCGAGGAAGCGGAAGTGCGCGCGATGGGCCGTTCGGCGGTCGGCGTCTGGGGCATCAAGCTCGAGGCCGGCGACGAGGTCTGCGACATGGTCGTCACCGACGGTTCGGGCACGCTGCTGACCGTGTGCGAGAGCGGCTACGGCAAGCGGACGCCGGTCGAGGAGTACCGCGCCCAGGGCCGCGGCGGCAAGGGCATCATCGACATCCGCACCAGCGACCGGAACGGCAAGGTCGTCAACCTGCTCGCGGTCAAGGACGACGACGAGGTGATGATGATCACCAAGGACGGGCAGATCGTCCGCACGCGCGTGGATGGCATCTCGGTGTTCGGTCGCAACACGCAAGGCGTGCGCTGCATCGGCCTCAACGACGGCGACAAGCTGGTGTCGGTCGCGCGGATCCCGAAGGACGAACCGGAAGCCAACGGCAAGAAGGAGTGATCATGGGAACCCATCTCGACAAGTTGCAGGCGGACATGAAGGCCGCGATGAAGAGCGGTGACAAGCCGCGGTTGGAGGTGATCCGGATGGTCATTTCCGACCTGAAGAAGAAGGCGATCGACACGCAGGTCGACTCGCTGCCGGATGCAGACGAGGTCGCGATCCTGCAGAAGGCGCTGAAGACGCGTTCGGATTCGGTCGCGCAGGCGACGGCGGCGGGGCGGGCGGACGTGGTCGCCAAGGAGCAGTTCGAGATCGAGGTGATCACCGGCTACATGCCCAAGCAGATGTCGGCGGCGGAGATCCTGGACAAGGTCCGGGCGGTCGCGGCGGAGATCGGCTACGGCGGGCCGAAGGACACCGGGCGGTTCATGAAGGAGTGGTTGGCGCGCTACAAGGGACTTGCCGATGGCAAGCTCGTGCAGGATGCGCTGAAGGCGTTGGGCTGACCGTGGCCACGGCCGAACACCTGGGGCCGGCGTTGTCGTCGGTCCGGTTGGCCGACGCCGATGCCGTGCAAGCCCTGCTGCAAGAGCAGCGGGCCCGATTGCAGGTCGTCCGCGACCATCGGATCTGGCATTGGTTTGGCGGTGTGCCGTCGGGATTTGGCAGTCCGGGGGCGCCGCTGCAGGCGCTCTATGCCCGGTTTGCCGGCTTTGCGCTGATTGCGCTGGCCCTGATCGTCGCCGGCTTCACGCGCGGACCGGTGCTGTGGGTGATCGCGGCGCTGGCTGGCGCGGCGTTCTTGCGCGCGTGGCTGGTGATCGGGCCGCCGTCGCGGCGAACCCTGCAGCTGTTCGAACGCGCCGTCCTCGTTCCGGGCATCGTGATCGCCTACGAGCCGGAAGCGACCGAACCCGACAACGAACTGCTGCGCGGCGTCTGGGCGCTGGTCGCATTCGACGTGAAGTCGGTCGATGGCCTGCAGCGCCTCGATGCGGCGGCGACACGGCTGCGCACGATGCTCGCGGGCACCGGCGGCCCGGAGGCGTTCTTGCAGTCGGTTCGCGGTGCCATCGCTGCCAAGAAGGCCGATGGCAGTCGGATCCAGGTGCCGGCCGAACTCGGCCAGAACCTCGAATTGGCGCGGCTGCGCGTCAGCCCCAATCTGCTGCCCGGCGGCGTGCTGAGTTCGCGTCTGCTGTTCGTGTTTGCCGATCCGCAGGAACGGCAAGCCGGTCATTCGCGGGTGCTGCAGAGCAGTCTGTGGGGATCCGGTGTCGACGATCTGTGCGAGGACTTTCCTTTGGCGCCCTCCGCATGAACCCGCTCGAGATCCGCCAGCGTTTGGATGAACTCGAGCGGGCGAGCAAGCTCGAAAAAGCGCTCGATTCGGGCGGCGGCGGTGCGCCGTGGGCCGAGATCGTCTGGATGCTGCAGTTCCCGGCGATCATCGGGCTGGCGATCCAGGTCACCACCATGGCGCTGGCGGTCAAACCGGACGATCCCGGGCCACCGCCGGCCGAGATGGTGTGGTCGGCGGTGCTGGTGCTGCCTGTGTTGTTGTTCCGCTTCGGGTGGAAGATGGTGCGTTCGCCGCGGGAGCGGACCCAGGTGCGGCTGCGCCGCAAGGGGTTGGTGGTCCTCGGGGCGATCGTGCAGGCAAACGACCGGTTCTTCGACGACGACAACGAAGACTGGTTGCCGGGCTCGGTGCTGGTGTCGTTCGATCCGAAGGCGCGGCCGGAGGCGCTGGCGGCTGGCGCACAGAAGATCAATGCCCTGAAGCGGCAGGACCGGCGGACGTTACCGCCGGCGCAGGCGGCGCTGGCGTGGGAGCTCTATCACGAGATGGGGCCGACGTCGTCGCTGCCGGTGCCGCCGGAGCTGGTGGGTGGGTTGCGGGATTGTCTGCTGGTTTCGGCGATGTTGCCGCCAGAGCCACTGGGTGTGGATGGGTGTTTCTGGGTGCTGGCGTTGTCGGGGGAACGTTCGGCGGATGCGGTGGCGGTGCTGCCGGCAACTCTGGTCGGATGAGTCAAGGCGGGCTGGGTTGCCCGCAGACTCGCGGATCATTCGGTTGTCCTATGAAACACAAGATGCACACCGCGGCCCGGACTGCTCAGGCTCCATCCGACACTCGGAGCCTTCGGTCTCATTTGCGTTGACAGCTACCGGTGCGCGATCGGGACCACCGTGTGCGACGAATCAGATTCCGAACAGCGCAACACAGCCGGATCAGTCCTCGACCCACGTCCCGACGAACCGATACGCCACATAACTGGCGAACTTCGTCGGCGCCAACGTGTTCATCTCCCACCCATGCAGCGTCCCATCCGCCGCCGACACCCGCTCGTGGTAATGCCGCAAATCACTGACCGTCGCCCGATCCGACGAGTCATACATCGCATCCACCGCCCACACCGTCGACCCCGAATGCACCGACAACAACTGCGTCCGCAGCCCCAGATGCGGCGGCAGGTACGGCCGCCACGCCGTGATGTTGCCGACGTAGACCCCATCCAGGTTGTAGCGATTGCACAGCTTGACGAACGCATCGGTCGACAGCTTGCCGCGCCGCAACGACGCGTTCAGCGTGTCATCCTCATCCGCGCGTTCAGGCAGCGGCACGATCTCGAACCGGCGCAGTTTCTGCAGTTCGTTGACGAACGAATCGCGGATCCGTTCGCGGTCGGCGAGCACGCCGTCCTCTGACGTGAACGGCAAGATCATGATCCGGCGGACGTTGGCCAGATCGCGTTCGTCGGCCAGATAGGAATTGATCGAACGTCGCTCTGGCGCCCGTTCGAGCTGGCAGCCGCACAGCCCGAGCGCGAACAGGGCCAGCAGCGCCCGCGTGGTCATTGCCGGCCTCCGTTCGGCGGTGCCGCCGCTTCGACGGTTCCGGTCGTCGGCGCCAGATCTTCGAGCGAACGCTGCATCTCCTGGATCTTGCTGACCAGCGTCATCTGTTCGAGCTTCGCTTTCTCGATCGACAGGCTGAGGATCCGCGCCCGCAGTTCATTGCGTTCGGCCAGCAGCTTGTTGACCTCGGCTTCGTACTGCGCCCGCGCCCGCTTCTCCTTGTCGAGCGACGATCCCTCGTTGTCGAGTTGCGTCTTCAGGTTCTGGTTCTCGGCCTGCGATTGATCAAGCTGGCGGCGCAGCCGAACGTGGTCTTCCTTCAACGTCTTGAACTCGCTGAGCAGCAGATCCTGCTTGGGACCCCAGTCCATTTCGGTGTTGACCCCGGCTTCCGCCAGGCTGCCCTCGTAGCCGTCGAGCCGATCGTCGGGTTTGGGTTGGTACAACAACCCGTCGGCGGACCGACACGCGGACAACAGCAGGACCGACAACAGGAGAGTCGCACCGCGCACGACGTTCATGACTTGGACTCCGTCTGGTAGACACACTCGACCACCGCCGACGCACCGCAGCCGCAGCGGATCTCGAAACCGGCGATCCGTTCGCCATCCATCAGCGGCACCACCGCGATCGTGCCGGCAAACGCGCCGCCGCTGGCGCAGTCGATCAGCGCTGCCTGCGGCAGCATGCGGACGCTGTCCTTGCGCAAGACACCTTTGCTGGTCGGGGATGCGGGACGTTCCATGGGCGGGGATTCCCGCGCCGGTCACGCGATCACGTCGACGTGCAGGGGCGGGTTCTGTGCGTCCTTTCGACCGGACAGGGCCTGGCGCTGAAGTGTCCGCGGCATCGGGCGAACGGCGCGCGGCGGCGGCGCCTGTTCGTCTGGAGGTGCAGTGTCGTCCTGCTGCTGTTGCATCGCGCGCCGGAAGGCCTCGGGATCACCGCGGCGCGCGCCGGCCTGCCGTTCGTTGGTCCGGGCCACCGCGGCGGTGGTCGGCAGCGACGGGATCCGGAGCGGGTCCATCTACTCGTCCTCCCGCATCTTCAACCGGAGGCGTTCGACCGCGCGCGTCAGGATCTGGCTGATGCGCGACTCGGTGACGCCAAGGACCTCGCCGATCTCCTTCAAGAACAGTTGCTCGTGGTAGTAGAGCACGACCACGTTGCGGTCGGTCTCGGGCAGCTCGGCGATCGCCTTGGTCAGGCGTTCGATCCGCTCGCGGTCGTCGGCGTGCGTTCCCGGGTCGAGGATGGTCGAAGGGACCTGGCCGGCGAGGGAGGTGGGACCGTCGTCGTCGCTGCTGCCCGAGTCGTCGAGCGACAGCGTCCGCGACGTGTGCAGTGCCTGCAGATCATCGTCGAGCTCCTGGCGCGAGATGCCCATCGCCTCGGCGAGTTCGTCGAGCGTCGGCTCGCGGTCGAGGTGCGCGGACAACGCCGAACTGGTCTTCTCGAGCTTGCGCAACCGGTCGCGGCGGTTGCGCGGCACCGGGTCGTGCTTGCGCACTTCGTCGAGGATCGCGCCCCGGATCGCGGTGTAGGCGAAGGTCTTGAACGACGCGCCGCGGGCGGGGTCCCAGGTGGCGGCGGCGTGCATCAGACCGACCACGCCGACCGAGAAGAAGTCGTCGCGATCGAGGGTCGCCGGCATCGTGACCGGCAGGCGGGCGACGACGTAGCGCACCAGCGGCAGGTACTGTTCGATCAGCCGATCGCGTTCGGCCGTGCTCCGGGACAGGCGCGTGGCACCCTTCACGCGTCATCCTCCTTCGGTTTCTCCTGCTGCTTCTTGGCTTCGTCGCGCGCCATCGCGGCGAGCACGACATCGACCACCGGCGCCGCCAGCATGCGGCCAAGGATCAGCGCGCAGACGCCGACGATCACGCCGCGCAGCAGCGCGGTGCCGCCATCGACGCCCTGGAACGACGCCAACAGGAACGTGGTGGCGAATGCCACACTCACCACGTATGCGGTGGCGAGTCGCGACAGCTCCTGGCTTCCGTTGCCTGACTCCATGTCCCGTTGCCAGCGGGTTTATCGGTTGCGTGCCGGCGACGAGTTGAGTCGCTTCTGTTCAGGCGGGTGCGCCGGTCGTCGGCCGCAGTGCCAACGGCCGACTCGGCGCTCGTAGGGCACCGCGCCGCGCGACGGGCGGCAGCGCCGACAGCACGTGGGCGCAGAGCCCGCGCAAGTCGTCGAGGACCGGGCCCTGGCCATGCAGCGCGAACGGTCGTTGTTCGGCGACCGCGAGTTCGAGCAGTCCGTCCTGTTGCACCCAGCCCGCGAGTGGCACCTCGGTGCCGAGGAACTTCTGTGCCACCGTGGTCAGCTTGCCGGCGGTGCGCAGCGCTTCGTCGCGGGAGCGGACGCGATTGACGACGAGCCGCGGGGCAGGTCGGCCGCGCTGACGCAGCAGCTTGCACAACGCATAGGCGTCGGTGACCGAAGCGGGATCGGGCGTCGTGACCGACAGGATCAGGTCCGCCCGGTCGAGCGTGCCCAGCACCGCCGGACCGATGCCGGCGCCGGTGTCGCAGATCACGACATCGAAGGCGCGCGCCGCTTCGTCGACGAGATCGAGTGCGCGGAGGAGGAATGCCTGGTCACCGTTCGCGAGTCGCGTCGAACCCGAACGACCCGTGAGGATCTTGATGCCGCCAGGGCCGTCGACGAGGGCCTGTTCGAGCGTGCAGGCGGCGAGTACGGCGTCTTCGAGCGTGAACAGGGCGGGCAACCGCAGGTGCACATCGACATCGCCGCAACCCGGATCGAGATCGACCAGCAGCGTGCGATGGCCGGAGCGGGCGAGCAGCAACGCGAGATTGACGGCGAGCGTCGTCTTGCCGACGCCGCCCTTGGCGCCGGCGATCGCGACCTTGGGCGCGCCCGGACGGAGCGCGGCCTGGTGGCGCAGGGAATCGGCCTGCTGACTCGAAGGCGTGGAGTTCATGCGTGAGAACGGGCGGGTTCGAGGTCGAAGGCGGCGGCGGCGATTGCCTGCGGATCGGCCGGCACGATGTCGCCGGGTACCTGCTGGCCCACGGTCAGGTGGGTCAACGGCAGGCCGCGTTCGACGGCGAGCGACAGCGCTTCGCCGGGAACGACCGTCTCGTCCCACTTGGTCAGACAGATGCCGCCGATGCCGAGCGGTTCGTAGGCCTGCAGGATCACTTCGGTGTCGCGCCGCCGCGTGCCGGCTCCAAGGCACAGCAGCGAGGTGATGCCGCGACCGTGCAGCGTGCCGCCCAATGCGGTCAATGCATCGCGATCGGCGGGGCTGCGGCCGGTCGTGTCGATGAACACCCGGTCTTTGTCGGCGTGCTGCTGCAGCAGGCGACGCAGATCCTGCGGCGTGAACGCGACATCGAGGGGCACGTCGAGCGCATCGGCGAATGCGCGCAGCTGCTCGACGGCGGCGACGCGCCAGGTGTCGAGCGTGACGATCGCCAGCCGTTGGCCGGCGGCATGGGCGCGGCCGGCAAGCTTGGCCAGGGTCGTGGTCTTGCCGACACCAGTCGGGCCGACCAGCGCGACCGTGCGCCAGTTGGGTGCCACGGGGTCGCTGTCGAGATCGCCGTCGGTGCGGATCAGCGCAGCCAGCACGCGCGTCGCCAGCGCCGGCAGCGCCGGATCGCCGGGCCGCGACAGGCTGATCTTGGTGCCGAGCAGTGCGTTCTCGACGGCGTGCAGGATCCGGTCGGAGAGACCGAAGTCACGCGCCTTGTCGGCGAACGGTTGGAAGCCGCGCGTCCATTTCGACAGGCCGGGAACGGCGACCGGCGGCGTGCGCGGCACCGCGGTGTCCGGGCGGGCGGCGACGACGAGGACGCCATCGCGCCAGGCCTTGGTCTCGACGACCAGTGCGTGTTCGCCGATCTCGGATCGGACGCGCGCGAGCGCTTCGGGGAGGGTCTTGGCTTCGAACCGTTTCAACAACATGGGGGATGCTCTCGGTCAGGACGCCACGGCGATGCGTTGCACACTCTCGACCTTCTTGGCGGCTGCGGTCTCCTGATAGCTCAGGACGGCAGCATCGGGGATCACGCCGGCGATCGCTTCGGCGAGGTAGGGCCGCAGGTTGGCGCGGGTCACCAGCACCGGATCGCGACCCTGACGGGCCATCGCGGCGAGGGCGGTGGCCGTCGAATCGACGAAGCGACCGAGGAAACCGGGCTGCAGCGCCGCCAGACCATCGTTGCCGGTGAACGCTTCGGCGAGATTGCGTTCGAGATCGGGATCCAGGAACGCGGCGTGCAACGTGCCGGCGGCATCGAGGTGTGGCTCGACGATCGTCCGGGCGATGCGCGAACGGACCTGTTCGGTCAGATGGCGCGGGTCCTTGCTCTCGCCGCAGCCGTCGGCGAGGCCTTCGAGGATCGTCTGCAGATTGCGGATCGGCACGCCTTCCTTCAGCAGGGCGGCGAGGATGCGCTGCACCTGGCCGAGCGTCAGTTGCGTCGGGATCAGTTCCTTGATCACGGCGGGAGCGGACTTCTCGAGGTTGTCGACCAGCGACTTCACGTCGTCGCGCGACAACAGTTCGCCGGCGGTCTTCTTCAGCACTTCGGTCAGGTGCGTGATCAGCACCGACGGCGCATCGATGACGGTGTAGCCGAGCATCTCGGCGCGTTCCTTGTCGTTCTCGGTGATCCAGCGCGCGGCCAGGCCGAATGCGGGTTCGACGGTCTCGATGCCGGCGATCGGCTGCGCGGTGCCACTGGGATCCATGGCGAGGTAGTAGCCGGCCCGTAGTTCGCCGCGGGCGATCTCCTGGCCGCCGAGCAGCACGCGATAGGCATTGGGATCGAGCTGCACGTTGTCGCGCACGCGGATCGGCGGCACAACGATGCCGAGGCTCTGCGCGAACTGCCGCCGCACCGACCGGATGTGCTCGAGCAGGCCGCCGTGCTTGCCGACTTCGACCAGGCTGATCAGCCGGTAACCGATCTCGATGCCAAGGCGATCGACGCCGAGCAGTTCTTCGATCGGGGCCTGCGCCGCTTCGCCGGTCGGCGCATCCTTCTCCTTCGCGTCGGCCGCGGCCTTGGCCTTGGCGGCGTCGCCCTGGCGACTGACCACCAGCAGCGAGAACGCGATGACCCAGATCAGGCCGGTCGGCATACCGGGCAGCAACGACAGCGCGACCAGGATCGCGGCGACCGCGCGCAGGCCGCGACCGCTGCCGAACATCTGATCGCCCATCTCGTTGCCGAGGCCGGCTTCGCTGGCACCCTTGGTGACCAGCACACCGGATGCCGTCGACACCAGCAGTGCCGGGATCTGTGCGACCAGGCCATCGCCGATGGTCAGGATCGTGTACTGCTGCAGCGCGTCACCGAAACCCTGCCCGCGGTAGACCATGCCCATGATCAGTCCGCCGGCGATGTTGATCCCGGTGATCAGGAGGCCGGCGACGGCATCGCCGCGGACGAACTTGCCGGCGCCGTCCATCGCCCCATAGAACTCGGCTTCGCTGGTCAGCGCGCGCCGTCGCGCCTTGGCTTCCTCCGCAGTGATCAGGCCGGCGTTGAGGTCGGCGTCGATCGACATCTGCTTGCCGGGCATCGCGTCCAACGTGAAGCGTGCGGCGACTTCGCTGATGCGGTTCTGGCCCTTGGTGATCACCACGAACTGGATGATCAACAGGATCAGGAACACGATGATGCCGACCAGCGGACTGCCGCCGACGACGAACTCGCCGAACGTCTTGATGACGGCGCCGGCCTGCCCTTCGAGCAGCACCAGACGCGTCGACGCGACATTGAGCGCCAGGCGGAACAGCGCCGAGAACAGCAGCACGCTCGGGAAGGTGCTGAAGTCGGTCGGCCGACCGGCATTGAGCACCGCCATCACGATGAGCAGGCTGGTCGTGATGTTCACGCACAGCAGCGCATCGAGCAGGATCGGCGGCAGCGGCACCAGCATCACCGCCAGCACGCCGATGAAGAACAGCGCCAGCAGGTTGTTGCGGCCGACTGCCTTCGGGCTGAGTTCAGCCATGGTTCAGCGCTCCGTTCATGCGACCTTGCCGTTCAACCGGTAGACGTGGCTCAGCACGGTCGCGACCGCCTGGTAGAACTTCTCCGGGATCTCCTGACCGACCTTGCAGGCGCGATACAGCGCTCGGGCCAGCGGCGGATCCTCCATCAGCGGCACGTCGTGCTGCTTCGCCAGTTCGCGGATGCGCAGCGCCAGGTCGTCGACGCCCTTGGCGACCACTTCGGGGGCCGAGTTCTTGGTCCGGTCGTAGCGGATCGCCACCGAGAAGTGCGTCGGATTGGTGATCACGACATCGGCCTTCGGCACCGTGTCCATCATCCGTTGCCGCAGCAGTTCCATGCGCGCCTGTCGCAGCCGGCCTTTGACGAACGGATCGCCTTCGCTGCGCTTTCTTTCGTCCTCGACCTCCTGCCGGCTCATCATGTTGCGCTTCTCGAACTGGAAGCGTTGCCAGAACCAGTCGGCGGCCGAAACCACGAACACCACGACCGCGACCCAGATGGTGATCTGGAAGGCGAGGTCGGCCACGGTCGCGACTGCGGCGGCGAACGGGCGTTCGTGCAACTGCATCAGCACCTGCCAGCGATCGCCGAGTACGAGCCACAGCACGGCGACCAGCACCGCGAGCTTGACCGCGGCGAACACCGTGCGGCCGATCGCCATTACATTGAACACGCGCTTCCAGTTGGCCAGCGGGTTGACGCGGTCGAGTTTGAAGCCGAGCACCTCCTTGCTGACCTGCAGCCCGATCTGCAGATAGGCGCCGACGAATGCGGTCAGCACCAGGAGGCCCATGATCAACAGCACCGGCGCGGCGATGACCGCCAGCACCGCCAGGATCTCGCGGCACGCGCCGCTGACGTCGGCGCCGGCGATCGGGTGATCGCGCAGGTCGACGTTGAGTCCGTACTGCATGGTCGCCGACAGGCCATCCATCAGCCAGCCGCCGAACACCGCCATCGCCAGGGCGGCGACCAGCAGCAACGCCGCCGACAGCAGTTCGCGCGACATCGGCGTGTCGCCGCGGTCACGGACCTCGGCCAGCCGGCCCGGGGTCGGCTTCTCGGTCTTGCCAGAATCGTCGTCGAAGATCGCCATGGCTCAGTTCAGGGCACGAACATCCCGCGAGCACCTTCCAGCAGGGAGGCGAACGCCGCGGCCAGGAACGGCGCGCCGGCGGTCATGAACCAGGCCGAGGCCAGCAGCGCGAGCAACACGCGCACGGCGAAGCCGAACTCCATCAGGTTGATGGCCGGCACCGCGCGACCGAGCAGCACCAGGGCCACGGTCAGCAGCAACATGGTGCCCAGCACCGGAAACGAGTATTGCAGCGCCAGGACCAGGCAGCCGGTCATCAGCGTGCGCAGGCCGAGCCAGATCGGTTCCAGCGCGAATGGCTCGCCCACCGGACAGGCTTGAAACGTGTCGCCGAGCACGCGCAGCGCTTCGTGATGCAGGTCGAGCTGCAGGATCAGCAGGAAGCCGATCACCTGGAACAGCTGCGACACCACCGTGGCGTCGACGCCGCTCTCGGGATTCATTGTGCGGGCCATCGAGAACCCCATCTCGGAACTGATGATCTCGCCGGCGGCGATCAGCATCGCGGTCATCGTGTAGAGCGCGAAGCCGAGCGCGATGCCGATGATGCCTTCGCGGACCCCCATCACACCGAGCGCCAGCAGGTTACCGGGCAGCTCGACGTGCTGATCGCCGACCCACCAGAACACCGAGCCCATCGCGACCGCAAGGATCAGCCGCAGCCAGAACGAATCGCGCTGCCGGCCGAACAACGGCACGACGGCGAAGAACGCGCCGGCCCGCAACTGGTGCAGGAACAGCGACGTCGCCACGCCTTCGTACCACTGCAGATCCACGATCAGCCGGCCTTGCCATAGGCGGCGAGGTTCTCGAACAGCGAGACGGTGAACTCCTTCAGCGTGCCAAGGATCCACGGCATCAGCAGCAGCAACGTCGCCACCACCGCCAGCATCTTGGGCACGATGGTCAGGGTCTGTTCCTGCAACGAGGTGATCGTCTGGAAGAACGACACCAGCAGGCCGACGGTCATCCCGACGATCAGCGCCGGGGTGACGATCGCCAGCGCGGTCATCAGCGTGGTCTTGCCGAGGTCGAGCAATGCGTTCTGGTCCATGGTCAATTCACGCGGCGAAACTTTCGGCCAGCGACACGACGACGAGATCCCAGCCGCCGACCAGGATGAACAGCAGCAGCTTCAGCGGCGTCGAGACGACCACCGGCGGCAGCGAGAACATGCCCATCGACACCAGGATCGAACTGATCACCAGGTCGATCACCACGAACGGCAGGAACAGCACGAAGCCCATCTGGAACGCGGTCTTGATCTCTGACAGCACGAACGCCGGCACGGTGACGTGGAACGGCGTGTCCGCCGCGGTCGCGGGCCGCGGCGAACGGCTCAGTTCAACGATCAGGCCGATGTCCTCCTCGCGGGTCTGCGCCAGCATCCAGGCATTCATCCGCGCGGTGGCGATACCGGCCGCCTCCTTCCAGTCCATCTTCTGTTCGACGTACGGCACGTAGGCCTGGTCGTAGACGTCATCGATCACCGGCTTCATGACGAACAGCGTCATGAACAGCGCGAAGCCGGTGGTGATCAGTGCCGGCGGCAAGTCCTGCATCGACATCGCCCGCTTCAGGAACGACAGCACGACGACGATGCGGGTGAAGCACGTCATCGTCATCAGGATCGCTGGCGCCATCGTCAGCAGCGTCATCAGCAGCACGATCTCGAGGGCCGAGCCGAGGTTCTCGCCGCCATCGCCGCCGCGCAGGCTGAGCGTCAGTCCTGGGCCCTGCGAGGCAGCGACCGGATCGGCGGCCGGCGGCACCGGCGGGCCGATCTGATTGCCGTTCTGCGCCCGCCCGGGCACGGCGGCGAACAGCAGGGCGAGCAGCACCAGCAGGATACGACTCATGCCTTGCCCGCCTTCTGCAGCAGGGCGCGGAAGTCGGAGAGGGCGCCGGTTCGTGTGGCAGCGGCCCGGGCGCCGCGTGTGATCGTCGGCGGCGATGGCTGGCGTCCGGCGGGCGGCGTGACCGGTCGCGGAATGACCAGGTCCCTCGGCGTTGCGCCTTCGTCGTCGGTGTCGATGGTGGCGCCGACGTTGCGCGCCGCGACTTCGGCTTCGTCAGCAGCCGGTTCGGGCAGTCGGCCGGAGTGCAGCAGCTGCAAACCGCGTTCGCCTTCGCCGAGCAGCAGCAGCCGATCGTCGAACTCGACGACATGAACGGCCTGCCGCGCGCCCAGGCGCAGCGACTGGCGCAGATGCAGGATCGCGGCCGTCCCGGCGCGCGGACCCTGACGGAGCCGGCGCACGGTCAGGATGCCGACGCCGCCCAGGACCAGCAGACCGAGCAGCGTGCTGACGACCTGCCAAAGATCCGGCATGCGCGGAGGGGTCGGCACGCGGTTGACCGGCTGCTGCGTGCCAGGGCCCTCGGTCGTCGTCCTGACCGGTTGGGTGTTCGCGGCCGGGGTCGTTGGCGTGGTGCCGCCGCTCTGCATCGCCATCGGTCCGAGGACGATCAGCAGCGCAGCAACCGGAGGCAGGAGCAGCCAGCGTGGGTTCCATTTCATCGCACCCGCTGGTAGCAAGACCGTTGCCAAGTGCGAAACCACAACCGGTTGTGGTCAGGCGACGGGAGCGGCAGGCGCTTTGTCGCGTGGTTCTACGCGCGTGCTGTGGTGTGAAGCAGCAGCAAGGGCGGGCTACAGTCGGTCCGGCACATGGCGAAGACTCCACTCGACGATCTCTTGCACCGCGTGAACAACCTGTTGGCGACCATCCAGCTGCAGGCGGAAGTCGCGCGGATGGATGGTGGTCTGCCCTCGGCGACCCTGGCGTTGCGGTTGATCGCCGAGGCGGCCGAGCGGACACTGGCTGAGGTGCAGCGCTTCCGTACGGGTCGCGGCGACGGCCAGGGCGGGAACACCAAGGCAGCCGGATCCTGAACCTTTCCGCCGCGGAGGAGCAACTGCTCTCCGGCTTCTCACCCGAGCAGCGAAGTCAACTTCTGCGACAACGGCGCTTCCTCGATCGGCAGACCCAGGATCGCATCCGCCTGCGACAGGAACGCCTGCGTGACCCGCACCCGCGACGGCCGATGCAGCAACAGCACGACCTTCGTCGTCGGCGAGAATTCCTTGATGCGCCGGCACCAATCGAACCGCCGCTCTTCGCCGGGTGGCACATCGAGCACGACGAACTCGTTCTTGTGCGCCGCGGGATTCGGAATCTGCGCGCGGCCATGCCGCCGCAGCTCCAGACCGACCCGGCGACACGCTCGGCGCAGCACGCGCCAGGCATCGGGCAGCGCGAGGTAGGAGTTCAGCACGCCGCGGATCGGCGCGGCCGGGATGTCGTCGAGCGAATCCTCGTCCGGCTTCGGCGGCGGTGGCGGCGCCGAGGCCTTCTCGGGCGCCGGAGCCTCGGCGCCTGCGTCACCGGTGTCGAACGGCGCCTTGTTCCACTTTTCGGCGGTGGCGAGATCGACCAGGAAGCCGCCGATCGTCTCCGGGTAGGCAGCGACCTTCACCTTCAGCTTGCATAGCACCAGCCGCCCTTCCGGGAGCAGGCTGTTGGCGTCGAGCCCGGGCTTGATCACGCCGTGATCCTGCAACCGGATGTCGATGTTGGCGATGGCTTCGCGCAGCACGTTGCCCAGACCCGAACACAGCACGTTGCCCAGTTCCGAGAATGCCTCGAGGTCCTCGCCTTCGAGGGCGTTCTTGGCTCGCCGCTCCTCGACGACCTCGTCCGGGGTCATCATCAGCAGGCCCGACATCGCGCAGGCATCCTGCACTTCGAACAGCGTGAACAGGATTTTTCCGGCGTAGTCCTTGTCGAGCGCGCCGCGGACCACGGCATTGGGGCGCTGCAGGGCGCCCAGGATCGTCTCGGCGTCGCAGACCTCGACCTCTGCTGGTTTGACCAGCAGTTCGCGGGCGATCAGCGAACCGAGCGTCTCGGCGACCGAGTTGGCCAGCATGGCCACCAGTCGCTTGAGCTCCTTGCCGGTGCCAGGTTTGAGGACCGCGGTCGCCATCCTCGATCGTCGTTCAGGTTGCGGCTTCGAAGTGCACGCCGATCAGCAGTTCGCCTTCTGGCAGCACGACGCGGATGCCGCTGCGCAGCGAGCCTGCCTTGTCGGAGTCGACCTTGATGCCGCCATTGTGGACGACCTGAGGCGTCGACAGGTCCATCTTGTTGCCGTCGGCGACCCAGGCGTTCTTGAAGTTGCCGCCGATCATGTTGACGACCTCACCGAAGCCGTCGGCGGCTTCTTGGAAGCTGCCGAGGTCACTGGGTTCCATCATCAGCATCTTGGCCGCGATCGTGCGTGCCAGCACTTCGGTCGTCGACACCGCGAACGTACCCCTGCGTGTTCCGGTGAACGGCAGCAGTCCGGTGACCTCGGCCCGCAACATCGAACAGGTCAACGGCACCTCGCTGACCTGGGTGGGGGTCAGGAAGACCATGGTCTCCAGGATCTCGCGGGCAGCGGCCTGCAGGCCGGCGACCAGCTTTGGTTCCAGTGTGGCGATCACGATCCCTCTCCGGGTCGGCGTGGGACTACTTCAGCAACGGCCCGATCACTTCCTGGATCTTGTCCGGTGTGAACGGCTTCTTCAGGTAGCCCTTGGCGCCGCGGCTCATCGCTTCCTTGATGACCTCTTCGCTGCCTTCGGTCGTGATCATCACGATCGGCGGCGGCGTCGGCATCTTCTCCTTGACCGCCTTGACGAAGTCGAGGCCGTTCATGTTCGGCATGTTGACGTCGGACAGGATCAGGTCGAACTTCTCGGCCTCGCAGGCCTTGAGGCCTTCGACCCCATCGCCAGCTTCCTTGAAATCTGCGTTCTCGATGCCGGCCTGGCGGATGCCGCGCATGATGATCTTCCGCATGGTCGCGGAGTCGTCGACGATCAGGACGTTCTTGGGCATGTGGCTTCCTCGTGCGGTCGCGACGGGATCGGCCCGTGCACCATGGCCTATCGGCCGTCGAGGGTGTCCAGATTCAGGAGTTCTGCGGAGCGCACCAGCTCCTCGGTGACGTGGGTGCGCGCGCCCTCCAGATCGGCGTCGGTCAGGTGCAGCTTGTCCAGCGCCGTCGGGTCGATCGTCCAGGTCAACCCGGCGAATGGTGCCCCGATGCCCATGCCGAGCACCATCTGGTCGGCGACGTGCAGCAGCGCGGTCAGGTCGCCGTCGCCGCGAATCAGCGCCGGGTCGTGGTGGTTGCGCACCGCGCGCCGCAGTTCGGTCGGCAGGCTCCACGATTCGGTGACGATGCCGCCGGCGTTGGCGTGGTCGAGGCCGACCACCTTGCGCTCGATCTCCAGGTAGCCGAGGCCGGGATCACCGGCCAGCAGCGCGGGCACGTCGACGATGACGTCGTCGACGACTTGCGCCAGCGCCACCTTGCCGACGTTGTGCAGGATGCCCGTGGTGAACGCCGTCGCCGGCTGTTCGTAGCCCGAGCGTTCGGCGAGGAACTGGCAGACCGAGGCGCAGCACAGCGTGTGCTTCCAGAGCTCGGCGGGATCGACGTAGCCATTGACGCCGACGCGCTTGAAGTACGACGACGTGCAGCTGATCAGCACCAGCTTGACCAGGTTGCGGGTGCCGAGGTACGCGACGGCATCGCCAACCGAGGCGATTTCCTGCGACAGCCCGTACAGCGAGCTGTTGCACAGCTTGAGGATCCTGGTGGTCAGCGCCGGATCGGTGCGCACGACCGACACCAGGGTGTCGATCGAGTAGTCCGGGTCGCGGACGATCTGCAACACGCGTTGCGCCACGCCCGGCAACGGCGGCATCGTCCGCAGCGAACGCATCACCTGGACCAGCTGGCTCATGCGCGAGTCACCGCCGCTGTTTTCGACCGTCCAGGCCGGGAACTCGAGGCGGGTTTCCCGAACCGATCACCCGTTCTGCATCGTCACGCGATCGAGCTGCGCCTTCAGCCGCGCCATCACGTTGCTGTGGATCTGGCAGACGCGCGACTCGGTCAGCTCCATGATCTCGCCGATCTCGCGCATCGTCAGGCCCTCGTAGTAGTACATCAGGATGATCAGGCGTTCCTTGCGGGTCAGGTTGCCCGTGATCATCTCCAGCGCATCGCGCTGCTGGATGGTGTCGAGCGGATCGACACACTTCTTGTCGGCCAGGATCTCGACCTTCTCCATCTCCTTCTCGTCGTCGCCATCGTCCCACTTCTCCGACAGCGAGAAGATCGTCTTGGCGTTGGCTTCGGCCTCATGCGCCTGCAGGTCCTCGAGCGTCAGGCCGAGCGCGTGCGCCAGTTCGGCCTGGTTGGGCGAACGGCCGAGCTCGCCCTCGAGCTGCCGCAGCGCGCGTTCGAGCTTGTGCGCCTTCAGCCGGACCAGCCGCGGCACCCAGTCCTGCGACCGCAGCTCGTCGAGGATCGAGCCGCGGATGCGGGTCGTGCAATAGGTCTTGAACTTGATGCCGCGTGTCAGGTCGAAGCCGTTGATCGCGTCCATCAGGCCGAATGTGCCGGCCGACGCCAGGTCGTCCAGTTCGATCGACTTCGGCAGCGTCTGCAGCAGTCGCTCGGCGATCATTCGCACCAGGGGCATGTGGTGCTCGATCAGGATGTTGCGCAGGTTGTCGTCGCGCGTGCGCTTGTAGGTCTTCCAGATCGTCTCCAGTTCATCCTCGGTCAAGGCCGTCGACCCCGAAGCGGGCGGCGCGGCCTTCTTGCTCTCGACAGCCTTCAGGCGCGAGGCAGGGGCGGACGAACGGACGGCGGGACGCACGGCGACCGAGGACTTGGCCATTGTCGGGACTCCAGGAAGCAGCGGGCGGATCGGGAAGGCGGAAACACCGGCGCGACGATTGCGCGGTGGTCGAAGGCAGCTCCTGACGCGTCGAGTGGCAACCGGCGGTTGGCCTCGAGGTCGATTCCCGTCCTCTTCTGGAGGTGATGACAGCGCTACGTGTGCAGACGGTCGTGGCGGGTCTGCAGCGGTCGTGTTGTAGCCGTCGCTTCATTTCGGGAACCGGCTGCCATGGCCGACTTGCGTCGGCCGAAGGCCCTCTGGCTTTGCGTCACCGGCTTTCGCCGGGTTTGCCTTTTCGAGAAGCGTCTTGGTGGGAGCTCAGCACCAAAGAACGTGACCCTCGCGGGTCGGCCCGAGTAGATCGGCCGATCGGGTAGAGTTGTTGAGCAGTTTCTGTGGAAAATCTTGAGAGAAGTCCTAAGTCTATATTCGATATATTATTGCGATCATTCAAAACGCAACAACGCTTCCACACGGTGGCTGCCGAGTCGCTTGCGACCGCCCAGGAACGCCAGGTCGATCACGAACGCGCAACCGGCGACCTGACCGCCGCAGCTTTCGACCAGTTGCGCCGCGGCGGCCATTGTTCCGCCAGTGGCCAGCAGGTCGTCGACGACCACAACCCGCTCACCGCGGGCGATGGCATCCTGATGGATCTCGACGGCGTCGGTGCCGTACTCCAGGACGTATTCCACCCGATTGGTCTTCCAGGGCAGTTTGCCTGGCTTGCGGATCGGCACGAACCCCTTGCCGAGCTTCATCGCCAGCGGCGCACCGAACAGGAACCCGCGCGACTCGATCGCGGCGACTTTGTCGACACGACCCCAGTCGATGGCGGCGAAGCGTTCGATCACATGCGTCATCGCCGGCGGCGAGGCCAACAGCGGCGTGATGTCCTTGAACAGGATGCCGGGCTTGGGGAAGTCGGGAACGTCGCGCAGGTAGCGGTTCAGGTCCATGGGCGCAGCCGGCATTCAACGACATCGCCGCTTGCCGGCCAAGCCGATCGGGTCGATGTGCGAATCGCATGGCGGCACATGCGTCCTTCTCATGCCTGCCTCGTCCTGGTGGCCAGAACCATGAACCAACCAACCGAACCGACTTCCCAAGCAGCCAACGACCAGATCCGAGCCGCGGTCCGCGAGCGCTATGCCGCCGCTTCGAGCAGTGGCGGCTGTGGTTGTGCCCCGGCCGCCACCGGCTGTTGCGGTGCGCCGGTTTCAGCCGATGAAGTCGCGCAGGCGCTGGGCTACAGCCAGGAACAGACCGGCGCGGTGCCAGCGGGTGCCAACCTCGGACTGGGGTGCGGCAACCCGACCGCGATCGCCAGCCTGCAACTGGGCCAGACGGTGCTCGATCTCGGCAGTGGCGCCGGCTTCGACGCGTTCCTGGCGGCGCGGGCGGTGGGGCCGAGCGGTCGAGTGATCGGCGTCGACATGACGCCGGAGATGCTGGCGAAGGCCCGCCAGAATCGCGCTCAGGGCAACTGGCAGAACGTCGACTTCCGGCTCGGCGAGATCGAGAACCTGCCGGTCGCCGATCGCTCGGTCGATGTCGTGATCTCCAATTGCGTGATCAACCTGTCGCCGGACAAGAGCCGCGTGCTGGCCGAGACGTTCCGGGTGCTGCGGCCGGGCGGGCGCATCGCGGTGTCGGACATCGTGGCCCTGCGGCCGATCCCCGAGGCCATGAAGGCCGACTTCGCGCTCTACACGGGCTGTGTCGCCGGCGCGGCGACGATCGACGCCTTGCGGACGATGCTGACCAACGTTGGTTTCACCGACATCCGGATCGAACCGAAGACCGAACTGCGCGAAGTCGTCGATGGCTGGTTCCCCGAACGCGGAATCGGCGACGTCGTCGCTTCGGCGAACATCACGGCCGTGCGGCCATCGGGTGCATGAACGACCAGGATCTCGAGCTGGCGTGGCCGCCGCTGCAGCAGCAGCTGCAGGCGTTCGTCCGGCGGCGCGTGCGCGACCGCGATGCCGCCGACGACATCGTGCAGGATGTCTTCGTCAAGCTGGCGACGCGGCTCGCGGAGTCGCCGGACCGTTCGGCGCTGCACGCCTGGGTGTTCCAGGTCGCGCGTCATGCGGTGATCGACTGGTGGCGCACGCGCCGGCCGCTTGCCGAGTTGCCCGCCGAGTTCGCCGTGCCTGCCGCCGATCCGCCGCGACCGGGAGACCCGGAATGGGATGGCCTGTGCGCGTCGTTCCGGTCGTTCGTGCACGCACTGCCGCCGAAGTATCGCGAGGCGGTGCTGTTGACCGAGTACGAGGGACTGACGCAGAAGGAGCTCGCCGAGCGACTGGGAATCGCCCTGTCGACCGCCAAGTCGCGGGTGCAGCGCGGTCGCCGGCAACTGCAGAAGGTGCTGCTCGACTGCTGTTCGTTCGAACTGGATCGCCGCGGCCAGGTCATCGACTGGCAGCGCCGGAGGCAGGGCGGCTGTCCCGAGTGCGGTTGAGCCGTGAGGCCGGCCGCGCCGGCCTCAGATGTGAGCGCCGTGCCGCAGGCGATCCTCGTTCTGCGGATCGATCGGGCTCTTGTGCAGGAAGCCACCGTTCATCTCGATGCGCTCGGCGCGGACACCCGGTGCGCGGAAGTCGTGGAAGTGCGTCGACGACTTCGAATAGTGCGACACGTAGGCTTTCCGGGTCAGGGCCCGGTTGCGGACCGGGGCACCGCCGTGCGTCAGCGCCCCGTGCCAGATCAGCGCGTCGCCCTTCTTCGGCGTGAAGATCTGCTCAGTGAGGCCCCAGGACCGTGCCACGTCGTACAGGTAGTCGTGGAACTGCCGTGCCGTGCGCGTCGACTTGTCGGTGCGGAAGATGCCGTCGCCCCAGTCGAACTTCGGACAATGCTGGGAGCCGGGGATGTACTTCAGCGGTCCCGAGTCGACGTGGATGTCCTCGAGCGCGATCCAGCAACCGATCAGCTGGCTCGGTACACACGCCGGCACGAACGCGAAGTCGGCGTGCATGTCCTGTTCGCTGCCGGTGAAGAATGACAGCGACTGCAGCACCACCGGGCGATCGCGGAAGATGTGGCCGATCATCTCGACGACGCGCGGGTGCAAGGACATCTTCTTGGCCGCGATCGAGTAGTTGTGGAAGTCGTTCAGCCGCAGGTGGATCGAGTTGCGGTCGGCCTTCAGATCCTCGATGTACTGCGGCTCGATCTCTGCGATCGGCCGGACCGGGTGGATGTCGCAGTCGACACGCAGCTTGAAGGTCCGGTGGTTGGCCAGCATCTCGGCCATGTCGGCCATGTAGGCATCGATCAGCGCTGGTTGGATCGCGCCGGGAAGCACCACGTAGCCCTGCACCATCCACTGCAGCAGTTGGGACTTCAGCAGGCCGGGTTGCACCGGGCGCGGCACCAGCGAGTCGACATACCGGCTGATCTCGAGCGCGGGTCGATCGAGCCAGGGCAACGTGTCGGAGTCGAAGTCCTTGAACGGGATGCGGTCGGGATGCGTGCCGGCGTACTTGGGTTCTTGCATGGGGCGGGACTTGGATGGGGACCTGTGCGTAGTCGAGCGGCCTGCGCCTTGTGGCGACTTGACCTGGATCAAGTCCGTGGGAGAAAGCCTCACACTGGCTGATGAACTCGTTCGCGCTGTCGTCCCCTCCGACCCAGATCGCCAGGCTGTCCGCCTGTCGGGTGTGCGCCTTCCTGCCGCCGGCGGAGTTCGCGCCGCACGCTGTCGGGTTGCCGTCGCCGGCTCACGAGCACGAGAACCTGGTCTGTCGGCGCGACGAGCCGATCTATCGCGCGGGCTCGCCATGCGGTGCGATCCACGTGCTCACCGAGGGCCTGGTCGCGATCCGCCGCATTGCCCAGGACGGCAACGCGATGATCGTTCGGCTGGTGTTCCCGGTGACGGCGTTCGACTTGACCGCGTTCCTGCGCACCGATCGCTACTCTGCGGAGGCCGTGCCGTTGGTGCCGAGTCGGGTCTGCCGGCTGCGACGCGAAGTGTTCGATCGACTCGCCGAGCACAATCCAACGATGGCGATGGCGTTGATGCGCGGCATGGCCGCTGATCTGGCCGCGGCCGAGGAGAATCTGCAGGCGGTGGCGCAGCGTTCGGCCCGCGAACGGCTGCTCGGGCTGCTGTTGCGGCTCGCCACCGTCGGTGCGCCGCGCACCGCGAGCGACGGTCTCGAACGGTTCGTGCTGCCGTTGTCGCGCCAGGACATGGCCTCGATCACGGCGATGCGGCCCGAGACGCTGGCGCGACTGCTGCGCGATTTCGAGTTCGAGGGACTGCTGCGCTTCCGACGCCGCGTCGTCGAAGTGCTCGACCCAGGACGGTTGTTCGCCGCCGTCGGCGAGTCGCCGTAGGTCGTCGGCGTCGCGTCACATCCGTTCGGGCGCCGGAATGCCGAGCAGGAACAGGCCGGTGGTCAGCACCCGGCGGGCGGCATCGACGAGCAGCAGGCGGGCGGCGCGAACGGGCGGTTCGGCGTCGAGCACGCGGTGGTCGCGCAGGTACGAGTGGATCTCCCCGGCCAGCGCGATGGCGTGCGCGGTCACGTGACTCGGCTCGCTCTGGTCGGCGGCGCGCTGCACCGCGGTGCCGAACTCGAGCATCGTCAGCAGCACCCGCTCGGCGTCCTCCAGGCAGGTCCAGTCGACCTGCTCGGGCGTCGGTACCGGCGCCTCGGCTTTGCGCAGGATCGACGCCAGCCGCGCGCACGCGTACTGCACGTACGGTCCGGTCTCGCCGTCGAAGTTCAACATCGAGTCCCAGTCGAACTTGACGTCCTTGATGCGCGAGTTCTTCAGGTCGTTGAACACGATCGCCGACACGCCGACCTGTTCGGCGATGCGGTCGGCATCGGGCAGGTCCGGGTTCTTGTCGCGGATGATCTGGCGGACCTTGGCGACGGCTTCGTCGAGGATCTCGTCGAGGAACACCGCGTTGCCGGCACGCGAGGCGAACTTCTCCCAGTTGCCGTCGGCGGTCTTCGACAGCACCAGCCCGAACGGCACGTGTTCGACCGCGGCGGCGATCGGCTCGTTCATCTTCTGCAGCACGGCCTTCAGCTGGTCGAAGTGCAGCTTCTGCTCGGCGCCGACGACGTACAGGATCCGCGTGGGATGGAACGTCGCCTCGCGGTAGAAGACCGCAGCGAGGTCACGCGTGTGATACAGCGTCGTGCCGTCGCTCTTGCGCAGCAGGCACGGTGCCTTGATGCCCTGGGCTTTCAGATCGACGATCTCGGCGCCTTCGGACTTCTCCAGCACCCCAGCGGCAGTGACGCGTGCCATCGCGGCTGCCATCTTGTCCTCGAAGAACGATTCGCCGGTGATGTGGTCGAAGGTCACGCCGAGCCGGTCGTATGGGCCCTGGAACGCCTTCAGCGATTCATCGCGCAGGAACTGCCACATGCGCCGTTCCTGATTGTCCTGGCCGGACTCCAGCGCCTGGAAATGCCGTGCCGCCTCGTCGTCGAGCCCGGGGTTGGTCTTCACCTCGTTCGAGTAGCGCTTGTACAGCTCGAACATGTAGCGCATCGGCGCCTTGGCGAGTTCCTGTTCGTTCCCCCAATGCATGTAGGCGGTCATCATCTTGGCGAACGGCATGCCCCAGTCGCCGAGGTGATTGATGCCGTGCACGGTGGCGCCGAGGTGGCGGTGGATCCGCCGCAGCGAGTTGCCGATCACCGTGCTGCGCATGTGACCGATGTGGAACGGCTTGGCGATGTTCGGCGAACTGAAATCGAGGCAGACGGTCTGGCCGTTGGCGGCGGCGGGTCCGTACGGCGCCTGGCTCTGCGCGATCGCGGTGACGACATCGCGCGCCAGCGCACTGCGACGGAACTTGAAGTTGACGAACGGGCCGGCAGCGGTGGCGCTGGCGATCACGTCGTCGGCCGGGATGCGCTGCGCGAGTTCGGCAGCGAATGCCGGCGGCGCCTTGCCGGCCGCCTTGGCGAGCTGGAACGCGCCGAGCGCCACATCGCCATGGTCCTTGTTCTTTGGCGGCTCGAGGCGGAGTCCGGCGTCGGCCTGCTCGGCGGTCAGGCCAAGCGTTTCCAGCGCGGTACGGGCGACGGTCCGCAGGTGACGATGCAGTTCGCTCATCGGGGGGCGGGGAGGATACCGCCGTCGCTCCCCGCCCGCGTCGTCTACTGCGTGATCAGGTTGAGGAACTGATTCGACGCGACGATCTGCTGGTTCTGGCCCAGGGTCAGCACCTGGCTGAACCAGGTCATGCCGGTCGCCGGCACGCCATTGGGCGCCGGGAAGGTCAGCGCGAAGTCGCCGGTGGCGTTGGTGTAGCCGGGCAGCGTCGCGAACGACGAGCTGACCAGGATCGGCGGCAGGCCGGGGATCGTCGTCGGACCGCCGCCGCTGCCGAGGATCAGCAGGAACGGCAGCGCCGTGCCGGTGTCGACGGTCAGGTTCAGCGTGCCGCCTTGCGCCACCTGCTCGGGCAGGATCCGCAATTCGGCCGGCAGCGCGACCGGGGCCGAGGTGGTGAACAACTCGATGTCGTCGATCTGCAGACCGCCGAACGTGCCCGAGGCATTGCTGATCAGCCGGAACTCCAGCACCGCCGCCGGCAGGCCCTGGGCGAACGGAACCGCCTGCTCGTACTGCACCCAGCCGGTGTCGATCTGCTGCTGTGACGATGGGTTGACCCAGAACGGAATGGCGCCGACCCGATACTGGACCTGATCGGCGGTGCCAGCATCGATCGTCAGCCAGCGCTTCAGACGCAAACGCACGTCGGTGAAGCCGACCGTGCTGATTGGCGGCGACCGCAGCCAGATCGTCGAACTGTTCTCGTAGGCGCCATTGCCGGTCAGGTCGGTGCCGGCGCAGTTGCTGCCGCTGGCCGCAGCCGACGGATCGGTCCAATTGCCGCCGCTACGACCCTGTGGTGCGCCGATCTCCCATTCGTCGACGCCGGTGATCGCGCCGTGGGTCCAGCCGGTGCCGCCGTTCTCGAAGTCCTCGAACCAGATGCGGGTCTCACCGCGCACGTCATAGGAGAACTCGGCGGTCGGCTGCGCCGGCAGGCGGACGGTGATGCCGGTGCTGTGCACGCCTTCGAAGTGATAGCGGACCGTGGTCGGCGCCAGCACACCGGGCAGCATGGCCTGGTAGACGTTGGCGGTTCCGGTCGCGATCATCGTGCGGACCTGGGCGCCGCCGGCATCGTAGTGCAGGCGCACCTGCGTGAACGATCCGAACGTCGGCACCATCGACACCGTGACCGGGCGCGACGTCAGCTGCGCCGCCGTCGACGTCAGGGGGTTGTGGCTGGCGCTGCCGGCCTGGATGACCGGGTACGGCAGGTTGTGCACCAGGCACGCCTGTTCGAGTTCGTTGTAGTGCGGTACGCCGTTGGCAAGGTTGCCGTCGTTGTCGTCGGCGATGAACACTTCCCGGATGGCGGCCTGCTGATCGGTGGCATTGGCCACGATCGTGCCGAGCACGATGTCATTCGAGATCGTCAACGCCGCCGGCCCGTTGCTGGCGCGCAGGTTCTGGCGCAGTTTCCAGGCAAAGCCCATCCAGGTCTCGCCCTGGTCATGCGGACCGCTGCCGGACGGGTACTGGCGCGTGTTGGTGCCGGTGCGGAGGAAGTTGCCGTTGGTGTAGAAGTCATGCGCGATGATCGGGTCATCGAGCATGTAGATGGCGTGGATGTCCGCCCAGCCTTCGCTCAAACCGTTGGTTTGCGAGATGCCGCCATAGCGATCGTCGAGACCATGCCCCCACTCATGCGCGACCACGGACGCCGACGAGGTGTTGGTGCAGCCGCCGCCCGAGGCGTAGAAATTGATCGAGTTGTTGGTGTAGAAGGCGTTGCAGGTCTGCGCCAGGTTGACCGTCGGCAGCACGTTGTCGGCGGTGGCCAGCTGCGGCGTGTTGCCGAGGATGCTGCGCATGAATTCATTGACCCGGTCCGTCCAGTAGTAGGTCGTCATGTGCGCCAACTGCTGCTCGGTCGACGCGGCCGTGCCGAGCTGGATCGTCTGTGGCACACCCGGCTGCAACGTCGCCGTCTGCGTCACGGCGTTGCTGCCGACGATCAGTTGGTTGTGAATACCGTTCAGGTTGACGGTCACCTGGGTCGGGTTGGTCAGGTTGGCAGTGAACTGGCCATTGCGGTCGGTCACCAGCACGCCGATGCCCGGGACATTGATCTCGAGTCCGGCCAACGGTTCGTTGGTCGGTGTCGACAGCGGCGAGAACGCCGTGTGCACCCAGCCCATCACCGTGTAGGTCGCCGGCGGCAATTCGCGTGGACTTGCATGGTCGCGAGTGCAGGCCGCCAGACCGCATTCGTGCTTGTCGCTCTGCCAGTGCAGCAACCGACCATTGCCCGCATCGATGTAGGCGCGGCCGGCCGGCCCCGAGCCATCGGCCAGGATCGCGCTGATCGGGATCTCCCAGGCCAGGAAGAACGGTGCGGCGGTGGTGTCGTGCACGTTCCCCCAGATCACCAGACGCGGCTTCTGCGGCTGTCCGGGCTGGACGGCACTGGTCGGCTCGACCTGCCGCGATTGCCACGCCGCCGCGGTCGCGGTCAGCTCGTCGATCTTCGGCATGGTGTCGAACGTCGCCGGCACCGGCCAGGCGACACTGCCGAACATCGAGATCCGGCCGTTCATGTGCACGCGGACGTCGGCTCGACCGCCGATCACCGGCAGGCCCCGGAAGTACTGGTCGTAGACGAACGACCACGTGCGCCCCATGCGCGCGCCGATGGTCTCGCGGAACTCGGAAACTCCGAGTTCGAGCAGTTCGGCCTGTTCGCGCAGCAGACGATCGGCGTGGCGCCGGGCCTCTTGCAGCGTGTTCTCGCGCCAGTCGGCGAGGGGAATGCCGGCCCCGTAGATCGACTGTGGCGTTCCGGTTGCGGGGTTCCAGTGGGTCTGCCAGGGCCCGGAGTACTGCCGCTCGAACGCGGCCAGGCGGGTGGCATCAGACACACCTGGCGCTTGTGCGAGCAGGGGTACGGACAGGACGAGGGGAAGAACGGACATCCGCATCGTAGGTGCCTCGGGCGCTTGGTCGCGCTTCGGGAAGATCTGGTCTGGGCTTGGACACCATAGCGCGCCCGGCGCCTTCGCTCTACGCCCCCCGGCCCGGACTCTCTACGCCCCATGTCCCAGGGGAACGTTTCGGCGGCACCGCGGACCATGCCGACCATGTCCACGGCCCACTTGTCGGTTCGGGCGCGGCCCCGCGCCGCGACGGCGGCGCAGATCCGTCGTCCTTCCGCAACGGCGTTCGTCTACCGCTACGACGAACTCGACCGAGCGACGTGCGCCGCCGGTTCTTGGGACGCGGTGCTGTCGCTGCTCGGCGGCAAAGGGGCCAACCTCGCCGAGATGACGCGACTCGGGCTGCCGGTGCCGGCGGGTTTCGTGATCACGACGACCGCGTGCAATGCGTTCCTGGCGGCTGGCGGGGAGTTTCCACCGGGCATGTGGGACGAAGTGCTCGCGGCGGTGCAGAAGCTCGAACGGACGACCGGCAAGAAGCTCGGCGACCCGGCGCGGCCGCTGCTGGTGTCGTGTCGATCCGGAGCGCGCTTCTCGATGCCCGGCATGATGGACACCGTGCTGAACATCGGCATGACCGACGCGGTCGCCGATGGCATCGCCAGGAAGACCGGCGATGAGCGCTTCGCGCAGGACTCGTGGCGGCGGCTCGTGCAGATGTATGGTCGCGTCGTTTTTTCGGTGCCGGATGAGGCGTTCGATGGCCTGCTCGCCGAGGCTCGCCAACGTTGCGCTGTCGCCAACGACGCCGAACTGCCCGCCGGCGAACTGCGCGAACTGACCCGACGCTTCCAGCAGGTGGTGGCCGAACGCGCCGGGCAGCCGTTCCCTGTCGAGCCGATCGAACAGCTGCGGCTGGCGGTGATGGCGGTGTTCCGGTCTTGGAATGGCAGGCGCGCGCGCGACTATCGCAACGCCGCTGGCATCGCCCACGACCTCGGCACGGCGGTGAACATCGTGACGATGGTGTTCGGCAACATGGGCACCGATTCGGCGACCGGCGTCGCGACCACGCGCAACGTCACCACCGGTGAGAACGAACTGGAGGGCGACTTCCTGATCAACGCCCAGGGCGAGGACGTCGTCAACGGCACACGGATGACGCGGCGGATCGAGGAACTCGGCAAGGTGATGCCGAAGGCCTGGCACGAACTGCAGCGGATCGCCGATCGGCTAGAGCGGCACTTCCGCGACGTGCAGGACATCGAGTTCACGATCGAACGCGGCCGGTTGTGGATGCTGCAGACGCGCTCGGCCAAACGCACGGCGCAGGCGGCGATCCGGATCGCGGTCGAGATGGCGCGCGAGAAGCGGATCCGCCGCGACGAGGCGTTGTTGCGCGTGCGGCCCGAGCATGTCGACTACTTCCTGCATCCGCAGTTCGATGCGGCGGCCCGCCGCCAGGCCAAGGCCGAGGGCCGACTGCTGGCGACCGGATTGAACGTGTCGCCTGGAGCGGCGATCGGTCAGATCGTGTTCGACGCCGACACCGCCGAACGCTGGGCGAGGCAGGACAAGAAGGCGGTCATCCTGGTGCGCCCGGAGACCAAGCCCGACGACGTGCACGGCATGCTGGCGGCGGCCGGCGTGGTGACCAGTCGCGGCGGTCGCACCAGCCATGCGGCGCTGGTGGCGCGGCAGTTCGGCAAGCCAGCGGTGGTCGGCGTGCTGCACCTGGAGGTCGACGTCGAGGCGCGCAAGCTGGTGGCGCCCGGCGGCGTGGTGCTGCAGGAAGGTGATTGGCTGTCGCTCGATGGCGCCAGCGGCGAAGTCTTCGCCGGCAAGATCGCCACCGTGGTGCCCGACGTCGCCGACCCGCATCTGCTCGAGCTGCTCCGCTGGGCCGATGCGGCGCGACGGCTGGGCGTGCAGGCCAACGCCGACTATCCGCGCGACGCCGAACGGGCGCGCGAGTTCGGCGCCCAAGGCATCGGTCTGTGCCGGACCGAGCACATGTTCTTCGAATCCGAACGGCTGCCAGTGGTGCAGGCGCTGATCCTGGCGACGTCGCCAGCGGAGCGGGCGGCGCAGCTTGCCAAGCTGTTGCCGATGCAACGAGCGGACTTCACCGGGTTGTTCCGGGTCATGGATGGTCTGCCGGTGACGATCCGGCTGATCGACCCGCCGCTGCACGAGTTCTTGCCCGATCACGACAAGCTGGTGCAGTCGACGACCGAACTGGCGACCCGACTGCAGTTGCACGCTGGTGACGAGGCCAGGCAACGCGCCGAACTGCAGGAGCAACGGCGGATGCTGGGTGCGGTCGATGAACTGCGCGAACAGAACCCGATGCTGGGCCTGCGCGGCGTCCGGTTGGGCATCCACATGCCCGAGCTGGTGCGCATGCAGGTGCGCGCGATCTTCGAAGCGGCCTGCGCTTGCAAGAAGGCCGGCATCAAGGTCGAACCCAAGATCATGATTCCGCTGACCGCACTGTCGGCCGAACTCCAGGTGGAACGGTCGCTGCTCGAGGCCGAAGCCAAGGCGGTCATGAAAGAACAGGGCATCAAGGTGCGCTACCAGTTCGGCACGATGATCGAGGTGCCACGCGCGGCGCTGATCGCCGACAAGATCGCCGAGCACGCCGAGTTCTTCTCGTTCGGGACCAACGACCTGACGCAGACGACTTTCGGCATCTCGCGCGACGATGCCGAGACCGGCTTCCTGACGGAGTATCTGCAGCGCGGCATCCTGCAGGACAATCCGTTCGCGACCATCGACCGCGACGGCGTCGGCCAACTGATGCGGATGGCGATCCTCGCCGGCCGCGCCGGCAGACCGCGGCTCGAGGCCGGCATCTGCGGTGAACACGGCGGCGACCCGCGCACGATCGCGTTCTGCCATGAGATCGGTCTCGACTACGTGTCGTGCTCGCCGTTCCGGATCCCGGTTGCGCGACTGGCGGCGGCGCAGGCGGCTCTGGCTACCGCCAATTCTCCCACTGCGCGTACGCGGCGGTGAGTTCCTGCTGCAGGCTGGCCTCTTTGGCCTGCAGGTCCTTCATCTTCACGACCGAGGCGTAGTTCTCGGGCGCGATCATCGCCGCGCGCACCGTCTGCAGCTCGTCCTCGATGGCCATGATCCGTTCCTCGAGTTTCTGGAACAGCAGCGGATTGCGAACCTTGCCGGTCTCCACCGCCTTGGCCGGCGGTGGTGTTTCACCGGCGCCCTGTTTCTTTGCCGTCTTTTCGCGCGCCGCCGCTTCCGCGGCCTTGGCCGCCGCGCGTTCGTCGGCCAACACGCGCTGGCACTGTTCGAGCCCCTGATCGAACGTCCGCAGACCGCCGTCCTCGAACCACAGCACGCGATCCGCCACTTCCTCGACCAGCTGCCGGTCGTGCGTGATCAGCACCACCGTGCCCGGATACTCCTTCAACGCCTGTTCGAGGCCTTCGGTGCCGGCGACGTCGAGGTGGTTGGTCGGCTCGTCCATCAGCAGCAGGTCGAACTGCGAACGCACCAGCCGCGCCAGTGACAGCCGCTGCTTCTCGCCGCCCGACAGTTCGGCGACCGGTTTGTCGACGTCGTCGCCGCAGAACAGGAACATCGCCAGGTGGTCGCGCAGTTCCCGTTCGTCGACGGTGCGATCCAGTTCGCGCAGCGCCTCGAGCACGGTGCCCTGCAGCGGCAGGTCGCTCTTCTCCTGGCTGAAGTAGCCGATCCGCAGGTTCTGCGCGATCTTCAGCGACCCGCCCGCTGCGGGATGGCGGCCGGCCAGCAGCCTCAACAACGTCGTCTTGCCCGTGCCGTTGCGACCCAACAACGCCAGCACTTCGCCGAACCAGACGCGGAACGTGCCGTGCTCGAGCAGCGTGCGGCCGCCGATCTTCACCGTCAGGTCCTCGGCTTCGACGATCGCCTGGCCCTGCAGTCCCTTGCCGCCACCGAACGACAGGCGCATCGTCGCGCGTCTGCCCTTGGGCTTGTCGATCAGTTGCAAGCGCTGCAGGCGCTTCAGCCGCCCCTTGGCCTGCGCGCTGTTGCGGCCAGCCATGTTGCGGCGGATGTAGTCCATCTCCTTGTCGAGGAACTCGCGCTGGTTCTTGTACTGTCGCGCCTGCGCCAGCAACGCCTGATCGCGCTGCTGCGCGTAGTGGCTGAAGTTGCCCTTGAAGCGATTGGCGACGCCGTCGCCGACCTCGACGATCGACGTCGCGATGCGGTCGAGGAACCGGCGGTCGTGGCTGACGACGACCACTGCGCCTGGATAGCGCTGCACGAAGTCCTCGACGAACTCGATGCCGGCGAGGTCGAGATGGTTGGTCGGCTCGTCGAGGATCAGCAGATCGGCCGGTGTGGTCATCAGGATCGCCAGCTGCACGCGCGACTTCTCGCCGCCGCTGAGCACCGCCACATCCTTGCCGCGCGCCGCCGCATCGAAACCGATGCCGTCCAGCACCTTCTCGACGCGATGCGTACGGTCGTAGCCACCGCCGGCCTCGAACGCGGCCTGCAACGTGCCGTACTCGCGCAGTGCCACCTCGTCGCCGCCGGCCATCCCGCCTTCCAGCGCCCGCATCCTCTGTTCGAGCGCGTCGTGTTCGCCGGTGCCGCGCAGCACCAGCTCGAGGATCGTCGTGCCGGCCGGCATCTTCGGCATCTGCGCGCCATAGGCGATCCGCAGGTCCTTGCGGCAGTTGCGCTGGCCGGTGTCGCCGTCGTCGACGCCCGCCAGGATGCGTACCATCGTCGTCTTGCCGGCCCCGTTGTCGCCGACCACGCCGATGCGATCACCTTCGTCGACGCGCAGCGACAGGCCGTCGAGGATCGGGTCGTCGGCGAAGCGGCGAACGATCTTCTCGAGGGTGACGAGGGTCATGCTGCGGTGATCCGGCGGCGGATCATGCCGCGCGGCGGCCCGGATGCACGCGGGCGCCCGTCAGTGCACCCGGTACTCGATCGCCTTGCTCTCGCCATCGGCGACGAATTCGACCAGCAGCTTCTTCGGCAGCGGCGGCGCCAGATGGCGTTCGAGCAGCGAAAGCAGGGCCGGACCGTCCTTCACCGGTGCGCCGTTCACCGCGGTGATCACCGCGCCGGCCGGCAGCCCGAGCGGTTGCAGTTCGTCGTCGATCCGGGCGGCGCGCCAGCCGCTGTACCACGTGTCATCTTTGCGTTGCGCGCGCACGACTTCACCACCGGCCAGCGCTTGCTTCCCGGCCGCGACGATGCGATCGCGCTCCGGGCTCGGATACAGCGCCAACAGCCCTTCGCTGAACTTGCGGATCGGCGGGAACAGCTCCCGCGAGGCCTCGATGGCCCAAGCCTCCAGCGTCGCGCGATCCTGCACCGGCGAGACGCCGCGCAGGTCCTTGCTGCCGATCGCGCGAAGCATCCCGATGGCTTCCTCCTGGACCCGCCGTCCGCCGGTGACCAGCAACTGCCGGATCCGTGGCAGCGCCGGTTCGAGCCACAGCGCCGCCAGGTCCTTGCGGATCAGGAAACACTCTTTCAGGAACCACAACGCCTGGGCGTGATCGGTCGCACTGTCCTGGTCGAGCAATTGGAGGAACGGGGCCAGCCGCAGTTGATCGCCGAACAGGTGATCGTCGTCGCGCGGCAGCCGGGAGATGCCGGCCGACTTCGCCGCCGGGCTCCCCGGCTGTGGCATCGACGCGACCATCGCCTTCTTCTGGTCATCGGTCAGGCCGCCGAACTTCTGGCCGAGGTGTGCCCGCAGGAAGGCGATCGCGCGCGGAAACGCACGTTCGCGGATTCGCACATCCGGTTCGCCCGGAATGTGCGAGATCAGGTTCATCACGTCGTCGACCGAGCGCGCGAAGAACATGCCGTAGAACGCCAGGTCGCGGTCGTCGCCGTTCTTGGATGTTCGGATGATCGCGGCGAGGTAACCCGCGTCGATACCGAGGCTTTCGACCTTGCCGAGCGCGGCGCGCCAGGCCTCGTGGTCGACCGTTTCGCGACCCCGCTTGTCGAAGACCTTGTCGGCGGTGCGGTCGGCGAGTGTGCGCATCAAGCGCAACTGCTCGTAGACCGCATCCGGCGGAGCGTAGACCTCGGCGCAGACCCGGAACGGTGTCAGGATGTCGCGGTTGGGGTAACCGCAGGGGATCTTCGGCTCCTGCGCGGCGAGCGGCAACGCGCACAACAGGGCCAGGAAGAGGGGAGGGGCAGAACGGGGAACCGGCATGCGTTCGGCGTCAGGCAAATGGTGGACCAGCGCGGAGGATAGCAGGCGGCGGCGCCGGCGGCGCGTTCAGCCTCGCTGCCACAAGAACACGACCTGCAGCCCGCCGATCAACACGCCGAGGAAACCGCCGAGCCATTCGATGGCCCGTAGTTCGCGCGAGGCGACTTCGAGGATGAGCGTTTCGAGCTTCAGCACCGGGAACGCGGCGACCTTGGTTTCGACCAGTCGCGGCACGTCGAGCCCCTTGGCAAGACCCTTCTCGACTTCATCGAGCACGGCGTCCTTGTGGTTCATGACGCTCTGCACGATCGACTTGCGGATGTCGGCGACGCGGTCTTCGGTCAGGAAGCCGCCGATCAACGGCAGGCTGCGCAGTTCCTGGATCTTCGGCGCGAGACCCTTCTCGAGCACGCTGTTGAGCACGCCTTCGAAGTCGAGCTTGTTGAGGCTGCGGACGACGTCCTTGTGTTCGACCAGGTGGTTGCCGACGACGCGACCGATGGCCTTGGCGAGTTCCTGTTGGCGGCGGGGGACGAGGCCTTGGACCGGGACGCCGAGGATGCGGATGCGCTTGACCGGCCGGAAGATCATCTTCACGGCGAGCCAGTTGGTGACCCAACCGATGACACCACCGATCGCTGGGATGGTGATCCAGGTCCAGAGGTCGGGGAGGGGCGGCATGGGGGCGCGGAGTATCGGGGGACGGGGTTGCTGGCTCAACGGAGGGATGCGGGAACACGGCCTGGCCGCGCTACACTCGGGTCACGGATGGATCCGATCGCCGCATTCGTGCTGCCCGGAGCGTTCATCGCTGTGCCGGCAGCAGTGCGGCTGGCGGATCCGTTCGTCGACACCGGCGAACAGCGATTCGGTCGCTGGCGGGTGGTCTGGCTCGCGTGGTTCCCCGCGGCGACCGCACTGTTCGCGTCGTTTCAGAGCCAGCTTGGTGCATTGGCCGGATTACTGGCGGTGCCGTGGCTGCTGTGGACGGTTTTCGTCGCGTTGCTCGGCATGCTGCGCGCGGCCGAACGCGGTGGCGGACCGTGGGCCGAAGTGGCGATCGACGCGGGACTCGTCTATCTGGCGATCGGCGGCGTCTGGTTGCTGGCGGCGCGCGTCGGCGTGCCGTTGCTCGGCTTCGAAGAACCGTGGGTGTCGCTGACCGCCGCGCACTTCCACTTTGCCGGACCGGTCCTGCCGATCGTGACTGGTTCGCTGGCGCGACGATTGCCGGGCATGTTCGGCGAACTGGCGTCCGCGGGCGTCGTGATCGGTGTGCCACTGGTGGCCATCGGGATCACCTGCGGCCATCGCGCCGGGTTGGTGTTGGCGGAGTTCGCGTGCGCGATGGTGCTGATCGTGGCGACTCTGGCGGTGGCCGTGTCTGCCGCGTTCGTTGCCTGGCGCGAACGGTTGGCGGCGCGAATGTGCCTGCTGCTGACGTCGTTGAGCCTGACGTTCGGCATGACGGCCGCCACATTGTGGGCGATGCAGCGAGGTTTCCCGGCCGCGACGGCGGACCTGTTCGTGTGGGACGTGGAAGACATGCTGCGGTGGCACGCGCCGCTGCAGGTGATGGCGTGCATGGCCGCATTGGCCGGGCTCTCGTTGCTCGCGCGACCGGCGGCGGTGCCGGCGATGGAGATCCTGTTGCCGTGGCTTGGTGATCGGCCGCGCGACGGCGTGTGGGATGGCCGGGCGTTTGGTCCGGACGTCACTCCCGGAACGGCTGGCGTGGCCACCGATCGCCACGAACTCGAACTGCCAACGGAGGCGCCGGGTCCGCCGTTGGCGAACGGCCCATTCCGCCGCGCCGCGACCGCGGCCCTCTGCTACCGGTCGTTTCCGCTGAACATGCTGGTCGGCCTGCGCGAACCAGGACCGGTGCACGTCGGCGAAACCGTGCGGGCCCGCTATCGGCTGCTGTCGTTCCTGCAGATCGTGTTCGCCGCGCGCGTGATCGACGTCTTCGACAGCGAACGCGATGGCGTGCACCGAACCGGGTTCACCTACCGGACCTTGGTCGGTCATCCCGAATGCGGCGTCGAGACGTTCGCGATCGAGAAGGAACTGACCACCGGCAAGGTCCGCGCCGTGCTGTTCGCGCACAGTCGCTGTGCCACCACGTTGTCCCGGCTGCTGCGACCGATGTGCCGACGGCTGCAACTCGCGGCGGGTCGCGCCGCGGTCGCCAACTTGCGGACGATCGCACTCGGGCATCGCGCCTGAGGACAGTTGCATGGGTTCGAACCGCGGCGATGCCGGTCCCGTTGACGGCGGACTCACCCAGCCCTCTGGAGTCCTGCATGCTTCGGTCTTCTTGGTTCGTCGGTCTTGTTGTCCTCGGAATTGCATGGCCACTCGCGGCGCAGGATGTCGCGGTTCGGTCGCCGGAGCCGTCGCTGGCGGTGCTGGCGACCGATGCGCGTGGGGCGCTGCTGCTGGCACAGCAATGGCTGGTCGCGCACCAGGAAACGGCCGGGAACTGGGACGCGGACGGGTTCATGCAGCACGACACCTCAGGGGCACCATGCGACGGCCCCGGCAATCCGACCGGCGATGTCGCGGTGACCGGCCTGGCGCTATTGGCCCTGGCAGCGGATGGCAGTGATCTGCGAACCGGGCCCCAGCAGGCCGCGATCGCCCGCGGCGTTGGCTGGTTGCAGGCCCAGCAGCAGCAGAGCGGCCTGTTCGGCGAGGCCGCCAGTCACGACTACATCTACGGCCACGCGATCGCGACGTTCGCCATCTGCGAACTCAGCAGCAGCGGCGACGCCGCGGTGCGCGCCGCGGCGCAGCGAGGACTCGATCACCTCGAACACCACCGCAATCCAAATGCCGTCTGGCGCTATCAGCCCCGTGATGGCGACAACGACACGTCGGTGACCTCGTGGTGTGTGGCTGCCTGTGCGGCCGGACAGCGGGCGGGTCTGCGGATTGCGCCGGGTACGTTCGAGGCGGTCGAGGGTTGGCTCGTCGCGGTGACCGACGATGCCGGGCGAGCCGGCTACGCGCGCCGAGCCGAGCCGTCCTCGCGCCTGATCGGCGATCATGCGAAGCGCTTTCCGCCGGAGAAGGGCGAGGCGATGACCGCGGCGGCATTGGCGAGTCGGCTGCGCATCGGCCAGACCGCAACCGAGGAGCCTCTGCTCGAAGTCGCCGCCGGCTTGCTGCTCGCGCGCATGCCGACGTGGGATCCGGCCGCAGGTACGATCGACGAGTACTACTGGTACCACGGAACCCAGGCGCTCTGCGGAATCGGCGGTGAACCGTTCGCGCAGTGGGCGCGCCAATTGGGGCCGATGCTGGTGACCGCACAACGGCGCGACGGCCACGCCAAGGGCTCGTGGGATCCGATCGGCGTCTGGGGTCAGTCGGGTGGACGCGTCTACGCGACCGCGATCCTGGCGTTGGCGCTGCAGCCGATCGCGCGCGCCTGACTCTCCGGCGTACGAAAAAGCGCCGCGCGAGTGCCCGTTCGCACTCGCGCGGCCATCCCCATGAAGTCTCTGGCGCGCCCGCGGCCCTTGCTCGCCGCAGGCGCCCGTCATGCACAACGTAGGAATGGCTGGAATCACGCCATTCCGGACATGCTGTTCATGAAAATGCCGGAACCAGCCCGGCGTACCGGGCCAGATGCCTGACGAAGAACGCGCCGCGGTGGCATTGATGCCGCCGACGATGACCTGCGACCCGACCAGTTCGATGGCCCTGCTGCTTGCCGATGCCGGCCTCGTGCGGCGCCTGGCCAGGTCGTTGACACAGGACCGTCATGATGCCGACGATCTGGCGCAAGAAGCTTGTTTGCAGGCACTTAGGTCGCCACCTTTGCGCACGGACAACTTGCGCGGGTGGCTGCTGACGGTGATGCAGAACTTGCTGCGCCAGCGCCACCGCGCCGGCCATCGTCGACAACAGCGCGAACAGCAGGCTCCCCGGAAAGACCACGCGCCCGCGACCGCCGATCTGGTCGAACGCGCCTCGACGCATCGCACCGTCGTCGATGCGGTGATCGCGCTCGAGGAGCCGTACCGGACCGTCGTGCTGTTGCGGTTCTTCGAAGAACTGCCGCCACGCGCGATCGCCGAGCGCCTCGCGGTGCCAGTGGCGACGGTGCACACCCGAATCACCCGCGGTCTCGAGCGCCTGCGCGCGCATCTCGATCGCACTCGCGGCCGGCGCCAGTGGTGCGCGGCCCTGGCGCCGCTGCCGGGATTGGCAGTGGCCGTTCCTTCGCTCGGAGTTCTCGCGATGAAAGGCAAGTCCCTGGCCGTTGCGGCGGCAGTCCTGGTGTCCGCAACGGCGGTGTTCTTCGGCTCGGACTGGCTGGCATCGGGCGCATCGGCGACGCCTGGACCGGCTACTGCTGGCCCGGCGCCGGTGACCGCCGAGCCGCCGGCGAACCGGACGGTGTCGGCGCCGATCGAAACGAGCGTGCCCGAACGGCAACCGGTGGCGGTGGCGGCGCCGACCGGAAAGCCCGAGGTTTCGGTGGCGCGCCGCCTGCGCGGTCGTGTCGTCGATGGCGACGGTCGGGCGGCGGCGAACTTGCCGGTGACGCAGGCCAGTACCGACGGCGTGGTCGCAGACGCGGCCCCGACTGCGCGTGCCGCCGGCGACGGGAGCTTCGAACTGACCCTGGTGCCGGGCAGTGGTCGAGTCGTCGTCACCGACGATGGCTGGCAGACGGTGCTGAGTCCGATGCTGCAGGCCGGCGAGCCGCCGCAGTTCGGCCTGGTCGTCGCCGCGCCGGCGGTTGCGCTGGCGGGCGCGGTTCGCGGTCCGGACGGGCAACCGATTGCCGACGCCCGGGTCCAGGTCGTGTGGCCCGCGGACCTGCGCAGCCGGTTGACCGACATCCACGATGCCTCGGCTCCCGTCGAGTTGCAGGCGCGCAGCCGCGGCGATGGCGCGTTCGCGCTGCTGGCGGCCGCGGTGCGCGGGGCGCAGTTGCTGACCACAGCCCAGGGCTGGCTGCCGGATCGCCGGCCGCTGCCGGACTTCTCCGATCGAGCGCTCGCGATCACGCTGCAGTCGCCGGCCGGCAAAGCCGGTTCGGTGCTGGGGCAGGTGATCGACCCGCGCGGTGTGCCGGTCGCCAAGGCCGCCGTCGGCCTCGGGCGCGAGAACGTGCGCACCGACGAGCTGGGCAACTTCGTGATTCCGGACTCGGCCGAGGCGGACGAACTGGTGGCCGCCGCCGTCGGCTTCCGGGCCTGCCGGTTGCCTCGGCCGACCGGTGGCTTCCCGCCGTTCGTGATGGTCGAACTCGGCGCGACGCCGCTGTCGATCCGCGGTCGCGTCGTCGATCACGAGGGCAAGGGCCTGGCCGATGTCCGGGTGTGGCTGCTCGATGCGACGATCCTCAGCAGCGGTCGCGATCTCGCCGTCTGCGAAGGAGTCGCCGGCGGAGCGATGTCGATCGGCGAACTGATGGCGCAGGTGCAATCGGGCAAGGTGCGTGACCCGGAGACGACGTTCCGCAACACGCCGACCGCCGCCTGGCCGTTTGCCGTGTCGGGCACCGATGGCTCGTTCGTGCTCGGTGGGCTCGAAGCGCGGACGTACGCACTGCGGGCGATGGATGCGCGGACGCTGCTGATGCACGACGTCGGTGAAGTGGAGGCCGGCCGCAGCGACCTGCAGATCCGGATGCCGACCGACACGCTGTTCGCGAGGGTGAGCGGCGTCGTCGTCGCGCGCAGCGGTGCGCCGGTGGCCGGCGTGCGCGTGCGCGTGCAATGCGACACCGTCCGGGTCGGCGACACCAACCTGCACGGCAGCTCGATCGCGACGACGACGACCGATGCCGAAGGGCGGTTCGCGCTGACCGATGTGCCGAAGACGCGCGCCTATCTGCGGCTCGATGGCGAAGTGATCCTGCCCGTCGAGTTCGGCCGCGACGCTGCCGGCGGACTGCTCGAGCTGAGCCACGGCGATGCCGAACGGCTGCGTATCGAAGTCGGTGTGCGCGTGCACGTGCAGATCGAACTCGGCGACCGTGCCTCCGCGGATGAGTTCCTGGTGCTCGACGAACGCGATGAGCCGATCACCATCAACATCTTCACCGGCCGCGGGCGGCGCGAGCAGCAGCGAGTCGAACTGAACGACGGCCGGTCGGTGGTGTTCGTGGTGCCCGATCACGCCAGGACGCTGGTGCTGCGCAAGGCCGGCACCGACGTGCGCCGTGAAGTGCTGAACCTGCGACCGGGTGAGGTCAACACGCTGCGGTTGTGAACTTCACGGCGCCGGCAACGTCGCCGCCTGCACATCGCGCAGCGTCGCCAGCACCGACTTCCGCAGCGGACGCAGCAGCGGATTCGACGCCAGTCTGATGCAGCGGCCGACCAGATCGGACGTGCGATCGACCAACGTGCGGGTGCGGCGATGGTCTGGCGACTCGTCGTACATCCAGAACAGCAGGAGCCCCATCCGGTAGGTCCACAGCAGTCCTGGGAGTTCCTGCGCGAGATCGTTCGGCACCCGCACCTTGGCGCCGGCCAGGACCTGCGCGAACACCGCCTCGCCTTCGCGTCGCCAGTTCGCGTTCTGGGCGTGGAACGGATTCATCGGGCTCTTCGGGTCCGCCGCGGTCTGGAACATCAGCACCGCGAAGCGATGGTAGGGCGCGATCACGTCGATCCAGGTGTGCAGCACGCCGCGCAACCGATCCTCCAGCGAACGACGCGTCGCCAGCACCGGCTGCACCGCGGCCAGATGCGCGGTATGCACCTCGCGATAGAACTCCTGCAACAGCAGTTCCTTGCTGGCGAAGTAGTAGTAGGCGTTGCCGAGCGCGACGCCGGCGCGTTCGGCGACCAGCCGCATCGTGGTCGCTTCATAGCCCTGTTCGCGGAACAGCTCGAGGGCTGCTGCCAGGATGCGTTGGCGGGTGCGTTCGCCCTTCTTGGTGCCATCGCCGGTCGGTTCGGTCATCGGCGCTGCACGGTAGCCGCGCGCAGGCCGGCGACCACGGCGAACAGCCGTTCGGCCCATGGGCGGAGTCGCGGACCGGCCAGCCGCAGCGACCACGCCCGCCAGCTGCGCAGCGCCCACAGGCACGTGATCCAGGCATCGGTGCCGCGCCAGATCGCGCCTTCGGCGGAGACCACGGTGATCTCCCGCAGCAGGTCTTCGGCGCGCAGCGGACAGCCGGCCTGGTTCGGCGACTGCGCCGGCACGCAGTACACCGGCACGTACTGCGGTTGGCGCTCCAGCCAATCGGCGACGCGGCGGCACAGTCCGCACTCGGCGTCGAAGAACACCGTCAGGTGCGCGGGGATCGCCGGTGCGTCGTCGTTCACGGGCCACCCGGCGTCGGGGTCGGCGCGATCGGGGCCGGCGCGGCGCCCGGCAGATAGCCGGTCGGCGGCAACGGCGGCCGGGCACGGTCATAGCGCTTGTGCGCGCGGATCTTGCCGAACACGAACAGGTTGAAGAAGTGCATCACGCCCAGCACCACCAGCACCAGACCGACCTTGTTCGACAGCGCTTCGACGGCGCCGACGGCGTCGTCGACCGGATGGGCCAGCTTCAATGCCAGCGACACGTAGCCGAAGTTGATCAGGTAGAAACCGACCACCAGCAGGTGGTTGACCGAGTCGGCGAGTTCGGCACGACCGGCGAAGACATCGACCAGGAAGACGCGGCCGTTGCGATGCAGCGTGCGGGCGACCCAGACGGTCAGCGCGATGCTGAGGATCGTGTAGACTGCGTAGGTGTAGAGAGTCGGGTTCATCAGTGGTTCCAGAGGATTTGAACGTGTTCAAGAACGTCCAGGGCGGGCCGGACTTTCGCCGCCGCCGATTTTCTTGAACATGTTCAAAATGGCGAGAGCGCGCCTGCCATGGGCGTCGCGGTCGCGGTCGCAGGCAGCTTCCAGAAAACGGGTTACGCTTGATCAGAACCCCGGAGAAACCCGCCATGTGGAAACCCCTGTCCCTGGGCCTCGGCCTGCTGTTGGCGACGCCGCACGAAGTGATCGCCGCCCCGGCGGGTGGTGACCTGGCCCAGCATCCGCCAGCCGCGGCAACCCACCATCGCCTGGCGATGCGCCACGTGGGCGCGCGTTCGGTCGGGACCGTTCGACCGGAGGTGCAAGTCGTCGAGGTCAGCGCTTCGCGCGGCAAGGCGACGGCGCGGCCAGCGGTGCTGCGGCGGATGCGCGTGCGGCGCTGAGCGCCGCTTCGATCAGGACGACGTGCTGAGACCGAACGAGCCGACGAACTCGGTGTCGTCGCCGGAGTTCAGCGCTTCTTTGGCATCGCCGAGCGACCGCACATGCAGGCCAACGCTGGCGGTCCACGGCCCGAGGCGCGTCCGGTCGTCTGAAGTCGATCGCACCGACTGGTTGCTGCCGGTGTCGCATTCGCCGACACTCCGGCGATGGCTGGCTTGGTCTACGACTCCGCGCATGGACGCATGTGCCCGCGCTGCCGCAAGCCGCAGGCGAAGTGCCGCTGCGCCGAACAGATCGCCGCCGCCACCCGGCCGGTCGGCGACGGCATCGTGCGTGTGCGGCGCGAACTCCGGAACGGCAAGCCGCTCACCGTCGTACTCGGGCTGCCGCTGCGTGCGGACGAACTGACCGAACTGGCGCGCAAGCTGAAGCAGGGTTGCGGCAGCGGTGGCACGGCCAAGGATGGTCAGATCGAGATCCAGGGCGATCACCGCGACAAGGTCGTCGCCACACTGCAGGGTGCTGGCTATACGGTCAAACTCGCCGGCGGCTGATCAGCGGAACAGCCGCGCCAGGTGTTCGTACAGCACGACCCACGCGTTCTGCCGGAATGCCGTGGCTCGGAAGAACTCGATCGCGAAGCCCTCGGTGCCAAAGAACGGTCGCAGAACCCAGGCCAGTTGGATGGCCAGGAACACGTACAGCAAGAGCCACGAGCGCAGCACGACGGTGTGGCGACGATCGCGCGCGATCAGTGGTCGATAGTGGCGGGTCAGGACCTTCTGTGCCGCCACGGTGGCCAGTGCGAACACCAGGCCGGCGGCGAGCGTCTCGGCGTACGGGTCGAGCAGGGTCACCATCAAGAACAGCGTGACCGGCGTCAGCGCTCCGAGCGCCAGTCCGAGCATGGTCTGGGCGGCCAGCAGCCCACGGCACGCGGCGCGGAGATCATCGCGGAGGCCCAGCACCGTGATCAGGACGTAGAACGCCGGCAGACACAGAATGGTGGAGAGCGACAGCAGGATCGGCACCTTGACGGCGGCGAACAGCACCAACCAGAACTCACCAGACGAAGCGCCGAGCGCCGCTCCCTGCGTCGCGGCACCGAGGGTGCCGAGCAGCAGGCAATGCCGGATCGGCGGCAGCGACGCCGGGCTGCCGCGCAGCAGCCGTTCGACGGTGCGCCAGTTCACTGCGCGAACAGGTCGCGGATCGTGCGCAGGATCGCGGCGAAGACGTTGGACTCGCGTTCGCGGATCCAGGCGAACGGCGCGCCCGGGGCGCCGAGGAACGGCCGCAGCAGCCAGCCCATCTGTGCGCCGACGACGCCGTAGACGAGACACCAGATGGTCAGCACTGAACGGGCCTGATCGGCGGACCGGAGCTGGCGCAGCGACGAGCCGGCCGTTCGCGGAGCGGTTGGTTCGCCGGTCGGTGCAGGGGTTGCCGGCGTCGCGGCAGTTGCAACCGGATCGGCAGCGGTGTCAGCGGCGACGGCTGGCGGTGGCGGCGGTGTCGGTGCTGGTGCCGTGGCGGTTGGCGTCCGGGTCGTGAACATCGCCTGCGTTGCGCGTCGCAGCACGATCAGGCCGAGGATGCCACCGATCGCGAAGAACGCGACGTTCAGCAGCAGCATGAACGGATAGCTCTCGGTGCTGGCGGCGAAGAACGCGAACACCGGACCGAGGCTGGCGAGCACGGCGACATCGACGACGACCGCGAGCAGCAACAAGCGGCAGGTGGCTTGCAGACTCAGCGGCGAGCGTTGCAGCGCGGAGAACACATACAGCGACGGGAACGTCACCGTCAGCGTCAACAGGAACAGCGCCGGCACCTTGATCGCGGTCGACAACATCTGCAGCAGGGCCTGGCTGCCGCCCTGGAACGCCGCGTAGGTGCCCAGGCTGATGCCGTAGATCGCGCCGAGCACCAGGCCATACCGCGCCAGCACGCGGATCGGGATGTCGATGCGGCCGTCGGCGAGGCTCTCAGGCTGCAGATAATGGCCGCGCAGGATCCGGTCGACGGTCGCGAACGAACCGGAAGCGCGCTGCGGATCGGACGACGTCATCTTCACAGACTACACACTTTGCGATACAAAGTCAACATGGCCGGATCGAGGTGTCGGCAGCGGCCCGGTTGCGACCCGACCCGGTCACCAGCCCGTCGTGAGTACCAGCCCGCGGCTGACGACCATCCCCGCACCGTTCGTTCCGGGAGAACCGGCGAGCAGTTGCGCGAACAGCCGCACGCCGACGAAGCGCGAGTCCGCCGGCAGCGCGATGCCGAAATTCGCGGTACCAGCGGTCACCGGGGCAGCCAGGGTGCCTTCGATCGAGGTCAACAGCACGCAGCCCGTCATCGCAAAGCCGTCGAGCGGGAACGGCAGCGGGCCGCCCGACCAGTTCTGATCGGACAAGCCGATGGCGAGGAAGGCGAACGGCTGGGCACCCGACACGTTGCTGGCCAGCAGTCGCAGCGTGGAACCCAACCGTGCCGGTGCCGCGGTATCGACGTCGAGTTGTGGAGGCGACGGGTCGCCGACGCAGGCGGCGCCATAAGCGTTCGCGGTGGGTCGCATCACCGTCGCGGTCCATAGCCCTCGGCCCAACGTCGCCAGCACGAGCCGGCGTGGGCCCGGGCCGTGGGCGAACGTGACTTCCTCACATACGACGTTGGCGGGACCGTCGTTGCTCGTCGACCAATGCGCGCCGCCATCGTCGCTGACGAACAGTCCGACCTCGGTTGCCGCGTAGAGCACGCTCGAATCGTCGGGATGCACCGCCAGGCCGTAGACCGGTGCCGCCGGCAGGGCCGTGGGCGCCGTGCCGCTGACTGGCTGCCAGGTCAGGCCGGCGTCGGTCGAGCGCCACAGATTGTCGGTCGCGAAGCCACCCAGACAGGCATAGACGGTGGTATTCAGCGACGGGTCGATGACCAGGCGCGTCAGCACGCGGGCTGGCAGCGGGTTGGTGGCGCCGTTGTCGTCGATCGCCGTCCACGTGGGCGCGGCGGCGGTGCCGTTCGTAGTGCGGAAGAGGCGGCCATCGTTGTGGCCGACGAAGATGCGGTCGGCGACCCCGGGGGTGATCGCGATCGATGCGATCAGGCTGCCGACGTTCGCCTTGATCGCCGTCCAGGTCGTGCCACTGCGCGGGTTGGTGGTGCGCCAGAGGCTGCGACCGCCGGCATAGAGGCGCTGGGCGTTGTTCGGGTCCAATCGCAGCGGGGCGATGAAGTTCGAGTTGCCGGCGCTGTTGTCGTTCATCCCCGAAGTGATCTGCGTCGCCGAGGCGCCGCCGTTGGTCGAACGATGCACGCCCAGGTACTGGTATTCCCCGTAGGTGTACTGCGGATTCGTCGGATCGATCTGAACCTGGCCGCCGTCGCCGCCAAACACCAGGTTGGCCGACGCGGCCGCGCCGAGCACGCGCAGCGTGCCGTTGTCCTGGGTGCCGCCGATGACGATGTCGCCGGTCGCGTGCCCGGCGGCGGCGTAGAACTGCGTCGAGCGCATGCTGGCATCGAGGTCACGCCAACCCGTTCCCTGCCCGGCCAGGGTGATGTCGTCGGCGACGTGCAGGCCGCCATCGGTGACCACGTAGACGCGGCGGTTGCCAGCGCCGTCGTAGTTGGGATCCGCCACCACCGCGTGCACGTCCAGGTGCGGATCGACCGTCATGATGTAGCCGTCGGTGATCCGGTTCCAGGTCACGCCGCCGTCGGTGGTGCGCCACACGTGCAGCGCGGTGGCGACCAGATGGTTGCCATCGGTCGGGTCGACCCACAGACCGTTGTAATAGTAGGTCGACCCGAGGTTGGTGCCGCTCGGCGTGCGTTGCGTCCAGTTGCTGCCGGAATCGGTCGAGCGCCACACCTTGCCACTGCTGGCGCCGCATTGCGCGTAGACGAGGCCCGGCGTGCCGCGGGCCCAGGCCAGCTCGATGCGCGAGCTCTCACCGCTCACGCTGGCCAGCCCGCTGCTGGCGAACTGCCAGGTCTGACCGGCGTCGCCAGAGACGATCACGTGATGCGTGGTGACGCCGCCGGGGGCCAGGTGCGCGACCGCGCGCGAGCCGTCCTCGGGATCGAACGCCACCTGGAACGAGAACGGATCGGCGACCAGGCCGGCGGTCACATCGGTCCACGTCTGCCCGCCATCGGTGGAGCGCGCGACACCGCCGGGGCGACGCGAGGCCAACAGCACGTTCGGGTCGTTGCGCGAAACGCTGATGCGCGTGGTGTGCTGCCACGTCGCCGTGGCCGGCAGCTGACTCCAGGTGATGCCGCCGTCGGTACTCTTGAGCACGCCGGCGCCGCGGATGAAGTGCGACACGCTTCGGGTCAGGTGGGCCAGCGAGTAATGACCTTCCCCGGTGCCGACGTACATGACGTCCGGATTCTGCGGCGTCAGGGTCACGCAACCGACCGATAGATTACTCCACCAGTCGTCGACCTGCGTCCAGGAGTTGCCGCCGTTGTCACTGCGCCACAGACCGCCGCTGACGGCGCCGACCCAGAGGCGTTGGTTGTTGCGCGGGTCGATGGCGATCGCGCGCGAGCGCCCGGCGACGTTGTCAGGACCGCGCTGCGTCCACGCCAGCGGGCTCACGCCACCGGTGCGCAATGTCGTGGCGGCGGCGAGTGTGCGTTCGCGCTGCTGCAGCGCCAGCTGCCAGGCCCGTTCCGGAATGGCACCGTGTTCGTCGAGGTAACGCTCGAGCCGCCACAGCGCCGCCGCATTGGGGTACTCGGGTTCGACCTGGGCGTCGGGTGCGGGCACGACGCACGCGGCGAACAGCGTTGGCAGGAGGGACCACCACGGCAAGCGGGAGCTGGGCATCGAGGGAAGCGCGCAGGGGCGGTGCGCGGCCCCAGTCTATCGCCGCGTCTCCGCGACGTGGGTCGGGACCCTTCCGCGGTAGCGGCAGCCTCAGCGATGCGTCGGCACGCACACGACGGGGACCTGGCAAGTGCGGGCGACCGATTCGGCGACCGAGCCCATCAGCAGGCGTGCCAGCCCGGTGCGACCGTGCGTGCCGATGACGACGAACGCGGCGTTGGCATCGATGGCGGCGCGCCCGATCGCGCCGCCGGTGTCCGGCTCGATCACGGCATGGGTTTCGACGATCAGGTCGGTTGGCAGACTCGCCGCCAGCCGCCGCAGCGCCGCTACGCACTCCTCGCGATGCCGCCTCGGCTCATCGGGCGGCGGCGCGATCGGCGCCCCACCGCCGGCCGGCGGCGCGGTGATCGGCGAGACCGTCGAGAACAGCACCAGAGGCAGCTTCAGCCGACGCGCCAGTTCAACGGCGGTCGGCAGCGCGGCACTGGCGGTGTCGGACAGGTCGGTCGTGAACAACACGGTGCGCCGTTCGGACCGCGGCAATCCGCGGGTGACCATGGCTTCGCTGATCAGCACGACCGGAACGCGGGCGCGGCGCAGCACGTTCTCGGCGACGCTGCCGAACACGGCGCGCTTGATACCGGTGCGCGCGTGCGTTGGCAGCACGATGGCGTCGGCGCGTGCAACGGTTGCCGCGGCGAGGATCGCGTCGACGGGGGCGCTGTCGGTGGCCAACTTGACGTGCAGCGGCTTCGACACGCGCACGCTGTCGGCCAGTTCCTGCACCTGCTGGCGGATGGCCTCGGTCGGCATCACCTGGGGCTGCGTCGCGAGCAACGGCGCGCCGTGGACCAACGGCACCGGGATCGGCACCGCGTGGAACAGCGTCACATGGGCCGCGAAGGAGTCCGCCAGCCGGGTCGCGAACGCGACGTGCGGGCGCAATTCTGGCGCGAGGTCCGTGGCGATCAGGAAATGGGGATGGGCCGCGGAGTGGCTGGCGGTCATGCACCTAGCATCGCCCGCACTGCGCGGTCCGCCAATACGCGGAAAGACCCGGTCGGGCCCGGAGAACGGCGGTCATGCCGGCACTCGAGCCAGCACGAACACGACGCGGCAGCTCGACTCGTGCGCGCCGTCGTCGAGGCAATCGAGCAGGCACCCGCGGGCTGCCGGCCAGGCCGTTCCGAACCATTGTTGCAGCAGTGCCATGCGATCGAGGCGGCGCCGCCAGCCGTCGAGAACTTCCGGGCTGGCGCGACCGGCGAACGCGAACTCGGCATCGGGGAACGCGATGACCTCGACGACGCTCAACCCGGCGTCCTCGACGCAATCCCGCAATCGCGAACCCATCCGGAAGTCGTAGCGGCCGGCAGTTCGCGCGTCGTCGCAGTAGGCCTCGAGCCTGGCCCGGACGTTCCTTGGCAGCGGGTGGTGTCCGAACAGGTCGTCGACCTCGGTCAACGCGACGAACGCGCCTGGCCGCAGTGCCATGATCCATCGCCTCAGTACCGGCGAGAAATCGGGGAAGTATGCGGCCGCAAACGAGCTCCAGAGCCCATCGGCGCGCAGGCTCGGCTCGCACCAGGTGCGCAGATCGCCCGCGTCGAAGGTCGCGTGGGGAATGCCGCGTTGCCGGGCGAACCGCAGGAACTCGTCGTGTCCGTCGATGCCATGGACCCTGGCGCCGCGGGCCGCGAGGTCGGCGGCCTGATCGCCGATCGCGCAACCGAGGTCGAGCACGCGATCGCCAGGGCGCAGCGGCAGCCGTTCGTAGTATCGCTGCCAGCCGCGCCAGCGGTGTTGTGCGTGCAGCTCGTCGATGACGGTCATGGGTCATGAAAGCCGCTGCAGCCGGTCGACCGTTGCCGCCAGCAGGCGCGCCAGTCGATGCGGCCCGCGAGCGGTGAACACGCCGGCGAGTTCGCGATAGTACCAGAGCGTGCCGTCGCGACCGCCGGTGAAGCGTTGCCACAGGGCCATGCCGGCATCGGCGTGGTCCTCGACGATGGTGCGGGCGTTGTAGAGTTTGTCGCACGCCGACACGAGCAGCACCTCGTCGGGCGCGTGTGCCAGGTGCTCGAGATAGCGTTCCTTGCGTTGTCGCCACGGCGGTTTCGGAATGGTGTCGGCGTCGGTCAAGGCCGCCACCAGGTCGCCGACGCGGTTGCCGAACTCCTTGCGGATGCGCTGCAGTGTCGCCTGCCCGCCCTGGTCTTCGACCGCATCGTGCAGCAATGCGGCGATGGCCTGGTCTTCGTCGGCGCCGTGTTCGAGCGCCAGCGAGCAGACGCCGAGCAGGTGCGCGACGTAGGGTGTGCCCGAGCCTTTGCGGGTCTGCTGGCGGTGCAGTTCGCTCGCCAGCAACAACGCGCGGTCGAAGCGGTCGGTGAGCATGCCCGCATCATCGCTGCGGGCTCGGCGAATGCACGTCTACGGGCCGATCGGCGCCGGCGGCACGCACCGTCGTTCTTCGGTGTCCAGCACCTGGCCCATCACGCGCACGCGGTCGACGACGACGGGCAGCAGCAACCAGCCGGTGCAACGGTAGGCGATCAGGATCCGTGGCAGCGCGCGGGTGTCGCCGGGTACGAACCCGGGCTTGGCGACCAGCACGTGGTGTTCGGGCGTGTGCATGTGCCACCACGGCCAGCCCGGCGCCTGGGCGCAGCCCATGTCGGGCCCGGCTTCCCAGAACGCGGCGACCGGGGCACTGCCGCGGTCGTAGCAGACCTGGGCCTGGACCGCGCAGGCCAGCAGCAGGCAGCCTGGCAGCAGTGCGCGCAGCAGCCAGAACAGTCGGATCGGAAGGTGAGTCGTTTGCATGTTGATGTCCTCACCTCCCTGTGCACCGGATCGGCCAGCGGTTGCAGACAATCCGGAAAATCGCTGCATCTGGACGTCGTGCGCGACTGCCGCACTACTTCGGCAGCTTGTTGTGCGAGCCGTCGCAGAAAGGCTTGGTCGCGGCGTGCTTGCAGCCGCACCAGGCGACCCTCTTCTTCTCTTTGAGGACCTCGATCTTCGGCACGATGCCGGTGCCGGCGTGTGAACCGTCGCAGTACGGCTGCTTCTTGCTGAGCCCGCAAGCGCACCACGCGTAGGTGCCGGGCTCACAATCGAGGACGTACGGGGTGCGGGAGGCGATCTTGGGTTCGGTCATGCGAGCAACTTAGCGTCGTGGGGCGCCGCGAACGAGGCGCAGGCCGACGCCGCGGGCGTCGACCGTTCGCCCTTGGCGTCTACCACTCCTCGAGGCGAAGACCGCCGACGCGTTGGAACTCGGCCTGGTTGCGAGTGGCCAGCGTCAGGTCGTGGGCGACAGCCATGGCGGCGATCATCATGTCGTTGCCCCCGATGGGCGTTCCGGCGCGGCGCAGGTTGGCCCGCAGCAAGCCGTAGTGGACGGCGCACTCATCATCGAAGGCAACCGAATCGAACATGCCGAAGAAACGCGCCAGCAGCCGAAGGTTGTCTTCCACACGCGTGCTGTTGCGAGCACCGTAGAACAGTTCCGCCTTCACACCGAGCAGAGCCGGATCTGGTCCGGGGTCGCGCCGGCGAAACGGCGCCGCAGGCGGGATCGTCTCCTGCCATGTGGCTCGCCCGTTCTGGTGCGGTGTTGCCTCGACCCAGCCGGGCTGACCGAGTGCGACGAACGCCTGGCAGCCGGCCATGCCGAAGGTGGCGAGGTCGTACGGCAACGGGTTGGGACCCCATTGCGTGTTCGAGAAGCTGACGATCATGAACGCCGACGCTGGCCCGCACGCCGGGAAGCCCACTGCCGACACCCGGCGCAGTTGGCGTTGGAGGCGGCGCGTATCCTGAGCAACATGAGCCGTCGCCCGACAAGGCCGACGCGGTTCTGTCCGAGGATCTCGAGGCGCGTGAACGCGCGTGTGGCGACGGCGCACCACGCGCGGTCAGCAGTGCAGCGTGAGCGGAAGAGCCGGCCCGAGGTCGATGCGATGACCGCGTGCTGGCGTCAACGTGATCGCCATGTGGTGTTCTTCGCCGCGCACGATGTCCAGGCGGGGCAGCCGCAGCGCCCCCAGCGGCGAATCCGCGGCCAGTTCGGGCAGCGTCAGTTCCAGGTTCTGCAACCCGGCATCGCGCCAGGGGTGCGCGACGTCGGGCGGATCCCAGCGGGCACCGGGCGGCAGCGCGAACAGCATAGGCTCGCGCGCGCCGGCTGGATTGACGGCGATGGGCATCGTGACACCCGGCGGCAGGTACGGCGCGGCGTAGGGGGCGGAGGCGAACGGCAGCTGACCCGAGGCCTCCGTGCACCGCAGCGCGATGCCGAACGGTGACGTCCGGCGGTGCCGCCAGGCGGCTCGTTCCTCGAGTTCGAGTCTCGCGACGCCAGGCGACCGGGCCTCCGCGAGATCGCGCAGCCAGATCAGTTCGAGCATCAGGTCGGCGAAGAAGAAGCAGACGTTGGCCGTGCCCTGGCCAGGATGATTGCGCGCGCGGCCGACCCGCAGACCGGCGTCCAGCAGCCCTTGCTGTTCGGGAGCACCGGACTGGCAGAAGACATAGACGTGATCGAGGACCAGCACGCGTCGGCGAACGGTAGCCGACGGTGCCGTGCTCGAGGTGCGCGAACCGCCGGCCGGCGCGTTCAGCGCATGTCCGCGATCGTCAGGACCTGCCACGTCGGCGACAGGCCGAGCGTGCTGTCCTCGTTCTGCACGGCGACGGCGAACCGGTTCCACACCGCCGGCGCCAACGGCCGCGTTTGCGGCAGACCCTGCAGGATCTCGGCGACACCCGGCGCCCAGTAGCCGCCGCACAGCCAGGCAAGCGTCTGCATCGGGTCGAGTTCCTCGGTCGTCTCCCAGACCGTTCGGCCATTGACCTTGTAGCGGGTCGCGTGGAGATCGAACCACACCGGCTGTCCTGGCCAGGTGCCAGGCGTCGACGTCGCCATCGCCAGCGACACGCGGGCGCCTGGACGGATGTTGTCGCCGGTCACGCGGAAGCGACGAGGTGGCTCGTGCCGCAGCGCCGGCACGCCGAACGAACCGACCAGCGCCGTCTGCAGGGTGCGGGTCGCCGCCAGTGATTGGGGCGGTGCGCCAGGACCACTCCAGACGAACGGAATGGCGCCGGCCGGATCCCAATTGGCCGAGAGTCGCGGCACGTCGACCCACGCGGTGTCCGGCACCATCGGCAACAGCGTCACATTGGCTGGCTGCGCCCCGGCCAGGATTGCCGGCGAGCCGCTCGCGCTGGCGACGCGGCGTTCGGACCCGGCGGGTGTGCCTTGCAGGATCACGACATTGCCGGGCACATCGGCGAACAAGATCAGCTGCGCCCGCGTCAGCGTCTGGGCGCCATTCTCCTGCCGGTAGAGCGCCGCTGCGGCATCGTGCCAGAAGCCGGTCGTCGTGGTTCCCGAGCGCGTGCTGACCGCGAGCCCGACGTTGGCCTCCTCGGACTGCCGCTCGAGCAGATTGAGCGCCGCGGTGTTCAGCGGTGCCTGCAGCGGATCCTGCGACCAGGTCCACGCGAAGCCGACGGCGGGTGCCGTGCCGGTATCGAACTGCCGCAGGAACTCGACCAGCGCGTTGGCGCCGATCTCGCGTTGGGCGGCGGTGCCGGGCAATGAGCCCTTGAACGCACGATGGACGAAGTCATTGAGGCCGCGCGCAGTGGGCCCAAAACGCAGCGCACCACCTTCGTGCAGCAGGCCAAAGCCCGCCGTGCGCGTCCACAGGTTGTCGGCAGTCGGCTGGAAACCCGGCGGCGGCAGCGCCATTTCGCGTTGGAACAGATTGCGCAGCGCCGCGCTCTCGAACGGATGATCCTGCGCCGGCGTGCCGAGGAAACCGTCGACCGCTTCAACCAGCGGCAACGTGTTGCTGCTGCCATCGGGCAGCGCGTGGCATTGCACGCAGCTGCGGCCGCCGCATTGATCCTCGAAGCCGACCGTGTGGAACAGCTTCAGTCCGAGCGCGCCGCCGCTGCCGGTCAGCGGGTCGTCGGGATCGCCAAAGTCACCGTGGAAGGTCCGGTCCTTCCATTGTTCGGGATTCGGCGGATGGTGGATCGTGTCGATGAACGCCGTGTAGGTGTCCATCTGCGCCGCTGTCAGGCCGTTGTCGCCCGGTTGCAGCGGGTCGTCCGGCATGCGAAGCAGCCGCACGAATGCCTCATTGAAATCCTGGAACGTGCCTTTGTCGCCGCGCCAGTGATACGGCGCGTTGGTGGCGACGAACTTCATCGCCGCCGGTTCGACATTGCAATTCAGCAGACCCTGCAGCGTCTGCGTGATCATGAAGCCCTTGGCATTCGGGAAGTCGGGCATCGTCGTCAGGTCGTGGCCATCGCCGTCGTGCAGCCAGGTGGCGATCGCGGGGCCCGGTGCGTCAAGATTGCCGAGGTTCCACGGCAGACCATCGGTGCGCGCGTCGATGTGGCAGGAGGCACAACTGACCATCCGACTGCCGGAAGTGCGCTCGGCGGTGTACAGGAACTGCCGGCCGGCGCGGATCGCGGCCGGAGTCGGATCGGCACGCAGCGCGCGTTGCAGCACGATGCGGCCGTTCCACGGATTGACGATCGCGAACGAGTTGTCGAGGCGATTGGCGATCCAGATCAGCCCGCGCGTTCCCGTCGACTGTGGGTCGATGCCCTGCGGATCGAGCGCGAGGCCGCGCGGCCCGACGGCCGAGTAGTTGGCAGTCGGGTTGACCAGTGGCAGCGTCACCGAGGTCACTGCGTAACCCGAATACTGATTGGCGTCTGGTGTCAGCAGGATCACCTTGTCGCTGCCGAAGGCGGCCAACGCGATGCGCTGCACGGTGCCGGCGCTCTCGACCAGAACGACGTCGGTTGGCTGCGCGACCGCCTGGGTGGCTGGCAATGCGACCAGGCCGGTCTGGCGATAGTCGCGATTCAGATTGATGCTCTGGAACAGGGGTTTCGGCAGCGCCGTGCCGTTGCTCTGCTCGGGGGCGAGCGCGGGCGGGCCGCCCGGTGCACCGGGTACCAGATCGACGACCGACAGCCAGCTCTGGGCGAAGCCCGTCGCCTGGGCGGCGACGGCGTCGACCCCGAGCTGCTGGATATGCGCGCGCTGACCGACGACGAACATCCGGCGCCCGGCGCTGTCGATCGCGAAGTTGAAGTTGGTGGTGCCCATGCCGCCAAGTCCCCAGAAGTTGGCGGTCTGCCCGGCGGGCGGGTTGTTGGGATCGCTGACGAACAAGTCCAGGTCATAGGCAGCCTGGCTGTTGCCACCCATGTGGTTCAGAACGTAGGAACGTTGATCGGCCAGCACCGCGATCGTGCGCGGCATCTTGACCGCCCAGGTGACTCCGGCAGTGCCCGACGGCACCGTCAGCGGCACGTTCGGGCTGATGACCGACAAGGCAGGCAGCGCGAGCTGCGCGACACTGCTGCGCGAAGCCAGCGAGACGACCGCCTGGGTGTTGTTCTGCACGAAGGCGATGTCCGACGGCTCGTCGCCGACGAAGATCGTCCGTTCGACCGTCGCGCGGATCGTCGCACCGGCGAGTTCGAGGTGGGCGACCGTCACCGAGTCACCGAGGAAGTTGCAGGTGTAGAGGCGCTGGTCGGCGGCGTTCCACCGCACCGTGACCGGCGACAGGCCGACCGGCACGCGGCCGACGAAGGCGAACGGCGACGCGGTACGCCAGATCTCGACCGAGTTGTCGGGCGTGTTGCACAAGAGCGCCACGCGGGCGCTGAGACCCCCGGTGGTCACCGTGGCGATCGTGACGGGCTTGATCTGCGGGTCTTCGAAGTTGACGAATCTGCCTTGGGCAATGGCCGGAGTGATGGCGACCACGGAAGCCAACACGGCCGGTGCAGCACACCGGGGGACGTTCATGGGGGCGGGCGAGGTCGACACGGCGCGACCAGACCAGGCAGAGGGCGGTGCGTGGTTGCGCGTCGCGGTCACATCGACGGAGCCAGGCCGGAATCTGCCACCGTGGCGCGGGCGCGGGACGCAATTGCCTGTCGACCGCGAACGGCGACCCGGGGCCGGGTCGCGGCGACGTCCTGTCCAGGAGTCCGTACATGCTGTCCTCTCGTCCCTGCGCGACCGTGCTGTGCGCGGTCGTGTGGTTGTCCGCGTTGCGTGCGCAGGGCAACTACGTCAACTTCGAAGAGCCGCAGATCAAGCCGATCGCGATCGCGAACGTCACGCTTGCCGGCGTGCCGAAGAGTTTCGCGCTGGTCTGCAACACCCCGGACAACTCGGTCGAGATCTGGGATGGCGCCACGCAGACGTTCTTGTCGCGGGTGCCGGTCGGCCTGTCGCCGGTCACGGTGCGCTGGCACGACGCCAGCAAGAAGTTCTACACCTGCAACTTCCTCGGCGACTCGGTCACCATCGTGCGGCTGGAAGATGCCGGCGGCGTGGTCGCCGGGGTGGTCGAACGAACGGTCCGGGTCGGCGATGAGCCGACCGACATCGCGTTCGCGCCGACCGGTGGCACGGCCTGGGTGACGCTGCATTCGCGCAGTCGCGTGGCGATCGTGCAGGCATCGGATCTGGCGCCGGTGGCCGAGATGATCCTGCAGAAGGCGGATCCGGCGGCTCCGGACCTGGTCACCGCACTGAAAGCGCCGCGGCGCATCGAGATGCTGGCCGACGGGCGGACGTTCGTGCTCAACACGATGGGTGGCCGTCCGGGTTCGCCGTACGACGTCGATCTGTGGGTCGAGGACCCGTTCATGCCGGCGTCGGCGCCGGCGAAAGTGCATCTGGTCGGGGGGCTGGGTTCGACCAATACCGCGTTTGCGATCGACAGCACCGGGCAGCGCATGTTCGTCGTCGGTGGCGTGGCGCGCATCGATGGTGTCGGCGTCCAGGCGGTCGCCAGCGAGCCGCTGGGCTTCGTCGAGAGCCATCTGTGGGTCGTCGACTTGCCGACGAACGGCACGCCACCGGCAGCGGTGCCCGAGCAGTTGCTCGGCCAGACGACACCTTGGCAGAGCATCGACCTGAACCAGAACTACACCGCCGGCGCCGACACGCCGGTGGCGATCACCAAACGCGTGTCGCAGCCGACCGACGTGCTGCTGGTCGAGAGTCAGCCCGGGCAAGTGTCGCAGGTCGTCGTCGCCTGCTTTGGCTCGGACAAGATCCTGGTGCTGACGCCGAGCAGTTCCGCAAACGGCGGCTATCAGCGCACGCACATCGACCTGGTGCCGAATCAGCCGACCCTGGGCTACTCCGCAGTCGGTCCCCGCGGCATGTGCCGCGATCCGGCGACCGGCCTGATCTGGGTCGCCAACCGGCTCGATCAGTCCCTGCTGGTCTTCGATCCGACGAATCCGGCGAACCAGACCCGGCGGGACCTGAATCAGGATCCGACGTCGGTCACGATCCGCACCGGGCGGAAGTTCCTGTATTCGGCGCACCTGACATCGGGGAGCCGGATGGTGGCGTGCGCGAGCTGCCATGTCGATGGCCGCACCGATGGGCTGCCATGGAATCTAGGCCACGAAGGTCCGGCGACGCCGATCGCCAGTCGTCTGATCGACGACGACTCGATCCCCGCCACCATGCCGACCAACAAGGGGCCGCTGGTCACGCAGTCGCTGCAGGGCCTCGTGAACTACCACATCGACTCGGCGGCCACGCAATATGTGGCGACGAACGCGCCATACCATTGGCGCGGCGACAAGGACCGGTTCCAGGACTTCAATGAGGCGTTCGTCAACCTGCAGGGTCTGCGGTCGTTGAACAGCAACCCGAGCGGGCCGGATGCAATCGGGATCCTGGCGGCAGACATGGACGCGTATGCCGCGTTCATCCACACGATCCACTATCCGCCCAACCCAGAACAGCCGCGCACGCGTAGCAACGGCAACCCGGCGGATCTGGGCACTCCGGGCAGCCTCGATGATGGCACCGGCGCGCTCTACGGCATGAAGGTGTTCCACACGATGACCGCCAACGCGAATCGAGCGTGTGCCCACTGTCACACGCTGCCCGAGGGCAGCAGCAACACGTTCATCCTGCTGTTCAACAGCGATGGCGGCTTCCCCAACTCAGGAACGCAGCAACACCCGCTCGAGAGCGCGGCATTGCGCGGCCTGTTCCAACGGGAGAAATCACTGGTCACGAACTTCGATGCGTCGCGGCCGGGGAAGTGGACACGGATCGCCGAGTTCGGCCTGTTGCACAGCTCCGACTTCGGTCTGGCGGATCCGATGCGCGTGCGGTCGATCAACGACTTCCTGGTCCACAGTTTCGACACCGGCGACTCGCCGTCGCTGCCGACACTGCAACGCGACCGGTTCCTGAATCAGTTCGTTCGTCAGCTCGATTGGGGCGTGGGCCCGATGGTCGGTTGGACCATGACGGTCGACACGGCGCACCCGGTCGATACCGCTCTGCTCGCCGACATGCGCGCGGCGGTGGAGGAAGCCAATGCGGGGCTCGCGGTCTACGTGCGTACTGGAACGTCGATTCGCGGGTACTGGTACGACACCGCCTCGACGCCGGCGGTGTATCGCCGTGTCGGTGGCGTCCAACAACTGAGCGAAGCGGGGCTGCTCGGTCTCATCCAGAGCCCGAATGATGTGGCGATCTTCACCGCGACGCCGACTGGAACCGAACGGCGACTGGTGCATGCGTCCGGGAACCCCCCGGTCCTGGGCGGTGGCGCACCTACGAGCGTGACGCTGCTCGCCATGGTTCCGAATACGGCGTATGTGGATGTGACGAGGCTGGACGTCAATCACACGCCGACCGGCGGGGCCACGACCCAGAGCATCGAAGCGATGCGAGCGATGGAGTCCGCGGCGCGCATGGCTGGCATCCCCGGCATCGCCTCGTTGCCGCGGCATGAACCACCGCGGCGGTTCCGGGTCGCCGGCAACGACATCCGCTTCGGGGCGAAGCTCAGGCTGGGGATGAGCATCGGCACGGCCGGCAGCGGCAACGTGCAGTGGCTCGAACTCGACCTGGCGCCGACGCGCTATCGGTTTGGCAATCAGGTCGTCTGGGAGACCGCCGAGGAGCTCGATGGCAAGATGACGATGGAGTTCGTCAACGGCGGTCCCGAACTGACCGTCGTGCGCGCCGTTTCCGACGGCAATCTTGCGCAGGCGGGCCAGCTTGCGCCGGCCGCGATGAACTGGTTCCTGGTCGATGTCGTCAACGCCGACGGCACTTCGGTCGCGGCCCCGACCTGGCAACCAGTGACGATCGACGATCAGCGCTGATCGGCGGGCAGGTCCGCCGCCGGACGTTCGCGCAACGTGAACCCGGCGGCTGCGATCGCCCTCTGCACGTTGGCAGTGGTCTGCCGCGCCGGATCGTGGCGCACGACGATTGCGCCGGTGCGGCGATCGACGCTCTCGACGATCGCGCCATCCAGCCGATCGACACTGTCGGTCAGGCGCACGGCGCACCAGAACGCACAATCGAGGCCATCGACCGACAGGGTCAGGCGCGGCGCATCGTCGGCGGGCACCCGCCGCGCGTTCGACCAGGCGATGCCACCGGCACCCACAGCGGCGATGCCAAGCCCGAGCAGCAGCAACGCCGGCAACGGCTGTCGCCGGGCGGCGGCAAGCAGGCCTCGCGCAGGCGGTCGTCGGGTTCGCATACCGCCGGATACGGTAACCGAGGACGCCAAGTCCGGGAATCACGCCCGACCATCCCCCGTTCGCCGACCCCCACGCATCATCCCGGCATGCACGCGACCGACCGTCCGCCGGCTCCGGTGTCCGCGCCCTGGGTCGCGGATGCGCGGCGGCGTGTCCACCGCTACCTGCGGTGTCTGCGCTGTCGTGACGCAGCCGCGGAGGATCTGACGCAGGAAGCCCTGCTGGCGGCGTTGCGGACGTTCGGCGGCACGGCTGAGCCGCCGCTGCCGTGGCTGTTCAAGACCGCGCGCAATCTGTGGCTGCAGGCGCTGCGCCGACAGCACCGGGAGGAACTCGTCGGCGAACTCGACCGGCTGCACAACCGTGCGGTTGCCGAGCTTGGCGACGACGGTGGCGATGCCCGGGTGGCCGCGTTGCGCGAGTGTCTGGCCACGTTGCCGCCGCGTTCGCGATTGGCGGTGCAGCTGCGCTATCGCGATGGCATGACCCGAGCCGCGGTCGCCGAACGGATTGGCTTGTCCGATGATGGCTGCAAGAACCTGTTCGAGCGCGTGCGGAATGCGCTCAGGACCTGCATGGAACGGAGCCTTGGACGATGACGGATTCCGACGACGGTGACGATGCGTTCGATGTGCTGCTGCACGATGCGGCGCAGGCGGGCGAAGCGGAGAAGAACCCGCCGATCCAACAGAGCCGGGTGACGGCGCGGGCGGCCAGATCGGCGCGCGGTCACTGGCTTCCCTGGGCGCAGGCGGCCGCGGCGCTGTTCGCGATCGGCGTGGTCATCGCGATCAGCTCGTTGCGGCGGCCGGAGTCCATGCCCGCCATGGTTGTGGCGACGCCGGCGCAGGATCCGCAGAAGTTCCGGCCGAAGTCGACCGCCGAGCTCGACACGTTCGTCGCCTCGATCGTGTCGCTGCGATTCTGCACCAACGCACCGACCGCCTTGGCGCGCGACCGCCGGACCATCCTGACCGGCAACGATGACACCACTGCGGTCGATGTGACCGATCGCGAGCAGGTCGAGCAGTGGCGCGGTCGGATCCGCGCGGCGTTCGGCGAAACGAAGCCGTATGACACCTTCGGGGATGCGTTGGTTGTCGAGATGGTTGCCGCGGACGGTCGCAAGGTGTCGGGTTCGCTGATCCTGAAGCCGCAAGCGCGGCTCGATTTCGCGTCGGGCGGTGAGCCGATCGGGCCGTTCGAGGTGACGGGTGAACTGCTGGCCGACTGTCAGGCGATCCAGCAACGCATCCAGCGCCAACGGCACCTGCGCGACGGCAATGCCGCCAGCGCCGAGGATCTGGCGACCTTCCCGGACACCCAGGAACGACTGGGCCTCGCGGTCGACCGCCGGATCGGGGATCTGCTGCGCCGATTCACCGCGTTGACCGCTCTCAGCCTGCATCCCGAAGACGGCAGTGGGCAGGAACCGCCCGACGGCGGGACCTTGCGCGCATTGAGCGAACTGCCGCTCGCGAACACGCTGCGTGCCGTGAGCTTGCGCGGTGATTGGTGGACGGAACACGACTTCGTGGCGCTCGGCAAATGGCCGGAGCTGCGAACGTTGACCCTGCAGGACATGCAGCTGCCGCCGCGCGTACTGCAGACATTTGGTCGGCTAGAACGGCTCGAACTGCTGGGGTGCAGGGCCGCGGAACCCACCGCCTTGCCTCCGGGACTGAACACGCTGGTGCTCGAGGACCGTGGTCGACCGTTGCCCGTCGATGTTGCCGCGGCGGTGCGTTCGCTGCCTTCGCTGCGCGAACTGACGCTGATCGGCAAGGGCTTCGACGATGCGTTGCTGGGGGCCATGTTGCAATCGCGGGTACATGCCCTGCGCCTGCTCGACACCTCATGCTCTTGGGAAGGACTGGCGGCACTGAAAGGGCTGCCGACCCTGCGCCGACTGACGTTGTCCGGGGCCGGTGACCTCGACTCGATCGAACCGTTTGCATCGCTCGGCCAGCTCACCGATCTGGAGGTCTGGAACGTCCTTCTGCCGGCCGATGGACTCGATGCGTTGCGGGCCGCGTTGCCGAAGTGCCGTGTCGAGGGCCGCCCCGACATGGTCCCGGTTGCCGGCGGCCTGCTGCTGCAACGGTTGCGCGGTTGCGCATTCTGATCCTGCGACGCTCTTCGTTGAGTTGCGCACGGCCGTGCGCTTCACTGCTGCGATGAAACTCGACGCCACCGCGCGCCTGAACCTGATGAAGTTCGTCTGTTCGTTCGTCTGGACGGACCTGAAGGTGCACCAGCAGGAACGCGATCTGGTGATGCGCATCGCCGGCCGTCTGGGCCTGTCGGAAGCCGAATCGCAGCAGGTGCAGCGCTGGCTGCAGGTCCCGCCGCCGATCGACGAGGTCGACCCGTCGCTGGTGCCGCACGAGCACCGCGCGCTGTTCTTGAACGCCGCCGAGATGGCGATCAAGGCCGACGGCAAGGTCGTGCCCGCCGAACGCGATTCGCTGACGCTGTTCAGGGACCTGCTGAAGTAGCTCTCGCGGGCGGCGCTTTGGTCAGGCCCTGGCGCCGGCTATGGTCCGCGCCGGCCCATGAGCGAAGTCCTGCACAGCCACGTCAAGAACGGCGCGTCCGAGTTCGCGCAGAATCGCGCGCACCATCTCGAAGCGATCGCGCAGATCCAACAGGCGGTGCAGGCGGCCCGGCTCGGCGGCGGCCAGGAGGCCGTCGATCGGCACCACAAGCGCGGCAAGCTGCTGCCGCGCGAACGGATCGACCGGATCCTCGACCCGGGCGCGCCGTTCCTCGAACTGTCGTCGCTGGCCGCCCACGGCCTGTACGACAACGCCGCGCCGAGTGCCGGCGTGGTGACCGGTGTCGGCCTGGTGCACGGCCGCGAAGTGATGATCGTCGCCAACGACGCGACCGTGAAGGGCGGCACCTACTTCCCGATGACCGTCAAGAAGCACGTCCGGGCGCAGGACATCGCGCTCGAGAACCGGCTGCCGTGCATCTACCTGGTCGACTCCGGCGGCGCGTTCCTGCCACTGCAGGCCGACGTGTTCCCCGATCGCGATCACTTCGGCCGGATCTTCTACAACCAGGCCCAGATGTCGGCGGCGCGCATTCCGCAGGTCGCGGTCGTGCTCGGCAGCTGCACGGCCGGCGGCGCGTATGTGCCGGCGATGTCCGACGAGAGCATCATCGTCAAGGGCAACGGCACGATCTTCCTCGGCGGGCCACCACTGGTGCGCGCCGCCACGGGCGAGGTCGTTTCGGCGGAGGATCTCGGTGGCGCCGATGTGCACACCCGCCTGTCCGGGGTCGCCGATCACTTCGCCGAGGACGAGGAACACGCGCTGCAGTTGTGCCGTTCGATCGTCTCGCACCTGAACACGAAGAAGCCCGACCAGATCGAACTCGCGACGCCGGAGGACCCCGCCTACGACCCCGAGGAACTGCTCGGCGTGCTGCCCAGGGACACCCGCACGCCGTACGACGTCCGCGAGGTCATCGCGCGGCTGGTCGATGGTTCGCGGCTGCACGAGTTCAAGACCCGCTACGGCGCGACGCTGGTCACCGGTTTTGCCCACATCCACGGCATTCCGGTCGGCATCGTCGCCAACAACGGCATCCTGTTCTCCGAGAGCGCGGTCAAGGCGGCGCACTTCGTCGAGCTGTGCAGCCAGCGCAAGATCCCGCTGCTGTTCCTGCAGAACATCACCGGTTTCATGGTCGGTCGGAAGTACGAGACCGGCGGCATCGCCAAGGACGGCGCCAAGATGGTGCAGGCGGTGGCGACGGCGACGGTGCCCAAGCTCACCGTGCTGATCGGCGGCAGTTTCGGCGCCGGCAACTACGGCATGTGCGGCCGGGCCTATGGGCCGCGTTTCCTGTTCACCTGGCCCAACTCGCGGATCTCGGTGATGGGCGGCGAACAGGCGGCCGGTGTGCTGGTGCAGGTCAAGAAGGACCAGCTCGAGGAGAAGGGGCAGTCGCTGGCGGCCGAGGAAGAACAGAAGATGCGGGCGCCGATCCTGCAGAAGTACGAGACCGAAGGGCATCCGTTGTATGCCACGGCGCGGTTGTGGGATGACGGGGTGATCGATCCGCGGCAGACGCGCGGCGCGCTGGCGCTGGCCCTGTCGGCGAGCTTGAACGCGCCGATTCCGGACTGGCGGGCGCCGGTGTTCCGGATGTGAGTCGGTGACTGCAAGTAACGACCGACTTCACGCTGGCGCAGGCGCTCGCGCTGGCGGAGGGCTTCGGTCTCCGTGTGGCTCGGGCGAAAGACCTGCTGCGCGAGCTGGTGATTGCAGTCGATGGTTGGCGGCAGATCGGCCGGCGGTTGCGGTTGCCCGCGGCCACACTGGCTGCCTATGACAGTGCCTTCGACAATCCGTGCCGCGCCGAGGCAAGGCAACTCCTCGGCCGCTGATCGGAGGTCAGCGCCAGAGGGTCGCGTCGACTCGACGTTGCTCGGCCAGGATGGCCTCGAACTCATCGCGGTCCCTGTCCGTCCAGGTGACGTAGTGTCCCAGTGCGGTTCGGCGAGCGCGGCGCCGAATAGCCCGGTTCAGCAGTTGGAGCAGTTTGCGGAGCATCTCCGTGGTCCGTTCTTGCCGCGGTTGGCGGGCCCGCTGGGGTGGGGCAGGGGTGGTCGCAGGCGGGCGGTGCTGGCAAGAATACGCCGGAGCCGACGCTAGCCCCAGAGCGTGTTGCCAATGGACAACCGACCCGAATGCACGTCTCACCGATGGCGTCGGCCGATCGGCGCTTCCGGCAAGAACGAACCGATCGCGGGCCGATGAGCCTGGACGAGGAGTGACCTTGCCGACGCCGCCAAGGCGGCGCCGGTGGTGTCGCCGGATCCGACAGCCGCGTCGCTCGAGCGCGCTGCCGTTCCACCCATCATCCGATGGGCCTCGTCGACACCAGGGATCACCGTCAGGGACGCAGCATGGACATCTTCACGCCGCTCGGCCTGTTGCTTGCCTTCATCGGCATCATCGGCGGCATGGTGCTCGAAGGCGGTCACCCGACCGCGCTGCTGCAGGTCACGGCATTCATGATCGTGATCATCGGCTCACTCGGCGCGACGTTCGTCGCGACCATCCCGAGCGACGTGCCGTTCGCGATCAAGGCGCTGAAGAAGGTGTTCCTGCCGCCAAAATACGACTTCCACGGCATGATGGAGAAGATCCTCGAGCTGGCCAACCTGGCCCGCCGCGAAGGCCTGCTGGCGCTCGAGACCTATGCCAACAGCGGCCAGGGCGATCCGTTCCTGGTCAAGTGCCTGACGCTGGCGATCGACGGCAGCTCGGCCGAGGCGATCCGCGAGACCGTCGAGGTGGACATGCACATCGCCGAGGAAGACGACAAGGCGGGCATGAAGTTCTGGGAGAGCTGGGGCGCACTGGCGCCGACGGTCGGCGTGCTGGGCGCGGTGCTCGGTCTGATGCACGTGATGAGCGTGCTCGACCAGCCGTCGTTGATCGGCCCGGGCATCGCCGTCGCGTTCGTCGCGACGGTCTATGGCGTCGGTTACTCCAACGTCGTCTGCCTGCCGATGTCGTTCAAGCTGAAGCGGCACATCGAGCACGACCAGCTGCTGAAGCAGATGGTGCTGGAAGGCGTGGTCGGCATCCAATCCGGCATGGCGCCGGGAGCGCTGCGCTCGAAGCTGAAGGTCTACCTCGGCAATCACGGCGGCGGCCACGCCGACAAGAAGCACTAGCCGCGGCCTCTGGTCGCGGCGGGGAGGGCGCGATGGCGAAGAAGCACAAACACGAAGAGCACGTCAATCACGAACGGTGGCTGGTGTCGTTCGCCGACATGATGACGCTGCTGTTCGCGCTGTTCGTGGTGCTCTATGCGCTCGGCACGACCGAACTGGAAAAACTGCGCAAGCTGAAGAAGTCAGTGCAGTTCGCGTTCCACATCGCCGGCGATGGCAAGACCAAGGATGTGGGCATCTTCGACAAGCAGCAGGGCGGCGGCGAGGTGCCGGAATCGGCGCCGCTGATCAATGCGCAGTCGGGCGAGATGAAGGAGTTCCTGCAGGAGATCTTGCCGGAGTTCCAGGAAGTGACAGGGAAGTCGTTGGAGATCGTGCAGACCGACGATTCGATCTCGTTCGCGGCGCCGCTGAGCAAGTACTTCGATCGCGAAGCGACGCAACCGGTGAAGCCCGAGGTCTACAACTGGCTCGGACGCGCGATCGAAGGATCGCTGTCGTTCACTTCGGATGTCCGGATCGTGATCGAGTCGCCGGAACTGTCGATCCGCGAATTGAAGAATGGCCGGCACCTGAAGGCCTCCGACATCAACATCGCGCGCTTGCTGACGATGCGGCGTTCGTTCGTCAGTCGGCCGGAGATCCGCGCGCACACGGTCGGCATCGAGTATCGCGAGATGAAGGAGCAGGCGAGCGCCAAGAACTGGGAAGACCAGGCGACGCTCAAGATCGTGCTGTCGAACAAGACGGGGCGGTAGTCACCAGTTCTTCCCGATGACGTTGTCTTCGGTGGCAACGCGGTTATTCTGCGCACCTGCATGAGGGCAGGTTCTTGTCTCGAGAACACGATCAGAGGTGTGGCATGAGCAAGCAGCAAGCAGCAAGCAGCAAGCAGCAAGCAAGTAGCCGAGTTCTTCCGTAGGTTCCGAGTCGCGGTGTTGGCGATGCTGGCTGCCACCGCCCTGAATGGGCAAGTCCGATCGCAGTTGCCTTTGCAAGAGGGGGACTTGACGGATCCCACAAAGTTCAGCGATCACACCAGTCCTGCGGTCAAGAACGCGGATGGACTGGAGCCCGGTCAGGTGACAACCGTCAAGGGCGCGATCGACAAGATCTGTGCCGCCAAGGACGCTGTCCAACCGTTCGCAGTGCCGCCAACGCCGTCGGGGCTGTTTAGTGTGCCCCCGACACAGGAACAGTTGCGCTGTGCGATCATCTTGAAGGGACTGATCGCGCGAGCGTGGAGCAACCTGGATGACAAGGAGAAGGAAGGAGAGATCAAAGAGGGCGATCTGAAGGACCCCTTGGATGGACGGCCTCGCAAAGGTGAGGCGCATACGCCTCCGGATCGGCGAGATGGAGGGCGCGGGAAATACACGCCGGGAGACGATAACATCATCGTTCTGAATCGCGGTCGTCTCAATGGCGCAGGTTCATTTGATGGCGCGGGTGCCGATATCTCCAGATTCGCTATCGCTAGCGTACTCTTCCATGAGTACCTTCACTGCATCGATAATGACTTTGGCGACGCCTGCCTCAATGCCAGAAACCACATCCACATCTACCAGATGCAAGACAAGTTCGTGACTGTGCTGGCCGCGGGGTGCCCTCCGCCACAGATTGGCACAGTGGACTTCAGAGTGTATAGAGCGCAGCTCACTGGCGGAGCTGCGAGACTGATCGGACTCATACAAGAAGCCGACAAATCCGATTGGCCCATCAACTGACATGGTTTCAAGGAGACCCAGCATGATTACCAAGACAGTAGCGCACATCGACTTGGCAGTCCGGTTGATCGCTGGCTCGGCGGCCCTGCTGACGCTTGCCACGGCTGCGGCAGCCCAGCGACCACGTTCCAGTGGCGCATTCGCAGTTCAGTACTCCCTTGGCGCGACATGGGGTGAAGTGACCCACTTTGCGAAGACGCCAGACTCCGTGCGTCAGATGACATGGTTTCCCTATGTGACTGCGGTGCCATCAGCGCAGTTCGCGATGCCATTCGACTTGCCGGGGAGTTGCGAGTACCTGGGAAACGGCCAATTTCTTGCGTCCGGCAAAGAAACGACCAACGGAAACGGTTACCTGGTGCGATTCTCGATCGCTTCAACGCCCACACTGCAACTGACCATCGAAGAGTCCGTGGCAATACCCGGATATGATCCGCTCGACATCCACTACGATGTCTCCGGTCGGATCTTCCTTTATGACGTGTGGGCTAGGAGCGTGCGCATGGCCCCTTGGCTGGTTGGTGCGGCATTGCCCACACAGTTTGGCGTCATTGCCGACCTGTCCGGTGTAGGTTGGACGCCGTGGACTATTGGGAGCCATTTCCCGGACGAGACACCAGGAATCTACCTGCGTGCGGTCGAAGGCGCGGCGTTGGACCCCGACCACAGAGTGCGGTTGTTCCAGGATGGTTCTGGCAACTGGCAAGTAGAGAACCTGGTAGTAGTACGTCAGCCAATCAGTACCGGATGGTCAGTCCGCGAGCCAATCCGGGTGCCTCATGAGGGCACGATCGAACTTGCGAACGGCGGCGGTGGTGCGTTCTCGATCAAGAACCTGGAGACGCTGGCTATCGTACTGCAGGGCTCCATCCCCCCAGCAACCGGCTGGCATCCAGTGTCGGTGCCCCCGGGTGCATTCCAGGTCGGGGCCTCGTACTTCGTGGAGGCTGTCGGAGCCAGCGCACCATCGAGCAAGCCGTTCGAGCCGACGTTCCGATTCGGTTCGCCAACCATGCAAGACTCGTATCAAATGAAAGAGGGCTGGTATCGCCCTGCAACAATGACAGTTGGCAACTCTGGGTTCACCGTGTTCACGGACTTGATTTGGGCCAGCGGTGGTGCCGCCCCAGCGGGCGACGTCTACGGCTACCTTTGGGCGGCCGCAGAAGAGCCCTCATCGACATCTGTGACCACGCTGCCGACCGGAGAAACCGTTCTTGCACACCCGCAGGCGATGTTCACGTCTGAATTGCACGCAGCACCCGACGAGACTTTTGGTCTCCCGCTCTACATGCAGGTACCGGTTCCGAACCATGAGAACCTGGTGGGGCAAGCCATCCTCTGGCAGTGGTTCGGCGTCACGCCAACCAACAAGATTGTCGTCTCCGACGTGTTTGGCTCACGCATCAAGGGCACAGCGTCCGCGGCGCGCTCGTCCAACGGTGGCGGATCACAGCCACAGAGCGGCGGAACGGGCCCGCAGACGCCAGAACAGCGGGCAGCCAGGGAGGAGGCGGCGCGACGCTGGCTCGAAAGGGCCAGCGGTGGGCGTGGGGCAAACGGCGGCTACCAGGAGTGGCTGCGGCAACTCGCCGGCGGGCGTCGGTAGCGGTCCAGCGCGGCCGGATGACCAAAGCAGGCTGACGCATGCTCGCGCCCGTTCAGCGGGCGCCGCCCGGACCCGCCGGCACGCGCACATGTTTGATCGTCTCGAACGTCTGGCTCTTGCCGTTCTGATACCACTTCCACGTCGTTGCGAAGCGATCCGTCCCCTGCAGGGTGAACGTCACTTCATCCATGTGACCGACGTCGCGTGACGCCAGGTTGCCACCGTCGAGGAACACGAACGTGATGCTGTCGGCGGTCGCATTGGCGACATCGGCGCACAGCCGCGGCGCATTGCCGGCATGGCACCAGTGGGTCAGCAGCAGCCGGTTGCCGTCCATCGCGATGCACGACATCATCGAGTTGGCCCGGTCGCCCTGCGGATCGTCTTCGACCAGCACCGAGCCCTGCGCCATCGGGTAATAGCGGATCTGATTGCCCCAGCCCTTGGTGGATTCGGCTTGCCAGGTACCGGTCAGGTGCCACAGTCGTTCGTACCACAGCCGCGCCGGCCCGCGTTCGACGATGCCGACCGTCAGGCCATCGGGGTCGCGCAGCCGCACGTGCCGACCGAGCGGGCCGGCGATCGGATGCGCATCGAGCACCTTGCCCGAACGCGAACGCAATGCGGCGGCCGCCGGTTCGAGTTCTTGCACCTGCAGCCACACGGTCGGCCGGCGCGCCTTGCTGTCCACCGCGGCCAGCCCATCGCCATGGTGGAACACCAAGGCGGCGGCGCCGTGGCGTTGCATCGGCAGTGTTCCTGGCAGGAACTCGCGCGCGAAGACCTGCAGGCCAAGACCCGTCCAGAACGTCTCGGTGGCGGCGAGATCGCGCGTGTGCCAGCCGATGTTGAACACCTGCGGCGGCGCATCGGCCGCCAGCGGGCGCGTCTCGACCTGCAGCAGATGCACGGCATTTCCTGCCGGATCGCTCACCGCCACTGCCTGACCGAGCGCGAACGGCTTCGGCATCGGGTCGTCGACGGTGCCGCCGGTCTTCTCGACGGCTGCGATCGTGGCGGCGAAGTCACCGACGCGCATGTTGATCGACAACCACGGCGAGTTGCCGGTTGCCCTGGGCTGGCGAGTGTGGTGCAGCAGCAACCGCAGCTCGCCGTGACGCAACACCGCGAACGCCGGCAGCAGTTCGCGTTCGAGTTGCCAGTGCAGCGCATCGCGCCAGAACGGCAGCGACGCGGCGACGTCGTCGCAGGGCAGTTCGATTGCGTACAGGTCCGGGGTGAAGGTGGCCGGAGTCGCGATGGTTGCGCTCTGCGCAGGCAGCGCCGTGGCGCAAAGCAGCATGGCAGTGGCAGGTCGGTTCATGCCCGCATCGACACCCGCCCGGCGCGGACGGTTGGAATCAGGTGTCGTGGATCCGACGCAGTTCGATGGTGCCGCCGTAACCCAGGTGCGGACAGGTCCGCGCCAGTTCGCGGGCGGCGGCGTAGTCGGCGGCGCGCAAGATGAACAGGCCGCCGATGCCGTCGCGACGCGTGCGCGGTACATCGTCCCGCGCTTCGAGCACGAAGCCCTCGCCGTCGCGCAGCTTCTCGCCGAGCTCGAGGGCCTGTTTGCCGGCCATTGTGGCGGCCCAATCGCGGTAGCGCGCGACCATCGTCCGGGCTTCGGCTTCGTTGGCCGGAACGGTCATGCCTGCACCTTCGTGCAGCAGCAAGACGAACCGTTCTCCCGTCGCGATGGGGGAGTCGCCACGGAGCCACCACCATGTCAGCGCGGCGCCGGGCAACATGCCGAACAACGAGGCGGCGAGCAGTGGCAGCCATCGGCGACGGCTGGTCCGCAGCTGACCGATCCGGCGCGCGATGCCTGGCCACAGATCCTGTTCTGGCGGGGACGCGGGCAACGCACCGGCCGCGGTCCGCAACGCGCGCAATCGCGCGAGCCGTCGTTGGAGTTCTGGCGACGCGGCGACTGCGTGGGCAATCGCAGATCGGCGATCGGCGGGCAGGTCGTCGTCCAACCAGGCCGACAGGTCTTCGTCCGTGACGTTCATGATTCGGGGTCTCCGAGGTCCTGGCGCAGCAGCGCGCGGGCCCGATGCAGTTGGGACTTGCTGGTGCCGACGCTGACACCGAGCAGGGTCGCGACCTCGGCGTGGTCCATGCCCTCGACGTCATGCAGCACGAACACGGCGCGCGCGCCGGCGGGCAGGCGGCCGATCGCGGCCTCGAGGTCGAGACGGAGGCCTGGTGGGGCGTCGTGGGTGAACGGTTCGGCGGCGGTGGTGGTCGGCAGTTCGGGCAGGCGCCATTGGTTGGCAAACCAGCGGACGGCGAGTGTGCGCAGCCAGGCGCGGAACGGCGCCTCGCCGCGAAAGGTCGCGAGTTTCTGCCAAGCGCGGACGAAGACGTCCTGGGTGAGGTCGTCGGCGGTGACGCTGCCGCAGAGTCGGCGGGCGAGCGCGTGGACCATGGCGCCGTGGCGACGGTAGAGCCGTTCGAACGCGGTCACGTCGCCGTGCAGGGCCATGGTGGCGAGTTGGAGATCGTCGCGGTCGGTCACTGTCGTGTGGACACCAGGGGACGGTGCCCGGTTGGAGCAAACCGTGTTCGGATCGCAGCGGCCATCCGGACGTCGGCAAGTGCCGGTGCCAACGTTCGACCATTGCTTCGCCAGGGTCGTGGTCTTCGACCCGCCAGTGGCTGCCGCGATTTCCGGTCACTGACGCACGTACTGGATGAGCGGCCAGCTCGGCGGCCCATTCTGCAGCAGGAACGTCGCGAACGGGAACGAGATCGTCGTCGCCGGTACCGAGTTGTTGATCCGGAACGACACGGTCGGTGAGCGGGCGGGCCACGACAGCAGCGTCAGCGCACCGGTTCCGGCCGTCGCATTGTCGACGAAGAACGTCCAGCCGCCGGTCGAGGTGATCCGGAAGCGCGCGCTGTGCGGGATGCCGTTGTTGTCGAAGAACACGCCGGTCCAGTCGCGGGTGGCTGCGCCCATGGTCAACAGCTGGCCGATGGTCAGTGGCGCGAATGTCTGTGTGGTGATCGCGTTGGCGGCGATCGTCACCGTGCGGGTGAACCTGAACCAGATGTCGCGGGTGCCATTGGCGCTGTAGAAGCCGATGCCGGCGACCAGCGTGTAGGTGCCGGCGGTGATGCCGGTCAGGTCGACGGTCGAGCCGACGAGCACGCCGGCGCCCTGGGCGAAGCGCTGCGTGCCGTTCAACGTCAGGCTGACCATGTCGTACTGGGCGTTGTTGACCAGCCGCAGCGTGGTCGGCGGCGCCACCGTGAACGAGCCCGACGACGTCGACATCACCGTGCCGTTCTGCACCAGCCGCAGTTGCGCGCTGGTCGTACCTTGCGGCACCACGGCGGTCACCGCGAAGGCGCTGACGAATGTCGGGACGACGTCGAGATTGCCGCCAAAGCGCACGCGCCAGGGGATCGCGCCGGACCAGACGTTGCCGTTCAGGTCGCGGTTGAAGTTCGAACCGGAGATCGTCACCGTCGTGCCGATCGGGCCGCTGGTCGGCGAGAACGAGTTGATCCGCGGCCGTTGGATCACCGTGAAGCTGCCGGGGCTGCTGGCGATCAGCGTGAAGCCCTGGCGGATCGAGAACGGGCCGGTGACGGCGGCGGCGGGCACGGTCGCGCGGATCTGCGTCGCCGAGACGAAGGTCGGCATCGCGTTGGTGAGCCCGCCGCTCATCGGGAAAACGACGCGGTACGGGATCGTGCCGGTCCAGACGACGCCATTGGCGTCGCGGTCGAAGTTGGTGCCGTTGATCGTGATCAGCGTGCCGGGGATGCCGCTGGTGGGCGTGAAGCTCGTGATCGTCGGCGCCTGGGCGACCAGCAGGCTGCACAGCAGCGTCAGCAGCATCGGGAACAGGAACGCAGGGCGAATGATGTTCATGACTCGGTCTCGGTTCGGAGAAGTGGATCAGCGGGAAGCCAGCAACTGGCTGGCGACGGCGCGCAGGCCGGTCGCCGGATCGGCGGCGGCATGGCGGCGCAGCAGGGGCTCGGTGGCGGCGCGATCGGGGTGTTGCGCGAGCACCAGCAGCGCGGCGACGCGAACGTCGGCGTCGGTCTCGTGCGCGAGCACGCGCTCGAGCGCGGCGCGGCTGTCCTGGTCGTGATGGCTGGCGAGCATGGTGACAGCGCGCGTGCGCACCAAGGGCGACGGATCGCCGAACGAGAAGCGGGTCAGCTCGTCACGGGCCTCGGCGCCCGCGATCCGCAGCACCGCGGTGATCGCCGCGGCGCGTACCGGTGGCAGTTCGTGCGCGAGGTGGCGGCGCGCGGCGGGCAGAGCCGACGGCGCGGCGGTGACGGTCAGCGTGTCGAGCCAGATTGGCAGCAGGCTGCGCTCGGCGGCGACGGCTTCGAGCGCGAGCAGGCGATCGGCGACCGCGGTGGCCTGTTCGGGTGCCTTGGCGGCCAGTGCGCCGAGTTGCCGCAGCGACTCCTCCAGGGCGTCGCCGTCACCATGGGCCTGCGCCGTGATCGCATCGAGCCTGCGGGTCGTCGGCTCGGCCGCCGGCGCGGTGGTTGGCGTGGCCGGCAGGGCCGTGGCTAGCGCGTGGTTCGGAGCAAGGTTGTCGCGTTCGGGCGTCGGTTCGAACGCGGTCGGCGCCAGAGCATCGAGGCGCGGGTCGAACACCGGGGCGAGGTCGGGTTCGGCGTCACCAGCCGGCAGACACAGGGTTGCCAGCGTGGCGCAGGCGATCGTCGACAGCAGACAGCGTTGCAGTTGGCGCGGCACACCGGGCCCATGTCGGCGCCAGGCCGGCAGTGACACGGATCCGTCGAGTTCCTGATCTGTAACAGTAAGTTACTTATGGAAAACAGTTTACATCACCATCGACGGGGCGTGCCTCGCCTTGGCAGGAGTGCTCGGCTGTGCTCTGGGGACGAAAGATGCGCGGTTGGCCGAGGCGCCAGGACACCTGGCCCGCGTCGAAGTCCCTGCGGTGTTCGCGCGACACGCGCAATCGGTTCGTCAGGCCGACTTGTCAGCTTTTCGCGGCGGCCTTGGGTAGCCGATGTGGCGATCGCCGATGCGACCTTCCTTGGCATACGCTTTGGCGAGTTCGTGGAACTGCCGATCCAGCAGGCGCAGGATCGTGTAGCCGGGGCCGGTCCAGTTCGGCGCGCTGTTGCTGCGGATCGTTGCCGCCACCGTGTAGTCGCCGGGTTGCGTGACCACCGTGTGCCACCAGTAGTTCGGCACCCGCAGCATGTCGCCCGGCATCATCACCACGCGCACCTTCGGCATGCCGAGGTAACCGGCGAAGCCGCGCTGTTGCTGCACGTCGTCGGACTCGCGGATGTCGATGTTGCAGCCGTGGTAGTTGGTCGTCGTCTTGACGCGCGGTCGCAGTGCCGCGGTGTAGTACGGATGCGCCAGCGTCCAGGTCTTGGTGCCACGCGCGAGCACGAAGAAGTTGTCGCCGGGTTCGCTGTGCCACAGCGTGAACGCGTTCTGCGGCTGCAACAGCAGTTGGGCGCCGACGATCTTGCCGACCATCAGCCGCGAACGCAGCCAGTGGCGCTGATTGCGATCCCAGCCGCTGACCCGTTCCCAGTACGGCAGGTCGAGGTCCTGGCGCAGTCGGCCGCCGTCGTGGTGCATCACGTCTTCGGCGGTGGTGATCCGCATGTTCTTGCCGGCGCGGATGCCGGCGGTCACTTCGGCGAGCGTGCCGGTGCGGAAGCGGTAGTAGTGGTGCGACTTGGTCGGTGTGGAGGTGTCGGTCGAGGGGCGATCGGCGGCTTCGTTGATCGGCACGGCGCAGTCGCCGGCGAGCCGTTCGAGGTAGTCGAGCGACCACTCGTGCATCGGCAGCACCTGCGCGCCGCCGCGGATCACGAACGGGATGTTCGCCGCCATCAACTGGTGCAGATCGTCAAGGTCGAGTTCGCCGTGCTGGAACGACGGGACGTCGACCGGCGGTGTTGCCGGGGCGGCGGCCAGGCGGCGGTTGATCCGTTCGAGGCTTTGGTCGTAGTGGCGCTTCCAGAAACCATCCTGGTAGACGGCATCGTGGGTCTCCGAGTGCAGCATCACGCCGCGGCGCGCGAGGCCCAGGTACGCGGTCCAGTAGAGCAAACGGCGCAGGAACGGGATCCGGACGGCGAGCGCGGCGCGCCGGAACTGTCGGACCAGTGCGCGGATCCGACGGGCGCTCTCGGGTCGTTGGGCCATGCGGGTCGGTGATGGTAACCGCGGGTCAGCGCGGTGTGGGCGCCGGCAGCTCGACGCGGAACAAGCGCAGGCGGTCGCTGGTGCCGGCCAGCAGCAGGCGACGTTCAAGATGCCAGTGCAGGGTACGTGCCCACGAACCGAGTTCGGCTTCGGCGACGATCGCACCGTTCGGCAGGGCGAGGATCTGCAGGCGGCCGTCGTGCGTGCTGCCGAGCAGATGGCGTTCGTCGAGCCACAGCAGGCAATGCCAGGAGCCGGCGATGTCGCCGACTTCGCCGAGGTCGGGGGCGTGCAGCAGCGTGATGCCGGTACCGGTCAACAGCGCGACGGTCGTGCCGTCGGGTGCAGTGGCGAGCTGGTCCGGTGCCACCTCGAGGCGCCGTTCGGCGAGGCGGTGGCCGCCGGGGGCGAACGCCATCACCTTCCCGCGACCAGGGGCGCCGACGATCGAACTGCGCAGCGCCTCGCGGGCGATCGCATGGCCGGCGGCAAGCACGGTCTGGTTGACCAGCAGCCGGTCGAGTCGCCACGACCGGTCGGGTTCGTCGAGGTTCAGCAACTGATCGGCATGTCCGAACCAGCGTTGATCCGTGGTCAGGAACGTCGGGCTGAGGTCGTCGTTCTCGGTACGCCAGGCCACATTCAAGGCGACCTCGCGCACGAGCCGGGCTGCGGCGGGGCGGCCGGCGACGCGATCGATCGCCAGGTATTGCAGCTTCGTCGGTCCACCTGGCGGCAACAGCAAGGCGAACTCGACGCCGACATGGTTGTCGAGCAGTTCCGCATCGGAGGGCAGTCCATCGACCGGGATCGGCAAACAGGAGGCGGTGTCGAAGACCTGCAGGGTCTTGCTGCGCAACATCACCAGACGGCCGTCGCCAGCCAGCGCCGCACCTCGAGGGGCTTCGCGGTGGGCGCCGGCCAACGTGCGCAACAGCTCGTCGGCGCGGCGCAACTCGATCGTCCCGGCGCGGGCCATTGCCCACTGACGTTGGTCTTGGTGCAAGGCGATCGGACCACCGCCTGTCTGGCGCCAGACTTCCTGGCCAGCGCGCAGACCGACGATGTCCTCATCGGTCCGGACCATCACCTCGGTGCCGGTGGGATCGGCGACCATCTGGTAGGCAAACTTGCCGAGCGTGCGCGGGTTCTGATCGAGTCCGGACAAGGAACCGCGGAAGCCGAGGCGCAACAGGCGGCCGTCGGCCAGCCAGGCGAGATCGTGGACCCAGTCGGACTGCTGGTGGCGCTCGACCACAGCTCCGCTCGCGACGTCGAACACGGTCGTCGCGCCGCTGCGCTTGCCGATGGCGAGCAGCCGGTTGTCCGGCGAGAACGCCACCACATCGGCAGCCGTGTCGTCTGCCAACGCGAACGTTCGTTGGTCGTCGAGAGCGTCGGCGCGGGCGAGCACGGCCGTGTGGTTGTCGGCAATCCAGGCCAGGTGCACGCCATCGCGGCTCCAGTCCAGGGCCGTCGGCATTGCGAGCGGCACCTGCGCCAGTTCGATGCCCGCCGCAAGATCCCACAGCGTCAGCGTCCGGCCGCCGACCGCCAGGCGTCGACCTTCGGGCGAGAAGCGCAGGGCGCCGATCCAGTGATCCGATGCCTCGAACCGACCGCGAAGTTCGCCAGTGGCGACGTCCAGCACCACCACGTCACCGCGGTCGCCGCCGGATGCCAGCAGCGAACCGTCGGGCGAGAACCGCAACGAATGGCTGTCGCCGTGGCTCGAGAACAGATCGCGTTCGTGCACGAACCGCGGTCGATCGCCAGGCGCCGGGTCTTGAGCGCAAACGCATGGCAGCCAGAGCCACGTCACCAGGGAGAGTCGCATCGGACGGCATTGTGGCCGACCGCCGCGCGATCCGCCGCGCAGTCCGTCGACGGTTCGAACTGGCACCTCGCGCACCGGTCACCAGACCGGGCATCTCACCGCAGCGCATCCTCGAGTTCGCACCGGAACCGTCGTTCGGAGAAAGCGATGCGCACTTTGCTGTCGCGTGTGCTCGTGGCGCTGTCGGCGGCGATCGATCGGCTGCAAGGCCGGGACGAAGAAGTGTGGTGACGTCGCGGTTGGAACCCGTTGCACCAGACTGCGCGCGCCCGACGACGAGAAGCCGTCGGGATGCTCAGGCCTTCCGCTTCGGCTTCTTGCGCTTGCGCGGCCCGAGGCCGGTCATGTCCTGCACCGGCTCGGGCTGCTTCTGCGCCAGTTCCAGGAAGGTCTGCTGGCTGCGCACCGCCGGGTCGGCCGGCGCCCGGACAATGCGTTCGCTGCTGCCGTCCGGCAGCACCTTGCGCGCCTTGACATTGTCGGCCAGCGCCATGCCGAGGATCTCGTCGACCACGCGCTTCTTCAGTTCGGGATCGAGCACCGGCGCCGCCGCTTCGACGCGGCGATCGAGGTTCCTGACCATCATGTCGGCCGAGGAGATGTACACCTGCGGATTGCCGGCGTTCTCGAACCAGTAGATGCGCGAGTGCTCCAGGAAGCGATCGATGATCGCCTTGACGGTGATGTTGTCGCTGAGCCCGGGCACGCCCGGTCGCAGGCAGCAGATGCCGCGGACGCACAACTGCACCTTCACGCCGGCACGTGACGCCTCGTACAGCGCCATGATCACCTGCGGGTCGGCCAGGTTGTTCAGCTTGGCGCGGATGCCGGTGGGCTTGCCGGCCCGGGCGTTGTCGGTCTCGCGCTGGATCAGCGCCAGCATGCGATCCCGCATGTGGAACGGTGCCATCAGCAAATGCGTCTTCGCCGGCACGCGGGCGTAGCCGGTGATCATGTTGAACATCTCGGCGACTTCCTCGCCGAGGTCGGGTCGCGCGGTCAACAGGCCGAGATCGGTGTAGAGCCGCGCCGTCGTCGGGTTGTAGTTGCCGGTGCCGATGTGGCAGTAGCGCTTGATGCCGTCGTCTTCGCGGCGGACCACCAGCGTGGTCTTGGCGTGGGTCTTCAGGCCGACGATGCCGTAGACGACGTGCACGCCCGCCTGCTCCATGCGCCGCGCCCACTGGATGTTGGCTTCTTCATCGAAGCGCGCCTTCAGTTCGACCACCGCGGTGACCTGCTTGCGCTGGTGCGCCGCCTCGATCAGCGCGTCGACCATCGAGCTCTTGGCGCCGGCGCGGTAGATCGTCTGCTTGATCGCCAGCACCCGTGGATCGCGCGCCGACAAGCGCAGGAAGTCCTCGACCGTCGAGAACGACTCGTACGGATGATGCAGCAGCACGTCGCCATCGCGCAGGTCCGAGAACATCTCGTCGGCGTTGGCCCAGCCGATCACCTTGCGCGGCACGAACGGTGGATCCTTCAGATCGGGCTGATCGACGAGCTGGTACAGCTCGAGCAACCGGGCAAGGTTGACCGGACCATCGCAGAAGTAGACGTCGTCCTGATCGAGCGCGAACGCCTTGATGAAGCGTTCGATGATGTCGGGATGGGCGGCGGCATCGATCTCGAGGCGCACCGGCTCGCCGCGGCGTCGCTTGATCAGTTCCTTCTCGATCGACGACAGCAGGTCGGTGGCGGTCAATTCGTCGACTTCGAGGTTGCTGTCGCGGGTGACCCGGAAGCTGCAGGAATGCAGCAGTTCGTGGCCGGGGAACAGCACGCCGAGGTGCTCCTGCACGATGTCGGCGGTGAACACGTAGATCTTCTTGCCGTCCTGGTCCGGCAGCCGGATCACGCGCGGCAGCACGCGCGGCACCTGCACGACCGCCATCCGATGGGTGCGGCGCGCCTGCCGCGGATCGAGCAGCAGCACCGCCAGGTTCAGCGACTTGTTCAGCAGCACCGGGAACGGGTGTGCCGGATCGACCGCCAGCGGCGTCAGGATCGGGTGGACCTCCTTGTGGAAGTACGCATCGAGCCACTGCCGCTGCGTGGCGGACAAGCTGCGCACGGTCCGGCACTCGATGCCGGCCCTGGCCAGCGCCGGCAGCAGCAGTTCCTTCCAGGTCCGGTGCATGTCGGCGTTGAACAGGCGCGCCGCTGCCCGCACCCGCTCGAGTTCTTCGACCGGCTTGATGCCGTCGGGGTTCTCACCCTGCAGGTTGGCTTCGACCAGTTCCATGACCCCGGCGACACGGATCTCGAAGAACTCGTCGAGGTTGCTGCTGGCGATGGCCAGGAACTTGACCCGTTCCAGCAGCGGCACGCTCTCGTCCTGGGCCTCCTCGAGCACGCGGCGGTTGAACGCCAGCCACGACATCTCGCGATTGACGAACAGGGCGGTCTTGTCGAGCGCCGTCAGCGGTGGCTGGGGCGGAGCGCCGGCGGCTTCCCCGGCCGTCGCGGCGGCCGTGCCGGCGGTCGGTGCCGTCGTGGTCGCCGCCACCGGTACGGCCGTCGCCTCGCCTGCCGCGGCGGCCGCGACCGGCGCCGGAACGGCCGTCGGGGCCGCGGCGGGCGCCGTGCCGTCGGGCAGTCGCGACAGGCGCCCGACGTCCTCGGGCAAGGCGCGGCGGATCGACAGTTCGTGCAGTTCGTTCATGGTGCCCTCAGGCTCGCGGGCGTGGATTCGACCGATGGCCCAGCTCGGGAACCAGCGAACCCAACGCCCTTCATCGTCTCTTCATGGGGCCAACCGCGCATGTCGAGGTCAAGATCGTCCCAAGGGGTTTCCGATCATTGGTTTGGATCGGGTCCGGTCATTTTCGGAGGAGAGTCAAATGAGTCTGAAGATCCACGATCTGCTGCATGCCATGGTCCTCAAGGGCGCGTCGGACATGCACATCAAGGCCGGCAGTCCGCCCGGCTTCCGCATCGACGGCGACGTCGCTCAGCAGCAGGAGTACGGCTTGCTGACGCCGGAGCTGACCTCCGACCTTTGCAAGCAGCTGATGACCGAGGAGCAGTGGGAGCGTTTCAGCAAGGAACGCGACATCGACTTCTCGTTCGCGGTGAAGGACCTGGCCCGATTCCGGGTCAACGCACTGACGCAGCGGTCGGCGCACGGTCTGGTGATCCGTCAGATCCCGGACAACATCCCCGATCACAAGAAGCTCGGGCTGCCGCAGATCTGTCTCGATCTGGCGGCCAAGCCGCGCGGGCTGGTGCTGGTGACCGGACCGACCGGTTCGGGCAAGTCAACGACGCTGGCGGCGATGATCGACTACATCAACCAGACCGAACACGGGCACATCCTGACGATGGAGGATCCGCTCGAGTTCGTGCACAAGGACAAGCAGTGCTTCATCACGCAACGGCAGATCGGCCAGGACTGTGCGTCGTTCCGTGAAGGCCTGCGGCGGGCGCTGCGGCAGGACCCGGATGTGATCCTGATCGGCGAGATGCGCGATCTGGAGACCATCTCGATGGCGATCACGGCGGCGGAGACCGGGCACCTGGTCTTCGGCACGCTGCACACGACGTCGGCGATCTCGACGGTCGAGCGCATCGTCGACGTGTTCCCGACCGATGCGCAGCAGCAGGTCCGGGTGCAGATGGCTGGCACGCTGCAGGGTGTGGTGTCGCAGACGCTGGTGCCCAAGATCGGGGGTGGTCGGGTGGCGGCGCGCGAGATCCTGGTCGGCACCGATGCCGTGCGTTCGCTGATCCGCGAAGGCAAGTCGACGCAGATCCTGAACCTGATGCAGACCGGGCGGCAGCACGGGATGGTCACGCTGGAGGACGAACTCGTTCGGCTGCACGCCGAGGGCCTGATCACGCCCGAGGATGCGATCGCGAAGTCGAACCGGCCGGAGGACGTCAAGCGGCGGGTCGGCGAAGCGCCGGCGCGGCCGGCGGCGGCTGCCGGCATGAACACGGGCATGAGCGCGAGCAAGCCGGGAGCCGGTGCGGCGGCACCGGGTGGTGTGCAGGGCATCAAGATGCGGATGCCGACGGGAACGGCGACGCCGTCGCCCAAGCGCTGAGCTTCCCGGACGTTCGGGATTCTTGCCGGCCGGCGGTCCAGAATGCCGGCCATGGCAGCGGGCAACGCGGTCCTGATCCTGCGGCGGCGACGGCGCTTGTTGGCGCTGGCCCTGGTGCTGCTCGGCGGTCATCTGGCCCTGGGCATCGCCCGGCTGCCGGCGCGCGTGTTCGCGCGGCGGACCGCGGACATCGAGCGCTATCGCAGCGAAGGCGCCGCGAAGTTCCTGCTCGGCAACGCCAGGCTGCGCGGTGGCGCGGAGATCGAGTGGCTGCAGGCGAACGTGCAACCCGGCGACTGCGTGCTGTGGCGCGGTGAAGCCCAGGGCGCGATGGAGTTCGTGCCGGCGCTGCTGGCACCGGCGCTGGTGGTTGGCGAACACGCGGTCGCGTCCGGTGGGCGTTCCTATCGCGGCCGGCCGTTGGCGCGTGGCACGTTGCCCGATGGCCGCGAAGGGACCATCGTCGTCGAAGGGCATCGGGATCACCTGGTGCTGCACGTCCGATGAACGGCGCCGCCCTCGTCGATCGGTTGGCCCGTGGCAGCTGCGTGGGTCTTGCCAGCTGGTGGCTCGTCGCCGCTCTCGTCGGCGGACCACTGCCGTGGGCGCTGCCCGGCTGCGTGCTCGTGGCTTCGGCGTTGCTGCCCGGTTCCCTGGTACCAGCAGCGCGGGTGCCGCGGTGGTCGATCGCAGCCTGCCTGGCGGTGCTGGTTGCGGTGCTCGTTGCCATCGGGTGGGGCAGCCTCGCGACGCCTTCACGCCACTGGGACGGCGCCGCCGCATGGGACCCCAAGGCCGCGTTCTTGATCGCCGACGAAGCGACGCGATCGCTCTGGTTCCAGGATCCCAACGTATTCGCACACAGCCCCGACTATCCGTTGTTGCAGCCGATGCTGATGGCGGCGTTGCATGGTTGCTGCGGGCAGGGGCGTCTGCTGTTCCCGCTGCTGCTGGCGCTCGCCGGCGCCACGTTGTTCGCGGCATTGCGCCGGCAGGGGTCCGCGTGGATTGCGTGGACCGCGACGGTCGCGATGACGACGACACCGACGCTGGTGTCGACCACCAGCGGCGCCGCCGACTCGGGCTATGCCGAATTGCTGGCGGCGACCTGCCTGCTGGTCCTCGCGGTCGGCATGCTGCTCGACGATGCGTCGCTGCTCGCCGCAGGCATCGTGCTGACCATCGGCGCCAAGCCAGAAGGCACCCTGTGGTCGCTGTTGCCGGTCGGCGTCGCCTTCCTGCGCGCGGATCGGCGCCAGTTGCTGGTCGGTGCCGCCGCCTGCGTCGTGGGCCACCTGTTGCTGTGGTGGTTGCGCGGCGTGTTGTTGCCGACGAACGGCTGGTCGTTGTTGCTCCCGATCGGCGTCGGCGTCGTGGGCGTCGTGCTGCTCGATCTGCTGCTGCGGCGCGCGGACGTTGGTAGGCGCGGCCGACTCGCGGCACTGTTGCTGCCGGTGCTCGCGCTGGGCGCAGTCGCCTTCACCTTGGGCCGTGGACTCGGTGGTGGCGTGCTGGCGCAGCATCTCCAGGACGTCACTCGCCTGGCGGATCGGTGGACCAGCCTGCCGCAGATCGTCGTCGGCATGTTCGAGCACGGCATCATTCGCCTGCACTTTGGCGCGACGTTCCTCCTGCCCCTGGTGCTGCTGAGGCCGCGACCATCCGTGCCGACGCCCGCGCGCGGGGTCGCGCTGTTGCTGCTTTTCGGTCTGGCCGCGATTCCCTTGCCGTTCCTGCTGGCGCCCGAAGACGACATCGACCACCACGTCAAGTCGAGCATGCCACGACTGCTGCTGCAGTGGATCGGCGTCACCTGGTTGCTGACGGGTGTGCTGCTGCGCGAACGGCTCCGCGGCGCGAATGCCAAAGCAACCTGAACGCGCCCGCCGCGCGGACTCGTCTTGACCGGTCCATTTCGCCATGATGGCGGCATGCTGCCGCGCTCGTCGGGTTGGACCGGATGAACGGAACTCGCGTCCTCGTGGTCGTTGGCACCCGCCCGGAAGTCGTCAAGATGGCGCCGGTGGTGGCGGCGTTGCGCGCGGTCGGCGGCATCGACGTCCGTCTGCTCGCCACCGCGCAGCATCGTGGCCTGCTGGACCAGCAACTCGCGTTCTTCGGACTGGTGCCCGATCGCGATCTCGACGTGATGGTGCCCGAACAGACGTTGACCGGCCTGACCGCCAGCCTCTTGCTGGCGCTGGCGCCGGCGCTGCACGACGAACGGCCGGACCTGGTTGTGGTGCAGGGCGACACGACGACCGTGCTGGCGACGGCACTGGCCAGTCACCATGCGCGGCTGCCGATCGCGCACGTCGAAGCCGGATTGCGCAGCGGCGACCGGAACGCGCCGTTCCCCGAAGAGAGCAACCGCACGTTGGTCAGCCATCTCGCCGCCGTGCACTTTGCTCCGACCGCGGGGGCGCGCGACAACCTGCTGCGCGAAGGGCTGGCGGCGGCATCGATCCACATCGTCGGCAACCCGGTGGTCGATGCGCTGCTGTGGACCAGGGATCGGGTCGATGCCGGACGGTTTGCACCTTCCGGCGGCCGGCGCCTGCTGCTGGTGACGGCGCATCGCCGCGAGAACCTCGGGGCGCCGTTCGCAGCGATCTGTGCGGCGGTCCGCGCCCTTGCCGATCGCGACGACGTCGAGGTGCTGTTCCCGGTGCATCCCAACCCGCGCGTCTACGGTCCGGCGCACCAGCTGCTGGGCACGCATCCGCGGATCCGACTGGTGGCGCCACTCGACTATCCCGACATGGTGGCCGCGATGCTGGCCAGCACGGTGATCCTGACCGATTCCGGCGGCGTGCAGGAGGAAGCGCCGTCGCTGCCGCGCCCGGTCGTCGTGCTGCGCGAACGCACGGAACGGCCCGAAGGCGTGGCCGCTGGCCGCGCCTTGCTCGTCGGCACCGATCGCGACCTCATCGTCGCCGCGGTGAGCCGGTTGCTCGACCAGCCGGCGGCCGTGGCGGCGATGACGCGCGGCAGCAACCCGTATGGCGATGGCCGCGCCGGTCCGCGGATCGCGGCGATCGTCCGGGATTTCCTGTCCGCGCGGTGAACGACGGCTCCGTATGGTGCGCGCCCCGTCGATGCGTGCGCCGATCCTGCCACTGGTCCTGTTCGCGGTGTTGCCGTTGTCCGCCCAGGATCCGGCTCCCGATGGCGAGAGCCGCCGGCAGGCGCGCATCGGCAGGATCGAACCGGCGGCGGCGCCGCGGATCGACGGCTGGCTCGAGGATCCGTGCTGGGCCGGTGCGCCGGCGATCGGCGAACTGACGATGGTCGAGCCTTGGGAGGGTCGCGAGCCAACCAACCCGACGACCGTCAAGCTGCTGCACGATCGGCATGCCCTCTACATCGCGCTGTGGTGCGACGACCGCGATCCGGCGTCGATCCGGGCAACGCAGCGGGCGCGTGACGCGCGGCTCGATCCCGACGACCGCGTCGAGTTGATGTTCGATCCGTTCGAGAACCGGAGCACGGCCTACTTCTTCCAGATCGGTCCGGGCGGCAGCCTCGGCGACATCCTGGTCTCGGCGAACGGCTCGCGCTTCGAGAAGCCGTGGGATGCGATCTGGTCCGGTGAAGCCCGGGTCACCGCACGCGGTTGGCAGGCGGAGATCGCGATCCCGTTCCGCAGCATCCCACGCAAGGCGGGCGCGACGAGCTGGGGCTTCAACCTGCGCCGCATCGTCCGCACCGCCAACGAAGAATACCAGTGGGCATCGCCGACGCAGTCGGTGCCGTTCTTCCGGGTCAGTGAGTTCGGCACGATCACCGGCTTCGGCGCGATCGACGATGGCATCGGTGTCGACGTCGTGCCGTTTGCGGCGGTGTCGGCGACGCGCGATCCGCGCGCGACGGACGACGATCCGCGCTTCGATCCCGATGCCGGCGGCGATGTCTTCTATCGGATCACGCCGGAGCTGACGCTGGCGGCGACGCTGTTCACCGACTTCGCCGAAACCGAGGACGACGAACGGCAGATCAATCTCGACCGCTTCCCGTTGTTCTTCCCGGAGAAGCGCGACTTCTTCCTCGAGGGGTCCAGCTACTTCAGCTTCGGACCGGGCTCGGACGGCGGCCAGACGACGTTCCTGCCGTTCTTCTCGCGGCGCATCGGCCTCGATCGCAGCGGCAACAAGATCCCGCTGCTGGCGGGGGTGAAGGTGACCGGCGAAGTCGGGCCCTGGGAACTCGGCGTGCTCGACGTCGAAACCGAATCGACGGATGTCGTCGACGAGCGCAATCTGGCGGTGGTCCGCGTCAAACGATCGCTCGGCGAACAGACCGCGCTCGGCATCCTCGGGACGGCCGGGCGACCGACCGGCGATGGCGCCAACGGCGTCGTCGGCGCCGATTTCTACCACCGCTTCCAGCGGTTCTTCGGCGATCTCGACCTGCAGGTCTACATGAATGGTGTCGTGTCGCAGTCGCGCGGTACCGGCGGCGATGGCGAGAGTTTCCAGGCGGAAGGGCATGCGACGGGGCGTGAGTGGCAGTTCCGCGCCGGTTCGCGCTGGACCGCGGTGGACTTCGACCCGGCGCTCGGGTTCGTGCAGCGTCGTGGCACGCGGCACTGGTACTTCACGCCGACCTGGCAGCCGCGGCTCGGCGAGGGCCATGGCATCCGCAACTTCGCGATCGAGGGCCGGCTGCAGCGCTTCGAGTCGTGGTCGGGCGATCGCCAGGAGATCGAGTACGGCTTCGACAAGCTCGGCGTCGAACTGCACAGCGGCGACGAGGCGGGCTTCTTCGTGCGGCGGCGTTTTCAGGCGGTCACCGAGCCGTTCGACCTGTTCGACGGCAGTTCGGTGATCGCGATCGGTGACTATTGGACCACCCGCTACGGAATCAAAGTCGAGAGCAGCGAGGGGCGGCCGTGGAACGTGATCGCCGAGCTCGGCCGCGGCGACTTCTTCGACGGCGACAGCACCGACTTCGAAGTCGATTTCGCCTGGCGCACCGGGCCGCTGTTGCACCTGGCGCTCGGCTACGAAACCGCGCACGTCGATCTCGGGGCCGACCGGTCGTTCACGACGCAGATCGGCGAGGGGCGCGTCGACCTGCACTTCTCGCCGCGGGTGAGCCTGCGGACACTGGCGCAGTACGACAACGAATCGCGCGAACTCGGATGGCAGAGCCGGCTGCGGTGGATCGTCACGCCGGGGTCCGACTTCTTCGCGGTGCTCGGCGCCGGCTGGCTGCGGGAAGACGACGATTCGCTGGTGCCGACGCGGCAGAGCCTGACTTGCAAGCTGCTCTGGACCATCCGCTTCTGATCGGGCATCGTCGCCCTTGTCCAATGTTCGCCATGCCACGCTGCCACTCGGGAGCCCAGTGATGCGAGCCGCGCTGGTGGCTGCCGGGTTGCTGGTGCTCTACGTGGCCCTGGGCCAGAACGCGTTCCATGGCCTCGATGCCTACCACTATCTGGCGTTTGTCGATGCCGGTGAATTGCGCAACGCGCAGAGTGTCTTGTATCAGCCGGTGGCCTTCTGCTTCAGCCGTCTTTGCGCGCAGTACGGGTTGCCGGTGTACGAGTCGATGCGTCTGTTGTCGGCGATTGCCGCGACACTCGGCGTCGCCGCGGTGTACGGCGTGGCCAAGACCCTCGGGCTTGCCGACCGTGCCTGGCTGGTAGCGCTCGGTTGCGGGCTGACGCCGGCCGTCGTGCACGCGGCGACCGTGCTCGAGGTCGATGCGGTGCAGTATTGCTGTTCCTGCTTCGCCTGGCTGCCGTTCGCGCGGTTGCTGCGCGACAACACCATTGGCGCCGCGGTGGTCACCGGCGTCGCGACGGCGATTGCCGCGGGCTTCCATGCCGCCGGTCATCTTCTGGCGGCGACGCTGTGTGGTCTGCAGCTGACATGGGGCTGGCCGACGCGCCAACTGCGGCAGACCACGTCGCGCGCGGTGGTCCTGGCCATCACCCATGCCGGCGCCGCCGCGTTGTTGTTGTGGCTTGGTGGAGCGGGCGGCCAGTCGACGATGGCGACGAACACGGTCACGGTGGCGTTCCACGCCGAAGTGCTGCCGTCGGTGCTGGTTCACGAGTGGTTGCTGCCGTACCTGCCCTGGTGTGGCTTGACCCTGCTGGCGTTGTCTGGTCGAAGAACGCGTGCCGCGGCCGTGGGATTGGCCGTCTGTCAGGGTGGCTATCTGCTGGTCACGACGTTGGTGCTCGGCTTGTTTGCGGCGACCGGCCCGGCGCTGCCGCACGGTGCCCGCGAGTTCGGGTCCTTTCTGCTCGGCATCGTGGTGCCGGCCGTGGTGTTGGCCGTGCAGGTGGTGCCGCGCAAGGTCGCCGTCGCCGCGGTGGCGGTTGCCGCCGCGGCGGCGGTGGCGCAGGTGCGGCTGCACGACTGGCCCGCCGACCCCGAGGGTTATCTCGCCGGCTGGCGCGAAGTGACTCGGGGCCAAGCCGTGCCGCTGCTGGTCGACGATGCCCAGGAGTGGGCGTGGCTCGCGCGCCGCGAGCCGCAGGTCAAGCCGCTGCTGGTGCGGGGCTACCTGGAGATCGAAGTGCCGGCGCAGGTGGCACGGGCCGGCATCGCGCTGCGGCCCGAGCACTACGAGGCTCAATTCGCCGTCTGGCAGCCGCGCGACGCGATGATGCCGGTGATGTTGATCAGCGCGCGCGCCATCGATCGGATGCGCGCTTCACCGGTGCCGGCGCTGGCGGCGTTCGCGCGTGACCGGCTGTTCCAGTCGTGCACATTGCAGCCGGTCGACGCGCTGGGTTTTCACGCCTTCCGGTTGTTGCCGAAGTGATCGAGGTCATCGCGGTCGCGCATGCACCATCACCGACGCCCCCCGACCGAACAGGCTCTCGGCGATACAGAACGGCACGCTCGCCAGCGTGACGCCGAGATAGGTCAGGTTGGCGAGGGCGCCCGCGAACCCCCGGTTGCCGCCGGGCCGCGACATCCGCGCCGGTGGATAGAGCCTCGGCACGATGCTGTTGGCGAGCGTCGTCGGATTGTCACGCAGGCAGTGATGGTTGGTCGCAACGACCGTGAAGCCGCAGCGTTCCAGCGTGCTGCACAGCGTACGTGCGCTGTAGTCGATCAGATGCCGTGGCACGTCGTAGCCGGCCCAGAAACGGCCGAGCAGCATCGCCTGCCAGCTGTCGCAGTTCGGCACCTGCACGATGATGTCGCCGTCGGCCGCCAGCAGCGAGCGCATCGCTGCCAGGATCGGTTCGATCGGATGCACGTGCTCGAGGAAGTGGTAGGCGGTGATCAGCGAGAACCGTTCGCCGGCGAGCGGGCAGTCGGTCAGGGTGCCCCGCAGCGCGCGGATGCCGCGTGCTTGCACGGCCTGCACTGCCGGCGCCGACAGGTCCATGCCGGTCATGTCGTGTTCGCCGAGTGCTTCCAGGAACGAGCCGTCACCGCAGCCGACGTCGAGCACCCGCGGCTGCAGCCCGCGATGGCGCTGGGCCTCGAGCACCCGGCGGGCGAAGCGGACGTGGTCGCGCAGTACGAACATCCGGTAACGCTCGAGCAACCCGCCCTGCGCTGCCCGCTGCGGTTGCCGGTCGCTCGGGCCAACCCAGTAGTCGTCGGGGTAGTAACGGGCCAGCTGGTCGAGGGGCGGGATCGGGGCCAGGAAATGCGCGCCGCACGCCTCGCAGCGCGCCACGTCGAAGCGTTCTGCGGTCGTGCGGAACAGTCGATCGCGCAGGCCACGCCAACGGATCTGCGTGCTGGTGGACGAGCAGACGGGACAGCCGGCCATCTTGGGGCGAGGAGCGTAGCGTGGCGGCAGCCTCGCCGGGCGCGGATTCACGAATGCTGGCCGAGACCGCGGGGTAAGCTGTTTCGCCCGCAATCGTCGCCCCGACCGTCGTTCGCATGCCATTGCCCCGTGTCACCGCCGTCGTCGTCAACTGGAACGGCGGCGACATGCTCGCCGAGTGTCTCGCGTCCTTGTTCGCGCAGACCTGGACCGAACTCGAGATCCTGGTCGTCGACAACGGCAGCAAGGACGACAGCATCGCCAAGGTTCAAGCCCGCTGGGGTGATCGCCTCGTACTGATCCGCAACGCCAAGAACGAGGGTTTCGCGCGCGCCAACAACCAGGCGTTCGCAGCGGCGACCGGGGAGTGGGTGTTCCTGCTCAACAACGACGCGGTGGCGGCGCCCGATGCGATCGAACGGCTGATGGCGTTCGTGCAGGACCGGCCTGACGTCGGCACGTTGGCCTGTCGGATCAATCGCTTCGAGGAACCGAACGTGTTCGACTCCACCGGGCTGCTGCTGTACCCGGATGGTGTCTGCCGGCCACGCGGCTGGCAGGAGAAGGACCTGGGCCAGTACGACCGGGCCGAGATGGTGCTGGCGCCACACGGCGCGGCTTGCGCCTATCGCAAGGCCACGATCGACGATGTCGGCGGCTTCGACGAGCCCTACTTCTGCTACCTCGAGGACTTCGATTTCGGCATGCGCGCGCAACTGCTGGGCTGGAAGTGCTGGTACGTGCCCGATTCCCGGATCCGGCACCACAAGTCGGTGACTGCTGGCAACTACTCGAAGTTCAAGGCCTATCACGTCGAGCGCAATCGCATCTGGAACGCGATCAAGCTGCTGCCGCGGATGATCCTGGTGATGAGCCCGTTGTTCACCCTCAATCGCTATCTGATGCAGGGCTACGCCGCGGCGACGCACACCGGCCTGTCGGCGGAGTTCATGAAGGAGTACTCCAAGCTGCAGCTTGCCTGGATCCTGTTGCGGGCCTACACGGCGGCGCTTTGGCGGCTGCCACGGATGTTGCGCGAACGCCATCGGCTGTCGAAGCGGCGCAAGATCTCGACCCGTGAGTGGTACGACCTGATCAGCCGCTACAAGCTCGACGCCATCGAGCTGGCGCTCAAGTTCTGAACGGGTTTTCGTCCGGTGACGAACAGCGTGGCGGCCAGACGGTGCGCTTCCGGGAAGTGCTGCACGAGCAGGTCGCCGAACTTCAGCGGAAACAACAGCGCGGTCGCCAGGCCCTTGATCGCCACGTAGCCACGAGGAAACCGGCAGCCGGAGAGCACGTAGGCCCATTCGGTGAGCAGGTTGACCATCGCCGAACACGGTCCGGCATGGATGCCGGTGGTGACGTCGGTGAAGGCCGCGAACTCGGCCTCGAGGCCCTGGCGTGACCAGCGCCGGTAGTCGCCCGGGTGACCGTGATAGGGGAACAGGAATGGCACGGTGAAGTAGAATCGTCCACCGGGGGCGAGGACGCGCAGCGTCTCGGCGATGACCTTGGTCGGCTGCACGAGATGTTCGAAGACCACTTCGGCGAGCACGCCGGCAAGGCTGTCGTTGGCGAACGGCAGCTGGTGCGCATCGGCAACCACGTCGACGCCAGGAAAGTCGTCGACATCGAGGTGGATCGCGCCGGGCAGATGTTGCACGCCGCTACCGATCACCAGCAGTGGCCGCGGGCCGTCGGTCAGGGCGCGGCGCGCGGCGCGCCACGAGCTGCCCGGCGAGAACTCGGAACTGATGATGCGCCGGACGGCAGCGAGGAAGCGGTTCCGGCGACGGTAGCCGGAGACCATCGAGCGGCCATCCGGAGTCACCAACTGGCGACGCGTGGCGTTGGCCTGATCGAGAAACTGCACGAGATCGCCGCGGCAGCCATGGCTGCTGCCGCAGGTCTGGCACTGCAGGTCGGCGCCAAGGTCTTGGAGCGGGCCCTTGCACACCGGGCAGGCCAGCGTGGACCACCATTCGGGCCGGCGAGGCGAGGTTGGCAAGGGCGCGGCAGCATGGTCGGTAGGTCCGCTGCGAGCAAGGCGCCTGGCATCGCCCGATCGTCCCCACCGCCGATCAGTCCTTGGCACCGACGTGCTGCTTCCACAGCGCCTCGAGCTCGGGCAACGTCAGGCCGTAGACCTCCCGCACCAGCTCCTTCGAGTCGTCGAGTCCGCGGCCATAGCCGTAGCCTTTGGCCGCAGTCTTCAGGAACTGCTGGAACTTGCCGGCCACCGGCTCGAGCTTGGTGTTGATCAGGAAATCCAGCAGCGCCCCGGCCTGGGCGTAGTTGCGCCGACCGTGGCCCTTCTTGTCGCCCAGCAGCGACGGAATCGCGCAGAACTCGGTCAGCGGGTAGTAGTCGCCGCGTTTGAGTTCGTTCTTGATCGTGCCGGCCGGCTTCTCACCGACGGACTTCTTCTCGAAGTAGACCGCCAGGCCCTCCTGGAACCAGGAACCGACGCCACGCACTTTGTGGCAGGCGCCGACGATCTGGTGGGTGGCCTCATGGAACACCACCGCCGAACGCGGCGAGTCGTAGTAGCACGCGTAGTAGGCCGAGGTGGCGTGTCCGGCGGTGGCCTTGGCCTCCTCCTCCGACCAGCCGGCGGCGATTCCGCAGAACCGGTAGTACTCCTCAGGCGTGGCGAAGATGTAGCAGGTCAGCAGATGGTCGAGGTCCTGGAACGGCAGTTCCTTCTGCACGAATCCGTACAGCTCTTCGAGTGTCGTCGCGTACTTCTTGCAGGACGTGGTCGGGCCATTGGTGAACAGGATGTAGTGGTCGCTGGTGACCGCCTGCCACTTGGCGAGGTATTTCTTCTGCTCGCCCTGGTTCTGATCGATCTTGGGGTTCCAGACGCGCGGCAGCAGATCGCGTTTGACCTGCTCGAGGCGCTTGGCGATCTCCTCGGGTTTGGCGGTTCTCGCGGTCTGCGGTGGGTTGTCGGGCTCTGGCGTGTGAGGCGCCGCCGGCGCCTCGGTCGTTCCGGTCTGTGCGTTCACCGATAGCACGGACAGCGCGAACAGGGTGACAGACAGCAAAGACGACGATACGCGCATGGATGTCCACTCTTGACGGCGAGGGACAATACGGATCACGTCGGCAAGGGGCAACACGCCCACTCCTGTTTCGCGTCATCGCCATCGTCCGCCGGCGTCTGGCTCAGTCGCCAATCCGCAATGTCCGCGCGGCGGTCAGCGCGAAGCCCCCACCTGCGCCTGCCGGATCGAGCACGGCCGCCTGCGCCGTGAACTGCGTGCCGCGAAACGCTGGATTGGCGGCGACCGCGTACCGAAGCGAGGCGAAACCCGCGGCATTGGTCAGGACGAACTGCACGTCCGCCGGCGCGACCAGCACGACGCAGCCGCCGGGCAGAGGCACATTTGCCGGCAGGCCAAGCGCGAGCAGACCAGGAGATGCGGGGCGGGCCGACAACAGATCGAGCGCGAACTCCGCATTGCCGAGCCAGGGTTCGGAACTGGTCAGCACCGGCACACCCGCCGAGCCGGCGCAGCCGAGGCCCGAGTCGCTGGCAGCCGCCCGCGACCGTGGGCCCAGGACCCAGGTGCCGAGCGGCGTCGACAGTCCGCCGAACATCACCACGCGCTGGTGCTGGTCGTCGAACGCCATCGCATGGCCCTGCCGAAACCAGGGCGCGATCGTCGTGGCCGCCGGTGCCCACGTGATGCCATCCCACTCCCACGTCGTGGTCGATTGACCGCTGCCGCCCCAGAGCACGACGCGGTGGCGGCCGCCGTCGAAGGCCATTGCGTGCCGGATGGTCGCGGGTGGCGCGATCGGTGAAGTCATCCGGTGCCACGTGCTGCCGTCCCATTCATGGGTGTCACCCAGGATCGTCGCGCCGGCCGCGCCCCCGAACAGGACGATCTGGCCGCGCGCGTAGTCCGAGGCCATCGCGTGGCTGCTGCGCGGCGCCGGACTCGTCGCCGGTGCAAGTTGTTGCCACGTGCTGCCGTCGAACGTCCAGGTGTCGGCGAGTTCGCGCGGTGGGAACCCGAGAACGCTGCCGCCGAACAGCAGGACCCGACTCGCGGGCAGGTCGAGCGCCAGCGCGTGACCGAGCCGCGGCGTCGGGGAAACCGGCGTCGCCACCGGCGACCAGTTCTGACCGTTCCATTCCCAGGTGTCGGTCAGCAGGCCAAGGCCCGCGCCGCCGAACAGCACCGTCCGATTGCGGGTCGGATCGCGTGCCATTGCCGCGCCGACGCGCGCCGTCGGGCGGTTCGTGGGCGCCAGAAGTTGCCATGCCACGCCACGCCACTCCCAGGTCTCGGCCAGGTTGCCGAGGTCGTTGCTGCCACCGAACATCACGATCGGTGCGCCGAGGCCGCCGGCCATCGCCGCCCCTTCGCGCTGACTCGGCGGTTCCGTCGTGGGTGCGATGCGACTCCAGGCGCCGCCGTTGCGGGCCCAGGTGTCCTCCGGCAGTCCGTTCTCATCGACGCCGCCGAACAGCACCAGCCGACTGCGTGCGGTCTCGAACTCCAGAGCTGCGCTCGAGCGCCGTGGCCGCGCGATCGGGAACGTGGTCGACGTCCAGTTCGTCCCATCCCACAGCCAGGCATCGCTCAGGCGCGTGCCGTTGAAGCCGGCGAGCACCACCGTTCGCTGGCTCACCGGGTCATGGGTCATCGCCTGGTAGCCGCGCACCGGCGGCCGCGTGGTCGGAGTGCGCTGGGTCCAGGCGGTTCCGTCCCACTCCCAGGTGTCGTTCAGGTAGACGATGCCGGCACCCCATATGGAACTGGCGCCGCCGAACAGGATGCAGCGGGCACGTTGCGGGTCGTAGACCAGGCCCGCCACGGCGCGGCTGCGCGGCGATACCGCCGGGGCGAGACCGAGCCAGTTGGTGCCGTCCCACTCGAACGTATCGGCACTGCCGCCAGCACCGCTCTCGCCGCCGAACAGCACGGTCCGCTGGCGGATGGGATCATGCGCCATCACGTGACCCAGCCGCGGCGATGGGCTGAGCGCCGGTGTCAGCAATCGCCATTCGGCGCCGTCCCAGTGCCAGGTGTCGGCCAACGGCGTGGCCGCCATGCCGCCGAACAGCAGCGTGCGTCGCGCCGCGACGTCGTACACCATCGCGTGGCCCCAACGGGCGGATGGCGCGATGGCGGGCCGGAGCTGCTGCCAGGTGTCGCCCAGCAGTTCCCAGGTCTCCGGTGGAACGACGTTGGGTGCCTGATTGCCGCTGAAAACCACCAGCCGTTCGCGATGCAGGTCGTAGGCGATGCCGGTCATGTGGCGGCCGGTAAGCGCCCGCATCGCCATCCAGTCGACGTTCTGGGCGGTGGCGTGGCTCCGGCACAGGATCAGGAGGGCGCCGGCGACGAGAACTTCGGGACCGCGCATCGCGCCATGCTGCCACATCCGTCGCCGCGGCGGCAGGGCCGGTCTGCGGGCCCACGGTGCGGTTCCGGCAGTCCTGGCGGGAACGTCAGAATGCGGTCGCGATGCCGGCGTTGCTCGGTGCGCCGATGCCGAGGGGCGTAGCCGCATCGAACGGCAGTGCCTGCAGGACCAGCCGCGTGCCGGCGAGCGCCGGGTTGGCCGGCAGTGCAAGCGAGTGCGTCGCGACCGTGCCGGCGTGCGTGACGACCGCGCCGAGACCGCTGGGTTCGAGCCAGAGCAGACAGTCGGGCTGGCCGAGCGCCGACAGTTCGATCGGCAACGCCCGCCTCAGGAACGCCGCATGGCCGAAACCGTAGGCCACGAACAACGCGCCCGGTGTGGGCAGTCCGGTGACCTCGAGGGTGAACGTGCCGCCGAGCTGCGGCGTGCTGCCGGCCGCCGCCGCGAGTCGAGGCGACGGGCCGTTGCTGCAACCGGTGCCGAGCGGGGCGAAAGTCGCAACCGGCGGTGGCACGTAGGTCCAGATGTCGCCCCATACGCCGATCACCATCGGCCGACCGGTACGCGGGTCGATCAGCGTTCGGAACGACTGGACCACGTCGATGGCGGGGCCCTCCTGGACTGGCAGTCGTGACCAGAGCAGGCCGTCGTACTCGTACCACGCCCCTGGCTGCGTCGACGCCAACGGCGTGCTCGTGGCGAGGACGAGACGGCCGCGCGCAGGGTCGTGCGTGCCAATTGTCCAGGCGACCGGCGGTCGGATCTGTGGGTTCTGCTGCCGCCAATCGCCGTTCTGCAGCCACCAGGTGTCGGTGTGGACCGTCGTGCTCCCGAGCGCGCCACCGCCGTACATCGCGATCGCATCGTGGGTCGCATCGTAGACCAGCACCGGGGCCGAGCGTGGTGGTGGCTGGTGCGTCGTGCCGGCGGACTGCCAATCCGTGCTGTCATAGAGCCAGGTGTCCGCGAACGAGAAGGGGCCGATGACCAATGCACCATAGGCGACGCAGCGACCGCGCACAGGGTCGTAGGCCATGGCGGTCGGTGGCGGCGACGGGGTGGCGTTGGTGCTGATCTGGTGCCACGTGGCACCGTCGTACTCCCAGGTGTCCGTCAGCGTGGTCGTACCGAAGCCGCCATGCATCACGATCCGATCGCGCCGCGTGTCGAACGCCCCGACCGGCGAGAAGCGCGGTGGTGGTTGCACCGTCGCGGGCAGCGGTTGCCATTGCTGGCCGGTCCAGGTCAGCAGTTCGCTGGTGACGCCGATGCCGGCGCGGATGCCGCCAAACAGCAGGATCCGGCCGCGAGCGCCGTCGACCAATGGCACGGTGTCGCCTCTTTGCTGAGGCAGCAGTCGGGCCTCGGTCTGCAGCCAGTCGATGCCGTCGAATTCCCAGGTCGTGGTGCCGTCGTAGCGCACATGCCGACCGCGAGCGAGTTCGAACACCAGCCCCCCGGCACTGAGCTCGGTGGGTTGGTGCGCGGTTGCGATCGGTTGCCAGTCGACGCCGTCATAGCGCCAGGTCGAGGGCACCGGGCCTTGCAGGTCGGTGGTCTGTAGCAGGATCTCGCCGCTCACGTCGCCGGCAAGCGCCAGGACGCTGTTGTCGGAGATCGTTGGCAGGTGTGCGGTGGTGACTTCCGCCCAGGTGACGCCGTCGTACTCCCAGGTCTGCAGCTTCGGGATCGGCAGCGACCAGTTGAAGCCCAGCAGCACGAGCCGCTGTCGCGCCAGCCCATAGGCCATCGAGCCCCAGAGGTTGGCGGGTGGGCGCGTGGTCGGGTTGGCGAGTTGCCAGTCGATGCCGTCGTACTCCCAGGTGTCGCTGCGGCCCTGAACGAAGAGCACGCTGCGAGCCCGAGTGAGGTCGAAGGCCATTTGCTCTTGCCCGTTGGCCGGAGGCTGATGGGCGGTGACCCGCTGGTACCAGGTGACGCCATCGTGTTCCCAGGTCTCGGCCACGAACCCGGGTTGGGGGTGGGTCGCGCTCGCGCCGACGAAGCCACCGAACAACACCGTGCGCTGGCGCGCGGCATCGAAAGCCATCGAGTGGCGTGCGCGGGGCGCGGGCGCGGTCGCCGGACGCGTCCAGCGCCAACCGCCTGCGTCGTGGATCCAGGTATCGCCGTGCAGGCGAAAGAACGTCGATTGGATGACAGGGGCCTGCGCGCCGCCGAACAGGACCGTCTGGCCGCGGGCAAGATCGTGAGCGAGCGCGAACTCGACGCGCTGCGGCACGCCGTTCACGGGTTCCCAGTACTGCGCCGGCAGCTGCGCCACGAGAACGGACAGGAGGACGGCATGGATTGCGGTGCGCATGGGCCTCAGTTCAGGATGGCGAGGCCGGCGTTGCTGACGCTGGCACGCGCGGTGGTGGCGGGATCGATCACCAACGCCTGCATGGCGAGGCGCTGGCCGGCGAGGGCCGGTGAGGCCGGCAGCGACAGGCCATGGTGAGCGCGGCCGCCGCCGTGCGCGATCGCTTGCCCCAGGCCGATCGCGGGCGCGATCCACAGCGAACAATCGGTCAGCCCGAACGCGGTCAGAGGCGCTGGCAGCGGCGTGCCGTTCCAGTTGTCGATGCCGAAGCCGAACGTGAGCCAGAGCAGACCGGGCGCTGCGGGCAGGTGTTCGAACTGCAGTGGCAGGGTCGTGCCCAGGCGGGGCAAGGCTCCAGGCGCCACGTCGAGGCTCGGGGTGCCGCCGCTGCCGGCGCAACCGGCGCCAGCGCGGGTCCACGTCGGCTGCGAGGCTGGAATCAGGTCGAACGAGTTGGTGGCCAGCGGGTAGGCGGCCCCGCCGGGTGTTTGTTCGGCGAAGCCGCTGCAGACGACCATCGTGCCGCGCACCGGATCGAAGGCCATGCCATGGGACTGTCGCGGCAGGGCTTCGCCCGTCGGCATCAGCGGCGTCCAGTCGTGGCCGTCGTACTCCCAGACCTCGTCGATCGCCGGCCCCACTCCACGCGTGCCGCCGTGCAACACGAGCCGGCCGCGCCAAGGATCGTCGACGAGGGCCGCATCCCAGGCACCGAAGGGCGCATGCGCCGTGATCCGCTGCCGCCACCCGTTCGCGTCGAAGTGCCAGGTGTCGGGCAATGGCGTCATGCTGATGTCGTCGCCGCCGAACAGCACGACTTCGCCGCTGCCGCCGTGGAACGCCATCGTGTGGCGCATGCGCGGTTGCGGCGCGATCGCGGTCGGATCCTGTCGCCAGTCGGTGCCATCGAACAGCCAGGTGTCGGCATGGCGGGTCCAGGAGTCGCGCACGCCACCGCCAAACAGGACGACGAGCCGACGGATCGGGTCATAGGTGATCGCGGTCCCGTCGCGGGCGCTCGGAGCGTTCGCGGTGCTGCGTGCGCGCCAGGTCTGGCCGTCGAGTTCCCAGGTGAAGCCGGGACTCGGTGGCAACGAACCGGCGTTGCCGCCGCCGAACAGCACCGCACGACCGCGCGCCGTGTCCCAGGTCATCCGACCCGACCCGACGTTCGTCGGTGTGCCGGTCGTGGACGCAGCTCGCCACCCGTTCGCATCGCGCACCCAGGTGGCCTGGTCCTGGTACCAGAGCACTCGAGCACCGGCGTGGTCGGTCGTCATCGCGGCGGTGGTGGCCGGCGGCGGCAACGGCGTCCTTCGGGTCCAGGTGCCGTTCCACTCCCACAGTTCGTGGCTTGGCAACAGCGGTGACGAGAAGGGGCCATACACGCCATTGTGAGCGACGACGAGCGTGCGCGCCGCGTCGTACGCGGCGAGGGGGCCCTGCGCCGGACACGATGTGAGCAGTGACCACGTAGTGCCGTCGTACTCGTGCAGCGAGCCCACGAACCCGACGCCGATCAGCCGTTGACGGCCTGGATGCCAGAACATGCCGCGCAAAGCCAACGGCTGCGGCTCGGTCCCCGTCTGCGTCCAGCGCGTGCCATCGTGTTCCCAGGTGTCCCGGTAGAAGGCAAAGCCGGGGCCCATCCCGCCATGCATCACGAGGCGCTGGCGCACCGGGTCGTAGCCCATCACCTGGTCATGGCGAACGGCCGGGTTGACCACGTTGCCCACGGCGCGCCAATCGGCACCGTCGAATACCCACATGTCGTAGACGAGGCCGTAGATCGAGAACCCACCGAACAGCACGAGGCGCTGCCGCGCGACATCGAAGGCGATTGCCGTCTGCCAGTGCGGGAACGGCGCGTTCGTCGTCGGGACGTGGGTCCAGTCGATTCCGTCCCAGGTCCACACCTGATGTGGTCCACCATCGGTGGTCACCAGGACGATCCGGTTCCAGCCGGAGGCCCAGGTCGCGACACAGCTCCGGCGCGGCGGTTCGTGCGCGGAGTGACGCGGCTGCCAGGCAACGCCATCGAATTCCTCGAGGAACGAGTTCGCGGACGCGGCGCCGAGTGGTGCCACGCGGACGATGCGCCCGACCGTCGGAGCGAACAGCAGGGACTGCCAGGTAACGGGCGGCGGCAGTTCCGCCCGCCATTCCTGGGTGTGGCCCGGCTCAGGAAACAACGCGGCACCGACGAACAGAGCGAGTTGGGTACGGAACACCGACAACGAGCCTCCTGGGGTCTGCGAGGCATCGACCGTGCGTGGGCGGCGCCTGGAGTCGCGGAGTCGTGTCGGATGCGCAGGATCCGGTCGCGGCCGGGTATCGTGCCGACGCTTGACCCACGATCATCCGCTGCTGCTGCGACTCGGCGAGAACGTGCGTGCGTTGCGCAAGGCAAGGGGCTGGAGTCGCGCGGACCTGGCGAGGCACACGGGCATCAGCCTGCGATTCCTGGCCGACGTCGAGAGCGGCACCGCCAACCCGTCGTTGTTGCGGCTGTGTGAACTGGCGCAGGCGCTCGGAACCGAAGTGCAGACGCTGCTCGCCGGCGCCTCGCTCGCCGATCCCCGCGAACGCCCGGTTCGGCACGTGGCGCTGCTCGGTCTGCGCGGGGCCGGCAAGAGCACCGTCGGTCCGCTGCTGGCGGTCCGGCTCGGTCGAGCGTTCGTCGAACTGGACGACCGCATCGAATCGGAGACCGGGCTGCGGATCGCCGAGTTGTTCCAGCTGCACGGTGAAGCGTACTACCGGCAAGCCGAGCGGCAGGCGCTGGAACAGGTGCTCGCTGGGCCGGCGTGCGTGCTCGCGGTCGGCGGCGGGCTCGTGACCGAGCCTGCCACGTTTTCCTTGCTGCGTGCCGTCGCGACGACGATCTGGCTTCGCGCCGAACCCGAAGATCACTGGCAGCGGGTGTTGGCGCAGGGCGACACGCGGCCGATGGCGGACAACGAACGCGCGTTCCAGGACTTGCGACGGATCCTCGCGGCGCGGGAGCCGCTGTACCGACAAGCCAACCTGGTCGTCGATACGGCGAACCGTCCGGTGGCTGTCGTCGTGGAGGCTCTGTGCGCCGGTTTGCCCGATCGCAGCGCACCGATTCCGTCGAGCCGCTAGCGGGTGGTTGTGCGTAGAGAGCGGTCCTCGCGCCGGTGTCGCCCACCGGCATGCACTCCCTGCCGGCCCCGCCCGTACCTCTGCACACCATGCGTTTCCTCTTGTCCGCGGCAGTCGCCGCGTCGTCTGCGTTCGTGTCGGCGCAGGAAGTCCGCATCACCAACCTCGCCGCCAATGCACGCAAGCAATGGGTCGACATTGCAGTACCGCAGACCGATGCGGCGAGTCTGCCGTTGCTCTGCCGGATCGATCCGCATGGCTTCATCGCGATCAAGGGCGGCAACGTCGGCCAGCACTCGACGATGTTCCACGCGTTGGTCAACATCGGCGGCCGTCAGACGTTGACCGGGCGGCTCGCGGCGGTCGCCAGCAATCCGGCGGTGGTGCCGGCGCACGCGGCCTCGGCGTGGGTGACCGACAACCTGCCCGCGACCCAGGTGATGCCGGTCGTGCTCTCCGGTGGTCAGGAACGGCGGCTCGGCGCCACGACGGTGCGCGAGATCGAGAACAACCAGGTGCGCAAGGTCACGCACACGCGCGGTCGGATCAACGGCACGCCGCTGGTCTTCGATTCGTGGCAGTACGTCTACGCCAAGCAGGACATGGTGCGCGTCGAGATGACGTTCACCAATTCGGACCCGCGCAACGGTGATCTCAGCTTCGTGCCGGACGCGATCTGGCTCGAGACCGGCGAACACCTGGCGATCGAGTATCGGCACCGGCTCGGGCTGATCCAGCCGTCGCGGCAAACCGCGAACGCCAGTCACCCGAGCTACGGCAAATGGGTGCAGCTGCTGACCCCGCGCCGGACGATGGGTCGCGGCGAGAGTCTGTACTTCACCGGTTGCATGCTGTGCCTCGCGCAGACAGGCGGCGCGACGACGACGAGCTACACGGCCAATCAGGTGACGATGACGCTCACCGGCACCGAACGCATCAACACGCTGACGGCGGCGCTGACCGCGCCGGTGGTCGGCATCAGCACCGGCTGGGACGGCAAATGGCTGGCGTTCGGCGTCACGCCCGAGGTTCCGCCGGCCTTCGTCGGCACCGGCGGATGGGCCAGCGCCGATGCGAGTGCGACGAGCTTCACCAGTCTGCTCGGCGTGGCCGCGGATCTCTATGTGCAACGACCGCGCAGCCTCAACCGCGGCGCCGGGACCACCGGCGCGCAAGAGGACTTCGGGGCCTGCAAAGGCGCCTACGCGGTCACCGTGGGTGATCCGCGCTATCTCTGGGAGGTCGGCTACTCGGTCGCCGAGCCGTTCTTCCGGCCGTTCCACTATCGCGAGGCGGATGGTACGCCGCTGCTGCAGCGCAACCACCTCGGCATGCGCACGTGGAGCCAGCTCATCAATTGCCGTACGACGCAGGACTGCGTTGGTCTGACCTGCCCGCTGCCGTATTCCTGGCCGGACAACGATTGGTCCGCCTATGACGATCAGCACCGGTCGCACAACAATCTGAACATGCTGTTGGCGCTGACCGGCAGCCACGCGCTGCGGGCGCTGATCAAAGACCTGACCGAGATCGACCAGACGCAGGAACCCAACCGGATCGACGCGCCGCGAGGGGAAGGCCGATTGCACATGGCCTGGGCCAACATGATGCTGCTGCTCGATGAGCCGACCGACCGCGCCAACCTGTTGGCGCACATGGGGCGGCGAGTGGCCGTTGCGCAGAACGTCTGGCTCGGCCGCAACTTCGTCGGCAATGCGGCGAAGCCGGTCCGGATCCTGGCGACCGGCACCGACAACACGTTCCGCGAAGCGTCGACCAACACGCCGGTGCCGGCGATCATCGTCTGGGAACACGCGATCGCGACGATGGGCTACTACGCAGCGTGGCGCGTGACCGGTGACACGCGGTGCCGCGACATGGCGCGCGAACTCAGCAAGGTGATCGTCAACCACTGCATCTTCCGGGACACCGCGGGTGCTTGGATCGCCTGCACGGCGGTGCGCTACCTGCAGGGCACGCAAGAAGGCAATGCGTTGCCGGCGAGCACCTACTACGTCGGCAGTCCGGACATCCATATCGGCGTCAGTTTCTGGAGCTGGATCTTCCCGGCGGTGCTGATCTGCCGCGATCTGCACTCGACCGACACGGCGTTGGTGAATCGGTGCAACCAGATCGTCACCGGCATGGGTGCGCCGGATTCGTGGCAACGGTCGGAGTGGTGGGCGGTGTTGCCGCGCTGAGCCGCCGGCCGACGTTCGTTCGACTACAGATCATCGGGCAGTTTGTCCGGCACTCGCCGCTTGCCGCCCTTCTCGATGCTCTCGCGAACCAGCACCAGGATCGCCCCGTACGGCACGACCAGGTAGTTCTCGTCCTCGAACGTGATCTCGATCGCCGCCTTGCGGAAGAACAGCGCGAAATCCCCGAGCGCCACCTGCATCGGCATGAAGCGCGGCGAGCGGTAGCCCTCTTTCCAGGGCTCGTGTTCTTCGCTCGGTGGCGGCAGCGGCTGCCCCGGTCCGATGGCGACGATGTGGCCGCTGCGGACGTCTTCTTTTTCCATGACGCCGGCCGGCAGGAACAGCCCGACCTTGGTCTTGGTCTCGCCCTTCTCGGGTGCGATCAGCACGCGGTCACCGACGACCAGCAGTTCCTTGGCGCCTTTCTTCATCGCGCGGCACGATAGCCGAACGTGCGCTCGTGTCACCCTGCTGCATCCGCAACGCCGAGGGCGGCGAACAGGTCGTCGTGAACGGCGTGCCGGCCGACCGGATCCAGCAAGGAAACGACCGACCGCTCCGGCGCGACGGTGAATTCGTGCTGTACTGGATGGTGGCGGCCCGGCGTCGACGGGCCAACTTCGGCTTGCAGCGGGCCGTCGAGCTGGCGCGCGAGCTCGATCGGCCGCTGGTGGTCCTGGAAGCACTGCGGTGTGACTACCGCTGGGCGAGCGATCGACTGCATGCGTTCGTGCTGCAGGGCATGCGGGATCACGTCGCCGACTTCGCCGACAGCGGCGCGCTGTACTGGCCGTACGTGGAACCCGAACCCAGGGCCGGCCGAGGTCTGCTGCAGGCGCTCGGCGAACGGGCGTGCGCGGTCGTCACCGATCGGTTTCCGACGTTCTTCCTGCCGCGGATGATCGCGGTTGCCGCGGCGCGGTTGCCGGTGCGGCTGGAGCTCGTCGACAGCAATGGCCTGCTGCCGCTGCAAGCTGCCGAACGGCCGTTCGCCCGTGCCGTCGACTTTCGCCGCTGGTTGCAGAAGCATCTGGCGCCACACCTGCAGCGCTTTCCGGTCGGGGATCCGCTGCGAGCGAAGTTGCCGGCGGCGCCGTCGATGCCGGCTGCGATCGCCCGGCGCTGGCCGGCGGCAACGGCGGCACTGCTCGAGGGGACGGCGACGGCGCTGCGCGCGTTGCCGATCGATCATGCGGTTCCGCCCGCTCCGTTCGAAGGTGGGCGAGTGGCGGCCGGCGCGACGCTGCGGACGTTCCTGGCGGGACGCCTGGCGCGGTATGGCGAGGAACGCAGCGACCCGGACGCCGATGCGGCGAGCGGTCTGTCGCCGTACCTGCACTTCGGTCATCTCGGCGCCCACCAGGTGTTCGCGGCGTTGGCCAAGGCCCAGGACTGGTCACCATTGCGGTTGCGCCCCGGCAGCAGCGGACAGCGTGGCTGGTTCGGCATGGATGCGGCGGCGGAGTCGTTTGCCGATGAGTTCATCACCTGGCGCGAACTCGGCTACGCCGTCGCCGCGCAGGATCCGGCGCACGATCGCTACGACGGGTTGCCGACCTGGGCGCAGACGACGCTGGCGGCGCATGCCGGTGATGGGCGAGAACACCTGTACGACCACGAGCAACTCGAGAGTGCCAGCACACACGATCCGGTCTGGAACGCGGCCCAGAACGAACTGCGCCGGACCGGCCGGATGCACAACTATCTGCGCATGTTGTGGGGCAAGAAGGTGCTGGAGTGGTCGCCGACGCCGCCGCACGCGTTCGCGCGCCTGCTCGAGCTCAACAACCGCTACGCGCTCGATGGCCGCAACCCGAACTCGTACACCGGCATCTCCTGGGTGTTCGGCCGCTACGACCGGCCGTGGGCGCCGGAACGGCCGATCTTCGGCGTGATCCGCTACATGAGCTCGACCAACACCGTCAAGAAGTTGCGCATGAAGGAATACCTGACGCGGTGGTCGTCGTGAGCAGAGACGCCAGTTCGCCGTGCAGCGATTCGCGCGCCGCGACGTACAGGTATTCGGTGTTGGTCAGATGCGAGACCTTGCCGACCTTCTCGCCCTTGTCGTTGTAGATGCCGATCCGGGCGCCGACGTAGCGTTTGTGATCGAAGGGCAGCGTCAGCACGTGCGCGGTGCCGCCCCACAGATTCCGCAGCATCGCTTCCATCCGCGCCCGCGGGATGAAGCCTTCGTTGTTGAACGAAACGATGACGACGCGCGCCTGCGTTGCAGTCAGCACTGCGGTCAGCGCCGCGTCGATGTGCCGCCGCAGGTTGAACGGGCTACGCCGCGGCACGCAATCGGCGCGCTTCATGGCGATGCCGTAGACCGGCATCCGGTCCCAGCGCACCAGCGACTCCCAGATGTGGTAGTTGCCGAGATAACTGTGCTTGTTGTACGGCGGGTCCAGGTAGACGACGTCGCCGACCAGTTCGCGGGCGGCATCGACGGCTTCGCGGCAATGCGCTTCGGCCTTGCCGTGCCGGGCACGCGGCAGCACGTCGGGCATGCGCAGCTCGAGGTCGTTGTGCGAGCGTGGCGACCATTGCTTCAGGTAGGCCATCTGGACGCCGGTCGTGGAGTCGACTTTGTCGGCTGCCTGCAGCAACGACACGATCAGCACGGCCTCCAGTTCTGGCGGCAGGTCGCGCGCGGCGATCGCGTCGCGGATCGCGTCGATGCGCGCGCCGTTCTTCGGTTGGAAGAAGCGGGACCGTTCGCACCAGTTCTCGGTGAAGAACCCGGGCCGACCCGGCAGCCGGTTGAACTCGTCGATCAGGATCCCCGCATCGGCCAGGACGTCGTCGCGGTCGGCCTGCACGTAGCAGCGGGCCAGCGTTGCGGCGTAGGCGTTGTGGTCGTTGGCCAGCACCTGGTAGCCGCGGGCTTTCAACGCGTGCCCCACGCGCGACGTGCCGGCGAACAGGTCGACCACCGTGCGGACGTCGGGGATCCGGTCGACGATCCGACCGATCCACGGCAGCAGCGCGCGCTTGGAACCGATGTACTTGATCAAGTCGCCGGCAGGTTAGTGGCCGGGAACCAGCCGGAGAACAAGAACGCGTTCAGTACCCGTGAAGCGTGGCCTGCAGGTGCTCGTGCAGCCAGGCGCGGCGTTGGCGGGCTGCGGGGTCGTTGCCCACCAGTCGATCGTGCGACAGCACCCGGCGCAGGCGGGCCAGCACGCGTACGCGCAGTCCGGTCGGCAGCGCCGCGAAGGCTGGCGCATGGATCATCGGCGACATCGGCAGCGTGAACAGTCGATCGCGCAGCCACAGCCGACCGAGCTGCCGGCCGGCGGGGTCTTCTGGCCACTGATCGGCGAACGCGCTGGCGAACTCCGGAGCCGCCACGATGTCGTGTTCGCTCAGCGGCGCCTCGTCGCGCAGCAGCAGCGCCGCCGTGATCTGCCGCGACAGCGATTCGGCGATCCGGTCGACGAGGTCGTCCCCGCCGTCGTCGGCTGCCGGCGTCCGATCGGCCAGCAGGCAGCGCATCTGCAGGTTGGCGCGGATCAGCAGATTGTGGATCACCGCCTGCTGCTCGAACGCGAGCAAGGCGCCGACGTCGCTGGTCGGCAGCAGGTACTGGTTTGGATCGAACCAGTCGCGGAATGCCTGCAGGTCGGTCGGTGTCGTCGACTTGACCTGCCAGCCGCCGCGTTCATTCGCGCGCGCGATCGCGTTGCCGCGGTGATCGCCGGTGAACGTGCCGGTGACCAGCCAGCCGCCCCAACGCTCGTGCATCGGCGTCTGCAACGTGATGCCGGTCTCGCCGGCCGCCGCGATCGGCTCGCCGGTGGCATCGGGGAACACCGAACGCAGCAGCAGTCCTGGTTCGTGATCGGTGCGCGCGGTGCCGTGGCAGCTCAGGCAGGAGTCGTCGCGGCGAAAGCTCGGCCGTTCCGTCGGATCCTGCGGCAAGGTGTAGAACACCATGCCGAGTGCTGGATCGCCGGCGGCGATCTCGAGCACCTTGGCGCCGGGCACGTAGCCGACGTAGACGTCAGGGCCGAAGTACAGCGCCCGTGGATTGCGCGGCGAGATGATGGCGCGGTGCAGACTGGTCTTGCTGAACACGACGGTCTGGCTCGACTCCGGTACGCGCAGCGCCTGTAGCACCGCCTTCAGCCGGCCCTGGCGGCCGGCGACCGGCAGTCCGAGATTGCCCCTGGCCAGCCGGTCGTTCAACGCCGTGATCGCGTTGTCGTCCCTGGCGGTCGCGTAGTGGATCGGTTCGCGGTCGTGGAAGCCTTGACCGCTGGCGCATGCGGCAAGCAACCACGCGGCGAACATGCGACGGACCGGAAGCATCGGGGCGATTCATCGACATTGTGCTCCACTGATCCAGGAAGGCCAGCGGGTCCGAAGTTCGTAGCCCGGCTCGTCGACGTGTCCGGCTTTCGGGCACTCGGGCAGATCCCACCTCGGTACGCTCTTTGACCCGGTGCGCGGTCAACCGAAGATCCCGTCGTGACTCACCCATTGACCCGCATGCTCGCCGAGATCGGGAGCGACCGGCCCGCTGACGAACTGGCGATTGCCGGGCTGTACGGGGAGATCCGCCGGCTGGCGCGCCATTGCATGCGCCGCGAGAACGCGGCCCACACGCTGCCGCCGACAGCGCTGGCCAACGAGGCGTGGCTGCGCCTGTTCGGTGGCAAGCAAACGACGTTCGCCACGAGTGCCGAGTTTTTTTCGGCAGCCGCGACGACTCTCCGACGCATCCTGATCGAGCACGGACGTCACAAGGCGCGGCACAAGCGCGGTGGCCGGCTGCAGCGCAGCGAACTGGACACCGACGCGGTCGCGGCGCCCGCCGACGAACGGATGCTCGAACTCGACGAGGCGCTGCAGCGTCTCGCGACCCTCGACCCGCTCAAGGCCAGACTCGTGGAACTGCGATTCTTCACCGGCTTGTCGATCCCGGAAGCGGCGGTGCTGCTGGGGATGTCCGAACGTACGGCGGCGCGCGAGTGGCGCGCGGCCCGGGCGTTCCTGCAGTCGGCGCTCGACGGTGAGGCGGTGGACGCGTGAAGCCGAAGACGGCGGATCCGGAGCGCTGGCGGCGGATCAGCGCGGTGTTCGAGGTCCTCGTCGACCGGCCGGTCGCCGAGCATGATGAGTTGCTGACGCGACAGTGCGGCGAGGATGTGGAATTGCGAGCCGCGGTCACCAGGCTGCTGGCCGCCGATGCCGTGCGCGAAGGGATGCTCGACGGCGACGTCGGCACGGTGCTGCGCGGCCGTGACCCGTTGCTGGGCCAGCAGGTCGGTCCGTTCACCATCGTCGAACACATAGCCGATGGCGGCATGGGTTCGGTCTATCGCGGTGCCCGGTCAGCCGGTGACTTCGACCAGGACGTGGCGATCAAGGTCTTGCGGCTGGGCATCGCCACGCCGCAGTTGCGCGATCGCTTCGCCCGCGAACGTCAGACGCTGGCCCGGCTGGTGCATCCCAACGTCGCGCGGCTGCTGGACGGTGGCACCACGGCGTCGGGCATCCCGTTCATCGCGATGGAACTGATCGACGGCGTGCCGATCGATCGCTTCTGCGTCGAGCGGCAATTGTCGGTGCGCGAACGCCTGCAGCTGTTCGCGAGCGTCTGCCGGGCCGTGCAGTTCGCGCACGGCAATCTGGTGGTGCACCTCGACCTGAAACCCGGCAACATCCTGGTCGACGAAGATGGCGTGCCACGGCTGCTGGACTTCGGCGTCGCCGGGCTGCTGCAGGAGGCCGAAGGCGTACCGGCCGCGCCGGCGACGCGCACCGGCGCGGTGACGCCGGAGTACGCGAGCCCGGAGCAGTTGCGCGCTGAGCCCGCCAGTACGGCGGCCGACGTCTGGGCCCTCGGCATCGTGCTGCACGAAGTGCTGACCGGCGAACGGCCTCGCGTCGGCGATGGCGTGCCGGGCACCGAGCGGGCCGTTCACACGGCCCTGCGCGGCGACATCGATCGCATCGTGCGAATGGCGCTGCGCCATGAGCCGGCCCGCCGCTATGCCTCCTGCCAGCAGTTCGCCGATGACCTCGAACGGCTGCTGCGCGGTCTGCCGGTTGTTGCCCGCTCGCCGAGCTGGTTCTATCTGGCGAGCCGGTTCCTGGCCCGGCATCGGCTGGCAATGGCGGCGGTCGTGGGGGTCGTCGCCGCACTCACCGTCGGTCTGCTGGCGACGCTGCGCCAGGCCGAGATCGCGCGAAGCGAGCGCGATCTGGCCGACCGAGCGCGGCAGCGGGCCGAGAACGAACGCGAACACGCGCGCACCGAAGCCACATCGAGTCGGATCGTCGCGACCTTCCTCGGCGACACCCTGCTGGCGGCCGACCGGGCCGACCCCGAACGTCGGACGGCGATCCTGACGACGATCCGGCGGCGTGCCGAGCAGGCTCGCCGGCAGCACAGCGGCGATGACCATCTGCGGGCCAACGTCCTGGAGGCACTGGGACGCAGCTGCACGCGGATCGCGGCGTTCGACGAGGCCGCGATGTTGCTCGACGAAGTGCGCGACATCCGGCTGAAGCGGTTTGGCGAACACAGCCTCGAGCACGCATTGAGCCTGACCAGCCTCGGGCATCTGCAGTTCGAGCGCGGCGACGCCAGCGCGGCGGCGATCTCGTTCGCGGCGGCCTACGAGCTGCATCGGACCCTGCCCCCGGACGTGCACACCGATCTCGCCGAGGCCGCCAACAACCTGGCCGCGGCGGAGCGCGCCTGTGGCCGGCGCCAGCGGGCTCGCGAGCTGCATCGACAGGCGCTCGAACTGCGGCGTTCGGTGTCCGGCGTCAATCCGACGCTGATCGCCGAGAGCCTCAACAACCTCGCGGCACTGGAAGCCGATCCGGCGAGCGCCCGCGAACTGCTGCAGGAAGCGGTCGCGATTCGCGAGCAGGTGCTCGGCGAGAGCGATCCACTGACGCTGCAGACGCGCGTCAATCTGGCGGTGTTGACGCTGCAACAGGGCGATGGCACGACGGCGGTGACGGGGCTGCGCGCCGCCGAGGCCGGATTCCTGGCGCTCGGCGCGGCCGGGGAGGACGGCCATGCGATGACCCTGCGCTTGCTGGCGACCGCGTTGCTGATGGTAGATGACACGGCTGCCGCAGCGCCGATCGCCGAACGCGCGCTCGCCGCCGAGTCCTTGCGGTTGCCCGATGACCACCCGCGCGTGCTGGCAGCGCTGGACGTCGTGGCCAAAGTGCACGAGCGCACCGAACGTCTGGCCGAGGCGGTTGCCATCCGCCGCCGGATCCTCGCGGCGCGCGAAGCGGCGTTGCCGGCGGGCCATGTCGAGATCGGTCGCGCGGCCTGCAAGCTCGGAGCGGCATTGGCCCGCACCGAGGAAGTGGCCGCGGCGGTGGCGCTGCTCGAACGGACCTTGCGGCTGCTCGAAGGATCGGACGGTGCCGCCACGATCGACGTCGCCGATGCCAGGTTCTGCTTCGGCGATGCGCTCGGTCGCGCCGGTCAGTTCGAACGCGGGGAATCGCTGCTGCTGTCGGCGTTGGCAAGCTACGAAGGCGAGCCGTCGTCGGCCGCGCGCGTGCCCGCCGCGCGAGCGGCGATCCGCGAGTTCTACCTGCGATGGCAACGACCGGATCGCGCCGCTGCGTTCGCGCCGCGGGAAGACCGTCGTTGAACGGATTTGGCAGTGACTTCCGGTAGCTGGCGCAACCACTGCAGATCCGTTCCCAAGGCTTTCCGATGACCCGCGCACTTCCCCGCACCATTGCCGGTGCTGCCGTCCTGGCCCTGACGATTTCCGCGAGCGCCCAGAATGACCGCTGGTCGCGCGATTTCAGCCGCCCCGGCCTCTCGGGCCTGGGCATCAACGACATCACCGTGTTCGCCGGCGAGCCGTACGCGGTCGGCGAGGTCGGCGCCGGCCGCGGTGCGTTCGTCGATCACGTCGGTCGCTGGGACGGTGCGCAGTGGCGAGCGTTGCCCGGCACCTTCCAGCAGACGGCGCAGTATCCGTACTTCGAGGGTGTCAACTGCAGCATCGTCTTCCAGAACGAACTGATCGTCGGCGGCCACTTCACATCGGTCGGCTCGACCACCGCGTGGCACGTTGCCCGCTGGAACGGGACCACGTGGTCATCCTTCGGCAGCGGCCTGATCGGCTTCGGCGAAGTGCAGGCGCTGGCGGTCTACAACGGTGAGCTGTACGCCGGTGGCAGTTTCAACACCAACAGCGGCATCGTTGGCATCGCGCGTTGGAACGGCACGGCCTGGGTGCCGGTCGGCGGACCGGTGACGTTCAACAGCGATGGTGTGATGACGCTGCGCGTGGCCAGCGACAACACGCTGTGGGCCGGTGGTGAGTTCTCGGCGGTTGGCGGTGTCGCGGCATCCGGCGTGGCGCGCTGGAACGGCACGAACTGGCAGGCCCTGGGCTCCGGGCTGCCCGGCGGCATGGCCTGGGCGATGACCGAGTGGCAGGGCCGGATGGTCGTCGCCGGCGGGTTCGACCTTGGCAACAACGTGGCCGGGATCGCGGCGTGGAATGGCTCGGCGTTCGTGTCGATCGGCAGCGGTGGTAACCATGGCCTGAATGGCGTTGGCCTGTCGTTGCATCCGACCGCGACGCATCTGTATGTCGGCGGTGACTTCACCCTGGCCGGCGGCGTCCCGACCCGGGCGATCGCACGCTTCGACGGCACGAACTGGGAGAGCCTGGGCGGCGTCGGTGGCGGCGCGGGGTTCCCCATCGTGACCGGTTTTGCCGACTACCAGGGTCGCGTCGCGATCGTGGGGCGTTACGAACGCGTCGGCGGCGAGACCGGATCGCCCGCCACGCTGTGCGACAACGCGGCCACCTGGGATCCCGCCGCCAGCGGGTCTCAGGGTTGGGCCCCGATCGGAGCCGGCCTCGGTTCGCCGGGCTCGGTGCCGGCGATGACGCGCTGGCGCGGCGGCTACGCGGTGGCCGGTGGCAACGTTGCCGACGTCAACCTGAGCTGGTTCGATGGCCGATCGTTCACCCGGCTGGCGCGGTTCGATGGCCCGGTCAGCGGACTGATCGAATGGCAGGGCGATCTGATCGTGTCCGGTTCGTTCAACTACCGCGACGGTCAGCCGACCACGCGCTGTCTGCGTTTCGATGGCCAGACGTGGACCCCGATGGGCAACGTGCTGGCGCAGGACTTCGCCGAGTACCAGGGTGCGCTGCACGCTTCCATCGGCGGTATCGCGCGCTGGAACGGCACGGCCTGGCAGCAGGTCGGGTTCCCGCTGGCGGAGTCTCATGATCTGGCGGTGTTCCAGGGCCGCCTGTTTCTCGCGGGTCTGCGGTCGTACTTCCAGACCGATGGTCTGTTCGCGTGGGATGGCACGACGATGGCCGCATTCGCCAATGGGCCGACCGAACGAGCGTGCGCGCTGCTGGCGCGTGGCAACGAATTGTGGGTGGGTGGTGAGTTCACGCGCTGTGGCACCAACGCAACCCTTCGACTTGCCCGTTTCGACGGCACCAGCTTCGTCCAGGTCGGTACCGGGATCGGCGGACCGCAGGGCGTCGGCGTGTGCGAGCTCGCCGAACTGGACGGTCGCGTCTACATCGGCGGTTCGTTCAGTCTGGCCGCCGGGTTCATTACCGACTCGATCGTCGCCTGGGATGGCGTCGCCTTCCAGACG
>JADJPQ010000010.1 GCA_016713175.1 Planctomycetota bacterium
GCAATCGGCGCGGCGGCGTACTGGGCAAACACCGACGCCAGCGCCGGGACTTCGCGGGCGACTTACCGGTCGCGCAAGTGGAACTGCCATTCGGGCGAGTCGCCGCCACACCTGTGCGAACGTCGCTGCGACGCGCGGTATCGCCGTCGCCGCCAGTTCGCGCAGCATCACGCCAACACGTCGTCGACCGGTTGCAGAGGTGTCGTGCGCCGCCGAAATTCAGACCGTGACGTTGCAGCGTCGTGGTCACCAGCCGCCAAGCCGCCGGTTCGTCCAGCCGTTGCAGGTCGACGTGCTCGAGGATCGCGTGCAGGCACTGTCCAGCGCAGGCACCGCGGGCGAACGCGGGCTATGCCGGTGGCCGGCGCGGTAGCCGTGGTGGTCGGCGCGGCGGCGACCTCGTCGCGATCGCGCAGCCCGTCGTCGGTCGGCGATTCGGCCGCAGCGCCGTGAAACTCTGCACGTGCACCGCTTCGCCGGTTCGGGCAAGGCGCGAAAGCGCCAGGCGAGCCGGTGCGGCAGGCAGGCACAAGCCTGGGGTTCCGCGATCGTCGGCGCTATCGATCTGCATCAGGTCGTCAGCGGCGGCCTTGAACCTGGCCAGGTCCGCCGCGCCATTGCCCGATCTGGCTGTTGCAGGACTCCCGGCCACGTCGCCGAAGCCATCGGTCGTCGGTCAGATCGGTCGGTCCCATCAGCAGCCACGCCAGCGCCGAAGCGCGGGGCGTTGCAGGCTGATGTCCGAGGGGCCCCAATGCACGTAGCGGCGGCGGCGCGCCCGCGTCAGCGCCACGTAGCACAGGCGCAGGTCCTCCGGCCAGCCGTTCGGTCTCGGCGCGAAGCCGCAGCCGGATCGTTCCTGTCGACATCGAAGGCCAGGGCATGCGTCGGCGCGATGCCGTCAGGGTCGGCCTCAGGGCGCGGTTCAGCAGCGACGACGCCGGCGGTCGGCGCGGCGCGCGAGTCCCAGAGATAGGGACAGAACACGACGCTTTGTGCCAGGGCCCTTGCTGCCGTGCACGGTCAGGATTACGCTTCCAGCATCGGTCTCGAGCGCAGTTCGCGTTCGCGGAAGTCGATCTCCGGCGGTGCGCCGTTCGCGCTACCGGCCGCCGAGTCACCAGCGCGTCCGGTGCGAGCCGGTGCGTGGTGTTCGGCGTGGTGCAGCAGTTCAACGATCTGCAACCAGTTGGTCAGCCGGTGGCCATCGGCGCGCTGCAGCATCCGCGAACGCACCGCGCGGGTCGGCGAGCAGTTATCCCGAACAGCACGACGAAACCGTGGCGGTGCCAGAGCCGGCGCCAGTCCTCGAACTGGCGGATCAGGCTCTCCAGCGGCGTGTCGTCGTGCAGCCGGGCGAGCCCCCCGGCGTCGAGGCCATACAGGCGGGTCGCCGCGGCGCTCCCAGTCGGCCGGCCTGGCGGCAGTGCGGCACCGCGCGATGCAGGGAACGTCTCGATCTCCTCGATACCGATCTCTTCGGCTTCGAAGATGTCGCCGGCCTTGCCGATCGCCGACGGCACGCCGGCGCGGCGCGAAACGGCTTGCACGACCAACGCCTGCGCGTTGGTGCCGAGTCAGCACGGCGGTGTCGCTGGCGGCCAGGGGCCCGATCATCGATCTGCACCCGTAACGCGGAGCAGTCGGGTGACCTCGGTGGCAACATCGGCGGCGATCGCGGCTTCGGCTATCGATCCGCGGCAGTTACCTGCTCTTGCCCACCGCGGGCACGAAGCGCGCCAACGCAGCGCGCCGCCGCAGCACCCCACCTCGCGTTCGCCCGCGGCGCACGCTGCGGCCACCTGGTCATCGCGATGCCGGTGTGCACGAACGGCCGCGGCCGCGCGAACCAGCCGATCGACAGCGGCGACGAGTCGCGCCCGTTCGAACGCCGGTTGGTGATCAAGCTCCATCGATACACCGCGTCGTTGCGGGCCGCCAGATACGACTCGATGTCGGCGCCGCGGAACGCGCCCCGATCGACTGCCCAGGGTCGCCGATCAAGAACAGCGGGACGTCGCCGGAAGCAGGTGGCGAAGATCCGGTACGCGGACGGGATCGGTGTCCTGGAACTCGTCGATCAGCGCGATCCGCCACTTCTGCTTATGCCGCGTCGATCAGGTGTTTCCTGCGGTGCGGATCGCGCAGTGCTGCTTCGGTCCGTTCGAGCAGATCCTGGAACGTCAGCACGGCGCGGGTGCTTTGTGGCCGCGCAGCCGGCGGGCCATCGTCGTCAGCAGTTGGTGGCGGAAGGCGACGACGAAGCGGTCGTGGCGCACGGACGCCGTCACAGGCGGCAAAGAACGGGTGGTCCAGCAACGTGACTTGTCGCTCAGGACCTGCTTGCGCAGCCCGGGGATCGCCTGACACTGGGCCAATGCGGTCGCCGGCTGGTGTTGCAGCCGCTGTCGCAGTTCCTTGCCCATTGCCGTCGGATCGAGGCCGAGCGGGTGTTTTGGTTGCTCGTCCTTCTTCAGGCGCAGGGTCCCCAGGATCTGCAGCGCGCGCTCATCGAGCGCATCGCGGCAGTCGGCCAATCGTTGGCCGATCTCGGCCACCGCGGCCTCCGGATCGCCGCCGTCGTCCACCAGCCGCACCCGCGGGTACCGCTGCCAGGTCCGGAAGTCGCGCACCAGCGCGGTCGGCGTCACCTCGGCGACCGCGACTGCGGCGCCGCGCATCGGCTCGTCGACGAAGCCATGCTGCCGCAGCGCATCCTCGGCGGCCGCATGCAGCAGCGGCACTTCGTCCTCGACGAATTCCACGTGGAACGGCGTGTGACTCTCGAACGCCGCTTCCTCGAGCAGTCGTTTGCAGAACCGTGGATCGTCGATATCGTCAACCGGTCGAACTCGGCGAGCGCCTGCGCGCAACGTCGCGCGCCAGCTTCACCGTGCCGACGCAGGCCGCGATAGAACGGATCGGGATCGTCGCCGGTGCGACACGCCGCCTCGGCGCGCTGCAGCCCGGTGCGCAGCCGGGTTTTCAGTTCTTCGGTCGCCGCGATCGTGAACGTGACCACCAGCACCTGGGTCAGATCGTCGACGCTCTTCTCCAGCAGCAGCCTGAGCACGATGCCGCACAGCGTCCAGGTCTTGCCGGTGCCAGCGCTGGCCTCGAGCAGCACGGTGCCGTCGGTCAGCGGCGCGTTGGCCAGATCGAACGCCTCGGTCATCGCCGCATCGTCGGCGCCAGGGTCACCGCGTGCCAGCGGTCAGCGCGCGATCACGACGCCGGCGTCTCCGGCTGTTCGGGCGGCTGGCCCTCGACCGGCTCGCCGGCAGGCTCGTCGTGGCGATCGAAGGCGCCGTGGCCCAGCCGGTCCTGCTGCTCGTTCTTGCGCACCACGGACTGCAGGATCGCGTCGCATTCCCAGAACATCACCTGCGTCGCCGCCGCGTGGCCGATTCGCCGTCGTCGTGCGAACTCCACAACATCCGCTGCTTCATCCGGTTGACATACTGGCCCCATTCATTGCCGCACCTCGGCCATCCACATCAGGTCCTGGAAACCGCGCGCCAAGGGTCCCGGATACGGCGTGTGGTTCATGCGCCGGAACGGGATGACGCCGAGTCGCCCGAGCGGGATCCGGAACATGCCGCGCAGCGGGTCGGTCAGCACGGAGTCGGCGACCAGCAGGCGCATGCCGCGCCAGCCGGCGCGCAAGACCGCCATCGCTTCGAATGCCGCGCCGTTCCAGCGGCTCTCCTGGATGCCCGCCAGTTCGTCGCTCGGTACCTGCGCTCGGGGCGCCCGGCCGTCGCGGCCGTCGACGATGACGCCGCGCAGCCACATCCGGGGTTCGTCCGGTGTGCGCGGTTCCAGCCACGCGCGGCGGAAGACCGCGACCGAGCGCCAGCGCCGCTTCGGCACCGGACAGACGATCGTGCAGCCTTCACCGTCGAGGTCGCCGACGAGGCTTTGGGCGACGTCGAGGTTGCGTGCGGTGTCGAGGACGAGATCGTGCAGATCGGCGAACGCTTCATCGGCGGCCGCGGGGCCGCCGGTGCGCCCAGTTCGTGCGCCAAGGAGTTCGATACGGAGCAGTGCAGGCATGGTCGAGAGAGGCCCGGGCAGCATCGCATGGCGCCGGCCGTGGTCAAGGGTTCGGCCGAGTCGCATCGGCGGTTCTCGCGCCGACGGATCCACGTCTATGGCTGCCGCAGCACGCAACACCGGATACGTATCGGTCGTCCGCGCCTCCAGGTAGTTCCAGGTCGACAACGAATCCTCGCTCTGCGGCTCCAGCAGCTGCGCCGCCACTCGCGCCCGCGGCTGCCGCCCGGGATCCAGGTCGTGCCGGCCGGCAGTTCGATCGTCGCCTCGGGTTGCCAGGTCCCCGACAGCTGCAGTTCCTGATGGCCCTGGTAGGGCCGCCCGGGCTTGCGCTTGTTGGTCACGGCGAACTGCTGCACGACGACGCGTCGCGGTTCTGCCAGTTTTTCGAAGACAATACCCTGCAACTGCAAGGCATCGAGCACCGCGGCCTCGGCATCGGCCAGCGCCCAACCGAACGGCAGCGCGATCTGCTGCCGCGCGCGGAAACGGCGGACCACCGGCATCGTCTCGGTGGTGAAACCGGACTTCATCGCCAGTCGCGTGCCGACACCGTCCGGCAGGTCGATCCGGTCGACCTCGCCGACCAGCACCGGCAGGAACTCGGGGTCGCCGAACGCCGAATCGAAGCCGAAGTACTGCGGCGCGTCCGGCCGCACCAGTCGCCGGTCGGCGCGTTCGCAGGTGGCGCGCAGCTTGTCGCGATCGGCCGCCGCCTTGCCGAGCACCGTCAGCACGAACGCGCGAGTCGCGGCGATCCGGGTCTGGAAGTCGGCATAGCTGTAGGCCTCGCTGAGCACGGCGATCCGGTTGCGCAGACCGAACCAATTGATGCCGTAGCGGGCCCGCCAGTCGTAGGTCCACCAGCCGCGTTGCCCCTTGCTCTCCCGCCCGCCGTTGCCTTCCCAATCGCGGGTCTCGAAGTTTGCCGTAGTCGAACACGCGGTAGCCGTGGGCTTGCTGCATCGTCGTGGTCACGCCATCGAGCAGCTTGCGCGCGTAGCTGGCGATCTCCCGGATCGAGTGACGTCGCCAGGCTGGGCGCGAACGTCAGGTGGTAGCCGTGCGTGCTGCCGTCGGTCGTGTGCAGGTCCATGAACACGTGCGGATCGACGGTGTCGATCAGCCGCAGCAGCGCGCGCGTCTCCGGTGCATCGGCCTTGACGAAGTCGCGGTTGAGGTCGAGGCCCTGGCCGTTCGGGCGCTTGCCGACGGTGTCCGGGCCGTTCTGTTCGGGGCGGTTCTTGCGATCGACGGCTTCGTTGCCGTCGGGGTTGTAGATCGGCAGAAACCACAGCTCGGCGCCGCGCAGCAGGTCTTCACGTGCTGCCCGAGCGCGAACTCGCGGAGCAGCATCTGCACCGCCTCCTTGCCTTCGCATTCTCCGGCGTGGATGTTGGCGATCACGACGGCGCGCAGGCGCTGCGGATCCGCCGCCGGCAGCACCGCCTTGGCGAGCAGCAACGGCCGCCCTTCGTGGCTCTTGCCGAGCACCGAGACCTCGACGCGGTTGCCGTGCGGCAGCTTCATCAGCGTATCGAGGAACTTCTGCACGTCGGCGAGCCGCGACGTCTGCGCGTGGCCGGTCGCTTCTGGAACCGTCTGCGGCGCGAGTGGCGCCGCCGCACTCTGGGCGTGGAGCAGGGTCGTGAGCAGGAACGGGGACAGGGCGGCGCGCATGGCCCAGTACCTACGCGCGAATGCTCGCCGGCGCCAGTCGCTCGGACCCTCCGGGTCACGGCCCGGGTGCCGGCCTGGCTCCGCGCAGCAGCAGGAACCCGACCGCGCCGGCGACCGCCGACGCGGCGACGATCGCGATCTTGGCGGCGTCGAACGCAGCCGGAGCGTTCGCGAACGCCAGGCTGTCGATGAACAGCGACATGGTGAAGCCGATGCCGGCCAGCCAGGCGGCGCCGTGCAGGTGCCGCCAGGTGACCCCGGCCGGCAGTGCGCAACCGAGAAGCCTCACCGCCAGCAGACTCGCCAGCAGCACGCCCGCCGGCTTGCCGACGAGCAGGCCAAGGAACACCGCGCGCGCTGCCGGATGGTCGATGGCGTCGCCGAGGCCGCTGCGCAGGTCGATGCCGGCGTTGGCCAGCGCGAACACCGGGACGATGCCGTGGGCGACCAGCGGCGCCAGGCCGTGCGCCATGCGTTGCAGCGGTGCCTGTACCGCTTCGGCGTGACGCTGCAGTTCGTGCACCACGACGAGCTGCTCGGCGTTGGTGCGCGGCGTCGGGTCGGCGACGCGGTCGAACTCGTCGAGCAGCGCGCGGCCACGGCGCGAGAACTCGCGTTCGTCCAGGCCGCGGCGGGCGGGCACCGTCAGTGCCAGCGCCACGCCGGCGATGGTCGCGTGCACGCCGGACTGCAGGAAGGTCAGCCAGATCAGCACGCCGCAGATCACGTACGGCCACGTGGTGCGCACGCCGGCGCGGTTGGCGCCGTACGAGGCCGCCAGGATCGCGGCGCCGATCGCCAGGTAGTGCCACGCGATCTCGTCGGTGTAGAAGATCGCGATCACCAGCACGGCGCCGAGGTCGTCGGCGATCGCGAGCGTCGCCAGGAACACCTTCAGCCCGGCCGGCACGCGGCGCCCGAGCAGGGCCAGCACACCGAGCGCGAACGCGATGTCGGTCGCCGCCGGAATGGCCCAGCCGCGCAGCGTCGTCGCTTCCGCGCCGCAGGCAGGGACGGTCGTGGCGTAGACGGCCGCAGGCACCGCCATGCCGCCGATCGCCGCGGCGATCGGCAGCGCCGCGTGGCGCAGCGACTGCAGATGCCCGTCGCGGGCCTCGTGCTTGAGCTCGAGGCCGACGAAGAAGAAGAACACCACCATCAGGCCGTCGTTGATCCAGTGCGCGACCGACTTCGTCAGCCGGGCGTCGTCGAAGCCGAGCGTGAAGTCCTGATGCCACAGGTGCAGCCAGCCATCCGGCCAGAGGTTGGCGGCGGCGATGGCGGCGATCGTCGCGGCGACCAGCAGCAGGCTCGGGAACACGTCCGAGCGCACCAATTGGGCGAGCGGCGAGATGCGACCGCTGCGTTCCTCGGGGCGAAGGTCCGTCATCGGCGATGCCCCTCGGGCGGCGGCAGCGACAACTCGATCCGCGCCGAGAACACCCGCAGCGGATCGCCGGACCGGACCGTGGTGTCGGCGACCACCGCGGTCGAGCGCCGCTCGCGGCCGGCCCACCTGCGTTCGCGCGCCGTGGTCGCGTCGGCGGCGGTGAACGCGACGTCGACGAACGTGGCCGTTGCTCCCGACAGTACCGCTTGCATCTTCGCCGGGCCGGTGTCACAACGGTGCCATGCCAGCGCCGTCGCTTCTGGGCCTTCACCACATCAGGGTCGCCGTGCCTTCGCTCGCGGAGGCGATCCCGCGCTGGAGCCAGGGCATGGGATTGGTGCTGCAGTCGATCGAAGAAGTGCCGACCGAAGGTCAAGGTCGCGGTGCTGCTGGCCGGCAGCACGCGCGTCGACTGCTCGAGCCGACGTCGCCGGAGTCGCCGATCGCGAAGTTCCTTGACAAGCGCGGGCCCGGTGTCCACCACCTCGCGTTCCATGTCGGCGATTGCCAGCAGCAGATCCGCGTGCTGACCGACGCCTCGGCGCCGATGCTCGATCAAGCGCCGCGGCCCGGCGCGCACGACTGCAAAGTGGCGTTCGTGCATCCGAAGTACCTCGGCGGCGTCCTCGCCGAGCTGGTCGGATCCGCATTCGCACTGACCGGCGCGGCGTTTCTCGCGCGTTGGCCTCGCGGTCGCTACAGTCCCGCGCCCCCGAAACCAATCATGAACGACGCGATCAAGAAACTGCAGGACCTGCGCAGGCGCTCGCTGCTCGGCGGCGGCCAGGGAGCGCATCGAGGCGCAGCATCAGAAGGGCAAGCTGACGGCCCGCGAACGCATCGACCTGCTGGTCGACGCCGGCACGTTCGTCGAGATCGATCGCTTCGTCGTGCACCGTTGCCGCGACTTCGGCATGGACGGCGAGAAGAACCAGATCCTCGGCGACGGCGTGGTCACCGGCAGCGCGCGGATCGACGGCCGGCCCGTCTATCTCTACTCGCAGGACTTCACGGTGTTCGGCGGCAGCCTGTCGGAGACGCACGCGGCGCAGATCTGCAAGATCATGGACCTCGCGGTCAAGATGGGGTGCCGGTGATCGGCCTCAACGACTCCGGCGGCGCGCGCATCCAGGAAGGCGTGGTATCGCTCGGTGGCTATGCCGACATCTTCCTGCGCAACACGATGGCGAGCGGCGTGGTGCCGCAGCTGTCGGCGATCCTCGGGCCGTGCGCCGGCGGCGCGTCTATTCGCCGTCGATCACCGACTTCATCTTCATGGTCGAAGGCGTCCTTCATGCACATCACCGGACCCGACGTGGTCAAGACGGTGACCCACGAGACACGACCAGCGAGGAACTCGGCGGTGCACGCGTGCATGCCGAGGTCTCCGGCGTCGCGCACTTCACCGCCCGCGACGACGCGCAGTGCCTGCTGCAGCTGCGCGAACTGCTGGGCTACCTGCCGCTCAACAATGGCGAGGATCCGCCGTTCAAGCACACCGATGACGATCCGGCGCGGATGGACGAGGCGCTCGACAGCATCGTGCCGGAGTCACCGGACCAGCCGTACGACATGCGGCAGGTGGTCAAGAAGATCGTCGACGACGGCAAGTTCTTCGAAGCCCATGCGCGCTTCGCCAAGAACATCATCGTCGGCTTCGGCCGCCTCGGCGGTCGGGTCGTCGGCATCGTCGGCAACCAACCGGCGCATCTGGCCGGCGTGCTCGACATCAAGGCGAGCCTGAAGGGCGCGCGGTTCATCCGCTTCTGCGACGCGTTCAACATCCCGCTGATCACGTTCGAGGATGTACCGGGGTTCCTGCCCGGCAAGGACCAGGAGTGGGGCGGCATCATCACGCACGGCGCCAAGCTCTTGTATGCCTACTGCGAGGCGACGGTGCCGAAGATCACGGTGATCACGCGCAAGGCGTACGGCGGGGCCTACGACGTGATGAACAGCAAGCACATCCGCGCCGACATGAACCTGGCCTGGCCGACGGCGGAGATCGCGGTGATGGGGGCCGAGGGTGCGGCGAAGATCGTGTTCCGGCGCGAGATCGCGGCGGCGAAGGATCCGAAGGCCGAGGAGAAGCGGCTGGTGGCGGACTACAAGGCCAAGTTCAACAACCCGTGGATGGCGGCGGCGCGTGGGTATGTGGATGACGTGATCGAGCCGCGGCGGACGCGGCCGATGTTGATCCAGGCGCTGGAACTGCTGGCCGGGAAGCGCGACAGCAATCCGCCGCGCAAGCACGGCAACATTCCGCTGTAGGCGGGGCTGGCGGCAGTTTGCGACCAGTCGTCGGAGTGGTCGCTATCGGGGGGTGAGAGCCGCGGTCAGCCGTTGGACACCTGCGGCACCGGCGACGATGAGGCCTTCGGACTGCCCGCCGACGAGGCGGGGGCTGTCGCCGCGCCGCCGGATCTCGCGGCCGCTGATCTCGAGGCGGATCTTCCCCGTCGGCAGCCACATCTCGAGGCCGTCGCGGAAGTCCGTCACCATCTGCGTGAACTTGGCGCCGGTGTCGACGTGCGTGATCGTGAACCCTCCACCCGCGTGCGGGCTGTCGGCATTCGAACTCAGCCGACAGCGCGCCCAATCGAAGCCGTCGCCGAGCCGGATCTCGCGGATGCTGCCGCGAGCGACCTGGATCGGACCCAGGTTGTCGGCGAGCAGTTGCAGGAACGGATTGGCCGGGTTGATCTTCCAGGTTCCCACCGGGAGGGTGATCAGGCCCTGGGCTGCTGAGTTGCGCAGGAAAGGGGTGTTGCCGAACATGGCAAGCGGGTCCTTCGGATCCGCCGCCATCAGCTGCATGCGCACGTCGGCCAGTTGGCGGCCGGAAGCGCTGACGAAGTGGACCGAGATCGAGCCGAACTCGTCGGATACCGGCATGTCGGCGACGGCAATGCGCGTCGGCGCGCGGAAATCGCGCAGCAAGACAGGGTGCACCGTGCCCTGCCATGGTCTGCGCCCGGCGACCCAGACCGTGGCTTGCACGTTGACGGTCTGCGGATCGATAGGCGAGTGGTCGATCAGCCGAACGATGAGGACTGCCTTGGGGTGCAGGGCCTGCAGGCGCTCTTGGATCGCCGTGAGAGCAGCGTAGCCGTCAGGGTTGGACGGCATGTGGGTGCCGTCTCGCCGGTTTCCGCACGACGACGACAGGATGTCCCCTCCGTCGACCTCGAACGCGACGACGCACGGTTCGACCAGACGGATCGTCACGACATGGAGATGCGGCATGAACACCGCGACACCGCCGTAGCCGTCGGCGCCCCTGGCCTGGGCCTCGCGCGAGTAGACGAGCTGTTCGTGCTGTGCGTCGAGCAACCAGACGCCGGCGACGACATCGGCGATGACCGCCAGCCCGTCGGCTCCGGTTCGAGCCTGCAGAACGTCCGTCGTCGCAGGCGCGCTGAACCCAGGTGGGGCGCCGAGGTCGCGGCGCCTGATGCGGACCTCGACATCGCGCACGGGCTGGTCCGCCGGGTCGATCGCCATCACCGTCAACGGGCACACGCGGCTCAGCGTGATCAGGTTGTCGCCATGCCGCGTGACCGTGGTGGCTACCGTGGTGTGCCAGGGCGCAGTGGCAACGATCGCGACTTCGGTCGCGTCGCTTCGCAGGCCAGTGCGTCCCTGGGCGTCGGCGGCGAGTTGCAGCGTGCCGACCGTCGACGTCGCGTTGGCGACCGGTTGGCCGAGATCGTCGACGATGGTCCACGCGATTTCCGGCGGGACCACGACCCGTTCCGCCGACGTGTCGACCGATGCCGCGGCTTGCGGCGGGGCCGCGGGCACTTCGATCGGTGAAGCTCGCTCAGCTGGCGCCTCGGGCGGCGATTCGGCGCCTTGGAGGAGCACCCAGGCACCGATCGCCAACCCGGCAAGACCAAGTACGAACGCGGCTCGCCTGGAACTCCATCCTGTCATCGCGCCAATGTAGCGCCCACGTCCGAGGAGCGGACCTGCGCGCGGGCGCCGCCGATCAGTTGTTCTGCCAGATCTCCGCGCCGGCCACACCGCCACCGACGACCATCACCGTGCCATCCGGCAGGTTCGCCGCCAGCGGGAACAGCCGCACGTTCGCCATCGATCCCGTCGGCGCCAGCGCGTTCAGGCTCTGCGTGAACTGGTCCGCCGACGCCGTCGCCGTCGCCTCGAACGTCGAGTTCAGGATGTCGATCGTCAGCCGGAACCCGCCGGCGATCAGCGCGCCACCATTCAGCAGTGCCGCGACAGCCGCGCCGGCGCGGAGCCTTCCTGCATGCCATTGACCGTCGCGAACGTGCCAAAGCCCAGCACGCCCGGCGTGTAGACCCTGGCGATCGCTGCGCGTGCCGATGATCAGATCCTGGATAGTTGCCGGTCTGCAGGAACACCGTCAGATCCAGCGTCCGGGCCGCCGACCAGCAGCACCTTGCCGTTGCTGAGCCCGACCGCGCTATGCAGGAAAGCGCGAGCCGGTGAACAGGGCCGGCAAGCCGAAGCTGTTGCTGGCCGGGTTGAAGCGACACGCCGTCTACACGGCACCGTCAGGATGTTGACGATCGGCAGCGGCGTCAGACCGCCGGCGATCAGCACCTGACCGGTCGACCAGCGTCGACGACGTGCAGCGCGCGCGGCTCGAGCGACGTCGGGCCCGCGGCGAACGTGCCCGGTAGCCGGATCGAAAGATCTCAGTCGAGCCTTCCCGATGCCCGCAAACAAGCGATAGTGGGTTGGTGAGATCGAACGTGCGCATACCGCCGGTGATCAAGCGCGGCCGTTGCCCATCAGCGAGGCACCGTGGCCGGCGCGCCGCGACGCTCATCGTCAGCGTTCGGCGTCGTCTGCGTGGTCGGATCGTAGAGCGCCGCGGCGTTGGTCGGCTAGCCGGTGGTCAGATCGGCCGCCGGTGAACAGCACGCGGCCATCGAAAAGGACCGGTCGTCTGCGACAACGAGGGCCGACACCAGAACAATCAGCCCGGCGTTCTCC
>JADJPQ010000011.1 GCA_016713175.1 Planctomycetota bacterium
GACGCGCGAGGAGGCGTTCGAGGTGATTGCCGGGGATGATCGGCGTCCGATGCTCGTGCTGCGGGAATGCATGTCGTGCCAAGGCAGCGACATCGCGCTGCTCAGCCGCGAGTTCGCCAACGAACGCACGATCCTGCTGACCAACTGGTTCCACTGCGTCAAGCTGCCGCAGAACGTGTCGCAGGCCGACCATCCGTTCCACAACCTGTTCCCGGCGCACAGCCACCTGTTCCTGGCCCTGGCCGACGGCAAGCAGCAGATCGACTTCGACGGCAAGCAGTCGCAGAAGCAGCTGTGGAAGGTGATGAGCGAAATGCTGGTCGCCAGCTACGAGCGCAACCCCGAGGACGCGGTCAGCCAGATGATCAAGCTGCTCGCGCAGTTCGACATCGTCGACGAGAAGGAAGCGCGCCTGATGAAGGAACTCGACGTCGAGCTCGAGAAGAACCACAAGTCGCCGAAGATCGCCAAGCTCCAGGCGGAGATCGCCGACCTTGCCAAGGAGAAGGCGGCGCTGACGGCCAAGGAGAAGGGTCTGCGGAAGATCGATCTGAAGCCGGTCGCGGCCAAGTAGGACGCCGGCCGCGGCGCCGAAGTGCCCGTGGCCCCAGCAGCAGGCCGCCGTTGCTGCGGCGGGGTCGTTACCGGCCTGCTGCCCCCGGCTAGCCCTGCCCGTGCAGACGCCTGTCCGACTAGCCTTGTTGGTGGCGGCGCTCAGCGCCGGCGTGTCGGCGCAGCGACCAGTCGCCGCCGACCCGTACACCGACGGCAAGCCGGCGGTATGTGAGAAGCTCGGCATCCAGTCGTTCGGCCCGTTCCCACTCGGGGACGATCACGGCAGCGCGGCAATCGACGCCGCCGTCGGGACCGGGCGGGTGGTCTGGCTCGAGACCGAACACTTTCGCATCGGCTGCGCCCTCCCGGCATTGCCGATGCCGGAAGTCAGCCGGTTCCGCAAGGCCATCCAGGAAGAGTGCCGCTGGCTGCACAAACGGGTCGGCGCCTTCCCCGAGGCCCCCTCCAACCTGGATCCGTGGCTGCACGCGCACCTGTTCGCCGCGCGGCTCGAGTCGCTGTATGCCGCGATCCGCTCGCGGCTTGGCGTCGAGGATGCCTGGTTTGCCGCCCATCCGCTGGCAGGTGGCAGGGGCGCTGGCGCCAACCTGGGCTGCCGCGGCAAGTTCGCCGTGCTGCTGTTCGGGCAGGAGGCCGACCTGGGGCGCTACCTGCGCCGATACTGCGACGACACTGCCGATCAGCCGCGGGTCCATTGGTTCAAGACGATCGACGCCCAGGTGTTTGCGACTTCGGCCGATGCCTTTGGTGGCCGGTTGCGCGATCCGGCGTTGCTGCATGCCCATGTGATCCACGCGGTCAGCGGCATGTTGCTGGATGCCTACGTTGGCGCGCCGGGCCTGGTGCCCTGGTGGTTCCAGAATGGCTTCGGCCATTGGTATGCCCGTGGCGCCCACGAACGCTCGGTCGACGTCGGCGAAATGCCCGAGGACGAGTTCGCCAATGACGATTCCTGGCAATGGGAGAGCCGGGTCGGCCAGCGCGCCCGCCGCGATGCGCTGACACCCTGGAAGACGGTCATCGGCTGGCCCGATGGTGCGGCTTGCCGGCCGATCGACCACGCGCTGCAGTGGTCGATGGTCGACTTCCTGTTCGTCCAGGGCGAAATCGAGACCATCCAGTGGCTTCGCCACCTCCGCAGCAATCCGCCGCGTTCCCGGCATGCGCCGCCGGCGCTGATCGAACGGTGGCACGACGCCGCGTTCCAGGCGGCGTTGGGCTGCGGTCTGGTCGACGCCGAAGCGCGTTGGCGCAAGTTCGCGGTGTCCCGGAGCCGATGACGGCGGGTGTCGGCGACGCGAAACAGCTCGGCAAGATGTCCCAGGGCGGCTGTCCAGGGTGGGTTGCTTGCGCCGACGCCGACGCTACTCTTGCCCATTCTGGCACGCCTGTGCCATTTGGCTTGCCCCTTAGACGAGGATTCATGAACAAGTTCATCGTGGCCATGCTCGGCGTCGCGATGGGGCTGCTGCTCGCACGCCCCGCCGCACCGCAGTGATGAGGTGGAGGATCATCGGGGCCCAGTTGGGGTCCCGGAGACGGCATGGGTGGATCGGCAGGCGCCGGCGGTGGCTCCGCCGGTGGTGGTCGTTCGGCAGGCGGAGCTCCCGCGGCTGGTGCCACAGGTGGTGCGCGTCGCGGTGGAGCCGCGATCGACTTCCGCCGTGGGCGCACCGCCAAGGAACGCCTGCAGATCGAATGGACCTACCCGGTCTGGAAGCCGAAGACGCCGACCACCGCGCCAACGGCAGGTGGAACGGTCGTCGCCGAGGTCGAGCGGGCACTGCCGCTGGCCGAGGCCTACGCCTGGATCACCGACGGCGACACGCGCCCGCTGCTGATCCTGCGCGAATGTGAACGCTGCAAGGGCACCGACCACGCGCTGCTGAGCCGTTCGCTCGACAACGAGCAGACGACGCTGCTGACGCACTGGTTCCGGTGCGTCAAGCTGCCGCCGAACGTGCTGTCCGACAAGCACCCGTTCTACGCGCTGTTCGAGCGCGCCAAGGAAGGCGACAAGGTGCCGCACCTGTTCTTCGCCGACTTCGATGGCGCCAACAAGACGCCGTTGCCCGGCGACCAGTCGCAGACGCAGTTGTGGGAGGTGATGTTCGATTACCTCGACCGCGCCTACGTCGGCGACGCCAAGAAGGTCGTCAAGGAACTCCGTTCCATCCTGAGCCAGTACGACAAGATCGACAACATGGAGCAGGACATCAAGGCGCGGATGGACAAGGAGATCGACAAGAAGGGCCCTGACTCCGACAAGCTGGCCAGGTTCGAGCAGCAGCTCGCCAAGCTGGCCGAGGAGCGGCAGGAACTGCTGGGCCGCGAAGAGAAGCTCCGCGCTCTGGCGCGCGCCGAATTGGCGACGCCGAAGGCGGATGGCGCTGGCGGCAACTGACGTTCGCCGCCGCGATTGCTGCGGGCGGCCGCTCGGCGGTCGCCCGCTCCTGCCTGCCCCGGTAGGAATCCACCCGATGAGTCCGTTGCTGGTCCTGTTCTCCTGCTTCGTCGTGTGTCTTGCCGGCGCTCGCCCGCTGACGGCGCAACAGCCGGCACAGCCCGGCACCACCAAGGAAGACGACGACGTCCTGAAAGCCGGTCCGAAGGACCCCTACACCGGCCAGGATCCCGCGGCGATGGCGGCCGCCGGCATCGTCCGCTACGGCCCGTTCCCCTGGGCCGACTTCAAGTCGACGACTGACATCGATCGGGTGCTCGGCGAAGGCCGGGTGCTTTGGCTCGAGACGGCGCACTTCCGGATCGGTTGCAACCTGAAGACGCTGCCGATGCCGCAGGAGCAGGAGCCGCGCAAAGTGCTGCTGGACCAGATCCGGACGCTGCGCAAGAAGCTGCCGAAGGTGCCGGAGAAGCCCAAGAAGCTCGACCCGTGGCTGCGGTTGCACCTGAATGCGCAGCGCGCCGAAGCGCTGTATGCCGAGATCGCGACGTTGCTCGGCGTCACCGACCAGACCTTCACCGGCAAGGAGATCCCGACCGGTCCGTTCCTCGGGATGCCCGACAAGTACCTGATCCTGCTGTTCCAGAAGAAGTCGGACATGGCCCGCTACATGGAACGTTTCTGCGGCGTCAAGGCCGACCGGAGCTACCGTCACTACCACACGCAGACGTTCCAGCTGCTGACCTGCATGGCGGTCGAGGGGTTCGAGACCTTCGACGACGATGCGCAACACACGCACCTGATCTACACGCTGGTGCACAATCTGCTGAACGGCTACCGCGGCTTCTACTACGACCTGCCGTTCTGGCTCGACGAAGGGCTGGCGCACTGGTACTCGCGCCGCGTCAAGTCGACGTTCATCAACGCGGTCGCGCGCCCCGACGAAGCGGTCGACCAGGAGAACCAGCACGAATGGCCGCGCAAGGTCCGGGCGCGGGCCCAGCACGACCGCGGTTTCGTGCCGTTCGCGACGATGCTCGGCTGGCAGAAGCGCGAGGAGATGGGCTACCAGGGGCACATCCAGGCCTGGTCGCGGGTCGACTGGCTGATGAGTCTCGGTGCCGACAAGTTCGCGCCGTTCCTGCAGCAGTTGAAGTCGATCCCGTTGCCCCGCGACGGCACGACGGTGCCGCGCGCCCAGGTCGATCGGCTGGTCCAGAAGGCGCTGATGGAGATCTGGTCGCTGGACGCCGAGTCGTTTGACGCCCAATGGCGCGCGTACGTGCTGGCGACGTATCCGAAGAAGTGACCGGCCAGTGCCGCGGGCGGCGGTAGAGTTCGGCCCGACGATGACGGCTCCTGTGTTGGTCGCGGTGGCTTTGGCCGGCGCTTGCGGTGCGGTTGCACGCCTGCTGCTGGCGCGGGCGCTGACTGGATTCGGTGGCGAACTGCCACTGGCGACCGCGGTGGTCAATGTGCTCGGCTGTTTCCTGTTCGGCCTTGCCGTTGCCGCCTGGGGCGCGCGGTGGTCGCCAGCGGTGCAGGCCGCCGTGCTGACCGGCTTCCTCGGCGCCTTCACGACGTTCTCGACGTTTGCCTTCGAGGCCGTCGAACTGGCGGTTGCCGGGCGCTGGTTGGTCGCGTGTGTCCATGTCGCCGTGCACAACGCCCTCGGCCTCGCCGCCCTGGTTGCCGGCCGATATCTGGGCCGGCTGTTGGCATAATGTCGACCATGGTGCGCCAAGCCGCCGCAACAACGCGGGCGAAGGTGGCTGCCGGCCTGGTTGCCGCGCTGCTGCTGGTCGTGTTGGCGTGGTCGTGGCCAGGTCGCGCGCCAGCGGTGTCGACGGTCCCGATCTCGACGGCCGGCCTGCCGCAAGGGCACGTCTACACCGGTGTCGCCGACGAGCCGCACGACCTGAATCCGTTCCTGACCACGGGTGCGGTGGCGCGTCGGTATGTGCTCGGGTTCACGCACGACACCCTGCTCGATTCCGAACCGGTCGAGGGCAAGCTGCGGCCGGCGTTGGCGCGCGCGTACACGCTGCATCAGGATGGCCGCACCGTCGACTTCGAATTGCGGCCCGACGTCGTGTTCGCCGATGGCGAACCGGTCACGCCGGCGGATGTGTTGTTCACCTGGGAGGTGGCGCGCACCCCCGACCTGGTGCTCGGCACGATCCGCGAGGGGCTTGGCCTGATCGAATCCGCGACACTGCTCGCAGCCCCGACCCCGACACTGCGGGTGGTGCTGCAGAACCGGCACTTCGCTGCGGTCCAGGCGGTCGGCGAGTCCTGGGTCGTCACGCAGAAGCGGTATTGGCTCCGGCGGGTTGCCGAACTCGCGGCGCAGGACCGCATCGAGCCCGTGCCCGCACCCGGCCAGCCGGGTTTTGGCGCCCTGCTGACCCGTCTGACCGGGGAGACCGGTCCCGGCAGCGGCCCCTACGCCATGGCCGCCGACACCGACGGCAACCCTGGCCTTCGCCCGGGCATCGACCTGCGCATGGTGCGCAACGAAGTCTGCTGGCGGCGACGCGAACATCCGGGCAGCTGGAACCTCGGCGCCATCCGGTTGTTGTTCCGCAGTCCGCAGGCGGCGTTCACCGCGTTGCTCGCCGGCGAGATCGACTGGTACGCGTATCCCGACGCCGTCAAGTTGCTGGAGCAGCGACCGGAGCTGCGGGATCGCTATGCGCGCCACATCTACGACGCCCGGCACCTGGGGTTGCACGTGGTCGTCTGGAACTGCCGCCGACCGTTCCTGGCTGACCCGCGCGTTCGCCGGGCTCTCGGGATGCTGTTCGACCGCGCGGGGATCGTCGACCGGTTGCTGGAGGGCTGCGGCAAACCGGCGGCCGCCTTTGGCAAGCTCGGGGCGCCGGAGTATCCGCCGATCCAGCCTTTGCCGTACGACCTGACGCAGGCGCGAGCGCTGCTGCGCGATGCCGGCTACGACAGCCAGGGCGGCCGGCCGCTGTCGCTGCAGGTGCTGACCTCCGGTTCCGTCGGGCGCCAGATCGCCGATGTGCTGGTCGACGCGGGCAAGAAGATCGGTGTGGCCATCGAGGTGCGTGTGGTCGACTGGAATGCGCTCACCAAGGCCGTCGGTCAGCACGACTTCGACGCCGTCATCCGGATGCAGGGCTTCCGCAACTGGGTCGATCCGTACGACACGTTCCATTCGGGCGGGGGACTCAACGATGCCGGCTGGCGGAACGCCGACGCCGATCGGTTGCTCAAGCAGGCCCGCGTCGAGCTGGACGACGCGCGGCGCGCGGCGGTGTACCGCCAGTTCCACGAACTGGTCGCCCAGGAGCAACCGATGGCGTTGCTGGCGCACGTGTTCGCACCGGTCCTGATCGACGCGCGCCTGCAGGATGCGACCCCTGGTCCGCTCGGCCTGTGGCCAGAGCGGTTCTGGATGCCGGTCGAACATCAGCGGCGGTGAGACGCCGCAGCGCAATGGACGCGCCAGGGCGGTCTTGCACTGATCGCTTAAAAACTTAAGCTTTCAGGAATCAGTGACCGACGTATTCGTCAGAGGACCCGCGTGACCGAACCCCATCCTGAGCCGACCGAGCGCGAACTGCAGATCCTCGAGGTGCTGTGGCAGCGCGGCGAAGCCACCGTGCGCGAGGTCTACGAGACCCTCCGCGACGAGCTGCCGATCGTGCAGAACACCGTGCAGGCGTTCTTGCGGTTGATGGAACAGAAGGGCCTGGTGACGCATCGGCTGGTCGGCCGGTCGTTCGTCTACCGCGCGCTGCAGGCGCGCGAGCCGACCCGCAAGAACCTGTTGTCGGGATTGCTCGAGACCGTGTTCGACGGTTCGCTCGACCAGCTGGTCGCGTCGGCGCTGGCCGTGCGCAAACCGAGCGCGCAAGAACTCGACAAGCTCCGCACGCTGCTCGCCGAGGCCGGCAAGCGGGGGAAGTCGTGAACCCGGCGCCATTCCTGATCGCGCATGGCGGCAGCCTGGCGCTCGGCACGACGCTCGTGCTGGCGATCGGGCTGCTGGCGATGGCGTGCACACGGCAGGTGATCCTGCGGCGGCGACTCGGTGGTCTGCTGACCTTCGCGGTCGTCGCCTATTTGCTGGCGGCGTGGTTGCCGTGGCCTTCCTGGCGCGCGGCGCTCGCGCCGGCGAGTGCGCCGGCAACCGTCCGGGCCGCCGCGGCGCGGCCGGTGCCAGCACCGCCATGGACCGAGTCGGCCGCTGCGTCCCTGTTGCCGCCCGAACGGCGCGCCGCCGCCTGGCTGCAGCAACTGGAGACCGAACTCGCCGAACTGCAGCCCGCGGCCGCATCGCCATCATCACCACCACGGTCATCGCCGTGGCCGGCGTGGCTGGCCTGGGCGTGGCTCGCCGGCAGCGCGTTGGTGTCGTTGCGGTTGCTGCACGGCGTGTGGTCGTTGCGCCGGCTGTTGCGTTCGTCGGTGCCGGCGCCGTCGCCGTTGACGACCGGCCTGATGGTGCCCGCGAGCGCGCGCATCCGCGTCGTTGCCGCACCGGTCCGACCGTTCTGTGTCGGCCTGTGGCGGCCCACGGTCGTGCTGCCACAGGAACTGTGTGCCCCCGAGCGCCGCCATCAGGCGATCGCCGTGCTGCGCCACGAACTGGCGCATCTGCAGAACGGCGATGCGGCGCTGCAGGTCATGCTGGCGACGTTGTCGGTGCTGCTGTTCTGGCACCCGCTGTTCCTGCTGTTGCGGCAGCAGGTCCGCTTCACCAGCGAACTGCTGGCCGATGATGCCGCAGCGCGCGGCCATGGCGTGCAGGCCTACGCGCACGAACTGATCGAACTCGCCAGTCGCGAGCACCCGTTGGTGCCCGCCCTCGGCGCTGTGTCCGTGTTCCACCGTCCGTCCGAGTTCTACCGGAGGATCCAGATGCTGTTGCAACGCGAAGGGAGTCTGTCGGTGTCCGTTCCATTCCATCGTCGCCTGGCCCACGGCCTTGGCGCGGCGGCGCTCGTCGCCGCCGTCGGGGCGCTGCTGCCGGCATCGGGCCGGGCGCAGGATCCGGAGCCTTCCGCGGCGACCCAGGCCGAGTCGCTGCGGGCGACGATCGCGGCGCTGCAGCTGGAGATCGCGCGGATGCGGGCGCTGGTCGAGTCGCTGCAGCAGGGCGCGACCGATGCGCGGATCGATGTGCCCGTCGTGGCCGAGGCGCCGACGCCGGAATCGGGCTGGACCGACCTGCGACCGCCATCGGTGGGGACGAGCCCCATCTACGTGTACGGGCGCAACCACCTGATCGCGACGCCATATCGGATCAAGCAGGGTGACAGCATCGAGCGGATCCTGCGGGTGCACGGGATCGCCGATGCGGATGGGACCGCACGCATGCTGCAGCTCAATCCAGGCCTCGACCTGTCCCGGCTGAAGGTCGGGCAGTCGGTGCTGGTGCCGGTCGCGAACCCGCCGGCGTTGCCGACTCCTGCGTACGTAACGGTGCCGCGCGCCGACGTTCCGGCAACGCCATCCGAGCCCGCCGAAGCTGCGACTCCGGTGGTGCCGCCAGCGCCCGCAACGCGTACCGGCGACGCCCACGGACCTGTCGTCGGCGCTGCGCTACACGACGGTCGACTCGACGCCGTTCGAGTATGTCCGAGCCGACACCGCGCCGGGGGAGCATCAGCCGGTCGGGCCAGTGGCCGGCTACGACGTGTCGTACCCGCCGGCAGATGCGACGCGATCGCCTGCGGCATTCGCGGATCCGGCGCAGGTCGCCAATGCGACTGCCGAACTGACGTCGCGGTATCTCGACCTGCAAGCCGAAGTCGAGTCGCTGGAGATCGAATCCCAGGAACTCGGCACTCTTGCCGAAGCCGGTCACGCCAGCACCCGGCAAGCCCGTGCGGCGCAGGCGAAGCTGCGGGCCGCGAGCAAGAAGCTGCAGATCGTCGAGAAGCTGATCCGTGGCGAGATCGCGGCCACGCGCGCCGAGATCGAGACGCTCGAACGGGCCGCCGATGACGCCGCGGCCGAGCAGAAGCTGCAGCGGGCGCGCGCCCGCCTCGAGTCGCTGCAAGCGGCGCTGTGATGCTTGCGGCGTGCCGGCCCGGCGGTCCGGTTCGCCGTGGTATCGTTGCCCGACGTGGCCGACTCGCCTCGTTCGTGGCTGGCAACCGTCGCGGCCGCCGGCGCCATGCTGTGCGCGCTGGCGATGCTGCTGAGCCTGCCGTTCTACTCCGGCTGTTCGGGACGCCACCTGCAGTGTCGCGTCGAGCATGGTCGCATCGGGCTCGGCTATCGCCAGATCGAAGGCAATCCGGAGTCCTTCTACGTGGCGATCAACAGCGAAGGTCTGCGCTTCCTGCCGGAAGTGACGACCGGCGGCGGTATCCAGATGCAGGTGCCGCTGTGGCTCCCGCTGCTGCTGTGTGTGTTCGTTGCCGTCGGCGCGCGCCGGCGTGATCGCGCGTGACGCGCGCGCTCGCAGGTTGCCCAGGCGTGCGTAGCAGCACCATGGTCCGTCCTCCCGTCGTTCTCGCCCTGTTCCTGGCTGTCGCGGCTGCCTGCGTGCCGCCGGATGTGCCGGCGCGTTCCGACCCGCGAGACCTGGCCCCGGCAACTGCCGCCAGCCGCCTTGCGGCCGAGGACCTGCTGCGCACCACGGGCGCGCCGGGGCTCGCCTTCGCGGTGGCGCGCCACGGCCAGCTGATCTGCGAACAGGCCGTCGGCGTCGTCGACCTCGACAGCAGGTTGCCGGTCGCGACGCAGACGAAGTTCGCGATCGGCAGCATCACCAAGTCGATGACGATGGCGCTCGTCGGTGCCCTGGTCGACGAGGGCAAGCTCGGTTTCGATGATCCGATCGAACGATGGTTGCCGGACTTCCCGCACGCCGGCCGCGGCATCACGTTGCGTCGGATCGCCGGGCACCTGAGCGGCTACGCGGACCAGGTCGGCAGCGAGCTGTATCTGACGACGCAGCGGTTCTCGACCACGCGCGAGGTGCTGCAGCGGATCTACGCCGAACCACTGGCTGCCGCGCCTGGCGAACGGCATCAGTACGCAACGGCGACCTACATGCTGATCGCCGGCGCGATCGAGGCGGTGACCGGCGACAGCTACCTGGCGGCGATGCAGCAGCGGTTGCTGATGCCGCTCGGCCTCACTGCGACGGTGCCCAATGACAACCGCCAGCACATTCCCGAACGCACTACGTTCCACCGGCGGGATGGCGACAAGGTCGCGCGCGCACCGGAGACCGATCCGAGCCACAAATGGGCAGGTGCCGGCTATCTGGCGACCGCGCGGGATGTCGCGATGTTCGGCTGCGCGATGCTCGACGACCGGTATCTGCAGGCGGCGACGCGGCAGGCACTGTTCACCACATTGAAGGCTTCGGACGGCACCGACACCGGTTTCGGGCTCGGGTTTCGTTCGACCATCGGCCACAACGGCGTGCGGACGATCGCGCAGCCGGGTGGCGGCCCTGGCTTCGCGGCGTTGCTGGCGCTGTACCCGGCGGACGGGCTGGTCGTCGCGATCCTGGTGAATCTGGCGGGCGTCGACGTGTCGCCGTTGCGGCGAGTGCTGGTGCAGCAGTTCGGCGAGCCATAGGGTCCCACCGCTCACTCTCACTCCGTGTTCACCGGGCGCCGATCACGGCCCGAGCCGGGGCGGAAGCGCCAACTCCCGCTGGCACGATCGCCGGATCAGCCGCCACCGCCTGCACGAAGAACGTCACGCCGAGCAGGTTGCCGAGTGCGGGAACGGGCAGTTCGACGCGCGCGCTGCCGCCGGCGACCGCGACCAGCGCGATGGTCTCGGCCGCGACGGCGAGCTGGCAACCGGTCATGCCAAAGCCGGTCAGATCGATCGGCAGCGGCTGGCCGTTCCACTGCGTGTCCGAGAAGCCCATCGCGAACACCGCGACGCCGGGGCCGAGCGGCGCCGCCGCGACGCGCAACGTGTCGCCGAGCCATGGTCGCGTGACCGTCTGCAACGCGAACGCGCTGCAACCGCTGCCAAACGGCACACAGCTGGCCGGCTGGACCGCGCCGTAGCTGTGCACGACCTGGGTGACGCCACCGCCGGTCTCGCCGCCGACCAGCAGCATGCGTTCGAGATTGCCGTCCCAGGCCATCGCGGCGAAGCCGCGCGCCGGCGGCGGCGTCGCCGGAGTCCGCTGCAACCAGGCAGTGCCATCGTGCTCCCAGGTGTCGGCGACATAGGCGCCTGCGAAGCCGCCGAACAGCACGACGCGTTCGCGCGCCGGGTCGTAGTCCATCACCGGCGTCGAACGCGGTGCCGGGCCGCCGCTGCCGAGCGCCGTCCAGGTGCTGCCGTTCCAGGTCCAGGTGTCGTTGACGCGGGTCACGCGCGTGCGACCGCCGAACAGCAGTACGTGCTGGCGGGCATCGTCGTACGCCATGCCGGCCGAGTAGCGACCGGTCGGGCGCGCCGCCGGTTGGCGTTGCAACCAGTCGACGCCGTCGTATTCCCAGGTGTCGTCGAGCGCACAGGCGCTGCCGCAGGCGCCGCCGAACAACACGACGACCGAACGCGCGCGATCGGCGACCATCGCGTGCGAGAAGCGGGCCGGGGGCACGTGGGCTGGTTGCCGCACGGTCCAGCTGCTGCCGTCGAAACTCCAGGTGCCGGACAGCATGCCGACGCCGTCCCAACCGCCGAACGCGAGCGCGACCCCCTGGCTCGGCAAGAATGCGAGGCGATGCGAACTGATCGGTCCCGGCGATGGCGCGAGCTGCGTCCAGCCAGTGCCGTCGAACGCCCAGGTATCCGTCAGGTTGTTGGTGCCATCCCAGCCGCCCTGCCACAGAAAGCGTCCGCGGATCGGATCGAACACGGCGGCGGTGTCGCTGCGCGGGCCCGGCCCGGTCGGCGCGGGCAGCCAGTGGGTCTGGGCGAGTGCGGCGAACGACAGCAACAGTGGGGCGATGCAGCGCGTGGTGGCGAAGGGCATGCCCGAGTGGTCGTGGCCTGCCGGGCAAACTCACGCAGTCGGGAAAACGACCGCGCTGCTGCTCAGAAGCCGACGGTGCCGCGACCGCCGTTGCTGGCGGTCAGGCCGAGCGTGTTGGCGGTCGGATCGAGCGCGAATGCCTGGTTGTAGAACACCAGCCCCGGGAACGCTGGCATCGTGCGCTGCCAGACGGCGGTGCCGAGCACGTTGGTCAGCACGCTGAGTTCGTCGCCGCTGGCGAGGATCGAACAGGTCGGGGCGCCGAGCGCGCCGAGCGAGAACGGCAGGGCCGTTGGACCGTAGTTCGTGTTCGAGATGCCGAGGAACAGGAACGCGGGGCCGGTCAGCGGCAGGTTGCCGATGTGCAGGTCGAAGGTCTGACCGATGCGTGGCGTGGAACCGCCTTGCGCACCGAGCGAGACGACGCCGCGACTGCCCGCGCAGCCGCTACCGAAGGTGGAGTAGCTGGCGGCGGCGCCGAGCGTGAACTCCCAGGTGTCGCCCATCGGGAACATGCCTGGGGCGGTGGGGTAGGTGTAGACCGATGTGCCGCCAAACAGGACGGCGCGGCCACGGATCGGATCGAATGCCATCGCGGCCCCCAATCGGCGGGCCGGCTCCATGGCGCTGGCGACCGGTGTCGCGGTGCCGTTGTGCAAGGCCCAGGTATGGCCGGGATTGTTCTGCAGCACTCCGTCCAGCATCACGATGCGTTGGTTGCCGGTGTCCGTCGTCATCGCGCCAGATGCGGTGGGCATCGTCGCGGGAAACCGCTGCTGCCAGTTGGTGCCGTTCCACTCGAAGTAGCCGGCCTGGCCGTTGCCGGTCGTGGTGAGCACGATGCGGCCGGCGACCGGGTCGAACGCCATGCTCGGGAAACGGCACGGGTAGGGCGGGACCGCCGGTGTGCGCTCGATCCATGTGGTGCCGGCCCAGATCCACGTCTCGCCGACGTCACTGGACCCGCGCGAACCGACGAACGCGATGGTTTGATTGCGCACCGGATCATGGGCCATCGCCAGGTTGCATGGTGTGCCCGTCCCGTTCGACAGCGTTCCGGTGGCCGGGAACCAGTCCGAACCGGTCCAGGTGTAGCCGTAGCCGTACGTGATCAGGACGACCGTACCCGACGTTGCGTCGAACGCCATGGCCGTGGCTCCTGGCAGGATTCCGCCCCCAGCCATCGGCGCAGTCGTCGGCCGACGCGTCCAGATCGTGCCGTCCCAGGTCCAGGTGTCGGTTCGATTGGGGTACCAGTGGTGCTCGCCGCCGTACATCAGGACGTAGTTGTGTGCGGCATCCCAGCACATTGCCGGGAACGCGCGCGAGGGCGGCGTCGCCGCCGGATTGGTCGGAGTGCGATCGACCCAGCCTTGGGCGAACAGCGGGAACGCGAACAGGCAGAGCAACGGAGTGCGCATGACAGGATCTCCAGTAGCGACGCTGGCGATGATACCGCCAATCGGCCCGCCGGTGTCGTCGTTCGCCTTCCGTTGTTTCAGTTGCGGAGCTGCAGAACGAGTTCGACCGGCGGTGGGCTCTTCTCGCGGACGTTGACCGCCACCGACTCGCCGACCTGGCCCCAGAAGCTGCCATCGCCGGTCTCGCGCCAGGCCAGCAACTCCACGCGCACCCTGCGCGTCGCCAGCGGAATCGAGAAGCGACCGGTTGCGGCCGATGGCCTGCGGTTCTTGCGCGGTGAGCGCCGTGCACGACAACGCGACCGTGATCCACCACAGGACACTCCAAGCCCATCGGTGCATGGCGCAATCGTAGCGCTGGCTGGTTGTTGGCTGGTGGTCCGAACCTGGCCTGCGATCCTCGCGCACATCGTCGACGCTGGGGACACCCTTGTTGCAAGGGGGCCCATGGACGTGCAAGGCAGCGCCCGCCGACGATCCCGTCCTGGTCCGCAGCACGTCCGCAACGGCCGTCGCGGCGCAGTCCCTGTTCTCGAACGGCTACCCCATGCGCAACCAAGCCCTCTGCTGGGTGTTCCTCACCAGTTCCGTACTCGCCCAGATCGGCACGATCCCCGGGCTCGACGGCCGTGTCACCGACAGCACCAACCCGACCCAGTTCGGTCGCCGCGGACCCGCGTATCCCAACGGCGAGGTGGGCATGTCGTACTCCTACACGCTGTGCAATCCGGGCAGTGTGCCGATCCCGTGGAACGCGCCGATGAATCCGTTCCATCCGATGTTCGCGTTCATGGTCGTGCGCGAATCCAACGGTCGCCTCGAGCAGATCACCCACAACGGCACGACCTACGTCAAGCATGGGTTTGGCGCCGCCAATGCGCCGAGCACCTGCGGCGGAACCTGCCAATCGACGGGCACGGGCCTGCGGGTCAATTGCACCGACACGTATGGTGCTGGCACCAATGCCGACCGGTTCTGGCTCGGCCCCGCCAGCGAGATCGATCCCTGGACCGGAATCTGGCAGCCGATCGGCTCGTACTTCGACCGCGGTGATCCCGACATCGGCGCACCGCGCAACAGCGACGGTGTGCGCGATCTCAGCCAAACCCAGGTGTCCGCCTTCGACGGCGCCAAGAACCGCGTGACGCTGAGGGAGCAGGACCTGCTGGTGCCCGGACGGCTGTTCTACTGCATGCACATCGTGCTGCGCAGCGAGGACGGCGACCTGCACTTCGACAACGTCGGCCATCGGCAGATGACGGCGACCTGGAGCGGATCGGGATGGGGCTTCGCCAACACCGGCGTGCCGTTCACCAATGGCAGCGTGCTGAACCAATGGGCCGGCGCGAACGTGCAGGCCGGGCGCAATGGCGAGGACGATGGCCATTTCGTCGTCGCCGCCAAGGTGACCGGGCCGGTGGGCGGCATGTACCACTATGAATACGCGGTGCAGAACTTCGACAACGCGCGCGGTGGCGCGACGTTCCGCGTGCCGGTCTGCCCGAGTGCGACGCTGGCCAACTTCGGCTTCCGCGATCCCGACGGCGACCCGCTGAACGACTGGACCGCCAGCCGCGTCGGCAGCGAACTGGTGTTTGCGGCGCCGGCCAATGCGGCGCTGGACTGGAACACGATCTTCAACTTCTGGTTCGATTGTGGCGCCGCCCCGGCGGCGGGTGCGGTCGGTATCGATCAGGCGCGCCTTGGCGCCGGTGCACTGACGGTCAGCGTCAACAGCACGATTCCCACTGGATCGCAGCAGGTCATCGACCTCGGACCGGGTTGCGGCAGTCCGGCGCCGACGTTCGGCGTGATTGGCGTGCCGTCGATTCCGAATCCGGCGTTCCTGCTGCGCATCGGCTCGGCGCCCGGTTCCGGGCTGCTCTTGTTCGGTGCGACGCAGACGGGCAACACGCCCTGGGGCGCCGGTTGCGTGCAGTATCTCGGTGCGCCATTGATCGCGCTGGGCTACGTACAGGCCACGGTGTTCGGCATCACGGTGTTGCCGCAGCCGATTCCCAGCAATCCGGCGCTGTCCGGAATGCGGGTCAACTTCCAGTGTGCGGAGCTGGTGTCGGGCGGGCCCGTGCTCGGTTCTGCCCAGCTCAGCAATGGCCTGCAACTGGTGCTCGGCAGCAACGGTTGCCAATGAGGATGCCCATGAACCCCACCTCGAAGTCCATCCTGCGCCCGCTGTCGGCGCTGGCGCTGACGCTGGCCACGGCGCTGGCGCAGACCAATGACGAGTGCACCGGTGCGTTGATCGTCGTCGATGGCGCCAATGGCCCGTTCACCAATACCGCGGCGACCACTTCGCTGCCGGCGTGGCCCTGCGGCACCGGCGGGCGCGATCTGTGGTTCACCTACACGGTGACGTGCACCGGCAGTCTGGTGGCCGACACCTGCGGCGCCACGACCTACGACTCGACGCTGGAGATCTTCTCTGGTGATTGCGCCAACCTGACCAGCCTCGGCTGCAATGACGACGCGTGCGCGCTGCAGTCGCGGCTGACGCTGCAGGTGGTGACCGGACAGGTCCTGTGGCTGCGGGTCGGCGGCTTCAACAGCCTGACCGGCACGTTCGTGCTGAACCTGTCCTGCGCCGGAAGTGGGGGCGGTGGCCCCGGCGACGAATGTGCGACGGCGGCGCCAGTCACCCTCGGCAACAATGGCCCGTTCAGCAATGCCGGGCTGACGACGTCGTCGCCGTGGCCGTGTGGGGCCGGCGGCATCGATCGGTGGTTTCTGTTCGTGCCGACGCGGACGGCGCCCTACACGTTCCGGACCTGCAGTGGCACACGCAGCTTCGACACCGTGCTCGAAGTGTTCGATGGCGCTTGTGCCAGCCTGACGAGCCTCGGTTGCAACGACGATTCGTGCGGGCTGGGTTCGGAGGTCGTCGCGACGCTGACGGGGGGCACGACGTATTACGTCCGGGTCGGCGGCTTCAACAACGCGGTGGGTTCGTTCGATCTCGAGGTCGTGCTCGGGACCGGGCAGGGGACCATCTCGCGGGTCAGTCAGTCCAACTGCGGGCCGACGGGGTTCGACGTGACCGGCAATCCGGTGATCGGTGGTTCGGTGACGATGACGTTGCGCAACGTGCTGGGGATCCCGTTCATCGGCCTTGGCTTCACCAGCCCGAACAACGTGATCTGCGGCTGCACGTTCGGCAGCGATTGGTCGTTGACGACGTTTGGTATGACAACGGGCGTCAGCATCCCGAACGATCCGATCCATCTCGGCACGACGTTCTACACGCAGGGCGTGGATCTGTATGGGCTGGGTGGATGCGCGAGTCCGCAGTTCGCGGCGACGGATTCGTACCAGGTGCAGATCGGCTGACGGCGAAGGGGCGCGCAGCCGGAGCGGCGCCTTGCTCGTGACTTCCATGCAGTCGCCGAGCTTGCTCAGTGCGAGAGCTCATCCTGGCCGCCGCCACGCAAGAACAGCTTGCGGTCAAAGGTACGAGTGCCAGGGCTTGCCCCGGTTGGGTGAAACCACCTGCCGAAAATCCGATTTCGACGGCAGCGGTCCGGCGACGGCTTCGCTTACCAAGAGGCGAGGCCGTACTTCCCAGCGTGCCTCGGCCGAGAATCCGAGGACCCGCAAATGATCCGCACCCTACCGTTCGTGCTGCTGTTGCTGTCGATTGCCCCCGCGCTGGCCCAGACTGGCCAGAACATCAACCACGCGCTGCTGGGCACCGCGACCCAGAGTGCCGACCACCCGACCTACCCGACGGCGGTGGCCTCCCGCTGCATCGACGGCAACCGCAACGGCCATTTCTTCAACGACAACTCGTGCAACACCACGGCGGTGATGGCGCAGCCCTGGTGGCAGGTGGCGCTCGCGGGTCCGCGCCTGGTGCATGAAGTCGTGCTCTACTGTCGCGCCGACGCCGAGCTGACGTTCGTCACCGACCTGTTCGTCGAGCTGAAGAGCGGCAGCACCGTGCTGTGGAGCCAGAGGGCCTGCACCGGCAACGGCTACCCGATCCGCGGTGGACGCGTGCGCCTGTTGATGCCGCCGGGCGGCATCACCTGCGACGCCGTGCGCATCAGCCGCCCGAACGCGACCGCCAGCACCGTCACGCTTGCGGAAGTCGAAGTGCTGGAGATCGCGCCGATCACACCCGTGAACTGGGCGATCTACGGCACGGCGGCGAGCGCGGGAGGAGCGACCAGCTACCCTGCCGCCCGCGCGATCGACGGCAACACCGACAGCTTCTTGACCAACGGCTCGTGCGCGATGACTTCCGTCAATGGCTCGGGCGGCGGTGATTGGTGGGAAGTCGCGCTGCCCCGCCAGCGCTACGACGAGGTGAAAGTCTGGTTCTCGACCCACGCCTCGCCCATTGGCCCGTTCTACGTGCGGACCTTCGACGGTACGAGCACGGTCGCCACGCAGCTGGTCAGCTCCGCAACGCCGAACGCGCCGACCGTGGTGAGTCTGACAGCCAACGCTTACGTCGATCGCGTGCGGGTCCTCCGCAACTCCTTCTCCTCGCCGCTCATCATCGCCGAGGTCGAGGTCTTCAACCACTCGGCGCTCGACGCCGAGGCGAAGGACTTCGGCACCGGCTGCCGAGGCAGCGCGGGCGTGCCGGCGCTGCGTCAGGTCACCGCGCCGATCCACGACAGCAACTTCGATGTGCGCCTCACGAACGTGCCGAGCAACCCCGGCGTCGCGTTCGTCGTGACCGGGCTGTCGCGGACCGCGAACGGCGCTCTGCCGCTGCCCATCGATCTGGTCGCGCTCGGCGCTGCCGGTTGCCAGGGCTACCTGAGCCTCGAACTGACGCAGCTCGTGATCGCGGCCAGCGGCACCGCGAACTCGACGCTGACGATTCCAAACCTCGGCTGGATCATCGGCCTTGAACTGCAGCAGCAGGCATTCGTGATCGATCCAGGCGTGAACGCGCTCGGTGCGACGGTCAGCAATGCGCTGCGCCTGCGGATCGGCTTGTGAGTGGAAGGAGCGCCTACCGTCGCTGCTGTGGTCCTGTTTCGCTGCTCCGGGTCGTTCTTTGCGACGCGTATTTTCCGACACACTGGTGGCGGTCGGAGCGCGTCGCCGCGAGCCTGTGGGCATGCCCGCGACCTTGCCCCCGAGCATCTTCAACGACGTCATCGGCCCCGTGATGCGCGGGCCCTCCAGTTCGCACTCGGCCGCATCCGTCCGGATCGGGCGCCTCGCGCGCGACCTGTGCGGCGGCACCCCCGATCGCGTGCGGATCGAGTTCGACACCGAAGGCTCGTTGGCGACGACGCACGACACCCAGGGCTCCGACATGGGTCTGTTCGGCGGCCTGCTCGGCTGGGAGGCCGACGATGCGCGCTTGCCGGGCTCGGCCGCCGCGGTGCGCGCGGCCGGCATCGAGCTGCAGATCGAGATCGCCACGCTGCACGATCCGCACCCCAACACCTACCGGCTGACCCTGTGGAAGAACGGCAGCGAACATCGCCTGATCGCGCTGTCGACCGGCGGCGGCATGATCGAAGTGATCGCGATCGATGGCGCGCCGGTGACGCTGTATGGCGACTACGCGGTGACCGTGCTCGATGTCGCCGACGATGGGCAGGCGGCGGCGGCGCGGCTGACGGCGCGCAGCGATGTCGATGCGGTGGTCGTCACCGGAACGGCGCCGGTCCGCGTCGTCGTCTCCGCGCAGGCGTTCGTGCCGGAAGCCGTGTTGGCGACCCTGCCCGCGATCACGCGCGTTCGCCGCCTTGCACCGGTGCTGCCGGTGCGATCGCGCAAGGGCCTGAAGGTGCCGTTCCTGCATGCGGGCGAGATGTGCGAACTCGCCGACCCGACGCAAGGCCGACTGTCCGACCGCGCCCTCGACTACGAATGCGCGCGCGGCGGCCTGTCGCGCGAGGCCGTGTTCGAACAGACCCGCAAGATCCTCGCGATCTTCCGCGGCGGCGTGCAGCAGGGCCTGGCCGGCACCGAATACCAGGACCGCATCCTGCCGCGCCAGAGCCATCACTTCGCCGCGCTGCTCGAACAGGGCAAACTGCTGGATGGCGGCATCCTCAATCGCGCGATCCTGTATGTGACCGCGCTGATGGAGGTGAAGAGTTCGATGGGAGTCATCGTCGCCGCGCCGACCGCCGGCTCGTGCGCGACGTTTCCCGGCACGACACTCGCCGCCGCCGAAGTGCTCGGAGCCGACGAGGAACAGACCCTGCGCGCGATGCTGTCGGCCGGGCTGATCGGCGTGTTCGTCGCCACCCGTTCGAGCTTTGCAGCGGAGGTCGGCGGCTGTCAGGCCGAGACCGGGGCGGCGGCGGCGATGGCGGCGGCGGCACTGGTCGAACTGATGGGTGGCAACGCGGCGCAGGCGTTGTCGGCGGCCAGTCACGCGCTGCAGAACGTGCTCGGGCTCATCTGCGATCCGATCGCCAATCGCGTCGAGGCACCGTGTCTGGGGCGCAACATCGCCGGCGCCAGCAATGCGTTCGCCTGTGCCAACATCGCGATGGCCGGCTACGACCCGCTGGTGCCGCTCGATCAGGTGCTCGACGCCCATCGGCAGATCAGCGAGAGCATGGCGCGTGAACTGCGTTGCACGGCGCTCGGCGGGTTGTCGATCACGGCAGCGAGCAAGGCGATCGAGGCGAAGATGTGCGGCGGCGGCGGCTGTGGCAGTTGCGGATGAACGGGCGGTTCATTGCACCAGCAGCACGGTCGGCGCGGTGGTACGCAGCGCCCCTGCCGCCAGCACGACGCCCTGCACGGTGACCGCGAGTCCACGCTGTGCGGTGCCCGGCACCTGGATCGTCGCGGGCAACTGACCGCCGGCATCCGTCGTGCCGATGGCAAGCACGACCGCCAGCGACTGGGTCAGCCACGCCCGCCCTTCGGGCAGGAACGCCGGCGCCCGCACCTGCAGTGCGCCCAGCAGCACCGCCGGCTGGCCTGGCTGCGACTGCAACGTGCAGGACATCGCGTTGCCGGGCGTTGCGCCGGCGCCGGCGGTCGACGGCACGGGTTGCACGCCGACCCAGGTCGCGGGCACGGCGCCGATCGTCTGCACCGAGGGATCGAGTACGACCATCGGCGGCGGCGGTGACAGGCGCAGCAACGAGATCGCCGCAGCGCGCTGCACGCCGTCGGTGCCGCCCTGCAGCGTGCTGCGGCTGACCTGCGCGGTGCCGAGGTCGACGATCATCGCCGGTGCCGGTGCCGCGACGCCGCACGGCAACGTGTTGCCATCGCCACCGATCAGCACCGAATCGGCGATCGTCGCGAAGCCGAAGCGGCCGACCACCAGCGCCGCGGTCGCTGGCAGCAGCATGTTCGTGGTCGGATCGCAGAGGGCGTCGCGACCGCGCAGCGTGCAGTTGGTCAAGATCACGCTCTCCTGGCCGAACACGGCGCCGCCGGTGGTGGCCGAGCCGAGCGCACAGCCGTTCCATGCGGTCGTGATCGAGCCGGCGAAGCCGAAGCTGACCACGCTGAGATTGCCGACATGGACCTGTTCGGCCGCGGTGTGCGACGTCGCCAGCAGTTCGAGCGTATCGAAGTCGATGCCCGAAAGGGTCAGCACGCGGGTGTTGGCGCCGACCACACGCAGCGCCGTGATGCGCGGTCGTGGCGCCTCGGCGAGCAGCGCGATCGCGACGTTCAGCGTGTAGTTGCCGGGCCAGGTGCCGCCGCCGCGCAACAGCACGGTGTCACCCGGAGCAGCCGCCGCGAGGGCCGGCGCCAGGTCGGTGTAGTTGCCGGTGCCGCCGCGATCGACGATCAGCGTCTGCTGCGCCGTCAGGGAGAACGCGAGGCCGAAGAGTGCTGCGGTCGTCGTGGTGTGCATCGGTGAGGCCTCGAGGCAAGGCGACGAGCGTTCGCCGTCGGCGCCGGCCGTGCTGGTCAGAAGTTCAGTTGCACCGCATTGGAAAACGCCAGGCCGGTGCCGCCACCCGACAGCGGTGCGTTGGCGATCGCCTGCAGACCGATCGATCCGGTCAGGCCGGCTGGGATCTGGAACAACTGCGTCGTCGGCGTCGCACCGCCGTTGCAGCGGCCGTTGTCGGGTACGGTGCAGACGCCGACGAACAGGGTGATGAGGCCGGGGCCGGGCAGCCAGACGAGGTTGTTGACCAGACCGGGGATCCCGAGCGGGATGCAGTTCGGCGTGGTGTCGATCGAGCCGAGCAGCACGCAGACGCCGTTCATCGTGCCCATCACGAAGAACGACACGCTGTCGCCGGCCTGACCGGTCAGCGTCATCGGCGTGCAGGTGAACGGCGTGCCGCACGGCGGGTAGCTGGAAACGCGGTTGTTCAGCGGCGACACGCCCGTGGAGCTGACCGAGATGCCGGCATAGTCGGGGGCCTGGGCGGTGAGCATGGCGGTGGTGCCGAGCAGCGCCAGGAACAGGGGAAGACCGGGTCGTTGGTTGGCCATGGCATCGGATTGTCGCGCGGTGCATCGGCAAGGGGGCGGCTCCGGGCGATGGTGCAGGTTTCTTGCGAATGCGGGGCGGTCGCGGCCGGCTACCGGCGTGGCGGTTTTCCGGCACTCGTTCGCTCGAGCTTCGGATTGTCTCGGATACGCTCCGTACGTTCGGTGAAGGCCTCGCTGCCCGGATTGTTCTTGTTGTCGGTGAATCCACCAACCTCAAGGTGGAGACTGCGGACGGAGCCATGAGAACCAGACCAGTTCGTCGGCGTACCTTTCGGGTTGCCGCCCTGATTGTCGGACTCGTTATTGGTGGGGTCAGTGCCGAGATGATCCTCACCTTGGCAGACTTGCCGAGTCCGATGCGGCCATTCTTGTCGACGCGCTCCTTCGCCGCCGATCAGTTCGTCGCCGATCCCGAACTGTTCTGGCGGCTGTCGCCGACATGGGACGAAGGGAATGAAGTCGGCACTCGTGGCCCTTGGTTCGCTGGTCCCAAACCGCAGCAGGAGTACCGAATTCTGGCGGTTGGTGATTCATGCACCTACGGCTTTGGTGTTTCCTGGGATCAGAGCTATCCGATCCAACTCGAGCGCATTCTGCAGGCGAGAAAGCCAGGGCAGGTCGTCCACTCATCCTTGGGGGCGGTTCCGGGGTACTCGACGTTCCAGAACCTCCAGTTTCTCATGCGGCACGGGGCGGCGGTTCGACCAGACCTGCTGACAATCTATGTGGGGGCATGGAACGACCACTCGCCGGCCGTCCGGTGGGACGACGCGCGACAAGCGAAGGAACTGGGGAATTGGCGCATCCTTCGTTTGCTCCGTGACCTGGTCCTGCCTGACCTCGAAGGCTACGGCACCGCATTCCAGCGCGGCGACGCGCCGGACGGTCGTCGGGTGGAACTTCGCGACTTTCGCGCGAACCTGGTTGCGATCATCGGCTGGGGCAGGTCCATGGGGGCAGAGGTGGTCTTGGTCGCTCCGACTCAGCCAGCGGTGACCATCGATCGGTACCCAGGCCTCTTGGCCTACCGGGATTGCGTGATCGGGATAGCTGCGGAACTGGCAGTGCCGAGCGTCGACTTGGGAACCGTTTGTGCGGCCGTGGCCGACCCGGACACGCCGGCGCCGCCCGGCCATTTGACCTCGGCTTTCCTTGACTGGGTTCACCCCTCTGCAGCGACCCACGCGGCGCTTGCCGAAGCGCTTGCCGCGGTGGTCGGTTGCTCGGACGCCGGCAGCGCGCTGCTTTCGCCAGGACCGGAACCGGTCGCTTCTTGTGATGCCCGGAGAATGGACGTTGCGATGCCGCGGCCCGCAATGCTTGATCCGGCGAGTGTCGTTCGGATCTGGACCGGAGGACGGTGGACCAGTGACATCCATTTCCACGGCGGCGCAATGCGGTTCAGTCTTCCGGTGGACACTGCAGCCGGGTTGCATCTGATCCGTGTGGCTGACGCAGGCGGCGTCCACGAGGTCGGTACCGTCCGGGTGGTCCAGGACACCCCGACCATGGCGCTGGAATTGGGCTCGGCTGAGGGCTGCTCCGTGTCGGTCGAGGGGATGGGGCCACCCGGTGCCCTGGTGTGGCTCTGGTGGAGTGCCGCGGTTCTGACCAAGCCGATTCGGACACAGTACGGACCGTTTCACATGCCCCTTTCATCCGGAGTTCGTGAGTTGCCCGGCTTCTGCCGATTCGATTTGATCACGGAGAACCGCCTGGAGACCGTCGTGAATGCCGAAGGACGATGGTCGATCCGCTCGAAAGTCGATCCGGCGGCGCGCAGTCGATTGCCGGGCAGAATCCACTCCCAAGCGTTGGTCGTGTGCCACCGCACGGCCGTCGGCACCCTCAGCAATCCGGTATCGATCGACGTAGGTTCCCGGGATCGTTGAGCGCGCAGGGGTGCATGGCGCGCGCGTTGGGGTCATGGCGTGTATGGCCAAGTCGTCCTTCGGCTCCGACTCAAAGGCGATGTGAGGCGGCTGTTTCCGGTGTCGTCGTCGACCGCTGATCACCTGCCCCGCGGCGGCACCGCCGCAGTTTCCGCCGACGTCACCCGGGCATTGCCTGCAACAGCCGGATCGCGCCAGCCAGCACCGCGGTCTCGGTGCGCAGCGTCAGTGGTCCGAGACTGCGCGGCAGGAAACCCGCTGCCAGCAGTTGTTCGAGTTCACCCGCCGTGAAGCCGCCCTCGGGGCCGACGACGAGCAGGGTCGTTGCCGCCGCCGCCGGTCCGAGTTCTTGTTCGCCGGTCGTCGCGACGAAGCGCGCGGCCGGCAACCGCAACGCACACAGTTCCGCCAGCGTGACGGTCGGTTCGATCGTCGGCAACAGCGCGCGATCGCACTGCGCGCAGGCCGCGATCAGCACGCGCTGCCACGCCGCATGGCGATCCGGCTGCCGGTTGGTGCGTTCGGTCAGGATCGGTCGGAAGCTGCGGATGCCGGCTTCGGTGCCGTGTTCCAACAGCCAATCGGTGCGTGGACTCTTGGGCAACGCCACGGCGACGTCGAGCGCGCGCAGCGGCGAACGCCCCCTGGGCGGCAGCAGTGGCCCATGCACCAGGACCCGCAGGTCACGACCTTCCTGTCCCTCTACCGTCGCGGTGGCCTCGTCGCCGAGGCCGTTGAACAGCACCAACGGGTCGCCGATGTCGATGCGCGCGATGCGGCCCAGGTGGTGCCCGAGCCGCGCGCTTAGGGTCGTCGGTCCGGTCGGTGGCAGCGGGTTGGCGTAGAGGCGTCGCGCCATCCCCTGCACACTACGGGCGTTGACCTGTCGTGACCAACCATGACGGGGCCAGGGATCGCGAACGGGCGGCCTGGCAGCATTTCCGGATCAGGTGCACGTTCGCGTGTCGGTCGCGACATCTGCACGCGTCGACGCCGCCGTCCATCCCAGATCACGTTCCAGCAAGCTCCCGCCATGAAGATCACCTCGTTTCTTGTCTTCGGTGCCATGTTCCTTTCGTCCTGCACGATGACGGCGCGCGAGCATGTCTATGTCGCCGAAGCCTCGGGCGGTGCTTGAGGGGCCGGCATCAAGGCCCGTGCGGCCATGGCTTCGCTGAACGGTGTCGCGGATGTGCGGATGAGCGGTGCGCGCGCCGTGTTCCAGATCGAGCAGGGCAAGACTGTGACGAAGGCGGAGGTTGCGGCCGCCTTCGCCGCGCAGGGCATGAAGCTCGAGTCCTTCGAGCGGATCGAACGCCCGCGGGCCGCAGTGGTCTACGAGGTCGACTCCGGCGTCACTTGAGCGGGGACCGCCGCCAAGGTCCGTGGGGCCTTGCTCGAGCAGACCGGCGCGCTCGACGTCTACTTCGAGAAGTCGATCCAGATCCTGATGGCCGACGCCAGACCGCTGCGCGAGGACGCCGTGCGCAAGATCCTGGACGAGTCGAAGGTCGAGTTCACCAGGATCCAGAAGAGCGCACCGTAGCGCGCGACTACTTCGCCGCCGCCATCGTCTCGGGCAACGGCCGCACGCGGATCTGCTTGTAGTGCACCTCCGAGCCCGGGTCGTGGCACTGCAGCGCAAAGGTCCCGCGCGACAGCAACCGGCCCTCGAGGCCGCCTTCGCGCCGCACGCCGTCGGGTTCGACGTAGTCGGCGGTGACCTTGCCGTCGACCGTGACCACCACGTGTTTGCCGTCGACGCGCACGTTCAGCAGAAACCACTGGTCGTCCTTCGCCGGCGCCTCCTTGACGTCCTGGACGGCATACAGACCGCCGGTGCGGCGCCAGTCCGACTGCGTGTTGTTGACCTGCACCTCGTAGCCCTTGGCCGGCCAGCCATCGCCCTGGAATCCGGTGTGGAAGTACACGCCGGAGTTGGCGCCGGGCTTCGTGCGCACGAGGCACGACAGCTCGAAGTTCTGGAACGAATGCGAATACACCGGCCCGTCGTAGAAGACGTGGGCCCGCTCACCCTTGACGACCAGCGCGCCGTCGTGGACCTGAACCGACGCGGGGTTCTCGTTCACCCGCCAGCCGGCGAGGCTCTTGCCGTCGAAGATCGAGGCGAAGCCGCCGCCGTCGCCGACTGCGCGGATGCGCAGGTTGCGCCACGCCACGCGCCAGTTCGGATCGCCGGCCACCGAGTGCACCTGCAGGCCGATGAAGCCGGCCGGCGACCAGTCATCGCGCAGATCGGCGATCGGCACGTCGTTGATCCAGGTGCGGATCACCGGGCCGACACAGACGATGCGATAACGGTTCCACGCGCCGTTCTGGAAGGCCGCGCGCGCGCGCGGATCGTCGCGGTCATGCGTCAGCCAGCCCCGCCGCGCCTCGTCGTAGACGAACCCCGCTTCGCCGTTGGTGGACACCTCGACCTGGTAGCCGTGCACGCGGCGATCCTGGTAGGTCGGGTACGAGTGGCTGCGGATCTGGATGCCGGAGTTGAGTTCGTCGTCCAGTAGCTTGACCTCGAGTTCGAGCTCGAAGTCGCCGAAGAACTGCTCGCTGCAAAGGAACGAGTTCGGGCTGCCTTTGCTGGTCGTGCCGACGATCGCGCCGTCGACGACGGCGTAGGTCGCGGTGCCGTTGAGCTGGCGCCAGCCAGCCAGCGTCTTGCCGTCGAACAGGCTGATCCAGTCCGAGGCGGCCGTCGGGGTGCCGGATTGGGCCGGGAGGAGGGAGGCGACCGCGAGAGCGAGACCGATGCGCAGCATGCGCGGCAGCTTAGCCAGGGTGCACCTCGCCGCCAGACGACGAATTCCGTCGTTGGCGGCGCGTCGAACGGCTGCCCAGCAGGTCGCGACACCCGAAGCGGCTACCTGCGCCAGCGCATGACGATACGCGACCTGACCGCGAGCCCGCCAAAGATCGCCGTGTGCGCCTTCACCGACTCGACATCGCGAGTGGGGGTTGCGACTCCGCGCGGGGCAACCTGAACTCATAGGCTGTTGTCGACGACTTCGACACCGTGCTTGACCTGCGTCCAGTGTTGACGCCGAGCGGAGCGGGGAAGAACATGCTGCAGGCGCCGTTCGCCTCGGAGTGTGCGGCGTGCATTTGGAGAACAGGAGAGATCCAATGAGCGAAGCTGAGCCACTGCCTGGGCCGAAACGACGCCGCGCCGTAAACAAGCGGGTTGCCGGCGCGCGTCCCCGGTACCTGATCGTCTTCCCTGAGCCGTCGGAGAAGAACGCCAGTCGAGTCGCAAGCGTGATGCGGCTGCGCGAGAATCGCGGTGCATCGGCGCAGGCAAGCGTTTCGGTGATGGCGCGCGGTGAAGGGAGTCCCGAGGTTCGTGTCTTCCATCGACTCGGGATTGCCGCGGCAGACCTGACACCGGAAGAGATCGCGGGCTTCCGGCGGGCGGACGGCGTTCAGGTCGTCGAGAACGAGACACGATCGCTTCCGCCTCTGATCGAGGTCGCGAATCCAGCGGCGGGAGTCGGCGGCGAGCCTGATCCGGGCTTGGTCGCATACCTGAAGGGACTTCGCGACGGCGTGGATCTGGCGTTGCTCAGGCTTGCAGGTGCAGACGCCAGTGACGAGCTGCCGGACTTGCGCCTGGCGCTCGAGCCCGCCAACAGTTGGTGCCTGAAAGCAATGCGCGTTGCCGGCCGGACTCGCACTGGCAAGGGTGTGCGGGTGGCGGTACTGGATACCGGGCTGGCCAGTGATCACCCGGATTTTCGCAACCGGAGCGTGATCAGCGAGTCGTTCGTCCCCGGTGATGGCGTGGAGGACGAGAACGGGCACGGGACGCATGCCGCCGGGATCGTCGTCGGTCCGCTGCTACCCAGGATCGGGGCGGCGTACGGTGTCGCACCAGACGCAGAACTGCTCGTCGGCAAGGTGCTGAATCGCAACGGGCGAGGCAGCGACGATCAGATCCTGGCGGCGATCGACTGGGCGGTTGACCAACGTGCGCAGGTGGTCTCGATGAGCTTCGGCAGCCCGCGTCGCGTGGGTGAGCCCTACGCGGCTGCGTACGAGAGCGTCGCCAGGCTATTGCTGCGTGCTGGGGTGCTGGTCGTCGCTGCGGCCGGCAACGACAGCAGCCGCCCCGGCAGGATCGCTCCGGTGCGGAATCCTGCCGCCTGCCCGTCGATCCTCGCGGTGGCGGCGGTCGACAAGATGCTTCGCGTGGCTCCGTTCAGCTGTGGGGAACGAGACGCCATCGGGCAGATCGACCTCTCGGGGCCGGGCGTTTCGGTTCGATCGTCCTGGCTTCGGTGGGGGTACAAGGCGATCGACGGAACGAGCATGGCAGCCCCGCATGTGGCCGGAGCCGCGGCCTTGTTCCTCGAGGGCGCGGGGTCCGGTGCAGGAGGGGAGCAACTCTGGACCGCTCTGCGCGCCGCAGCCAGGCCGCTGGGAGCAAGCGGCGACTTCGGGGCTGGACTGGTCCAGGTTCCGTAGGATGATGGTGGTCCCGGGTTTGACCCCATCTGCTGGCGGTGCTCAGTCTCCGGCCCCCGAACTGTCGATGCCATCGGCATGACCCTGGTCCACGTCACCCTGAAGCCCGGAGTCCGCGACAACGCGGAAGCGAAGGAGGCCGTTCGTCGCCTGCTGGAGCAGGTGCATGGCTTGCGGCGATTGAACGTCAAGCGATTCGACCGGTACGGGATCCTCAGCGGTGACGTCGATGACGCGATGGTTCCGAAGATCGCGCAACTCGCTGAGGTCGAGGCGGTGGAGCAGGACCGGGAGCGGTCATCGATGTGAGGCGAGCGCTGCTGCCTCCGACGCTCCTTCCTCGAGGACGCTGCTTTCAGGGGACTGCAGCGCTTCCGGGATCAGGTGGCTGCACCCGCAGCCGGCCGGCGCCGCCGCGCGCCGCGAGGAAAAACTGGTGGAGAGTAGGGGAGTCGAACCCCTGACCTCGACAATGCCATTGTCGCGCTCTACCAACTGAGCTAACTCCCCACCGGACCTCGCAGGGAGCACTCGGCTCCGGAAGGGGCTGACCAAGGTAGCGTTCGCCGCACGACTTGCAAGAGTTCTTCGGCGCGAACTTCGGCACAACTTCCCCTGCAACTCCGTGCCGTTCCCGTTGGCATCGGCTTCGCCGCGCGCTAGTCTCCTTCCGCTCGGCCGCGAGACCGGTCCCGTTCGGCGCCCCCTGCACGAACGGCTCGCGAGCGAGCGACAACACCCGCATCCGGCCCGGTCAGGTGCCCGCTGCGGTCTGGGAGGCACCATGGTCAAGAAGAACTCGATCTTCACCAGGCTCAAGGAGCGCTGGAGTTCCAATTCCGTCCGCGTCGAGACCCCCCGCACCACCGACGCCGCCAAGCCGCCGGAGAAGCGCCCCGAGCCGGCCCGCGTGCTGCCGGCCCGCGTCGAACCGGCGGCGACCCGGCCGCCGGTCGTCGAAGAGCTGCCGAGCACTTCGCTGGCGACCGACGCGCGGACGACGCGCAAGCTGAGCGACAAGGAAGAAGCGCTGGTCGCGATCGGCGCACACTTCCAAGAGCTCGCGACGCTGATGCGCGGCTCGCAGGCCCGGATGGACGGGCAGATGCACGAGCTGATCGACCGCATCACCACACTGACCCAGTTGCCGGCCATGCAACAGCAGCAGCTCGACGTGCTGCGCGGCATCTCCGGTCACATGGAACGGCAGACCCACCTCGGCGAACAGGTCGCACAGACGCTGTCGACGTTGCCGAAGCTGCTCAGCAGCGTCGAGACCGCGCTGCAGCGCGCGGCGGCGACCGACGAGCGGGCGACCCAGACGATGCGCGACTTCCAGGGCACGATGGATCGGATCCACAACGCCATGGGCCGGATGGTCGAGCACAGCGAAGTGCAGGCGCAGGCCACCAGGCAATTGGCCGAAAAGCGCGAAGAGTCGCTCAGTTCGCTGACCACCAGCCTGGAGAAGAACCAGCGTGAATCGGCGGCGCACCTGCGTCAGGCGACCGACGAGAGCATGGCGACGCTGCGACGCGCCAACGAAGACCAGTCCAACCGGCTGCAGCGGATCGTCCAGGAGCACGCCGGCATGAACCGGCTCTTGCTGGTGGGTATCGGGCTGCTCGGACTCGGCGTCGTCGCGCTGCTGGTGATGAACCTGCTGAAGTGACGCGGCGCCTGTGGTTGTGCCGGCATGGCGAGACCGCCGGTCAGTCGTCGATCCGCTACCACGGCAGCAACGATGTGCCGCTGTCCGACCTCGGTCGGGCCCAGATCGCCGCGCTGGTACCGGTCCTGCGCGGCCTTTCGCCGGCACGCATCGTCTGCTCGCCGTTGTCGCGCGCGCGCGAATCGGCGGCGATCCTGACCGCCGCCTGTGCGTTCGCGGCGCCGGTCGAGGTCGACGAACGGTTGCGTGAGATCTCGTTCGGCGAATGCGAAGGCCTGACCGCCGAGGAGATCGGCGCGCGCTTTCCGGAGTTCTGGGAACGGCATCGCGCCGGCACGGTGGACGCGTTTCCCGGCGGCGAGAGCCGGACCGCATTCCGGGAACGGGTGGCGGCAGCCGCGCGCGAACTGGCGGTTGGCGGCGACGACCAGGACGTGCTGGTGGTGGCGCACCGCGGCACCGTGCGGTCGACGCTGCTGGCGTTGCTCGGCATCGCCGTCGATGGTCCGCGGTTCTCGGTGCAGCTCGGCAGCGTGTCGGTCGCCCGCCGGGTGGCGACCTGGGAACTCGAACTGCTCGACTTCGTGCCCGACGACGCGCCGCGCTGAAGCGGGTCGCGCCTGGCCGCGCTATCGTGTTCGCCCCGATGATCCACCCGACTCCGCGTCTGCGCTTCGCGCCTTCACCGACCGGTCCGCTGCACCTCGGCGGTGCGCGCACGGCGATGTACAATTGGGCCGCCGCGCGCGCGCTGGGTGGCAAGTTCCTGCTGCGCATCGAGGACACCGACCAGGCCCGCAGCAGCGACGCGTCGCTGCAGATCATCCTGACCGGCCTGAAGTGGCTCGGCATCGATTGGGACGAGGGCCCCGAGAAGGGCGGTGATTTCGGGCCGTACTTCCAGATGCAGCGGCTGCCGCTGTACCGGGCGGCGGCGGATCGCCTGCTGGCGTCGGGCCATGCCTATCCGTGCTACTGCACGCCCGAGGAGATCGACGCCGGCCGCAAGGCGATGGAAGAACAGAAGGCCGGGTTCGCCGGCTACAACCGCCGCTGCCGCAACCTGACCGCCGCCGAGCGTTCGGCGTTCGAGGCGCAGGGCCGGAAGCCGAATCTGCGCTTCAAGATGCCCGAGGCCCGCGTGCTGCAGGTCCACGATCTGGTCCGCGGCGACGTCGAGGTCAACACCAAGGAACTCGACGACTGGGTCATGCTGCGGCCGGACGGCGTGCCGCTCTACAACTTCGCCTGCGTCGTCGACGACATCGGCATGGCGATCACGCACGTGGTGCGCGGCGAAGAGCACTTCCTGAACGGCATCAAGCAGCGGCTCTTGTTCGAGGCGCTCGGCGCCGAATGCCCGCAGTACGCGCACATTCCGCTGATCCTGAACAAGGAAGGCAAGAAGCTCAGCAAGCGCGACGCCGACACCAACATGCTGGACTACCGCGACAAGGGTTTCCCGCCCGAGGCGGTGTTCAACTACATCGCACTGCTCGGCTGGGGGTTCTCCGGCGATCGCGATGTGTTCACCCGCGACGAGATGGTGGCGGTGTTCCAGATCGGCAACATCGGCAAGGCCGGTGCGCGCTTCGACGAGGAGAAGTTGCGCTGGATGTGCGGCGAGTACGTGCGGCGATGGACGCCGGCGCAGTGCCTTGAGCGGGCACGGCCGTGGCTTTCGAGGGTCGTGCCGGAGGCGGCGTTTTCGAGCCATGCGGCGTGGCTACGCAACGTCGTTGGCTGCTATCAGGAGCGGATCACGATCCTGTCGGAGTTCACGGACAAGATCGGCTGGTTGTTCGCCGAGCTGCCAACGCTGGACGAAGCGGCGCAGAAGAACCTCGCCAAGGAGCCGGCGAGCAAGGACTGGCTGCGCGGCTATGCCGAAGTGCTCGAGAAGGGCAACCTGCCGCCGAGCTGGCCGGCCGATCGGACCGCGGCCGATGCGGTGGTGGCGTTGCCGAGCAAGAAGGACGCGGCGGCGCCGACCTGTGCGTTCGCGACGCCGGCGCAGATCGAACAGGAGTGCCGGGCGTTCACCGAACGGATCGGCGTCAAGTTCGGCAACTTCGTGCACCCGGTGCGCGCGGCGCTGACCGGCACGGACAAGGGGCCGGGGTTGTTCGACGTGATCTTCCTGCTGGGTCGCGAAGCCTGCGTGCGGCGGCTGCGGGCGGCTGCTGCGCGCTGACGATGATTTGTCGCGCGGCGTGCCGCCGCCAGTGTTGGTCGGAGGCGCTTCGTCCGTGGGATCGAGGTCCGAACGCGGAACACCACGAGGACCATATCCGTTCGATCCCGCCGTCGCCGAGGTCGCGGGCCGGAAGCGCCGGAAGCGCGGCGCCGTTCCAGGGCCCGCGCGGCGTTGTCGTGTCGGTCGCGCGGTTCAACAGTCAAAGCAGTGGGCTCACGGGCTACCAGCGGCCGATGACCACTCGCAGACCATTGCTCGCGACCGCACCAAGGGCATTGGTGCCGGGCGAGGCGACCAGGGTCTGCGCAAAGACCGCCACGTTGATCAGGGAGGTGTCGTTGGGAACGCGCATGCTGATGCTGGCGACCCCATTCGCGCCCGCCGTGGTGGCTGCCGTGTGTTCGGGGCGGATGTACGCATGGCACCCGGGCATTCCGAAGGGTGCGAGGTCCAGCGGCAGCTGGGCGTTGTTCCAGGACGTTGTGTCGAACCCGAGCGTGAACATCACGTAACCCTGGGCGTTGGTGGCAGTCAGGTCCAATGTGAATTGTGGCCGGACACGCGTCCCGGTCAGGGCGGGGACTCCGAGGCCGCCAGCGCAGCCGGTGCCGAAGGGCGTCGAATACCCGATATAATCGGGACGGTAGAGCCAGGTAGACGACTGAGCGCAGCAACCGTCAAAATACCCGCCGAACTGGACGAGTTCATCTCGGACTTCGTCATATGCGAGGGCTGGGCCTATCGTACCGCCTCCAATAAGGTTGCTGCCGCCAGTGGTGTCCGCAAACCAATGGACGTCAAGATACAGCGGTGCGATGAACAAGAAGTACTGTCTGATATGGGCAACGAGGTTCCGCCGGACGTCGAAGGTCAGCTGGCCGGGCCACAGGGTCGGGTTCATGCCGGTGCCGGAATCCAGGCCCCAATCGCTGCCATCCCAGACCCAAGTGTCGCCACTCGCGGTGGCCAAGCTGGTGCCGCCGGAGCACATCACGACCCGGCGGCGCCCCGGGTCACCGACCATGACGTGCCCCCCACGGGCGGAAGGACGGTGGGCCGGGAACAACTGCGTCCAGTTGCGGCCGTCCCACTCCCAGGTGTCGTCGAAGTTCTGGATCTGCCCGGGCCGCCAGATGGCTCCGCCAAACGCCAAGACCGTGCCGCGCACATGATCGAATGCGAGTGGCATGCTGGATCGGGGCGACGGGGCTACGGCGGGGGACTGTAGCTGCCAGTCGACCCCGTCGAACAGCCAGGTGTCGTTGTAATGGGTCGAAAACGTGTAGTCCGCGCCGCCGAAGAGTACGACTCGCTGGCGGGCGAAGTCGTATACCAGCCCATGGTCGCCGCGAGCTGGCGGAGTTGTCGGCGGGTTCAAGGGCAACCAGATCGTCCCGTCCCATTCCCAGGTGTCGGCGAACACGGCGAAGTCGCCGCGGCCGCCGAACAGAACGGTGGTCGAGCGCCCGCGATCAAAGGCAAGCGAGGTCATGTTCCGGGCAGCCGGACGGACCGTGGGAAGAATCAGCCGCCACCGCGACTGGGATGGGAGTGTCGTACCAAGCGCAAGAATGGTCATCGACACTTGCAACAGCAGCCGGGCTCCGGGAATGAGCATGGTGTGTGCCTCGGTCAGGATGAAGGTGCGTTCATGATCGCGGCCGGCACGTAGTGCCAGGGCAGTGGATAGGTCCGGCTGACCAGGCCCTCCGCATAGAGCTTATCGATGGCCGCGCGGACCTTGGACACGGTTGGCTTGATGACAGCGAGGAACCGCAATCCGATCCACTCCGCGTCCCGCCCGCCACCGGGCTGCGGGCGGCGGCGGCGCGCTGACGGCTACTACTTGCCGCGCGGCGCACCGGCGCCTTCGTCTGCCGCGGGCTCCTCGCCGGCGGGGGTCCGGTCCGGTTGCGGAAACAGCACGTCGACCATCCGTTCGACCTCGGCGTCGCCGACGTCTTGCCGGTGAAAGAACGACATCACCGCAGCGCGGCGCAGTTCCTGGGCCCGCGCGGCGTCGCGCGTATCGATGGCCTGGTTCCACAGCCAGTCCCAACGCGTCACCGGCATCAGCACCGAGAACAGCAGGCCGGCGAACATCGCCGCGGTCGCGATCCGCCAACGCCGGATCGCCGCTGCCGAGCGGCCCGGGTCGAGGAACACGAACGTGCACAGCCAGCCCGCCAGCAGTCCGCCGATGTGCGCGGTGTTGGAGATCACCGGGATCAAGAAGCCGATCAGCAGGTTGACACCGATCAACGACAGCAGTTGGCGCGGGCCGGCGTAGTCGAAGCAGGCAAACGCATGGCGGCCAGCCCGCATGTTGCGCGCGATCAGGGCGCCGAACATGCCGAACAACGCCCCCGAACCGCCGACCACCGGTTGCCGCGGGTCGTACAACAGGCAGACGGCGATGCCGCCGCCGAGTGCAGCGACCAGATAGACGAGCGCGAAGCGGACGCTGCCGAGCGAACGCTCGAGCGGCGGTCCGAGCCAGATCAGCGTGTGCAGGTTGAACAGCAGGTGCAGCAGGTTGGCGTGCAGGAACGCGTGCGTCAGCAGCCGCCATGGCTCGTCGACCGCCGCCATCGGCGTCAGCAGGCCGTGGTCGTGCCAGGTCGGTTCCCCGGACCGGCCAGGATCGCTCAACATCGCCGCCGACACGTAGGCGAGCGCGACCAGCAGCGTCACCGGGATCTCGTCGACCAGGTTGCGCAGGTCCCTCATGCCGCACCGCCATGGCGCCACAGCGCGACGCGCGCCCAGGCGCGGTACCAGTTCTCTTCGGCGGTCAACCGCTGACGTGGCGGCGGCGGCGCGGCCGCCTGCACCAGCACGGCGCGAGCGGCGGCCCGATCGCCGACCGCGTCGTGCGCCTGCGCCAGCCAGTACTGACTGCGGCGGTTGCCGCCATGGGCGCGTTCGTGCTGTTGCAGGACCGCCAACGCCCCGCGATGGTCGCCGCACAGGAACGTCACCCGGCCAAGCCGCAGCAGCGCCTCGCCGAACGCGTGGCCGGGATCTTGTTGCACCACTTGCAGGAGCCATGGCAGGGCCTGGGCGTACGCCCGCTGGTCGTGCAGCAATTCGCCGATCTCGTAGCGCGGCGCGATCGCGCCGGCGTCCAATTCGACCGCCCGCCGCAGGTGCTGCAGCGCCAGCGCCGGCTGGCCCGCCTGGGCCGCCAGCCGGCCGTAGTCGAGGTGGCGTTGCGCGGTTTCCAGCTGTTGCAGGTCGGCGTGGGCGCGGGCCAGCCGGCTGCGATCGCCGGTCGCCAGCTTGCGGGTCGATGCCATCAGCAGCCGCAGCCCGGCCGGCAGCGGTGGGAACAACAGTAGCCCGACCGCCAACGTCACTGCGCCGGCGAGCGCGGAGGTCCGCAGCGCGTGGGCGACCCACAGGTGGGTGGCGACGGCTGCGGTCGGCGACTGCAGGTGCAGCAGCCACATGGCAACTGGCACGATCGCCAACGTCCACAGCAGGCCGAGGCCGAGATGTCGCAGGGTTGCGAGCACGCCGCCGCATCTTGGACGCTGGCCGGGGCTCGGGCAAGGTCGCGGCCGGAAGAGGGGGGCGGGCGGGGACGCGGTGGCGCCACGAGCTCCCGCACGCGGGCTGGTCGCGTCCGGCGCCGGCCCAGTGCCCGGTCAGTTGCCGCAACTGCACCAGGACCAGACGTCGTTCAGGTACACGCCGCCGATGTTCTCGTTGGCGCCGCCGAACATGATGACTTTGTTGTGCACGCTGTCCCACGCCATCGCCGAGCGCATTCGCGGACCGTTGTCGGCAACGATCTGGGTCCACTGCTGGCCGTCCCACGTCCACGTGAACGGCATGCCGGGGAGGTTCATCACGACCTTCGAAGTGGCGACGTCGTACGCCATCGCGTGGTAGATCCAGGCGCTGTTTGACTGCGTCGGGCCGTTGGCATCGACGAGTCTCCACACCGAACCGTTCCAGGCCCAGGTCTCTCCGTAGGGGATACCGCCCCGGTCGCGGCCGCCGTGGATCAGGGTCACGCGCCGCGCCTGATCATAGGTGGTCGCGTGGTAGAAGCGGAAGCCGGGGTGGGTGGTGGTCGCCGTGGGATGCCGGAACCACCGACCGGTGGTCGCGCCTGTGCTCTCCCATTCCCAGGTGTCGTTGGACTCGCCGCTGCCGGCGCCGCCGAACAGCACGGCGCGGCTGCGGTGGAGGTCCCAGGCCATGGTTCCGGCCACGATCGCGCCGCGCGCGGGTCCGATGTTGCTCACCGGCGTCCAGTTGCTGCCGTCCCATTGCCACATGTCGTCCAGGCCATTCGGAGCGCTGGGGTTCTGCCCGCCGTAGAGCACGACGCGCCCGCGCCCGTTGTCGAAGACCATGGCATGGCCGTGCCGCGCCGACGGCGACGTCACCGGCGAGAGTTGCTGCCACTGCGTCCCGTTCCACTCCCACGTGTCGGCGAGGTCGACGCTGTTCGCGCCGCCGAACAAGACGACACGGCCGCGCCGCGTGTCCGAAGCCATGGCGAATTGCTCGCGCCCCGGGGGGGCACCGCTGCCTCCGGCGTGGGACTGGTTCCAGGTCACCTGGCTGCTGCCGGGGCTGCGGAACACGTACGCCATGCCGGCGTCGGTCTTGCCGGGGAGGTCGTTCTTCGGTGCGCCGACGGCAATGTCCAGCAGGTCGAGCGCGACGCTGAACCCGAACCAGCCGGCGCCCTGGCCCACGTCGTTGGTCAGGCGAGCCGTCCTGGCGAACTTGCTGCTTTCCGCGCGTCGATGGACATCGACCCAGTTGCTTGACGGGGCACCTGTGACTGCCGTGCAGTCCGAGACCGCGAGGTTTTCCAACAGAACTTCATTCAATCCGAGAGCAGAGAACTCCTGGTTGAGCAGCCAGTCAGCCGGGGTCGACGCTGGCACGTACGAGTATCCGTCGGCGCCACCAGAGCGTCCGACGAGCAGCGACGAACCCGACAGCGCAATGGACCGGCCCTGGTAGCGATTGCGCCCAAGTGTCCGCTGTTGGTGCTCGCTCCAGGTGCCGTTCGTGTGCCGCAGGAACACAGAGTACATCCCCGCATCGGACAGCCCGACGACATCGCGTTGCGACGCACCGACCGCCAGCGTCGCGTTCGAGATGGCCACGCTCGACCCGAAGCGGTCCTTCGGCGCCAGTTGGTTGGCGGCGAGCTTCTGCATCTGCACCCAGGTCCCGCCGGCCAACTCGAACATGTAGACCGCACCGCGACCCTGGTCGCAATCGGGCGCGCCGACGGCGATCCTGCTGCCGTCGAAAGCGAGGCTTGCGCCGAAATGGGCGCGCGCCTGCACGTCCCCAGCGAGCAGCTTCTGTTGCTGGACCCAGATGGTCCCCAGGCGGGCAAACACATACACGGAGCCGGCGTCGGTGCCGCCGGGGATCGGGTCGTCGTACCACGCGCCCACGACGGCCACATCGCCGGCGATGGCGACACGGTTGCCGAACTGGGCGTCGAGCGACGCGTCGGCCGCGGTGAGCCTGGCCTGCTGGGTGGCTGTGGCGCCCGCCAGGACGAATACGTAGGCAGCGCCGGCGTTGCGGATCAGAGCCGGGTCCGCACCGGGCGCGCCGACGAGGACCGTACCGGCTGCGATCGCGACGCTGGAGCCGAACGTGTCCCCGGCCATGGCATCGGCGGCGGTCAGCGGGATGCGCTGTTGGGCTGCAACCTGAGGAATGGCAACACAGGCAGCGATCCAGACGGAGCGAAAAGCGTGGTTCAGCATGGTATCTGTAGGGTGGTTGTGTCGTTGTCGTCCGGCGTGTGCTCGCGTGGCTACGTTCCCACGACCAAGGCGACGCCGTTGCTGGTCGTCAGTCCGAGCGAAGTCGCAGGCGGATCCAGCGCGGCGCCTTGGAAACCGAGGGTGACGCCCAGGAACGCGGTCCTGTTCGGGATGACGAGTGCGTAATTCGCAACACCGGCGCCTGCGTCGAAGACCTTGCAGATGCTCGCGTGGTCGAGCTGGGCCACCACACGCACTTCGTTGTCGAAGCTGTGCCTGGCTTCGGCCGACAGCAACAACTCGCGCCGGATGCGCTTGAGCGCCACCTCGCGCCCGAGCGTCGTGTCGATGGCCAGGTGTACCGTGCCCATGCCGCCGCATCCCAACAGGCTGACGATCCGGTAGCGGTTGGCGATGAGGGTTCCGTTCGCCGCGTCGCCGTGGCCCAGCGCAGCGTCGCTGCCATCGATCTCCCGGAACATCCGGCTCACCGCTTCGCGGGCGAACCCGGTCGTACTCAAGAACTGGTCCAACGGCTCGGGAGTCCCGGCCGTGGCGCGCCGCAAGTAGTCGCCCACGGCTTCGCGCAGCCCGCTGGGATGTGAGTCAGGACGCGGCATGGAGGTGGTGACCAGTAGGTGACCCGAGTAGACCGGAACTGGACAATTCGCGGTGCCTCAATGGTACTCGAGGGGGCACGATACTATCGCGACCGAGAGAGTGGCCGATGGCGATTGTGGGCGACCTGCTTGTGGTGCTGGCTGCGAAGGGCGTCACACGATGACAACGATGTTGCACCTGTTGACGCTGCCCAATGGATCGGTGACCCAGCCGTCGCCATGGTCGCTGCGCGGAGTGAGGCCAGCTCCTCGACCGAAGGCCAGCGCCTCCTCGAGGACCTGCTGTGCGAGATCCTCGCCCGTCGTTCGGTCGTTCGAACTGCAGCGTCGCCTCGGCGGTGGCGCAGCCGACGTCTACGCAGCGCGCGATCCACGCGACAAGCGCCATTGCAGCACAGGGCAACGCACCATGGCATCGCTGGCACACATGCCAAGGCCACGCGTTCGCCCCCGCTCCGCCCTGTCGCCATCGTCCGCCAACAGTCCGCCGTTCCCGGAGGGGGCGGGATCTCGGGCAAGGTGCCACGACCGGAGGTACTGCCGACCGGCTACGTTTGGCCGCCATGTCCCGTTGCGCCCTGCTCGCGTCCCTGGCCATCGCGGCGTCGCCGCTGCTGGCCCAACAGGCGGCCCTGTTCGATCGCGTCGCCGAAGTGCTGAGCGACGACTTCCATGACCGCCGCTTTCGCGACGAACGCCTGCCGGCGCTGATCGATCGCTACCGGCCCGCCGCGGCTGCGGCGGGCAATGCGGCGGAAGAACGCGCCGTGATCCATGCGTTCCTGGGCGAGATCCCGGCATCGCACCTGGCGCTGTATTCGGCGGCGACGCACCGCCGCGTCGAGAACGAACTGTTCGGCAAGGCGGGCCCGACGTTCGGTTGCGTGCTGACCCGGATCGGCGGGCGCTACTACATCGACGGACTGTTCGAGAACGGCCCGGCGCTGGCCGCGGGGCTCCGGCGCGGGGACCGCGTGCTGGCGATCGATGGTGTGCCGCCGAGCCGGAGCAAGCGACTCGATTGGCGCGCCGATGATGCCTTCCTGTCCGACCCGGCGGTCCACTACCTGCTCGGCGACGTCGGCGACGCGATCGTGCTGCGCGTCGCGTCGAGTCCGGACGACGAACGGCAAGTCACGGTGACGGCGACCAGGTCGTCAGCGCTCGCCGCCAGCCAGACGAGCTGCCAGCGGCTGCAGGTCGGCAGCCACGTGTTCGGCTACGTGCATCTGTGGTTCGTGTTCCATGGCAAGTCCGCGTCGCTGATCCGTTCGGCCGCCAGGCGGTTCGCCGACACCGAGGGCCTGGTGATCGATCTGCGCGGCCGCGGCGGCAGCGGCAACGAAGTCGACGCGATCATCGAAGTGCTCGAGGACCTGCGCCAGGGCGGCGTACCGATGGTGTTCCTGATCGACGGCCGGACGCGGTCGGCCAAGGAAGTGCTGGCCTTCGAGATCCGAAAGCGCGACCTGGGTCCACTGGTCGGCGAACGGACGGCCGGCGCCGTCGTGCCGGCGACGTTCACCGACGTCGGCTCCGGCGCCGTGCTGATGTTCCCGAGCTTCACGCTGGGCAACTACACCAGGCAGCTCGAGGGCAAGGGCGTGGCGCCGCATCACCCGGTGGCCGATCGGCTGCCGTTCGCCGGCGGCGACGACCCGATCCTGGTGGCCGGGGCGTCGGTGCTGGCAGAAGTCCTCGGCGAACGCCGCTGACGAATCCGTTACTTCCGCCCGGTGGCTGGAATAATAGCGGGACCATGCGCTGCCTGCTCCTCGCGTTGGTCCTGGTGGGAGCCGTCGTCGGCCAGAAACCGACCGTCGATCGCCTCGTCGTGGATCCGTTCACCGGCGGCGATCCGGTCCTGATGCGGGCGGTCGGCATCGAGGCCTACGGACCGTTCCCGCTTGCCGACAACCACAGCACGCGCGACGTCGACATCGAACTGGGGCAAGAACTGCGGATCCGCTGGGCCGAAACCCGGCACTTCAAGATCGGCATCTCCCAGAGCGAGCGGGAGTGGCCGCTCGACAAGGACGAGAAGAAGGCGCTGTCTGCCGAGATCGATGCGCTGATGGCGAAGCTGCCCAAGGCCAAGCGGCCGAAGACGATCACGAGCTGGCTCCTGGTGCACCTGTACGCGCAGCGGCTCGAGGCCCTGTATGCCGACTTCTGCAAGCGGACCGGGTTCGTCGATCAGGCGCCGCCGTGCAAGGATGGTCGCGGCCTCGATGGGCGGGGGTTCCAAGAGCGCGGCGGTATCGGCAAGGGACCGTATCTCGGGATGCACGGCAAGTTCTGCCTGCTGCTGTTGCCGCGCCGCAGCGACCTGGCCCGCTATCTGCGGCATTGGGGCAAGCGTGAGGCCGAGGAACCGCAGGCGCATCACTTCTTCGAGTCCAATTCGCTGATCTTCGTCACCACCCAGGACATCCGGACCGAAGGGTTGTCGACCGAGCGGGCGTTGCACTGCAACATCGTCTACGGCATGGTCCGCAACTTCGTGGGCGGCTATCACGGGTTCGCCTACGATATCCCGGTGTGGACCAGTGAAGGTCTGGGTCACTGGTACCGGCTGCGGCTCGACAAGAAGTACAACACGATCGCCGGCCTCGCCGAGGCGCAGTGGGGGTTGCTGCACGATGCCGACTGGGCCGAGAAGGCGCGGGCGCGGGTCGAATCCGGCGCCTGGGCAACCGCGGCCGAAATGCTGACCTGGCAGCAGAACGACTGCCGCGATCTGCACAAGCACGTGATGATGTGGTCGCGCTGGGACTTCCTGCTGAGTCAGGGCGACGAGAAAGTGCGGCGCTACCTCGAGGTCCTGAAGGGCCTGCCGACCACCGGAGTGCCGGCGCAGGCAGTCGCCGACCAGCAGGCGTTGGCGCTGAAGGAGGCCTTTGGCTACGACAACGCCGCGTTCGACGCCGCGTGGATCGCCTGGGTCAAGGCCAACTACAAGATCCGCAAGTAGATCCGCGCCCGGTCGCCGCTACTTCGCCGTGCCGACCAGTTCCTGCAGCAGCGCGGGCGACGGGAACACCGACTCGACGACCCACAGCACGTAGCGGATGTCGCAGATGACGTTGCGCGAGCGATCGGCGTTCCAGCCGAAGTCGCCGGCCACCGCTTCGAACACCCGATCGAAGTTGAGCCCGATCAGTTGCCCCTTGCCGTTGACGACCGGAGAGCCGGAGTTGCCACCGGTGGTGTCGCCATCGGCCAGGAAGCAGACCGGCACGTCGCCGATCCGCGGATCGAACCAGCGGCTGTCCTTGCGCGTTCGGGCCGCTTCCAGCAATGCTGGCGGATTGGCGAACGGTTCCTTGCCGGTCTCCTTGTCCAGCAGACCCTGCACCGTCGTGTGCGGCGTGTAGGTGATGCCGTCGCGGGGCTTGTAGCCCTTGACCTCCGCCAGCGACACGCGCAGCGTGCTGTTGGCATCGGGATAGAACGCCTTGCCGCGGAACGCTTCCTGCGCCTCGATCCAGGCGCGACCGGTCACCAGCATGCGGCCCTGGCGCGCGCGGTTGCGCACCTGCGACGCCGCCCGGTCCTTGACCAGGCCCCGGGCCAGCACGATCAGCGGATCGGTGCTCGCCATCACGCCGTCGCGGCCCTGTGCGAACAGGTCGCGGCGGTGGTCGGCGGCGAACATCTGCGATTGCTGGCGCAGTCGCGTGACGATCTCGTCGCCGGTGCCGCCGCCGAGCGCTTCGCTGCCGGTCAGCCGGTTGCCGTCGGGCAGCGAGGCGATCTCTTCGAGCAGCACCGCCAGCAGCGGCAGTTGCAACAGTTCGAGATCGGCGTCGATCTCGGTGCCGCCGAGGGTCTTCAGCGCCCGCTGCGGCAGCTTGCCGTTGCCGTCCGCCAGCGCCGCGCATGCCTGCATCAGCACGGCCAGCAGCGGGATGTCGCCGGACAGCATGTTGATGAAGCCCAGCGTCGTGTCCTGCTGGATCGTCGCCGCTTCCTCTTCGTCCATGCTCAGCAGCTCGGCCAGCACCGAGCCCCACTTGGCCTGGCGGCCAGGGTCGGCGGCGATCCACTGGGTCAGCGCGGCTTCCTCGCGCAGTTTGCGATCGACGGTGCCGTTGTGCCTCAGGCCGAAGATCATCCCCTGGGCGTTCTTCTGGGTGTTGGCCAGCGACTTGATCCGATCGGCGACCGCCAGCGCCATCGCTTCGCTGGTCTTGCCGGCGCGCTCATAGGCGGCGATCGCGGCGGTCAGCACCGCGTCGCGGCGCGGGTAGATGTAGCCCTGGCGCGTGGCGACCGCGCGGCTGCTCTTGTAGCGCTGGGTGTTGCCGGGGTAGCCCATGATGATCGCCAGGTCACCCTGCTGGATGCCGTCGGTGCACACCGCCAGCTTGTGCTGTGGTACGAACGGCACGTTGGCCTCGTCGTGCGGGCGCGGGTTGCCATCCGGTCCGACATAGGCGCGGAAGAACGTGAAGTCGCCGGTGTGGCGCGGCCACTCCCAGTTGTCGACTTCGCCGCCGAACTCGCCGATCGCGCGCGGCGGCGCGTAGACCAACCGGACGTCGGTGATCTGGGTCCGGTAGTACAGATGGTACTCCTTGCCCTCGAGGAAGCTGGCGACGCTGCACCTGGTGTTCGGTTCGGCCTGTTCGCCGCGCGCGACTTCCTGGGCCAGCACCTGCTGGGTCACCGTCTGACGTTCCAGGTCCGATGTCGCCTTGGCCTGCGCCGCATGCACCGTCGCGGTGATGTCGTCGATGCGCTTCAGCACCGCCGCGGTCATGCCTGGGGCCGGCAGTTCGCCCTTCTTGTCCTTGGCCGCGAAGCCATCGCGCAGCCAGTTGTGCTCCGGAGTGCTCAGTTCGCTGACGGCGCCGAAGCCGCAGTGGTGGTTGGTCACCAGGAGCCCATCCGCCGACACGAACGACGCGGTGCAGCCGTTGATCTGCACGGTCGCCGACAGCACGCCGCCGCGTTCGGGATGCCAGAACTCGTCGCGGGTCATCGCCATGCCGCGCTTCTTCAGGGCGTCCCAGTCCCAGTCGCGGATCTGGGTCGGCAACCACTGGCCCTCGTCGGGCAGGAACACGACGGCGCTCAGGAACAGCAACAGCAGCTTGGCGTGCATGCGGGGTGTTACGTGGGGAACGAAGGCTCTGCGGGGCTCTTGTAGCCGGCGGCCGGGCCCATGCCACCAGGAGAATGGCCTTGTCGGCGGCTGCTCGCGACCAGTTCGGCGGCGTCGGGAATCGGCCGTAAGGACCGCGCGATCCGCGGCTCTTGCCCGGCATGTCGACCCGTTTCGTGGATGTGGCGTGGTTCTCGCTCCTGCTGGCCGGCGCCGTGGCGCAGGGCCCGGCTCCGGTACTCGGTGCCGAGGGGCCGTTCCGGTCGGTGTTCGTCAGTGACCCGTACGAGGACGGGTCGATCTGGGTCCGCGGGCATCGCTACAAGCTGGGGCTCCTCGGCGATCGGGCGACGTTCCAGCCGCTGTTCGGGCCCAGGGCGCCGCGGGATTACCCGTTGACGCTGGCGCTCCGCGATCTGCGTGTCGGTGGGGAGCACGTGGCGCTGGCGGCGGGCGTCGCGACGCGGGCCGGCGAACGGCGGCTCGAGGTCGACCGCGGGCCCGTCGTCGAGCGCTGGGACCTGATGCCCGAGGCGGCGCGCCAGAGCTTCGTCGTGACCGAGCCCCTGGGGCACGGACCGCTGGTGGTCGAACTGGCGGTGACGACGGCGATGGCGTTCGGCGGCCGCGACGCCGACGGACTGCGCTTCGTCGCCCCGAACGAGCTGGGCAGCGTGCACTATTCCGATGCCGTCATCATCGATGGCAAGGGCCGGCGGCTCTCGGTTCCGGTCAGTGGTGACGCGGCTTCGATCCGCATCGAAGTGCCGGCCGCATTCGCGGCGGCAGCGAGCTGGCCGTTGCTGATCGACCCGCTGCTGCAGACGTTCGCGGTCGATACGTCGGTCAGCCAGACCGAGGATCCGCGGGTGGCCTACGACGAGGGCAGCGACACCTGGCTGGTCGTGGCCGAAGAGCACCTGAGCGCCACCGACATCGACATCCGGACGACGCGCTACTTCGCGGCCACCAATCCGCCGGCATTGGCCGAGACGTCGTACGCGCACAACACCCCGTCGCGGACGTTGAGTCCCGAGGTCGCCAACCTGGCGCCGGTCGGCATGTTCGCGATCTCCTGGCACAACAGCACCGAGAACAACGGTTGCTTCCAGTACCGCCGCCGCACGGCGAACAGCATGACGATGTCGACGATCGGGACGACGAGTGTCGGGCTGAATGGCACGGACCTGTGCCGGGCGCTGGTCGGCGGCTGTCGCTCCGGCAATCGCTGGCTGCTGGCGATGCTGCGGCAGAACAGCACCGGCCAGGACATCCTGTTCCAGACGCTGTCGACGACCGGCACCGCGTTTGGGACCGCGTTCGGGACGTTCCCGCTGTCGGGTTCGCACGTCGGGGATGTGTCGATGACCGCCGGACCCGGCGATCCCTGGGTGCTGGTCTGGACCGAATGCGCCGGCCGTTGCACGACGCTGCCGCTGCGGATGCAGGCGGTCGATCTGAACGGCAACCTGCCGTTGCCGCAGGCGCCAGTCCAACTCGCGCTCGGACCGGACCGTTCGCCGTCGATCGCCGGCTGGGGCGGCCAGTGGCTGGTGACCTGGACCCATGGCGGTGACATCCAGGGCATGCTGCTCGGCAACAGCGGCGGCACGGTGGCGCCGACGACGGGACCGATCGATCTGACGCTGCAGGAACCGGGCGTCGATCCGGCGCTGGTGCAGTTCAACGCGCGGGCGGCGTTCGATGGTTGCCGCTACTCGTACTCGTACATCGAGACCGACAGTCTGGGCGTGCAGCAGCCGTTCGCGGCGACGGTGCACGTGCAGGGCACGACCCTGAGCTGGCACGATGGGCACGCGGCGTTGTCGCCGGCGACGACGATCATGGGGTTCGCCATCGACAGCGCCGCGATGACGCGGCCGGGTGTCGCTGGGCCGCATCTGGTCGTCTGGGACGAACAGTCGGCGCCGTTCGCTGACTCCGATCTTCGCGCGGCGACCTACAACGCCATCCAGTCAGGTCCCCTGGTGGTGGTCGATCAAACCGGCTGCGGTGCACCCGAGGCACCGTTCACGGTCCGCGGCACGCCGGCCATCGGCCAGTCGTTCCAGATCCTGACGACGCCGAACGGCGGCTTCCCGTTCATCCTGGTCGGCACGCGTTCGATCGTGCCGCTGCCCGGCTGCGGCAGCTGCCAGAGCGGTATCGCGCTGCCGGCGGCGTTCACGTTCCCGCAGGCCGCGTTGAATCTGACGGTGCCGTGCGACGTGTCGTATCTCGGCTTCGCGATCACGTGCCAGGCGGCGTTGCTGCTCGAGCCAGGTGGTTGCCCGCCGCAGGTGTTCGGCGCGCCGGTGACGGTGACCGATACGCTGACGATCACGGTCCGCTGAGTCAGCGGGCCATGCGGCCGGCGCGGGCGGAGTAGGTCTTGTAGCGCTCCGCGCCGCCCCAGCCGGCATAGGTGCGAACGGCCACCAGGCTCTGCGGGTTGGTCGCGTCGCGGGCGCCGAAGTACTCGGCGCCACCGCGGAAGCCGATGCCAGGGGCGAGGTCGCCCTTCGGCTTGGCGCGCGGCCAGTCGGCATTGGTCGCGCCACCGTCGGCAGACAGCACGCCATCCCCGTGGGAGCCCGTGAAAGCGCGACCGATCGGGTCGCCGGCGCTGATCGTCCGTTCCCAGACGCTGCCGGCCAGGTCCATGACCCAGTAGAACGACGCGCCGAGCTGCGCGCGGGTCGCGTCGGTCAGCGTCGCCTCGTCGGCGATCGTCGCGGCGGCGAGGTCGCGCGACTTCAGGACGTGTCGCTTCAAGGCTTCGGCGGATGCGGTGCCCCACGGAAAGTCCCCAGGCATCGGGCGCGTTGGCCCCCGCGCGGCCTTCTCGAACTCGAACTCGGTGATCGGCCGCAGCGCCAGCCAGTCGAACAGCGCGGCGGTGTCGTCCCAACTGACGAAGTTGCACGGCCGGTCCGGCGCGGCGGCAACGAAGCGGTCGCCTTCGCGGGTGATCGAGCAGGTGTCGGTCTCCTCGCCCTTGCGTTCGAGTGGTGCGCGTCGGGGCTGCCACTCGGCGGGCTGGGCCGACAGGAACGCCGCGTACTGGCCCTGCGTCAACTCGTGTTTCATCAGCCAGAATGCGGCGGTGCCTTTCGGCCAGGCAGCGGGCAGCGGGCCACCCTGATCACCGCGGTAGCGGTTGCGGTCGGTCTCGTACCAGAGGTCGCCGTTCCTGGCGATCGTCAGTTCGCGTTCGTCGCGGATCGACACGACTGCCGGCTTGCCGGAGTCGTCGAGGTGGTGGAACGCGCCCAGCCGTAGCGTCGCCGGGTCGTTGTCGCCGAGTTCGAACGGGCCCGACGGGATGAAGACCATGTCGAGTGTCCACGCCGTGATCGTCGGAGGGGCGGGTTCGTCGAGCTGCAAGCGCACCTGGAACGTCACGTCACCGCGGTGGTTGGTGGCGGGGAACAAGAACACGCCGAGCCGGTCGTCGGCGACTTCGAGGGTGCCCGGGATCTTGCCATCGGCGGTGTGGCCGTCGGCCTGCAGGCGGAGGGGGCCTCGGCGCGGGTCGGGGCCGCGCAGGATGATCCAGGCGCCGTCGTGGTTCCGGTCGTTGCGCCAGGAGTTGGGCCACGAGATCGCGAAGGTGACGGCCGGCGGTTCGCCAGGGGTGATCTGCAGGTCGTTGACTCTCGGCGCATGTTGTTGGGCGTTGGCAACGGTGCAAAGCAGCGGCAAGGTCACGAGCGACGGGATGCGCATGGCGGCGCCTACGTGGCAGGTCAGCAAGGTGCGAACTGCAGGGCGACGTTCCCTGGTTCGACGGAACGCGACGGACGCCGGGTCTTGTTCGCCGGGGGTGAGGCGCCGTGCTATCGTCGAGGTCACGGCGGGGCGGGGGGGCGGCCGGGGGGGGGGGGGGGGGGGGGGGGGGGGGGGGGGGGGGGGGGGGGGGGGGGGGGGGGGGGGGGGGGGGGGGGGGGGGGGGGGGGGGGGGGGGGCGCGGGGGGGGGGGGGGGGGGGGGGTGGGGGGGGGGGGGGGGGGGGGGGGCGGTGGGAAGCAGGGTCGCGGTGTGTGACCTGTTCCGGCGGGCGCGCAGGCGCGGCCGAGCACACCAGCCAAGGTCTCTGGTGCCTTACGGCGGCGGTGGGGGGCGGCGGGGGGGGGGGCTGCTTTCCTGCGCGCACGAGCCCTCCCACACCTGGCCAGACCATGCGGGATGTCTGGTGCGGGCAGCCGCCGTTTACGACCTGGGTTTCTGGACGAGCCGCGCCTACGTTCAAGCGCGAACTCAGGCGGCGAAGCGTGGCGCAGTCGGGAGAGGCCAGCGTCGGCTGAAGAGCGACGAACTGGCGAGCTTCTACCCGTTGTTCCCGATGAAAGACCACGCGAAGTCGTTGCCGCAGCGGCAGAACGTCGACCCGAAGCGATTGGTCCGGACGCGCTGGTTCGGCGAACAGATCCGCGCGATCCTCGCCGGTATTCCACTGATCACCGGGAAGTAGTCGTGCCCGAACAAGTGCTCCACGCTCTCGAGGACTACGAACGAGCGATCGCCGCGCCGCGGCTGTTGCTGTTCAAGCATTCGCCGGTCTGTCCGGTTTCGGCGGCGGCGCTGGCCGAGTACCGGGCGTTCGTCGCGGCTGAACCCGCGGCAACCACGGCGTTCGTCGATGTGATCGCCGACCGGCCGACGGCGCGGGGATTGGCCGAACGGTGTGGCGTCGGGCATGAGTCCCCACAGGCCATCCTGTTCGCGAACGGTCGGCCGGTCTGGCACACCTCGCATGCCGCGATCACGCTGGCGGCGCTGGTGGCAGCGTGGCGCGCCGCGGCGCCGACGAGGCGGATCCACATCAACGGTGAGCTGCGCGAACTGGCGGTCACGACGGTCGCCGATCTGGTTGCCGCCCTCGGCTGCAAGCCGGCCCAGGTCGCCGTCGAGCGCAACCAGGTGCTGGTCCGCCGCGCCGACCACGCCAGCACGCCGGTCGCCGACGGCGACCGCTTCGAAGTCGTGACGTTCTTCGGCGGCGGCTGACCCGGCGCGGTCAGACCGGGATCGGTTGCCGGCGCACGGCTTTGCGGATCGGCAACTGCACTTCGAAGTAGCGCTGGTCCCGGGCGACCATCGGACTGTTGTAGCCCATCGTCCGCAGGTCGCCGGCGAGCTCCCACTCCGGGTTCAGCCGCAGCCATGCGCGCAGGCGCTCGTGCAGGACAGCGACACGATCCCTGCGATCGTCGCCGACCGCCCCGACCGAGATCACGGTGAGTGCTGGCACGTCGACGACTTCCACGCGGTCGTCGGTCCCGGTCTGGCCCAGTGTTGGCGACCCGTACAGGAACGCCATCGCCGTCGGCTTGTCGCTCGTCCCGTTCGCCTGCCAGTCCATCTGCACGGGTGTCGTCATCGCGATCGAGTTCCTCTCGATGTGACGGAACAATGGCCAGAAGGCCGCGTAGCTGCCGCCCTTCATTGCGGTCCGGACCATCCGATACGCTGGGTACTCGCGCAGCTCGAGTTCGTCGACAGCCTGGAATCCGGGGAAACCGGCCGGCAGTTCGGCCTGTTGCAGCGGCTTGAACTGCAGATCGGCGACCAGGTCGCCGACGATCGCGCGCCGCTCCTCGTGGTTGGCCTGCAGGGCGCTGGCCAACCGCGCCGTCGCCGCGGCTCCTTCCGGCAGAGCCGGCAGCGCCCGGGTGACGGCGGCCAGGATGTCCCTGTCGGCCGTGCTGGCCCGCAGCGCGGTCTGCAGTCGTTCGGCAACCTGCGCACGGGCCGGCAGGTCGGCTGGCTGCAGCAATCGCTGCTGCGCACTTGCGGTGGCGAGAGTCACAGCCAACAGGAACAGGGAAGTCGGTCGGTTCATGGCGGAGCCTTCGTCCGCGGCCAGTCTGCGGATGCAGCATGGGCATCGGTGGTGGCGCAACCCGAGTTGGCCGGGTAGGTGTGCTGCCGCGCCGATCCCCGGCGTCCCCATGCTGACCCGGATCCTCGTCATCATCGCGTTCTGCGCGTTGGTCATCACCGGCCTCGTGCTGTTCGAACGCGTGATCCGGCGGCGCCAGAAGGCAGGCGGTGGTTGAAGCCGCAGCGATCCCGCGGGCCGTGCCGCCCGCCCCGACGCAACCCCGGACCTCCCCGAGCCATACCGCGCCTGGCGCTGGTGGTTCGTCGTTCGCACCAACGACTCGGCGGCCGTCGTCGCCACGCTGCGACTGCGAACGGTCCTGCCGGCCAACTGGCGTGCCGGGATCGACCAGACCCGCCACGAGGGTGTGTTCGTGGCGCCGCCCAGCGACGGCTTCGTGCTGGTGATCGGCGGCGATGCGGCGAGTCCACGAGTGGCCGAGATCCTGGCCCTGCTGAGCCGCCGCTTTGGCGAAGCGCAGTGGTTCTGTTCGTGGCCCGAACGGATCGACGGCGGCTGGGCTTGTGCGCGCGGCGGCATCGTGACCCGCCACTACCTGTTCGATGGCGAGCGCGGCGAAGTGGTGGTCGACGACGGCGAGCCGACCGTGGCCGAACGCGAACTCGGCTTCTTCGTCGATGATCCGCGCGATCAGTCCGACGACCTGGTCAAGTGGTGGCCGTCGCACGGAGACGTGCTGGCGCTGGCGGCGCGGTGGGGCCTCGATCCGCGCGCGTTCGGGCAGCATGCCAGGCCGGCGGTCGGTGTCATCGGGCGCATCTGAGCGCGGTCACCGGTTCGGGCGGTTGCGACGAAGTCGATACGCGGCGGCGGTGCCCGGTCGGCACCGGAGCGGCTTAGGATCGCGGCGTTCGTCCCGTTCCACCTGACCCTCCAGGAGCAATCATGTCGCGACCGCTTCCGGTCCGTTCCCTGCTCGCTGCCGCCGCGTTGGCGGTGGTCACCGCGCTGCTGCCGGCGCAAGAGCGCCGCGCATTGACGCACGACGACTACGACGCGTGGAAGTCGCTGCGCGGCACCGCCTACAGTGCCGATGGCCGTTGGGCCGCCTGGCAGGTCGAGCCGCAGTGGGGCGATGGCGTGCTGGAAGTGCGCCAGACCGATGGTGCGGGGATGCATCGGGTGGCGCTTGGCAGCGGCGCGCGCTTCACGCCCGACGGCAAACAGATCGTGTTCACGATCGGCAAGTCGAAGGTCGAGGAGCGGCAGAAGAAGATCGACGAACTGCGCAAGAAGGCGGCTGGCAGCAAAGCCGAACCGGGCAAGGAAGAGGAGAAGAAGGAAGAACCCGAAGAGACGCCGGCGACTGGCGAGCCGCCTGCGGGCGCCCGCGGTGCCGGTGTGCGTGGCCCCGGTGGCGCGGGTGCCGGTGGTCGCCGCGCCGGGTTTGGCGGTCGGCCTGGAGCCGGCGGCGGCGATGGTCCCTCGCGCGAGCGCGGCGAACTGGCCGTTCTCGATCTGGCGACCGGCCAGGTCACCAAGATCGGCAAGACCAAGGGCTTTGCGATGCCCGAGGACGCCAACGTGCTGATCTACCACCTCGATGCGCCCGAACCGGCGGCCAACAAGCCGGCGGAGAAGCCGGCCGAGAAGCCGGCCGAAGGCGCCGAGAAGCCCGCGGAGGCGAAGCCGGCGGAAGGCAAGGGCGAGGAGAAGCCCGCCGAACCCAAGGCCGGCGAAGGCGCGAAAGTGCAGACCGAACCGGCGCCGGCGACCAGCGAAGCGCCGCGTCCAGAAGCGCCGCGTGGCGAAGGCGGTCGTCGCGGCCGGCGAGGCGGACCGGGTGGTCCGGGCGCCGGCGGTGCCCGGCAAGCGGCTGCGCCCGAGGATCCGCTGGCGAAGAAGCGCCAGGACGGCACCGTGCTGGTGATCCGCAATCTCGCCGACGGCAGCGAACGCAAGATCGAAGACGTGACCAGCTACGGTACTTCGCGCAAGGCGAAGTGGCTCTGGTACCAGACCAGCAGCAAGAAGCCCGATGCGAACAAGCACTACGGCCTGTTCGTGTTGCCGCTCGCCGGCGGTGAGCCGGTGCAGCTGCTGGAAGGCGCGGTCGGCGTCAGCGGCGTCACCATCAACCGCGACGAGACCGCGATCGCGTTCCTGTCCGACAAGGAGGACTTCGCCGCCGAGAAGCCCAGGCAGGACATCTATCTGTGGGAGGGCGGCGCGCAGCCGGCGACGCGGATCGTGCATGCCGGAACCAGCGGCATGCCGACGGGCCGTCTGATCGGCGGCAGTCCGAGCTTCTCGCGCGATGGCTCGGTGCTCGAGTTCGATGTGCGGCCGGCGCCGGACGCGGAGCTGCCCGAGATCCTGCCCGACGACAAGGTCACGCTCGATCTGTGGCACTGGAACGACGGCCAGTTGCAGACACAGCAGGCGCGTGGCGGTGGTCGCGGCGGCCGCGACGAATCGTGGAGCGCGATCTGGCATCGCGCCGAGGGCCGGCTGCTGGTCGTCGGCGACACGACGCTGCCGCAGGTGCGGTTCCTGAATCGCGACGGTTCTCGCGGCCTGGCCAGCGACAGCAAGCCGTACGAGAAGTTGACCACCTGGGATGGTCGCTACGCCGACGTCTGGCTGGTCAACACCGTCGACGGCACCCGCACCAAGGTCCTCGACAAGTTGCGCGGCAACGTCACCAACTCGCCGGGCGGGCGCTACCTGGTCTGGTTCGACAGCGACTATCACTGGTGGAGCTACGACGTCGCCACCGGCCACAAGCGCGACCTGACCGGCGGCCTGACCGTGCCGTTCCATCGCCATGACGACGATCACCCGGAACCGGATGCGCCGCAGGGTCTCGCGGGCTGGACCGAAGGCGATGAGGCCGTGCTGCTGTACGACGAGTTCGACCTGTGGAAGATCTCGCCGCGGACCGGTGATGCGGTGTGCGTGACCGATGGCCTCGGCCGGGCCAATCGGACGCGGTTGCGCATCCAGCAACTGCCGCGCGATGACGACAGCGAGTACACCCCCGAACAACTGGTGTTGGCGGCGACCCAGATCGACACGCTGGCCGAGGGCTTCTACGCCGATTCGTTGAGCCAGCCGCAGAAGCCGAAGAAGCTGGTGATGCTCGACGAGTCGTTCGGCGAGCTGAGCAAGGCCAGGAAGGCCGATCGCTGGTTCTTCAGTCGCTCGACGTTCGCGCAGTTCCCGGATCTGTGGACGGCGGCGGCCGATTTCTCGGGCATGCAGAAGCTCAGCGACGCCAATCCGCAGCAGGCGCAGTTCCGCTGGGGCAAGGCCGAATTGGTCCGGTGGATCAACGGCGACGGCAAGGAGCTGAAGGGCCTCCTGGTCAAGCCGGATGGCTTCGATCCGGCGCACAAGTACCCGATGATGGTGCACTTCTACGAACGCAGTTCACAGAACCTGCACAACTACGTCGCGCCGGCGCCGGGCACCTCGCCGAACGCCGCGTACTACGTCAGCAACGGCTACCTGTGGTTCATGCCCGACATCGTCTATGACGTCGGCTATCCCGGTGAGTCGTGCGTCAAGTGCGTCGTCGCCGGTGTGCAGCACCTGATCGCGCAGGGCTTCGTCGACGAGAAGGCGATCGGCGCCGCCGGCCACAGCTGGGGCGGCTACCAGACGGCGTTCCTGGTCACCCGCACGAAGATCTTCGCGGCCGTCGAGTCCGGCGCGCCGGTCAGCAACATGATCTCGGCGTATGGCGGCATCCGCTACGAGTCCGGCGTGTCGCGCCAGTTCCAGTACGAGATGACGCAGTCGCGCATCGGCGGCACGCCGTGGCAGTACCCGATGCGGTTCTGGGAGAACTCGCCGATCTTCTTCGCCGACAAGGTCACGACGCCGGTGCTGATCCTGCACAACGATCAGGATGGTGCGGTGCCGTGGACCAACGGCATCGAGTACTTCACCGCGCTGCGGCGGCTGGGACGCGAGGCCTATCTGTTCAACTACAACGGCGAGGGCCATGGCCTCGGCAAGCGACAGAACCAGAAGGACTGGGCGCGGCGGATGGCCGAGTACTTCGCGCACCATCTGAAGGGCGAACCGGCGCCGGTGTGGATGCGGGAAGGCGTGCCGTACGAACAGCGCGATCGCGAGAAGTTGCCGTTCGCGAACAGCTACGTCGAGGCCTACGTCAAGAAGGCCGAAGCGAGGCCGGCCGAGGCGGTGACCAGGCCGGAGATGGGCAAGCCGGCGGCAGCGGCGGCGCCAGCGCCGGCTGGCATCGCGCCAGGCAACCAGGATGTCGGTCAGGATCCGGCGCCAAAGCCGGCGATCAAGCCCGACAGCAAGCCGGGCGCGGCCAAGCCGGCCGAAGCGGCGCCCGCACCAAAAGCGGCGGCGGAAACGGTGGATCCGAAGGCCAAGAAGCCCGAGACTGCAGGGAAGCCCAAGGAGGGCGAACGCCCGATGCTGCAACCTGGACAGGATGCTCCCGATTTCGCGATCGCCGACGAGACCGGCAAGGTGCACAAGCTCGCCGACTACCGCGGCAAGTCCGTGGTGATCTGGTTCTACCCCAAGGCTGACACGCCGGGCTGAACGGCGCAGGGATGTGGATTCCGTGATCGAATCCAGCAGTTCGACAGCAAGAACGCGGTGGTGCTCGGCGCGTCGTTCGACAGCAAGGAAGCCAACGGCAAGTTCCGGGCGAAGTACGAGTTCCCGTTCCCGCTGCTGTGCGACACCGAGCAGAAGCTGGCCAAGGCGTATGGCGCCGAGCAGGCCGACAAGCCGTACCCGGCGCGCGCGGCGGTGGTGATCGGGCCCGACGGCAAGGTCGTCAAGTGGTGGGGCAAGGTTGACGCCAAGACGTTCCCCGAGACGGTGCTGGCCGAACTGCCGGCCGGCAAGAAGGGCTGAAGCGCCGCCGGTGGCATGATCTCCGCGATGCGGCAGGTCGCCACCAAGGTCGTCGTCACCTGCGAGCACGCCAGTTTCCGCGTGCCGCGCGAACTGGACCGGCTTGGCCTTCCGGCGGCAGTGCTGCGCTCGCATCGCGGCTGGGACCCAGGAGCGCTGCCGGTTGCGCGCGCCGTCGCGGCGGCGTTCTCGGCGCCGTTGTTCGCGGGTGAGTGGTCGCGACTGCTCGTCGATCTCAACCGCAGCGCCGATCAGCCGGCGGTGATCGTGCCCACGATCGATGGCCGGCCAGTGCCTGGCAATGCGTTGACGGCGACCGAGCGACGAGAGCGCTTGGATCGCTACTGGGCGCCCTGGCGCGCGCAGGTGGAACAGGGGTTCGCGACGGCGAAGCGGCGGCGGCAACCGGTGTTGCACCTGTCGATCCACTCGTTCGTCGAACGGCTGCACGGCGTCGAGCGGACCAACGATGTCGGGTTGCTGTACGACCATCGCCGGCCACGGGAACGGGCGCTGGCGCGCGCGCTGCGCGACCTGCTGCGTGGTCGCGGGTGCGCCGTGCGCTGCAACTTCCCATACTACGGGCACACCGATGGCCACACGTCATGGTGGCGCCGGCGATTGTCGGACCAGCGTTACCTCGGGATCGAGATCGAACTGAACCAGCGCACCGTGCGTACGGCGCGAAAGCGTCGCGAACTGCAGACCGTGCTGATCGATGCCCTGGAGCTGCTCATCGCCGGCGACCCGTTCGCGCGCTAGCCTTGCGCGCGTTGCCGGAGCCACCTGGCTCGGCCGCGAGACAACTTCGTGAACGGAACTCCGGCTGTGCGTGCGTGGTGGGTCGTGCTTGGACTGGCGATCGGATGGTCGTGCTGGCAGGCGGTGACGCGGGCCTGGGTCTGCGACGACGCCTTCATTTCGTTCCGCTATGCGCAGAACCTGGTCCTGGGGCATGGACTGGTGTTCAACGCCGAGGAACGCGTCGAGGGGTTCACCAACTTCTCGTGGACGATGCTGTGTGCGGCAGCGATCCGCATCGGTCTTGATCCGATCGCGTTCGCGCGCCACGCCGGCGTCCTCTGCCACGGCTTGGCAATCGTCGCCACCGCGTGGGCTGGCCGGCGCTTGTTGCCGGGCGACCGCGGCCTGCTGCCGCTCGCGGCGCTCGGCGTGGCGTTGCACTGGCACCTGCAGGACTTCGCGACCTGCGGGCTCGAGACCGCGTTGTTCGTGCTGCTGGTGGTGACGCTGGTCGGAACGGTGGCCGGCGCCGCCTCGACCTGCGCGTGGGTGATGGCCGGCGTGCTTGCCGGTCTGGCTTCGTTGACGCGGCCCGATGGGGCGGTGTTCGGCTTCCTCGCGGGTTGCGCGGCATTGCGGGCCGGTCTGGTCGCGCGCACGGCCCGGCCGCTGCTCGGCTACGGCATCCCGGCACTGGCGCTGCTGCTGCCGTTCCTGGCCTGGCGCTGCCACTACTACGGCGAACTGCTGCCGAACACCTTCTGGGCCAAATCCGCCTACGACACCTGGGCGGCGCAGGGCTGGTTCTATTGCTGGTTGTTCCTGACCGGCTACTGGATCCTGCTGCCGGCCGCGGCGTTGCTGCCGGCCGCGGCGTTGGCGTGGCGGCGCGGTGGCGCGGCGCCGTGGCTGGCCGGCGCGATCCTCGGTTACGGCGCGTTCGTCGTGCAGGTCGGCGGCGACTTCATGTTCGCGCGCTTCCTGCTGCCGGTGACGCCGCTGCTGTACCTGCTGCTCGAGTGGATCACCCGCCGCCATCTGCACGGCCGCCAGCGGCTGCTGGCGCTGACCGTGGTCGCGATCGGCACGCTTTGCTGGCATCGCCGCCCCGAACTCGAAGTCGTCGGTCAGAACGTCCGCGGCATCGCCGACGAGCGTGCGCAGTATCCGGCCGAACGGGTGGCGGCGATCCGCTCGGTCGGTATCCGGCTGCGCGAACTGCTCGGCGACACGCCGCTGCGGGTCGCGTTCTCGGGCACGCAGGCGATGCTGGTCTACGAAGCGCGCGTGCCGTACGCGCTCGAGGCGATGACCGGACTGACCGACAAGTTCCTGGCGCGGCGCGAAGTGCAGGAACGCGGCATCCCGGGCCACGAGAAGAGCCTGTACGGCAGCATGGCGACGCTGCTGTACGCGATCGACGAACGGCAGGTTCACGTGTTGCTCGAGGACTTCAGGACCCTGACCGACGTGCAACCGTGGCGACGGCTGGTCGTCGCCGGGCAGCCGATGACGCTGGTGCGCTGGGACCCGGCGGTGATGGCGCGGCTGCGCGGCGCCGAGGGGGTCACGTTCACCGAGTTCCCGGCGTGGCTCGATCAGTTCCTGGCGACGGCGAAGGCACTGCCGCCGGAGGCCCTGCAGGTGGCGATCCCGTCGATCGAGCAGTTCTACTGCCGTTGGAATGACGACCCGGCGCGCACGACAGCGCTGCGGGCACTGCTCGCCCGCTGAACGGCCCGCTCGACGCTCAGCCCTTCCTCATCGCCAGCACGGCGGCCAGCAGCAGCGACGTGATGCCGACGCCGCCGATCACCAGTACCGGGTCGAGCCCCCTCTTCTCGGCGGGATCGTCGTCGCCGTGCCCCTGGTGGTCTTCGCCGTGTTCGTCGTGGGTGTCGCCGTGACCAGCGTCGTGGCCTTGCTTGCCGTGACTGCCGTGGTCGGCGGGACTAGCGTGTGAACTGTCGTCGCCGTGGGCCTCGGCGCCGGACGTGGCGTGCGGGTCCCGGCCGGCCGTCGGCTTCTTGTGGCTGGCGGGGGGCCTGGCCGGTGCTTGCTCGAGCCACGGCATGTCGTCGTCGTCGGCGCCGTGCGGGGCCGTGCGGTGGTCGTCGTGCGCTGCCCCGTGCGCGTCACCGTGGTCGGTATCGTGAGCGTCATCGTGGCCCTCGTGGGGCATGGCGGCGTGGTCGTTGCCGCCGTGGCCAGCCTTGGCGTGGCCATGCCCATCGTCAGGACTGCCGTGGCCAGCCGCGCGCGGCGCAATCTCGCCGCCTGGCGCCGCCGGTGGCTCCGCCACGTCGGCCGACGCTTCGCCATCCTTCAACCACTCGACATCCCCGGAGGCGAGGTCGTAGACCGCCGCCAGCATCGCGAACTTGCCATCGCGCTCGAGCTGCCGCAGCAGCGCGCTGCGCGACCGCGCCTCGACCAGTGCCCGCATCGCATTGCCGCGAACGGCGAGTTCGACGAGATCGCGGCCCGTCTTGCCGCTCGCGCGCGCGCGTTCGACCGCCGGTTCGAGCCGTTGCAACAGTGCCCGCAAGTTGGTCGTGTGGTGCGGATCGTGCGGCGCGTCGGCGGCGGCGGTGATGGCACCGCAGGCGCTGTGGCCGAGCACGACCAGCAGCGAGGCGCCGGTGTGTGCCGCGGCGTATTCGATCGACGCGAGACCATCATCGTCGATCGCGTTGCCGGCGACCCGGACGACGAACAGCTCCCCGAGTCCGGCATCGAACAGGTGTTCGGGCGCCACGCGCGAATCGGCGCAGGTGACGACGATCGCCAGCGGCTGCTGACCCTGCGTCAGGTTCTCGCGGCGCTTCTGGCTCAGATCGGCGGTCGGCCGGCCATCGGACAGGAATCGCCGGTGCCCGGCCTGCAACAGCCGCAACGCCACGTGCGGCGGCATCGTCGACGCGGTCACGTGCGCCGGCGCGGCGTCGTGGCCGGCCGGTGCCGGCAGCGGTCGCGGCGGCAGCCACTCGACCTGACCGGAGGCCAGGTGGTAGCGCGCCGGCAGCACCTGGAAGCGCTGCGCCTGCTGCAGTCGCCGCAGCAGCGGACTGCGGCGCAGGCAGTCCTGCGCGGTGCCCTGCGCGTTCTCCTCTTCGGCGCGGGCCAGCAGTTCGTCACCGCCGAGATCGTGCGCGTGCGCCTTGCGAACCGCCGGTTCGAGTTGTTCGAGCAGTTGCTGGATCGCGGGACTCTCGGCGGCGACCGGCTTGCCGTCGTTGGCGGCCTGCACCTGATGCACGCAGGCAGCGATCGCGCCGCAGCGTTCGTGCCCGAGCACCACGCACAGCGTCGCGCCGAGGTGTTCGGCGGCGTACTCGATCGACGCCAGCGTCTCCTGGTCGACGGTGTTGCCGGCCACGCGGACGACGAACAGTTCGCCGAGACCGGCGTTGAACAGGTGTTCGGGCGGCACTCGGCTGTCCGAGCAGGTCAGCACGATCGCGAACGGATTCTGGCCGCGCGCCAGCGTCCGACGCACGCCCTCGCCGAGCGGTTGCGGCACCGAACGTTCCTCGACGAAGCGCTGGTTGCCGGCCTTCAGCGCGGCCAGCGCCTCATCCGGGGTCTTCTGGGCCAGGGCCATGGGCGCCAGCAGCAGCAGCAGGGCTCTCGGCAGCAGTGTCGTCGCGTGCATCAGTCGCTCTCCGGTTGTCGTCGAATGCGGCGCTGATCGGCACCGACCGTTGGAGAACTCCACGTCGTTGGCGAACGGGCCATGCGACGGTGGTCACGGCGTCGTCAGTCCTGCGTGCGCGCGCTGTCGTCGGCCACCACATCGCGCGCGTCGCACCGCCTGGCGTCGTGCGTTCCCCAGGTCACCTCCGCAATACCTGAAGGAAACTGACGCAATGCAACGCAATCTGATCGTGCAGGCCGCCGTGATCGGCCTGTTCGCCTGCCTGGCCCACGGCCAGGATCGCAAGCAAGTGGACACCGGCACGGTGTCGTTCGATGCCCAGAAGGGCGCTTTGTCGGTCAAGGTCGATGGCCTGACCGTCAGCGACGTGCTCGCACGGCTGCAGACGCAGCACGGCATCCGGGTCACCGTCGTCGATCTGCAGGACCGCAAGGTCAGCCTCGACATCCAGGACAAGCCCCTGGCCGACGCGCTGACGGCACTGCTCGGCAAGGACGTGCGCTACCAGCTCGACTTCGCCAAGGATGTCGAACTGCCGGCGCCGGCCGGTGGCGTACAGCAGCCGAAGCCGGGAGTCGTGCCGGCCAGCACGCTGCCGGAGATGCCCGCGCGCGCCACGCCACGGCCGGGCATGCCGCAGATGGGTGAAGTCGCCCCGGTCGCTGGCGCGACGATGCGGCCCGCGGCGCAGATCCAGGGCGAGGTGATCGAGGGCGAACTGCCCGAGGCCGGCAATCAGGGCGAAGTCGCCGACGCCGGCACGCACGCCGTGCTGCTGCTGCGGCTGCAGAAGGGCCAGGCGCCGGTGGTCCTGCGCGTGATCGAACAGCAGGGCACGCTGGTCGTGCCGACGAAGCTGCAGGGCGACTGGCTGTGGGATCTGACGGTGGGCGGCCGCGCCGTCGCGGTCGGTTCGCTGCAGGATCCGCACGCCGCGTTCCCGATCTGCGAAGAACGGCCGCGCGACCCGCGGTTGAAGACGACGCGCAAGGAAGAGGCCGAGGTGATCGTGTCGATCGCGGTCGGCAAGGAACTGCTCGACCCGGCCGTGCGCGGCCAGGCCGTGCTGCGGATGTCGAAGCTGACCGACGCCGCCGGGCTGCCGGCCGAGTTCGGGCTCGACACGTTCGCCGCGTTCGCCGGCAAGTCCAAGGAAGTGGCCACCGTCGGCGCCGAGGCGCTGCTGCAGGCCCGCACCGATCGCAAGTGACCACCGAGAATCAGGAGACCACTGTCATGAACTTCACCCTACGCTATTCCCTCGCTGCCGCCCTGCTCGCGGCGGCCGTCACCGCCCAGACCACCACGGCGCTGCTGCAGAGCGGCACCACGGCGGCGAAGAAGGACATCGTCATCGTCGGTGACGGCTTCACCGCCGCCGACCAGGCGACCTTCAACACCTACGTCACCAACACGGTGATGAACCAGCTGTTCAACATGGACGTGTACCGCGACGCCGCGAACGCGTTCAACATCTGGCGGGTCAACGTCAATTCGGTCAACTCCGGTGTCACCCAGGTCAACTCGTCCGGGACGGTCACCGTGGCTCGCAACACCGCGCTCGACTACCGTTACAGCGGTGTCTGGTCGCGCTGCTGGATGGAGCCCGGCCCGAACACCTCGACCCGGCTGGCCAACCTCCTGGCGACGACGGTACCTGGCGCCGAATACGTGTTCATCGTGCTGAACGAGAGCGGCTTCGGCGGCTGCCGGCGTGGCAACACGCTGTCGGTCACGCTGTCGTCGAACGCCAACGTGTGCGCCCACGAGATGGGGCACATGGTCGGCAACCTCGGTGACGAGTACACCGGCGGCAGCGCCACCTACACCGGCGGCGAGCCGTCGGCGGCCAACCTGACGCGGCAGACCAACCGGGCGCTGATCAAGTGGCGGAACTACATCCCGTCGACGCGGCCGATCCCGACCGTGCAGGCGAACGTCACCGACTTCGACAGCGATGTCGGCCTGTTCGAGGGCGCGACGCTGGGCACCAGCAACTGGCGCTTCGGGCTCTATCGCCCGACGTTCAACAGCCGGATGAACAGCAACTCGCCCGAGTTCTGCCCGGTCGGCTACGAAGCGTTCCGCGACTCGCTGAACGGTTTCGAGGTCAAGTCGTTCTATCGCTCGCACTTCGGCGACTTCAACGGCGACAGCCGCGACGACTGCGTGATCCACAACGCCAACAGCTTCCAGCTGTTCTTGTCGGACGGCAGCCGCATGGTGCCGACCTGGGGCAACACCGGCTCGGCCAACAACAGCAGCTGCGTGTTCCATGTCGGCGACTTCAATGCCGACGGCCGCGATGACCTGTTCCGCGTGCTGCCGGGCAACCGGATCAGCCTGATCCGCAGCAACGGCACGAGCTTCACCACCGTCGCGACCTACGCCGGTTCGCTGCCGGGCTGGTCGTTCTCGACCGGTGACCGTTTCCTGCCGACCGACTTCGACGGCGACGGCCGCACCGACATCATCATCCACAACACGACCTCCTGGTCGATTCCGTACGTCGGCCTGTTCCGCTCGACGGGCACCGGCCTCGCCTACGTCAACCGCTACGACGGCTCGCTGCCGGGCTGGACGATGAGCACCGGCGACCGCGCGCAGATCGGCGATTTCGACGGCGACAATCGCGACGACCTGATGGTGTTCAACGGCAGCAACTGGTCGATCCCGTACCTGGCGGTGTGGCGCTCGACTGGCGGAGCGCTGTCGATGTATTCGTACCACGCCGGCTCACTGCCGGGCTGGACGATGGCCGCCAGCGACCAGCAGTTCGTCGGTGACTTCAACGCCGATGGCCGCGACGACTTCTACGTCCGCAACGGCGTCAACTGGGCCAGCACCTGGCTTGGCATGATGCGCTCGACGGGCGCCGGCTTCGCGGTGCAGGCGACCTATGGCGGCAGCGTGCCAGGGTGGTCGATGACGCCCGGCGACCGTTGCTTCGTCGCCGATCCGAATGGTGACGGCAGGAAGGACCTGGTCGTGTTCAACACGGCCAACTGGGCGACCGAGTATCTCGGCATCTTCCGCAGCTCCGGCGTCGCGCTGTCGGCGACCTGGCAGGCCGACTGGATCGGGTCGTGGAACCTCGGCGCGGTCGACAACATCGGCATCGCCAACTTCACCGGTGGGCTGCCGGCCGACGACGTCTGCATCTTCAACAGCGGCTGGTTCGGCCTGCTGCGCAGCAACTCGACGTCGTTCTCGCAGGTCCGGATCTACCCCAAGTACATCCGCAACATCCCCTTCCACAGCCTGGCCTGGTGGTAGTGCGGCGGGGCGCAAACGAGCCCGATCCTGCGGCGCCGTCCGGGGTTGACCCCGGTTGGCGCCGCGGCGTTTATTCCCGGATTGGGCGAAGATCCTCGGGGAGTTTTGGCCGGAACGTCAGGCCTGCCGCCAGGGTCTGCTAGACTGCCTCGCGCCCGTTCCCGAGCCCGAGGTGGTGTTCGGGACATGTCCCGTTCCTGTGCCAGCTCGTGCTGGCAACCCAATCAAACCATGCAGATCCTCCGTTCGTCCCTTCCCTTGCTGCTCGCCGCTGTGGCGGCGGCGCAGGCCCCGTGCTGGGAAACCAACCTCGGCGCCAATCTCGGCCTCGGCGACGACGCCGACGCCCCGCAGGCCCTTGGCTTCACGTTCCCATTCAACGGGGTCAATTACACCGACATCGTCATCAACAGCAACGGCAACATCTGGCTCGGGAACACGGCCGGCGGCACGCTGGTCGAGAGCTACACGCCCGACGTCACCCGGTTGCTGAACCAGACGGCGCGCCTGGCACCGCTGTGGTGCGACTTCAATGCGTCGGCCGCTGGCAGCGGCCAGGTCTACGCCAACACGTTCCCGGCGGCGCCTGGCGTGCCGGCCCGCGCGGTGATCACCTGGGACAACGTCTACGAGTACGGCCGCACCACGCCGATCAGCTTCCAGGTGCAGCTGCTCGATGACGGCACGTTCACGTACCACTACGGCTCGAACACGGCGGTGATGTTCGGTGGCTTCGGCGCGGCGGGGCACGTCATCGGCGCCAGCGCTGGCTCCGGTGCGGCGGCCAACGCGGTCAACTTCGCGGCGACGCCGATCGTCACGTTGGGTGTCACCGCGCACCAGACGATCGCGCGCGGCAACTTCCCGCTGGTCGGCAAGGACCTGCAGTGGTTCCCGGCCGGTGCTGGCTTCGCGATCACCGAGCGTCCGGGCTGCGGCTCGGGTTCGTTCACGGGCTACGGCGTCGGTTGCCCCGGCAACATGACGGCGTTCGAGTTCTTCGATGCCAACAACTTCGACCTGGCGAACCAGAGCTTCCAGTTCGTCGCGACCGGGACCGGCTACGTCGTGATCCCGGGCACCGGCCTGGACAACGGCTACAGCAACGTGATCACCGTCGGTGACGACGTCGTGGTGCCGCAGGCGCTGCCGTTCTCGTTCCCGTTCGCCGGGCAGAACTGGACGCAGGTCGACGCCGCCAGCAACGGTCTGTTCTGGTTCGGCACCGCCGCCAGCGCCAACCGCATCAGCGGCTACCCGAATGCCGGCATGGTGACTTCCGAGCCCAACTCGCACATCTCGGCGCTGTGGATGGACCTCGATCCGGCGACCGCGGGGACGGTCTACTGGGACGCCAACCCGAACCAGGCGATGATGACCTGGGTCAACGTGCCGTACTGGAATCAGCCCGGAACGTCGAACACGCTGCAGATCAAGCTGCTGCCGTCCGGTGATTTCCACATCGCGTTCGGCGCCTGCACCAACAACGGCGTCGCCGTCACCGGCATCAGCGAAGCGCAGAACGTCGGCAATCCGGGTTCGCGGGATTGGTCGGCGACGACGCTGCCGTTCAACATCGGTGCGCCGTTCGCGATGCCGCTGACGCTGACCAACCTCAGCAGCCCCGCCATCAACACGAACTTCCAGATGCAGCTGAGCAACATCCCGGCCAACGCCCTGGTCGGCGCCTACCTGCTGAGCTTCACGCAGGCGTCGCTGCCGGTGCCGATCCTGCCGGGCTGCACGCAATACGTCGGTCTGGACGTCACCAACTTCCTGGTGCTCGGCGGCCAGCCGACCTTCGCGTTCGGCTTCCCCATCCCGAACAACGCGGGCCTGCTGGGCCTGAGCGTCTATACGCAGGGCGCGGCATTCAGCCCGGGTGCCAACGCGGTCGGAATCCTCGTCAGCAACGGCGGTCACATCCGCGTCGGTCTGTGAGTCGCTGAGCATCGCCTGCGGGCGACCGGCCACTGACCAGAAGGAACGGCCCTGCCGGTCTCGCCGACCGGTGGGGCCGCGTCGTTTTCGCCGACCGGTCTGCCATGGTATGACTGAAGGTCGTGGCGACCGCGCGCACGATCCTGCATGCCGACATGGACGCGTTCTACGCGGCCATCGAACAACGCGACCACCCCGAACTGCGCGGCAAGCCGGTCATCGTCGGCGGCGATCAGCCGCGCACCGTCGTGTCGACCGCGAGTTACGAAGCGCGCAGGTTCGGCGTGCACTCGGCGATGCCCGGCGTGCAGGCACGCCGACTGTGTCCGCACGGGATCTTCCTGCCGCCGCGGATGGATGCCTACGTGGCGGTGTCGCAGCAGATCCGGCAGGTGTTCGAACTGTTCACCGACCAGATCGAGCCGCTGTCGCTGGATGAGGCGTTCCTGGACGTCACCGGCAGCCAGGCGCTGTTCGGCGATGGCGAGGCGATCGCGCAGCGGCTGAAGGCCGAAGTGCTGGCGGCGACCCGGTTGACCGTTTCGGTAGGCGTCGCCAGCTCCAAGTATGTCGCCAAGGTCGCCAGTGACCTGCGCAAGCCCGATGGGCTCGTCGTGGTGCCGCCAGGGCAAGAACGCGAGTTCCTGGCGCCGTTGCCGGTCGCGCGCCTGTGGGGTGCTGGCCCGAAGACGCAGCAGGTGTTGCAGCGGGCGAGGCTCGCGAAGATCGGCGACATCCAGCAGCAGCCGCTGGCCGAGTTGACCCGGGTGCTCGGCGAGCACATGGCGGTTCACTTCCATACGCTGGCGCGCGGCGAGGATCCGCGCGCGGTCGAGCCGGAACGGCAGGCGAAGTCGATCGGTCACGAACTGACGTTCGCGCAGGACCTGCAGACGCGCGACGAGGTCGAAGCGATCCTGCTGCAACTCGCGGAGGCAGTCGGCCGGCGGTTGCGTCAGGCGGGTGTCTCGGCGACGACGGTGCGGCTGAAGCTCCGGCTGCCGGACTTCACCACGACGCTGCGGCAGCAGAAGGTCGCGCCGACCCAGGACGACCTGGAGCTGCATCGCACCGCCGTTCGGTTGTGCCGGCAGGCCTGGTCTGGCCGGCCGGGTGTCCGCTTGCTCGGCGTCACCGCCGCCGAGCTGGTGCCGGCGGCGACCGGGCGCCAGGGCGAACTGTTCGGCGAGCCGCCCGACAAGCACACGCGCGTCCTCGCGGCGATGGACGCGATCCGCGACCGGTTCGGCGAAAAAGCGATCCGGCACGGGGGGCAGCGGCGCACGAGTACGCCGTTCGGACCTATCGAAGGCGCCTGACCGCTTCGCCTTGCAAGCAGTTCGTCCCAGTGGCGTTTGCGCCGGCCCGGGGATGGCGGATGTCGCCTGTCCGGTTTCAACCAAGACGACAAACCACATGACCCATCGCTCGCTGCTCCTGCCCGTGTTCCTGCTGACCCCCCTGGCCGCGCAAGGGATCTGGACCCAGTTGACGCCGGCCGCGACGCCGTCGCCGCGCCGTTCGCACGCCATGGCGTTCGATCTGCTCAGCGGCGGCACGATCCTGTACGGTGGCCTGGCCACCGGCAACGTGCTGTCGAACGAGACCTGGTCGTTCGATGGCACCAACTGGACGCTGTTGACGCCAGCCACGACGCCGCCGGCGCGCTGGGGCCACAAGATGGTCCGCGACACCGTGCGCAACCGGCTGGTCGTGTTCGGTGGCCGTTCGCCGACGATCACCGCCAACGCCAACGACACCTGGATCTGGAACGGCTTCGACTGGCAACAGATCGTCACCACGACGCAGCCGACGGTCCGGGCGTTCTACTCGATGGCCTACGACCAGCGCCGCGATCGCGTGGTGCTGACCGGGGCGATGTCGACGCTCGTTGGCGCGCAGGTCTGGGAGTTCGACGGCAGCAACTGGGCCCAGAACGGCACGACGCCGTTCGGTCCGCGCGATGAGCCATTGTTCGTCTACGACGCGGGTCGCGGTGTCTGCACGCTGTTCGGCGGCTGGAATGCCTCGACGGCGGTGATGGGGGCCGACACCTGGGACTTCGACGGCACGAACTGGACGCAGCTGGCGCCGGCGACGTCGCCGTCAGCGCGCTACCGGACCGCGCACTGGTACGACAGCCGGCGCGGCCGCGTCGTCATGCATGGCGGCAGCACCGGCTTCACCGAGACCTGGGAGTTCGACGGCAACACCTGGACGATGGCGTCCAACATCGGTCCCGGCCTGTCGAGCAACGGCGCCGGCGACTTCGATCTGTTCCGCGCGTTCGCCGTGCACTTCGGAGGCAACGGCCCCGGCGGCACCAACGGCCTGACGTCGGCGTGGGCGGGGCCCGAGACCGCGATCGCGGCGCCGTTCGGTCGCGGCTGCACTGGTTCGGCCGGTCAACCGACTGCGAACCCGAGCAATGCGCCGGTGCTCGGCAACACCTGGAACGTCGCGATCGGCAGTCTGCCGATGGCGTCGGCGGGCGTGCTCGCAGCCATGGGCTTCAGCAACCACGTGTGGGCGTTCGGGGCGCTGCCCGCCGATCTGACGCCGTTCGGGGTCGCCGGCTGCCGGCTCGAGGTCAGCGTCGATGCGACGTTCTTCGTGCCTGCCAGTGGTTCTGCCGCGACGCTGAGCGCGGGCGTGCCGAATCTGCCCGGGCTGATCGGACTGCCGCTGTTCGTGCAGGCTTTGTCACCGGATGCGGCGGCGCCGAACGGCTTCGGCGCGATGACCAACGCCGTGCACGGCGTGATCGGCAACTGAGTCACCTGGTCAAGTGACTCAGGCCGGCGGCGGATTGCTCCGCCGCGCGCGCAGCGACCGGAACACGCGCGCGAAGTCGACCGGATGCGGCGCCTGCACTTCGGTCTGCGCGTCACTGCGGGGGTGTGGGAAGGACAACCTCGTCGCGTGCAGCATCGGCCGGTCGATGCCGAACGTCGACTTCGCCTTGGTGTTGGCCGCCGCGTCGCCATAGCGCGGATCGCCGAGCAGCGGGTGCCCGATGGCGCGCAGGTGGGCGCGGATCTGATGCGTGCGACCGGTCTCCAACCGGCAGCGCAGCAGGGTGCAGTCGGCGCGGCGGTCGAGCGTGGTCAGATGGGTGACCGCCGGCTGCCCTGCCGTCTCGTCGACCAGCACCTTCGGCTGATCGCCGCGCGGCTCATCGGTCGTGCGCAGCGGCAGCGTGACCGTGCGGGCGTCATCGGCGAGCACGCCACCGGCGATCGCCAGGTAGTCCCGCTCGATCCGGCCGGTTTCCATCGCCGCGCCGAGAGCCCGCAGCGCCTCGGCGTTGCGGCCGATCAACAACAGTCCGCTCGAGCCGCGATCGAGGCGCTGGCCGAGACCCGCGCCGGCGCCGGGGAACGCGCGCTCGAGCCGGGCGGCGACCGAATCGTCGACCAGCGGGCCGCCGTGCACGGCCAGACCCTGCGGTTTGCACAAGACCAGCACGTCGTCGTCGGCGAACACGACCAACATGCCGAGTGCCAGGCTGAGTTCCTGGGTCTGCGGCCAGGTCGTCACCAGATCGTCGAGGCGCACCCGATCGGTCGGGGCTGCGGTCACCCCGCCGATCGCGATGGCGCCGAGTTCGCACACCCGGCGAGCGGCGTGGCGGGACAGTTCGGGCTGCTGCGCATGCAGCAACGCGTCGAGGCGCTGGCCGGCGAGGGCTTCGGTGACCAGCAGTGGGGAAGGAGCGGAGGTGGGCGCGGACAAGGGCGGAAGACGATACCACCCGGCGCCGGCTTCCGCGGTTCGCGATCGGGATCCCGGAGCCGATCCGGCCGCCAGCAGCACATTGGCGGCGTGCACCGCCCGAGCACGAGTGCCTGCGCGAAGGAGGCCACGCCCGCACGCGAGGGCGTGGCCGGCAACGGCAACGGCAGCGCTCCGGAGCCGCCAGTGCCGATCGGCAACGCGATCGTGCTCAGCGAGCCGAGGTCGAGCCAAAGCATGCCACCCGCGAACGGCAGGGCGCCGCTGGCCAGCAGACCCGCCGCGGCGGGGCGTGTCGGACGTGTTTCATGACCTGACCTCGGGGACGTGGTCGCCGTCGTACGGGACCGGCGATCAAGCCGCGTCCGAGGCACGTTCGTACGGTGGGAATCCCTGTCCCGCGCACGTAACGGCCGACAATCGGTCGTCAGCTCCCTGCCGGAACCACCGCCAATGATCCGTCTGTCCTTGCTGTTGTTCGCCTGCCTGCTCGCCTTGCCATCGGCTGTGGCGCAGAGTCCCAATCTGCTGGTGATGATCGGCGACGACATGGGCGTCGATTCGATCGGTTGCTACCAGCGCGGCACCAACCCGCCGCCGACGCCCAATCTCGACGCGCTGGCCGCCAACGGCATCCGCTTCACCCGCGCCACCGCCTGTCCGACCTGTTCGCCGACGCGCGCCTGCATCCAGACCGGCCGCTATCCGTTCCGCACCGGCGTCGGCTTCGCGCTCGGTGCTGGCGCGCAGGGGCTGCAGGCGAGCGAGGTGATCCTGCCCGAAGTGCTGGCGGGCAGTGGATACGGTCTGGCGATGGTGGGCAAGTGGCACCTCGGCAACGCCCAGGGGGCCGCGACCCCCAACCTTGCCGGTTGGCCACACTACGTCGGCAACCTGCAAGGCGTATTGCCGAGCTACACCAGTTGGCAGAAGGTGACGAACGGCACGACGGCGCTCGAGACCGCGTACGCGACCACCGAGACCGTCGACGAAGCGCTGGCGTGGCTGGCCGGGCGGCCAGAGCCGTGGTGCCTGATGGTCTGCTTCAACGCCGCGCACACGCCATTGCACGAACCGCCGGCAGGGCTGCACACCTACAACCTGGGTGGCCTCAATCCGAACACGACGCCGGTGCCGTTCTTCAAGGCGATGGTGCAATCGATGGACAGCGAGATCGGTCGACTGCTGACCGGCATCGGCGGTGCGACGCTGGCCAACACCAATGTCGTGTTCGTCGGCGACAACGGCACGACGTCGCAGACGACGCGGGCGCCGTTCATCCCGGGCCACGGCAAGGGCACGCTCTATCAAGGTGGCGTCGAGGTGCCGCTGCTGGTCCAGGGTCCGGCGGTCGTGCGGCCGGGTCGCGTCAGCGATGCGCTGGTCGACGGGGTCGATCTGTTCGTCACCATGTCGGCGCTTTGCGGGGTCGACGCGCGGGCGACGGTGCCGGCGAACGTGCCGCTCGATGGCATGGACCTGCGCCCGCTGCTGGCGGATACCGCGACCTTGGTGCGGTCGTTTTCCTACACCGAACAGTTCGGCAGCACGGCCGGCGATGGCCAGGCGATCGCGGCCAGTCGCTACAAGCTGATCCGCTTCGACGCTGGCACGATGGAACTGTACGACCTGCCGGCTGATCCGTTCGAGCAGAACGACCTGCTCGCGGGCACTCTGTCCGCGAGTGCAGCGGCAGCGTTGGTCGACCTGCAGGTGCAGCTCGCGATGCTGCGCGGCGAAGCGCTGGCGACCGCGTTCGGCACGGCCTGCACCGGTCTGCCGGCGACGCTGGCGCCGATGACCGGAGCGCCGACGCCCGGCGATCCGCACCTGGTGCGCGCGACCACGACAGTCGCCGGCGTCGTCGCGGCGTTCGGCGCGCTGGGATTCTCGAACGACGAAGTCGCCGGCCAACCGTTGCCGTTGTCGCTGGCGACGTATGGCGCGCCGGGTTGTGAGCTGTGGGTCAGCCTGGATGCCTTCGTCGGCATCACTCTCGGCCCGACCGCGGCGCTGTGGAACGAGGTGATCCCCAACAGCGGGGTGCTGCTCGGCCTGCCGTTCTACCAACAGGTGCTGTTGGCGGCTCCCGGGGTCAACATCGCCGGCGTGCTGGTGTCCAACGCGTTGGCCTGCGTGATCGGACCGTAGTTCAGCGCAGCGGCGCCTGGCCGTCGGCGCGGCCATCCTCGAGATCGATCCGCTGCATCCGCTGCGCGAACTCGGCCTCGGTGCACAGACCCTTCTCGACCGCCATCCGCTGCACGGTCTTGACCGCCAGCGCCAGTTCGCCGAGCGCGCGTTCGAGCCGGGCGGTGTCGAGCCCGCCGCCCTGGTGGCGCAGCGACGCCAGTTCGTGGCGCAACTGCTGCGCGTCCTGTTGGGCGCGGTCGATCTTGCTGTGCTGGTAGGCGTCGAAGATCCAGTTGAGCAGGCTCATGCGGAGATCCTACCGGGGACCGCCGTCGGGCCCTCGCAGCGTTACCAGTTCGGGACCGTGCAGTGTCGGTTCGTCAGTATGTTTCTCGGTTTCCGCGCGCCCGGGCGTGGCGCCGGCCCTTCTTCGAGGATGAACATGAAAGCCAGTTCGCTGTGGTTGCTGTGTTCGGCCGCCCTGGTGGCCCAGAAGCCGACCGTCGTCGAGGCCGCGATCAAGATCGCCGACACGACCAATCGGGCGGCGATGCCGCTGGTCGCACCGTTGTCGGAGACGGTCGATCTGGCCGCGGCCGACGCCGCGGTCGCCGGGCTCGCCGGCTGCTGGTCGGGCACGCTGTCAGTCGGGGGCAAGTCGGTGCTGTTCGCCATCGGCAAGAGCAAGGACGGGGCCGAACGTGCCGACACGATTGCGATCGATCTCGACGGTGATGGCAGGATCGGCGACGCCGAACGCATGGCGCTGGAGGTCACCGAGGTGCCCGCGCGCGGCGGTGGCCAGCCCGGGGAACGGGGCAAGCCCGTCGAGGTGACGTTTGCGCTCGGCGCCAGCAAGCTCAGCGCCAAGGCCAACTACATGAAGATGGGTGAACGGCCGGTCGTCAACGTGCAGTTCCCGGGCTACCTCGAAGGCAAGGCGACGATCGCGGGCAGCGAACGGATCGTCTGCGTGCTCGACAAGAACTTCGACGGCCGCTTCGACGGCGCCGAGGACCTGTGGATGGTCGGCAAGGCCGGCGATCGGCCGATGCAGTCGTACGCGCTGAGCCTGCTCGGCGAGCGGCGGTTCACGGATGGCCACCTCGTCAGTCTGAAGGTCGGTGCCGACAACTCGTTGGCGGTGACCGAGGAAGCGGCGAGCGGCCCGGATCAGAAGGCGGCTGCGGCGCATCGCGAGCGCGTCGAGCACATGTGGGCGGGTCGCTTCGACAAGGAACGCGAGCAGTTCGTCACCCAGCGCAAGCTGGACACGACGCGGCCGCGGGCCGCCAAGGGGATCGAATGGCACTACGTGTCTTTCGACGAGGCGATCGCACTCGGCAAGAAGGCCAACAAGCCGGTGTTCATCGACGTGATGGCGTTCTGGTGTGTGTGGTGCTACCGGATGGATTACTACACCTACATCGACCAGGAAGTCGCCGACACGCTGAACCACAAGTTCATCGCCTGCAAGATCATCCAGGAACAGGATGTCGCCGGTGACTACGACAAGATGATGAAGGAGCGGCTGGAGGCGCAGGGCATCCCGGCGATGGGCATCTTCGATGGCGATGGCAAGCGGCTGCACAAGATCGGCGGCTGGAAGGCGCCGGCCGATTTCCTGACCGACCTGCAGACCGGTCTGACGGCGTTCGGCGGCAAGTAGCCGGTGTCGGCATCATGACGAGCAACTGCGGTCGCGTGTTGCTGGGGAACTGATCGCCGATGCCGGTCCGCCGTGAACTCACGCTGATGCCTGGCGCCCGCACTCTGCTGAGCCTGTTGTTGGCGACACTGGCGCCGGCCCAGACCGCGACCTGGTCGGAACTGCCGGTTTCCCAGGCGCCCAATCTCCAGTTCGCCATCGGCAACCAGCGAGCCAGCGCCGCCTGGGACGTCGCCCGGCAACGCGTGGTGCTGATCCTGTGGAACAACGGCCTCGAGACCTGGGAACTGCAGGGCAACCAATGGCAATTGCGGCAGGTGCTGCCGCCGCTGGCCGGGTTCGTCGTGGGCTGGAGCAATCTCGTCTGGGACGAAGTGCGCCAACGCGTGTTCTTCACGCTGATCACCAGCGTCGGCTGGCAGACCGGCGAGTGGGACGGCACGACCTGGACGCCGCGCACGAGCCCCTTGGCGCCGCCCGACCCGCGGCTGCGGCTCGTTCGCGATCCGATCCGGCAACGCACCGTGCTGGTCACCGGATTGCTGGTGCCGACCGCATTCGCATGGGATGGCCAGAACTGGTCGCCGATCGCGGCGCCGCCGCAGAACGGCCCGCTCGGTTTCGATGCCACCCGCGGCCAGATCGTCTGTCTCGCCAACGGCACGCTGCACGCGTTCGACGGCGTCGCGTGGCAGAACCTCGGTGTGGTGAGTCCGGCCGTCGACGGGCAGTTCGTCCACGATCCGCTGCTGCAGCGGTTGCTGATCCTCAGCTTCGTCACCGGCACCGACGTCGTGCATCAGTGGAACGGCACGGTCTGGGATACGGTGACCCAGATCGACCGGCCGCCGTTCCTGTTTCCGGAGCGCGCAATGACGTTCGATCCGACGCGCGCGGCGCTGGTGATGGTCGGCAATCTGGCGGGCCATACGACCTGGCTGCTGCAAGAAGTGTCGGGCAATTCGGCGGCGTTCGTGCCGTTCGGCGCAGGGTGTCAGAATGCGGCGGGGGCGCCCGTGCTGCGGGCGCGGAATCTGCCGGTGATCGGGCGCACGCTCGAGCTCGAGGTCGGCAACGTCGCGACCGGCGCGCTCGCGTTCGGGCTGTTGGGAACGTCGACGACATCGTGGGGCGGGCAGGCGCTGCCACTCGACCTGGCGCCACTCGGTGGGCCGGGTTGTCGCTTGTATCTGGCGCCGGCCGACACGCGCACACTGACCGTCGCGGGCGGCAGCGCGAACTGGTCGCAGCCGATCCCGCTGGCGTTGCCGCTGATCGGCGTCACGGTGTTCGCCCAGGCCGGCGCGGTCGTGGGCACGAGCCTGGCCACCAGCAACGCCGCGCAGGTGCTGATCGGGCCCCACTGAGGTACCCAGCAAACTCGCGGGTTCGAAGTCGGATCTGGTGTCGCGTCTCGACGCCGACCCGCCGGCCGTGGCCACCCGACCTCGGACCCTACGGGGCCGGAAACCGGAAAACCCGGTGCACGCGGACGCCTGCTGCCGTCGGTCTGGCGGGCCCCAGGCCCTTCCACCACGTTCCAGGAGTCCAACATGCGTCTGTCTCTCACCGCGAGTCATCGCCGCGGTCGGCGAAACTCGTTCAGCTACATGAGTTCGGCCATGATCCTGCTCGCGGCCTTCGCGAGCCACGGCCAGGCCGCCATGCCCGCCATCCGGTCGTCGGTTGCCGGCGGCCCGAGCGTCACCACGACGAAGACTGTGGTCAGGCATCCAACCAGCGGCATCTTCTGGGTCTCGGAGGCGCTCCGCGTCGGCGATCAGGTCGACATCCACTGGAGCGGCGCCGATGGCGGCGTCTTCCGCGGCACCGTCACTTCGGTCGACGACAACATCGCCGACGTTCACATCGACAGCGTGGTCACCCCGGGAACCGGGCCTGGTGTCGGCAGCACGATCGTGATCGCGCCCGCTGACAGCCTCTGCGCCGACTGCTGGGCTGCCGCCACCACCACGCCATGCGTCGGCACCTTCCCGGAGGAGCATGTCATCCGGGCGAACACCGTGCACACCAATCTGCTCGCGCCGGCCGGCGACTTCTTCGGCGTGGTTGCCGCGTTCGATCGGCTGACCATGCAGTCCTCTGGCAGTTTCACGATGCGGATCGAGACGCCGTCGGCGAACGGTCGCGCGGTCGTCAGGCTGGTCGACATCTCCGGGATGGCGATGCCCGGGTTCACCATGCTGGGCGTCTCGTTCAGCAACATCCGCACGCTGATCGTCCAGGATGCGTTGACCATCGACACCAACGCGAGCGCCGACAACCTCGCCGGCCATGTCCGTCTGGTCCATCTGTTCGACGTCAACGGTCGGCCGTGGCGCTTGGACAATCTGGCAGCGATCTGGGGCAGCTGGAATCTGACCACCGGCGCGGTGCAGCTGCAGCAGATGAGCCACCTGTCGAAGCCGGCCCCGGAGGGCCGGCGGGTACCGACCGACCACAGCCTGGTCGTTCCCGACACGCAGAACACCTCCAACACCGGCACTTCGACGTTGGTCTGGCGGACGACGCCGGGCACCGTGCAGATGATCTACGACGCGTCGCACTTCCTTGCGGCCGGCGTCAACCAGCCGGTGACCATCAACCGCCTGCAGTTCCGGGGTGCCGACGGCGTGCGCAATCCGGGCGGTCAGCAATGGACCGGGGCGCGAGTACAACTCGGGCTGGCGGCTACCGACTGGAGTACCGCGGTGGCGACGTTTGCGGCCAATCGTGGTGCCATGGGCCCGCTCAGTGCGCCGTTCGACATCCAGGTGCTGCCGATCAGCGGCGGCTGGACCAATGACGACATGGTCGACATCGATCTGCGCGGCATCGGCGCGGTGTTCACCTACGACCCGAACTCCGGCATCGACCTGTTGATCGAGCTGACCCTGCCAGCCGTTCCGGTGCCGGCCACTGGGTTGCCGGCCGCAGCCACGGCCAGCACCGGTACGCTGCATCGCGCGACGCGGGTCGCGGGGCCGATCGGGCCGATCGGGACGGTCAGCCCGTTTGCACCGGTCGTCACCCTCGGGCTCGCGGATCTTGCCGGCTACGAACGGCCGCACGGCGCGTGGGTCGAGCGCCGCGGTGCCGGGTGTGGCGCGCAGGCCCAGTCGTTCTACCAGCTCTGGAACTACATCGGCGACACGTTCGATCTGCGCGGCTACCCGGGCAAGAGTCTGCGCCTGCTGCCGGACAACCCGACCAACCCCACGACGTACACCGTGCTCGGCGGCTCGACACCCCTGACCTGTCCGCGACGGCCCTTGGCGGCGGTCCGCGCTCGGTCGGCGACGACGTCGTGGTGGCCGAGACGCCGGGCTTCACGTTCGCGTTCCCAGGCGGCACGACGACGCAGTTCTCGTGCAGCACGAACGGTTTCGTCTGGCTGGGCGCCAACACCGCGCCGGATCTGACCCCGACGCCGAGTGGGTTCCTCCAGCAGATGGCCCGGGTGTGCATGGCCTGGCGCGACCTGCACGCTGGCCGCAACGTGACCACGCACCCCGCGTCCGGGTTGTATGTGCAGACGGACTCGAGCGGTGGTGTCGGCAACGGCGTCACCCATGTGACCTGGCTCGAAGTCGGCGAGTTCGCCGTGGCCGCGTCGGGTGTCAGCGTCAACACCATGCAATGCGCCCTGTTCGAGAACGGCCAGATCGAGATGCGCTACGGCCAGATCAATGGCATGCAGGGGGCCGTGGTCATCAGCGGGTTCAGTCGCGGCGGCAGTACGACGGTCCCGGCGATCGACGGTGGCAGCCGCGATCTGTCGCACGAGGTGCCGTTCACGACGACGCCAGAAGGCACCGGTGCCGGGATCACGTTGGCTCCGGACATCCGGCCGATCCTCGGCGCCGGTTCGGCGTTCTCGCTCACGCACACGATGAACGCGCTGCCGGTCGGCACGCTGCTGGCAGCGGTCCTGATCGACTTCCAGGCCATCACCCCTGGTGTGCCGTTGCCGTTCGGAGCGTCCGGTTGTCTGCAGAGCATTGCGGTGCCGAACATCCTCGCCACGGCCGTGGCGCCCGCATCGACCTGGACCAGTGGGGGCACGACGCTGCCGCTGGGACTTGCCCCGGACGCAGGTGGTTGGATGGACGCGGTGGCCTGGACCCAGGGCATCGTGTTGTCGCTGGATCCCAGCGGCAATCCGAGTACCCGTTCGACCAACGCCAACAAGCTGGTCTTCGGGCTCCGGTAGGCACGCGCATCAGCGGCCGTCGCGCTCGGCGGCGGCCAGCTGTTCGCGCACCAGGGCGACGCGTGGATCTCGCGGATCGGCATTCGCCGACACGACCGCCAGCGCATCGTGCAGCAGCGCCAGGCCGCGCGCGCGCTCGCCGGTGGCACAGAGACAACGGCCGAGGATGGCCAGCGGTGCGACGCTGGCCAGCGGCTCGTCGACGAGCGCCTCGGCTGCCGTCAGCGCCGCTTCGCCGAGTTCGGCGGCAGCCGTGAACTGCTCTTGGGCGAGCAGCACTTCGGCAAGGCAGCCAGTGCGAACCACCGGATCGAGCCGTGCCCAGACCGGGGGTGCGTTCTGCAGGTCCCGGGCGTCGGCCTCGGCGGCAGCCAGGTCCGTTCGCAGGCGCGCCCGCAGCACGCAGACGGTCAAGCGCGCCGTTTGCGCGGGTTCGTTGTCGGTTTGGCCGGTGCCCGCGAACGCCGCGACGTTGCGGCGGGCAAGATCGAGTGCCTCGGCCAGCTTGCCGTCGCCACGGACGGCCAGCACCAGCTTGGAGCGGACGGCGCAAGTCGTCGCCGCGTCGGCGCCGAGGCGTTGCTCGCACCAGGCCAGCAGCGGACGCAGCAGCCGCGTTGCTTCGGTGAAGTCGAATTGCAGGATGCGGGCCGCGGCAAGCGTTTCGGTGAGATGCGCCTGCATCGTGGTGGCATGCTGCCAGTCCGGCGCCGTGTTGCCCAGCGCCGCACGACAGGTCGCGAGGGCATCTTCCGGGCACCCGCTCTCCACCTGCTGCACGGCCAGGGTGTTGGCGGCCTGCAGCACGGCTGCGTTGGCATGCGCATGTGTCGCGCCGCGATGCTGCAGGACCCGTTCGCAGCGTGCTGTCGTGTCGTCGCGCCGACCCAGGCGCCGCGTGCGTTCGGCATCGTTCGCGAGCAGTTGCAGGGTCGCCCAGTGGTCGTGGCCGTACGCCTGCTCCATGGCGGGGAGCAGGGACTCGATGGCTTGCGCCGCGCCGGCGTGGTCGCCACGCAGGACCATGATCGCGAAACGGTCGCAACGGAGGCGCAACGCGAGCGGCGCCGGCTCACCGCGATCGCCAACGATCACCAGGCCGGCGGCGAAGTGGCGATCGGCAGCGTCCAAGGCGCCCTGCTGCAGCGCCAGGCGGCCGGCGACCCCCAGGATGCGGGCAAGGTCATGGCGATCGGGCGCTGAACCACTGGTTGGCGCGTTCTGCAGTGGCTGCAGCAGCACTGCGGCTTCCATGGTGCGCGCCTGTTGGATCAGCAGGTCGGCAAGGCCGACCGTCGCGGCCACCAGGTCCTCTGGCCGGGCGATTCCCGTTTGCGACAACGCCGTCCGGAAGTGCTGTTCGGCCGCCCGGGTGTCGCCGAGGCACCACTGGCATTCCCCAAGCAGTGTGAGCGCGTGCAGCCGCGTCGGGTCCGTTGCCGGCGCGTGTCGCCGCGCGGCCTCCAGGTGTACCTGGGCAACACCCGCGTCGCCCATGCTGAGGTGGACGCGACCGAGCATCAGCTGCAACTTCGCCTGGGTGCCCGGATCCTCGATCGCGAGGGTCGCCAGCCGATCGGACAACACCTGGGCGAGGGTCGTGCCCGTCTGGCGATCCAGCACGCGCGTCTCGAGCTCCAGTCCACCGACGAAGGTCTGCAGCAACGCGGTGACCGAGTCGCGTTCGCGCGTGCGGCGTTCGCCCGCCAACGCCAACGCTCCAGCCATGACCGCCAGCAGGCACAGGGTCCCGGCGACGGCCAGTTGGCGCCGGCGTCGCAACAGCCAGCGCGTGACCGCGCCAGCGAAGGACAATGGCCTGGCATGGGTCGGATCCCCGTCGCGGGCGCGCCGGGCGTCGGCGGCGAGTTCGGACACGCTGGCGTAGCGGTCATCGGGCCTCGGGGCGCAGGCTTTGGCAACGACCCACGCGAACTCGGCGGGCGGCCGCAGTGGGGCCAGGCGCAGGGCCGCAGCCAGGATCGTCGGTCGCTGCTCGGCGTTGTCGGGCAGTGCCGGCATCCGCTCGGTCAACAGCTCGAAGAGCACGATGCCGAGCGCGTAGACATCGGCCCGGGTGTCGGCGTTGCCCGGATCCGTGAGGCTCTCCGGGGCCATGTAGGACGGCGTGCCCACGACTTCGTTCGGCGGGTCATCGCCGGGTGCACTCGCGACGACCCGGGAGATGCCGAAGTCGATCACCCGCACCCGACCGGCATCGTCGACCAGCAGGTTGCCCGGTTTCAGGTCGCGGTGCAGGACTCCCTGCTGGTGCCCGTATTGGATCGCCTCACACACCTGCAAGAACAGGTCGACCCGCGCCGCCGGGGTCGGTGCGATCTTCGGGGCGGCGGCTCGCAGGTCGCCCTTGCCGGTGACCAGTTCCATGGCAAACCACGGCAGCGGGCGCCCGCGATGGTGGACGATGCCGGACGCATGGATCTGGGCGATGCCCGGATGATGCAGCCTGGCCAGGAGCTCCTGTTCGCGTTCGAATCGGCGCAGCGCCGCGCGGTCCTCCGGCGCGAAGGCCAGGAACTTGATGGCCACGTCGCGAGGTGGGTGCAGCTGCCGTGCCTGCCAGACGAGGCTCATGCCGCCGACGCCGATCTGTCGCTCCAGCACGAAACCATCGATGGCCACCGAGTCGTCGATCGTGAACGCGCGGCACAATGCCGACGTGATTGCACCGCGGGTCGGGAACGGACCGGGGCCGGCGCTGTGAGTGTCGCGCAGCCACGCCAGCGCCAATTCGAGCAGCCGTGGGTCTCGGCAGTGTTGTTCGAGGTACCGTGTCTGTTCCGACTCGGGCAGCGTCAGCGCGTGGCCGAGCAGTTCCTGCAGCCCGGGTTCGGGAACAGCGGCCATGTCAATCGCCGCCCAACGTGCGGCTCAGGCTCTGACGCGCCAGGGCCCAGTGACGATCCACCTGCCGGCGCGTCAGGCCGAGCGCGGCGCCGATCTCTTCGTGCGTCAGCCACAGGAAGATCCGCAACTCGGCGACTTCGGCACACAGCGGGGCCCGCTGGGCCAGTCTGGCCAAGGCCTCGTTGGTGGCCAGCACGTCGACCTGGGCCTCGTCATAGACCGCGGCCAGGTGCTCGAGTTCGATCCGTTCGCCGACCGCGCGGCGCTTCCTGGTCTGCCGTCGACGGCGTTCGTCGATCAACAGCCGGCGCATCGCCGTTGCCGCCGCAGCATAGAAGTGTCGTCGACTCGGCCACTTCGGCCCGCCGTCCTGGCGCTGCAGCCGCAACCACAGGTCGTGCACCAGGTCGGTCGGTGTGACCCCGGTCGGGTTGCGGCCGCGACACGCCGCGATGGCGACCCGGCGCAGTTCCTCGTGGACGATGGCGTAGGCGGCGTCGTCGACATCGGCTTCGCCGTGCTGCCAGCGATGGATCGCGTCGGTGATGTTGCCGGGACGGCGACGTTCGGTCGGCCGCCGGTCCGGCGGCGAGGTGTCGGCCTGCATGTCCACGCTCCGGTAGTGCGGGTCTCGAAGGCCAGAGCATAACGGGCCGGCGGCACGAACTCAGAGGCGACGCCGGTAGATGTGCCGCAGGAAGCCCCGGGCTGGCGGCGTCGCCACGCGATCGTACCGGTAATCGAGCCGACGCACCTGGTCGCACACCATGACCTCCTCCGAGAGGTCCTCGGCGAAGACCAGGACACCGGGTTGGCGGCGGCAAACGAGTCCGCGCCAGTCCGCGACGCTCTCGCGACGGTCACGGCACAACGGCGCTCGGGACGAGCGGATGAGCGATGTGCGCGCAGCCTCGGCAGCCGGCAGCAGCGTCACGAGCTGATTCAACAGCGGCCGTTGTCCGTGTCGATGTCCTCGGCCGTGAGCCGCACGCCCGGACCACCGGCCTTGCCGGGGGTGGTTCCGCCGGGGGCGGCGTGCTGCAGCCCGGCGCCAAGACGAACATCCGCAGGGCGGCGGGACTCAATTGCGGCGTCCGAACAGCCGGCGCAGCGCACGCGGCGCAGCGGCCCGGAACACCGTGTCGTGGAACTCCGTGGGTATCGGATGGTACTCGAGCGCAATCCCCGCCGGGAGCTGCGCGCGCAGCACGGCCACGAACTCCTCGACCGCGCCGACGATGTCGCTTTCGTCGGCCGTCGCGAGATACACGTTCGCTTTCACGTCGGCCAGCGCCGACAGACGCTCGCGGGTGCGGCGCACCGCGGCCCGACCGTTCCAGTGGAGGCTCGGGCTCAACGCGATGTAGTCGTCGAACAGCTCGGGCGCTTCGATCAGCGTCGTCGCGACGAACAGGCCGGCCAGCGACTCGCCGAGGAGCGCGTCGCGGCCGTCGGTGGGGAAGCGCGCGCGCACCGCCGGCATCAATTCCGTCCGCAGGAACTCGCGGAAGCGGGCCGCCCCGCCGGCACGCGGCGCGGCTGCGCGTTCCGCATCGACTTCGGTCGGCTCGGTCAAATCGCGGCGCCGGTCGGTGTTCTCGATGCCGACGACGAACATCGGCGTCAGCACGTCCCACGTGCAGCCGGCATGGACGGCCTCGACGACGTGCACCAGATCCTCGTCGATACCGCCGTCCAACAGATACAGCACCGGATAGCGCGCCGTCGCGTTCGCGTCGTAACCCGGTGGCGGCGCGACGAACACGCGGCGGCGTTCGCCGAGCACCTGCGACTCGAGCTTCCAGGCGGTCAGCGTGCGCAGGGCAGCGGGCCGTGGCAGTTCGGCCGGCGCGAGTCCCGGCGTGGTCGCTTCCGGCGTGCGGTTCGGTGCCGTGGCATTCTGCGTCACGTTGGCGAGCACCGCCTCGACCGGAAACTCCCCGGCGAACTGCGGCCGATAGCTTTGGTCGCGACTCTTCGCGCGCGTGACGGTGCGCACGTGGTCGACGAGTTCCTGCAGCTCGATGCGGCCGTTGCGTTCGCGGCCCGAGCAGCCGTCGGCGTCGCCCTGCAACGCCGTGATCACCGCGTGCGTGAACGGATTGCCGATGCCGGGCTCCGGCGACGGGCCGGCGTTCTGGCTGGCATCGACCGGGGTCAGCACGACGAGGCTGCGGCCCGCCGCAGCACGGCCTTCCCACTTCGCCTTGCGGGTGAGCAGCCGGTCCGTCAGCCCGCCCGCCTGGCACGACATCGACAGCACGATCACCTGGCGTGCGGGCAGCGCCAGGATCCGTTCGGCGTACTGGGGCCAGGCGGCGAAGAACGTGCCGAATGGTCCGCCGTGGCCGTGGGTGTAGAGGACGAACGTGTCGGCGCTGGTCAGCGTGCGTTCGTACTCGGCAAAGCGCTCGCGGACGACGCTGGCACTCAGATCGTCGGTTGGCACCAGGTCCACCTCGAAGCCGCGAGCGGCGAACGCCGCCGCCACGCCGGCGATCGACCGTTCCATCAGCGCCAGCTGCTGCGGTGGGCTGGATTCGCTCGGATCGCCGAAGACGAGCAGTCGGCATCGCGGCGTCGGCGCTGGTGACGGTGTCACCGCGGCAGCCTGACCCAGGAGATCCGAACTGAAGCTGACCAGGAGGGCGAGCACCGAAGCGCGGCGACGGCATCGTTGCATGGTCTGGCAGCATAGGCGCTGACTCGTCAGCCTGGCGAGCGGTGTCGGCAGCCCGGCGGCGGGGTGATCGGACCCGCCAGCGACCGTTCCGTTGCAAATCGGCCCGCCGTGCCGAGACTGCAACCAACGCATGAACCAGCCGGCGCAAAAGCACTACCCCGACGTCGCTCCGCAAGCCGACTACCCGGCCCTCGAGACCGCGATCCTGCAGTACTGGCAGCAGGACCAGACATTCCAGACCTCGATCGATGCGCGCGCCGCCGGTGCGAACGGCAGCAACGAATACGTGTTCTACGACGGCCCGCCGTTCGCCAACGGTCTGCCGCACTACGGGCACCTGCTGACCGGCTACGTCAAGGATGTCGTGCCGCGCTACCAGACCATGCGCGGCCGCAAGGTCGAACGGCGATTCGGCTGGGACTGCCACGGCCTGCCGGCCGAGATGGAGGCGGAGAAGCAGCTGGGCATCAGTGGCCGCGAAGCGGTGATCGCGTTCGGCGTCGACAAGTACAACGACGCCTGCAGGACCTCGGTGCTGCGCTACACCAAGGAGTGGCGGACCTACGTCACGCGCCAGGCGCGCTGGGTCGACTTCGATCGCGACTACAAGACCATGGACCTCTCCTACATGGAGAGCGTGCTGTGGGCGTTCGCCGAGCTTTGGCGCAAGGGGCTGATCTACGAGGGGCACAAGGTGATGCCGTACTCGTGGGCGATGCAGACGCCGGTCAGCAACCACGAGATGCGGATGGACGACGCGACCAGGCCGCGGCAGGACCCGGCGATCACCGTCGCGTTCCGACTGCACCCGCGAACAGGCGACGCCGGGCCGATCGAGGCGCTGGTCTGGACGACGACGCCGTGGACCCTGCCGAGCAATCTGGCGCTGGCGGTGGGACCGGACATCGACTACGCGATCGTCCGCCGGGAGGGCCGGCTGTTCCTGCTCGGCGTCGCGACGCTGACCGAGTACGAGAAGGAACTCGCCGGTTACGAGGTCGTCGCGACCTGCAAGGGCAAGGACCTGGTCGGGCGCACCTATGAGCCGCTGTTCCCGTACTTCAAGGACCATCCGCAGTCGTTCCGCGTGCTGAGCGGCGCGTTCGTCGACACGACCACCGGCACCGGCATCGTGCACATGGCGCCGGGGTTCGGCGAAGACGACCAGAAGGTCTGCGAACAGAACGGCATCCAGCTCGTCTGTCCGGTCGACGATCGCGGCCGCTACACGGCGGAGGTTCCCGAGTGGCAGGGCACCCTGGTGTTCGATGCCAACAAGGACATCATCAAGCTGCTGAAGGAGCGCGGCGCCTTGCTGCGCCATGTCACCATCACGCACGAGTACCCGCACTGCTGGCGGACGCGCGAGCCGCTGATCTACAAGGCGATCGCCGGCGCCTGGTTCGTCAAGGTCACCGCGATCAAGGACCGGATGCTGGCGGTGAATCAGCAGATCCGCTGGATCCCCGAACGGGTCCGCGACGGCCAGTTCGGCAAGTGGCTGGAGAACGCCCGCGACTGGTCGATCTCGCGCAACCGCTTCTGGGGCTCGCCGATCCCGGTCTGGAAGAGCGATGACCCGAAGTATCCGCGTGTCGATGTCTACGGCAGCATCGCCGAGCTCGAACGCGACTTCGGCGTCCGGGTCACCGATCTGCACCGGCCGGCGATCGACCAGCTGGTGCGCAGAAACCCCGACGATCCGACCGGCAGGTCGATGATGCGGCGGGTGCCCGAGGTGCTCGACTGCTGGTTCGAGTCCGGTTCGATGCCGTTCGCGCAGGTGCACTATCCGTTCGCCAACAAGGAGTGGTTCGAGAACCACTTCCCGGCCGACTTCATCGTCGAGTACGTCGCCCAGACGCGTGGCTGGTTCTACACGCTGGTGGTGCTGGCGACCGCGCTGTTCGACAAGCCGCCGTTCCGCAACTGCATCTGCCACGGCGTCGTGCTCGACGAGAACGGCCACAAGCTCAGCAAGTCGCTGAAGAACTACCCGGATCCGGAGAAACTGTTCGCGACCACCGGCAGCGATGCGCTGCGCTGGTTCCTGATGAGTTCGCCGATCCTGCGCGGGCTCGACCTGCAGATCGACAAGGAGGGCAAGCAGATCAGCGAGATCGTCCGGCTGGTCCTCAATCCGATCTGGAATGCGTATTACTTCTTCACGCTCTATGGCAACGTCGATGGCGTCCGCGCACGGTTCCGCACCGACCAGCAGGCGCAGCTCGACCGCTATGCGCTGGCCAAGACGCGCGAACTGGTGGCGGCGGTGCAGCAGGCGATGGATGCCTACGACCTCGCCGGTGCCTGCCAGGTGACCAAGGACTACCTCGACGCGCTGAACAACTGGTACATCCGCCGCAGCCGGCCGCGCTTCTGGGGCGAGACGTCGGTGGCCGATCGGCAGGATGCGTACGACACGCTGTTCACCTGCCTGCAGGTGCTCTGCCGGGTGGCGGCGCCGCTGCTGCCGATGCTGACCGAGACGGTGTTCCGCGGGCTGACCGGCGAGCGATCGGTGCATCTGCAGAGCTGGCCGAACGCCGCGGACCTGCCGCAGGATCCGACCTTGGTCGCCGCGATGGACCGCGTTCGCGATGCCTGTTCGGTCGGCCTGTCGCTGCGTGAGAGCAAGAAGCTGCGCACGCGGTTGCCGCTGCCGAAGCTGACGTTGGCCGGCGGCGCCGCCGCGTCGTTGAAGGAGCACGCGCATCTGCTTCAGGACGAACTGAACGTCAAGCAGGTGGTGATCGCCGACGCGATCGAGTCGTTCGCCAGCTTCCGATTGCAGATCGATGCCAAGAACCTCGGGCCCAAGCTCGGGCCGAAGATGAAGGACGTGCTGGCGGCGACGCGCAGCGGCGCCTGGCAGTTGTTGCCCGGTGGTCGCGCGGCGATCGCCGGGGTCGAACTGGAAGCCGGCGAATTCGAGCTGAAGCTGGTCGCCAAGGACGGCATCACCTGCGCCGGACTGTCGACCAACGATGCGGTCGTCGTCCTCGACACCGCGGTGACGCCCGAGCTGGAGGCCGAAGGCGCCGCCCGCGACTTCGTCCGGCTGGTGCAGCAGCAGCGCAAGGACAGCGGTCTGCACGTCAGCGACCGGATCGAACTGGTGGTCACCGCCGATGCGGCGACGGTGGCCGCACTGCAATTGCACGCGGCCTACGTGCAGGATCAGGTGCTGGCGGCGCAACTGACGTTCGGCCCGGTGCCGGCGGGCATGCATCAGGGCAACGGCAAGGTCGGCAGCGGCGCCGGAGCCGACCTCGCGTTCGCACTGCGCAAGGTCTGAGCCGGGCGTTCACCAGAGCGGCAGGCAGATCGCCGTCGGCGCTCGCCGGTCGGCGCGGATCTTCACGGCGCGTTGGTGTTCGCCTCGCGGGGTCGGCGAGGATGGCTGGCGCACCGATGACCGACAACGTCCCAGATCAGTGGTTGCTGCTGGCTGTTGGCCTGTCGTTGCTGCTGTTGCTGCGCAGCTTGCGCGCCGCGCAGCGTGTGGCGCGCGACAGGTGAGACCCGCAGGGTCGAGCACGGCGCCCAGCGCCGCAACCGGCGCAGCGCGCTGGCGTCCGCCTACCGACAGCCGCCGACGGTGACGACGAGCGTGTCGGTCAACGCCAGCTGCGGAGTGGCACAGCCACCGGCGGCGAAGAAGTCGGCGCCCTGGATGCCGACCACCGCGCCGAGGAAGGCCGGGTTGCCGGGCACGGTCAGCGCGAAGCTGCTGCCGAAGTTCGCGTTCGACCACAGGTGGCCGATCGTGCAGGTGCCGCAGAACGGCGAGGCGACGAGCACGAAGTCGAGGCCGACGAACGCGACCGGGCCAACGCCGCCGAGCGTCGCCGTCAGGGTGTTGCCGATCGTCGGCGAACCGGTCGTGTGGATCGTCGCCGAGCCGCACGCATGCGCCTGCCGGACGATGCTGCCGGGCAACAAGCGGATGCCGCGCAGCGCCGTGTTGACGCCGGCCGACGCCAGGGTCGTGAATGCCGAACCGGCGCCGAGGTCGACGACGCGGACGATGTCGGTGCTGTTGGCGGTCGCGAACAGGGTGGCGACGCCGCCGCTGACCGTGCCGGTCACACCGCGACAGCCGGTCGTGGCGTTCGGGCTCAGCGTGTACTGCAGGGTCCAGTTGGTGCCATCGAACGTCCACTTCTGGATGCCGCCGGAACCGTTGGTGCGGTCGTCGGCGACGTAGAGCGTGTTGCCGTCGGCGAAGAAGTGATCGTAGGCCGAAGGACCCGACGAGGTCGGGAAACCAGGCAGCAGCACGGTGCTCTGCGGCGTGGTCGTCGGCACGCCCGAGCCCACGGCGCTGATGCCCTGGAAGGCGCCGCTGGCGGCCGAGCTCCACAGTTGCCCACCCTGGATCGTCACCACGCGGTTGTTGGTCGGCAGCCCGGTGGTCAGCGCGGTCGACATGGTGCCGCCGAACGGCACCAGGCCGATGCCGCTGTTGGCGCCAGCGACCCAGAACTGCGAGCCATCCTCGGTGGCGGCGCTGCGGATGTTGTTGGCGGAGTAGGCGTTGTTGATCGTGGTCGTCGTGTCGACGGCGCCGGTCTGCACGTCGGTCCGCGCGATGACCCGCGCCACCGTCGCCGCCGTGGTCGCCACGATGCCGGGAGTGGCTGGCGCGGCGTCATAGCCGGCCTGGACCAGCCAACGGCAATCGGTCGACAGGTTCAGGTGGCCTTCGGAGGTGGCCGTACCGGAGTTCACGAACGCCCGGTTGGCGCCGTTGACCGCCGTCGGCAGGGCCAGCGATTGCACCAGGGCGCCGGTGAGATCGTATTCGTCGAGGAACACCGCGGCGGCGACGCCGCTGACCAGCGGGCCGGAGCCGTCACCGACGCGCACGACGACCAGATTGCCCGGCGTGAACTGCGCGAACGCGTTGCCGGCGAGCAGTGCGGTGGCAAGGAACAGGGACCATGGGGAACACTTCGGGTTTCGCATGATCGCGAGGATCCGCCGCCGCGTTGCCGTTCCGCGAGGCGCCGGTCAGGAATCGATGAAGACCACGTTCACGGTTTGCCGGGGGCGTCGTACTCGAGCAACAGCACCGGCGCAGCGCCGGCACCGCCGTCGAACGCGCGGGCCAGCCGGCTGCCGCTGGTGGCGCGCACGAACACCACGACGCTGTTGCCCGGTTGCCAGCCGGGGCTGTCGACCCGTTCCTGCAGCAGCGCCGCGATGTCGGTGCTGGTCTGTGCGGGGCCCGAGTCGCCGGCATTCCAGGGTCCCGGGCTCCAGGTGGCCGAAGTCGTCGACCGTGGGCGCAGCGCGAGCCCATAGCGGGTGTTGACGAACGGCAGCGCGTTGTCGGTCACCTGCGACTGCAGCGTGAACGCGACCAGCGTGGCGTCGGTCCCGGCGGCGACGAACCGGACCCGCGCCTGGCGGATCCGGGCGGCGCGGGGCACCGGCAGCGCCCATCGCAGGCCGACCAGCTGCGCTTCCGTCGGCGAACGACCCAGCGGCAACGTCGTCGGCAGGTTGGTGGCAATGCCGGTCGCCAGGCCTTCACTGGCGTCGTCGGGTCCCGCGGTGACCGCGAGCACCAGCGGTGCTGGCGGTGGCGGCAACCAGGTGACCGTCAGCAGCGCCGCGACCGGTGCGTTGCCATCCCACGCGAAGGCTTGTCGTCGTCCGGTGCCGGTCAGCGCGAGCAAGGTGGTGCCGTTCCACTTGTCGCTGGTGACCAACGGCTGCAGCACGCTGACCAGGTCGGGTGTTCGCTGTTCAGGGCCGGATTGCAGTCGGGTCCACGGTCCCGGTTGCCAGGTCACGGCCGGCCCGAGCGTCCGGCGCCGGAGATCGTCGATGCCGGGTTGCAGGACGGCCGGGGCAGACGTGTTCTCGACGGCGAGCTGCAGCGTCGCCGGTCCCGTGTCGTCGGCTGCCGCGGTGAATTCGACACGCGCCGCGAGCAGGCGCGCGCGGGCGGGAACGGCGAGGTCGCGAAAGCGCAGACCGGTGATGGTCGGTGCCACATCGTTGCCCAGGGACAACACGCGGTTGCCGAGGTCCATCACGCCACCTGGCTGCCAGGGCTGGGCACCATCGGCATCGCCCTGGCTCAGCCGGGCGAACGACGTCCGGGGCGCGGTCACCGCGATGGTCGAACCGCGACTGCCGCTGCTGGTGCCGTCGGCGCCGATCGCGATCGCGGTGATCGTGTGGTTGCCCGGCTCCTCGGGCGTCCAGAGGGCCGAGAACGGTGGGGCCGTCGCAGTGGCGAGCCGGCGGCCGTTGCCGTACCAATCGACGCGTTGCACGGCGCCGGTGCTCAGCGTGGTCAGGTCGATCGGCTGACCGAGGTCGAACCGATCCCCGCCGGTCGGTCCGGTCAGGACGATGGCGGTGTTGGCGGCAGTCGTGTCCGGAAACCACCACGCCGTCGCCGAGCTCGAGAGCCCGCCGGCGTCGGTGACGGTCAAGGTGACCTGCCAGGCGTAGAACTCGCCATCGCGCGGGGTCGGCGACAACGTCGCCGAGGTGCTCGGCCGCGAATCGACCGGTTCGTCGTGCCGGTGGTTGCCGTGCAGCAGCGCGGTCCGCCACGCCCAGGTCAGCTGGCCGGCGGCATGTTCGCGATCGCTGACGGTTGCCTGCAGCGGCACGGTCGTCGGCCCGGTCAGTGAGTAGAGGCCACCGCTGCTGGCCGCGGCCAGCCGGATCTGCGGCGGGGTGTTGTCGAGCGCGATCGGCAGCGTGGCGGCGTGCCGCGCGCCAGCGGTGTCGATGGCAGTCAGCGTCACCGCTACGGTCGTCGGGGTGCCGGGGCCGGTGAATTTGTGGCTGAACTGCGGCCAGTTCGGACGGCGACCGTCGCCGAGATCCCATTCGTAGCGCAGGGGCTGGCCGGCTGGATCGCTCGAGGCGCGGGCGTCGAACTGCACTTCCAGCGTGCTCGGTCCATGTTGCACGCTCGCCGTCGGGATCGCCGTCGGCGGTGGCTCGAGGATGAAGCGCAGCCGCCGCACCTGTTGCGCCGAGTACGAGACGTACCACAACGCATGATCGATGGGGTGTTCGGCCAGCGCGATCGGTGAGCCGATGGTCGCGAAGTCGTGCACTTCCAGCAGCCGGTCGTTCTGGTCCAGGCGCAGGCGCCGGAGCCAGTTGCCGCCAAAGTCGGCGTGGAAGTAGCTGGTGCCGTGGCTCGCCGGCAGGCCGATGCCCGAATGCCAGGTGCCGGCGATCGAGGCGTTGCCTTCGAACGGCGTGCCGAGGACGCCGGAGCCTGGCGAGCCGATCGACACGAAGTCGGGGTTGAGGCCGACGAACACCGGCACGCGCGCCTGGGCAACTCCGTGCCGCCAGTCGAGCACCGGCAGCGCATGGACGAAGGTCGGCGTCGACGACGGGATCGCCAGCGCCGGATTGCACGGGTTGGGGAAGAACTCGGCGTGATCGCTGCGCGGCTGCTGCAGCAGATCCTGGAACCGGAACCACGCCGCGCAACTGCCTCCGGCCAGCGGGTTGGGGGCAAAGCGGTTGGCGACAATCGCCGCGCCGAATGCCGGGTCGGAGCCCAGGCCCTGATAGAGCGGCCAGCCGCAGTTCTGACCGGCCTGGGTGACGACGTTCAGTTCCTCATACGAGGTGTGCCCGACGTCGCCGACATAGATCGAGCCGGGGCGGCCCAGCGTCCGATCGGCGCTGCCGGTGCCCGGGCGCAGCGTCAGTCGGCATGGATTGCGCAGGCCGAGTGCGAACACGCGGGAACGCGCCGACCGCGGATTGGCGGCGTCGAAGAACGGATTGCCGGGCACGCCGTCGCCGGTGGCGGGATCCAGCCGCAACAGCTTGCCGCTCAGCGCGTCGATCTGCTGGGCGCGGAACGCGCCGACGTTGGTGGCCGCGGTCAGGATGCCGTCGGCCAGCGCCTGTTGCCACCAGGTCTCCGGTGCGGATCCGACGTCGGCGCCGACGTGGCTGGCGCCGTCGCCGATGCCCACCAGCAGGGTGCCGTCGCGGCCGAACGTCAGGGCGCAGGCGCCATGCGACGTGTAGGTCAATGGGGCCCCGGTCGCCGCCGTCTCGCCGAGCAGCACCTGGCGACTGCCCGGCAGCGCGCGGCGGCCGCCGCTCGTCGGATCGGTGGTGAACCGCGTGACCCGGACGATGGTCGGCGCAAAGTACTCGTCGGCGAGCGGGTCGTAGGCGGCGGTGCCGAAGAAGCGCAGGTGGTGCCGGTCGACGACGTAGGCGACGTAGAAGTGGCCGTTGGCGGCGAATCCCGGATCCAGCGCGAAGCCGAGCATCCCGAAGTCACGCCAGTTGCCGACTTCATCGCGGATGTCGAGCAGCGGAGTCGCCAGGCGCACACCGTTCTCGAGCACTTGGACGGTGCCTCGTCGTTCGAGCACGTAGACCAGGCCGTTGGCGTCTGGGCAGACACCGACCGGCTGCGTGAAACCGCCGGCGACCAGTTCGTCGATTGGCTGCTGCGCGGGCAACGCCAGCGCGAGGACTCCGGCGAGTGCCGCCGCCATACGGAAGACGACGTTCGATGACGCCATATCGGCCAAGGTAGCCAGTCCCGCGGCGTCTGCGGTGCCGGTCAGCGGTGCTCGCGGCGGCAGCCAGCAACCTTGGCTGATTCCTGATCGTTTCTTGACGATCCCACAACACGGCTCGCCTGCCTGAGGCGGCGCCGTTCACCAGACTGGCAGCCAGACGCAGCCGTCGGCTCCCGGCCCACGCGCCAGTCGCGGCCCGTCGACCTGGTTGGCATCGACCCCGAGCATCGCGGCGCCGGCGAACGGCGCCTGTTCGCCCGAGTACTGCGCATCGTCCGAACGGCGCAGTTCGCCAGTCTGGTTGACGAAGAACGTCGGCAGTCCGCTGATGCGGCGATCGATCGGCCAGGCCGCGGCGGTCCAGTGCGAGGTCGCGAGTCCGGCGTCCACCTGCGCCGCCCCGGGGCGACCGGTCGTGCCGGTGCCGAGGCTGTCCGGCAACCACAGGCAGATGCGCCAGTGGCCGACCTCGGCGATGCCGTCGACGTCGACCTTGCGCAGTTCAGGCGGCGCCAACGGTGGGGCCAACTTGTGGTCGTCGTGGCGCAGCCTGTCCTGGCCGACCAGTTCGCCCAGCGTCGCGTACTCACCGCGACCGTCGAGATCGGCATCGACGATCGCCGCCGCCTGGAACTGCTGCTGCGCCGAACACAGTTTCTTCAGCACCGCGATCGCCAACGCTTCCTGCTGGCGCCGTTCGCGGCCGACCAGTCGTGGCACCGTGGCGCCGGCGACGACGCCGACCGCGGTCAACGTGAGCAGCGTCGAGGTCAAGGTGAACCCGTGTTCGCGAAGGCGGCGATCGGATGCGGCGTGCATGGCTTGTCTCCCAGGCTCGTTTTCGGGCCGGTGACCGATCCCGGTCTGCGACGGTCTGCGGTCTGGTCGCTGCCACGGCGATCCTCGCCGTGAGACCAGGGCTCAAGTGACCAGGCGCAGGCGCCGCGGCCGGACCCGGCGCCGCGTCGAATCGCCCCGCCGCCATTGCCGTGGGTTACTGTTCTGCGTGATGTCCGGTGAACCGTCACCGCCGCTCGTCCCCGAGCGCACGCGCGTCAAGATCTGTGGCCTGCGCCTGGCGACCCAGGCGCGGCGCTGCGTCGACCTCGGCGCGACGCACATCGGCTGTGTCGCGACGCCGGGTCTGCCGCGGTCGGCGACGATCGACGAGATGCGCGGCGTCGCCGAACAGGTCCAGGATCTGGCGCATGCGGTCGTGGTGTTCGTCAAACCCGCCACCAGCGACGTGCTGCGCGTGTGCACCGAGACCGCGATCTACCATGTGCAACCGCACGGCGTCGATGAGGCGTTCTGTCGCTTCCTCGAGCTCGAGGGGCTGGTCGTCTATCGCGTGCACGCCATCGATCGGCAGCAGCCGAAGCTGCCGCGGCTCTCGACTCCGCCGAGTCTGCTCCAGCCGGCACTCTACGATGCCGGTGGTCTCGACGATGCCGGCCCGTGTCCATGGACCCGACTGCAGGTCGTGCCGCCGCCGTTCGTGTTCTTGCGCGGCGCCATCACGCCCGAGAACCTGCCATTGGTGTTGCAGCGGCGGCCGTGGGGGATCGACGTGACCGCCGGCGTCGAACGGCAACCCGGGTACGTCGACGAACTTCGGCTGGCGCGCCTGTTCGCGGCACTGCGGCAGGCGCGCGCCGGGTGATGCGCCGTTCGCCAATCGGCCTCTGGCCTGGCCGCCGTCACGAACCGACGGTGAAGTCGACGGCGGTGGTCAGCAGGATCCGCGGCGGCGAACCACCGAGGTCGACCAGCGCGCCCTGGGTGAACAGCGACAAGCCGATCAAACCCGGCGCGGCCGGCACCTGGACGCTGTGCACCGCTGGCGACGCCGGTCCGTTCCAGACCCTCGGACTGTCGATCACCGCTGCCGAGGCCGGCGACGGGTCGATCAGCAACTCCGCCGGTCGCCCGCTGTAGCCCGCCCACGGCGCCAGCACCCCGCACGGATGGCCGGATGCTGGCGACCACGACGCGACCCAGATCGACTGGGTTGCTCCGGGCGTCAGTTGCGCGGCATTGCCCGGATCGCCACAGGCGACCGACCACGGCTGGCCCGGTCGCGGCAAGGCGATCGAACGCAGGCTGTTTGGCGGTGCGATACCCACGCAAGGCGTCCGCGGCACCGCCGTCGCCGGTGTGCCGGCGCGTCGTTCCAGCAGATGCCACGTTGCTGGCACACCGCCCGCCGCGGCGATGACGAAGAGACTGCTGCCGGCGTTGCCCATCACTCGCGCCGAGGATGGGGCCGGCAGCATCGGCAGCGTCGTGTCGGTGACCCAGGCCACTCCGTCCCAGCGCAGTACACCGCCGAGGCCGCCGGCGAACAGGCTGCCGTTGGCGGCATGCAGGGTATGACCCCAGAAGCCCGGACCCCATGCCGGCGCTTGGGTCCAGGCAGTGCCGTTCCAGCGCCACAGCAGGAACGTCAGGTTGTTGCCGGTCTGCTCTTCGCCGAGCACCCAAACGTCGTTGGCGGCCAACGCCGCTACCGAACTCATCCCGTAAATGTTGCCGCTGGTGGCGCCGGGGATCACCGTCATCGTCGTGCCGTCGCTGTGCACCAGGTACGGAACCGTGCCCAGGTAGTTTGGTCCGCCGCCGACGAGCCAGACATCGTTGGGTGCGATCGCGGCTCCCGAGCGAAGTTCGAGATTGGCGATCGGCGTGTTGGCCGGTGGTGGCGCGAACTGCATCTGCATGCTCGCGCCATCCCAGTGCATGGCCAGTGCCTGGATCCGCGAGGCGGTGACGGCACCGAGGAACCACACGTCGGCGGGGCCGGTGGCGACGATGTCGGCGATCCAGTGACCGTTGCCGTTCGGCGAGGCGGCGGTGGTGACCACGGGCGTCCAGGTCGCGCCGTCCCAGTGCGCGACATACAGATCACTCTGCGGCAGCCAGTTGAGACCCAGATTTCGCCACGAACCGGCGATCCAGACGTCGTTGGCGGCGAACGCCTTCACTGCCGTGTACGCGTTGTAGGGGCCGCCGGGCCCGACCGGATTCGGCGCTGGCACGATGGACCAGACGGCCCCGTCCCAGTGCATGACCAGCGTGTTCTGCAGTGCGCCGCCCGAGTTGGCGACGACGTAGGAGCCGACGACCCAGACGTCGTTGGGGGACGAGCCTTCGACATCGTGGATCGCAACGGATGCGGCGCCTGGCACTGCTGGCAAGGTGTGCAGAAGCCACTGCTGGGCTGGCAGGGCGATGCCAGCGAACACCAAGGAACTGACGGCCAGGCACCGTCGCGGAGCTGAGTTCGGTCTCATTCGAGGGCTCGTGGATCTTGGATCGGGGAGCGGACGGGGGGTGTGCGCCAGCAGCCGCGTCAGGCTGCCAAGAAACCGCGCCCCAGTCGCCAACCCACCGAACTCCCCGTTCCCGACGTCGACGTCCGGCCGCAAACTCAGCGGTTGCCGCCGGTCACCGACGGCGCCAGCTGCTTGGGCTTCCAGCCCTTCTCCTGCTCCAGATACAGCGGGATCTTCTGCTTCAGGTTCTCGGCGCGATCGAGTGACGCCGGATGGGTCGACAGCCACGCCGGCCCGCCGCCATCACCTGAGAGCGCGGCCATCCGTTCCCACAGCTTCGGCGCTTCCCAGGGGTCGTAGCCGGCGCGGATCGCGTAGCGGATGCCGATCTCGTCGGCTTCGGTCTCGTGGTCGCGGCTGTAGGGCAGCAGCACGCCGACCTGGGCGCCGATCGCGAACGCCTTCATGACACCCTGCTGCACGTCCGGACTCATCTCCGACAACGACAGGCCGGCGCCGAGTGCCGACGTCAGCACGTTGGCGATGTTGCCTTGCGTCATCCGCTTGCCGCCGTGCCGTTCGGTCGCATGCGCGACTTCGTGGCCCATGACCGCCGCGAGGCCCGCTTCGTTCTGCGTGATCGGCAGGATGCCGGTGTAGATCGCGACCTTGCCGCCGGGCAGGCAGAACGCGTTGGGCACGTCGTCGGCCTTCAGCAGCTTGAACTCCCACTGGTACGGCTTGCCGGATGCCTCGGCGATCTTGCGGCCGACCCGCTGCACCATCTCGTAGTCGTTGCCGCGGGTGACCAGCGGGTACTTGCCGGTCTCCTCGGCGTAGGCCTGCGCTCCGAGGCTCGCTTCTTCTTCCTCGGAGTAGAAGTTCAGGTTGCCGCAGGCGGTCGGCAGCAGCGTCAGGAGCAGGGCCGCGAACAGGCGCAGGAGTCGCATGGCGCGGAATGTAGGGTGCAGCCCCGGGAGCGGGCCAGCGCTGAGGTGCCCGGCGGGGCGGGAACGGTGCCATCGGATGTCCCATGCCCACGGATCTTGCGTTCTGCGGATAAGTTCCGGCCGTGGCCGAAACTCGATACATCGCTGGTGCTACTAATACGCAGAACGCGGGTGGCACCGGCAACGGGGCCCCGTGTTCGTGATGGCGCGCTGCGACCTGCAGGCACGGCCACCGTCAAAACCGCTCTCGCGATTTCGAGGTAGCCATGATTCGTCTCCAGGACCGTGTCGATTCCCTGTCCGATCTGCTCGACCTGCGCGCCCAACTTCGCCGCCAGGAGATGATGGTCGCCGCCGCACTCGGTGACGTCCAGGGCGAGATCAAGAGCTGGCATCGCCACCGCAAGGCGCAGCTGCTCGCCCGGCAGCCGATGCCGCGGGAGCTGTGTCTGTTGTGGGAAGAGCTGGAAGGCCGCGAACGTGAGTTGGCGCTCGATCTGCTGCAGATCCGCGCGGCGCTGGCCGAGGCCAATGCGGAGATCACGCGCAAGCTGGAACGGCCGGCGACGAAGGTCGGCTGAGTTCGCCGCGGCTGTCGGGTTGCGGCCGCGCCAACCCTGAGGATCTGCGGCTGCACGCCGCAATCGCGTTGGGGGGCATGGTGCCTCCCGCTACGCTGCGCGGCGTCATGGGTCAGAAGCGGTTGTTCCCGTGCTACCGCACCGCCGAGGCGCCGATGGCGCTGCGGTTGTTGGAAGTCGTGCAGGTCGAACTGGGTGTTGCGACCTCCACAGGAGCTTCGGCGGACGATGCCGACGTCGTGTTGGTGTTGATCGGACCGAAGTGGTTGGCGGTCGATCCGGATCGGCGACGGTGGGTGGATGACCCCCGGGACGCGACCCGGCGGGAGATCGAAGTCGCGCTTGCACGCGCGGCGTTGGGTGCGTGCGTCGTCTTGCCGCTGTTGGTGGACAACACGGCGGGGCCGGAGGCGGAGAGCCTGCCGGAGTCCATGCACCGGCTGGCGGATACCCCGTGGTTGCGGCTTCAGCAGCTCGAGTGGGAAGGCGATGTGGCGTCGATCCTACAGAGGTTGCTCCACCTGGGTTTCGAGCGGCGGTCGGTTCGCCAGGCGTCAGGCGCGGACGGTCGTGACCCAGCGGTGCAACCGCCGGATGCAGGGGACGCCGCGACCGCGCCCAAGTTGGTGAATCCGGAGTGGGTGGCTGGGTGGTGGCCGTTCGCCGCCGCGTTCGGCGTGTCGGTCGGAGTCGGCGCCGGCGCCTGGGTTGCGGGTCGTGAGGTCGGGCTTGCGCTGGCGGCGGTGCCGATGTTCGGCGGTGCTTTGTGGGCGGCGCAGCGGGGACGGCCTCGGCTGGAAGTGATCGAGGAAGTGCTCATCGATCCGGCGAAGCCGCTGGCGGCGGAGACTCCGCGTGCCGAGGCGGATCAACCTATTGCGTTGGTGCCGGCGACGATGGTACGGGTGCCCAGCGGGACGTCTTTGATGGGGAGTGCTGCGACAGATAGCCGCGCATTCGGGGGATGAACGGCCTCAGCACGAAATCATGGTGCGGCAGTTCCTGCTCTGGAAGACACCACTGACGCGCGGGGAATTCCGCGCGGTGATGCAAAAGGACACATGGCCAGGTGAGTGGACTGAGCCGGAGGACGATCGGTTCCCAGCGAACCATGTGGACTTCCCGACGGCGGCAACGTGCTGCAACGCGTTGTCGGTGCGGGACAGGTTGCCCGAGTACTACGAGGTTGCCGGGATGGATGCGCGTGCCCGGGACTTGGCCGCGTGGCGTTCGCCGCCGCGTCGTTGTCCGGTTTGCGGGCGACCGAGACGTAGATCCAGCGACTCGAGCACAGCGAGCGCGGCGAGCAAAGGGCTCACTACGCCCCAACTACCCCCCGAGTCTGAGGATCCCGGCGTTCGTCGCCGAACTCACCAGACGGCGCGTGGGTCCAACACCAGGGCCTGAACACCGATCGCCATCCCGGCCAGCTCCGGTTGCAGCGGGACCACCACGGTGACGTTCGCGCTGACACCTGCGTGCGGAACCATGCGCAGCCAGTCAGTCACCGGCGCAACCCACAGCCGACAGTGCGGCAGGCCGATGAGGTGCAACTCGACCGGCAACGTCGTCGATCCCCAGTGCACCAGGTCGTTGCCAAACAGCATCACCGCCAGGCCCGGCGCGGCCGGCAGCGACGTCAGCTGCAGGGTGAACGGGCCACCCAGAACCGGTCGTGAGCCCGCCACCCGATCCAGCAGCGGCGCGCCGGCGCAGCCTGGTCCGTAGCGCGTCCAGGTCGCTGTCGACGACGGGATAAGTTCCAGCGTCTCGGTGCCTTGAACGACGATCCGGCCACGTTGCCGGTCGAACGCGACCACATGGCCGAACAGGTCCAAAGGCGCACCTATGGTCGTCACCTGTTGCCAGGTCGAACTGTCCAGTTCCCACGTGTCCGAGGCTGCCGCATGCGTTGGCGGCGCCGATCCACCGTGCGCCCGCGGCTCGAGTCATGGACGAGTTGGCCCCCTGAGAACAGCGAGGATGGTGCCGTGGTGACTCGTGCCCAGCGGTTGCCGTAGTACTCCCAAGTGTGCGAATCGGTCGAGCCGCCGAGCAGGAGCACGCGGCCGCGGGCGACATCGAAAGCCATGCTGTGCCCGGTGCGCCTGGATGGCGAAGCCGTCGGTATCACTTCAGTCCAGTCTGTGCCGTCGTACTCCCAGGTCTCGGTTCCATCGGTGTAGACATGCAGGCTGCCCCCGTACATCACGGATCGCTCGCGAATCGGGTCGTACACCATCGCATGCTGGCTTCGGTGTGGCGGCGAGGTCGCCGGGAGGATCTCCGTCCAGCTCTGGCCGTCGAAATGCCAGGTGTCCCCAAAGAGCGTGTCAAAGGCCGCGCCGCCGAACAACACGCCCACGCGTCGCGCCGCGTCGTAGGTCAGCGTGTGGTCGTAGCGCCCCGGTGGCGCGAGGTTCACCGGGACCTCGAGCCAGCCAGTGCCGTTGTATTCCCAGGTATCGGCGAACGATCGGAACGGGTTGATCGGGTCCTGGCCACCGAACAGCACCGTTCGGGCCTGCGCGCCTCATCGTGCGCCAGCCGGTGCGAACTCCGCATTGGCGGGGCGCTTGCGTTCGGGATCGGCACCCAGGCCGCGCCGTCGTACTCCCAGGTCTCGCCAGTGACAGTGGCGAGTGCGACAGTCCGGCCGCGGGTCAGATCGTAGACGGTCGCATCGAAGCGGCGATTCGGTGGCTTGAGCCCTGCCTGGATCCAGTCGGTGCCGTCGTACTCCCAGGTGTGCGGCCACCCGCCGCTGGACAGGACCATGCGGCGTCGAGGGACATCGTACGACAGCGTGCCAAACCACTGATCTGGCGGCGACCCCGTCGTCTCGACCTGGAGCCAACGGGCACCGTCGAATTCCCAGGTGCCTTGCGGCTGGAGCAGCACTGTGCGCGCGCGATGCGGGTCGTAGGCGAGCGTGACTTCGCTGGCCGCAGGTGGCGAGAGGGTCAGCGGGGGCCGGGTCCACGCCGTTCCGTCGTAGAGCCAGGTGTCCGCGAACGGAATACTGGTTCGGCCGTCGCACAGCACCGTTCGGGCAATCGCCGAGTGGTAGGCGAGAGCATGGCCGTGTCGCGCGGCTGGCGCGGCGCTGACGGTGATCGGGGTCCAGCTCATGCCATCGTACTCCCACGTGTCGCCGAATTCGGTGCCGCTGTTGTCGTGTCCGCCAAACAGCACAGTTCGTCCGCGTGCAAGATCGAACGCGAGCGCGTGGTCGGCGCGTGCCGGTGGCGCCACGACGGTGGCGATGCGCCGGCATACTGCACCGTCATACTCCCAGGTGTCGGCCAGGTCCGTCTGCGGGCGGAAGTCGAACCTGCCGCCGAACAGGATCGTGCGACCGCGATAGACGTCGAAGGTCACCGCGTGGTCGTAGCGGAACATGGTACGGGTACGACTCGCCACTCCTGGCCACGCAGTCCCCCGACGGTGGTTGCCGCGGCCAAGGCAGCAGCAAGAACGAACGAGGTGTGCGGGTCGCGGCAGACGTTCATGGCCGGAGGATAGCGTGCAACGGCTCGGTAGGTGTGCGGCCCGACGATGACGAAGGGTCGATGTGAACTGGCCGTGATGCGATGATGAGCGGATGCCGTCGCTGCTCCGTGCCGCGTTCCTGTCGCCGTTGCTGCTACTCACCGCCTGCGGCACCTGTCTGCTCGAAGTGACCCGACCGGTCACGTTCGTGTTGCCGGATGGCAACCGGGCACCGGGAACACTGACCTACCGCGAACCGGATGGTCCGTTGTTCGACGACGATCCGCCGTTCTACGCGCCGGTGATCGGGCTGATCATGGAGCCGATCGACTGGCTGTTCAGCACCGGTGTCGCGGTGCAATCGCTGTTCGCGTCCGACCAGGATGTCGTCGCGGGGCCGGTCGGCTACGTCGCGTCGCTGACGCCGTTCTGGACGCTGGTGCCGGCTCTGGAACTGCCGCCGCCGACCACGTTGAAGCTCGATGGCCGGCAGCGCGTGGCGCTGTATGACGAGGATCCGGCGCGGCGCGTGGCGGCGATCGCGGCAGCGGCGAACGATCCGCGCCTCGTCGCGGTGTCGCGAGAGTCGGCCGGGCCGGAGACCTTGGCCTGCACGCTGGTGTTGCTGCGCACGGCGACGTCGGCGCCGACTCTGGACGAAGCTGCGCGCAAGGCCGCGTTCGCCGGGCACTTCGCCAACATGGGGCGGCTGGCGCGCGAGGGTGAACTGCTGATCGCCGGTCCGTACGGTCAGGACAAGCACGCGGCGGATCTGCGCGGCCTGTTCGTGCTCGACACCGGCGACGAGGCGCGAGCGCGCGAACTGGCCGGCAGTGATCCGGCGGTGCAGGCCGGGATCTTCCGGTTGGAGTTCGTGTCGTTCTCGACCGCGGCGCCGTTGCGGCGCTACCTCGCGCGCGAACTCGGCAAGCTCGATGCGGCGGCCGCGGCTGGCAAGCAGCCGGCGCCGGGAGAAGGGGGGCGGACGTATGTGTGGGCGACGGTGGCCGTCGATGCGGAACGTGTGGCCGGCGTGCTTCTCGACCCACGGGTTCTGATCGGCGGTCAGCTCGCTGACGGGAGTTGGCTGCTGCTGCTCGATGCACTCGATGTGGCGGCGGGCAAGGCGATAACCGCGGATCTCGGGCTGCCCGTCGACGACGTCGTCTTCGATCATTGGTTTGGCAGCGGTCTGCTGGCAGGACTGCGCTGAGTTGTGATCGGCGAGCCACTTGCGCCGACCCGGAACTCACTGATCACGCAGTTCTTGCGATCCCCTTCGCCAGGGCCGATGCTCTGCGGATGCGACCCGAACTCGTCATCGTCGGCGGCGCCCGCACCGCCATGGCCGAATACTCCGGCACCCCCGGCTTCGGCAAGTTCAAGGACGTCTCCGCCATCGACCTCGGAGCCCACGCCGCCAAGGCCGCCCTCGCGCGCACGAACACCCAGCCCGAAATGGTCGACCAGGTCTTCGTCGGCAACGCCACCCAGAGCAGCGCCGACGCCATCTACGGCGCGCGTCACGTCGCTCTCAAGGCGGGCGTCCCGATCGAAAAACCCGCACTGACCCTCAACCGCCTCTGCGGCTCCGGCATCCAGTCGGTCGTCTCCGCCGCCCACGCCCTGCTGCTCGGCGAAGCGCGCCTCTGCCTCGCGGGCGGCATGGAGAACATGAGCCAGGTGCCGTTCGTCGTCCGCGGCATCCGCGACGGCGTCCGCTTTGGCGCCGACGTGAAGTTCGAGGACCTGCTGTTCCAGGCGCTGTACGACCCGTTCTGCAAGTTCTTCATGGCGCAGACCGCCGAGAACGTCGCCAAGAAGCTCAGCATCACCCGGCAAGAACAGGACGAGTACGCGCTGCGCAGCCACCAGCTCGGCGCCGCCGCGGTGCAGGCCGGCAAGTTCGCCGCCGAGATCGCGCCGCTGACCTTGCAGATGGGCAAGAAGGAAGTCGTGATCGACCGCGACGACCACATCAAGCCGGAGACGACGCTCGAAGGCCTCGCGGGTCTGCGCGCCGCGTTCGGCAAGGACGGCACCGTGACCGCCGGCAATGCTTCGGGCATCGTCGATGGCGCTGCGATGCTGGTGGTGACCACGCGGGATCGGGCCAAGGAACTCGGCTTGAAGCCGAAGGCGAAGATCCGTTCGTGGGGCATCGCCGGTGTGCCGCCGGAGATCATGGGCATCGGCCCGGTGCCGGCGATCCGGCAGGCTTGCGATGTCGCCGGCCTGAAAGTGGGCGACCTGGATCTGATCGAGATCAACGAAGCGTTCTCGGCGCAGTATCTGGGCTGCGAGAAGGAACTGCAGCTCGATCGGAAGAAGTGCAACGTCAACGGCGGCGCGATCGCGCTCGGTCACCCGCTCGGCGCGACCGGCACGCGGCTGTTGCTGACGCTGGTTCGCGAGATGGAACAGAGCGGCAAGGCGCTCGGCTGCGCGTCGGCGTGCATCGGCGGTGGCCAGGGTATCGCGATGATCCTGGAGCGCATCTGAGGCAACGATGGCCGAGAAACGAACCCACGTGCAGATCCAGGGCCGCGTGCTGTGGCTCACCGAGAACGCCGACGAACTGAAGGCGCAGCTCTACGACGGCAAGGATCTGCCGGTCGCCGAACGCAAGCTGGTGGACAACATCAGCACCGACGAGCTGACCCCCGGCTGGGTCTGCTACTACTACGACGAGACGCTGGCGCGCTACTGCCTGGTCGGCCTGCGCGGCGGCCACGTCAAGCAGGACGCGATCAAGAGCGGCGGCTTCGGCGTCATCGTCTCGGGCGTCAGCAAGGGCTGCGGCAGTTCGCGCGAGACCGCGCCGTACAGCGAACTGAAGGCCGGCGTGCAGCTCGTCATCGCCAAGAACATCGAGAAGATCTACGGTCAGAACTGCCAGAACATCGGGCTGCTGACGTCGACCGACTTCTCGCTGATCCCGCGGCTGCTGGTCGGCGAGGCGATCCCGATCGAGGAGTTCACCAAGGGACTGGATCCGATCGCGGCCGAGATCGTCCGCCACGGCGGATTGTTCGCCTACAACCAGGCGCGCCTGGCGGGGGCGACGGTGCCGCCGGCCGTGACCACGAAGCCGCGGCCGATGACCCTGTGCGAGAAGATCATCGCCCAGCGCGCGATCGCCGATGCCAAGACCGGACGGCTCGGCGTGCCGGCGGTTCTGCCGGGCGATGCGTTGTTCGTCCGGACCGACGTGCGGTTCTCGCATGAGTACGTCACGCCGATGGCGGAAGCGCTGTTCAGGATGGGGCTCGGCGCCGACGCGAAGATCACCGACCCGCAGTCGGTGTTCGCGTTCCGCGACCACCTGACGTTCCTGGACCGGATCATGCCCGAGGCCCACGTCAAGATGGGGCTGAAGGAGCAGGCGGCGAGCCTGGCGACCGTGCAGGAGTCGTTCGCGAAGAAGCAGGGCGTACGGTTGTACGGCGAAGTGCACCGCGGTGGCCAGCTGGTCGGCAGCGAAGGCATCTGCCACAACATCGTCATCGAAGACATCGCCGAGCCAGGGCAACTGGTGATCGGCACCGACAGTCACACCTGCATGGCCGGCGCGATCGGCTGCTTCGCGTTCGGTGTCGGGTCGACCGACATGGCGAACTCGTGGTTCACCAAGGACGTTCGCGTCAAGGTGCCCGAGTCGGTGCGCGTCAACGTGCGCGGTGCGATGCCGGACGGCGTCTGTGCCAAGGACCTGATGCTGTTCCTGCTGGCCGATGAGTTCTTCAAGACCGGCGCCGGCATCGGCAAGGTGCTCGAGTTCGCCGGGCCCGGGGTGCAGGCGATGTCGCTGGACGAACGCGCGACGCTGACCAACATGGCGGTCGAGGCCGGTGGGTTCACCGGCATCATCGAGGCCGACGAGGTGGTGGTCGACTACATCGCGGGGCAGCGCGGCACCGATCGGCAGCGCCTGCGCGCGCAGATCGTCCGGGCCGATGCGGGTGCTTGCTACTGCAAGACGTTCGACCTCGATCTGGCTGCGCTGGTGCCGACGGTGGCGTCGCCCGGCGATCCGCGGAACGGCATGGCGCTGACCGCGCTGCGCGAGAAGCAGGGCAAGGTCAAGGTGCACATTGCCTACGGCGGCTCCTGCACCGGCGGCAAGAAGGCCGACATGGACATGTATGCCGGCGTCGTCCGCAAAGCGATGGACCGCGGGCATCGGCTGCAGACCAAGGCCTACATCCAGTTCGGCAGCCAGCGGATCCGCGACTACGCCGAGAAGATGGGCTACATCAGCCTGTTCGAAGGCGCCGGCGTCGAACTGATCGACCCGAGCTGCGGCGCCTGCATCAAGGCCGGTCCGGGCGTCAGCTTCACTGCCGACGAAGTGACGGTGTCGGCGATCAACCGCAACTTCCCGGGCCGCTCGGGGCCGGGCCAGGTGTGGCTGGCGAGTCCGTTGGTGGTCGCCGCCAGCGCGTTCCTGGGTTACGTCGGCGGACCCGACGAGCTGTAGCCCGTCGGATCCCGCCGGGTGTGGGCGCCGGCTGGAGCGCGCGGCACCCGACTCCGGTTCAGAGGCCGATCGTCAACTTGACGGCGTTGCTGAACTTGAAGCCCAGCGCGTTGGCCGTCGGATCCTGACCGAGGCCCTGGTTGAACAGCATGGTGCCGGCGAGGGCGGCGTTGTTGGGCACGCCATAGCTGAACGGCGCGGTCGACTGGCCACCGGTGAGCGCGATCAGCGAGGCGACCGGTTGCGACAGGAACGCCAGGTAGGCGAGGCAGTTCGGCGCGCCGACGAACGTCATGTCGATCGGCGGCGCGGCCTCGACGAAGCACAGCGCCAGGAAGCAGACCGAGCCGTTGGCCGACAGGCCGGTGACCTCGAGGTTCACGGTCTGGCCAAAGCGCGGCAGGCTGCCCGCAACGTTGTGCAGATCCAGCGGCGTGCCGGCCGGGCCGGTGTCGACCTGGGTGATCGCCGAGATGTCCGTGGGGCCCGGATCCTGCGCGCCCAGGCCAGCCGAGAAGCCGGTCAGCGACGTGTGCGAGATCAGCGTCAGACCCTGGTAGCGCAGCTCGAAGATGCCGCTCGCCTTCAGCGCGATCTGGAACGTGTTGGAGCCGCCGCTGGCGCCGAATTCACCGACATTGTTCCAGGTGATGCAGAAGTCGCCAGTCGCCGGGTCGAGGTCCGCGAACACGCCGCCGGGCGACGTGAACAGATCCGTCCAGTGGCCGGCGATGCGCGGTTGCCCCGATAGCAAGCCGGCGGCGGAGCCGCCGCAGCAGCCCGAACCCTGGCCGACCGGGTCGAGCCAGATGAAGCCGTTCGACGACACCACGATCGCGTTGTGCTGGACGCCCTGGAACGCGAACGGGAACGGCAGGCCGACCGGGTGGGTCGTGTCGTCACCGGCCCCCAGGTTGTTGGTGAAGCCGTTGAAGAACGGCGTCGCCGCGCCCTGCACGACGACATAGCCGCCGGCGCCGTTGGGGATGCAGGCGAAGTTCGTGTTGCTGAGGTCGATCGTGCCGGCGCCGAACGTCTCGTAGATGGTCGCCGGGCGCGGGCAACCCTGGCCGAACTTCAGGTACTGAGCCGGGCCGGGCAGCGTGTTCGGCGTGCACGGCAGGTCGGCGATCGTGTAGCCGGGGGCGTCGAGAACATGCCGAGCTGGACGCCGGCCAGGTTGAACGTCGCCGCGGGCAGGACCTCATGGAACGTCGCGGACGTGACTCCCAACGGCCGCGTCGCGAACGTCACCGGGTTGGCGGCGGCGCCGTTGCCGGGGCTGGCGCCGAGCATCGTGCCGGTGGCCGTGTTGGTGGTGCCGCCCTGTGGCGCCGTGATGCCGTAGGTCACCGTGATCTGGTGGTTGGCGTCGAGCTTCAGCTGCATCTCGATCGGCGTCGTACGGCCGAACTCATACACCCCGGCCCAGGTGACCAGCGCGTAGGCGGGGTTGCCGCCCTGCGCCGGGATCGCGTTGAAGTAGACGTGACCGCTGCCGGCCGTGCTCGGATTGAAGTCCATCCAGTGCGCCAGGATGCGCGGCGCGCCGGCCAGCAGTTCGGCCTCCGACGGCGTGTAGTCGCCGCCGGCCACGCTGGTCGGGCCGAGCCAGATGAAGCCGTTCGAGCAGACGCAGATGTCGGTGTAGCCAACCCCGTTGAAGTTGAACGAGAACCCGAGCGCAAGGCCTTGCGCGGTCGAGTCGTCGGTCAGGGCGAGGTCGGTGCCGATGTTGAGATCGAAGCAGGGCGATTGGCTCGGCAGGAATGCGGCGAGCGCAACGCCCGCGAACAGAGCGGACAAGCGGGTGTGCATGCGGGTTTCGATGGGGATGTGAAGGGAAGCGATCGTGCCGACATGGTTCGGCGACGGGTCACGAGCAGTTGGAAAGTGTAGCTTCTGGCGACCAGGGCATCGAACCCCTTGCCCCGCATTCCTTGGGTGCGAGGGGGCGCGGCCGGACGAGTGGTTGCGCCGCGCGCCGGGCCGTTTCTGCGAGGTTCGCTGCCGCCGCCTCGTCAGTTGCCGATGACGCCGAGCCCGGCGCGGGTCATCGCCGCAATGCCGTTGCCAGCGCCAACGTCGGGCACCACCCCCTGCGCGAAGAGCGGCAGGCCGGTCAGCGACGGGGTGTTCGGGATCGAATAGCTGAGGTTGGCGACCGTGCCGTTGACCACGACGACGTCGCTGACATCGACGGCGATCTCGAGGCGGCAACCGGTCAGGCCAAACGGACCCAGATCGAGCGGCAAGGTGAACGTGCCGAACGTCGTGGCCGACAGTCCTTGAGCCAGCAGGCAGACCGGCGTGCCGGCCGGGACATCGCGGATCTCGAGCGAGAACGTCGCGCCCAGGACCGGCAACGATGCGGCCTCGAGTACCGGCGTGGTCGAACCCGAACAGCCCTGCCCGAACGGCCCCCAGCTTGCGGTCGCCGGACCCTGGTAGCGCCAGGTTTCATTGGTCACACCGAGCGGGCCGCCGCCGCCGAACGTGAACGTCTGGCGATTGCCGCGGTGCCAGGCGGCGAACATCTCGGTGGCATAGGCGGTGCCGCCGCCGCTGGTGTTCGTCCAGTCACGGCCATCGAACTCCCAGGTCTGCTGCACGATCGCGGTGCCGAAACCGCCGTAGGTGACAATCCGTCCGCGGGTGCGGTCGAACACGCCCGCGGCGCGATAGCGCGCCGGCGGCATGGTCAGGGTGACGATCTGGCGCCAGTTCGCGCCGTCGTACTCCCAGGTGTCGTCGAAGAGGAACTGCGGCGGTCCGGAGTCCCGTCCGGCGTGCAGCACACTGACGCGGCGGCCGGCGTCGTGCACGAACACCGCGCAATCGCGCGCTGGCGGCGATTGCGCGGTGACGACCGGCGTCCAGTTCGTGCCGTCGTACTCCCACGTGTCACCGCGTGCGCCATCGAGGTCGAGGCCGCCGAACAGCACCATCCGGCCGCGCGCCTCGTCGAAGGCGAGGCCGTGGGCGTGGCGGGGGGGCGGCGACGTCGGCGTCATCACCCGCGCCCAGTTGCTGCCGTCCCATTCCCACGTGTCGTTGGCGTCGACGTAGAACGTCGGCGAGCGACCGCCGAAGGCCACGATCCGTTGACGCGTCCAGTCGGTCGTCATCGCGTGGCCCCAGCGGGCCGGTGGTGCGTTGGTCGGGCTCAGCAGCGTGAACGTGGTGCCGTCGAAGCCATGAACGTCGGCGCGGATCGGCGTTGGCGACAGATCGAGGCCGCCGTACAGCAGCATCCGATTGCCGACCGGGTCGAACGCCATCGCGCCGGCGCGCCGGATGGTCGGAGTGTTGGTCGACGTGACCAGGGTCCATTGGGCGGCGCAGGGCAACGCGAATAGAGCAACAACGGTCGTGGCTGGACGAAGCCAGACGGCAAGAGGGGTCATTGGGGTGGTGTATTTGGCTGGGCGAGCCGTTCCGGGGGCAGGGCGACATTGTTGTCCAAGAACGCCCGGGCGGTGACGGGCCGCACGTCTCGATTTTGTCACCCCGACAGGCGCGTGCAGGCGGGGCGCCAGCACCAACGGCCGACGCCTTTGCGGTCCCACTCACTGGCGCCGTAGCGAAATGGTGGGGGATCCAGGTGCGGCGGTTGCACCCGATGGACGTGGTCGTCGGCAAGGTCGGTCCGACCCTCGAACGGGAATGCGGCGGCGCGCGCGACCATGGCCTGGCGCGGTGGGTTGACGAACACCGGCAACGACAACCGGCTGACCGTATGCGATGGGTTGCAGACGCGATGCGGCGTCGCTTGCAGGCGACCGCCGGTCACGATCTGCAGCACTTCGCCGACGTTCAGGAACAGCGCGTCTGGCAGCGGTGCCACCGGGCGCCAGACGCCGTCCGGCGTGCGGATCTCGAGGCCGCCAGTCCGATCCTGGGTCACCAGGGTCAGCCAGCTCCAGTCGCAATGGGCGGCGACACCGCGCCATGGCCGGTCGGCGGGCTGCGGGTGGTAGCAGATCGCTTTCAGCAGTGAGTAATCCGGCTCCTGATGGTCTGTTGCCAGCGTGTCTGGCGGCAACACCAACGCGGCCCCGATGCTCGCGAGCAACCGGTGCCCCAGCCGTGCCGCATCGTCCAGCAGGTCGAGCAGGGCGCCGCGCAGTTCGGGCAACGCCGCCGGCCAGAGGTTGGGGCCCTGCAGCAGGCCACCGGCGCCGTCGTCGCTACCGGCAGCCAGTTCACGGCCGATGTGCAGTTGCTCGCGATGATCGCGTTCGTTGTGCATCGTCGACCAGCCGCGGGCGTGCGGCGACCGGTCGATGTGGATTGCCCGGCGGTCGTGGTCGGGCAGGGCGAAGAACGCGGCGGCCGCGTGCCGTGCCCGCGCCGCGGTGGCCTCGAGTCCATGGGCGAGCAAGTGACAGGCGCCAGCCGTCGTCAGCGCGCGCAGCAGCTCGTGACCGTTGCCGGCTCGCAGGTCCAGACACGGCAGACCGTCAGCGGCGGTCCGGATCGGGGTCATGGAGGCGTGGTTGCGCGATGCACTGCGCGTGCAGGCCGGCGAGTTCGTGATGCGGCGAGAACACCGGTCGACCGCGCCAGCGGAACTGTTCGCGCACTTCGTGTTCCTGCCAGGCCAACGCGGCCTTCAGCGCGGTCTGCACGACCTCGCCGGGCGTCGCGTCGCGTGCGATCGGCCAGCGCCGACCCGACATCGTCCGCTGGCTGGTGCCATCCTGCACCTCGGCTTCGATCGAAAGCCACGGCGCTTGCCCGGCCTCCTCGCCGCCGGCCAGGAACCGCGCGGCCCCGGACCGTACGTCGGCGAGCACGGCCGCGAGTGCGGCGGTCGTCCAACGCGGCCGTTGCGCCAGCTCGATCGCGTGCTGCACGGCCTGTTCGATCGTTGGCCAGACCGGCACGCCGTGCAGCCGCGCCATCGTCCGGACGAAGATCCGGCCGCGGTTCAAGTCGTTGCGTTCGGCATCCGGGATCGTCCTGCCGTCGATGCTCGCGTCGGGCGGCACATCCACCATCGCCAGCGCCAGCTTGCGGCCGGCGGCAACGTAGTAGGCGGCTTCGGCGACACTGGCGATGCAGCGGGCCTCCGGTGCGATCACCCACAACAGCACGGCGCAACGATCCTTCGCGGCCATTTCGGCGGGCTCATGCGCCGGCGTCCAGGCGCCGACGGGCAACTGCGGATCGTGAAACGGCACACCGGCGGCGCGCAGCGCCGGAATCGCGACATCGCGGCGCCAGGTGGTGGTGCCGCAAGCGCCACCGAGGAAGACCTGCGAAGGAGTAGCCACGGGAGTTGTCGGCCCAGGTTATCCGGAGCCGGCGGCAAGCGTTGCCGTCATCTTCTGGCCAGCAGCCGGCCCAGCAGGGCATCGGTGACCGCGAGTCTGGCCAGGAAGTCCTCGGTGTCGCGACCGGCGTCCTCGTGCCAGATCCGCTCCGCCATCGCCGGCAGTCGGCGCCGCAGGCTCGGCAGTTCGCGTTCCGCCGGTTGCTCCCAGGCGCACATCTGCGCACCGACGATCCGTGCGCGCGGCACTTCCATGCCACCGTATGCCGGGAAGCCCTCGACGAAGTGCCGGAACGCGCCGCGGTGCCAGCCGAAGATCTCGCGTTCGCTCCAGCAGCGGTCGTTGACGACATACAACGGTTGCCAGCTCGTGTTGATCACCGGATAGCCGGCGGCGACCAGCTTGTCGGGCGTGTGGTAGAGCATCTCGAACGCCATGACCGTCACATCGGTCGGGATCGCGACGCCGCCTTCGGGGCCGAACCCCTCCCAGACGATCATCCTGCGGCCGCGGGCGTGCACCTTGTCGCGCAGCTGGCACAGGAATCGGCGGTAGAGCTGTCGGGCGTCGGGCACGCCTTCGCGCGCGAACGCCGCCTGGAAGTCCTTGCTCTCATGCACGTGCTCGAGATCGCATTCGTCGCCGCCGACATGCACGTACGGCGTGCTCGGGAACACCTCGAGCAGTTCGCCGATCAGTGTGTCGATGGCGGCAACGACCTCGGGCCTGGCGAAGGCGATCGTCGCATGGTGCCGGTCATGGGCCTTGAACAGTTCGGGCATCGCCGCGATCGCCGCGCCGCAGTGTCCGGGAACGTCGAGTTCGGGAACGATGGTGACCCCGCGCGCGGCGGCGAAGTCGTGCAGGCCGCGCAGTTCGGCCCGCGTGTAGCTGTGGCCCTTGGTGGCGAGACGGGGGAACGCCGTCGACGGGAACGTGAACGCCTGGTCGTCGGTCAGATGCAGCTGCAGGTAGCGGATCTTGTAGAGCCAGCACAGGGTCACGAGGTCTTCGAGCACCGCCATCGGATGGGGTTTGCGCGCGACGTCGACGAGCAGGCCGCGATAGCCGCAGGTCGGTTGGTCAGCGATCGCCAGTCTTGGCCAATGCGGTCCGTCCTTGCCCGGCCGCAGCAGTTGCAGCAGCGTCGCGGTGCCGCGGGCGATGGCCTCCAGTTCACTGCCGGTGATGACGATCGAATCGCCGATCGTCAGGCGATGGTGTTCGGCCGCCATTTCGGGATCGCGCCGCAGCTCGATCGTGGTGGTGCCTGCCCGGGTCACGCTTCCCGCCGCCGCCGACAGCATGCGGCGCAACACTTCGACCTGCGGTTGCCATGTGGCGACGTCGGTCTCGATCGCCAGCGTGGCGCACAGCGGCAAGGAACCATCCCCCGGCGTCAGTTCCCGCGGCCATGGCACCAACGGCAACGGCACGGGCGGCGGCACCACTTCGCCCAGCAGGCGGGTCAGGCCGTCGCCGATCGCATGCGCCAACAACGCATTGCCATCGTCGTTGAGGTGCACACCGTCGTAGGTCAGGATGCCCTGCTCGTCGTCGCGGGGATTGCGCGTCCGCAACGTGGCGACAAAAAGATCACGGAGATCGACGAAGGTGACGCCGTGCGTTGTCGCCAGTTCGCGCGCAGTGTTGGCCAGCACCTCGAGCCCGGCATCGAACGGATTGGCGGTCGCGACCCGCTCGCCGATCACGGTCGGTGATGTCAGCAACACCGGAACGTTCGCCGCGGCGGCCGCGGTCAGCATCGTCGTCAATGCCTGGCCGTAGACCTGCGGGCTGTTGCCGTTCTTGCCGTGCCAGACATCGTTGATGCCGATCTGGATCACGATGGCGGCCGGTCGATCGGCGGCCAGCACTTCGGTGAACGGCGCCTGCGTGCTGCCGTAGAGCTCCTTGACCCCGGCGACCAGGTCGGTCGATTTGCCGCCGTTGATGCCGCGTTGCCGCAGCTGCACGCCCAGATCCGGACGGGCCTCGGCGAGCGCCTGGCGCAGCCGTTCGATGTGGCCACCCTGCCAGGTCAGCGAATCGCCGAAGAACGCGATCGTCGCGCCCTTCGGAAGGGCGGCGCGGCGAGCGAAAGCCTCGATGCCGGCGGTCGGCAGCGGCGGTTGCGGCGAGGCTTCGGCAGTGGGCGCAACGGTCGGCGGCTGGTCCGGGTCCACCGGCGTCAGTGCTTCGCTGGCACTGCGCGCCAGCGCCAGGCGGTGGATCTCCAGCACCTGCGGGCTGCCCTTGGTCAGGTAGATCGCGCCGATTCCTGCGGCCGCCAGCGGTGCGTCGACGACCAGCGGTTCGGCCCCGATGTCGCCGGTACCATCCAGCAGCGATCGGCCATCACCGGCCACGGCCCAGGCCCGCCAGGTCTTGCGAACGAAGTCGTAGCGCTGCACGAACGTCTGGGCCGTCGTCGCGGCGATGCCGGTCTTGACCACGCCGGACCGCGTGGTCCACAGGCCCTGGTCGGTCTGGAAGCCGGTGTTGAAGCCGAGTTCGCTGAACTGCTGGCCGACCGCCGCCGCGGGCACGACGCTGGCGTAGCCGGTGATCGGCTCGCGCATGCGCAGGGTGACAGCGTACCAGACCACGCCGTCGCGAACGGGCGTCAGCAGTTGCCGCCAATCGTTGCCCTGCGTCGCGACCAGCATGTCGCCATCGACGGTGACGACGCGTTGCCAACCGCCGTGACCTTCGCCGCGGAAGCCGCCGATGCGCCGGCCGTCGCCTTCGTCATAGGCGATGTGCTGACCGGTGAGTGTGCTGGCAAGCAACGGGAAGAGCAGCGCAAGGGTGAAGTGCTGGCGTGGCATCGAGGGCGTTGGCGAGTGGAGATTGAACGCTACGGCCCGAGCCCGGTATGACGCAGCCATGAACGAGAAGTACTGGGTCCGGCACCGGACCCTGTCGGGGTTCGCCGGACCGTTGACGGTTGAAGAACTGGGGCGGGCTGTGCGAGCAGCGTCGCTGCCGGCAGACTGCGACGTTCGTCAGGCGCTGGCAGGTGTCGTTGCCGAGGCGCTGGATGGCCATGGCTGGACCCCGGCGTGGCAGTTGCTCGGCATCGATCCGCCGCCGCCCCCTGAGCCCGAAGTGCACTTGCCGGATCCCGGTGCGCCCGGACTCCGCATGCAGCATGTGGTCGGTGATCTCCGTCGACACTCGGCCTACCCGGTTGCCCGCTCGTTGGCGTTCGCTCTCGCTGTGCTGGCTGCCATCGTGTTCGTGCTGCTCTTTGGCTTGCAGATCGCGGGCATCGCGATCGCAGGCAAGTTCGCCGCGACGGTGGCGGCGATCGCGCTGACCGTCCTGGAGCTCGCCGGTCTGTACGTGGGCTACCAGGTGTTCGTGATGTTCGCCGACATCGCCGACTGTCAGCTCCGTCAGCAGACCGACCGCGCGGTGGAACGGACGGCACAACCCCACGACAAGCCTTGACCGGCGCGGCCCCGATCGGTGCGTTCACCGCGGGGATTGTCGTTGCGCCTGGCTGCGGATCGCCGCGGCTTCCGCGGCGACGTCGGCATCGTCCGGGAAGCGCGCGCAGGCGGCGTCGGCAAGCAGGACCGCGTGAACGGGTGCCCGCTCGCACAGACATGCCCAGGCGAACGGCAACCAGTCGGCATCGCCGAGCGCCTCTCCCCAGCAGGTGACGAGCTGTTGCCAAGTCGCCGGTGCCGAGAAACGCGCGGTCATCGCCAGGATCCTGACGACGGCGGCGCGTTCCATGGTGTCATTGCGCAGCCGAATCGCCGCCAGTGCGGCGGCGATCGCGTCGCGCTGACCGGTCAACGTCGCATCGACGACGGACGCCAGCGCATCCAGGATGACACCGATGCGGTCGACGGCGCCGCGGGCGACGGCGTCGGCACTGGCCCGCCGCAAGTTCTCGGCTCCCAGACGCCAGCGGACCAGGTCGACCGAGTCCTGGTCCGGAGCCAGCAGACGGAACAGTTCGCCGCCCCAGAACTCGGGGCTGACTTGCAGCCAGCTCAGCAGCGCAGCGTCGTCAGCCGGTCGTTGCCGCAACGGTTCATTGCCAGGTGGTGGTGGCGACGCGCGGACTGCCGTGACGGTTGCCTCGACTCCGACCGTCACTTGTCGGAGCCAGCCGAGCATGGCGAGGTGCAGGTCGCGGCGGGTCGGTTCGGCCACCTCGACCAGGGCCTGCTCAGCCGCCCAACGCCGGACGCAGCGCAGTGCCCGTTCGCGCTCGGGCCAGGCGGCGAGTTCCTTGCGGTCGAGGCACTCGAGCAGCACCGTGATCTGGTCCTCGAGCGTCTGGCGCAGCAGGTCGTCGTCAGCGTCTCGGATTTCGTCCGTGAGTACCGACGTGAGCAGTGCTTCGACCAGGCCGGGGCCGCCGCTCTCGTTGGTCGACGCCGCGGCCCGCCGCTGCAATTCGTCCAGCAGACGTTCCGCGTCCGGCAGCAGCAGCGTGGCGATCTGGGCCGCCGCAGGCCATTGGGCGCGGAAGGTGACCGTGGAGCCGATCTCGGCCAGCGTGACCAGGCGCCGCAAGCGGTTGCGGCCCAATGCCCGCAGCTGTCGCGGCAGCTCGCTGGCCAACAGCTTGCCGAGGCGTTCGCGTGCCGCGGCGTCGTCGCGGGCGAGACTCAGCTCGAAGTCGAGCTCGGTGAGCGTCGCGGCCAGGCGGGTGTCGGCGTCTTCGCAGCACTTGGCGTAGTGTCGTTGTTCGACCAATGCGGCCGCGAAGTCGCCGCGCGTTGCCAGCAGGGTGGCACGCCGTTGGCGCACCAGTGGCGAGTCCTGCTCGGCGAACTGGTCCAGCAGCCGCAGCGCGAGGCTGGTCAGGCCGTGCCGTTCGGCTTCGTTGCAAGCGCGGAGCCGGGCGGCGTGTTCGGCATCGACGAACGCGCGGGTGTCGACCGCGGTGGGCCACCGCAGGCGGTCGCTGCCAAACCGCTCCGCCACGGGGATGACGTCGAGCCCGACCAGCGTGGAGTTGTCCAGCAGCGCGAACGCCTGACGCACCGCAGCAGTGGCGTCCGCTGCGCTGCATTCCAGTCCGGGGCCGGTGTGCAGCACGTGAGCGCGAAAGGCATCGCCGTCGCGCTCGACCCACATCGCCGCGGCATGTTGGGGCACCGTAACCATGTAGCCGAGTCTTGCCTGGCGCCGCAGGATGTCGACGTAGAGCTCGGCGAGATCGTCGCAATCGCCGGTGCATCGACCACCGCGAACAGTGCCGAGAGTCTCGGCCGCGGTCTGGTGCAGGTCGCCGTTGAGCGCATCGGTGCCTGGCCATTGCGCTCGCGTCGGGTCCGGACTGTCGGCGGTGTAGTTGACCAGGTAGTGGCCGATCAGGTCCAGTTCGGCCCGGTCTTGCAGCAGTTCGGCGGCATCCCGCAGGAAACGCTCGGCTTCCGCGGCGGTGCTGCTGGCCGGTGGTCGCAGGACACCGCGGCTCGTGGCGATGCCGAACAGGTCGCCGTGCATGTCGACCAGCGCGATGTGCGGCGGCAGGTGACCGGCCATCAGGCCCGGCAGCTTGTCCAGCGGCACGCCCCGGCGCCACGTGGTCGCCTCGGTGACGAGGCCACCATTCGGAGTCCATTGCGCCAGGCTGAGGTCGAGGTCGACCAACGATGCCGAGCGAATCTGCGCCGGCCAGTTCGCATCCGACCATGGGTCGACCTCGGCCGGCAGGTCGTAGATCACCCAGCCGCACTGCGGGAACGGCACCTGCAGCGACGCGTACTGCGGCGTCGCGGCATCGACCGCGAGCGCATGGCGGGTCGCCGTCCGCAGGTATCGGACATTGTGGAACAGCGCACTGCGTCGCGTCTCGATCCGCCCGCCATGGGCGGTCGTCCATGCTTCGACCAGCAGTGGTTCGGCGGCCGCTCGGACCGCGGCGGTCAAGGGTTTGGCGGCTTTGCCGAGCAGTTCCTCCAACCAGCCGAGGCGGATCAGATCGCATGCCAGGAAGGAGTCGAATTCGACGTCGAACTGGATGTCGATGTCGGCGTCGGCCTGGTCGTGGGCGGGATCGGTCAGGGCCGCGACACTGTGCAACATCGCGGACATGCTGTTCTGGGCCGGAACCGACAGGTCGCGCGGGAGGTTGGCAGCGAGGGTCGTGGCAGCCGCGTGGATGGCGTGCTTCTGCGCCCGTACGTCCGGAGCGGTCAAGGTCTGGTCGTTGGTCCAACGGTTGTCGGCATCGGCGAACACCTGATCGCCGACCAGGATTGCCCCGAGCAGGAAGTCGAGGTTCAAATCGGCCTCTTCGGCATCGGGTTCCCCGTCGCGGAGCTTGCGCAGCAGTCGGGCGATGTCGGGCAGGGCCCGGCCACGGATCACCTCGGCGTCGACGCGGATCCGCATGGCGTCGACCTGGAGCAGGAGCGTGCTGTCTTCGCAGCCGATCACCGGATGCGGCTGCCCGGTGCAGTCGCGCAGGAACAGCTGTTCGCCTTCGACGGTGGCCTGCGGTAGTCGGCGGATGCAGGACATCGTCAGCCGCTCCGGCCGACCTTCCTGGCCGCTGGCCTCCGATGGCGACATCGCGAGAATCACGAGGATGGAAACGCTGCGCACGTCGGCTCTCCCGGGGTGTTCGATGGCGCCGTGAACGATGCTAGCGGGAGTGCCGCTCGATGTTCAATGCGGGCCACTGCAGCGACTGAGCCTTGCCGCGCCGTGCGCGACGCGTGTTGCGATCCCGAGGTGACCCGCGTGCGCCGTTCGAGGCGTGAATCGAGGTCAGGGGCCCATCGGTTCTGTATCGGGAATGTCAGAGTTTGGCATTGCTCGCGAGCACTCGCTGGCCGGCCGTGACGCCGGCTGGCGAGGGGTCCACCGAGGCGCGATCCCAGCGCCGTTCCGTGTCTGCGGGAACCGAGACTTGCCTGCGGTTGCCGGGCGGGATGTCCCCCAAGTGCATTCGGGCCAGTCGTTTGCCAGGGGCGTGCAGCGAAGATGCGACTGCCGTACTGAGCCGCGGGGAGCCACCCGGACGATTGCCGCGCGATTGCGGCAATCGGCTTGCCGCCGCCGAACTCGGTGGATCCGCTGCCGGGTTTGTGCGGAATCTCGGCGGGTGCCGCACTTTGGCCTCCGGTCGGCGCCGCTCCCGACGGTTACCGTGCGTGGTGCTCTGGCGGGGCACGTGTTGCCCATGGTCCCATGGGCCGTACCGCGGCAGCGCGCTGACTGCAGCATTGGAGGTTCCATGCGTGCTACGAAGGTGTGCTTGTTCTGCCTCGGTCTGGGTGCGCTCTTGCGCGCGCAGACGCCGATGTTCGAGCCGGGGACGGCGATGAACCTCGGCGGGGTGACTGGCAGCGACGACTTCTCGCCGACGCTCAGCGAGGACGAGCTGTACATGGTGTTCGCGTCCAACCGGCCCGGAGGTGCCGGTGGCTATGACCTCTACGAGACGTCGCGGCCGTCGGTGACGGCGCCGTTCGCGCCGCCGCAGCCGATCGTTGCCTTGAACACTGCCGCCGCCGAGTACGAAATGAGCCTCGTGTCGTTGCCCGGAGGCCAATTCGAGCTGTACTTCGTCCGGGCGACCACCGCATCGCAGGTGTTCGTCGCGCAGGGCGCGCCGTTTGCGTGGGGCCCAGCCGTGCTGGTGCCCGGTGGCCCGAATCAAGCGGGGTGGGCCAACGACGATCCGTACGTCACCGACGACGGCCTGACGATGTTCTTCACCAGCAATGGCGGTGGCACGGCGGGAGGCGGCGCCGACATCTACACCTCGCAGCGTCCGGTCGCTTCGCCGGGTGCGCCGTGGTCGCCGCCGCAACCGTTCGCGCCAGCCAACAGCCCGCAGTTCGACCATTCGCCGTTGCCGGAATCGAACGGCAACATCGTGTACTTCTCGAGCACGCGACCCGGCGGTGGCGGCGGATCGTCGGACATCTGGGTGACCTCGCTCGACCACAACACGAACCAATGGACGGCACCGATCGCGGTGACCGAACTGAACACCGCCGATTGGGAGAGCAACATGTGGCGGTCGGGCCTGACCGGCCGCATCTTCGTGTCCCGCTTCATCACCGGTGGCGCCCGCATCTTCTGCGACTGCTGGCGCGCGACCTTCCTGTTCATCCGGCGCTGCGTCGTCTCCTACGTGGTGCCGAAGATCCAGTGGACGCCGCTGTGGCCGCGGATCATCTGGTGCCGGCGTTGGATCTGGCGGCTCGGTACCATCGTCATCATCGAGTTCTTCGATTGGTGGCCGTTCAACAACGGCCTGGTCGGCACCCTGCTGGCCTTGGGCGGAGCGCCCTCCACGCCGTTCCCCAGCGGCTTGCCGGAGGAGGGCACGCTCGGGTTGCCGCCGGGCGGCCTGGTGGTCCATGCGTTCTCGTTGCTGACTCCGGAGGGGCGGGCGACGTCGCAGTTGGCGATCCCGCCGTCGCCGAGCCTGGCCGGTTTGCCGCTGAAGATCCAGGGCGTGCTGCTGAACGGCGCGCCGGCGCCGGGCATGCCGATGCTGATCTGGAGCGAACCCGGGGACGCAGTGCTGCAGTGACGCTGCATCGCCGGCGCGGCTGACGCTGCGCCGGCGCACTCCGGCCGCGCGGCTCGTCGCCGCGGTCGGGTGATCTTTCTCGTCGCGTCGGAACGGGCGCGTGAATGTTCCGCCGGCTGGCGGGAACGCTAGCTTTCGGACGATGACCGCCCCTCCCGAGCTGCTCGCGATCGCCGACGTGCGCTACGCCTACGGCGATCGCGTCGCCGTGCAGCGCGCCAGTCTTGCCTGCCGCCGTGGCGAAATCCTCGGCCTGCTCGGTCCCAATGGCGCCGGCAAGACGACACTGCTGTCGTGCATCGCCGGTCTGCTGACCGGGTTCTCCGGCACGCTGACGTTCGCCGGTGAGCCCTTTCGCCCCGCCGAGGATCCGCGAGCCCGCGCCTGGCTTGGTCTGGTGCCGCAGGAACTCGCCGTCTACGAGGAGCTCTCCGCCCGCGAGAACCTGACGTTCTTCGCCCGCATGCAGGGCGTGGCCCCGGCCGACGTGCCGGTGGCGGTGCGGCGCGGCCTCGAACTGGCCGGTCTGGTCGACCGCGCCGACGACCGCGTGAGTTCGTATTCGGGTGGCATGAAACGGCGGCTCAATCTGGCAATCGGTGATCTGCACCGTCCCGAACTGCTGCTGCTCGACGAACCGACGGTCGGCGTCGACCCACAGTCGCGCAATCACCTGTTCGACAGCCTGCGGGCGTTGCGCGATCAAGGCCGTACGCTGATCTACACGTCGCACTACATGGAAGAGGTGCAGAAGCTCTGCGACCGCGTCGCCGTGCTGTGCGACGGCAACGTCCTGGCGATCGGCACCGCCGCCGAACTGGCGCAGCAGGCGGGCACGCCGGGCGCCGATCTCGAACAGGTGTTCCTGGCGCTGACCGGCCGTTCGTTGAGGGATCAAGCATGAACCTGTGGTCAGCGGCGGCGGCGATCGCCGGCAAGGATCTGCGCGTCTACTTCCGCGACAAGACCGGCATGCTGCTCGGGTTCCTGTTGCCGATCGCGCTGGTGACCGTGTTCGGCATGGTCATGAAGTTCGCGTTCGGCGGCGACGGTGGCATGCCGAAGGTGCAGGTCTGGGTCGTCGACGAGGATGGCAGCGACCAGAGTCGCAAGTTCGTCGATGGTTTGCGCGCGGTCGGCATGTTGTCGGTGGCGCCGAAGGCCGAGGCGGCGGCGACGGTGACCGGCGAGTCGCTGCGGCAGAAGGTGCGCGATGGCGAGGCGCATCATGCGCTGATCGTCGCCAGGGGCTTTGGCGAGGCGCTGGCGGCCGGCAAGGAGCCGCCGCTGGTGCTGGTCCGGGATCCCGGCCGTACGATGGAGTCGCGGCTGGTCGGCATCGGGCTGATGCAGGCGACGATGGCGGCGGCCGAGGGCAAGGGCATGCCGTGGTTGATGAGCAGCATGATGCGGCGCCAGGGCATGAGCGAGAACGGCGTCGAACGGGTGCGCGCCGGCATGGACCTGGTGCAGAACGTCATCGATCGGTTCGTCGGTGGCAGCGAGCCCGACCTGCGGACACCGGCGGCGGGCGCGGCCGGCAGTGCGTTCGACGTGGCGGCGATGTTCGAGGGCATGGTGCCGGTCACGCACGAGGACGCAGCCGCCGGAGCGACCGAAGAACCTCGGCTATCAGCTCGCGCAGAGCGTCGCCGGCATGACCGTGATGATGCTGATGTTCGGCCTGATGGCGTGCAGCGACGCCGCTGCAGGAGCGCGATCAAGGCACCCCGCGACGGCTCCTGGTATCCCGCGCGCCGCGATCGGCGCTGCTGCTCGGCAAGTTCCTGTTCTGTGTGCTGGTGGGGGTGATGCAGCTGGCGATCCTGTTCACCTATGGCGAACTGCCTTCGAACTGGCGACGCACGCGACGCTGACGCACTGGGCGATGTCGGGCTTCCAGGGCATGTTCTGGCACCAGAAGGCGTGGACCGATCCGGTGCTGCTGCGGGCGATCGCCGTGCAGTGGGGGTTCGTCGTGGTTGCGGGTGGGCTGGCGCTGGCGATCTGGCGGCGGCGGATCGCGACGGGGCGCTGACCGAGGTGATCGACGAGGCCTGCCAACATCCGTTCCAAGAACTTACCGTGGCGACGTGGACCGTCGGGCTGCCGAAGACGCCGCGCGCCGAATCCGGATCGCCGCGTGGCTCGGCGTGGGGGCTTCGTTGCCAGGTTCGAGCGTTGCGTCGGTGACTGGGCGTCCGCGGCGACTGACGTGCTCGCCCGCTGTCACGGCGTCCGGTCGGTTGCCTGCCGGTCCACCGAAGTGCCGTTGCACTGGACCTCCGCGTGGCGGAACCGGCGCCTCCGGGCCCACGGGCCGATCGCTGACCGGCAAGAAATCGCGAGGCGCTTCTGGGCGCAGGGCCTGCCCGGGCGTCTCGGGGGCAAGGCAGCGACCCGTTTTCGAGCGCGGCCTGGCACGAACCTTGCCCTCGACTCCGGACACGGCCCACCTCACTCGGACACTCGCCGCCGACCTCGCCACGTCACTCCCCATGCCAACCAAGACCGCTCGTCCGGCACGGCGGCGCACCCGCAAACCGGCGCCGGATGATGGGAGCGTCCATTCGCCGCTGGCGCCGATGCAGGTCCGCCTCGACCACTTGGCGAGATGCCGTTCAGGACGGCGCCAATCGGATGCGGCGTTCAAGCTGTCGGTGCCCGCGCGAGCGCGCGAGCGCGCGTGCACGCGAGCCTTGAGGCGTTCGTGCCGCTGGGTTACCGTAACGCGGTCCGACTGCAGGGGAAGGGCGGCCCTGTGGATAGGGGCAGCCGTGTTCCGGAGTCCGTCCAGTGTTCGCCAACTCCCTGTTCGATCCGTCAGTTCTGCGTGATGCTCGTGCCGTGGCTGCGCTCCATGCGGCTGCCGAGCGCGCCCCCGGGCGCATGCGCGTCGGGGACATCCTCGACGGTGCGTTCGTCGCCGGCGGAACCACCATGCTCGCCGTCATCCAGTGCGGGCTGCCACCTCGTACAACGCTCGCGAATCTGCGCGACCTGGTTGGTGCGGTGGCGCCGGCGAGACACGGGCAGGACCCCCGCTTCGACGGCACGCGGGCCGCATTCACGCCTGGCGCGCTGGCGGCGGTCGACTCCCTTGCAGGTAATCCGGAACTGGCGGCGGCGACCGCGGAGCGCTGGACGCTCGAGTTGCTGACCGCGACGGCGCTGGGGCACCTGGATCCGCGCGATGCCCAGGCCCTGGTGCGCGTTGGCGTCGACCTGACGAAGGTCATGGACTGCCTGCGCGCGACCATCGCACGGTTGCAGGCACCGCCGCGGGCGTTGTTCGACGATCAGGGGCGTCTACGGGCTGGGGAACTGACGGCCAGGGCGTTCACCGTGCTGCGCGAAGCGGCCCGGGAGGCAGATCGCATGGGCGCCGATCGGGTGCTGCCGCAGCATCTGTTCCTCGCCCTGCTGGCGGATGTGGAAGGGGTGCTCGAGCCGGCTATCCGAGTGCTGGCGGCGCCCGGCAGTGGACCGGCGCGGGTGCGCGAACTGATCGTCACCGCGTTCACGGTCGGGCCCATGCGGGCCGCCGAGATCGGCGTCGATCGGGAAGGGATGGCCAACGCGGTGGTCCAGATCCTCCAACTGGCCGCCGGGCGCGCGACCGCGGCCGGTCGGCAGGAGATCGATGCGGCGGATCTGACGGGTGCCGTGTTGCAACGTCTGCCACCGGCGATGGCCGGCCTGCTCGGCGAGTCGGCAGGGCTGGCGATTCCGCAGTTGCTGGCGCAGGTCGAGAAGCTCCAGATCACGATTCCGGCGGCGGCTGAGGTCCCGTTCCGGTTGCCTGGTAGCGTCGGGCCGTCCGAGGATCTGACCTGCCTCGCTCGTCAGGGCCGCGTCGCACCCGCCATCGGGTTCGAGGCGTTTGTCGAGCCGGTCGATCGGGCACTGCACCGGCGTCGCGACGGCCACGTGCTGATCGTCGGGGATGACGGTGTTGGCAAGACGACGCTGCTGGGCGAGATCGCCCGTCTCGGCGCCACCGGAGCCCTGTCGTCGCTGGGTCGCCGCCGCGTGGTCCGTGTCGACTGTGCGTTCGTGGAGCCGCGCGAGAGCGCCGCGCGCCTGCAGGCCCTGTTGGCGCACGTCGACGGCCGCAGCGACGTGGTGCTGGCGCTCGACGACCTGGGGCCGCTGCTGCGCGGCGAGGACGGCGCGAGCAATAGCCTGGCCCTGCGCGCGGCGCTGCAGCAGGAACGAACGCGCCTGATCGCGACCGTGACCGTGGCCGATCATGAAGAACTGTTCACTTCGGCGCCGGATCTGGCCCGGATGTTCACCCGGATCGATCTCGTCGAGCCGACGCGGCCCGTGCTGCGCGAGATCGTGGCCCGCCATGCGGATCGCTTGGCCGGTGAACTCGCCGTGCGGATCGATGCCGACGCGCTCGACCGGGCGATCGTGTTGCCGGCCGAGTACATCCTGAACGAACGGATGCCGCAGAAGGCGCTGCGGATCCTTCGGCGCGTCTGCGAGGACGTCGAGTTCGATCGCGGGCGTGGTCGAGATGCCGCCGAGCGGGTGACGGCGGCCCGGGTGATCGCCGCGGTCGCCGAGGTCTCCGGCGTGCCGGCGGCGACCCTGGCCGGCGTCACCGACGTCGCCGACTACGAAGGTGAACTGCGCCGCATGGTGCTCGGCCAGGAGAAGGCGATCACGGCGATGGCAGCCGATTTGCGCCGAATCAAGGCCGGGCGCAAGAAGCCCGGCTCGGGCCCCGCCGGCGTGGTGTTGTTCGCCGGCCTGACCGGGACCGGCAAGACCGAACTGGCCAAGGCGGTGGCCCGGCTCTACTCGTCGTCGAAGCGGCTGCAGGTCTACACCATGGCGAACTTCACCGAGCCGCACTCGGTGGCCGGGTTGATCGGCAGCCCCGTGGGCTACCACGGACACGACCAGGGCGGGCCGTTGATCAACGCCCTCAATGCGGATCCGTTTGGCGTCTTCCTGCTCGACGAGGCCGAGAAGGCGCATCCGAACGTCTGGAAGCCGTTCCTGAACCTGTTCGCCGAAGGCTGGATCGTCGACACCCGCGGCGTCAAGGCCTGGGCCGACCGCTCGATCTTCATCCTGACGTCGAACGCGGGTGCCGAGGAAGTGGCTGCGCTGGTTGCTGCCGGTCGGCCGCAAGGTCAGGTCGTCGAGGCCGCGAAGGAAGCACTGCGCCGCGTGCGCCACCCGCAGACCAAGGAGATCGTGTTTTCGCCGGAGTTCCTGGCTCGGCTCGATCGCGTCATCATCTTCCGCTCCCTGGATCGCGAGGCGATGGGGGGCGTCACCCGCCTGGCCGCCGCGCGCCTGGCCGCCGATTACAAGGAGCGCCGCGGCAAGGAACTCGTAGTGGCCGATGCGCTGCTCGACGAGATCGCCAGCATTGCCCACGCGGCGAACGAACGGTCGGGGTGGAAGGAAGGCGGGCGGGTCGCCAACCGGCTCGTGAGCGAATACGTCGACGACCGCATCCAGGCCGCGGAGCTGACCGCCAGTTCGTGGCAATTGGCGGCCAACCACATCGCGGTGGACATCGATCCCGGATCCATGAGCGGTGTCCCTGGGGTCGTAGTCAGGTTCGAGGATGTGCCCGCGCCCGGGCCGGCGGCGGTGGCCGCCGCGACGGCGCGCGAACTGGAAGCGTGGATCACGGCGCAGGCGCCGTCGGCATTGCCATTGCGGGCGTTGACGCGCATCGAGGATCTGAGCCTGCATCTGGCATCGTTGGCGCTGCCGATGGATGCCGCCGATCTCGTGGCGATCCGCGAACGGCTGCAGCGCGAGACGGAACGCGGCCTTGCCGCGGTCCGTGAGGTCATCCAGGTCGTGACCCGGGATCTGTTGCGGCGGGGAGGCGGATGATGAACGTCGGCTTTCGCCAACTTGCGGGTCGCTGTGTCGCCGGGCGCTACGTGCTGCGTCGTCCGCTCGGCGAAGGTGCGTTCGGCGTCGTCTGGCTGGCCGATCAGCTGTTCTTCGGTGAAGTCGTGCGCCGCGTGGCCGTCAAGGTCTGCAAGGAAGCGGCATCGGGCCCGGCGGCGGCGCGGGCGCTGTTCGCCGATGCGCTGCAGCTGGCCACCGCCCTGGACGCGATGCCCGACAGCGAGGCCCGGGCGTGCATGGTCCAGGTCCACGACGTCGGTGTCGCCGAGGAACTCGGGCAGCGCGGCTACATGGTCATGGAGTTCGTCGAAGGCACGACGCTCGCGACGCAGTTCCGTTCGCACGAGCGGGTGCCGGCCAACCAGTTGCTGGTCTGGATGCGGCAAGCGTGCCGCGGCCTGGCGGGACTGCACGCCCTGCGGCCACCGCTCGTCCACCGCGACCTGAAGCCCGAGAACATGCTGCTGGGTCTCGACCTGCGCATCCGCATCGTCGACTTCGGTCTCGCAGCCCGGATGACCGCCGCGAACGGCATCCGCGGCGCTGCCGGCACCCGCCCGTACATGGCGCCGGAGACGCTGCTCGGCCGCAGCCTGCCGGCTTCGGATGTCTGGTCGATCGGCGTCATGCTGTACGAGGGCCTGAGCGGCCGATTGCCGTTCGCACACCTGCAGCCGCCGGCCGAGCTGCCACCGGAGGCGCACGTCAACTGGCTGCACGATCGGATCCGCACCGCCGTGCTGGCGCCGCCCTCGACCGCCAACCCGACGGTCGGTGCGGCGCTGGATGCTCTGGTCGCGCGATGCCTGGCGTTCGATGCTTCCGGTCGGTTCAAGGACGCGGTCGAGCTGGCCGCCGCGTTGGGCGAACGGCTCGACCGCGGCGATGTCGTGGCCGTCCAAGCGCGTGCGGCACGGACTGCGACCGGGGGTGATGCCGGCGCCGCCTGCCGTCAGCTCGAGCAGGGAATCGCCGCCGCGACGCAGAGGTCCGACCGCTACCGGATGCTCCGTCAGCTGGCCGAACTCCTGGAGCAGCAGGGAAACCCTGCGGCTGCCGCGGCGCGGCTCGAACAGGCATGGGAGACCGTCCGCGACAGCGCCGTGCTCCGCACGCGTGTCGAACGCGCGGCCCTGTTGCGGGAGGTGGCGCGGTGCTACGCGGCGGCAGGCAATGCCTGGTTTGCCCAGCGGTTCAGCCAGCAGGCCGTCGTCGAGTCCAACGCCGGAGGTGGCGCATGAAACTGCTCGCCTGGCTCGGCGCCGAACAGCGGTTGCAGCGCGAGGTGGCGCGAGTGGCCGGCCTGCGGGATCCGCAGCGCGCGGTCGACGGCCTCCGTCGGTTGCTGCCGCGGTTCGAATCGCTGGATGCGCTCGCGCTGCGGGTCTGGCCGGCGCTGCGGGACGCCCTGCTGCGGCCGGCAGGTGCCCGGTATCTGACGGAGGACGATCTCGGGCGGATCCGCCGGATCGGCGTGGCCTGGGGCGTGCGCATGGGCGACCGCCGCGCGGAGCCGTTGTTGTGCGAGCAATTGGCGGCCATACGCGCGGTTCGGGCCGAGCGCCGGCTGGCAGCGAGACTGTGGATCGAGGCCTACCGGCATCCGGATGGCGATGTGGCGCGCCGCGGCGCGCTGGTCGATTGTCTGCTGCGCGAGGGCGCCGACGAGCCGGCGCACCTGCGCGTCTACAGCCGCGAGCTGCGCCATGGCGTGGCGCCGGAGCGCCGGCGTCGCTTCGAGGAGCTGCTGGCGCAGCGCCTGGCTGCAGTGGGTATCGAAGCGGGCGCGCGCGAGATCGTCGCGCTGGTGGAGGTGGCCCGCGAACTGGAGGATACCGGACTGGCGGTCGCCCACGTGCAGACCGTGCTCGGCCTGCACGCGCTGCTGATTGACGACAACAGCGAGACGGCGCGTTCGCGCTTCGCCGCCGCGCTGGCGGTCGATCCCGGGAACGAGGTTGCCTGGCTCGGCGCCCTGTTGGTCGGCATCCGCGACCGTGACGGTTCCCGCGTGCGCAGCCTGCTGGCCGGGCGCCGCGTGCCAGCGACGCCGTTGGCAGCCGCCGTGTGTCTGGTGGGAATCGCGGGAGCCTGGCTGTGGTCGACGGACGGCGACCGCGGACCGCCGCATCCGTCGGCGGAGCTGGTCGCGGTCGGTGACCTGCCCGGGATCGGGCCGGATGTCCGTCTGATCGTGGCGCGCCTGCAGTTGATCGAAGGCGATGCCGCGGGAGCCGCATCCCGGTTGCGCGGCGGCGAGGTTCCCGAACGGTTGCGGTCCGAGTGGCGCTACCACGCGCTGTGGGCCGCCTTGTTGTGCGGCGAGTTCGATCGGGCGTTCCGGTTCTTCCACCGCGCGCCTGCCGCTGGCCGTTGGGTTCTCGCCGCATCGATCCTCGACGGTTGCAATCGCCACGCCGGTGACCTGCGCGTCGCCCGCGATCTGACCGATGCGGACGAGCCCTGGCGAGCAGCGGCTCACGCCCGGGCGGCGTTGGCGCGTGGGGAGTCACCGCCGCCGCCACCGCCGGCTTCTTGCCTCGATCGGGAAGGACTCGAGTCGTTCCGCGTACGCCTGGGGTGCACCTGGAGCGGGGCCCGGGCCGGACTTGCCGCGTGCCTGCACGAGCCGGCATTCGAACGGCTGCCCGCGGCGGAACGCGAATTCTGGCGTGGCCTGGCGGGCCTGGCGACCGATCGGCGCGCCGGCGTCGCCAGCCTGCACCGGGCCGGGCGTCTCGGGCATCCGCGCGCGGACCTGGTCATCGCGGTGGACGCCGTCCGCCACGCGGAGACCGCCGCGGCCCTCGCGGCTCTCGAGCGGGTACCGGATCAGGCCGGTCCCAAGGTCGCGAGTCTGCGCGCTCAACTGGCCCTGGCGCGCGGCCGTCTGGATGGTGCGGAACCCGATCTGCTGCGGTCGTCGGGGCGGACCAACGGTGCGGCGTGCCGCGAGATGGCGTTGCTCTGCCTGCTGCGGGCCACGCGCGTCTTCGGCCCCAACGCGGCCGAGCATGCGCGGGCGCTTCGATTGGAGGCGGCGGAACTGCTGGAACGAGCGCTGGCCGGTCCCGGTGTGGTCGCCGAGGACACCGAGGCGCTGGCGCGTTGCCTCCGGTTCGCCGCGGATCCGGCGGATGGGCTTGCGGGCGCGGCCGCCGTCTGGCCGGTGGTCGCGGCGTTGCGGCCGGCGCTGCAGTCGCCGTTCCTGGTCTGGTACGCGGCGTGCGCGCGGCTTGCCGCCGGATCGTCCGACGTCCCGATCGCGATCTGCCGCGATATGGCGCAGCGCTTCGGCGAACGGGACCGGTACCCGGCGGCAACCCGTCTGGCTCTGGCTGCGATCTTTGTCACCGCAGCCGTGCGGGCCGACGCGGAGTCCGCTGGCGCCCTCGGCGAACTGGCGCTGTCGCTGGTCGACGGCGATCCCGACCCGGCCGCCATCGATGTGGCCGAGCGTGCGCGACTGGCGGCGATCTGCGCCGCGTATCGCGAGTCCGGGGATGCCACGGCCTTGCCGGTGCCGGCCGGCAACGGTTTCGGTGCCGCGCTGCTGCGCGCCTGCCAGAGCCGTCGCGCGAATCGGCCGGCCGACGCGGCTGCCGCGCTGCAGGCGGTGGATGCGGCGGACCCCGGCGATGCGAGGCTGGCGGCGGCGCTCGCCACCCTGCTGCGCGGGGACACCCTGGTCGTCGCCGCCGTTCCCGAGGTGCCGGTTGGCGCTGGTCCGGCCATGAGTGCCGTGTGCCACGTGTTGCGCGCCGCGGCCGAGTTCCAACGGGGGGAGCCCAGGGACGGTCTCCTGGTCCTGTTGCGGGCGCCGGGCTTTGCCGAACAGGTCCTCGAGTTGCGGCGGTTCCTGCCGTGGCTGTGCGTGATCGCGCGGGAGCGGCCCGGTGTCGACGGGCTCGTGCGTCAGGCGTTGGCCGATCTGCGCGGCCGCGAGGATGCCGCCGCCAAGGAACTGCTGGCGGCATGCGAACTGGCGGTCGGCAACGTGGCGGCGGCGCTGCAGGCGTGGCAGGCGGTGCTGAAAACCAATCCGACGCATCCGATCGGACCCCAGGTGCAGGCCCTGTTGTCCCACATGGCGATCCAGGCGCTGCGCGATGGCAACAGGACGACGGCGGTCGAGTGCTTGCACGAAGCCGCCCGCGTCGCGCGCACCGCTGGCGCCGGTGCCGGCGAGGACCTGCAGCGCTTCGCGGACGCCGTGCAGGCCGAAGATCTGCTGGTGCGCCTGCTGGCTGTCGTGTTCCCTGGCCAGACCGAACTCGTCGACACGCCGGGCCGTCTGCGCGCGGTGGCAAGGCACGTCGTGGAGCAGCCGGGCCTGGTTGCGGCGTTGCGCCAAGCGACGGATGCGCGGGCGGTGCTCGCCGCCTGGCAGGCCTCGGCGCCGGGGCGGCAGCCTGCCGTCCTGCACGCCCTCGCGGTCGTCTGGCGCGAGCGCGGCCGTCTCGACGGCCACCCCGCCCGGGCGATGGAGTGGGTGGAGACCGGCACTGCCGCCTGGTTGCATCTGCTGCACGACCGGACCTTCCGGACTGAGTTCGCGCAGCGGCGCATCGTCGACGCGGCTGGCGAGCGCGTCGATCTTGGCAGCGACCAGGCCGAGGCATTGTGGACGCGCTCGACGTTCCTGCTGCTGCAGGAACACCGCCAACTCGGCGCCCGGGCGCTCGCCGACGGCAAGCCGGAACTGGCTCGCGCGCATGCCCGTGTGCTCGTGCGCGCCGTGGGCGGAGCGGCAGCCGGGCGGGAATGGCTCGCGCGGCATGGGATCGAGGTCGGCGACGGCGGCGACGAGGCGTTGTGGCAGGGCACTGCGGCGCTGGCGAAGGACGTGATCGCCGACTGGGTGTCGGCCTTCACGGCCTGGATCCAGGGTCAACTCGGTTTGTCCCAATGGTTCGAGCAAGTGCCGACGAGTGCTCCCCACGAAAAAGCGTTGGCGGCGTTCAGCAGCTTCCGGGCGCTGGGGATCGCGGACAAGAAGGTGCTGACCATGGCAGTGCACTGTGTGTTCAGCCAGTGGTTCGCCGCCAACCAGGCCGAGGACGGCTCCGCCATGCGCAGGACCTGGGAGACCGGCAAGGAACATGCTTCCGCGTTGGCCGCCAAGCTCGAGCGCGGGGATGCGGCGGACCGCGGCAACCAGGCGTTGGCGTGGTTCCATGTCGCGGGCGCCTTCACGCCGGGCATCAGCGCGGTCACCGAGGCACGCGAGGCTTTGTCCTGGGACCCGACCAATCCCAAGGCGCGCGAGATCCTGGAGCAACGCCCATGACCGACCTGCAGCGACCGTTCTTCGTGTTGACGATGCCCGCCGAGGCGTCGGGTCGCGAGATCACCGAGCGCGGCGCCGACCTGCGCGCGGAGCACCCGGACGACGTGCGGGGTCGTGAGATCAACGATGCCCTCGACCAGCTGAGCCTGCGGCCGGACGACCGTGTGTTCCACGAGCTGTTCGAGCCGCCCGGAGCGGCGTACTTCGAGCGCGAACGCGCGTGGCGGCGGTTCGTCAAGAAGCACAAGAACAACCCGATCGACGTCGGGGCGGTGGTCGCTGGCGCAGTGCCGCCGACGCTCGCCGACCTCGACCTGACGCGACTGCTCGAGATCGCTTTCGATGGCTGGCTCATGCGCCCGGGCCCGTCCCTGGTGCCCGCCGTGGCGGCTGGGCCGGATGACGTGGGTGCAACCCAGGTGACCATGGAGCTGCACGATGTCCTCTTCCGCTGACGACGATCCGTGGGCGGCGATGGCCGCGCGCGTCGAGGTCGTGGCCGATCCGGCTGCTGCCCCCGCGCACGAACTGGCGGCTGCCCTGCAGGCCTGTCACGAGGCGATTACCGCCGAACAGGCCAAGGCTGCGGCCGCCGAACGCGATCTGCTCGCATGTGTGGCGGAACTAGCGATGCTCGGCGGCCGGCTCGAGCGGGCCCTGGCCGAGGTCGGTCCGGCCTTGCAGACGGCCGGACTGGAGCGCGTGTGTGCGCGCCTGCAGATGCTGGTCGGCGCGCAGCGGGCGGCGGTGGCCCGGGCCGGCATCGAGACGCCGGACCTGCGCGAACGGACCTACGACGAGGTGGCCGAACTGGTCACCGTCGAGTCCTGGCGCGAGGACGCGCGTTTTTCGAGCGAAGTCGTCGCCGAGGTGCTCGATCCCACGGTGTTGCGGGCGGGCCGCTTGTTGCGCCTTGGCCGGGTGGTCATGGGCTGTCCGCTGCCCCCGGCAGCGCGGACGGTGGGAGAATCGAAAGACAACGAGAACGGAGGTACGGAATCATGAGACAGTCGCGCAGTCGGGCAGTCGGTATCGATCTCGGTACGATCAATCTCGTGGTGGCGGTGCTGCCGGCAGCCGGTGGTACGCCGGTGCTGTTCCTGCATCCGACCGGGATGGCCACGACGCCGAGCTGTCTGTGGAAGCGCCAGGACGATCGGCTGCGCCCGGGGCAGACCCGCTTCGTGGTCGGTGGGCTGGCGGTGAGCCGTCAGGGCACTCGGCCGGAACCGATCCGGTCGATCAAGAGCCGGATGACGTTGCCGCTGCGCGTCGCGATGACCGAGGAGGGCGTTGCTGCGCAGGCGGCGCGCATCCAGGCCGACATGGGCCGACCGGCGGCGCAGGAAGCGCTCGGCGAGCCGAAGGCGCAGAAGCTGGCGCGCGAGGTCGCGGAGGCGCGATTCGGCGCGGTCCGCGACGCGATCGGCATGCGCACCGGCGAACGTCCGGAGAAGCTGACTCCGGCGGACCTGCTGGCCCACGCCGACGTGCTCGCGGAACTCGGCTTCGTGCTGGTCACCGACGAGTTGATGACGCCGGCCGAGGTGTCGGCGTACTACTTGCTGGAGACGCGGCGGCAGATCGAACAGACGGTGGCGAAGTTCGCGACCGATGACGAGGAGTGGACCGTCGACCGGGCCGTCGTCACGGTGCCGGCCTACTTCGAGGTGACCGCCAGGAACGCCACACGCAGAGCAGCCGAGCTGGCCGGCTTCGAACAGGTCGATCTGCTCGACGAGCCGACTGCCGCAGCGTACTACCACTGCTCGCGCACCAAGACGCAGAACGGCACGTTCCTGGTCTACGACTTCGGCGGCGGAACTTTCGACGTGTCGGTGTTGCAGGTCAAGGACGGCCACTCGAGCCTGCTCGGCCTCAGCGGCAACACCCGGCTCGGCGGCGATCAGATCGACGAGGCCATCGCCGAGCACCTGCGCCAGAAGCTGTGCGAGCAGGGTTGGTCGCTGCAGCTCGATCTGACCGACGCCGACGACCGGCTGTGCTGGCAGCAGCTCAAGGTGATGGCCGAACGGGTCAAGAAGGAGATGAGCACTTCGACGTCGTGCACGCTGCGGTCGGACGATCTGACCGACCACAATGGCGATCGCGTGATCGTCGAGATGACGTTCACGCGGCCGGCCCGGCCGGACTGGGAGAGCCTGAGTCCCATCGAGGAGCTGGTCCGGGCGGTGACCGCGCGCACGATCCCGTACTGCGACGAGGCACTGGCCGATGCGGCGCGGCGGGCGGGAATTACCCTCGCCGACGTCGATGCGGTGATCCTGATCGGCGGCACCACCCACTCGCCGTTGGTGCGCGAGATGGTCCGCAACGAGCTGTGCGTCGATCCCGATCCGGCGTACGTGCGGGCCCAGCAGCAGCGCGATCCGGCAAGCGCCGCCATGTTCGCGGCCCGCAAGGCGAGGGTCCGCAATCCGGAACCGGTCTACCAGGACGCCGACACTGCGGTGGCGCTCGGCGCCGCGCTGATGGCTGCGGCGGCTGGCGATGTGCTGATTCCCGCAGGCGTGAAGGACTACCGGCTCCGCGTCGCTGGCGCCGGCCTGACCGACCGCACCGACACGGTCGACGGCCAGAAGGTCGCCCTGATCCACGTCGGCATGGTGGTCGAGAAGCGCGGTGCGGATGGCACCGGTGCCTGGCAGCCGGTACCCGGCGCCGAGGTCGCGGTTGCGAGCCCGCGCCACCAAGATGATGGCCAGACCGATGCCAGGGGGCGTGTCACTGTCAAGGATCTCGAGTTCGATGCCGGCATGCCGGCGCGCGTGGCGATTACGGTGAACGACCGTTCGAACGGCCGGGAGGTCAAGAGCCACCTGGTCGTTCGCGAAGGCGAAGGGCTCGAGGAGCTGCCGCCGCCCCGGCTATTGCGCACCCTCCGGCTCGAGGTCGAGATGGGCGGTCGCCGCGTGCTCGATACGCTGGTGGCCAAGTTCGCATCCCTGCCGGCGAACGAGTCGCACCGTTTCCATCATCCGGGAACCGAGATCGTCGAACTGCCGCTCTACCTGAACCGGACCAAGATCCGGGTGATCGAGGTCAGAGTGCCGCCGATGCCGCGCGGTACGCCAATCGTCCTCAATGTGCACGTCGACAAGTCCGACTTGATCACCGTCGATGGGAAGATCGGCGATGAGCCATTCGAGGCCGCCGTGGTTCCCCCGCCGCCGCGCGGAGCGCCGACCCCGGAAGAGGTGAAGACTCTCGACGCTCGGTTCGACCTGGCGTTGAGCTCACTGGCTCCGGCCGGTCAGATGGCGCCGCGGGTCAGGTGGGAGCAGACCCGGCCGGTACTGGACCAGGCGCTGCAATCCGGCAACGCCGAAAGCGCGGTAGTCCAGTTCGAGGAACTGGAGGAGATTCTCGGTGATGCCGAGGTGATCGAAGTGCCTCTGCGGCCGTCGCTGAGCGACTTCGAAAAGCGGATCGACGATGCGTTGGCGATCAATCGCGAGGCGGCCGAGAAGGCGCAGGAGTCGCGGAAACCTTATGACGCCGCGGAGAACGAGCGCACCGTGCGGGCCCTGCAGGAGGAGGGGCGCCGCGCCTATCAACGCAAGGACCAGAAGTTTTGGTCCGACATCCAGGAGCGGCTCGATGCGCTCATCAAGCACATGGTCAAGTCCTGTCCGCCGCCGACCGCGGCGCAGATCGCGGCGTACTTCCTCGGCCAGGTGCAGCAGGCCGTGCCGGATCTGATGACCGCCGCTGCCGAGCAGCGCCGAACCGAGTTCCGCGGCGAGCTGGCCCAGATGCAGGCGGCGGTGCGCCCCCTGGTGCAGAAGATCCCCGACGACGCCGACGGGGTCGCGGCGAAGGCGCGGGCGATGTACGAGCGCGTGCAGGAAATCGCCAAGGCCCTCGGCAAGGGACTCGTCGAGCCGCCCGGCGTGGTGCAGAAGAGCATGGAGGCAGGGGCGTGAGGCCCTGTCCATGAACGTGCACGGAACGTTCGGCTGCCACCTCGGCGCGGAGACCTGTGCCGCCGCCCGGCTCGCCGGCGACGACGCTCCGTCGTGGCCGACGGTGACCATCGCCAATGCGGTGGCCTGGGATGACCAGCGCCGCGTGCCGATGGTCGGCGACGAGGCTTCCGGCTGTCGGCAAGCGCACGCGCTGCTGCCGCGTGCTCTCGGCCACGCGACCAGCGTGGTGCTCGGCCCGGACCTGCACGACCGATCGCGCCTGCTGGGTCTCTTGTTCGGCGAGCTCCGTGGTCGACTCGAGCGCGCTGCGGGTCCGGCCACCGGCTCCGTCCTTGATCGCGTCGCCGTGGCGGTCGCCGCCGGCACCTGTCTCGACGCCGCCGCCACGATCCGTGCCGCGGCGGCGCACGCCGGACTGCACCTGCTCGACCTCTGTCCGTTGCCATTGGCCGCCGTCGCGTGGCTGGAGGCCTGCGAAGGTCGATCTGCTGCCGACGTTCTCGTTGTGCACGGCGACGGCGGCAGCATGGATGCTGCGGTGCTGCGGCGGACCGCCACGCAGTGGCAGACGCTCGCGGTCGAGACCGAACCGTTCCTCGGCAGCATCGACTTCGATCGCCGGTTCGCCGGCCTGCTCGCGGCGCGTGCAGGACTCGCCGAAGGAGCGTGGCGCGAGGATCCGTCGCAGCTGCTGCGCGCCGCTGCCCGACTGCGTCTGGCGCTGGCCGGCCCGGGTGACTCGCTGCTCGTCGATGGCCCGCTCCAGGGCGTCGAATCGGGGACGGCGACGGCCATTGCGCGTGCCGATTGCGCGACGGCGACCGCGGACCTTGTCGAACGGATCGGCCAGCGTGTGGCGGCGACGCTGGCCGCGGTCGCGACCAGATCAGCCGGCGCGCCACCGCCGGTCGTCCTGCTCGGCGGCAGTCTGCTGGCCATGCCGTTCGTCCGGGCCGAGATCGAGCGCAGGCTCGCGGCCGCTGGCGGTCCTTTTGGCGTGCGGGATCTGCCTATTGATGCGGTGGCGCGCGGCGCCGCGGCTCGCGCCAGCACCTTCGGCCCGTTGGTTCGCAGCGAGGACGGGCGGTTGCGTGTGCACTTCGTGCCGCGGACGGCACCGGTTCTCGATCGGGCGGCCGATGGGCTCAAGGTGACCGCGCGGATCGAGCAGCAGGCGGCGGCGCGCTCGCCGCTGACCGTCCAGGTGCATGACGGCGCGGGCAACGAGTTGGACGAGGCCGAGGTGCGTGCCGACGGCCTGTTCTGCATCGAATCGGAGACCTCGGTCCGTCTGCCCCTGCGGCTCGCGATCCAGGATGCCGAAGGCGTCTGCGCGGCCCGGATCGACTGGCCATTTGCCGGCGCCCTGCTGCCGCGCCATGTCGCCACCTCGGCGCCGCCGTTCCTGCCATGCTCGCTGTCGCTGCGCCTCGACGGGCAGGTGCTGGGCGCCCTCGCGGCAGGATCCGGTCTGCCAGCGACCATCGAGATCCGGATCGGCGACCGTGGTGCCTTGCAGTTGTGCGCTGGCGAGCGCTTGCTGGCCATGCTGCCGGCGATTGCAAGCGGATCGGTGGTCCGGCTGCATTGCGATGCTCGCTTCGAGTTCGGCATCGGCCTGGTGGCGGCAGGCCAGCAACAGCCGCTGTCCATCGAATCCGTTCCGACCCGGCAGGATGCCGGCGACGGGGCATGGGAGCGGACGCGCGAGGCGGATGCCGGACGCTTCGCCGACAGTGCGCTGTTGGCGCAGGTGCGTGCGCCGCGCGCCGCCGTGCCGCCGCCGCCGTCGGGTCAGGTGGCCGGCAAGCGAAGCGACCAGGACGCGCTGCCGGGCGCGACGGTGTTCCGGTTGCTTGCCGGAGGTGCGGAATGAACGCCTTGCGATGTCCTTTGGTACCGTGCAGCCGCGAGAACGATCCGACCGCGACGAACTGCTCGAAGTGCGGCACGCCGCTGCGGCAGCATGCGCGGTTGAGCAGTCACGCGGCCCGGTTGTTCAATCGCGGTCTCGAGGCGGCGCGCGCCGGCCAGGCCGTCGAGGCCGCCGAACAGTTCGCCGCCGTGGTCCTGTGGCATCCGCGTGACCTCGACGCCCGCGTGGCGCTGGGGTGGTGTCACCTGTCTGCGGGGCATCCCGACGACGCGCGGCGGCAGTTCGAGATCGCGTTGCAACAGTCACCAGGTCTGGCGCTGGCAGTGCGAGGGCTCGCGAGCGCGGTCGCTCCGCGCCGGTCCGCCCGTTCCGCCGATCGGACGGATGCTGCCGGTGCCGGGCGCCGGAAGCCCCGTGGCAAGGCCAAGAAGCGCATGGCCCGCGAACGACGGCGAGGGCGACGGCGATGAAGACCGCAGCCGTCGAGGAACCGCAAGCCGCGCCGCCGCTGCTGCGCTCGATCCGGTATCGCTGGTGGCTCGCCCAGGCGACCAGCGAGTTGATGCCGAGGCTCGGGGCGGCGCTGGAAGCGGCGTTCGCCGAGGCGTCGCGGACGGGCGGGCCATTGGTCCAGACGCGGACCCACCTGTTGCCCCCCGGCCTGGCGATCGTCAAACCGGAAGGCCAGCCGCGGCTGGTCGCCTGGCTCGCGACCCGGATCGTCTCCCCGCGGTTCGCCGCCATGCTGTCGACGCGTTTGCTCGAACGGTTGCTCGCGATCGGCGTGTCGCGTGAGCTGACCGACCATGTCGCGCCGGGGCCCTGGTCGGTGGCCCTGTTGGCGGGGACGATCGAGGCCGGTTCGGCAGCGCGTGCGTGGTGGCGGGCAACTACGGTCGCCCTCGGTCCGCCGCGGGCGGCGGATGCGACCCTGCTGGCGCTGTGGGGCGATCCCGGGTCCCGGCAGGCGATGCGCGGTCTGGTGGCCGAGTCCGCCGCGACCGATGCGGGGTCGCTGCTCGACCTGGTGAGCTGTCTGCACGACTGGTGCGTCGCGACCCCGACGGCTCCGTTCCCGACCACGCCGTTGGCCCGTGCCTGGCTGTTGCAACTCGCCACCCGTGGCCTGCGCCGTTCGTGGGCGCGCAGGCTCGGCGCCAGCGCGGCCGCCGCAGGCCTCGTTGCCTGGCCGACGTGGCTCACCTGGCCGGGGGACGATTGTCCGGCCGCGTTCACCTGGATGGCGGTCGAGTGGCTGCTGGCCAGGCTGCGCACGGCACCGGCCGCCGCGCGACGCGATCTCGTCGGTTCCGAACTGCTGCCCGTGGCGGCCCGATCCGGACCGCGACGGATTGTGCTGCCCGAACGGCTGCGCGAACTGTGCGAGGCGACCCGCGAAGGCGACGACATCGCCGCGTGGACGACCTCCGCCTTGGCGGATCTGCCGGTGACCGGACCCGCGCGCGCCGGCAAGCCCGCCCGCACCAAGGCCCCACGGCGAGGTGGGCCATGACCTTTTCCGACTGCAGGTGACTTCCATGACCGATTTCGACACCGTCTGCGATCACGTCGATGACCTTCCCGCCTTCGCCGCCCTGGATCACCGGGTGGTCCAGAACGGCCTCATCGAGGGCATGGAACTGGCGGCCAGCGATGGCCGCGACGTGCTCGAGAAACCACTGGCTGCCGTGCAGGCGCGACTGCAACGACTGGCGCCGGCCGTTCGGGCCGAGTTCGTCGGTCGCGATGATGCGGTCGATGCGCTGTGCGCCGGGCTTGCGTCGGGAGTGCCAGCGGTGCTGTTGGGACCGCCGGGCACGGCCAAGAGCGCGATTGCGCGCGAAGTCGCCCGCCGCTGTGGATTGGGGCCCCACATGCATGGCCAGGGCGGCGAGGCCCAGGGCTATTTCGAGTACCTGCTGACCTCGCACACGATGCCGGAGGAACTGTTCGGGGCTCCCGATCTGAAGGCCCTGACTACGTCGAGCATCTTCCAGAGAAACACCGCAGGGATGTTGCCGACCGCGCAGCTTGCGCTGTTGGACGAGGTCTTCCGCGGCGGCAGTCACATCCTCAACACGCTGCTGACCCTGCTCAACGAACGGCTGTTCCACGACGGCCGCACGGTGATCCCGGTGCCGCTGGTCGGGGTTATCGCCGCGTCCAACGAACCGCCGGTCGATCCCGATCTGACCGCGTTCTTCGACCGGTTTCCGATCCGCATCTGGGTCGAGTCGATCTTCGACGAGCAGGCGCGTGGCGACGATGCCGGGCGTGTGCTGGCGCTGCTGAAGGCCTCCGCGGCCCATGAGCTGCGCAACCTGAAGACCGCGCTCTCCGGGCGCGGCGGCGGTCGGCGCGAGCAGGTGTCGTGCGTCAACGATCTGCGCTGCGCGCGTTCCATCCTGACGCTGCAGCTGTACGACGAACTCGTCAACGCGCACAGCGGTCGCGGCGGGGCCCGGTTGCAGCAGTTCGTCGACCTGTTCCGGCAGTTGTTCCGCCGGGCCGGGCTGTCGGATCGGACCCTGTTCGCGCTGCTCCGCTTCGCCCAGGCGCTGGGCTGGCTCGCCAGTCCGAAGGACGCGGCGACCGCGCATTTCCGGGCTTTCCGGTTCGTGGCCCGCAGTGCCCAGGAACGCGCCCAGTTCGCCGCCGACGTCCACGACGCCATGCAGGGCATCGGTTACGCGGGAGTGCAGTGATGGACGCCGCCCTGCTCGCAGCCTGGGTCGCCTCGACTTGCTGGCGGTTGCCGCAGGGCGAACGGGAATTCGCTGCCAACATGCTGACGCCCGCGCTCGAGCAGCTGAGCGCGCACGGCAGCTACGTGCCGCCGCGTCTGCTCGCCGAGCTGCTGTTGCTGGATGCCCCGTATGCGGCCGTGCGCCGGTCCAGTGGCGATCATGGCCTGCCGCGGGCGTTCGTCGAATGGCTCGCCGATCTGCATCAGCGGGTGCGGCAGGTGTCCGGGATCACCGGAACGCCACCCGGTGTCGGCGCCCGGCTGGTGCGCGGTGTCGACCGGGCCCTGCGCGTCCATGGCATGAGCTTGCCGGAGGCGGAGGCCGAACCGGGTACCCTGCTGCGCCGGCATGTCGCCCACTGGCGCTTGCCGACCCGATCGGCGCTGCGTTCCGACGAGGCCAAGGTCGAGTCGCTGCTCGACCGTGTGCTCGCGGCTCCAGGCAGTCTCGGGCGGTTCCTCGGCCCGGCGTTCACCAATCTGCTGCCTCGCCAGTGTGCCCCCGATCATGTCGATCCGGTGCTCGCGGCGCTGTTGCAGCGTGAGACCGAGGGCGAGACCTCGGCGGTGGAATGGACGGCACGACAAACCGGCGGCTCGCTGCCGCGCGACGTTCGCGCACCGTTCGGCGTGTTCTCCGAATGGGCCCCTGGGCCGTTGCCGGCGAGCCTGCGCATCCACCCGTTGAACTGGACCTATCGGGCCGTGTCGCCGGAGTACTTCGTGCATCTGGCGGCCCAGGGTCAACTGCGCCAGCCGTTCGGGGTGCGGCGCGATCCGGGCAAGCGATGCGCGCGCGTGCTGGTCGACCTCGATCTGTCCGAGTCGCTGGCGATGCACCGGTTCCAGCCTCAGGGGAAGGGGCCGCCGCTGATCTCGGCGACGCGGGCGGTCCTCTGCCTGACGATGCATCGGCTGGCCGAACGCTGCGTGGCCGATGGCTGCGAACTCGCCTTCCGGCTGCGCCGATGCGGGCCGGGCAGCGATCGTCCGGGGCCCATGCATCTCGTACCGGTTCCGGTGGCCGCGGCCTTCGCCCGTTCACCGGCCGAAGTGCTGCAATGGCTGGCGACCTGGTTGCCCGAATTCGTCGTGACGCGGCCGCTGGCGCCGCTGGCCCCGGCCAGTGCGGAACGGCCGGGACCGCTGAGCCATCACGCGCGCGTCCTGCTCGGCGAGGTCCCGGCGCGCCGGTTGCGCGTCGGCGACCCGATGACGTTGCTGCCGAGCCGCACGTCGGTCGGGCTGCGCCTGCAGATGCGTTCGGTCGCCGGGTTCCGGTACGGCATCGGTCACGCTGGCTCGCTGGCGACCGCCGCATTCACCGGCGAGGCGGCCTTCGATTCGCCGGGTCAGGTGGCGACGTTCGTGGTTGGGATGTGTCTGGCGGGCCAGGGCGTGTACCCGGTGTTGCCGCCGGTCGTCGAGGAGGGCAGCGCATGAGTCTGTTGTGTTTCGCGGATCGGCCGCGCTTGTTCGCGTTCGCCGAGGTCCTGGGCAATGGTACGTTCGACGGACTGGACGGCCTCGAGTTCGTCGCCGGCCCCGGCAACCTGCGGCACGCATTGCGTGTTCCACAACCGCGGCTTGCCGAAGTGTCTCGCGAACTGCTCGAGCATCACGGGGCGAGCGAGGTCGACGATCGCCGGATCGCCGGCGTCCCCCTGACGACGTTGCACGCCCGCGTCGAACTGCTGGCGGCGCCGCAGCGCGTGTTGCCCGCGCAGCTGCTGGTGCTGCCGATTTCGCCGCGCGGCCCGTTCACCGCGCGACAACTCGGCGAGTTGATCGCCGACCTGGCGGAGACGGATGATTTCCAGGCGTCGCTGTGGCCGGTGGCGTTCGTCGACGAGCCCGGGCGGCAGTTGACGCTGTTGCGACTCGACGCGCGGGTGCGGCTTGCGGCCGGGCGGGCGCCGACGCTGACCGGGCGCCCCTGGTTGCTCGGCGGCGACACCGAGGGACGGACGTTCCTGCCGCTGGGCCATCGCCATCCGTTCGTGCCGGCGCATCCGTTCTTGTTCCCACCGCTGCCCGATGACGTGCTGAGGCTCTGGATGCCGGTGCTCGACCAGGAACGCGTTCGTTGGCGCATGTGCCGGGTGCGGCCCCTGGCCGCCGAGCCGCGACCCCTGGCCTTCGGCGTCGAAGTGACCACCGAGGTCGCGGCCGGCTCGGTGCAGGTGCCGGCGTTGCCCGAACGGATCGCCGTCCCGGTCGTGCTCGGTCCCGATCTGGCCGATCGGCAGACGCGTGAACTGCGGCGGGTGCGATGCCTGCACCGCTATCGCTCGGAGGCTGGTGCGCTCGGGTCGCGGTTGCGTCAGTTGCTCGACCTGGCCGAGGCCGGGGCGCGGGACCTGCAGTGGTTTGCTGGGCCCCGTGCGGAGGAATGCGCTGGCGATCACTTCGTCCTGGATCAACGGTTGGTCGAGGCCGGCGCCGATCACGCAGTGGCCGGCGAGACGATCTACTGGCAGCCGGAGGGGTTCGTCCGTGCCGGTCTGCCGGTGTTCGTACAGCGGGGTTCTTGGTTCCGACCGGCGCTCGACCGTTTGTTGGCGGGGCTCGACGACGACCAGGGCCTGCTGGCCGAATTGCGCGCCCGGTTCGGTCTCGCGGACGATCCGGACGCGATTGCCGTGGTCGAGCCGGGTGCCAGTCCCGAGGTCCCGCGCGTGCTCGTGCTCTCGGGTGGTCAGCCGATGGCCTCGGTCGTGCAGTGGCTCCTGGACCGGTTCGACGACGGCAGGGTCCGCGTTGCGGCCGACGCGGCGATGACCGGTGTGCGCACCGACCTGACCGTAGCCCACCGCGAGTTCGCTCGCCTGGTCGACGCCGAGTGCGGAGATCTCGAAGCGGGGGTGGAGCGGGCGCTGACGGCGTTGGGCGAGGCTGGCGCGTCCTTCGATGACGATCTGCATGGGACCGAGGCCAGGGTCGCCGCGCTCGGCGATCTGCTGGCCTTCGGCGACGCCGAGTTCGCGCGCGGAGCGGCGGCATGGCGGGATGTCGCCGACGCCGTGTTCGCGACCGAGAAGCGGCTCGCCGCCCAGCGGGTCGAGTGGCTGGCGTTGTTCCACGCCAAGGAACAGGACCTGGCGGCCTGGCAGGCAGCTCGTGCGGTTCGTGGCACCGTACTGCGCGAATGGTGCGAGCAGCGCCTTGCACGCATGCAGGAACGTCACGACCAGATCGAGACCTCCCACCGCGAGATCGAGAAACTGGCCACGACGGTGACCGACATGGCGACGGCGGCGGACGGTCTGCATGAGCGGCTCGCGGCGGAGCTGCCGTCCCTGGCCGAACGTTTCGAGGCGTGGAGTCGCCGTCTCGGCGAGTTGCAGACGACGCTCGAGGCGCAGACGGCCCAGGCCCGCACGCGCGCGGCCGAACTGTCGGCGAAGGAACGCGAGCAGACGACGCAACAGGAGCACGTCGAACGCGAACTGGTCGCTCTCGATCAGCGGCTGCTGCGCCTGACCGGCGAGGAGGCCGCGCTGCAGCGTCGCAACGAACGGCTCGAGCTCCAACGTGCGCGCGTGTTGGAGCGGCAGCGTTCACTGGAGGAGAAACGGGCCCGCCATACGGCCCTGCTGGCCGATCGGGCAGCGCGTCGCAAGCGAACACCAGGAGCATGAACATGACCTCCCCCGAAGTTCCCGACCAGGATCCGGAAGTGCTGGCGAAGCGGCTGGCGGCGCTGCGGGCGACGATCGCCGAGCGTCAGGGCTCCCTGCGCGAGCGGCTGGCGGAGTTGCGCAAGCAGGCCAACAGCGGGCGCCGGACGTTGCGCGTCGATGCCGACGCCTTTGCCAGGTGGGCCAGCTACCTGCAGGAAGGCTCGCCGGCGGCGATCGATTTCGCCAAGGTCGAGGCCGCCGCCCAGATGGAGCGGGTGGCGGCGGCGCAGGAGTTCCTGACCTCGGCGTTTCCGGCGATGGCCCGGAAGCTCGAGCAATCGCATCTCGCGCTCGGCGTTGCCGTGACCGCGGCGATCACGGCCGCGCAGCGGCGTGTCGAAGCGACGTCGGCGCGACAGCAGGCGCTCGCCGCGAAACTCGACCGTTTCCTGGAAGCCGCGGGTCGCGTGGGGACCTCGGGCAACCCGTTCGCCGACAGCGCCCCGCGCGCCCGCCGGGAGCTGGCGCCGCACGACAGCTTCTGGGGCCGATGGCTCGGTGGCAGCCGCCGGAGGGGCCAGGGCGGCCAGCCCGGAACCGGAGTCGCGGGACGGGCCGAGGGCGATGCCCCATGAGTCGTCGACGCAAGAAAGCGGCGCGGGCCAAGCCGCCCCTGCCGTCGCCGTCAACGCCGCCCGAGCCGGCAGCTTCTCCGGCCGTCACGGCACCCGCGGAGCCGCCGCTGCTGCTGATCCCCGCCGACGAGATGGCGGTTGCCGAGCCACCGTTCGAGGCGGAGCCTGCGGTCGTCGACGGGCCGGTCGCTGGACGATCACGAACGTTCCGACCATCGGTCGTGGTGACACCGCGCGTGGTCGACGTGCCACCACCGGCGAACGCGGCTTTGGAGCCATCGCCGTGGCCTGGCGTCGTTGCCGTGGCGGTGGCCGCGATCGGCCTGGCGGGTGTGCTGTGGGCGTGCCCCGCGGTCGACGAATGGCTGGCGACACGCTGGGCGTTGGGATCCGGAATGCTGCCCGCGGTGGTGGCCGCGGTCCTGTTGTTCGTGCCGACGCCGCTGGCATCGCTGCGTGCCGGTCGCGGTCCGCTGCGGATTGGGCTCGAGAGCGTCCTGCTGGCCCTTGGCGGCGTCAGCACCGTCCACCTGCTTGTGGCCGCCGATCTGTCCGAGCGCGACGATGCGATGTTCATGCTGCTGGCCGGCGAACTGGCGGCGGCGCCGATCTTGCGCGTGTGGCTTGCGCCCCGCTGGCTGGCGGCGGTTATCCATCGATCGCTCCGCCGCCAGCCGCGCGGGCAGGGCCTGCGCGCGTGGTTCACGGCGTTCGCCGACCGGCCCCTTCCGGCCGGGTTGCCGCCCCTGCTGTATGCGGCGGACCCGGCATCCCCGTTCCTCTGGGTGGCGCGTTGGCTCGGGCGTTTGCACCGGTGCGTGCACGGCCGGCCGACCGTGCCGACGCTGGCGTGGCTGGCGGCGACGCGGCGGGCGCTCACCGAGGCCGGTGCCGAGGTCGGTCAGCTGCTGCGGACGGCGAACGCGCCGGATCTGACGGCGGCCGTCGCGCGGTTGCTGACCGCCTGGGTCGCGGTTGTCGAGGCCCAAACATTGGGCCGACTCGTCGATCGCCGCGCTTGGCCGACGACCGAGGAGAACGTCGACCCGGACGACCTGCTGTTCGCGGACTTCGAGGCGGTCCTGCTGCGTGTCCAAGCGGCCGCCCAGCATCCGGCGCGGCCGCAGGAGTGCGATGCTGAGCCATGGATCGTCGCGGTGGTCGGTAGCCTCGATTGGTCCCTGGGAGCACTCGGAATCGATCCCGTGCCTGGCGACGGAACTCCAGGTCTGCTGCGCCATGCCTGCCAGGTCTGGTTGCAGGGCGATGCCGAGGCCGGGTTGCGGACGCCGTCGGAGTTCGGTGAGATCCTACGTCCGGTGCAGGTCCGGAGCCTGGCGGAGCATCTCGCCACGGGCCTGTTGGCCCATGTGTACTGGCAGCAGGGTCTGCTCGAGCAGGCCCTTGCGGTCGTGGACCGGATCGAGTTCGCGGATCGGCCGGTGCCCCTGTTGCACTACCTGCGCAGCCGTGTGCTGCTCGCCATGGCTGGCCACGACGAGGCGCTGTTGCCGCAGGACCACCAGCAGATCCAGGCTCTCGCCGCTGACGATGCGCTGCGCGCCGCGGCGCCGGAACTGTACTGGGAGGCAGGCTGATGGTCGCTCCGAACGACGACGAGAGCCGGCCCTGGGTGCGCATGCGCTGGGCACGGGAGCGACGTCCTGTTCACGAGCCGGCACCGGTGTTGCCGGTCGATCCGGGCAAGGACCGCGGCAGCGGTCAGGGCCTGTTCGCGGCGTTGGCGGCGTGCGCCGTCGTGGCCGCGCTGGTCGCATACGCGGCCTTCCGGACGTGGCCGGCAGCGCACGCGCACCCGCAGCTGCACGACCGGTTTGCCGCCTTCCATCCGGGAACGTTCGAACTGACCGGCGCGGCGGCGAGCCGCGATGGCTCACGTCTGTTCGTGACCAGCCGCGGCGGTGGTCTGACGACGATCGATGCGCGGTTGCTGCGCGCGAACAACGAGCAGCCGGGCCCCGAAGGCGGCCCTGCCAGTGCCGATCTCCGCGACGTGGCGGTCGGTCCGGACGACAGTCTGCTGGCGATCACGCATGCCAGCGGTTCCGGCGCCGATTGCCGCACGGCGGCTGGTGTGTGGCGCCGCTGCATCGCACCGCTCGCGATCGAGGGGCTCGACATCGACCAAGTCGTGCGCGTACTCGGATCGGATCGGGCCCTCGTGTTGATCCTCGCCGATGGCCGACTCGTGCACTACGCGATCGCCGAACGGGAGCTGACCCTGATGTCGCTTGCCGGTGCGATTCCGGCGCCGGTGACGTCGGCTGCGGCCACCGCGACTCCGGGTGACGATGCCTGGACCGGCTGGCTCGTCGCGGCTGGCGGGCTGGTGCGGGTCGAGATCGCGGGGCGGGTCGCCCGCGCCGAGGCCGTGGCGGCACCTTCCGGCGCCCGTATCGTCGAGGTGGCCGCGGTCGGCGAACGGATGTTCGCCAGGACTGGCGAAGGCGGTCTGTACCGCTACGCCGGGAGTCAGTGGGAGCCGATCTGGCGCGGTAGCCAGTGGCCCGGGTTGTCGTTGGCGAAGGCGCGTTTCGCGGCGGTGAGCGGCGACGGCGCGAGGCTCTGGTTGATTCCGGCGGCCGGAGCGACGCCCGCCGTCGATGTCGGCGTCTACTCGTTCGCCGATCGTACCTGGGCCACCGGGCGGCTACCGGACGGTGCCAGGATCGGCGGTGATGCACCGTCGCCGGTGATCGCGGACGACGGCAACACGCTGCTGCTGGCCAATGCCGCTGGTGGCGTGCTGGTGCTCGGTGTGCAGCGTGACCAGGTCGTCGAGATCGGCTGCAACCTGCTCGGTGGCGATCGACTGATGCATGCGAGCGGCAGCGCCGACGAGGTGCTGCTTACGACGGTCGCTTCGACCGGTACCCATCGCGTGCGGTCGTTCCGGTGGGAGAAACTGCGAACGGACCCGGCGGCCCTCGGCACCGTGTTGCGCGCTTCTGGCCGGGCCGAATTCGAGGATGCCGATGTGCTCGAGGTGGTGCCGGACGCGGCGCGCCTTCTGTTCGTCGACCGGCATGGACGCGTCACGCCCTACGACCTGAAGCGGCGCGGCTTCGAACGGCCACGGGCGTTGACCGGCGTCGTCGCGCCGCCGTTGTGCGCGACTCGCTGCAATCATTGGCTCTGGGTCGTCGGTGCCGATCATGCGGTGACGCGGTTCGATCTGGCCGGGCTCGGGCAGGACACGCCGGCCCTGGCAGGTGAGCAGATCGCCAGCGGCCAGGGCCTGCCCGCGGGAGCGGTCGTGTGCCACGCCCTGGTTGCCGGTGACGGCTTCGACGTGATCCTGGCGGATGGCACGGCCTGGAATTACTCGTTCGGGTCGGCGTGGCAGCGCGTCGGCGAAGGGCTGCAAGCGGACGAACTGATGCGTCTGGCGGACGGCACGGTCGTCGGTCGCGACGCGCAGGGCAAGCTCCTGCGTCGGGGCCGCGCTGCCTGGGAATCGGTGGCGGCGAACGGAACCGATGCGCGTCTGCGCCGGTTGTTCGCGGCTTTGCCGGGCCCGTTGGCCTGCACCGAAGACGGCGCGCTCGGATGGCTGCGGGTCGATGCGACCTGGCGACTCGAGCCGTGGATCGCGGCGACGCCGACCGGCGAGGATCGGCCGGGACCTGTGTTCAGCGCGGCTGCGGCGGCGGCGGATGACGCGGCGCTGATCCTCGGCGACGGCGGGGGATTAGTGGTCTACGAATTCGCTACTCATCGCTGGCAACGGGTGTGTTCAAAGGCCCAAGCCGAATGGGTGTTCGCCAGCACCGACGCGGAGGTGTTCGCGCTCGACCGGCACGACCAGCAACTGCATCGCGTCGCTCGTCGGGCCCCGTTCGCGACGAGCATGGTGCTGGACCAGTGCCGCGCGGTCGCGGCGACGGCTGACTCGGCGATCGCACTGTCGGTCGATGGGCGGCTGCATTGGCTGACCGGCCGCGCGCCAAGGAACCTGCCGCTGAGCAACCTGCCCGGCGACATCGGCTCCAGCGGCGTCGTGCGCTCAGCGACGACGTTCGGCGATCAGGCATTGGTCGTCGGACCAGAAGGCACCCTGTACGCCTACTCGGTGCGGGCCGGGGTCGTGGAGTCCGTGCGTGGTCCTTGGCGGACGGAACTCCGCACGGTGGTGGCGACGCCGCGGCTCATCACCGTGCTGGCCGTCGATGGTCGGGCGTGGGCGTCGCCGCGGCTGCGCGCGGCCTGGGATCCGGTCGAGCTTCCTGACCAACCGACGATTGCGTCGATCGGTGCGTGTGGTGACGGGGTTGCGCTGTTGACCGCAGGCGACGGCGTGGCCCTGCTGACGGCGGCCGGCAGCGCGCCGGTGGTGCTGTGCGGTGGGGCCCGTCCGCAGCGTTCGCCCGGCGTGTTGACCTCGGTCGTGTTGGACGGCGAGCGGCTGCTCCTGGGCGGCGCCGCTGGCATCGCCGAACGATCGCCGTCCGCGCGCGCCCTGATCGAGCGTTCGGATGCTGGCATCGGCGGCATCCGCCGGTTCGATCTGGTGGCGGATCAGTTGTTTGCGTGGACGGATCAGGGCCTCGCGATCGAAGGCGATGCGGGGTTCATCCGCCTGGCGCCGCCAGGTTTCCGCGACCTCGTCGAGGTGACGCGCGCCGGTCGTCGGCAGTGGCTGGCCTTCGACCGACGCGGACTGGCGCACGTGCTTGCCCCGGGAACCTCGCCGACGCCGGATCCGTGGTTCGGTGGCGAAGCGGTATCGGCGGCGCCGATCACCCACGCGACGGCGCTGGCCCCGGCGGTGACGTTGTTGGCGTTCGCCGACGGCACGCTGGCGACCTATCTCGAGAACGAGCGGCGGCTGGTGACCACGCGACCCGCGGGTCGGCGAGTTGTCTATCTCGGCGGCGATGCCGCTTCGGGGTGCGTCGCGATCGTCCGCGAGGGTGCAGCGTTGCAACTCGAGCTGTTGCCGGTGACGGCGCAGGGCGCTTTCCGTCAGCAACCGCAGGTCCTCGGCGGGATCCGCGACTGGGTCCTGGTCGATCCGCAGCGGTGGCACGCGCCCGACGACAACCTGTTCGTGTTGCGTGCCGATCGCTCGATCCTGACGGTGCGGGGAGGGAAGGATGGCGTTCCACGTCTCGTCGCGCCACTCCTCGGGCCGGTCGAGCGCGTCACCGAGGTCTCGGTTCACCGAGTGGTGGCGGATCGGGAGGACCTGCTCGTCCTCGACTCGGAGGGCGTGCTGTCGCGACACGACGCGCGTCGGGCAGTTGCCGACCAGCTTGCCAAGGGCGTCATCGACATCTGGCCGGTCCGCGATGGTCTCGTTCGCCGTCATGCCGCCAACCTGGCGCTTGCCGATCGCGAGCTGTCGCTCGGCGGCGGAGCACTGATCCGTGGCGATGGGTCCGAGGTGGTTGTCTGGGACGTCGGGGCCACGGGCGTCCAACGCCTCGGTGCTGGCGAACAGCCACCGATCCAGGTGCGTAGCACCAGTCGGCCTTCGGGCCTGCGTGCCGCTTGGGCGACGGCTGCGAGCGGCGACGTGCTGTTCGGTCTCGACCACAGCGGCCGCCCGTGGCGCTACGACGCCAGCCGTGCCAACTGGCAGCGCCAGCACGACGTCGAGGGCGACTTCCACGCGCTGGTCGGTGCGGGTGCCGTGCCGACGGCAGCGATCGGCGACAACTCGATCCTCGATTTCGCCACCGGCGTGCGAGTGCCATTGCGCGGCGTCCCGGCCGTGTCCGCCGCCGGTGCGGTGGCGTTCCTCGATGTCGATGGGAGCGTTCGCCAGCTCGGTGGCAACGGTGCCGGTGTGGTCTTCCGCCCGCGACCGGTGGTGCCTGCCGGGGCCACGCATCGGTGGTCCGTGCCGATCGCCGGCGGGGTCGTGATCGGCCTCGATCGGGCGGTGCTGCGTTGGGATCCAGGCGCCGAGCGTCCGGAGGTCCTGCAGGGGAGCGAACAGTTGCCGACGACCGAGGGCAGTTGGTTCCTCTCCGCGAGCGGCGAGGTCGCCTGGTTCGTCGCGCGTGGGCACCAGGGAATCCACGAGATCACCGCCGCGGGCGTCGCGGTCCGCTCGACCCGTCCGGTGCGCTTGCTCGGCACGGTCGGCGATTCGGTCGTCGCGGTGGTGTCCGATGGTTCGGTCCGGCAGTTCGAGGTTGGCGGCGTCACGCGCACGCTGCTGCCCGTACTCGACGGTTCGCGCCCGGTGCGGGAGTGCTGGCGGAGTGCGAACGGCGATCGGTGCCTCGCGCTGAACTCGGCCGGAGATCTGCTGGCGCGTGCCGAGGCGGTGCCCGGGACGCAGTGGACACCGATGGCTGGCGCGAAGTGGCAGGTGGTCGAAGCGGTGGACCTCGACGGTCCGCATCTGATCGCGCGCGGCCAGGGTCGCGACGGCCGGCAGCGAACGGTAGTCATCGACGGTGAGACCGGTCGCCTGCGGATGGACCTGATCCAGACCGCGTCCGGCCTCGCCGCAAGCGATGGCAGCCGGCAGTTCGTCCAGGAAGGTGCGTTCGCGGCGATCGCGCAGGGCAACTGGATGCTCGAAGGCGGCAGTGGCGAGATCGTCGATCTCGAACCCGGATCGTCCTTGCCGCGGGGCCGGCTCGTCGTCGGTGAGCACCTGGCCGTCGAGCCGGTCGGCGGTTTCGACTCGGCCCGTGTCGATGCGCGCGGTCGTCTCTGGGTCGACCGTGGCGGCGTCTGGCAGAGCTACGCATCGTGGCGGCGCGGCGGCGCTCCGGCCCGTCGTGAGCACGTCTTGCCCGCGGTTCCGGTCGTCGCGCTCGACCAGGTCGTCGGCGGGCACAAGATCACGCTTGCGGATGGTCGGCAGATCGCGCTGGCCGGTGACCGGTTCACCGAGGACGGCACCCCCGGGTCGATACCCGAGGGAATGGAGTTGCTGCGCAATGGCGATGGTCTCGCGGCGCACAGGCTCGGCAGCGCCACGCCCCTGTTCGTCGTGCGTCCGGGCGAACCTTGGCCGGGAACCGAGGGTGCCGAGGAGGTCGTGTTCGTAGACGGCGCGTTGCACCCGGTGCGTTCGGGTTGGCCTGCGCTCGATGTGGCGGTTTCGCCGGAACGGGTTGCTGGCGCGGTGGTTCTCGGGGCTCACACCTGGAGCGTGCCCGTCGCGGGGCGCGAACGTCTGCTCGTCGATCGCGTCGGTGAGTCCCTTCGGGTCGTCGATTCGGCGGGACTGGGAGCCGTGGCGTGGCCGCCGATCCTTGCCGCCGAGATGCCGCGTCTTGCCGGCGCGCATCTGCGCCACGATGGCGATGGCCCGTGGTTCGATCTTGGCGGCGGAGCCGGACTGGCCTGGACTGGGGGCAGCTGGCACCGGCGTCCTGGTCGTGCCACCGAGCCAGCGATCCGGGAACTGGTCGATGGCGAAGGGCGGCTGGCGGTCGACCGTTGGCAATCGATGTCCACCAGCGAGGCCGGACTGCACATCGAGACGGCGGCAGGTGCGTTCACGATCGCGGTCGCGGAGTTCGCGAACCCACGTCCGCGGCGTCTGGAGGGTAGGATCCCGCCGGCGATCGCTGCAGCGAGTCAACCGCCCGGGGTCGAGGACGTCACGCTGACCGGCCGGCGATGGCAATGGCGGGATCGACGCACCGGCGTTGTTCGTGGTCTGGACCTGGTCCGCGGGCTCGTCGCTGCCGATGACTTCCAGGTCATCGCCGCCCCACTGGACGGCGATGGTTCCTGGCTTGCCAAGTCCGTGGACGGCCGGGTGTGGCGACTCGGGGCGCACGCGCCCTTGGTTGTCGGAGACGCGTTCCGGGCACCGCCGAAACCGCCAGCCTTGGCCGCCGCTGGCCGTTTCGACGTGCGTGACAGCAGCTTGTGCTGGTTGCCTGCGGCGCTGACGGCGTCGGTCGCCATGGGTGCTTGGCAGGAGCCGGCGCACTGGCCAGCCGACGCGCTCGACGATCTGATGCCCGCTGGAGCCGATGCCATCCTGGTTCTCAATGGCGCCGGCCTCTGGCGGTGGTCCGCCACCGGTCGTGCACCGATCGGTCTCGCGGGCTCGATCCTGACCGGGAGTCAGCTGCGCCTGATCCGTTCGGAACAGGGGTTCCGCGTGGTCGTGGCTTCGGGCGGATCGTGCATCGACGTCGCTGGACCCACGCCTGCCAGGTTGCCCGCCGAGACCGTGTCGTTCGAGCACCCAGCGGAAGTGCCGGGCAGCGCCGGGGTCCTCACCTGGCGGCCTGATGGCCGGACTGTCGAATTCGAGGTGCAGGTTCGACGGGGCGATGCGCGGCTGGCGTTGCCGACGAGATTCACCGGCGGTGCGTTCGACTTCGAACTGGCTGACTCGCTGGTCGTACGTGACGGTCGCGTCGGCATCGTGGCGATGGCGGCCAGGACCGCGGTCGAATCTGCGGTCACCGGTCGTGATGGCATCGTCCACCATGCGTTGCCGTTCACGCGGCCGGTGCCACCCGAGGTGGTTCGGGCCGCCGGCGCCGGTGTGCGTTTCCGGCGGGCAACGGCCGAGACCTGGGTGCCGGAGATCCGCGCTGCGACCGGCGCGGGGCCGGAGTGGATCGAGAGTCGTCGTTCTGCGAACGGACAATTCGCGCACGATCTCGTCCAGGCCGCCACGAGCACCGGAACCGGTCTGCTGACTTCGACCGCGATTGGCCTGATTGCAGGTGACCGGGAGGGATTGATCCGTCGGGCCCCGCTGCCACCGCTGGACCGCGTCGACCGACTCACGGTCGAGGGCGACCACGTGTTTGCCGGCACCGAGGACTCGGCGGCCGAGTTCGATGGCAGGACCTGGCGCGCGGTGCCGCTGTCTGCGTCACCGTTCGCGGCGCATCGCTGGCAGGTGATCGAACGACGCGCCGGGCCGTGGCGTGCCCGGCCTTCGTCCGACGGGTTCACGCTCGATCATGTCGACGGCTTTGGCGGCGCCGAGGGTATGCAGTTCGTAGCCTCTGCCGGAGCGTTCGCCAGTGATCTGGCAGCTGGCGAGGACGCGCGTATGCGGGTTCGCCACGGCGTTGGCGTCGTGCAATGGGAGACAAGGGCCGGATGGCTGCAGGCGGCTCCGGAGGGCCGTTTCGGTCGGGTCGACGGCGATGTGGCTGCGATGACTCCGGCGGAGCGTTTGTCCGCAGATGGCAGTCTGCGGGTCGGGTGCAGCGGTGGCCCGCGACCACTGACCGTTCGCGACGACGCCGGTCATTCGCAGGATGTGGCATGGAGCGTCGTCGACAGTCGTCTGCCGATCGATCGGGTCCAGGAATTGCTGGCGGTGCCAGGGGCCCGGGTGTTCGTGCTGGCCACCTCCGCCGGTGTGCGCGAACTGCGCATCGACGACGGGCGGGTCACGAATCTGCCGTTCGAACTCGAGCCCGAGCAACCGGCCTGGCAGTTGATCGTCGGCGAGTCCGATCAGGCCTTCGTGCGCTCCGGGTCACGGTCGTTCACCAGACAGGCGAACGGCTGGACGCCGTGCCCGTCAGAACTGCACGAACGGTGGTTGGCGGCCGGTGCCAGAGCGGCTGGCGCGACGGCGGATGGGCGCCTGCGTTGGGAACGACCGGCTCGGGATGGACTGCAGCTCGCGGTGCATGGTCCTGGCGGTACGCTGCCGGCGCTCTGGGCGGAGACCGGATTCGCCTTCGATCGGCCCACGTTTGTCGCTGCCTCGACGACCCGGTGGTTGGCAGTGGATGGGGCATGGTTGCGCTGCGCCGATCCGGCCCTTGGTATCAGGGGCCTCGAGCGATCGGGTGAAGCTCCGGATCGCGTGCAGTTGCGAGCGACTCCGGACGGCAACCCATGCATCGTCGCCGAGCGCGCGGGCCGTGTGGCGGCGTTGGATGCGGCCGGCGTCTGGCAGCCGGACCCGTCGTTGCATCCCAATCTGTGGCGGGCGTTCCTGTTGCCGGACGTGCTGGTGACCAGCCGCGATGATGGGCTCACGGTGGATTGGCAGCCGACCGGAGCGGGCGGCGCACCGCCGCCGCGTGTGCAGCTGCAGACCCGGGATGGCCGGTTCCTGCACGATCTCGTGCAGGCGATGGCGACCGTGGGCCAGGACCGCGCCGAGGTTCTGGTGTTCGCCACGGCTGCCGGACTCACGCTGCGTCGTGGCCAGGATCATCGACTGGTCGATGTGGAAGGCCGGCTCGACGACAGGTCGGGGCCGTGGCGCTTGCTGCCGACCGCGGCCGGCGTCGCGATCACCGACGGCGGCCGGGTGGAGGAGGTCGTACCGACCCCGCATGTCGGCCGCGGCGCCGAGGTGATCGCCATCCCGGTCCACGACAGCAACTGCCTGCGGCTCACCCGCACTCCGGCCGGCAGGTTCGTGTTGGCGGAACGTCTCGACGACGGTTCCCTGGGGCCGATCGAGCCCATCGTGCAGGACGGTCACCTGCCCGGCGACGTCGTGGTCGCGGCGCAGGCCGTCGGCGATCGCCGTTGGCTGATGACGTCGGCTGGACTGCAACGAGACTCGAGCGAGGGGTGGACCGGGTTCCTCAGACCGGAGCAATCCGCCGGTCGTCTCGCTGACGAGGGGCCACCGATTCCCGGCTGCCAGGGATCGCCGCCGATCCGTCTGGTCGAGGGCGGGGTCTTGCTGGCGTTCGCCGGCCGCGCGCCGGCGGGCCAGTCGTTGCCGATGCAGCTTGGGCCCCAGGGGCTGAGCCCGGTCGATGCCGACGCCTGGCGTGATGCGGTCCTGGCGCTGCATCGACGCCCGGGTTGGGCCTGGCGCCAGGCCGGCGCCGGTGCCGACCTCGAGTTGTTCGCCGATGGCTGGCGCGGCGGCGGCGAGGAACGTGTGCGTATCGGTGCCGCGGATGGTGCGTTGGATGTGGATTTCTGCACGCTGCTCGGGGCTGCAGGCGCGGTGACCCTGGCCGCCTGTCGGATCGGGCTCGTCGAACTCGGAGCGAAGGAAGCCGGGCCACTGTTGTTTCCACCGGCCGAGGACACCGTGCTTGCCCGCGCCGTCGGCTGTCGCGAGGCCCTGGACGGCCGCGTCGGGATCGCCACGACCGATGCCGCATTGCTGATGGCGCCGGGCAGCCGGGTCCTTTCGGCGACGACGAACGCCGGCGAGCTTGCGGCGCTGCGCAGCACCGAGCACTCCGCCGCCGGGTGGAACGTCTATCTCGATGTCACGGGACAGCGGCACGTGGCCCGCACCGATTGGCAGCTCGATCTGGCGGGTGATGGCGTGTTCGTGGACGGTCAGTTCGCGTTCGACCATGTCGTCGCGGTCGTCGGCGAAGCGACCAGGGTCCTGGTCGTGACCGCAGCGGCGATCGAGAGTTCGCAAGGCGATGGTGCGGCACTGACCCACGTCTGCAACCTCGACGAGGCGCCTTTGCGTGTGGGGCTGGCGGAAAGCGTCGCCATCCTGCAATCCGCGAACAGGGCCTGGCGTCTGGTCGGTGATCGGCTCGAACCGTGGACCGGGCCCGTGGCGCTGCCGCGGGAGGTTGGCGAGTGTCCGGTCGGATCGTCGGCTCTGGCCTGGCGAGACGGTGCGGTGACGCTCGCCGGGCGGACTGTTCGCTTGGACGGTGGCCCGCTGCTCGGCGCGTTCCCGCTCGGTCGGCGGCTGTGGACCGTGCATCCCGACGGGCTGCGCTGGCTGCGGCTCGAGTCGCGCTGGCTGGCAAGGCTGGCGGTCGCGGAGCCAGGGCGATGAGCCGGCAGCTGCGGCTGCGCTACCGTCATGACCGCGGTCCCGAGGTCGTGGTCGGCGCCGCCGTGGCGTTTGCCGCGGCGATGCGCGAACAGGCGAGCCATGCGCTCGCCGCCGAACTACCGACGTCGGCGACGATGCCCGCACTGCTGGCACGTGCCATCGTCGGCGGCGACGTGCGGATTCCCGGGCGCGAACGTCTGCGCAGCGTCCACACCGAAGGCGGCCTGCTGCTGCTGGCGTTGGATCACGATGCGCGCGACCGGTTGATCCGTATCGAACAGCCAGGCGGCCTGGTCACGGAGCTGAGCTGGGATGACGGCGGGCGTCTGCTCGCGGTCCATGACGAGACCGGTTGCGCCGTCCGGATGCGCTATGGCGGCAATGGCGCCTTGACACAGATCGAATACCCTGGGCGGCGACTGTTCGAATACCGGTATGACGATCGGGGCCGTCTGTGCGCCTGCGTGTTCCCGGACGGGCGCACTCTGCACAATGACTATCACGGCCCGAGCCTGTTCCTGCGGGCTGCGCGGTGCGGCGCCTTTGGCATCGAGACTTCGATCCAGGCCAGCGGTCGTCTCGAGTCGCTGACCGTGCACGGCGCACGCCTGCTGGCCCGCCCGGATCTGCAAGCGAGGCTGTTGTCGGCGCCGATCACAGCGATGACGGTCGCCGATGGCCGGATCCTGTGCTCCGACCTCGGCGTCCTCGAGGAACGGGCGGGCCGTGTGCACTGCGTGATGTCGATCACCGGCACGTTCGCGACGCGGCCGGCTGGCGAGGTGCCCGGGGCGCTGCTGAGTCACGACTGGAGCACTGGCGGCCAGGGCGAGTGCGCGCGCGGACCGGGCGGCCACTTGCGGTGGGTGCGCGATCCGCTCGGTCGCCGGGCGGTCTTCCACCGCCTCGGCGACCGCAAGGCCGTGGTCGTGCGGCCGGATGGCGTCGGGGTGCTGACCCGTTCGCGCTTTGGCAGGGCGTACCGGTTGCGCACGGATGGTGCGGCGTCGGTGGATGCGCGAATCGGCCGCGGCGGTTGGCGGGTGGTCGACGCCGACGGCGCGACGATTGAACGGAGCGATCGCGGGCGCCGGGTCGCGGTACCCGGGCGCTTCGACGGCGAGATGCGCGGAGACCATGTGCGATTGCGCCTCGATGGCACGGAGCTGTTGACTGCCGCCGGGCACTGGATGCGACGGTTCTGGTTTGGCGAGCTGCGTCTGCCCGAGACGATGTGCGGCGTGTTCGCGCCCACAGATGGAGGTGCGCGATGACCGGTCTGGATCGTTGCTGGTCCGAGCCGTGGCCGCCGATGTGCAGTCCGCCGCCGATGTGCACGCCACCGCCGACGTGGGACTTGCCGCCGATGTGCAGTCCGGCGCCGGTGTGCCAGGACCCGGGCGTGCCGCCGCCGCCTTTGCCAACCCCGACGCCACCGGCCCTGATTCCACCGGCTCCGCTGCCGGTGCCCGCTGGCGGCGGCTCGGGTGTGTCTGTGCCGCCTCTCGAGTGGATCTCGCAGGCGCAGAGTTTCTATGCGACCGAGGCCGCCCAGGCCTATGCGCAGCACAACTATCTGGGGGGCGCGGGTCTCGATTTGTTGGGCGGACTGATCGGCGGCAACGAGACGTGGGGTCAGGTGCTATCAGGCGCTGGATTGGCGGTCGGTGCAACTGCGGCGACCGCGGCCCTTGTCGCGGGAACCGCGACCGGCGTTGTTCCCGCATTGCTCGCGACAGTCGTGCTTGTCAATCGGGCCCAGGGGTTGTTGGCATTCGGTGGCAGTCTAGGCGAGGCCCTGCAGGCGCCGACAGCGTACCACTGGTTCAAGGCCGCAGGCGACGGTGTATTTGCCGCTCTCGGCATGCGTGTTTCATCTGCCAGTTCTTATCAGCAGATGATCACTGCAAATGCCTCGGGCTGGATGCAGTCGGTCACGAATGCTGGCCGGGCTTTGACTCTGCAGTCGGAGGCCGAATCCCTCGGGTTGCCGCAGGCAGTTGCCAGATTCTCGCACTATGTCGACGCGCGGCTGGCGGATGCTGCGGTGCACTCCGTGCTTCATCAGCAGCTCGTCGGCTTGCTGCGCTTCGAGCAGTATGTCGACAATGCCATCACGGGCGGCAACATCCTGTGGAACGCGCTCACCAAGCCGCCCAACGTCACGCAGGCCGGCGCCGGCGGTGGAGCGACGGGGGCCGCGGGCCGGGGTTCGGGCGATAGCGGCAGCAGCCCGCCGGGCGGACCTTCCGGCGGCGGTGGTGGTGGTGGTGGTGGCGGTGGCCCACCACCGCCACCCGCGCCGGCAGTGGGCGGCATCCTGTTCGACCGCTGTGCCGACGTCCAGACCGACATCGGTTGCTTGGATGGCGCCGTATGGGACGCCGAACGGGGTGAGCTGGTCCTGCTGGGTCACGACGGCAAAGCCGGTGCGCCCCGGCGAGCGACCCTGCCGGCCATGGACGCCGACCTGTTGCACGTCGCGCTGCGGGCGGCGATCGCACGGCAGCCGATCGGTGTCAGCATCGATCCGCCCGCGCGTTTTCGCGACCGGGGAGCCACGCCGCCCGACGGCACGCCGATGTATGTCAGCTATCTCGGGGGCGTGGCCGGGACGCTTGCCGGAGCGATCCTGTTCGAGGCCGACCGTCTGCTCAAGGTGCTGTGCCAGGGCATCGACAATGTGACCGGTCAACGCGTGAACGTGCCGATTCCCGGTCACCGCGATCTCTTCGGCTGGCGGCGGACCGCCGGTGGCGACTCGCTCGGCGCCTGGCATCGCTTCTGGTTCGTGATCGACCAGGTCTCCTTGCGGCGTGACCGGACCACCGGGGCCCTGGAGTTCGGGCCGGTGCGCATCCGATTGTGCACCGAGAGCGAATTGGCCGGTGGGGCGGTCCACGCGCCCGCCGCCGACGCAGCGTTCGCGCGGTTCCTGACCGATCATTATCAGGACTATGCGCGAGTATTCCCGATCCTGGCCCGACTGCAGGAGGTCGCCAAGATCAGTGCCCTGGCCCGCTGGCTGGTCGCGACCGGCGCGAAGCTCGATCTCGACGCGATCGCGTTGCGCCGACCGACCCCGGTGCAGACGCCCGAGCAGACCCCGGGCATGCGGGTCCACGAGACTGAGTCGGGGAACGGTGGCACGCACACGGTCTCCTTCTACGGTGGCGTCGATCTCGATCCGGCGATCGTCGAGGTGCCGGACGCCGGCGCTGCGGCGCGCTGGGATCGTGCGCAGCGGCAGCGCCCGGCCCGCGGCGACCGGTGGTCGTTCGATGCCGCCGACGGGCGGGGCACGGCCTTGGTGATCCGGCTGCGCGAGAGCGAGCGCGAACTGCCGGCCGAAGTGGACCATCCGGTCGAGGCCCGGTCGCCCGATGACCTGCAGCAGATCCGCCGGCAACCGCTGCCTGCATCCGTGATCGGCGAATTCGGACCCGGAATCGGACTGTGGCAGCCATGGCGGCTGACCGTGCTGGACGATCGTGGCAAGCATGCCGACGTCGTACGTTCGGGCGAGACCTCGCGTTGGTCGCGGACCATCGTGGTCCATGATTGGACCGAAGGCGGTACGTCCCGTGTCTACACGCTTGCCTCCGGCCGACCCGATGCCGAGGCCGTGTTCCACCGCATCGTCGGTCATGATCTTGCTTCGGCCGGTCGCTGTAGCACCGATCCGAACGACCGGCTCGAGTGGACCGGCCGCGAATACCGGATGCGCCGCTGGAACGGTGTGGTCCGCTTCGGCGCCGATGGCCTTCTCGGCGCCATCGAAACCGGCGGCAGCGTCGTCCGCTATGTCCGACATGACGGGAGCCTGCAATCGATCGAAGTGGACGGTCGGGTCCGGCGGGCGTTCTTGTCGGACCAGGGCCTGATCCGGCGGATCCGATGCGACGATCGGGAACTCGTCTACCGATACGACGGGTCGGGGCGGCTGTCTTCGGTGCTCCACGGCGAACAGCTCTGGCGCCGTTTTGTGCGGGACCCGGAGGGTCGTCTGGCGGAAATCAGGGATGGCACGAATCGGGTCCTGCTGCGGCGGATTCGCGACGACCTGGGAACGGTCGTGGTCAGCTCCGCGCCAGGCGGGCGTGCGATCCTGCACGACGCGGCCGGCACCCGGGTCGAGTTCGCCGATGGCGATGATGGTCGTCTGTTCGTGCGCGGACAGCAGGGCGATGGCGGCCGATGGGAGTACGTATTCGGACCGGATGGCAGACTGGTCGAGGTTCAGCGAACGGCATGTTCGCCGCTCCGGATCGAACACGATGGCCGGGGTCAGGCGCGGGCGGTCACCGAAGGCGGTCGTCGCGTCGGCATCGAGCGCGACGTACAGGGGCGCGTCACGTCGCTCCAGGATGTCCTGGGGGGGATCTGGCGTCCGGTGTATTCCGCCGACGGTTGCGTCCGTACGGTGCTCGGCCCGGGCGGGCTCGAGTACGAGATCCAGCACGACAAGCACGGCATGCGGGTGGTCGGGTCGGACTGTTGCCTCACGTTCCGTATCGGTCGCAGTCCGCGGTTCCGGTTCGAGCACGGGGGGCAGGTTCTCGAAGCGGTGTTCGACGCCGATGGTCGGCTCGCGCGCTATCGGTTCGGGCGCAGCCCCTGGGTCAAGTTCACCTCGACGCCCGAAGGCGGTTGCATCCGTCGAGGCGCCGCCCGAGTCCGGGTCAGACGGGTGACGGACGACGAGACGGTGGTCGATCTGTAGCCGGGGGATGTTTCTGGCGGGCGAGGCCGAACCGGGGCGCTTCGTGGCCCTGGAGGATCAGCGGGCCGGGTTCCGGTCCGCACCGACCATAGAGGCCAATGATGACCATCGACACCCTGATCGCCGATCCCAAGTCCACCGCACCCGTGACCGTCGTCCAGCCGGAGGAACGCGCGAACCCGAATCCGAACCCGGCGCCGCCGTCGATCGCCGAGTTCGTTCCGGCCGTCCACACCGTCGAGGACACCGAACTGCGCACGCCGGGAGGGGAATAGGTGGACGGCCGCCGCGTCCCGACCGTCGGCACGGAGACCGAACTCCTGCCACTGGTCACCCACATGGGGAACGACGCGGCGGTTGCCGCGCTGCTCGCGGCCGCCCAACGCTGCTTCGTCTCGGCCCCGGCGATCCGCGGCGGTATCTTCACGTCGGCCGGGCGCCTGTACCGCGACTGCGGCTGCTTGCTCGAAGTGTGTTCGCTGCCGGCCGGGACGCTCGATGCGGCGTGGCGACAACTGGTCGCGGTGATGGCCGTGGCGCGCACCGCCGCCGCCGATCTGCGCGAACTGGACCATCCGGTCCGGGCGCTGATCTGCATCCCGAGCGATGCGCCGTTCCGTGATCGTGGGCCCGGGCAGACGCAGGGCCACCATGTCAGCTATGCGATCGCTTCGCCGAGCCTGTCGCCGAAGGAGGACGCGTTCCTGCGCGCCTGCCTGCACGCAGTCGCGGCGATCACCGGCCCCGGCGGCTTCGTCGGTTCGCCAGCGGGACTGAGGTTCGTACGCGATCCACGTCGCGCTCACGTGCTCGGTCACGATGGCGCTGCCGCGAGGCCGATGTTCCGCTGCAAGCCTGGCCGGATCGAGGTGACGTGCTTCGGTTTCACGCTGGATCCGATCGACGTCTGGTTGCGCCTCGGCCTGCCGTGGCTGGCCTTGTGCGCGATCCGGTTGCGTCCGGATCTCATTCCCGAGATCCGCTGTGAGCCGACGTTCGTCGATGGTCCGCTGCGAGTCTCATGGCGTGGACCGACCGAACCGTGGCCGGCCTGTGATCTGCTCGAGAGCCTGCTCGACGAAGTGCTCCAGCCGTTGCTCGCCGAGGAGGGTGTCGGCGCCGCGGGGCTCGCCGAGGCGGTCGCCTGGGCCCGTCGTGGCATCGCCGCCGTGCGTCATCTTCCGAGCCACGAGGTGGCACGACGGTTTCCCACGGCCTGGGCCTTGAAGGCGCATGCCTTCCAGCGCGTCTGTGTCGCCGCCGGCGGCGAACTGCCGATCGGGTCGACGTCGGGCCACAGCGTCAGGTCGGACCTGCTGCCCGAACTGGCCCGAGCTGCCGTGCTGGCCGATTGCGTGATGGCACCCACGGTGCTGCAACGCATGGCGTTCGACGTGGTCGCCCGCGATTGGGAACTGGGGCTGCTGCAAGCACCCGTCGAGTCGGTCGGCCCAGTGCCGCAGCCGTGTGCCGGAGCGACATCGTGGAGCCTGGACCTGCATGCCAATCTTCGCGATGGCGTGCGGACTCCGGTTGCCTGGGATCTGCCGGGTTGACCGGCAACCCTTGCGTCGCAGCGCCGGCGGCAGCCCGGGAACGTGACGTCGAGGGCGCGACGGGGGCCGCGGGAACTTGCGGTGGTCCGTGGCTGCGCTAGCGTACCGGTGTCATGGGGCCCGTCCCGTCGTTCCACGGCACCGCGTTCGTGTTTCGCGACCACTGCGAGGGTGGCTGGGATCTGTCGGCGGTTCTCTGCTTCCGCGGTGGCCGCCCCTGGGCGCCGGACGGCCGGAGCTCGGTCGCCGAGTGCCATTGGGGCGCTCGGATCGAGCGGATCCTGGGCGTCGCCGGCAGCGCGGTCGTGGTCGTGCGCGCTGCGCCTCGGGGAGCCGGCATCCAGGATGTACGCCGGATCCTCGAGCGGCTGTTTGCTCTGGGCGGGGCCGCTGACTCGCCTCTTGGTGTCGAGCCGTGGGAGTCCCACCTCAAGATGCTGGCGAAGCGGTCGGGCGACCAGAAGGAACTCGACGCGTGGCGGCTCCTGTCCGAGTTGGACCCCAGCCCGCGCTCCTTCCTGGACAACAAGCAGGACCTGCCCAACTCGTATCGTCAGTTCCGCAAGCTCGTCGACTACTTCGACGAGATCGCCGTTCACGAGCAGTGTCTGTACAAGGGTGTGCCGTGGCCGCTTCGCAGGCAATCGAGTCAGTCTGTCGGCGAAACAGTCGACGCGTGGACGTTGCTGTACTTCTGCGAACGCTTCCTCGACGATCCGGTCGTCGCCGACTCGCTCGTGCGGGCCGGCGAGTTGCTGGACCGGGTGCGCGACTGCCCGGCGGAGGGTGCGGCTCGGCTCGCCGCGGCTCGCCGCGACGGGCTGTCCGATCCCCGACCGTTCCATGTCCTGGCACTCGAACCCGAGCTGCGGCGGTGGATCTGTCGGCAGTTCACGCCGCTGCCCGGAGAACGCGGATTCTACACGGAGGGCTTCCCGCCGGTGCTGTCCGCTCTGTGGGGCTTGGTCATGCTCGCGGACCTCGAGAAATGCGACATCGGGCAGGATCCGGCCGGCAAGGTCATCGTGGATCTCGTGCACGGCAATGAGCTGTTCCTGAATCTCCTCGGCGGCGGCCATTGCGGGGACGGCAACCATGTCTGGCAGAAGGTGGCCGCCGGCCTCGAGGCCGTCCGCCGGATGCGACCGGTTGCGCCAAAGGACCCCGCCGGCGCCTTCGTCCTTACCGCCACGCCGTTGCGGCGCGAGCAGTCGTACTTCGCGCTGGCGCCCGGCATCTGCGCCGTCGATCTGACCGGCTGTTTCGACCCGGTCACCGCGGTCTCTTGGTTGTCGGCCGAGCGCCGCATCGTGGGATTGGCGGATGCCGCCTAGCTGCCTCCGGGTGCGCATATGGGACGATCCGAGCGGCGTCCATGCTGCCTGGAACGGTCACCACACCTGCGTCGGCATCGACGATGTCGGAATCGTCCGGGATCTGTGGCAAGGCGATCTCGCGCAGGTGGCGGGGCCGCTCCGGAAGCTGCTGCAGCCGGTGCGCGATGCCGTGCGCGAGGCTGCGGGCGACCGACGGCTCGCCGTGCTTGCCATCGAGCGCAGTGGGGACGTGGAACTGCACGACCAGATGTGGGAACTCGCGTTCTCCGATCTGGATGGCTTCGGCAACACGATCGAAGTCGTGCGCACCAATGGCGACGACACGGCCGCGGTCGCGGCCACGGTCCTTGACCGCGCCACCGTGTTCGCGGCGTCGCCGACACGGAAGAAGAACGGCTACGAGGCTTTCAACGCCTGGACGCACGCGCAACACCTTCGGTTGGCGCTGCCCGTGGCTGCCGCCGTGGATGTCAGCGGCGGCGAGTTCGCGGACCATGCCCGGTTCCTGGTCTTCGCCGGACATACCGACAATCAGGGTTCGGTACGTTCCGTCCTGCGCTTTCCGTGGAACGGAGAGCATTCCCACCCGGTGTCGGGTCGAGATCTGTTTCGGGGGCGCGAGGTGGCAGTCGTCTGGGCGTGCAACAGCCGCTGGCTGCTGGCGCACACGCGCAGCACGGAATCCACATTGCGGGCGGCGCTGGTCAGCAACCGCCAGTTGTCGCCGGATACGACCGTCGACGCCCTGCCCATGTTCCTGAACCGGTGGGGCGCCACTGGCGACGTCGTGGCGGCGCTTTCGCACCTGCGGCGGCAATTCGGCCGGGGCGACGAGCGTGCGGCGCCGGTCCTCTGGCTGCGAAGGCCTGAGGAGCGGTATTGGTTCGACCGTACGATCGACATCGAGTTTCCGGCGACGGTATCGACCGGCCTGGCCGACAATCAGTGTGTGCTGCACGAGGCCCAGGGCGCGTACCACACCGGCGCCCACCGCGCCGGTCTGCTCTCGGCGCTGCAGTTCGAGGCGAAACAGATCCAGGGGACCACCGGAATCACCCAGCCGAGGAGTTTCCTGGTGCCAGAACCGTGCGCGTCGCCTCTCGGTGGTCGGCGGCTCGTCGGCAAGAACCTCGTGTCCTCGCGTCTGGTCCGTGCGGTGCTCGGCGGGTCGCCGCCGGAGGCAGTGCTCGACGGTCCGGCGACGGTGACGTGCGAAGAGGCGACGAGGTACGCGAGGGCCGTCGGCGGACGATTGCCCCGCGCTGCCGAATACGAGTTCCTGGCGATCGGTCCGCAGACGCCGGGGACCGGCATGGCCTGTGTCCTGCCCGGGAAGGCGGCCGCCGAAGTCGGCAAGGTGCGAGACTTCCCGCAGCACGGCGGCTATCCGAAGATCCCTCTGTGGGCGCCCGTCGAAGAGTGGGTCATGCACGACCAGCAGCCATGTCTGGTCGGCGGCCGACCGAGCACCGGTCCGGCGCCGCGCTCGATTGCGCGCTGTCTGCCGCAGGTCCGCGCCATCCCGGCCCCGGGCATGGTCGCCGGGTTCCGCGTCGTGTGGGACGAATGACCGATCGCCGGTCGGGGCGGTCACCCGCAATCAGTCATTGCGTGGCGCGGACATCAGCGTCCGGTATTCCGCTTCGCAGCCGGGTGCGGCGACATCGAGGTCGTCGCGGCATTTCAGGATCAGCGTGAGCAACCACATCTTCTGTTCGTGGAGCATCTTCAGCGCGCTGCTGCCGAAGGTGTAGCCGCTGTAGACCAGGGCGAAGTGCATCAGTTCGCGGGCCACCGTGTGCAGGCACGAACTGTGGAGCAGCGTCTGTGAGCCGAGTTCGAGGATTTTCTGGATCATTGGGTTGGCGACGTTGATCAGCGCCGTCATTTCACCCTCGGTCGCCTTGAGCTGGTCCTTGGCCAGGCGCAGGATGCGCAAGAACAGCTCGCGCGAACGCTCCGACATGTCCGGCGCCGGCGACAATTGGTCCATCGCGTCCGCGACCTGATCGTTCTTGTGCGCCACCAGCAGCAGCGGGATGTCGGTGGGCTAGAAGATGCTCGCCTGGAAGCGGAACGCCCGGACGCCGGGCGGGAAGATCGTGCTCTCCTTCGCGCTCGGTCCCGCGATGCGGTCGAACAGCTCTTCGATCCGGCGATACATGTCGCCCTCGAGGCGCGGGAACAGGTCGGCGCGCTCCTCGGCGGCCTTCAGTTCCTTGCGCGCGCGCTCGGCGTAGCGCTTGACCAGCAGGAAGTCGATCGACGGCTGGCCATCGGGCCGCTTCTCGTCGAGCACCAGGACCTGGATGCCGCGCTGGACCAGCACCGACTGGATCTGGATCGACGTGCTGCTGTTGGTGGAGGTGTAGTAGATCCGGTCGACCTCCTCCGGTGCGAGTGCCGCCGGCCGGGCAGCGCCGTCGCCGCCCTTGGGGGCCGCGACCAGCCGGCGGACGTTCTCCTCGTAGTCCGCCAGCGTGATCACCGGTGACGTGTCCTGCGGCCGGCGGAACGGGATGTGCCGGGCCAGTTCGTCGAACAGACAGGTCTGGCGACCGGCAACGGTCAGCGGTCGCAGTCCGGTCTCGGACATCAACAGCCCCTTCAATTCGCGACCATGGGTCAGCAGGATCTGCTGGAGTTCGCCCGGCCGCGTCGCCAGCCCGCACAGTCCGGCCAGGACCTGTTGTTCGACCTCGGCGCGGAAGCGATCGAACGCGAAGTCGCGCTTGACGTCTTCGCGGCTCGCGGTCGGTTCCAGGGAGTGGCACTCGATCGCCGCGGCCAGGAACACGGCCTTGTCGGGGAGGATCCCGACGGCGCCCTGACGCACCAGCATGCCCTTGACGTAGAGGTCGGCGCCGCCATTGGTGTTGACGAAGCTGCTGTCGGCCGGCACCCAGATCAGGCCGCCGAGCTGGAGGTCTTCGCGATGGATCTGGAAGAACAACAGCGGCTCGGGCAGGCGGAGGTGCTGCATCAGGAACGTCCGCGCATCGGCGTGTGACCGCCAGGGCACCTGATCGGAGCGGATGTTGTAGACCGGCAGCCCGCGTTGGCCTTCGACCGGGTACGGCAGCAGCATCGCGTAGGCGCGGGTCCGGGCGCCCAGTTCCTCGCGCAGCAGCTTCACGTGTTCGTTCTTCTGCACGCTGACGCGAACGGTCGTGCCGATGTGCTCGCGCGGCGACGGCTTGATTTCGTACTCGCCGTTGGCGGTGCAGAGGAACAGCCGGCCATCGTCGATATTGCTGCCGACCGCCCGGCTGTGCACCTGGATCTTGCTGCCAACGATGAACGCCGACAGGATGCCGATGCCGAAATTACCGATCAATTTGCGGGTCAACACCGGATCGGCGAGCTGTTCGCGCATCTGGCGCGTGCCGCTCCGGCCGATGCTGGTCAGGAAGTCGCGCATCTCCACTTCGGTCAGGCCGACGCCATTGTCGCGCACGACCAGCGTGCGATCGTGGTCGTCGAACCAGATCTCGCAACGCAGGCCGTCGGCCGGATGGGGCTGTGTGGCGTGGTGCTCGCGCTTGGACAGGGCGTCCATCGCATTGGCGAGCAGTTCGCGGATGCAGGTCAGCTCGTCCGAGTACAGCGACTTGGCGACCAGGGTGATCAGCGCATCGAGTTTGACGTCGAGGCGGTGGAGCGGTTCGGGCGTTGGCGTCATGGCTGAGTCGGTCGGGGTCGGATCAGGGTCGACAGCGCGGCGTCGTGGGCAGAGGTGAACTCGCGGCGGACGTCGGCGTCCCAGGTGAAGCCGCAATCGAGCAGTGCCCGCCACAGTAACACGTCCGCCAGCGCACTCGCGCGGGCCAGGTCGGTGAGGGCATGGCGGCGCAGGTCTTCGGCCAGCGGGTGGTCGGGGTTGAACACCAGGCTCCAGCGCGACTTCGCCAGCAGCGCGAGCAGCTTCGCGCGTCCGGGGCGGATCTTCTCGTCCAGCACTTCCTCGGGCACCGACAGCATCTGTCGATGCTGTTGCCAGTCCATGCCGAACATGTCGGCGAGCTTGAACAGCGGATGCGCGCGCAGCGCCGTCGGATCGATCGCGAGCACGGGCCGGTCCGGTCCCAGGTTCTCGATTCTCACCTCGCGCACGGTCTCGTGGCGCTGCTTCAGCAGGGCGAGGGCCGTCTGCCAGCGGGCGGCGGGCGCCTCCGGGGCCGTTGCCGCGGTGATCGCGGCGATCGGCAGGCGCCATTCGGTGCGGGCCATCTCGACGAACGCGCGGACCTCGCTCGCGGTCGCATCGACGATCTTGTGGCCGGCGCTCTCGGCCAGTTGCCGTGCCGCCGGCAGTGCATCGGGCGACTCGACGATCCGCAGCGTGTCCTCGACGGTGCGCAGTTCGGCCAGCGTCGCCGGTTCGCCGAGCACCATCGGCAAGGGCAGGTGGCGGCCGATCGCCGTGCGCAGCAGCGGCGAGTTCGCGGTTGCGCGCATCAGCGCCCGTCCGTGTTCGGCGAGCAGGGGCCGGCACGAGGTGTTGCCGGTGCGCAGCAGAGCTGCCAGCCCGCCGGCGGGATCGTGGGCACGCACGCTGTCGGCATCGGCACCAGGGTCGCCAGTGATCGCCCAGGCCTCGAGGCGCCGGACCAGCGCGCGGGTCCGCTGATCGTCCAACGCAACGCGTTCGCGGGCCTCGTTGACCTCGATGTCGCGGGCGATCACGACGCCATGGAGGAACGTCAGCGACGGCGGCAGCAGGTCGGCGGCCCGGGTGACCGCATAGCGATTGACGTGCAGGTCGATGCCCGGTGGTTTCGCCGCGTTCCGCGGCACGTACAGCACGCCGCCAAGCCCGAGATCGGCGCGCCAGGGCAGGACGACCTGCAGCAGCGTGTCGTCGCTGATCAGGCCGCGTTCGCGCAGGAACGCGTTGCAGGCGGCGGCCGGAGTCGGCCGATCCCACGGCGCGATGCGGCTGTTGACCGGCGCCGGCGAGTCGTTGACGTGGATCGGGAACGGAATGAAGTCGCAGACCTCGCGGACGATCCGCGTCAGCACTTCCGGTTCGAGCAACTGCTCGCGCCAGGGCGGGGCGACGACCAGTTCGACCTCGGTGCCCGGCGGCCGTGACCCGGGCTGCAGGGCGGATTTCGTGTAGGAGAAGTCGGCGGGCCTGAACAGCCACTGCCAGGCCTCGGGCGCCGTGCGCGATGCGGTCCTGATCGTCACCGCGGTGGCGCACAGCGCGGTCGCGTAGGTGCCGACGCCGAAACGGCCTTCGATGTCGAAGCCGTCCGGCCGTTCGGTTCGCGGAGCCTTGCGCGCCTGCGCCGACCCGGAAGCGCGCACCACGGCCAGATGGTCGAGGGCCGCCGCGTCGAAGCCGATGCCCTGATCGATCACGCGCAGGGTGGTCGCGCCGGTCAGCAGACGGATGCGTGGATCCGCGGCGCCGCCAGCGCGCAACAACGCATCGCAGGCATTCTGGATCAGTTCGCGAACGACCGCATGCGCCGGCCGTTCGTAGCGGCTCCGCTGGCCATCGAACCAGTCCTTCGCGTGAACGACTACTTGACCGCTGTCGGGCATCCTCGGTCGTCCCCTAGGCGGCCGGTGGCCGATGGTCGATCACGGCGCCGAACTGGCGGACCTTGTCGAGGGAGTCCTGCAGCCGCACATCGTTGCGCAGCAACTCGCGGAGGACCAGCTCGACAACATGAGCATGCGCGAACGGCACCCGCACCAGATAGATGCCGCGGTCCTGGGCGCCGTTGCGGGCGTGCAAACGGATGCACACGGCATGGCCGGTCGCTGGTGCTGGTGGCGGCGCCTCTACGGGGTCGAGCCTCGGCAGTTGCATGCCGCCTGGAGCCCTGGCGATCACCGGCTCGATACGTTGCCAGAGGTCGACGGCGAGCGAACTGGCGAGCGCGATCGCAATGGTGAAATACCGCTGATGCAGCGGTTGCTGCTGGCTGCCCGGACCCTGCGGGCCCAGACCGCCGGCCCCGAGCTCGAGCAGTTCGTATTTGCTTGCCGCGACATCGTCGGGTGGCCATCGCAGGGTGTCTTCGTCGTCGGGCGGTGCCTCGTCGGCGGGATCCCGTTGTGCGGCGGTGATCGCCGCCGTGGCCACTGCCTCGGCGCGTGCGGCCTGGGCACGTGCGACGGCCAGACATACCTCGCAATCCTTGGCGTGGAACAGGACCGAGAGCCGGTCGATCGGAGTCAAGGACCGGGGCTGCTCGAGGTACTGCGCGTAGATCTCACACAATGGAGAACGCATCTGGTTCATGCGGGATCACCTCCGTTCGACGCCAGCAGCAGCGTCGACTGCCAGTGACTCACGACCGCGTCGCGGCTGACGAAGGGCTGCCCTCCCCAGCCTGGCGGGAAGGGGGCGCAGCGCAGGATCTCGCCGAGAGCGAGCGGGTCGGCGGCAAGCGTGCCTTGGAACGCCTCGCCAAACCGGTGCCGGAAGTCCTCCAGCCAGTCGTAGACCTTCTTGAGCGGAGTGTTGAGGAAACGGGATACGTCCATGGGTGCGTAGCCGTTGCCGTAATGCAGGAGTTGACCGAAGGGAGCCAGCGGCTGGATAGGGGCGGTGGCGCGCTCCAGGGCTGTTCGCAAGAATCCGAGGGCCTTCTGTCGCAGGTCATCATCGATGGGGTCCTTCTGGATGGCGCCGGGGTCCTGGCCCTGCAACTGTCCCATGTCCCAGTCCTGGTCCCTGCGTTCGCAGGTCCTTGCATCGGTGCGCGCTGCAAAGAACAGCACCTGGACGAGCCAGGGATCGAAGCCGGGCGGCGTCTTGTAACCGCGGCACACCCTTGGCCACGTTGCCGGGGCGAACGTCAGGGCGAACGCGAGAGCGACATGTTCCACGGCGCAACGTCCCCGATGGGGCGGCATTCCATTGCTGCCCTTCTGCACCTTCGCCAACGCCGTGTCGCAGAGTTCCTCGGCGCCAAGCCCTCGCCACGGCGGTGCGTCCGCCGGTGCCGCGCGGTAGCGCGTCATGGCCCAGACCCGCACTTCCTCGACCTGTTCCGGGCTCCAGGCACTTCCAGGCAACTCGTAGACGAACTGCGGCGGGGGCATCGGGGGAGATCCTGGGTTGCGCCGACTGCTTGGGCGGGCCAGGCAGCAGCAGGACCGGGCAGGAACGGATTGCACTCTACACCCAGGGCAACCCGCGGCGGTGAGTCGGAGTGCGCGCAAAGAAAAACGCGCGGGCACCGAGCCGCGGGTGTGTTCGGCCCTGTCCGGCAGCATCAGACCCGCCCATCCATCCCACGTGCCCATTCCGTTTGCGACTCCTGTGCCTGCCGTCGTCGGACCCTTCCCGGCCCTCGGGGCCGTGACAAGACCATGATCCGTCGGCGACCGGCTGCGCAACCCGGCCGGATCCCGACGGTCGGCACGGAGACCGAACTGTTGCCAGTCGTGACCGGGATGTCCGCGGAGGCGGCGGTTGGTGGACTGCTGACTGCCGCGCGGCGGCGATTCAGGACGGTGGCGGCCGCCCGTGGCGGGCTGTTCACCGGTTCGGCACGGCTCTATCGCGACTGCGGGTCGCTGCTGGAAGTGTGTTCGCTCCCGGCCTCCACGCTCGACGGTGTCTGGCGGCAGCTTGCCGTTGCGCTCGCAACGACGCGCCTGTTGGCGGGCGACCTGAGGACCGGCGAACAGGCGTTGCGCGCCCTGGTCTGCCCGCCGACCGACGCGGCCTTCCGGGCCGGTGATCCGGCGCGGACGCAAGGACACCACCTGAACTACGCGGCCCCGCCGTTGGGGGACAGGGACGCGGCGTTCTTCGAGGCATGTCTGCATGCCACATCGGCGATCACCGGCCCCGGCGGCTTCGTGCGTGGGCAGAGCGGCGGACGCTTCGTCGTCGATCCACGGCGACAGCATCTGTTTGCCGTCGGCTCGGCGCCGCGTCCGCTGTTCCGGACGAAGCCGGGCCGGATCGAAGTCATGGCCTTCGGATTCACGCAGAACCCGATCGATGTCTGGCTGCGTGTCGGCCTTCCCTGGCTGGCGTTGTGCACGATCGCGCTGCGGCCGGACCTGGTGCCCACGGTGCGATGTTCGATGACCCAGCCGAACGGGGTCGTGCACGTTGGTTGGCGGGACCGCCCGTCTGCCCCCGGACCACTCGTCGATCTGCTGGAGAGGATCCTGATCGAGGTGTTCGAGCCGATGCTCGATCACGAGGAAGTCGTCCTGGCCGGGCTCGAAGAGGTCGTGACCTGGGCCCGACGCGGCGTGTCGGCCCTTCGTCGCCTGGCGTTCCATGACATTGCCCGCGAATTCCCGGCCGCATTCGCCCTGAAGGCCTTCGTGTTTCAGAAGATCCTGGCAGCGAAAGGCCGTGAGTTGCCGCGAGCGTGGTCCCGTGGGCCGACGACTGCCTGGAATGACGATCTGGCCCGCCTTGCCCGCGGCGCCGTGCTCGCCGATTGCGTGCTCGCGCCCACCGCCTTGCAGCGCATGGCGTTGGATGTCGAGGCGCGAACATGGGAACTGGCCGTGCTCGAAGTGCCGACGACGGTGGCCGCGCCGTTGCCGCCGCCATGCGCGGGCGCCACCGATTGGTGCTGGCAGCTCCACGAACGACTGTTGGCGGAGCGGTCCGCCAAGCCCTGGACCTGGGATCTGCCGTGAGCGACCCTTTTGCCTTCGAGTGTGTGTGGTCGACCCCGCTGCCGGCGAAGGCCGGCCGGTTCGCCCTCAGCCCAGATGGCGAGATCCTCGCCGTGCCTGGGCGCGACGGATCGATCCGACTCCTGTCCGTGCGCGACGGCCAGGTCCTGGCGGTGCGTTCCGCCGCGCATCGCCGCGAGATCATTGCCGCGGCCTGGAGCGCGAACGGCAGCCTGCTGGCGACCGGTGCCTATCCAGGCGAGGTGGGTATCTGGCGCCCGGATCTCTCGCCGGTGGTGGCCTTGGGGGGACTGCCGCGAGAGGTCAACACCCTCGAGTTCGCCGGGGTCCGCCGCCTCGTCGCGGCGACCGAGAGCGGCTTGTCCCAGATCGCTTTGCCCGCGGGCGATATCCTGCCCGGTGCCAGCGGCTCTGCGAACCACTTGGTGTGCACCGGTGATGGCGGCGTGATCGCGGGGACCGAAGGTGGTCTGTTGCAGGTGCGGGGCGCGGCGATGGAGTTGCGCCGCAGCTGGCCAGCGCATGCAGCGCCGATCTGCCAGGTGGTCCGATGCGACAACGGCGATTGCATCACCGTGGGCAAGGATCGCATGGTCGTGCGCTGGCGGGCAACCACGCCGGTGGCCAGATGGCGTCGGGAACTCGGCGGGGAACTGTTGGCGGCGGCGTTGGCTCCGGACGAAGCGGTACTGGCCGTGCGTGGCCGCGATGACCGGGTCCACCTGCTGGATCCACGCGATGGCCAGGCGCTGCATGCCCATGTCGAACCGGCGACCGAGCGCGGCTGGTGCGTGGGGCTGCAGTTCCTGCCCGGCCTTGCGGATCCGTGGCTCCTGCTCGGTCTGGCCGAGGAGGATCGGTGCATCCGGGCCTGGTGCGTGCGGCGCGGTGCCGACAGGGCCGCCTGGTCCGAATGGGTGTCGGCATGACCGGCACCGGGATCGCCGATCTGCTGGCGCCGGGGGTACTCGATGCGTTCCTGGCCGCCCCGGGGGCGGTGCGATCGGCGCGTCGCTTGGCGGTGATGTTCGCGCGAATGCTGCGTTCGGGTCTGCTCGATCCCTCGGCGGCGCGGGCCGCGGCGCCGCACCTACGGCAGGCGGACCCGACTGCGGTGCTGCGAACGGTCGGCACGGTCGGCTGGCATGCATGGAAGGCGGGGGGTGGTGTCATCGACCTCGATCCAGATGGGCGTCGGCAGCCGGTGATCGGAGCGTTCCTCGCGGCGATCGTCGACGGCATCGCCGACCTGGCCGCGGCGTTCCTCGCCCTCGATCTGGTCGGCAGGCGGCGGTTGTGGCTTCTGGCGTCCGCTGTCCCGGCGTTGGCCGCGCTGGTGCGCCCCTGGCTGGCGGACGATGCGCAGGGCGATGGACCGTTGCGCGACCTCGCGATCCAGGCCCTCGGTCAGGCGCTTCTGGCCGGCGATGACGTGGCCCGGCAGGTTCTCGTCGCTCTCGCGTCGGGCCGATCGGCGGCGCGCGCTGGTGCCGCTGTGGTGTTGCGCCGCGCGGACCGCGAGCGCAGCAACGGTCCCCCGCGCGAGGTTCGGGCAGGAACGCTGGCGACGCTGCTGTCCTCGGGCAGCTTGCGGGCGCGGCGCTGGGCGCTGTCGTTGTCGGAATACGTCTCGTTGCCATCGGTGACCCGTCCGATCCTGGTCGAGGTACTGCGTCTTGCCACCACACCGGCGCATCGCCGCAGTACGACGGTCGGACAGGTCGCCCGCATCCTGGCATCGTGGGTGGATGCCGGCCTGTGCGTCGAGCGGCGCGGCCGCATGCTCTGGGCATCGGGTGCACCTTGCGGCGAGGTCGCCATCGACGATGGAGTCCGCCTGCTGCCCCCATCGTGGGTGGCAGCGCGCGCAGCGACGAGCATGCGTGCGACCGAGCGGTTGGACCGACTGCTGTTGGATGGCGGCAGCGCTCGGGCGACCGCGATGGCCGTTCTCGCGCTTGCATACGAACGCTGGGTGGCCGGTGACCGAGAACACGCCGATGCGTTGCTGCGCGCGGCGATCCACGAGGCGCGCGCCGAACCGGTGGCCGTCGAGATGCTGCGGGCAGCGCGGGGCATGGCGCACCTGCCGACGCCAGCCGGCCGGTGCCTGCTGGAGCAGGCCGTGGCCCGCCTGCTGGCCATCCCCTGGGCGGTCGCCGAGGCAGCGGATGCGCGGTTCTGTCTGCAGCGTGTGCGGCAGGCGGCCGCGACGGAACCTGCGTTGCCAGATCCGATTCGTCCGCCAGGCCGGCCCTGAATGTGGCGCGCCCGGCAAGTCGTCGCGCGCAGACGATCCATCGACGAGAACCTAGATGACCACTTCCGCCAAGCTCGCCCTCTTCAGCAAGGAACTCACCTCTCGCGGCATCGCGTTCGAGACCCTCGGCGACACCGGGCACGAGTTCCTGACCTTCCGCTACCGCGACCTGCAGTTCCTTCTGCCCGCGGAAGCGAGCGACCCGAAGTTCTTCCTGATGATCCTGCCGGGCATCTACCGGGCGACGGAGACCGAGGACAAGCAGCGCGCCCTGGCGATCGCCAACGAACTCAATCGTCAACGCAAGGTGGTAAAGGCCCAGGTTGCCGAGGGCGGTGAGGTGTCCCTGGCCATCGAGATGTTCCTCGATCCGATCGAGACGTTCCGTCCGGTGTTCGAGCGCTCGTTGCAGTGCCTGTTCGAGACCTGGATCCTGTTCGGCGCCCGGGTCATGGGGCATCAGGTCGCTGCGGCGGCCTGAGCGGCGCGGTGTCGCGAGTCCAGAACCCGAGCCTGGTCTCGAGCGTTTGCGATGAGCTGAGGCCGGTCAAAGGTTGTTCGCGTTCGACGGCCGCCTTTCTCGTTGCCTCGGCCGCCTCGTCGGTGCTACCGGCGCGGCGTTGGCGCATCTGGTCGTCACCCTCGCAGATCCGACCCCGATGCAACCCGGACTGTCCGACGCGACGATCGACGGCTCGGGGCACTGCGCGCGGTGACTGGCGCCGACGGTGTATTCGAGTTCGAACGGGTGCGCGCCGGCATGGACCTGGTGCAGAACGTCATCGATCGGTTCGTCGGTGGCAGCGAGCCCGACCTGCGGACACCGGCGGCGGGCGCGGCCGGCAGTGCGTTCGACGTGGCGGCGATGTTCGAGGGCATGGTGCCGGTCACGCACGAGGACGTGCAGCCGCCGGAGCGACCGAAGAACCTCGGCTATCAGCTCGCGCAGAGCGTCGCCGGCATGACCGTGATGATGCTGATGTTCGGCCTGATGGCGTGCAGCGCGACGCTGCTGCAGGAGCGCGATCAAGGCACCCTGCGACGGCTCCTGGTATCCCGCGCGCCGCGATCGGCGCTGCTGCTCGGCAAGTTCCTGTTCTGTGTGCTGGTGGGGGTGATGCAGCTGGCGATCCTGTTCACCTATGGCGAACTGCTGTTCGCGGTCGGCACGTTCCGGGATCCGGTGACGCTGGTCGTGTTGTCGCTGACGTGGTCGGCGGCGGCGACGGCGTTCGGGATGCTGATCGCCGTGTGGGCGCGCACGGCCAAACAGGCGGAAGGGCTGGCGACGGTGTTGATCCTGGTGATGGCGGCGCTCGGTGGGTGCTGGTTCCCGTTGCAGATCGCCGAGTTGCCGTGGTACTTCGAACTGGCGACGCACGCGACGCTGACGCACTGGGCGATGTCGGGCTTCCAGGGCATGTTCTGGCACCAGAAGGCGTGGACCGATCCGGTGCTGCTGCGGGCGATCGCCGTGCAGTGGGGGTTCGTCGTGGTTGCCGGCGGCACTGCGCTGGCGATCTGGCGGCGCCGGGTTGCGGCTGGGCGCTGACAATGGAAACGTAAGTTGTTGTTTTGGAATGGTTGGATTCATCTGCCGTGGCCACCCGGTCTCGCCGACAGATTCCCAACAAGGAATGCCAATTCTTGGCATGCTATTCTGCCGACAGACCGACCGAACCGCATGAACGTGACCACGATGAACATCTCGCTGCCCAACGAACTCGCGCGCTACGTCCGCGAGAAGGTCCAGGGTGGGCGTTACTCGTCGATCAGCGAAGTGGTCCGCGAAGCGCTCCGTCGCCTGTCCGCCGACGAGGCTCGCCAACAGCCGTTCCAAACCCTCTCGGGTGCGACGTTCGACGCTCGGGCTGCCGCAGACGCCGCGCGCCGAATCCGCGAGTTGCAGCAGCGGCAGTCCTTGGGCGGTGACCTCTCCTTGGAAGACCTGATCCAAGCGGGTCGGCAGGTGTGAAGTTCGTGCTCGATGCTTCGCTGACGCTGTCCTGGTGTTTCCAGGATGAGTGCACGGCGTTCACCGCGGCAGCCTTGCAGGCGCTGCCACGACTCGGCGCGGCAGTGCCAACTTTGTGGATCCACGAAGTGCCAACGGTCTGCGCACGGCCCAGAAGAGCCGTCGGATCGCCGAAGCCGCGGTGCTCGAGTTCGTCGACCTGTTGGGGGCGATGCCGATCGAGACGGTAGCCCTGCCCTCGTGGACGGCGCTGGTCGAAGTGCGCCTGTTGGCGCTCGCTCAGGACCTGTCGGCATACGACGCCGCCTACCTGGCCCTCGCGCAGCGCCTCGACTTGCCGCTCGCAACCTTGGACGGAACCGGGCGACGCATGGGGCTGAAGCAGGCCGCGGCCGCAACTGGGGTCCGGCTCGTGGACGAACGGCAGATCGCCGCGTGGCTTGGCGCGACGCCTTGATCCGTGGGCCGCTGCATCGGCTCCGCCGCCGGGCCCGTGGGCTCCCGATCGCCCGACCGCAGGCGGCCATCGACGGCACCGGCGCTGGCGGAGTTGGCAGCAGTGCGCGGCCGGCGACGGTGGCGGCGCTCGTCGTTTCGCCGGTCGCGCTGGCCTGGCCTCCCCGGCGTCGCTGCGCTCACCGGGCATGCCGGTCGCTCCTCAGAAGCCCACCCGCGCCGCCGCCGCGTCGGAGGCGACGAACCCCGCGGCATTGGCCGCGGCATCCGGCACCAGGCCCTGCGCGAACAGTTCGAGCCCGAGCAGGGCGATCTGGTTCGGGACCGCCACACTGGCCGTTGCCGTGCCCCACAGCACCGGCATGGTCACGGTCAGGTCCGGGCTCACGAACAGGGTGCAGCCCGGCATGCCGAGGCCCGCGAGCGCCATGGGCAGCGGCCCGAAGGCAGAACTCTGGTTGCTGAGGCCGAACGCACAGAACGCGATCGGCGCGGACGACAGATTCTGCAGCGTCACGTTCCAGGCGCCGCCAAAGCGCGGCATCTCGTTGGCGGTGATCAACAGCTGCGGCGTGCCGCCACTGCCGGCACAGCCGATGCCGAAGGCGTAGTGCCGCGCCACGTTCGTCGTGATGAGTTCCCAGGTATCGCCGGGGAACTGGTTGAAGTTGTCGACGCCGCCGAAGACCACGCCGCGGCCGCGCGCTTCGTCGTACACCGCTCGACCACTCCAGCGACCGGAAGGGCCTTGGCCAACGGACGCGGTGACATCGGTCCAGCTCGTGCCGTCGAAGACCCATGTCTGGTTGGTCTGCGGCAGGAACCAACTCTGCTTGCCGCCGAACATCACGATGCGACCGAGACCCCGGTCGTAGGTGATCGCCGCATCGGCGAGCGGACCGGCGCTCGACGTGGTCACGACCTGCGTCCAGTCGATGCCGTCGTACTCCCAGGTGTCGCCGAGGAACTGCGACGTGTCGTTGTAGCCGCCGTGCATGACGATGCGGTTGCGGCCCTCGTCGTACGCAGCCAGCATGTCGCTGCGACCCGCGGGTGTGTGTGCCGTCGCCACCTGATACCAGTCGTTGCCGTCGTATTCCCACGTGTCGCTCATGCGCGTGCCGTTCCAGCCGCCGAACAGCACGAGGCGCTGCCGCACCGCGTCGTAGGCGTGCGCGCCGCCGCTGCGTGCGGGCGGGCTCGTCGGCGGGTTGCGCTGCACCCAGAAGATGCCGTCGAACTCCCACGTCTGATCCGAGAAGCCCGTGGCGGTGTTGACCCCACCGAACATCACGATGCGCCGCCGCGCCGAGTCGTAGACGAGGTTCGTCGCGGCGAGCCCGGGCGGGGCAGCCGGCAGGGTCAGCAGCGCCCAGTTCGCCCCGTCCTTGACCCAGGTCTCGTTCGAGTAGGTTCCACCGAACAGGAAGCCCCCGAACAGCACCGTCAGATGGCGGTGGGAGTCGTAGGCGAGGCCCGGCTGGGAACGACCCGCCGGCATCGTCTGGATGCTGGGGAAGAGCTGCCAGGTCGTCTGTGCGACCAAGGGCAAGGCGACGGCGCTGCTTGCGGCGAGAAGGACGAACGTTCTGCGGAGGGTCTCCATGCTCCCCCGTTGCCGCCGCCGGCCTGGGTCTGACCGATTCTCCGCCCGTTTCCTGAGGCGGCTCTGCTTCGCATGCCGCGCCCATGTGGCCTTGGCTCCTCGGGCCGGCGTCACCTCCCCAGGTAGTCGCGCAGATCGCGCGCGCCCTGCGGCGGCACGGCGGCGGCGCCGGGTACGGCCAGGCGGAACGCCACACCGAGCGTGAACGGTCCGGGCGGGGCGCCGTTCTGCGTGTAGGTGCCGTGGCCTCGGAACTCACCACTGGCGACCAGGTCGAGAGTGGTGATCGCGCCGGCATGCGCGCGCAGTTCGCCCGCGAGCTGCGCGCGGAACGACCGATCGGCAGCCTTGGAGGCCAGTTCGGCGGTGCCGGTGATGGACCAGGTGCCGTCACCGCGCCGCGCCAGCGCCACGCGTGCGGTGGTCACTTCGCTGTCGCGCCACATCGGCGGTTCGCCGCGCGTGTTGTCGATCAGGTGGAAGCGCGCGAGGCGATGCGTCAGGGAGTCCGGCCAGCGGCCGGCGACCAGCTGCGACACTTCGTCGGCCTGGATCCACAGATGATCGCGGCCGATGGCGGCCCGCAGGATGCGATCGTGTTCGGAGCATTCGGCGGGCCAGTCGGCGGCGAGCACGCGCGTGTAGACGTCCGCGACCAGCCCGCCGGCGGGCGGCGTGCGGGCAAAGCGCGGATCGACGTTCGCCGGCACGTCGCCGGCTGGTGCCGTGGCTTCCGGCCGGGGCACGCTCGACGCGGCCGCCAGCAGCCGTTCGAGCTTGCCGGGATTGCGGTTGTTCCAACCCTGCACGAGGGTGCCGTCCGGCGTCGCGATGTAGAGCCCCTGCGTGGTGCGGTCGCGGCTCATGCCGTCGCGTTGGAACACGATCTTGCGGTACAGCTCGCCGGCGGCGTCCTGGCGGCGGACTTCGTACCACTCGTCGAGCACCAACGGCACGAACTTCGTCTGCAGCAGCGCGATCACCGCGGGTTCCGCGAAGCTGGACGCACGGTCCAGCACGCCGTTGTTTCACACGCAGCCGAGCGGGTGGCCGTTCATCGACCAGAGGAACAGCAGCTGGTGGCTGGCGCGGGCCGCGGCCGCGGCCTCGAGCAGGTCGGTGCGCCACGGGATCTGCTCCCAGGCTTCGGTCCCGGCCGGCGCGATCTGGCGGTGCAGCGCGCGGAAGTCGGTGGGTTCTTGCGGCAGCAGGAGCGACGCGCACAACAGCAGGGCGGTCATGCCCGGCATCATGCCGTCCACGCAACGACGCCACTGCGCTTTTCCACCGTGACCCTGGTGTCACAGCCTCATATCGCGCGTCCATGCCCGCGCCGCGCAACGCCAGCGGACGGCGCCTGGGTTCAAGGACGGCAGCAGCAACTGCGCGCCGCGTCCGAGCCATGGCCGCCGTAACGCGCCTTCCCGTCACGGACTGACCTTGGACTCGAACTCCTTGCGCAAGGCGCTGAAATCCACGCCGGTGCCGGCAAACTGCGCTTCCAGGCCGTGGAACAGCTTCACCCCGATGCGCCGCAGCTTAGCGAGATGCTGCCGGGTGGTGTAGTTGGGCGCAGGGATCCGGTCCACCCAGCCCGCCATGGCCCGGCGAGCCGGCTGGGCCAGGCGGGCCCGTTCCTCGGCCGAGAGCTGCGCCGCGCAGACGAAATCCACCGCGGGCTCGACATGGCCGGTTTCCAGCTCGCTGGCCAGGCGATCGAGGAAGTCCGGGTGGGAGCGCAACCGCGCGGTGGCCGCCGCGTGCGCATCGTGCCGGGCATTGCTGCCGGCACGCCACAGCAGGGACTCGAAGTCCCGCTGCGGGTCCTTCGAGGCGATCTCATCCAGCGCCTGCTTCGATGACGGGCCGTCGGGAAGGAACCGGGCGACAGTGATCGCCACGCCGCGCAATCCTGCCTTCATGGCCCGGCGGCCGAAGAAGAACGCGCTGCCGAGCAGGCTCAGTGCGGCGAAGACGACCCAGGGCAGGCGCAACCAACGGGGCGCCGCGTCCCCGGCCAGGCCGGGGTTGAGGCCAAAGACCAGCAGCAGCAGCGTGGCCACCGGAGCCAGGCAGACGAACGGGAAGAACGCCGCCCGCGGCAACATGCCAGGGCGGATGTAGAGCCCGACGCCGACGAAGGTGGCGACCGCCAGCCCGATGGCTGCGCCGATGCTCAGTGGGTACAGCGCCGGGCGGCCCAGGCCAAGCCAGTCGAATCCGCCGTTGGCCACCATGCACGCCAGCGCCACCAACAGTAGCGCCCACAGCGGCACGAGGCTGTAGAGGGCCGGCCTGGCCCACCGGTCGTCGCTCGAGTGCAGTGGCGCGTACTGCGACAACACGCGTTGCAGCGGCCATAGGAAGACGATCAGTGCCAGCGCGGCGCAGGCATTGCCGAGAATCTGCAGGGTGGTCAATGGGTGGGCTGGGTTGTCGCGAAATCGGAGTTGGTTTCTATCGGCCGGTCAAACCTTCATCGCCCGCTGCGAGGCCCGGCGGGATCGGTTTTGCAAGAGCCGGGCCAGCCAGCAGCCAGGCCAGCGAGACCTCACCGAGCTCGCCGCGCAGGTTCTCATCAGGCCGGAGGTCAATGGCGCTCGCCTGGATCGGGCTGCGGGTCGTACAGCTCGCCCCCTCGGCATCGTCCAGGCACCGCACGAATTTCCGGCGCCGGTCGCGGCGCATCAGGATGAACTCGCTGCCGGTATGAATGTGGTCGCGCGCCAGTTCGGAGCAATCGCTCACGCCGATACCGGCGCCCACGAGAAGTCGGAATTGCATCGCCGCCGCATGGCAGCGAGCCCGCGCAGCGAACGCGATGCTCGCCTGAGAACGGCGGCGCGGTCACTTGCCAGACGGGTTCAGTCGCGCGCGCACGATCTCGGCCAGCTTCTCGTGTTCGGGCGCGTTGCCGAGTTCCTGCAGCAATGCCTGCAGTTCGCTGCGCTCGCGCGCAGGATCTCCGAGGTTGCCCGAGGCCAACGCGCCGGCAAACCGTGCCCACGCCCGTTGCGAACCGGTGGCATTCGCGGCGTGCACGATTGCGTCGGCGTTCAGCCGCGCCCCGGCGAAGTCCTTCTGCGCATTGCGCGTCCACACCATCTGGTAGCTCGCATCGAGACCGGCCTTGCTGTCGGCGCCGTTCTCGGCCACCACCCGCTCGAGGCAACGCAGCGACTCGCGCAGATCGGTTTCGCTGCCCAGACTGCGATGCGCCATCGCCTTCTGACCAAGCAGCTCCGCCCGCTCGTCCGGGGTTTTCGCTCGCGCCAGCAGCAGTTCGATCGCTCGCAACGCCGTGGCGGCATCGCCCCCCTTGCCGGCGCCGTGGTACGCGAGCTCGCGCAGCTGGCCATCGCTCATGGTCTCGAACTTGCGGCGTTCGATATTCTCCAGCGCCTGTTGCAGCGCGTCGGCATCGACGACCGCGGCGCCCGAGGCAGGCGTCACCGGCGTGCGGGCCGACGCAGCGACGAGTACGTCGAGCTGGGCCTCGATCGCGGCGAGCCGCTGCTCGACGGTCGCCCATCCGGGCAACTCAGTTGTCACGACCGCCGGCGCGGCATCACGCTGGAGCGGCAGCTGGGCTCTTGCCTCGACCGGAGGCGGAGCCTGCGGCCAGACCTCGTCGGCGCTGCGCGGCGCGCGCAGCGACACTGCCACCGCGGCGGCGATGCCACCGCCGCACAATGCACCGAGAAAGGCAGCGAACGGAGCGCGCATTGCCGAAGGCTACCCGACCACCGGCCAGCGAGCGATTGCGTCGACTGGCAACCGGACCTGGCGAACCCACCTCGCCGGGAAGCGAGCTTCGCGGGGGATAAACGGGGTCGAGCGGCTGATGAACACCTATGCGCCATCGGCGACCGTGTTGGCATTGCTGCAGGTTGGCGGGCCGACCAACCACCGGACCCGCGTCATGCGCCTCTACGGAAGGGCCGGGCCAGCGAGCCGCAGAGTCCTGTCGCGTGAGCAGCGGCCTGTTCGCCATTGCGTACGGTCGAACGTGCGTGGGCCCAAGCGTGGTTCTGACAGTTCCGCCGCATGCCCGGAGGCTTCACCGTACCGATTCTTCCTGGCCCCTGTTCGGCCGGTCTTTCGCATGCGAGAACAACGCTACCGACTCACGAAAAACAACAACCATGAATGGCATGATCGCGCGGTCTGATTGGTGGTTCCGAGTTGCCGACTTGATGCCGGCCTTCGCGCTCTGCGCGTCGTTCGCCCTGCCGGTGGGTGGCCTGGTCGGGCAATCGGGCACCTTCGTCACCACCGGAACCGGTTGTCCTGGTCCTACGCCACCGACACTCGACCTCCTGACCGTGCCCGCGATCGGCTCAACGCACACGGTGCTGGTCGAGTCGCTGCCGAACGACACTCTGCTGGCGATCCTCGGAGTCGGCGGCCTGCAGGTGAGTATTCCGCTGTCAGGCATCGGCGCGACCGGGTGCGTGCAGCTGGTCGACAGTCTGATCACCACGCTGACGATGTCGATTGCGTTGCCGGTGGCGAGCGTGCCGATAGCAGTACCCAACCAGACCGTCTTCATCGGCACCGTCATCGAACTGCAGGCGTTCGGTCTGTCGATGTCGAGCAATCCGCTTGGTCTCGCGTTCTCCGACCGCGCGACCTTCAGCGTCGGTTGGAACAGGTCGTTACCGGTCGTGCCCGGGCTGGTCCTGCACCTCGACGCTTCCGACGTCGGCGGCACCGGTGTCAATTCCGCGGACGGCGAGCCGGTCACGTTCTGGTCCGATCGCAGCGGGAACGGCCACCACGCGAGTCAAGGGCAGTCGGCGCCGATCTTCCGGCGCAGCGGGGTCAACGGCCGCCCGGCGATCGACTTCGGACAGAGCCCGACCGACAGTCTCGTCACGGCGGTGTCCAACGACTTCGGCGGCGCGTCGGCGACGGTGTTCCTGGTCGCTGCGGACCCGGTGACGGCGCTCGTGTCGATTGCGCCGCCGGGCACGGTCAACCACGAGTTGTTGCTGTTCGCCCGCTCCGGTCCGAACGCGCGTTCCCTCCACCATTCTTCGCCGTTCCAGTACTCGGAGCTGCCACACCAGCAGAACGTGGCCGGGGCCTTCATCCAGGAAGCGGTGTTCGGCCAGGCGGTCACCGACGTGAGCAACGTCATCAACGGGGTCGCCAGCACCCGGGCTTTCGCCGTCACCGGCAGTCCGATCGCGTTCCCGGCCAGCGTGGCGCGCGCGGTACACGTCGGCCGGCGCGGTGATTCCGTCTACGAGAACGGCTCGGGCCGGATCGCCGAGCTGATCGTGTTCAACCGGCAGCTGACCGCCGGCGAACGCGATCTCATCGGATCGTATCTGCAGGTGAAGTACGGCATCAGCGGGGCGTACAGCGGCATCGTGCCCTGACCGCCTCGTCATCGGGCTCTCTTGGAGTCGAAGGTCAGACGCGCGGCGAGGATCGCTTCCAGGTGCCTGCTTTCGAATCGAGAGCGCACGGCTACCCTGGACCGGAATGAAAGCGAACGGCAACACCATCCTCGTCACCGGCGGCGGCAGCGGCATCGGCAGGGCACTCGCCGAGTCTCTTCATGCCAGTGGCAACCGCGTCGTCATCGCCGGCAGGCGTCTCGCGCTGCTGCAGGAAGTGGTCCGTGCCAACCCTGGCATGGATGCGGTCGAGCTGGACGTCGAGAACGGCGCGTCGATCGGCAGCTTCTCCCTTGGTCTGTGTGCGCGGCATCCGCAGCTCAACGTCGTCGTCCACAACGCGGGCATCATGCGGGCGGAGGATCTGCGGTCCGGCTCGACGCATCTGCCCGATGCCGAAGCGACAATCGCCACCAACCTCCTGGGACCGATTCGTCTGACCGCCGCGTTGCTGCCCCACCTGCTGAGCCAACGCACCGCAACCGTCGTCACGGTCACGTCGGGCTTGGCGTTCGTGCCATTGGCCACGTTCCCGACCTACTGCGCGACCAAGGCGGCGCTGCATTCGTGGACCGAGTCGCTGCGCTACCAGTTGCAGGGAACCTCGGTGGAGGTGGTCGAGCTGCCGCCGCCCTACGTGCAGACCGAACTGACCGGGGCGCACCAGGCCTCTGACCCGAGGGCGATGCCACTTGCGGAGTTCGTTGCCGAGTCGATGCGGCTGCTGTCGGCTTCGCCGACGCCGGCTGAGGTCCTGGTCGACCGGGTCAAGCCGCTGCGCTTCGCCGGGAAGGGCGACTACCACGGGTTCTTCCAGGCATTCAACGACTCGATGGCGGGCACGCGGCACTGACTCGACGGCACCGCATGGTCGCGGGCCGCAACTGCTCGCCCTGCATCATGCCGATGGCCCGCACGCGCGGTCGCAGACCCAGTGCCCGCACCGCGGCACAGACCACGGCGAGCCCGGGAACGAGGTCGGCACCGCGTTCGGCCCCGACGGCACCAAGGTGACGAAGATGAGGTTCAGCAGCGCCGGCGAGTTGATGTCGAACAAGGTCGCGCCCGCCGGCAATCCGCTCGGCGAGCTGTTCCACACCGGATTGCGCGAAAGCCGAGGTTGTGTCCGGTCGGGCGTGGCCTACCCTGACACCCCAACGCAGATCGGAGCACCCGCATGAGATACCCCGAAGAGATCGTCCAGCCCATGCGCCAGGAACTGGTCGGACTGGGCATCGAGGAACTGCGGACGGCCGACGAGGTCGACCGTTGGATCGCCGGCGCCAAGGGCACGGGCATGCTGGTGATCAACTCGATCTGCGGCTGCGCCGCCGGCGCCGCGCGTCCCGGGGTGGCGGCGGCCCTCCAGCATCGGGTGCGGCCCCAGCAGCTGGCAACGGTGTTCGCCGGCCAGGATCAGGAGGCGACGGCCAGGGCCCGCAGCTACATCGACCAGCCGCCGTCGAGCCCCTCGGTGGCGTTGTTCCGCGACGGCAAACTCGTCGACTTCCTGCCCCGCGCGCGCATCGAGCGGCGTAGCGCGGACGAAGTCGCCAGAGACCTGGCGGCGATGTTCGACCGGCACTTCGGCAGTTGACACCGAGACCCCGCGCGTAACGGCGGATCGCCAAGCCCGCGCTTGCCGCAGCCAAAAACGAGATCTGCGCGCTTGAGCTCCGACCAGACACCCAAGCGATCCAGGCTCGCAAGGTGCTTGCGCCGTGCGCTGCGCGTGCTGGCCATCGCCGTGCTGACGCTGTGCGTCCTGCTGGTGCTGGTCTGGTGCTTCCGGCAGCAGTTGCTCGTGCCGTTGCTGCGACCGCGGCTCGAGGCGACCATCGCCGCCGCGTTGGGCGCGCGCGCTGTCTCGATCGGCAGCTTCGAAGGGGACTGGCTCACCGGCATCGATCTCGGTGACCTCGCGATCGTGGCGACGCAGCCGCCGCTGACCATCCGCGGCGCGCGGCTCGAGGCGAGCTACGCGTTGCCGGCCTTGATCCGCGGCGACCTCGCCGGCCTGCTCCGCGCGAGCATGACCATCGCGGAGGCGGAACTCGACCTTCGGTCTCCCGCGGGCGATGCCGTGCCTGCCGGTCGTGGTGGCGAGCCCTTCGACGCACTCAGCCAAGCGCCGCTGTTGCGCCTGCTGTCGGACGGCGCCAGCGTGCAGGTGGGCCGGCTGCGGCTGCTGGCCCCGGGTGGGGAACGGTCCGGTCCGTTGGCGCTCGAACTGCGTCCGGGCCATGGCGCGCGCGACCTGGTCGGCGCGTTCGCGGGTGTCGACCTGCGACTGCGGGTGTCGCCGTCGCCGGACGAGCCGCTCCTCGCGGCCCGCATCGACGCCGGGAAACCGGGCGAACTGCTCGACCTGTTCGGCCTGGGTGCCGGGGTGACGGGTGGCGCTCTGCATGCCGAAGTCGAAGTGCACGACGCGCCGTGGCGGCTCGGCGCCCGCATCGATCTGCGCGAACTCGTGCATGGCGACCAACGCCTCGCCGCCAGCCACATCGCCGGCGGTCTGGATGCCAGCGGACTCACGGTCGAGCGCGCCTCGCTCGACCTGCCGGGCATGACCGCGGAACTGCATGCGGTGCGCATCCCGGACCCGTTCGGCGCAACCGCCGGCGTCCGTCAGAGCCTGGCGGGCGAGTTCGCCGTGCGTGTCGACGACCTGTCGGCGCATGCCGCGCTGCTGCCCGCGTCCTGGCGCGACCTGCTGCCGATCCGGGGCGAACTCCGCGGCCGTGCGGTCGATGGTCGGCTGCAATTGGACCCGTGTCAGCTGAGTGGTCGTGGGGTGCAGTTGCAGATCGAACGCGGTTCGTTCCCGCTGGTCGCCGACGACTGGCAGGCCGCCGAGGGCTCGCTGCGCGGCATCCTGACCCTGGATGTGTTCACGCACGACCTGCCCTGGCTTGGCACCACCACGGCCTCGGGGCGGATCGCCATCGCGGCTTCGGGCAGTGCCCGCGAGCCGCTGGTCGCGGCGGAACTCGATCTGGGGGCCTGCCGCAGCGAGCGGGGGTCGGTTGCCGGTGCGGCGGGCACGCTGCGGATCGGCGCGGCGAGCCTCGAGGCTGAACGGCTGCTGGTGCAGGAGCTACGGATCGCAGGCATCGGCAGCGAGGCGCCGGTCCGCGCCAGGATCGACGCCGGCTGCCGGTTCCGGCAGGGGGAACTGGATCCCGACTCGCTGCACCTGCGGCTCGACCTCGACAGCGCGGTGCTCGACGACCTCCTGACGCCGATCCTCGCGGCCCGCGGCCTCGGGGCGGCGCCGCGCGGCGCGGCGTCGCTGCACCTGCAGGCGCGACACGGGGCCGAGGGCCTGGTGGTCCAGGCGCTGCGCGTCCGTTCGGCCGCGACCTCGCCGATCCTGGTGGTGCTCGATGGCGAAGGCGTGCTGCCGCTGCGGTGGACGGGGGCGGCGGTGCAAGGACTCGAAGCCGGCGAGTTCGTGCTCCGCACTCGCGTCGAGCGCCCCGCGGTCGATGCGGTGCCGCCCGTCACGGTCGCGGGCACGCTGCACTTCGGCGCCGGTGCGGCCGGCGTCCGTGAACTCGCGATCACGGCCGGACCGGTGTCGCTGCGCGGCGAGATCGCCATGGCTCGTGGCCTTGCGGCCCTGCTCGATCCCGCGGTCGATGTCGCCGCGACGGAGCTGCGCGGCGAACTGGCCCTCGACGCCGTCGACCTCGCGACGCTGCCCACTGCCTGGTTCGGCGGACTGGAGGTGAGCGGCTCGCTGGCCGGTACCGTCCGCGTGGCCGGGCCAGCTGGCAGGCTCGCGCTGGAACTGCGGCTCGCGCTGACCGACGGTGGCATGGTCGCCGCCGGCGTGCCGGTGCTGACCGCTGCCTCGCTGCGTCTCGGGCTGATGCCCGGCGAGCCGGCCGCCTCGGTTCTGCTGCTGTCGGCGACCGGTGCGGCGTGGCTCGGGCCAGAGTTCGAACCCAACCGTTCCATCGCCTTCACGGTGAACGGGCGCTGCGACGAGAACGGCACGACGCTCGCACCGACGACGTTGCAGGTCGGCGGTGGCGAAGTCGCCATCGAACTCGCCTCGAGCCTGCGGCACACGGACCTGCGCGCTCTGCTCGACGGCAGCGCATCGATCGGTGCCGCGACGCTGACCGGCAGGCTCGGCCTGCAAGGGTTCTCGCTCGTGCAGATGCCGGCGGCCTGGCAGAGTGCGGTCGACGTGCGTGGGGTCGTCGATGGCGAAGTCGAATTGGGCGGGACGCTGGCGACGGCACTCGGTCCGGGCCTCGTGCGCAGCTCGCGGTTGCGCCTGCGGGACGGCGAGCTGAAGGTCGGCAACATGCCGCGGCTCGAACACCTCGCGGCGGAGGTCGCGCTGACGCCTCGGGAACTCACCCTGCGTTCGTTCACCGCGACGTTGGGGGCCGGGCGACTCGATCTGCAGGGCAGCCTGCGGCCACGGGGTTCGTTCAGCGCGTCGCTGGCCGACGCCGAGTTGGACCTGCGCCTCACTGGCGAAGACGTGCTCCTCTACCGTGCCGATGGCGCCAGGCTGCGGGCCACGGTGAACGTCGCCGCGACCGGTACCCTGCACGCGGTCGCGCTGAACGGCGAGGTACTGCTGGGGCGCGGCAGCAAGTTCGTGCGCCGCCTGTCGCTGCTGCCCGACCTCAGCCTGCGTGGTGGCGCGACGGCGGAGGAAGGGATCCGGCTGTTCGCTGTGCCGCCGCCGATCGGCGACCGCATCGCGCTCGACGTGGCCATCCAGACGCGCGAGCCCTTCGAGTTGCGCACCTACGTCGTCGACGGCGAACTCGACGTTGCGGCGCGACTGTTGGGCACGGCCGCAATGCCGCGCCTGGAAGGCAACCTGGCGACACGCGGTGGCACGTTGCGGTTGCCGGGCGCCAACTTGCGGATCGCCAGCGGACTGCTGACGTTCTCGCGGGACGAACCGCTGTTCCCGCGGTTGTTGGTGCAGGCCGAGGGCAAGCGGATGGGCATCACCGTGGCGATGGCGGTGACCGGTCGCTATGACCGCCCGGAGTTCCAGTTGTCGTCCGTGCCGCCGCTGCCGCCGGAAGACCTGCTCGTGCTGCTGACGACCGGTCAGCTGCCGAGCACCCTCGCCGGGCGCGGGTCGGAGGCGCAGGCGCGCGTCGTCGGCGGCTACCTGGCGCGCGAGATCTTCGAGAGCTACTTCGGCAGCGACAGCACCGAGAAGGGCAGCAGCCCCTTCGACCGCCTGACCGTCGAGAGCGGCCGCGAAGTCAGCAAGAACGGCGTCGAGAGCGTGGTCGTCGAGTACGAGCTGCTCCCGGACCTCGCAGTGCAGGCGGAGCGCGACCAGTACGAGGAATACAACGTCGGCCTCGTGCTGCGTTTCCGGTTCCGATGAGCACGCGCTCCACACCGGTCCGCATTGGCCTCCTGCTCGCCGCCCTGCTCGCCGCCGGCTGCAGCGTCCTGGATCCGACCTACAAGGCCGACGCGCCGGGACGTTCCGGCCGGCCACCGGTCGAGGTGAAGGTCGACATCGTCGGCAACGACCACCTCGGCGCGGGCGTGTTGCGACAGCGGGCCGAGGAGTACATGTTCGACCTGTCGCGCGACCCGACGCGCGAGTCCGCGGTCTACGACGCCGCGATCGAGATCGAGGACCACTACCGCAGCGAGGGCTATCCGGTCGCGAAGGTGCGCTACGAGTATGCGCCGCCCGGCGACGAGGCGGTCTGGCCGGCGAGTGTGCAGGTGCGGTTCGTGGTCGAGGAGGGGCCGCTGGTCACCGTCGACCTGTCGTTGGCCGGCAACGTCGCCTTCGGCACCACGGAACTGCTGACGCTGTGGTCGCGGAAGCGCGTCGGCGCCCTGAGCCTGGGGGGCACGGCCTTCGTCGAGGCCGACATCCATGCGTTCGCCGAGCAGTTGCGGACGTTCTATCGGGGACGGGGGCGGCTGGACGCGACGATCGCCGCGCCCATGATCGACGTCGATCTGGCTCAGGGCTCGGCCAGGGTCACGATCGCGATCCACGAGGGCGACCCGCACACGATCCGCACGGTGGAGGTCGCGGCCCCGCTGCGCGAGCGGCTGGGCGACGACCTGCCGGCTCCTCCCATCGGCACCATCTTCACCCAGGCCGCCCTCCGGGACTATCGCAACGCGCTGCGGTCGGCGCTGCGCCGCCGGGGTCACGCCGACCCGCGCCCCGACGTGGTGGCGGAGCCGATCGTCGGTGCACCGACGGCCTGGCACCTGCGCGTTGACGGCGATGCCGGTCCGGTCCGTACGATCGCGTCGCTGGCGGTCCGCGGCAACGACAAGACCATGGATGCGGTGGTGCTCGGCAGGCTCGATCTCGAACCCGGAGATCGCTACGACGGCGGCAAGCTCGACGAGGGCTTGCGGCGTCTCTACCGCGGCGGCCTGTTTCGCAAGGTGACGATGGTGGAAACGCCGGTCGACGGCGATCCCGGCAAGCTCGACCTGGTGGTGCAGGTGGAGGAGAACCCGTCGCGGGCCGTCGAGCTCCTGGCCGGCTACGGTTCCTACGAGCAGTTCCGCGGCGGCCTGCGGCTCGAGGAGCGCAACCTGTTCGGCACCGGCCGCGGCATCGCGTTCGACAACCGCGTCAGCATGAAGGGCTACTCGACCCGGCTGACCGCGACCGACGACGACTTCCTTGGCACCGGCGCGACGCTGACGGTCGGTGGCGAGTATTTCCGCCTCGAACAGCCTTCGTTCACCGACGAGGCCGCCGGCATCACCACGGCCATCGCGCAACCGCTGGCGGAAGGGCTGACCGCGCGCGCCGGCTACACCTACCGCAACCGCACCGATGCGGATGCGTTCACCGAGTTGCCGCGCGACCAGCTCGTCGACTTCGTCGAGGGCACGGTGTTCGTCGAACTGCGCAACGACCGGCGCGACAACCTGCTGTTCCCGCGGCACGGGCACGCCGAGTTCCTGGCCTTCGAACGCCTGGCCCCGGCCTTCGGATCGAGCGTCGACCTCGACCGGCTGTCGTTCCGGAGCGCGCTGCACCTGCCGCTGTGGTCGCGGGTCCAGCTGGTCCTGCGCAGCGAGCACAGCGCCCTGTGGCCGCACGAGGGTTCCGACCGGGTGCCCCTGCAGGAGCGGTGGTTCAGCGGCGGCGAGAGCTCGGTGCGGTCGTACCGCGAGTCGCAACTGGGGCCGAAGGACGGCGAGGGCAACGCGGTCGGCGGCGAGTTCAGCAACCTGTTCGGCGCCGAACTGCGCTTCCCGATCTGGCGGACACTCGAAGGCGCGGTGTTCGGCGACGCCGGCAACGTCGGCACCAGTGTGCAGGACTTCTCGTTCGACCGGATGGGCTTCGGCGTCGGGGCCGGCCTGCGGCTGCTGCTGCCGATCGGGCCGGTCCGGCTCGACTCGGCCTGGAACCCCGATCCGCTGCCCGACGAACGCACCTGGGTGCTGCACTTCAGCGTCGGCTACCCGTTCTGACCGCGTCGGTGCGGCGCGTGGACTCGCCGTCGGCGCGTCGTTTGCCGCGCCGTCTTTCCGATCGGCATGGGTGTTCCTGTTCAGGGGCCGACCACGAGCGCCAGTGCGGTCGTGTTCACCAGCCCTGCCGGGTTCGCCGGTGCGGTCGCATCGAGGATCCACCAGCCGCCGAACACCACGGTCTCGACCAACGCTGGCACGTTCGGGATGCCGATCGGCAACGACGCCGAGCCGGCCGCGTCGGTGATGGCCAGATCCGTTGCGTCGAGGGAAAACCACTGCGTGCAGCCGATCGCGGGGCCCCACGGCGACAGATCGCGAGGCAATGGCGCCGACCCCTGTGCGGTGTGCGAGAAACCGAGGGCGCGCACGGCAACCGTTCCGCTGGCGGCGTTGCCGAGCAGCAGCCGCGGCGTGCTGCCGAGGCGAGGCACTGCCGAACACGCCAGCACCGGCACGCCGCGGCTGCCGACGCAGGTCGGGCTGCCGAACGGCACGCAGCGCGCGATCGGCGTTCGCAGCCGCGAGACCTCGCCGAGCAATGCCTGGTAGTGCTGCTGCTGCATGGGCGACAGCGTCCCGGCCAGCAGGTTGGTGCGTTCGAACGGATCGGCCTGCAGATCGAACAGTTCGTGGCTGCCGCCGCCGTAACGGTGGATCAGCTTGAACGCGCCATCGCGCACGGTCGCGTGGCCATTGGTGTTCGGTGCCGGCCAGGCGTTGCCGGTGAATTCCTCGCTGAACGCGAACGTGCGTCGCGGCATCGCCGCCGGATCGGTCAGATACGGCAACAGGCTGATGCCGTCGGTGGCGTGCCACGCGGGCAGCGCGGAAGTGGCGTGGCACAGTTCGAGCGCGGTGGCGAACACATCGACTGCACAGGCGAGCGCCGTGACTTCGCGACCGGGTGCCGTGACCGCCGGACCGGCGTACAACAACGGCACGTTGATGCCACCTTCGTAGGGAGTGCCCTTGGCCCGGCCGCCAAGGAACGGCGGCACCGCCATGTTCTGGATCGAGCCGTTGTCGCCGAGGAACAGCACGTGCGTGTTGGCGACGACCGTCGGTCCCAGGGTCGTCAACAGGCGACCGATCTCGGTGTCGAGCGCCTCGATCATCGCCAGATAGAGTTGCCGGTTGCTCGGCGTCGGTCCGAGCGTGCGCGTGTGCAGATGGGGCGGCGGTGCCTGCATCGGCAGGTGCGGCGCATTGAACGCGAGATAGCACAGCCATGGCCGCGTCTGCGTGGTGATCCACGCCAGCGCGTCGTCCGTCTGCTGCGTCGTCGCATACACCGTGCTGGTCGTCTCGATGCCGTTGGCGACCCGCGGCCACGCGAAGTAGCTCGGCAACTGGCCGGCCAGGAAGCCGGTGTAGTGGCCAAAGCCGCTGGCAGCAGGGGCCGTGCTGCCAAAGGTCATGTCGTGCAAGTGCCACTTGCCGATGCAGGCATGGGCGCGGCCGCTGTTCGCCCGATCCAGCAGTTCGGGCAGCGTGTGTTCGCCAGCGCGCAGCGTGCCGACGGCCGGACCGGTGTTGTTCTCGTGCCGGATCCAACGGCCGACCAGCGTGCGGCTCGGATGGCGCCCGGTAAGCAGCGCGGCGCGCGTCGGCGAGCAGCTGGGATAGGCGTAGGCGTGGCGGAACAACACGCCACGGGTCGCGAGGGCATCGAGGTTTGGCGTGTTCGGCAGGTCACTCCCTTCGCGATAGCAGGCGATGCTGTCGACGCCGAGATCGTCGGCGAGGATCACCAGCACATTCGCCTGCGCGCTGCCGGCGACGCCGAGCAGGAACCCTGCCGCCAGGCTGCGCATGGCCTACTTGGCGCCGAGCGTCAGCGCCGCGCCGGCCGAGACCGACAGTGCCAGGGACGACTCGAGCTGGACCGACTGCAGGAACGCGGCCGTTCCCAGCAAGGCGGTGTTGGCCGGCAGCGGCAGCGCGAACTCGGCGGTGGTGCCGGTGACGGTCAACGACACCGTGGCGTCCGGGCTGGTCAGCAGCTGGCAGCCAGGCTGGGTGTTGGGATACAGCAACAGCAACGGGAACGGCAGCGACCCACCGGCCCAGGCCGTGTTGGAGAGACCGAGGGCCATGATGGCCAGCGACGCCGGGCTCAGGTTGCCGACCGACGTGCGCTGCGTCTCGCCGAGCCACGCCGCGTGCAGTTCGGTCAGTGACGGCGTGCCGCCAGAGCCGGTGCAGCCGGCCCCGAACGGAGTGAACGCGGGCCAATCGTCGGTCTGGTACTCGAACGTGTCGTTCAGCGGCACTCCGGCGGAGCCGCCGAACACGAACGTCTTGGCGGCGGCAGCGACATAGGCGATGGCCGGAGCGGTGCGTCCGGGCAGCCCACCGGTTGCCTGCAGGATCCAGTCGGTGCCGTCGAACTCATAGGTCTGGGGCGATACCGACGCGGTGGTGCGCGTGCCGCCGACGAGCACCATTCGATCGCGGACGAGGTCGTAGGTCATGCCGTAGGCGATCAGGCCGGTGCCGCTGTTCCAGCCGGGCGCAACGCTGGTCGGGATCTGCGTCCAGGTGGTGCTGTCCCAACTCCAGGTTTCGCCGAGCGCCAGGTTGGCGGTGGTGTTCTTGCCACCGAAGTAGACGGCCCGACCGCGCAACAGGTCCCACTCGAGCCAGCCGCGAGCGCGCGGCGAAGGGCTCGCCGCCGGCGTCAGCTGCACCCAGTTGGTGCCGTCCCAGGTCCAGGTGTCGCCGAGGAAGGTCGTGCCGCTCGTGCTGCCGCCGAACAACACGCACTTGGCCAGGTTCACGTCCCAGACCATCGCCGCCCAGCGCCTGGCGCTTGGGCTGATCGCGGGGGCCGATTGGGTCCAGTTGGTGCCGTCGAACTCCCAGGTGTCGCCGTTGTCGATGCCGACCGTGCCCGACAGCACGCGGCCACCGAACAGCACATAGCGACTGCGAGCACCGTCGTAGGCCGAGGCATACCAGTCGCGCGGCGCCGGGCTGTTCGCTGGCGTCAGGTTGGTCCAGGCCGTGCCATCGAATCGCCACATCTCGTTGTTGAACGCCAGCGGCGACCCGGACGTGAGGCCGCCGAACACGAGCATCCCGCTGCCGTCGGAGACGCCGTGCAGCCCGGCGCGTCCTGAGGGCGACGTGGCGGGGAACAGTTGAGTGTGGGCGGCCTGGGCGGCGGCGTTCGTGGCGAACGTCAGCAAGGCCAGCGGGAACAACGGCGTGTGGCGGGGCATGTCGGAGCGTAGGCGACAGCGCGTGGCCCAGGAGCCAACGAAAAGCGGGTCGAGGAGGATGTCGGACCGGGTTGGTCGCGCCGCCAAGCCGTTCGCCGATGCGATACTCTCGATCGAACGACCGATTCCAGGCTCGAGCGGTTCCGACATCTGTTCGATCGGGCCGGCCAACCAACCATGGTCGGACCTGACGAAGAGCTCACTGCCACTGCGGAAGCGCCGCGCGCCGTTCCACGCTCGAGCAAGGGTTCGGGGGGATAGGTGGAACAACGGGGGTTTCGCCGGCCGCGTGATCGGGCGATGGCAATCGGTGCGGCGAATCCGCTGGTCCGACCGGACGTTCGTCCGCACCGGCTCGAGCCTCGGGCGGCCCTCCCGCGCATCGCCGCGGCCGGCACGCCATCGACCTCATTGCTTGTCGGGCACCAGTTCCAGGTACTGCGGCACCGAGGCCCCCGCCGGCGGGAGCGCCGCAGTAGCCGCACCCGACAAGCGCTGGCTGATCAGCACACCCGTGAGCCTGGTGGGTTTGTCCGCGTTCGGCTCCGGCCGCAGCCAGAAGTGGAACATCACGTCGGGACGAGGCCGTGTCGGCGTGGCACGCAACCCGTCGCCCATCGGCGCCATCGAGAACGTCACCGTGTCGCTGCCGACCGTCAACGTCAAACGCTCCCCGGCTTTGGCACCGAAGGCGAGCCGCACCGCCTCCTTGCCGTCGCCGGACGCGGTGCACCAGCGCGTACCGTCCAGCGCACTCGCCGCCATCGTGGCGGACGCGGGGGCGACCCGACCAGCGGCCAGCGCCGCCCGCAAGCGGTCCTCAACGGCAGGGTCCTGCGCGTCCTCGTCCCCGCTCGCGAACAGGTCACCTTCGAACGCGCGCTGCAGCGCCCGCGAGATCTCGCGAGACGACGTCGTCGTTGCCGGCGGCTGCACGCACAGCAACGCCGCCTGCCGGGACGGATACTGAGCGAGCGTCAGGCTCACGCCCAATGCCTGAGCACTCGTGACCCAGCGTTGCTCCTTGGCCTGCGTAAGCGTCGCCGACATCCGGCCCATGCGGGCACTGGCCCACAGCGGCACCTGCTGCTGCGCCCGCCACTGCAGCCAGCTGCCGATGCTCTTCAGCGACAGCAGGGTGCGGAGCAGCGACGGTCGCGCCGCTCCGAGCGTCGTCAGGTCGTCGGCGGCGAGGATGGTGCAGCCTCGTTCCTGCTCGCCGAGCGCATCGGCACTCGCCGGGTCCAGGCCCGGCACCCGCGGCGCCAGCATCGATCGCAGCAGCGTCGGCCAGTCCTTGTCGCGCCCGCTGAAGGCCCGAGGCTCGAGCAGCACGAACTCCGGCGCGCCGAGCGAGGTCCCGTACATCTGCATGTTCGCGCCGGCCGCAACTGCCCCGCAGTTCCGCAGCAGGGCGGCATCGACGACATCGACGCCGCCATCGAGGACATAGAAGTTGGGCAGCAGGGTCACGCCGTCGAGCAACTCGCGCACGGTCAGTTCGCGGTCGCCGAGCTTCTCGCCGGAACCGACGTCGATCTTGCCATCGAGCTGCACGTGGATCGCGTCGGCGGCGAGCACCTTCGCCAGGACCAGCAACGGCACCAGCGTCAGCGGCGTCAACTCCTTGCCGCTGGCATCGCTGCCGGCGGTGAGGATCAGCGGCTCGCGGCCGTGCACCACCGCGATGAGGGCGGCCCAGGCGCACTCCTTCGTGGCCTCGAACGCGGCGCGCACCTGCGGTAGCCCAGCGCCGGTCTGGTCCTGCGCCGGCAGGGCGGAAAGGGCCGCGACGAGAGCGAACGCGAGGAATGCCTTCATCCACCCGATGCTATCCCCGGCACTGCGGAGAGTGCACGCCGTCGACGTCGGCGGCCGCGGTCAGCGACAGCGTGCCGGCGGGATGGGGAGCGGTGGACGCGGTTGGGTCGGATCGAGGCTCATGTCCGGTTCCCCGCGGTCATCGGCGGACGTTCACTCCAGGGTGCGGAATCGCGGGCACCCGTGGCGCCGCCTGCACATTGCAGCGCGCTTGCTGGACACCGTTGCGATTCCGCGGTGAGTTTCCCGTGTCGCTGACAACGGCTCCTCCACTTCGTCCAACCGACATGCTGCGCCTGCTGATCACCCTGTCCGCTCCGTTCGCGCTGCTCATGGCGCAGGACCGTCCGTTCGTCGGGCAGGTGGTCGACGAGGCCGGGACACCGGTCGCCGGAGCCGAGGTCACCCTGACTGCGCTGGCGGGGCAGGTTCTCGCGGCGGCGCCGCCGCATCTCGTCCATGCGACCAGCGACGACCGGGGCCGGTTCCGGACCGCGCTGTTCGGCGATCTGGACTATACGATCTTCGCGATCGGCCCGGCGCGCGCCGATGGTCGCCGCCAGGTGGGGCCCGTGCACGCCGGCATGATGGGGGCGGCGCTGCCGACGATCGTCGTCGACCGCTGGCGTGGCGCGACGGCGTGGCGCTGCGGCGGGCTTGCGGCCTGGGGCGAGGCGGCGCCGCGGCGGGGCCGGGCGCGGCTGCAGAGTTCGCCGGCGACGGTGTTCGAGTTCGACCTCGCTGCGGACGGCACCGCGACGTTGCCGGCGCTGCCGGTGGGCATCGCGCTGTTCGAACTGCTCGATGCCGCAGGCCAGGTCCTGTGGTGCGGGCACGCGGACACGGCCGCCGCCGGGCTCGAACTGCCGCCACCGACGACGGTGACGTTCCACGTCGTCGACGACGCCGGCAAGCCGATCGCGGGGGCGCTGGTCGAACAACGCACCACGGCGCTGTACTTCGCCGATCTCGGGCAATTGACCGAGGTGCATGGCGCCCACTGGCGCCGCCTCGGCAAGACCGCGGACGATGGCACGCTGGCCGCGGCGATCGCCAGCAATCCGGCCGAGTGGGTCCGACCGTTCCGCGTGCGCGCCGCGGGCCACGCGATGGGGATCGCGGCGCACCTGGGCGCCGAGCAGGGCTTCGAGGTCGTCGATGCCCGCGGCGATCGCGACGCCGATCGCGCCCATCTGCACCTGCAGTTACCGGCAGCGCGGGCGTTGGGTGGCGCCCTGCTGCAGTCGGCCGAGCGGCCGCTCGGCAACCAGGACGTCACCGTCGAAGTCGTCTACCTGCTGCCGCTGAAGAACGGTGGCAGCGTGCACGTGCCGCTGCTGTTGTCCGCGCGCACGGATGACGCCGGTGCGTTCACCATCACCGATGCGCCGGCCGACTTCCACCTGGCGCGCCTGCTGGCGCCGCCATCGCTGACCGGTCCGCGGGACGCGCGGCTGCCGCCGCTGCTGGCGGATGTACAAGGCCGCGTCGACGCGTTCCCGACCGTCCGGCTCGACCAGCTGCACACCGTGGACCTGCAGGTCGTGCGCGCCGATGGCGGACCGGCGGAGGGCGCGCTGGTGGTGCTCGTGTCGCTCGAACGCCGCCGCTGGTTCGTCGAGCCGTGGGATCCGCGCTACCGCCTGGATCGCGCCGGTCGGTTGCGGTTCTGTCCGCCGCCGGGGGAGTTCCTGTTGTTCTGCACGGACGGCGATGCGTCCGCGTTCGTGGGCACGGCCGGCGGCGAGACCCGCCTGGACCTGAAGCTCGAGCCGATGCCGTCGATGACCGTGCGCGTCGTCGACGATGATGGCAAGCCGGTGCCCCAGGCGCAGGTCAGCGTCGACTCGTACGGTGCGGCCGAGGGCACCCCGGTGGAACTCGCCCTCGGGGCGGTGGCGACGTCCTGGGTCGCGCGCCGCAAACCGTGCCTGGCGGACGCCAGCGGAGTCGTGCGTTTCCCGTGCCTGGGTGCCGGCGCGGTGGTGTTCCAACTGCGCGCGCGCGCGGGCGAGCGTGCGTCCGGGCCGTTCCGGCTGGAGGCCGGAGCTGACCTCACCGTGACGCTCGAGCGGGCCAAGGAACAGGGCGGGTAAGGCGGGGATGGGCAAGACAACCGTGCCCTCTGGTTGCAGTTCGGGTGCAGGCAAGCGCCCGTTGCTCGGCTGTCCGCCCCGAAAGACCGGGAATCGCCGAAACCGCGGTTCGCGGCGGGGCTAGGCTCCCGGCCGCGATACCCAGCGGCAGCGACGCGACCCAGTTCCATGAACCAACCGAGCCCAGATCGGAACTTCCGACGCAGGTTTGCGCCCGCGGTATTGGCCGCCCTGCTGGCCGTCGGCGCCACATCCCAGTGCCCCAACGGCCCCGTGTTCGGCCCGTTGACGACGTTCCAGCCGTTCACGCAGGAAGTGAACTGCCTCGTGACCGCGGACCTCGACGGCGACGGCGACCTGGACCTCGTCGCGGGGGCGGCCGCGAACGCGGCCTGCGTGCTGCGCAATGATGGAGCGGCCGGCTTCGTCGCCCAGCCGCTGATCCCGCTGCCGAACATCGCGTTGGGCATGTGCCCCGGCGACTTCGACGGCGACGGCCGCATCGACCTCGCGACCTGTGGCCGTGCATCCGTGACGACGACGCCACGGACCTACCAGGGCGTGGTCAACGTGCTGTTCAACACCACGCCCGCCAGTTCGAACACCATGACGTTCGCCGCACCGATGGTGCTGCCACTGGGCGTTCCGAGTCAGTCCGGTTCGATCGGCAGCCAGATCGCGACGGCGGATCTCGATGCCGACGGCGTGCTCGACTTCGCGGTCGCGGACCTGAACACCGCCAACGTCTGGATCCTGCTCGGCCAGGGCACCGGGGGTAGGCCGCGCGGCACCTGGGGCACGGCCGTGCCGTTCGGCGTCCTCCGCGGGCTGCAGCTGGACATCGAGATTGCCGACTTCGACCGCGACGGCGCGCCGGACCTGGCACTGCTGAACATGGGCGACGGGACCCCGGGTGTGGTCACGCTGATGCGCGGCCAGACCGGTGCCGGCGGCGAGCCGCTCGGCACCTTCGCGCGGATGACAGCCGTGCCGATGGCCACGTTGGCGTCGGGTCTGTGCGTGCGCGATCTCGACGCCGACGGACAGCTGGATCTCGCCGTGGCCGCGCGGGCCGGCGTGGCAATCGCCCGCGGCACCGGGCCGTTCGCATTTGCTGCGCCGGTGACGACGGCGCTGAGCTACTGCGCGGACGTCGCCGCTGCCGATCTCGACTCCGACGGTCGCCTGGACCTGTTCGTGCCGCAGGAAGTTTCGTCGCTCGCCGGACCCAACGTCTCGGTGCTGCGCGACCTGGGGGCCGGCTTCGTCGCGCAGGGCTTCAACTTCAGCGTCGGCTACCCGAGGCGGGTCGCACTCGGCGACTTCGATGGCGACGGCATCACCGACGTCGCGACCGGCAAGATGTCCGGTGCGATCACGATCGCCCGCGGCACCTGCGGCCGGTCCGGCGCGGCGGTGGCGCTAGTGACACCGATCGGCGGCGAGACGTGGACGGTCGGCAACCAGGTCCTCATCGACTGGCTCACCACGGCGAACGTCGGCGACGTCGACGTCGAGTTGTCGCGCGACGGCGGCCGCTCGTGGCAACTGCTGGCCGCCGGTGTCACGCAGCGCCCGCTGTCGTGGCGGGTCACGCCACCGAGCACGAACGAAGCGCTGGTGCGGGTGCGCCCGAGCAGCACCGCGTCGCCGACCAGCGTCAGTGCCACGACGTTCGTCGTGCGCGGCATTGGACTGGCGAACTCCACACCTACCGGCCCGGGCTGCGGGACGCCGGCACCGACGTTCCGCAGCGACGTGCCCGCGCTCGGCATGCGCGTGGACCTCGAACTACGCGGCGGCCTGCCGAACGCCCTCGCCGCCTTCTTCGTGTCGCTGCCCACGACGATGGGCACACCGATCGGCAACGGCTGCACCGTGTGGCTCGACCTGCCCAGCATCGTGATGCTGGGCAGTGGCCTCACCGACGCGCAAGGTGGCGCTGCCGGCGTGCTGCGCGTGCCAGGCAGCCCCCTGCTGCAGGGTGCGACCCTGCCGGCCCAGGCGCTCGTGCTGCAGGGCACCGTCGCACTGCAGCTGTCCAACGCGGTCGACCTGGAGTTCGGGCTCTGACCGCAGCACGACCGCAGGATCGCCTCACACGACATGGGGCTCGCTCCGTGCTCGGCGCGGCCGCGGCCGAAGCCGACACACTCCCCAGCGACGCGGCCGCCGGCCTCGGTGCTGCGATCCGCTTCGGGGCCGCGCAGTGGATCGCACTGCGGCCTTACCGGCCCCTGACGCCCGCGGACCCGCGGGTGGGTAGGCCTGCGTCCGCGATGCGGAACCCACACGCGCTCCTCCTCTCCGCCATCCGGTTCCTCGTCGCGTTGCCGGCGCCGCCGCGCGCCGCCGGGTCGTTGGCATGCGCGCCCTTCGCGAACTCACCCGGCGGCAGCAGCACGGAGATCGTGGCGGTCAGCGGACCAACCTGCGGCCGGCCATCGCGACGTTCCGGACCTCGCCGGTCTGCGGCGCCGCGAACTCCTCGAGTTGCGAGTCCGGGCCCGGGCCGAGCGGGATCAGCCCGAGCTGTGGCATCAGCACGAACTGGCGGTAGGCGGGGTTGGCCGCGATGCGGGCCATGGCGTCGCGCCAGCCGGGCTCGTGGTCGTCGATCGTGAGGTGCCGCAGCATCGCCGCGGCGTCCGCCGCTTCGCCATGTCGGCGATGGTCCGTGGGCCGGGGCCGCCGCCGCGCAGGACGCGCGCCAGATCGTCGGCGAACGCGGTAGCCGAGTGGTGACGGCGTTTCCGGTCCTTCGCCAGCACAGTCGTCGGCAAGCGAGTAGCCGACGTTGCGTTCGCCGAGTTCGCGCCTGCGATCGAGTGCGGCTTCGGCGACGGGGAACCCAGGACCTTACCGTAACCTGCGCTCGAGCACGCCCTGAGTCGGCCGCGAGCCACTCAGCGGATCGGGCGCACGCTCTCGACGTTCAGCTGGTAGATGTCGATGCAATAGCCGTCCCGGACCGTTTCGCTGATTTGGAGCGTGCCGACGATGCACATCGGTTCGAAGTGGTGATCGGTGGTCAGGCCCTCGGGTAGCACGCAGCGCACCAGGCCATGGATGTCGGGTGGCGTGCCGTAGCAGCAGGCCCACAGCGACTGCACGAGCAGGAACTCATGCATGTCGTCGACCTCGTCGATCGGCAGCATGAACCCGGTCATCAGCACCTTCTTGCCCGCCAGCGCCTTCACTTCGGGTGGCATGCCCTCGAGCCCTTTGGTGTAGGTCCAGGCCGACAGGTCGGCGAAGTCGATCCGGTCCTTGATGCCGGGGAACTTGCCGTCGAGCACCCACTTCGACAGCGTCCGTTCGGCGGCGAGCATGGCTTCGGCGCTGCGGGCGGCCCGCAGGTCCTCGGAGGAAGTGCCGGCCGGATGTTCGCGCTTGGGCCTGGACTCGTTCTTGGCCTCCGGATTGCCGGTGGCCTTGCCAACCCTCGGCGGCGCCGGCTCGGTCTTCGGCGGTTTCGCCGGCGGCGTCGGCTTTGGGTCCTGGACGACGGTCGTCACCGGCGCCATGCCGGCGTGGGCACCGGCGACCGGCGTCCTTGGATCGGTCGGTGCGGAACGCGTCCACGCGACTGCGAACGTGACCCCGATGCCAAGCAACACGGTGGCTGCGGCGCCGAGGTGCCGCCATGGCAGGCCGAGGTTGCGGCGCTCGGCCTCGCCGATCCGCTGCAGGATCGTCGCCGTACGATCGGGTGGCGTCGCGCGCCCGGACAGTTCTTCCAGCGCCAGGTCGAGATTGCGTTCCCGCACAGCTTCCCATCGATCGTTCATGGTTTCTGGTCTCCTCGTGCCGTCGCCGCCAGCGTTCGTTCGATGCACTGCCGCAGCAGCTGCCGGGCGCGGCCCAGCAGCGACTTGATGCCTTCGTCGCCGAGGCCGAGCTGCGCGGCGATCTCGGCGCGGGTCTGTCCCTCGACGTGAACGCCTTCGATGGCCAGCCGGGCCCGCTCCGGCAACCGCAGCAGGCACCGGCGCAGCGCGTCGAGTCGTGCGTCGCCGTAGAGCGATGGTTCGGTGCACGCGAGCTGTTCGACGGCATCGGCCCACTCGGCCGAAGGCGGTTGCCGGCGAGCGCGCCGGCGGGCGGCGATCAACAGGTTGCGGGCGATCCCGCGCAGGAAGGCTGCCGGCGCGGCGATGCGTTCACCGCGGCGCTGGTGTTCGGCGAACCGCACGAACGCCTCCTGCATCAGATCGTCGGCCTCGTCCGGATCGGCGCCGAGCAGCCGCAGATGCCGCCAGAGCGTGTGCTGCTGCGCGCGGATGAACGCAGCCAAGTCGGCGCTGCCGGCGGTGCGATCGTCCGCCGGGATCGGCGTCGGACTCGCGGCTTCGGCACGCGGTGGCTGCAGGCTCGTCATCGCTGGCTCAGTGCCGGGATACCGGGTTCCGGGGGCAGCGAACCGGGAAACCGGTCGCGAGCGCCGTGACCATGGGCCGATCGCCGTCAGGAGCGCCAGGACTCGGTAGGGACGGCAACAACGCTAGCCGACGTGGGAGTCTGCGCCTGCTGCCGGACAACCCGAGGGGACAAGTGAAACAACGGGGATTCTCGCCGAGCAGGTGGTGGAGCGAAGGCGGTCGTTGCGGCGACCCCGGCGGTTGGTGGCGGGGCAGTGGTCCCTGAAGTCGGGACATGCCCTGGATCTGGCACGGCGTACAAGGCGCCACCGCTGGGCGGCGTTCATGGCCGCGCCAAGACCGTGAACCAGGGTCCGTTCAAGATCGGACGAAGTGCACCGAACGTCGTGGCGGCGCCCTTGCCGGAGCGGGCTCCGGCGGTTCGGCAGGCAGGCCGAGGTGGTGGAGGATCTTCTGGACGGCGACTTGATCGCTGATGAACGTCAACAGGCGCCGCTGACCACCGCAGTGGCCGCAGTGCAGGGCATCGGCGAGGAATACTCGCATTTTGGAGTTCGGCCCAGAGGTCGTACCGACGCCGACGTTAGCCGTGTTCTCGGGGGGCGCGGAAGTCTGGCCTGGTCGGTTTGTTCGGCGAGGCCTCGGCGGGTTGCTGTTCGGCGGGAGACGCGACGGTGCCTGCTGGTTCCGGTTCGGGGGCAGGCGGGAGATCCACGGCCTGGTGCACACATCGCGAACTCGGGAACGACTGCGCCACCGGCGGCAGCGGGGGCGAGGACGGACGTGACGGTTCCATGGCTGCCGTTTCCTACGCCGGCATGATCCGGATCAGGTTCGAGGGGTGCATCTCAGCCGGCGCACCCGCGCCGACGCCCCCAGGCAGGAGGAACGACGGGATCGGGGATCGGCGGCGGTGGCGCAAGGGCGAGATCTCCACGATCTCGACGAAGTAGACTCGGCTTGGTCGGTGCGCGTCGGTTCACCCCGGTCAGGCGACGCCGGGATCAGTAGACGTCCAGGGTCGCCGGGGTGCTCAGCTCCACGGTACTCCCGGCGGTGATGCAGACCGCCTGCCACACGATCTTGCACGGGAACGGGATCGACCCGAGGCTCAGGTTCGAATAGCCATTGTTGACCCAGAAGGAGGCCGCGTAACCGGTGATGTACTCGTCGGGGAAGTGCAGGTTGGCGTAGCCGAGCGACGGTGCGACGCTGTTTGCGGCCATCGAATCGAAGCGGGCGAACACTGCGGTGATGATCCCGGGTGAGTACACGTCGATCAGCACCGGACTGTTGGTCGCCACCTGATGTTGCTGCGGTTCGACGGTGAACTGGCGCGGGAACGCGGTCGCGAGGGCGTTGATGAAGCTCGGCACGCCACCGCTCGACGGCGGTAGCAGGCCGATCTGCGTTCCGGTCGTTGCGCCGAACCAGCACGAACTGCCGAGCGTTGCGCAACCGCGCTGCAGAATCGAGCCGCCGCCGCCGGTCGTCACGACGCTGCAGCCGGTCATCGTCTCGCCGGTGAACGCCAGGGCCGGCACCGTCACTGCCACGGTGTTCGAACACAGCATCACGATCTGGGGCGGGCTGTTGTAGTCGATGTCGAGTCCCTCGAGATCCTGGATCGATCCAAGGCACGCCCAGGTGGCGTCGCTGACGACCGCGTTGCCGAGGAAGGCATCCATCTGGGCCTCGGTGTAGATCACGTGCACGCTGTTGGCCCACACGGTCTGCACGCAGAAGTTCGCGGCCCACTGGATCGCTGGTGGGGCGATCCACAACACATCGCCGTCGCGGACGAACACCTCGTTGCAGCCGCAGCTGACGACCGCATCGGTATCGAGCGAGAAGAAGATGCCGTAGTGGATGTCACCGGCGATCGCGTCGACATCCACGATCGAGCCGACCGGCATGCCAAGCGCGGTCACAACCTGCTCCATGGTCAGGAAGTACTCGACCTGGCCGTCGAAGCCGCTGCTGTCGCGAACGATGCGGGCGGTGTCGCCGGGGCGGATGGCAGGCGCGCCGCTGACGCCGGGCTGCATCGCCGCCGAAGGCGAGAAGAACACGGTACGCTGGTTGGTGGGTCCGATCGGCGCCAGCATCCAGTGCAGCGCGTCGATCGTCCCGAACAGCGTCGGGTTCCAGGTGGCGGTGTCGCCGTTCTCGTCACCTGCCATCGTCCCGTAGCAGGTTCGTGGCGCCCATTTCTCGGCGGAGAGTCCCATGCAGCCACCGAAGTCGATCATCGCGACCTCGTTGGGTCGCAGGGTCTTCAATGCGGTGCCGCCACTGCCGGACAGCGTCTGCTCCGTCTGGCTGGTGGTGAACAGAAACGGGGACTGGGCCGCGACCGTCGGCAGGCCCAGGCAGAGAAGCAGGACGCAAGGGAGTCGAGTGGTCATCGTGTGGTTCTTGGGTGGCTTGCTCTTGCAAGGGTGCTTCACGCTGGATCGCACGCGCTTGGCGCCGATATGCGCGGGCGACCAGATGGCGAGGTACGGCCGGACCAGGCGGCGAGGCTTGATGGCTTCGGTGGCGGAAGGCCGAACCAACCGGCATCCTGCTGGCGTGCCGACCGTCGCGCTCGTGTCGCCGACCACCTGGGATCGCCGTCAGCTGGCGCACTTGCGGGCGCGGGGGACGACGTTCGAGTTCGTGATGATCGGGCCCGACGATGTCGAGGTCGCCGTTGACTTCGACCCGGTCGCGTGGCTCGCCGAACAGAAGGAACAGCGGCGCGGGCGGTTGGACGGGGTGTTCAGTTCGTCGGATCATCCGGGTGCGGCGCTTGCGGCGGCGCTGGCGCGCGAACTGGGGTTGCCGGGGCCGGATCCGGTGGCGGTGCTCGGGGCGGCGCACAAGGCGGAGGCGAGGCGGCGCCATGACGCGGCGGGAGCGAACGCGCCGAAGGAGTGGACCAGTTTCCTGCGCGGACGCGGGACCAAGGCCGCGAGTCGTTCGAGGAAGGTGAGCGGGTCGAGGACGACACTCATGGAGCCGTCGCGCCAGCACGCGGGAAGCGGCGATGTGCAGCTGCTCGCGCCTCGATATCCTGCCGGGATGAGTCGCTCCTTCGACCAGCTGCTCCAAGCGATCCAGCACGGCGAAGCGGGTGCAGCCGACGAACTGCTGCCGCTGGTCTACCAGCAGTTGCGTGCGCTCGCCGCGCGCGAGCTGGCGCGCGAACGGGCGGGCCACACGCTGCACGCCACGGCCCTGGTCCACGAGGCCTTCCTGCGTCTGTGCGGCACCACGAACGGGCGCTGGGCAGGCCTCGGCCACTTCCACGCCGCGGCCGCGGTGTCGATGCGCCGCATCCTGGTCGAAGCCGCGCGCGTGAGGGCGGCGCAGAAGCGGGGCGGTGGCTGGCAGCGGGTCACGTTGGCCGGCGTTGCGGCACCGGCCGAGTTCGATCGCGACCAGCTGTTGGACCTCGACGCGGCGCTCGCCGAACTCGCCAGCGAGGACCCCCGCAAGGCCAGGCTGGTCGAGCTGCGCTACTTCGCCGGCCTCGAACTCGAGGAGTGTGCGGCGGCGCTCGGGATCTCGCCGGCGACCGCCGACCGCGATTGGGCCTATGCCCGCGCCTGGTTGTTCGATCGCCTGCGGCGTGGGCACCGGCCGTTGGAGTGAGGTCGCGCGGCGGGTTCCCGGCGAGGTAGCCCGGGGATTTTCGTCGGCGGCGTGAGGCTCGGGGCGCCGCGAATGCGCATGGGGACAGCCGGGCCCGGCCGGGCCGGGCATGATCCAACCCTGGCACGCCCATGTCCGACCACCGCCCTTCCGCCGAAGAGCTGTTCCATGCCTGCCGGTCCCTTCCTGCCGAGGAACGGCCGCGCTACCTGAGCCGACTCTGTGGCGACGACCGGGCGCTGCGCGAACGGGTCGACCGGCTGCTCGCCGCCGACGCCGCGGTGGCGGAGCCGTTCCTGCAGCCGCCCCGTGCCGGGTCGGCTACGAAGGCAGAGGTCGGCGAGCAGCCGGGCGACACCGTCGATCGTTACAAGCTGCTGCAGGCGATCGGCGAGGGTGGCATGGGCACGGTATGGATGGCCGAGCAGCGCGAGCCGGTCGTGCGCAAGGTGGCGCTGAAGATCGTCAAGCTCGGCATGGACACGCGCGAGGTGGTCGTGCGGTTCGAGGCCGAACGGCAGGCGCTGGCGCTGATGGACCATCCGAACATCGCCAAGGTGCTCGACGGCGGGGCCACCGCGAACGGCCGGCCCTACTTCGTGATGGAGCTGGTGAAGGGTGTACCGATCACCGAGTACTGCGACCGGGGCAAGCTCGGCCTGCGGCAGCGGCTCGAGCTGTTCACCAAGGTCTGCGAGGCGATCCAGCACGCGCACCACAAGGGCGTCATCCACCGCGACATCAAGCCGAGCAACGTGCTGGTGACGTTGCACGACGGCGTGCCGGTGCCGAAGGTGATCGACTTCGGCATCGCCAAGGCGACCAGCGCCGAGCTCACCAAGAAGACGCTGTTCACCCAGTACGCGCAGATCCTCGGCACGCCCGAATACATGGCGCCCGAGCAGGCGGAGATGTCCGGCCTCGACATCGACACGCGCGCCGACGTCTATTCGCTCGGCGTGCTGCTCTACGAGCTGCTGACCGGCACCAAGCCGTTCGACGTGAAGACGGCGCTGCAGGCCGGCTTCCAGGAGCTCTTGCGCACGATCCGCGAAGACGAGCCGCAGAAGCCGTCGACGCGGGTGTCGACGCGCGGCGCCGCGGCGGTGGTCGGCGGGCGCCCCGACGTCAATGTGCGCGCGTGGAGCGAACGCCTGCGCGGCGACCTCGACTGGATCGTCATGAAGGCGCTCGAGAAGGACCGTAAACGGCGCTACGACACGCCGAACGGCTTCGCCGAGGACATCGCGCGCTTCCTGCGCGACGAAGCGGTGCTCGCGGCTCCGCCGAGTGCCGGCTACCGGTTGCGCAAGTTCGTGCATCGAAGGCGGCGCCTCGTCGTCGCCGCCGGCGTCGCCGTGCTGCTGCTGCTCGCCGGCGTCGTCGGCACCAGCTGGGGCATGGTGCAGGCCCTGCGCGAACGCGACCGCACCGAGGTCGCGCGTGCGGCAGCGCAGCAGAGCCTGCAGAGGGCACAGGCCGCGGAGGCCAAGGCTCTGCAGAGTGCGGCCGAGACGCAGGCCGTCGCCGAGTTCCAGGCGCAGCTGCTCGGGGGCCTCGACGTGCCGGCGATGGGCATCGGCCTGCGCCAGGCGCTGCTCGGTTCGGTCGCACCCGGCCAACGCGACGCGCTGGCGACCTCGCTGGCGGCGGTGAACTTCACCGACCTGGCGCTCGGCGCGCTGGACGCGAACGTGTTCCAGCGCTCGATCCGCACCATCGAGACCTCGTTCGCGGACCAGCCCGGCATGCAGGCGCGCCTGCTGCAGGTGGTCGGCGAGACGATGCGCGGGCTCGGCCTCGTCGCACCGGCGCGGGTGACGGTGCTGCGCGCGCTCGAACTGGCGAAGCAGGCGTTCGGCGACGGCGATCCGCGCACGCTGGCGGTCACGGCGAGCTTGCTGGGCGTGCAACGCGATGCTGGCGAGTTCGGCGCCGTCGAGCGCGGCAGCCGGCAGCTGCTCACGGCACTCGAGCAGGTCCCGGACGCACGCGCCAGCGACTTCGCACACGCCCACGTGCTCCTGGGCAAGGCCCTCAGCAGCTCGGGCAAGCTGGACGAGGCCATGGCACAACTGACCAAGGCGCGCGACCTGTTCGCCCAGGCCGACGGCAACGACGGCAGCGAGGCGCTGTCGGTGCGGCACAGCCTGGTGGTGCTGACCGTGCGCCGTGGGCTGTACGCCGAAGGCGAGCGGCTGGCGCGCGAGTTGTTGGCGCAGCTTCGGCGCGTCCTGGGGCCGCAGCACGACCAGACCCTCAGCACGGCGAGTGTGCTCGGTACGATCCTCTCCGACACCTCGAAGCTGGCCGAGGCCGAACCGATCCTGCGCGACGTGCTCGACGCGTTCCGTGCGCGCTTCGGCGATGCGCACCCGCGCACGTTGCACGCCAAGCAGACGCTGGCCACGATCCTGGAGCGCCAGGGGCGGCTCGACGAAGCGGAGCGGTTGATGCACGAGGCGTATGCCGAGCAGGTCCGCGTGTTGGGCGAAGGACACCCCGAGACGCACTTGTCCCTCGGCTCGTTGGGAGCGGTTCTCCTGGCCCGAGGCGACGCGCAGGGTGCGGAACCCCTGCTGGCCAAGGCGGTCGCGGGCCTGCGCACGGCCCTGGGCTTCGACCATGACGAGACGCTGACGGTGGCCGGTCACCTGGCCGGCGCGCTGCACAGGTTGCAACGCTTCGAGGAGTCGTTGCAGCTGAGCCAGGCGATCTTCGAAGCCATGCAGCGGCTGCATGGACCCAAGCACCCGCACACGTTGAACGCCGCCAACAACTACGCGTCGGCCCTCTGGGGCCTCGGCCGCGCCGCCGAGGCGGTGCCGGTGTTCCGCGCCGTGCTGCCGGCGCAGCGTGAGGTGCTCGGGCCCACGCACCAAGAGACCCTGGTCACGCAGTGCAACCTGGCGGTCAACCTGCGCCAGACCGGGGCGCTGGGCGAAGCGATCGAGCTGCTGCAGCAGGCCGAGCCGCACTTCGAGGACGTGCCGGACCTGGCCGACATGCCCTTCGAGCTGCTCGGCATGCTGGCCGAACGCGGTGACGCCGCGGCGGTGGTGGCGCAAGTGCCGAAGCTGGTTGCCCGTGTGCGCGCGGGGCAGGCCGCCGGATCGGTCGAACTGGCGCAGGACCTCGCGCGGGTTTCGTTCGCCTTGCTGCAGATCGAACGATGGGCCGAGGCCGAGACGCTGCTGCGCGAGGTGCTGCCGATCCGCGAGGCGAAACTCGCTGGCGCCTGGCAGCCCGAGGTCTCGCGGTCGCAGCTCGGGTCCGCGTTGCTGGGTCAGCGACGCTTCGCCGAGGCCGAGCCGCTGCTGCTCGCGGGAGCCGAGGGCCTGCTGCAACGGGTCGAGTCGATGCCGGCGGGCGCCCGGTTCCGGGTGCGCGAGGCCGTGTCGCGCGTGGTCGACCTCTACGTGCAGTGGGGCGAAGCCGACCCGGCGGCGCAGCGCGCGGAACGGGTCGCGAAGTGGCGCGAGCGGCTCGGCGCGTTGCCGTCGGGCGGTCGCTGAACGGGTCGTCGGCGGCGACGCCGGACACTGCACGGGAGCGGTCGCTAACGGCACTGTGCTCTTTCGTGTCGCACTCACGTTGACAACTGCCGCGTGCTCAGGAGCCGAGGAGGAGGCGTGCTCCCTGGCTGAGACTCGCGACGCCCATGAATCCACCGGCCGGATCGAGTACCGCGTTCTCGCGGCGAACGCCGGATCGCCGAGTTCGGTGCGAATCTTGCCGAGTTCTTCGGCGAGTGTGCTGCGCACGGGCGCGATCCGCCAGTCGGCGCCGCGCACCGCGGCGGTCTCGGGCAGGACGTCCGGCAGCGCGCCGGCCGCGAGTCGAAGCGCCACCTCGGTGCGCCGCAGCAGCAGCGCGCGGCGGCGCGCATCGAAGCGGCGGTGCAGGCCGGCGACGAACGCCAGCGCCTCGGGGGAGAGCAGTGGCTGCAGCTCCGGCGGAACGGGTGCGAGGACCTGCGCGCCGGCGAGCGTGTTCGGGGCTGGGACGAGGCGCGGTTCGGGCTTGGTGCTGGCCGCCGCGCGAATCGGCGACGGACGAACGTGACACGCCGGTCCGCATCGGCCGCTCGCCGTCGTGCGCGCCGATGCCAACGGTCTCAGGGCGGGACGCCGCTGCGCTCAGCGCGCCGCGCGCAGGTCGGCGAGCGTCTTGGCCAGGAACTGCCGGTCGCCGCCGTCGGGCAACGCCGGATCCTGTTCGGCCGCCGTCAGCATGGCCAGCGCTTCGTCGCGCTCCCCGCTGGCAGCGAGCGCCTTGGCCAACACGACGCGCACGCGCAGGTTCTTGCCCTTGGCGCGCGCCTCGGCCTCGCGCGCCGCAGCGAGCGCCGCGGGAGCATCGACCTGCTGCTGCGCGAGCAGCGCCTCGGCGAGCGCGCGCGGACCATGGAAGCCGGTCTCGTCGAGTTCGCGCGCGCGGCGCGCGGCCGGCAGCGCGAGTTCGGCGAGGCCGAGCTCGGTGGCGGTCGCCGCGACGTTGTAGTTCGGGATCAGGTCGTTCGGCGCGAGCTGGGCGGCGCGCAGGTGCATGACGAAGGCTTCCTGCCGCTGACCGGCGCGCTCGAGGGCGTCACCGAGGTTGGCCACGTACCGGACGTCGCCCGGCTCGGCCGCGACGGCCCTGCGGAACGCCGCGATCGCGCCCGTGAAGTCCTTCTCGGCGACGAGCAGGTTGCCGAGGTTGTAGGCCGGCGCGCCGTAGTCGGGCCGCACCTCGAGCGCCTTCTCGAACGCCGCCCGCGCTTCGGCCGGGTTCTTGTTGCCGCGGTGCGTGAGGCCGATCGCGTTCCAGATCTGCGCGCCCTGCGGGCGCAGCTGCAGCGCCTGCTGCAGCGCGACGAGCGACCCGGCGTAGTCCTTCTGCTTGCGCAGCACGATGCCGAGGTTGGTGAACGCCAGCACGTCCGTCGGATCCTCGGCGACGGCCTTGCGGTTGGCGGCCGCGGCTTCGTCGAGCTTGCCGAGCGCTTCGAGCGCGACGCCTTCGAGCCGCAGCAGGCCGCGCGCCGCGGGATCACGCTCGCGGATGCCCGCGATCAGGGCGAGCGCCGCCTCGGGGTGGCTCTTGCCGAGCGCGCCGACTCGCGCGCGCTGCGCCGCCGGGCTGTCGGGGAAGTGCCGCGCCAACGCGACGGCGGCGGCTTCGGTCATCGCCGCGTCGTCGATCTGCTGCGCGATCGTGCCTTTGGTCAGGAAGTAGACGAGCCGCGGCTCCGGCGCGAGCGTGATCGCGAGCTCGACCATGTCCGCGGCGCGGCGCAGCACGTCGACGACGCGCGCGCCGCGGCGCGTGGCGCCTTCGAGCAGCATCTGGGCGCGGAAGAAGCAGTCGAGTGCATCGGCCTCGCCGATCGGCGTTTCCGCAGTGCGCACGAGCGCGCCGTCGAGGAACTGCCGCAGCAGCGCGGCAGTCGGGTCGGACCAGGCGGCGAGCAGCGCGTGCGCCTCGGCCTTGCGCGGGGTGCCGAGCATCCAGGCGCGCGACACTGCGAGTTCGCGGTCGGCCGGTCCGGCGAGGCCCTCGAGGATGCGCAGGCCGGACGCGGCATCCTCCTCGTGGAACGCCAGCCATGCGCGCGCGATCGTCTCCTCGCGCGCCCGGCTCGCTTCCGCCGCCACCGCGGCCGCGATGCGCGCCGCGTTGCTCCACACGTAGGCGAGCGTGCCCAGCAGCGCCGGCCCGCCGACGACCAGCACCGCTGCGAGCGTCGCGCGCAGCGGCTCGCGCCGGATCCAGCGCTGCAGGCGGCGCATCGGCGTCGCGCGCCGCGCCGCGATCGGCCGGAACTCGAGGAACGCGCGCAGGTCGTCGGCGAAGGCGCGCGCCGAGTGGTAACGGCGCGCCGGGTCCTTCTCGAGCGCCTTCAGCACGATCGCGGCGAGGTCGGGCGACAGTGCGGGCACGAGCCGCACCGGGTCGACCGGTTCCCGGCGCGCGATCTGTTCGATCACGTCGGCCACCGTGTCGCCTTCGAACGCGCGCCGTCCGGTCAGCAGTTCGTAGAGCGTCGCGCCGAGGCTCCACACGTCGGCGCGTGCGTCGACGTGCTTGCTGCCGGCCGCCTGCTCGGGCGCGGTGTAGTGCGGCGTGCCCGCGAACGCGCCGGTCCGGGTCATCCCGGGCTGGTCGACGTCGCGCGCGAGGCCGAAGTCGGTCAACACGGGCCGGCCGTCCTTGCGCACGAGGATGTTCGTGGGCTTGACGTCGCGGTGCAGCACGCCGTGCTCGTGCGCGTGCGCCAACGCGTCGGCGACCGCGGCGCAGAGCTCGACGCACTGGCGCACGCTGCGCGGCTTGCCGGTCGCCGGATCGATGCGATCGAGCGGCGCGCCGTCGACGAGTTCCATCGCGAAGAAGTTCGTGTCGCCGTCGTCGCCGACCGCGTGGATCGCGACGATGTTGGGGTGCTCCAGGCGCGCGGCGAGCGTCGCTTCGCGGCGGAAGCGCGCCACCGCGCTCGGCTGCAGCGTGACGTGGCTCGGCAGCACCTTCAGCGCGACCTCGCGGTCGAGCGAGCGCTGCCGCGCGCGATAGACCACGCCCATGCCGCCGCGGCCGATCTCGCCGAGGATGCGGAAGTCGCCCAGCACGCGGTTCTCGCCGTCCGCCGCCGCGATCGCCTGGTCGACCTCGTCGCGGTCGGCGAGCATCGCTTGCAGCAGTTCGCCGAGGTCGCGATTGCCGTCGATCAGCTGTGCTGGCGTGACCGGCTTGCCGGCGGCGAGCCACTGCTCGTAGACTGTGATCGCTCGTTCGAGTTGCTGCATGGCGGTTGCGGGCGGCGCGGCGCAGCGCACTTCTCCGCGCCGGCGGCTCGGTGGTCAAGGTGGGGCCGCCCCATCACGGCGCGGCGATGGTCATGGCGAGCGGGTCGGTGAAGCGCACGCAGCTCTGGCCGAGGTCGAGCGACAGGCCTTGGAGCGTGAGGCCGATGCCGGCCATGTTGCCGGGCAGCGTGAACGTGATGCGCGCCGGACTGCCGCCGACCGGCACGACGATCGGCTGCACCGGAAAGACGAAGCCGCGGCTGCCGCACGCGATCGGCGGATCGAAGAACAGCGCCGGTACCGGCGCGGCGCCGAAGCCGAGCGCGAACCAGCCGAAACCATGCGAGCTTGCGAAGGTGAAGCCGGTCTCGCGCCCCGCAACCGGGAACTGCATGCAGCGCAGCGCGGAACTGCCGCCCTGCATGCCATCGGCAAAGCGGTCGCCGTCGGCCGTGTACGACCACACCGACGGGTCGTTGGGCACGCCGCCGAACAGCAGGAAGCGCCGCTGCGTCGGGTCCCAGGTCATCGCGGCGCCTTCGCGCGGGGGCGGTTGCGTGGTCGGCAGGGCGCGCTGCGTCCAGGCGACGCCGTTCCATTCCCACACGTCGTTGCGCAGTGCTCCCGCCGCGGTGCGGCCGCCGGTCATCACGACGACGCCGCGCGCGGCGTCGAAGCCCATCTCGCAGTTGACGCGCGGCGACGGCCCGGTCGTCGCCACCTGCGTCCACGTCGACGTCGTGCTGTCGTATTCCCACGTGTCGCCGCGAAATGCCCCGACGGCGTCGGCACCCCCGAACAGCACGGTGCGCTGGCGGCGCGCGTCGTAGGCCATCGCGTGCGAGTAGCGAGCGCCGGGCGAACCGTTCGTCGTGATGGTCTGCCGGTACCAGAGCAACGGATTGCGCCATTCCGCGGTGTCGGCGAGGGGACCGCTGTTGCCGTAGCCGCCGAAACTGATGACACGCTGCGCCGCGCGGTCGTAGACCATCGCATGGTCGGCGCGCGGCGTGGAGTTGCTCGGACCGAGCCAGCCCCAGCCGTACGTGCCGTTGGTCTGCAGCCTGTAGAAATCACCGAGCCGCGTCGCCGTGACGTCGTCGTAGCCGCCTTCCATCCAGAGCTCGCCGGGCCAATGGGGCCCCGCTTCGACGTAGACCATCGCGTGACCGCGGCGTGCCGCAGGCGGAAAGTGGAAGAGGCCGAACGTCGGCTGGGTCCACGACCTCCCGTCGAAGAACCACGTGTCGGCGAACGTGGCGGGCGTCGTCGACCATGGGTCGAGGCCGCCGAACACGACCGCATGGTCGTGGGCCGTGTCCCACACCATCGCCGAGTAGATCCGCCGCGGCGGACCCACTGGCGACGGCGGCAGCCGCACTTGCCAGAGGCCGCCAACCGGCCGCTCGGCGAGTTCGCCGATCGGCCCGGTCGTCGTCATGCCGCCGAACGCGACCGTCCGTTGGCGGCGCGTGTCGAAGGCGCTCGCGGCGAGCCACGCGAGCGAAGGCACGTGGCCCCACGTCGTCTGCGTGCTGTAGGAGTTCCAGACGACGTTGCCGACGCTGGCAACGGCGCCATTGTAGGCGACCTGCAGCGGGGTCGTGACGTCGAGGCCGCCGCGCGTGACGAAGCCGCCACTGCTGTTCTCGAAGACCATCGCGTGCGAGTGGATGGCCGGACCATTGGCGAGCTGCAACCAGCCCTGCCCTGTCCAATACCACGCGTCCGCCAACGTGGTGCCGCCGAAGTAGCCGCCGAGCATCATCGTCGTACCGAAGTAGGTGTCGCGCGCCATCGCCGCGTTCTTCCGCGCCGACGGCATCGGCCCGCTGTTGAAGTACGTCCAGTTGCTGCCATCGTACTTCCACGTGCCGGTCTGGTAGCCGCCGTTGACGAGGCCACCGTGCATCAGGATGTACGAAGTGTTCGTCGTCGCGTCCACGTAGGCAGCCATGCAGTGTTCGCTGCGCTGCGTCGGCGTGGTCGGAGTCGTCACCGGCACCCAGACCCGCCCGTCCCACTCCCAGGTGTCCTGCAACGCGCCGGTAGCACCCTCGCCGCCGAACAACACGGTGACACCGCGCAGCGGGTCGTAGGCGAGCGTGTGGCCCGACCGCGGCGACGGGCTCGCGGCCGGGGTGAACCGCGCCCACGCCTCGCCGTCCCACTCCCAGGTGTCGCCGAACAGCGTGGCGCCGTCGCGGCCGCCGAACAGCAGCGTGCGGGCGCGGCCTTCGTCGTAGGCCATCGCGTGCGCGTAGCGCGCCTCGGGCCAGGCTTGCAGCGACGACCAGGTGGGCCCCTGGGCGGAGCCGGCCGAGGCCAACCCCAGCGACGCGAGGCAGAGGAGGAACGCGCGGGACGACGTGTTCATGCCGAGGCCAGCGGCAGCGGCAGCGGAACAACACTTCTTGCTGCGGGATGGGAATGCGCGTGTGGTTCGGCGCGGGATGCCGCTGTTCCGGACCGAACCCCGCGAGAACCCACCATGAACCACCCGTCTCCCCGTTGCCGTGCCATCCCGTTCGCGCTGGCCTTCGCCCTCGCCGCCGCGGGGCTGTCCGCCCAGGCACCGGCCGTCGTCTTCCACCGGCTCGACGCCCAGGTGACGCCGGGCATCGTCGACGTCGGCGGCATCAGCGCCGATGGCCGCGTGGTCGTCGGCAGGAGCACCGGCCCGTCCGCTTCGCTGCGTGCGACCGCATGGACCGGCGGCCAGGCAGCAGACCTCGGCCTGCCGCCGGGCACGACCCGCGCGTTCCCGCGCGCCACCGACTTCAGCGGCCAGACCGTCGTCGGCGACGTCTCGTTCGCGACGAATGTCGCGCACCGCTGGGTCGGATCGGCGATCCAGGTGCTGCCGAACACGCGCCGGGCGGCCTCACCTCCTACGCCCACGGTGTCTCGTGGGCCGGCGACGTGATCGTCGGCCAGGCCGACAGCAGACCCGTCATGTGGACCTCGCAGCCAGGCGTGCAGGTGCTCGCGGCGCTGCCCGGCGCGCCGAATCCGCCGTTCGGCTCCTGCAGCGGCGTCGATGCGGGCGGCGGCAACGCCGTCGGCACCACGATGATCGCGGGAGGCAGCGACCGTGCGACGCTGTGGGCCCAGGGTGCCGCCTTCGATCTCGGCGTGCTGCCTGGCGACACCCAGTCCAGGGCCGCGGCGATCAGCGGCAACGGCAACGTGGTCGTCGGCACGTCGACGCAGTACGGACCATGGGGGCCGCAGGTGCGCTCGTTCCGGCTCGATCGCAACGCGGCCGGCGTCATGCAGGCGATCGGGCTCGGGGCCACCTATTGCGTGAACCACGACGGCACGTTGGTCGGCGGCTATGTGCAGCAGGGCAGCCAGTACGTGGCCGCACTGTGGACGCCCGCCGGCGTGATCGACCTCGAGGTCCACCTGCAGGCGCTCGGCGTCAACCTCGGCGGTCTGCGCCTCACGAGCGTGCTCGGGATCTCGGCCGACGGCACCTCGGTCTGCGGGCAGGCCTACTACCCGGCGGCGCCTGCCTACTTCCACGGCTTCCATGTGCGCAACCTGCCGCTCGACGGCTTCCGCGTCCGCGACACGGCCTGCGGCGGCCTGCTCGCGCAGCGCAGCGGCCATGCGGCCGTCGGCGGCACGTTCGGCTTCTCGCTGCTGAACGGCCAGGGCTTCCAGTTCTTCCTCGGCGGCCAGGTGGCCAACACGCCGATCAACGGCTGCACCGAGTGCACGATCGGTGTCAGCGGCGTCTCGCTGCCCGGGCAGTTCTCGATCGCCGTGCCGAACCACGCGTCGTTCGTCGGCGTGCAGCTGTCGTTCCAGGGCTTCGACTTCGGCGTCGGCGCCTGCCTCGGTGGCCTGCGCGCCACGGACACCTACGACGTCACGATCCAGTAGCCGCGTGTGCCGCCGCGCGGCGGTGCTCGGGGGCGCGGCCCGCTATGGCGGCAGCTGGCCGGCGCGCAGTTCCCGCAGCACGTCGGCGAGGCGCGCCACGGCGCGCGTCCAGCGCATGCGCACGGAGTTGGCCGACATGCCGAGCTCCTCGCCGATCTCGACGAACGAACGGTCGTCGTACTCGCGCGCGACGAGGATGCGGCGGTCCTCGACTTCGAGCAGTTCGAGGCCGAGGCGCACCCAGTCGCGCGCCTCGGTGCGCGCCGCGGCGCGGCTCGGCGTCGAACTTGCGTGCAGCGCCGGGTCGAGCAGCAGCACGCTGTCGCTCGGCAGCGCACCGTTCTTGGCGAGGTCGCGCCGCCGCGCGCGGAACCAAGCGTTCTTGTCGCGCAGTGTGTTCTCGACGACGCGCGCGAGCAGCCCGCGGAAGTGCGACTCGTCGCGCACCTGGAAACGCGGCGCGTCGCGCAGGAAGTCGAGCATCGCGTCGTGCAGGTAGTCTTCGGCCTCGCCGTGGCGGCGCAGGAAGTCGCCGAGCCGTTTGCCGAGGTGCGCGCGCAACCACGGCAGGTGCAGTTCGACGAGCGCCACGAGCGCCTGGTCGTCACCACGATGCCACTGCTCGAGCAGCTGCGGCGTGGCGGCGGGGAGATCGCCCATGAGCAGGATTGCAGGTCGTCCCCCGTCAGGTGTCAAGGTGCGCAGACGGCGCACCAGCGAAACCGAGGTCGACCCAGTAGATCGCCGCGCGAAGGAACATGAACCAGCGCCCCCCGCTCCGGCTCGGCTCGTTGCTGGCCGTCTCACTCGCGTTCGCCGCGGCCGCGGCCGCGCAGGATCCGCTACGCTTCGTGACGAAGCAGCCGATCGTGCGACTGGCGTTGCGCGACCTGCCGGAAGTCGGGACAAATGCCCTGGATCTGGCGCGGCGTACGGAGCGCCTCCGGTGGGCGGCGTTCCCGCACCAAGACCGTGAACCAGGGTCCGTTCAAGATCGGACGAAGTGCAGCGAACGTCGTGGCGGCGCCCTTGCCGGAGCGGGCTCCGGCGGTTCGGCGGGCAGGCCGAGGTGGTGGAGGACTTCTGGCCGGCGACTTGATCGCTGACGAACGTCAACAGGCGCCGCCGACCACCGCAGTCGCCGCAGTGCAGGGCATCGGCGAGGAATACGCGCTCTTGGAGTTCGGCCCAGAGGTAGTACCGACGCCGACGGGCCGTTTTCTCGGGACATGGGGAACGGCGCGGAAGTCTGGCCTGGTCGGTTTGTTCGGCGAGACATCGGCGGGTTGCTGTTCGGCCGTGGACGCGACGGTGCCTGCTGGTTCCGGTTCGGGGGCAAACGGGAGATCCGCGGACTGGTGCGCACATCGCGGCGTTGCCATGGTCGCGGTGTCCGCCTCGGTGCGAGGACGCGGCGGTGGCACGACGCGATGGCGCGGCGAACCGGGGACACGGTGGCCGTCGCCAGCGCGACCGCGCACCTGCTGCCTAAGACCCCGCCATCGGGGGTGGCCGGCCCTGATTCGAGCCGGAGGAGCGATCGAGTGCTCACGCGTCGGTGATGGCGACGGGTGACCGCCGACGGATGACCGCCGACCGCCGCTGTTTTCCGACGCCGCGTCGCCGCCACGAGAGCACGAGTTCCGCCAACCTCGCGGTACGATGCTTGCCCGGCGGCCACCCCGCCATCGCTGTCACGGAGGCTCAATGCACCGTTCGCTCCGCTGTCCGACTCCGTTCCGTCTCCTGCCTGCCGTCTGTGCAACCATGTCGGTTGCGTCCCTTGCGCTCGCACAGTCGCTCGTCGCCGACCTGGTGCCGGGACCGCGATCGACCCTGCTCGCGAGTGTCGGACCCATCGCCGGTGTCCCCGGCGCCGCGTTGTTCGCGGCCGCGGACCCGGTCTACCAGTCGAGACTCTGGCGCACGGACGGTACTCCTGCCGGCACGTTCCCGGTGTCGACGGGTGGCCCATCGGCGTTGCAGGTGCCTTCGTTCGTCTGGAACGGCGTCGCCTACTACAAAGGCTCGAGCTTCGTGTCCGGCAACGGCCTGTGGCGCAGCGACGGCACGCCGAACGGGACGTACCCGCTGCGCACCGACATCGCGCTGCCGCCGAGCACGCACCGTGGGTTCGCGACGGGACCGGGCGGCCGCCTCTACTTCTTCGCGACGGACCCGGCACACGGCACCGAGTTGTGGAGCACGGACGGCACACCGGCCGGCACGTCGATCGTGATCGACCTGCGGCCGGGGCCGGCGTCGATGCTCGGCACGGAGCCGTGGCGGCTCGAGATGATGCAGGCGGGCCCATGGCTCTACTTCCGCGCCAGCCACGACGGCGGCACGCCGCGGCTGTGGCGTACGGACGGCACCGAGGCGAACACGGCCATGGTCGTGCCCGGCGTCGGCGGCTACCAGCCGAATGCCATGGCCGACCTCGGCGGCGTGCTCATCTATGCCTCCGACGAGCCGTCGGGCGTGCGCGGCCCGCTCTGGCGAACGGATGGAACGCCGGCCGGTACGCAGCAGGTGACGCAAGGCCCGGTCGCGATCAACCTCGCGAACGACTTCGCGGTCGCCAATGGCCGCTACATCTTCACGGTGTTCCTGTCGAGCATCGGTTACGAGCTGTACTCGACCGACGGCACGACGGTGTTCGGGCTCGGGGACCGCAATCCCGGACCGGCGAACTTCACGCCCGGGCAGTTCGTCACGCTCGGCGGCTTCGCGTACTTCACGGCCACCACTGCGGCCCACGGGACCGAGCTGTGGCGCTCTGACGGCACCGCCGCGGGCACCGGGCTGGTCGCCGATGTCGTCCCGGGCCCGACCTCGTCGTCGATCACCAACCTGACGGTCGCCAACGGCGCGCTCTGGTTCAGCGCCTACGATCCAACCTTCGGCCAGGAGCCCTGGCGCAGCGACGGCACCGCCGCGGGCACCGTGCCGCTGGGCGACCTCTACCCGGGCCCGGCCCCGTCGATGCCGATCAGCTTCGTCGCGGCGCCGAACGGCGTGCTGTTCCGCGGCGACAGCGCCGAGCTCGCAGGAACGGCTTTTTTCGTCGCCGACGGCAGCACGACGGCAACGCGGCTGCAGCCCCCCGCGATGGCGGATGCCGCGATCGATGGGCTGGCCGCGAGCCGCGGCCGCGCCTACTTCACGGCCAAGGTTGCCGCGACCGGCCGCGAGCCCTGGAGCAGCGACGGGACGCCCGGCGGAACCCAGATGCTCGTCGATGCGACGCCAGGGGGCGCGGACAGCCTGGTCAGCGCTTTCGTCGACTATCGCGGCGAGACCTGGTTCCTCGCCCGGAGCAGGCTCTGGCGCACGCGCGGGACCGCGGCGACGACCTCGCTCGCGATCAACGGTGAGTTCTCGCAGCTCTCGCGCGCCGGCGATTGGCTCTACCTCACGACGTCGGGCGCAGTACTGCGCAGCGACGGAACCGTGGCGGGGACGACGACGGTGTTCAACCCGCCGGGTACGCTCGTGTTCGGCGTGGCTCCTCACGGCGATCAGATCGTGATCGCGGCCGGCGCCAATACGTACCAGATCAGCCTGTTCCGCAACGACGGGACGCCGGGAGGAAACCGGCTGTTCTTCACGGCCAACGCCAACGGTTTCGGCAACCTGGAGAACTTCACCCTCGACGATCACACGATCTGGGTCGCCGATCGCGCGCAGGTTGGCGGCGTCTCCATGCATCGCGTCTTCGCGCTGCCCGCGACCAGCGCGAACCTCGTCAACGTCTACCAGGCTGCGGAAGGCGATCCGCTCTTCAACCTGCTGTTCCTGTCGCCGTTCGCGACGCGGCTCACGACTTTCGCCGGCGAGTGCTACTTCTCGACGGCCGCGGACCGCGAGCTGTGGCGGACCAACGGCACCGCACCCGCGACGATCCTCGAGGTCCGTCCGGGCCCCTTGGGGTGTGCCCCCAACAGCTTCGTCGCCGGGAACGGCTATCTGTGGTTCTCTGCCGATGATGGGAGCAATGGCCGGGAGCTGTGGCGCACCGACGGAACGATGGCCGGCACGTCGATGCTCGACGTCGTTCCGGGGCCTGGCGGCATCGCGCCGTCGGGACTCGCGCGCCTCGACGACAGCTCGCTGATCGTGTTCGAGGGCAGCGGCCCGGACGGCGCGGAACCGTGGGTCTCGGACGGCACGCTCGGCGGTACGTACCAGCTCGCCGACCTGCGGCCGGGCCCGGCGAGCTCGTTCCCGCGGTTCGGCGCCGTTGCGGGCAACGACTGGCTGTTGGTCGCTGACGACGGCGTGGTCGGCGCGGAGCTGAGGCACGTGCCGGTCGCGTCGCTCGGCGGAACGCTGGCGCGGAGCTTCGGCCACCCGTGCTTCCACCCGGGCGGGCATTCGATGTCGATCGCGGCGCGAGGCGTGCCGTCGCTGGGCAACACGACGTTCGCGTTCGAGCTGCACGGTGCCGAGCCGGTCACGTTCGCCGGGCTGCTGGTCGGGTTCGGCATGGCCGATCTGCCGCTCCCTGCCGGATGCCGGCTCTGGGTCGACGACCCGGTGCTGTTGGTCTCGTTCACCAACGGCGCGGGCGGCACGTCAGTGGGCCTCGCGATTCCGCCGGATCCAGTCTACCTCGGCACGCCCGTGGCCGGGCAGTTCCTCGCGCTCGACCCGCCCGGCGGGCCGGCCGCGTTCGCGCTGACCGGCGGCTTGTCGATCCTCGTCGGCAACTGACCGGCGCTGCTTGCGCGGCCTGCCGGGGCATCATGGGCCGCGCTGCGCGGTAGGCGCAGGCGCCAGGCAGACTTGCCAGCGGGGCTTGGCTACCCATGCTGGCCACCCCGGCTGGGCAAGCGGCCCTGCGCGCGGTCGAGCCCTACAGGTCGATACCGATCGCTCGAGCGTTCGTGATCCGGATCCATCCGGAAGGGAGCCCGATCAGTGCTGCCTGGCAGTGGACGCCGTAGGGGGATAAGTGAAACAACGCGGGTTTTCGCCGAACAGGTGGTGGAGCGAAGGCGGTCGTTGCCGCGACCCCGGCGGTTGGTGTCGGTCTGCCTTGGACGGCGGCGGCGTGGAGTTGCAGCAGGACGGTCGATGATCTGCACGCCGACGAAGGCGGCAGCAGGCGCTTTGAGCGGAACGGAAATCGCTGCACCCTTCCGGCACTGCCCGGAGATCCTGAGGGTGTGAACCCCACGGTCGAGTCGGGGCCGGCGCTGCGCGTCGGCGAACGCGAACGCCGCGCGCTTTGGCGCTACGCGCGCACGCTCGGCGCCGACGTGCACACCGCGGACGACCTCGTGCAGGAGGCGTTCGCGGTGGTCCTGGCCAGGGACGGATTCGACTTCACGGTGCCAGCCGCGGTGTTCGGGTTTCTGCGCACGACCTGCCGCCAGTTGTGGCTCCGCTCGACGAAGCGCACGATCGGCGAACGTGAGGTCGACGAAGCGGACCGCCTGTGGGGCGAACGCTGCGGCGAGGACGCTGGTGACCACTACGTCGATGCCCTGCGCGCGTGTGTCGAACGCTTGCCGGCGCGCAGCCGCGCCTTGCTGGCCGCCACCTACGGCGACGGCGACGGTCGCGTCGCGGCCGGCAAGCGGCTCGGCATCGGCCGCGACGGCGTGAAGAGCGCGCTGCGGCGACTGCGCACGTTCCTGCACGACTGCATCCGGAAACGAATCGAGGCGGATCGATGACACCCATACATCCCGCGGAAGAACGGTTGCTCGATACCTCGCTCGAGGAGGTGTTCGCACAGCGACGGCGCAGGTTGGGGCGGGGGCCCGACGTTCGGAAGTTGCTCGTCGCGGCGTTCGTCCTGCTCGGCCTCGGGGTCGTGTTCGCCACGGCGTGGCTCGTGCCTTCGGCCTCGCCCGAGACCGCGCAGGAGCCCACCGTGGCGCCGATGCCCGCGGAGGTCCCTGGCGACGGCAAGGACGGGATCGCGGCGCTGCCGATCACCACCGAGAACCTGCAGGCCAGGTTCACCGATCCGCGGGAGCTGCCCGTCGTCACGCGCTTCGCGTCCTTGCGGCGGCTGCGGTTGTGGCCCGTGAAGACCACGATCCTGAGCTTCAGCACGGGCGCGTACCACCGCGCCTGGGCTGCGCCGCCAATGGACCTCCTGCAGCCGCTGGCGAAGCTCGAACATCTCGAAGTGTTGGGGCTGCCCCACGAACTCGCCGTCACTCCCGAGCTCCTGGCGCCACTCGCCGGCCACCCGTCGCTGCGCGAGATCCAGTTCGTGCGCGATGCGTTCACGATCGACGCGCGGTTCGTCGCCGCCCTGGCCAGGATCCCCAACCTGCGCGCGCTGGATCTGCGGTTCGTACGGATGAGCGGCTCCGCGCTGCATCACCTCGCCGCCTTGCCGCTCCGCTCCCTGGAGCTGCAGTACGGTTCGGGGCTCGACGCTGCGGGCTGGCGCGAGCTGTTGACGATGCGTTCCCTGGAGCGGTTGTCGTTCCGCGCCTGGAACTGGCCCGTGCCCGGCGCCAAACCGGATGCTGCGGCCGAGTGGCAGCCGACGCCGCTGGAGCTCGGGCGACTGCGCGAACTGCCGCGACTCCGGGACCTCGAATTGCTGCACTGCGCCGTCGACGACGCGCAGTTGGCGGCGTTGCCCGACACGCTCGTGCGCCTGCATCTGTTCGGCTCGAAGCTCACGCCCGAGGGCATCGGCGCGCTACGTCGGCTGCTCGCCCTCCGGGAGCTGGACTTCGACGCCTCACGGCGGGGCTCGAACTTCGCCGACCTGTTCACCCCCGATTCCGAGGCGGCCGGGGATGCGTTCGCCGTGGCCCTGCCGACGCTGCGGCTCCGCAAACTGCACTACCGCGGCGCCGTCACGGCGGACGTGGCGCGCGCCATCGGTGCCCAGGCCGGCTTGCGCGACCTCGCGATCACGAGCAAGCAGCCGGCGCCGGACACCGCGGCCGTCCTCTTCGCAGGGCTACCGTTGCAGCGCGTCGAGTGGCACGCGCCCGTCACTGCGGACCTGATCGCTGCCCTTGGGAAGTTGTCCGAGCTGCGCGAACTCGAGGTGTACGGCGATGGCAAGGATGGCATCACGGAACTCGCAGCCCTGGCCGAGGCCCCGAGGCTCGAGCGGCTCGTGCTCGCGGAAACCCGGATCGAGAACGGCATCCCCGCCACCGTGCTCGCGCCCCTGGCGCGCTCGCGCTCGCTGCGCGACGTCGATGTGCACGTGACCGTGATCCGCGGCGAACCGCGCGCGAGCCAAGCGGAGCTGCAGCAGGCGGTCGGCGAGCGCATCCGCCTGCGGCTGCACGAGAGCGAGCAGACCGTGAAGCGCTGACGCCTTACGCGCCCGTTACACGCCGCCGCGGGCCCCGTTCGTAGCCTCCGCACGATGTTCCCTCGCCTCGCCGTGACGTTGTGTCTCGTCTCCTGTGGCTCTGCGGGCTCGCTGACGCCAGTCCCGAACGCGCCGGCCGGGGATCGCGGTGCCGCGGGCGCGCAGGCGGCGCCGATCGCCGACTACGTGGTCGCGTCCTTCGCGGACGCCCACGGCGATCTGTGGTTCGGCACGAACGGGCAGGGCGTGGCGCGGTACCGGCCGGCGACGTCCGCCGCGGCCAACGGGGAACTGCGCTACTTCGCGCGCGCGGAAGGCCTGCTCGACGATGTCGTGACGGACATCGACGCGGATGGCGCGGGCCGCGTGTGGTTCGGCTCGCACGCGGGCGTCTCGCGCACCGATCCGGCGGCGGAGCGCGCGACCGGTCGCGTGACCTTCACCAACTTCGGCAGCGAGAGCGGACTGCGCGGCGACGGCTGCAAGCTGCTGTTCGATCGCCAGGGCGTGCTGTGGGTGGGCTCGAGCGCGGGCGTGTTCCGCTTCGACGGCGAGCGTTTTCACGCCTTCGAGTTGCCGCAGCCCACGCTCGAGTCCCCGTCGTACAAGATCGTTCCCGGCAAGGTCTGGGACCTGTTCGAGGACAGCAAGGGCAACCTGTGGTTCGCCCGCGATGGACTGGGCGCGTGCAGGTTCGATCCCTCCGCCGCGGGCTCCGGCGCCGCCGCCTTCACGCTGTTCACGGAGCGCGACGGGCTGTGCAGCAACAACGTCGCGAGCATCGTCGAGGACCGGCACGGCCGCATCTGGTGCGGCTCGATCACCTCGGATCATCCGCAGTACCTCGCCAAGGGCGGCGTGAGCCGCTTCGACCCGCAGGCGTCGCGCGCGCCCGATGCACCACTTTTCACGCAGTTCCCCGCGCTCACCGGCCTCTTCGCAAACGACGTCTACAACCTGTTCGTCGACCGCTCCGGCAACGTCTGGATCGGCGCCGTGCGCGTCGGTGCCTATCGCTGCGAAGTGACTCCCGTCGCCGACCGCTTCACGCTCTTCGACCGGACCGACCGTCCCGATCTCACCCGGTACTTCGGCGTGCAGGCGATGGTGGAGGACCGCCACGGCACGCTGTGGTTCGGCTTCTCCGGCGGCCTGTTCCGCTTCGATGGCGCGGGCTTCGTCCATGTGACGCGAGCCGGACCCTGGTCGAGTCCGTGATCGCGCGAGCCCTGGCGCGCCGGGGCTTGCCCGCGGCGTGTTCGCGTGACTGTCCTTGTTCGTCTTGCTCACGCCGTCGCATGCACCGCACTCGTTCGTTCTTCGCCCTCGACCACGCCACGGCCGCCGGGGCGCCGCTACGGGGTGATTGCCATCCCGAGGACTGCCGGCGATCGTGTGTTGCGAAGGTTCGACGATGACGCGTTCACTCGTTGCGATGGCGTTGGTTCTGGTGCTCGCTGGCCTGCTCCTCTGGGTGGGGCTGCGGTCCGATGCCGCGCCCGGCGCCGTGGCGACCGACGTCGCGCTGCGTGATGCCGTCGTCGCACCGGCCACTCTGGCGTCCGCGGATCCGTCGCGGGCTTTCCGCGAGGAGCGGCAGGCAGTGACGAACGGCACAGGCGCCGGGGCGGCTACGCCCGCGGTCGCCGGCAGTCTGCTCGTGCATCTGGTGTGGGACGATCGGACCCCAGCGCAGGGTGTGACCCTGTTCGTGCAGCGCATGGCTGGCGAGTCGACGTGGTTGCCGGTCGGCAGTTGGCGTGGCGATGGCGCAGGCGACGTGCGCATCGACGACCTGCTGCCCGGGGAGCTGCGGCTGCAGAGCGATCGCGGTGGCCGGCAGACCGTGACTGTGCGTGCTGGCGAACGACAGGACGTGACGTTCCCGGTTCCGGCGGGCATCGCGGTGCACGGGATCGTCAGGGAACCTGCGGGCGGCGTCGTCGCTGGCGCCGAGATCTGGCTGACGACGCACGCGACGTCGTGGCTTGGGGGCAGCGTCGTCGGCACCAGTGCCGCCGATGGCACGTTCGCGTTGCGTGATGTGCCCGAGAGCCAGTCGCTCGGCGCGCTGGTTGCCGGCCGCGCGCCGTCGGCGCTCGTCGATCTCGAGCAGTTGGACACCGCCATATCGCCGGTGCGCATCGAGCTGATCGTAGGAGATGCCGGCGGCGCGCTGACCGGGAGAGTAGTCGACGCGCAAGGTGCCGGCGTCGCGGACGCGCGCATCGCCGTGGGCAAGGTCGCGCGTTTCCTCGACATGCGCAGCGGTGGCGGCATGGTGGAGGCCTGGTCCCCGCGGCTGGGCGTGACGGCTGCCGAGGGCGCGTTCGCGATCCAGAGCATCCGTCCGGGGCGGCACCCGGTCGAGGTGTTCGCTCCGGGACATGCGTTCTGGCATGGCGAGTGCGAGATCGTCGCCCAGCAGACGAGCCATCTGGAAGTGCGGTTGCCGGCCGCGATGACGGTCGTGGGAACGGTGACTGACGGCAAGGCCGTGCCGATGCCGGGAGCCATCGTTCGCGCGTTCCCGGTCGCGATCGACGAGAGCTTCCTGCAGTTCGGGCAGTACGACTACGACAGCGCGTTCGGGCATCCGGTGTCGGTTGCCGACGCCGCCGGGCGCTATGAGCTGCGTTGCGTGTCGCCGGGCAAGGTGTGGCTCTACGCGTGTCCGAGCCAGCGGCACGACCGCGAGGTGCCGCAGCCGCGGGCGAGCACGATGCTCGAGGGCGACGAGGGCGCTCGCTTGCGTTGGGATCCGCGCATCGACGAGGGCCATGTGATCGAAGGCGTCGTGCTGCACCAGGATCGCGTGCCGATGGATGGGTTGTTCGTCTCCGCGATCGACGGCGAGGGCGATCGGCAGGCGGTGGTCACCGATCCGAAGGGCCGGTTCAGGTTCATCAACCTGCGCGCGCAGCCGTACGACCTGGCAGTGCAGTTCTGGAACAAGCCTGCCGACGCGCCGCCGCTGGGGCAACGCGAAGTGTGGCCCGATCGCGGCGAGGTCGAACTGATCGCCGGCTTCGCGGCGCCCAAGAAGGTCGCGCCGGGGCGCGTTCGTGGCGTCGTGCAGGATGGCGGTGCAAGGCTCGGTCAGGGCAAGATGTCGGTGATCCTCGCGCGCGACCGCTCGTGGCGCACCGACGCAAAGATCGAAGGCATGGCGTTCGCGTTCGGCAGCGTCGAGCCCGGTCGGCATCAGGTGGTCGTGATGCGCGACGACGCTCCGGTGCTGTTCTCTCCGCAGTTCGAACTCGTGGCAGGCGAGGACAAGGATGTCGGCACGCTGATCACGCAGCCGGGTGGGCGCGTGCGCCTGTTGCTGCAGCGGCAGCCGGGCACCGAGGCGGCGACGCCGACCGTCTGGGTGACGTTGGTCGGGCACGGTCACGGCCACAAGGTCGAGCCGGCAGCCAGCAGCGAACTGTGGATCGACAACCTGAGCCCCGGGCTGCATCGGCTGTACGTGTCCGGCGACGGCGTGGCGCGCGCCGAGACCACGTGCGAAGTGCTGGCTGGCGGCGAAGTCACGGCGAGCATGACCCTGCGCGCCGCGACGCAGCGCGTCGTCATCGTCGACTACGAGGCAAGGCAGCAGTTCGCGCACATGCAGGTCACGGCGAGCACCGGCGAGTCGTTCTTCGACTTCCGGCCCGAGGGCGACGTCGGGCGGCCGTTCCGGATCACGCTGAGTCTGCCGCTCGGCGACTACACGTTGGTGGTGGAGTCGGGTTCGGGCCAGCGCGCGCAAACCGCGTTCTCGGTGACCTCGCTTGCCGGCGAGCAACCGGTCGTGCGGTTGGCATTGCCGTAACCGCCGATCCGCTCACGCAAGCGGCGACTGCAGCAGTCGGATCGCGCCGGCGAGTACTGCGGTCGCGAGTTCTTGGCGGGTTGCTGTTGGGCGGCGGACGAAGCGGTGGACCCAACCGTGCCCTGTGGTTGCGGTTCGAGTGCAGGCGTGTCGATGCGCGGCCTGGTGCGCACATCGCTGCCGCTCCATGGCCGCAGCAGCCGGTTGAGGACGTGGTCCGAGTCGCGGCACGGCAGTGCACGTTCGACCGCTGCAGGCGCTCGTCGACCGATCATGGGCCTGCCGGACCGGGCCAAGCGCGGTCCGGGATGTCTCGGCCCCGATCGGATCACGCCGATCGCATCGCCGGGATGCCGCTCGCGTTCCCGTTCGGGGACACAGAGTCGGCGGTGGGGACCGAGAATTCCGATCTACGGCCCGACGGGGACCACATGCGATCCTTGATTCTGTCTGTCCTGGTCGCGACGAGCGCGGCCGTTGCCCAACAGCCGATGCCGGCCGTGTCGCTGACGTTCGGCGTCTATTCCTTCAAGCGGCCTACCGACGTCCTGCGCGACTTCGACCCTGCCGTCCGTGCGCTCGGCTCGGCGATGACGACCAAGCTCGGCAAGCCAGTGACCATCGACGTCAAGGTCTATCGCACGTACGAGGAGTGCCTCGAGCGATTCCTCGCCGGCGACGTCGACTTCGTACGCTTCGGCCCGGCTTCGTACGTGCTCGCGCATCAGCGCAACCCGGCTGTCAGCCTGCTCGCCGCCGAACAGGAAGACGGGCAGAAACGGTGCAAGGGCGTGATCGCCGTTCGCGCCGACAGCCCCATCCGTTCGGTCGCCGACACGCGCGGCCGTTCCTTTGCGTTCGGCGACGAGAACTCGACGATCGGGCGATACCTCGCGCAGGCGGTACTGATCGATGCCGGAATCAAGCAGGAGGACCTGTCGGGCTCCGCCTTTCTCGAACGCCATGACCGCGTGTTCAAGGCCGTGGCCGCCGGCGACTACGACGCCGGTGCGATGCACATCGCGACCTTCCTCGACATGAACAAGAACCACGAGCTGCGCGAGGTCGCGCGCTTCGACAACGTCGGCAAGCCTTGGGTCGCCCGCGCCGGACTGGCCAAGGAACTGATCGTCGCGCTGCGCGAATCGCTGCTGGCGATGACCGACGAGAAGGCGCTGGCAGCCTTGAAGGTCCATGGCTTCCAGACGACCGCGGACAGCGACTTCCAATTGGTCCGCGATGGCATGAAGAAGGCCGAACGCTTCGCGCCACCGCCGGCCACGCCGGGCAACCGCTGAGCCGATGACCGCGGGCGGGAAGTTGCGCCGGTGGTGGCGGGGACGGTTGTCCACCCGCCTGACCGCCGTCGTGCTCGGGCTGATGGCCACGAGCACGCTGGTGTTCACCGTCGAACGTCGCCACGCGGAGCGCTCCCAGCTCGAGGAGCAGATCCAGGACGTCGGCACCACGCTGGCCACGACGTTGGCATTGGCGTGTCCGGACGTGATCGCCGTCGAAGACGTCGACTACGCCCTGCTCGAGACGTACGCCACCGAACTGGTGCGCCAGCGCGGCGTCGACGTGGCGTTCGTGGTCATCGCCAAGGCCAACGGCAAGACTCTGGCAACCCACGGCACGATCCCGAGCGGCGACGACCCGGGCATCCGTGTGTTCGAGACCCCGATCGTACTGCGCCCGTCCGAACGGCAGCTCGGCTACTGCCGGGTCGGCGTGCGGGTCGATCGGTGGCACGAGCATCTGGCGGCGCGCTGGCAGCGCCTGGCGACCGAGCTGCTCGGCGGTTCGCTCGCCGTCGCGCTGCTGCTGTTCGTGCTGTTGCGCCGGATGGTCGGCGAACCCCTGCAGCGGCTGGATGCCGACGCTCGCCGCATCGGGGCCGGTGATCTGACGCGCCCGATCCAATGGTCGAGCGACGACGAACTCGGCCGTCTGGCAGCGACGCTGGATCGCATGCGGAGCAACCTCGATCGTTCGCACTGCGAACTGGCCGACCAGAACTCGCGCTTGCAGGAACTCGACCAGATGAAGAACCAGTTCCTGGCCAACATCAGCCACGAGATGCGGACGCCGTTGGCCGCGATCCTCGGCAACCTCGAGTTGCTGACCACGCCGGACGCCGACCGGGGCGAGAGCCTGCTCGCCCTGCGGCGCAACACCGATGCGCTGCTGTGCACGGTCAACCAGATCCTCGACATGTCGAAGCTGCAGGGCGGCCAACTGCACATCGAACGACGCCCGATCCGGATCCGGGAGACGCTGGAGACGGTCATCGCCGGACTGCAACCGGTGGCGATCGACAAGGGACTCGAGATCCGGCTGCACGCCCTGCCGATGCCCGACTGGCTGGTGACCGACGGCCTGCGGCTCCGGCAGATCCTGCGCGCCGTCCTCGAGAACGCCGTCAAGTTCTCCGAGCACGGCACCATCGAGGTGATGGCGGTGATCATCGACCCGGCTCCGGGCCGGCTGACGGTCTCGATCGCCGATCACGGCCCCGGCATTCCGCGCGAGCAACAGACCGAGCTGTTCACCGCCTTCACGACCGGTGACGGTTCGCTCACCAGACGCCATGGCGGCGTGGGGCTTGGTCTCGTCACCGCCCGCGCACTGACCCGCGCACTCGGCGGGGAACTGACGCTGACCAGCGTCCCCGGCAGCGGCACGACCGTCCGGATCGAACTGCCGGTGACCGTCGCGCCCCAACCGGAGACCCACGCCGACGTCGACGAACGCGCCGGGAACACTGTCCTGGTCGTCGACGACGCCCCGGACATCCGACGCCTGGTCCAGGCCATCCTGAACAAGGCCGGGTTCTCGACGTGCGTGGCCGAGAATGGCGTCGCTGCCTGCATGCTGGAGGAACGACAACGGCAGGCCGGGCGACCGTTCGACATCGTGGTGATGGACATCCAGATGCCAGTCATGGACGGCTGTCAGGCCGCCCGCAGGATGCGCGAGCAGGGCCGCAACCAGCCCATCCTGGCGCTGACTGCCCACGCCACCGCCGACGATCGCACGCGGTGCCTGGCCGCCGGATTCGACGACTACGCGACCAAGCCGATCGGCCGCGATCAGCTGGTCGCGCTCGTGCGCCAGCATCTGCGAACTGCCGCGCCGGTGAATTGACGCGCCAGGACGCCGCGCTGCCACCGACCGACTGCGACCAGCCTTCAGCACGCGCGCTCGTGACCCGATCCTCCGGATGCCAACCACGGAGGAGAGACACCGGTGCTGTCACGATGGTCGTTCGTTGCGTTCCTGTTCACCTCGCTGCTGTCGGCCCAGACCCTGACCGTTCCGGGTGGCACGCTGGTCGCCGGCAGCGAGATCACCGTCGGCTACTCGGATCCGGCCAAGGCCGGCAAGACCGTCACCGTCGACGTCAACGATGCGCTACCGCCGGCGCCCAATCGCGGGAAGATCCTGATCCAGCTGGACGAACATGGCAACGGTCAGGCGACGTGGATCGTGCCGTATTGGGAGGTCGCGCTGTTCAATGCGCCAGACGTGCCGGAGGAGGCCAGATTCGTCGCTCCTTGGGCCCCGCGCCGCTGAGTCCGGGATCAGCGCAGCAACTCGATCCGCAGGCGCTGCCGACAACTCGCCTGCGCGGCGCGCACCTGCTCGTCCACACCGGGCATGCCGACGACGGCACGGACCCCGACCATCGCGAATGCGGCAAGCTCGGCAACCGCGCCGAGCTGCGCGGGCGTCGATGTCGGCGAGCTCGAGCGCCGCATCGCGGCGTCCAGGTCGATTCGCGCATCCCCGACCGAGCCCAGCGACGGCGGCATGGCGCCATCGACGGCCGCAAGCAGCAACCGCAGGGCCTCGCGAGCCTCGTTCGCGGCAGCGGAGTCGACATCGCGCCGGGCGATGTCGCGCAACGCGCCCACCGCTCGCTGGACCTGGCGATAGACGATGACCGCCGCGCTCTGGTACTGCCGCGAGGGCTGATCGTCGCGCGACAGGATCATGATCGCGGTGCGATAGTCGAGCGTGGCGAAGGAATCCCTGCCGCCCCACAACACGACCAGCGTGGTGACCGCCGTCAGGACGGCCAACCCCGCGACATTCCGGGTCAGCCTCTGGCCCACGCGCGAGGTGCGTCGGGTCCCGGCCGATGGCGGCACGGACGCCAAGGTCCCGGCGACGAACGCACTCTGCGCCGCCGCCGGGATCGGTTCGGCCACGGCGTCGGGCACTTCCGCCAACGCCCGTGCGGCAGCACGGAGCTCGGCGTCGGCGACATTCTCGACCTCCCAGCGCGCAACCAGATCATCCCACCCGTCGCCATGGTCCTTCATGCGTCCTCCGACCGATGCTTCTCCTGCGATTGTCGTTCGCGCTGCTGCAACGCGATCCGCAGCGCCTTGCGGCCATTGGCTCGCGACACGTACACCGAGTTGGCGGTGGTCCCGAGGCGAACCGCAAGCTCTCCGGCGGGTACCGTTCCGCCGGCCGCGAGGTCCGCGAGCAACACCGCCCGCTGCTGCGGCTGCAACTCGTCGATGCACTGCCGGAACACTGCCAGCCAACGCGACGGACCCTCGCCGGCTTCGGCGGCTCTTGGTGCGACGGCGCCCTCGACGGATGCCAGGGACTCGGTGGTGCCGCGACGGGCCTGATCGCGGATCCGGCGCGCGCAGTTGCGGGCGATGACCGTGAACCAGGCCGCCAGCGAACCACGCGCGAAGTCGAAACTGCTCGCGGCACGCCAGACGCGTTGCAAGGCCTGACTGATCGCATCATCGACCTGCAAGGCATCGAGTACACCGCGGAACTCCCGGCGCAGCAACGAACTCACCCGCGCTCCGTGATCTGCCAGCACCCGCTCCAGGCCGCGTGCATCGTGCGCCACCAACATGCGGATGGTCTCGGTGTCCCGTAGCGCCTGCGGGCAGCCGTCAGCATGCTGGTGAACACACTTGCACATCAGGCGTACCCCGGGATCTTAGGGAGTCCTGGCCCCGGCGGTTCGCCGCCGGACCGATACGGGACATAGATCGCGAAGTGACAACGAGTTCCGCGCCACCATGACGACTGCGGGATTTTTCGATCCGTGTTAAGAATCCGATGGGACCGTGGGTACGGCCGACGGCTTCGCCTCGCAAACACGGCGGGCCACCCGTCGCACCAATGCTCGCCATCCCGTCACCGGACCTGCTGGTCAACCTGTTCGCCAGCGCCGCCCAGCTCCTCGGCCTGCTCGTTCTCTGCCTTGGCGGCGGCCTCTGGCGCCACCGCACGCTGCCCAAGAACGGCTCGCCGCCGCGCCAACGCTGGCTGTTGCCGGCCGCCGTCGCCAGCGCGGTCGGACTGGCGATTGCCCTGGTGCTGTACCACCTGCACGTCGTCGACGCGCAGCAGCGGCGGCTGCGCGTCAACCTGTTGCGGTCGTCGCAGGAAGCCGGCAAGAGCGTCGGCGACACCTCACTGAAGACCCTGGCCTTCAGCGACCAGGCCAAGCATCCAAACGGCGTCACCAGCGAGCAGCTCGACCAGCTGCTGACCGAACCCGACCGGATCAACCTCGTCGACGTCCGCGAGACCGAAGAGGTCGAGATGGGCCTCATCCGTGGCGCGTGGGCTCGTCGCTACCCGGACCTGTTCGCCGACCGCTCGGGGTTGGTTCGCGCCGGCCAGCGCACGATCCTGTTGTGCGAATCCGGCAACCGCAGCTCGGAGCTGGCCACTGAATTCGCCAGGGAAGGCATCGAAGCGGCGTTCCTGGTCGGCGGCTACGAGAAGTGGGTCGCGGAAGGGCGTCCGATCGATGGTGTCCAGCTCGAGGAGCGCGACGAATTGCGCGCGCTGCCGGAGTTCCCCAACAAGCACGTCCTGCTCGAGACCGACGACGTGCAGCGGATGTTCGCCGAAGACGACCTGCTGTTCGTCGATGTGCGTTACCCCAAAGACTTCGAACAGGGGCATCTGCCCGGTGCGATCAACCTGCCATTGCGCAAGCTGCGCCTGGCCGAGGCCATCGCCGCCATCGCGGCACTGCCCAACCGCCCGATCGCAGTGCCGTGCTACGACAAGCGCAGCTCGTTCTACGGGCTGATCCTCGGCATCCGCCTGGCCCGGGCCGGCCGTGACTTCCGCGGTCGCTACACCTTGCCGCAGGAGTTCGCGCTGCCGCCCAAGGAGTCCGAATGGGTCGCTCGCTGGCGAGCCGATCACGCGGAACGAACCTGGTTCGGCGACATCACCAGCGGGCTGTCGGGCATGCTGGCGGCGCTGGCCCAGCGGCTCGACAGCCTGGTGCTGGCCATCGTCCTCGCGGCGCTCGCCCTCCGGCTGTTGCTGTTGCCGTGGTCGGCGCGTGCCGATCGCGACAACCTGCGGATGCGTGCACTGGCCCCGAGCCTGAAGGAACTCCGCCAGCGGTTGGCCGACGACCCGCCCCGCCTGCGCCGCGCCGTGATGGCGGTCCTGCGCCGCGAACGCGTGCGACCGGGGCGCAATCTGCTGGTCACGATCGTGCAACTGGTGGCGTTCACGGCGATGTTCGCGGCAGTCGACCGCGCCTGCGCCGACACGGCCGTCGGCTGGGCCTGGTTGCAGTTGCAGAGTCCCGACCCATGGTGGCTGCTGCCGATGCTGGTCGCCGGGGCGATGACAGGCATCGTCCTCGTGCAGGGCGTTCGGTCGCGTGCAGGCGCCGTCGCGGCAGCCGTGTTCGTTCTCGGCATCGGCGCCCTGGTCGGAGTCTGTCGCGCCGGCTCGCAGCTGTATCTGCTGGTCAGCATCGGCGCCGTGCTGGTGCAGACGATCGCGGTGCGCGCCTGGCTGCGTCCGCGGCGGGTCAGCACTGCGGGCGGGATGGTGCCGCTGATCGCCGCAGCCGGCCGTGACGATCTCGGCGGCAAGGCACGACGCCTCGGCGAGATGCTCGCCGAGGGGTTGCCCGTTCCCGATGGCTTCGCGCTTGCCGACGGTCACAGCCTGACCGCGGCAGACCGCCGTCGCCTGGCGAGGATGCGCAGCGGCACCTTCGCGGTGCGCAGCTCGGCGCAGGGCGAAGATGGCGCCGAACACAGCCACGCAGGCGAGTTCAGGACCCTGCTGGACGTCCGCGCCGACGGGCTCGACAACGCGATCGCCGCAGTTCGCCGTTCGTACGGCACGCGGCGCGGCGGCGTCGTCGTGCAGCCTCTGATCCCGGCCAGCCATGCGGGCGTGTTGTTCACCGAGGACCCGGCTCACGCCGGACGCATGCTCGTCGAACTGGTCGAAGGCCTCGGCGAAGCCCTGGTCTCCGGCGCCGCCGCACCGAGCGAACACCGATTCAGCCGCGTCGACCTGCGACCGATCGGCCGGCCACCGGAGATCGACCTGCAACCGCTGCTCGCCCTGGGGCGCCGCCTCGAACGCCAGTTCGGTCGGCCGCAGGACATCGAATGGGCATTCGCGGACGGGCGCTTCTGGCTGCTGCAGTCGCGCGACATCACCGTGCGTGCCGGCGATGCCGAGGGCCCGGTGGCGGCGCGCGAGGCCGAACGGGCTCGACTGCTGGCTGCATTCGCCGACGCGCCCGCCAACGCCATCGTGGCCGAAGCCTCCGACTTCGCGGCGTTGCTGCCCGCGCCGACGCCGCAGAGCCTGGCCCTGATGCAGGACATCTGGGCACCCGGCGGCAGCGTCGATCGCGCGTGCCGTCGTCTCGGTCTGCGCTTTGGCGCCGACGAAGGCAGTCCACCGTTCGTGCTGTCGGTGTTCGGGCGCTGCCTGCTGGATCGGCGGCAGGCGGCCACCCGGATCGGTTTCGGCTCAGCCGCCGCATTCCGGCTCGGCGCCGCGTCGCGCGCCCTCGAACACCGGCTCGAGGAGTGGCTGGTCACGGCACGGCGGCAGGCGCGCCTGCACGGCGCCGTCGCGACCGACCGGCTCGAGCTCACCGAACTGCTGCAGCTGTTCGCGACCACGCGCACACGCTTCCTGACCGAGACCTACGTCGAGGCCGAGGTCGTCAACCTGGCCGCCGAGGCTTACGTGGCGGAGGCCCACCGTCGTCTGACGCGCCAGGGCCTGGACCCACTGCCGCATCTGTCCGGCATCCAGACCGTCGTGCAACGCGCGTTCGCCGCGCTGCACGGCCCCGGTGACGAGAACCACCGGCGCGCGACGTTCCTCGACCAGTTCGGACATCGCGCCATCCATGACTTCGAACTCGCCGAACCGCGCTACGCCGAGGCCGCTGCGACGGTTGCCACGCTGTCGGCCGCCGCGCCCGGCAAGACGCCGGCGCCAGTCGTGGAGCCCCCGCTCCCCCCGGGACGGCTGAGTGCAGCGGCAGTCCGCCGTGCCCGCCGGTTCCAGGAGCTGAAGGAGGAAGCCAAGCATGTCGCGGCGTTGGAACTGGCATGGTTGCGCCAACTGCTGCTGGCGATCGGTGCGCGCACCGGACTCGGCGATGACGTGTTCTTCCTGCATCCGGATCGACTGCCGATGCTCGCCGATGCCCGCGAGCGCCCGGCGGCCGCGCAGCTGGCCGCGCGCCGGCGACGCGACCTGGGCTGGCTGGTCCAGGTGCCGATCCCCGACGCCATCCGACCGACGGACCTGGTCCATCTCGGCGAGGAACGGGCGTTGGTGCCGCAGCCGGCCGGGCGCCTGCACGGAACGCGGGTCGCCGGCGACCGCGTCGTCACCGGACGAGCCGTCGTGCTGCGCGAACCGACCGATCTCGCGACCCTGAGTGCCGACGACATCCTGATCACCCGCTGCACGGACCCGGCCTGGCTGCCGGCGTTCCGGACGGTCCGCGGCCTGGTCACCGAACTCGGCGGCTGGTTGTCGCACGGCGCGATCCAGGCGCGCGAACAGAACCTGCCGGCGATCGTCGGCGCAACCGGAGCGATGCATCGGCTGCGCACCGGCATGACGGTGCGGCTCGAACGCGACGGCGAGATCGCCATCGTCGCCGAGAACGAACGGGCCGGCGACGCCGCCGCCTGAACGAACCCCGGGCGCCGGGGCGTCAAGGACCATGGACCGGCGCCGGGCCGAGTCCGACGCCCCCTGCCGGTTCCAGGCGCTCCATCGCCGCCGCGTCGCTGGGTCGCGAACGGCACCGCGCTCGGCACGTGTCCGTCGGTGGTCCGGACCCGCGTTTGCGGGGGCCTTCGGTCCGACGGCGGTAATCTACCGCGCCGGCTGCAACACCACCGGGCAGGAGCCGTACGTGCCCGTCGGCGCGCGTGCTGCGAGCCCTGCACCGCACAGGGAATTGCCGGTGGCGGGGGAGTCGGCGGTGCCTGGCGCGGATGGTGATCCGGGCGCGCACGAGCGGCTCGCCGCCGCCGCCGTGCAAGGGCGAACCGCGTTCGGCGAACGTGCCGGCGCCGCGGACGCGCGCATCGGTTGCGGCAGTTGCGAGCAGCCGTTCGTGAAGGGTCCGCTGTGTGCGGACATCGAAGGCTTCAGCCTGAACGCGGCGGTGCGGGTGCCGCGGGTTGGCCTGCTCCGTCGTCGTGCCAGGGCGAGCGCCCCATGGAACTTCCATCCGCCCATCACGGCGCCTTCAGCTCGATCAGCCCGAAATCGCGACGATCGCCAGCGCGCAAGCCATCCAGCCGCAGCGTGGCCTTGCAGCCGAACACCGCCGGGTCCGGCGTCGCGTCGACCGCAAACTCGAGAACGGTGTCCGCGGGCAGGTCCGGACGCAACACCAACGCGAGGCGGCCTTCGCGGTCGGCGCGAACCCAGGGTGTGCGCAGGTGCTTCGATGCCGGCGATGCGATCAGCACGCAGTACCGCGCCGGCCGCTTCTGCGCGGTCCGCAGGCGCGCGCGAACGATGATGTCGCCAGCGTCGAACGCCGGTTCGACCAGATGGACCTGCCCCTGCTCGAGCCGTGGAACGTCGACCCGGAGGGACAGATCCGAACCCTCGAAGACCATCCGGACTGGAGTCGGCACCGCTTCGATCGCGCCGACCCAGACGCAACTCCGGCCCGCCGCCAGCCAACTGTCCGCGAAGTCGGGCATGAGCCCCTTGTGCTCAGTCTTCCAGGAGACGCAGTCGACGATCGGACCATGCCAATCGGGGACCTGCACTTCGACCCTGGTCGCGTGCGGCATCGTGAGTCGCACTGGCAAGGATGCGCGCGGCCGCAGTGGCACTGACACCTCATGTCGAGCGAGAAACATGCCCTCGACACCGAAAGTCACGGATTCGGGCAGCTTCGGATCGGAACCATCGATCGGACGCGGCATGAACCGCGCCAGCGGCACGCTGGCCGGTGCGCGCACGACGAGCCGGCCTTCGGCATCCGTCAACCCGAGCGGCAGACCGCCGAAGACCAGCTGGTCCGGATCGCCATCCGCGCCGATCGGCACCGCGCCCACCGGCTTGCCGTCGCGATCGCGGAGCTCGATGGTCCACCGACAGTCGTCCATTTCGAGAACCGTCGGCCCACCGCCTGCCGCCGTGGTGACGACACCGGCCAGTTCGCCGAGTTCGCCAGCAACGGTTGCACCAGCAGGAACGCGGACCACGCCGTGGTCATCGGCGACCTGACGTTCGCCGAGGCGACGCAGGAGTTCGTGCGGATTGTGGCACCATGGGCCAGTCTCGGCCGGGATCCACTTCCGCCGTTCCCAGGCCTTGCCGTGCAACCACCAGACGACCGCTTGCGGCTGCGGCTTGCGAGCCGCGTCGATGACGGTGACAACCGCCGTCGCCTCGGGTTGCTGGCCAACCGCGATTCCTGTGGCCAGCAGCCAGACACGTGACCAATGACCCCAGCAACGCGAGGTCATGCCACCGCCTCTACCCGGCCGCGCCAACCAAACTGCCGTTGCCATGGCAGCACCGTATGCGAACACCATCGACCAGGACCAGACACTCGTAGCAGATGCCCAGGTTGCACAACACGCCGCGCGGCGCGCCATCGCGACTGCTGTGGCGCAGCACCGGCCGACCGGCGGCCCACAACGCCATCGCAAGCGACTCACCCGCCCGGGCGGCCACCGGTTTGTCGGCAAACACGAACGTCACTTCGGCGCCGCCGCCGATGCCGTCGATGCGACCGTTCACAGGATCCTCCCCGGAAGGTACGGCGTGTGGTCGACCGCGGGGCGCGCGAGGATCCAATAGCGGTCAGGCCGCTCATCGAGAACAGCGGCAAGCGGTCGCGCAGACTCAACCGCCGGTCTGAGGGCGACCTGATCTGCGTCGACGAATGCGAGAGCATTGCCGAACTGTTGGCGACCGCGGTGCGACTGGCGGGTGCCGACGCGGCCAGGGAGCGACGTGGCGCGCGCGGGCCGTCGACCGCAGTCGGGCCGATCCGGAACCACCGTCGCGCACGGCCGTCCGCAGTCAGTGGCCGACCGTGAACCAGGTGGCGTTCGACGTGATCAAGCCTGCAGGATTGGCCGACGAGAGCGCCAGAGCCTGTGCATTGACGGTGAAGCCGAGGAAGACCACCGAGTTCGGGATCGCGACCGGCGCCACACCGGTGCCGGCAGTGGTGCCGATGGTCGACGAGCCGAAGAGGAAGTTCGAGAGGGCCGTGCAGTTGGTGAGACCGGCGAACGTGAGGCTCAGGTTGCTGGCCTGGTCGCCGAAGTACACGAAGGCGATCGGTCCGGGTGCCGGCACGTTGGACACCCTCACCCCGAACCCGAGGTTGCCGAGGTACGGCACGCCTTCGGCCGCGATCGCCAGCGGAAACCCACCGGCGTCTGCGACCGCGATCGCGCCGGCCGCCGACAGGTCTGCGGCCCCGGGATCTGCGGAGGCCCCGCCGACCGAGTAGCCGACGAGGCACCCGTTCGGGTTCGCGGGATCGGCAAGTCCGGCGGTCGCGCCGAACACGATCGCCACATCGCCGGTGAGTACATCGAGCTGGAACTGCAACGTGCTGGGCACGCCGAACTGGAACGAGTGTACGGCGTTCCACGTCACGTAGGCGACGCTGCCGATCTCCTCGAACGTGATCGCACCGCTGCCCGGCAGGCTCTGGTCGAAGTCGTGCCAACAGTGAAAGCACGTGTTGGGCCAGGCCAGCAACCCGACGACGGTCGGCGACGTGACGATCGCGCCGGGCACGCCACCGAGTTCGACCTGGCCTTTCGTCGTCACATTGACGACATCGGTGGAACCGCCCGCCATCGGCATTGGCACGGAGAGCAGGAACTGCTCCTGGCCGTCCTGAACTCCGGCGGCGACCGGCTGCGCCGTCGTCGACGGCGGCACGATGCTGCCACCCGGACTGCTGGTCACTGCGTAGCCGTACTGGGTGCGCCGGAACATCACGGTGAGGCCAGTGAGGTCGAAGGCCCCGGCCGCGAAGCGTTCGTAGACGGAGTCGAGGTCGGCGCCGCAACCCGTCCCATAGTTCGAGGTCGACGCGCAGCCCACCGGTGCACCGAGCGGTGTGACGAGCCAGCCGGGACTCGTGGGGGCCAAGCGCAGGCCGCGGTTGGCGAGGTCGAACGTCGCGGGCACCGTCCACTGCTCGAACAGCGTGGCGGTCGCGACGCTGCCGCCGGCGGACAGGTCCATGCCGCCAGGCAGCGGTGCACCACCGCCGAGCGAGACGCCGCAGACCCCCAACTCGGAGCCGCCGCCGACCCCCGAGGCGTTCGTTGCGCCAGGCCCGAAGGCGAACTCGATCGTGCCACTCGGGAGGAGATGCAGCTGCAGGTCGAACGAGATCTCGGCCATACCGAAGATCTGCACGTCCTGCCAGGTGACCGTGCAGCGGCTCGGGCCTGCATCCAGCCAGATCTGCGAAGTGGCTCCGGCAGCCACGATGTCGGTCCAGAGCGCCGCGATCATCGGCGACCCGGACACGAGGTTTGCACCCGACGGCGAGAACAGCAGAGGATCGCCGGACGACGGCGGTGACGGCACCCCGCCGTTCGAGAGGAACACGATGCCGTGGTCGGAGATGTGCAGGTCCGTGAACGTGCTGCCCTGGAGCGGGAACGCGAAGCCGATCGACTGCATCGGCAGCACGACGTCGGTGCCGCTGCCGAGGGCTATGCCCGGAGCTGGTGCGTGGAAGCAGTTCTGGGCCAGCGCCTGCGACATCGACATCGACATCGCCGCCACGACCGCGAGGAAGAGGGTTCGGTTGTAGTTCATGGGGGCTCCTTCAGTTGCCGACGACCAGTTCGAGGCCGTTCGTCGCCAGGTTGGGCGGGTAGTCGAGCAGCACCTGCATGCGCGCCACGGTGCCGAGCAGGGCCAACGCCGCGGGTACCGTCACGGTGCGCACGAAGTTGCCCGTGGTCACGAACGAGTCGACGACGACGGCCGAGGCGGGATCGACCCAGACCGGGCAGGACACGTTCGGCAACGTCACCGGTCCCGGAGCTGCTGGCAGCAGCGACATCAGCGTCGTCGCCGGCGCGCCAACCCCGGGTTCGAACACCCAGTACGTCAGCCCCTGGCCGAGCCGCGGCGCCGTCGATCGCAGGCGCAAGGTCTGGAACGGCCGCACGCACGAGTCGCCGATCGGCGAACTGGCGCCGCTCATGTCGACCGCCCAGAGCTCATTGCCTCTGCCCGTCACCTTCTCGTCCGCTGCGAACATCACGTGGCGGCCAGCAGGAATCGCCGGCAAACTGCTCGTCGAGGATTCGAAGCCCGGTGCCAGGTCCGCGACCATCGCCACGCTCTGGAAGTCGATCCACGACGCGTACCACGGCTCGCGACCGTGCACGCCATCGTCGGCCGAGAAGAACAGGTGGCGGGTCGACCAGACGAGACCAGTAGGGCTCGAACCGAACGCGCCCGGACGCAGATCGAACAGCGTCGCCCCAGTCGTGGTGTCGATGCGCCAGAGCTCGCGGCCGTGCACACCGTCGTCCGCCGCGCAGGCGACGACGCCGACGTGCACCGGGGTGATCGACCCGATCGAACTGCCCAAGGGGCCGGGACGCAAATCGGCGATCATCGCTGTCCCCGTCTGCACGCCGCTCGACCGCCAGGGCTCGCTGCCGTGCACCCCGTCGTTACCGGCATAGACGAGCGTGCCGACGTCGACCAGAGGGCCGGCCGCACCGCTGCCGGGGCCGGGGTTCGCGTCTCGCACGAGAAACGTGCCGCTGGCGAGCCCATTGCTCGCCCACAGCTCACGGCCATGCACACCGTCATCGGCGGTGAAGAAGCAGCGGTTGCGGAACGCGACCAGCGACGCAGGACTCGACCCCGCGGCTCCAGGCCGGATGTCGGCGACGAGCGTCGGCGCGGCGGGCGGCTGCCAGACCCACAGTTCGCGGCCGGTGCTGCCGTCGACGCGCTCTCCCGTGAGGAAGATGCGGTCGCCGACGACGGTCCAGTCCGCCATCCTCCGGAGGCCCTGGGCGGGCATGACGTCCGCCTGCAACGAAGCCCCGGTTCGGTCCGTGCTCCAGATCATCTGGGCGAGCCCGGACTCGGCGGAGCTTGCGGGAATCCCGAAGTAGACCCGGTTGCCGAACTCCATCAGCCCGAACACTCTCGGCTTCTGAATGCCTGGCACGGGCAACGTCCTGGCCAACGACGTGCCGGCCGGAGTGCCATCGGTGACGTACAGACTCGGATTCGCACTCGATAGCGAGCCGTAGTTCACCAGGAGCAGCGCCGTACCGTCGCCAAAGGCGATCGCCTGGGGCGTCTCGGGCAACGGCAGGAACCCGGGTCCCAACAACTGCGTGGCGATGCCGGACTGGCCATCGGCAGCCCAGAGCGACCAGGACGGCGAGGTCGAGGGTGGCGAGGATGCCAGGATCAACGCACGCCCATCCGACCACCGCGCGGTCACCCCACCGGCCCCCGCACCTGCCACGGCGCGTGGACTCGAGGACAGAATCGAGTTGGTGAGGTTGCGCACCAACACCGGCGTCACCGTCGATGCGTCCGCACGATGCAGTTCACGGCCGAACGGCGAGTCGGCCGCATAGAGCAGGGACTCGGTCGCCCCAACGGTGAGCACACCACACACCTTCGGGTCCGACGAACCAAGCCCCGGTACCGCGTCGAACGCCATGCTCGTACCACCGGGCGAGCCGTCGGTTCGCCACAACTCACGGCCCGAAGTCGGATTCTCGGCGGCGAAGAAGACGCGGCCATCCGCGTGTCCCAAGACCTTTGGACGACTGCTGCCTTCCCCGGGATTGGCGTCGACCAGCATGGCGGCCGACGTTCCGTCGTGCCGCCACAATTCACGTCCGGGCCCGGAGACCTCGGCACTGAACCAGAGGTCCGGCAATGGTCCGGCCGACGACGGCATCGCGACGAGGTCCTGCGGTGCGGAGCCGAGCGGCCCGGGCTCGAGGTCCAGCGACGCGAGTTGTCCATTCGCGAGCGACATCCGCCACAGCTCCTGCCCCAGCGCGGCGTTCGTCGCCGTGAAGAACACGTCGCCGCCGCGGGCCACCAGATCGCGCGGTGCGGCACCACCTGGACCGGGCGCCACCTCGGCGGACGGCTCGAGTGTGAAGACGGACGTCGAAAACGGCCGCCGCAATCGGCGCACCTCGCTGCCCGTGACCCCGTCGTTGCCGATCGTCGCGACGTAGAGATCCCGCGAGGTCGGCTCGACCCAGGTGGCGAAGCCGGTGCTGTCGTTCGGGGCCACGAAGCCCGATCCGAAGCTGGGCCAAAGATCGTGCACGAGCTGCAGAGTCGCCGCGCCCGAGGGGCCGAGTTCGAAGACATAGGGTTCGCGCCCGATGCTGGAGAGGTACGGCGACAGCGATGAGAAGAAGGTCAGATGGCGGGTCTGCGTGCCGCTCTGCCACGCCAAAGCCGTGAGGTGGCTCGGGGCCGTCCCGGCGCCTGACACCAGGTTGCACCACGAGCCGTCGGTCCAGAACAGATAGGTACGGGAGCCATTGCTCGCCCCAAACACGATCCACGGCCCACCGTGCCAGCGATCCGGCACCGCCGCCAACGTGTAACCCGCCAAGATCCGTCGCGTGCCTGCTGCCGTGCCATCGGTGGACCACACGTCCCCCGAGAAGGCCGACGTCGCCGCGCCGAAGATCACCCGGTCACCGACCCGCGCAGCCAACGGCGGTAGGGCGATGGGGATCGAATTGGGCAAGCGGCTCGTGCCGCTGAATGTGCCGTCGCTGGTGTAGGGCATCCAACTGGTCCCAGGACGCCCGAAGAACAGCAGCCAGTCCTTCTGCACCGTGCCGACGGACGGGTTGGTGTCACCATCGACGGCCGACGGCAGCAGATCGGCGACGAAATGCACCGCTGGCGCCTGCCCGCGGGCCGACCCACCGAGGAGAGCCAGGCCCCAGATGGCGCCCAGAGTGATCTTGCGTGCAACGATCATGTTGGGGAGCAAGACGCCAGCAGCAGCGCCTGCACGTCGTCGGCACGCGATTTTCTCGGGTCCCGCGCCGCTGCCGACGAACGCGGAGTCAGTTGCCAACGACCAGTTCGAGGCCGTTCGTCGCCAGGTTGGGCGGGTAGTCGAGCAGCACCTGCATGCGCGCCACGGTGCCGAGCAGGGCCAACGCCGCGGGTACCGTCACGGTGCGCACGAAGTTGCCCGTGGTCACGAACGAGTCGACGACGACCGCCGAGGCGGGATCGACCCAGACCGGGCAGGACACGTTCGGCAAGTTCACCGGTCCCGGAGCTGCCGGCACCAGCGACATCAGCGTCGTCGCCGGCGCGCCAACGCCCGGTTCGAACACCCAGTACGTCAGCCCCTGGCCAAGCCGCGGCGCCGTCGATCGCAGGCGCAAGGTCTGGAACGGCCGCACGCACGAGTCGCCGATCGGCGAACTGGCGCCGCTCATGTCGACCGCCCAGAGCTCGTTGCTGCCCGAGTTCGCCCACGCGGGGAACATCACGTGGCGGCCGGCTGGAATCGGCTTCGCGGTTATGGCCATCGAGGATGATCCTCCCGGCGCCAGGTCCGCGACCATCGCCACGCTCTGGAAGTCGATCCACGACGCGTACCACGGCTCGCGACCGTGCACGCCATCGTCGGCCCAGAAGAACAGGTGGCGAGTCGACCAGACGAGACCATTGGGGTTCGAACTGAACGCGCCCGGACGCAGATCGAACAGCGTCGCCCCAGTCGTGGTGTCGATGCGCCAGAGCTCGAGGCCGTGCACACCGTCGTGCGCAGTGCAGGCGACGACGCCGACGTGCACCGGAGTGATCGAGCCGATCGAGCTGCCCAAGGGGCCCGGATACAAGTCGGCGATCATCGCGGTACCCGCCTGCACACCGCTCGACCGCCAGGGCTCGCTGCCGTGCACGCCGTCGTTGCCGGCGTAGACGAGCGTGCCGACGTCGACCAGCGGTCCGGCTGCACCGTTGCCGAGGCCGGGGTTCGCGTCGCGCACCAGGAAGGTGCCGCTGGCGAGCCCGTTGCTCGCCCACAACTCACGGCCATGCACCCCGTCGTCGGCGGTGAAGAAGCAGCGGTTGCGGAACGCGACCAGCGACGCGGGACTCGACCCCGCGGCTCCAGGCCGGATGTCGGCGACGAGCGTCGGCGCTGCGGGCGGCTGCCAGACCCACAGCTCGCGGCCGGTGCTGCCGTCGACGCGTTCTCCCGTGAGGAAGATCCGGTCGCCGACGACGGTCCAGTCCTGCATGTTTCGGATGCCCTGCGCTGCACCGACGACGGCCTGCGGCGCCGCGCCGGCGCGAGTCGTCTGCCAGATCTTGGCGGCTGTTCCGATGGCCGTGGGGGTTTCGGGAGTCCCGAAGTACACTCCGTCACCAAACTCCATCAACCCGAAGGCCTTGGGCCACTGTGAGGCAGTTCCGGGCACCGGGACCGTCGCCACGTGCCGCGTCCCGACAGCCGTCCCGTCGGTCACGAACAGCCGGGGGCGGCCGTAGTGGTTCGAGTTCGCCAGGATCAGGGCCGTGCCGTCGTCGAAGCAGATCGCCGTAGGGTCCTCTTCATCCTGCCCGACCAGTGTCCCGGGCGGTGCCAGCAGAGTGACCTGACCTGCTCTGCCGTCGGCGAGCCACAGCACAGTGTCCCTCTTGTCGATATTAAAGAACGTCGTGACTTCGGTCCCCAGGATCAGGGCTCGGCCGTCGGCCCAACGAGCGGTTCCGCCGCCAACGGCCTCCCGCATCGGTCGCAGATCGGTGCCCCTCGCCCAATACAAGGAGAGCCAGGGGACGGGGGTTGGTGCGGCCGTGGCCGCGTTGGCTCGGAGTAGGCGGTCGGAGCCAGTGAAGCTGGTGGCGGCCGAGTACAGCAAGAACTCGTTCCCCCCGACGGCGAGCACGCCGCAGGCCCTGGGGTCCGACGAGTGATGCGCCGCGACATTGTAGACCATGGCCGTTCCAGCCGTCGTGCCGTCGCTGCGCCACAACTCTCGCCCGTGGAAGAACACGTCGGTGGCAGCAAAGAATACCCGCCCGTCGGCATGACCCAGGACCTCCGGGTCGCTGTCGCCAAACAGATTTGCGTCGACCACCAACGAAGCCGCGGTGCCGTCATGGCGCCACAGTTCACGGCCGACGCCCGCCGCGAAGGCGCTGAACCAGATGTCAGGCAGCGGTCCACCGCCGAGTGCGGGCACGGCGAAGAGACCGCGCGGCGTCGACCCCTGGAACCCGGCCTGCAAGTCCGTCGGTGTCAGTTGCCCATTCGCGAAGGACAGCCGCCAGAGCTCGCGCCCCAGCGCGACGTTCTCCGCGGAGAAGAGCACCTCGTCACCACGAACCACCAGGTCGCGCGGCAGGGCGCTGGCCGCGCCGGGGGCCACTTCGCCAGTCGGCAGGAACGTGAAGCTCGATCCCGCGAACGGACAGCGGAACCGGCGCATCTCGGATCCCATGCCCCCGCTGGTCGCAACCGTCGCGAGGTAGAGGTCCTTCGAGACCGGCTCGACCCAGGTCGCGAAGCCGGTGCTCTCGGGCGGCGCGTCGAACCACAGGGCGGGTCCGTTCACCGGATCCCGTACGACACGCGGGCTGGTAGTGCCGGACGGCAGCGATTCGACGACGTGGGGTTGGATCGCTTGTGGGTCCGAGGCGGTCCCAGGCGACGCGTAGAAGGTCAGGTAGCGAGTCGCGGCCCCGCTCTGCCATGCCACGGCCGTCAAGTGGCTCGGTCGCATCGTGCCGACGTAGGCGACGGTCGTGCCGTCGGTGCGGTACAGGTAGGAGCGAGTACCTCGTTTGGCGCCGAAGACGATCCATGCCCCCCCGTGCCATCGATCCGGCACCGAAGAGACCCCGTAACCCTGCAGGATGCGCCGCGTCCCCGCGGCGGTTCCGTCCGTGCGCCACACATCGCTCGTGCCGTCGGCATGGTCGATGCCGAAGATCACGCAGTCATGGACCCGAGCGGCGAGGGGCGCCGGCCCCGGATTCGACGTCGGCACGTCCTTGATCGATCTGTGCACCGAGCCGTCCGTCACCCCGAGCGACCACCGATCGTTGGGACCCGGGTTGCCGCGTGGCCGAGCGAAGAACACCATCAGGTCCTGCAGCGCCACACCCTTCGACGCCTCGATGATCGCATGATCACTGATCTGGAGTTCCTCGACGGAGTGCACCGAAGGCGCCTGCCCGGTCGCCCCGACGGCGAACAGCGCAGCGAGCATGCGAACGGCGAAGACACGGAGTGGAGGAGTTGTCATGCGTCGCCCAGGAAGACGGCAGCAGACCCGGCGGCACCTCACCCAAACGGTGAACGACCTGGCCCCGGCAGCCCGCGAGTCTCCAGACGCCCCACGGCTGGACACCCATGCACCACGACCGGCGAATCGAGGCGATTGCCGTGATGTCTTCCCCGGCGGGCCTACGTCTTGGAGGTCATGCTGGCAAGTCGTCCCCCGTGCATGCTCCTCACCGCCCTCGTCCTGCTGACCACTGCGGCCCCCTCTCCCGGCCAGTGTGCGCCCGAGTGGCTGGCGGACACCAGTTTCGGCACCGACGGTCGCGTGACGGACTTGCAGCCGTGGGATCCGGACGGCCCTGGCCCGTTGGCGCCGCGCCTCGTCGGGGCCGGCCACTTCGCCACCGCTGGCAACGTCGTGACCAACCAGGTCGCTACCTACGATCCGTCGACGCGCACCTGGGCCACCCTCGGGGACCTGCCGCCGGTGCTCGGCGGTTCTCCCAAGATCACGACGCTCGCCAACGGCAGCCTCGTCCTGGCCACCAATCGCTCGGTACTGCAGTGGAACGGCACTTCGTGGACGACCCTCGGCACCGCCAACGCGATCGTCAATGAGATCATCGCGATGCCCAACGGGGACCTCGTCATCGGCGGTGACTTCTTCAGCGTGTCGGGTGTGCCTGCACGGAAGGTCGCGCGTTGGAATGGGTCGACCTGGTCCGCGTTGGGGTCGGGGCTCGAAACCCAGCCCTACGCCCTCGTTGCTCTTCCAGGCGGCGACCTGGTTGCAGGCGGGTACTTCACGACCGCGGGCGGCAACCCCGCCAACCGCGTCGCAAGGTGGAACGGCACGACCTGGTCCGCTCTCGGCCCGGGCCTCGGAACACCCGGCACGTATCTCAACGCCTACGTCCTGGACATGGCCGTCCTGCCCGGCGGCGACGTCGTGGCGGTTGGGCGCTTCGCATCCGCGGGAGCCACCGCGGTGAGCAACGTGGCACGCTGGGACGGCACGACCTGGCACGCGGTCGGCACCGGCACGAACGACACGGTCGAAGATGTCGCAGTCATCGGCGACAACCACTTGCTGGTCGGCGGACACTTCACGGCCGCGGGTGGGGCGCCGGCCAGCCGGGTGGCCCGATGGACGGGCAGTGCGTGGTCGGCGATCGAAGGCGGTGTCGACGACTACGTCTCCGCCGTCGCGACCATGCCCGGCGGCAGCACCTACTTCGGTGGCAACTTCACCACGGCGAACGGCATGCCGGCCGCCCGCCTGGCGTCCTACACACCAGCCTGGTCGCTGTTCCCGACCGGCCTCACGCCGCCGAGTGTGCGAGCCGTCGTCCACATGGCCAACGGCGATGTCGTCGTCGGCGGCGGCGAAGTGCCTGGGGGCGTGGCTCGGACCGACGGAGTCGCCTGGTACTCGCTCGGTGGCGGCGTGTCCCACTTCTTCGCAACCCAAGTGAGCGACCTGCTCGAACTGCCCGGGGGGGACCTCGTCGTCACCGGCACCTTCAACAACGCCGGCGGAGCGACCATCCACAACATCGCGCGGTGGAACGGCAGCACCTGGGCGTCGTTCGGGTCCGGCACCAACGGGGAAGTCAATGCCGTGGTGCGAATGCCCAACGGCGACCTCGTGGCGGGCGGCTTGTTCACGATGGCCGGCGGCCTGCCGGTGAACCGCATCGCCCGCTGGGATGGCTCGGCCTGGTCGGCGCTGGGCGCTGGCGTCAACGGCAACGTCTACGCACTCGCGGTGGCACCCGACGGCAGCCTGGTGGCCGGCGGCTCGTTCACGACGGCCGGCGGCTCCGCCGCAGACCGCGTCGCCCGCTGGAACGGTGCCTTCTGGGCACCGGTCGGCGGCGGCCTCGTCGGCAGCTCGGGCAGCGTGTTCTCCCTGCTGCACCTTCAGGACGGCAGTCTGCTCGTCGGTGGTTCGTTCACGACCGCCAACGGGGCGCCCGGCAACGGTATCGTGCGCTTCACCAGCTCGTGGCAACCGCTCGGAGTCGGCGTCGTGGGCACCGTCTTCGGCCTTGAGCAACTCGCTTCCGGGGCGATCGTCGTGGCCGGCAGCCTCACGGGAGCCGGCGGCGTCCCCACGCAGCGCCTCGCGCGCTACGAGGTCAGCACCTGGGTGCCCGTCGTGCCGGGAACCAATGGCTCTGTGAGTGCTCTGGCCAAGGCCCCCGACGGGGAAACGCTGGTTCTCGGCGGTTCCTTCACGCAGGCAGGCGGGCTGCCCGCCAATGCGGTCGCACGCTTGCGCTCGCGCGGTGAGGGCTGGTCCGCGGTGACGACTGGCCTCGGCTCCCTGGCTGCGCCGGTGACCGCCCTCACGATGCGTGGCAACGGCCACATCGTGGCGGCGATGACGCCGAGCAGCTCCCGCCCACATCTGACGACGTGGAACGGCCAGTCCTGGTCGCAGCCTCACTCCGGCAGCGACGGCTTCATCCTCGACCTCTTGGAGCTGGCGTCGGGGGATCTGGTAGCCGTGGGCAACTTCACGAGGATCAGCGGCCAGAGTGTGTTCGGGATCGCGCGCTGGGACGGCCAGGCCTGGCATGCACTGGGCAACGGACTGCGGGATACCTCCGGGGGGAGGGCGCTTGTGTATTGCCTTGCCGCCTTGCCCAACGGCAATCTCGTTGCGGGCGGGAACTTCGCATCAGCGGGTGGAGTCATCACCAGCAACGTCGCCCGTTGGGACGGCCAGGCCTGGCATGCCATGTCGATCGGCAACTCCTCCGACACCGTGCGCGACCTCGCCGTGATGCCGAATGGCGATCTGATCGCCGCTGGCGTCTTCATGAGCTCGAGCGGGGTCCAGCTCGGCGGGGTGGCACGATGGATCGGGTCATCCTGGTCTTCGTTGGGCACCGGCATGTCGTCCCCGTCAGCTTCTTCCAGGGAGGTGAACGCACTGGTAGTCATGCCGGACGGAACCTTGGTTGCGACGGGCCCGTTCACGTCCGCGGGCGGGACCCCCGCCAACGGCATCGCTCGCTGGAACGGCACTGCTTGGTCCAGCCTCGGCTCGGGGCTCAACGGGTACGGTACCGCACTCGAGGTACTGCCAAACGGCGACCTCGTCGTGAGCGGTGTCTTCAGCACCGCCGGCGGCGTCCACACAAGTGGTGGTATCGCCCGCTGGAACGGCACCGCGTGGTCGGCAGTCAACCACCAGGTCCAGGGTGGAACCGTCAATCGCTTGCTCGCCGGGCGCGACGGGTTGCTGTTCGCCGGCTCCTTCACGACCACCGGCCCACGGGGCAACCACGTGCACCAGCTCGGCTCGACCTGCCCGGCGACGGTGACCCACTACGGCACGGGCTGTGTCGGCGCCGGCGGCCTGAACCAGCTGACCGAGCTGTCGCTGCCCTGGCTCGGAGCCTCGTTCCGCAGCCGCGCGACCGGGATGCCGCCGCTGGCGCTGGTGTTCTCGATCTACGGCTTCGCGCAGCTGTCGCTGCCGATCTCGGTCGTGTTGCCGCAGGGGCTGCCCGGCTGCGTCTTCTGGTCGGACTCGGCCCTCTACACGCTGCGCGCGTCCACAGCGAGCACCTTGGACTCGGCGGTACACCTGCCGGTCGGTGTGTCTCTGCCCGGCCAGGTGTTCCACCACTTCGTCTTGACGTTCGAACTCGACGCGAACGCGAACGTGGTCGCCGTGTCGAGCACAAACGCGCTGCGCGCGACCATCGGCACCTACTGAGGCACGCAAGGGGAACGGGCCTCGGCCGCCTCCGTGGGAGCCGACGACAGCAACGGCCGCGGCTCGACGGCGCCCGACCAGTGGCAGAGCCAGTTCCATCGTTCGGGGACCGTGTCCTCACGGTTGGAGAACCGCCAGACTCTTGCCATGCACTCAGTGAGCTTCACGGAGGAGACCACCGCGAGCGGGGTCCGGCTCGTCCTGCCGAGGCGAGGACGGCTCGGCATCCCGCAACCCAGACCGCCTGCGACCACCCGCATCGGCTGCTGGCGGACGTCGCCAAACGGTTGGCCGAGGCAATCGGCAAACCGGGTGTGTTCGTCCGAACGGAATCTCGCGCCCCGGAGCGGTTGTCGACGGAGGCTGACGTGACGCAACCGGTGGACAGCGAAGCGGTCGTCGATCGGCACCCGAAGGGGCTCACGGTCTTGGTCCCCCCGATGGGTCTTCGAGGACCCGCGGCATCGTTCCTATGGGTGGCCGTCGCGCTCGTCGCTCTGGGGGGCGGGGGGGCGGTGATGCTGTCCGTGTTCCTGCCTCCTGACCAACAGCCCGACGCCTTCGTCCTGCCGCTGGGCGGGGTGACCTTGGCCGTCGGCGGTGTCGCAATGGCCGCCGTCGGATTCACGCTCGCACGGCGGCGTGTCCGGCTCACCGTCGTCGACGGGAGCCTGATGCTGGAACAGGTCACACCCTTGCGCACCAGACGCGAAGACTGGGCCGCCGGCGAGGTGATGGCCATCACGGTCGTGAGGTCGGACCTGGAAGCCGGCGACTATCTATGGGAACTGTCGATCGAGGCTCGCCACCGTCGGGCCTGCACCATCCTGGTCGGGCGGAGTCGCGACGAACTCGAGTGGATCGCCAGCGAGCTGCGGGAGAGCTTGCGCAACCACCAGGTGCGCGCCTGAGCGCGGCCACCGGCGGCGTCTTGCGGTTCGTCGTGCACTGCGATGAGGTCTCGGCTGCGGAAACGACGTCTCCAGGAGCGCCGCGTGCACGGCCCAACTCAGCCGAACAGCAACCGACCCGACCATGCAGACGCGCAGACGGCCGCCATGAAGAACGACCTCGAGGCTTCGCGATGGACCAAGGAACGACGTGTTGACCCAGTGCAAGGGACCGGCGCCGGTCGTAGCCCCCAAGACCACCGCCGGGCAGGCGCCTTGGCATCGGGGCCGCGCACCGATTCCCGGACATTCCGGCCGCCGGGGCTGGGCAGCGCCGAGGGTCCGGGCACAATCGCCTGCGATGGACAGGCCCCTCTCGGAGATCTTGGTGTCGGCTCGCAACGGGAGCGCCGCCGACATCGAACAGCTCGGGACCACCGTCTATCGACAGCTGCACGCGATCGCTCGCGGCCTCGGTCAGAACAGCGGCAACGCGACGATGTCGGCGACGGCGCTGGTCAGCGAAGCCTGGCTGCGGCTGGCCTCAGGCAGCAGGACCTCTCCGATCGATCGCCGCGCGTTCGGAGCCTATGCCGCCAAGGTGATGCGCAGCGTGCTCATCGACTACGCGCGGCACAAGCGAGCGGTCAAACGCGGCGGCGGCAGCAGCCTGCCGAGCGGCCACGCCGATCTGCTGATCGCCCAGGACGACGACTCGTTCGACGTGCTCGACCTCGACGCCGCCCTGGTCGCGCTCGCGGAATGGGACTCACGTGCGGCGCAACTCGTCGAGCTCCGGTTCTTCGGCGGTCTGTCCGAAGAGGATGCCGCGGCCGAGCTCGGCATCTCGGTCGCTACGGCGTCCCGGGACTGGCGCATCGCTCGTGCCTGGCTGCGCCGCCACCTCGCCGGCGAGGCCGGTGCATGAGGCCCTACATCGGAGTCCATCGAAGCACCGGCGACGCCGACGCTTGGTGACGCGGAGGCACCGGTGTCGAACGAGCGCATCAAGGACCTGTTCGAGCGCGCGGCGAGGCTACCGCCTGCGGTCCGAGCGGAGTTCCTCGGCCGCGAGTGCGGCGGCGACGAAGGCCTGCGCCGGGAGGTCCAATCGCTGCTCGCCCACGACCCGTCACCCGACTTCCTGCTCGAATCCGTTCCGCAGCGGCTGCGCGACGGCCTCGTCGCCTCTGGCGCGCCGCGCATCGACGGCTACGAACTGCTCGAGCGCATCGGCGGCGGCGGCATGGGATCGGTCTGGCGGGCCTTGCGCCACCACGACGGCTTCACGCTGCAGGTCGCCGTCAAGGTCCTGCACCTCGGCATGGACACCGGGACCATGGTGCGTCGCTTCCAGCGTGAGCAGCGCATCCTCTCGGACCTCGATCATCCGGGCATCGCGAGGTTGATGGACGGCGGCACGTGCGACGATGGCCGCCCATTTGTGGCCATGGAGTACGTCGCCGGCTCGCCGATCGACGAGTTCGCTCGCTCACTACCGCTGCGGGCGCGGCTCGAGCTGCTGGTGCAGACCTGTGATGCCGTCGCTGCTGCCCACCAGAAGGGCGTGGTGCACCGCGACCTCAAGCCCGCCAACGTGCTGGTCAAGGCCGACGGCACCGTGAAGCTGCTCGACTTCGGCATCGCAAAACTGCTCGAGCAGGACGAGCACTCGATGACCCGCACCGGCGAGCGCCTCATGACGCCGCGCTATGCGGCACCCGAGCAGTTCACCGGCGCCCATGTCGGCACGTTCACGGACGTGTGGGCGCTGGGTGCGATACTGCACGAACTCTCGACCGGCCAGCCGCTGTTCGCACCGGAGACGCCGTTGCACGAGGTCGAGACCAGTGTGCTCCGCGGCACGCTGCCGCCCCCCTCGCGATGTGTCGCCAGGACGCGGCACCGCGAACTCACCGGCGACATCGACGTGATCGCGCTGCGGGCACTCGCAGTCGACCCGGCCCGCCGCTACCCCACCGCGGAGGCGCTCGGCCTCGACCTGCGGCGGCACCTGGCCCACCAGACGATCGCCGCCCGCCGTGACAGCGTGACGTACCGGCTCGGCAAGTTCGTGCGGCGCCACCGGACTCTGGTTGCGGGTGCAGTCGGCACGGCGGTGGCGCTGTCGGTCGGCCTCGCCATGGCAGTGCGTGCCTATGCCCACGCCGAGGACGCGCGCGTGGAAACCGAGTTCGCCGCCAACGTCAGCGCGGTGGCCGCGGCACAAGGTGCCCTGCAACGCGGCGACGCCCCGACCGCCCGCAAGCTGCTTGAGACCGTACCGGAGCCGCTGCGCGAGTTCGAATGGCACCACGTCGCAGCGCAGTTGGACACCAGCACTTGCTTCTGGCGCGTCGCCGGAGCGTCCGCACTCAAGACCAACTACGACATCTCGGTCAACGTGCGGTTCCACCCCGACGGCCGCCGCGTCGTGGCGACCGGTGAGGCGGGCATGCGCGTCTGGGACCTGGCGACCGGCGCCCTGCTGGCCGCGGCCAAGGGCCCCGACGAGTCTGGCTTCCGCCCGTTCGTGTTCGGCCCCGGCGGCGACACGTTCGCCTGGGTGCCCGAGTTCGGCCGCAGTGTCGAAGTGTGGTCGGTGGATCCGCTGCAGCACAAGGCCCGGCTGGGCGTGCCGTCGACCCCGCGGTCGCTCACTGCCGACGCCTCCGGACGACGCTGCGCAGTTGGGCTCACGTCGGGCGAGCTGATCGTGCTCGACCTCGCGACCCAGGAACGTCTCGGCCACTTCGAGTTCGACGAAGTGATCGACTCGATCGCCTTCGAGCCGAACCGCGATGCGGTGATCCTGACCGCCGGATCCACACTGCTGCATCTGGACCTGGAGTCCGGCTCGCGCCGCACGCTGTGCGAACTCTCCGGTCGAGCGACACGGGCCATCGCCCACCACCCACTTCAGCCGCTAGTCGCGGTCGGCCTCGCCGAGACGATCTGGCTCGTGGACACGGAATCCGGCCAGGTGACGAGGGCACTGCCCGGAAGTCCCTATGCCGTGGCCTTCTCCCCGGACGGCGAGCACCTGGCGACCGCACTGGGCTACGACGGACTCCGAGTCTTCCGCACGGTCGACTACCAGCGCGTGCTGCATGCCGCGGCAGGCGGCGGCAAGGTAACCTGCGTGGCCTTTGATCCCTCGGGGTACAGGGTCGTGTGTGGCTACCGCGATCTCGCGGTGCGGGTGTACGACCTCGAACTCCCGACGCCGCACACCTCACGGCTCGTGCACGGCAGGGACTGCAACTTCGTGGCCCCGAGTCGTGACGGTCGTTGGCTGGCGAGCCACGGCTCCGATCGGGTGCCGCGCATCCACGATGCCCACACGATGGAGCAGGTCGGCGTGCTGCTGGAGCCGCGGGTGCGCAACGTCGTGTTCACCCCCGCGAGCGAACTGCTGGGCATACCGTTCGAAGCCGACCAGGGTACCTGGCCACTCACCGTGTTCGAGCTGCCGAACCTCACCGTGCGGCGCCGGCTGTCGGTGCCGATGCAACCGACATCGCTGGTGTTCGCACCGGCCGGCGACTCGCTGTTCGTCAGCTCGTCCGGGCGGAACGTGGCACGCTTGCGATGGCCGGAGGCATCGGTGGTCTGGTCCGAGCCCTTGCGCCATGACTACTGGGCATTCGCGCAGGACGGCAGCCGCCTGGCATTGGCGCGGGGGCGCGAATTGACCTTCGTCGACGCGGCGAGCGGCGTGCCGCTTGGAGGCACGAGGGAGCCCGCCCACGGGACGGTACGGTCCATGTCGTTCTTCGCCAACGACACGCGACTTGCCACGGTCGGGCTCGACGGCTTCCTGTGTGTGTTCGACGTCGCATCCGGCCGGAAGCTGGTCGAGCTCATGGCACACGGGCACGGCGTCCAGGACATCCATCGGAGCCCCGATGGCCGGCGCTTGCTGACCGCGGGGCGAGATGGCCTGGTCAAACTCTGGGACCCCGTGCGCTGCGTCGAGGTCTTCTCCGAAAGGGTGCATTCGGGCTGGACCCGTGCCAGGTTCGACGCCGAAGGCGACCGCATCCTCTTCGCGACGTCGGCCGGTCAACTCGGTTGGCTGGCGAAAGACTTCTCTCGGCAAGCACTGCCGAACCTGGAAGCCGCACGTTCGGTGCGCTCGCAGGTCACCGAGGTTGTCGCCCGCCTGGAGGCAGCCCACGGCGACGACACCGCGGCGGCGATGGCCAGCCTCGCTGCGCTGCCGGACCTCCCCGACGAAGTGCGCCGCCAGTCGCAGAACCGCGTGCACACCCTGCCGGGTGAACCCCGCTGGCTCCTGGCGCGCGCGTGGCGAACCGCGCTGGACCCCGCCGCCGATCGGGTCGAAATCGGCCGATCGCACAACAACATGTGGGCGGTGCGCGGCGTGAACCGCGCGCAGCGGCGTGTGGTCACCGGCATGCTGCAGTTCCGCCGCGACCTGACCAAGGATGCAGTCCTTTCGCTGATGGGCGGCGAGTTCCCCGGCCTCGAGCCGGACTACCAGCAGGCTCGGTGCCTGTTCCTGGTGCTCACCCTCGTCGCCCAGAAGCAACCGAGGCAGGTGCCTGCCCTGATGCAGGCGGTGCAGGAGTCGGTCGCAACACACAGCCGCCGGCTGCCGGATTACTGGTTCGAGGCCGCGGACAAGGCCGTGGCGAACCTCGGACGCTGACGCCCGGACGACGAGACGGCAACGCACCGGCGGCAGGCCACGGCCAGCCACTCCGTCGCCGCTCCGCCGGTGTCAGGCTGGCAAGCTACGCGCCGCAGATGGCCCTCCGCCGATGCATCGCATTTCGCGCGTCACGCATCTTGCTGGCCTGCCACTCGGCTGCGCTCCCTCATCTTCGCCTCGCGATCTGGAGCGCTCGCACCCCTCTGCGGAAGGGTGCGGGGGCTAACTCATGGGGGTTGGTGGTGGAGTCCTGCTGGGGCAGCGACTCCGCAAGGGTCGCTTGGTGCGGCAGTGTGTACCCATGTGCCCCGACAAGAGTGTCACTCATGTACCCGGTTGCATGAGTCGAGCGTCACATGCGATCCCAGCGTCATCCGATGGCACCGTCCGACAACCGGTCCAGCTTCTCCGCCAGCTTCGCCCGCGCCCGCACCAACATGTTCGCCGTGGAGCGAAGGCGGTCGGTGCGGCGACCCGGCGGTTGGTGGCGGGGCAGGTGTTCGACAGCGCCGAGCGAACGGCTGCCGCGCGGGCAGTAGCGGCGGGGTCGCGAGACCGGACCCTGACGATCAATCGCTGTAGACCTGCAGCCAGTCGAGGCGCATCGCCGGCGCGCAGTAGTTGGCGCCGATGAAGCGCAGTGTCGACAGGGCGCCGACCGCGTCCGCCGTCATCACGGGCACGAGCGGACGTTCCGTGCCCACCGGCCAGACGCGGAGATCGGCGGTCAATTGGCCGTTGCGCACCTCGATCCAATAGGGAACGTCCGTGGCCAGCGCGAGGTCCGGCACGACCACGCCGTTGAGGTTCCTGCCCTGTGGGCCGACATCGAGGAGGAAGCCGCTGCCACCCAGGTCGCGCAGATGCAACTGGCCGCGAGCGGAGCACTCGCCGGCGGCGGTGACGCGCATGCGCAGCATCCAGGTTGCCGGCATGCCGGACAGCGGCAGATCGAGGAACATGGCATCCGAACTGGTCGCGGCCCCGCCGCGATAGGTCAGCACGCCGTTGACGACTTCGACGTAGCCTGGCTGACCGCCATGGGCGCCGAGTGGATCGCGGCGCGCAACCCACCCCCCGGGCAACGCCACGGGCGTGTTCGAGACCAGATCCTGCCGCGGGAACGGCACGTCGAAACCATCGACACGCTGGAACGACGTCGCCTCGAACTGCAGTTCGGCGGTGTTGCTGGTCAGCATCGCCGCACTGGCGTCGAGCGTGAGGGCCTGCCCATAGAGGCGCGCGCCCAGGAAGCCCGGCCCCGCGGGCAGGTCGATCTCGACCAGCGCGTTGCCACCCACGTCGAACGGCAGGGACTGCACGACCATCGGCGACACCGCGATCTCGCAGGAAGAACCGAAGGGTTGCAGCGAGAACGGCAGGCCGAAGCTGCCATGGTCCGTGTGCGAGAATCCGAACAACGCCAGTCCGAAGCTGCCGGGAGCGGCGCCGCCGAACTGGAGGCCGAACCGCTGGCCGGGCAGCGGCTGTCGGTCCGGGAACACGAATGGTCCTGGCTGCACGCAGGAGTGGCCGAGCGACCACGAACGCGTCGCGCCCACGGGACTGATCGTGTAGCGGTGCAACAGCCGCAGCACTTCGAGGTCCTTCTCGGTGATCGTCCGGCGTTCGCCGCTGACGATCCCCCTGCCCATCAGGCAACCGCGATCCAGCAGGTGCTCGAACAAGCCGCCTTCCTGCAGCACGTCGGCGACGTGGTCGCTCGTCGGTGGCCGCGTGGCGTCATAGAGATAGTGCCGGCCATTGGCACTCTTGATCCGCTGGCGCACCACCGGCGACGTGTCGATCAGGCCCAGCGCGTGGCCCATCTCGTGCAGCACGACGGTCAGGGCATCGATCTGCCCAGGGTTGTTGGGGCCCGAGAAGTTCAGCGAGTCCAGAACGGAGATCCGCGCCCGGTGCGGTCGGCCTCCCTGTTCGACGTAGGCGGTCGTCTGCCCCGCGAGACCACCCAGGTTCGGCACGAAGTGGACATCGAGTTCGATCTGCATCTCCTGGACGCCAGCCGGAGGTCGCAGCCGTTCCGACCACATCCGTGCCGCGCGGCGGAACAACTCCTCACGCGCGACCGTTTGCGGCGTGATCGCCGGGGTGTAGGTGATCCGGAAGTCGACTCCGGGCTCGCAGTGAGCCGCCACGTCGATCCTGTCGAAGGCGACCTCGCCATGCGTTGGCGCGGCAACGTCGATCGTGACCTTCTCCCAGTCCGGACACGGGTCGATCGTGACCAACATGGTCGATCTGGTCCATCTGCCGACCGGACCGCTCGGGGGCGTGTAGGTCTCGAGATCCTGCGTCGACACCACCACGTGACCGACGCGGGAGGCGTTGTCCGCCGAGACCTGCACGTTGGTGACGCCATTCACGGATGGATCCGACGAGTAGCTCTCGAAGCTGACCCAGAAGCGCTTGAGCAGCACTCCGGCGGCCTTGTTGTCGAGTCGCAGTTCGAGTCTGCCGGTGCCGGGACCGACCAACGCCATCGACCCGCCGAAGCGGCCGCCGACGCTCTGCACCCAACCAAGGTTGGTGAACGTGACGCCGGTCCCGGTCGGCACGTACCACGAAGGGAAGGTCGAGTCGAGCCGTGCCCTTGCCGGTCGGATCGGATTGTTGAAGTCGTATCCGGTCGTGACGGTGCGGTTGTCCTGCGCGCCCCAGAACCTGGGCGCCCCGACCGGAGTCTGCGTCGCGGCGACCGCGGCGAGTCCGGCAACGGCGACGCCGACGGGCTGCCGCCGGATTGCGCCGAGCAACAAGACCAGGGCAGCGGACACGGATGCGCGGAACTGCGAAACACAGCGCCGCAACCTGGCGCATGCGGGGAGGTGAGCGGACATGGTGACTCCTCGGATCGTGGGTGGTGGAGGAAACGCGTCCTCCAAGGCCGGTCAGCCCCCGCCGATGTGACAGGAATCCCACCAAACGCATCGCGCCTCCCTGCCACCTCGTGCACCCTCGCTATGCTGCCCCGGTGGTGGTGCGTCGTGAGTTCAGGCCGGCAACCGCCGGCCATCGACCAACGGCAAACCGCGGTCGCGCCAACCACCCAGACCCCCGAGCAGGGGTCGCACGCGCACGATGCCGCGTCGCACGAGCAGGAGCGCCACCCGGGCGCTCGAGACCTCGTCCGGTCAAGTGCAGTAGAGCACGACGTCGCGGTCGCGCGGAATCGCGGCGTGGTTCTGTTCGATCTCCTCGACCGTGAAATGAAGGGCCCCTGGAACCACGCGAGGGTCGGCGTCGAAGTCGATCCCGTGCCGCAGGTCGACGACGAACGGCCGCTCGTCGCTGTCGAGCAGTCGTTGGAGTTCCTCGGGCGCAACGCGCGCGATGCGCAGCCGGCGCAAGAACCGCTGGCGCCGCACGACTTTCGCCAACACGAAGGCCGCGATCACGGCACCGAAGATCCCGAGCAACCACGCACCCGTGAGTGCAGCGTTCGCGGCGACCCGTTCGAGTTGGTCGCTGAAGACGTAGCCGGGCACCACGAAGGCCGAGGTCCACAGCAGCGCGCCGGCAGCGTCGAGCCACAGGAAGCGCGACCAGCGCATGCCGACCATGCCGGCGAGCGGTGGGGCGGCGGTGCTGAGCCCGGGGACGAACTTGGCGAACACCACCGTCAGCGCGCCGCGGCGGGCGAAACTCTGTTGCGTGCGCAGAACGCACGACTCGGGCTCCAGCGACACGCGACAGAGGAAGCGGAGCACCTTGCCCCCCTTGCGCCTTCCCAACGCGAACCAGGCCGCGTCGCTCAGCAACGATGCGACCACGGCGAGGCTGGTGATTGCGAACACGTCGAGTTGGCCCGATCCCGCCAGGGCGCCGGCAGCGATCAGCAACGGGATCGCGGGCAGCGGCAACCCGCCCTGGGACAGGAGCACCCAGAAGAACACGACTGCGTAGCCATGCAGGACCAGGAACTCCAGCGTCGCTTGCATGGAGCCAGCTTCTCGAACAGGCCGCCCGTTGACAACGCCCGGGCGCGCGGCATCAGCTGCCCACGAAGCCCTCCGCCGCCGGCGACATCGCGAAGCCCGCGGCCGACACGTCGAGCACCACTCCCTGTTGGTAGAACGCCATGCCGAACAGCTGCGGGCTGGCCGGGATCGACAACAGGACGGTCGCGGTGCCCGTGCTCGTGGCCAACGCCTGGTGGGCATCAGGGCTCACGAAGCCGTGGCACCCTGGCACTCCCAGCGGCCCAAAGTCGAACGGCAGCGGGCCGCCCGACCATTGACGATCGGACCAACCGGTAACCAGCACGCCCAGACCCGGCGTTGCCGGAACGTTGCCGAGCTGCACCGTCAGCGTGCCCGGCAGCCACGGCAGCGTGGTCACTGCGAGCGTCGGCACGCCCGACGTTCCCGCGCAACCGACACCGAACGGCGACCATGTGGCAAACCCGGCGGCATAGCCCCACGTGTCGTCCGCCGCCTGGACGAGGGACCCGTCCCAACCGCCGAACGCGACTACTTGACCGACGCTGGCATCGTAGGCGAATGCGGCATTGTGGCGCTGGCGCACGGTGGCCGACGGCATCGGCACCGCCCGCCAACCGCGGTCGTCGAACAGCCAGGTGACGTCGCGTTGGCTCGAGTAGCCACTCTCCATGACGGTGCGGCCCAGCCCGATGTCGAAGGCCATGCCGTGCGACGTGCGCCCCGTCGGCGTCGAGCTGCCGGGTGGCGCCGTCCACGGCGTCCAGTCCGTGCCATCCCACAACCAGGTGTCGGCAAAGAACACGAAGGGGCCGGCCGAGCCGCCGAACAACACGAGCCTGCCGTTCGCTGCCAGCGCCATCGCCGCCAGCAGCCGTGCCGGGGGTCGGTGGGCCGGCGTCCGCTGCTGCCAGTCGGCGCCGTCGTAGACCCAGGTTTCGTCCGAGATCCCAGACCCGGAGCACCCTGCGCATCGCCGCCGAAGATCGTGGTCTCGCCAGTCGCCGGCAGCCACGCCATCGCGAACCGGATGCGCGGCGTCGGCGCGTGCGCGGTGTTCACCTGCAGCCAGTTCCCCATGCGCCATTCCCAGGTGTCGTTCTGGCGACCGGACGCTCCATAGCCGCCGAACAGGACGACCACGCGTCGCGTGACGTCGTAGGTCATGCCGTGTTCCATGCGCGCCGGCGGGCTCGTTGCGGGAGCACCCTGCGTCCACGTCGTGCCGGACCGCACCCAGGTGTCGGCGAGGATCGTCGGGAAGGCCCCGCCGCTGAGGCCGCCGAACAGCACAAGGTTGCCCGGCGCGAAGTCGTAGGCCATGGCCGCGAGGTAACGCGCCGGCGGTGTGCCCGCCCCATGTAGAACCCATTGGTTCTGGGCGTGCGCGTCGGCGCCGGCAGCGATCGCGAGGACGCATGCGAGGCGCAGGAACCGGTGCAGCGGACTCGGTGGCACGTGGTCGGACATGCTACTGCGGCTGGGCAGGTCGTGGGGAGCCGCACCGTCGACGACTGCAACCTCAGCTGCAGCGACCGGTTCTCATTGTCGGAAGACACCCGCGCCTCGGTTGCCCGTCGCGGGGGCTTCGTGTCATATCGAGCGGCCTTGGGCTTGGCTGCACCCATGAGCGACACTGGCTCAGACAACATCACCCGGCTGCTGCAGCGAGCCAGGTAGGATCCGGATCGTTCGGCGCCGGCCGATGATGCGTGTGCACATCCGGTGCGGCAAGGGCGGCAGGCCGCGCATGGTGCCGAATCGGCGCCACTTCGAATCTGATCTTGGCGATCTCGGCAGCGCCGGCGCGGATCGCCTGAGCACGCCGCACGAACGCGATCTGCTCCTCGCTGCCATGGATGCCGGCGAACTCCTGGTGACCGAGACGCTCGTGGGCGACGCGATCCTCCGGGTCGAAGAACAACGCCTGTTCGAGGTCGTGCATGCCGCGTACCAGTGCGTCCCTGGGCAGCATCTGCAGGCCGAACTCACGATGCAGGTCGGCCAGCTTCTGCGCCGTCACACGCCACGCATCGTCGACCCGCGGCCGATCCGCCTTCGCCACCTGGTAGTCGAAGCGCGGCTCCTTGCCGGCTGCCACCCCCCTTGCTGCTTGCGATAGCCGAGCGCCGTGCGCGCAACCTGGTTCTCGAGCTCGTGGTCGTCCAGGATGCGCTCGTAGACCGCCTTCGCACGCGGCCCGTCCTTGGAGGTCTCGGCTGCACGCGCAACGCCGAGCAGCACCTGCACGGCGATGCGATCCACCTCGGCCTCGGTCGCCGGCGCGGCGGGCCTGGCCTGCGCCGTGAGCGACGTGATCAGCGACAGCGCGATCAGCGCGATCAGCGAACTGCACTTCGGCGTCATGTCGTGAGGTCCCCGCACTCGGTTGCAGCAGTGCCGCGATGGTAACCGGCGGTGTAGCCAGCGGGGAGGCACGGGAACGCCATGCCGTCACGAGCCAGGCTGGCGACTGCCGGTCCATGCCAACGGCTGCGGCCGGAGCCGCAGCCGCGCCCGAATCATCGCAGCAACGTCGTCGCGCGGTTCGTCAGCTGGATGCCCGTCGCGCCCAGCGCGAGGCTCTGGAAGTGCAGCGACGCTCCCGCGAACGCGGGGTTGTTCGGGATCGGGATCGACAGCGTGTGCGGTCCCGACAGTCCTGGATACGGCGTCACTCCGGTGAGCGTCGCGATCGGTGACGGACCGATCCGCAGCGTGCCGAACCCCGACACGTGCACGCTCTGCGCTGCGGTCGACACGCACAGCAGGAAGCTCGATCCCGCGGGGCCGAAATTGCCGACCTGCACGGTATCGCCCGGCGACCGGCACGGGCTGCTCGCGACCGCCGGACCACACAGCACGCCGGTGAAGTGCGCGCTCCACCAGTTCGTACCCGCCGAGCCAGCCGAGATCGACACGCGACCCGTGCTGTTCATCGACGGCCACGCATCGATCATGCCGTAGGACCCGCCGACGCCGGTCGGGCTGCCCTGGCGCGCGACCACCGTTTTGGAGCCGTCGGCAGCCGAGATCAGGATGCGGCCCTGTGTGAGACTGTTGCCGAGGTCGCACCACACGACGAGGTCGCCGTCGTCGCTGAGCGGAGTCATCGGCACGCGCGAGAAACCCAGGCCGATGCACTGGCCGCCGTCGACCGGCTCGTTGAACGATAGCGCGTTGCGCCAGCTGCCGGGACGACCGACGAACCAGCCGGCGGTCGGATTGCCGTTCAGCATGTAGTCGGCGAACACCGCGATCTCGCCGCGGGCGTTGATCACGGCACCCTGGAAGTCGAAGTAGGTGCCGCCGTTCGGCGTCTGCATCGCATCGGTCAGGTACCAGGCGTCAGTGCCGTTGGTGCGCACCACGACGCCGGCGCCGACCGGCCCACCGGTGGTGAGGATGCGGAACGCCACCTGATCACAATCGTTGATCGACGGCACCGGACCGGCGAACGCCGTGGTGCCATCGACAAAGCCGAAGCTCTCGGTGCCCAGCATCGCGATCGTGGCGCCGCCGGGTGCTGCGTCGCCAACGGCCGCGAAGCGACTCACCACGCCGCCATGCCAGAGGAAGTAGTCGGCCAGATACTGGTTGCTGCCCGTGCTGCGCGCCAGGAACAGAACGTCGCGATCGCGGCCCAGCGAGCCTGGACCCAACGGTGAACACCCCACCCAGCGGCGATGGGTCGCCGACCGCGGCGACCTTCACGATGGTGCCGTTGCCAGCGATGTAGAGGAACAGGCCGCGTGGACTCGGGCCGTTCGCGACGTCGGCCAGGAACAGCACATCGCCCTCTTCGTTGATCGGCGGGGCATACACCGTGCCGCCGAAGAAGCCGCCGAACGTGCCGCCGCCGGGTGCCGGGTCGCCGCAGGTGCCGTGCACGCCGGAGCCGCCGCCCTGGCCGCAACCCATGGCGATGGCGCGCACGCCGCTGGTGTCGGCGACGAAGATGCCCTGATTGCGCGGGCCGCTGGCATCACCGACGAAGGCGATGGCGCCGCTGCGATTCATGCATGCCGGGTTCATGAACGCGTTGGTCGTCACGGTCGCGCCGCCCCCGTTCACGATCGGTTGCCCGTCGTACACCGCCATCACGGTGCCGCAGTGCGCGGCGGTCACCGAGGTCAACGATGTAGGGACCGCAGCGGCAGGACCACGCTGCTCGATGACGTCATCGCGCACGCGCACGTAGTTCTGGGCGCCGATCGCGGCGACGAGGAACGGCAGGACGAACAACTTGGCGTAGGTGATCATGGCTGCAACGGACACGGTACGGTTGGGCGGAGCCGGGCAGGGTGGGTAGATGCGCGCAGGAGGCGGGTTCCCATGTGGGGTGTGGGCCGCGCCGAGGCCCGCAGGTCGGGTCTACAGCGTGACCGTGACCGCATTGCTGAACGTGCCAGAGCCCGGCAGCAACGCCAGCGCCTGCAGTTGCAGGACCGCGCCGACACGAGGCGCAGTCGTCACCACGGTCTGCGGCACCGTGCCAATCCCGTGCGAGGCGACGCCGATGCCGACGTCGAAGAACGCGCTGCCCAGCGGAGCCAGCGCCAGTTCGGGACCCGGAGCGCCGATGCCGAGGAAGACCAGGGCGCCGGGCAGACCAACGACGCGGATCGTCACGCTGGCACTGTTCGCGGCAGGGACCACTGCGACGAGCAGGCGTGCCAGCCCGTACTCATAGGCGCCCATGTCGACACGCTGCGCGCCATCGCCGTCACCGTCGAGCGAACGCGGCATGCCGTCGGGATCGATGCCGGTGGCCGTGACGCGGGCATCGGCGCGATCGATGCACGGCGAGCCGCGCCACAGTCGCAGGTCGTCGTCCTCGTTCCCCACGACGTTGTCGGGCCCATCGATGTCGGCGAACTGCGGCGGTACGTCTATGCAGCCCGGATGATCCAGTGGGTCGATCGGGTCCTCGCCAGGTGCGGCGACGAACAGGTTCTGCACGCAAGACCAGCGCGCCTTGGCGCCGCGGATCTGCGACCAGCCGATGTTGCCGTTGCTGTCGCGGTTGTTCCAGGCGATGCAGCCGGTGACCTGCCCCGTCGTACCCGACAGGTAGGCGCCGCCGCCGTCGTCGCTGGCATTGCCGTGCACGAACGTGCAGTTGCTGACCGGCACGGTGACCGTGCCGGTCAGCCGGATCGCCGCGAGGCCACCGCCCACGCCGCCCCAGGATCCACCCCCGCCGGTGTCGTACGAGACGACGTCGTTGTCGTCGAACAGGCAGTCGCGCACCGTCATGCTGGTGAAGCTGAACAGCCCACCGCCGGCATTGCTGGTGTTGTCGACGAACACGCAGTCCTCGAAGGAGCTGCCACTGCCACCGTTGTAGATGCCACCACCGATCGCGCCGTACAGCTGGCCAGCGGCATAGAAGTTCCGGCTCTGATTGCCGATGAAGCGGCAACCACTCACGTCTGTGCGACTGCCAGGCGCGACGTAGAGTCCGCCGCCGGCGGCCTGCGTGCCGCTGCGCGCGGTGTCGTTACGGAAGACGCAACCGCGAACCGTCGCAACGGCATTGCCGTCGATGGCGAGGCCACCGCCGTGGCCGTCGGACCCGATGTTCTCGACGAAGGTGCACGCTTCGAACACGGGGGCGCCGCCGTACACGCTGACAGCGCCGCCGCCCCAGAGCGCGATGTTGTGAACGAACGTGCAGTTGGCGATCCGCGCGTTGGCGTTCTCCAGGTGCAGGCCACCGCCGCTGGTCTGCGAAGCGCCACCGGAGTTCCTCGCGGCCCAGCCGTTCGTGATCGTGAAGCCGTCGAGCACGGCCGTCGCGTCGACGCCGATCCCGACGACGACCTGGTAGGTGTTGCCGCCGTAGTGGTTCGCGGTCGAATACCATTGCAGGCCGCTGCCCTGCACATCGTTGCGGTCGAGATCGCCGCTCAGCACGGTCGCGTTGGCAGCCACGTCGCGTTGCCAGCGCGCGGTCTCATGGCCCGCGAAGCCGCCGTAGAGCGCCGTGTCCGACTGCAGCCGGAACGATGTCGTCTGGTTGCCGGGAGCAGCCGCGTAGTAGGTGCCCACGGCCACCCACAGTTCGCGCCCGCTGCCAGGTGACTGCAGCGCAGTCTGCAGATCGGTGTAGGCATCGGTCCACGATGTGCCGTTGCCGGCGCCACGGGCGCGTGCATCGACATGGACGATCTGCTGGGCCGACAACGCCGAGACCAACATGGGCAACGGAACACACAGCCAACGGTGCATGAAAGCCTCCGGCATAGCGGGAGGTGCGAGAGTAGGGCTGGACGGCAAGAGCCGACAGACCGCACAAGTGCCCAGTCCGAGCGCGGCCCGGCGAACCGGAAGCAGGAGCCCACCCGTCGCGCAGAAACGCCAATGCGCGGATGACGATCGGCGCGAGCGCCGGCAGCAGGCAACTCGACCCGATAGCGCGTGCGGTTCACGCCGCCGGCGGACCATCCCCGGGCGCGAGGATCCCTTCCAGGAAGAACGCGGCCAGGTCGTGGCGCCCGTCCACGCCGGCCTTGCGGTAGATGCCGCGCGCCTGCTGGCGCACCGTGGCCTCGCCGACGTTGCGCATCGCCGCGATCTCCCGGTGGCTGAGCCCCTTCAGCAGCAACAGCGCCACCTCCCGTTCGGCCGGAGTCAGGTCCCAGCGGACCAACTGCCGCTCGATCGCCGCGCCGAGTCCCTGCAGCAGATCGCGCGCCTCGGACCGCCACCGCTCGGCCTCGCGCTGCACCGCCGCCAGGCGCTGCCCGAGCACGACCGCGTCGTGCTTGGCAGCGCGCGCAAGCCGCCGGAGCGCGGCGAACCGGCGCAGCGCCAGGGCGAATCCCGCCAGGCAGGCGAGCACGATGGTCCCTTCGACCCCCAGGTGGGCCGGGGTGGTGCCGGCCCGCGCGTCCAGGATCAGGTCGGACAGCACCAGGACCGCGACCAGGGCGAACAGGCCGGCGAACGCCAGCACGGCGTTGCGCGATCCGCCATCCGTGTCGGATTCCGGCTGCAAGTCCATTGCCAGCCGAGGCTATCACATCTGGCGGATGGTCGATCCGCCGGTTTTCGGCGACAGGGTCGCAGAGGCGTTCCTACCCCAACGGAGACCATCCTCATGAACCTTCCGCTGCATCCGCTCTTCGTCCACGTCCCGATCGCTCTTGCCGTCCTGCTGCCGCTGCTCAGCGGCGCGCTGCTGGTGGCCCTGGTCCGTAGCTGGCTGCCGCGCCGTGCGTGGGCGCTGGTGGCCACCGGGCAGTTGGTGCTCGTGCTCAGCAGCGTGGTCGCGATGCGCACGGGCGAAGCGGACGAAGACCGGATCGAACGCGTGGTGCCCGAGGCCGCGATCGAACGGCACGAGGAGGCGGCCGAGACGTTCGTGTGGGCTGCCGGCGGCGTGCTGCTGCTGTCGATGCTGCCCCTGATGCTGCGCCAGCGGCGGTTCCAGGTGCTGGGTGCGGCGGCCACGTTGGCGGGGACGCTGGCGGTCGCGGGCCTCGGCTACCAGGTCGGGCATGCCGGTGGCGAGATCGTGTACCGGCATGCGGCCGGCGACGTGTTCGGCGTCAGCCAGGTAGGCGTGGCGCCGGCCCGCGGCGACCACGACGACGACCACCGGTAGCGGTGAAGTGGCGGGAGTGCATGGGAATCGAACCCACCGGGACCCGCTCTAGGCGAACCAGACAGGTTTTGAAGGACGCCGGACCGCCCTTCGCCGAGGCAGCGAACGTGCTGGAACGCGAAGCCCTCGGAGCACTTCCGGCAGATCGGCGCGAAGTGGTGAGTTCGGGCAGAACGCCCAGTTTGGGCGAGTTCCGGTGACCTTTGGGATCCGCGTTGGTACCCACTGGCCACGCGATGCCAGCCGCCCAGCGGCGCGCGCCGGCCCCACTGCGCGCACTGCCGCCAGGGCCACCACGGACAGGGGCGCGCGTCGAGCGCGAGCGGTCGCGGTGTCCGCCTCGGTGGCATTCGCTGGTGGCGAGCGATGGCGCTTCGGTGGCGTTCTTTCCGCACGAGGTGGTTGGCGCGGGCGCGACGAGGGGAAACTGGACGATCGCAGGATCTGCGTGCCAACGCCGATGGGGTGCGGGTCGGGAATCCGGTGATGTTCGCCTGGCTGCGGGTTCTGCGGCAGGAACTCGTCGAGGAGACGATCGAGACGTTCGTTCTGGTGCAGCGCGGTTCGGGTGATGTCGCACCGCGAACGCGGACTGTCGGCGGGCAGGTGTTCCTGGTGCCGGATCGGCTGCTTGATCGTCAGCAACGCGTGGGGGCGGAGCAGCGGAGTGTCACGGTCAGTGTGCCGTTGATGAATGAGATGGAACGTGTGGACGATCGGCTGTGTGTGCAGGTCGCGGTGCGTGCGAGGAACGGTTGGGTCGTGTCGCGGATCGTTGGTGTGCGCCAACTGCTGGCCGAGGAAACGCGCGTCGCGGAAACGCACGTGGTGGCGTCGGCGCGGGCCGCTTGGGCTGCGGAAGCCCAACCGGCGGCGCTGGAGTTCGCGCGGCTGCTCCAGGACTGGGGCCATGGTCGCTGATCGGCGGCGAGCATGAAGGCGCTGTGGAACAGGCTTGTGCTCGCGAGAAATCGGGCTCCGTCTGCTAGCCCCGTGGGGGAAAGGGGGCCTTGCCGTCTCATCGGCCGCCGGCCTGCAGCCGGCGCCCTTGCTGGCCTTGCAAACGGCAGTCGAATCTGACTTCCGGAACCGCTGTGCAGGGACTCCTGGGGCTTTCCAGTTTTGCACGCCCCTGCTATCGTGTCGGTACAGGGGTCGTCGCCGGTGTTCGGTCGTCAGGCCTCGGCAGTTCCTACTCCAGGAAGGAGCTATGTCCTATGTCGTCGAACGCGGTGCGATGCAGTATCCGGGCGAAGTCGAACGTCCGGGCAGCTTCGGGTACAGAGCAGCAGACCAGCAGACCAGCAGACCAGCAGACCAGCAGACCAGCAGACCAGCAGATGCTCCCCTGATGGGTCCACTGCCGTCATTGCCGCCCGAGCTGGGGCCGCCGGATGGTCTGAGTTGGCGGTTCTTCTGTGTCGGTTGGCAAAGCGCATGCTTCGCAACGGGCACGACGCGGAGGACCTCGCGAGCGACACGCTCGTGGCGGCATGGGTCGAGTTCCCGAAGCTCGACGACCCGCAACAGGTGACCGCATGGTCGATTCGGGCCTTGCGGAATCGAGTGGTGTCGTTCTTCCGGCGGCGAAGGCTCGAGCCGACGTGGAGCACCGAACTGGTGGCCGCCTGGGCGGTGCCTTCGGATCCTGGCGACGGCCTGTCGGCCAAGGAAATGTTGGCGTCGCTTCGCACGACGCTTTCGGCGCCGGATGCCGCAGTTCTCGATTGCCTGCTCGTCGGCTTGAACGACTGCGGCGACATCGCCGGGGCGAGGGGCGTCGGGCTGCGCGCGGTCGAAAGATCGCGAGCACGAATTCGGGCGGCGTCACTGCCACTCTGGAAGTTTGCCTGAGAAGTTCGTTCTGGCGGCGCTCGAGCGTGGAGGTCGGTGGACTTGGCGCGCGGAATCCTGTTTGGCAGGGGCGCGCCCGGAGCGTCTAATTCCCTGGAGTTGCACATGCACATTGGACAATGGCTCGTCACGGCGGGGGCAAAGACAGTCAAAGTTCGGTCGCCGTGGTTCCCGCGCGGCGCCGACAACGCGGTATTCACCTACGAAGAGATCGAAACGGTCGGTGCACCGTCGTTCGGCGTGAGCGTCTTCCATCGCAGCGTTGACGACACAGGGAACGGGGTCGCGGCCACTGGCGAGGGCAGTGGGTGGTCGGCCGTGTCTGGCTCCAACTTCAAGTACCGGCGCTACAACGGGTTGAAGGAGATGGTTCGATTCGAGTTCGAGTTGAGTGGAGAGACGGAGACCATGGATGCGGTTCTGTACCGCATGCTGGCCCCAACGTGGTTTGACAAGGTGGCGGCATAGCCAAGGAGATCGACATGAACATTCCTGGACGCCGGATCGCTACTGGTGAGGAGGTCTACACAGCACCGTTCGCGCGGGGCGGTGACGGCCTGCTTCTTCGTGTCGAGTGCATCGATCTCTTGTCGACGGGGTCGCCCGCCGCCTCGGTCTCGGTGGCCGTGTACACGAGGAACAAGGAAGAGGACTGGGGATCGACCGCGTTGCTGACGCTCACGGTGGATTCGACCGGAATCGCCCAAGGGCACATTGCCCCTTCATCTTCATTGACGAGTGGCATCAAGGAACAGCTACGGCTGAAGCTCACAGGCTCTGGGGCCGCGGGGTCGTGGGTCTTGCTTAGGGTGCTGCAACCGCTGTTCTACGAAGCAGCAAGGGCCTAGGACTTCTTGCGTATAACAACAACCGCGCACCTGCGCCTGCACCTGCACCTAAACCAAGCAGTGCCCCATGCACGCTTGCTCTTCTCTCTAACATGCAAGACGGAGCGCTGAGTCTTCTGCCCGAGATGCGCGGCGACAAGACAATCTGTGGGGCGAGTTTGCCCTGAGCTTCTTAACACCGTTGAGTTCTTCGAATGAAGACATCGCAATATCCCGGATGTGGCTGCTTCGGCGAGTCCTGTGCCTGCCACGGTGGTCGTGGGCTTCACGACGCGTGGCGGTTGAAAGAAGTCTCCGAAACCGACACTCTGCAGCTAGATGATATCCGGCGAGGGGTGATGGAGTCGCTCGACCCAATGGGTACGCAGGCCTACATAGAGGCGCGAATAAGAACGCTTGTCCGCGGCGGCATTTCGCCTGGCAATTGGGGCCTTGTCTCCCAAGTGGCGATCGCGGTATTCGAACGCATCGGTTATCCAGGCGACTCGGTAGCGCATGACGAGCCCGCGGCTCCAATGAACCACGAAGTATGGTTGGGGATGCGAGAAATCTTGGATCGTCCGGAGATTCTGACTGCCGATGATCTCGTTGCGCACTTGCTGTCGATGGTTGAGTCTCCGTCGTTGTTTGATGTTCCCGAGGCCAGGCTCTTGTGTGAACCGTACGTTGTTGGTGTGGTTCCATGCAATCAGACTATCAAGTGCATTCTGTCACGAGTGGCGATCGGAGTAGACCTGGTTTTTGGTTGGTGTTACGCGGACCACACGCTGAGGCTGTGTTACTGCGATGACAAACGTATTCCAGGAGCGGGTCTGGTGATATGGCTCTTGCTTTTCTGGCTCGGCGGTCCGACAGCGGCTCGAGGAGCCCAGGCACTGCTTCGCTGGCTGGCGCCACGAGTCCCAGTCCCAATTGGTTAGCTGAACCTCTCTTGCCACAATCATGGACAGGAACCAACTAGAGCAGCTGTTTGGCGAGGTGGTCCTTTCTGCGCTGTGCATCAAGCGGAGAGATGGGCTCAACATGTTTCAATCCCTCTTGAAGGCGCTGCTGACGCACGCCCCTCTTGCCGCCGCGGCAGTAGAACTAGCTGGGCGTGTTCCGGAGGACGGTCTGACGCTTTCTTCAGAGGAGCTTGATTTGGTATCGGCAGTGATTCGCCACACCCACGATCGTGCTGCTAGGGCCGGACGGAGTGCGGATGCCGGCGATTTGCTAATGATTGTCGTCTCGCTGGCCGAGGCAAGCGGCTTCGAATTGAGTGAGTTGCCGCAACCGGCTCGCCTTGAGGTCGCACTTCGGCATCTTCGAGGCCAGGAACACCAGACGGGGGGCTAGCGTTGACCAATGTTTGCCTTCGCCTTCCAAAGAACAGCCCTGATCACGCCGTCGCCGGGACGAGCTTGAAGCCGAGTTGTTCGGCGGCTTTGGCGAGGCCCTTGAGACGGCGCTGGTTGTGGGGATAAGTGAAACAACGGGGGTTTTCGCCGAACAGGTGTCTCGTCACGTTGGCACAGAGGGAAGGCGGTCGTTGCGGCGACCCCGGCGGTTGGCGGCGGGGCAGTGGTCCCTGACGTCGGGACAAATGCCCTGGATCTGGCGCGGCGTACAGAGCGCCACCGCTGGGCGGCGTTCCCGCGCCAAGACCGCGAACCAGGGTCCGTTCAGGATCGGACGAAGTGCACCGAACGTCGTGGCGGTGCCCTTGCCGGAGCGGGTTCCGGCGGTTCGGCAGGCAGGCCGAGTTGGTGGAGGATCTTCTGGACGGCGACTTGATCGCTGACGAACGTCAACAGGCGCCGCCGACCACCGCAGTGGCCGCAGTGCAGGGCATCGGCGAGGAACACTCGCTTCAGGAGCTCGGCCCAGAAGTAGTACCGACGCCGACGTGGCCGTTTTCTCGGGGCATGGGGAACGGCGCGGAAGTTTGGGCTGGTCGGTTTGCTCGGCGAGGCATCGGCGGGTTGCTGTTCGGCGATGGACGCGACGGTGCCTGCTGGTTCCGGTTCGGGGGCAGGCGAGAGATCCGCGGACTGGTGCGCACATCGCGGCGTTGCGATGGTCGCGGTGTCCGCCTCGGTGCGAGGACGCGGCGGTGGCACGACGCGATGGCGCCAGGACGCATCGACAGCCGTTCTGTGGCGATGGGCGGGCGCGCGACGTAGCGGATCAAGTGCTCGAGGCGATCGGGACGGCCTTGGCGAACGCGCACGGCGGCATGCAAGCTGAAGCCGTCGAAGTCGGCGCACAGGCTGCCCGGGCCATGACGGAACTGCACGTGCATGGTGCCGCGGCCGGGCCGCGAGTCGGGAGTTCCTGCGTTCGGGCCGAGTGCGGTCCGGCCTTGGACGGCGGCGGCGTGGAGTTGCAGCAGGACGTCGGGATCTTGCGCGTCGGCGTCGGCGTCGTCGAGTTTGCCGAGCCTGCGCAACTGGCGCAGCACGCGCCGGTGGATGTGGCGGATCGTGCGCGCGACTTCGGCGTCGGTGAGTTCGTCGGCGTCGTGGAAGTCGGCGCGAGCCTGTCCGGGTGCGCACGTGAACACGCCGTCAGGGACCAGGCTGTCGAAGTGGAGGTCGAGTCGGATCGCCGATTCGAAGCGTCGGTCGAACTGCGGTCGACCACCACGCCGACCTGCGTTTCGCTGTCGCGCAAGTCGCGGCTCAGACCCCATCCGCCGCGCTGGGGGCCACGAGCAGACGGCAATGGCCCACCACCTCGGCGCTGTTCGAGCCCGCCCCTTCATCTCGGCGTGAAGACCAGCAGCATCACGTCGTCGCCGAGCCGCTGACCGAACAAGAACGGCGCCGGCCGGTCCATGCTCAGCGCCGCCCGCAGCGTGCCCGCGTGCACGGCCGGCTCGTCGATCACGAAGTCCTGCTCGCCGATGCGCACGCTGCGCGTCGGCGAGTCCCAGTCCACGATGGCGACCTTGGCCGACATCACCCAACCGATGCGGTCATCGGGCATCGGCACGTACTGCAGCTCGAACTCGACGCCGTCGTGGATCTCGCCGATCTCGGGCACCACCAGGTCGTCGTCGCGGCCGCGCAGCGGCACCCGCCGCCAGTTCTTCACGAACGGCATGCCGCTGCCGAAGATCATCCAGGTCGCGTGCGGAAACCGCCACGACGTCGGTCCACCGGTCTTCTGGCCGGATCGGCGCAGAGCGAGAACCTGTTCCTTGGTCACCGGCAAGGCGAGGGTCCCCGGCAGCTCCGGCTTCGCCAGGATCTCCGCGGCCTTGGCGGCAGGCATCGTGATGCGGTCGAACTGGCCGTCGAGACGCGCGGCCAGGTCGGTCTTGCCGAGCCGGGCGAAGAAGCGGTCGATCCAGGCGACCTGGTCCTGGCGGACGAGCGCGACCAGACGATCCGGGCCGAGCAGCGTGACCTTGTCGCCAGGCCCGAGCGCCGGCTCGACGAAGGTACGAATCGCGACGAGCAGTTCCTGGCGGCACTGAGCGCGCACCGCCCCGGGCGGCGCGGGCAACCCGCGGAGTTGCGAACCGGCGCGTTCCTGGCAGCGGTCGAGGTGCTCGACGAGCTGCCAGCTGGCGACGACGCGGTCGGCATCCCCAGCGGCCGGCATCTTCTGGGCGACGATCGTCGCGGCGATCCCGAGGAACGCAGTCAGCGCGGACAGCATTGGCATCGCGAGCTCTCGGGTTGGGCCGCTCGCCAGCGTAGTCGTCCACCGGCACCGTGGGGAGATGGCGACGAAGGGCGCGACGTCGAACTTCGGCAACGGAGGTCGGGCGGGGATGGCCGCCGGTGCCCCCCGTGTTGCGCCCGAGCGGACCCCCTCGACCCTCGAAGCCGGCGGGACCCGGCAACTGGCAGCGGCCGCAAACGACCAGTTCGCGCGCAGATGCCGATCATGCCCGGCGGCGGGTGCCGTGCTCCCGGTCGGCTACCGCCGCGGCTACGCTGCCGCCGCGTTCCGACCCACCCATGACCGCCGAGACCCAGCGATTCGACGACGACCAGGTGCGGGTGTTCGCCGCCGCGCTCGAACTGCCGGCGGCCGACCGTGCCGCGTTCGTCGCACGGACCTGCGCCGACAACGTGGCCTTGCGCGAGGTGGTGCTCGAACTGCTGCACTGGCACGAGCGCGCGCCGACCATCCTGCGACGTCCGGAAGAAGCGGTCGATGCCACCGACGCGCCGGTCCCGCGCACCATCGGGCCATACCGGATCCTCGGAGTGCTGGGCCATGGCGGCATGGGCATCGTCTATCGCGCCGAGCAGCAGAGTCCCCGGCGCCTCGTGGCGCTCAAGGTGCTGACCGCGACGAACCTGGTCCATGAGGCTCGTCGGCGGTTCGAGCAGGAAGCGGAGATGCTGGGTCGGTTGAGCCATCCCGGGATCGCCCAGGTCTACGGCGCCGGTGTCTACGCGACCGACGCGGGCGACATCGCGTGCTTTGCGATGGAGATGGTGCCAGGGCGACACCTGACGACCTATGCGCAGCAACAGCACATCGACCTGCGGGCGCGCTGCCAACTGATGGCCCGCATCTGCGATGCCGTGCAGCACGCGCACGAGCGCGGCATCGTGCATCGCGACCTGAAACCCGCGAACATCCTGGTCGACGACTCGACGGCTGGCCAGGCGCAGCCCAAGGTGCTGGACTTCGGCATCGCGCGCGCCACCGACCTCGACGCCCAGCAGGCGCAACTGACCCGCACCGGACAGGTGCTCGGCACGCTCGATTACATGAGCCCCGAGCAGGTGCGAGGCGACTCGGCGATGGTCGGGGCTCACAGCGACGTCTACGCGCTCGGCGTCATCCTGTACGAACTGCTGGCCGGACGCCGCCCGCTGTCGCTCGACGGCCTGCCGTTCGACACCGCGCTGCGCCGCATCTGCGACGAGGAACCAACCCGCCTGCATCGCCTCGACCCGCGGTGCCGCGGCGACCTCGACACCATCTGTCAGACGGCGTTGGCGAAGGAAGCGGGCCGGCGCTACCCGTCCGCCGCGGCGATGGCCACCGACCTGCGGCTGCACCTCGACCATCGGCCGATCGCGGCGACACCGCCGGCGTGGGGCTACCGGCTGCGCAAGTTCGTGCGTCGGCATCGGGGCCTGGTGTTCGGCGCCAGTTCGTTGATCGTGGGGTTGACGATCGCGCTGGTCGCGACCGGCGTGACGGCAGCCCACAACCGCGAACTGGCGGTGCGCGAACACGGTCTGCGGCAGACCGCGGAATCGACCCAGGAGCAGCTGCGGCAGAGCAGCTACCGCGACAAGATGGGGTTGGCCGCAGCGGCGTTGCGCGAGCCCGGCGGGATCAACCGGGCGCGCGCGTTGTGCGCCGAGGTGGTGCCGGCGTCCGGCGCCCCCGATCTCCGTTGCTTCGAGTGGTACCTGTTCACGGCGCTGGCCGCCGATGCCGCGGTCGTGCACCCGCTCGACGAGCGGGTGACCGGCATCGAATGGCACCCGACGCTGTCGCGCGTCGCCGTCGCCACCTACCGTTCGGTCAGGGTTCTGGAACTGCCAGGGTTGTCCGCGGTCTGGAACGTCGCGCATGCGGCGCGTCGACGTGTCCGCTGGTCGCCGGATGGCCAACGCCTGCTGGTCGGGGGGCTCGCCGATTTCGCCGTGCTCGACGGCTCGACCGGCACCGTGCTGACGGCCGTCAAGGTCGACGACGGTCGTGAAGTGCCGCTGAACGAGCACACGACCGGTGCGTTCGCGTGGCACCCGGATGGCAGGCACGTGTTCGTCGGCAGTTTCCGCGGCGACCTGCTCGTCTACGACACGACGACCGGCGCGCGCACGTTCCGCGGTGCCGACCTCGTCGACGGCGGCGGCGACCTCGACAGCCACGGAGACGCTACCAGGCTGCTGATCGCCGGACCGCAGCGCAACCAGATCCTGGCCTGGCCGGCGACCACCGAGACGGTGGCGTTGCAGGGCGGGAAGCGTCGCACGATGCCGACGTTCGCGCCCGACGGCCGGAGCGCCGCCGCCGCCGGGCGTGATCTCGTGCTGTGGGACGCCACCACCGGCAGGGAAGTGGCCGTCGAACGCAGCATTGCGGGCGGTTGGAGCGCGCTGGCGTTCCGCCCCGACGGGCACGCGCTGGCGGTCGCCAACGAAGATCGCGCCGTGCGGATCTGGAATCCGTCGCGTCCGGGCTTCGACCGCACGCTGGTCGGCCACTCCGGCGCGATCCTGCACGTCGGCTGGAGCCGCGACGGACGCTGGGTGGCGAGCGGTTCGCGCAACTATGAACTGTGCGTCTGGGATCTGGCGGTGCCGGCGGCATTCCAGCGCCTCTTGTCGGTCGAGCCCCTGCCCAGGCAGGCGGAGCCACCGGCCGTGCAGTGGCGCGCCGACGGCAAACAGATCCTGGTTTCTCATCGACTGGGGATGCGCGTGGCCGATGTCGGCGTGCCGATGCAGGAACTCGCCGAGGCCGGTCCGTTCGCGCACGCGACCTGGAACCCGGATGGCACCCGCCTGGCGTTCGTGCAGGACGGGGTGGTCTGCGTGCGCGACGCGGCCGGCACGCGTCGGTTCGGCAACGACACCGGCGAGACGCTGGCCCTGGCCTGGCGACCCGCGTCGCTGGATATCGCGCTCACCCGGCTCGACGGCGTGCGGCTGCTCGACAGCGAAACCGGCGTCGTGCGGCGCGTGAACGCGCCGCTGCGTCCGGAACCGCGGTGGCTGCGGTGGCTGCCGGATGGTCGTCACGCGCTTGTGGCGTGCCTGCTCGACCAGCTTGCGAAGGTCGATGTGGACACCGGCGTGGTCGTGGCGGCGACCCGCGTCTCCGGCCTGCTCGGCCTGACCCACCACGCCGTAGCCGCGGATGGCGGCACGATTGCCGTCGCCTGTCAGGACGGCAACATCGAGATCCTCGACCGCGACCTGAAAGTGCGGCGGCGCCTGTTCGCCGGCGATCAACCGGTGCGCGCCGTCGCGTTCCATCCGTCGGAACCACGGCTCGCGGCGGTGGGCGACGATGGCTGGTGCCGGCTGTGGAACCCGTCCTCCGGCGAGGAGATCACGGCGCTCCATGCCGGCCAATCGATCCGTGCGGTGGATTGGCGGTCCGATGGCCGCGCCCTCGCGTTGTTGCTGGCCGACGGCGTCGTCCAGGTCTGGGACGCCGCCACCGACCGGACCGCGCAGCGCCGCTGACGGCGCAACTGCGCTCAGTTGTTGCCCACGACGCCAAGAATGCCGTTGCTGGCGGCAAGGCCCAGGGCATTGACACCAGGAGCCAGGGAGCCGCCCTGCGCGAAGAGGCCCAGGCCCAGGAACGCCGGGTCGGTCGAGAGCGGCAGGACGAACGTCGGGTGGCTGATCGGCAGGATCAACAGGTTGGTCACCAGCCCGTCCTGCAGCCGCACACAACCCGGCGCGCCGGCGAATCCGAGCGGCAGGTTCGGGTTGGTCAGACCGAGCTGGAGGAAGCCGAGCACCGAACTCGCCGGCAACCCCGTCAGGTCGAGCGTCCAGTTGGTGCCCTGCACCGGTCGGGTCGGTGCGCGCAGGACCGGACCATGGCAGCCCTGGCCGACCGTCGCGACCGTCGCGGCGTGCAGTGCCGGCCGGTCGGTGAGGTACGACAGCGAGAACCGCGTGTCCACCGGCGCACCCGCGCCGTTGAAGGTGTTCACCCGCACATAGGTCCGACCGCTGCCGTTCACGGCCCAATGGGAGATGCTCGCGTACTCCGAGCCGCTGCCGTAGGCGGTGACCTGGGCGTGCGTGCTGCCGAGGTGCACGACGCTGGGCAGGACCACTTCGTAGACGCCCGTGCCGATGCGCGTGATGGTCTCGGCGTTGCGCGGGCCGGCAGTGCCGTTGCTGTCGGTGTAGAGGCCGTCCGGCGCGTAGCTCGCCGCGGTTGGATTGTCCGCCCACACGTGCGCGCCCGAACCCAGATCGCCGGCGATCGGGGCAGCCTTCTCGTGGTAGCTCAGCACATACATCGAGTCGACCGGGGCGCCGGCACCGTCGAACGTGCGCACGTAGACGTCGAGCGTGCTGCCATTGGACACCCAGCTCCCGACCTTGGCATGGCGCAACGTGGCCGGCGCCGAGAAGCCGGTCTGGGCCGACACCTGGACGTTGCCGTACTCACCGGACACTGGGGTGCCCAACCCTGGGATCGAAACCCGGTAGTGTCCGGTGGCCAGGCGCGTGATCGTGGCGTTGCCGCGCGTGCCGTTCCACATGTAGGTCCCATGCGGCGTGTAGCTGGCTGCCGTCGGATTGTCGGCCCACAGGTACGCGGCACGCAGGTCGTCCGGACCACCGATGCGATAGTGGATGCAGAACGGCTGGTCGACCGGCGCACCGTTGGTGTCGAGCACGTCGATGTAGGCCCTCATGGTCGGGTCGACGCCCCAATCCCTGACCACGGCGGTGTGGTTGCCGCGGCATGCACACGCGTGCACGGCGCCGATGATGCCCAGGCGTGGCACGTTGACGGCATATCGGCCCTGGCTCAGTCGATCGACGGTGATCAGCTCGCCCGATGGCGTGTACTGGTAGTCGAGGTCTGGCACGATCGTCGTGGACGCGGCGTTCGGCAGCACCCACGCCCAGGCGACGCCAGTTGCGACGCCGGAGTAGCTGCGGGTGACGTCGTTGAGCTGGCTCGTCGGCGGATTGGTGCGCGTGATCCCCTCGGAACCGAAGAACACGCTGGAACCGCTGAATTCGCGCGACTGCAGCCGCACCGAGAACCTGGCGGCGGTGATCGTCAACGGCTCGGCGAACGTGCCGGGGGTGGTGAAGCTGCCGATGGACGGGGGATACGTGCGATCGAACACCTGGGTGTTGGTGTCGAGGTCCATGATCGTGCAGCGCAGCAGCGAACCCGGGTCGTCGGAGCGGTCGAACACGTTGACCTCGTAGCTCGTGCCGGCGAGGCGCCGCAGCTGGACGCTGCAGAAGTTGCCACCGAAATAGGGGTCATGCGTCGAGGCGTTGAGCGCCGCGAGCGGATCGGCGGCCACGAACGAGGCGCCGCTCAGGAACATCGAGTAGGCGCCGGCGGCGATCCCCACGGTCTGATCCCAGTGATCCACCGGGTTGGCAGCACCCGGACCATCGGGCTGCCGCTCGGTGTCCCATGGCTGGTCCTGCCACAACTCCTGGTTGGCCGCATCGCGCGGATCGTTGTCCCACGCCGAGATCGCGATGAGCACGTAGCCCGGCCCGCCCAGGAACTGCCCGGTCAGGGTCGACTGGACGGTCAGGCCATCGTCCTCCTGGAATGCGATGCCACGGCCATCGCGGCGGAACAACCACAGGCTGGTGTCCCAGCTGGCGCCACCGACCGTGGAGCACCGGAAGGTCGTGGGGTCGTCGACCCGGATCAGGAACATGTCGACGTCGGTGTTCGTGGAGAGGTTGCCGTCGATACGCTGCAGCGGACCGACGCCGACGGCGGTCTCGGCGGTCAGCGGCAGTTCGCCGGCGTCGGTCTCGGTCCAGGTCTGGGCCGTGATCGCCGCGCAGAGTGCGAACGACGGGAGCATGCGGAACAGCGGTTTGGGTGACTTCATGGGCGGTGTCGGTCTCTCGTTGGGCTGGCGCCCGCGCTGCGCGGGCGACCACGCCCCCGGCTGTGCCAGGAGCCGCGCGCGAGGTCCGATTTTCTCGTCGGCACTCGTCCCGGCCGCCTACGATCGACGGCGACGATGGATCAGGACCGCAAGACCACGACCTCGCTGCTGGTGCGCGCCTGCGCCGGCGAGGCCGTGGCCGATGAACAGCTGACGCCCCTGCTCTACGACGAGCTGCGCGTGCTGGCCCGCAACCTGCTGCGCCGGGAACGGCGCGACCACACGCTGCAGCCGACAGCGCTGGTGCATGAGGCGTGGTTGCGGTTGATCGACAAGGCCGAACTGGCGCATGGCGGCCAGGATGCGAAGGCCCGATTCCTCGGCATCGCCGCCAACGCGATGCGGCGGATCCTGATCCAGCACGCCAGGGGTCGCGCGGCGCAGAAGCGAGGTGGCGCCCGCCAACGCCTGGATCTCGATGCCGATCAGCTCGCGTTGCCGTCACAGGGCGAGACCCTGCTCGATCTGGACGCGGCGTTGACGCGCCTGCAGGAGACGCGGCCCGATCTGGTTCGTCTCGTCGAATTGCGGCTGTTCGCCGGTCTCGAATTGCGCGAGGCGGCGCCGATCATGGGGTTGTCGCTGACGCGGGCGAAAGTGCACTGGGCGCTGGCGCGGGCGCTGCTCAGTCGGTTGCTGCAGGTCGCGGACGGCTCGGGAGGCGCGAGTCGGGATTGACCGGGACGGCGCCGGGCGCCGGAGGCGACTTGCGCGCGATACGGTTCGCGCGAGACTTCGCCGCCGGCAATGCCCGCCGCAGCCCCTCGCGTCCCATCGGCTCCGGCGGCTGGGACTCTTGGCCTCGACCGCTGGCCGAGTCATCATCACACTCGAACATGCATCGTCACCACATCGTCACCGTCTTCACCCTGACCGCCTGGCTGTCGGCGCAGGTGGCCGCTGACCGTTCCGCCACGCAACCGGTGCACCTGATCCGCGGCCCTTTCGACAACCCGCATTCCGCGCCGGCGCTGATGGACCGCTTCATCGTCAGCGCAGCCGACACCACGACCGGCTGGCTGCGGATCCGCTTCGATCCGACGGGCACGAACCTCGGCGCCGGCAGCTGGCTCCGGATCGTGTCGTTCGCGGACGGCCATGCGCAGGATCTCGATGCGGCGACCCTGCGCGACTGGAGCCATCATTCGGCCTACTTCAACGGCTCGGCGGTGGCAGTCGAGGTCCATGTCGGCGCCGGGGCCAGGGGTTGCCGCGTCCACGTGGCGTCGTTGCGCGGCAGTGCGCCTTACCCACAGTCGGGTGAGGAGACGATCTGTGGCACAGACAACCGGCAACCGTGGCCCTACCGCAACAACTCGATCGGAAGGCTCGAGGTCCCGGGCGCGGGGATCTCTACCGCGTTCGTGACCGCGATCCCCTTCGTCGACGGCTCCGCCACGGGCGGTTCCTGGTCTGGGCGCAATTCGTTCCTGGTCCTGAGCGCCGGACACAGCTTCGCCGGCGGCAACGCCGCCGGAGCAGTCGTAGTGTTCGATCCTCCGACCTCGTTCAGCAACTGCACCAGGCAGTACCCATCGCCGGCCAACCAGTTCGCCGTGGACGCCAACTCGGTGGTCGCCGCAGTGGGTGGTGTCGGCGACGACTATGCGGCGTTCCGCCTGCATCCGAACCCAGCGGATCCAAACCCGGGTGTGTGCTGGCTCGAGCACCTGGACCTGGGGTTGGTCCAGGTCCACACTGCGGGGTTCGGGGTGGACGGATCCGCCTACGTGAATGGCCCTGGCACCAGCTGCACCTGCTCCGCAACGAGCGGCCAGGGCGCCTGGAACCACACGCGACAGTCCTCAGCCGTCGGATCCCTGCTGAGCCCGACAGCCGGCTCCCACGCGGCGGCGCTCGCGCACAATCTGGACACCTGCCCCGGCGACTCCGGCGCTCCGATCTTCCACGTCGAGAACAACCAGAGCTACGACGTGGTCGGAATCCACACCCACGGGGGTTGCACAGCAACCGGAGGGCAGAACTCCGGCACGAAGATCCTGGCCAACACCGGGCTACGCGCCGCAATCGCTGCAGCCTGCGCCCCGAACGACGACTGCGCGACGGCAGCCCGGATGACCCCAGCGGCGGTGGGTTGGGTCGGCGCCGCGGCGGTACCCTATTGGGCCACGCCATCGTCGCAGGCGTCCACTCCTGCTCCCCCCTGGTCGGTCGGAGTCAACCCGCATGCCAACGACGTCTGGTATGTCTTCACTGCTGCGATGAGCGTGCCGCACACCTTCTGGCTGCTCCGGAACGGCCAGGATCGGGCGATCGAGGTGTTCGACGGTGGCTGCGGCGGCCTGACCCTGATCGGCGCGAGTTCGACCGTGATCCCGACGCCGACGACCGGACCCCGGCAGCAGCGCAACCCCAACGTCGATGGCGACCCGTTCCTGACGCTCGATCTGGTCTCTGGATCGACCTACTTCCTGCGCGTAACCGCTGTCGGCGGTGTCGCCTACGGGCTCCACCACCCGACGGTCACGAGCGGCTCACCGTTCTTCGGCTTTGGCCCCAGTGCCTGGTTCTCGTGCGGCCCCGAGGCCGTCGACCTCGAGACGCTGCCGCCGTTCGATCCGTTCGTCGGCGGCTCGGTTGCGCTGCGAGCGAACTACACCGGCACCGCGACCGGATTCGCCGGCATCGGGATCAGTCTGACTTCGCCCGGCACCCTCTATTGTGGCTGCCGGCTGGCCACGGACATCCTGACCATCGGCCCCGACTACACCCTGCGCGTGCCGGCGGCCGGCAGCCTGATCGGCACGCGAGTACGCGCGCAGGCCTTCTACGTCAGCCTCTTCGGCGTCGGCGGATGTCCGCTAGGAGTCGACCTGTCGACCAACGGCTGGCTCGACCTCGTGGTCGGGTAACAGCCTTGGAAGAGCCGTCCCCGGCGGCCCGCCTTTGACGCCGAGCCTTCGGCTCGCTTGGCTGCTGCAGACCGAGCCATGACCAGGATCACCCTGACGAACGACCGCTCCGGCATCGACGGCTTTCCCGCGGCCTTCACGCCCGTCGGCCACGACGGCTACGGCGACGTGATCGCCGTCGCCGGCAACGGCAAGGTCTTCGCCTTCCCGCATGGCAACGGCGACTGGCAGACCAGATCGCCGGCCTTCGTCTCGATGGCGCAGCTCGAACGCTACGTCGCGTTCCAGGACCAGCTGGAAGTGCCGGTCGACGCAGGGCTCGAGCCCCTGAAGCAGAGGAAGGTCGCGCTGCAGGCCTTCGCCAAGGAGATGCGCGGTTCAGCCTACGCGCGCGACGAGGTGCAGGCGGCGCTTGCGACCGTGAAGGACGCGATCGCGGACCAGCGCTGGTCGACGAGCAAGCCGGGCCGCGCGCTCGCGCATCGCAAGGAGGTCAGCAGCGTCTGCGAAGACGCGTTGCGCGCGGCCGGGGTCGTCGGCAACTGGGGATAGGTGAAACAACGGGGGTTTTCGCCGGCCGGGTGGTTGGGCGATGTCGATGCGCCGTCGTCGATCGTGGAGTACCGCGCTGCCGCGGTGATTGCCTGCTGGCTGACCTACGAGGTGCTGGCACTTCTGGCCCGACCCGGCTGGTTCGAGCACTCGTGCCTGATGGCGATCCTGATCCTGTCGGCGATGGCCTTGTTGCCGGCAGTCGCCGGTGGAGTGCTCGTGGTGCTTTCGGAACGGCACCGACGGCCGACTGCGACCACGATCCTGCCCACCGCAGTGCTCGTGCTCACCGGCGCGCAACTCGGCGGTCTGGCCATCTGCGCGCTCTGGCGAGGGGATTGGACGACGCCATTCCAGGTCCTGTTGGTGTGGCCGGTGCCCGTGCTCATCGCCGTACCTGTGGTGTCGATCCTCGATCTGGCCGTGGTCGCCAGGATGGCGCGACGATCCAATCGCCGGGAATCACGCACGGACCCCGCCATGGACCATCGACCCCCCGTGTCGCCATGACCTGGTGCCTCCGCATCCTTGCGATCGCCGCCTACGTCGGCATCTGCGAACTGGTGCTCGCGGTCGAGTCCTCGCAGAACCGAATTCCCGCGCTCGTGGCGTTCGCGGTGTTGCCCGCAGGAGTGCGGCGGCACTGCTGGCCGTGATCGGCGAACGACGGCGACTCCCGGACGAACGGGTGTTCGGCCCAGCACTGTTGGTCGTGGTCCTCGCCGCGTCCATCGCGACTCTCAGACCGGTACCGCCGTTCTCCGAATTCGCTTTCCTCGGTATCTTCGGCGTGGCCATCCAGGCGCTGCTTGCAGTGCCGCTGGTGTTGCTGGCACTTCGGCTCGCCCGGCGGATCCAGCCGCCCTGCGTCATTGCACCGGCGACTGAGGCACGGACTGGCCTCGTTGACGCATCGCCCTGCTGGCAACTCGGCGCCATCACGACGTACGTCGTCACCCACCAACTGCTCGCCGTCGTGTTGCCCGTTGTCGGCACGTCGCCACCGACACCGAGCCCTCTGGTGCCTGCGTTCGGCGCGGCGGCGATCCAACTGATCGTACCGGCGACGTTCGCCGGCGTCGTCGCTACCGCGGGCAGCCAACGGCGCGGCGCGCGCGCGCTGACCGCTTTGCCGAACGCGCTGTTCTGCGTGGTCATTGGCGCGTTCGCCGTCGTTCTGGCCCATGCGTTGCATTGGCATTCGCTCGAGGCGTCGATGGCCTACCCGAGCCTGCTGGCGTGGCCGTTGGTCGCCATCGGCCTGCAGGTGCTGTGCGCCGTGCCGGTGCTATTGGCACTGGACATGATGTTGCTACCGCGCGACCCCGCGCCGTCGCCCACGTGACCGCAGTTGCCCGGCCCGTTCGCCGACGGCGAGACCAGTCAAGCAGGTTCAACCGGCAATCATTCCCTTGCAGCTTCCGGAGCCTGCTGGCGTCTCACGCTTGACCGCCTTGACCACTTGACTGTGTGTGTGTGTGTGTGTGTACGTTCAACCAGATGGCCAACCAACAGCTAGTTTGCACGTTGCTTTTTGCATTGACTTCTTTCCCAAGCGAGGTTCTTGCAATTGATGCTCCTCCGGGCGGCGAGGGTCCGGATCTGGAGCGCTTGGTGGTTGTTGTTCCGCGCGCTCTCGCGGAAGACTGCTACGGCTGCTCCGCAAGCGAAGCCAGCCTGCTTGATGGTGCAGGGCAGCCGCTCCCGAATGACCAGGTACTTGAGTGTCCGAATGGAGTTACCGGCGCCACCATCGTGGTGTCGGATGCTACGGCCACTGGTGGGACGTGCCGAATGCGCAACATCACGCCGTTCGACTGCGTCATCGAAGGTGTTTGCAAGTACTCGGTCAGCGTCGAGATCGTCTTCGCGCCAAACTCTTGTCACACCTCGCCGATCTGGGTGACCGGTCCTGGACTTCCAAGTGCACAACCGCTCGTTGGAACCTGGGACTACGGCACGTTGTCTGGAGAGGCACCCTGCAAGAGCACGGAACAACACGGTCAGCCCGTCAAGATCCGAGTGACATCAGACCAAGCCGGGATCCTCCAGATTGGCATCTACGGGTTCAGGGTCAAGTGCACGGCCTGTGAGAAGCGATGATCCGACGCGCAGCAGCAGTAGCAACTGCGGCTTGTGCTCTCGCCGTTGGAGCCTGGGCCGTGTTCGGTTGGGGCTCCCGGGGCGAGCCTGCCGCGTACCAAAGTCCCACTACGAACGCGGGCACCATTGGGGCTCAGACGCGGGAAGTCCCACTTAGCGATTCCGCCGCGTGGCTATCCAAGTTGCGCACCAAGGCCGAAGTGAAGTTCGTCGTCGAGTCCACGGGGGCAGATCGTCCTGATGCGCCCACTGCCGATAGCGACTTGAGAGCGACCCTGGGGACACTGACTAGCCTGGGACCGCTGACCGGTGAGGACCTCGAGACCGCAGTCTCTCTGGCCCAGGGGCTATTGGGTCGGCGGCAAGACCAACTTGCATCGTGGCAACGCACGATGGACCGGAACGCACCACGCGACGCATTCGAAGAGGCTCGTCGACTCCACGCCGTCGAGGTCGCCATGGTGGTGCAGAAGTGCCTGCGAGACGGCGACTACATTGTGCTTCCTCAGGGGCAGGCCATCCCCGACAACGCCTCAGATTCGATCCTGAGCTTCGGACTGTCGCACACCGGCCGGCCTGCAAGCGTGTTCTTCGTGCTCTTTCACGACAAGTATCCTGAACTGGCGTCTCTGAAGCAGTACATGGTACTGAGCCGCGAAACATGGCTCGATGATCTGGTCGCGCGTTTCAACAACCAAGGCTTCAACACGCGTCGCGAGATGATCCAGCGAGAATCGCGACTCAGTTCGCGGCCCGTGTCAGAGATCAGTGCGGACGATCGCGCCTACCGGGAAATGTGGTTCCCGATAGGCGTTCAGGTCGACCCGGATGCTGCAGTGCTCCGTCGCGTGCCAGTCCGGATTCAGTAGCCGGCGAGACGTGGAGTCCATCACTGGGGGTGCCGGCAAGCCGCTGTTGGGGTATCTTGCCTGCGATATCTCGCGGTGACGAACAACGGTTGTCGGGTACATCCGGCTCGAGTCGCCATTTCTGAACTGACTGACCGGCAACATCGTGCAGCGGCCGTTCGAACACCTGCCCGCCGCATTGCAGCCGCAGCGAACAGGGCCCTGGCGGCAATTCGAGTTCGAGCAGCTCGCCGACGCCGTTGCGTTCGACGACGGCTCCGGACTCGTGTGCCGCATGACATGTCCACGTCGGCGCCGGCAACCCGGACAAGTGAATCCGGACGACCACCGTCTGCCGCGTCACCGCGAGCGCTGGCGATGGCTCCGGCGGTGGCGCCACACACGCCGCCGCCACGACCATCACCGCACACCACCGCACCGGATCACACCTTCGCAAACCGCGCCAACAACGGCTCCGCCGGCCCGATCCGCTGCGCCCGACCGTTCGCCGCCAGATGGCAGTCGTCACCCACCAACTGCTCGCCGTCGGGGGATAGGTGAAACAACGGGGGTTTTCGCCGGCCGGGTGGTTGGGCGATGTCGATTCGTGCGGCGAACCAGGCGGTTGGCGGCGAGGCAGGGACCGTCCGATCCGGGAGAAATACCCTGGTTCTGGTTCTGCGTACAGACCACCACCGCTGCCCGGTGATCCGGGCCACGCCGAAACAGCGACCAGGGTCGCGTTCAGGATCGGACGAAGTGCACCGAACGTCGTGGCGGTGCCCTCGCCGGCGCGAGTTCTGGCGGTTCGACCGGCAGGCCAAGGTGGTGGAGGATCCTCTGGATGGTGAACTGGTCGCTGACGAACGTCAGCAGGCGGCGCTGGCCGCCGCAGTTGCCGCAGCGCAGGGCATCGGCGAGGAACACGCGCTTCAAGATTCTGCCCAGAAGTAGTACCGACGCCGGCGTGGTCGCTTGCTCGGGGCGTGGGGGATGGCGCGGAAGGTCGGCCTGGTTGGCGGGGGCGGCGAGTTCTTGGCGGGTTGCTGCTCGACGGCGGACCCAACCGTCCCAACCGTGCTCTCTGGTTGCAGTTCGGGTGCAGGCGTGAGATCCGCGGCCTGGTGCGCACACCGCGGCGGGGCGATGGCCTCCGTGCCCGCCTCGACGCTGTGGCGCGGCGGTGGCACGACCCGATGGCGCCACGCCGCGGCGGGAGCGAACACACCGAAGTGGTGGACCAGTTTCTTGCGCGGGCGGGGCACCAACGCCGCGAGTCGTTCGAGGAAGGTGAGCGGGTCGACGACGACGCTCATGGAGCCGTCGCGCCAACGTCTCTTGAACGCGTAGGCAACGCGCCCATCGGGCAGGATCGACAGCCGATCTTCCGCGATGGGTGGGCGCGCGACGTAGCGGATCAAGTGCTCGAGGCGATCGGGACGGCCTTGGCGAACGCGCACGGCGGCATGCAAGCTGAAGCCGTCGAAGTCGGCGCACAGGCTGCCCGGGCCATGACGGAACTGCACGTGCATGGTGCCGCGGCCGGGCCGCGAGTCGGGAGTTCCTGCGTTCGGGCCGAGTGCGGTCCGGCCTTGACGGCGGCGGCGTGGAGTTGCAGCAGGACGTCGGGATCTTGCGCGTCGGCGTCGGCGTCGTCGAGTTTGCCGAGCCTGCGCAACTGGCGCAGCACGCGCCGGTGGATGTGGCGGATCGTGCGCGCGACTTCGGCGTCGGTGAGTTCGTCGGCGTCGTGGAAGTCGGCGCGAGCCTGTCCGGGTGCGCACGTGAACACGCCGTCAGGGACCAGGCTGTGGAAGTGGAGGTCGAGTCGGATCGCCGAGTCGAAGCGTTGGTCGAACACCACGGCGCCGGTGTTGCTGCGGTGCATCCCGCGGCGTCGGGCCTGGCGCAGGTAGGTGTTCGACACGGCACGCAGCGGCGCCGATGCTGAAGGACGGCGCGGTGCGCGGCGTGCTGGGCGTCGCCATGCCGGTGGAGTACGAGTTCTCGCCCGCGGAGACCGCGACGCTGATGGCGGTCGGCGCGCGGCTGGCGGAGTGGCTCGGCTAGAGTCCGACGACTCCAGTGGCTGCATCGGAAAGGACGACGCCGATGGCGTTGCCCGCAGCTGCGTCGGGTACGACGGCTTGGGTGTGGAAGGTGGTGCCGACGAGCGCCAGCGCCCTCGGGATCGGCAGCCGCCACCGCGCACTGCCGCCGGCGCCGCTCACGAAGGTGAGTGCATCGAGGCTCACGTGCAGATTGCATGCGGGCATGCCGAGCGGGCCCAGGATGGCCGGCAACGCCATTCCGGACCAGTTCGTGTTGCTCCAGCCCAACGCAACCATGGCTTGGTCCTGCGGCAAGCCGGCGAGCACGACATCCAGGGTCTGACCGATCCTGGGTGTGTCCATGGGAACCAGGCTCGTGGCAGCCCGCGAACCGGCGCACCCTTGGCCGAAGGTCACGAAGGTGCTGGTCGGACCGACGACGCCCACGGCGTAATCCCAACCGGCGTCGATGTCGACATACGACGCGCCGGGCGCGAGCGCCGGTGTCTCATAGGGGAAGAGGGCGCCCCAAGTGACCACGCGTCCGTCGGACCGCCGGGCGGCGCAGTGAGGGTATCCGCCGGCGAGCTGCACATAGCTGACGCCGAACGGCAAGGCCGGAACGGTATTCGAGTCGCCCTGAAAGAGCACGACCGACCCATCGGAACGTCTCGCCGCGCCGCCAAACCGCCGCAAGGCAACTTCGACGTAAGCCAAACCAGGGGGCAATGGTGGGCGCGCGCCGGTGAGTTCCGTCGACCAGTAGTCGATCAGGCCGTCGGATCGTACCGCTGCCGTGGCCACTTCGTTCGCGGCGACCTGCAGGTAGCGGACTCCCGGTGGCGGCGGCTGCAGGTTGCACTGGCCGAACTGGTTGATCCCCCATGCAATGGCGACTCCGTCGGAGCGGAGCGCCACGCTGTGGAATCCATCGGCTGCGATCTGTGTGTACGTCATGCCGCTTGGAAGCGCGGGCACCGCGAGCTGCCCATGACTGTTGTCACCCCACGCCACGACGTTGCCGTCCGAACGCAGCGCGACTCCGTGGGTGTAGCCGAGTTCACACTGGCGATAAGTCATTCCTGGCGGCAACGGTGGCACGGGGCTGCCCGGCAGCGGCACATTCAGCGACACGATCTGCCCGTCCGACGCAATCGCGTACGCCCGCGAGAACATGACCGTGGCCTGCTCCCAGTGCTCGCCGCGAGGGGCGCTCGCGACATCCGGCAGGAAGTAGGTGGGGTTCCCCCAACTAGTGACGACGCCGTCGGAACGTAAGCCAACGCTGTGAGTCTGACCGCCGGTCACCTGCACGTAGTGCGCGCCGGGCGGGGGAGGCGGCACCGATGCCTGACCGTAGTTGTTGAGGCCCCATGCGACCCATACGCCGTCCGACTGCCTGGCCATGCCGTGCAGGTAGCCGCACCCGATGTCGGTGTAATGCAGGCCGGGTGGTGCGGCTGGCACGACAGTCTGTTGGTACTGGTTGTCGCCCCACGCCACCAACACCCCGTCACTGCGCAAGGCGAGGGCCCAATCCCACCCAAGTGCGACCTTGAGATAGACCATGCCTGAAGGCAGCGGTGGGATGCCAAGCACCCCCTGCCGGTTCTGTCCCCAAACCCGCAGCGTTCCATCGGAGACCAGACCGGCCGAGAAACTGACCGCCGCCGCGATGTGCGTGTACCACAGACCTGGCGCCAGAACCGGCACGCTGCCCTGACCGATCCTGTTGTCGCCCCACGCGACAACGACTCGGTCCGACCGAAGAGCCAGCCCATGTGCGTATCCTACAGCCAACTCCACGTACGAAGTACCAGGCGGCGGCTGTGGGATCGACGAGAAGAAGCGAGGCGTTCCCCAATGCACCGCAGCGCCATCGGATCGAAGGGCAACTCCCCACGAAAGTGACATCCGGACTTGGGTATAGCGCATGCCGGGCGGCAGAAGCGGGACGTTGCACTCACCCAGTTCCGCATAGCCTCTCGCGAACAGCACGCCGTCCGAGCGCAGGACCGCCGTCGTGGATTGACCGGCTGCCACCAGGATCGCAGGTCCATCATGGACGGCCGTGTCGAACGCCGCTTCTCCCCATGCCCGCACGCTGGTTTGCGCAATCGCCTGGCGTGCAGCAATGGCGAGGCAGGCAACGAAGCACACGCGGAGGCAGCGCGCCGCAACGGAAGTCGTCATGGCGCGACCTCAGTAAGAGAACAGCAGCGCCGGGCTCGCAGCGAGGCCGACACCAGTGCAAGCCAGTGGAGCGACGAAGCACACGACCTGAGCGGTGAACTGCCACTGCCCCGCGGGGAGCGTGTCCAGCTCGAACCGGAACGAACTCATGCTGTTGAAGGACGGCGGCAGGAACGTGAAGGCCACGTTCGGCAGGCCAGTGGTCCAGATCTCCATTCCAGTTCCCGTGGGCACGATGGGGACCGCCAAAGGGAACCCAAACTGAAGCACGGCCCCCAGGATCAGCGAACTGGCCGGCGGGCGATCGATCAGGATCGCCGCGTCAAGGGACCCGACGCCGAGACTGCCTTCCCAATCGATCAGCATGCGAGGCAGCAACCCGGACGGCGGGCCGCCGACGAACGCCCCGAAGGGCAGCAGTTCGCACACCGGGCTCGTGCCGCCGCTGAATGGCGCACTGGGTGCGAAGGCGCAGGTCCCCGTGCCATCCGTACGGCAGACGCCGGCTGGGAGCAGGTCGACGCGAGCGGACACGGCCTCGGTCCCGCCACTGTAGGTTCTCGTGTTGCTCGCGGGTCCGATCACCGGGAAGCCGAGAGCGTTCGTGCTCCCCACCACCATGACCCTGCCGCGCTGATCGACCGCGATGGCACCGCCAGTCAATCCGGTGCCGCTCGCGCCGAATGATCGGGAGTCCACGGTATTGCCGCCGTTGAAGGCAGTGGTGGTGCCAGAAACCACGGAGGCCGGCACGTCGGTGCCAGGCCCAACCACGGACGCAGTCAACATGGTCTTCAGGAAACCCGCATCCGCGTGCGGCAGAGGGTTTGGCGGCGGAGTGTTGCGAAAGAACCCAGTGACCTGAATGTCGCCCGCGTCCGTCGCGGTGGATCGTCTGCCGACGACGGCGATATGGTCGGGGTACTCATTCCATGCCGCGACGCCGAACAGGCCTTCGTTGTCGGCGCCACCCCAGTAGCCGAGGTGGACGAAGGCGCTGAGGTCGAGCACAGATGTTGCCGCAACGAATCCGTCGGTTCCGCCAGCAGGACCGCCATGAGCCATCTGGGACGCGAGCAGCGCGGGCAGGCTCGCATCCCGCGTCTCGCCCACGAGGTAGATCATGCCGCCATGGCAAAGCACGTCCCTCGCGATCGTGTCGGGGCCGTTGCCGAGGACCGTGCTGCCGATCAAGACCAGGTCGCCGCCAGTGCGCGTTGGCGCTGCGTCGAACGTCATCACCAACGCATGCGATCCGGAGGTCAGGGTCGAGTAGCAGCGCTGCGTAAGCGGCAACGTGAAGTTCCCCTGCGTGATCGTCGTGTTCGCCGTCCAGCCGACGACCGCGAACACGTCCGGCGAAAACTCCGACAGGCCGAGCAGCAGTTCCTGATCGACGCCCGCCACGATCGAAGTGAACACTGGCGTAGCCACGCTCCCGGCACCCTGGTTGCGCTCGATCCGCCCGACGAATCCGTCCCACTGGCCGAACCCGTTGTCACTGTCACCGGCTGCGGGGCTGTCTCCCGCGCAAGTCGGGAGCGGCGCAACGAAGCGCAACAGCGGCGAGAGCGGGGATCCGCCAGCCGGCGCTCCGCCAGCCGTGCCACCGCAGTACGTGACGACGTCGACCAGACCCTGCGCACGACTCTCCACGCGGATGCTGACGTCGGTCACCGAACATGGCTCCTGCCCGGCCCCCGACCAGAACTGGTGGGACCAGAGCAGCGCGCCGGCACCGTCGAAGACCATGACGAAGCCGCCGCACTGGTTCCCGCCCGCCGGGTGAACGAATCCGAGAGGCTGAGTCGGCTGGCCGAGCGGCATCGTGTCGTCGAAGGTCTCGCCACAGACGGCGATCCTCGTGGCCGCTTCGGTCAACGCCGGGAAAACCGACACGGCACGCACGCAGGTGCTCAGGCCGAGAAGCAGTTGGAAATTCGCTGGGTTCAGAACGGACCCGTGGCAGTGCCGCTGCCAGACGATGTCGCCGTTGCTGGCACGGACTTGAAGCACGCCAACCTGGCGAGTTCCTCCTGCCGGCGGGACGGAGACACCTAGCGTTGGGCTATCCACGCCAACCCCACTGAACGTGGGCAGCACTACCGGGATCGATGCCAGGATCTGGATTGTCCCCACCGCGTATGTGCGCCCATTCCCCGGCGACTTGACGTCCGTCCACTGCTCCCCGAGTGGATTGGAGCCCACGGCCGGAATCGGGTTGGTCGTCGCATCGTGCGTCGCGAATGGCACCGATTGTCCCCGGGCATGCGACACGCCGGGCATGGTCATCATGGCGAGGAGCGCGAGCAGGGACTCACAGCCTCTCCCGGGACTGAGCCCGGTTACGCGCCGAGAGCCGAGAGCCGAGAGCCGAGAGCCGAGAGCCGAGAGCGGGCATGTGCAACCTCATAGGCAGGACACCGCGGAGCGATGAAGGATACCCTGGACGCCGGCCGGCCGTCGACGGGTTCCGGAAGGACCAACGACCGGAACGGTCGGGCGCTACCGCTCCTATCAGCCCAATGGCCGCGGCCCCGGCGCTCATCGGGCTCGACCTGGGCGCGGCCGACCTCAGGATGCGTGCTTGCTGGATCCCTTCCGGGATCCGTCGGCCAAACGCCAGGCGATCGATCGCGCGCGCATCGGCTTACGCGAACACCCAAGGTGGTCGCGTATCGCCTCATCGCGCACGACGCGGTCGAGCCGACGGCTACCCCGCAAATCCCGCGCGCAGCGGCGCATCGAGGAACTTCTGCGCCAGGTTGTTGCCGATCCGCATCGCCGCCGCATCCCAGCTGACCACCTGCGCGCGCGCGCCGCGGTACGCCGCGTTCGCCAGCAGCACCGCCTCGGTCAGCGGCCCGGCGTAGCCGAACCAGCACGTCGGCTGCGTGCGCGCCTTGCAGGCGGCGATCCACTCGGCGTGGTGGCCGATCGACGGCGGGATCGACTTCGCCGGCCGGATCCAGTTCTGGAACGTGTCACCGGGCCCGAGCTCGTGCTTGTCGTAGTTGCTGATCAGGTGGCCGCGCTCACCGACGAACAGCACGCCGTTGCGCCAGGGGGATAGGTGAAACAACGGGGGTTTTCGCCGGCCGGGTGGTTGGGCGATGTCGATTCGTGCGGCGAACCAGGCGGTTGGCGGCGAGGCAGGGACCGTCCGATCCGGGAGAAATACCCTGGTTCTGGTTCTGCGTACAGACCACCACCGCTGCCCGGTGATCCGGGCCACGCCGAAACAGCGACCAGGGTCGCGTTCAGGATCGGACGAAGTGCACTGAACGTCGTGGCGGTGCCCTCGCCGGCGCGAGTTCTGGCGGTTCGACCGGCAGACCAAGGTGGTGGAGGATCCTCTGGATGGCGGCATGGTCGCTGACGAACGTCAGCAGGCGGCGCTGGCCGCCGCAGTTGCCGCAGCGCAGGGCATCGGCGAGGAACGATCATCTCTCATGATGCATCTCTCGCAGTGGATGTGTCGGGTTGATCGGTAGACGGATGGCGGGAGTCCTTTCGAAGTGAGTCCGGCGGCCAGTACAGCCAGTCGCCGCGGTCGGAACAGATGCGGCCTTTGACCAGGCCGGCGCGTCGACGATCGCCGAGCGTTGTGCGACTGATGCCGAGCATGGCGCAGGCCGTCTTCGGGGGAGAGCCAGCCCGCATCGAGCATGCGCTGCTTCAGGCTCTTGAACTTGGTCGAGAAGCGGACCCACTGGACGTTCGACGTCGTGAACGCGTCGCCGGCACCGGTGCGCCGGCCGCGCTGGTTGAGGATGTTGGCGACCTGGGCGTTGGTGTATTCGCCGAGGAGTTCATCGATCTCGCTTCGGACGGCTTCGTGGGTGGCCCGGCGCTGTTGCGCGGTCAGAGGGCGCGGCAGGGTCAAGGTGGTGGTGGCACCCCCACGGAAGCGAACGGCAGCGGTGACCTGCTGCTGCTTGATCAACGTGACATCCTCGATGACGAGCGCGAGCATCCGTTTGCGCTCTGCGTACGGCGTGTCAGGGTTGGACCATACGGCAGGGAAGTCGGTGGCGAGGTCGAGAACGCGTTTGCGTTCCTGCTGGTCGACCAGGATGGGGTCGGCGGTGCGTTGCCGCTGGTACTCCTGTTTCGCCGCCGCCAGGGTGCGCAGCCTGGTGTTCCACTCTGCCTCCAGGGAGTCGGCGACGAGTCTGTTGGCGGCGTCGACCCGTGCATACCTGAGTCGCGCGTGATCCGCCTCGTACTGGGCGCGCTCGACGTGTTGGTGGCGAAGCCGATCGGCTTCGTCGACGCGAGCAGCGAGTTCGTCCTGGATGGCGAGCGTGAGCTCGAGGGCCATGGGGGTGATGGTCTCGACCAGCAGTTTGCCGATCGCGGCATCGATCTCGGCACGAGCATGCTCTGGCAGGAGGGGGCGCTGAACAGTCTGCTACGACCGTAGCAGACGTAGTTTGGGATGCGCTCGCCATTGCGTCGGACATTGTAGTGGATGTGCATCCGGCTGCCGCAGAGACCACAGACAGCCACGCCCTGCAGGAGGGCCGAGCCTTCTCGTGGCGCTGATCGCTCCCAGCCGAGCATCTTGGCGCTCGCCGCCAGTCTTGCTTCGATCATCTCGTGCTCAGTCCAGGCAATGTAGGACGGATGGGCATCGCGAATCAGTGCGATCCACTGGCTTGGCGGTTGACGCTCGTTGCAAGTGCGACCGTCAGGCTGTTTGCGCGAGCGACATCTGCCGAACACGTAGGCACCCGCGTACCACGGATCGGAACGTGTCAACGTGAATGAGACACACGGAAGAAAAGATCACTGAACGGCCGAGCTGAGTTCGGCTGGGATGTCGGCGAGCTGGTGGACCTGCACGGGGCGGTTGATCCAGGCAGCAGCGGGTGGTCTCGGGGCGACCGGCGCTCGCCGTACGAAGCGCTCTGGGTTGGCGGCGAAGGCGTCGGCGAGGACGAGGTCGCGGGCGGCGAGAATGTCGCCACCACGCCCATGGTGGATGTCGGAGGGCGTGAGCAGCGCCAGGCTGGAGTGGTGATGTTCCTCGTTGTACCAGTGGAACAGGGGTTGGCAGTGCGTACGCGCGTGCTGCTGCGAGCCGAAGCGGTCGGGAAAGTCGGGCCGGTACTTCAGGGTCTTGAACAGGCCCTCGGAGAACGGGTTGTCGTCGGAGACGTGCGGACGGCTGTGGCTTTTGACGATGCCCAGATCTGCGAAGAGCAGGGTCGTGCTCTTGGCGATCATCGGACTGCCGCGGTCCGCGTGGATGGTGAGTTGGCCTTCCTGGATGCCCTGGCGCCCGCAGGCTTCGGCGATGAGCGTCCTGGCGAGCTGCGCGGACTCGCACGACGCGACCATCCAGCCGACGACGTAGCGGCTGAAGATGTCCATCAGGACGTAGAGGTAGAAGTAGGTCCACTTCGCGGGGCCGAGGAGCTTGGTGATGTCCCACGACCAGACTTGGTTGGGCCGCGTGGCCAGCAACTCGGGCTTTTTGTAGTTCGGGTGTCGTAGCTGGTCGCGGCGTTCTCGGACCGCCCCGTTCGCGTTGAGGATGCGATACATGGTGCGGATCGAGCACAGGTAGATGCTGCGGTCGAGCAGCGACGCGTAGACCTGGGCAACGGCGCGATCCGCGTGCTCTGGCTGCGCGAGGACCGCGAGCACGTGGTTGCGTTCGTCGACGGCGAGCGCCCGCGGCGATGCGCGGGGCGTTGCGACCTTGGCTGGCAGCCTGGCGGCAGCGCGGTGGCGGTAGACGGTGGCTCGCGGCACGTCGAGAGCCTCACATGCTGCGAAGACGCCGATCACCGGCGAGGCCTCGTCGACGAGTCGGATCGAGTGGGCCCTTCGCTGGGTGGCGGTGAGGCCAGCGGGATCCCCAGGATGTCGTGCAGTTTTTTTTGGATCTCGATGATCGCGTGCGCGTGTTGCAGGCGCTGCTCGAGCGCGATCACCTTGTTCTCCAGCTTCTCGATCTGCTTCCGTTCAGCCGCGCCCGCCTGCGGCGCGGGCCCACGGCGCTTGGGCCCCAGGGCCGCCAGGCCGCCGGCGTCGCGTTCTCTTCGCCAGCACGTCAGGTGGGACGAGTAGAGCCCCTCCTGGCGCAGGAGCGTGCCGATGGCTCCTGGCTCGCAGGCGTCGACCGCCGCGAGGATCTGGTTCTTGTACTCGGCGGTGAACGTTCTCCGACGAGGTCGTTCCAGGGTCTCGTTCGCCTCACATCCTACGGTTCTGGCCCGCCCGATGTTGGGCTCACCTCCGCTACGCGCGGACTCGCTGCGCTCGCCCGCGCTCCGCTCCGGTGAGCCCAACATCGGGCGCTGCTCGGGAGCGGTCTTCGTCTGGTTGGTCATCTGATCTTGCCTGCGCCCTCGACACTAAACAGGAACCGAACAGGTGTCTCGCTCACGTTGGCACAGAGGGGATTGTGCAGCAGGTGAGCAGCTCGACCCACGTACAGCGGTCCCCAGGCGACTTCACCCTTGTGTGGCCCGGCAGCGAGGCGCGTTGGGACCAGCAGCGACTGCAGACGAAAGTGTTTGACCGTGGCGCTCACCGAACCGCATGGCGGAAGGTGTCGAACAGCAGGCGTACGGTGTCCTGGACCTGCGTGTCGGGATCGAGGACCACGCGACCACTGGAGTCACGGACATAGCCGATGGGCAAGCGGAACCGCAGCTCGCCGCGACGAGCCTTGTTGATGATGCCGCCGCGCAAGCGCGATCGATGCGTGCAACTCGGCCTCACTCATCGTGCCCTTAAGTCCGAGCAGCAGCCGATCGTTGAAGTGCGCGGGGTCGTAGATGCCGTCCTCGTCGAGGATGAGGGTGTCGGTCAGCGCGCAGATCTCGAGCAACTGATGCCAATCGGACGAGTTGCGTGCCAGCCGCGACACCTCCAGCCCGAGCACGATGCCAACGCGTCGCAGGCCGACGTCGGCGACGAGTCTCTGGAAGCCTTCCCGGTCGACGGCCGAAGCGCCGGACTGTCCGGAGATCGGAATCGATGACGATGACGCGGTCGTCGGGCCAACCAAGGGCGACGGCACGCTGGCGCAGCGCGTATTGGCGCTGGGTGCTCTCAACGTTGTCGACGACCTGCTGCAGTGTCGACTGGCGCACGTAGAGGTATGCATCGCGCCGTAGGTGGCACGCGGCGACTTTCTGATTCTGCTCGGCGCTCATCGGTTCAGGCTCCTTCGGGCTGCCAAGGCCATGCTGGTGAGTCCGCGCACGAGGCCGGCGCGAACCGCATCGGAGACCACTGGTGCGGCGGTCGCGCCGGACACCGCTGCGGTGGTCGACGGTGCGTATGTGGCGACGCGGATCGAGCAGCGGATGAGCCAGGCCGCGATGCCCTCGCGGATCGCCAGCAGCACATCGAACGGTCTGCCCGAGGACGATGGTCCGGACAGCACGTGGGCGCGCAGTTGTTCGTACGCTGCGATCGCGCTGCCGCTGGTGGAACGTGTGGGGCCAGAAGGAGTCAGGGAGTTTTTTTTTCCGCGCGCGCGATGGCGCGTTCGACGCTGCGGGGATGCACCTGGAGCCCGAATTGCTTCTTGATCCGTTGCGCCAACTCGGCGGCGCTCAGCGATTCGTCGGCTGCTCGAGTCCGGTGCAGGAAGTCCATCACTTCGACGCTCAGCTTGTGCGCGCGGCGTGGTCCCGGGCGCTTTGGCACCAACGCCGGTATGCCACCTGCCTGCAACGCCGACTGTGCTGCGTAGAACGTCGGGCGGGAGAAGCCGAAGGCGGCGGCGCTGTGGCTGACGGGCTGGCCGTCCACGCTCACCCGCCGCACCATCTGCACTTCACCTGGACGAGATCGCGAGGGTCGAAGAAGTCCGAGCCAGCGAACATCGGGTCGGCGACGCTCTCCGGATGCGGGTTGAGGCTGGCATGGGATCGAAGTGCTGCGACCTTCGGGTCTGGTGGTTTGCGGTTGGCCATGCGGTTCGTGTGTAGTGGCAATTATGCCCAATAAGATCCGACAAGCAACAGGAATCCATGTCTCCGAAGCCAGAAAACACAGCGAAACAAGCAGAATACCTGCCGGGTCACGCATGCGCTCTGGTGTCCTACACGGCGTAATGGCGTTTACAAAAACGGCAAAATCATCGTTACACCCCACGCGCACCCCGCGCCCGTAGGTCATGAACGGAGCCTCGCAACCAAGGCGACCAACGCGACCAGATCGTCGCCCCGGAACGGTGTTCTGCCCCTCGCCATCGTCACGAACGGATCCTCGGGAATCACGTTCGTCCAATGCGCGGGCATCGACGTCAGGTGGCCGTGGTGATCCCGGTAGAAGACCCGGTCACCACCCCAGTGGCTCCGGCGGCGGACGAAGTCGAGTTCCTGCCGGTACAGAGGATGGAACGGATGCGTCACGCGGACGGATCCAGTCACTTCTGCTGGGCAGGATGCAGTTGCTACGGCGGGTGTTTCGGGGCAGGGGGAACGGCGCGGAAGGTGAGCGGGTCGGTTGGGTCGACGACGCTCGGCGATGGAGCGCGTCGCGCCAACGCTGCTGAACGCGTAGGGCGAACGCGCCCATCGGGCCAGGACGATCGACAGCCGATCTGTCGCGATGGGCGGGCGCGCGACGTAGCGGATCAGGTGCTCGAGGCGATCGGGACGGCCTTGCCGAACGCGCACGGCGGCATGCAGGCTGAAGCCGTCGAGGTCGGCGCACAAGCTGCCCGGCCCGTGACGGAACTGCACCTGCAAGGTGCCGCGGCCGGGCCGCGAGTCGGGAGTTCCTGCGTTCGGGCCGAGCGCGGTCCTGCCTTGGATCGCGGCGGCGTGGAGTTGCAGCAGGACGTCGCGATTCTGTTCGCCATGTGCGCCGGAGTCGGCATCGTCGAGCTTGCCGAGTCGGCGCAACTGGCGCAGCACGCGCCTCTGGATGTGGCGGACCGTGCGCGCGACTTCGGCGTCGGTGAGTTCGCCGGCATCGTGGAAGTCGGCGCGTGCTTTCCCGGGCGCGCAGCAGAACACGCCGTCGGGAACCAGGCTGTGGAAGTGGAGATCGAGTCGGACCGCGGAATCGAAGCGTTGATCGAACTGCGGTCGACCACCACGCCGACCTGCGTTTCGCTGTCGCGCAAGTCGCGGCTCAGACCCCATCCGCCGCGCTGGGGGGGCCACGAGCAGACGGCAATGGCCCACCACCTCGGCGCTGTTCGAGCCCGCCCTTCATCTCGGCGTGAAGACCAGCAGCATCACGTCGTCGCCGAGCCGCTGACCGAACAAGAACGGCGCCGGCCGGTCCATGCTCAGCGCCGCCCGCAGCGTGCCCGCGTGCACGGCCGGCTTCGTCGATCGCGAAGTCCTGCTCGCCGATGCGCACGCTGCGCGTCGGCGAGTCCCAGTCCACGATGGCGACCTTGGCCGACATCACCCAACCGATGCGGTCATCGGGCATCGGCACGTCCTGCAGCTCGAACTCGACGCCGTCGTGGATCGCCGATCCCGGGCACCACCAGGTCGTCGTCGCGGCCGCGCAGCGGCACTGCCGCCAGTTCTTCACGAACGGCATGCCGCTGCCGAAGATCATCCAGGTCGCGTGCGGAAACCGCCCCGACGTCGGTCCACCGGTCTCCCGGCCGGATCGGCGCAGAGCCAGAACCTGTTCCTTGGTCACCGGCAAGGCGAGGGCCCCCGGCAGCTCCGCCTTCGCCAGGACCTCCGCGGCCTTGGCGGCAGGCATCGTGATGCGGTCGAACCGGCCGTGGGGACGCGCGGCCAGGTCGGTCTTGCCGAGCCTTGGGCGAAGAAGCGGTCGATCCAGGCGACCTGGTCCTGGCGGACGAGCGCGACCAGACGATCCGGGCCGAGCAGCGCTGACCTTGTCGCCAGGCCCGCGCTGGCTCGACGAAGTGCGAATCGCGACGAGCAGTTCCTGGCGGCACTGAGCGCACCGCCCCGGGCGGCGCGGGCAACCCGCGGAGTCGCGAACCGGCGCGTTCCTGGCAGCGGTCGAGGTGCTCGACGAGCTGGCCAGCTGGCGACGACGCGGTCGGCATCCCCAGCGGCCGGCATCTTCTGGGCGACGATCGTCGCGGCGATCCCTGAGGAACGCAGTCAGCGCGGACAGCATTGGCATCGCGAGCTCGGGTTGGGCCGCTCGCCAGCGTAGTCGTCCACCGGCACCGTGGGGAGATGGCGACGAAGGGCGCGGACGTCGAACTTCGGCAACGGAGGTCGGGCGGATGGCTGCCGGTGCCCCCGTGTTGCGCCGGAGCGGACCCCTCGACCCTCGAAGCCGGCGGGACCCGGCAACTGGCAGCGGCCGCAAACGACCAGTTCGCGCGCAGATGCTGATCATGCCCGGCGGCGGGTGCCGTGCTCCCGGTCGGCTACCGCCGCGGCTACGCTGCCGCCGCGTTCCGACCCACCCATGACTGCCGAGACCCAGCGATTCGACGACGACCAGGTGCGGGTGTTCGCCGCCGCGCTCGAACTGCCGGCGGCCGACCGTGCCGCGTTCGTCGCACGGACCTGCGCCGACAACGTGGCCTTGCGCGAGGTGGTGCTCGAACTGCTGCACTGGCACGAGCGCGCGCCGACCATCCTGCGACGTCCGGAAGAAGCGGTCGATGCCACCGACGTGCGCGGTCCCGCGCACCATCGGGCCATACCGGATCCTCGGAGTGCTGGGCCATGGCGGCATGGGCATCGTCTATCGCGCCGAGCAGCAGAGTCCCCGGCGCCTCGTGGCGCTCAAGGTGCTGACCGCGACGAACCTGGTCCATGAGGCTCGTCGGCGGTTCGAGCAGGAAGGCGAGATGCTGGGTCGGTTGAGCCATCCCGGGATCGCCCAGGTCTACGGCGCCGGTGTCTACGCGACCGACGCGGGCGACATCGCGTGCTTTGCGATGGAGATGGTGCCAGGGCGACACCTGACGACCTATGCGCAGCAACAGCACATCGACCTGCGGGGCGCGCTGCCAACTGATGGCCCGCATCTGCGATGCCGTGCAGCACGCGCACGAGCGCGGGATCGTGCATCGCGACCTGAAACCCGCGAACATCCTGGTCGACGACTCGACGGCTGGCCAGGCGCAGCCAAGGTGCTGGACTTCGGCATCGCGCGCGCCACCGACCTCGACGCCCAGCAGGCGCAACCGACCCGCACCGGACAGGTGCTCGGCACGCTCGATTACTACGAGCCCCGGAGCAGGTGCGAGGCGACTGCGGCGATGGTCGGGGCTCACAGCGACGTCTACGCGCTCGGCGTCATCCCTATGCGAACTGCTGGCCGGACGCCGCCGCCGCTGTCGCTCGACGGCCTGCCGTTCGACACCGCGCTGCGCCGCATCTGCGACGAGGAACCAACCCGCCTGCATCGCCTCGACCCGCGGTGCCGCGGCGACCCTCGACACCATCTGTCAGACGGCGTTGGCGAAGGAAGCGGGCCGGCGCTACCCGTCCGCCGCGGCGATGGCCACCGACCTGCGGCTGCACTCGCGGACCATCGGCCGATCGCGGCGACACCGCCGGCGTGGGGCTACCGGCTGCGCAAGTTCGTGCGTCGGCATCGGGGCCTGGTGTTCGGCGCCAGTTCGTTGATCGTGGGGTTGACGATCGCGCTGGTCGCGACCGGCGTGACGGCAGCCCACAACCGCGAACTGGCGGTGCGCGAACACGGTCTGCGGCAGACCGCGGAATCGACCCAGCGAGCAGCTGCGGCAGAGCAGCTACCGCGACAAGATGGGGTTGGCCGCAGCGGCGTTGCGCGAGCCCGGCGGATCAACCGGGCGCGCGCGTTGTGCGCCGAGGTGGTGCCGGCGTCCGGCGCCCCGATCTCCGTTGCTTCGAGTGGTACCTGTTCACGGCGCTGGCCGCCGATGCCGCGGTCGTGCACCCGCTCGACGAGCGGGTGACCGGCATCGAATGGCACCCGACGCTGTCGCGCGTCGCCGTCGCCACCTACCGTTCGGTCAGGGTTCTGGAACTGCCAGGGTTGTCCGCGGTCTGGAACGTCGCGCATGCGGCGCGTCGACGTGTCCGCTGGTCGCCGGATGGCCAACGCCTGCTGGTCGGGGGGCGTGATTCGTGCTGTGGGACGCCACCACCGGCAGGTAGTGGCTGTCGAACGGCATTGCGGGCGGTTGGAGCGCGCTGGCGTTCCCGCCCTGACGTAGCGCTGGCGGTCGCCAACGAAGATCGCGCCGTGCGGATCTGGAATCCGTCGCGTCCGGGCTTCGACCGCACGCTGGTCGGCTTCACCTGGCGCGATCCTGCACGTCGGCTGGAGCCGCGACGACGCGCTGGGTGGCGAGCGGTTCGCGCAACTATGAACTGTGTCTGGGATCTGGCGGTGCCGGCGGGTATTCCAGCGCCTCTGTTTATTTGTTCTGCCCAGGCAGGCGGAGCCACCGGCCGTGCAGTGGCGCGCCGACGGGCAACAGATCCCGGTTTCTCATCGACCGGGGATGCGTGGCCGATGTCGGCGTGCTGATGCAGGAACTCGCCGAGGCCGGTCCGTTCGCGCACGCGACCTGGAACCTGGGATGGCACCTGCCCGGCGTTCGTGCAGGACGGGGTGGTCTGCGTGCGCGACGCGGCCGTACGCGTCGGTCTGGCAACGACACTGGCGGGACGCCGGTCTCTGGGCCTGGCGACCCGCGTCGCTGGATTAATGGCGCCTTCACCCGGCTGGACGGCGTGCGGCTGCTCGATTTTGAAATCGGCGTCGTAAGGCGGATGGTGAACGCACCGCTGCGTCCGGAACCGCGGTGGCTGGTGGCTGCTGGATGGTCGTCACGCGCTTGTGGCGTGCCTGCTCGACCAGCTTGCGAAGGTCGATGTGGACACCGGCGTACCGGCGGCGACCCGCGTCTCCGGCCTGCTCGGCCTGACTCCACCACGCCTTAGCCGCGGATGGCGTATATCGATTGCCGTCGCCTGTCAGGACGGCAACATGGAGATCCCCGACCGCGACCTGGAAAAGTGCGGCGGCGCCTGTTCGCCGGCGATCAACCGGTGCGCGCGTCGCGTTCCATCCGTCGGGAACCACGGCTCGCGGCGGTGGGCGACGATGGCTGGTGCCGGTTCAGGAACCTGTCCTCCGGCGGATCACGGCGCTCCGCGCCGGCCAATCGATCCGTGTGGTGGATTGGCGGTCCGATGGCCGCGCC
>JADJPQ010000012.1 GCA_016713175.1 Planctomycetota bacterium
ATCTCGGCCTCAGCATCCGCGGCGCAGGGCTGCGCGAGTGCAGCTTGGAACCGCAGCCAATCGTGACCGAGGACAAGCTCGAAGCCGGGAAGTTCCGAGAGCACCTTCGTGAGGTGTTGCTCGTCGCCCATCGGTCGCCACAGGGCCGAAAGGTGGGCGAGGACGCGAAACAGCTCCGTGATCGCTCCCTGCGCGCGCAACTCGTCGCCGTCCTTCGCCAGCAAGTCCGGGGCCGCAAGTTCTTCGAGGAGGGTCCTGACGTTCGTAGCGAATCCGTCGACCAAGAAGTTCCCAGGGCCTCCCGTTCCTTGCGTCAAGCCGCGGATCATGTGATCCGAGAACACGTCGGCATCGTGCTCGCACCACAGATAGTTGGCCTCCCGAAGCAGGCTGTCCCAGACTGATGACACCGACTGTCGTGATGCCGCCCACTCTTCATCCGACATCTCGACGGCTTGCACGACGTGCCTGAACTCGTGGAAGAGCAGGTAGCAGCGCAACACGCGGCTCTCGGTGTCATCCTTCGTCCAGTATCCCCCGTCGAGAACGATCGTGGAACGCAGGGGTGAGCGGCGATCCGCGTAGAGAGTCACTCCACGCACGCCAACCGTCCCGTAGACGCTGCCACGCCGCGAAGTCCCGTGATAGCCCTTCTCTACTCGCGCGATTCGCTCGGCAAGATCCGCAGCGAGCACGACATCGAGGTGAACTGGCTCGAACGACCACTCGACTTCATCGAACGCAGCGAGCAGAGCGCGAACTTCGAAAGCCGCTCCTTCTCGGAACTCCCCTGGCACGTCACCCGCGCAGACGTTGATGACCCCAAAGTTGCTCGCCGCCGCTCGATCCGCCATCGGCGCATTCTAGCGAAGCGGACGAGGTAAGCGACCGCTCCCGCGGAGCTGCGCTAGCGACTTCAAGAGTAGTCGACTTCTCGGACCCGCTTCCGATCGCGCAGGTCCTCGACAAGGTTGCGGATCTCTTCGCGCAACTCCCTCGCCCGGTGCGCCGGGATGCTCGCGATAACCGCGATCGGCGAGGACTCGTCCGACGTAGCCATCGAGATCGTGGCGAGTCCGAACAGGCGCTGGAACAGGTCTGCGAGAACTCCGAGTCCTTGCACCGATACAGCTCCAGCTCGTCGGTCCTCCGGGCCAGCACGCCAGACGTCACGCGGAATCGCTGCGTGGTCAGCTCGTAGCGCATCGTGCGAACAAGCAGATACCGCCACACCGCGACGAAGATCGGGATGACGAGCCAGCAGAGTAGCGCGCACCAGACGAACGCGCCCAGGTTTGCGATCTGAGAAGGACGGCCGGTCCACACCTGGGTCTCGACCCGCGTGGATGGCTGGGCGGCGCGTTGTCGACCCGGGTTGACGGGGCGTTCGACTGCGCGAGCGGCTTCGGTGGCTTCGGTCTGCGTGCTCATGGTGATCTCTCCCATCCTCCGTTGGTCTCGCTAGCGGGCCGGCGCGGCCGTGGTCGCGGCGCTGCCTGTCGGTTGCTCATCGCAAGCCAGCGGGATCGCGGTGGACCCGCTCTGAATCCGCGCCGTTGTGATCGAGCGCCACGGGACTGGATTCACGAAAACGACCGGCATGATGGCGGTCGTGCCGGGGAGCACGGTCTGTGCGTGGCCGCCGAACCGCTGCATGACCGCTGCGAACCGGAAGCCCTGCTCCTGCTCGTAGGTGCGCCCTTGCGCGGCCAAGACCACGCGGTCGCGCGGCGACCACGAGACATCCGCCTTGCCCTTGCGGTTGTCGATCTCGACGAAGTAGATGCTCGGGTGGTTGCCGAACTGGCGCGTCCATCCGACACCGCAGAGCTCGCTCGCGATGACGTCCACCGCGTGGTCTTCGACTGCAGCGAAGGACTCGGCTCGGCCGAACGTGATCCGTGTGCCGGTCGGCAACGTGGTGCTCCACGTCGGCGGCGGCGGCGCGGGCTTGGCGGGCGGCGAGGCCGGCGGCTTCGGCGTGGCCTTCGGGGTCGCAGCAGCGGTGGAGCGCGTGTTCGCTGGCTGCGGCTCCTTTCCCTCCAGCTTGTCGAGCCACTGCGAGAAGCTGGCGCAGCCCGCGAGCACGGTAGCAAGGGCGAGAAGAGCGAATCGGCGAATGGAGCCCATTGGTGAGATTCCCCAGCCTCCTGCTCAGCAAGAAGCTCGCGCTGCCCGAGTGCTTGGCTTGACTCCATAGCGGAGTCAAGCAGGGCAGCATGTTCCGGTATTCGGCTCTCGGCCAGCGTGACTTGAATCAGTCCGCCAGCCGAGGCCCTGGCCATGGGTGTTCCACGCCGCCTCAGCCTGCACACCGCCGAATACGTCGCGTTCCGTCGCCGACTCGCGGAAGCACGCCACGAGGCTGGCCTCACCCAGCGAGACCTCGCGAAGCTGCTGCGAAAGAGCCAAGCGTGGCTCTACAAGTGCGAGGCCGGCGAGCGCCGTGTCGATGCCGTTGAGCTTGCCAAGTTCGCCAAGGCGCTGAAGCGACCGATCGACTGGTTCGTCTCGCATGTGAAGCTGCCAGGGGGCGTGCCCGAGAAGTCGGAGTAGGGCCAGCGCCAAACCAGGAACGAGTCGCGCTGATCGTGGTCGGCGCGAACCTCAGGTCGATGACTTCATCCGGCGCGTAGGCTCGATCGTCGATCAGGTCCTGGTCGACCCACTGCACGCCCGCGTCAAGGCACAGGATCACAGGCCCGATCGTGGCGCAGTCGGACAGTCTGAGGGCCGCCCTCCGGCAGCATCGACGGAGGGAAAGGTGGGGTGCGGCCGGGCTTCGGGAAAAGGGGAAGGAAGGAGAGTCAAGCCCGCGTGAGGTCCGCGTGCGAACGCCGCCCCCCGGGTCTTCGTTCATCAGCAGGATACGCGGCCCGACAACGTCTGCCAGTCGGTTCCCGCCAGGGGCGACTGCTTCGCGCGCGACGCAAGTCTCGCCCCCGCGCAGGCCGAAGAACCGGCATGCGCAAGTTCATGGTCCTGTTGCTCGCGACCGCGCTCGCGGGCTGTTCGCTCCTCGGTCCCGGCAGCCCCAGCGACGAGCAGATGGCCGCGGCCGACTACGGCCCGCGCCCGTCGAACGACGAGATCGTTCTGGTCGCGAAGCGCGACGCCCTCGGCCACGCCGTGTTCAAGGGCGTCCAGGCGAAGGACATCAATGTGGTCCACTCGGAGCCGCAGACCGGCTGGTGTGGCGCAACTCGGCGGGGCTTCCAGTTCGGCTGGATGGTCGACGTGACCGCAACGAGCGGGAAGGCCCAGATGCAGAAGAGCTACCTGCTCCAGCAGAGACCGCATGGCCTGGGCGTGCTGGCGAGCCGGCACCACGACAACTTCTGGGTCACGTTCGACGTCGCGAAGGTGGATCGCGAACTCGCGTCCATCACGCCTCCGACGCAAGAAGTCGAGAAGGCCGAGTTCGGTGCGCAGCCCGTCGGCGTGGAGAAGGCGCTGCGCGAGCAGATCCTGGCCGCCCTCAAGGACCCGGAGAGCGCGCGGATCGAGTTCCAGGAGGCGCGCCCAACGTGGGGACGGGTGGTCGGACAGCCCGACACGGTCTTCGGCTGGGAGGTCACCGCGATGGTCAACGCAAAGAACAGCTACGGCGGCTACACGGGCGCGAAGCCCTGGAGCTTCATGCTGCGCGACGGCAAGCTGCTCTCGACCACCCGCCTGGGAGGTGGGTTTGAGTTGCCACCGGCTGCCGCGCCCCGGTAGGCCGCTGCAAATTACTTCGTGTCAACGTGAGGCGCGATCCCGGCGCAGCCCGCACCTTGCCGGCCTTTCGCCGCAGGATGCCGTAGGACGCTGCGCGCCGAACATGATCGGGAACGAGGCGAACGATGCTGACACCAGACGAGGAAGCGCGGCTCCGAAAGTTCCAGCGGAGAGTCCAAGACCTGGAAGCCTGCGGCTTGGTCAAAACGAGTGTCACCCGCCTGACCGTGCATCTCGCTGGGCCGAAGCAGGGGTTGGTTGGATTTGATCCAGACCAGTTCAGGTCGTTCAGCATCACGCTGCGCCAGTTCCTCATGCAGGGCGATGGCGACGTCACGGTGGGGCGGGTCTGCAACATCATCGAGCGGCGATGCCAGTTGCCCCGGCTCGTTGGATGGGGTCGGCACTACCGCCAGAGCTGGAACGAGGTCTAGCAGACGCCCATGGCAGTCGCGGTCGAGGACGGCACGGGTCCCAAGAACTACTCGTTCGAGGAGTTCTTCAAGCTCTGGCTCTACAGCGGCACGTTTCACTCGGACGACGAGTTGGAAGCGAAGATCAACGCGATGCCTGGGCTTGCACCAGAAGTTCTGATGATGCTCACGCAACGGCGGTTGCCCGGAGTCCTTGAGATCTTGCGGCTAATCGGGGAGGTCATTCGGATCTGGCTGGACGACCCGAGCACGCCGGTTGAGGAGCCACCAAGCCCCTGAACGCTCGGCTCCGGCGTGTGCGACTCGGGAACCAGCAGCAGTCGCTGCGAAGGGACGCGCGAGCAACATGCACGCAGTAGTCAGTCCGAGTGAGCCGCGGACTCTTCTCGCCACGCCCCCGTCCCGGGATCGCCCTCCCCTGGTGCGCGGTCGCCGCATCGAACTACTTCTGCAACAGGTTCCGAAGGGCTTCCTCCAACGTGGCTCCCCGTGCCGGCAACGACCCGAATCCTGCCGACCAGCCGACGGCGTCGCGCGAGACAACCAACTGCGCTCCCTTCTTGCGGTATGCGTCTTCGACCGCGTCCGAGAGTTCGTGTTCGTTGAAGCGCCCCGTGATGGTCTGTCCCGCAACCTCGAAGTCGTGATACCGCGGTGCGGGTCGCAGAACGACGCGATCAGCGTGAACGAGCCACCGCTGCCCACCCGCCTCGGCGACATCGAAGCAGTCGAGCGCCTTGCCGCGCTCCAACAAGGGCGACTCTCGTAGGTGGTCGCCCAGCAGGCGATGCTCTGCTGGATGCCCCAGAAACGGGCCGCAGCACGCGAAGACCTCGTGCCGGTCCAGATGTTCAATCGCCGTCGCGAAGTCCATGGGTGAAAGGGTGGCCGGGGCAAGCTTTCGGGAAAAGGGGAAGAAGGAGAGTCAAGCTTTGACGCCCTTGCGGACAACCCGGCCGCGTGTTCGTTCCGTCACCGACCCTACCCGGCTGCGCGGCGGGTGCCAGGGCCGGGCGCAGGATTTCTAGCGCCTGGATGCCTAGCCTCCAGGCATGCGGCACGTCCTCGGAGTCCTTCTTGTGGCGGGCTTCTGCGCATGCAGCGGTGCCCCGCCGATGGTCGGAGCCGCCGCCAGTTCCGTAGAGGTTGCCGGCAGTGTCCCACGACCACGGAGTTTCGACCGCGCGGCACTCGAACTACTCGGCACGGTTGAGGTCCGATGGGAGCACGACGGTGCGACCAAGACCTGCTTGGGCGTCGCGCTCTCGCGGTTGCTGTCCGAGTGCGGGCACGAAGCTGGCCCCGGAGGTCGCGCGCTCACGCCACGCGAGCGCCGGCCCGGCTGGGGCAAGATCGTGGCGGCGGAAGCTGCCGACGGGCATCAAGCGATCTTCTCAGCGTCCGAGGTTGACCCTGATGCGGGGCCGACCCGCTCCTACCTCGTGTGGCTGGAAGACGGGCAGCCACTGCCCGCCGAGGACGGTCCGTTTCGACTCGTCACGCCTACCGACAAGCGCGGCTTCCGGTCGGTGCGTCAGCTCACCACCCTCCGTGTCGTCGTTGCTCGCGGGTCGTCCAGGTGATTGTCCGACCAGTCGACTCGTCGACAGCGCGCAGTCGTGGTCGTCGTGATCGAGGTCGCGCCAGTAGCTGCTGATCGCAGTCGCTGGTGCCGAGCTTCTACCCTCGACGCCTGCCGCCTGCCGACACGCCGGATCCGTCAGAGGTAGTCCGCTATGGCAGCGCGGTAGTGCTCGATGGTCCGGCCGGACAGCCCGGCGTCGGAGAGGCGCAGGACGAAGTCCTGGACGAGTCGATCGCGGTGCGGCGGCCACTCGAACTGCCGCCATTCTGGCGTGCCCTTCGAGTAGGCCGCGTGCAGCGCCGCGCGTAGCTTCGGCTCCGCCCGTATCAGGTCCAGGGCGGCGTCGGGCCTGACCTCGCGAACGAACATCTCGCGCAGTTCCTCGTTCTTCGTCAGGTCGCTGTGCTCCATCAGGAGCATGACGTGCACGAGAGTCGTGGGCCGTTCCGGAGGAGCCGTAGCGACCAGCATCGAGGCGAACCGCGTCGCGCCCAGTTCGGACTGGAGCCGCGCGACCTGGGCTTCCAGCATCGTCGATGCGGCTCGCTCGCTTCGCGTCACCGCGCTGGTCGTGCTCGCAGCCTCGCGCACCATGACGTCGCCGGACAACTCCGGGTTCGCCGGTCGCACCAGTTCGTCGCTCGCCGCGCCCAAGCTGGAACTGCTGTGGTCGTCCGGCCTGACCACGGTCTCGCAACCGCAGTAGCGGCGGCCGAAAGCCGCGCCGATCGAGCCCGAGAGGATCGTGAGGCACACGGCGAAAGCGAAGTTCGAAGAGGCGCGGCTCACTCGGGGATTGTAGCGACGCAAGGCAAGCTGCGCATCTAAACAACACGCATATAGAACCCCTATCCCTACTCCTCACTACTCCTGCGTAACGCTACAATGACACGCGGTTGTCGTTACACACCTCGGCCACACTGCGAACACGCCCATGAGCATGATTCGGATTCCTTACCTGAGCAAAGCAGCCGACCGCGAGTCCCTCCAGCGGTGTCTCGACATTTCCGCCGAACGCAGTGGAGTGGGCGCGGACGGGGTCGTGCGCGTCATGACCCTGTTCCTCGAAGCGGTCGCCGACGAACTGACCCGGGGGCGCGCGGTCCGTATTCCAGGATTCGGCGTCTTCGTGCCCGCCCCGATCCCCGAGCGTCACCGCCGGATGTCGAGAGATCTGACGCATCGGTGCCGGCCAGTTTTCAGTCCCAGCCGCGGGCTGCGTGCGCAGGTCGCTCTCGGAGCGGGGCCGAACCCCGAGAACATCCGCATCCTGAAGCGGCACCGCAGCAACCACGCGAACTCGACCGGCACGAGGCGCGTCTTCTCCGCCATGCAGGCCCTGCGGCAGCAAGTTGCGGCCCAACTCGGCCGCGCTGGCGCGTAGGACCAGGACGACGCCCATGACGAAGCAAGCACCAGAGGCTGCAAGACGACTGGCCACGCGCGTCGAGCTGCGCTCGCCAACGGACAAGCTTACGGCCGTGCCCTACGTGACACCGGATGATCCTGACCGGCGATTCATCGACCTGCGCGCGCACCCAGAGCAGATCGATCTGATCGGCGAGCTGGATGGGCGTCCCGCGATGCGTGAACAGATCATGCTGCTGAACGCGCGGTCCAGCCCATTCTTCAGCATCGGCTGCGAGCGATCGGTCAGCAGGCTGCGTCGTCAGGACGGATCGCCAGTCTGGAAGACCACGTCCTACGTCCAGTTCGCGTTCGTCGAGCCGGACCGCTGCGAGATCGCGAACTACGTGCCCCTTGCGCGTGCGCTGCACGAGGCGTTGGAAGGCAAGGCAGACTCGGAAGAGTGGAACCGGCTCGTCGAGCTGGAACCTGACCCGATCGTTCTGCAGTCCGCGGGTCGGCGCGCATGGAGCATGACGATCTGGACCACGGCCTACGCGCTGGATGGCGAGACTTCGGTCCACGAATGGAGCCTGTGCATGCTGGCCCAGACTGCCGCGATGGCCCAGTGGATCCGGCTGGGAAGCCTCGATGCCACCGACATTTGACTTCGTGTCACTGACACTGTCGAAACCCGGTCATGCGTCTTCCAGCACGACATCACGGGGAGGAGCGGGGCGGCCAGCGAAGAGGTCGGCGCAGAGCTGAGCCGCGTTCGCTTCGATCCTGGTGGCCATGCTCTGGAAGAGCGCGTCGACCTGCTGCAGGTCCAGCGGGCCGAGTGGATCGGGACGAACCGACCAGCAGACCAGACCATCCCTGGAGAAGTGCGACTCGGCAGTCCGGCCGCGAGCTGGCTCGACCAGGACGGGCGCGAGCTGGACTCGCCATGTTGCCGCGACAGGTTGCGCATGCCGAGTAGGTGCAGGTGAGCGACGAGCAACTGGCCAGCGGGCTCGTAGAGGTCAGGTAGACCGCGCGCCGTGTCCTCGACATGCGGGAACAGCCGGCCGTAGGCCACGACCATCGCGTCGACCAATGCGCGCCGGGTCTGCGGATTCGGGCTCGCATCCGACTGACTGACCAGCCTGAGGCAGGCGCTCGCGGCAAGCAGGTCATCGAGCGCAAGCGCGAGCCGGATGAACCGGGCCTTGCGACTTCCCTGGTGAACGGCCGCGTGTTCGTCGCCCAGTGACACGTCGTCAGCGGGAGCCCAGTTCGGGCCACGACCAGGGCGATTCACGCGGACAAGCTCCTGCGCGAGGCCGCTCGTCGGCGAGACCGCAACTTCGGAGCGACCGGGTTGACCTTACGGGTCCAGTCCAGGATCTGCCGCGCGCTGAACTCCTCGAAGAACAGGATGTCGAAGATCCAGCGGATCTCGCCGGACTTCTCGTAGCCGACCACCGTGCTGTGGAGAACACTTTCCCTGATGTCCCACGTCAGGTGCGGCATGTGGATGGGTGCGACTTGCACGGCCCATTCGGCGAGCCAATGACATGCACCATACGCTTGGAACCAGCCAACCGAATCGGGTGCGGGTATGCGGTGGTCGCACCAGAAGTCACCCCTGGTGTAGCTGTAGGGCGGTCGCTTCGTCGAATACCGGAACAGCTTGCGTGAGTCATGACCGGGCTTGGCGTGCTTCCGCACGTATTCCCTCTTGCGACTTTGCATGTATTGCCGCAGGCAGCGGTGCAGGAGCTTCCTGATCCTGGGCATCTGGACGATGGGCCGGATCCAGGACCACCGCGCGCGCAAGTTCAGCACGCGGGTTCTGGACGTGGCGAATAGGATCGACCGGGACATGTCAGTTCTTCGAGTCATTCTGCGGTCGCACTCCCGGCTGTCGCGGCCTTACGAATGCATGGCTCGACACTCACACGCAGTGAGTGTGCTTGTCGTGCTCTCGGGTGACTGCCTCGCTGCGCTCGGCCGGCACTCGGCTCCGCCTCGCGCCGCTTAGCGTTCGACTTCGTCGAATGAACCGGGCGGGTTGGGTGGGGACTCGCGTTGGACGGGTAGATGACATGGGGTCTCTGTCCTGTTCCTCCGGTAGACCCTTGAGGGGTTTCCGCCACATTGCGTCTGCCAAGGACTTCGGGGGCCAAGCGCCTGAGGTGGTCAGCGATCGTTCGCCTCGGTATTCCCAGATCTCTGGCAACAGCCGCGACGCATCCGGCGTGGCGCTGGAATGACGCGACCAGCGCATCCACTGGAATGGCTCTCTGCGGGCGGCCCGGCTTTCTCCTCACCGGCGGCGGCAGGACCACGGTCCGCACCGCGCCTCGTGCCAACTTCTTGTGCGCAGGCTTAGACGCTTCCTTGCGGTCGCGAGCCTGGATCTCCTTCTTCCGCTCCTCCCATCCAATTACACCTCGCCAGAGGCCCATGGGGCGAGAGACGGGCGACAGACGCTCCTCGTCGGGCTTCCGTGCGGCGGCGAGGGCAAGAAACACGCGGTGCCCGATGCTCAGGTAAGCCCCGGGCTTGCTCCACTTCCGCGCGTAGTCCACGACCCGTCGAACGTGCTTGCCGAGTTCGCGCGGCGATGCCGGGGGCAGGGTCACGGCCAGATCGTCCGTAGAGTGCGCATAGAGCGGCTCGACGTGGACCGAGTCCTCCGGGACCTCCCGTCCGAGGGTCTGGACCAGAATCCTGCGAAGTAGGCTGGCCAAGGTCTGGGGTGCCCACCTGAAACCCGACGTCAGCCAGAACTCCCTGGCCAGCACGGAGTCCACAAGGAGAACGCAGTGTCGGTGGCCGTTTAGGTCACCACCATCAAGAGAGGCGTCACGGATGGCAAGGAGCCCAACGATCACAGACGCCGCGCTGGTGGGGTCCGTGGTCTTCCTCCAAAGCGCGTCCTCGATGCGCCGCAGCTCTTGGTCAACGACGAACGGGTCCCTTCCTGGGAACTCGATCGTGACGAACAGTCCGCGGATCTCGGGGTGACTCGCTGCGAGAAGCTCGGCCCTGGCTTGGTAAGACCGGCTCAAGTGGTAGCACTGCACGCGACGGCACGCGGCGCACAACTCGACCAGTCCGCACGGGAACGGGCTGCTCCACCCACTTGCTTCATCGTCACGGTTGGCCAGGGGGCACGACCGCAGGTCCCAGGCCATCTTGACGAGTCGCTCGCGTAGGTCGGGATACTGTTCCGCCAACTCTTGGAGGAGAGAGACCGTCGCGAGGCGATACCGCAGACGCTTCGCCTTCCATGCCGGAACACCTTGGGATCGTGACGCCACCGCAGAACTCACACAGAGTCATTCCTTGACTCTTGTCTCCGTGACACAAGATCTCTCAGGCGAGGCTTCTGTGGCGTCGAGCTATTGGCCGCGCTGCGATCGGTGCGCTCCGGTGGGTTGCATGTCGCGATGAACTCCTTGACCCACTGCATGCAAGAGCACAGTCCAACACCGGGCACATCGAGGACCCGGAGAAGCACGCCCTTCCGGCCTCGATTCGCAAAGCGGAACACTGCCCCAGGAGAAATACCACCGACTTTCGCCGGCCATCGGCGCGCGATCACCGCGATCGGGAACAGGTCATCAGGGACTTCGCTGGAGGTTCGTTCAGGCATTGGCTGTCCGTCGATTGGCACGGCTCGCAATGCTCGCGGGAGTCCATGGGTCTTTTCTAGTCCTGGTATGGGTGCTGGATCACGTGCTCCTTTGCGGGTAGTCGCGATCCAGTTCAGCTAGGAACCACCTTGGTAGTCGCCAGTTCAGAACGTGTTGGCCGTCCTCTCGGTAGTCGAGAATGGGCCTCTTTTTGATCAATGTCGTTTGCAGCTTCTTTCTTGCGTCATGTTGCGCTCCGTTCCAACCTCCGGGAGGCTTGGAGAGGCCGAAGCTACCGTCATAAGAGAAGATTGCCCTCCCTTTCCTATAGCTCGTGGCCGACAGTCGCCGCCACATGGCCTTGGCACCCTCATTCGGCTTCCTTCTCCCGAGAAGCGCCAGACGAGACAACCAGAGGTCCTTGTCCTGATCGCTTGGCTTGGGTTCACATCCATACCGAAGGGCCTCTTTAGCCCGACCCGCGGCGATGTTGAGGTGTCGGTTAATCCGATGAACTTCGGCTTGGTGCACGATGCTCTCCCGCACCTCACTCCAAGTCCGCCCGTCAGTTCTTGACTTCGGGCTCACATCGGCGAGACGGAAGGTAAGCGGAGCGAGATCATCGTTGTAGTGCGCCAGGAGAACTCGTTTCGCGATGTCTACAACCGCATGGAACGCAGACCTATAGGTGTCGCCAGCCACGTCGAGCGGAGGCGAGCACGATCTGGCAAAGCGCGCGACCTCGGCGCGCCGTGGGCGCTTGGCATCCGCGAGCTGGATCTCCAGATCCTTGAGAAGGTCATTGAGCGATGAGTCGCCCGGCGGGTCGTCGCTGCTTTCCCGCCGCATCCGAACAAGAGTCAGACCGATGGCAGCATGCCGCTCGACGAAGAGTCGCACGGCATCCGAGAACCCGCCATCGGCTTCAGTGGCATTGATCATCGCGTCCGGACTGCGAGCACCGGCCGCGCAAGGCCGAATGCTCTCAGCCGAACATCTGGCATCGACAAATTGCCCAGGGCTGCATCACCCAAGCTGCTTCGCCGTGCGCACCGCCAACGCCTGCCGTGCCGCCGTCGTGTAGCGCCGACTGATCATCGGGGAGCCATGACCGATCGTTGCCACGGCAGCTTCCTCGCCGAGTTCGGTGTAGATCTTCGAGGCAGCCGCATGCCGAAGCGCATGAGGGCCAAACCTCGGGATGCCCGCGGCATCGCATGCACGCCGGATCGCGTGGCCGATCGCGTTCGTCGTGTATTCCGTTCCGGGAACGACCTGGGCCGCCGCGCCCTTCCGCTTGCTGCGCACTCTGGCCATGTGCTTCGGCCACAGCGGCTGCCCCTTGGCGCGACGAGCCAGGGCGTGCCGCTTCCGGCTCTCGGCATGCATGGCCTCGACCACGTCGCACGGCCTGAACCACAGCCGGTCGGGCTCCTCGCGCAGGAACGGGCGAATGGCAGCCTGGGCCTTCGGTCCGATCAGCACGACACGGGCGTGACCTCGCCACTCGCCCTTGTGCTTCGGCGGCTTGAACTCCCAGACATCCTTCGTCCGGTCGATGTGGCGCGACGCGAGCTGGACGGCCTCGCCGCACCGCGCGCCGGTGATCAGCATGAAGTCGACCAGCGCCACGAGCGCCTTCGGCAGGTGCTTCTTAGCCGCCTCGACGTGCTCGATCGACACCGCCATCCGCGGCGGGTTGTCGTGCGCACCGCCGCGGCCGGGCTTCAGCGGCGACACCAACTTGACCTCGTGATGCACGCTCGGCGGCACGAGGCGCTCCTCGGCGGCCCAACGGACCATCCGCTGGATTCGCTGCACGCGGTCGTTCACCGTCCGACGGCACAGCTTGCGCTCGACCATCGCCTCCCTCACCCGCTTGATGACCAGGGCATCGACCTTGGTCGCCGGCAGGTCGCGGAACAGCTCCAGCAGCTCGACGACGGCGTGCCCGAGGTTCTCCCCTTCGCGCGTAGGCTTGCCGGTCGAGGGCCGGCGGTAGTGCTGCCCGACGAAGCTCGTGTAGGCATCTACAAGGCCCTGGACGGTCAGCACGGCTTCCGGGCGCTTTACGTCAGGCCAGCGGCAGCCGGCGGCCAACCATTCGGCCACGAAGGTCCGGTATCGGACCTCGGTCTCGGGGTCGTCAGCGCGCCCGAGGCGCACCTGCCGCCTACCGGCGAAGCAGTAGGAGTAGCCGCGGCTCGAACGCAGCGGCGGGACTTTCGGAACGGAGAACTTGCCCTTCGGGGGAACGGACATCGCAGAATCCCTGGTGTGTGCACAGATGTATGCACGGGTTGAACAGGGTCCGCGCTGCCCGAGGGCAGGTTCGCGCGCATCTCGCGCGACGGACAAGGACTTAGAGAGAACAAAAACTGGAGCGGGTGAAGAGATTCGAACTCTCGACCCTCACGTTGGCAACGTGATGCTCTACCACTGAGCTACACCCGCATCCAAGACCAGACAGAGCGCCGACCACCGAGCCCCAGGCCGTCGAGCTTTCGCTCGCAGCCGGTTGACCCAGCGATCGAGGGCGAGCATCTGTATAGATCCACACCTTGGAAGTCAAGAGCCCAAAACCCCTTCCCGGCCTCACCAGCCGCCCCGTGACCCACCGCCTGTGCATGGCCGCCGCCGCCCCACCGACCTTTCCGCGCCTGCTCACCGACTGGGTCCGACCGCACGGCGAACGAGTGTTCCTGCCGCGCCGGCGCGCCCGCATCGACGACCCGATCACGTTCCTGCGCCTGTGCACCGACGTCGACGCCCTCGCCAAGGGCCTGTTGGCGCTCGGCCTGCGCCGCGGCGACCGCATCGGCCTGTTGGCGGAGAACCGTTATGAGTGGTTGTTGACCGACCAGGCGATCGCCAGCATCGGCGCCATCGTCGTGCCGCGGGGCTCCGACACCTCACCCGCCGAGATGCGGTTCATCCTGCGGCACTCGGGCAGCAAAGCGACGTTCGTCGAAGACGACAAGACCGCCCGTGCGGTGCTCGAGGGACAACGCGAACTGCCGACGCTGACCTGGATCATCACGCTGCAAGAACGCACCGACGTCGCCGGCGTACTGACACTGGCCGAAGTGATCGCGCGCGGCCAGCACATCGGCGAGCCCGAACTGGCGAGCGTCCGCCAGGCCGTCGTTCCCGACGACCTGCTGACCATCGTCTACACCAGCGGCACCACCGCCGATCCCAAGGGCGTGATGCTGACGCACGCCAACGTACTGTCGAACGTCCGCACCGTGTGTTCGGTGCTGCACATCACCAGAGAAGACAGCTTCCTGTCGGTGCTGCCGGCGTGGCACATGTACGAACGGATCATGGACTACCTCGCCCTCGCCGCGGGCGGCCAGCTGGTCTACACCGACCGCCGCCACATCAAGGATGACCTGCAGGCCTGCAAACCCACCGTGTTTGCCGCGGTGCCGCGCATCTGGGAGACGATCCACGACGGCATCGTCAGCCAGGCGCAGAAGCTCGAAGGCGGCAAGGGCAAGCTGTTGCGTTCGGTACTCGCACTGTGTCGCCGCGTCGGCGGCCGCCGCGCCAGCCTGGTCGATCGGGCGATGCATGCCGTTGCGCGTGCAACCGTGCTGCGCAAGTTCGCGGCGGTGACCGGTGGCCGGCTGCGACTCGCGGTCAGCGGCGGCGGTTCGCTGCCGCGTCACGTCGACGAACTGCTGCTCGGCATCGGCCTGCCGCTGCTGAATGGCTACGGCCTGACCGAGACCAGCCCGGTGGCGGCGGTACGGGAGCCAGAACGCAACGGTCCCGGCACCATCGGTCCGCCGATCCCGGAGACCGAGATCCACGCCCGCTCGTTCGATGGCAAGGTGCTCGGCGCCGGCCAGACCGGCGTGCTGTGGATCCGCGGCCCGCAGGTGATGCGCGGCTACTACGAGAACCCGGCCAAGACGCGGGAGGCGATCGATGCCGAGGGCTGGTTCAACAGCGGCGACCTCGGCCACGTCGATGCCGATGGTCGCGTGTGGATCACCGGCCGCGCCAAGGACACCATCGTGCTGGCCGGTGGGGAGAACGTCGAACCGGAGCCGGTCGAAGCCGCGATCAAGACCTCGCCGCTGATCGAACAGGCGGTCTGCGTCGGCCAGGATCAGAAGAACATCGGCGCGCTGCTGGTGCCGATCACCGACGTGCTGGCGCGCCAGGTGCCGAGGGAACAGTGGGACGTGCGCGACGGCGTGGTGCACGGCAAAGCCGTCCGCGACCTGCTGCGCGCCGAACTCGACCGGCTGGTCCGCCGGGAGACCGGGTTCCGGCCGTGCGACAAGGTGACCGCGTTCGCGGTGCTGGCCGAGCCGCTTACCGCCGAGAACGGCTTGCTGACGCAGACGCTGAAGGTCCGCCGGCACGTCGTCGCCGAGCGCTATCGGCCGATCATCGCGTCGTTGTTCGACTGACCGGGCAGGATCCACAACGGTCGCGGCAGGCCATCGGCGGCCGGCGGCCCCATCGCGCGCAGGCAATGCTGCAGCCAGCCGATCGCGGCGGTCGTCGCCACCGTCAGATCCGCACCGCGCGCCAGGTGCGCAGCCAACGCCGATGCGAGGGCGCAGCCGGTGCCGTGCACCGGACCGACGGGCAGCCGTTCGTGTGACCAGCTCTGGGTGCCCAGGCCGGTGACCAGTTCGTCGACCAGCAGGTCGCCTTGGCCATGACCGCCCTTGCGCAACACCGCGCAACCGCCGGCGTCCAGCAGCGTCGCCAGCGGCCGTTCGCCGAGGATGGCCGCGCATTCGGGCAGATTGGGGGTCAGCACGTGCGCCAACGGCGCCAGCACCTGCCGATACGCTGCGGCGAGCGCCGCGCCGGCGTCGTAGCCGCCAGCCGTCGCCGACAGCACCGGGTCGATGACGACCGGCAGTGCGCGCGGCAGCGCTGTCAGTTCGGCCGCGACCGCCGCGGCCTGTGCCACCGAGGCGAGCAGACCGACCTTGATCGCGTGCACCGGACCATCGGCCAGCGCGGCGGCGAGCGCCGGCCGCCACTGGTCGGCGGGAACCTCATGCGCCGCGCGGAAACCGCGGCGATTCTGCACCGTCAGCGCCAACGCGATCGGCAGCGCGAACGCCCCGTGCGCCGCCACCGTCCGGACGTCAGCCGTGATGCCCGCGCCGCCGGTCGGATCGAGCCCACCGAGCACCAGCACCCGCGGCGGGTCGTTCACTGCACCGAGACGGTGCGTTCGGAGACCGTGCGCGAACCAACCGCGAACGCCAGGTTCTGCGCACCCGCGGCCAGCGCCGGGTCGATCCGGATCGTCAGTTCGCGCGGGGTCAGCGTGCCGATCGGCAGCACGCGCCCGCCGAGCGTGATGGTCACGTCGCGTTGCGGGAACCAACCCCGCAGCGCCACCCAGTCGCCACGCGTGAACGTCTCCGGGCAATTGGTGATGACCGCGCGACCGAGCAGCACGCCACGCGCGAAATCGAGGTCGGCAGCATCGATCAGGCCATTGCCATCGGGATCGACGCCGGTCGCCGGCGTGCCCAGGCGCATGCACAGCACGCGCAGGTCGCCGACCGTCAGCACCCGATCGCCATCCGCATCGGCGGGGAACGACGGGAACTCGCGGGCGGACACGATCGGACCGCCAAGCCGCCCGCTGCGGATCTCGACCGCCTGCGTCGACGTCGCCGGGCGCACGTCCCACGCCGCGTCGTCCAGGATGGCGACCGCGAACTCGACGCCCGCTGGCACGTCGGTGCGAGTCCGCAGGAAGAACCGCAGATCGGCGCTCTCGTCGGGGACCATGACCGGCAGCCCACCCAGATCGACGACGACCTCGCCGGTCGCCGCCGGCAACGGCAGCTGCAGCAGCAACTGATCGCGCGGCACGGCGGTGGCCGGGTCATCGCGCCACAGCGACAAGCCGTCGGCATGGGTCGAAGGGTTGCCGGTGCCGCCGACGAACAATCGGACGCTGCGCGGCCGCAGCGCGCGCTGCGTCCGGTTGGTGATCCGGACGGCCAGCAGTTCGACGTCCTCACCGGGCACGAACGTCGCCGCCAGCGCCGACGGCAGCGACTCACCGCCGAAGAAGCCCTCCAGCGACGACGCCAGGTCGAGTTGCAGCACCACGCCATCCTCGATCCCGCGCAGCACCGTCTGCAGGGCGCCGGGCGTGGTCGGAAAGTCCGGCGACCATGTCCAGCCGGCGAGCACGGCCAGCCCGTTGCCGGCCACGACCACCGAGTCCAGCACTTCCTGGCCGGCACCGCCGAAATAGCTCGACCACTCGAGCGTCGCGCCGCCAGCCGCAAACAGCGCCGCGAAGGCATCGCGACTGCCGCCACCGTAGGTCGCCTGGAACGCGTCCGGCGTGGTCGGGAACGATCCCGCCGTCTCGCCGACTGCGAACAGCCGGTTCTGACTGTCGCGAGTCACCCCGCGTACGACATCGACGCCGCCGCCGCCGAGCAGGGTACTGTAGGTCAGCGACTGGCCGTTGGCGGCCAACACGCTGATGAAACCATCCTGCGGCCCAGCGAGCGTCCGCTGCGGCGCGCTGGCGGTGGTCGGGAAATTCGTCGACGCCGTCGTGCCGCCCAGCAGCACGGCACCATCGCTGGCGAGGTCGATCGACAGCACGCGTTCGATGCCGATGCCACCCAGATAGGTCGACCAGACCAGGCCGGCCCCCGTGCTGTTCAGCCGCGAGACGACACCGTCGATCGCGCCGCCACTGGTCGTCCGATACGAACTCGGCGTCGTCGGCCAGGTCGAGGACTCGCTCCAGCCGGCGACCGTCGCCTGACCCGCGCCGTCGACGACGACATCGAGCAGTTGATCCGAGAACAGCGAGCCCATGAACGTCGACCAGGCCGGGGCCGACAGCGCGGCATCCAGCTTCAGCGCGAACCCGTCGGTCTGCACGCCGATCGGCCCGCCGATCACGGTCTGGCGCACCCCCGCGGTGACCGGAAAGTCCGGTGAGTAGGTCCAGCCGGCCGCGAACACGCTGCCGCCGGCATCCACATCGAGGCCTTCGATGACTTCGTCGAGGACGCCACCGACGAATGTGCTGCCGAGCAACGCACTGCCGTTGGCGTTCAACCGGGTGATGAACCCATCGCCGATCGGCACCACGACGCTCGCGCCGGCCCATGTTCGCCGCCACGCCCCGGCCGTCGTCGGGAAGTCCAGCGACATGGTCCAACCGCCGACGTAGACCTCGTTCGCCGCATTGGTGTCCAGTGCCCTCACTTCCTCGCCGGCACTGCCGCCGAGATACGTGGCGAACACCAACGACTGGCCGTTCTCGGCCAGCTTCGCGACGAAGCCATCGCGGATGCCCGTCGTGCGGAACGCACCGCTGGTCGTCGGAAAGTCGCTCGAGCCGGCCCACCCCCCGACCCAAAGGCCCTGGCCAGGCACCCAGCGCATGTCGTTGACACTGTCGCTGCTGCCGCCGCCGAGCAGCGTGCTCCACTGCAACCCCGGATCGATCGTGGTCGGCAGCTCGGCCGCCAGCGCCGACGCGGCGAAACCAAAACGCCGCGGCCCGCGAAGTTCGAACCGGATCGAAACCGGGCGGCGTCCTTCCGGCCCGTCCTGCCACGACACCGGCGCGGGCTGAACGAGGTCGACCGCGGTGCCATCGGGCATGGGCACGTGCATCACCAACGCGCCGGCGCGATCGATCGTCAGCGCCGACACGCCCTCGCACTCGGCTTCGATGCCCGCGAGATCGGCTCCGGCCGCAAGCAACAAGTCATACTCGAACACGGCGGCCGCCGTCCCCGCCGGCCGCACCATCAGGTCGACTCCGGGCCGCAGTTCCCGTACCCGCGCGCGTCGATAGGCCGGAACGTCGCTTCGCCAGCGGGATTCCGCGCCGACGTAGAAGTGATGGCGACACGACAACGGCTCGCCCACGGCCACCGCTTCGCCATGCGCATCGACGAAGCGCGTGCGCACGATCGCGCCGTCGCAACCACGCGCCGCGGCGGCATCGCCATCGCGTGGTGCCCATCGCTCGAGCCGCATCGTGAAGCCATCGGCATGGATCCATGCCCGGGCGTCGGCGCCGTGCACCGCGAACCGGACCTCCGGATCCCATTGGCCGAGATTCGGCACCAGCCGCAGCTCATGCAGACCGACCGGCGCCGGTGGCGTCGATGCCGCCGAAGTCGACGCCGTCGACATCGCGTCGGCGACGAGCCAGGACAGACCGAGGATCAAGACAGCCGTGCAAGAACGGATCACTGGGACGCAGGATAGTCGACCGGCCCGGCGAGGAAACCCCTTCCGCACTGCCGCCAACGGCAATTCCCGATGGCGCGGGCAGCTCGAGCGGCGACGCCGTCAGTCGTCCCGTTCGCCCAGGGCCCCGGCGTTGGCGCCGTCGACGCCCATGCTGCGCAGGATGTTGCGTTCGAGGCGACGCTCGAGGCGCCGCAACGCCCGCGGGTCGTCGCTCGCCAACTGCACGCTGCCGCCAGCCACCGAACCATGGCCACCGAACGTCCCGGCCTCGCCGGTCATCGCATCGCGGATCAGCCCCCAGGCATCCCGGTTCTGCAGCTCGGTCCGCACCGACACGTAGTAGGTCGTGCCGACCAGTCCGCCACAGAACACCGCGCGGACGCCCTCCATCCGGAGCAACAGATCGGCGACCTCGGCAACCATCTCGGCACTGCCCGTGCGGCCGAGCGAACACAGCGTGACGCCGTGGTAGAGGCGGACCTTGTTCAGCGCCTGCTTCAACGTCTTGAAGTAGGCCGCCGACAGCCTTGGCCGCGTGATCGCCGCGAGCTTCTGCCGATCGACGTGGCCGAACAGGAAGTCGTAGGCGCGCAGGTCGACGTCACTGACGTTGCGCGACAGGTCGGCGGTGTCGGTCTTGATGCCGTACGCCAGCGCCGTCGCCACTTCCCGGCTCGGGGTCACCCCGCACGTCTGGAAATAGCTGGCCACCAGCGAACTGGTGGCGCCGACATCGCAGCGAACGTCGAGAAACGCACCATCGGCGAGCTGCACGCGGGGCTGCGCGCAGACGTGGTGATCGATCACGATGTCGACCTGACGACCGGCGGGGACCACCGTATGGCCGAAGCCCGGCTGGGTGTCGACCAGCGCGACGCAATCGAACGGCGTCAGATCGAGTTCTTGCAGCGTTGCCATCGCGATGCCGAGCTGGCGGACCATTTCCTGGTTCTCCGCCCGCAGGATCCGGCCGGTGATCGCGAACGTCGCCGGGATCTGCGCCACCGCATGAGCGAACGCCTGCAGGCCAACCGCACCGCCCAGCGAATCCGGATCCGGGTTGTTGTGGGTCAGCACCAGGAGGCGTCGCCGGCCGCGCAGCAGTCGCTGCAGCGACCGCGCGGGGTCGCCGACCACGGGCGCGGACTTGGTCACAGGATGGGACACGGCACTGGACACTGCGGGGAACATCGGCACGGGGGCCGGCTGAGCTACAGACCGTACTTGTCCAGACACGAACGGATGCCCGGCAGTTCTGCGGGATCGACCGTCGGGTCCAGGTCCAGAACGACCGGCAGCACGCGGCTGGTCCGGTGTACATAGGAGCCCAGCAGCCCGTAGTCCACCCCACCGGCACCCGGCGGACCGTACATTCCGTCCGGTCCAGCGTCACCTAAACCACAGCCAGCAAACCGATTAGAGAAATCTTCCAGCGCCTCGCCGGGCTCTTCGTCGAGGACCTGCTGCCGGCGGGCCGAAACCGCGGCGTCGTGCCAGTAGAACAGCGGGAGATGCCGCAGGTCCTCGAAGATGGCGGCCAGGCCGGCGCGATCGGCAACGGTCAACAGGCTTCGACCTGGACTCAGCGCGAACTTATTGTCGGGAAACGATTTGCAGACTCCGTACAGCGCTCGGCAGACACGGTCGAGCGCCCCCAGGACGACCGCCTTGCGCCGGGCTAGCAGCGGCTGTGCCTTCTCCCTGGTCCAGGCGGCGTGGGGATCGCCGAGGTCGTGCGCCTCGACCTCACCCAGGACCGCCACCCGACCCGGCTCGAGCACGATCCACTCCGTTCCCAGCCTCTGACCGGTGCGCACCGCGTCGGCGATCGCCGAACGCGCCGCCGCCAATTCGCCGTCTCGGGCCGACGCCAGGCCAGCCGTGGCCGAGTCCTCGGTCAACGTGGAGTCCGCCCGGACGATCGGGACCCGCACGGGCAGGTCGCTCGCCGCAGCACGCCATGCCGACCAGTCGACGAGCCGCGGCCCCGGCCCAGCGGCAAGCCCGGCAAAACCGGCATCCAGGGTCCACAGCCACAGGCGCCGCGGATCCGTGGGACCGTGCACGGACGCCCATGGCGCCGCCAGGAAACGATTCACAGTCATGTTAGTAACTTTCCAAGATCCGATGACACCGGTAGTTTGTGCCTGCCGGCCAACGGACGAACCCGTGGCCGGCAACTGCCACGTTATCCGGAGACCGCCCATGCGCAGAAGCCTGATGCTGACGTCCGCGCTCGCCCTGTTCGGGTGCACCGTCAACGACTCCCACGCCCAGGAAGACCGGGGCCGGCTGCAGAATTCGGTTCAACGCCTCGAACAGCGGCTCGAGCGGGTAGACGAATACCTGAAGGCGCTGCAGGCGGATCAGAGCCAACAGACCAAGGACCGCGAGCGGCTGTTGCGCGATCTGCAGGGCGAAGCCGGCAAGTTGCGCGAGGCGATGACCGCCAAGGAGCGCGAACAGGAACAGCAACGGCAGCAGGCCCAGCAGCGCATCGCCGAACTGGAACAGATGCTGATGGCGCGTGAGCAGCAGCACACCGCTCAGGAAGGCTCGCGGCGCGCCGAAGCCGAGATCGCCAAGAACAGCCAGGCGCAGCAAGCGCGCCAGATCGCCGAGTTGGAGAACCGGCTGCGCGAGGCCCAGGCACGCGCCGAGAAGGCCGTGCAGGAAGCAAACGAACGGCTGCAGAACGCCGAACGGGGGCAGGCCAGGCAGCAGCAGCAGCAACAGGGCCGACTGGCGGACCTGGAAGCCCAACTGCTACAGACGCGGAGCCGCCTCGAAGAGATGACGCGACGCGCCGAGCAGGGCGAGCAGCAACACGGTGCGCTGCAGAAACGCCTCGGCGACTTCGAACGGATGGCCAAGGACCAGCAGCAGGCGATGGCGCAAGCACAGGATCGACTGCAGGCCGCCAAGGCCGAAGCCGATCGGGCGATCGAGACGTCGGTGCGCAAGGCCCGCGAGGACGTCGAACGGTCGTTCGCCGAACGAGCGAAGGAAGACCAGCGCGCGCGCAGGGCCGTGGACGAAGCCAACGCTGCGGCGGCGCAACGGGCCAAGGCGGACTCGGCGGGGGCCTTGGCGACGCTGGCGCGCGAACGTGGCGCGGTCGAGAAGCTGCGGGCCGAGGTCTCTGAGCTGCTCGCCTTGCAGAAGTCCGGCGGTATGGTCGCGCCCGCCGACAAGGCGAAGAGGAGTGACGACGGCGAAGCCGAGGACGAGGATGAGGACGACGAGGACGACGACGAGTGCTGCGAGGACTGCGGCGCGCAATGCTGCAACGTCGCCGGCGATTGCTGCACCGCGCCCGGCGGCGTGCAGATCGTCGTCAACAACGCCGAAGGCGAGGTCCACATCCACATCCACACCAGCGGCGACGGCGAGCCGAAGGTGCAGGTGCTGGGCGCCGACGGTCACCGGCTGCCCGAACGCCTCGACCGCAAGCCCGACGAGCCCAAGAAGGCCGACGCGAAAAAGAGCGCCGACCAGAAGGACGGCAAGAAGAAGAACGACGGCAGGAAGATCGACTGACGGCGCGCGCGGGCGTCAGTCGTCGAACGCGGCCAGCAGTTCCTGCAGCCGCTGCATCGCCCGCATGTAGAGCGACCGCACCGTCACTTCCTTGGTGTAGCCGAGTTCGGGCATGATCTGCGCGAACGGCTTGCCCTGGAACAGCCGCAGTTCGATCACGCGCTTGTGCTTGTCGCTCATCTCGGCGAGCGCCTGCCGCATCGAATCGCTGAGTTCCTGATAGCGCACCAGCATGCTCTGCCGCGGCGTCCTGGCGTCGGCGAAGTGCTCGCGCCCGCCGGTCTCGTCGAAGTCGCCGAGGTGCTTCAGCCGGCCGCCGCCGCGCTTCTTGGACCGTTCGCGGCGCCAGTAGTCGTTCAACTTGCGGTGCGCGATCATCCGCACCCAACCCGAGAACGACGCCCCGGGCTCGACGACGAACGCGCGGATGTCCTTGAACACCTGCAGCAGCACTTCCTGCGTCAGGTCGTCGAGGTTGCGGTCGGTCGGCAGGTTGGTGTGCGCGGTCGCCTCTTCGACCCAGCGCGCGATCTTGCCGTGCAGGTTGGTCCACGACAGGTCGTGATCGCCGTCGCCCTGCACGTTCTTGACGTGATGCAGCGTGCTCGACAATGGCGGGTCGTCCTTGCTGTTGGCCATCCGCGGCAGCGTAGCCGATCGGCCACACGGCGGCACACCGACGCCGGGACCATCGCGCTGCCGGATTCTCGCCACGGATCGAACGACTCCGGACACAGCAGGGCAGTCCTGGACCGAGGCCCACAGAACCTGCACCATCATGCGCCGCCGCCGTCGCCGTTCCTGGTTCGGCCGGCCTCGCCGGATGCAACAATCCCCCGATGGACACCAGCAGGATCGCCAGTTCGTGGCCGACTTCCTGGCCGATCGACATGCGCACGAAGCGGCGATGTTCGAACGGCTGCGGATCGTGCCCAAGCTGCTGGCGATCAAGAACGCGCGGCTCGGCCGACCGCTCGACGAACACTCGCTGGCCGACCTCGTCAGCGAGGTCACCATGGTGATCCTGCGCAAACTCGATCAATACCGCGGCGACGGCAGCCTGCAGGCATTCTTCGCCGCATTCTGCGATTTCGAACTGCGCAACAAGTTCCGGGCCCTGCGGCGCCGCCGCGCCCACTTCGAGCCGTTGGACGAAACCCATGAACCCGCGGCGCCGATGCCCGACGACAGCGTCGACGATCTGGCTCTGCGCGCGCTCGACCGGCTGGGCGGCGTCGAGGCCGAGACGATCCGGCTGCATCTGTTCGGCGACCTCGACTTCGGCGCCATCGCGGCCCGCACCGGCACCACGGCCGTCAACGCCAAGAGCCGCTTCTACCGCGGCCTGCGGCGCTTGCGGGAGATGCTCGACGAGCGGGGAGATGCCGCATGAACGCCGACGAACGCGAAGAACTGCTGGCGCGCCTGCTGGCCGGGGAGTCGTCCGAGGACGACCCGCAGGTCCGCGCCGCGATGGCGGAGGATCCGACGATGCGCGAAGAACTGCAGATCCTGCGCGGCCTGGAGGCCGACTATCGCCGACTGGCGACGCAGCAACGCGACGACCTGACGGCCGCGAGTGCGCTGGCGGCTGGACCGGGTGAAGACCGCGTGGCGGCGGCGCTGCGCGCGTTCGTCGCCGAACAACCGGTTGCAACCCCGCGAACGTCGGCATGGACCCGCCGTTCGTGGTGGCTCGCCGCCGCGGGCACCGCGCTCGCCGTCGGCATCGGCTGGTGGGCGACGCGGCCACCGGGCGAGGCCCTGCCGGTGACGCTCGGCCGCAGTCCGGATGGCCTGTCACCGAGTGGTGCCGTCGCCGAGTTCACCGAGTTCGGCTGGACGACGCCGGCGGCCCCCGGGCGGACGTTCACGCTCGAGATCGTCGACGCGGGCTCCGGACGCGAGGTCGTGACGCGCGAACTGTCGGTCTCGCCATGGCAACCGACGGCGGCCGAACGCGCGGCGCTGCCGGACGACATCCAGTGGTCGCTGCGGGTCCGCGACGCCGACGACACCGAGATCACGCTGACGACCCGGGCGACGCGGCGGCGATGACGCGCGGCCATCGCTCGCGGGCGGTGCTGTTCGCCGCTTCGGCATTGTGGCTGCACGGCGCCGGCAAGGCCCAGACCGCGACCCTTCGCGAACAGGCCGAGAGTGCCCGCCGCGTGCTGGAGGGCGATCCGCCGCCCGCCGAGCTCGAAGCGGCGCTGGCGACGATGCGCGAACTGTTCGCGCGGCGGCACGACCAGATCGCCGATGCCGACACCGCGACCGCGATCGTGCTGGCGATCGGCACGTTGGCGGAATACGAGCAACCGGAGGCCATGGCGGAACTGCAGACCGCGCTGGACCTGTACGCGGAACACCGGCTGTACCAGCTGACCTCGTGGGTGACGGGGCTCTGGATCTACGAGGCCCAGGATCCCGGCACCGCGATCGATCGACTGCGGGAGGCGATTCCGAAGTTCGCGGGGTCGCCCGATCGCGTTCCCGACACTGAGAGTCAGTACGGCCGCTACATAGTCGACTTGTGCTGCCAGGAATGGCGGCTCGCCGATGCCGAAGCCGTGCTGACCTGGATGCGTGACCTGCCGGCGCTGGCCGACGACAACCGACGCGAACTCGTGGCCGGCGAGGTCGCCGGGGCCGAGTTCCGTCTGCTGCTGCAACGCGGTGAACCCGAACGGGCACTGCCGTTCCTGGAACGAGCCAAGGTCCATCTGGCGAAGACCGACGACGCCAACCCGTTGCGCGCGAGCCTGCAGGCCAACCACACGCTCGATCAGACACGCTATCTGCTCGGCAACGATCAGTTCGGCGCCGCGGTGACCCGGATCGACGAACTGCTGCAGCAACCACGCCACGCGCCGGCGGTCCTCGCCCACCTGCAGCTGGCCCGTGGCCTGGCGCTCGCCGCCGGCGGCAAGGCCGCAGCGGCGGAGGCCCAGCTCGCCGCGATCGATGACCTGGAGGGAGTCTCGGCCTCCGACCGGGTACGCGCCCTGGCCCGCCGCGCCCGCATCGCCGTCGAGAGCCAGCGCACGACCGCCGCCGCCGATCACCTCGAGGCCGCGCGCGCAATGCTGGCGACGACCGGTGAGCCAATCGGCCTCGAGGTTCGTGCGGCGGTGCATGGCATGAGCGTGCACCTGCAGCGGCAACAGGAGCAGCCTGACCCGGGCGCCGTGCGCGCAGATCGCGAGGAACTGGCCAGGATCCTCCAGGCGCTGCTGGCCCACGTCGATCGCACCGATGCCGAATTCGGCGGCATCGGCTTCCTGCACTTCGAAGACGCCCACCAGATCCTGGCCGATCTGATCGATGCCGAACTGACGCTTGCAGGCGACGACGCCGGTCGCCGGGCCGCCGTCGCGGCGGTCCTGCGGGCGCACGCCCATGGCTCGCTGAGCCGTGCGCTCGACGCGAAGGGCTCGCTGGACGACATCCGCGCGGCACTGCCGACCACCGGCGGGGCGTTGGTCTACGTTCCGTCGTGGCGCGGCGGCCATCTGTTCGCCATCGACCGCGAGTCGATCACCCACGCCAGGCTTGGTCCGCGCGACGGCCTGGAGCGCGTCGCCAAGAACGTCGCTGGCCGGCTGCTGCAACCCGGCGCCGACGACAGCCTGGTCGCCGCCGCCCGCAAGGCCGGTACCGAACTGCTGCCAGACGGCGTGCTGGCCGCGATCGCCGACTGGTCCACCGTGATCGTCTGCGGCACCGAGACCCTGGGGCAGTTGCCGTTCGAATCCCTGCTGCTGCCCGACGGTCGCCTGCTCGGCGAGGTCAAGGCCATCGCCAATCTCAGTGCGCTGACGTTGCTGCCCAAGCTGCTGGCTCGGCCGCGAGCGACCCCGATGCGCAAGATCGGCTTCGTCGGCCAGCTCGCTCCCGAAGCGAGCGTTCTGCGTAGCCTTGGACAGGAGCCCGCGAGGCTGACCGACGAAGTGCTGGCGCCGTTGCTGGAACCGTTCGGCAAGCAGGACCGCACGGTGCTGACCGATGCCGGGGCCACGCCCGCGGCCGTCGCCAACCTGCCGTTCTCGACGCTCGACGTCGTGCACATCCTGGCGCATGGTTGCAGCGACCCGACGCGGCGTTTTGGCCACGGCATCGCGCTCGGACCCGATGCCCAGCACGGCAGCGGCGTGCTATGGCCCGAGGCGGTGCTGGCCTGGCCGGTGCGTGGGCTGGTGATCCTGTCGGCGTGCAATGCCGGGCGGGCACCACGGCGGGTCGGCGAGGACCATGCGGCCAACTTCGGCGGCGCGCTGTTGCGAGCCGGGGCTCACGGCGTCATCCAGGCGCGCGGCACGCTGGTCACCGCAGAGCTGTTGCCGCTGGTCGTTGCGCTGCATCGCGAACTGGCGGCCGGCACCGAGGTCGCCGAGGCGCTGCGGCGCGCGCGGGTCGCGGCCGGATCAGCGACGCTGGCGCGGCGGTTTCACGCCGCGCAGTTGCAACTATTCGGCGCGTGGCGCTGAACTCCGCCTCAGCGCGGGATGGTCGTGCCCAGCGTGATCGGACCAGGATTCGGACTCGTCGTGGCCGCGAACGCACGCATCTTCTTCGGCCGGATCGCGCCACCGAACAGGGTCCGGCCGCGGAACAGCAGAACCGCCGAGCCGGCCTCACGAACGCCATGAATGGTGCTGGCGAAGGGCGACAGCCCGGCAACCTGTGCCGGCGGCGACCCGCTGCCGTTCCACAGCACGGTCGTCGTACCACTACTGTTCGGAAGACCTGGACCCTGAGTCGCCGCCAGCACCCAGGTCGGTCCTACCGTGAGCAACGCGCCGGTGGCAGCGGTGCCCGGAGCACGCTTGGCGACACGCACTTCGAGCCACACCTGATACCCGTTCCAGGTGTCGCTCTGGAACTGCGCCCCCCCCGGCAGTCTCACCTCCAGCCAGGCGCGCTGTCCCGGCTGCACCGCGGTCAGATCGAATCTGGTCCGCGCCCCCGCCATCGCCAGGCCGGTGCCGCCTTCGTAGCGCCACAGCACGACTTCGGCGGTGTTGTAGACCGTCGCGTCGTACTTGTCGGGATTGAGATCGAGCTGCAACACACACTCGCCGGCGTCTCCGGTCCGCACCAGATCGCCGAACACCAGATGCGCAGTCGTGTCGTCCGGTGGCGCCAGGTCGTACCCGGAACGCTGCGTGATCACCGTGCCGGACTGGAACGAGTGCGCCGTGGCAATGACGTCGCAGCGCTCGTCGCGATCGATGTCGACGAACAGCGGCGTGCTGCTCACCAAGGCCGTCTCGTGCATCTCCAGCCACTTCGTCATCAAGGAGTTTTCAGGCTGGAACGGCGCATTGGCACTGAGCCGTTGCAGCAGCACGACCACGTCGTTCTGGCCGAGCACCGAAAGGCAGAGGTCCGGCCGCCGATCACCGTTGAAGTCGCCACCGGCGATGCCGCGCGGCACGAAACCCAACGGCTTCGGCGCGACGCTGATGCCATCGCCCATGACCACGACTTCCCATTGGTCGGCCGCGTTGCGCCGCACCAATGCGACCCGCTCGGCCACCGTGTTGACGGGCAACGTGGCCAACATCGCACCGTCGCTCTCACCGGCCGGCACGTCGAGCAGTTCGCCGAGAGCCAGGTTCAACACCACCAGCCGGTCGTTGGCCAGCACGACGACGTCGTCGACCAGGTCCCCGGTCCAATCGGCCAGCACGTAGTCATCGATCGGGTGCGAGAACGTCCGGCTGACCGTGCCGACGTAGTTGCCGCCGACCACGCTGGCTGCCAGCAGCACGTTCGATGCGGCGGCGATGCCCACCAGCACGCCGTTGTCGACGTCGCCAGCCGACAAGACACGGCGCGCGCCGATCCAGGGCCCTTCGGCGACCGATACCGACTGCACGCCGCAAGCGACTCCGGCAATCTGCAGCCCGGTTGCGCCGACCACGGCCAGCCGGTCCCAGCGTTGTTCCCCGACTCCGCGCACCGTGGCAATGTCGTTCGCGTTACCAGGGATGGCGACGATCTGATCCATGAACGCGACCGAATACAGCGCGCGGAGGACACCGGCATCGAGCACGACCGCGTGGATCCGGTGATCGCCGGTGAACTCACCGGCGACCATCCGGGTGACCTGCCCGGCACCAGGCCACGGCTTGGACCACTGAACGACTGGCAGATCGGTTTCGATGGCGGCTTGCGCCATCAGGGACCAGCAGGACGCAAACAAGAACGCAGGCAGGCGTAGATCGGACACAGGGTCTCCGCGTTGGGTTCAGGGCGAGCAACGCGCCGCTAGCGTCACCGACCCTGCCGCCAGTGGCAAGAATCCCCGATCGCCAGGATCCGGCCGGATGAACTCCGCCGTTCGACGCCCTTTCCTGTCGCCTGCCGTCCGCTACCCTCCGACCCGATGGCTGGTCCAACCCGCTTTGGCATCGTCGACATGGGCTCGAATGCGATCCGGCTGATGATCGCCGAGGTCGCCGGCTCGGCGCTGACGCTGCTGGAGAACCACCGACTGCCGGTGCGATTGGGTCGCGACGTGTTCCACACCGGCCAGGTGCCCGAAGCGACGATCGGTGCCGCCGTCGATGCGTTCCGCCGTTTCCGTGCGGCCTGTGACCGACTCGCCGTGCAGCACATCCGGGCCATCGCCACCGCGGCCATGCGCGAGGCGCGCAATCGCGACATTCTGGTCGACCGCATCCGCGACGCCGCGGGCATCGAGATCGAAGTCATCACCGGCATCCAGGAGGCCTACCTGCTCGCCCTGGCCGTCGGCACCCGCGTCGATCTGGCTCGCGGACGTTCGCTGCTGATCGATGTCGGTGGTGGCAGCGTGCAGGTGGTGTTGATCGACCAGGGCCAGGTCGTCGCCGCCGACTCGTACCGCCTCGGCGCCTTGCGGATGCTCGAAGTGCTGGCCGACTCGACGACCACCGGTGAGTCGTTCGTCGACCTGCTGCAACGCCATCTGCACGGCCTCGAGAAGCGCATCGGCGATCGCTTCGAACAGGGTCGCATCGATCGCTGCGTCACCGTCGGCGGCAACATCGAAAGTCTCGCCGATCTGGTGAAGGCCAGGACCGGCGAACGGCGGCTCGAAGGCGTCGAACAGCATGCGATCGCCGAACTGCGCGCCGAGACGTTGACGCTGGCGGCGATGCCGGTCGCCGACCGGATGACCGCGAGGGGTCTGAAGCCCGACCGCGCCGACACCATCGTGCCGGCCGGCGTCGTCTATGTCCGCCTCGCCGAACTCGCCGGAGTCGACAACGTGCTGGTGCCGCGCGTCGGCATCAAGGACGGACTGCTGCGCGAACTGGTCGACGGCCACCTGTCGACGTTCGCTGCCGAAGACCACGTCGACGTCGTGTTGTCGGCGTGCCGCGCGCTTGGCCGCAAGTTCCACTTCGAGAGCGACCATGCCGAGATCGTGCTCACCCTGGCGCGCCAGTTGTTCGACCAGACCCGCGAACTGCACGGCCTCGGCAAACGCCCGCGCGTACTGCTCGAAGCGGCGGCACTGCTGCACGATGTCGGCGTCAGCGTCAACAACGACGGCCATCACAAGCACTCGCAGTACCTGATCACCGCCAGCGAGATCATCGGCCTGACCGACGAGGAACGGCAGCTGGTCGGCCTGATCGCGCGCTACCACCGCAAAGCACCGCCGGCCCGCGACCACGAGGAGTTCGCGGCGCTGCGCCGCAAGGAACGTTCGCAGGTCGAACGGCTGGCGGCGCTGCTGCGCCTGGCCGATGCGCTCGATCGCCAGCACGCCGGCCTGATCCGCAGCATCGCGGTGAAGATCCGTGAAGACCGCGTTGAGATCCGGCCAATCCACGACGGTGCGGTCGCAAGCCGCTTGACACTGGAGGCGAAAGCCGTGGAAGAGAAAGGCAACCTGTTCGCACAGCTGTTCGGCCGGCCCGCCAGCCTGCTGACCGGGACCTCCGGATGACGCACCACCTCGAGACCGAGTTCAAACTGCGCGCCACCGCGCCGATCGACATCGCCGACGTCGATCGCATCGTGCAGGAGCTGGGTGTGACCTGCCGCCGGCAGGACGTCGTGGAACAGACGGACGACTATCTCGACGCCGACGGCGAGCTGCGCGTGGCCGGCCGGGCGCTCCGGATCCGCCGCAACCGCCACGGCGCCGCCGCGGGCTGCAAGAGCGCCGGCGAGCACCAGGATGGCCTGTATCGGCGCGAAGAGGTCGAGGAGCCCTGGTCTGGTCCCGATCTGCCGACCACTGCCGCCGATCTGCCCGGGCCGGTCCGCGACGCGATCGAACCGTTCACGCACGATCGCCGCCTGACGCCGTGGTTGCAGCTCCGGGTGCAACGGCAACTGCGCGAACTCGAGGTCGACGGGCGGCCGTTGGGCGAGCTCGTGCTCGACCGGGTCGTGGTCGGCAGCGGCGCGGAGGCCCCGACGTTCGTCGAGATCGAACTCGAAGTGCACGACGATCTGGCCGCCTGCGAACACCTGGCAACGGTCTTGCAACAGCGGCTCGACCTGCAGGCCGCCGACGACGACAAGCCGGCCCACGCCTGGCAGCTGCTGCACGCCGCCGACGGCGCCGCCGACGACGACGCGATGCTGCCCGCGCCGATCGACCCATGGAGCCAGGCGCTGCAGCACTGGCTCCTGGCCATGCGGGCCAGCGAAGTCCTCGTGCGCGCCGACGATCGCCCAGAGGCCTTGCATGCCCTGCGGGTGGCGATCCGGCGCCTGCGCGTCCTGGTCCGTTCGTTCGCCAGCGCCTGGCCCGAGGGCGCTGCCCGCGAACTGCTGGATCTGCTGGCGGCCGCTGGCCGCCGACTCGGCCCCTGGCGCGACCTGGATGTCACCCTCGCCGCGCTGCCGGCTGCGGCCGCCACCTTGCCCCCCGGCATGCACGCCGGCACCGCCTGGCTCGGCGACTGGTTGCGCGCCAACCGGGCGCAGACCCGCAGCGAGGTGCTGGCCTGGTTCCGTTCGGTCGAACACCAGCAGTTGCAGCGCCGGATCGGGTCGCTGGTGCGGACCGCGATGGTTCCGGTCGATGCCGAGGAACGGAACCGCCGAACCGACGAGCGACTGCGCCGTTCGGTTCGAACGGTGCGCCAGCTTTCGGCCGCGCTGCCGCCCGACCTGCCGATCGCGCCGCTGCACCAACTGCGGCTGGCGGTCAAGCGGCTGCGCTACCTGGCCGAGGAGTTCGCCGGCACCCGCGACCGCGCGTTCCGTCGGGCTCTGCGCCGGATCTTCCGCTTGCAGCAGCGGCTCGGCGATGTCTGCGATCACGAACGCGCGATCGATCAGCACCTCGCCTGGATCACCGCGCTGCCGCCCGAGACGCCGCGCGACCAGGTCGTCGCGACGATCGGCGGCCTGGTGGCATTGCACGCAACCGGCGCCGCCGAAGCCCGCCAGCGGTTGCAGCGACTGTGGCATCGGATCGACAAGAAGCGCACCTGGCGGGCGCTGCGCCGCAACTGACCACCGGCTGACCGTTCCCTTGCCAACAGCGGCAGGCCAACATGCACGCATGGCTCGTGCCCACGCCGCCGCCGTCGTCGCGACGATCATCCTCGGAGTCGGGGGTTGGCTCTACCTGACCTCCACCGCGCAGGAACCGCCGCCGCCACCGCCGCCGCAGCAGCAATCGACGGATCCGACGCCGACGCCGCTGCCGGCAACGGGGCAAGCGCGCGAACGGGCACCCACGCCGCCGCCGGGGCCGCCGCCCAAGGCAACGCCGACGCCACCACCGCTGCCCGACCATCGCACCGACGAACCCGCACCTGCACCGCCAACCGTGCATCTGCACGTCGTCGACGCGGCCGGCTCGCGACCGATCGCCGCGTTCGGCTGGCGCTGGCGCAGCGGCAACGAGCGCCTGAACGGCGAAGGCCAGGCCGGGCGCGCCGACCTGACGCTGCCGCCCGGTGGTCGCGGCGAGTTGCTGGTCGAAGCCGACGGCTACCAACCGTTCCTGCGGGCGGAGGTGTTGGTGCCGGTCAGCAGCACGCCGCTGCGTCTGGATGTGCCGCTGACCGCAACCGCGACGGCGACCGGCATCACGCTGCAGATCCGCGATGCGCAGGGCCAGCCGTTGCCGCACGTCCGGGTGGATGCGTTCGGCCCACTGGCAGGCGAAGGCTCCGCCTGGCATGTCGGCAAGCCACTGTGGTCGCGCCGCGCCGAAGCCATCGATGGCAAGTACGGGTTGCCCGAACTGATGCCCGGCCGCTACGGCATCCGCATCCTCGCCCTCGACGCCGACGGCGCCACCGCGCCGCTGCTGCCGTGGCGGCAGCAGTTCACGCTGACCGGCAGCAATGGCTTCGTCGAGGAGATCGTGCTCGAGCCGGCCTGTGTGCTCGAGTGCGACTTCGTCGATGCGGTCGGCAACCCGGTCGATCCCGGCAATCCACCGACGATCGCGTTGTCGCTGCGTCCCGCCGGCGGCGAACTGGTGCAGCGGCGCTGGGTCGTCCGCGCCGCGGGACCGATCTTCGCCGTCGATGCGCTGCCGACCGTCGGCACCGCCGGCCCCGAAGAGCCGCTGGGGCCTGGGCCGTTCACGCTGGTCATCAGCCCGCCGGGCCGTGCGCCGACGCAGGTCGAGCTGCGGTTGCAAGCGGGGCGACAGCGGGAGCGGGTGGTCGTTCGTTGACCGCCGGCGGCTTCGGCGGCGGCGGACCGCGCATCGCCAGGAACCCGCCGCGCAGCTTGGCTTCGTGCTCCATCGCGATCACCGCGCCGAGGTTGGTCACCAGCCACGCGCCGCAGAAGTACGCCACCAGCGTGAACGTCGACGGCGGCATCACCAAGGACAGCATGCCGAACAGGTAGACCACGACACCGAACAGCGCCAACCAGGTCCGCGCCATTGGTGCACAGCCCCAACCGATGCCGGCGACCACGCCCAGCACCATCATCCGCAGGATCGCCGCGTTGCCGAGAATCGGCGTCTGCAGCACGCCGATGATGGTGAACACCAGCACCGCCGAACCGACGATCGCCAGCCGTTGCTTGCCGCAGTGGCGCAGATAGCCCGAGAACCGCGTGCGGTCGTAGGTCCACTTGCTGCGCAACCGTTCCTGTTCGGCTGCCGGCAGTTCGCGGAACCAGGGCTCCTTCTCGCGGAAATCGCGGTCGACCGGCTTGGTCCCGGTCGGCAACCGGGCCGGGTCCTGCAGTTCACTGCGCACCGGTGCAGCGGTCGCGGCGAACGCCGCCTTGACGGCGCGTTGCCTGCGTTCGCCAAGCCGCAGCGAGTGGTTCAGTGCGGCGACGATCGGATCGCGCGGCTTGCTTTGCGCCAACCGCTGCCGGAGCGCGGTCAGGGCCAGGTCGGCGAGTGGTTCTGGCTTCGCCGATGCCGGGGTTGGCGGCGGCGCCTTTGCGGCGATCGGGGCCGCCATCGGACGCGGGCGTGCAGGCGCGATCTCGGGCGTCGACGGTGCGACGACCGGCCCGACGGTCTCGGGCGGCAGTGGATCCCAATCCGAAGGCTCGGACATGACGACGAACTGGTTTCGGCTGATCGCTGCCGGGACTTCGCCCGGACGTCCCGGCCTGGGACGCGTCAGAACCGATCGTTCTGGAAGTCGTCGATCGCCTGCCGCAGTTCCGCCGGCGAGTTCATCACGAACGGACCATGGTGCGCGATCGGCTCACCGAACGGCTTGCCGGCGAGCACCAGCACCCGTCCCGGCTCGCCGCCGGTCGTGATCACCACATTGCCTTCTCGCGACAGCAGCGCGCACTGCCGGCTGGCGATCGACGCACCATCGGCACCGATCCGGAACTTCCCGGTGACGCCGTGCACCAGTGCCGTGTGGCCCGCCGGGATGGCGATCTCGCACCGCGCGTTCGCCGGCAGATCGACATCCAGATAGGTCGGTTCCGCCGGTCGGGGACGCACGGGGCCGCGCACGTCGCCGAACGCTCCGGCGATCACGCGAACGGTCCCACCGCCAGGCAACACGACCGTCGGGATCCGCGTCGCCGCGATGTCGTCGTACCACGGCACATCCATCTTGTTCGCCGCCGGCAGGTTGACCCAGAGCTGATACCCCCACATCAGGCCGTGATCCTGCTGCGGTCGTTCCTCGTGCACGATGCCGCGCGCCGCGCTCATCCACTGCACGCCCCCCGGCCCGAGGTCGCCGGCATTGCCGTGGTTGTCCTTGTGCTGCATCCGGCCGACGACCATGTAGGTCACGGTCTCGAAACCGCGGTGCGGGTGCGGCGGGAAGCCGGCGACGTAGTCGCTCGCTTCTTCGGAGCGGAACTCGTCGAACAGCAGGAACGGATCGAGCTGCTGCGCTTGCCGCGGGTCGAAGACGCGCACGAGCTTGACGCCAGCGCCGTCACTGGTGGCGTGGCCCTGCATCACGGTCTGGACGGTGCGATCGGGCATGGTGGCGGTCATCGTGGCAACGACGGGGCCGCGCGCAAGACCCGCCAGCTCGGCGCCGCGGTCACTTCGCCGCCGCAATGGCGGCCAGGACGGCTCGTCGGTGCACGTCGACGCCGGCCGCGATATCGGCTGCGGTCTCGCGGATGGCGATGTCCGGCGCCACACCACCATCCAGCGGTTCGGCGTCACCGGCGGGCACCTGCGCAATCAACGGCAGGTCGATCTCGATGCCGGACTTCGGCAACCGCAGGAAGAAGAAACAGCCGCCGTTGATGCCGCGCTGGTTGCCGCCGGTCGTGCCGCCGACGAGGGTCCCGAGCCGCATCGCCTTCACGGTCTGGGCGAACTGGAACGTCGCCGAACTGTTGGTCGGCCCGACCAGCACCCACAGCCTGGCGTCCAGGCGCCGGCCCTGCGGTTGCAGCGTCGCTGGCAGGTCGTCACTGGTGCGTTGTTCGAACCAACTCCCGGTCGGGAGTCCGAGGTGGCCGGGCACAGCCGACGCCGGGATCGCGACGTCGCCCCAGTCCCGGAAGGCGTCGTCCCAGGTGTCGAGGTGGGGATTGAGCTCGGGCGGGACCCGTCGATAGCGGGCGTAGCGCCCGGTGCGCGGCAACTCCCGGGGCTGATCGATCAGGCGGGCCAGCAGGGCGTACCCGACGTCGTTGCCACCCTCGTTCTCGCGCAAGTCGACGATCAGGTGGCGTGTGCCATCGTCGATCAGCCGGTCGACCAGGGCATCGAGTGCCTCGCGCCACTTCCAGTCGGTCTTGAACATGACCCAGGTGTCCATCCGCAGGACCGCGACGCCGTCGCCGAGCGCTTCGAAGGACCAGCCGGCAAACGGGAACGTCCCGGCCCCGGCGCCAGCCACCGTCGCGGCCGCGGTTGCCAGAACCTTGGCGCGTTGTTCGGCCGTGATCGCGGCGACCTCGAGGCGCGCCGGCTCGCTCGCACCGGGTGGCGTCGCCGTCAGTACGAACTTCGTCGGCCACCTGGCCTCACGCAACGCAAAGAACATGTCGAACGTGGCCAGGCGCTCGAGCCCCGAGACCTCGAGCAACGCCACGCGCTTGCCGTCATTGCCGCCATCCGCGCGCGCGAACGGCAGCATGGCCTCGAGGATCGCGGTGGTGGACTCGCCATCGACGGCCGTCACCCGGGTCCCACGCACCAGCCGGGCGTCGCCTGACGCGTTGGCGGTCACCACCATCTCGCCATCGATCCAGCGGAAGGCGAACGGCAGACAGGGTCGACCCGCAAACAGCGCCTCGGCGACGTGCTCTGGCTGATTGAAGAAATTGGCGTAGGTGTGGCCACAGCGGATCCTGGCCAGGAAGCGCGACAGATCGAGGTATGCCTCGCGCAGGGATCGACCGCCGCGGAACCCCTCGGCCAGCCTGGCGAAGCCCGCATCGACCTGTGCTGTGGTCTGGTAGCGATACAGGCCGGGGTGCAGTTCGGTGAACGCGCGGCGCAGCACGGCCAGGTCCGCCTCGAGGTCGCCAGCCGCCAACGGCGTCTCGCTGCCCGTCGCTGGCGCCTGGGCCGTGACGCGTGGCAATGCCACGGTGGACAGGATCGACAACAGGACAGCCAGGCCGGCGGCCGGTGTCGGGGGCACGGTGATCACAGGCCCGACTTCGCTGCGCGAATGCCAGCGGATGCAAGCTGGTCGGGACTCGGGACCTCCAGGCGGCGTGCATCCCGGACACCGTTCGCGTCGAAAGGACCGGTGTGGCGATGACCTGGCGCCTGTCCTGCCGATTGCTGCTGCCGCTGGCCCGGGAGCAACTGTTCCCGTTCTTCGCCGATGCCCACAATCTGGAGCTGCTGACGCCGCCGTGGCTCCGGTTCGAGATCCTGACGCCGCGGCCGATCGCCATGCACGCCGGGGCCCGGATCGACTACCGCATCCGCCTCCATGGCTTGCCGCTGCGTTGGCGGACGAACATCACCTGCTGGGATCCCCCGGCGGCATTCGCCGACGAACAGGTGAGCGGTCCCTATGCCCGCTGGTTGCACCGGCACTCGTTCCGCTCGGTTGGCGACGACACCGAAGTGATCGACGAGATCGAGATGCGGCCCCGCGGCGGGCCATTGGCGCCGTTGCTGCAACGCTGGCTCGTCCGCGGTGACGTCGAACGCATCTTCCGCCATCGGGCCCAGGTCCTGTGCTCGCTGTTCGGTGGCGATCCAGCCACCGCCGAGATGCGATGGCTGGAGGGGACGGAGCTGCCGCCAGTTCGCGGCTGAGGCCAGGTGCCACCGCGGCTCGTTCTACTTGCAGCTTCGGACCTTCGGCCGCCGCGTGCGGGTCGCCTTCAGTGACTTGAAGCCCGGCGGGCGGATGAACACCTCGTCGCGCTGTTCGGCGGGCACGGCGCTCTCCAGCGTCGCGAGCCGTTCGCGCAGCTGGTGGGCGGCGGTCTTGCATTCGTTGCGGTCAGCGTGCTCGCTGTTGATGCCGCGAGTGAACGCGGTGGTATCGGCGGACACGACACAGCGCGAGTGCACCACGTGCCAACGGTCCGAAGTGATGGCGGCGGCGCCCTTGCTGGTGACGACTTCCTGGATCATGCGGAGCTCCGGGTGCGTTCGTGGTCCGCGTGGACGCGGAGCGGCCGCACCGATCGCTGTGGGGTCCGCGTGGCGAACCCAGGGGCCTCGACGAGAGGACGGATGGGGTCGAGGCGTCGGCGAGGCGCAGATCGCGGGGCTCCGCTGGATTGCAGGAACTAGGCCCGCGACGGGCCCGGCAGCTCGAAGCACCGAGTATACGACAGGATCGGAGGTTCGACAAGGCGGGCGTTGCCGCCGTTGCCACCGTTGCCACACCGACGGCTCGGACGGTGGCGGTGTCAGCGCACCGTCCGGACCACCGGGGCGCAGAGCCCCGCAGCCAGCATCGTCGCTCCCGCAGCCACCGCCAGGCAACCGATCAGGCCCGTCCTGCCGTCCGCCTCGAGCCCATACAACACCCCGGAACCCAACGTGCCGCACAATCGACCCGCCGCATTGGCCGCATAGTAGAACCCGACCCGTTCGGCCACGTCCTCGGCACCAGCGATGCCGACGATCAGCCACGAGTGCAAGCTGCTGACGACCGCGAACAGCAACCCGTAGATGCACAGCCCGACGACGATCGCCAGCGCCGGTTCGACGTTCTCGAGCAGCGCGACCATCGCGCCGAGCAACGCAACCGACGCGAACCACGTCCAGTTCATGGTCGCCAGCGCCCCTGCCCGCAGCGACCTGACCACGACATAGCGCGGCGTCGCCGCCTGCATCGCCCCATAGCCGATCACCCACACCGCCAGGAACGCGCCGGTCGCCGCCGGCGACCAGCCGAGCACCGTCGAACAGAACACGGGCAGCGCCACCGCGAACCAGACATCGCGCGCCCCGAACAGGAACAACCGCGCCAACGCCAGCCACTGCACCGCCGGTTCGTGCGAGAACAGCGCCGTGACGCCTTTGCCGCGCTTGCCGGTCGCCTGCGGCAGGGTCATCGCCGCGAGCACGCCCAGCGTCGCCAACAGCGTCGCCAGCACCAGGTTGGTGGCCCGGAAGCCGATCCACGCCAGCAGCGCGCCGCCGACGAAGAAGCCGAGCCCCTTCATCGCGTTCTTGCCGCCGGTCAGCAGCGCGACCAGCGCGAACAACCGTTCGGTCCGGGCGCGCGGCTCGAGGCGGCGCACGTAGCTCTTCGCCGACGTCTTGGCGAGGTCCTTGGCGACCCCCGACAGCACCTGCGTGACCATCACGAACGCGATCGCGCCGCCGGTCGGATCGAACGCCAGCAGCAGGCAGGCGGTGATCTGCAACAACAGGCCGGCCAGCAACGTCGCCCGCAGACCAAAGCGCGCCGCCAGGTGGCCGCCGAGCAGGTTGGTGACCACCCCCATCGCCTCGTACGGCAGCAGCGCCAGCGCCAGCCCCAGCGGCGTCTGGCCGCGAGCGTGCAGGTGCAGCAGCACGAGCATCCGCAGCGCGCCATCGCTCAGCGTGAATGCCTGGTAGCAGGCACTGACCAACGCGTATTCGCGCAGCGAACCGGTCATTCCCGGCATGCTGCGATCTGCAGCCGGGCCAGGTCAACCATCCGGTGCACGTAGCCCTGCTCGTTGTCGTACCAGGCCAGGATCTTGACCAGGCGACCATCGACGACCCGGGTGCTCTGCGCATCGACGATCGCACTGCGCGGATCGCGGGCGAAGTCGCTGCTGACGAGCGGCCGTTCTTCGTAGCCGAGGATGCCGTGCAACGGCCCGGCGGCGGCCGCGGCGGCCAGTACCGCGTTGACCTCGGCCACCGTGGTCGGGCGGGCGACATGGAACGCGCAGTCGGTCAGCGAGGCGTTCAGCACCGGGGCGCGGACGGCGATGCTGTCGAGCCGACCGCGCAGCTCGGGCACGATCATCGTCACCGCGGAGGCGCTGTTGGTCGTTGTCGGGATCAGGTTGACCAGGGCCGAACGCGCGCGGCGCGGGTCCTTGTCCGGCTTGTCGACGACGCTCTGCGTGTTGGTCGGATCGTGGATCGTCGTGACAACGCCGCGCTCGATGCCGAGCGCATCGTGGATCACGCGCACGATCGGCGCCAGGCAGTTGGTCGTGCACGACGCGGCGGTGACGACGTCCTCGCGCGCGAAGTCGCAGCTGCCGTGGTTGACGCCAAACACCAGATTGGGTGCGTCCGGCACCGGGTTGGACACCAGGACCTTGCGGGCCCCGGCCAGCAAGTGGGGCGCCAGCGCGGCGCGCGCCTTGACCTTGCCGCTGCAGTCGGCGACCAGTCCGACGCCGAGTTCGCGCCATGGCAACCCATTCCACTCGGCCATCTGGCTCACCGTCAGGTGCCGGTCGCCGGCCACCAGCGTCGAGCCGTCGGCCCGGCACGGCCGGGACCAGCGCCCCTGCGTCGAATCGAACTCGAGCAGCAGCGCCAGCGTCGCCGGGTCACCCTTCGGTTCGTTGATGGCGACGACGTCCAGCCCCTGTTCGATCGCGGCACGCGCGAACAGACGGCCCATCCGGCCGAAGCCGTTGATGGCGATCTTGACCATGCGCGCAGTGTCCGCCGCCGCGGATCGGCGACCAGGGCGAACCGGTCAAGATCGGTGCAGGCGTCGTGGACCGCGCCGCATCAGCGGCCGAGTTCACGCAGCAGCCGGCTGGCGCGATAGACCTTGCCGAGCGCCTCGACGATCGCCTGCGGATGCACGCAGACACTGCGTTCGACGCTTTCGCCGTACAGGAACTCGTTGGCCATCGACTCGATGTTGCCATCGAACAGCAGACCGACCAGTTCCTGCCGCGTGTTGATCAGCGGACTGCCGGAGTTGCCGCCGGTCGAATCCACGGTGCAGACGAAGTCGACCGGCGCCTGCAGGTCGATGCGGTCCTTGGCGAGCAGCCAGGGCTCCGGCAGATCGAACGGGCGCTGGCCATCGAACTCGGCATGGCGTGCGAACAGCCCGTGGAACACGGTCCGCCACGGCGCCCGCGTGCCGTTGTAGTCGTAGCCGATGGCGCGGCCGTCCGAAAACCGCAGCGTGCCGGTGGCATCGGGCGTGATCGCATGGCCATAGACCTCGAACAGGGCGTGCGCGAGTCGCGCCGACGCGGCGTTCTCCCGCGCCTCCAACTCGGCCGCCGCGTTCTTCGCCTTGCTCTGCAGTGGCAGCAGCACGCGCGCCAGCTGCAGCGCCCGATCGTCGCTGGCATCGATCGCCGCGGCGCCGCCCGCGATCAGCCGTTCGACGACCTCGCTTTCGTGCAACCGGCTCTGCTGCTCGAACCGGGTCATCGCCATCGCCGGCAGCGCCTCGCCGAGGATCGCCTGCAGCCACGGATCGTCCGCCGGCAGCCAGCCGCGCGCGCGCGACAGGTGATCGATCGAGAACGCGCGCTGCACGGGATCGCCACCGACGACGATGTCGCGCGCTTCCTTGGCCTTGTGCTCGTCGCCCGACCGCGCGAACTGCAACAGCGCCATGGCGCGGAGCAGCAGCGCGCAGCCCCCCGGCTGATGGAACGCGACGGCGGCTTCCAGGGCCTTCCGGTCCGCCGCCACCGCCGCCAGGTCGGCGAACAGATGGCCGTAGCGAGCCTGCAGTTCGGGCCGCGCCGCGATCCGATTGCGCAGCGCGAACTCCGCCTTCTCCTTGCGCGCCAGGAACTCGGCCGACACCAGCGCGCGATGTTCGCCGACGAACAGCTTCTGGGCGTTCTCCAGCCCGAGGATGTCCGTGCGCACGCGCTTCTCGGTCGCCGGATCCTGCGCCGCCAGCCGCCGCAGGATTTCCAGCCGGTTGTCGACCAGTTGCCGGATGCGCGGATAGCGCGCGTCGCGCTGGTACTCGAGCTGCGCCTTGGTCAGGTGCCGCTGCGTCGAACCGGGATTGCCGGTCAGGATCAGCAGTTCGCCGGGCTGCGGGCCGTCGCTCCAACGGAACCAGTGCGCCGAGGTGTCCGCCGGCTTGCCGTCGACATAGGCGCGGCAGAACGCGAAGTCGATCGCGTAGCGCGGATAGACGAAGTTGTCCGGATCGCCGCCGAAGTGCGCGGTCTGCAGATGCGGCGCCATCACCAGCCGGACGTCGTCGTAGACGCGGTACTGGTACAGTTGCCAGACGGCACCTTGGAACAGCTTGACGAGCTGCGGTTGCAGGTCGGGCCGGGCCGTGGTCGCCGCCGCCAAGACGCGTTCGCGATTCTGCTGCCGTTGCGCTTCGGCGCGCGTCGGGTCGTTGCCGTCGACCGAGACCTCTACCTCCGCCGTCACGTCGCGCATGTCGACCAGTTGCTGCACGGTCAATCCCGGCAACCGGACTTCGTCGGTCAGCGCCGTCGCCACGTAGCCGTCGCGGACCCAATCGTGTGCGCCCTGCGCCTTGGCGATCGCATCGCGCGCGCAATGGTGGTTGGTGAGGATCAGCCCCTGCGGCGACACGAACGCCGCCGAACAGCCGGCGCCAAAGCGCAGCGACGCCAGGCGCACGGTGTCGAACCAGTCGGTGCCCGGTTCGAAGCCATACTCGCGCCGCAGATAGTCGAGCGGCGGCGTGTGGAACGTCCACATCTTGCCGAGGCCGAGTTCGTCCTGGGCCTGGAGACTGGACGGCAGCGCGCACAGCGCAAACGCACAGAAAACGAGATGGCGCAGCATGGAACCGCCGGTTGTAACGCGAGCCCTACTTCTTCTCGCCGCCCTTCTGTTCGGCGTGCCACTTCGCCAGCAGCGCCTGCTCCTTCTCCGCCTTGACGCCGGTCCGCGCGAACGGCCGTTCGCCGCGCTCGGTCTTCGCCCAGTGCAGCGTGTCGCGGATCGTGTCGGCCACCGGCCGGAACTTCAGGCCCGCCGCAATCGCCTTGTCGACCTTGGCGATGCTGCGGCCCTCGCGCGGCAGCCACATCGGCATCTCCATCCACGCGCCGACCGCATTGGCGTGCAGAAACTCTTCGCTGGCCCAGGTCAACGTGACCGGGTTCGACGTCGCCGCCTTGCAGGCGCCGAGGAACTCATGCATCGTGACCGGGCCGGCCCAACCGGTGGCGTTGTAGACCCCGACCACCTGGTTCTCGATGCAGTGCAGCATCCACTCCGCGAGATCGCGGACATCGATCGCCTGCACCAGGCCGTCGCGATCGCCGGGACACAGCACTTCGCCACCGCGATCGATCCGTACTGGCCACCAGGTGAACCGATCGGTCGGATCGCCCGGCCCGACGATCAGTCCCGGCCGGATGTTGGCGACCTTGCCCGGCATCGCGGCCTCGGCCGCCGCCTCGCAGCGCGCCTTCAGCGGCCCATAGAACGGCATCGATTGGCGGATCGTCGACACCTTGGCGGTGTCTTCGTCGCTGACCTTGCCAGTGTCGCCGTTCTCGTCGATCACTTCGGCGCGCTCGCCGAACGCGCCGTAGACCGAGATCGAACTGATGAAGGTGTAGTGCTTGCAGGTGTCGGCAAACAGCTTCGCGGTGGCCTCGACATGCGCCGGCACGTAGCCGGAGGTGTCGACGACGGCGTCGAACCTGCGCCCTGCGAGCGACTTCAGGTCGCCCTTCTCGCGATCGCCGACCAGCTTCTCCAGGTCGGGGAACATCCCGGGATTGGTCTTGCCGCGGTTGAACAGCGTGACCTTGTGGCCATTGGCCAGTGCGGCGCGGACGAACGGCGGGCCGAGGAACGCGGTGCCACCGAGCACCAGGATGTGCATCGGCGCGATGCGCGCGGGCGAGACGATCTGCCGACCGCGCGGCAGCGCCAGACCGGCGCTGGCGGCAGCGGCGACGCCGAGGAACGAACGACGAGTGGACGTGGCCATGGCGCCGTTCTACGGTGCGTCCGACCTCGACGTTGGCGGCAGTTCGCATTACCCCGATGAACCGATCGACATGCAGCCTGGCGCCGGAGCCGAGCCCGGACGTCGTCTGCCGCAATCGCGCGGACTACGAACGCAGCATCGGTCAGCCCGAATGGACGGCCAGGTGGAACCTCGAACAGTCCCTGCTGCCGGCCCGCATGCCCGTCTGGCCGTGGTCCAGGATCCGGATCCGCGGCCACTGTCCACTGTGCGATCGGCCGGCGACGTTCATCACCAAGGCAAGGCATCTGCGCAGCGGCTCCCGGTTCGCCAGTTCCGGGTTCCGCGATGGCATGATCTGTTCGCGCTGCCGGCTGCTCGGTCGCCATCGCAAGCTGCTGCAACTGCTCGACGCCGATCCGGCCAGCAGGACCACCGGGATCTACCTCTGTGAGCAGCGATCGCGATTCCACGCCGTGACCAGCGACCGCTACCCGGCGGTGACCGGCAGCGAGTTCCTCGGACCCGACATCGCTCCGGGCAGCGTCGTCGGCGGCATCCGGCACGAGGACCTGCAGCGGTTGTCGTTCGCCGCGGCGCAGTTTGGTTTCGTCATCTGCAGCGATGTGCTCGAACACGTGCCCGACCATCGTCACGCACTCGCCGAGATCCACCGCGTGCTGCGGCCGCGTGGCACGGCGCTGCTGACCGTGCCGTTCTCGACCGATGCCGATGCGTGCACGCAGCGGGCGGTGCTCGAGGACGGGCGCATTCGGCATCTGCTGCCGCCACAGATGCATCACAACCCGATCTCGCGCCAGGGCAGCCTCGTCTATGGCGACTTCGGCTGGGAACTGCTGGATCACTGTCGGGCGATCGGGTTCACCGATGTGGCGTTGGTGCTGTACTGGTCGCTGACCGAGGGTCATCTCGGCATCCCGCTGCACTATCTGCGACTCGGCAAGTCGGGCTGACGATCGCCGGTTGGCGCCCCCGCCAGTCATGGTGACGGGAGTACTCGTTGCACCGCACCGCGTGGATCGCGAGGATCCACGGTCCGCGATGCAGACGTACTCCAACTCAGAACTGGAATCCATGCTGGCCGACACCGAGTCGGACCTGGTGGAGCGCAAGGCGACTTGGGAGGGCGACGCTCCGGAAAAGGGGCGACAGGCCGTGTGCGCCTTCGCCAACGATCTGCCGGGACATGGCCGTCCGGGGGTGCTCATCGTCGGGACTCACGATGATGGCCGACCGAGTGGCCTGACCATCCACGATCGACTGCTGCAAACGCTTGCCGACATCAAGACGGATGGCAACACGTTGCCGCCGCCGACCATCCTGGTGAACAAGGTGACCCTCCGCGGCGCGGAGATGGCGGTGGTTCATGTGCAACCAGCCGACTCACCGCCGGTGCGCTACAAGGGACGGATCTTCGCGTGGGGCCCCGCCGCGCCATCGCGACGGCGCAGGACGAGCGCGTGCTGAACGAGCGACGACGTCACCGTTCCGCGAGTTTCGACGCCGAACCCGTGCCGACGGCTCGCCTGGAGGACCTGGATCGCACCTTGTTCGAGCGAACGTACCTGCCGGCGGCATTCGCACCGGAGGTGCTGGCCGCGAACGAACGGACCTACGTGCAGCGACTCGCTGCCACCAAGATGATCGTCTCCGCGGAGGACACGACACCGACGGTCGTCGGCCTGTTGACCCTGGGCAACCGCCCACGGGACTTCCTGCCTGGTGCCTTCGTGCAGTTCCTCCGGCTCGACGGTGGCACACTCTCGGACGCGATCCTCGACGAAGCCGTACTGGATGGACCGATTGCCGAACTGATGCGCGCGCTCGACGGCAAGTTGGCTTCGCACAATCGCACCGCCGTCGATCTGGTGAGCAGTTCCTTGGAGCAACGCACGTCCGACTACCCGTTGCCGGCCCTGCAGCAGCTCGTGCGCAATGCCGTCATGCACCGCGCCTACGAGCACACCAACGCACCGGTTCGGGTCGTCTGGTTCCACGACCGTATCGAGATCGGCAACCCCGGCGGGCCGTTTGGCGTGGTCTCGGCGGCGACATTCGGGCAACCAGGCATCGTCGACTATCGCAATCCACTGTTGGCGTAGGCCATGAAGGTGCTGGGCTTCGTGCAGCGATTCGGGGTCGGCATTGCGACGGCTCGATCGGCGTTGCAGAAGAACGGCAACGCTCCGCCGGATTTCGACGTCCAGCCGACGCACGTGCGGTGCACGGTCTGGCGTCGGCGCTGAGCCACGAAGTGGGCTGCCGGGTGCACGGCGCCGCGAGCTCGGGCAAACCGGCGCCGCTTCAGCTCAGCTGGCGGCCGCGGCGATCAGCGCTGCCGCCGCCAGCAGCGCCAGCACACCGATCGCCAGCAGCGCGTGCCAGCGCTTGTCCGGCCCGGCCGCGATGTCGAACGCTTCCTGCACCCGCTGATCAGGTCGCGGCAGCCGCCAGGTCCGATGCATCCAGGCGATCGCCAGCACGGCCAGACCGCCGACCGCGACTGCCGTGAACAGCCACACCGGCGTCCGGTCACCGCGTCGAGCGGCTGAGACCGAGAAGATGCCGGCGTAGCAACAGCCGATGCCATAGGCGAGCAACAACAAGACGAACGACCCGACCATCCGGCCGGCGCGGCCAGTCGTCTTGGTCGGCGCGGCGACGCGGACTGCCATCACCAGGGCGCCAAGGGCAATGATCGCCGGGCCGACGATCAGCGCGCAGATCGGGAGTGCCTCCACGCCGACGCTTGTAGCGCGTCCGAGCCGCCACGGCCACCGGCCAGCACACGGACCTTGCCATTCGGCGAGTCCACGTTCACGCTCGCCACCGATGCCGCCGCTCACCCGCCCCTATCTGTTCTACGGCGCCACGTCGGCATTGTGCAGCACCTGCCTGCGCGTCGTCGAAGCCAAGGAAGTGATCGAGAACGACCGGGTCTGGTTGCTCAAGCGCTGCCGCCAGCACGGCAGCCAGCGCGTGCTGCTCGCCGACGACGCGGCCTACTGGCGCCTGGGCCGCGAACGCTTCCTGAAACCGCCCGAACAGGTGCAGAAACCCAACACCGCACACCGGTACGGCTGTCCATACGACTGCGGCATCTGCACCGAACACGAACAGCACGGCTGCCTGACACTGCTCGAGATCACCGACCACTGCAACCTGCGCTGTCCGATCTGCTACGCCGGCAGCGGCCCCGAACGCCAGACCCACCGCGACCTGCCGACCATCGAACGGATGCTCGACGCCATCGTCCGCAACGAAGGCGAACCCGACATCGTGCAGATCAGCGGCGGCGAACCGACGCTGCATCCGGAGTTCTTCGCGGTGCTCGACGCCTGCCGGCGCCGCCCGATCCGCCATCTGATGTTGAACACCAACGGCATCCGGATCGCGCAGGACCGTGCGTTCGCCGAACGGCTGGCGTCGCAGCGCCAGGGCTTCGAGGTCTACCTGCAATGGGACTCGGCCGATGCGCGGGCCCTGCAGGCGCTGCGCGGCGCCGACCTGCGCCCGATCCGCGACCGGGCGATCGCGACGCTCAATGAACTCGACGTCAGCACGACGCTGGTCGTCACCGTGCAGCGCGGCGTCAACGACCACGAACTCGGCGACCTGATCCGCTTCGCGATCGCGCAACCGTGCGTGCGCGGCATCACGCTGCAGCCGGTCCAGGAAGCCGGCCGCACCGACGGCCACGACGCCGGGCAGCACCGGCTGACCCTCAGTGAAGTCCGTCGCCGGGTGCTCGAGCAGTGCGATTGGTTTCAACCCGCGGACGTGATTCCGGTGCCGTGCCATCCCGACTGCCTGGCGATGGCCTACGCGCTCAAGCGCAGCAATGGCCGTTCGCCGATCACGCCGCTGACCGGGCTGATCGATCCGGCGATCCTGCTGCAGGGCGGCCGCAACACGATCGCGCTCGAACGCGACACCGGCTTGCAGCAAGCGCTGTTCGCCGCGTTCTCGACCGCGCATTCGCCGGCCAGCGCCGCCGCGGCGCTCGGCCAGCTGCTGTGCTGCCTGCCCGGCGTCGATCTGGCGACGACGCCGCTGCGCTACGCCGATGTGTTCCGGATCGTCATCATGAAGTTCCTCGACCGGCACGACCTCGATCTGCGTTCGGTGCGCAAGAGCTGTGTGCACATCGCGCATCCGGATGGCCGCCGGGTGATCCCGTTCGACACCTACAACCTGTTCTATCGCGACGATCTGGAGGAACGGGTGCTGGCGCCGCTGCGCCACGAACTGGCGGACCGGTTGTCGTGATCGGCTACTTCGGCTGGGTCGCGATCGGCCTGCTCACCGCCACCGCCGCCGCGCGTTGGCAACGCAACCCGACCGGACTCGATGCCGATCGCCGTTCGCGCCTGCTGCTCGCCGCCGCCGGCGGGTCGATCCTCGGCGCGTATCTGCTGCAACTGCCGGCCGATCTGTTCGGCTTCTCGGCGCCACCACCACCGGGTGCCAGTGGTGATGCGCTGCCGCTCGGTGGCCGAACGGTGCTCGGCGGTCTCCTCGGCGGCTGGTTCGCGGTCGAGTTCGCCAAGCGCGCGCTCGGCATCCGGCAGCCGACCGGCGACGGCTTCGCTTTGCCGCTGGCAATCGCGCTCGGCTGCGGCCGTCTCGGCTGCCTGGCCGCTGGATGTTGTGCTGGCGAACCCTGCGAAGCGGCGTGGTGGGCAGCCACCGATGCGGAAGGTCGATCGCGGGTGCCGGTGCAGGCGATCGAGGCGCTGTTCCACGGCATGGCCGCGCTGACCCTCGCGATCCTCGTCCGCCGACCGCGCCGCCGACCCGGCACGTTGCTGGCCGGCTACCTGACGGCGCTGGCGTTGCTGCGCCTGCTGCTCGAGGCCTGGCGCGAACATCCACCGGTGCTGCTCGGCCTGACTTGGTACCAGCTGCTCGCGATCGCGCTGTCCTCGGTGACCGGCCCGACGTGGTGGCGACGCCTGCGTTCCCCGTGACGGCTCTGGCAGCCGAGCCAACGACGGAGTGGTCATCCTGCTGCCACCGGAAGCGGCTGGCCGGCGGGGCACCCGGGCGGATATCACAAAGGGGTGCGCATCCGCCGTCGCCGTCTTGCCCTTGCGGTCCAGGTCGGGCTGTTGCTGATCGAACCAGCCGCCTGCGTGGCACACGCGCTGCCCGTCGCCGGTGAACGTTCGCTCGAACTGCGCCCTTACTACGGGGTGCCGATCTTGCAGAAGTCGCTGCTCTGGGACGGCAACGGCGAGACCGACGATGCCGGCGCCAAGCTACGGCATCTGTGGCACTTGACCGACGATCTCGCCATCGGTGGCGGCCTCACCGCTGCGGTGTGGCTACCGGGCGGCCACGACATCCTGGCCGGCGAACTGGAGGCCGTCGGACGCTGCTACTGCTTGCGGCGCGACACCTGGGGATGGTTCGGCGAGGCTGCCGGCGGCTATGTGCACTCGACCGATCCGATCCCGCCGGGCGGCACCGAGTGGAACTTCACGTTCTCGTTCGGCACCGGCATCGAGATGCCGCTGCAGAGGGACCTCGACCTGCAGACGGGCATCACCTACCACCACATCTCCAACGCCCTCGGGCGCGAGAACGACCGCAACCCGAGCCAGAACGAAGCGCAGCTCTGGCTCGGCATCGCCTGGCGGTTCTGAAACGCGTCGGTCCGCGCGTTCAGCCGACGTGCGGGCCGCGGTAGTCGCGGCAGATCCAGACCTCGGCATCGAGCACCTCGATCCAAAGCCGCCGGACATGCACGGTCTCGACGCGTTCCATGCTGCCGAAGTGCGGACGCACCATGTCGACCATCCCCGGCCGGGTCTTCGGACGTGACACCACGAAGATCGCGTCCTGATGCAACCGCGCGCGCGGCGGCGACCAGTGATCGAACTGCAGCGCCGGCGAGCCCATGACGTTCTGCGCCAGCGTCGGCTCCACCACCTCGTCGGGCTCGAGTTCGGCAACCACGCGTTTGAGCTCGCGCGCGAGCTGCGCCGAGTCGCGATAGTCGGCGGCGAAGAAGAACACGTTGCCCTCGATCCCGTCCGGATCGTCGATCACGCTTTCCCAGCGCTCCGCCGCCCGCGCGATCTCGGCCCAGCCTGCCCATGAGGTGCCGCGATGCTGTGGCAGCAGGCGGATCAGCGGCGACCCCAGCGTCAACAGACCGACGACCCCGGCCGCGACCGCGAGCCGCCACGCCAGGACCGGCCGTCGCCTTTGGATGCCCGAACGCTCCCACCACAGCGCGCAGCCGAGCATGCCGACGGTGGTCGCCGGCGCCAGCCAGTTGATCTTGACCTGGACGAAGCAGGCAGCGCCGACCAGGAACGCGGCGAGCGGCACCGAGAACGCGAGGACCCAGAGCTCGGGCACCGACCGCGAGCGGGCCAGACGCCACAACCACAACACCACCGCCGGTACGATCAGGGCGACGAACGGATTGACGACCAGCAGCTGCCCGCCGATCAGTTCGCCGAGCCACCGCAGCCCGAAACTGGCGTGTTCGAGCCGGCCGGTCGATTGGAAACGGAACGACTCGAAATCGTTCCCGACGTTCCACGCCACGACCGGCAGGAACGTGATCGCCGCGACCAGCACGCCCAGGTACGGCCCCGGTCGCCGCCATTGGCGCCGCATCACCGGATCGGCCGCCAGCACCGCCAGACCGCCAGCGGCGAGGAAGATCGCGGTGTACTTCGACAGCAGCGCCGAACCGGCGGCGAGACCGGCGAGGGTCCACCACCACAGGTTGCCCGAACGCGCATGCCAGAGCGCGAGCATCGTCAGCAACCAGGCACAGACCAACGGCGGATCCGGATTGGCCAGGAAGCGCGTCGCGATCGATGTCGGCACGCAGGCCGCCAGCAACAGCCACGCGACCTGCGCCGTCGAGCCCGCGCCGAACGCGCGCAGAAGCGCCCTCCCCGCCGCGACGGTGCCCATGCCACATGCACAGGTGCCGAGCCGGATCCCGGTCGCGGAGTCGCCGAACAGGTGGGTTCCCAGCCAGATCAGCCAGGCAACCATCGGTGGATGGTCGAAGTACGACAGATCCGGGTGCTGCGCATACAGCCAGTAGTAGGACTCCTGCGCGAACACCGGCATGGCGACCACTAGCCACGCCGACAGCACGGGCACGGTCCACAGCAACACACGCTCTACAGCGGAACTCGTTTGGTTCATGGCAGTTGGCGACGGGCTTGCCGGACATCGGCGATCCGCCGATGCCGCCGGACGCACCGCCCCGCGGACCCCGGACTTGCACCTTCTACGCTATTGCACGTAGGAACTACCGGTGCCGCCGCAGGCCGAGGGGGGGTGCGAAGCGGATGACCGGCAATGGCAACGGTCGTGCCGACGGCGAGTAATCGCCTTCGATCTCGCAACGGCACCGCACGGGTTGACGGTTCGCGCCGACAACCGCACCATCCCCTCCCCAGACCAAGGCCCCATGAAGCGACTGTTCCTGTTCCTGCTCGTCCTGGCCCTCGGCTTCGTCGCCACCGGCTATTTCCGCGGCTGGTTCGAGTTCTCGACCACCAACGCCGGCGGCAAGACCGGCCTGACGATCACCACCGACTTCGAGAAGCTGAAGGCCGACATGAAGGCGACCGGCGCCAAGATCAGCGCCGTCTCGAAGGCTGCACTCGACAAGCTGTCGAGCAAGACCAAGGCGACATCGGCGACGCAGAGCACGTTGACCGGCAAGCTGGTCGGCTTCGACAGCACGACCCACACGCTGCAGATCGACGCAGAAGGCCAGACGGTGCCGATCGAAGCCCCTGCGGCGCTGACGGGGCTCGAACAGCTGGTCGGCAAGAACGTCACGATCACGTTCGAGAAAGTCGGCGAGCACACGGTCGTCCGCTCGGTCGCCGAGCAGAACTGACGGCCCTTCGGCGGCGCGGAATTGCGGACTTCGGCCACTTTGCGCCGTCACGCGTTGTGTTAGCATGCACTATCACAACGCATGACCACGACGACCCTCCGTTCCTTCTGCTGGATGTGCGCGCTGTTGCGAGCGTGCGCCAGCCCCACCGCCGCCCAGGACCCGCAGCCGGCTGCCCCGCAGACCGCCCTGCACGACGCCGGCGTGAAGGCACCGCTGACGCTCTACCCGGTGCATCTGCTCGGCCAACCGAACGCCCAGGTCGCCGAAGCGCTCGGCCTCGTGCTCGAACGCTACGGCATGCCCGATCTCGAGATCGCCGCGGCGTTCACCCTTCCTGCCGATACCGCCTGGGACGCGATCCCGACGCGGTTCGCAGCGCACGTCAAGCAGACCGCCGCCGGCCAGCCGGCGCGCTGGCACGTCTACGCGCAGTTCCTCGGCACGCCAAAGACCGGCCCTGACGAAGTCCGCTTCGTCGTCGTCGATGCCACCGGTGCCGTCGTCTGCAGCGATCGGCAGACGCACGCCGACGCCGATTTCCAGCGCACCGCAGCGAAGGACCCGGACCCCCTCGGATGCTCGACACTGGTCGCCGAACGCCTGTTCACTCTCGCTGACTGGCGCAAGGCCCCGGGTTCCGTCAAGGACGGCAAGCTGACGCAGCGCTGGCGCGAGAAGTCGGGCGTTCCCGACCGCAAGCAGCTCGCGGCGATGAAGACGCGGTTGCAGGCACTGCAGAAGGACCTGGCGAACGCGAGGTTCGTGGTGCTGCCGGTGCTGCGCGATGGCGGCCAGGATGCGGCGGCGGCGGCGCGGCTTGCCCAGGCCTGCGGCGAAGCGCTCGGCAGCGCGAAGGCCACGGCCGGCGAGGGCAAGCTCGAGGTGCCGCCGTCCAGCAACGAACAGAAGCGGCTGTGGGATCTGGCGCGCGCCGTCGGCAAGGCGGTGGCCGGACAGCAGCTGGCCGGCGAACACCGAATCGGCGTCGATCTCGGGTTCGATCGCGAGCGCGGGTCCGGGTTCGTGCATGTCGTCGTCTGCACCGCGGCGGGTGAGCCCGTCGTGGTCGACTTCGTCAACGACCAGAACCCGGTGTGGACCAAGGCCGCGCCGAAGGAACTGGCGGATCTGGAGGCGATCGCGGTGGCGCGCCTGCGGACGTTGCTGCGGTAGAATGCGGCGATGTTGCGCGCGGTGCTCGACGAGGATCTGGAGGTGTTCTTCCAGCAGCAGTGCGATGCCGAGGCGTGCCGGCTGGCGGCGTTCCCGGCGCGCAGTCGACGCGACTTCTTCGTGCACTGGCGGACGCGCGTGCTCGGCGAGCCGGCGAACGTCGCGCGGACGATCCTCGACGCAGGGGTGGTGGTCGGCAACGTCGTCAGCTGGCCGCAGGATGCGGTGCGGTTGGTCGGCTACTGGCTCGGGCGCGAGTTCTGGGGCCGCGGGCTGGCGACCGCGGCGGTGCAGGAGTTCGTCGGCGGTGTGGAGTTGCGGCGCCCGCTGCATGCCCTCGTCATCGAGCACAACGCCGGATCCATCCGGGTGCTGGAGAAGTGCGGGTTCGTCCGGGTTGGCAGGGAGGGTCGCGAGCTGCAGTTCGCGTTGGGTGGCCGCGACAGAGACTGTTGAATGGGCTCGCACGCCCCCCCGTCGACTGCGTGGCGAACTGCTACCATCTGTTCCCTTCCCCCCGGCCCCGAGGCAATCGTGCAATCCGCCATCACCACATTCACCGCCACGACCCTCACCTGCCTGCTCGCCGCGCAGAACCCCGCCGAACCGGACCGCGACAACGACGGACTGTCGGACTTCGCCGAACAGCACAAGTATCGAACCGACCCCGGCCAGCGCGACAGCGATGGCGATGGCATCCCCGACGGCGACTGGCGCGAACGCCGCGAATACCAATACACGGTGCGTGTCGTCGCCCAGGTCATGAAGCCGGTGACCCCGGCCTTCCTCGACGACGACTACCAGGACATCCGCGTGCTCGACGAAACCGCCGACCACGTCGAACTCGAAGTCATCCTCTACCCGTTCAACACCGTCGCCACCGCCATCGCCGCCGATCCGGACTGGCGGCAGAACGCCGCCCGCCATGCCGAGTGGCTGCGCCCGGGCCCGACCTCGGATTGGACGCCGCAACTGCGCCGCGAGCTGCTGCACGCCCTCGCACAGGCCGGCATTGCTGCCGATCGTCTCGATGACAAGTCGCTCGTCGAACAGGCCTCGCGATGGCTGTGCCAGCACGCCAGGTACCACGACGGCTTCTCGACGTTCCTGACCGCATTCGATGCGGCGGGCAAACCGTTCATTCCGGAGGAACTGCGGGCCGCCGTCGACCGCGAGCGACTCGCCGACGACCTGACACTCGAACAGCAGTGGCAGCGCGAACTGAGCGCCACCGGCATGTTCGAGCACGCCGTCCGCGGCAGCTGTTCGTCGTCGGCGATCTACCTCAGCGGCTGTCTGCGCGCGCTGGGCATGCCCACGCGCACGATCCTGTGCATCCCGATCGTCGACGCCAGCGACGACGCCGAACTGCACCTGCTGCAGCGCGGCCTGACCCACCGCGGCATCGCCCGCCAGGTCCGCAGCGCGATCGACCGGATCCGCGGTTCCTGGTCGTCCCACACGTTCAACGAAGTGCTGGTCGGCGGGTCGCTGGCGCCGCCTGAACTACGACCGGCTCGGCCAGGACATCCTCGATCCGGCGATGTTCGGCCTGATGATCCACGTCGCCACGTTCCATGACTGGGCCGATGCGCGCTGCCCGACACGATCGGGCGGCGCCAGGCCAGCCAACGGACCGACGACATCTTCGGTGGTCGCAACCTGCATCGACGATCTGCTGCGCGACGAGTTCGGTCCGCATTGCCGGATCGAGAACCCCGAAATCGCGTTGCCGAGCGGCCGCATCACCAAGGTCTGGTGGTTCGATGATCCCGCGCTACGCGACGATGTCCGCAATTGGTGCGCGCAGAACGAAGTGTTCGGTCTCATCGCCCGCGTCGATGGCATCGCCGAGGGCGACCTGCTGCCCGAGTTCCTCGACAACGCCGACCTGCGCGTGGACCTGGAAGCCGAAGGCCACCCGACACTCGGCACCGCGGTCCAACCCGGGGCGTGGTGGCGTGATCGCAGCGATGGCCATGCCTGGCTCGTGCTGCCATTCGGCGCCGCGGACCGGCGGGACCTGGTGCCGGGAGCCGCGTACGCCTGCGCCCGCGCAACACCGGCAGCGCGAAGTGGGTCATCGCCGACGACCTCGTCATCACGCGCCGGGACAAAAGGTCTGACGGTCCGCCGACAATGTCCTTGCGGTGAACGCCCTGCGGACCGCAGGTGGCGCCCGCAGCCGTTCGCGAGCATGCTTGGCTTGGCGCTCGAAACCGACGCCAGGACCGGAACCATGCCCTTGCCCTCGTCGACGTCCATCATCACCCGCGTATCGTCGCTCTGGCTCCTTGCAGGCCTCAGCACCGCACCCGCCACCGCTCAAGGCCGTATCATCGTCATCGGCGACGAGTGGCTGCTCTCCGATCTCGCGTTCACCAACAACCCGTCCCAGAGCACCCAACTCGCGCAGAACATCGCCGGCTACTTCGCGAACAACCAGCCCGGCAACTTCCTGGTGCTGTCCAACATCAGCGCCATTCCCGGCTACGGCGCCCGCGGCGTCCAGGGCACCGCGCTCGCGACGGCGATGGCCGCGGCGGGGCACACCTGGACGATCAACCCATCGCTGCCGATCACGCTGGGCAACCTCAGTCCGTACGACGGCGTGTTCCTGGCCGGGACCATCGGCAGCGGTCCCACCAATGCCGCCGTGCTCGCGAACTACGTCAACAGCGGGGGCAGCGTGTTCGTGATGGCTGGCGTCGGCACCGGCTTCGCCGGCGCGGCATCCGAGGCGGCGGCGTGGAATCCGTTCCTCAACACGTTCGGGCTCGCGCTCGGCACCTCCTACTTCGCGACCGTGCCCACCGGTCTGATCCCGATTCCGGTCGCGCCGACGGGACATGCCCTCGGCCAGAGCCTGACCACCGTCAGTTGGGGCAATGGCCAGCTCACGCTCGACCTCGAGTCCGCCAACCCGAGCAACCAGGTCGCGGTCCGCGGCGACTTCACCGGCTTCGCGGCCCCGCAGGGCGTCTTCAACGACATCATCGCCACCTACAATCTCGGCACCGTCTCGCCGGTCTACGCCGTGTTCGGCAATGGCTGCGCCGGCAGCGCCGGCGTGCCGACCAACACCGCGTCGGCGCTGCCCCGCATCGGGCAGACGATGGTGGCGACGATCGGCCAGCTGCCGCCAGCGGGAGTCGCGATGTTCCTGCTCGGCTTCAGCCGCACCAACTCGGTCTTCGGCCCGCTGCCGCTGGCGCTTGGCGCCTATGGTGCACCCGGGTGCACGGGCTACGTCAGTTCGGATGCGGTCGATCTGCTGCTCGGCAGCGGCGGCGCCGCGAACTTCAACCTGGCGATCCCGGCGAGCCAGACCTACCTCGGGTTCCAGTTCTTCACCCAGGCGCTGGTGGTGGACCCGGGCTGGAACACGCTGGGTGCCGTGGTCTCCGACGCCGCGGCCGCGACCATCGGGAACTAGGCTCGGCTTCCACGCGGGCGGCCAGTGAACACGCCGGCCGCGGCTCCGAGCGCTGGCTCCGGCCCGCCGCGACCAGATCCTGGCGGTCGCGCGTCCTGCCGCCTCAGCCCTTGCCCGCCGGCTTCATCGGCAGCGCCGGCACCACCGCCTTCGACCGCGCCTGGCGTTTCTCGAGGTCCGCCGCCGCACGTTCGAGGATCGCGGCATCGACCTGGATCCCCGCCTTCGCCAGCGCCGCGTCGAGCAGCACTTCGCCCTCCAGGTAGCCATCGACCGTCGCCACCACCGTGCCGTCACGGCCGATCACGAACTGCTGCGGGATGCCACTGACCCCGTAGAGCGCGCGCGAGGCGCGCTCGGCGCGGCGTTCCTTGGCGTCATGGACGAACATCACGTCCGGGTACTCGGCGCCCTTCAGCCGCACGAACGACTCGAAGTCCTCACGACCATCGTTGGTGCACGACGCCAGGACCACCACGCCCTGCGCCGCATACGCCTTCGCCACCTGCTGCACGTGCGGCAGCGCGGCTTTGCACGGGCCGCACCACGTCGCCCAGAAGTCGACCACGACGACCTTGCCGGCGAAGTCCGCGAGCCGCACCGTCTTGCCCGCGCGAGGTCCTGGCACGCGAACTCGGGAGCCTTGCTGCCGACCGGCAGCAGCGTCACCGGCGCCTCCGCCGGCCGTTCGGCCTTGCGCGCAAACGCCTCGTCGGTGGCCACCTCGCGCGGCATGTCCTTCGGCAGCAGCGATACGCCGGCGCGCAGCAGCAGGTTGCCGATGCCATCCCACATCTTGTCGCCGCGCAGGAACGACCCCATCACCGCGCCCTTGCCATCCTCGTCGACCGCCGTGAACGGCATCACCGCGAGCGTGGTCACGCCGAGAGCCTGATAGCGCAGCGCGATCTCCTGCAGCAACTGCCGGGGCGCACCACTCGCCGGCGTCATCGCCACGATCACGGGCTTGCCCGCGAACCGGTCCATGCCAAACTCCTTGCCGTCGGCATCGAGCAACGTGCAGGCCGGCAGCGGGTCGCCGTGTTGCAACCGCATGACGGCGGGAAAGAACGCCGGCGTCGGCCGGCGCGCGCGTTCGGCGGCCTCGCGAGCCAGCCGTTCGGCGACCGCCTTGACCTGCGCCTCGCCGGCCGTTGCCGTCGCGTCGTCGATGGCCACGCCGGCGCGTGCGAGCCCGGCCTCGAGCCGGCGATCGTCGGTTTCGAGCCCGAGGATGCCGAGCGCGATCTTGCCGTCCCTGCCGATCACGAACTTCGTCGGCAGGCCAGCCACGCGATAGTGCTTCTGCGACGCGCGGTCCTCGAACGTGTCGCTGTCGCGGTCGTTGGGATCACAGGTGAAGCGGAGGTCGGGGTACTTGCCGGCGTTGGCCTTGACCCATTCGTCGAACTTGCCGCGCGCGTCGCTGGTGCACACCGCCAACACCACCAGTTCGTCGCGATGCGCCGCCGCGACTTCCTGCAGATGCGGCATCGAACCGATGCATGGCCCGCACCACGTGGCCCAGAAGTCGAGCACGACGATCTTGCCGGCGAAGTCCGCAAGCCGGACCGCCTGACCGTCGACCGTGTGGCTGACGAAGTCCGGGGCCGTCGTGCCGTCGGCCGGCGGCGGTGCCTGCGCCAGACCGGCGGCGAGCACGACCCAGGAAGCGAGAACCTGCGCAACCACGCGCAACGATATTGGAGCGACCATCGCGGCCGCACGGTAACGGCAGTCGCGGCGGCGCACTGGCGCCATTCCGACACCGACGTAACTTCGTTGTCTGCGGCGACGATTGGTGACCGGCGGCGCCGCCGGTCACGGCGCCCGGCCGAAGGAATCCACTCGCGCTTGCAGTTCGGCGATGCGGGCCCGCAGCGGCGCCACCACGGATTCGACTTCCGCCATGGTGAAACGCGGGGTGATGAACTTCGGGCAGTTCCAATCGAAGGCATGCACGGTGATGCGCACGATGCGTTCGACATCGGCCGCGTGCCCGCCGGGTGGCGCGCTGGCCGCGACGAGGTCGGCATGGGCCCGGGCGTCGAGCACCTCGGCGACGCCGAGGATCTTCAGCCGGGTCCGCGCCGCGTAGTCGATCGCGAACAGGCAGACGCGCGGGTTGCTGGCGACGCTGCCCACGGAGATGAGCTGGCGGTTGCCACCGTAATCGGCGAATACCAATTGCCGTGGCGTCGGCGCGGTCAGGAAACCCCGCGGTCCACCGCGGTGCTGCAGGTACGGCCAGCCCGAATCGGGGATGGTCGCCAGATAGAACGAATCACGTGCCCGCAGGAATTCGATTTCGTCAACGGTCAGTTCATCGGGCCGGCTGGTGCTGCCCTGGTCGGGATAGGCGCGGCCGTAGTAGTGCCGCTGGGAGTCACGCACACCAGGCGTGAGCATCGTGCGCAAGAACTCGTTCGCCATGGCGATTGCCGTCGGTGAAGGGTGGCGTGGGGTGCGGTCAGAACACCAGTGTCTGCCAGCCCTCGGCCAGGTAGCGGCGCAGACTCGCGAGCCCGGACGTGCCTGCCAGCGCATGTTCCTTCAGCTTCGGAACACCCGCGGTCTGTACCCCGTCGGCGGCGCCGAACACGTCAGCGCAACCGCACGAGGCACCCCTCACCGCCGCATCGGCGTTGTAGATTCCATGCAGTGGATGGCCGAGCCTGGTCGCCTCGGCGGGCCAGCGGGTGCCGGGGCCGATGAAGACGATCTCGACCTCGTCCTTGTGCTGCAGGGCTTCGGCAGCCAGCGCGAACCCCTGGAAGGCGCGGCCAAGGCCGTCGTCGCCTGACTTCGGATCCGCCGTGATGGCAATGGCGAGTTTCATGGTCGTTCTCCGGTCTGGGTGTGGGTGCTTCGGTTGTGGTGTGGGGTTCAGCTGGTGGTGCACGAGCCGGTTTCGCAGCCCGAGCCGGTGGCAGGCGCGACGACCGGGAAGTCGATCACCGTGTCGGCAACGTGGTTGACGTAGTTGGTCAGGATGTTGAGTGCGACATTGGCCGTCGTCTCGACGATCTCGGCGTTGCTGATGCCGGCGGCGCGCGCGGCCGCGAGATCGGCGTCGGGGATCACACCGCGGTTCACGGTGATGCTGCGGGCCAAGGCCAGGATCGCCCGGGTCTTCGGATTGGCGGCGGTTGCCTGTCGGGCCTGCTGGACGTCGTCGGTGGAAAGACCCACCATGCCACCGATCGCCGTGTGCGCGGCCAGGCAGTAGTCGCACAGATTGGCCGCCGCGACGGTCAGGGCGAGCTGTTCGCGGACTTTGGCGTCCAGCGAACCGGCGGCGAGCGCGCCGGCGAACGCGAGGTAGCCGTCGAGGGCGGCAGGTGCGTTGCCGAGAACGCGCATCAGATTGGGCACGCGACCAAGCTTCTTCTGCACGCTGTCGAGCAGGGTCTTCTGCTTGCCGGTGGCGGTCTCGGGAGCGATGGCGGGGAGTCGGGTCATGGCGGTTCTTCTTGGTTGGGTTGGCGCCGCGCTTGTTGGCGGCAATGGCATCCAGGTCAAACGCCGTGCCGCCAGCCGACAGGTCGGACAGATGTTCTTAATATGTTGTTTTACAATATGTTATGATCACTACAAAGTGTTGACGACAGCTACTGGATTTCGTAATTTACGAGTTCTCGTGGTTTCAGTTACGGGATTTCGTAATCTCCGGGTGAAGTGAACGTCCAGAGCTTGCCCCTCGTGATGGTCGCGGTCGCGCAGAACCTCTCGCTGCGCGAAGTGTTGCGAACGGTCGTCTCTGGGATCGCCGGCTGCCCCAATGTAGTCCTGGCGCGCATCTGGCTGTTCGGGCCCGGCGATCTGTGCTCGAGTTGCCGGTTCGCCGAGGCCTGCGCCGACCGGACCCGCTGCCTGCACCTGGAAGCGAGCGCTGGCAACCTCACCTCCCCCGGCGTGGACGCTGGCAATCTGCACGGCGGCTTTCGTCGTTTTCCGACCGGCCATCGCAAGATCGGTCGCGTCGCAGCCACCGGTGAGCCGATGTTGCTGCGCGACCTGACTGGCAGCGAACCTTGGATCGTCGATGCCGGGTGGTTCCGGGCCGAACAGATCCGTTCGTTCGCGGCACAGCCGCTGGTGTTCCGCGGCGAAGTGCTGGGTGTGCTGGCGGTGTTCGATCGGTTGTCGCTGACGTCGGACGACCTGCAGTGGCTGCGCGTGTTCGCCGACCACGCGGCGATCAGCATCGCGCACGCCCGTGCGTTCGAGGAGATCGAACGCTTGCGGGCGCGGCTGGCGGCCGAGAACGACTACTTGCACGAGGAGTTCGAACGGCCACTGGCGACCGCGGCGTTGATCGCCGAGAGCGACGTGATGCGCCGTGGTGCAACAGGTCCGCATCGTGGCGCCGACCGACGCGACGGTGCTGGTGACCGGCGAAAGCGGCACGGGCAAAGTCGTGGCGCGCGCGATCCACGAGCAGAGTGCACGCCACGACCGGCCGCTGATCCGCGTCAACTGCGGCGCCGTGCCAGAGACGCTGTTCGAGAGCGAGTTCTTCGGCCACGTGCGCGGCTCGTTCACGGGGCGCTGAAAGACCGCGTCGGCCGGTTCGAGTTGGCCGACGGCGGCACGTTGTTCCTCGACGAAGTCGGCGAAATCCCGCTGGCGATGCAGAGCAAGCTGTTGCGCGTGGTGCAGGAACGCGAGTTCGAACGCGTCGGCGACGGCAAGACCCGGCGTGTCGACGTCCGCATCGTCGCCGCCACCAATCGCGACTTGCGGGCCGCAGTCGACGCCGGCGGCTTCCGGCAGGACCTCTACTACCGCCTCAGTGTGTTCCCGATCGAGCTGCCACCTCTGCGGCATCGCCGCGCCGACATCGCCCCATTGGCCGAGCACTTCCTGCGCCATGGCGTGCGCCGGAACGCCATGGTCTTGCGGGCCGACGCGGCGGCGCTACGACAGCTCGAGGCGCATGACTGGCCGGGCAACGTTCGCGAACTGCAGAACGCGATCGAACGCGCGCGGATCGTCGCGGTCGATGGCAGACTCCGTTTCGACGCGCTCGGTCCGGCGACGAGCCGCGGCCCGGCACGTTCGCGCGCGAACGCAACGCCAGCGGCGACGCCGCCGGCCGGCAGCGTGAAGACGCGCGGCCAGCTACGCGAGGATGAACGTCGCAACCTTGAAGCCGCGCTCGCCGCCTGCGGCGGCAAGGTGTTCGGCAAAGGTGGTGCGGCGCAGCTGCTCGGCATGAAACCGACGACGCTCGCGTCGCGTCTGCGGGCGTTCGGCATCCAGCGTCGGCCTGGCTGACGCGCCTCCGGGGTCGCCCGGGTTCGGTGATGCACGGTTTCGCCGGGTGGCGGCGGCGAGGTCAGCGATCACGATCCCGCCGATTCGCCGCGCATGCCGACGTCGTCGAAGCTCCGCACCCGACCGGTCCGGGTCGTCCCGAACACCGACGACCATTCTTCGCGCACGTGCGGCGACGCGGTCACCTGCGCCGGTTCGTAGTAGTTGACCAAAGCCGTCTCCTTGCCGATCGGCACCTGCTGCGCCTGCGCCAGCGCCGAGCGGATCTTCTCGCCGAACGTCGGGTGGACGGCGTTGCCGTGCGGGATCTTGGCGTAGACCGTGAACACGCGGTGGCCGGTCAGCACCTGGTGGCTCACGCAACGGCCGTCGACGAAGAAGATGTCGCCGGGGTCGACGTAGATCATGTGCCGCGGCGAGACCCGTTCGGTCGCGCGCTGGTTCCAGCCGCCATAGGCCCGTGTGGCCGCGCGCTTGAGGATCGTCTCGCCCGGCAGGTCCTTGGTGAGGCCCGCGACGAGCCGCTGGCCGCCGCGCGCCAGCAGATCGGACATCTGGTAGCTGGTGGCCCAGATGCGCGGCGCGCGATCGAGGTTGATGTACAGCCGGAACGCCTCGTGGCCGTCCGCGTCGGCATCGAGGTCGTAGTGCAGGTTCTCCATGCGCGTCTCGGAGCAGCGCATCAGCAGGTTCACGAGTTCGGGCTTCACCGGCAGGATCGCGGCCAGCAGGTCGTTGGCGACCTGCTGCAGGATGCGGACCTGCTCGACGAAGTGCAGGAACGCGCGCTGGTCGCCGCCGAAACCATCGTTCAACACCATGTTGGCGGTGCGTCGGCGCGAGAAGTCCAGCAGGCGGGCTTCCTCGACCAGGCCGGCGACCTGCAGCTTCTTGAACTCCCAGGTCTGCGGGAAACTCGTTGCCGAGGAACGCGAAATCCAGCGCCGACAGGTCGTAGCCGTGCACGACACCGAGGCGTTCGCCGAGGAAGTCCTGGAACGGCGCGTCCTGGCCCGGCGTGCGGGCGCGGATCCGATCCCAGGCGTGTTCGCGGGAAATGCTCGGGGGAGGCGTGAGTCCAGGAAGATGTCCATCGTCGACTCCTTGCTGGTCCGGCGGGGCCCTGTTCAGCTGCGGTCTTCGACCCGCGGGGACGTCTTCAGGTGTCCCTTGGCGTCGAGCGGTGGCTCGTAGCGGGCGAGGAACTCGCGGAACAGCGCGCCGTAGGCCGGATCGCGATAGAAGATGTAGTTGAAGCCGTCCTTCTTGATCTTGCGCAGCTCGTGGACGCGTTCGGGCTTCATCACCGCGATGCGGTTGGCCACCAGCTGGTCCATCGAGTACTGCCAGCCCGCGGCCACCATCGTGTCGATGATCGCCTGGCAGGCGTCCGAGCCGAAGTCGATCTCGACCAGCACGGTCTTCAGGTCCGGGTGCGCGAGCGTCTTCACCGCGCCGGCAATGACCTTGGGCTCGTGGCCGTCGACGTCGATCTTGATGTGGTTCGGTTGCGGCATCGCGCCGGTCGCCACCAACTGGTCGATGCTGACCGAGATCGAGCCCTGGGTGATGCGGCGGTCGCGCGCCACGGTGACTTCGGGCGACCACTTCATGTCCTTGCGCCAGGTGCTCTCGCCGAAGTCGTGGTGCGAGTAGCCGACCGCAAAGGCGCCGAGCAGCAGCTTGCCGACCTCGAACTGCGTGCCGGCGGCGCCGCAGAACGCGAGCACGCGGTCGTGCAGGTCGTTCAGGTAGATGTTCTTGTTCAGTTCGGCGAAGTTGAGCGCTTCGGGCTCGACACAGAACACCCGGCAGCCGGTCATCACCGCGGCGTAGATCGAATACAGGCCGACGTTGGCGCCGATGTCCAGGAACACGTCGTCCCTTGGCGAAGGTCTCCAGGTACGGGATCGTCGTCGGTTCCTGGCGAAGATCGACGAGACCCGGCCCAGCAGCGTGCGGCTGCCCTCCGCCAGCGAATAGCGGATCGTCTTGCCGTCGACCTCGATCTCGGCCGCGGGCAGCACCGCCAGGTCGCGCTTTGTAGGTGACCTTGCGCATGTGCAGGAGCGTGCGTGGGGTCTTGCCCGTCGTCGGGAACAGCTTCATCGCGGCAGTTGTATTGCCCTGCCGCATCGGGTGCGAGCTTCCTGGCAAGGTGCGTAGCATCGGCGGCGACCTCGGCATGACTCGCCAGGACAAGCGGGTCCGCAAGCGGGTCAAGTCGGGAGAACCGCAGAAACAGCTCCTGGCCCCTCGAGCTCGCCACTCTTGCGGTGGCACACCCGGCAGGACTTGAACCTGCAACCCTCAGATCCGAAGTCTGATGCTCTATCCAATTGAGCTACGGGTGCCTGGGGCACCAGCATACCCACCGGGCGAGTCCGCAACATCCAGAACGTCGTCGGCTTGCCGCCAGGTCGTGAGAACAGTCACTTCGGCCGCGCCGCCATCAGCCCGCCTTTCTCGTTGCGCAGCTCCTGCATCGCCGGCAGCGCCCGCAGATCCCGTTCGGCATCGGCATCGACCCACCGCTGCCCCGAAACATCCAGGAACCGCAGCGCCTTCGCCGCCAGCAGCGCCGGCAGCACTGCGCCGGTCAACCCCTTGCAACCGCGCAGCGTCAGCCGGTGCAGCGTGGTCCGCTCCAACAGCGCGGCGAGCCCCGCGTCGGTCACCAGCGGACACTGCGCCAGATCGAGCTCCCGCAAGTGCGGCAGCTGCACCGCGATCGCGGCCAGCGCCGCGTCATCGAACTGCGAACTCCACGCCAGCGACAACGATTCGATCGTCGGCGACAGTTCGTTGACCATCGCTGCCGCATCCCCCGCACGGATCGACAACCCGAGCCGCCGCAACGGCAACGGCGCCAGCGTCCGCAGCCCGGTCACCGTGATCGACGGGCAGCCGACCAGATCGAGTTCGCGCAGCGACCCCACCGCGGCCAGCGCCGTCAGCACCCCGTCGTCGACACCGCCGCCGCCGGGCTTCGCCGCCGCCACCAGCTCGGTACCGAGCATCACCTCGATGCGATCGAGGAAGCGCGCCGGAATCTTGCGCGGCGCTCCGGTCGTCTGCCCGCAGACGAACCGCAGGTCCAGGCGCTCGAGCTTGTTGCACTTGCCGAGTACGGCGAGCCCCGCGGCGGTCAGCGCGCCACAGCCGCGCAGCCCGAGCGAACGCAAACCCGGAACCCCCGCCAGCGCCGCCAGGCCAGCAGCCGTCAACGTGCCGTCGAACGCGAGTTCGAGAACCTGCAGGTTGGGGATCCGCGCGATCGCCGCCGCGCCAGCATCACCGATGGCGACGTGCGGCAAGGCGAGCGTGGCGAGGTTCGGCAGCGCCGCCAGCGAAGCCAGCCAGTCCGGCTGGATCTCGAACCGGCCCGCGCCGCGCAGTTCGCGCAATGGCGTGTGCTGACCGAGGCGCTGCAGGTCAGCCGCAGTCAACGGCAGGTTGGTGTCGTTGCCGACGGCGAGATCGAGGTGTTCCACCTTGCTGGCCCGGTTCAGTGCACTGTCGAGTCCGATCGCCGCCGGGAGGCCGCCACCGCGATCCGGGTCGGTGTTCCAGAACTCCAACCGCAGCGCGCGGCACGTGTCGTCGAGTGCCTCCAGTTCGGCGTACGAAGTCACAGTGACCCAGGGCCGTTCCTGCACCGGGTCCTGCGGCGCGCTCGTCGGCAGCCCCACGGCCGGCCGCTGCCGCGACCAGACCGCCGTGCCGACGGCAACCAGCACGCCCGCCGCCATCAGTAGAGCCGCGCGCCACCGCGACGACGACGCCGCCTCGGCCTTGGGAAGGTCACCAGCCTGCGCCCGCGCCACCACGGCCGCCGCCAGATCGGGGTCCGTGTCGGGGGCAAACTCGTCGCGCAACGCCTGGTCGAGCCGCCGTTCGGCCGCTTCCTTCACCGGATTCAATGGAGCCTCCGTTCGATGCATTGTCGCAGCAGCTCGCGGGTCCGCTGCAGCAGGGTCTTGAAGCCGGCCTCGGTCATGCCCAGTTGCTGCGCCGCGGCCGCCCGCGAACGGCCGTCGGCGTAGAACAGTTCCAACGCGGCGAGGGCACGCGGTTGCAGTTGCTGGCGGCAGTGGCGCAGCGCCGACAGCCAACGGTCCTCACCGTCGGCCACGTCGTGGCGGAGCCACCATTCGAGCAACACCGCCGTCACCCGTTCTTCCTGCCGTCGACGTTGACGAATCCGCCGCAACCAGAGGAAACGGGCCGACCGCAGCAGCCACGCCGTCGTCTCCGCGTCGGTCTGCGCCACGATCTGCTTCTTCCAGGCCAGCAAGAACGCGTCCTGCGTCAGTTCATCCGCCAGTGCGGCATCGGCGCCCAGCGTGCGCAGGAAGCGCCACACCGACCGCTGATGGCGAGCGACCAGCGCCTCGAGCCCGCCGAGGGCATCGCGCGCCGGTACCGGCGGAATCGAGACCAGCTTCACGGCAGACGATCGCCCGCAACGGGCACAGGGTATTCGGGAAAACCGCCGCTCAGAATTCGAGCGCGCCGGTGCTGTCGCCAAACGATGACAGCGTCGCCCCCATCGCCTTGCCGATCGCGAGATAGAGGTTGGCGGCCGGCGTCTCCTTGCCCATCGCGACATGCCCACGCCCGCGGTGCCCACCGGCCAGCAGCATCGGCAGATCGTCGTGATTGTGCCGATCGCCGTCGCTGATGCCCGAGCCGTAGACGATCAGGCACGAGTCCAGCAGGTCGCCGCTGCCTTCCTTGTGCGCCGCCAATCGGCCCAGGAACGCCCCGAACGCATCGACGTGGAACCGGTTGATCTTCGCGATCCCAGCCTGCTTCTCCGGCTTCTTGCCGTGATGGCTGAGGTCGTGATGCCCGTCGGGCACATCGATGAACTTGTAGCTGCGGTTGCTGCCACCGTTGCCGAGCATGAACGTCACCACGCGCGTCAGGTCCGCCTGCAGCGCCAGCGCGATCAGCTCGTACTGCAGTGCGAGCTTGTCCGGCAGCGACGCACCGCGGTCGAACAGTCCGTCCGGCACTCTGGTCGTCGCCGAGGTCGCCGCCGCCTGCTTCTGCAGCCGCAGTTCGAGCTCCCGCACTGCGGTCAGGTACTCCTCGAGCTTCTGTTTGTCGGCGGCGGCGAGCTTGCCCGCGAGGGCCTTCGCATCGGCCAGCACGCAGTCGAGGATCGACCGCTCGCGCCGGCGATCGCGTTCCTGTTCGGCCGCATCGCGGGCTTGCTGTGGATCGCCGAACAAGCGCGCGAACACTGCCTGCGGATCGGTCTCCTTGGCCACCGGCTGGCCCGGCGTCTTCCAGGCGATGTTGTTGCTGTAGGCGCACGAGTAGCCGGAGTCGCAGATGCCGGCCTGCGCGCCCTTCTCCATGCCGAGTTCGAGCGACGCGAACGTGCTGGTGCCGCCGACTTGGGTCGCGATCACCTGATCGATCGACGTGCCGACGTGGATGTCGGCGCCGCCGGTCTTGCGCGGGTGCGCGCAGGTCAGGAACGACGACGCGGCGCGGGCGTGGTCACCGGGGCCGTCGCCATGAGCCCGGCCGCCATCGATCGCGAGACCGGAGAAGACGGTCAGCCGTTCGCGGAACGGCTGCAGCGCCTGCATCGTCGGGCCGAGGCTGGCGGCGCGACCGTCACCGTCGGGTCGCCAGTCGGGCATGTGCTGGCCATTGGGCGCGAACACGAACACCGCGCGACGCGGCGGGGCCGGTTGCGGACGGAGAGCGGGCGTCATCGCCTGCAGCCAGGGCAGCGCCAGCGCGGCGCCGCTGCCGCGCAGGAAGGTGCGGCGATCGAGAGCGACTTGGCGGAACGGGCGCATGGGGTGATTGCACCGTGATCGGCAGATGGCGACAAGGGGCTGAGGGCGGCGAAGGCCGCGAACAGCAGCCGACCGGCTATGTTCGGGGGCTGGCCCGAACCCGATCCCTCGATGCCAAGTCCATCCGGCCGCCGGCGCCCCATGTGGCCCGGCTTCATCGCCCTGTCGACGTTGTTGGCCGCTTCGCTGCGAGGAGCGGCTCCCCAGACACCGGACACTGCGGTCGATGCCAGGCCGGCGACCGACGAGTTCGTCGTGCAGTCCACGCTGCCACGACTGCGACAGATGCTGCGCGATGGCATCGAGCAGAAGACGCCATCGACCAGCATCTGGCAGCGTTCGGGCAAGACCACCGTGTTCGACGGCAGCTACGACTTCCATTCGTGCATCGCGGCGCACTGGGCCGGGTTGTGCATGGCGCGCCACGCCGACGATGCCAAACTGGCGCAGCATCTGCTCGCACGTCTGCCACCGTCGCAACTCGCCGCCGAACACGAACTGATCGTCGGCATGGGCGGCAAGCCAGCGGACGGCGCCGGAACCGGCGCGATCCACCGGCAGCTCCAGCGCTACGTCGACACCTGGTTCCTGCTGTTGCTCAGCGAACTGCTGCAGCATCCCCGCGAAGACCAGGTGGCCATCGCGACGTTCCGCACGGCGACCATGGCGCGGCTGCTCGTGTCACTCGAGGAAGGGCCGTTCCCGGAAGTGGGTCCCGACAAACGACCGCCGAACGGCGTGTTCGGTGGCAACTACCGGTCGTGGCTGTTTGCGCTGCTGTCGCTGCGGCTCGGTGGCGCCGATCAGGGCGAACCGGCAGAGCGGTATCGGCGGCTGGTGGATGTTCGCCTGCAGCCACAACGCGCGGCGCTGTTGGCGCAGGCCGAACGCCATCCGTACGACTTCCTGGACGTCAGGTCGTTGCATGCGCTGCTGCTCGGCCTCGACTCCCCCGCAACGGCGGAGGACCCCGCCAACGGCGCGATCGCGGAGTTCACCCCGTTGCCGGAGAACGTGACCCTGGCGACGGTGCACCCGGTCGGCGCGTGCGCCAGCGAAGCATGGCCGTTCGCCATGGCCGGGCTGGTCAACGCCGCGGCGAAGGCGAGGCACCTCGAACACACCGCAGCGATCCTGCGACGGACCGACCTGTGGGCCGACGACTTCGTCGTCGTGTCGCACTGGGTGCCCCAGTTCCTATGGTTCGGGCTGTGGCTGGCTTCGGGCGAACGCTATCTCGCGGACGGCACCGCGACTCGCGCTCGCTGACGTCATTGCCGAACAGGCGGGCGCGCCGTTCTCAGCAGTCGCCGAGCAGCAGGTCCAGCGCGTTCGCAATCGGCACGGAAAACACCCCATGGCACGCAACGCCGCGGACCCCGCCCTCGTTGGCGCACTGTCATGAACCACCCCGCCACCTTCGTCGGCCTGGCTCTCGCCGGCCTCTTGGCTGCCGGCTTCAGCGCCTGCAGCGACGCCAATGCAGCAACCGCCGCAACGCCGGCCCGCACCGCGTTGCCCCAGCCAACCGGATCGGTCGCCGCCGAGGAGGTTGCCACGGCGACCACGATCCGCATGGGCGCGATCGAGCTGGTGTTCTTGCGTCAGGGGCTCGGTGCCCGCTTCGCGCCGTGGCGCCGCAGCGAACGCGATGGCGCAGTCACCAGTGGTGTGCGGGTTGCCCTCGGCCTGGTCGAGCCCGGTCCGATCGGATCGAAGTTGACGGACGACTCGACGTTCGCCGAGCGGAGCTTCTGGCAACTGGAGCCCGACAGCGCCCAGGATCTGATCGCGTTCGTCGAACGCCTGGTCGGCACGCGCTTTTGCCAGCGCAACCGCGATGTCGCGTTCCGCCAGGTCCACGCGCAGTGGGGCGACATGAAGTTCCGGATGGGCGAAGACGGCGCCATCGAGGTCTACGTATTCACCAACCAGGAGAACACCGAGATCTGGTCGCGCTTCGAGCCGCAGCTGTTCGTGCGTTCACTGACCGACGCGGTCGAGCGCCTGCAGGCGCTGCGCGCGCAGCCGCAATCCGTCACCATGGTCCGCTGATCGACTGCACGACGCCTACCGACCAACGCTGCGGCGCAGGAACGGCTCGCTGTGCACCACGACCAGCAGCAGGTCCGGCAGCGTGACCTTGCCGTTGGCCAGCAGTTCATCCGCTCGCTGATCGAGCACCAGCCGATCGATCGGCGCGACATCGCGACCGACGCCGTAGACGAACAGTTTGCGCAGCAGCGTCCGGACGAACGCCGGATCGTCGCGCAACACGGCCTGGAGTTCAGCCAGGCCGCGAATCTGCCGACCATCCGGCAACGCCCCGCTCGCATCGATGACGCCACCGGCGTCCGCCACGCGGTACCGCCCGACCGCATCGAAGTTCTCCAACGCAAAACCGAGCGTGTCCATCCGGACATGGCAGCCGGCGCATTCGGGCTTGGCGCGATGTTGCGCCAGCTGTTCGCGAAACGTCTTCGCGCTGTCGATCTGCGCTTCGCCGGCCAGCGTGTCGTTGCCAGGCGGCGGTGCCGGCGGGGCCTGGCCGAGCAGGTTGTCGAGGATCCACTTGCCGCGCTTGACCGGCGACGTGCGCGTCGGATTCGAAGTGACCGCCAGCACACTGCCGTGGCCGAGCACGCCGCCGCGCAGGCGCTGGTCGCTGGCCAACGCGACGCGCTCGAAGCCGTCGCCCGGAGGCGCCGGCAGGCCATAGAACTCCGCCAGCCTGGCATCGACATGGGTGAAGTCGGCGTCGAGCAGTTCGCGGACATCGCGATTCTCGCGCAACACCGTCAGGAACAACAACTCCGTCTGGCGGCGGAACGAGGTGCGCAACCCGTCGTCGAAGCCAGGGTAGCGCGCCGGATCGGGCGTTCGTTCGGGCAACGCGCGCAATTCGAGCCACTGCGCCGCGAAGTTGGTCGCCAACGCGTCGCTCCTTGGATCGACGAGCAGACGCAGCGCCTGTTCGCGCAGCACGGCGCCCGTCAGGGTGCCGTTGCCGGCGAGCTCGAGCAAGGTCGGATCCGGCGCGCTGCTCCACAGGAAGAACGACAACCGGCTGGCCAGGGCGAACCCGGACAGCGGCGCCACGCCGGCCTTGCCGTCCGTACCGCCGGGCTCACCGCGGAACAGGAAGTGCGGCGACGCCAGCGCGGCGGTCAGCAGCAACCGCAAGCCCTGGGTCAACGGCTCGCCGGCTGCAACCGCATCGACGACCAGCCTGGCGAGCCGCGCCGTTTCGTCATCGCCTGGCGGTCGCCGCCAGACGCGCAGCAACAACGCCCGCGCCAGCGCCCGTGCCCGCGCCGCCACCGTGCCGTGCTTGGGCAGTGCCGCGTGCAGCCACTGCTGCGCAGCCGGTACCGTTCGGACGTCGATCGGGCCGACCACCTCGACCCAGTCGATCCGCAGGTTGCGATCGCGGCGCCGCTCGTCGGGGTTCTTCGGATCCCAGAAGTCATTGGTGAACGCAAGATCGAGCCGATGGCGGCCACCCGCGAATTCGAACTCGCGTTCTTGCACCGCTGGCTTGCGCTCGCCGATCGCCATCGAGTCGAGGTCGCGCCCGTCGATCCGCAGCAACATCTTCGCCGGCTCGTCGCCGGCCTGATCGGCACCGACCAGGATCCGCAGCCGATAGCGGCCATCCCGCGGCAGCGTGACCGGCTGGCCGACCGCCGAGTTGGTGTAGAGCCCGGCCACGTCGCCATCCAGCGACGCCCCCGGACCATCGACCAGCGTCATCGCCTCGGCCTCGAAGCGACGGACGGTCGGGTGCGCGGGATCTTCGCCGTCGAACACCTGCGCGGCGACATCGGCCGCCGCCGCCAGGTACTTCTCGAGGTGCAGCGTCGAGAACGACAGTGCATCGCCGATGTTGTCGAAGCCGTAGCCGAGGTCGTCGGCCGGGAACGCGGCGATGGCGGCACTGCGCACGCCGAACAGGTCGCGGATGCTGTTCTCCCACTCGACGCGTGACAGCCGCCGGATCGTCGTTCGTCCCGGCGTCACCGGCAGCCCCGGGACACCCGCCCGCAACGTCGCCTCGCACCAGGCCAGCAGGTCGGCGCGTTCGGCAGCGGTCGGCTGTTCGGCGTCCGCCGGCGGCATCTCGGCGGCCCGGACGCGATCGCGCATGCGACTGACCGTGGTCAACCAGACGACCGTGTCCGCCGTCGAGAGCGCGCGGAGATCGAGCTTGCCCTTGGTGGTGTCCCCGCCATGGCAATCGACGCACAGCCGTTCGATCCGTTCGTGCTGCGCCGCAAATGGACTCTGGCCGGGCACGGCCAGAGCCGGGGCGATCGACACCAGGAATGCGCGCAACACGCCTCCGTGGTACCGGATCGCGGCACCCAGGCAAGGGCCTGCCACGCACGTCACGCCAATGCCACGCGGACGCCCCGGTGACCGTCGGATGACATGGGCGCCGAAACGATGGCCAACATGCGGGCGTACTCAGCGACGAACGCCATGAACCAGATCCTCCCCGTCACCCTCCTGACCCTGGCCGTTTCCACCACCGCCCAGGGCTTCCTCGAACTGCCGGCCACCGCGACGCCGGCCGCCGAACTGGCCAACTACCACCTGCGGCCGTTCATGCAGACGAACAGCCGCGTGCAGATGTTCTTCGACGCGCAGGAACTCGGGGCGGTACAGGCGACGCTCGACGAACTGTCGCTGCGTTTCGACGGTCCGATCCCGCAGGTCGGCGCGCCGGGGCCGTTCCAGATCCAACGGCTCGTCATCCAGGTCGGCGTGACCACCGTGGCGCAGCCCGCGGCCCGCTTCGCCGCCAACCTGAGCCAGCCGCTGACGACCGTGTTCGACTCGCCATGGACCTACCTGCCCGATCCGGGCACGGCGTTCCCGCACTCGTGGGGTGGCGTCAACGACGGCCTGCGCTTCCCGTTCACGACGCCGGTGACCGTGACGGTACCACCGGGCTCGTGGCTGGTGATCGACCTGCAGATGACCGGCAACAACATCGCGATGTTCGGCTTCTCGCACGCGATCGTCGATGGCGTGCGCGCCACCGGTGGCATCACCGACGGCACGGCGACCAACTACGGCCAAGGCTGCACGAACGGCACCTCGACGAACGCCGCGACGATCGGCGGCAGCGGCACCTATGCGCCGGGCGGCGCCCACTTCGTGTCCGGCCAGAACCTCGGTGCCAATGCGCCGGTACTGGTGATGTTCGGTCTCAGCGACACCGTCAGCCCGGTCGGTGCCCTGCCGTTCAACCTGGCCGGCACCACCTGCGACTTGCTGACCAGCTTCGACTTCTACGTGCTGGTGCAGGCCAACGCCGCCGGCGCCATCCCCGCCGAATCCGCGCCCGCCGCCCTGGTCGTGCCAGCCGATCCGGCGATCGCCGGCGTCACACTGTTCGAACAGCTCGCCAGCATCGTTCCTGGCGCCAACGCGCCTTGGGGCGTCGCCCTCTCGAACGGCCGTCGCATCGATCTGGGCAGCCTGACGGCGCCAGGCCGGGGCACCTGGACGGTTTCGCACGGCACCGCCGCCGACGCGACGATCGCCGACAAGGTCGAGGCCTTCGGCTACGCTGTCCGGCTGCACACCCGCTGAGTCCTGTTCCGTCCACGTGCCGAGATCGCGCAGTTCCATCCTGTTCAGCCTCACCCTCGCGTTCGCCTTGGCGTTGGTCGCCTGGTGGACGTGGTTCCAGGTGCAGCGCAGCGGCGAACTGGAACGTGCCGGCCGGCATCTGGTCGCGGGCGACGCGGGCGCCGCTGCGCATGCACTCGGTGCCGAGAACCCGGCCGGCATCGCCGAGCTCGCGGCAGGTCGACGGACGATGTTCCTCAGCGAAGGCATCGCCTTCGGGGCGATCCTGATCGCCATCGGCGTGTTGTTCCTGGCCTCGCAGCGACGCGAAGCGCAGTTGCAACAGGACCACGACCGCTTCCTGGCCGGCGCCACCCACGAACTGAAGACCCCGCTGGCAACGATCCGGCTGCTGCTGGAGTCGCTGCGCGACGATCGCGTGCCGCCGGACAAACGCCAGCGCTACCTGCAGTCGGGTCTGCTCGAAGCCGAACGGCTCGAGAACGGCCTGACCAACGTGCTGACTGCCGCCGGCCTGCGGACGACACCGCGGGCACCGCGGCTGCTGCCGGGCAATCTCGCCGACGACCTGCGTCTGGCGGTGACCGCGATCACACCGCGCGCGGAGGCCGCCGGAGTCACCATCGCCCTGGCCGAGCTGCCGGCGCTGACCGCCGATCGCGACGCCGACGCGCTGCAGATGGTGCTGCGCAACCTGCTCGACAACGCCGTCAAGTACTCGCCGCGCGGCAGTACCGTGCATGTGCAGTTGCGCGCAGAGCGCGATGTGCACGCCGTCGAGATCCGCGACGACGGCCGCGGCATGGACGCCGAGACCCTGGCGCACGCGTTCGTGCCGTTCTGGCGCGGCCGCGACAGCCACAGCGGCGGCACCGGGCTTGGTCTGCACCTGGTGCAGGAACTGGTGCGCGCCCACGGCGGCAAGGTCGTTGCCGCCAGCGACGGCAACGGTCGGGGCAGCCGCTTCACGGTCCTGCTGCCGCAGCGGAGGAACGGATGAGTCGTTGGATCCTGGTCGCCGAGGACGAAGCGCCGCTCGGCGAGATGCTGTGCGACAACCTGGCGCTCGAGTCCTACCACGCCGAACTGGTCAAGAACGGCCCCGACGCGCTGACGCGGATGGCGCGCGGCGGCATCGACCTGCTGGTCCTCGACGTGATGATGCCTGGCCTGGATGGCTTCGAGGTGCTGAAGCAACTGCGCGCTCGCGGCGACGACACGCCGGTGCTGATCCTGTCGGCGCGCGCTGCCGACCGCGATCGCATCAAGGGCCTCGAACTGCTGGCCGACGACTACCTGACCAAACCGTTCAACCTGCGCGAGCTGCTGCTGCGGGTCGACGCGCTGCTGCGCCGTCGGCCGGCGCCGGCACCGGGCGACGACGTTTTGGAATTCGGCGGGCATCGGGTCGACTTCCGGGCGATGCGTGCGCGCACCGCCGATGGTCAGGAACACGATCTGACCACCACCGAAGTCCGGCTGCTGAAGCTGCTGGCCGCGCATGCGGGCACCGTGGTCAGCCGCAAGATCGTCGTCGAACACCTGTTCGGCACCACCGCGCCGCTGACGGTGCGCACACTCGACAACGTCGTGCTGCGGCTGCGCAAGTTGTTCGAGCGCGACCCGGCCAGCCCGGAGTTCCTGCACACGGTCCGCGGTCTCGGACTGCGCTTCCAGCCAGCGTGATCGCCCCGGACTGCCGTTGGCCGGCCGCAGCGCGATGCCGATCGGGCTAGCAGCGCAACGCCGCGAGCACTGCCAGCATGTCCGCGGGCATTGGTTCGGAGAAACACATGGGCTGACCGGTCGTCGGATGCTCGAACCCGAGTTCGGCGGCATGCAGCAGGATCCGCGGCGCCGGCAGCATCGGACCGCGATGGTCGCGCACATAGCCGCGTTCGCCGAGCAGCATGTGGCCAGCTTCGGCCAGGTGGATCCGGATCTGATGCGTGCGGCCCGTCTCCAGCCGACATGCCACCAGCGTGGCGCCACTGAGCCGTTCCAGCGGTTCGACGTGCGTGATGGCCTCCTTGCCGACCCGCGGATTCGCCACCGAGCCGCGCAACCCGTCGCCGCGGTCCTCTGCCAACCACGAACGGATGGTCGCCGCCGCCACTTCGCCGTGCGCGATCGCCAGATAGCGACGGTGCACGGTATGACGCCGCAACTGATGGGTCAGCCGACCCTCGGCTTCCGCGGTGCGGGCGAACATCAACAGTCCGGACGTGTCGCGATCGAGGCGGTGCACCACACGGACCGGGGCGCCAAGCGTCGCCGCCAATCGACGGTCGAGCGCATCGGTGGCGTCCTGCCAGGGCACCGTGGCGAGCCCGGCCGGCTTGCGGACCACGACGACCTGACGGTCAGAAAACGCGATCGCGTCCGGCGACAAGACCGGCATCGCCGCCGCGGCCGACGCCGCGACCCGCCGAGCGCCCATGGCGAGGACCACCCGCGCCCCACCCCGCACCGCCGCGGCTTCGTCGGTCACCACCACGCCGTCGATTGCCACCTTGCCGCGCCGGATCAGATCGCGGATCTGGCCCCAGCTGAGCGCGGGACGGAAAGTCCGGAGCCGCCGGTCGAGCCGCTCGGCAGCCGTCCCCGGGGGCGCCACGAACTCGCCATCCCGCGGGTCAACCGACATGGTCTGGACAAGAAACCGGCGGAGTCATCGCGATCTGGGGCCTGCGCTCGGCATAGCATGCGCGGCTTCGGCCACAGGAGCCACCATGAACCGATCCGTCCCCTCCTCCGCGTTCCTTCTGCTCTCCCTGTTCGCCACCGCGCCGGCCTGCCTGATCGCCCAGGACAAGATCGACCTCGCGGTCACCAGCACGAAGAACCTGGCCCTGTGGTTCCAGGAGACCCAGGTGATGGAACAGGTCATCGACTTCGGCGGTCAGCAGCATGAGGTCGGCAGCACCACGCATCACGTCCTGTCGGTCGCGGTCGAAGACATCGACAGCGACGGGCGACTGCACCTGGCGATCAAGATCGAGCGGATCCATGGCGCCATGCAGGTGCCGATGATGGGCGACGTCGAGTTCGACTCGGCCAAGGCCAAGGAGGGGGACGAAGACGAGGATGGCGGCGGCATGTTCGGCATGGGCAACATGACCAAGGCCCTGACCGCGGCCGCCGGGCATTCGTTCAAAGCGGTGGTCGGCCGCGATGGCAAGGTCGTCGAACTGACGGACACCGAGAAGCTGCTGGCCGCGACCAAGAAGACCGGCGGCGCCATGGCTGGCCCGGGCGGCGACACCAACGAGTCGACGCTGCAGCGACGGGTCGAGAGCCTGTTCGGGCCGCGGCCGGCCGAGCCGGTCGCCGTCGGCGGCAAGTGGCAGCACTCGGTCACCGACAGCGACGGCCAGTTCGCGATGGCGGTGAACAGCGACGTCACCCTGACCAAGGTCGACGGCGACCAAGTGGTACTGGAATCGACGGGCACCGCGAGCAAGACCGAGAAGCCGGCCGGCAAGGAACCGGCGACCAAGAACGAGGGCGATCAGGAAGAAGGCAATGAGATGCAACGCGAGATGTTCGCGGCCATGAAGATCGAGAACAGCAAGGCCATGAGCAGGACGACCCTGTCGCGGAAGGAGGGCTTCATCGTCAGCGGCAACAACGAGACCTCGATGACGATGAAGATGCCAAGCCCCATGGGTTCGGGCGAGATGAACATCGACGTGAAGTTCAAGACGACGATCGCGCGGACGACGCCGGACCTGGCGATGCCCAAGGCCGAACCGAAGAAGGACGCCGCGCCCGCCGCCGGCACCGGCAAGTAGCCGGCTCGCGGCGGCGCTGCCGTCATTCGCGCCGCAGTCGATACAGATAACGTCGCTCGCCGCGGCGCAGGTCCAGCCAGCCGGTGAACTCGCCGGCCGGCTCCAGCCGCCCGAACGCAGCGGCCAGTTCGCCGGATAGTGGTTCGCGCGCGACCAGCACCCAGCGTTCGGCGCGCGGCGGCAGGCCAGCCAGCAGTTCTGCCAACAGCGCGCGCGTCGTGGACTGGACTTCGAGCCGCGACCGCCGCAGGTTGGCGAAGCCACCGACCGCAGTGGCATCACCGTCGACGACGATCAGTTCGTCGGTGAACGACGGCTCGCGCGAAAGCGCCAACGCCGCGCGGACCGGCCCGAGGTTGGTCGGCCACAGCGACGCCCACAGCCACAGCCCCGCCTGCCCGGCAAACAACAACCGGCGCTGCCAGGCCTCGAGCCGTCCGTTCGCGCGCGCGGAGCCGATGCCGATCGCGGCCACGGCAACCAACAACCAGACCGCCGGCCACAAGAACCGCAGCGCCTTGCGTTCGATGGCACTGTGCAGCGCGACGAACGCGACCCCGGCGAACATGGGCAACGCCGCGACCCGCGTCCCACGCCAGAACATGCGCGCCGCGGCGCCCCACACCGGCGGCACCAACGTCAACAGCGGCAGCAGCAGTGTCGCGTACCACCACCATGGCTCGGTGCCCCACTTGACCGCGGCGCCGGCGTGCAGATTGAGTCGGACATAGGCAAACGGACTGTGCAGGAACGACCCCCAGGTCCACAGGTCGACCAGTCCTTGCAACGCGATGCCCGGCAACGTGCCGAGGCAGAACCACATCGCCGCACGAAAGCGCCGCTGCCAGACGAGAGCGGCGACGACGATCGGTCCGAACATCGCGTCCTGCGCCCGCGCGCAGAACGCCAGCCCGAGCAGCAGGCCGCCCAGCCACGGCCAACGCCGCGGCCCACAGGCGAACAGCACCGCGGCGACCGCCAACGAAGCCGCGAAGTTGGGCCCGGCCGGTTGCACGTTGGCGTGGACGCCGATACCCGACAGCGCGAACAACCACAGGGCGACACGGGCGTGCGCCACCGGCTGCCAACGCACCACCAGCAGCCAGAACGCCGACAGCGGCAGCAGCGCGATCAACGAATGGGCGCCGCGCAGCAGCGTCATCTGCACCATCGCATCATCGGTCACCGATCGGATCGGCATCCACAGCGTCGCCAGCAGCCCCGGATGCACCCAGCTGCGGATGCCATCGATCCACTCCCAGGTCCGGTGCCAGGCATCGCCGGTCGCCAGGTGCCAGGCCGGATCGAGGTATTGGTACTGCTGATCGGCGAACGCATACCCGGCGGCGAACAGCACCGCCGGCAGCCGCAACAGCCAGCCCACCAACAGATACCCGGCCAACGACCAGATCGGAGCGCCGGGCTGGAGCGGCGAAACTGCCGGCAACGGTTCGGCGGCTGGCGACACGTGCGGCGCATCGTGCAGCAGGAGTGGCCACGACTCCAGCCTGGCGACGCCGGACGCCGATCCCGAACGTGGAATTCCACGGCCCACCGGTACCTTTCCAGACCTCATGCCCGAACGCGAGTCCCTCCAGATCGCCGAGTTCCTCGGCGACGGCATCTCCGCCGAACTGTCGGCATCCGTCCACCGCGTCGCCGCCGCGTTGCCGATCGATGTCGGCTTCCATGCCGTCGATCTGTCGCTGCCGACGCGCAACCGCGATGCCGAGGCCGCTTACGGCAAGGCGATGGCGGCGATCTCCGCCCACGGCGTGGCGATGAAGTACCCGACCGTCACCGACGGCGAGAGCCCCAACAAGGTGCTGCGCGAGCGCTGCAACTTCTCGGTGATCCACCGGCCAGTGGCATCGATCCCCGGAGTCAAGACCCGGCACGACGGCAAGGTCGACCTGCACATCATCCGGATCGCGGTCGGCGGCACCTACGAGGACGCCGGCCGTCGCATCGGCGACGACGTCGCCGTGTCGATCCGCGTGATCGAACGGCGACCGAGCCGCGAGGCCGCGCTGTTCGCGTTCCGTCTGGCGCGCCGACTGCACGCCGGCGTGGTCAGCTCGAGCAAGCACACGATCCAGGTCGCAACCGACGGCCTGTTCGAACAGATCGTCAAGGACGTCGCCCTCGACTTCCCGGAGGTGCCGCATCGTTCCGAACTGTTCGACTCACTGCTCTACAAGCTGCTGATGAAACCGGAGGAATACCGGGTCGTCGTCACCCCGAACGAGTACGGCGATTTCCTGTCCGACATGGCCTGCGGCATCGTCGGCAGCATCGGGCTCGGCGCCAGCGCCAGCTACGCGTTCGACACCGCCGGCGCGGTCGCGCTGGCAATGTTCGATCCCGCCGGCGGCACCGCTCCGGACATCGCCGGCAAGAACGTCTGCAACCCGGCCGCCGCGCTGCTGGCGTTCGCGATGCTGCTGACGCATTGTGGTTTCCGCGGGCTGGGCAGCATGGTGGACAACGCGGTCCGCAGCGCGATCGCCAACGGCCAACGGACGCGTGATCTCGGTGGTACGCTGGACACCACGACGTTCACCGAAGCCGTCGTGCGCGCACTGTCGGCATCGATCTGAGCGCGCTGGTCGACGTACCGCCGGACGCTCACAGCGTCCGCGTCGTCACCAGATTGGACACCGACAGCGGCAGCACCGGCGCCTGCAGATCCAGCACCAGCGCCTGGAAGTACAGGTTCACGCCGCTCGGAACCGCGCTCGACACCAGCACCGGGACCTGCCACTGGCCGTTGGCGCCGCCAACGCCGCTGCCGATCTGCAGCAGCGTGGTGAATTGAGCGCCGAGACCGAGTTGCAGCACGCCGGGCACTGCCGTCGGCACATTGTCGAACGACGCCAGCAGCACATTCGTGCGCGATGCGTCGGCGTGCAACCGGTAGCCCAACGGAAAACCGCGAACGATCACTGGTACGTTCTCGAGTACCGGCGGCTCGTTGCCGGTGATCTGCAACGACACCGCATTGCTGCGGCCGGTCTGACTCTCGACGGCCACCGTGTGGGTGCCGAGCAGCAGCAGCGACGGCACATTGAACCGGATCTGATCCGGCGCCGGCCGGGTGAACGCCGCGATCACCGTAGTGTCGAGCAACACCCGCGTCACCTCGTCGAACAGCGTTCCGGTCAACGTCACCTGCCCGGGCAGCCACGCCGTCACCGTGCCGGGCGTGACCGCGGTCAACACCGGCGGCGTCGGCGAACCGTAGATCCGACGCAGCGCGGCCACATCGCCGCTGCTCAAATGCGTGCGCTGACCGATGGCTGACTGCTGTCCCTGGTTGGGTGGCAGCACCAGCAACGTCGGCTGGCCGTTGTGGCTGGCCTCGGACTGCGCGAAGTGCAGCACCGAATCGAAGTCGTACGGAAGCCCCTGCGTCGCGGCGGTCGGCACGATCGCGAACTGGTGCAGTTCGGTCGGTTCGACATTGCCGGTCTGCACGGCGACGAACTGATCGCGATCCGGCCGCTGGTGTTCGTGCCAGAAGCCCAGCACATGCATCAGCTCGTGCACCATCGTGAACCGGCTGTTCCAGTTGTAGATGTGCAGGAGCTGCGGCCCGCCGGCGCGGCCGACCGACGAACTGTTGATCACCGAGTCGCGGAGGACGACCCAGTCGATCTCGGCGACGCGCGGTATGAAGTGCACGTTGGCGACCGCCTCGACTTCCGCCATCGCGGCCCGCATCGCGGTCTGCATCGCGGGCGTGACGTTCGCCGCCCACTCGAATGGCACGTTGCCGCCAGTCCACCGCTGTCCGGCGAAGGCGCTCTCGGTGGCGGGCAGGCGACAGCCGGCGATCGGACGGGACCGCAACGCGCCGGGAAGCTCCTGCGCGGACAGTGCCCCCAGAGCGGTCAAGAAAGCACACACGAAGATCGGACGGTGCATGGCGAAGGGTGTCGGACATCTTCGCCGAGATCGGGGCGCCTGGAAGCCCCGGGCAGGCTTCACAGGCTTCCGGGTCAAGGCAGCTTCACCGGGGGCCCCACGCCAAGGCCGCCGGCAGCGTACTGACCGCCGTCACATCCGCGGCCGGAACAGCCGGTCGACGAAGCGACTGCCCTTGTGCTTGTCGGCGACTCGCCGCGCCAGCCGCATCGCTTCGTTGACCTGGACCAACACGGCGCGGTCGGGTACCGGCAGCCACACGGCGTGGTCCTCGTTCTCGACGATGAGCCGATCGAAGGCCTCGGTGTTCGACGCCTGGTCCAGGCTGTCCAACAGAGCCATGTCGACCAGCGCGGTGCCTGGAGCGGCGAACTGCTTGGCGCGTCCCAGCAGGTAGTCGATGCTGACTTCGAACAGATCGGACAGCGCGACCAGGTCTTCCCCGGTCGGGAAGCGCGAACCGCCTTCCCAGCGCGACACCGCGGATTCATGGCAGCTCAGTCGGGTGGCCACCTGATCCTGCGTCATGTTCTTGCGCGCGCGCAGCTCGCGGAGCCGCGCGGCGAGGACCTTGGCCAACGGACGATCTTGGGGGGCTTCTGACTCGGTCACTGAAGTTGCTTCTTGGTCAGAACGCGAAGACGAAGAACGGCGAGGTGGGCGGATTCTCGCCGAACCGCAAGCGATCGGAAAGGGTCTGACCTTAAGATTCCGCCGATTTGGTCATGCGTCACACAGTAATGACAGGCTTCCGCAACTGCTTTCCACCGTACAGGATACGATGCCACCGCACTTTTCTGTCTTGGATCTTGACTAATCGTCAAGTTTCCGGCACGATCGGACTCTCACCTCAACAGGGAAGACCATGTCCGATCCAAACCCTCGCCTTCACTACGACCCCCCCGAACTGCTGCGAATCGCCTACCGAGCAGCCGCCCAGGTGACCAACAGCCCGCTGGTCGCCGAGGAAGCCGGCGAACGAGCGGTTCACCGCTGCACGCTCGCCTGGCTGGCCGGACATCCCCCGCGCCGACCCGAGGCGTGGGTCCGCGTGGTCGCCCGCCGGACCGCGACCCAGATGGCGCAGACAGGATGGAACCAGGTCGAGGCGTTCTCGGACCCCAACGGCCCCCCGGATCCACTTGGCCGGAATCCCGCCAACACCACACCACGCACCCCGTGGCGAGCCGACGCCTTCGCCGACCGGCTGCCTCCGAGGCAGCGACAGGCGCTCACGGCAGCGCTGAGCTGCAACACGACCCGGGACGCTGCTCGCGCCTGCGGCATGCAACCACGCGACTTCCGTCGCCAGCTCGCGACGATCACCCGCAAGGCCCGGTCGCTGTTCGCGCCATCGCCGGACCTGCACTCCCCTTCCCCGCTGTCCTGAAACCCACCTCGAAACTTCGATTGCCCAGGAGACTCCGATGTCGTCCCCAGCTCCCTCCTTCCGCGCGCCGTATGCACTTCCGCCTGGCACGCCAGCGCTCCAGGACCCGCCGGAACGGCGGTGGCTGCTGGCAGCCGGAGCGACCGCGTTGGCCATCGCCTGCCTGGTGGCGGGTTACCTCGCCGCAGTCCTGACCGGCTGAGCAGACAACGCCGGCGGCACGACCCTCGTGCCGCCGACGACCGTCGGGTACAAGGCCGCGGCCATGCATCGCATCCTGGCCGCCGCTCTGGTGACAACCGTCACCCCTCTGCTCACTGCCCAGAATCCGGGCTACACCGACACACCGGCGCTGCCCGGACTCGGGTGGCGTGTCCACGACGCGGCCCGGCCTCGTCCGCCGGTCGTCGATCCGGGCCCCGCACCGGCACAACCGATGCCGGCACCGGCCGATGCCCGGAAGCTGTTCGATGGCCGTGACCTCAGCCAATGGGGCGGCAAGGACGACCGCGCGCAGTGGGTCGTTCGCGATGGCTACATGGAGGTCAACGGCACCGGCGACATCTGGACCCGGGCAAAATTCGGTGACTGCCAGTTGCACGTCGAATGGGCAACACCGGCCGAGGTGAAGGGCGATTCGCAGGGTCGCGGCAACAGCGGAGTATTCTTCTTCGGCCGATACGAGGTGCAGGTTCTCGATTCGTACGAGAACGCGAGCTACGCCGATGGCCAGGCTGCGGCGCTCTACGGCCAGATGCCGCCCTTGGTCAACGCCTGCCGCAAGCCCGGCGAGTGGCAGACGTACGACATCGTGTTCATCGCCCCGCGCTTCACCAGCGATGGCGCGCTGCAGTCGCCGGCACGCGTCACGGTGATCCACAACGGCATCCTCGTGCACCACGACCAGACCTTGCTCGGCCAGACCAACCACCGCTCACTGCCGAGCTACGCGCCGCACGAGCCAACCGGCCGGATCGAGCTGCAGGACCATGGCAATCCGGTGCGCTACCGCAACATCTGGGTCCGCGAGCTGCAGCTCGACCGGCAGACAGGCCCGGCATCGTCAACCGCGCCGGCCACCGGCGGCAAATAGCCGCGGTCGAGAAACCGCGCTCAGTTCGGCACCTCGAGCCGGCCCTGCCCGAGCCAGCGCCGCACGCGCAGCAGTTCCTGGTGATCCGGCACATGCACGTGCAACGGGATCCGGCGCACGCCGGCGCCATCGCGCGGAAACGGCGGTGGTGGTGTCACCGCCCACAGTTCGGCCCGGCTGCGCACCGGAATCGCGAAGAACACCTGCTCCGGCGCGCCGAGTTCATCCCACCACCCGGCGAGCTTCTCGTTGGTCTGCACCATCAGCCGTTGCCAGTTCTGCAACCGCAGCCGCGAACCGTAACGCGACTTGCCGCGCGTCTTCTTGTGAGTCGGTTGCGCTTTGCCCTGGCCGCGAACGACGTACTTCTTGATGGCGCGATGGCGCAGAAGTTCGTCCTCGTCCCAATAGCCGAGGGCCGCGGCGCCAGCCTGCAAGATCAGCACGCCATGGCGCCCGATCCGTTCCGGGACGCGCCCCGTGTAAGCAGCAACCCGTTCGCCGGGCAACGCCGTCGGCAGCAGGAATGGCAACCACAGCCTCGCCGCACCGGCGACGAAGGCTCGGCCCATCGGGTCGGCTACCGCGTCGGGGAAGGCCTGCCCGAACGCCGCGAGCTGCTCTTGGGTGTCCGGCCAGCCAAAGCGGATCCGCCGCGGGGCCTGTTCTTGGGCATCGGCCATCAACGGACGACCGGCGCGTGCGAGGCCGGCTCGTGGTAGGGCAGCTCGTCTGCGGACAGACCCAACCGTTCGCCAATCCGACGCAGATGGTGGTCGACTCCGATCTCCGCGCCCGGCACGAAACCAGGCACGGTGATCACCTGCACCAGGGCACCACCGAGTCCCCGGTGCATCAGACCGCGCGGCAGATAGACGAGGTCGCCGACCTGCAACGGCGTCGTCTGCAGCAGCGACCGCGCTTCGTCGTTCGTCACGTGGTCGGGCAGTTCGATCCGATCGACCCGGTCACTCGTCAACAGCCGCGCGCCGCCCTGAGTCATCTGCACCAGATAGAACTCGTCGAACCCGCCGACGACCGGATGGTAGTGCGAGAACGAATCGTCGATCCGCACGCGATGCGCGTTCAGGCCATGGAAGGTGTACGGCCCCTTGGCCCGCTGCCACGTCAGCAGGATCCGGCGATAGGCGCCGGTTTCGGTCGCACACCCCCCGGGTGTGTCAGTGATCTTCGGATCGTGATCGGGACGGACGAACGTCGGCACATCTGCCGGCGTGTCAGGCACCGTGAACACCACCAGATCCAGCGGCGCATCGGCCCGCAACCCTTGCCCCGGCGGCAGCACGACCAGGTCGCCGACCGCGACTTCGCCCACATGGATCGCCGCGGTTCCGTCACCGACCCGGGCGTTCGCGCGCCCGCGCTGGACGAAGGCGAGCCGCGCCCGGTCGCTGCGCGGCAGATCCTGACACGCCATCGCCGCCGCGACTCCGTAGCCGGGATTGCGGCGCGCGAACTCGTCCGCGATGCGGGCCATCGCCGCACCATCACCGACGGCGGCTCGCCACGGCATCGGCCGCGTAGCCGCACACGCGGTCAACAGCAGGCAACAGCACGACAACCAACCACGCACGATCGGCACATGTTATCGGCCTGGGCCGCCCTGGCGCACATCGACTTCACTCGCATCGGGCTGGAGCGAGGCGTCTTCCCCGTTCCGGTTACGACCACCGGGATCCTGGAGTACCAGATATCATCCCGATCCCATGCATCGTCCCGGCACCGAGTCTCTCCCGCTGCGCGTCTGTACGGTCGGCTCCGGACCGTCGGCGTTCTACGCCACCGAAGCGCTGTTCAAGGCCCCGGGCCTGCGCGTCCAGGTCGACATGTTCGACCGGCTGCCGGTGCCGTACGGCCTGGTGCGCGGCGGCGTCGCTCCCGACCATCAGAACATCAAGGCGGTGGTCAAGATCTACGAGAAGATCGCCGCCAACCCGGGCTTCCGGTTCTTCGGCAACGTCAAGCTGGGGCGTGACCTGCAAGTTGCCGATCTGCTGGCCCACTACCACGCGGTGATCTGGGCGGTCGGCGCCGAGAGCGACAACAAGCTCGGCGTGCCAGGCGAGGACCTCGCCGGCGTGCACTCGGCCACCGAGTTCGTCGGTTGGTACAACAGCCACCCCGATTTCCGCGATCGCCGCTTCGACCTGGCCCGGGCGCGAACGGTCGCGGTGGTCGGCAACGGCAACGTCGCGATGGACGTCGCGCGCGTGCTGCTGCAGGACCCGGCGGCCCTGGCCACCACCGACCTGGCCGAACACGCACTCGCGACGCTGCGCACCAGCACCGTCCGCGAAGTCGTGCTGCTGGGTCGCCGCGGACCGGCGCAGGCCGCGTTCTCGCCGAAGGAACTCGAGGAGATCGCCGAACTGCCGGACGTCGATGTCGTCGTGCGCGCGGACGAGGCCGTGGTCGATCCGCTGTCGGCCGCGTGGCTCGAGAAGGAAGGCGCGCGCAGCCAGCAGCGCAACGCCAGGCTGATCGCCGAACACGCCGCGCATGGCGATGGCAGCAAGGCGCGCAAACTGCGGTGCCGCTTCCTGGTCGCGCCGGTCGAACTGCAGGGCGACAACGGCCGGTTGACGCAGGTCCGGTTGCAGCACGCGACGCTTGCCGCGGATGCCGACGGCACGCCGCGGCCGGTCGCCAAGGACTCGTTCGAGACGCTGGCGGTCGACCTGGTGTTCAAGGCGGTCGGCTATCGCGGCATCCCGGTGCCGGGCGTGCCGTTCGACAACAAGAAGGGGATCATCCCCAACCGGGATGGTCGTGTGCTCGAGTCACCGGCCGGCCAGCGGGTGGCCGGTCAGTACGTCGTCGGCTGGGCCAAGCGCGGGCCGACCGGCCTGATCGGCACGAACAGCGCCGATTCGAAGGCGACGGTCGAGTCGCTGCTGCAGGATCTGGCCGCCGATGGCCTCGCGGCACCGACGCGCACCGACATCAGCGACCTGCTGCGCCAGCGGCACATCGATCACGTTTCCTGGCAGGACTGGTTGCGTCTGGACGCCTGGGAACAGAGTCAGGGCAAGGCGCGCGGTCGCGTGCGCTGGAAGCTGCCGTCGGTCGAAGAACTGCTGCGCACAGTTCACGCGCTGCGCGGCGAAGCCGCCACGCAGATCTGACGCAACGCTAGCGCATCGTCAGGTCGTGCGCGCCGGACGTCGCGTAGACGCCGTTCTGCGCCTGATTGGCCAGCACGATCGCCTGCGCCCGCAGGATCGAACCCGGCACCATCCCGCTCGGCACCACGATGTCGTGCACGGCGCCGGCGCCGAGCGGAATCGCCGTCACCAGACCATCGATCTGCGACAGCTGCAATCCGGGGAACAGCGGCACCGGCGCCGCGCCAGGCGTGTGGAACTGGAAGATCACCGCGGCGAGCGCGCCGCCGAAGGTCGCGTTCGGCGAATCCATGACCAGACGGATCGCCTGCCCCGCGCCCGCGGACTTCGCGCAGGTAATGTCCGGAGTCGCGCCATCGATGCCCGAACGCAGCCGCAGGTCCTCGCCGGTGCCCGGCAGCCGGCACCAGTTTGTCGTCGCCATCACTTCGGGCGCCGACATGCCGGTGTTCAACCACGCATCGAGCGCATCCCAGCCGACGGTGGCGAGGAACGACGTCGGGCCGGCGTTGGCCAGGAACAGGAACTGCACGTACTCCCAGCTCGTCGTCTGGTACAGCAGCTCGATGTCGGCGCGCGTCGCGCCGGCCGGCGGGTTCAGCGTCAGCTCGTCCCAGTAGCGGAACGTGCCACCGGGTCCCGGATTGCCATACTGTGTGGCCGGTACCGGCAGCGCATTGCGTGTCCGCGCGGCGTCGTAGGGATACCCGTACGGCGGAATCCGCGAATCCGCCAACACCATGTTGTTCAGCAGGAAGTGGAACGTCTCGTGCGTCGACCCCGGCGCCTGCGCGGCGAGCTGGCCGAGCGTCAGGCTGATGTTGCCGGTCACGCGATCGAACATCAGCGGCAGGTTGGCGGACAATCCGTAGCCGAGCAGCTGGTTGGCCCATTCCTGGGTCATGCCGTGCGTGGCCTGATAGACGCGCGCGTTCGGATCGAGCAACGTGTCGACCGTCGACGGCAGCCCGCCCATCGCGATCGTCAACGGCCCATAGCCGCCATCCTCGCGCAGCAAGGCGCCCTGTTCGTTCCGCCAGCGCATCCGCAGCCACATCCGGCGACCTTCCGGATAGCCGGTGATCAGCTTGTGGCCGGTCAGATTGACCACCTTCAGCAGATCGCCCTGCACGTCGAGCGCCGCCGCCCGTTGCAGGCTGGCGCGGGCCCGCAGGACGCCATCATCGATCGCCGCGGTCTGCGCCGCCGTCAATCCGCCACCGAGCTTCAACCGCCCCTGGGCATCGAGCCACTTGATCATCTCCGGCACGCGCGTGTTGCCGCCGGTCAGGTCGTGCAGCGGCAGGTCCGAACGCATCGGCCCACCGTTCGCCCCCTGGCCGACGACCGGCGCCATGTGACAGCTCTGGCAGCTGAAGTTCCGCGTCGTGCCATCGGCGTAGTCGCCCTGGTTGCCGGCCAACTGTGCCTGCTGCCAGGCATGCCGGATCGAGCCCCGCTGCAGATCCGCGGGCAGCGTCGCGAAGTCGCGGACGCGCAGGTTCGCGAACGCCGACACGGCGTGTTCGCTGAACGTCCGCTCGACGATGCCATACTGATGCGGGAAGTTCAGGAACGCGGCCTTGCCGCTGACCGGTGTTCCTGGCACGCCGCTGAAGCGGCCCGGCGCCAGCGGCACCTGGGCGCCGTGATTGTGCGCCAGATCGCCGACGAACGGATTGGACACGTCGTGACAGGTGCCGCACAGACTCGACGAACGGTGGAACTGCGACTGCGCGGTGGCATGCTGGGCCGCCGCGTTCGCGTAGGGCCCGTATCTGGTGCTGTTGCCCGACACGACCATCATGCCGCTGCCGTGATAGCCCTGCGCCGGACTGCCGCCGTCGTTGGCGACGAACGGCGCGTTCTGCACGCCCGCGTGTTCGGTACCGCTCGGATTGACCAGCGCATGGCACAGCGTGCACTCGATGCCGTTGGCGTCGGTGGTCGACGCCAGGCCCGAGCCGTCCGAACTCGCCGAACGGCCCTCGAGCCAGCCGCGCGGCGCGTGGCAGCGCAGGCAGAAGTCGCCAGCGCCCGCGTAGTCGCTCTCGACGACACCGAGCGCCGCCCAGAACAGCGGGTCGCGCCCGGAGTGCGACATCATGCTGCCCTGCCAGTTGCGGCTCGGTTCGGTGGCAGCGTCGTAGTTGGCGTGGCAGTTGTTGCACTGCGACACGTTGCCCGTCAAGGCGGCTTGTCCAGGCTGGGTGCCGGGCATCTGCACGTCCGTGGGAACGAGCAGGGGCAGGTTGGACGCCGTGGTGGCAGCGAGGAAAACGACGGAAAACGCCAGCAACGCTGGCTTGCGTGGGTTCGATGTCACGGAGTCGTGGGTGCTTCGCAGCGGTGCAGGACTTTTGTCAGTCTAGCTGACGGTTGCGCCGGGGGCAGCGGTTCCCCGAACGGAATTCCGGCGCGACGCACGGCGTTGACGATGATGCGTTCGCATCGGCGCTGCCGCGCCCTCTCCACCTGCTACCACCGATGCACCTGCGCCTGCTGAGCTGGAACATCCACAAGTGCGTCGGCGGTCTCGACCGGCGCTACGACCCGGCACGCACGGCGGCGCTGCTGGCGGCAACCGCGCCGGACGTCGTGTTGCTGCAGGAAGTCGCGCAGAAGGGCTCCTGGTATCGACACGAACGGCAGGTCGACATCCTCGGCGACCTGCTCGGCTTCCCCCATCGGTCGTACTTCGTCAACGTCCGCTTCGGGCCGCGGCGCGGCGAGTACGGCAACGCGATCCTGAGCCGCTTTCCGATCACGCAGACGCACAACGTCGATCTGACCATCGGCCGGCGCAAGGCGCGGTCGGTGCTGCATGCGGCGCTGCGGGTGCCGATCGGGCATGGCGGGCGCTCGCTGCACGTGTTCAACATGCATCTGGGCCTCGGCGAACGCGAACGGCGGGCGCAACTGCAGCGATTCCTCGCCGAGGAGCCGTTCGCCGGCCTGCGGCCGACGACGCCGATCGTCGTCGCCGGCGACTTCAATGATGTCTGGGGCACGATCGGCAAGCGGTTGCTGGTGCCCGCCGGGTTCACGAGTGCGGCGCGGCCGCTGCGGACGTTCCCGGCGTGGGCGCCGATCCGGGCACTGGACGCCGTGTACGTCCGGGGCGCAGTCGCACTGCAGCGGGTGGCAACGGTGCGCAGTGCGGTGGCGCGACGGGCTTCGGACCACCTGCCGTTGCTGGCCGAACTGCGGCTGTCGTAATAGAAGCGGGCCGCGATCCCAACCGCGAACCCGGTTCGGTCGATGGTATCGCCGTACTCACCGGCGACGTCCAGGCACGCACGACTTTGCTCGGGGAGCGCATCGAGGACGCGACGCCGTTCCATGAGATGGTGACGTCGTGGGGCTCGACGGGGTCGTCGATCTACCCCGAAGAACAACGACGCGCCGCGGGCGACCGTGCCCACACCGATGACGACGCTCGATGCGTTGGTCGAAACGCTGCCGGGCAGGCGGTTCGATCTGCTGTAGCTCGATGTGCAAGGCGCCGAGCTCGACGTGTCGAGTGGCGCAGCGGCAACGATGCCAGACATTGAGTTGGTGTTCATCGAACTGTCGTTGCACGAGTGCAATCGCGCCGCGCCACGGCTGGCATGCGTGACCGCAGAACTCGACCGTCTCGGCTTCGCGATGTTCGACATCGTCACTCCGCCGCGGGATGAGCGCGGGCTCGTTTCGCAGGTGGATGCGATCTTCGTGCGGACCGACTCGGCGCTGTGGCCGTGACTCCACAGCCTGGACGACCACCACAAACACTTCGTGGCCTGGTCGGTAGCCGCTGACCGCCCCCCCCTACTTGTGCACCGCTTCCGCCCGCAACTCCGCCGCACGCGCCCGCCAGTTTGCCGCCGCTACATCGTGACCACCGGCCGGCTCCGTGGCATGCCACGCCTCATGCAACTCGACCAGACTGTCACACACCGCCGCCCGCCGCGACGCCCCGCCAGTCCCCGCCGCGAACACACGTTCTGCCGCCAACAGTTCCACCTCGGCCTCCGCAAACCGCGCCAAGCCCGTCAGGACCCGCCCGAGCATGCGCCGCGAAGTCGCCGTTCGCACATGCACTTCACCCACCGCCTTGCCAAAGCCCATCACCGCCTCGCGCAACAGCGGCTCCGCCTCGGCGTGCCGACGTTGCGCTGCCAGGCAGTTGCCGAGATTCTGGATGCTGCTGAGCGTGTTCGCGTGCTGCTCGCCGAGCACCCGCCGAAAGCGCGCCGCGGCATCGCGGAACATCCCCTCCGCCTCGGCCACATGCCCCAGTTGCTCCCGCACCCGCGCGTAGCTGCTCATCGCCACCAGCGTTTCCGGATGATCCGCCCCGGACACCCGGGTCCGGACCGTCAGCATTTCGCGCAGCAGCGGCTCGGCCTCGGCATGCCGCCCGCTCTGCGCCAGCAGGTTGCCGAAGTTGTTCAGCACGACCAGCCGATCCGGATGTTCTTCCCCGAGCACTCCGACCGCCGCGTCCAACAGCCGGCGATAGAGCGCCTCGGCCTCTGCGACGCGATCGCGTGCCCCATACAGCACCGCCAGGATCGAGCCCGCACGCAACGTGTCCAGATGAGATGCGCCGTACAGCCGCTGCAAGCCACCGAACGCCGCCACCAGCAACGGTTCGGCGTCGGCCAGACGACCCTGCTGACGCCACAACGAGCCCAACGACTGCAGGCTATGAAGGGACTCCGGATGCTCCGGTCCGAGCGCCCGCCGTCGACTGTCCAGCACGGTCTTCAGCAGCGGTTCGGCTTCGCCGAAGCGCCCTTGGAGCACCAGATTCGCCGCAAGATTCGCCATGCACTGCCAATGGAACGGATGCTCCTCGCCATGCCGTTGACGCGTGGCCGCCAGCGCCTCGCGGTAGTGCGCCTCCGCATCGCCCAGCCGCCCCAGCTGGCCGAGCAGACCGCCGTAGTTGTTGATCCAGACAATCGCATCCGCATCGTCCACGCCAAACACCCGCCGACCGGTGTCATGCGCCTCGCGCCAGAACGGTTCGGCCTCGGCCGGGCGTCCCTGTTCGATCCGCAGATAGCCGAGCTGATTCATGCACACCAGCGTGTCGCGATGCTCGTCGCCCAGCACACGGCGCGCGGCGGCCAGGGCCGCAACCAGCAGCGGCTCGGCCTCGTCAAGCCGGGACTGCGAACGAAGGTTGCCGCCGAGGTTGCCGAGCGACTTCACGGTCACCGGATGGTCTTCACCGAGCAGTTGTCGCCGCGTCGCCAGAGCGGCGCGGTACAGCGACTCCGCTGCGGCTTTGTGCCCCTGCCGTTCCAGGGCATTCGCCAGGTCGTTGCGCGCCGCGGCCGTGTCGAGATGCTCGTCGCCGAGCAGCCGTTCTCGGATCGCCAGCGCCTGGGCCTGCAGGTCGTGGTGGGTGTCATGGCGCCCCAGCCGCGCGTACGCACGGGCGAGCGTCGCCCGCAACGTCGCCTCGACCAAAGGCTGGTCGCCAAACTGCTGCTCGACCGCCAAGACTGCCGGCCGCAGCAGGGCCCGATCGACGATCGTCGCGGCAGCATCGGTGGCATTGACGCGTGCCAGCTCGCGCTGAAACGCCGCGATTGCCGCTGGACGTTCCGCGTCGTCGATCCCGGCGGCCGCCAGACTCGCTTCGTGCCGGCTGCGCAAATCGCACGCCAGGGCGATGCCGATGCCCACCGGATCGACCTGTTCGAGCATGCTCTCCTGGAACGTCACCACCTGCGCCAGCTGCGCCGCCCGCTGCTCAGCGAGTCCCCGTTGGCGCTTCGCTTCGTCGCCGGCCGTGACGGCGTGATCGCGTTCGGTGCTGGCCACTCGCGCCTGCCAGGCGAACGCGACGACGCCCCCCAGCAACGTGAGCGCCGCCGCGACACCGGCCAGCACCGCACCGCGATGCCGCCGAACGAGTTTGCGCAGCCGATATGCGGCGCCCGGCGGCGCTGCCAGGACGGGATCACCGATGAGGTGGCGCTGCACGTCGCGCGCCAGTTCGCTGGCAGTCTCGTAACGGCGCGTGCGGTCCTTCTCGATCGCCTTCATGACGATCCAGTCCAGGTCGCCGCGAACCAGCAGGCCAAGCCGTCCCGGCTCGACGCGGCGGTGCGCCGCGACGTTGGTCAACCGTTCCCGGGATTCGCCGAGGCGCGTCGAAGGACGCGGCGGATCGACCTCGCAGATCAACCGCTGGACCTCGCCGAGCATCGCCTCGGCCAGCGTGCGGCGCTCGAACGGCGTCGTGCCGGTCAGCAGTTCGTACAGCAGCACCCCGAGGGCATAGACGTCGCTGCGCGTGTCGACGTCGGCCGAGCCCGTGGCCTGTTCGGGGCTCATGTACAGGAACGTGCCGATCACCTGCTGCAGTTCGGTGACTAGCGTCCGCTCGGTCAGCTTCTGCGTCGCCTTGGCGATGCCGAAATCGATCACCTTGACCTGCGGCCGGCCATCGACCTCGAACGCCAGGACGTTGGAGGGCTTCAGGTCGCGATGGATGACCCCTTTGCCATGAGCGTGCTGCACCGCCTGACAGACCTGGGTGAACAGCGACAGCCGTTCCTCGATCGGCAACTGCTGGCGGTCGCACCATGTGGTGATCGGTTCGCCGGCAACATACTCCATCACGAAGTAGGGCCGACCGCTCGCGGTCGCACCGGCATCGAGGACCTTGGCGATGTGCGGATGGTCCATCAACGCCAGCGCCTGACGTTCCTGCTCGAAACGCGCGATCAGCTGCCGCGTGTCCATGCCGAGCTTGACGATCTTCAGCGCCACGCGACGCTGCACCGGTTCGGACTGTTCGGCCAGGAACACGACGCCGAAGCCGCCCTCGCCGATCTGCTGCAGCAGTGTGTACGAACCGATCCGGGTGCCCGGGCCCTCCGCCACCGGGTCGGCGGCAGGGCCGGTCGTCGGGGTCGCCAGGAACCGCTGATCGGCGGCCGCCGCGAGCAGTGCGGTCAGCTGATGCCCCAGCGCGTCGTCACCGGCACAGGCGCGAGCGACGAACGCTGCCTGGTCGGCGGTTGGCAGTTCGGATGCCTGGTCGAACAGGCGACGGAGCAAATCGTGGCGAGGATCGAGCATGGCGCCTGGGCTCTTGGATCGTCGCCGCAGCCCGGTCGAGCGGGAAGGGCCCGACGCACGCGCTCCGCAGCTCATGACTACGGACCAGCGCATGGCGACGGCGTCACGCCGTCGCCGGCTCGGGCATCGACGCCGTGACACGCAGCTCGTCATCGACCACGTCGACCTGCACGGCACCGCCGTCACGGATGCCACCGGCGATCAGCTGCCGGCCGATCCGGGTCTCCAGTTCGCGCTGCAGGAACCGCTTCAGCGGGCGCGCGCCGTACACCGGGTCGTAGCCGCGGTTGCCGAGGAACGCCTTCGCGGCGTCGCTGACCGCGACGGTGACGCGCCGGTCGGCAAGGCGGCGGTTCAGGTCGGCCAGCAGCAGGTCGACGATCTGCCGGATCTCGCCCGGCTGCAGCGGCTTGAACAACACCGTCTCGTCGATGCGGTTCAGCAACTCCGGCCGGAAGTGCCGGCGCAGCTCGGCGAGCACCTGGTCGCGCGCCGATTCGCGGATCGTGCCTTCGCGCGTGATCCCCTCCAGCAGGATCGGTGCGCCGATGTTCGAGGTCATGATGATCACGGTGTTCTTGAAGTCGACCGTGCGTCCCTGCGCGTCGGTCGCGCGACCGTCATCCAGGATCTGCAGCAGCACCGAGAACACGTCCGGATGCGCCTTCTCGATCTCATCGAACAGCACGACCGAGTACGGCTTGCGCCGCACTGCTTCGGTCAGCTGACCGCCCTCCTCGTAGCCGACGTAGCCCGGCGGCGCGCCGATCAGCCGGCTGACCGCGTGTTTCTCCATGTACTCCGACATGTCGATGCGGACGAGGTTCTGCTCGCTGTCGAACAGCGCGGCTGCCAACGTCTTCGCCAGCTCGGTCTTGCCGACGCCGGTCGGGCCGAGGAACAGGAAGCTGCCGATCGGCCGTCGCGGATCCTTGATGCCCGAACGGGCGCGAATCACGGCGTCGGCGACCAGCTGCACCGCCTCGCCCTGGCCGATCACGCGCTCGTGCAGGATCGCGTCGAGCTTCAACAGCTTGTCACGTTCACCTTCGACCAGCCGGGTGACCGGAATGCCGGTCCAGCGGCTGACGATCGCGGCGATCTCGTCGTCGGTGACCTCCTCGCGCAGCAGTCGTTCGCCGGTCGACTGGTTTTGCAACCGAGCTTCCTCGGCGGCGAGTTCCTTCTCAGCCCCGGGGATCGCGCCGTACTTCAGTTCGGCGGCCTTGTTCATGTCGTAGCGGCGCTCGGCCTCCTGCTGGTCGCGGCGCAGCCCCTCGAGCTTCTCACGCAGTGATCGCACCTTGCCGATCGCCTGCTTCTCGGCCTCGTACTGGGCGCGCATGCCGTCGGCCTTGCCGCGCAGGTCGGCGATGTCCTTGCGCAGCGCCTGCAGGCGGTCCTTGCTCGCCGCGTCCTTCTCCTTGGCCAGCGCGGTCTCCTCGATCTGCAACTGCATCAGCTTGCGGCTGACGGCATCGAGTTCGCTCGGCAACGAGTCGATCTCGGTGCGGATCAGCGCGCAGGCCTCGTCGACCAGATCGATCGCCTTGTCCGGCAGGAACCGGTCGGAGATGTAGCGGTGCGACAACGTCGCCGCGTCGACCAGCGCAGCGTCCTGGATCCTGACGCCGTGGTGCACCTCGAAGCGCTCCTTCAGACCGCGCAGGATCGAGATCGTGTCCTCGACCGTCGGCTGCTCGACCAGCACCGGCTGGAAACGCCGTTCCAGCGCCGCGTCCTTCTCGATGTACTTGCGGTACTCGTCGAGCGTGGTGGCGCCGATGCAGTGCAGTTCGCCGCGGGCGAGCATCGGCTTCAGCATGTTGCCCGCGTCCATCGCGCCGTCGGACTTGCCGGCGCCGACGATCGTGTGCAGCTCGTCGATGAACAGCAGGATCCGGCCCTCGCTGTTCTTGACCTCGTTCAGCACCGCCTTCAGCCGTTCCTCGAACTCGCCGCGGTACTTGGCGCCGGCCACCAGGCTGCCCATGTCGAGCGCGAACACTGTCTTGTCGCGCAGCCCTTCGGGCACGTCGCCACGGACGATCCGCTGCGCCAGCCCTTCGGCAATCGCGGTCTTGCCGACGCCGGGCTCGCCGATCAGCACCGGGTTGTTCTTGGTCTTGCGCGACAGGATCCGGATCACGCGGCGGATCTCCTCGTCGCGACCGATCACCGGGTCCATCTTGCCCTGCCGCGCGGCCTGCACGAGATCGCGACCGTAGCGGGCAAGCGCCTCGTAGGTGTTCTCGGGGTTCTGGCTCTGGACCCGCTGGTTGCCCCGGACCTCTTTCAGCGCGTTGAGGAACCGCGACTCGTCGATCTGGAACCGGCGCAGTGCGTCGCGTACGCCGTTCTTGGCCGCAGCCATGGCCGCGAGGAAGAGATGCTCGACTGAAACATACTCGTCCCGCATCTTGCCAGCGTGCTGTTCGGCGGCGGTCAGCACCTGCGCAAGCTCTGGCGTCAGGTAGATCTTGTCAGCCTCGAACCCGGGGCCGGTGACCCGCGGCTTCCTGCGCAATTCGCCCTCGAGCGCACTGGCAAAGGCGTCGGCCTGGACTTCCATCCGTTGCAGCAGCCGCGGCACCAAGCCTTCCTGCTGCGTGGCGAGTGCCAGCATCAGGTGTCCGACATCGACCTGTTGGTGGCTGTGCTGCACGGCCAGGTTCTGCGCGGCCTGCAGGGCTTCTTGGGACTTCTGGGTCAGTTTCTGCATGTCCATCGGGTCCTCCGGTGCTGAGAACGCATGGAACGTGCAGAACCTGTGCCGATGGCAGTCTTACGTCTAAACCATTATTATCAAATAGTTTACGACTATTAAGTGACTCGAAATGGACGCCGACAAGGCGCCATATTGGCACTACATGTCGAATGTCATGTCATTGTGGCGGTCAAGATCCGCTCGCATGAGCCTCAAGCGTACGTGGGGTAGCGAGGCTCCCAGACGTGCGCCCGAACCCACCCCGACAAATCGCGCGGCCGCTCGACCGAAGCCAACCCCTTCGCAAACGCCACCTCGGCCACGGCCACCGCGATGCGGACCGACACGTCGCGGATGCGCTCCAGCGGTGGGTACACACTGCCGAAATCGAGGTCCTCCTGCCGGACCTCACGCGCCAACGTGCGCGCCGCAGCGATGAACATCTCCTCGGTGACGCGCCGACTGCCGGTGGCGAGCACCCCGAGACCAACGCCCGGGAAGATCCAGGCATTGTTGCCCTGACCTGGCGTGAACCGACGGCCGTCGACGGTGCACGGCTGAAACGGACTGCCGCTCGCGAACACGGCACGCCCACTGCTCCACGCATACGCCTGTTCGGCGGTGCACTCGGCCTTGCTGGTCGGGTTGGACAACGCGAACACGATCGGACGTTCCTGCATCCGGGCCATCGCCTCGATCACCGGCTGTTTGATCGCCTGCGGCTGCCCCGAGACGCCGATCAGCGCCGTCGGTCGCAACAGTTCTACCGCCGACAGCAGGTCGGCGGCCGGACCGGGTGAGGCATGCGCATAGCGCCGCTTGTGATGGTTGAGGTCGGCGCGCTCCGCCGTCACCAGCCCCTTGCGGTCGACGAACCAGCACTGCTGGCGGGCCACGTCCGCGGGAACGCCAAACTCACCCAGCATCGCGACGAACAGATCGGCGATGCCAATGCCGGCCTCGCCGGCGCCGACGAACAGCAGCCGCTGTTCAGCCAGGCGCCGCTGCGTCAGCTGCAGCGAAGCCAGCACACCGGCGACGGTGACCGCAGCCGTGCCCTGGATGTCATCGTTGAAGCAGCAGATCTGGTCGCGGTAGCGCTGCAGCAGGTCGAAGGCGACGTCGTTGGCAAAATCCTCGAACTGCACCAGCGCGCGCGGATAGACCTCGCGCACCGCCACGATGAACTCCTCGAGCAACGCGTCGTACTCGGGCCCGCGCACCCGGCGCCGCCGCAATCCGACGTACAACGGATCCTCGCGCAAGGCATCGTTGTCGCAACCGACATCGAGCGTGATCGGCAGACACTGATGTGGCGGCACTCCGGCACAAGCCGTGTAGAGCGTCAGCTTGCCCACCGGAATGCCCATGCCATGCGCACCGAGATCACCGAGACCGAGGATGCGGCTGCCGTCAGTCACCACGATCACCCGAACGTCGCGTTCGGGCCAGTTGTGCAACGCCTCGCGGACGTGACCGCGGTCCTCGGCGCTGATGAACAGCCCACGCGTCCGCTGGAAGTAGTAGCCGTAGCGCTGGCAGGCTTCGCCGACCGTCGGTGTGTAGACGATCGGCATCAGTTCGGTGATGTGCTGACACAACAGACGGTAGAACAACGTCTGGTTGCGTTCGGCAAGCGCCGACAGCACCTGGTAGCGCTCGAAGTCGGTGTCCTTGCGACGCAGGGTCTGGATGTTGCGCGCGAGCTGGGCCTGCTCATCGAACACTCCCGGTGGCAGCAGTCCGCGCAGGCCAAGGGCATTCCGCTCCTTGGTCGTGAACGCGGTGCCCTTGTTGAACCGGGGGTCATGCAGCAGTTCGAGGCCGCGGCGCAAGGGCAGCGGCGCGTGGTCCGGCAATGGCGTGTGACTGGCGATCTCGGGAGAAGTCATTCGGCAACGGTGGTGGTGAGGGGTCCGCGGGATGTTGTAGCGCCAATCAGGCTCGGTGTGCGATGGTCTGCGCGGCGCCGCCGGGACCAGGGCGGGAATCCGTTGCTGTCGGACCCTTGGCCCCCCCGCGCTAGACGCGGATCTCGCCGGCGGTGCCGCTGGCGTGTCCGGCAATGCGCGGTTCGACCTCTTGTGCCAGGAAGGCGTCGACCTGCTGCGGGCAGCGGCCGATGAAGCGCGCCGGGTCCAACAGGCTCGGCAACTCGGCCGCGATGCGTGAGAACGCCGGATCGGCCGCGATCAGGCTCAGCAGGGGGTTGTCGCGCCCCTCGGCCTTGACCGCATGCGCCGCCGTCCGACTGTGCTGCCGGATCCGTTCGTGCAGGTCCTGCCGGTCGCCGCCGGCACGCACGCCGGCCATCAGGATCTCTTCGGTTGCCAGGAACGGCATCTGCTCGCGCAGCTTGCGCTCGATGACCTTCGGGTAGACGACCAGCCCACGGGCCACATTCTCGACCAGCATCAGGATGCCGTCGATCGCCAGGAAGCTCTCCGGAATCGCGATCCGGCGCACGGCCGAGTCGTCAAGCGTACGCTCGAGCCACTGCGTCGCCGCCGTGTGCGCCGAGGTGTTGGCGACTTCGATCACGTAGCGGCTCAGCGAACAGATCCGCTCGCTGCGCATCGGGTTCTTCTTGTACGCCATCGCCGAACTACCGATCTGCTTGCTCTCGCTCGGCTCCTCGATCTCGCCTTCGTGCGACAGCAACCGCAGGTCATGGCCGAACTTGGCTGCCGATTGCGCGACCGCCGACAGCGCCTGGTGGATCGTCCAGTCGATCTTCCGCGTGTATGTCTGTCCCGACACCGGAATCGCCCGCGCAAATCCCATGGCCGCGGTGACGCGCCGGTCCAGTTCTTCGACCTTGCGGTGATCGCCGTCGGCCAGCATCAGGAACGAGGCCTGCGAACCGGTCGTGCCCTTGACGCCCCGGAACGGCAACCAGTCGATCACGCGCCGCACTTCGTCGAGGTCCAACAGGAAGTCCTGCGCCCACAGACAGGCACGCTTGCCGACGGTGACCGGTTGCGCAACCTGGAAGTGCGTGTAGCCAAGGCACGGGGTCCCACGCCATGCACGGGCAAACCCGGCAAGGGCCGCGAGGACGCCCACCAGACGCTGCTCGAGCAGCCGCAACGCCTGGCGATAGAGCAACAGATCGCCGTTGTCGGTCACGAAGCAACTGGTGGCGCCAAGGTGGATGATCGGCCGCGCCGCTGGGCACAGTTCACCGTAGTGGTGCACGTGCGCCATCACGTCGTGACGCAGTTCCTTCTCGAGCTGCGCACAGCGCTGCCAGTCGAACTCGTCGCGGTGGGCCCGCAATTCGGCAATCTGTTGGCGGGTGACCGGGAGGCCGAGTTCGTGTTCGGCCTGCGCCAGCGCGATCCACAGGTCACGCCAGGCGCCATGCCGCGCGCGCGGCGAGAACAGCTGCGCCATCTCCTTGCTGGCATAGCGCTCGATGAGCGGATGGTCGAAGCGGTCGCCGCGTTCGGTCATGACCGCATGCTTATCCGAGCGCGTGCGGCGAAACCACGGCGGCGCGGTGCGCGCCGCCGGCGAGCCGTCACCGGCAGGGGACCCAAACCCGGCGTTCGCGGCTCTCGAAATGACCTGGCACCCAGACGCGGTGGCAGTGTTCGGGCTGCACGATGGTCCAGCGGCGGTGGCCGCATGGATCGGTCACCCAGCCCCAGACCGCCGGGTGGTGTTCTTCGCGGAAACAACCGGGTACCCAGACCTGCTCGCAGATCGTCTCCCAGTGGCCGCGCGGCTGCGGGTCGCACGGCCGCGGCTCGCAAGCCGGCGGCGGACAGCGCGGCACACGGCGGACGATCGGCAGGCCGCCACGATCGAAGCGCGCCGACACGCGCGGCCTCTGACCGAACGAGACATTCACGTCGAGCTGCGCCGCCGCCGGCACCGCGGCGCCGAACAGGAAGGCGAGGGAAGAGACCACCATCGGGATTCGCATCATGGCAACCCCATCAGCGCGAAACCCGTGCCAGCCGTTGTGTTGCGACCGCACGAGCAAACAGGGCGCAGGTGCCAGCAAGCTGTGTCGCACCCGCTACAAACACTGCGTCGCGGTCGCGAAACGGGGCGTCGCCGATGCGGCGCTCAGATCGGCAGCCACGTCGCGGCGCAAGCCATCGCCAGCGCGGCGCACAGCCATCCGGCGACGCCTCGGCGACGGGCTGCCGTCGGTTCGTGCACGAACGACACAACGACGACCGCGAGGCAAGCGCCGCAGACATCGGTCAACCAGTCGCCAACCGAACAGACCCGCCCGGGAACGAACGACTGGTGCAGTTCATCGATCGCCCCATAGGTGGCGGCCACCGTCACCGTCATCCTCGCCGCCCGCCGCTCCGGCAGGCGGGCGCCGGCGATGGCCAGTTCAACCAACGCGGCAATGCTGAAGAACGCCACGACGTGCGCGACATTGTGCAGCAACGCGCGCCAGGTCGATGGCGCCTGCCCGGTCGGCGACGTCGACGACGACCACCAGATCAGGGCCAACGCCGCGCCCACGCCAAGCCAGCGCAACCATGCCGGCCGCCGACCCCACCACACCACGACGGCCTGGAGCGCTGCGCGGATCAACCTGAACTGGCGGCCAGTCGGCCGTGCAGGTGCATGCCGCCGCCATCGGCGACGGCGACGTGCAACTCCTCGAGGTAGATCGAGATCAGGAACAACCCGCGGCCGCGCTCGCTCGCCAACGACGGCATGCCATTGGCTGCCTCGGCGAAGGCGGCGGCAAGGTCCAGCACCAGCGGCTCGGGCATCTCGGGGTCGACGAAGTCGATCGCAATCCGGCCAGCCTGCATCGACAGCGCGAGCGACAACTGGCGCCCAGCCGATCGATACTGCGCGCCGTGCTCGAGCGCGTTGTTGACGAGTTCGTCGACGACCAGCGCGACCGCATCGCAGGAATCTGCCGGTGCCCCGAGCGCTGCCGCCGTCGACCGGGCTTCGGTGCGCACCTTGCGCACCAGCCGGGCGTCGGGAGCGAAAGTGAACCGCCGGCCAGTCACGACAGCCCCTCCACCAGCATCGACAAGTCCAAGGCCTTGGCGGAATGCGTCAATGCCCCGATGGAAATCCGATCGACGCCGCACTCCGCGAACTCGCGCACCGTGGCCAGCGTTACCCCGCCGGATGCCTCGACCTCGATGCGACGATCGAGGTCGCGCGCCTGTTGGCGCACGGCCGCCACGGCTTCCCGCAACGGCGCTCCGGGCGCGAAGTTGTCGAGCAGCACGACCGCGGCCCCGCCGCGGACCGCAGCCCGCGCTTCGACCAGATCCCGCGCTTCCGCCACGACTGGCACGGGGTGACCGGCGACACAACGACGCACGACGTCTTCGTAGCTCGCCGGCTTCGCCAGGGCGAAGTGGTTCTCCTTCAACAGCACCTGGTCGAACAATCCGATCCGGTGGTTTTGCCCCCCGCCCGCCACCACGGCCCGTTTCTCGAGCAGCCGCAAACCCGGCGTCGTCTTGCGCGTGTCCAGGATGCGAGCGCCGGTGCCGGCCACGGCGTCGACGAACGCCCGGGTCGTCGACGCAACGCCGGACAGCCGCTGCAGGAAGTTGAGTGCCGTCCGTTCGGCGGCCAGCAGTGCCCGCATGCTGCAGGTCACCCGCAACACAACGTCGCCTGGCATCAGTCGGTCGCCGTCCTGGCGCCGGCACTCGGTCGTCGCCTCCGCATCGAGTTCGGCGAACGCCACGATGGCGCACGCGACGCCAGCCAGCACGCCGGGGGCCTTGGCCCGGATGCAGGCCGTTCCTCGCGCCGTCGCTGCCACCGCCAAACGACTGGTGACGTCCGCCTCCGCGTGCGGCTCCGCCACACCGAGGTCTTCGGCCAGCGCCGCGCGCACGCACGCTCGCAACGTGTTTCCGGTCAGGTCCATCCGATGTCCGGACAGTAACCGAAGGACGCCACGACCGCATGGACCATCAGCGTGTCGCCGCGACTTCCTCGTCGACGGCAAGGACGAACGGGAGCAGTCCGGCCGCCGTATGTGGGCCGATGCCATCGACGGTGCCGAGTTCCTCCGGCCGCCGGAAGGGTCCGAACCGCACCCGATGCAGCACCACCGCGAGCGCCCGGCCTGGCCCGATCCCGGGGAGGGTGGCCAGTTCTGCCAGCGTCGCACGGTTGCAGTCCAGTCTGACCGGCACCGCGGACGGTGTCGGACGGCACTGCGCCGGCGGGCCGTCAACCACCGCGCGGATCGCCAGGCCGACGGTGAGTGCCGCCCACGCCGACAGCAGCAACCGCCGGCGGGATGGCGTCAGGGCGCCGACCGGCGCAGGTGTCGCTGCAGCCGGCTCGCCACCCCGAGCCGATCGTTGGGTAGATGTGGGCGGAGTGAACCGATCCGGGCCTGCAGGTTCTTCAGGATCGTCAGGACGGCGAGGGAAGTCGGACATTGTGGATGACTCACGATTGGCGGCGGCTGGCCGAGTCGCCGCTGAGTCACTGCGGCGTCCTCCGGGATCTCACCGCACCAGTGGATCGAACTCCCCGTGAAACGCCGCGCGACCTCCGCAAGCCGGACGAACGTCGATCGCCCCTGTTCCTGCGCCGCGACGCGGTTGACCACCACGTGGACGCCCGGCATCGCCGATTGTCGCGCCAGGCACTTGATCAGCGCGTACGCATCGGTCAGCGCCGCAATCTCGGGGTTGGTGACCAGCAGGACGTGTTCGGCGACCATCGCCGTCAGCAGGGACTGCGGCGACAACCCCGCCGCGCAATCGAGCAGGACGACGTCGTGCCTTGCGGCCAACCAGCCCAGCGCCCGCGCCAGGACTGCCAGCCGTCCCTCGCCGAGTTCGGTCAAACTGCTGATGCCGGAACCACCAGCCACCAGGAACGGCCCGAACGGCGTCGCCATCACCACGTCCGCGATGTCCACCGCGGCGGCGTCATCGAACAGGTGCTGGACCGACCAACGCGGGTTGACACCGAAAAGCAGATGATCGTTGGCCAGCCCGAAATCACAGTCGACCACGACCACCCGCAGACCGGCGCGATGCATCGCGACCGCCAGGTTGGTGGTCAGGAAGGACTTTCCTGTCCCGCCCTTGCCGCTCGCCACCGCCAACACCGTCGCTTCGGCGCACGCGACCGGTTCGGGAGCGACGAAACGGTGCCACCAGCGCAACCGCACTGGCGGTGGAAGTCCTGTGCCCAAGTCCGGATGTGGTTCCACGTAGGATTCTCCACGGAACCTCCGGCCGATCCCGCCGCAGCAGCTCAGTTGCCTTCCGGCACGTGCTCCTCCGACAGATCGCCCAGAGCCGAGTATTCCTCACGCGTCAGGCGCGAAGCACCGAACGCCGACCGAACGGCATCAAGGGTTGGCAGATCGACTGTTGGCAGATCGACTGTCGACGTTCCGACTGCGGGCAGCCCCGGCTCCGGCGAGGAGCCAGGGCGACCACCGACAGTTGCCGCGGCGTCCCGCTCGGACAGCATCGCGACAAACCGCCGCATCACCTGATCACCGAAGGTCTGCACGTCGCGGCGAGCGACGATCGTACGCGCGGATCCACCGGGCACCTGGGCGAGCAGGCGGTCGTCCGCGAACCAGAAATCACACAAGAGCCGGCCGTGCCACAGAGCTCGACGCGAGAACCGATCGCCATCCAGCCGCAACGCGGGGTCGAGCTTCTGCAGCAGAGCGATCAACGCATCCCACTGTTCGCGAATGGCCGGCGCGACCGCCGGATCCAGCTCCGGCACTTGCTCCGTCTGAGGCCAGGCTGCCCGGACCACGACGCGCTCGTGGCCACCGAGCCGAAACGTCTCGACCAGGCAAACCCGGACGTTCGTGAGTTGCAGCCGCTCGAGGTCACGACTCAGCGTAGCGGGGATCTCGGCACCGATCAGCAGCATACGGTAGCAGCCGGATGGCTCGAACTCGGCCTCTGGGATCGCGCGGGACAGTGCCGCCGCATTGCGGGCCACGAACGCATGCGCGGCGAGCACCCGAGCAAGCAAGACCGGCTCGTCACGATCGATGATCAGCACAAGGCACGGTGCGCCAGCGGCATCGCGCGCCAAACCATCCGACATTCCGGCATCGGTCCCGACCGCGCCAAAGCCTGCGTGCACGACCCGGAGGCCGCGCTCGAACAGATCCGGACGCTCGCACACGAGGTGCCACAGACCGTCCCGATTCAACGGATGGGTCGGACCACTGATCATCGCTGCCCTCCGGAGGCAGGAACGAATGCGAAGGACAATCGCGCGAGCGACGACCTACGACGGGCGCGGTTCTCCCAGCTCGGAGACCGGGATACGCACACGCACTTCTCAGCCTGGGGCACCGACATCTGCGCGCGCTGACCGCTCGGTCTGGCAGCAGAAGCCGGTTGGGCAGAAAGAGAAGACCGTCACTGACCGATTCGCCGTATTACACGTTCGGCTGGTGGAAAAAGCAAGACGTCGCTCCGCATCCTGGCGACTTTTCTTCCTGCCCGGCAACACCCGCTACGGCGCACCCGATTGCCCCCGCCAGAGCGGCGACCGGCGCATCTCGGCGCGCGTCAAGGCCACCGCAAGCGCATCGGTTGCATCGGGCGGCAGGGCTGTCGGCACCGAACCTGCCGCGTCCGGGCGGACACCGGCAATCTGCAACCCGAGCATCGCGGCCACCGTCTCCTTGCTGGCACCACCGCGACCAGCGATGCACCGCTTGACCCGAGCAGGTGGGAACTCATGGATGGGCAGGCCCCGCTGCGCGGCGACTGCAAGGACGACACCCCGGGCCTCGCCAATGCGCAACGCCGACTGCACACTCTTGCCGAAGAACGCTTCCTCGAGTGCGAGTTCACCCGGCGCAAGCCGATCGAGCAGACTCGCCAACTGCTCGGCAAGGGAAGCCAACCGCGTGGCGACGGTCTGCGAACGTCCGCCGAGACGAAGCACCCCCATCTCGACGACGCGCAACGGCGCTTGCGCACCGGCAACCATGACGTTCGCGGCGCGCATCGCCAACGGCGCGGTGCGATTCGCCGGTACCGGCGCCTGCGTCTCGACCTCGAGGCAGCCGAAACCGACGACCAACGTGCCTGGATCGATGCCCAGGATCCGAACCACCGCCATGCCACGAGTGTCCACGAAGGGATGGACCGCTGACCAGTGCCAGCCGACATTCCCGCGGATAACCTCGCGCCGGTGAAGCTCGCGCTGCTGTTGCTCGCCGCCGGCCGCGGCACCCGGTTCGGCGGTCCGGTCCCGAAAGCCTACCTGCCCTTGCGACGACAACCGTTGCTCGTGCACTCGGCGCGACGGCTGCATGCCGCCGCGGCGCGCGCCGGCGTCGACGCGCAATTGATCGTCACCGTCCATCCGGATGACCGGCCGGGCCTGCTGCCCGACGTCGCGAAGCAACTCGCCGACCTGGCGCCGGTGTTCGTCGACGGTGGGGCCACGCGCCAGCAGTCGATGACTGCCGCCCTGGCGACCCTGGCGCCCGATGTCGATCTGGTCCTGATCCACGACGCCGCCAGACCCCTGTTCCCGGTGGCGGCCGCGGCCGACTGCATCCGTCAGGCTAGCACCGTCGGCGCCGCCTTGCTGGCGGTGCCGGTACCGGACACTCTGAAGCGCGTTCGCGACGGCCGGATCACCGACACGGTCGATCGCACCGGCATCTGGCTGGCGCAGACCCCGCAAGTGATCCGCCGCGAGCTGCTGACTGCCGCACTCGCCAAAGCCGCAGGCGACGCTTACGAAGGCACGGACGATGTGTCCCTGGTCGAACACCTCGGCGGCGAGGTCACCGTCGTGCTCGGCGCCGCCACCAACCTGAAGATCACCCGCCCCGAAGACCTCGCCCTGGCGGAAGCGCTGCTCGCTCTGGAGACCCCATGAATGCCCTTCCCCGGGTCGGCCTCGGCATCGACCTGCATCGCCTCGTTCCCGACCGTCCGTGCATCCTGGCAGGCATCGCGATCCCATCGGCCGTCGGCCCCGCCGGGCACAGCGACGGCGATGCGGTGCTGCACGCCGCGTGCGACGCCGTGCTCGGCGCCGCCGGGCTCGACGACCTGGGGACCCTGTTCTCGGACCGGGACCCGGCCAACGCCGGGCGCGCATCGAGCGAGTTCTGCCTCGAAGCCCTGCGGCGGGTCCGTGCCGCCGGCATGCGCGTGGCCAGCATGGACGTGGTAGTCGAGACCGAACGGCCGAAGCTGCTGCCGCATCGCCTGCAGATGCGGCAGAGCCTGGCGCACCTGTTCGGGATCGCCATCGATCGAGTCAACGTCAAAGGCAAGACCGGTGAAGGCCTGGATGCCATCGGCCAGGGCCAGGCGCTACGCGCCACCGTGGTCGTGCTGCTCGTCGAGCGGAGCGACTCGCCCGGCGATTGATCGGGCGGGTCAGGCCGGCGCCGTCTGCAGTTCGTGCATGCGCTTGTAGACGCCGCCGCGCGCCAGCAGCCCGGCATGCGACCCCTGCTCGACGATGCGGCCATCCACCAGCACGACGATCAGGTCGGCATCGACGATGGTCGACAACCGGTGGGCGACGACGAAGGAAGTCCGACCGCGGCGCAGGTTGTCGAGCGCGCGTTGCACCAGGCCCTCGTTCTCGGAGTCGAGCGCCGACGTCGCTTCATCGAGGAACAGGATCGCCGGGTCACGGACGATGGCGCGGGCGATCGTGATCCGCTGCATCTGGCCACCGGACAGGTTGCAGCCGCGTTCGCCGGCGAGCGTGTCGTAACCCTGCGGCAGCCCGACGATGAAATCGTGGATGTTGGCTGCGCGCGCCGCCGCCTCGATCTGCTGCGGCGTCGCCCCGGGCCTGCCGCAGGCGATGTTGTCGCGAATCGAGGCGTTGAACAGGAACGGCTGCTGGTTGACGACGGCAACGTGACGGCGGTAGTCCGATAGCAACACGGTCTTCAGGTCGCGACCGTCGACCAGGATGCGACCGCGGTCGGGATCGTGGAAGCGCAGCAACAGGTCCATGGTCGTCGACTTGCCACCGCCCGAGGGTCCGACCAGCGCCACCGTCTGCCCCGGCTGGACCCGCAAGTCCAGACCGCGCAGCACGACGTGTTCGCCGTAGCCGAACCAGACATCCTGCAATTCGACGGCGCCGCGCAGCTCCGGCATCGGTTCGCCGCCTTGGGTCGCCGCGTCACTCGGTGATCGCAGGATCGACTCGATCCCATCCAAAGCACCGACCGACTCCATCAGCGTGTGGTAACTGCGCGTCAGACGCTTGACGTGCTGGTAGGTCGTCGTCAGCGGCGCAATCACCAGCGCCACGTCGTCGGCGCCGAGGCCCTGGCCGACCAGCACGATCCACCCCAGCAGCACCAGCAGCACCGCGAAACCGAACTGGTAGCCGACGAACGTCTGCGCCATCGACAGGCCTTTGGCGCGGAGCATCTTCAGCGTGCGCTGCAGGAACGTCGCGGTGTTGCCCTCGAACTCGCGCAACCGCTGTTCCTCCAACTGGAACGCCTTGACCGTGCGCATGCCGGACAGGATCTGGTTCATCGACTCGGTCGCATCACCCATCGCCTGCAGACTCTTGCCGCTGCGTTTGCGGACCCTTCTGCCGGCGCGATACATCGGGATCGCCATCACCGGCACCAGCGCCAGCAGTACGAAGATCGCCTCGGGCACGAACCACGCCAGGATCGCGATATTGCCGAGGATCATCAACGGGTCGACGACGACGTTGTCGGCCGCCAGCTCGAACGAACGCTGCAGCACCTGGGCGTCGTTGGTCAGCTTGGAGATCAGTTCGCCCATCCGTCGCCCGCCGAAGAACCGCAGTGGCAGGGTCAGGATGTGGCGCGCGACCTCGACCCGCAGGTCGGCGACCATCTTGATCGCAAAGAAGCGCGAGGTGATCTGCACGCCGTAGATCGTCAGCGCGCCGATCAGACCGCACAGCATCGCGACGATGCCGCAGGCGATGACGGTGTGCATCGCCGTGACCCCGGCGAAGTCGATACCGAACCACGCACACAGCGCATCTGCTCGCGCCGCGAACCACACGTTGAACTCGCGACCGTAGTCGACTGGCAGTTCCGGGCCGTGATGGCCGGCCGGCAACGGCAGCGGCACAACCTCTTCAACGCCTGGATTCAGCGCCGCCATCAGCGGCTTGACCAGCACCAGCGGCAGCTTGGTGAACGCCGCCTCGAGGAAACCGAGAACGACGATCGTCGCCACCAATGACTTGTGCTGCAACATCGCCGCCCAGATGCGGCGGACCAGCGTGGCGAACGTGGCGGACGGCGTCGTTTCGGTCACCGCCCGCATCCTACCCGAAGGCGTGACTCACCGGTCCCGAAACACCGTCGCGGCTGGCGAACCGGCCGGACACTCAGTTGTTCGAGACCTTGGCCTTGCCGATGATCTCGTTCGCCCACTCCATGAACCGATGGTTGATGAAGTCCTCGCGGACGAGTTCGCGTTCGCGCTCGACCTTGACGTCGATCTTGCGGCGCGCCGGGGTGCGGGCGTTGACGCGGGCGATCAGGTAGCCGTCCGGGCCGAGGATCGGACCGACGGTCTTGCCGACTTCGGCTTCGTAGAACAGGAAGGACGCCACCGAGTAGCCATCGAGCAACTGGGTGAACTCGCTCTCGCGCAGCTGCTGCTTGACCTGGTTGAGCGGCAGGAAGCCGAAGCGGCCCTTCTTCTCGTCGTTGGCGAAGAACTCACCCTTGCTGTTGAGCGCTTCGTCGAACGTCATCGACCCTTTCTCGAGGGCGGCGAACACCTCTTCGGCGCGATCCTTCGACTTCTGCATGCCGTCCGGTTCCCAGGCGCCGGTCTTCGGGTTGCGCGCCTGGAACGGGATCACATCGATGCTGACCTGACCGTCGGCGAAGAACGCGGCGAACTTGTCGGCGTGTGCCTGCAGGTTGTCGTCGTTGATCTCGTTCTTGATCAGGTCGCCGTACGACGTGATCAGGCGCCAACGGGCGCGGAACGCCTCGAGACAGGGGTAGCCCTTGAACCGCGTCGCAATGACCTCGACCGTGAACGGCGTGCTGTCGTACGGCTTGCGGTACTCCTCGTAGCGAGTCTGGAACTCCTCGTCGCTGACATAGACGCCCTTGCCCGCCAGTTCCTGGCGCAGCGCCTCGCGGACGACGACTTCCTGCATCGCGCGCTCCAGGTCCTGCACGAACAGGCCCTGCTTGACGAACTCGAACGCCTCGGCGGTCTTCCACTCGATGCCATTGACCGACAACACGGTGTCGGGGGCCAGGCCGTGCGACGCGTACTTGATGTCGCTCCAGTTGCGCAGGCCCTTCTGCACGAACTGCCGCATCATGTTGACCCAGAACTCGGGCAGTTTCTTCGGGTTGCCCTTCTCGTCGGTGCCCTCGGTCGCCTTCTCGAGCTGGGCGAGGAACTGCGGGCCCTGATCGCCCTGGGTGTTGGCGACGATCGCTTCCTTGGTGATCTGCGGCCAGTTCTTCGGCGAACCGGGGAAGAACACGCGATCGAACATGATCGCCTGCTTGCGCTGCTGCAGGAACGTCTCACGATTGAGACCGTACTGCGAGCGGACGACCTCCCAGAAATCGACGCCCGGGTTCTTGGTCTCGAAGTCCGACTGCATCGGCGCCAGCTCGGTCATCACGTCTTCCTCGGTGACGACGAACTCCTCGGCGCGACGACCACCCGTTTCGATCTGCTTCTTGATCTCCTCGAGGATGAAGAAGTCGGCGACCCGGGCCTCGACCAGCTTGCCGCCGGTCAGATAGACCGCCTCGCGCATCACCGCCTGCGGGTCGAGCGCCAGGTCGTTGACCTTGACGTTCTGCAGCAGCTTGGTGCGCTCGTTGATCAGCTGTTCCTGCAGCCGATCGACCTGACGGCGGAGCGCTTTCTCCTTGTCCTGGGCGTCCTGGCCGAGGCCGAAGGCGGACAGGGCCGCGAGGGCGGCCGCGACGACAACGATGCGGTTCATGTCGAAATGGTTGGTGTGGCGGGAACGAGGGCGGAGCAGTGTATCGGGCTGCGGCCGCGAAACGAGGGGGTCGGGCCAAACCTCCCACTCCAGCGAAAACCGACGACCGCGGGCTCCCGAGGTGAGACACCGGCCCCCGCCATTCGCCATTCGGCGGACCGGCGGCTGTGCCGCCGCAGCAGAAACCGTAGCATGCGCCGCGCGCGCCATGAGCTACGACCCGCGATCGATCGCCTTTCTCGCTGAGATCCTGTTCCCGCCGATGCAATTGCGCGCGGACCAGGTCCAGGCGATCCACAACCAGCTGTACCGGCAGCAGGCCCTCAGCTACCAGAACTTCCAGGTCGCCCACGACGGCATCCATCTGTCCAACCTCGTGCAGGCACCGGGCCAGGTGTCGTCGGTCAGCTTCCTGCCCGACCGCATCGTGCTGCGCGAAGAGTTGCGCGGCACCACCGTCGAGGATTTCGCCACTCGGACCGTCAACATCGCGTCGATTGCCTGCCAGCAGCTTGGCATCGGCGCTTCCGTCGCCCAGCAGTTCATCGTCCGGTCACTGGTCAACCCCCGGCATTACCGCGACGGCCGCGAACTGCTGACCCGCAAACTCGTGGCCCCAGACGTCGATGCCTGGCCGCAGTTCGGTCGACCACTCCAGTCCCTCGGCATCCGGCTGACGTTTCCACCGACCGAAAACGCCAAGGAAGCGTTCCACGTCCGGATCGAATCGTGGCCGCAGGATCCACGTTCGCTGTGGATCGAGAACACCGGCAGTTTCGCCGGCCCGATTCCAGTCGAGAATCTGCCGCAACTGGCCAACTATCTGTATTCGACCTATCGGTTCCTGACCGGACCGGTGGGCGATTTCCTGGCCCGCTTCGACCAACCCTGAACGTGCCGTCGCACCCGCTGCCGAATCTGCTCGCCTGCCTGTTGCTGGCCACCATGCCCGGATGTGGCGGCTGCAGCAAGGACCCGAGCGCCAGAACCCCGATCCCAGCGCCAGTGCCGGCACCGACCGATCGTTTGCTGGTGGTCGATGGCATCGTCATCACGTTTGCGGATGTGCAGCCGTTCTTGGACTACCTCGACACGATCTACGCCGACCATTCCCGCCGCACCAAGATCCGACGGATCCTGGATGAGTACGTATTGCCGATGCGACTGGCGCAGCGGGCATTCCCGGAACAGCGCCGCGAACAGCTCGAACGCGCCAAGGCGCTGCGCGGTGTGGCCGACAACGCCGTCGAACTGCAGGCCAAGGCCGCGTTGTTCCATCCGGCGCGCAAGAACTGGGGGCGTCGGGATGTCGAGTTGCCGGTGTCGCAGTTCCTGTTCGACGCGACCCGGACCGGCGCGGTCAGCGATCCGATCGAAGTGCCGCATGGCTACAAGCTGGTCGCCGCCCTCGATCTGGCCGAGGCCGCCGTCGTCGGCGATGACCTGGTCGACGGCGTGATCGTGCCGTTCATCACCCACGATGTGCCCGCGATGGCGCGCTGGTACGACGAGCAGAAGTCGAACCTGTCCGCCTCCTGGATCCACCCCGACTACCGCGACGCCGCTCCCGAGTGGTTGAAACTGCCATGATGTTGCGTCCCTTTGCCTGCACGGCGATCAGTGCGTTCCTGACGTTCCTGCCCGCGCAGGATGACCAGCGGCCGAGCAAGCTCGACGCCTGGCCAAAGCTCGCCGCGGGTGAAGCCGAACGGGTCGTGGCGTTCGTCACGCAACTGCGGCACGAGAAGCCGGAGATCCGGGCCGCTGGTCGCGCCAGCCTGATCAAGATCGGCGCGGCGGCCGTACCGATGTTGTTCCAACAGGTGCTCGATCGCGCCGACAACATCAATGCCGAGGTGCTGCCCGCCCTCGACGAGATCCTGAAACCCGAACACGCCGCGCTGATGGCGCGCAAGTGCAAGGAACCGAGGGTCGAACTGCGCCGCTATCTGGTGCTGCGGCTGTGCAAGTTCGGCGACCCCGAGATGATCCCGATCCTGCAGGGGATGACCAAGGACAAGGACGCCGACACGGCCTGGTATGCCGCGCTTGGCCTGTTGACGCTGAAGCAGACCGACGCGCTGCCCGCGGTGGTCGAGCGCTGCAAGACCGACTGGGCTGGCGTCAAGGAACTGGTCGGCTCGGTGCTGCCGGCGGCCCGGAGCGATGAGGTCGGCAAGGCCTTGTTCACCGCCATCGCCAAGGCCCAGGTCGGCGACCAGATGACCGGCCTGAGGCTGGCGCGTTACCTCGCCACCAAGGAGCAGGCGATCATCGTACGCGGCTACCTGTCGGCCGAAGCCGCGCAGGTCAAGAAGGAAGCGATCAACGCCATGCGGGCGCTGCACGGCATGGAACCGATCGAGAACCTGTCGGTGTTCCAGGCCACCGAGATGGCCAAGGAGTGGCTGGCGAAGTCATGAAACTCGTTCACACCGCGGTCGCATGGCTGCTCGCACTCGCCATGGCCGGCGCAGCGCTGGCCCAGGCGGCCACGCCAACGCCGAAGGAAGAGAAGCTGCCGAAGTGGCGGATCGACCCGTACACCCGCAACGAGCCCGAGGCCCTGGCCAAGGCCGGCTACGTGTCGTTCGGACCGTTGCCGTTCGGCCATGTCGGCGTCAACCCGGTCCAGTCGAGCCACATCGACGAGTTCTCCCAGTTCGTGCAGATCCTGTGGATCGAGACCAGGCACTTCCGGCTCGGCATCAACCTGCCGAAGTGGACGGTGCCGTTCGACCCGGAGACGCGCGCCAAGATCCGCAAGGAGCTCGAACGGCTGGCCGAGAAGATTCCGCGCATCGACCCGAAGGCCAAGGTGCTCGACCCCTGGTTGCGCGCACATCTGTTCGCGCAGCGCGTCGAAGACATCTACGACGAGTTCCAGAAGCTGTCGGGCACCAAGGACGAGGACTGGCCGCAGGATCCCGACAAGGTGGTCATCAGTCCCGGGGCCCGTTACATGGGGCAGGGCCCGTTCCTCGGCATGAAGGACAAATACCTGCTGCTGCTATGGGACAAGGAAGGTTCGCACCGCGGCTTCATGAAGGCCTACCTCGGCCGCGACTCGCGCTTCGGCCAGCGTTGGCACTTCAAGGAGACCAGCTCGCTGCTCTACACGGTGTCGATCGAATCGGAAGAAGGCCGCCTGAAACACGACACGGCCCTGCACGGCAATGTCGCGTTCAACGTCAGCCAGAACCTGCTCGATGGCTTCCGCTTCTACAGCTACGACCTGCCGGTGTGGATCCGCGAGGGCCTCGGCCACTGGTTCGAGCGGCGCGTCGATCCGAAGTGGAACACCTTCGACCAGAACGAGGGCTCACCAGCCGACATGAAGAACACCTGGAAGTGGGAGCCGTACACCCGCAATCTGGTGGTCACCGGCGGCAAGTTCGCGCCCTTCGCCGAGGCCTTCACCTGGCGCGACTTCGGCAAGATCACGTTCAACGATCACGTCGCGATCTGGTCGCGGATCGACTGGCTGCTGCAGCAGGAACCCGAGCGCTGGCAGAACTTCCTGTTCGAGATCAAGGGTCGCGTGACCAAGGATTGGAAGCCGGACCAGGAAGATCTGGTCGGTGCGACCCGCGAAGCGCTGCAGAAGGCGTATGGCTTCTCGGTGCTGCAGTTCGACCAGAAGTGGGGCGAGTGGGTCAGGGCGACCTACCCGGCGCAGTGACTGCGGGCTCGGCCGCGCGCGCTCAGGCCGGTTCCCACAGGATGAAGCGATAGACCGGCAGCAGCGCCAGCAGCGACGTCTTCACCCAGGCTTCGGCCTCGGGTCCCATCGCCAGCGCGTCCTCCTTCGGCAACTGCCGCTGCACGTGCAGCCAGTGATTGCCGGGAGTGTAGTGCTGGAACATCTCCTTCAGCTCGAGCGGTTTGGCCTGCGCGCACCAGTGGTCCTTCTTCCAGTCGTGCAGCTTCAGGTTGAAGCCCGCCGGCAGCGCCCGCAGCAGCTGGCACAGGGCGTCCATCTGCTTGCCGTCCTGCAGCACCTTCTTCTTCAGGTTCTCACCGTCCCACCACGCCTGCGGGTGCACGCGTAGCGCCGCTTCGACGATCTGGTCGTCGAGACAGACTTCGAGCACGGTCTGGATGTAGTGCGTCTCAGCATCCTTGCCGAGCGCCTCGCCGAAGAACGCGGCGAGCTTCTTGCGCTCCTTCGCACCGCGGCACAGGTAGGCGCGCTGCTCGCGCACGCGGTAAGCGTTGAACGTGTACGGATGGTGCAGCCCGGCTTGTGACGACAGCTCGACGCCGAGCGGTTTGGCGTCTTTGGCCGTGGCATCGGCCATGGCCTTCAGTTTGCGGCGGACGGACAGCCGCAAGGCGTTGTACTCCGGATCGTCCTGACGATGCCGTTCGTAGGCCTTGAAGTCGCGCTCGAGGAAGGCTTCGGACATGGCAGTCCCATAGCCGGTGCGCCCGGACGGCGCCAGCGCAACACCTCCCCGACATGGACAACGACGCGCGCGTCCGTACCCTGGCCCGGATGCGCGCACCCCTGCTGATCACCGTCGGTGCTCTCGCCGCCTGCAACACCAACCAGGTGCTCGGCGAACCGCGCATCCTGGTGTCGCCGTACTACGCCATCAACGAACTGCGCGGCGACATCTCGCTGCAGAACGACCCCGGCACCGGGCCCGAAGACAATGCGACGCAATCGCTGCGGACGTTCGGCCAGAACCACGCCGACGACGACTGGGGCATCCGCGCCGACATCGGCGATGGCTTCGCCGGCATCCGCTTCGACTGGCTGGCGATGGATGGCAACACGTCGCGGCACGGCAACCTCGACGACGACTGGGGCGCGCTGCTGGACGGCGATCGGGTCCGGATGGCGACGCGGCTCGACGAATATCGGCTCGGTTACGTGCACCCGCTGTGGAACGCCGCAACCGAGTATCGCGGCCAGCCGCTGCGCCTCGACGTGGCCGCTGGCGCCTACATCGCGCATCGCAACCTGCAGCTGCGGGCCCGCACCGAAGATGGCCTTCGGCAGCAGAGCCTCGAACTGACCGATCACGGCGCCGTGTACCCCGCGGTTCGACTCCGGGCGGCCTGGCGCGAGCTGCGCTGCGATCTCGACTACGGCATCTCGCCAGCACTGCAGTTCGGCGGCGACTTCGACGGCGTACTGCAGGATGTCGAACTCAGGCTCGGGTGGACGTTCACGCGCCAGGACGTCACCGTGTTCGGCGGTTGGCGAAGGTCAGAACTGCCGGCCGATGGCCATGCAGGCGCCCTCGGTTTCGACGCCGACCTGGTGCTGCAGGGCTTCCAGCTCGGCATGTCGGTGGTGTTCTGATCGCCCTGGTCGGGGCGCTACCGACGCGGCCAGCCGGCCTGGACGGCGAGTTCCTGCACGAACGCATCGATCGCGGCTTTCGCCGCGTCGGTCGAGCAGGTGAAGTTGTTCAGCATCAGACTGAATACGAGCGGCGGCTGCGCGGCATCGGGACGCACGACATAGCCCGACAAGCAGGCCACACGACCGATGAACCCGGTCTTGGCCAAGACGTGCCCGCGGGCCGCGCCCGTCGTCATGCGCTTCTGCAGCGTGCCATCGATACCCGCGATCGGCAGCGCCGCGACGAACACAGCGCGATGCGGCCCCCGCTGCAACGAGGCCAGCAACGCCGCGATCTGCCCCGGCTGCACAAGGTTGCGACGCGACAAGCCGGAGCCATCGGCAAGCACGACTCCCCTGGTCTCGACGCCGAGCGCGGCCAACGCGGTGGCGACGGCGCCCTCGCACGCGCCTTGATCCGATGCCCCGACGGCCTTGCGCGCCACGGTCCGCCAAAGCTGCTCGGCCCACAGATTCTGGCTGTCCTTGAGCAGACGCCACAGCATCTCGGCCAGTGGCCGCGACCGATGTTCGTACAATTGCCGGCGGGCCGACACCGGCAAGCCGCCGACATCGTCGGCATCGACCGCGGGTCCGCGCACTTCGATGCCGCGCGCCACCAACGCCGCACGTAGCGCCAGCGCCGCGTAGCGGGTTGGGTTCTCGACGCTGACGACGAGTGGCTGTTCGGCCGCATCGGCGGCCACACTGCCGGTGATCGTGACCACCGCGGTGCCGGGTTGCCGGCGCACCTGCAGTCCGGTCTTGCTGCCGGGTGGGCCGCAGCGCAGCGAACACACGGCGCGACACTGTCCGACATCGGGAACCAGCCGCAACACCGGCGCCGCCCCCTCGCTGCCGCCGCCCTTCACGAACACCGTGGCGACGTTCTCGGCAAAGCCCAGGCCACCGAACGGCGCCGCATAGTCTTCGTGCAGGTAGTCCCACTGCCAGCCCTCGCCGAGCGCCTGATCGTGCTGCACGTCGTCGACGCCGACGATACGACCTTCGAGCCGCCGCACCCCGAGCTGTTGCACGGCATCCACGAACGGGGCCAGCGTGGCCACCGGATCGACGCCAGCGGCCTGACCGAACGACGGGTCGCCATCGCCGATCAACACCAGATCGCCGGTCAGCACACCCTCCTTCAGCTCACCGCCGGCCTCGAGCGTGGTCGCGAACGTGAACGACGGCCCCAGAGTCTGGAGCGCCGCCGCAGCGGTCAAGAGCTTCATGTTCGACGCCGTCATGAAACCCTTGCCGGCATCGTGTTCGCACAGGCGGCGCCCGGACGCGAGATCGTCGACGACGACGCCGATCCGGGCATCGGCCAGCTCGGGCGTCGCCAGCAAGCGCTGTAGCGCGAGCTGGATCGCGGCGGCATCCTGCGCGGCGAGGGACGCCGGCCACAGGCACGACAGCAGGACGAACGGGAGGCGGCGACCGGCGGACTTCATGGCCCGCACAACCTACGGCCGCCGCCGTCGGCGATCACTTCTTCGTCGCCTTCTCGGCGGCCGTGATCATCTCCTCGAGCGCATGTTCCATCTCGGCTTCCTCGCGGATGTCCTTGTGACGGATGATGCCTTCGTGGTCGATGTAGTACAGCGTCGGCCAACCCTGCACGCGCCAGGTGTCGGCGATCGGCGGCGCGATGCTGTCGTTGCGGAAGCTCCGCCACGTCACGCCGTTGTCCTGCAGCTGCTTCTTGAACCCGGCCTGCTGCTCCGGCGTGTCATGCTCGTCGCTGTTGACGCCGATCAAGGCGAACGGGCGACCCTTCCACTTCTCCACGAGCGACCGCTCGTGCGGGATCATGTCCCGGCAGGGCCCTCACCAGAACCCCCAGAAGTCGAGCAGCACCACCTTGCCGCGGTAGTCGCTGAGCTTGAACGCGACACCATCGGTGTCCTGGGCCTCGATCTCGGGCGCCTGGCAACCGACCGCCAGGTGCCGGGCTTCGAACAGCACGCCGGCGGCCTGCTTCTTCAGGTCCTCGTCGTCGGTCACCGTCGCGACCTTCTCGAGGTCGGCGATGCCCGCCGCGCGCTGTTCGTCGTTCTCCGGACTCTCGAACAGGATCGTGCCGCGCAGCAGATGCACGTTGGCGATCACGTTCGGCGTCTTGCTCTCGGCCTCGATCATCGCCAGACCTTCCAGCAGCCGCTGCCGGCCGATGAAGCGTTCGGCCCGACCGAGGAACCGCAGGGCGCCGGCCAGATCTGGGCTGCCGGTGTGCTCGGCGACCAGCGTCCGGAACGCCTTGATCACCGCGTTCTTCTCGTCGGTGGCGTTCTTGACGATGAACACCAGGAAGCGCACGGCGTCGCCCTTGCCGGCGTACTCTTCGGCCAGGGTCAGCGCGCGATCGATGAACTCCTTGGTCGGCGGCACCATCGGAATCGCCGGGATCGGCTTGCCGGCCTTGGCGGCTTCCTCGGCTTCGGCGATCAGCTTCTCGAGGTTCTGCTGGTGCGCCGACACCGCGGCGTTGAGGTCCTTGACCAGTTGCTTGTACTCGGCCACCGGATCCTGCGCGGGTCTGGTCGACGCCGCCGGTTCCTGACCCGTCTGGGCCAGCAACGGTGGCGACGACCACGATCCGAACAGGATCAGCGCAGCCATCACGGGGATCCGCATGCGTGCTCCTTGTCCGTCGTGGACATCTGGGGAATCGAGGTCATCTGCGAATGGCGCGACGCGGCCGGTCAGAACCGACCGAGCAGTGCCTGGAAGTCCGTGGCCCACTGCTGGCCCGGGGCACCAACATTCTGGTGGCGGGCAAGGAACTCGCCCGTCGAGGCATCGAGCACCGCGTACTGCGGCACTGCGACCTGGCCGATCAGTTCCTGCTGCAGCACGCGCTGCAGGGCGAACTTCTCTGCCGGCAGCGCATCCTCGCCATCCATGTGCAGGCGCGCCTCGACAAAGCCATCCCGAAGCAGCTTGGCGACCGCGGTGTCGTGGAAGGTCACGCCTTCCACAATCCGACAGTTCACTCAAGTGAAGCCGGTGAAGTTCACCAGCAGTTGCTTCTTCTGGTCGCGCGCCCGCTGCAGCGCCAGTTCGATGTCGTCCTTGACGATTTCGTGTTCCTCGATGGCGCGTAGCCGGTAGGGCGGCTCGAACGCAGTCATCACCCGATCCAACTCGAAGCCCATCGTGCCGAACAGGCAGTAGAACGCGAACGCCAGCGACGCGATGCCGAAACCATTGCGCGCCGTCGACACGCCTTCGGCCGGCTCGCCCTTGCTCTTGAACAACCCGAACAGGAACAGCGCCAGCAGCACGAAGACGAACGCCCAGGCGATCAGGAACACCTCGCGCGGGCACAGATGCAGGCCCAGCGCGACATCGACGTTGGAGAAGAACTTCAGCGCTGCGGCCAGCTCGATGAAGCCGAGCGACACCTTCAGCGTGTTCATCCATTCTCCCGACCGCGGCAGTGCCTTGACGCGGCCGGGCAGCAGCGCCAGGAACACGAACGGCGCGGCCATCGTCAGCCCGAACGCGGCCATGCCGGCGGCGACTTCCCAGCGCGACGTGCTGCCATTGCCGACGCCCGCCAGCAGCGAACCGACGATCGGGGCCGTGCAGGTGAACGACGAGATCACCAGCGTGGCGCCCATCAGGAACACGCCGATCAGCCCACCGCTCGAACTGGCCTTGCCGGCAGCCGACATCAGGAAGGCCGGCGGTTGCAGGTTGATCCAGCCGAACAGCGACAGCGCGAAGAACACGAACGCGCCGCCGATGACGACGTTGGTCGCCCAGTGGGCCGCGAACTGCGTGATCACCTCGCCGACAACGACGCCGATGACGACGAAGATCAGCACGATGCCGGCGCCGTACGTCAGTGCCAGCGGCAACACCCTGCCGCCGCGCGCGTCGGCTTGCTTGGTGAAGAAGCTGAACGTGATCGGGATCATCGGGTACGTGCACGGCATGATCAGGGCGATCAGGCCGCCGCCGATGCACAGCAGGATCAGCGCCCACAGGCTGCCGGCCATCGGGTCGGCAGCGCCGCTGGCGAACCTCGGCTGCCGCAGCTTGCCATCGCCGATGCTGCCAGTCTGGCGCAGCCGTTCGGCGGTGCCGGCGGGCAGTGCCGGCTGGCGGCCGCCATCGGTCGGCGCTCGATCGCCGTTCACCGGTGGGGTCTCGGTCGGCGCGCGATGCTCGGCGCGAGCCGGCCCGGCCTCGATCGGCAACGCCACGAAGAACCCGGTCGCAGTCAGTTCGTCGCAGGTGTTCTGGTCGCAGACTTGGTACTGCAAAGCTCCGGCCAAAGTCACCGTGCCCGGCGCGACATCGGTCGGAACGACATAGTCCTGCTTGATCTCGAACGACCCTTCGAGGTCGTAGGTCGCGAACTGGTCGGCACCGTGCTTGCTGCCCGGCGGCATTCTCGTCGGACCATCGGACCGCAGGCCACCGACGCGCATGTCGATCAGCGACGGCTTCGGCGCCGAAGTCTCGGCATCCCCGTAGACGTGATGCCCCTCGTCGACGGTCACGGCCAGCGTCAGCCGCACGCGTTCGCCCGGCCGGGCCGGAGACGGCGTTACCGTCGGCACGAAGCGCAGCTTCGCGCCTTCCACGATGGCAGGCGGATCCTGCTTGCCACTGGCTGCCGGTGTCGTCGGAGTCGGTGCCGACGTCGCGTTCGGCGCCGCGCCGGCGATTTCGAACTTCGCCTTCCATGTGGCCTTTGCCGGCGGGTCACACATCTCCGGTGTGCACGCCATGTGCGGCAGGATGCCGGAGACCTCGAACGTGCCGTTGGCAGCATCGGCTGGCACGACGAACTTCTGCGTGATCCTGGCGACGTCCTCGATCCAGAACGCCTGCTCGCCGAACGATGTGTGCGGCTTGCCCAATGGGATCGACGGTGAGCCCTGTGCCTGCAGACCGGCAGCCTGCTGGACGACCAGCTTCGTCGGCTGATCCTTGTTGGTCGCACCGTAGATGTGATAACCGGGCTCGATCTCGGCTTCGACGATCAGCTGGATCTCGGCACCGGGCGCTGCGCGCGACGGTTCGAATCGCGAGGTGATGGTCAACCGGCCCTGCGGCGGCATCGTCGTCGGTCCCGGAGGTGGCACGGCCGGATCCTGTGTGGGGCCAGGCGGCGGCACCGCGCCGCCGAGCACGGTCAGTTCGGCCGACCACTTCGCTTTCGCCGGCGGATCGCACATTTCCGGCGTGCATGCCATGTGGGCAACGACGCCCGACACCGACAGCTTGCCGGCCGCGGCGCTCGCCGGCACGACGAACGTCTGTGTCAGCGTCGCCGAATCCTCGATCCAGAAACTCTTCTCGCCGAACGAATCATGCGACCTGCCGAGCGGCACCGATGGCTCGCCCTTGGGTTGCAGGCCGCCGGACTGCTGCACGAGCAGCTTCGTCGGCTGATCCTTGTTGGTCGCGCCGTAGATGTGGTAGCCGGGCTCGATCTCGGCGTCGACCACCAGCTTGATCTCGGCGCCCGGCGGCGCGCTCGCGGGTTCGAACCTGGCCTGCAGCGTCAGACGCCCTTGCGCCAACGCCGGCGATGCGGCGGCCACGACGGCCAGCCAGGCCAGCCACGACTTGGGAACGACAACCATGATTCGAGGTGGATGATACGGAGGGGACCGCGTCCCGGTGCGCGGTCGTCGGCAATCTTGCCGGCGACCCGGGAAACCGGCCGTTGCACGCTGGTGCGGACGCCACCGATGCATCGATGATGTGGGCTGCATGTCGGTTTCGTTGCTCGCGCTGATCGCCGCCAACGTCATCCCGTTGGTCGGCACCCTGTTCCTCGAGTGGGACATGGGCGCCGTGCTGGCGCTCTACTGGCTGGAAACCGCGGTGATCGGCGTGTTCACGGTGCTGAAGCTGCTGACCGTCGAGAACGCCGGGCCGCCGTTGCCGATGGGCGGACGCCTGTTCATGGCGGTGTTCTTCTGCGTGCACTTCGGACTGTTCCAGTTCGTGCACGGCGTGTTCCTCGTGTTCCTGCTGCTGTTCGGCGATCGCGGCGACTCGTTCTCTCCGCTGCAGGCGCCGGCGCGCCTGCTCGATTCGCTGACCGGAACCAGCGAGGTCGTCGCGGTCCTCGGTGTCATCATCAGCCACGCGGTATCGTTCGTCGCCAACTGGCTGATCGGGCGAGAACGCGAACGGCTACCGGCGCAGGTCGTACTGTTCTCGCCCTACCGACGGGTGGTCGCGATGCACCTGACGCTGCTGCTCGGGGCTTTCGTCACGCTGGCGATCGGCTCGACGACCGTGCTGCTGGCGATCCTGGTGATCGCCAAGACGATCGCCGATGCACGGGCACACGCGTCCCAGCATCGGCTGGCCCGGATCGCCGCCCCGACGAAGTGGTAGCGCCGCGTGGAACGCGCTACTTGTCGCCCGGCGGCGTGGTGCCGGTCGGATTGCTGGCGTCGGCCGGCGGCGTCTTGGCCTTGACCAGGTCGGTCTTCTTCGGCTTCAGCTTGTCGAACAGCGCCTTGTCGATCACGTAGTACCACGGCCCGAAGCGGTTCTGCAGTGTCTTCGCTTCCTTCTGGCCCTCGGTGATCTTGGTGTCGTGCGCCTTCCAGTCCGACGCCGCGCGGTCGAGCTCGTCCTCGAACGCGAACTTGTCGGAACGGATGTCCGCCGAGGTGCCTTCGCCACCCTCCTTCTGGTCGCCGCCGTGGCTCAGCACCGCGAACGTCTCGCCGGTGACCTGCAGCACGAAGTCCTGACCCCAGGGGTCCTTCTTCAGCTCCTTCAGCGGCGCGTTCTCGCCCTCGGTCAGCTTCGCCAGCGATTCCGGCAGCTTCTTGTCGTTCTTCTCCTTGAACGCATCGATCGCCTTGACGATCGCCTCGATCTCGGTGCGCGCGTCCTTGCGCTTCTTCAGGTCGTCGTCGGACAACCGCAAACCGGTCGGCGCCTTCAACAACTTCTCATCGAACGCCACCGAGACCATCAGGTAACGGTTGTTGCCGGCCTTCTGCACCGGCCCGGTCTCGCCGTCCTTGGGCGGCTTGGTCGTAGCGGCGACGCCGGAGCTGATCTCGTCGCCCTCGCCGTAGGCGATCTCGCCAAAGCGCAGCGTGTAGGTCAGGCCCTTGCGGTTCTGCACCCGCAGCTCGCCTTCGTTGCTGTGGACGCCGTTCTCCGCCGGGAAGTAGCCGGCTTGCTGCAACGACATCCGGATCTCCATCAGTTGCTGCTGATCGACACCCTTCTCGAGACCGAAGTCCGGGGTCAGCCCGGCCGGCTTGCGGCGGACGCCAACGATCTTGATCTGGCCGAGCGTGTCGGTGACCTCGCGCAGCTTCTCATCGTTGGGATCCTCCTTGGCCGGATCCATGCCATCGACGGTCCACTTGGACGCATCGTCCTTGGCGGCCCAGAACTGCTCACCCTTGACGACCCGGCCGGCGAGCTCGTCGACGCGGTGATTGTCGAACTCGACCTTGGTGATGTCCCACGACTGCAGCTTCAGCAGGTCGGTCTCGATCCACTCGGAGAACCTGGTCGTCAGGTCCTCGGCGATCTTGCACGAGTAGACGTGCCGCTTGCCCGGCACGCACACGTAGCGCATGTCGGTCTTGCCCTCGAGCTCCTTGCCGAGCACCAGGTCGCTGAGCACGCCGCCGTTCTTGTCCCGCAGGGTGACTCGGACACCACGACCCTTGGTGTCGATGCCTTCAGCCGCCGGCTCGAGCACACCGAACTGCGCATGCTGCTCCTTCTTGTCGGTGACCACCCGTTGCTTGGTCAGGCCGATGAACATCGTCGCGGCCTTGCCCATCCGCGTCGACGCATCGGCCGGGTAGCCGCCGTGCGAGGGGATGGTCCAACGACCCTTGTCGTCCTGCTTGACGTGGAAGCTGCGGACCGAGCTCGACGCCTCGTCGAACTGCGTGATCTCGAGTTCCGTCGCCATCGCCGGGTCGGTGAAGTCCTTGTAGAACGCCTCGCCCTCGTCGCTGAACAGCTCGTGCGGCTGCGACTTGGGACCCGTGAAGGTGGCGAGCAGCACCAGCAGCGCGGCCCCGCCGACAAACGCACCGGTCTTGACGAACTCGTTCACGCGACACCTCCTGCAACCTTGCGATTCTGCGGCACGATCGACAATTCACGGCTGCGGCGCCGGAAGAACACCAGCAGCCCGAACAGCAGCGGCGGGATCGGCGCGAGCAGCAACATCTTGAAGCGGAAGCCATTGTGGATCGCCCGCCGCTCGTTCTCGCGCTCGTGCGCCGCCCGCTCGATGCGGCGCATCTTGTCGCGCTCGATCTGCGCCTTGGTCAGCGAGAACTTGTTGTTCTCATTCTCCTGGGCAATCGCGATCTGCGTCGCCTTGGCCATCTCGTCGAGGTCCTGGTTGTCCTTGACCTTGGCCACCGCGGCATCCAGGCTGTCCTGGGCGTCCTTCAGCGCCTTCTCGGATTCCTCCTCGGCACGCTGCCGTTCCAAGGCCCACTTCTTCTCGAAGTCGTGCTGCGAGGCCTCGACCGCCGTCAGCTTGCGCAACACCGGCTGGCGCTTGCGCAATTCGACCAGGCTCTCGTCGCCGGCCAGGGTGTCGATGCAGTTCAACAAGAACGGCACGTTGTCGAAGCGCAGGTTCGGGTCCCGCGACTGGCGACGCAGTGCGAACATCTGGTTGCTCATCATGTCGAGGTCGGCGACATAGATCAGGTTGACCCCCTTCTGCTGCCCCTCGGCCGGCTTGCCGGTGACGCGGGCGGCCAGGATGAACTCGTCGTCCGCGGGCTTGTGCGGCACGTTCGGGTTCGGCTGGCCACCTGGGTTCCAAGGCGCATCGAACTGGAACGCCTGCAGCTTCGGGATGGTGCCGTTCTGCACACCGCGATTGCCGCTCGGATCGGGCATCTTGACCAGTGGCTGGAACGTGAAACCGTCCTTGGCGGCGGCCTTCACGTGCCCGCCCCACAACCAGACGAGTTGCTGCAGACCGTTGGTGATGGAACTGTCCTTGGCCATGCCCTCCGGGCCGACGAACACGATCTCGAGGAACGGCAAGCGGCCACCGAACACGGTCGTCGATGAGGTGTCCCAGACCAGCTCCCCACGCTGGTAGGCAATACCGAAGCCGGCAAGCATGCCGACCAGGTCGCCCTTGGGCTCGCCGCCACCGCCGCCGAACATGTCCTGCGGACCGCCGCCGCCCTTCTTGTCGTCGATCGACGTGCGCCAGGCCTCCATCGGCGCCGGATCCTCGATCAGCAGCGTCGGGTTGCCGGCCGTGATCCAGGTCTTCAGCCGGTCCATTTCGGCCGGCCCGAGCGTGTTGGGCTGCGGCACCACCAAGGCATCGATGCCTTCGGGGTAGTCCTTGGTCGCGTCGACGTTCTCGATCTTGTACTGCAGCTGCAGTTCGTCGACGATCTGCCAGCGCGGCTTCTGCTTGAAGGTCTGGAAATCCATCCCGCCGGCCAGTTCGACATCAGTCTTCAGCACGCCGATCTTCTTGCGACCGACGTTGCTGGCCGTCCGGATGCTGCGCGTCAGCTCGTATTCGATCGGCAGACCCGGATCGACGAACGGCACGACGACCTCTTCGGTGCCCGATTGGACCACGAAGCCGAGATAGACCGTCCAGGTCCGGAGCTCACCGCCCTCGTCGGTCTGCTGCGCCCGCGGCTGGATGCCGTAGTTCTTCTCGGCGTCCTCGGTTTCCGGCGAGAACGGCTCGACGATCTTGATGTCCTTCTCGAACGCCGCACCGCCGATGGCGTCGAACTGGTCCAACAGGTTCAGCAGGTTGCGCTTGGGCGCCACCAGTTGCTCAGGCACCTCGGCCGACACGAACGCGGTCACGTAGACCGGGCGGTTCGAGTCGAGCGTCGCCAGCAGCTTGCGGCTCTCGTCGCCGAGCGAGTAGATCCGCTCGACCGTGGCGTCGATCGGCAACAACATCCGCACCAGCACGACGACCAGCGCGATCGCGCCGACCAGCAAGCTGACGAAGCGGCCGGTGCCATGCACGCCCTCGAGTTCGCCATGTCGCCAGTGGCGGCGACCGAGCAGCACAAGGTTCAAGTAGAGGAACGCCGCGGCGACGCCGAGGAACAACAACACGCCGGCCGGCGCCACCATGCCGCGACCGAACTCGAGGAATTGGCCGACCGGACCAGCGACCTCCCAGGACGGACTGCCGGTCAGCACCGACATCAGCCAGCCGGAGTAGATCACCGCGCTGCCGAGCAAGCCGCCGAGCACGAACGCCACGGCCAGGTTGGTGACCAGCATCGACCCGGTCATCGTGATCGCCACGGTCATCAGGCCGAACAGCCAGTAGCCGAGGAAGCTGGCGAACATCTGGCCCCAGTCGGGGTTGCCCAGCATGGCCAGACCGATCGGCAACGCGATCATGAACGCCAGCGACAGCGTGTAGACCCCGGCGGCCGCCAGGTACTTGCCGAGCAGCAGGTTGAGGTCACCGGCCGGCAGCGTGAACAGCAGTTCTTGCGTGCCGTTGGCGCGCTCGCTGTTCCACGTGCCCATGGTCACCGCAGCGACGAAGCCCAGCGCGATGTTGGGGAACCACTCGTTCAGCGTGTCGAGGTTGGCGAGGTTGTTCTGGAAGAACCCTCGCGACCACATCAGCGCCAGCACCGAAGCGGCGACGAACACGACGATGAAGATGTAGCCGACCGGATTGCCGAACCAGCTGCGCAGGTCGCGGCGGGCGACGGCCGAGATGACGTGCATGTTCATTTCAGTTGGCTCCCGTCATGGCGTGGAAGGCCTTGTCCATCTGGCCCTGACCGCGCGCCTTGAAGTCGGCCGGCGTGCCGTCGAAGGCGAGCTTGCCGTCGTTGACCAGCATCAGGCGGCCGGCCATCGCCTCGACTTCCTGGAACAGGTGCGTCGACAGCAGGATCGTCCGGGTCTCGCCGAGCTTCTTGATCAGTTCGCGCACATGCCGGATCTGGTTGGGATCGAGACCGGTCGTCGGCTCGTCCATGATCAGCACTTCCGGGTCGTGCAACAACGCCTGCGCCATGCCGGTGCGCTGCTTCTGGCCCTTCGAACACTTGCCGATCGGCTTGTCGAGCAGGTCCTGCAAGGCACATTCATGCGTCACGAAATCGAGCCGCTCGCCGATCTGCGACCGGCTCATGCCGCGCGCCTCACCGAAGAACGTCAGCAGCTCGCGCGGCGTCATCTCCGGATACAACGGGCCGTTTTCCGGCAGGTAACCGAGCTTCTCGACCGCGCGGATGCGATCGCGCACGACGTCGACGCCGGCCAGCCGGGCGGTGCCCGAGGTCGGCGCCAGATAGCCGGTCAGGATCTTCATCGTCGTCGACTTGCCGGCGCCGTTGGGGCCGAGGAATGCCACGACCTCACCGCGACGGATCGTGAACGAGAGATGGTCGATGGCTGCGAAGGACCCGTAGTACTTGCACAGGTCGATCGCTTCGATCATGGGTTCGCGTTCGGACATCTTGAACAGTCTCCGAGCAACAGGACTCACACGCCGTCAGCGAGGTGAACGACGTGTGCGAGGAATGCGGCCGCGAACGTCCGGGGACGCCCATCGGGGGGCGAATCCCATAGCCGCTGCGGGCTTGCCTTGCAACCCTGCCGGCTGGCATGACTTGCAATCAGCAACCGGCAGATCAGGGCAAAAAAAGGGCGCGGGAACGGAGAACCGGCAACGAAACTCCGCGAGACTCGGCCCGCCCTCTAGCGGCACCACCGAAAGGCGCTGAAGCCGAACCCGAGCCCGATGCCCGAACGGAGAGGCGACTCGTCCCAGGCATCGGTCCGGACCCAGGGCACGAACGGGGTCACCTGATCGAAGACCACCGGATCGGCTCGCACACGCCACCGCACCTCGAACGCATCGATGTCGCGCGGGCGCACGTCGTCGCCGGGCTCGAACCAGAGTTGGACGGTGGCTCGACCGCCGGGCGGAGCCAGGCTGTCACCAGTCGCCCTGGTCGGACGCAGGTGCGCAACCGCTGTGCCATCGTGCTGCACCCGGTCGAGGCGAAGCCCATCCAGATCGAGCCCCAACGGCGCCGAGCCGGTGTTCTCGATCTCGAACGCGACGTGCAACACGGTCACGTCGACGTCGCCCGGAGCCTCCTCGACCATGGCCCCATCCGACCAGATCCGGACGTCACCACGAACGTCCTCGCCGTTGGCCAACGGGTAGACCGCGGCGGGGAAACCGGTCAGCGACGAGCCGTTGAGGTTCTCGCGCGGGGCAAACCACCGACTCGACGAACACGCCGGCGCCAGGACAACCAGCAACAGCAGCAACGGCCGCATGGTCGCCTGACGATACCCGCTGCATGTCGTCACGGCATCCGGGCGCAGTCCCACCGCCTGCGGTCGCGGCAACAAGCGGAACTCCAACTCGGCGGGCGGATCGGCGAGGACGATCGGCAACCAGGCTGCGTCAGCAGCCGCCGGCGACCCTTCGCGACCAGGACCTGCAGCGGCCCCGGCGGCGTGATGGGCACGCCGTAGGCACTGTCCGCGTCCGCCGAGCGACTCAGAAGATCCGCCGGCCCGCGCGCGCCAGCACCTCGTCGACGGCGCGGCCGAGACCGGCCAGGATCGCGCCAAAGGCAACCGTGCCGTGATTCTGCAGGATCACTGCATCGGTGTCGACATGGGCGGCCCAGGTGATCGTGCCAAGGGCCCTGGCGATCGTCTCCGCATCCGGCAGCGCCTCGCTGTCGATGCCGATCTGGTCCTTGTGCGCATCGATCTGCGGGTAGGCCATCGTCTCGACCGTACGCCACCCGAGTTCGGCCGCCCGGAACAGACGCAGGTGGAACACGCCGCTGGCGCCGGCGCAGCGCTTTGCGACCGTGGCGAAGTCCGGCTGGGCCGCCAACGCATCGTCGGGCTTCTTGTGCTGGCCCAGCGCGCGCAGCAGGGCTGCGACATCGGAAGCGATCAGCAGCGAGTCTTCGGTCTGCACGTAGCACGGCGACAACTGCAGGTTGGCCTGCGGCAACGGCAGGTCGACGAAGCGGATCGTGCGTTCGCCCGCCTTGCGCGACTTCCACTCGACGCCAGCCTGCTGCGCCGCCATCGCTTCGAGACGCGAAAGCAGCGGCGTCACCTGCTGCCAGTTGCGGACGGCGAGGCTGAACAGCAGTTCGGGCTTGGGCATCGCCCCGGCCTCGAGACTCATGGCCATGCCGAACTGGGTGCCGAACGAACCGAGCAGTGCCTGCGCCGCTTCCGGCGTCGTGCCGAGCTGGCGCAGCTCGCGCGCGAGGTCGCGCGGCAGTTCACGCTGCAGTTCGGCCCGGGCCGGCGCGGGCAACAACTCGGCGAAGCGCTGGAACGCGTCGACGACCGCGAGCACGTCGAGGTTGCCGACCGCGAACGCGACGGTGTTCTTCGAGCAGCGCGCGGCGAAGCCGAGGTCGGCGGGCGCGCTGACCAGAGCCTTCAGCATGCCCTTCTCGTCACCGGCGAGACCGATGCGCAGCACGTCGGCGCCACCGTGGGCATCGCCGGTGATGCCGGCATAGATGCTGTCGAGGCCGCTGACGCCGAGCGCGCGACCCAGATCGGTCGCCTCGTATGGGAGCACCGGGTCGAGGATCGACATCAACGGCTGCGTGTTGAGGAACAACGATGCCAGTGCCGGCACCGGCAACCGCGCCGCAGCGGCGCCGAGGTTGCTGCCCTTCGCGAGCGACGGCGCCTTGCCAGCCTTGACCGCGGCGATGTCGCGCAGATAACGGCGGCTGTTGGTGATCACCAGGCAGCCGTCGACTTCGCCGGCGACGACCGTCGGACCGTCGTGGATGTTCATCGCCCGCATCGGTACGCCATCGACGTCGGTGTCGGCGAACGTCACTGCGCCGTGACCCTCTTGCGCCGCGATCGCTTCGAACGCGGCCAGCAGCCGCCGCGCCGCCTCGCCGGCCGGGCCGATGTCGGCGACCAACGCCACCGACGGCCCCATGCCCTCGATCGTCGGTCGACCGATCGCCAACACCATCGGTCGGCCAAGCACGACGCGCAGATCGGCGACCCCGACACCGACCCGTTGCAGTTGCTTCTGCACCTGGTTGGTGACCTGTTCGAGGTGACCTTCGACGTGCTGCTGCCGCAATTCGGCGGGCAGCCGTTCGAGCAGCGAACGCACGATCTCGGCGACGGCAGTCGAGTCGGCGGCCTTGGCGCAGGCTTCCAGGCCACCGAAGCGGAAGCACGCATAGGAAGACGCCGGCAGCAGATCTTCGAGCGCGCGCGCCATCGTCGGCGGGGCCTGGGCAATCGAGGTGGCGGCGAAAGCGAGACCGAGAACGGCACGGGAGGCGACGCGAGAGAGGCTCATGCAGTATTCCTGGACAGTCCGGCGGAACGACGGGCCGCTCTGTGGACCACGAAGGCGGTTTCCTGTCGCGCGGAGGTCGGGCACTTCGGCACGACGCGCCGAGTACTCGGAATGACCGCCGGCAAGCAGCCGTTGGTGCCCTCGCGTTGCTCCCCGGCCCGGGGCTACAGCCCCCAGATCTTGACCTCGGGCTCCAACCAGATGCCGAACTGGCTCTGCACCCGCCGCCGGACCTCCGCCATCAGGGCCAGGAAGTCCTGGCAGGTGCCGTCGGCGAGGTTGACGAAGTAGTTGGCGTGCAGGCCGGACACCTCGATGCCACCGGCCTTCAGCGTCTTGCAGCCCGCCGCCTCGATCAGCCGGCCCGCCGCATCACCGGGAGGATTGCGGAACACGCAGCCGACCGAACGCTGGGCGACCGGCTGGGTCGCGTTGCGCTTCTTCAACGATGCGGCGAACCGTTCGAAGATCGCCTTCGGATCGTCCTGACGGAGATCGAACGTCGCCTGCAGCACGATCTGATCGAGCAGCCCCCCGTCGCGATAACGCGGCTGGCAACGATCACGCGGCAACACGCGAATCTCGCCATCCGCATCGACCACCGTCAACGACACCAGATGGTCGAACGTCTCGCCGTCGCGGGTGCCGGCGTTCATCGCGACCGCGCCGCCGACCTGGGCTGGAATGCCGGTCAGCGTCTCGAGCCCGGCGAGTCCGACTTCCTTGGTGGCGCGCAGCAGGCTGGGCAGCGTCACGCCGGCACCGGCGGTGATCCGGTTGCCGTCGCGGACGATCCGGTTGAGGTTGCCGAGATGCACCACGGCCCCGCGCACGCCGGTGTCGGCGATCAGCACGTTGGAACCACCGCCAAGCACCCGCAACGGCACATCGAGGCTCTTGCAGGTGGCGACCGCCAGGGCGACGTCCTCCTCGGCGAACGGCTCCAGGAACCACTCGGCCGGCCCACCGACCCGGAGGTGGGTCAGCGCCGCCAGCGACACGTTGTGTCGCACCGCGCCACGCATGCCGCGCAACACCACCTGCAGATCAGACGACACCGACGATGCCCTCCAACGCCTGATCGATGTCGCCGGCACCGAGCACCAGCACCAGATCGTCGGCGCGGCGCAGCTCGCCGACCAGCGCCGGCAGCTGCCGCACCGCACCGCCGGCTTCGCAACGGCCACCGCGATCGCGCACGGCCTGCACCAGATCGTGGGCCGACACCGACGCCTTCATCTCGTCGCTTTCGCGCGCGCCGTAGATGTCGGCAACGACCGACTGCTCGGCCTCGGCCAGCACTTCGGCAAACTGTGGCAGCAGGCAACGCGTGCGTTGGAACTGATGCGGCTGGAACGCCACCAGCAACCGCCGGCCGGGGAAGCGCAACCGTGCCGTCCGCAGCACCGCCCGGATCTCGGCCGGATGATGCGCGTAGTCGTTGATGACGATGCCGCCGCGCGGACCCGAGTGCAGTTCGAACCGCCGCCGGACCCCGGCGAAGCCACCGATACCGGCACAGGCGCCGGCGGAATCGGCATCGACACAAAGGGCCAGCCCAAGCGCGAACAGCGCGTTCTGCATGTTGTGGCGACCGGACAACGACAACTGCACGCGCGGCAACCGCCGCCCTTGCACCATCGGCGTGAACCCGAAGCGACCGTAGTCATCGCGGACATCGACCGCACGGATGTCGGCCCACAGGCCGGAACCAACCGTCAGGATGCGGACATCGGAACGCAGATTGTCGAGCACCGCGCGCGGCACCGACTCTTCCAGCAGTGCCGTACCGCCGGGCCGGACACGTGCCAGGTAACCCGCGAACGCATCGACCAGGTCGTCGGTCGACGGATAGCAGTCGAAATGGTCGTGATCGACGTTCAGGATCGCGGCGGCGAACGGTCGCAGGTTGTGGAAGCTGCGGTTGAACTCGCAGGCCTCGACGACGAACTCCTGCCCCTGGCCGCCGTGGCCGTTGCCGCCGAGTTCGGGCACCTCCCCGCCGATCAGGTGCGACGGGTCCATGCCGGCGCCCCGCAACGCCGCCACCGTCAGACCGGTGGTCGTGGTCTTGCCGTGAGTACCCGCGATCGCCAGCGTGCGACGCCCCTCACTGAGGCGGCCGACGGCCTCGGCATACAGCAGCGCCGTGAAGCCGCGGCGGACGCATTCCTGGACCTCCGGGTCGTTCGGCGGCACCGCGGCGCTGCGGATCACGTAGCCATCGCGACCCTCGATGCGTTGCGGCTGGCAACCGGCCCAGGCGACGACGCCGTCCTGAGCCAGCCGCTGCAGCACCGGACCGTCGGCGGAATCACTGCCGCTGACGTCGCTGCCGATGCCGCGCAATAGCCGCGCCATGCCGCTCATGCCAGAACCAGCCACTCCGACCATGTGGAACCGCGGCGACGCGAAGCTCATCCGAGCCCTCCGCGCGCCGCCATGTCGGCCAGGATCGTTCCGGTCGGATCCTGCGAACAGAGGCCACGCGCCGCCTCGCCCATCGCCTGCAGCTGTCCGGCGTCGGCGAGCAGTTCGCGCACCGCGGTCGTCAGCGAGGTCACGTCCATCCTCGCCTCGGCGAGAATCCGCGCGGCGCCGGCGCGCGCCAGCACTTCGGCGTTGTGCAGCTGCTGGCGGTCCCGGTGGTGCGGGTAGGGCACGATCAACGCCGGCCGGCCGGCCGCCATCAGTTCGGCCACCGTGGTGCCGCCGCCGCGACAGATCACCAGGTCGGCGGCGCCAAGCATCCGGTCCATGTCCATCGCCACCGGCCGGACGATCGCCGTGGTGCCGGTCTCGGCCTGTGCGTACGCCCGCCGCACCGCCTCATCGCGACCGAGCCCGGTCAGGTGCAGCACCTGCAACGGCGGTTCCTGCGCGATCAACGCGGCCGGTACGATCGTGTTCAGTGCTTGCGCCCCCTGACTGCCGCCGGTCACCAGCACGACCGGACGATCCTCGGCCAACCCGAGTTCCCGCCGGGCCGTCGCGCGATCGACCCGGTACATCTCCGGCCGCAGCGGCGTCCCGGTCAACAACGAGCGATCGCTGGGGCGGCCGGTCGGCAGCCCGAGATACATGCAGCGTGCCAACGGCAGCAGCCAGCGGTTGGCGCGGCCCGGCACCGCGTTCTGCTCGAGCAGGAACAACGGCCGACCCAGGCTCTTCGCGGCCAGCCCCATCGGCACCGACGGCCGGCCGCCGGTGCTGACCACGCAATCGACTTCGCGTTCGGCCAACAACTGGCGCGCGCGCACGGTCGTCTTCAGCAACCAGAGCGGCAGCAGCAGCCGGTTCGCCTTCTCCGCCGGCAGGTCCAGCTCTTCGACTCCGCCGGACTCGCGCTGCAGGAACTCGCGTTCGACCTCACGGCCCTCGGTGACCAGCAACGGCTGGTGACCACGTTCACGCAGCGCACGGGCCAGCACCAGCGCAGGCATCAGATGCCCGCCGGTGCCGCCGCTGACCAGACAAACGCGCTTGACCATCGCCGACCTACTTGCCGGGCATCTTCAGCACGGTGCCGATCTTCATCGACGTGGCCGTGACGCTCGGGTTCAGCTCCTGGATGTCGCGGGCACGCTTGGGGTCGCCCAGCACCCGCCGGGCAATGCCCTCGAACGTGTCGCCACGGGCCACGGTGTACGTCGTTTTCCCGGCGGCAGCTCTGTCGGCGGCAACGGCCGGTTGCGGTTTGCTGGTCTTCGGGTCGGCGACCTTCGGCTCGCCGTCAGCCTTCTTCGGCGTGCGCGCCGCCTTCCAGGCCGCGACCTCGGCCTTGAGGGCAAGGCGATCACCTGACCGGCGCGCAGTTTCGTCGGTTCGATCTTGCTGTTCAGCTTGGCGATCTCGCCGGACATGCCGGCATGGCCGAGCTGTTCGCGCGCGATGCGCTCGAACGACTCACCGGTCCTCACGGTGTAGTCCGGCCGCTTCTGCTCCTCGGCGCTCGGCGCCTTGGTCGGCCCACCAGAGTCGCCGGCCGTCTTGTTGCTGTCGGTGCCGCCGCCACCTCCGCCCTTGTTGGCATCGTCCTTCTTGGGCTCGACCGCCGGAGCCTGCTGCAGCGCCTTGGACAGATCGCGCGCCTGGGGCGTAACCCCGGTGCCAGAGCTCCCTTGGCCGCCGTTGGCCGGGTTGCCGGTGATGCCGTTCGCCGGCTGGTTGCCGCCGGGCTGTCCACCGCCGCCATTCGCGGCCGGCGACTTCGGCGGTGTTCCCGTTGCACTCAACGCGTTGTTGGGCGTGCCGCCGCCGGCTTCGCTGGGCTTGCCCCAGATCGCGACCCCGATGATCAAGAACGCCAACAGCACCAGGACGTAGAGACCGTACTTCTCGAGCTGACCCATCACTGCCTCCCAGGAACAGAACCACCCAGAGCAACTTGCGACCCGAGGTCCTGGCGCGCGGCGTTGCCGATCAGACCGACCGCCGCCAGGCCGAACACCAGACTGGTGCCACCCGTGCTGACGAACGGCAGATCGATTCCCTTGGCCGGAGCCCACCCGCTGACCACGAGCAGATTCACCGCCGCCTGCATGCAGAGCATCAGGGAATAGCCGCACACCAGAAACCGAAGGAACGGATCGCGGATCCTACACACCAGCCGGTAGCCGACCACGCCGATCACGGTGAACAGCGCGAGCACCAGCAGCGAACCGACGTAGCCGAGTTCCTCGGCGACGATCGCGAACACGAAGTCGTTCTGCGCTTCGGGCACGAAGCCCATCTTCATCCAGCCCTGGCCCAGGCCGCGGCCGAACGGTCCGCCGGCGGCGATCGCGACCAGCGACTGCCCGACCTGCGATGCCGGCTTGACCTGCAGGAAGCCGGTCAGGCGATCGACGACGTAGCCATGCTGGATCGCCAGCGCGCCGAAACCGATCAGACCGGCGACACCGAACGGCAGGAAGTGCAGCATCCGGACCCCGGCGACGACCGACAGGATCGCGGCCAACGACAGCACGATCAGCGCACTGCCGTGATCGGGCTGCTGCAGCAGGCCACCGGCGACGACGCCGGCGCAGACCATCGGCGGCGCGAAGCCGCGCCAGAACGTCCGGATGTTGTCACCGGCGCGGGCCAGCATCCACGCCACCGACGAGATCAGGAAGAAGCGCGCCAGCTCGACCGGCTGGAACTGGCAGGCCCCGATCTGGATCCAGCGGTAGGCCCCTTCCACGGCGCCGGGATCACCAGGGGCAGCCCAGGCCAGCACGGTGGCGACCAGGAACGCCGGCAGTGCGACGCGCCGGACCAACTGCATCGGCGTCAACGCCGCGACCAGGAACGCCGCCAGCGCCGCGAACAGCTTGCCGCCCTGCTGCTTCATCGCCTGGATCGGCCCGACGTCCGGATCGGCACCCTGCACGGACACCGCCATCACGAGGCCTAGGCAACAGAGCCCGACGGTGGCCAGCATCAGCCAGTCGAGTTCGCGCAGATGGCTGCGGTTGGACCTTGCCTCGATCGGCTGGCGGCTCCCGGAGATCGCCGTCATCAGCGCACCTTGAACAGCGCCAGGCTGCACAACGCCAGCAGCGCGGAGACGACCCACGTGCGCACGACGACGCGGGTCTCCGGCATGCCGCCGAACTGGAAGTGATGATGCAGCGGTGCACAGCGGAAGATCCGCTTGCCGCGCATCCGGAACGACGCCACCTGCACCATCACTGACAACGCCTCGGCGACGAACACACCGCCGACCACGAGCAGCACGAGTTCGGTGCGGCTGACCAACGCGGCGTAGCCGAGCGCGCCGCCGAGGCCGAGGCTGCCGACGTCGCCCATGAAGACGAGCGCCGGCGCGGCGTTGAACCACAGGAAGCCGAGCGCGCCGCCGAGCAGCGCCCCCATCATGACCGTCATCTCGCCCGCGCCAGCCACGTGCGCGACCAGCAGGTACTGCGACAGTTCGCTGTGGCCGACGAAGTAGGTGATCGCGGCGTAGGCGATCGCCGAAGTGGCGATGCAGCCGGTGGCGAGACCGTCCATGCCGTCGGTCAAGTTCACGGCGTTGGCGGCGCCGGTCAGCACCAGCAGCGCCAGCAGCACGAACGGGATGCCGAGCCAACCGACAGGTCGAGCGACGTCCTTGAAGAAGGGGATGTAGAGATGCGGGCCGTTGGCCGCGGCTTCGAGACCCGCCGGCCCGAGCAGCCACAGCGACACCAACAGCGCGACCAGCGTCAGCGCACCCTGCTTCTCACGCTTGCCGATGCCGCGCTTCTTCGGGTTGTGGAGCTTGACCCAGTCGTCCCAGAAGCCGACCGCGGCGAAGCCACCGACCAGCAGGAGGCCGGGCAGCGAGAACCGGAACAACCCGTCGAACCGCAGCCACAGCATTCCGGCGACCAGCAGCGCACCGACCACGAACAGGCCACCCATCGTCGGCGTGCCCTTCTTGTGCGCGTGCAGTCTGTCGAGCGTCAGCGAGCCCGTGCCGTCGGTGCGCTCACGGATGCCGAGCTGCGACAGCCACGCGATCACCAGCGGGCCGACGAACACCGCCAACAGGAACGCCGTCAGCGCGGCGCCGGCGGCACGGAACGAGATGTAGCCGAACAGGCGGCACACGTCCTCCGAGAACAGCCAGGGCGCGAGCCAGTGGATCATCGGTCAGTTGCACTCCATCGCCGCAGGCCCGCCGCCGGGCTGACAGATTGGCGATCAACTGGTCGACCAGCCGATCGAGCGCCACCCGGCGCGACGCCTTGCAGAGCACCCGGTCGCCATCGCGCAGCAGCGACAGCAACGTCGCCAGCGCCGCCGCCACGTCCGCGACCTCGTGCACCGCAGCCGCTGGCATGCCGGCCGCGACCGCGCCCTCGGCAATGGCCGCTACCGCCGCCGACGCAGAGCGAACACGTCCAGGCGGGTGCGCAGCACCTCGCCACCGAGTTCCCGGTGCAACGCGGCGCTGTGGTCGCCGAGTTCGAGCATCTCGCCGAACACCGCGATGCGTCGCCCTGGCCCAGGGATGCCCGCCAGCGCCTGCAGGCCGGCGCGAGCCGACTGCGGGTTCATGTTGTAGGTGTCGTCGAAGACGGTGACGCCACCGGCCAGCTTCGGCTCGAGCCGCCGCGCCGCCGACGGCACCGCCGCCAGCGTGCGCAGGATCTGTTCCTCGGCGACCCCGAGGTGGCTCGCGGCGGCGATCACCGCCAGCGCGTTGTAGACGTTGTGGGTGCCGAGGCGCGGCAGCGTCACCAGGCGTTCGCCCTGCAGGCGGAACGTCGTGCCGAACGCGTGGAAGCGCACGTCGGTGGCGAACCAATCCGCGGTCCGCGACACGCTCGGTGAACTGCACCTGCGCCCTGGCACCGTCTCGGCCATCGCCCGGCAGGCGGCGTCGTCGCCGTTCAGGATGCAGAGGCCGTCCTCGGGCAAGCCCATCGGCAGGCCGGCCTTCTCACGCGCCACGCCCTCGACCGAGCCGAGGCCCTGCAAGTGCGCCGCCGCGACACACGTGACGATGCCGACATCCGGACTGGCGATCGCGGTCAGCTGGCCGATCTCGCCGGGCGCATTGGTGCCGATCTCGACGACCGCCGCGCGCGTCTCCGGCCGGATCAGCAGCAGCGTCAGCGGCACGCCGATCTGGTTGTTGAACGAGCCGGGCGAACGCACGGTCGGCATCGCCTTGGCGAGCACGGCACCAAGCCACTCCTTGGTCGAGGTCTTGCCGCACGAGCCGGTGATGCCGACGACGCGCGCGCGGTGGCGCCGGCGGTGTTCGGCGGCGAGGTCGAGCAGCGCCTTGCCGGTGTCGGGCCACGCGCACGACGAACGGCGCAGTTGCTTGGCGCAGTGCGGTCGAAACCGACCAGCTCGTGCAACGGGCGATCGATCCAGGCACGCCGCGCGCGGCCCCTGGATCGCCGCGACGAGGGATCGTGGCCATCGTGGTTGCGCGCGCGCAGGGCGACGAACAGCTTGCCGGCGCAGTCGGCGCGCGAATCGGTGGTGACACCGTCGCCGAGCCGACCGCGGCCCAGCACCTCACCGCCGGTCGCCCGCGCGATCGCCGACGGCGTCAACCACGACCCGCGCGCAGAACGCGCCACGCGCAGGCGCCGTCGACTGGCCTTGCTGCGGCGCGCGGGGTTCATCGGTGCAACCATCCTGCCTCCCTCGCGGCGAGGGCGCGCGCAGCTTCCTGACGATCGTCGAACGGCACCACCGAGTCCTTGAACACCTGGTAGGTCTCGTGGCCCTTGCCGGCGATCAGCACGGTGTCGCCGGGCTGCGCGTCGGCGACGGCCAGGCGGATCGCCTCGGCGCGATCGACCACGCGGTGGAACACCGCTCCCGCCGGCACCCCGACTGCCATCTCGTCGAGAATTGCGTTCGGATCCTCGGACCGCGGGTTGTCGCTGGTCATGTAGCCGACATGCGCATGCCTGGCCACTGCGGCAGCCATCGGCGCACGCTTGCTGCGATCGCGGTCGCCACCGCAACCGAACACGACGAGCAGTCGACCCTCGGACAACTCGCGCAGGCAGCCCGCCACCTTGTCGAGGGCATCCGGAGTGTGCGCATAGTCGACGAACACGCGGACCGGGCCGAGCCGCTGATTCAGCGGCGCTTCGACGAGTTCGAGCCGACCGGGCACCGGCCGCGCATCCTCGAGCGCCGACGCAACGGTCAATTCGCTGACGCCGAGCGACAACGCCGCTGCCGCCGCCGCCAGCGCATTCTGCACGTTGTGCAGTCCGACCAGCCGCAGGAAGATCTCGACCCGACCGTTCGGCATGACCAGCCAGAACCGCGTGCCATCGGGACCGAGTTGGACGTCCTCGGCCCGGACGTCGGCTTCTTGCGCCAGGCCGAACCACAGCACGCGGACGCCGGGCGGCAACGAGTCAGCCATCACCGCCGAGGCCGGATCATCGCGCGACAGCACCGCGCAGGTGCCGTGCTGCAAGCTGGCGAACAGCCGCGCCTTGGCCGCCGCATAGCTCGCCATGTCCTTGTGGTAGTCGAGGTGATCCTGCGTCAGGTTGGTGAATACCGCCGTCGCGAAGCGGACACCGCGAACCCGATCCTGATCGAGGCTGTGGCTGCTGACCTCCATCACGCACGCGCTGGCGAAACGATCGGCCATCTCGCGCAGGTAACCGTGGATTCGCACCGGATCGGGCGTCGTGTTCGATGCGGGGATCTTGCGACCGCCGAACTCGTAGGCGATGGTGCCGAGCAGGCCACACTGCCGCCGATCGGCCTGCAGGCAGGCGCGGGTCAAGTGCGCGGTCGTCGTCTTGCCGTTGGTGCCGGTGATGCCGATCACCGATACGGCCCGCGACGGATCGCGGTAGTAGTAGCGCGCCGCATCGGCGAGCGCCTGCCGCGCGTTGGCGACGATCAGCACCGGCACCGCCACCGGCAGCGGCTCCTCGGCGACGATCGCCACGGCTCCGCGCGCGACCGCCTGCTGCGCGTAGACGGTGCCGTCCATACGCGCACCCTTGATCGCGAAGAACAGGTTGCCCGGCCGCACTTCGGTCGAGTGGAACGAAAGACCGTCGACAGCGAGGTCACGCCACCGCAGCACGTCCTTGGGCTGCAGCACGTCTCTGAACTCGCGCAAACGCACGTAGCCCTGGCCGGACGGCAGTCCGGACGGGTAAGCCAGCTCTGTCATTACCGCCCTGCCTCTGTTGTCTCCGGAGCCACGCCGCTCCAGCCTGATCCACCAGGTGTCGCACTGACCTGCGGTTCCTGGCGTTCCCGGCGGAGCTCGTCGACTTTCATCGCCGTCAGCAACAACCGGGTGACCGGCGGCGCAGCATAGCTGCCGCCGTAGAACCGCGCATCATCGTCCCGCTGCAGCACGCAGACGGCCAGGAACCGCGGCGCGTCCGCCGGTGCATAACCGACGAAGCTCGCGTTCTTGACCTTCACGGTGCCCTTGCCCTGGATCACCGTCGAACTCACGGCCGTGCCGGTCTTGCCGGCGATCAGCCCGTGCAGATCGAGGCCCAGGTCCTTCAGCATCCGCCGGTGCAAGTGGTAGCCGGTCGCGTGTGGATCATTGCTCACAACATCCACCATCGCCGCGCGCACGGCGTCGACGACCGCCGGGCCGAGCTCCTGCGGTGCACTCGCCGCCGGCGGCACTTCGTGCCGCTGACCGTCGAGCTCGAGCGCTCGGTACAGCCGCAGCTCGCGCCGACTGCCGGACAGCAGCGACAGGTAGGCCCGCGCCATCTGCAGCGCCGACACCTGGTGTTCGTAGCCGAAGCTGAACGAACTCGCGGTCCACTTGCGGAACGACTTCAGCGGTCGCGACTGATCGAACGACTCGTCGTTCCAGGTGCCGACCCGTTCGAACGGCAGGTTCAACCCGAGCGTGCGGCCGACGCCGATGAAGTCCATGTAGTCGCGCCACTGTTCGCGCGACAGCAGCGAGCCGACCTTGACGGCGCCGATGTTGGAACTGTTGACCAGGATGCCGTGCGGCGTCAGCGGACCGCAGGCGTGGTCGTCGCGCACCACGCGACCAGTCTCCTCGACGGTGCGGCGGTGATCGCCGCCGGTCGACGTGCAATCGAACGTGTCGTTCCAGTCGAGGCCAGCCTTGGCCAGCGTGTAGCCGAACACCAGCGGTTTGACGATCGAGCCGGGCTCGTACAGGTTCTGCAGCGGCGTGAACGCGGCCGCCTTCGGATCGCGCACGTCGCGCTGCCAGCTCGCCGCCGCCAGCACGTCACCGGTCGGGATGTCGACCAGGACCAGGGCACCCCACGCCGGTTCCCGCGACTTGCCATCGCTGCCGGCGGCCTTGGCCTGCGTCGCGAGTTCGCGCGTCGCCTCCTTCTGCAGTTCCAGGTCGATCGTGCTGTGCAACACCGCGGGCTTCGCCTGCTGCGCGCCGGCACCGAAGAAGTACGGGCGTTCGACCGAGTCGCGGAAGAACCGGCGACCGGCGGCTTCGCCGGGCAGCATCGCCGCCAGCGACTCCATGCCCATCTTGCCGACCGGCACGTAGATCGAGCCCTTCGGATTCCGCGGATCCTGGATCTTGACGTCCTTGACGAAGCCGACAAGCCCCCACGGGATGTCATCGTCGGGATGGACGCGACGGTGGTCGATCTGCAGGTCCAGGGCGACGCTGTCGCGGCTGCTGTCGATCTTGCGCAGCGCTTCGACCACGGCCAGCACGTCGACGTCGTTGTCGATCAGGATGTCCGCGCGCAGGACCGCCTCGGCGGGCACCTTGCCACTGGCCGGCAGCCGATCGAGCGCGAACGCGCGGGTCAGCCGCTCATCCAGTCGTTGCCGCTGGGCCTTGCGCGCCTCGGCGCGATCGGCCAGCTGCGGGTCGAGCGCCAGCGCCGCCGCGAACTCGCCGCCGATCGTGTCGATCCACTGCCGCACCAGCGCACAATCGCGTCGGCTCTCGGTCGGCACGCGCAGCCGCGCCCGGACCTGGTAGACCTCGCAGTCGAGTGCCAGCACGCGGCCCTGGCGATCGACGATCGTGCCCCGCGGCCCCGGCACCGTCTCGAACGCATCGCGCTGCGCGTTCGCCAGTTCGCCCGACAACCGCAACGGTTGCTGGTCCTTGCCGCGCTGCAGCTCGCCGGCCTGCAGCACCTGCAGCCAGCCGAGCCAGCCCGCCAGAAACACCGGTACGACACCGAGCCCGGCGAACAGCATCCGCACGCGCAGCAGCTCGCCTCGGCTCAGTCCCACTGCTGCGCCTCCCGCTCGCGTTGCCGCTTCAGCAGTTCGCGCAGCGCTGCCGCCAGTTTCTCCGGCGTGCCATCCTGCATGGTCGCGACCGCCAGTCGTCGCGCCTCGAGCACCCGGTCCTGCACCGCCCGGTACTCGATCTCGAGCCGGTGCCGTTCGCGCGTGTTCTCGGCGCGGATCGCCGCCGTGCCGATCGCCAGACCGACCGCGAGCGCGAACGCCAGCCCTGCCAGGACCCACTTCATGCCGCTTCCCCCTTCTTGCCGCAGCGCAGTTTGGCCGACCGGGCGCGCGGGTTCTCGCGCACCTCCGGCTCGCCCGCCGTGATCGGTTTCTTGGTGATGACCTGCATCTGCTCGCGTAGGAAGTGCTTGACGATCCGGTCTTCGTGGCTGTGGAACGAGATGACCACCAGCCGACCACCTGGCTTCAAACAGTCGCGCGCCGCCAGCAGCCCGCGCTCGAGCTCGCCGAGTTCGTCGTTCACCACCATCCGGATGGCCTGGAACGTCCGCGTCGCCGCGTGGATCGGGCCGCGCCGGGCATGCGCCGGCAGCGCGCGCACGACCAGCTCCGCCAGCTGGCCGGTGCGGCGCAGCGGCGTCCGCCGTCGTTCCTCGACGATGGCGCGCGCGATCCGCCGGCTGTAGCGCTCGTCGCCAAGCCGGTAGATGGCGTTCGCGAGCTCTTCCTCGCCGACGGCATGCAGCCACGCAGCGGCCGTCAGCTCGGCCGTGGGGTCCATCCGCATGTCCAGTGGCCCATCGGCCATGAACGAAAAGCCTCGCGCCGGTCGGTCCAGTTGCATGGAACTGACACCCAGATCGAGCAGGACCGCATCCGCCGCGGACTGACCGATCGCGGCGAGCGCTTCCTGCATCCGGGAATACGGAAGGTGAACCAACGAGACCCCGGCCTGCCCGCCAGCATCCTTCTCGCTCTCGGCGAAGGCCGCCCGCGCGCAGGCCAGGATCTCGTTGTCCCGATCCAGACCCAGCAATCGCCCCGTTGGGCCCAGTGCGCGCGCGATCCGTGTCGCGTGCCCACCGGCGCCCACCGTGCCGTCGATGACCAGGAGTCCTGGCGTCAGCTCCAGGACCTCCAGGACCTCCGCGAGCAGGACTGGCACGTGGACGCGTTGCCTAGACGCGTCCTCGTCGTTCCTGCCCTGGTTGGTGTCGTGTATGTTCATCCGTTGCCTCCCATGACCGCCCGGCGGCAACGTTCGAACCGGCACCCTGACCGTGGGTGCCGTGCCACGTCATGTCCCCAAGGACACCGACGGCTTGCTGGTTCCGATCAGTTCTGCAAAGAGCGTTTCTTCGTCCACCGTGGCCTCGGCGAGCGAGGTGCTGAGGTTGCCCGGGGCCCAGATCTCCGTGACCTTGCCCGTGCTCACCAGCACCACGCCCTTGCTCGCCTCGAGCCCGGCGTACTGCATCAATGCATCCGGGATGCGGATGCGCTTGGTGTTGTCAGGCACGACCTTTTCGGAATGACCGAGGAACCGCCGGCAGAGCGCCCGGTGTGCACGGCTGCCTGGCACACTCTGGCCCAACCGCTTGGTCAACTCGGCCCATCCGTCCGCGTCGTGCAGCAAGAGGCAGCGATCGAGTCCGGCGCTCAGGTACCAACCCCACTCCTCCCGCGCGACCTTGTCCACGATGCGCCCGGGCAGGATCAGCCTGCCCTTTTCATCGAGGGTGTGGTCGGAGGTGCCGAAGTAGGTTGTCATCGAACCGGAACCCGAGAGCTGTCGCCCTCGTGCATGAAGAGCAGATTATCCCCTCTTCTCCCTTTTGCAACCTTCTTCCTCCCCGCTACAACCCGCTATCCCCCATCTTCACCACTGATCACCACACTGCCGGTAGCAGTTCGGTGCCGTGGTGTTCGGTGGAGACACCAGGGGTCGTGCCGGCAAGGCTCGCTGCGATCGATCCGTTCGCGGAAATTTTCCCTACTCTACGGCCGTGAATGCGGCGGAGATCAGGTCTGATGAATCGCCTCCTGCTGCTGCTCTTGTCGTCGTTCCTGCTCGCGGCATGCTCGAGTGGCGAGCTGGTCGGCGTGCACATTCTGCTGGCCAAGGACGGCTCCGGCGTGGTGACGACGCGGTCGCTGCAGCAGACGTTGACGATGGGACCGGGCGAGTCGAAAACGCAGGGAATCGCGTGGGAATCGCGGGCGAACCTGTGCTGTTCGCAGGGTCGGTTCACTGCCGTCAACGATCTGAAGCTAGGCGATGGCTCGATCCAGTTCTTGCGGAGCTCGGGCGGCGGTCCGGACATGCTGCGGACGACGGTGCAGGTCGGCGCCGGGGCGGCGTGGGTCGCTGGGTTCGTGCCGGGGCTCGCGGAACGGCAGGCCATGGCTCGGGTCTACGATCCCACCGGCAAGACGCGTGAGATCGGCGGTGATGTCCGGATCGAAGTGCAGCTGCCTGAGGGGACGAAGATCGTCGGTTCGTCGGTGCGGCCGACGGGGCGTGGGGTGGATGCGGGGTATGAGCGCAACCGGGCGTATCTGGTGGTGCCGGTGAAGACGGCGCTGGAGAAGGGGGACGAGTTGGTCTGGGATGTGAGCTGGTAGGCGGCCGTATCGGAGACCGTTCAGTCGAGGCCGGAATCCGTGCGCAACTCGAACGGCAGGTCCCGAGCCCCGTGTAACACGCGATCCACGCGCAGGTCCTTCGGGGTGACTTGGTAGGCGACCACGAACGTTCGCTGCACCGAGATCGCCCGGAGTTCGCGTTCATCCGGCGCCAATTCCGGCAGCACCCGTCCGGACCGCGGCAAACGCAACAAGCGCTGCAGCGTCTTGGCAAAGGCAATGCGCAGCCGGCCCGCCTGGACCAGCCCGAACTGCTCGATCGTGTAGCCATCGACCGCCTCCAGGTCCTGCGCCGCCGACGCGACAACTGCAGCCTCATTTGCCGCGACGCCGAGTCGCCTGCCGCCGCTTGCGGTGGCTGGCCGCCCAGCTGGCGAAGAAGGTCTTGCCGTCGATCACGGCGCCGCGATCCAGATCCTCGAGTCCGCGAGCGACCAGGGAGCGAGCCCGTTCGAGGCCCGCTTGACGAAGAGTCTCTGCATCCTGCAAGAGCCGAACTGCCAACCCAAGGCGCCGGGGCCTCTGGAGCCCGAAGGCGCCCTTCCAGGCGGACACCACGGATCACCAGAAGTCCGGCAGCTCCTGCCGCAACCGGAACCCCGTCTGCAGCCGGAACCGCTTCGCGACGACTTCCAGTTCGAACGGTTTGCCGCGCCACGTGCCCTTGACCGTCAGCGACGGCCGCGGCCCGATCCGCTGCTGCGCGCGATCCTCGTTGCGCAGCAGCAGCGGCACATCCACCGGCCCGATCTTGCTGCCGCGCACGATCGTCCACGCATCGGCATCGCCGAGCTTGCCGTCACGCCGTTCCTTCACCTGCGCCTCGAGCTTGCCTTCGTCGAGCACGAACTCGAACCCGCGCCGCGTGCCCGAGACCTCGCGCACCCACGCGTCCTTGCCGCGATCGATCGCCAGATACCGCCACCGCGTCACGTCGGTCTCGGCGACCTCGACACCATCGACGACCATCCGTTCGACCTTCCAGACGCCGTAGAGCGACGACTTCTCCGTGCCGACAAGCCACGGCTTGGGCCCAGTCCGGTTCACGTGCGTCAGGAACAACACGAACAGGACCAGGCCGGTCCCGAACGCCGTCCAGAGCCGCCGCGCCCATCGGTCTTGCACGAACGCCAGATCGACCGGCGGCGCCACGCGATTGCTGACGAACAGTGCCCAGAGTCGCGCCCGGAACGGCACCAGCAGCGCGATCGTGTAGAGCAGCAGTCGAGCCGAATACACCTTGACCGGCACACCGCACAGCCAGTTCAACGCGCAGACGTTGGTCATCACCGCGATGGTGACTAACGCTCCCAGGCAAGCCGTGCGCCGATGGAACAACAACAGCGCGCCAAGCACTTCACCGACACCGCCGAACAGTTCGTAGCCTGGATTCGCCTGCATGAACGTGCCGACCATCGTCATCGGCCGCAGATCACCGACCTCCATGGTCAAACGCGACAGGCCGAGTTCGCCGAACTGACTGTCGTAGAGCTTCGCCGATCCGTACGACAGCATCACGAACGCGACATCGAAACGAACCGCGACGTGCAACCACCGGCTGGCCCGCGGATACCCGGTGCTGCCCGACGCGAGCCAGGACCATGCCAGCGTGAACAGACCGGTCACGAACGCGAACACCATCAGCATCGCGAGGTCATGGCCGGTGTCGCCACTGCCGGTGGGCTGGTGGATGACCTCGTACGGAACCAGGTGCTGTTGCCACAACCAGGAAGTCAGCGGCTGCCAGACCGCGCTGTCCAGGCGTCCGATCGCCTGGACGATCCCGGACGGCCACAGCAGCGGCCCCTCGTGGAGCCACTCCCACGTGGTCGTTTCCGCCGACCACTTCAAGATGGCGTCCAGCACCTCGAACATGCCCACGAGAAATCCAGGCGCGGACATCAGCAACCAGAAGCACAACGCGTAGCGGAAGGCGACCTGCAGTGAACGGGACCACGGCATCGCCAGCTGCGGCGGTGGCCCCGCGTCAGCGGCGGGATGTGCAGGCGAAATCGCAGCGGCCGGCGGTTCCATGGCGCCGGATGTTACGGCGCGAACCGCCGACGCGAGGGTTCGGGCTCCGACCCCGGCACAAACACCGCACCGACGGCGAGGTTCAGTGGCTCTCGAGCGCGAACACCAGCCCGCAGCCGGGAATCACCTTCCCTTCGCTCGCAGCACCGGCAACCAGCGGCGCCGTGATCAGGGTCAGGGGCAGCCCTGGCGATTGCAGCGCAACCTGCCAGGCGTGCGCGTTGCTGGCGGTCAGACCATCGGCACCGAACTGGAACCACTGCGACGCCATGCCAAGGCCGAGGAACGACGCATGCGCCGGGACCTGTACCGACACGTTCGCGACGCCACCGAGGTCGGGTCGATGCGCGAACGCCGGCGCCGAGAATCCCGAAGCGATGGCCGCCAGCGGCGCCGCCAGATGCACGAAACAGCCGGGAGCACCGACCGTGGCGAGATCGAACTGGAATGGCGCGGCAGCGGTGGCGACCGCCCACATCGCGAATTCGTGCGCCGGCCCGACCGCCGAGAACGCGACCGTGCCCCCGGGGACCATGCCCGGCGCATCGACAAACGACCATTCGCCGGCGGCGCCGCCGAACGGCCCACAACCGTTGCCGACCTGCTGCACCTGGCCCGAACGGACATCGCGCACCGCATCGGCGACCCACCAGTCGCTGACCGGCGCGCCAGGCGAGCCGACGAGTTCGACCGCCAGCGTGCCACCCAGATAGACGAACGGCTGGGCAAACGGCACCCGCAGCGAGTTGCTGGTGGTCCACGGCACCTGGTTGCCCGTGGTCGCTGGCGCGGCCGGCAGTACTGCCGCGCCGGAGAACACAGTCACCGCGCCAGCACCGAGATCCGCCGCAAACTGCGGACTGGCGTCGTTCCAGGCGCGCGCAGCATGTGCCAGCCGGATCGTCAGCTGCAGTTCGCCGGCGGCAAACGCGCGATCACTGGCATCGCGGCGCACCGACAACGCCGTCAGCGTGCGACCGACGACCGGCTGCAGCAGCGAGCCATCGATCAGCGTCAACTGCCGGCGGGGCTCGTAGGTGCCAGCGACCGCGAACGCATGATTGCCATCGAGCAGAGCCTGCGACGCGGGTACGACATGCACCTGCTGCGCCAGCACGCAGGCGGGAAACGACACGGCGAGCAGCGAGGTGCGCAGCATGGATGGACGTTCACTCCTGTGGCGGGACGATCTCGATGATCACGCCTCTGACCGGCACGGACTTCGTGTAGACGAACAGCACGGTTCCGGGCCCCCATCCGGGTCGCGCCGGGATCGTGACCTTGCCGCCTGGCGGCACCGGCACCGACGTCGGCTTCGAACCGGGTTGCCCATCGGTGACCAGCACCGAATCGATGTCCTCGCCCTCGACGCCGACGACGATCGGCTCGCCGGCGGGCACGGTGCCGGGTCCCTGGAGGCCGCGACCGTTCTGCCTCATCGGTAGGCCCTCCCCAGCGCGGCGACCTGGTCCTGCGCCAGCAGGCCGGGCAAGCGCGCGGCGACGGTCAGCAGCGCGCCGGCGAGTTGCGCGCGACCGGCGGCGCGTTCGTCCGCGATCACCAGCGCTGCGGCGCGCGCGATGCCGCAGCGCATGCCCTCGGTGACCAGATCGACGCCGCACGCTTCGTGGATCACGCCGAGCAGACCAGGAAGGCCGTCGAGCAGTTCGGCATCGCCAGTTTCGCGGCCGAATGTGTCCGCCCACGCGAAGCGCGGTTCGAGCGCGGCGGCCTGGAGCGGCGCGCGGTCGGTCGCCCGTCCCGCCACGAACCCGAAGGCGCAACCCGCCAGCGCGGAGCCGATGCCGATCAGGACGGCCCGGCGCGATTGCCTTGGGCGTGGCGACAACAGGAATCCGGCGTCATCGAACTTCACGGGGGTCCTTGGATGACGATGGCACTCCGAATCCGCCGAACTGTCAAGTTCTGGTCCGATCGGATCGGTTTTCTGCAACGATTGATTTCTTCCCTCAGTATCCGACGAACCGCCGATCGCGCCGGTCAATCCCGTTCGAACTCGATCGCCAACCCCATCCCGCCGCTCATGCAGAGGGTCGCCAGCCCCCGCTTCGCCGACCGCCGAGCCATCTCGTGCAGCAGCGTCACGACGATCCGCGCCCCGGTCGCCCCGATCGGGTGCCCGAGCGCGATCGCGCCGCCGTTGACGTTCAACCGCGAACGATCGAACGGCAGTTCGCGCAGGCAGGCGAGCATCTGCGCCGCGAACGCTTCGTTCAGCTCGACCAGGTCGTAGTCGCCAAGCGAACGACCGGTCTTGCGCAGCAGCTCGCGCACGGCGGGCACCGGACCGATGCCCATGATCCTTGGCGACACGCCGGCCGTCGCCGACGCGCCGATCCACGCCAGCGGCCGCAGGCCACGCCGCTGCACCTCGCTCGCGGTCGCCAACACCAGCGCCGCCGCACCGTCGGTGATGCCCGAACTGTTGCCGGCGTGCACGGTGCCGGTCTTTGGCCGGAACACCGGCGGCAGCTTCGCGAGATCGGCGAGCGTGACCCCGGGTCGCACGTGTTCGTCGGTGTCGACGACGGTGACGCTCTTCTTGCCCGCGACCTCGAGCCTGGCGATCTCGTCGGCAAACCGCCCGGCCTGCTGCGCCGCTTCTGCCCGTTGATGGCTCTGCAGCGCGTAGTCGTCCTGTTCTTGGCGCGTGATCTTGTAGTCGTCGGCCAGGTACTCGGCCGTCATCCCCATCGGCTCCTTCAGGATCCCGCAGGTGAAGCCGTCCTGGTAGTTGCCGTCCTTGACCTCGACGTGGCCCAGCCGGAAGCCCTGCCGGAAGCCGGGTAACAGGAACGGGATGTTGGTCATGCTCTCGACGCCGCCGGCGACGACCAGTCGGCGACCATCGAGCAGCAGAGCCGCACGCGCCAGATCGATGGCCTTCAGACTGCTGCCGCACGCCTTGTTGAGCGTCGTCGCGATACAGCCGTCGCCGCAACCCGCGGCGATCGCGATCTGCCGCGCCGGATTGGGGCCGGAGCCGAGCTGTCGGGCCTGGCCGAACAACACCTCTTCGACGTCGGTCGGCGCGATGCCAGCGCGGCCCACCGCGGCCTTGACGATCGCGGCGCCGAGGTCGACTGCCGAAAAAGCCGACAGACCACCGAGGAACTTGCCGATGGGCGTGCGGACAGCGGCGACGATCGCGATGCGTTCCATGGCCCCTGGCATACCCGCGCGCGCCCTCGCCGGGCAAGAGCGCAGCAACGGAGCGAAGTCGGAGCCGCACTTTCTCCGATACAGGCGGCAATGCCGTCCCCGCAGGAACGACCACCCGGCGAACACTTCGAGGAAGCGATCGCGCGCTGGCACCTGCACGTGCAGACCGAGGTCAAGCGCAGTTCGTCGTTGCCGACGGCGATGTTCGATGCTTGCGATCCCAACCTCGAGGCCCGGCTCGCCGATGCGACGGAGCGCATCTTCGGCCTGTTGCTCGACCATCGCGTGCCGCCGGCGGTGGCGATGCTGCCGGAGGAACAGCTGCACCTGGAACTGGTCGAGGAACGCGAACTGCGCGGCCTGGTGCAGCGCCTCCGCGCCGACCATGGCACGCCGCCTCCGACCCTCGACGACGGGCTGCGCGACGAGTACCTGTCGGTGCTGGCCGACCTGTGCTGCAACGGTGAACCAACGACCCGGCGCGATGCGGCGCGCCGCTTGCGGCGCGACTTCGCCCTCGCTGACGTCGACGACCTCGAGCACCTCACCGGGGCCCTGACCAACGCGTTGCGCCGCTGTACAACGACCGCATCGGCGGACGAGGCCGAGCGGATCGAACGGCTCTGCCACGACATCGCGCGGGCCACCACCGCAGCACTCGCCGACGTGGCCGCCACGGATCCAGCATGACGCCACCGCGCACGACGCCGCAGGTCCAGCGCGCCGCGATCGAGATGTTCGCGCATGCACTGGTCGCCGCGACGACGATCCGCCAGCTGCACGCCACGGGCACGCCATGGGTCGATGACGCGCTGCAAGGCTTGATCCGCGCGCTCGACGACGCCGCGCATGCCGGGGTCGAGATGCCACTGCGACTGCAGATCAGCGACCACTGCCTGTGCCACGACGGCGTGCCGCTGGATGGTCCGAGCCTGCAGGCCGGCGCCCTGCTGCAGCGCTGTGTCGAACGCGAGATCGCGGCCCTGGCGTTCACGCCCGGCCTGACCATCGACGAAGCCAACCGCTGCTTCGATCTGCTGCTGCCCGAGCACAACAAGCGGGCGCTGACCAGAAGACACCGCGATCAGGTACTGCGGGCGATGGGCATCCGCCACGTCGCCATCACTTCGCGGATCCCGGGCGACCCGAGCAATCGCACCGGCAGTGTGCACGGTCGTGGCGCGATGCAGAGCTACCAGGCCCTGGCCGACTGCCTGCAGCGCAACCACGTCCGCGCCAGCCACGACCAGCAGCTGACGGTCACCGAGGCCAACGGCATCGTCGAACGCACGTTGGTGCAGCTCGAGAAGGAACCGAGCTCGCTGCTGGCCCTCGCCGCGCAGGACAACATCGACCGCTTCACCGTCGGCCATTCGGTGCGCGTCGCGTTGCTGGCGCTGCAGGTCGCGCGCGCGACCGGCGCCACCCACGATCAGCTGGTGCACGTCGGCACCGCCGCGCTGCTGCACGACATCGGCAAGTCGAAGATTCCCGAGGAGGTCCTGTTCAAGCAGGGCCGCCTCGACAAGGCCGAATGGGCCTGCATGGCGCAGCACCCCCGGCTGGGTGCGCAGGTGCTGATCGAACAGCCGGACCTCGACGCCAGTGCGATCGGCGCGGCGTTCTGCCACCACATGGGACCGGATGGCCGCGGCTACCCGACGCCGGCGTTGCCGATGCGTCCGAGCGCGACCAGTCGACTGGTCCGCGTCTGCGACGTGTTCGAAGCGTTGACGGCGGTGCGGCCGTACAAGCGCGCACTGACCCCGTGCGAGGCCTACGCGGTGATGCTGCGCAACGAGGCCGACTTCGACCAGCGCTGGCTGCGGCGCTTCATCCGGACGCTCGGCGTGTTTCCCCAAGGGACGCGGCTGTTGCTCGATGATGGCGCGCATGCGCTGGTGACCGAACAGACCGACTGCCCGCATCGCCCCATCGTGCAACTGCTGTCCGGCCCGGGCGGTGCCGAACTGCCGGCCAGCACCCCCACCCGGCTGGCGCTGGGGACGGCCATCGACGGCGTGACCCGCAAGGTGGCCGCGGTGACGACGCACGATCGGACCGTGCGCCTGCCGGAACTCGAAGTCGAGGATCCGCAGGTCCTGACGCAATCGCCGCAGCACGCCTGTGTGTCGTTGCCGATTCAAGACGGCGCGCGGTCGCCCTGAACGAGCGGTCGCGTCGGGGCGGTTTTCCATCCGCGGACGACGAGCCGGTAGCGTAGCAGTGCCATGCTCCGCATCGCCACTCTCGCCCTGCTGCTGGCCAGCGTTCCGGCCCAACATGACGCCGCCGGCCCCAAGGCCGTCGGCATCGTCGTCGATTCCGCCGGCGAGAGAGTCGGCGAAGCCACCGTGCATCTCGTGTCGTGGCCGCTCCCGGCGCGGACCGACATCGGATCGCCACACCGTGTGACCGCCTCCACCGACGCCGACGGCCGGTTCTCGACTACGGTGCTGGCGGGCCGCAGCTACAGCGCCTGGGCCACCTGGCGCACGAACGACACGATCCGACGCACCGCCCTGATCGACGACTTGACGCCGGCGGTACCCCGGAAGCTGCGCGAAGGCCCGGTCCAACAACGCCGCCGCATCGATCTTCGTGGTTCGACGCACTGGGAGGGACTCGGGCCCCTGCGGATCACCGCCAGCGTCGGCCGCGCACACCCGTTCAGCCTCGAATTGCAGGCCGATGCGCGGCGCGAACTGCGACTCGGCGACCTGCCCGCCGACGACGCCACGATCACCGTGCACACCGCCGCTGGTCAGCTGGTGGCGGCGATGCCGCTGGACACCACCGCCGAAGGCGCGGCCGCGCTGCCGTTGCCCGAGCCGTTCGCAGTACGCCTCCGGGTTCGCGATGAGCATGGTGCGCCGATCGCCGAAGCGACGGTCAGCCAGATGACCGACTTCGGCTTCCACCGGCCTTGGCATCTGTCACGCGGTCCGGAACGTCTCGGGACGACCGCCGAGGATGGCACTCTGCGTGTGCACGTGCCGGAACGCCACCCATTCGGGGATGACGCAGGCGCCCGGCTGCTGCTGCTCGTGCAGTGCGCAGCGCACCAGCCGCAGACGCTCGATCTGGTGCTGCAACGCGACGCACAGGCGCGCGAACACGTCGTCACGCTGCCCCCGGGGGCCCCGATCTCCGGCCGGCTGCTGAACGGCGACGATCCGGTCGTCGAAGGCGCGACGCTGCTGGTCACCGGCTTCGCACGCACCGGCAGCACCCACGTGACCGGGGGGTTGACGGCACTCGCACCGCAAGCGCTGGCGATCGCCGCCGACGGCTCGTTCGTCACCCACGGCCAGCACGCCATGGGCGGCGTCCGCCTGCTCGCCACCTGGACACCCGAACGACTCGCGGCGCTGCAGCAGCAGTTGGGCACCAATTGGCCGCTGCCGCCATTCTGGGCGGTGCTGGATCGGAGCTCGCAGGTCCGCGAGCCGTCGCTCGAATTGCGTCTGGACCGCCGGACGTTCGTGCCCTGCGAAGTGCGTCGGCACGACGGGTCGCCAGCCGCCGGAGCCTGGTTGCGCCTGTCGCTGCCGCAGGACGTGCTGACGCCGATGCTGCACGTGACCGATCACCGCGGTCGACTGCTGCTGCCGGTGCCGCACGGCGACCACGCCGTGTTTGCCGCCATCGCTGGCGGCGGCATCGCCCGCGCTGAAGCCCCGCCACCGGAGGAACGTTCGCTGGAGCGACCGTTGGTGCTGACCCTGACCCAGCCGCGAACGATTCGCGGGCGCGTGGTCGACGGCGCCGGCCGGCCGATCGCCGAGGTCCGGGTGCGGGTGAACGAAGGCACCCCGGACGATCCGGCACTCGGGCCCGCAGTGCACCTGACCCTGTCGGAGGTCGATCCGACCGACGCCGACGGCCGCTTTGCCGTGAACGTCCCCACCGGGAACGGGATCTGGACGCTCGAGGCGTTCCGTACCGCGAACGCCAGGCCCGTGACAATCGCCGTCGAGGTGGACCAGCAGGATCGCGACGACGTTCTGCTGACGATCCCCGACGACGCCGGTCGTTGACCCCGAGCCGACGATCAGCAGCGCGGAACCCGCGGTTTGCTTGACGCCACCCCACGGCGCAGCCAACGTTGGAGCTCTTCGCACATGGCCAAGGCCAAGGGCACACCGATCCGGGCGTTCGCGATCTTCCTGCTCGCAGCAGCGATCGGCGTCCTCGGCGGCCTGCTCGGTTCGGGATTCCAGCTCGGCTTGAACTGGATCCAGGCGACGTTGACGAGCCAGCAAGTCGAACCGGACGGCGATCTCGAGGCGCTGTCGACCGCGGTGAAGCGCCTGGCCCCATGGCACACGGTGCTGGTGCCGACGCTCGGCGGCCTCGGCGCCGGCCTGCTGCTGCTGCTGCTCGGCCGCCGCAAGCCGCCGTTCGGCATCACCGACATCATCGGCCTCGTGCAGCTGCGCAGCGGCATCATCCGGATCCGCGACAGCATCGTGCAGATCCTGTCGTCGGCGTGCACGATCGGTACGGGCGGCAGCATCGGTCGCGAAGGCGCCAACTCGCACATCGCCGGCACCGTCGCCAGCGCGCTCGGCAGTGTGTTTCACGTCGGCTCGCGCGCGCGTGCGGTGCTGCTCGGCTGCGGCGTCGCCGCCGGCATGGCGACGTCGTACAACGCCCCGATCGCCGGTGCGATCTTCGTGATGGAGGCCGTGCTCGGCAACTTCGCGATGGACGTGTTCGCGCCGATCGTCGTGTCGTCGGTGCTGGCGACGCTGGTCCGTCGCGAACTGCTCGGCGGGCAGGCGGTCTACGAAGGCGTGCTGCCGGGCAGCATGGACCTGCAGCCCGAACTGGTGCTGACCGCATTGGCGCTCGGCGTATTCTGCGGCATCGGCGGCATCCTGTTCCGCCACGTGCTGAAGTTCGGACGGCAGGCGTTCGCGGCCACCCGGCTGCCGAAGCCACTGCAGCTCGCGCTCGGCGGCATGATCGTCGGCGTGATCGGCATCTGGCTGCCAGAGACCTGGGGCAATGGCATCGAGGTGATCAACTCGATCGCCAGCGGCAACTCGGCGCTGACGCTGATTGCATCGCTGTTCCTGTGGAAGGTCGTCGCCACCGCAGCGACGGTCGGCTCCGGCGGCCTGGGCGGCATCTTCACGCCCAATCTGGTGATCGGCGCGGCGTTCGGCAGTTTCTTCGCCGCCGGCATCGAAGCGCTGCGCGGCACGCCGCTCGCCGCCGGCCAGGTGGCGTTCGCGTTCGCCGGCATGGCGGGACTGACCGCGGCGACGATGCACGCGCCGGTGACCGCGGTGGTGCTCGTGTTCGAACTGACGCGGCATTACGAACTCACACCCACAGTGATGCTGTGCAGCATCGTCGCCAGCATCGTCGCCAACATGCTGGACCAGGACAGCTACTACACCGAGGCGCTGCGGCAGAAAGGCCAGACGATGCCGCACGGTCTCGAAGAACTGGCGATCCGGACCACCTACGTCCGCGACGTGATGCGCCGCGACGTCGTGACGATCCGCGACGCGGCCCGCTTCGACGAGGTGATGAAGCTGCTGGCCAGCCACCGCGGCGACACGCTGTACGTGGTCGATGGCCAGAACCAGCTGACCGGCCGCATCCAGCTCCAGGACGTCAAGAACTTCCTGAACGACCCGAGTCTGTGCGCCGCCGTGATCGCCGCCGACCTGACGCGACCGGTCGTCGCCGTGCACGCCGACGATTCGCTCGCCACCGCGCTGCCGCGCTTCGACGACCCCGAACTGGCCGAACTGGCGGTCGTCACCACCGGCCCCGGCAGCCAGACGCAACGGCTGCTCGGTCGGTTGCGCCATCAGGACGTCATCGCCGGCATCAGCAGCGAGGTGCTCGGTCAGCAGCAGCGCCGGGCGCGTTTCCAGGATGCCGATGGCCGCAAGTCCGGGCTGATCGAACTGCCGGCTGGCTGGGAACTCGCCGACCTCGACGTTCCGGATGCGTGGATCGGGCACGCGATCGATGTGTTGCCCGGCGGCGACCTGCGCGAATTGGTGCCGTTGCTGGTCGTGCGGCGCACCGCCGACGGCGCCAGCGAACGGCTGGCGGCGACCCAGGACCTGGTGCTGCAGGACGGCGACGACGTATTGGTGCTCGGCCGCATCGAGGCGATCGCCCGGCTGCGGGCGGAATCCGGCGCAATCAGCGAGTAGGCTGCGACTTCCCGTTCCGTCGGAGGTCCATGCCGCGCTTTGCCCTGTTGCTGTCGTTCCTCTCCCTGGTCGCCACGGCTGCCGCCCAGGAGGCCGCCACCGCCACCCACCCCGCCGCCACGCTCGGTCTCGCCGATCACATCACCTGGCGCAGCGACGGCGCCGAGATCTACGACAAGGGTCCACAGCGGACCAAGGCCAAGACGCCCCGCCAGCAGCTGCTCGACGAGGCCTGCGCGACCGCCAAGCAGGAAGGCAAACTGGTGATGTGGTACGTCTACCGGATCCTGGAGAAGGGGCTCGGCGGCCGGCAGATGTACCGTTCGCCGGTGCTCGACCTGTACATGCAGCAGGTCGTGTTCGGTGATCCCGACGTCAGCGAACTGCTGCAGACCTCGTTCGTGCCAGTGCGCTGCATCTGCGATCAGGAACTCAGCGATCGCTACGCGATCAAACCGCTCGACCATGTCGAGCCGGTGATCGTGTTCCTCGACGGCGACGGCAAGATCGTGCACCTGGTCGAACGGATCCGCACGTTCCATGGCCAGTGGTTCGCCGATCTGTGCGTGCGGGTGCTCGAGCACGCCAGGATCGAACGCAAGGCCGACGGCGTCGATGGCCAGCGGAAGGCCGGGCTGTGGCGGCAAGCGCTGGCGACGGCGAGCGGCGTCGCCGACAAGGACGCCGACGATTGGCTGCAGATCGCGCACCTGCAGCGCTTGCTGCGCTTGCCCGAACAGGCGTTCGACAGCATCGCCAAGGCCGAGGCGGCGCTGGCGGCGGCCAATCCGGCCAACACCGGTCGCCGCCGCGGCCGCCGGCCCGACAAGCTGCTCGGCGACGTGCTGTGCGAGAAGGGCCTGCTGTTGACCGTGACCGGCGATCCGGTCGGCGCGCAGCCATGGCTCGAACAGGCATCCCGGAGCGGTGCTGCGCGCGCGCCCGAGGCCGGTTACTGGCATGCGCTGAACCTGCTGCGGCTCGGCGATGAAGCCGGCGCCATGCGGCGCTTCCAGGTGGTCGCCAACCAGCACCCCGCAACGCTCTGGGGCAAGCGCGCCAGGGCCAACACGCTGCTCGGTCCCGACGATCGACCGCTGGGCGCCGCGTTCACCGGCTTCGAGAGCATCGCGTGGCTGCCGGACGCCGCGTGGCAGGGCTTGCCACGCGATACCCGATGGGCCGGCGCCGCGTTGGCGCCAAAACCGATGGCCCGCATCGCCGTGACGTTCCTGCTGGCGCAGCAACGCGATGACGGCGGCTTCACCGATTCCCGCTATGCCTACTGGCCCAGCAGCGAGATCACGCCGAACGTCTGGGTGGCGATCACCGCGATCGCGGCGACGGCGCTGCTCGAGTACCGGCCGATGTTCCCCGAGCTGCAACCGCGCATCGACGATGCGGTCGCGCGTGCCGAGCGCTTCCTGCTCGATCCCAAGCGGCTCAACCGCGGCGCCAACGAGGACTGCTACTCCGACGCCTACCGGCTGATGTTCTTCGCCCGCCGCGCCAACGCCGTCGATGGCGCTGCCAAGGAACCGTTCGTCGCGCACATGAACACGATCGTCGCTGATGCGGCCAAGGGTCAGAAGGCCAGTGGCTTCTGGGCCCACGAATACGAGAACGCCTTCGCCACCGGTGCGGTGCTGCAAGAACTGCTGGTTGCCCGGCAGGCGGGTGCAACGGTGCCCAGCGAAGTCACGGACAGAGCCGCCGCGGCACTGCTGTCGGCCCGGTTGAAGAACGGCACCTACGTCTACGGCGGTTCGGCCGGCGAAGGCGCGCAGACCGGCCTGAAGGACGCTTCGGGGCGGATGCCCGTATGCGAAGGCACGCTGCTTCTGCTGGGCCGTTCCGACCTCGACAAGGTCCGTTTCGCGCTGGAGAACTTCTGGGCGCACATGCACAACCTCGAGCGCGTCCGCCGCAACGACTTCCACAGCGATGGCGAACTCGGCGGCTTCTTCTTCTGGCACTCGGTGTTCCACGCCTCGGAGACCGTCCGGCTGCTGCCCGAAGCCGAACAGCAGGCGCACTGGCCGAAGTTCCTGGCGCTGATCGCCAGCATCCCGGAGATGGACGGCAGCTTCCTCGACAGCCACGAGCTGGGCCGCAGCTACGGCACGGCAATGGCACTGCTGACCCTGAAGAACGCCGCCTCGTTCGAATGAGTCGACGCACTGCCGCTGCGCTGTTGATCACGCGGCATCACCACGGTGCCGTCGAGGTGTTCCTGGCCGAGCGCGCGCCGGAGCTGCGCTTCTTCGGCGGCTACCTGGCGTTGCCCGGCGGCACCGTCGGCCAGGAAGACGGCGACCCGGCCGACCCGGCGGCCTTGCAGGCCTGCGCCGACCGCGAGTTGTTCGAAGAGACCGGCCTGCTGCGCCATGTGCTGCCGCCGCAGCGCACGGCGGGGCCGGCGCTGCGCGAACTGCGCCAGCAGCTGCTGGTACGCGATGCCGACAAGAGCACCGACAAGAACTCGCCGTCGCGACCGCCATCGCCCTGGCCCGGCCTGATCGCCGGCGTGCCACCACCGCCGCCGCTGCCGGCGCTGTGCCGGATCGAGACCCCGCCGTTCGCGCCGGTCCGCTACGACACGGTGTTCTTCCACGTGCCGGTCGAGAACTGCCCGATCGGCACTGCCGGTCCGACACCGGACATCTGGCCGGGCGAACTGCTGACTGGCCGCTTCTGGCGCCCCGACGAAGCGCTGACGGCCTGGCGCGCCGGCGAGATCCTGCTCGTTCCGCCGGTCGTGATCCTGCTCGAACATCTGGCCGCCGCCCGTGACTTCGCCGCGTTCATGCGCGCGATCGCCGCCACCGCCGAGGGCTACCACCAGGGCCGCCTGCACCAGGTGCGCTTCTCGCCCGGCATCGTGCTGGCGCCGCTGCGCACACCGACGCTGCCGCCGGCGACCACCACCAACTGCTACATCGTCGGCCACGAACGACTGTGGGTCGTCGATCCCGGTTCGCCGCATGCGGACGAACAGGATCGTCTGCTGGCCCTGCTGCGCGAACTGATGCACGGCGGCGCCCGCGTCGAAGGGATCCTCGCCACGCATCACCACCCTGATCACATCGGCGGTGTGCATGCGCTCTGTCAGGCCCTCGACCTGCCGGTCCGCGGCCACCCGTTGACGCTGAGCCGGCTGCAACCGGGGTTCCGCCCCGGGGCAGCGCTCGATGACGGCATGCGTGTGCCACTCGGACGTTCGCCTGATGGCCGCGACGGCTGGGAACTGCTCGCGATCCACACGCCCGGCCACGATCGCGGCCATCTGTGCTTTCGCGACTCGCGCTACGGCGCCGTGCTCGTCGGCGACATGCTGTCGACGATCTCGACGATCATCGTCGATCCGCCCGAAGGCCATCTGGCGACCTACCTGCACAGCCTGGAACGGCTCGCCACCGAACCGTTGACCACGCTGTATCCCGCTCACGGTCCGGCGCTGCGCGACGGCCAACGATTGGTCAAGCAGTACCTGCGCCATCGCCGGCAACGCGAAGCCACGTTGGTACAGGCTCTCGCCCAGGGCGGCGGCACGATCGACGAACTGCTGCCGAAGGTCTACTGGGATGCGGATCCGAAGCTCTATCGCTTCGCGGCCCGCTCGCTGTTTGCCGGCCTGCAGAAACTCGCCGAAGAAGGCGCCGCGCGCGAACAGGACGGTCGGTGGTCGGCGATGCGATGACGGGCAACGGCCCACCGGCTGCCGATTCCCGCCGCCATCTGGCATGGGGCGCACTGGCGTTCCTGCTGCTGCTGCCGGTGACGCTGCCGGTGCCGGTGTTGCGCGCGTTGGTGCTGGAGCGTTTTTCGGTGTCCGACGGCCAGGCCACCTGGTTCATGGCCGCCAACATGCTCGGTGGCCTGTTGGTCGCGCCGCTGATCGGGCGGCTCGGCGATCGCGCCGTCGATCGCCGCCGCCTGACGATCGCCGCGATCTTGCTCGATGCCATGCTGCTGCTGACGATGGCCTGGCCGCTGTCGTTCGCCGAGTTCCTGGCGCTGCGCGTCATCGAAGGCATGGCCCACATCGCGGCCCTGACACTGCTGATGGCGCTGTGCGCCGATGCGGCCGGCGAACGACGCGGCCGGGCGATGGGCATGGTCGGCGGCGGCCTGACGCTCGGCGTCGCTACCGGTGCCGCGCTCGGTGGCATCCTAGGCAAACACGATCCGACCGCGACGTTGCAGATCGGCGCCGCCGTGCTGGCCGCGGCAGCCCTGCTGGCGGTCGTCGTCCTGCCCTCCGGCAATGTCGACTCCCGCACCGGCCGCGGCACCGCCCCGCCGGGAACCGGTCGCCGGATGCTGCTGCCGCTCGCCTTTGCGTTCCTCGACCGCTTCACGGTCGGTTTCTTCACCAGCGGTTTCCCGCTGTTCCTCGCCGGCGTGCATCGGATCGAACGGCCGCAGATCGGCATGCTGCTCGGCGCGTTCCTGTTTCCGTTCGCGCTGCTGTCGTATCCATTCGGCAAGCTGGCGGAACGGCGCTCGGCGACGGCACTGGTCGCGATCGGCTCGGCGGTCTACGGCGGCCTGGTCGCCCTGGTCGGTGTCGTGCCGCCGTCCTGGTTGTGGGGCCTGATGCCGGCACTCGGACTGGCGTCGGCGGTGATGTTCGTGCCGACGCTGCTGTTCCTGCTGGAGCGTGCACCCGGATTGGGCCGCAGTTCGGCGATGGCCGCGTTCCACGGCGTCGGCTCTGCGGGGTTCCTGCTCGGCCCCCTGTGCTGCGGCGGCATCGTCACTGCGGTCGGTGACCTGCCGCGGGGCTATGCCTGTGCCTTCGTCGCCGCGGGCGCCACCGAACTCGCCTGCGTATCGGCTCTCGGCTGGTCGCTGCGGCGGCAGTCGGCGCTTCACCGCACCGACGACAACAGGCGCTCCCAGTCGTAGAGCGAACGGTTGTCCACACCGACAACCCGCTGGCTCGCGCGATCGATCACCAGGGACCGTATCGCCCAATGGGACACCTTGTGTCGCGGCCTGGAGTCGTGCCAGAAGTCGCGGACCGCCCCACCGGCGTCAGGCTCGCGAGCGGGCACGCATGACCCATCATCGACCAGCGTTCGGACCTGGCTGAGGTGTCGGCGTTCACAACACCGGTGACAGCAGCCGACAGAGTCCTTCGATCGTCTTCCTGATGGGATCGCGACTGAGGTCCTCCTCCCGGATCCGGCGACACGCCACGCAACGTTGACCCAGCGTCTCCAGGATCGCCAGCGCCAGCGCCGGCGACTCGGGCAACACGACCGCGGCCTCGAAGTTCAGATGCGCTGAGCGCATGTCGAGATTGGCGCTGCCGACCAGCACCGTGCGGCCGTCGACGACGCAGACCTTGGCGTGGTTGTAGTCTTCGAGCGTTTCGTACACCTCGATGCCGGCGGTCAGCAGTTCGCGGTAGTAGCTGCGCTGCGCGTGGTAGAGGATCGGGGCCTCGACCTTGGCGCCGTTGGTGTGGACCCGGACCCGCACACCGCGTGCCGCCGCGACCGACATCGCCAGCACGAACGCCGGCGGCGGCACCACATAGGGCGAACTGATGTCGACGGTCGAACGCGCATCGGCAATCGCCTGCACCATCGCGTACCACAACTCCGGCACATCGCGATCGGGCCCCGACCGCACGACGCCGACGCGATCCTGGCCGCACACCGGCGCCACCGGCGTCAGCGCCGCCACCCGGCCCTCGGCCAGCACGTCCTCTTCGGTGGCGTTGTACCAGTCCTCGGCGAACAGATGGTGCATGCGTGCCACCGCCGGGCCGTCGATCCGGACCATCGCGTCCAACCACTGCCGGGTCCGCCCGAGCCGATCGGTCGCATACTCGTCGCCGATGTTGCGACCACCGGTGAACGCCACCTCGCCATCGACCACCAGGATCTTGCGGTGATTGCGCAGGTTGACGGTGAACGGCCGCCGGCGCCACAGCAGCGGCAGGAACGCTTCGGCGCGACCACCGGCCGTGCGCAGCGCCTGCAGTTCGGCGTTCTTCAACCCGAGACTGCCGAACGAGTCGAACAGCAGGCGGATCTCGACCCCGCGTGCCGCCGCCGCGGTCAACAGTTCGAGGAACCGCCGACCGGTCGCATCGGCGCGGAAGATGTAGGTCTGGCAGTGCACGAACCGCCGCGCCCGCGCGATTGCCGCCGCCGCCGCATCGAAGAAGTCACGGCCGCTCGGCAGCCACGTCACCGCGTTGCCGTCGGTCACCGCATCGTCGTCGAAGCGCAGCAGCAGACGGGTCAGCGTGCCGTCGGCATCGTTCCGCCGCGACAAGTCGCCGAAACCGCGCGCCCGCGAGGGTCGCTGCGCCTGCCGTTCCTTCAACCGACGCAACCGCTTCAGCTGCAGCCGGCGCGGAAACAGGTAGTAGGCCAAGAGCCCGAACCACGGCGCCGCCAGGATCACGACGACCCAAAGAACCGTCGACGATGGCGACCCACCGCGCGCCAGCACGCGCAGCACGAACACCACCGACAGCACTTCGCCGACCGCGGCGATCGCCAGCGCGATCCAGTGCCACGGCGTCTCCGGCTGGACCTGTTGGAGCACGAACAGAACCATGTCGCCGCCACTGACCATACACTTGACGGCATGCCGAACCCCTATCCGGATCGCGAACGCGACCTCCCGCCGCTGCCGACCCGCACGTTGCGCAACCTGGTCGGCGGCGCGGTCCTGATCGGCGGTCTGGCGAGCCTGTTCCTGCCGATCCTGCAGGCGCTGATGATGGTGGTGGTCGGATTGCTGCTGATCGACCTGCCGATCAAGACCCGCGCGCACCGCCGCCTGCGGCGGATCGGCTGGTACGATCGCCTGGCCCGGACCGGCGAGTCCTGGACCGCGCGCTGGCGCGGTGACCGCCGCCGCGACAGCGCCTGAACGGCGCTACTTGTCCTTGCCGCCGCGGGCTTCGCCGGCCTTTGACGGCCGGTCCGGCTTCTCCGCCTTCTCCGCCTTCTCCGGTTCGGTCTTCTTCGGCCTGGCGTCACCGCCCGTCGCCCGATCGCGCTCCGCGCGATTGCGCATCTCGATGATCCGCTGCAGCAGTCGCTCCATCTTCTCGAGCCGCTCCTGCACCGAGCGCAGTTCGTCCAGCGGGTCGGACGCCCCGACCGGGGCCGCCAGACCGGTGAGTCCGCCGCCACCACCCCCGCCGCCAGCCGCCGTTCCCGGCGGTGGCACGACCATCATCCGCGTGCCATCGAACTCGACGAACGACTGACCCGGCAGACGCGGGCTGACCGTCGTCGCCCGCTGCAGCGGCACATCGAACGCAAGCAACTGCTCGCCACGACGAACCCGGAGTGGCAACACGTCACCGGGCCGCCGCTTGCCGAGCAACTGCCGCAGGCGCAGTTCGGTGACCGGACGTTCGCCGGCCAGTTCGACGACGAGATCGCCGGGTTGAAGACCGACCCTCGCGGCGCCGAATCCCGGAGTCACCGAGCCGACGCGTCGGATCTCGTCCGCCCGCAGCCCCAGGCTCTGCGCCAACTTCAGATCCGGCGTCACCAACCGGACACCGAGCATCACCCGGTTGCGCTCGGGGAACGTCTGCAGCGTGCCACCGGCCGTGGACAGGGTCACCTGCGCGGCAACCAGGCCATCGGCATCGAGGACCTGCACGTTCGCACCGCGGCGTCGGACCCGATCGCCGGGCAGCTGCCGGCCGGCCGCGGTGACGACCGCGCGATCACCCTCGACCTCGAGCAGCATCAGCTCGCCGCCCTCGCGCCAGCCGAAGGTCAACGGCAGGGCCGGGAACGGCGCCGCCGCGACCGCAACCGGCGCGCGCGAGCGCAACGGGGGAACCGCCGGGTCGGGAGCAGCGGGTGCGGGCACCTGCGGCGGCGTCGGAACGACCGGCCGCGACTGGGCGATGGCGATACCGCCCCAGAGAACGGCCAACGCCACGCGGTGAAGGATCGAAAGCCCGTTCATGGTCAGAAGTCGCTCGGCGTCTGGAAGCTGGCAAGCTCGACCTGGGTCGGCCGCAGATCGCCCACTTCGTCCTGGTCGAATTGGAACACCTGATCGACGACCGATTCCTCGAGGATCCGTCGCATCGACACCACGCGCAGTGAGCGCCCGTCCTCGGTCGGCTCGGCCTGCACCAGCACGCGCGACAACTCGCCGAGAGTGCGACCCGCCGGAATCGGCGACGCGGGCTCGCCGCTGCTCTGCGTCGACACGGCACCACCCGCTGGATCCGTGGGTGGCGGAGATTCCCGGCCAAACGCCCACAACAGGGCGAACACGCCGGCGGCCAGCCAGCCGGCGGCGCTGCGCCAATCATGGACCGGTTGCGGCTTTCGCGCGGGCACGTCGACACGGTCGGCGACCAGCAGCGCCGGCGCCACCGCAGCGCGCAGCAGCGCGTCATCGCGCAGCCCCTCGCAGACGCGGCGCCAGACGGCGGCATCGGCACGAGCGGACTGTTCGATCTCGTCCCAGTCGGTCACCGCCTCGGAGCGGTCGATCACGCGGGCGATCAGCAGGTCTTCGCGGGTCGGTTCCATTGGTCTACTCGTTCGTGAATGCGTCCTAGGTGCCTTGCCGCGGCCCGGCCGAAGCCTGACCGCGGGCGCCGGCGCCGACGGCGTCGGCCAGCGCCGCGCGCAGCATCCGGCGACCGCGCGCCAGGCGGGTTTCGACGGTGGTGACCGGCAGCGCCAAGGTGTCGGCGATCTGCTGCTGGCTCAGCCCGTGCACCGCCCGCAACCACATCGGTTCGCGGTAGTCAGGCTGCATGCTGCGCACGATCACCAGCACCTGGCGCAGGCGATCGCGCGTTCGCAGCCGGTCCTGTTCGGTGGCGTGCGCCGGGTCCTGCGGCCAATCATCGACATTCTCCGGCATCGCGCCCATCGCGCGCTGGTGCACGACCTTGCGCCGCCCGGCCGACCGGGCCGCGTTGATCGCGATCGCACGCAGCCACGGGCGGAACGCCCCGGCCGAACGCAGGGTGCGCAGATTGGCGACGAAGGTCACGGCAACGTCCTGGAGCAGGTCCTCGAGCTCGATGCCGCCGGGCACATGCGCCAGCAGGACGGCCGCAACCCAACGCCGATGCTCCCGCCACAGCAGGGACAACGCATCCGCGTCACCCGCCATGGCGGCGTGCAGTATGGCCTCCGGCTGGTTCCGTTCGATCATCGGCCGCTCCGCATGGACGCAGCTACGCCGCGGCGCCGTCAAATGCAGGGGGAACTCCGACCCGGCCGTTCAGCGACCCGGGGACCGGGTCAAAGGGGCGTTGGTCGCGGTCAACGGCAGCAGCTTGCGCACCATGGCACCGGTCGGATCGCGAACCTCGACGACCAGCACGAAGTACTGGCCGAGGACCGGGTCGCGACCGAGCGGACTGTCCAGCGCGAAGATCGCCCGCCAGCCGTGACGAACCTCCAGGCGCTGCATCGGCACATACGGCACGTAGTCCAGCACTTCCTCGCCCGGCTTGTTGTCGAGCGGTCGCCGCTGCACCTCGCCGATCGCCGTGTGCGGATCGCGGGTGGCATCCGGGCCAACGCGGAACTCCAGGTCCTTGCCGGTGTCGTTCGCTGCGATCAGCTCGACTCGGGTTTGCGTTTGGTGCAGATCGATCTCGACGCGGCACCCATGCAGCGTGGCGGCCAGTCGCCCCTCCCCGGTCGCTTCCCAGTCATGCGCGCCGGTTGGCTCGTAGCGCAACCAGGCCTTGGGGCCAACGTGTTGGCACGAACTGGCAGTGAGCAGCAGGAGCGCGAACAGGCTTCCGGCGGCGCCGCGGGGGTTGCGCATGGCGATTCGAGGAGTGGAGCCGATGGTGGGACTCGAACCCGCGACCTACGCTTTACGAAAGCGTTGCTCTACCAGCTGAGCTACATCGGCACAGAATCGGGCGCAAGAACCTACCGCGCAACAACCCTGGGTTCCAGCAGCATCCGAGGCCTTTTCGACGCGCCGCAGTCCGAACCCTGAGCCGTACGAACACGCGGGGCCGTTTGGCCCCGCGAGTTCCACCAGCGACAGCGCGCTGCCGATCAGCCTTCGGACTTGGCGACCGAGCCGACCTTGCGCAACGCTTCGATCAGCGACGCCTTCTCGGCATCGCTGAGCTTGGCCTTGCCGAGTGCGACCGCGATCGCAGTGCGCAGCGCGGGCTCCGCGCCGCTCAGCAGCACACCCTTCAGGCCTTCGACGACCTTCGCCGGCGCATCGCTCATCCGCCCCAGGATGCCGCCCATCGCGCTGGCTGCCGCGACCTTCAGCTCACCGCTGCCGCTGCCGCTGACAGCGGCCAGCAGTGCGTCGAGCTGATCGCCGGTGCCGGACAGGCCCAGCGCCTTGGCCGCCGGGACCGACACCGCATCGCTGCGATTGAGCTGGCCGGCGAGGCTCGCCAGCGAGCCACCGATGTTGCTGTTGCCGGTCGCGAGCGCCAGCAGCGCTTCGCTGGCGCCCTTGGCAAAGCCCTCGGCGCGCGCGTTGGCCGGCTCGACCGCGACGCCTTCGAGAGCCGTGTTGACCGCGGTGATCAGGCCTTCGCCGCCCAGCGGACCCTGCACGACCGTGACGCCGTCGCCAAAGCGCGTCTTCGCGGCTTCGACGTCCTTGGCAACCACGACGACCTTCGTGTTCGCCATCCGCGAGTCCTTCTTGATGTTGCCGATCACGTCCTCGGGCATCCGGTCCGGCAGGATCTCGTTGATGACGACGACGTCGACATTCGGGTTGTCGAGCAGCCGGCTCATGCCATCTCGCGCCGAAGCGTCGGCGACGGCGACATTGCCGCGGACGCCGCCGGCTTCGCTGGCAGCGACCTTGGCCTCGGGGCTGGCGTCGATGACCTGGATGATCCGGACCGACTCTTCGCTGACCGCCGCGGCGAGTGCCGCGACCACCGCGTCACTGGCCGGAACATTGCTGCCGCCGGACGCCTTGGCGAGCGCCATCGCGGCCGCGTAGCGAACGCGCTTGTCGGTGCTCTGCAGCGCCGCGGTCAGCGTGCTGCTGCCCAGCGTCGTGCGATCCTCGGAAGCGCCGAGTGCTTCGATCGCGCCGAGCGAAACCGGGGCCATGCCGTTCTGCAGGCCTTCGGCCAGCGCCGCGCGCAGCACCGGCGTGCCGGTCGCGAGCGCCGCCATCTTGAACTCGGCAGCCATCGGCTCGAGCGCCTTGGCCGCTTCGTCGCCCTGCGCGATCGCATTCTCGATCACCTGCGCTTCGGCCAGGTTGGCCTGCGCCGCGACGCTGCGCGCTTCGGCGCTCATCGGGTCGGCGGCAACAGCGTCGTGCGCCAGGCCCTTCGCCAGTTCGAGGCTGTAGACCAGCGCCGGCACGTCGGCGAACTCGAGGGTCTCGCCGTTGATCTTCCAGACGACTTCGCTGTAGGAGCCGGGCGCGAAACCCTGCTTCAGGTAGCGGCGCGCTTCGCCCAGCGCCAGTTCGGTCGCCGTCTTGCCGGCCGGCACGTTCTTCTTGGCCAGGAAGCGCTCGGCGACGTCGCGGACGTCCTGCCGATCATCGCTGCGCAGCCTGGCCATCGCCGGCACCGCGCGATCGTCGTTCAGATGCACCAGCGCCGCCGCCGCGTTCAGCCGCAGCACGCCATTGCTGCTCTTGGTCGCTTCCAGCAGCGGCAACACCGCGACCGGACCGATCTGCGCCAGCGCCGAGATCGCATTGATCTGGCCGTTGGCATCATCGGCGTTGCCGAGCTTGGCGACGAAGGCCGGAACGGCGAACTCACCGTGGTCGCCGATGATCTTGCGGACGGCCTGCGACCGCGTCTCGTAGTTGCTGTCGGCCGCGCAGGCGGCGTCGACCAGCGCGCCGATCGCCGCAGCGTCGCGCGAGCGGGTCTTCATCTCGACCTTGGCGCGATCGAGGATCGACTGCGCGATCTTCGAGTACTCGCCCGCCTCGACCATCAGCATGAACCACTCGTCCTGCGTGACGGACTGGTACAACGCCAGCGCGTCCGCGCTGGACGGATCCTTCGCCAGGATCGCCCGCAGCATCTCCAGGCCTTGCGCCCGCGATTCAGGGGTGCCGAGGCGGATCTGCTTGACCGCCTCCTTCAACTCGGACTGCGCCAGGGCCGCGCCGCCGACGACGAGGGCGACGGCGGTCGCCAGGATGGACTTTCCGAACGCAATGGCCATGGAACGTGGACTCCTTGGAATCTGGAAGGGCGGTAGGGGTCTGGGAGAGTGAGAGGGCTGAGCGGACGACGAACCCGGCGCCGGGCGGGCGTTGCCAGTCGAAGGGTCGGTCGGAAGCTCCACCTCCAGCCAGCAAGCTGGAAGAGGCGCGGGAATGCTATGTTCCGACGGACCACCGTCAAGTGGACGCCGCACGCGGCTGAGGGCAGACGGGGAAGCATACCCCGAAGTTCGTCCGGGTCGCGGCCCGGGTCCCCACCCCCGCCACCGGTGCGGTGGCATGGGCGAAACGGTGCGCCGGTTTTCCACTGGCAAGCCCGCTAGCATCCGCCCATGGCCGATGTCCCGCCGCGGATCCTGATCGTCGACGACCAGCGCGCCGTGCGCGAAGAGCTTGCGTTCGCCCTGACTTACGAAGGTCTGCAGGTGGTCGAGGCAGGTGACGGCCAGGCCGCGCTACAGGCCCTGACCCCGGACATCGGCGCCGTCCTGCTCGACATCAAGATGCCCGGCATGGACGGGTTCGAGGTGCTGGAGAAGATGTTGGCACTCCAGCCCGACCTCAAGGTGATCCTGATCACCGGCCACGGCGACATCGACACTGCGGTCGTCGCGATCAAGAAAGGGGCCTACGATTTCCTGCAGAAACCGTTCGCCAACGACCGCGTGCTGGTCTCGGTCAAGAACGCGCTGCAGCAGGCGAGCCTCGCCCGCGAGAACAAGGACCTGCGGTCGACGATCGCCAAGGACCAGGCGCTGATCGGCACTTCGGCGGCGATGCAACAGGTGCGCACGCTGATCGACAAAGTGGCGCCGACCGAAGCCACCGCGCTGATCACCGGCGAGAACGGCACCGGCAAGGAACTGGTCGCCCGGCAGATCCACCGGCTGTCACGGCGCAGCCAGCAGCCGTTCGTGGCGATCAACTGTGCGGCGATCCCGGCCGAACTGGTCGAGAGCGAACTGTTCGGTCACGAGAAGGGCGCGTTCACCGGCGCGCAATCGGCGCGCGGCGGCTGTTTCGAGCAGGCCCACCACGGCACGTTGTTCCTCGACGAGATCGGCGACATGCCGTTGCCGATGCAGGCCAAGCTGCTGCGCGCGCTGCAGGAACAGGTCGTCGTCCGGGTCGGCGGCAGCAAGGAGATCAAGGTCGACGTCCGGCTGATCGCCGCAACCAACCAGGATCTGCAACAGATGGTCGAGAAGAAGGAGTTCCGCGAGGACCTGTTCTGGCGCCTGCATGTGGTCCGGATCCACCTGCCACCGCTGCGCGAACGGCCGGACGATCTGGCGGAGCTGGCGCCGCATTTCCTGGCGGCGGCGTGTGCCCGCAACGGCCTGCCGAAGAAGAAGCTCGCCCGCACCGGCTTCGAGTGGCTGCGGACGCAGCGCTGGCCGGGGAACGTCCGCCAGCTGCGCAACGTGATCGAAGGCGCGGCGATCCTGGCCGAGGGTCAGGAACTCGGGAAGGACGAACTGGCGGCCGTGGCGACACCGGTGCCGGCCGCGACCAGCGGCGGGGTCGACTGGTTCGCGTTCGAAACGATCGAGGAGTTTGGCGCGGCAACCGAGAAGGAGTTCATCCGGCGGAAGTTGCTGGAGAACGGCGGCAACATCAAACGGACGGCGGAGCGGATCGATCTGCAGCGCAGCAATCTCTACAAGAAGCTCGAGCGCTACGGCCTGAAGTAGCCGAGGCGGGCGGGCGTTTTGGATAGACCGTGGTCACTTTGTCGTGCAAAATGACCACTACGCCTTCGGAAACTTCAGCTTCTGTCCGACCTTCAGCCGATCGAAGTCCGTGACCTCGGGATTCAGCGCCTTCACCGTGGCGATGAACTTCGGCGCCTGCTTGTCACCGACTTCCTTGACCGCGAGCTTCCACAGCATGTCGCCCGCCTTGACCTCGTAGAGGCGAACGTCCGCCGGCAGCGGCGCCGGCGCCGCCGCCGGATTGGCGTTCTTGTCGTCCGCCTTCGTGCCACCCGCCTCGGCCGGCGTCCCCGCACCATTGGCGACCGCCGGCGCCGGCTGCGCTCCGGTCACCGCCGGCTGCGGCTGCCGCGCCAGGAACGCTGCCAGCACCACTTCGTCCGCGACGAACGGCAGCGCGATCTCCTGGCCGACCTTCAGCGTCGCCAGATCCTCGTTCAACGCCTTGGCAGTGTCGAGATGGCGATCCTCGCTGCCACACCAACGCTGCACCAGCGCCGACAACGTGTCGCCCGAACGGGCCCGCACGTAGCGAACGCGCTGCTCGCCAAAACCCTCGATGCGGCTCGGACCGAGCTTGTCTGCCAGCGTCGCCGGCGGCGCCGGTGCGGGCGCCGGCACATGCAACGGCCGATCGGGCAGCACCTGATCCGCCGACGGCAGGTTCGTGCGCGCCCCAGTGTCCTTGTTGCCGGCCAGCGGCGTCGTCGCCGCATTCGGGTCCACCACCGGTGCGTTGGTGTCGCCGGCCTTGCCAGCGTCGGCTGGCTTGTCCGGCGTCGCGCCCTTGTTCTTGTCGAGTGCGGCCGCCAGATCCATCGACGGGTTCTTCGGCGGCGTGCCTTGCCCGTCGCGCTGCCCCTCGTTGCCGAACACCACCGCGATCAACAGGATCACGCACAGGAACCCGGTGACCAGGTACACCAGGACACGTTCTTGCTGCTTCATGGAAACTCCCAGGACCGGCTGTGGCTGGCCGACCCGGTGCTGCTGCGCTGTCGCGCCGGCGGACCGACGCGCTGACCGTAGAGGACGCCGCCGACCTGACCGTGGCGACGACGCCGCCCGCACGGCCGCCCGCCGTGCAAGCTCTGGAAAGGAGATGCTAGGGGCCGAGGGCGGCGTTTCCAATCCCTTGTGCGACCTGCCGACACGGCTAGACTCGCGCTGCGACGCATGGCCCACCGTTGTCGCATCCTGACGTTGCTGCTGTTGGCTCTGGGCACGCTCGTCGGCTGCAGCAGCCTGCCACGCCAGATCACCGTTCAACCGGGCGAACGCGTGCGGATCGCGCTGCAGCAGGCCGATGGCAAAGTGTTCACGCTGCAGAACGAATCGAGCGGTTCGGCCGAATCGGTCTACCGCGACGCACACGCGGACCTGGGTCTGAAGGTCGCCAAGGACGACAAGATCCAACTGCTGCTCGATCTGCTGGCGGCGAAGGGCATGTTCGAACGCGCGACCAGCCACCCGGCGCCCGATGCACGCGACGTGCTGTCGGTGGTGACCCAGCACGCGCAGTACCACTGGTCGCGCCGCAAGCCGCAGTTCAGTGGCACGCGCGCCAACCCGACGATCGACGAAGGCGAACTGCCGTTCCACGAAGCGCGGGCGTACTTCTTCGACGTCTACGTCAACACGATCGCCTACCACGGCCGGCAGCTCGACAAGCGTGCGCTGCAAGCTGAGCAGGCGCGCGCCCGCCAGAGCAACGACTCGGCGCGATCGCGAGCCGAGGGATTGAACGCCCCGAAGGGTAACTCGAAGTGACGCGCACCAGGTCGACGCCGGCGCTGGCCATCATCCCGGTCCGGGTCGGCAGCCAGCGCCTCCCCGGCAAGGCGTTGCTGACCGAGAGCGGCAAGGAACTGTTCCTGCACACGTGTGACCAGGCGAAGAAGGCCAGCAACATCGACCGCGTGGTCGTCGCCACCGACGACGACACCGTCGAGGCGGCGGCGCGGCGGCATGGCTATGACGTCGTGCGCACCAGCCCGAAGTGCCGCACCGGCAGCGAACGCTGCGCCGAAGCGGCGGTGGCGATCCCGTGCCGTGCCGTGCTCGACATCCAGGGCGACTGGCCGGAGGTCGCAGCGCAAGATCTGGAGGCGATCGTCGCGCAACTGCTCGAAGGCCGCGCCGTCTGCAACACGATCGCGCGCCGACTCGACGATCCGGCGATGCAGCAGAACAGCAACGTCGTCAAGGTCGTCCGCGGCGGCAACGGCAAGGCGCTGTACTGCTTTCGCGCGCGCTGATCCCGTTCGTGAAAGAAGGGCCGTTCCCGGTGCTTCGGCACATCGGTGTGTACGGCTTCACCCGCGACGTGTTGTTGCGCGTGCCCGACCTGCCGAGCAGCGGCCTGGCCGAAGCCGAGAGCCTCGAACAGCTGCGCTTCCTCGAGAACGACATCCCGATCCACGTGCTCGACGCCACCGGTGATCCGTGGGGCATCGAGACCCGCTCCGACTACGACGCGTTCCTGACGCGACTGCGCCAGGGCCAGAGGCTCGAGAACTCATGACCAAGTACGTGTTCGTCACCGGCGGCGTGGTGTCCTCCCTCGGCAAGGGCCTGACCTCGGCCGCGATCGGCTGGATGCTCGAGCGACACGGCTTCAAGGTGTCGATGCAGAAACTCGACCCCTACATCAACGTCGATCCCGGCACGATGTCGCCGTTCCAGCACGGCGAAGTCTATGTCACCGACGACGGCACCGAGGCCGACCTCGACCTCGGTCACTACGAGCGCTTCACGCACGCCCGGGTCAACAAGGACTCCAACTACACCACCGGCAAGATCTACAAGTCGGTCATCAGCAAGGAACGGCGCGGCGACTACCTCGGCAAGACGGTGCAGGTGATCCCGCACATCACCGACGAGATCAAGATGGCGATCCGCGCCGGCGCGGCGCCGAGTCCGGGCGAGCCGGCGCCGGATGTCGCGATCACCGAGATCGGCGGCACCGTCGGCGACATCGAGAGCCTGCCGTTCCTGGAGGCCATCCGGCAGTTCTCGCTCGAGAACGGCATCCACGACTGCATGTTCATCCACCTGACGCTGCTGCCGTTCCTGCGCGCGTCAGGCGAACTGAAGACCAAGCCGACCCAGCAATCGGTCGGCAAGCTGCGCGAGATCGGCATCCAGCCGCACGTGCTGATCTGCCGCACCGAGATCGCCATGGACGAGGACATGGCGCGCAAGATCTCGTTGTTCTGCAACGTGCGGCCCGAGGCCGTCATCGAGGAGCGCGACGTCGAGTTCTCGATCTACGAGGTGCCGCTGATGCTGATGCAGGCCGGACTGGACAAGCGCGTCCTCGGCCACCTGCAGCTGCAGAGCCGCCAGACGCCCGATGTCAGCGATTGGGAGCGGCTGCTGCGGATCGTCAAGCAGCCCGAACACACGGTCGAGATCGCGGTCTCCGGCAAGTACATCGAACTGCACGACGCCTACAAGTCGATCTACGAGTCGCTGAACCACGCCGGCATCGCCAATCGCTGCAAGGTGCAGCTGCGCAAGGTCTCGGCCGAGGCGGTCGCCAACGACGGCCCCGAGCGCCACCTGGCCGGCGTCGACGGCATCCTGGTGCCCGGCGGTTTCGGCGAACGCGGCTTCGAAGGCAAGATCGCGTCGATCCGTTGGGCACGCACGCAGAAGATCCCGTTCTTCGGCATCTGCTACGGCATGCAAGCCGCGGTCGTCGACTACGCCCGCTCGATGCTCGGCATCACCGATGCAACGACCACCGAGTACGACAGCAATGCCGCCAACCCGGTCATCGATCTGATGACCGAACAGAAACGGATCAACGAGAAGGGCGGCACGATGCGGCTCGGCGAGTTCGACTGCACGTTGAAGGCCGGCACCTGGTCGCACAAGGCCTACGGCGCCACAGCGATCAAGGAACGGCACCGCCATCGCTTCGAGTTGAACAACGCCTACCGCCGCCGGCTCGAAGAAGCCGGCATGGTGATGGCGGGCGTCAACCAGTACCTGGACCTGGTGGAGATCGTCGAGATCCCCGATCACCCGTGGTTCGTCGGCGTGCAGTACCACCCTGAATTCAAGACGCGGCCGCTGCAACCGCACCCGCTGTTCCGCGACTTCATCGGCGCAGCGATCGACTACAAGTCCCGCAAGAAGTAGCGCGAGCGACGGTCGCCGGTCGGCGGACTGTCAGTCGCCGACCGTCAGCCGCAACGTGCCGGTCAACGAACCGCCGAAGACCGGCCCGGCATCGATCACTGCGCCCTGCACGAACGCGGTGACGCCCAGGAAGATCGGGCGGTCTGGAATCGGCAGCGGCACCGCCATCACGCCGCGGGCATCCGTCACACCAGCGACCGAAGCGCCGACCTGGGTGACTTCCTGGAAGCAGCCGGGCGCCCATGGGATCGACGTCGCCGCGAGGCCGTAGATCAGCAATGCCGCGCTGCGCGGCGCGCCCTCGACGTGGACTTCCGGCGCCGTTCCTGGCACCGGGCGACCGAACAACCCGATCGCCGGCCGACCGCCGCACAGCGTCGCGGTGACGGACGCATCGGCGGGCGTGGCGGTGAGGACCATCGTCACGTCCCCGGATGCGTAGGCCAGCAGCCTCTGCCGCACGGGGTGCCAGGCCGCCCGCGCATTCCACGCATCGATCGATGCCGGTGCACCCGCGGCCCAGTCGACCCCGTCCCAGGACCAGACGGCATCCGACTGGACCAGCAGCACCCGATTGGTCGCCGTCGACCAGGTCAGCGGGAAGCCGCCCGCCTGCGGCAGCGTGGTCGGCGACGTGCTCAGCCAGGTGGTGCCGTTCCATTCGAACGTGTCCTGCAGCATCGCGATCCGGCTGACGCCGCCGAACAGCACCACGCGCTGCCGTAGCGGGTCCCACGCCATGCCGTGTGCCGAACGCCCGCTCGGCGACGTCGCCGGTTGCAGCTCGGTCCAGGTCGTACCGTCGAACACCCAGGTGTCGTTCTGCGGGCCGAACGAATCATCGCCGCCGAACAGCAGCACCTGGCTGCCGGTGCCCACCATCGCGTGCCCCGCCCGCGGCCACGGCTGCGGCACCGGGTACTGCTGCGTCCAGGACTGACCGTTCCACAGCCAGGTGTCGGCTATCTGCCCCCACGGCGCCTGATTGCCACCGAACAACACCATCTGGCCGCCGAGCGGCGCCATCGCCGAACCGGACCGTCCCCCGGGCCCGACGGTTGCCCGTCGGGTCCAGCTGCCATCCCAGGCCCAGGTGTCGCTGGTGGTCGAACTGCCGCCGCCGGCCATCAGCATCTCGTTGCGCGCCGGATCCCAGACCAGCGGCGCGTTGGAGTGATTCGTCGGCCGCAGTTCGCTCGCTACCAGCGTCCATCCGGTCGCCGTCGAACGGAGCACGCGTGTGCCACTCGGACCGGGCATCACGACGAACGCCGCCGCGCCGTCCTCGTAACTGGCAACCGGGCCGACGGCTGGCAACGCTGGCCTGGTCGCCCATCGCGTTCCGTTCCAACTCCAACAATCGGCCAGCGGGATGTAGTTGGGACCAAAGCCGCCAAGCACCATCGTCTCCCCGATGCGGGGGTCCCAGACCATCGTCGTGGCCCGCGCCGCCGGGCGCGTCACCGCCGGCCGCGCGCTCCACTGTTGGCCGTTCCACTCCCAGGTGTCATCGAGCAGCGTCGTCCCATCCTGACCGCCAAAGAGCACGACCCGCTGGCGCACCGGGTCGGTCGCCATCGCCGCACCCGAACGCGCCGGGGGCCGCGCCGCCGGAGCCAGCGCCGTCCACTGGCTGCCATTCCAGCCCTCCATGAGATCGGTCTCGTCGAAGATCAGCTGGTCGAAGCCGCCGAAGGTGATGACGCGCTGCCCGATCGGATCGAAGGCCGCCGCGATGCCATCGCGGCGCGCGAGGGCGGCATTGGTGACCAGCGCGAACTCCGGGCCGTTGGCCACCCAGGTGCTGAGCCCGCTGCGCTGCATCGCTTCGCCGACGACGACCGTCTGCTGGCGACCGGCATCGCGGACCGCGAACACCACCAGTCCGGCTCGGGTCGGCGGGAACCCAGGCACCGACAGCCCACCGGGAAAGTGCTGCCGCCAACGGCCGTTCTCGAGGCTCCAGACGGTCGCCGAACGCGCGGCAAAGCCGATCGGACGGGCCCGGACCTGGTCGTAGACCACCGGGCCCAGACCTGTCGGCGAATCATCGACCTCGGCCCAACTCTGCGCTGCAGCGGAACCGGCGAACGCCCACAACAGCAGGCTGATCAGACGCATGGTGATTCCGAAGCAATCAGCGTTCCTGGTGCTGGCGACGGGCGCACGCGTCAGCCAACGCGCGAAGCGTTACGGGCGCGAAACAGCACGGGCGCTCAGAACTTCGCGCCGCGCTTGTAGAAGTCCTCGTCCTCGGGATGCTGCGGGTGGCGGTAGACGAAGCCGCCGTTGTACTCGTAGGCGAACGGCTTCATGTTCTTGTCGCGGTAGTCGTGCGTGAACCCCGACATCGTCGAGTAGTGCGTCACGTACGACTTGCGCGTCAGGCTCGGATCGGTCGCCAGCGCACCGCCGTGGCCGAGCGTGCCGTGCCAGATCAGCACATCGCCCTTCCTCGGCGTGTGGTGCTGCAGCGGCAGGCCGCGTTCCTTGCTGCGCTGATGGATCCACTCGGCGAACTGGTTCTCGTTCTTCGTCGAGTTGGCGGTGCGGAACATGCCGTCGCCCCAGTCGAACATCGGGTTGGCGTGCGAACCGGCGTAGTACATCAGCGGACCCGACTTCGGATCGATGTCCTCGAGCGCGATCCAGCTCGCCGCCAGGTGGCTCGGCGTCTCGGCGATCACGTAGGCGTGATCCTGGTGGATCTCCTGCTGCGTGCTCTTCATGAACGTCAGGGACTGCATCACCACCGGCGCCTCGCGGAAGATGTGGCCGAGGAACCGCGCGAGGTTGCGGTGTAGCGACAGCTTCTTGGCCGCGATCGAGCTGTTGTGGAAGTCGATGATCCGCAGGCCGTGGCGGTAGTAGTCCTTGTCCTTGAAGTCGCGGATCGTCGAGTATTGGTTGTAGCCAGCCGAGATCATCACGCTGAGGCAACGCTGGTCGAACAGGTCGTAGACGTCGGCCAGGTAGGCGTCGATCAGCTCGGGCTCGATCGCCCGTTCGAGCACGACGTAGCCGTTGTGCATGAAGAACAGCAGCTGGCCGCGCAGCTTGTGCTGCGCCGCGGGATCGGTCTCGACGGAGGCGACGTAGCGGTCGATCTCGCGCAGGATCTTGTCGAGCCACGGCAACGTGGCGTAGTCGAAATCGAGCGGCTTCTTGGCGGCGGTCTGCATGGGCGGCTCCGTACGGGGCGAAGCGGAACGAAACGAGGCGGAACGGAACGACGGCGAGGCGCTGAAGTCTATCGCGACTACAGGATCGCGTCTTCGCCGGTCAGTTCGCGACCGATGATCAGGCCGTGGATGTCGTGGGTGCCTTCGTAGGTGATCACCGACTCCAGATTGCACATGTGGCGCATCATCTGGTACTCGTCGGTGATGCCGTTGGCACCGAGGATGTCGCGACCGAGGCGGCAGCACTCGAGCGCCATCCAGCAGGAGTTGCGCTTGGCCATCGACACGTGGAAGTGCTTCATCGTGCCGGCGTCCTTCATCTTGCCGAGCTTCCAGCACATCAGCTGCGCCTTGGTGATCTCGGCCGCCATCCAGACCAGCTTGTTCTGCACCAGCTGGAAGCGCGCGATCGGCTTGTCGAACTGGATCCGGATCTTGCTGTAGCGGCAGGCCTCGTCGAACGCCGCCTGCGCCGCGCCGATCGCACCGAACGCGATGCCGTAACGGGCCTGGGTCAGGCAGCTCAACGGGCCCTTGATGCCCTCGATGCCGGGCAGCATCTGCGACGCCGGGATGCGGACGTCTTCGAGGATCAGCTCGCTGGTGTCGGACGCGCGCAGCGAGAACTTGTTCTTGATCGACTTGCCGCGGTAGCCCTTGGTGCCCTTGTCGACCAGGAAGCCGCGGATCGTGCCTTCGCACTTGGCCCAGACCACGGCGACGTCGGCGACGCTGCCGTTGGTGATCCAGTACTTGCTGCCGTTCAGCACATAGTGGTCGCCGTCCTTCACCGCCTTGGTCAGCATGCCGCCGGGGTTGCTGCCGAAGTCGGCCTCGGTCAGCCCGAAGCACCCGATCAGCTGGCCCTTGGCCATCTGCGGCAGGTACTTCTGCTTCTGCGCCTCGCTGCCGTACGCCCAGATCGGGAACATGCACAAGGAGCCCTGCACCGACACGAACGAACGCAGGCCGGAGTCGCCGCGTTCGAGTTCCTGGCAGATCAGGCCGCTGGCGACGCCCGACAGGCCGGCGCAGCCGTAGCCGGTCAGGCTGGCGCCGTAGACACCCATCTCGCCGAGCTCCGGAATCAGGTGCGACGGGAACGTCGCTGCCCGGTTGTGCTCCTCGATGATCGGCATGAACTTGTCCGACACCCAGTCGCGGATGGTGTCGCGGATCATCCGTTCTTCGTCGGTGTAGAGTTCGTCGACGTTGTAGAAGTCGAGGGCCTTGTACGGATGGTTCATGGGCTCTGGCGGTTTTCGAGGGCGAAGCAGGATAGTCTCCCGCTCCCGGCAAGGGAAGCGACGGCAACGGCGCGTCCCGGCCGGATTCCGCGCACCGCATGAACGCTCCCATCGCCCGCTGTCCGCACTGCGGCTACCCGACGAACGCGACGCCGTGTGATCGGTGTGGCGACACGATCAGAAGCCTCGATGGCTTCGACAAGATCGAACCACGCGCCGGGTTTTCCGCGGCCGCGCTGGTGCGCGCCGCCTGGCGGACGCTGAAGACGCCGTTCGCCCTGCTCCACCAGAAGGCCTACATCGGACTGCTGAAGGCGCCGTGCACGGCCAATGTGCTGGTGCTGACGGCGCTGGTCGCGGCGAGCTGGTGGCTGCTGCAGCCCTGGTTTGCCAGCTGGTTCGACACGCCGTGGGCGTGGTTCGACGGTATCCGGCAGGCGCATGCAGGCACCGGCGCGATCGAACTGCAACTGGCGACGTTCTGGTTGTTGTCGCCGACGCTGCTCGAGATCACGGTCGGGCCGCTGCTGGAGCCGCTGGTCGACGCGACCGAACGGGGGATGGCGGGGCCGGGCATCGGCAAGCCCGAACCGCGAACCGGCGTGCGGCTGGCGATGGTCCGGTTGCAGCAGGGCGCGCGGGTCGTCGTCGTGCAGCTGCTGATCCTGCCGCTGGTGTGGGTGCTGGCGCTGGTGCCGTTCGTCGGCTTCTGGCTTTCGTTCCTGATCGGCGCGGCGTCGGCGGCGGTGGTCTGGTTCGAGGCGCCGTGCGCGCGGCGGGGGCTCGATCTGCTGGCGCGGTTGCGGCTATTGCGGGCGAACTGGCCAGTGGCGCTCGGGTTCGGGGTCGGCGTGCAACTGGCGGCGCTGGTGCCGTTCGTCAACGTGCTGGCGCTGGCGCCGATGGCGGCGGTGGCGGCGAGCAAGTTGTTCTTCCGGTTCAGGAAGGTGTCGTCACTTGCCTGACCACTGCGATTCAACACCACGGCCATGGCTCCGGTCGCGCGAGGGACCAGAACCGGCCCCTGGCCGAACAGGATCTGGCTCAGCCGTTCCTCGGCAGCCGGCCGCTCCGGCGTCATCGCCGTCTGCAATTGGACCGGCTTGACGCCGAGAAGTTCAGCTCGTCGCAGAGGATGTTGATCTGCAGGAAACTCCGCGGTCGCGTCGATCAGCGAGCGCACCGGCAAGCTACCGGCCGGGGCGATCATCGTCGTGGCATCGGAACGGATCGCCGGCGCGCGCCTGGCGGGAGGTTGCTGCGCCGAGGTGGTGGGCAACAGCAGCAGAACGGCGAGACGACAACCGCGGTTTCATCTCTCCGCTCGTCTTGCTTCGCATGCCGCCAACATCGCGATCTCACCAGCGGAGGCCAGCGCCTGGGCGCGGCCGGCTCGGACGCTTACGTTTCATCGGCGTGGCCCCCAGGCTGGTTCGCCGCTACGACAGCAGTTCACCGAAGCCGAACGAACGAACAACTGGGCTACTACGGTACGGGACCAGAGCGCCGAGCCCGCGCTGCGGTAGCCGCCGGCGCCTCGCCAGCCGCGCGCTCGATCGCGCCGACGAGATCCTTGCCTCAGCCCCGCCTCACCCCATGCCTCACCCCCCGGTGCGGGCTGCGCGCTGGCAGCAGGGTGCCGCTTCTACCGGCGATCGTCGCCCTCTGCTTGGAGCAATGCCAGAGCCTCCGCGTACCACTCGTTGCCTTCCTTGCCACACGCGACAATGGTCTTGGCAGCCAATTGCGCCACGATTAGAGTCCGATCCACTTCTACGGGAAACCGCTCCAGTGGCGCGTCGGTCCCTCGGCGTCTCGGAGTCAGAGGTCGGAACTCGTACATTGGCTGCCTCTGCTGCAAGAGTTGCGCGACGGAAGCCAGAGCCGGCTTGGCTTCGAGACCACGCGTTTGCAACACGCACAATGCCGCCTCTCTGCGCAGGACACATGGTGCGGCCAGTAGTTCTTCGAGGTCGCCGATCGCCAACGCCTGGTTCACCCTTCTCGCTTCCCTGACGGCATTCACCGCCACGCACACTCCCAGCCACCCGGCCGAGCCAGCCACAGCAACCTCGCGATTCATCAGCCACCCTCGACCTCGCCATTCACAGGCGTATAATGGCCCCAAGACGTCCCACGAACGGAACGCGGCTTGACGAACGAGCATCAATGCGCCCGGGATTTGTTCCTCGGGTAGCAACGGTACTATTTCCAATAACTCGCCGATGTACTCGCTCGTCTCGACCATTCGGTCGAGGAGTTGCAGGGCCTCGATGACAAATAGCGACCGAGGGTCTCGTCTCAGCTCGGCAAGTATCAATGCAACGCCCTGCGGGCCCATGTCTCGAATGGTCTTTCGGGCTGCCGCACGTTTCAATGCGTCCCCTAGGTCACTGAGGGTGCCTCGATGTAGCTCAATCTTGGCCTTCGCACCTACACCACCCACAACGACCTCGGCCAGGACCTGCCTAGCTTGGGTCGCGATCGTGGACATCGGCGCAACGCTAACAACCGCGAGCGCCGTTTTTCGCCGAATACCCAACGATATGGTCGTTCCCAAGATTCGCGGATCCCGCCGAGTCAGAAGGGGTTCGAGGGCAGGCAACGCTGCTGGGACGGAAGCGCCCCGGGCGCGGCATTCGTCCAAGGCCATTTCCACATCGTAAGCTCGACCGCAGCCCAGTGCCGCCGCCAAGCCCGCCACCGACATACACCGCACTTGGTCAGCCCGTTCCTGCCGGTACTCAAACCGATCACAAGCACCCGCAAGATCAACTTCGTCAAACTCGACATTCGGCTCCGTGTCCGCTGCCGAGCGGCGAATGGCAATGAACAGCATCGTAGACCTGACGGCGCCCGACACTCTGGCACATGCATCAAGCGGCAACCCGCCGGATGGATGCACGATATCAGCTAGCGTCATCACGATCGCCGCCTGCTCCGGCTGGCCGAGTTCTGATGATGACTTGGCGCGAGCCTCAGTCAGCCACTCGAGCAGCTCATCTGCCAGGGATGCCCCAGCAGCTCCCATGTCGCCGATTCGTTTCAGCAACTGATTCTTGTCGCTTGGCCCCAACTCTTGTCGCCGACGGAGCTGCGACAGCATCTCGGCCCGGTAAGCCTCGCCGCCGGTCACTTCCTGGCCACCTGACCGGGCCTGCGCCAGAGCGTCAGCAGGCTCCAGACTGCAAGACCACAAAGATAGGAGGAACGTCACCCGGGGCAAGGCCATGAACCTCATCACACGCACTCACAGAACTTGAGGATGAAGAAGTCGGGATACACTACTATCCACTCGTAGATGCAGTATGCCTTCTCGAGCAGAATACCTCTTTGACAAATGCCATCTGTGTGAGGGCGGCGGCCGGAATAGTGCCATGGGACAATACCCGATATCGTCTCAGGGTCCGGCTCGGTTCCGCGACCTCCTCTCGATTCAGCATATCGGTAGTGGACTTGGCAGCGCTCTCTCGGGCGGGCGCAGTCGCCTAAACACTGCCGGAATCTGGACTTGGCATCCTCGATCCGCTGACTGATGCTCTGCCAAACCTTGCTGGCTTTGTGACACTCGTTGATTTGTTCATACGCAATACGAGGACAAGTCGTGGTGTCCCGGGGCCATCTGCCGCTATAATCGGTGGTAACCGTGCACGGCACCTTGCACTTGATAGTCTCTGATCCTCCCTCAATGAGTTCGCTCTCCTGATCGTAGCGGCACCTATCATTTGGCGAGCCCCCAGCCGAGATGCTACTGGCGAGGCCTCGGATCTGTGGTGTGAGGACTATTCCACGATCCCGACTTCCCGCAAACTGCAAGACTCCCACACTCTGAGAGGGGGCATGTGCCATCGGGAGCACTCTCGCGATACTACGCCGCGGCAGCTGCTCTTCGGCAGTGCAAACGGGCCCGCGGGCCACCTGGACACCACGGTGTGGATACCGCTCGGAAAGCGGCCCCGACCTGCCTCCAAGGCGGAGCCCCTGCTCGGCCGGATGCGCGGAGCCTCCGCCGCACGCGCCGCAACCGCAAACACCCTGGGGCTTGATAGTCGACATGGTGTGCACTCCTAGCCCATTTGGCCCAATACAAGACACGGAGCAAACGGCGCTCCCCTCGAGGGGTTCATCCACATCGAAACACTCGAGCGGTGGCACGCCCCGGGCGGGTGGCGTCCGGAGAGTCCTGGGCGCCAGAGAACCCGATTCACAAGTGCGCTGTCGACAGATTGGCGTTCAGGATGATGACTCCCGAACCCACCAACGTGAACTTGAGACGGACGTACTGCCACGCGATGTTGCCCTGGTGGGCCGGCTGCGGGTTTGGAACACCGAGCGTGTATCCGGTCCACGATGTGGAGATCGTGCTCCAGTTCGCCAAGTCGTTGCTGCCCTCGAGCCCCAGGGTCAGCGATGTCGCCGTGCAAACCGTGAGCACGATCTGTGGCTGCACGGTGTTGGCACCGTCCATGCTGACTGCCTGCGAGAACGAGGGATTCGTGTCCTTCAACACCAGTGAGTCGGCAACCATCGTAACGGCCATCGGATGTTCCTCTGAAGCTTGAAGATCAAGTGCTTGCGGACATGCCCGAGGAGCACGCGGCCTCGGTGATTTCGCAGATCTATGGTGACAGCGTCGTCGACGGGTCCTCAAGTTTCTTGGATTTCTTGACTCTTTATTCAAGAAGGGGATCGCTGCGCCAGTCAGTTCTTTTCTTGCGCAGCTCACGAAAGACGCGCTGCCGGGTAGACCACGCGGCCGGCGCCGACAAGTCGCACCGACGGCCAGCCTCCTCGGTATGCAGGTCATCGGCGAAGATCAGGACAAAGAACTCGATGTCGTTCGGCTGCAGTCGCTCGAACCGAAGGAGCCAACGACGCAACACCTCCCTTCGCGCCGACGAGTCCTCTGGCAGCAACGCCGCGTCCCCAGCCATCAGATCCTCCAACACGACGTCCTTGTCGCGCCTCGCATCCGACCTGTCGCGTCTGCGAAGCGTCTCGAGCCACACGGTCTGGGCGAACTTCCGGATCAATGGGCGTCCGGGCATCTCTCCGGTCTGACGGTGCCACTCGAGCAGTCTGGTTGACGTCTCTTGAACCATGTCTTCGGAGTCCGAGCCGTGGATCGGGCGGGGCCCGAAGTACTGCTGCAGCAGGTCGGTGACCTCCTGCCATCTGGCATTCTCCGAGTCGGTCATCGTAGGCGTGCAGGGCCAGGGCAAGACAACGAGGCACCGCGGACAGCGGACAGCGGACAGCGGACAGCGGACAGCGGACAGCGGACACGGAATTCACCTTCGACACCTCCTTGCGCTCCACCTCGCGCAAGATGTTCAGGAACGATAGTCGCCTCCGCCAAACACGCAACCACCCCCGCGCCCGAAACCTGCCCACCCCGGGCACCCCACCCGACTTCCACTTCGACACCACCCCCACCACCCGCTAGCGTCGCCCGCCCATGACCCGCCAGCTCCTGGTCACCAGCGCGCTCCCCTACGCCAACGGCCCGATCCACCTCGGCCACCTCGTCGAGTACATCCAAACCGACATCTGGGTCCGCTTCCAGCGCCTGCGCGGCCACCGCTGCATCTACATGTGCGCCGACGACACCCACGGCACCGCGATCATGATCCGCGCGCGCCAGGAGAACCGCACCCCCGAACAGGTCATCGCCGACATGAGCGTCGCCCACCAGCGCGACTTCGCCGCCTTCGGCATCTCGTTCGACCACTACGGCTCCACCAACAGCCAGGCCAACCTCGCCACCTGCACCGCCATCTGGCAGCGGCTGCGCGAACGCAACCTGATCGAGACCCGCCAGGTCGAACGCCTCTACGACCCCGTCCAGCAGACCTTCCTCGCCGACCGCTTCGTCAAAGGCGACTGCCCCAAGTGCAACGCCAAGGACCAATACGGCGACAATTGCGAAGTCTGCGGCAGCACCTACCCGGCCACCGAACTGAAGAACCCGCGCAGCGTCTACTCCGGCGCCACCCCGGAGATGAAGCCGAGCGCGCAACTGTTCGTGCGCCTGCAGCCGCTGCAGCAGTTCCTGACCGACTGGACCCAGAAGAGCGGCGCCCTGCAGCCCGAAGTCAGCAACTACCTCGCCGGCCACTTCCTCGACAAACCGCTGCAGGACTGGGACGTCTCGCGCCCGGCGCCGTACTTCGGCTTCGAGATCCCGGATGCCAAGGGCCAGTACTGGTACGTCTGGTTCGACGCCCCCGTCGGCTACATCGCCGCGACCAGCGAATGGTGCCAAGAGCACGGCGAACGCCTGGACGACTGGTGGCGCAACAAGAACTGCGAGATCGTCCCACTTCCTCGGCAAGGACATCACCTACTTCCACACGCTGTTCTGGCCGGCCATGCTGCAGGTCGGCGGCTTCCAGCTGCCCAAACGCGTGCAGATCCACGGCTTCCTGCGCGTCGACGGCGGCAAGATGTCGAAGTCGCGCGGCACCTTCGTCACCGCCGAGACCTGCCTGCAGCACCTCGATCCGAGCCACGTCCGCTACTACTACGCCAGCAAGCTGAGCAACAAGATCGACGACGTCGACCTGATCGCCGACGAGTTCGTCGGCAAGGTCAACAGCGATCTGGTCGGCAGGGTCGTCAACCTGGCGTCCCGCTCGGCCCGCTTCGTCGAAGCCACCGGGCTAAGCGCCCGGTATCCGGACGATGGCGGGCTGTTCGCCCGCGCGGCAGCGGCGGCCGAAGCGATCGCGGCGGCGTATGAGGCCTGCGACTACCGCGAAGCCACGCGGCTGGTGATGACGCTGGCCGATGCCGCCAACGAGTACGTCGAACAGAAGCGCCGTGGACCATCAAGAAGGACGCGGCCCGGCCAGCGGAGTTGCAGGACGTCTGCACCGTGACGCTGAACCTGTTCCGCCAGCTGGTCGTCTACATGACGCCGGTGCTGCCCGAACTTGACGAACAAGACTGCGGCGCTGCTCGGCCCGATCCACCACTGGGACGACGCGCAGAAGCCGTTGGTCGGCAGCGCCGTCGCCCCGTTCACCCACATGATGGGCCGCGTGGACGCCAAGCAGATCGCCGCGATGTTCGCGGCATCCAATGCCGGCGCGGACGACCGCGACGCCGACTCCCGCACGTGCGCCAACGAAGACCATGACCGCCGAACCGACGCCGGTAGGGCCAGGTCACGTTGGGCACGATCCCGGACTCGGCGCAGAACTGGGCGAACGTTGGATTCCACACGATCCGATCTCCGTCGCGTCGCAGCACGATCGTCTTCGGGTTGTCGAAGACAGCGATCAGCGGCAGCCCACCGACGCCGGTGAACGCGTCGACCAGACCGTGGCAGATGCTCTCCGTCGTCTGGTTGGCGACGAGCTTGACCCGCCGCAGCCGCGAGAACTTCAGCACCGACGCGAAGAACTGGATGCGCTCGCGCAGGCCGGAGCGATAGCGCACCGTGACCTCGCCGAAATCGTGCTGGCCGAACTTGCCAGGCAGACCCTCGAATCGCGACACGCCGTGCTCCGGAGCCGCTGGCCGAATGCGGCGCACCAAATCGTAGACCGCCGTCTTCGAGCCGGCGTAGCCCTCGTCTCGGAGGCGCTCCAGCACATGGTTGCTCGCCAGCTTCGGATCCTCGGCGAGCCAGCCTGTGACCTTCACCTTCGGCTCGTACTGCGCGACCGGGCTCGGCCGCCCCATGCGTTTCGATGCTGCGTCGTCCACCGCCGCAGGATCGGTGATCGCCGCCTCCTTGGCGACACGCTGCACGGTCCGAGGGCTTGCCCCGGTGTGCGCAGCAACCTCCTCAACCCTCAACCAACATGCCGACCACCCGCAGGGTCTGGATTTCCAAGCACTTCATGGCGTCCAGCACTCCATCGGACTACCGCGCAGGCGCCTGTTCCCAGCCTGCCAGGGGCGACGCGGGTCCGAACTTTCCGCAAGAAATCTGGCCGGGCGGGCGCCCGGCTTCAGGACGCCAGACTTTCCGGAATCAGGGCGCCAAACTTTCCGGAACCCACACTCCGGTGCGGCATCGCTTCTCCTCAGCTAGGACCTAGGGCCCGTCGCAACCAGCTCCTAGAGATGGGTACGAAGATCCGTTTGCCTGAACTCCGGAGCGTCGCGCCGAGCTTTTTGTCTTTGAATTCTGAGATCTCAATGTCAGGAACAACGAACGTCGCACGGAATCGCGCGTCTGTTAGTTCAAGGATCTCCGTCACTGTGCCACGACAGGCCGCTATCATCTCAATGAGTGCGTTCAACTCAGCGCGCTCCGACTCGAAGTGCCCGGCTCGCGCGGCTTCCAGGAGCGACCAGTTTCGCTCCATGATGCTCCGACATGCGGAGTAGGTCGCCTCAAAGGCAGGCCGAGCCCGCTCCGCGTCGCGCTCGGAAAGCCCGTTCCAGCGAGTGACGACCACTTCCAGGCCCATCCAAGCGACTCCACGCGGTCCGCCGACGCGCAAGAACTCCTCGACAGCGCGCTCCACTTCAAGTCGCGTTGCTCCTTCGCTCTCGGGCACGGCACCCGCCCGCCACGACATGTGCGCCGGACCATTCCAGGGGCCAAGACTCAGCTCGCACAATGGAAGCGCACTCTTGGCGCCGACCACGCAAGTTACACGGCGTCGCGGCGCAACCCGTAGGCAGGCTCTCCAGGACTCCATGTCGCCAGGCACGTGCACTTTCTCCTATGGCGCGAGGTCACCCTATCACAGCAATTGGGAACACTTCTGCTGAGGTAATGGCCCTCCATGCAGAACCTATCATGCTCGCAAGATCGGCCATGAGCTTGGGCGTACGTGCCACTATAATGACTAACAATGCAAGCACGAGGAGCCATCCGAGTTCGCAGCAATACTTCTTGCCACACAAGCAGCCGACAGGAAGCTTGGCGAATCCCTTGAGGACCTCATAGCACTTGCCGGCGTACATGCGGCTGCCCTCGATGCTCAAGTGTTCCAGGAGACACAGGATCGTAACGCTACAGCCGCCCGTCATGACTCCCTTTTCGTCGACAGCGGCCCAAGGCTCACCACACAGCTTGTCCGCCCTAGCGCTGAACGCTGGAAAGTCTCCCAGCGGCAATGCGTAAATCCCGCTCTCAACATCGCCGACGATGGGTTCAATGTGAGTCCAGTCGGCCCTGCTCACGTAGCCTATCAGCTCCGGCCACACATGTCTAACAGCACTTGCGAACGTCGCCATGAATCGGGTGGCCATGAGGCGCGTGTTGGTGAGGGCGGGCGCCACGACCGTGAGGATCCACCCGTAGCGTTTCCACATTTCCTCTACGCGAGCAACTACGTCAGGTCTAGGCTCCCGGTCGCCTCGGTCAAAACTATCTGTCACTCTGCGCACTAACAGATCCCACTGGGTAGCTCCTGCATGTATCGCCGTGCCTACTGGTGGAGGAGAGTAAGCCGTTCGGCGATGCCGCGCCGAGTCAGCGCTGGCATTCGCAGCCGCGCTCGAAGATGGATTGATCAGGTTCGTATGGGTAGGATCGGAAGCCGAGCGCGCACGAAGAACGCCACCAGCTGAAGCTAGCAACGGTCGGTAGATCGGCAACGCGACCGGTGACCCAATTGGTCTCGGCGCGAGCACTGCCAACATCGTCCCGCAAGAAGTAGCGCTGTTGTTGCATCTGCAAGTCATGATTACCTCACTCCCTGTTGCTTGGCTGAAGTCGGGATAATACCATGGTTCGAAAGTTCGTGTCAGTCTGCGTCGCTCACGACCAGAGAGTCTGCAACCATCGTGTCGGCCATTGCACTACCTAATGATGTGATTCACACTGATCCAAGCTTATCGAGTTTGGCACGGGCGCGGCCGACCTTCTCGAGGATCTCGTCGGCAGCCTTCGTCCAGACGATCGGATTGGGGTTGGCGTTGTGGCCGTCGGCGTAGGCCATGATCGCGTCGATGAGCTGTGGGACGCTTCGGAAGGTCGCTCGCTGCAGCCGCCTGGAATCGAGGGTGCGGAACCAGCCCTCCACGATGTTGAGCCAGGATCTGCCGGTCGGGATGTAGTGCATGTGGAATCGAGGATGGTTCTTGAGCCAGCGCTGCACCTTCTCGTGCTTGTGTGTGGCGTCGTCGTCCCATTCCGCTTGTAGTCGTGCGTCATGGTTCCGCAGCGACCCTTCACCAGCGGGAGACTGGGCTGGGTGCGGTCGAGAGCTTGGATCGAGGTCTTCTCGTCCACGCTGAGGACCAGCGCGTTCTCGGGCGGGTTCATGTAGAGCCCGACGCCGTCGCGGAGCTTCTCTTCGAAGTGGGTGTCGGTGCTCACCTTGAACGTCTTCACCAGGTGCGGCTTCAGTCCGTTGGCCTTCCACACTCGATGCACCATCGACTGGGTGACACCAATTCTTCCGCCAGGGTTCTGGTGCTCCAGTGCGTGGCATTGTCCGGCCGTCGCCTCGATGATACGGCTCTCCGCTTTCGAACGAGCGGTGACTTTGCGACCACGCCGTGGCAGTTCTTTCGTGATGCCGGCGATACCAGCTTCGATGAACCGACTCCGCCACCGCCCAACGGTCTCGCGGGCGACGCCAAACTCGCTGGCGATCTCGGTGTTTTCCAGCCCGGTTGCCGCGGCAAGAACGATCTCTGCGCGCAACGCAACGCGCACTTCCGTCCGGCGACCGTTCGCCAGCGCACGAAGCGCCTCTCGCTGCTCATCGGACACGTCGACTTTCGGGGCACCTCGCATGCACACCAAATACGTTCGCGAGCCAAGAATCGGCTCCTATTTGCATGGCTATTTCTGCATCACACCACTAGCCCGCCCATCTCGCGAGTTCGGGCTCAAGAGATCGAGAACGGGCAACATCATACCAGAATCACAGGTGGGCCGTCGCCACGTTGGCGTTCAGGATGATGACTCCCGAACCCACCAACGTGAACTTGAGACGGACGTACTGCCACGCGATGTTGCCCTGGTGGGCCGGCTGCGGGTTTGGAACACCGAGCGTGTATCCGGTCCACGATGTGGAGATCGTGCTCCAGTTCGCCAAGTCGTTGCTGCCCTCGAGCCCCAGGGTCAGCGATGTCGCCGTGCAAACCGTGAGCACGATCTGTGGCTGCACGGTGTTGGCACCGTCCATGCTGACTGCCTGCGAGAACGAGGGATTCGTGTCCTTCAACACCAGTGAGTCGGCAACCATCGTAACGGCCATCGGATGTTCCTCTGAAGCTTGAAGATCAAGTGCTTGCGGACATGCCCGAGGAGCACGCGGCCTCGGTGATTTCGCAGATCTATGGTGACAGCGTCGTCGACGGGTCCTCAAGTTTCTTGGATTTCTTGACTCTTTATTCAAGAAAGGGATCGCTGCGCCAGTCAGTTCTTTTCTTGCGCAGCTCACGAAAGACGCGCTGCCGGGTAGACCACGCGGCCGGCGCCGACAAGTCGCACCGACGGCCAGCCTCCTCGGTATGCAGGTCATCGGCGAAGATCAGGACAAAGAACTCGATGTCCTTCGGCTGCAGTCGCTCGAACCGAAGGAGCCAACGACGCAACACCTCCCTTCGCGCCAACGAGTCCTCTGGCAGCAGCGCCGCGTCCCCAGCCATCAGATCCTCCAACACGACGTCCTTGTCGCGCCTCGCATCCGACCTGTCGCGTCTGCGAAGCGTCTCGAGCCACACGGTCTGGGCGAACTTCCGGATCATTGGACGTCCGGGCATCTCTCCGGTCTGACGGTGCCACTCGAGCAGTCTGGTTGACGTCTCTTGAACCATGTCTTCGGAGTCCACGCCGTGAATCGGGCGGGGCCCGAAGTACTGCTGCAGCAGGTCGGTGACCTCCTGCCATCTGGCATTCTCCGAGTCGGTCATCGGAGGCGTGCAGGGCCAGGGCAAGACAACGAGGCACCGCGGACAGCTGACAGCGGACAGCGGACAGCGGACAGCGGACAGCGGACAGCGGACAGCGGACAGCGGACAGCGGACAGCGGACAGCGGACAGCGGACAGCGGACAGCGGAATTCACCTTCGACACCTCCTTGCGCTCCACCTCGCGCAAGCTGTTCAGGAACAATAGTCGCCTCCGCCAAACACGCAACCACCCCCGCGCCCGAAACCTGCCCACCCCGGGCCCCACCCGACTTCCACTTCGACACCACCCCACCACCCGCTAGCGTCGCCCGCCCATGACCCGCCAGCTCCTGGTCACCAGCGCGCTCCCTACGCCAACGGCCCGATCCACCTCGGCCACCTCGTCGATGCATCAAACCGACATCTGGGTCCGCTTCCAGCGCCTGCGCGGCCACCGCTGCATCTACATGTGCGCCGACGACACCCACGGCACCGCGATCATGATCCGCGCGCGCCAGGAGAACCGCACACCCGAACAGGTCATCGCCGACATGAGCGTCGCCCACCAGCGCGACTTCGCCGCGTTCGGCATCTCGTTCGACCACTACGGCTCCACCAACAGCCAGGCCAACCTCGCCACCTGCACCGCCATCTGGCAGCGGCTGCGCGAACGCAACCTGATCGAGACCCGCCAGGTCGAACGCCTCTACGACCCGTCCAGCAGACCTTCCTCGCCGACCGCTTCGTCAAAGGCGACTGCCCCAAGTGCAACGCCAAGGACCAATACGGCGACAACTGCGAAGTCTGCGGCAGCACCTACCCGGCCACCGAACTGAAGAACCCGCGCAGCGTCTACTCCGGCGCCACCCCGGAGATGAAGCCGAGCGCGCAGCTGTTCGTGCGCCTGCAGCCGCTGCAGCAGTTCCTGACCGACTGGACCCAGAAGAGCGGCGCCCTGCAGCCCGAGGTCAGCAACTACCTCGCCGGCCACTTCCTCGACAAGCCGCTGCAGGACTGGGACGTCTCGCGCCCGACGCCGTACTTCGGCTTCGAGATCCCGGACGCCAAGGGCCAGTACTGGTACGTGTGGTTCGACGCCCCCGTCGGCTACATCGCCGCGACCGTCGAGTGGTGCCAGAAGCACGGCGAACGGCTGGACGACTGGTGGCGCAATCCGGACTGCGAAGTCGTGCACTTCCTCGGCAAGGACATCACCTACTTCCACACGCTGTTCTGGCCGGCGATGCTGCACGTCGGCGGGTTCCAGTTGCCCAGGCGCGTGCAGATCCACGGCTTCCTGCGCGTCGATGGCGCCAAGATGTCGAAGTCGCGCGGCACGTTCGTGACGGCGGAGACCTGCCTGCAGCACCTCGATCCGAGCCACGTCCGCTACTACTACGCCAGCAAGCTCGGCAACAAGATCGACGACGTCGACCTCATCGCCGACGAGTTCGTCGGCAAGGTCAACAGCGATCTGGTCGGCAGGGTCGTCAACCTGGCGTCCCGCTCGGCGCGCTTCGTCGAGACGACGGGCCTGAGCGCCCGCTATCCGGACGACGGCGGACTGTTCGCGCGCGCGGCGGCGGCGGGCGAGGCGATCGCGGCCGCGTACGAGGCGTGCGACTACCGCGAAGCCACGCGCCTGGTGATGACGCTGGCCGATGCCGCCAACGAGTACGTCGAACAGCAGGCGCCGTGGACGATCAAGAAGGACGCGGCGCGGGCAGCGGAACTGCAGGACGTCTGCACCGTCACGCTGAACCTGTTCCGCCAGTTGGTCGTCTACCTGACGCCCGTGCTGCCCGAACTGACCAGCAGGACCGAGGCCCTGCTCGGACCGATCCGCCACTGGGACGACGCGCAGAAGCCGCTGGCCGGCAGCGCGGTCGCCCCGTTCACCCACATGATGGGCCGCGTCGAGGCCAAACAGATCGCCGCGATGTTCGCGGCTTCGATGCCGGCACCGACGACCGCACCGACCACGACCATGACCGCCGAACCGCCGCCACCCGTTCCTGCCGCCGCCGCCACCACCCTCGACAAGGAGCCGCTGGCGGCGGAGATCACCATCGACGACTTCCAGAAGGTCGACCTGCGGATCGCCCGCATCGTCGCCGCCGAGGAGGTGCCCGAAGCCAAGAAGCTGTTGCGGCTGACGCTGTCGCTGGGCTCAGGACCGACCCGCAACGTGTTCGCCGGCATCAAAGGCGCCTATGAACCGGCACAGCTGGTTGGCAGGCTGGTCGTGATGGCAGCCAATCTGGCGCCGCGGAAGATGAAGTTCGGCGTCAGTGAGGGGATGGTCGTCGCGGCCGGAACCGATGGCGAAGTGTTCTTGCTGTCACCGGACGCCGGGGCGCGCGAAGGGCAGCGACTGCACTAGATACGCTGCCAAGGATTTTGATACGGCGATGACGGATTTCGCGCGGGGCGCGGGCTCCGGATACGGGCCGTACAAGGAACGAGGCCCGGCATGAGCCGAGCCTCGTCGGAAAGCGTTTCGATGGGCCAAGATGGGCCCACGAGGCGAATCACTTCGCCTTCTTCTTGCCTTTCTTCTTGGCCTTCTTCTTGGCAGCCATGGCTCTCTGTGTCCTTGTTGAGGGTTGGGGTGGAATCCGGAGCGCAACACGGCTGACCATGCCTGGCTCCGGTCTTCTCAGAGATCGGCACAACTGCGATCGGAATTCACCCGAAACCGCGGCGGCACCGTGAGATACCGCATTTCCTGACCGCAAGGATTGTTTGCGAATTGGTAGTTATTGCTGATTTTTCGGGCTGTTCATCGCGTGTTTGTGGTCGCGACACGGAAGCGGCGGCCGGCGCACTTTTTTCTGACTTTTTCTTGCCTCCATCGCGGACGGAGGCTGGCGGGGACGCGACTCGCGCGTGCAAACCCGCCCGACGCGACTCAGTCGAACAGCTTGTCGAGCGTCTTCTTCGCGTCGCTGCCGTAGGCCGCGCCGAGCCCCGGATCGTCACCCTTGCGGTTGATGACATCCTTGTAGATCTCGGCCAGCTTCTTCGCCGTCTCGCTGGCGTAGAGCCGGACCATGCCGACGGTCGTGCGTTCGTCGAACAGGATCGTCAGCAGCGTGCGGTCACCGACCAGGGACAACTGGATGTTGTCGCGTTCGCCCTGGTGGAACATCGCGGTGAACTCCTCTTCACCGAGCAACCGCGCCATCTCCTTGGTGGCCGCGAACGAACCGGCAACCAGGGCCGAGATCGTGTCGATGTCGATCGTCCGGACCTCGCCGCGTTTGGTGACGAGGTGACCTTCCTTGTCGATCAGCAGCGCACACTTGGCGCCGGACAGACGCAGGAACTCGGACAGCAGCTTGTCGATCCGATCGACGTCGTCCTTGTAGAACGTCAGCCGGTCGTGACGCAGCCGCTCGTTCGCGGACATCTTCTTCGGTTCGCCCATGGCCGATCCTCCTTTCCGGATCACTCCGGCATGCCACCCAGGAACAGCCAGACCGCGCCGCCGACAGCGAGCGCGACGATGACCGACAATGCGACGACCAGGCCGATGCCAGTCCGTTTGCCCGAAGCTCGGGGCGCCGCCGCAACCTGGGGCGCCGCCGCAGCTGCGGTCGGACGGCCACCGCGTCGCCCCGGTGCCGCCGCAAGTGCCGTCGCCGGCGCCGTCGTCGCGGGCCGCGTCGCCTTGGCGGGCGCCTGCGGCCGGGCGGCTGGACGCGCCGGTGCAGCCTTGGCGGCCGGCGCGGCAGTCGGGGCCGGCGCGGCAACCGGGGCCGGCGCGGGCGCCGGAGCCGGCTTGGCTGCGGCCGGCTTGCGGGCACCGCCCTTGTCCATCTTGTCGATGCTCTCGAGCACCATGCCGGCCAGCGTCTTCAACGTCGGGAACACGCCTTCGCCGGTGTAGGCGACCGCCTCGAACGTCGGCACGCCGAACTTGTTCATCTTGCGGTCGAGGTCCTCGACCGACATCGCGTTCGGCAGGTCGCGCTTGTTGTACTGGATGACGTGCGGCAGCTCGCGGATGTCCTTGCCGTACTCGGCCAGATTCTCGATCAGGTTCTGGTACGACTCGATGTTCTCGGCGATCTTCTCCGGATCGGAGTCGGCGACGAAGATGACGCCGTCGACGCCCTGCAGCACCAGCTTGCGCGTCGAGTTGTAGTAGACCTGCCCCGGCACCGTGTAGAGCTGGAACTTGGTCCGCATGCCGGCGACGTTGCCGAGGTCGAGCGGCATGAAGTCGAAGAACAGCGTGCGATCACCGTCGGTCGAGATCGACGTCAGTTCGCCCTTGTTCTCCTCGGGTGCCTTCTGATGCACGATCTCCAGGTTGGTGGTCTTGCCACTCATGCCCGGGCCGTAGAACACGACCTTGCAGTTGACTTCCTTCAGCGCGAAGTTGATCTGAACCATGGAACCTGCCCCTGTCGGCTGCTGCGTCGGCGCCGCGATGCGGGTGGAAGCCCCGCCCCGGTCCGTCCTGGCCTCTTTCGGCCCGCGCGCCGTCGGCGCTTGAGTCGCGCGGGTTCGTTTTCGGGAATCCCGGGCGGCGGCCGGGGTCCCGGCCAGGCCTGCCATCACTGCAGGCGGGACGAACGCCGCAACTGCTGCACCGCGACGTCGATCTCGGCCTTGCAGCCGTCGAAGTCGGCGAATTGGTCGAGCAGCACGACCAGGAACGACTCTTCGACGGCAGCGAACACGGCACGGCCGTGGGTCGCATGCAGCACGAACCGTTCGCAGGTCCCCATCCCACCGTCGGCCAGGCTCTTGCACGTGGTGCTGAGCAGGAACGACGTCAGTCCGGCCACCGCCTCGTCGTGGAACCGCGGGTCCAGCGACTGCGCGACCATCAGGCCATCGGCCGTGACCAGCGCGCCACCCTTGACGCCCGGCGCCCGCCGCAGCTCGGTCAGTGCTTCCTGGATCTTGCTCACGATTCCACCCCCGCCATGTAGAGCGAGCCGGCGACCAGTTCCTGCAGTTCGGCCAGGATCTCGGTGGTCGCCGCACCCTGATCGCACTGCACCGCCGCCACCACTTCGCCGTACGAGCAGATGCAGATGTGGCCGAACGGACCGTCGATGACGCCCTTGTTGAAGTTGCCGATGTCGATGCGACGGGCGAAGCGGTGCGCCGCCTTGGCCACGACCCGGACGACGCGCAGGAACGAGTCCTTGCCATCGCGGATGGCGCCCTTGACCAGCGCGCGCGAACCCTTGATGTAGGTCGCCTTGCGCACGCCGGCGAGTTCGGCGATGTGCGCCAGCGCGTCGCGGATCCGCCCCATGCCCTCTTCGCGACCTTGACCGCCGCGCGGTATCGCCGGGGCGTTGGGCAGCGCGCCGTGTTCTTCGGCCTCGCGCAGGAGCGCCGTGATGTCGTCGCCGAGCTCTTGCACGACCGAGAGCTGGCGCAGCATCGCCTGCACTTCCGGCTCGGCCGGATCGACCGGGATCGCCTGCAGATGCTTGCGCGCTGCCTCGATCGCGCCGATGCGGTAGGCCAGCTCGCCGAACAACCGATGGCCGCGGGCGTTGGCGGCATCGACCGACAGCACGCGCTGCAGGCAACGCACGGCCTCTTCGCCCTCGCGCGCCGACAGATCGCGGTAGAAGTTGGACAACCGGGACTGCGCCAGCACCAGCCACGGGCCGGCGTCGCCGGGGAACCGCACGCTCCAGGCGTCGCAGGTCGCATGCGCCGCGGCGGCATCACCGAGATCGAGTTGCAGACCGGCCAGTTCGCGATAGCCCTTGGCACTCGGCGTCTTCTGCAGCTTCGCCGCCAGGTCGGCGACGTCCGTCTTCAGCTTGCTGCGGTTGGCGAAGTCGCGCAGCTTCAGCAGTTCGACCGAGTCCGGGAACAGCGCCAGCCCGTCCTGCGCGACCCTCATCGCCTTGGCCGCATCGTCGAGATTGATGTAGACCTGCCCCAGATCCACGAAGGTCGATGGCGACGGCTCCTGCTGGGCCCGGCGCTCGAGGCGCTTCAGTTCCTTCCAGATCTTCATGCGTTGGATCAGATGCACGCCCGGATTCCTCGGTATCGGTTCACTGGAACATCACCACGCCGCCTTGGGCATCGGCCACGAACACGCCACCGCCGCTGACGGCGAGACCGCCGGTCGGCAGGATGTCCGCGAACTCCCACACCAGGGCCAGGTCGCCGACCGCGCGCGCCTGCAGCACGTCCTGGGCCTTGCGCTCGCGCGACTTCGCCAGCTTGACCCGCACGAACAGGTGCGTGTCGTCGGCCAGCAGCCCACGCTGCGCCGCGCCGGGCAGCGTCGCCGTGCGCTGCACGCTGCCATCACTCGTCGCCAGCACCAGCAGCCGGTCGTTGCTGCCGCAGACCACGATGCCGGCCGCGGTCAGCAGCAGTTCGCCATCGGCAGGCTGGCGGCCGACGTCGGTCGCCCAAAGGATGCGACCGTCCTGCTCGTCGACGGCGCGAACCCGGCCATCGGCGCAACCGAAGAACGCCAGTCCGTCGGCGGCCAGCACCCGCGTGTTGATCGCGGTCGGACACCGCAGCACGGCGAGCACCCGGCCATCGGCGGCATCGACCGACAGCAGACGACCATCCGTCGTCGCCACGCGCACGACCCGCCGTTCCATCGTCGGCGGACCGGCCGGCGAACCCTCCAGCGGCACCATCCACAGCGGTGCGCCGGTCTGCTGCTCGAAACAGTGCAGCACACCGTCGCGATCGACCACCGCCAGTCGACCGTCCTGAGCCATGATCTCGCTCGCCGCTCCGGCCACCACCTTGACCGGCCAGCCCGGCAATGAGGTTCCAGCCGCCAGATCAACGCACTCGATCGTGCTCTCGTTGGTCAGGAACCACACCCTGCCCACAGCCACCACCGGCGTGCCGTCCATCGCCCGCAAGCCAGGCAATTGCAGCACGCGCGGGGCCCCGCCATCGATCGGCGCGATCCCGACCTTGCCGCCGCGCAGACCGGCGACCAGCCAGCCATCGCGCGCCTGCACGCCCTGGCCGACCGGCTCGGCGAACTGGAAACGGCTGCCCGCGGCGACCCGTAGCACGACGTCGACGATCGGCTGCTTCCGAGCCTCGAACGTGACCTGCTGCGCCTCGAAGCCACCGCGCACCAACGACAGCGCCTCGACCGCATTGGGCGCGCACAGCACGACCGACGGCGTCACCATCGGTTGCTCGCCGCCTGCCACCGACCGCTTCAGTTCGACGCCATCGGCCAGGATCCGGGCACCCTGCGGCCGCGACGTCACCAGCACCGGCACGCGCACGCGCCGCGCCACCTCGGTGATGTCGTAGTCCTTCAGCAATCGCAGCGACGCCTCGCGCGCCGTCTCCCAACGGCCGGCGGCAAGTTCGTCGGCGACCGCCTGTTCGAGTTCCTTGGCCTCGCGCAGGAACGCGCTGAGCCGGGACCAGGTCTTCTCGACCTGCTCCTCGAGGGCCCAGGCCAGGTCGGCCGACTCGCCCGCGGTGACGACGAGTGAACGCGCCGATTCGAGCGCCGTCAGCGCCGCTTCCGGGTTGCCGGCCAGGAACAGTTCGCGGTGCTTCTGCCAGGCAGCCTTGTAGTCAGCGCGCAACCGGCCGAGTTCGCGTTGGCGCTCGGCGCGGATCAGGCTCTGCTCGGCTTCGTATTTCTGCCGCAGGCCGGCGATCCGGACCAGTTCTTCCTCGGCACGCGCGACCGCCATGGTCAACGGATAGCCGGCGGCGAACTGCTCGTAGGCCGCGGCGGCCGCCCCGAAGTCGTTGCGTTCGAGATCCGCTTGCACGGCGATCGCCTCGAACGCGCGGGTTGCCTGCTGGTCGTAGAAGTGGTAGCCGACCCCGATCGAGACCAGGACCACGAACACGAACGCCAGCACCGCGAGGCTGCGCCGCCGGCTGCGCCCGCGTTCGTCGAATTCGTAGAGCTGGCGGACCTTCTCGGACACGTCGACGCGCGTCCGGTCCAGCATCAGGATCTTCTGCAGGTAGCCGACCGCCTCGAGGGGACGCCCGACGCGCACCAGATCGTCGGCGATCGACTCGAAGACCTCCATGACCTTCTTGTTGTCGCCGGCCTTGGTGTGGACGTTGACCAGCACGCGCTTCAGGTCGAGGTCGTCCGGATGCACGCGCAGGCAGTGCTCGAGCACCGACCGGACGTGCTTCATGTCGCCGACCAGCATGTAGAGGTCGACGAGCTCCTTGCCGGCGGCGAGGGGGTCATAGTCGTCGACCCGCACGCCGGGATTGCCGAGCACCAGTTCGAGCAACCGCTCGTGTGTCGCCAGATCGGTCGGGGTCACCTGGATGGCGCGACACAGACGCGTGCAGGCGCCCAGCACGTCGCCGGCGGCGAACCGGTACTCGGCCTCGCACTTCAGGTGATAGGCGGCGTTCTCGAACTGCTCCGCGGCCTGGTAGGCGACCGACGCCAGGGTATGGACGTCGGGCACACCGATGCCGAAGCCGATCGCACGTTCGAACAGGGCGATGGCGTCGGCGACGCGGCCCTCCCGCATGCTCTCATTGCCGGCGGCGACCAGATCCTCGGGCGGCAGCGGCTCGATCATCCCGGCGTCGAGCAAGCGACACAGCCGCTTGAACACCGGGAATGCCGCTTCGCCGCACACCTCGACGACGCGATTGACGCTGCGCCGGCCATCGACCAGGTCGAACACGCCGATCGCGTCGGGTTCGACGTCCTCGGTGGGGGCCAGGCCCGTGGCCCGGTAGACCTCGACACCGCTCGGGATCCGCTCGGTGATGTACGACCACTCGTCGATCCGTCGCGCGGCCTCCATGATCACGCTGTCGCAGTTGGCGAAGAACCGGGCATCGACCACGCCATCGCGGCCTTCGAGCCGATCGATCCCTTCGTAGAACTCGAAGCGGGCGTCCTTGCAGAAGAACAGATCGTAGATCTCCTCCTCCTGCTCGACCCGGATCTGGGCCTCGATCTCCTGGTCGGTCAACGAGCCGCCGGCCAGCAGCGAGTCGATCACCGAACCGCCGGCGCGCGCGGTCAGCTCGCGCGCCTCGGCGAGCGTGCTCTCGGCCAGCCGGCCGGTGCGTACCAGCGCCGCGAGCACGCGATCGCACATCTGGAACGGGTTGTACCAGAGTGTGACCCCGCGATGATCGAAGTACAGGACGCGCCAGATCTTCGCCGACTGGACGCTCAGCAGGCCGACCTTCTTGTTGAGGGCCAGCATCTGGAACACCTGAGCCAGGTCGACGCTCGCCAGATCCCCTTTGAGTGCCATGTGCTGAGTGCAGGAGCCCCAACCCTGGAGCCTCTGCGCTGCCTCGGCTTATCGGCAGCAGGCCCGTCCGCCGTTGAGCCCGCCTCGCCGCGCCCTCGTCCGGCCGGGCGGAATGCCGACCCGACCGCACTCCCCCGGACGCATCGTTGGCGGGGGCGTTGGCCGGCAACGGGCCTCTGGGACCCTTGCGACCACGGCGATTGCGCCCTACGTTTGCCATCCGCAATCATGTGGTCCCTGCTGCGTCGACTGGGCTGTTCGCTGCGTGCAACCTGGCACGGCCTTGCTGGCCGGGTCTGGTACCGCGTGGGAGCCTGGGCGCGGGCTCGCGCGGCGTTTGAACGGGTGCTGGCGCTGCGCGGCGATGACTTCGCTGCCTACGTACACCTGGGTCGCCTCGCCTTCTCGATCGGGGACTATGCCGGTTGGCGTCGTGAATTCGAACACGCTCGCCGCACCGACCCGGAGCGCTTCGCCCGGCTGCGACAACCGTTCGACCTGTTCGAGCCGCGCGCTGCCGGCACGCCGTTCGACGAAGCCGGCGAACGCGCGACCTGGCGCACGCTGCGGCCACTGGCCCCCGGTTCGATCCGCCGCGGCCCGACGCGTTCGATCGAACTGCCGACCACGCCAACCGACGCCAGCGCCGCCCCCGACGACACGCATGTCGATCAGCCGATCGAATCGCGCACCGACACCGGCGCCGCGCCGCATTCGGATTGCGATGACTGCCAGTCCTCCGAGGAACGCCGACGCTTCCGGCAGCGCGGTCCGATCTCGCGCACCGAGATCGACGCGTCCGATCTCGAAGACACCTGCCGCCGGCTGACGGCGGGTTGAGTGATCGGGTCGGTGGGCGCCCAGCCGAACCGAGGTGCCGCCGAACCGAGGTGCCGCCGAGCCAACTCACGGCAGTGCCCGAGGCCCACGAGCTGCCGTACCTTGGCTTTCGCAGCCACCGCGTTCTAGACTGCGCCGCCCACGCCCATGCTGAAAACCGCGCTCGAGAACGTCCACATCGCCCTTGGCGCCCGCCTGGTGCCATTCGGCGGCTGGAACATGCCCGTCCAGTACCGACCGATCCTCGATGAGGCGCGCACGGTGCGGACCAGAGCCGGCCTGTTCGACCTCGGGCACATGGGCCGCGTGCGCGTTCGCGGCGCCGATGCCGAAGCGTTCCTGCAGAAGCTGCAGACCAACGATGTCGCGGCGATCCCGCCGGGTCGGATCCGCTACGCGATGATCTTGTCCGATCAGGGCCTGACGCAGGACGACATCCTGGTCTATCGCAATCCGGGGAACGACGGCTTCTTCGTCGTGGTCAACGCGGGCAATACCGCGCGGGACCTGGAGATCATGCGGCGCACCGCCGCCGGCTTCCGCGATGCGATCGTCGATGACCAGACGCAGCAGCTCGGGATGATCGCCATCCAGGGACCGCTGTCGCAGCAGATCACCCAGAAGTTCTGCGACGGCGACCTCGCCAGCCTGAAGTACTACGCGTGGATGCAGGCCAAGGTCTGCGGCATGCCGATGGAGATCTCGCGCACCGGTTACACCGGCGAGGACGGTTTCGAGATCTACGTGCCCAAGGGCCACGAACAGAAGGTCTGGGACGCGTTCATGAACGCCGGCGCCGCCGACGGCCTGACCGCGATCGGCCTCGGCGCCCGCGACACGCTGCGCCACGAAGCCGGCATGCCGCTGTACGGCCACGAGATCGACGAGACCACCAATCCGATCGAGGCCGGTCTCGACTGGGCGGTGAAGTTCAACCATGATTTCACCGGCCGCGCGGCCCTGGACAAGGTCGTCGCCGCCGGCGGCACCGGCCGCAAACTGGTCGGCCTGACCAGCCCCGGCAAGCGGTGCCCGCGCCAGGGCTACAAGATCGTCCGCGGCGGACAGGAAGTCGGGCAGGTCTGCTCCGGCAACATCTCGCCGACGTTGGACACGAACATCGCGACGGCCTACGTTCGCACCGAGTTCACGGCTCCGGGCACGACCCTCGAGTTCCTGATCAAGGACAAGACCGAAGCCTGCACCGTCGTCGCCTTGCCCTTCTACAAGCGTTCGCGCTGAATCCGAGAAACCACATGCGTCCCAACGATCGCAAGTACCTGAAGAGTCACGAGTGGTGCAAGGTCGAGAACGGCATCGCCACGCTCGGCATCACCGACTTCGCCGTCTCCCACCTCAGCGACCTGGTGTTCCTGGATCTGCCCGCCAAGGGCGCCAGCGTCACCGCCGGTGAGAGCTTTGGCGAGATCGAGTCGGTCAAGGCCGTGTCGGATCTCTATTCGCCGGTCAGCGGCGAAGTCGTCGAGATCAACAAGGACCTGCCCGACAACCTGGAATGGCTCGGCAGCGATCCGTTCGCCAAGGCGTGGATGGTCAAGGTCAAGGTCACCGCGACCTCCGGCGACCTGCTCGACGCCGCCGCGTACGACGCGCACTGCGCGGCCGAGAGCCACTGACCGTTCCGGCGCCACCCCGGCGCCTCGAGACCGAACGTCATGCGCCTGCGCGTGCTCGTCGACCAACCCGCCGAAGCGGCGTGGAACATGGCCATCGACGAAGCCCTGCTGCAGTTGGCGGCGATGCCGACCCTGCGGCTCTATGGCTGGCGACCGCATGCGGTCTCGCTCGGTTACTTCCAGGCCGCAACCGACTTTGCCGACCTTCCGGCCGGGACGCCCCTGGTCCGGCGCCTGACCGGCGGCGGCGCAATCTGCCACGGCGACGAAGTGACCTTTTCCCTGGCGCTCGATGCCGCGGTGCTGCCCCCCGCGATCGCCGACAGCTATGCGCTGCTGCACGATGCCGTGCTCGTCGCCCTGCGCGACGTCGGGGTCATCGCCACCCGGCTGCAGGACGGCCATCCGCAGACAGCCCGACCTGCCGAGCGCTGGTGCTTCACGGTCCCCGGCCAGGGTGACCTGGTGACGCCGACGGGCAAACTTCTCGGTTCCGCGCAGCGCCGCATCCGCGCGCCAACGCCGCGCGTGTTGCATCACGGCTCCCTGGTGCTGCACCGACCGGCGCTGACGCCGTTCGTCGCCGCCATCGCCGACACCGCGCCCACGACCTTCTCGCGGCAGGCACTGCTCGCGACGCTGATCGACCACCTCGCCGCGGCCCTGGCCATGACACCGGAAACAGGCGAACGCACCGCTGCCGAGAGCGCGCTCGCGGCGCAACTGCAGCAGGAACGCTACGGCAACCCTGCGTTCACGTTCTCGCGCTGAGCCACTCGGCTGATCAAGTCGCCGGTTCGAGCCGTCGAAAAAGGACCGGCGGCATCATGATCACCACCACCGCGGAACTCGAGGACCTGATCGACTCGACCGTGTCGATCCCGACGATCCCGACGATCCTGACCGAGATCACGCGCGTGTTCAACTCGCCGGATGGCTCGGCCAAGGAAGCCGCGGCGGTGATCGAGAAGGACCCGGCGATCGCGACGCGACTGCTACGGCTGGTCAACAGTTCGTTCTATGGCCTGAAGAACCCGGTGTCGTCGATCAACCTCGCCTGCTCGATCCTGGGGCTGAAGGTGATCAAGAACCTGGTCGTGCAGGCGACGGTGCTGCAGACGTTCGGCAGCGGGCCCGACATCCAGGGCTTCGACGTCGACTGGCTGTGGGACCACAGCTTCAAGACCGCGGTGAGCTGCCGCGCGCTGGCCGAGAAGTCGCCGGCCGCCAATGGCCTGCAGAAGGACGACGCCTACACCTGCGGACTGATCCACGACGTCGGCAAGATGATCCTGCTGGACTCGCAGACCGATCGGTTCGGCGAGGCCCTGCGGCTCGCGCGTTCGCACAACATCCCGCTGGCGAAGGCCGAAGCCGAGACCTTCGGTTTCAACCACGCGCACGTCGGCGGCGTACTGGCCAACCGGTGGAAACTGGCCGACAAGGTGCAGGCGGCGGTCATGTACCACCACAGCCCGGCGACCAATCCCGAAGACTGGGCTCGCGGCTTCCTGGTCAAGGCTGCCAACACCCTGGCGCACCTGGCGGCGGACGGCAGCAACGGCGGCTATCGCGGCGATCTGTGCGATGGCGATGCGCTGCAGGCACTTGGCCTGACGCAGGATGAACTGGCGGCCATCGTCGCGACGGCGCGGGAAACGCGGATGGAGAAGTGACTGGACGACGCGTGCTGCCCCGCTAGCGTGCAGCCGTGTCGTTCCAGAGCCTGCTCGCGCGTCCGGGTCTTGCCGCCGGCATTCGCCACCTGATCGCCGCCAAGGCGGCGATCTGGCCCGCCGACTGGGCCCGGTTCGGTGAAGTCCTGCAGAGCGCCCGGACTCAGGGTGTGCCGCGGGCGGAGCTCGAGGAGACCCTGCTGCAGGCGACGCTGTTCTACGGCTTCCCGCGAGTGGTCTCGGCGTTCGATGTGCTCGGTCGCGACTGGCCGGCGCCGACCTCGCCGACCGGTGGCGCACTGCCGATCGCCGAACAGGCCGGCGCCGGCCGGCGACTGTTCGCGCAGATCTATGGCCGCAACGACGCCGCGGTGCGGGCGATGCTGGCGTCGTTCCACGGCGAGTTCCACGACTTCGTGCTGGAGGCGGCGTATGGCCGCGTGCTGACGCGACCGGGACTGCCGCCGCGAGTGCGCGAACTGCTGGCCGCTGGTGCGCTGGCGGTGATGCAGCAGATCCCGCAGTTCGTCGCGCATGCGCGCGGTGCGCTCTCGTTCGGTGCCGATCGCGAGCAACTGCGCGAGACGCTGGTCACCGCGCTGCCCGACGAGCGTTCGATCGACGATCTGCTGGTACGGGTCTGAGCCGCCGCCTCATTTCTTCCCCGCCTGCCGTTCCTGCTGTTTGCCGAGCAGCATCTGCTGCTCGAGGTGCGCCCGCTGCGCGGCGTAGAATGCGGTCAGGAACGGCACCGTGCGCGCGCCATCGAGGGGCGGTCCGATCCAACCGATCCGCCGCGCGATGCTGCGCGCAACCGCGGTCGCGGTCGATGCCCCGCCGGGGCTGCGCACCTTGCGCAGCACGTCCTCGAGCACCTCGAGTTCGTGCCGGCCGTAGATCGCCATCTGGATGGCGGTGAACGCGAACTCCGGTGCCGGCGCGACCAGATCGCCGACCGGCCGCCGCTCGTCGGCCAGATCCCGCAGCAGCGCCACCGGCGGCGCCACGACCACGCGCGTGCCGGCGAGCAGATCGCCGATCCGCAGGCGATGCCGATTGGTCAACGGGAACAGCAGCAACAGCAGGATCCACACCGACGCCAACAATCGGATCACCCCCTGCTGGCTGGCAAACAGCAGATCCGGATTGACGAGCAGCACCAGCGGCAGGAACAGTTCGACCTCACGTGTCAGGTTGCGCGCAAACACGATCTCAGTGGTCAGCGGCCCACCATCGGCGCGGATGACGCGCAGGTGCAGCCGCCGTTTGCCCGGCGTGGTGCCCTGCCATCGCGTCTCGAACCAGACGAACCAGAAATGCCGACCGCAGAACCAGAGCAGCATCAACGGCGCCGATCCACCGACCCACGCCAGCGGCATGCCGAGCCCCAGCAGCACGACGAACAGCAGGAACAGGTCGATCACGATCGCCACCAACCGTTCGCTGATGCTGGCGGTCTGGAAGTGCAGCACCACGCCTTCTGGCGTCAGCACCCGTTCGTGCCCGTCGACCGTCATCGCCGGCGCCCCGCCAACGTGAAGTAGACGACCCACGACCCAGCCAGCAGAGTCGCCAGTGCGTAGCGCACGAACACCGAGTCGACCAGCTGCCGGAACACGCCTTCGATGATGCCCGCCAACGCCAGCATCGCGATCGCACCGGCAATCACCGCGCCGAGGCGGCGGCCGGCAACGGCCAGTTCGTGCAGCCGCGACCCGGTGCCGGGGAACAACAGTCGCTCGCCGATCGCCAGCCCGGCGGCGCCGCACAGCACGATGGCCAGGATCTCGGTGCCGCCGTGGGGCAGGACCCACGACCACCATTCGACGGCCAGGCCGCGCGAGTGGTACAGCGCCGACATCGCCCCGAGGATCATGCCGTTGTAGAACAGCAGCAGCGCCACCGGCAGGCCGAGGGCGAAGCCGAGGCCGTAGGTCAGGATGCCGATCGACGAGTTGTGCGTGAACAGGTAGACAGCGAAGGTCAACAGCGCGCGATCTTCCTGCGCACCGCTGAACAACGGTTCGCGCAGTTCTGCGGTGGTCGCCTCTGGACTCCGCCCTTGCGCCATCTCCGCCGGCATGAACAACCAGTAGTGCCGGTCGGGGTCCGCGGCGACCAGCACCCAGGCGATCGCCATGCCAAGGAGCAGCAGCGCCGCCGACAGCAGCAGATGCCAACGGATTGCGCGCACGGTGGCCGGAAAGCCCCAGGCGAGGAACTGCCAGACGACCTCGGCCAGGGACCGCCGCGGCGCATGTACGACCAGGTATGCCCGCGCGGCCAACGACTGCAGCCAATCGAGCAGCGAACGATCGGCGACGCTCGCGCGCGCGACTTCGAGCGACGACAACACGGCCCGATACAACACCGGCAACCGCCGCAACTGGTCCGGCGTGAGCGCGGACAGGCCCGATTTCTCGGCCCGGCGCACCAGCTCCTCGAGCTCGGTCCACGACTTCTCGCGTTCCCGCCGGAAGCGGACCGACCACGGCAGCCGCGGATCGGCGGTCATGCCAGTTCCTTGCGTTTGATCTGCAGGTAGCGATCCACCAGCCCGGCGTCGAGTTCGTCGATGCTGGCGTCGAGCACCTGCGCCCCGGCACGCCGGATCCGCTCCAGCACCAGCCGCCGTTCGCGCACCAGCTCGTCGGCCACCGCCGCGCGATGCAGATCGGTCGCGGTCGCCGGCCGGCGGCCGGCCAGGTCGTCGAGCAGCGGATCGCGCAGCGCGACGAACAACAACAGGTGGCGACGGGCCAGATGCGCGACGTTGGGCAGCATCAGCTCGGTCGTGATGCTGTCGACGAACTCGGTGAACAGCACCACCAGCGTGCGCCGGTGCAGCCGTTGCAGCAGTTCGGTGACCGACAGCGTGAAGTTGGTCTCGGCCGCCGAATAGTCGAGCCCGGTCGCCTGCTCCTGGATCGCATGCAACGCGTGCACGCCGGCCTGCGGCGGCACGAACGTGAGGCCCCGATCGGCGAACGCGAACCAGCCGACGCGATCGCCGGTGCGCAGACAGACGTAGCCGAGCTGCAGCGCCGCGTGGATGGCGTGATCCAGCCGCGGCAGGCCCTGCAGCGGCTCGCCCATCAACCGGCCCGCATCGACGCACAGCAGCACCTGATGATCGCGCTCGGCCCGGAACTCGCGCACCAACAGCCGCCGATGCCGCGCGGTTGCCTTCCAGTCGATCGCCCGCCGATCCATGCCGGCGACGAACTCGCGCAGCGAATCGAATTCGCTGCCATCGCCGACGTAGCGCTCGACCTTCAGACCGACCTGGAACTCGCGCCGCCCGACCAGACGCAACGCCCGTGCCCGCACCGCCCGCACATCCGGGATGACCGCCAGTTCGCGACCGACCGGAACGATCAGCTCCCGCCACAGCAGCCGCAGCCCGCCGGCCCAGCGCGCATGCAGGGCGACGCAACGGATCACACCGCGCCGCGTGGCGCGCAACGGCGCGCTGACGACACCGGTGGCCCCGGGCGCGGTGTGCACCGACAGTTCGGGCAACGGCGCCACCGGACCGGAACACTCGACCCGGATCTGCAGTTCGACCGCACGCGAAGCCATCACCCGTACCAGCAGCGGTTCTTCGGTGCCGATGTGCAGCACCGGCGCGATGTCGACCTCGAGCGCGACGGCGCGCCGCCACGGCATCGACCCCAGCTCGATCAGCAGGGCCAGCAGCACGAGGACCAGCCACGCCGCCCAGGCAAACCACCAGCCGTCGCCGAGCAGGGTCGGCAGTGCCGCGATCGGCAGCCCGAGCGCGAACACGACCAGCGCGCGTGCCGTCGGTCGGATCACCGTGGCGCCTCGATCTGCTTGACCACCTGGTCGATGACCGCGACCGCGGTCAGCCCCTCGATCTCCGCGGCTGGCGTCAGCACCACGCGATGCGCCAGCAACGGCACGGCCAGTTGCTGCACGTGATCGGGGATCACGAAGTCCATGCCCTGCACCGCTGCCGACGCGCGCGCCGCCGCCGCCAGCATGTTGACCGCGCGCGGCGACGCCCCGGCGTGCATGGCCACGTGCTGCCGCGTCGCCCGCACGACGTCGACCAGATAATCGAGCACCGCCGGCTCGATGCGCACCTCGGCAACCGCCGCCCGCGCCGCCGCCAGGAACACCGCATCGACGATCGGCTCGAGACCGAAGGCATCGAGATCCGGCACCGTGCGCCCGTGCACCGCCGCCATCTTGCGTTCGTCGTCGCGATCGGGATAGCCGATCCGCAGCTTCAGCAGGAAGCGATCCAGCTGTGCCTCCGGCAGCGGGTAGGTGCCTTCCTGCTCGATCGGGTTCTGCGTCGCGATCACGAAGAACGCCGGTGCCAGCGCGTGCGACTCGCCATCGATGGTGACCGACCGTTCCTGCATCGCCTCGAGCAACGCCGCCTGGGTCTTCGGCGGCGTCCGGTTGATCTCGTCGGCCAGCAGCAGTTCGGTGAAGATCGGCCCACGGGTGAACGCCAACTGGTTCTGCCGGAAGTCGAACTGGGCGCCGCCGAGGATGTCGGCCGGCATCAGGTCAGGCGTGAACTGGATGCGGCGGTAGTCGAGCCGCAACGACCGCGCGAACGTCCGTGCCAGCAGCGTCTTGGCGGTGCCCGGCACGCCTTCGAGCAGCACATGGCCGCCGGCCAGCCAACCGACCAGCAGTGAATCGATGGCGCGATCCTGCGCCATCACGACTCGACCGATCTGGGCGCGCAACCGGCCCGCAACGTCAGCGATCTCGGCGATCTGCATGCAACAACTCCTCGAGTCTCCGATGGATGTCCTGGGCCAGTTCGACGGCCGCGCGCCCCCGCCGATCCGGCGAAGTCGCCAATGCCGCAGCCAGTTCCTCACGAGCGTTCCCGGCGGTGCGCGCCAGGAGCCACTCCCGGCATCGGTCGTCGTTCATCCCGGGCGGCGCGTGCAGTCGTTCGGCGGTCCGCCGCACGGTCGCGCGCAACCAGGCCCGCAACGCCAGCGCGTCGGGCGTGCCGCGCCGCAGCAGCGACGCGATGTTGTCGATCAGGAAGGCCTTGCCCGGGGCGATCGCCGGCGGCGGCGGTTGCACGGGGCCGAAGCGACCGCGACCGAGCCAGCCGAGGAACGCGAACAGCAGCAACAGCTGCGCCGGGATCAGCACATGCGGGAACTGTCCGGCCAGGCGCCAGAAGTCGGCGGCATCGTCATGGCCGTGCATCGTCTCGTCGATCACGATCGGGCCGTCACCACGCAAATGGCGCAGCAGCGCCACCACGCTCGCGGCGTTGTCCCCGCGCAGCAGACCGTGGTTGGCGAGCAGGTCCGGATCGGTCAACACCCACAGCTTGCCGAAACGCGCAAGGAACACGCCCTGCTCGGCGGCCCAGACGACTTCGTCCTCGTCGAGGTCCGGGCGCAGCAACTGCAGCGAGTCCGACCAGACCGGCGGCGACCACGCGAACTCACCCGACCAACCGCCCGCCCGCTGGACGCGCAGCAGGGAGCGTTCCCCGGTCCATTCCCGCAGCGACTCCAGCAGTTCCTGCGCCTCGCGCACATCGCGCGGCGGCGCCTCGCTGACCCAACCCTCGCGCCGGACGTCGACGACCGCGCGACGCTTTGGCAACACGACCAGCGCGCTGCCGCCACCACGCAACCAGGTCGCGAGTGGTGGCCCGGCCAACCGGCCTTCAAACCGCGGTTCCGCGATGACCAGCACGCCGTCGATCGGACGCTGCCGCGTCGCCAGCACCACCGGTTCGCCGAGTTCGCGCAGCAGGGCGACCAGTCCGAGATGGCCGATCGCCGAGCGGCTGTAGCCATCGGCATCCGTGCTGCGCGCCCGCGCGCCTTCACCCGGGAACAGCAGCAGCCACGCACTGGCCAGCAGCGACAGCACCGCGATGCCCGCGGTCACCCGCGCCCCGCGCCGTGAGATCACCGTGGGTTCGACGTCTGGCATTGCGCCACCCACTCCTGCAGTTGGGCCAGCGACTGCGCATAGTGCTCGCGATCGGTCGGCTGACCGCCAAACCAAGATCGCTCGACCGATGTCACCAGGCCGCTCAATGCGGCCGAAGCCACGCCAGCGGCGCGCACACGGCCGAGGAACTCGCGCGCCGTCACTTCGACCGGCACCGGACCGCGTTGGCGCGCCCACGTTCCGACGGCGTGCGTGAGCACGGCACGGATCGCGGCGGTGAACTCACCGCGCCCGGCCAGCGCCGCATGGTCGGGCAAGGACAGATCAGCGGTCGGGGCGACCACGGCCACCGCCTTGCCGACGACCGCCTGCTGGCGAACCGGTCGATCGCCGACGCCGAACGAACGGGCGATCGCGAAGCCGAGCAGCGCGATGGCACCGAGCACGATCGCCCACAACACGAACTCGGACAACGCGACCGGCGCGGCGACGAAGCCGCCGTCGAAGTCGTTCTCGCGGCGGCGCCGACGTTCTTCCTCTCCGGTGCTGCTCGACCACGACGGCGATTCGCCGGGCAAGGCCGTTTGACAATCGGCAGCCCGCAACACCCGCTCGGCGCGTTGACGGACCTCGGCCGGATCGAACTGCTGCGCCGGCAACACCTGGGCGACCAGCAGCGCGAACCAGAGCCCCAGGAAACTTCGCATCGGCGCACGCACGCTAACCGTCATTGGCGGCTGCGCAAGCCGTGTCGCCCGCTTCCACCGTCTGCTCGCTTGCGACCAGTGGTCCTGCCGTTAGCATCCGCCGACCGAGACCGAGGAGATCCATTTGGCACGCACGTCCGAATACACCCTGTCTGTCGGGACCCTGGCCGGCAAGGCCTTCGACGTCTACCTCAAGAACCTCGTGCCGTTCACGTTCCTGAGCCTGGTGATCCTGTCGCCGTGGGCCGTGGGCCTGTGGTGGGTCGGGGATCCCCCGACGGACCCGCAGCAACAGGGAACCTACGCGGGCAGAGCACTGCTGGTCGGCATCGGCAACTGGCTGCTGACGTCGATCCTGACCGGCGCTTTGACCTACGGCACGGTGCAACAACTGCGCGGTTCGCCAGCGTCGCTCGCCGCGTCCGTCAGCCATGGACTCAGTGCCTTCTTCCGCGTCCTGGGCACCGGGCTCCTGTGCGGGCTGCGCGTCTTCGTGATGAGCCTGCTGCTGCTGATCCCCGGGATCATGGAAGCGATGAAACTGTATGTCGCCCTGCCCGTCGCGGTCCTCGAGGGCAAGTCGGGTTCCGCAGCCGTCGCGCGCAGCGCGACGTTGACCGCCGGCTCACGCTGGCCGCTGTTCTGGACCCTCGTCCTGGTGGTCGTGCTCGGCATGGTGTTCGGCGGCGTTGCCGGGTTCCTGGCGGCGACGCTCGGCGGCAAGAATGCCGTGCTGTGGCTGCAGATCGGTTTGCAGATCCCGATCTCGGCGTTCACCGCGACCATGGGTGCGGTCGCCTACTTCCAGTTGCGCAGCGGCAAGGAGAACGTCGACGCGCGGCAGATCGCGGCAGTCTTCGACTGAACCCGCGGCAAGTTTCCCACGGTCGGCGTACGGAGCCCGCGCCGCCGATCGTCGGTGGGATCATGCCCGTCATGCTCCACCTGTCGTCCGTTCTTGCCGCCACGCTGTTGGTTGCCTCGGCCGCGAGCCAGCAGCCATGGGCTGACGACGCTGTCGACGCGGCGTTCGCCGCCGCGATGCCGCCGGCTGCCGAGTCGCGTTGGACACGCATCCCGTGGCGCACCTCGCTCACCGATGCACTCGCCGAGAGTCACCTGACCGGCAAGCCGGTGTTCCTGTACGTCAACGACGGCGAGGTCGCCTCCGGTCGTTGTTGAGCGGGCGGGGTAGCGGTGAGAGCAGGTCTGCTCTCCGATCCGCGCGTCGTCGCGCTGCTGCGTGAACGGTTCATTCCGTGCCTGCTGTCGGCATTGAACACCGCCGACCGGATGGCGGATCCTCGCGATGCCGCGTTGCTGCAGTCGTACGTTCGCGACGGCGGTGAGCGGTTCCGCGGCGGTGAACGCGAAGTGTTCCTGCGGCCGGATGGCGCGATGCTCGACGTATTCATGAGTCTGCACGGACCTTCCGCCGGCGGTCAGACGCACATGACGGCCGCCGGGCGCCGTTCGGAACCGGCGTGCGCTGCGTTCTTCCGCCATGCCGAACTCGCCCTGCGCGGGCCACGCGGTGAACTGCCGGCCGAGTGGCTCGGATTCCGGACCGGCACCGCCCCGGAAGTCGCCGCGATCGCGACGATGGCGCCGAGCTGGCCGATGCCGCCGGCCGGTACGTCGGCACTGCGCGTATTCGTCCGCAACGGCGGCCACACCTATGACGAACTGCACGGTTGCGAGCTGGTCGCCCTGCCGAAGCAACGGCCCGAGCTGGTGGCATTGACCACGGTGGGCGCACGGGCGCCGCTGCCACGACCACTGTTCGCGAGCCTGGTGCGCGCGATGGTGCCGCGCGGCAGTGTCGACACCTGCCTGCGCGACGAGTCGATCGGCGGCGAACTGACGTTCGTGGTCACCGAACGCCATCACGACGGCATCCGCGGCGAATTGCGCGGCGATTTCGCGATGACCCCGCAGACCCGCGCCGAGGTCAGCCGGCGCGAGAACGCCGCGTCGATGTTCACGGCGACCGGCAAACTGATCGGTCGATTCGCCGCGCGCGCCGACGGCACGCTGCACGAACTGCGGCTGGCTGCAACCGATGGCCAGATCGTCTGGCATCTGCCCTGGCAGGAGGCCGCGGCCAAGGCCCCGCTGCACGTCGGCGTCGAACTGGTCGAAGCGGCTGCCGCCGCCCCGCGCTTCCAACTACCGTGCAAGGACTACCGTCGCGGCCTGCGCGGGCGCGGCAACTTCGGCGCGCACATCACCGCCAAGGACTCGCCGTTCGCCGGCTCCTGGCACCTTGCCGAAGACGTCTGGCTGCCCGCCGGCACCGAGATCGTCGCGATCGCCGACGGCATCGTCCGCTATTCCGACTTCAGCCCGACCTGGACCGACGACGCCGGCAAGACGCATTGGAATCTCGGCAACGTGATCGTGCTCGAACATCCGCTCGACCCGCCGATCGACGGCTTGCGCCACGTCTGCTCGTTCCACGTGCACCTCGGCGCCGATCGCCGCGTCGCCGTCGGCGACACCGTCACGCGCGGACAGGTGATCGGCACCATCGGCAAGGATCGCAGCGACGAGAACGGTCGCTACGCGGCGCACCTGCACTTCGGCATCCATCGCGGACCCTATCTGCAGATCCCGCCCTCGCTGCGGCGCGAGTTCGGCGAACGCGCCAAGGCCGGCGGCATCGCCATCGGCGATGCCACCGTCCGCGGCGAACTCGAGTTCTCACTGTTCGGCCACGACAGCGTATTCGTCCGCAGCAAGGGGGATGGCGCGCAGTTCCTGTGGTCGTTGAAGGTCGGCGCCTCGGCACCCGACGCCACGTGTGCCGACATCATGGGCTGGTGCCAGGGCTATGGCGACCAGTCGATGGTCGACGAATGGCTGCGGCCTTCGACCTGGATCGAACAGCACCGCTGAACAGCGCGGCGTCAGCGCACGAGTTGTCCGCGGCCAAGGTCCCAGACGATACGGACGTCGTGGCCATGGCTGACGAGGGCCTGGCCTTCGAAGTGCGGTGCCTCATGTCCTGGAATCGGAAAGAACCGCCGCGCCTGCTCCGGCTTGCCGACTTTGATCCAGTGCAGCGCACCGCCGCCATTGTGCGCCAGCAGCGAACTGTCGCGCGAGAACCCCAGGGTCACGAGCGGAATGCCCCGGACGACGGCGGCACCGGGCACGTCGCTCCGGGCCACGCTCGCGCCATCGGCAACCGCCAGCAACTGGACGACCTCGCCCCAGCCGATCGCCGCGGCCAGCGTCCGACCGTCGGGTGAGAACCGCAAACCGCCGATCGGGTGGTCGAACGAACGACCCCAGACGACCGCGCGGGTCGCCGTGCTCCACACGCGCACACCGCCCGCGTAGTCGCCGATCGCCAGACGTTCGCCGTCGTCCGAGAACGTCAGTGCCGTTCCCGGGCTCTTGGCCGCCGCGGTGGCCTGCCAGCGGCGCTTGTCCTTCAACTCCAGGACCTCGACCCAGAACTCATCCGGACCGGCGCCGCGCTGACACTCCATCGCCAGGAACCGCAGGCCGGCATCGAACGCGAAGCGCCCGATCCACTCGGCCGGCGCCTTCATGGACAGCAGCTTCTTGCCGCCGGGCATCGCGACGACCTCGACCGAGCCCCAGTTGCGCGCAAACGCCAGCGCATCGCCGCGCGGCGACAGCCCGAGCCCGGTGACGCCCATCCCGCCTTCGTCGACCAGCAGGCCCTTGGGATTCTTGCCGGTCCAGACGCGGACGGTGCCGTCGTGGTTGTTGCCGACCACGAGCGAGTGATCCGGCGTGAAGGCACTGACCGAGGCGCCCTTGGGCTCCGGCGACGGCGCCGCCGAAATCGCGATCGCATCCCAGGGCAACGGACCCAGCGTGCGATCGCAATCCGCCAGCCGCAGCGATGCCGGCCCCCAGGCCGGGCCTGCCGGCACGATCACGCCGCCGCGCATCACGTGGTGCGGAAACCAGAGCCACAGTTCGTCCTGTTCACAGACGCGGGCGGTCTCGCCGGTCGGACCGTCGATCTGGTTGCCCGGATAGTCGCGCAGGTGCAGTTCGCGCAGCTTGCCCTTGCAGATCGGGCAAACGTCGGGAACGGGCATCGACGAGACGTGGAGCCGGCCCTTCTCCAGGTCGGCGAGCATCGCCGCGCGCAACGTGGCGTCGGCTGCTTGTGCAGTCAGCGGGACGGCAAGACCAACAGAGGCCGTAACGATCCACCGAACGAGTTGCAGGACGCGGGCAGTTGTCATGGACAGAGTGGATTCAGCAGCTAGGCCGCCCTTCGCGGCGGGGCAACCCACCCGGGCAGGTTGCTGCGATCTCGAGCCGCCACTCGGTCTGGGCGGAGGCGCCGAAGCAGAACGTGCAAGCGACGGCACCTGCACTTCTGAGCATCGACGCATCATCGCGCCCTTCGATCAAACCGCCAACCCCAGCACGCGCGCCAGCGCGCCAGAACGGGGCCGATTCACCGCGATCCGGTCGGACTTGTCGCAGCAACGGCCACCAGTACCGTGGACTCGCTGCCCATCCGCCGCGGTCCTGAGCGACACTCCTTGGCGACCTCCGGCGGCAGGGTTGCTCGCTGCCAAACCACGCAGTCGCCACGGAAGCACAATGACAACCGAGACCAGGGATCCTCGCTGGATCGCAGCCTTCGTCGCGCTCGCCGGCCTCGCGATGTTCGTCGTCCTGGCCGCCTTCGACCAAGCCCCCTCGTCCAACGCACCTGTCGTCGCCACGACGCCGTCGAATACAGACAGCCGCGACGCTTCGCTGGAGAATCACCAGCCGCACCGAACCACCCCTGAGCAAACACACCACACGGAGCCACGAACGCAGCCGGACCGAGCGCAAGTCACCGCTCGCCTGGTCACGAGTTCCGGGGAGCTGATCGCCTTCACCGCGCTACGAACCAGCGTCAGGTCTGGATTCAGCGCGCGACCGCAGCAACACGATGGCCAAACGGATGCAACCGGGCGCATCACCATCGATGTCGACCCCACACAGCAGCCCGGCCCCGAAGTGCGATTCGCGTGCCCCGGCGGGCACTGGTCGACCGCGACGACTTGGCGACGCCTCACCGAGCTGCCGCGTTCCGAGCAAGGCGAAGTGTTGGTGATCGCTGCACGCCGAGAGCGAACGCTGACCGGCGTCGTCCAGGATGCCCACGGATCGCCGGTGCAAGGCCTCGTGACCTGCTCGGATTCCGAGGCTCCGTGCGATGCCGGCGGCCGCTTCGAGATGCTGGTCCCGGCCGACAGGTGGGTGCAGGTCACCGTGACCGCGAAGGGGCTGCGAACGGAAACGGCGGAAGTGGCGCCAGGCTCCTCGACGATTCACATCGCGTTGGTGATGGATGGGCCTACACGCGAAGTGGCGGGACGCATCGTCGACCCCGCCGATCGACCCATTGCAGACGTGCTCGTCAAAGCCGGCGAGAACTCGGCCCCCTGCTGGTCCGGCTCGGACGGCATGTTCCGCCTGGAGGTGGACCAGAGTGCCGAGCACCTGCTCTGCATGAACGATCAACGGCCCATGGCCGTGATCGCGCTGTCGAAAGAGGCCTTCTATCGCGTCGTCATGCCTGACGGCAGAACGCTCCGAGGAGTGGTCGTTGCGACGGACAACACGCCCATCGGCGCTGCCCGCGTGACCCATGTCGGCGGCAGCGACGTGCGGCAAACGGCGACCGATGGATCAGGACGCTTCGAAATCCACGGCGCAGGACCAGGGCAAGGTGCACTCTCGATCTGGGCGCCGGGGCACGTCCCCCATCGGCAGTCCTGCGGGCCTGACGAAACCGAGTTCGCAGTCACACTGAGATCGGGGATGAAAGTCGTCGGCATGGTCCAAGACGACCAAGGCCGTCCGGTGTCAGGGGCCTTCATCCAGGCATTCCGTAGCCGGACCTTGGAGGGCGCGAGTCCTGGCCTCTACCAAGGGAAGGCCGTGACTTCCGACCGAACTGGCATGTTCGTGCTCACCGCTTCCCATGACCCCGTCGTCGTCGAGGTGTCGGCGGAGAACCACCAGACCGGCAGATTCGTGATGGCGACGGAAACCAAAGAACCGCAACTGGCCAAAGTGAGCCGTGGCGCAGTGCTGCGCGGGAGGGTTGTCGATGCCACGACCGGGGCGCCGGTCCGGAGCTTCCATCTGCGGCTGGTCTCGCCCAGCGACGTCTCCCTGCCCGTCCTCACCGGCTATCCATCGATCTGGGCAGACGAGGGGCTCTGGCTCTCGACCGAAGATGGCACTTGGACCCTGGGCGGAAGTTTCGCCGCTGGTGAAGCCGTCGGCATCGAGGTCAGCGGCCCCGGGATACTGGGCCTGGCGAGCGCGGATTGTGTCGCCGGCGGCCCACCGGCCCTGCTCGAGACCCGGTGCCCCTGAACGCGAGGCGACGGTCGGCATGCCGACAGTGCCGCGTCCATAGGTCCTCTGCCCGGACCCAACGCACCATTAGATACTACAAGGTATCTAACTAGACGACCCCACCCCACCCTCCCTATCTTCCCGCCTCCCGCGACCCCCATGTCGATCCTGCACGGTCAACGCATCACCCCCGGTCCCAAGCCGGACTGGCTCAAGGTGCCGATCCCGTCGGGCCCGACCGTCGCCCACCTCGAACAGGTCCTGCGCGACCGCAACCTGCACACCGTCTGCGAGGAAGCCCGCTGCCCCAACCAGGGCGAATGCTGGGCGTCGGGCACCGCGACCTTCATGGTGCTGGGCGACACCTGCACCCGCGGCTGCCGGTTCTGCGCGGTCAAGACCCACGCCCAGGGCAACCCGGTCGACCCGGACGAGCCCGAGAAGGTCGCCGAGGCCTGCGCCGCGATGCGGCTGCGCTACATCGTGCTGACGATGGTCGACCGCGACGACCTGCCCGACGGCGGCGCCGCTCACGTCGCCGCGACGATCGCGGCGATCAAGCGCCGCGATCCCGAGATGCTGGTCGAAGCGCTGGTCGGCGACTTCCAGGGCCACGACGATCAGATCGCCGGCGTGCTCGCAGGCAAGCCAGACGTGTTCGCGCACAACGTCGAGACCGTGCTGCGGCTGACGCCGCGCGTTCGCGACCATCGCTGCAGCTATGTCCGTTCGCTGCAGGTGCTGGCCAAGGCCAAGGTCATCACCCCGGGCATCGTCACCAAGTCGTCGGTGATGCTCGGCCTCGGCGAGAGCGAACGTGAGGTCGAACAGTGCATGGACGACCTGCGTGAGCACGGCGTCGACGTCGTGACGCTCGGCCAGTACCTGCGCCCGACCATGAAGCACCTGCCGGTGCGCGAACACGTGACGCCGGCCCGTTTCGCCGCCCTGGAGCAGCGCGCGCTGCAGAAGGGCTTCCTGTACGTCGCCTCCGGCCCGCTGGTCCGCAGCAGCTACAAGGCGGCCGAGTTCTACCTCGCCGGCATGGTGCGCCAGCGCCGCGAACTCGCGACGGCACGCGCCACGGCCACGGCACCTGGCAAGGACCAACCATGACTTCCGAACTGGTCACGATCATCGAGCAGGACGGCAAGGCCCAGAAGGGCAAGGATCCGGCGCTGCCCGCCGCCGAACTGCAGCGTCTCTACCGGCTGATGGTGACGACCCGCGTGATGGACGATCGCGGACTGGCGATGCAACGCCAGGGCCGCATCGGCTTCTATCTGCAATCGACCGGCCAGGAAGGCTCTCACCTCGGCGCCGCCTACGCGCTGAAGGCCAGCGACTGGTTGTTCCCGGCCTACCGCCAACCCGGCATCCTGCTGCTGCGCGGCATCGATCCCGAACAGATCGTCAGTGAGTGGATCGGCAACGACGGCGACACCAGCAAGGGGCGCCAGATGCCGGTGCACTACAGCTTCCGCCAGGCCAACTTCGTCAGCATCAGTTCGCCGATCGGCACGCAGCTGAGCCAGGCCGCCGGCGCCGGCATGGCGGCGCGGATCCGCGGCGACGACACCGTGTTCATGACCTTCTGCGGCGACGGCGGCACCAGCAGCAACGACTTCCACTGCGGCCTCAACTTCGCCGCCGTCTACAAGGCGCCGGTCGTGTTCGTCGTCGAAAACAACGGTTGGGCGATCTCGGTGCCGTGCAGCAAGCAGACCGCCAGCGAATCGATGGCGATCAAGGCCCAGGCGTATGGCATGCCCGGCGTCCGCGTCGACGGCAACGACGTGCTGGCCGTCTACCGCGTCTGCAAGGAAGCGGTCGAGCGCGCCCGTCGCGGCGACGGCCCGACGCTGGTCGAATCGGTCACCTACCGGATGGCCTCGCACAGCAGTTCCGACGACGCCGCGCGTTACCGCGACGCCAAGGAATACGAAGCGTGGAAGAAGAAGGACCCGATCGCGCGCTTCCAGCTCTATCTGCAGCAGAAGAAGTTGTGGACCGAGCAGTTCGAGACCGAGGTCGTCGAGGGCGCCAAGGCGGCGATCCAGGACGCGGTCAAGAAGGCCGAAGCGCGCAGCAACCCCGCCGTCGGCACGCTGTTCGACGACGTCTACATGAACCTGACGCCGCAGCTGAAGGAACAGAAGGCCGAGCTGCTCGACCTGGTGCAGAAGGGTGGCGTCGGCGCCGACATCGGCGCGTTCCCGCTGTGACCTGTCCCTGATTCCGAGCCACTGATTTTCGAGCTGACGAAGAGAACGACCATGACTGCGACCGAGACCAAGACCCAGGAAGCGCGGCCCGGCTTCAAGGTGATGACGCTGCTCGAGGCGATCACCGACGCGATGCGCACCGAGATGCGCAATGACGACCGCGTCGTCGTGTTCGGCGAGGACGTCGGCAAGAAGGGCGGTGTGTTCGGCGCCACCTTGGGCCTGCAGGACGAGTTCGGCGAACAGCGCTGCTTCGACACGCCGTTGTCCGAATGCGGCATCATCGGCGCCGGCGTCGGCATGGCCCTCTACGGCATGCGCCCGATCGCCGAGATCCAGTTCCTCGACTTCATCTATCCGGCCTTCGACCAGATCGTCAGCGAAGCCGCGAAGATGCGCTACCGCAGCGGCGGCGAGTACACCTGCCCGATGGTGATCCGGTCGCCATACGGCGGCGGCATCCGCGGCGGCCACTACCACAGCCAGTCGGCGGAGGCCTACTTCTGCCACACGCCCGGCCTGAAGGTCGTGATCCCGAGCACGCCGGCCGACGCCAAAGGCCTGCTGATCGCATCGATCCGCGACGAGGATCCGGTGATGTTCCTCGAGCCCAAGCGCATCTACCGCCACGGCAAGGGCGAAGTGCCGCTCGGCGAGCACGTCGTGCCGCTCGGCAAGGGCCGCATCGCGCGCGAGGGCAAGGACGTGACGATCCTGTGCTACGGCGCGATGGTGCATGTGTGCGAACAGGCGGCCGAAGAGGCCGAGAAGGCCGGTCGCAGCGTCGAGATCGTCGACCTGCGCACGCTGGTGCCACTGGACGAGCAGATCGTGCTCGAATCGGTCAAGAAGACCGGCCGCGCGGTCGTCGTCTACGAGGCGCCCAAGACCTGCGGCTACGGCGCCGAACTGTCGGCGCTGATCGCCGAGAAGTGCATCGAGCACCTCGAAGGCCCGGTGGTCCGCGTCGCCGGCTTCGACACGCCGTTCCCGTACACGCTCGAGCCGTTGTACATGCCCGACGTCAAGCGTGTGCTGGCCGGCATCGAGAAGACGTTCGTCTGGTAGTTCGCGAACGACCCACCCGACACGGCACGCCGACCGCGCGCGCCGCCAAACCCCGCATTCACGACTCAGGAGATCCCATGGCGACCAAGGAATTCAAACTGCCCGACATCGGCGAAGGCATCGCCGAAGGCGAGATCGTCAGCTGGAAGGTCAAGCCCGGCCAGCAGGTCAAGGAAGAGGACGAGTTCGTCGAGGTGATGACCGACAAGGCGACGGTGACGATCACGGTGCCGTACTCGGGCGTCATCGCCGAACTGCGGTGCAAGGAAGGCGACGTCGTGCCGGTCGGCTCGGTGATCGCGGTGATCGATGCCGGCGCCGCCGGTGGCGCGGCTCCGGCACCCGCCGCTGCCGCCCCGGCGCCCAAGGCCGCACCCGCGCCGACGCCGGCGCCCAAGCCGGTCGCCGCCGCACCTGCGCCCACGCCGGCCAAGCCGGTGGTCGTGCCGACGGTCGCACCGGCCCCCGCGGCCGTGCCTGCCGCCGCCGCCAGGCCGTTCGTGCAGAGCTCGCCGGGCAAGGTGCTCGCCGCCCCGGCGACCCGCCGCCGCGCCCGTGAACTCGGCATCGACCTCGGCGCCGTCACCGCCACCGGCCCGCGTGGTCGGATCACCAACGACGACCTCGCGGCCTTCGCCGGCACCGACACGGCCGCCGCACCAGCAGCAGCGAAGACCGCCGCCGCCTCGACGGGCGCCCGGGCGTTCGCGCCGATCAGCATCGCGCCGGCCCCCGCCGGCCGCAGCGAAGAGCGCGTGCCGTTCCGGGGTCTGCGCCGCAAGATCGCCGAGGCGATGACGCGGTCGAAGTTCACCGCCACGCACTTCACCTACGTCGACGACATCGACGTCAGCGACCTGGTCAAGATCCGCAGCGACGCCAAGGCGGCGTTTGCCGACCAGGGCGTCAACATCACCTACCTGCCGTTCATCATGAAGGCGATCGTCGCGGCGATGCGGCAGTTCCCGATGATGAACAGCTCGCTCGACGAGGCGAGCAACGAACTGGTGATCAAGAAGTACTTCAACTTCGGCATCGCCACCGACACCGACAACGGCCTGATCGTGCCGGTGGTCAAGGACGTCGATCGCAAGTCGGTCCGCGACCTGGCCAAGGACATCCAGGATCTGGCGGCGCGCACGCGCGATGGCAAGGTGTCGGTCGACGATCTGACCGGCGGCACGTTCACGATCACCAACGCCGGCAACATCGGCGGGCTGTTCGCGACGCCGGTCATCAACTTCCCCGAAGTCGCGATCCTCGGTGTGCACGCGATCAAGGACACGCCGGTGATCAAGAACGGCGCGATCGTCGCCGGCAAGAAGATGTACCTGTCAGTGTCGATCGATCACCGGATCGTCGACGGCGCCACCGGCGCGCGCTGGATGAACGTCGTCAAGGAACACCTCGAGCAGCCGTGGCGGCTGCTGTTGGCGTGAAGATGACCGCGCGCAGCAAGCCGAAGAAGAAGCCGGTGGCCAGACCCGCAGCCAAAGCGCCGGCGCGACCGGCGCCAAAGCCAGCGAAGCGCGCACCGGCGCCCGGCCCCAAAGCCGTGCCGACGGAGACCGCACCGACCGGCACCGTGTTCTTCGTGCTCGAAGACGACGGCACGGTCGCCCGCGGCAAGGATCCCAACCTGCCGCGCGACGTGCTGTTGTTCCTGTACGAACAGATGGTCCAGGTCCGCGAGTTCGATCGCCGGATGCTGATGCTGCAACGGCAAGGCCGCATCGGCTTCTACGGGCCGATCCTCGGCCAGGAAGCCGCGACTGTCGGCAGCGTCGCCGCCCTCGAGGCCCGCGACTGGATCTTCCCGGCGCTGCGCGAAGGCGCCGCCGCGATGATGCGCGGTCTGTCCTTGACGACCGCGATCTCGCAGCTGATCGGCAACGAACTCGACCGCTGCAAGGGCCGGCAGATGCCGTGCCACTACACGTTCAAGGAAGGCAATTACTACGGCATGTCGTCGGTGATCGGCACGCAGATCAGCCACGCCGTCGGCGCAGCGATGGCGGCCAGGATCCGCGGCGATGATGTCGTCGTGCTCGGCTACATGGGCGATGGCGCCACGTCGGCCAACGACTTCCACTGCGGCATGAACTTCGCCGCGGTCTACCGTTCGCCGTGCGTGCTGTTCTGCCAGAACAACCAGTGGGCGATCTCGGTGCCGTGCAGCAAGCAGAGCGTGTCGGAAACGATCGCGCAGAAGGGCATCGCCTATGGCATGCCGTTCGTGCGGGTCGACGGCAACGATGTGCTGGCGGTGTATGCCGCGACGCGCGATGCGGTGGCGCGGGCGCGGGCTGGCGATGGGCCGACGTTCATCGAAGCGGTCACGTATCGGCGGCTGGGACACTCGAGCTCGGATGATCCGAGCAAGTACCGCGATGAGGCCGAGGTCAAGGCCTGGGAACGGAAGGACCCGGTCGATCGCTTCCGCCGCTATCTGACCGCGCGCTCGCTGTGGAACGAGGCCGCGGAGACGGCGCTGAAGGAACGGATCGCCAAGGCGGTCAACGACGCGATCGCTGCCGCCGAGGCGGTTGGTCCACCGGCCGATGAGACGTTGATCACGGACGTGTTCGCGCAGGTGACGCCGCAGCTGCGAGAACAGCTCGCCGACGCGATGGCGGTGGCCGGCAAGCGGGTCAACGATGGCGCGTTCCCGCTGTAGCCGGAACGTGGCTCTGCTACGGACGCGCTCACGGACTACGTCCGGGGTCACTACTTCCATACCGGCGGCACCGGGCGAACACGCGGCGGGCAAGAGGTCCAGTGAACGTGTGGACGCAGTGGGTCGGGCTCAGCATCGAGCTGCCGGCGGCTGCGCGCGCGCAGCGATCACCATCGCCGCAGCATAGGCGAGTACGAGGACCAGCAGGCAGCTCACGATGATCCGGCCACCTGGCGTCGGGCCGCCGGCGGCGTCTGCGGTGGCGGCAACCGAGGTGAGTTGCAGCGAGTGGGCCAGCGCGCCGCCGAGGGTCATGCCGCCGACCGCGACGAAGGCGTCGCCGTTGCCTTCACCCGCCATCACGATCTGCCGCACCGGGCAGCCACCGGCGAACGAGCCGCAGAGACCGAGCAGCAGCATCGACAGCACGTTCCAGAGCCAATCCCCATGGGTCACCGGTTGACCGGCGAAGCCCACGGCAGTTCTGCCGCTGGCGGCGCTGACGAGGGCATACGTGCCAACCAGGGCTGCGGCAGCGATCAGCATCCAACGGGGGCCGCCAAAGACCTGCCGCGCGGCGCTGACGGCACAGAAGCCAGTGGCGGACAGGATGCCGCCAGCGACGAGCGCGAGCGCGAGTGCCAGCCACCAGACGGCGTGCAGCGGCTTGTCGACTGAGCCTGGGCCCGGTCCCGCGAGCACGCCGCCGAGGAGGAACAGCACCAACATGCTGGCCAACACCACGGGGCCGGCGAGGCCAACGGCGATTGGCACGGTCTGGGTCTTGCCGAGCGAGTAGCCACGTCGATGGAACAGCCCTGCAATGCCGACGCCGGCGAGGAAGCCCGGCAACGCCACCCAGGCGTTGAGGTCGCCGCCGCCGAGCCGCTGCAGCATGCGGAACGGGCAGCCCAGGAACACCAGAGCGCCAAAGCTCATCGCCATGCCGAGCACGAAGCGCGCGACGGCGTGGCTGCCCGATCGACCGACGTGCCGGCGCACCAGCAACGACCAAACCAGCGCGCCCAGAGCAATGCCGAGCACTTCGGGCCGGAAGATCGAGGGACCGCTGTGCAGACGCAGCGCGCCAGCGAGGTCGCGCAGAAAGCAGACGCCGCACAGGCCCATGTTGCCGGGATTGCCGGCAGCGATCAGCAGGGCCGCGATCGCCCCGAGCGCGGCGGCCAGCAGGATGCCGATGAGTCGTCCGCGGCTCGTAGCGTCGTCGCGTAACATGTCCCGATTGTGGTGGCCGGTACAGGAACATGCCACCCTGCTGCGACCGGGGATGCCGCGCGGTTGCCGACGCCGGCAGCACGCGGCCGCAAGGACATCGCTGCCGATGAGCCGGCGCCCCGCAGCTCGACCGGCCAAGCGAACGGGAGGTCTCGCGAACGGCAGGTTCACGGCCGACCGCACCGCGTCGACGACGCCACACCGCCGACCCGCCGCGAACTTCCTGTCCCGCCAACCCGCCAGGCGCCAGAATCCCCACATGTCCCAACCGCTGCCCTTGGCGTTCCTCGGTGCGGCGGTCGAGGTCGCCCGGCTGCCTGCCACCCGCGCGGAAGTCGCGCTGGTCGGCCGTTCCAACGTCGGCAAGTCGTCGCTCCTCAACGCAATCGCCGACCGTAAGACGCTGGCGCCGGTTTCCAAGAGCCCGGGTCGCACGAAGGCGCTCGGCTGCTTTGCGCTGGCGAAGACCGGCGCGACGCTGGTCGACTGCCCTGGCTACGGCTACGCCAAGGTCGCCAAGTCGACGCGGGCGACCTGGCTGCCGATGCTCGAGAGCTATCTGCTCGGACGCGAGCATCTGAAGATGGTGCTGCTGCTCGTCGATGGCGAGATCGGGCCGACCGCGTCGGACCTGCGAATGCTCGAATGGCTGCGCGGCAACGAGGTGCCGCACGTCGTCGTCGCGACCAAGCGTGACAAGGTCAAGCCCTCGCAACGCGACCGGCGCCAGCGCGATGTCGCCGCCGCGTGCAAGCTGCCGACGGCGGGGATCCTGTGGGTGGCGGCGTTGTCGGACTTCGGGATCGGCGAACTCCGCGAACGCATTCGCGCCTGGCTGGCGTGAGCACGGCCGCCAGTCAGCGACGGGGTCGGCCGCCGTTCTGCGGGAGTGGCGCGGTGGACGCACGCATCGGGCGCCAGCCGCCGACCGGGTCCGGCGCGCTGGCCGACTGGTTACCCGCACGCGATCGCTGGTGCACCGGTGGGCTGCGGTGCGAACCTTCGCTCCCAACCACGCGTTGCAGCCCCCGCGTTGCCGGGCTACCGTGCACGTGTGGCGCATGCGACGCATGCACCTGCACCTGACGCCCGCAGAGAGGTTGGCGATCGACGAGTTCGTCACCGCTGCTCGCGCCCTGCTCGGCGCCGACCTGCACGAAATCCGCTTGTTCGGCTCACGGGCCCGCAGCGAAGGCACGCCGGATTCCGCCGTCGATCTCGCGCTGATCGTCACGCCCACCGGACGCGCCAGACGCTACGAAGTCTCGGACCTCGCCTTCGACATCGGTCTGCGGCACTCGATTCTGCTGGCGCCCACCGTGATGACCAGAGATCGGCTCGACCAACTGCGCGCTGGAGAACGACGGTTCGCGGCCGACCTGGACCGCGAAGGGGGTGCAACTGTGACCCCCGCAGATCGCCGCCCGGCCGCCATTGACGAACTGCTACGCGCGGCGACCTGCCTGACCGAAGCGAGCATGCTGCACGGAGCCGGACTTGCCCATGGCGCCGTGTTCACCCCTGCGGAGGTGGCGACCATGATCGAACGTGCGCGCCAGTTCGTGGACACCGTGAGCCGATTGCTCGGTGTGGCGCCGCCATCGTCCTGAGGCTTCCACGCCGGCGCGGTACTGCTTCTGGGCCGAACTCGTATTGGCCAGAGCGCGCCTCTGGTCACCTGGCGTTGCCGGCCGAAGCAAGCCAGCGACAGGCTGCCGCAACCACCGGGTCGTCCGCTTTGCCAAAACGCTCCCAGTCACTCGCGACCGTCTCGTCCGGCGGGATCACACCGTCGTAGCGAGTGCCGGTCCGGTCGGCATGGACGGTCACCGTCACCACGAGCAGCGCGCCATCGGCAAGCGGCTTCTGCGTGTTCGAAGTTGGCAGGCCGCGGGTGCCTTCGCCAAACCGACGTGCGCGCGCCCTGCCGGCGAACGCGACCACGAGCGCTTCGCCGGCGCCTGCCGTCAGCGGTCCGGTCAGTACCGCGACCGGCAGGTCGGCGCGCAGCGGATGCGGCTTGGCCACCTTGGCGAGCTCGTGGGTGGCCGAAGTCGCGATGCCGAGATCCGCGTCGTAGCTCCAGTCCGCTTCGCTCTTGGCACTGGCGAACGCGCCGAGTCTTCCCGTTCCGGCCAGCGGCCCGATGCCGGCAAGCATCGGCCACAGAGTGCCGCCGGTGTTGCGCCGCAGATCGATGATGCAGCCGCGCAGCGTGCCATCGTCGAGGCTGTCGAGCAGTTCATGTACCGCGTCGTCGTAGTTGCTGGCCTTGGGACCGAGGACGCCCGGCAGTTCGAGGTAACCGATGCCGCCATCGAGCCGGCGCCCGGTCGGCGCCACGTACGCGTCGAAGGTCGCGAGCGGCACCTGCACGTCTCGCGGTTCGGTCGTGCCGGTCCGGACGCGCAGGTCGAGCGGCGCCGCACCGCCATCCGGGTATTGACCGCGGCGGAACAGGCGTTCGAACTCGCGCGTCGGCAGTTCGGTGAATGCAGGCAGGCCGTCGACGGCAACGATGCGGTCGCCCAGCGCCAGGCCCGCCGCCTCCGCCGGACTGCCCGGTACGACCTGCGCGACGATCGCGCCCTGCGGCACGACAAGCATGCCGGTGGCCTTCGTCGTGCGGCTCGGGTTGAAGGCCTTCGCGGCCGCGGGGTCCAGCAGGAGGCCGTGCCTGTCGCCGAGAGTCGTCAGTGCGGCGCGAATCGCCGCGTAGGTGTCCGCCGGCGTCTTGGCCCCGGCTGCGGCAATCGTCGCGTGGGCTTTCGCGCGCAGGGCCTTCCAGTCGGTGGTGTAGACCCGCGAGTTCTGTTCGATCGCATCGAGTGCGGCATCGAGGTAGCGGGAGGCCTCGTCTGAAGTCTCGGCAACGGTCGTCTGGGCGGGCAGCAGGCTTGCAAACAGGAACCAGGAACCGGCAGCGAGATTGGAGCGATTGGTCATCGGAATGCGGCGATCGTCGCCGCACGTGAGCCGTGCTGCAAACGATGCCGCAGCCCCGCCGCTCGACGCGGAAGGCAGAACGCCCGGTTCGCTGACGGAGTCAGCGGATCACGCCGCCAACCGCCGGCGCCGCCTGCAACGGCATCGCGAGCCCGCTCACCGGCTGCAGCCAGACCGCGCCGTACAGCAGAGCCGGCGCGTTGGGCAATGTGATCTGCAGGCGCGCCAGACCCAGCGGATCACCCACCAACAGCGCGAACGTCTGCACCCCGGCAAGCGGCAGCAACGCCGGCTGAACCAGCCTCGGGTCGATGCCGGCGGCCAGATCCTGGCCCGCGAGCACGACCGCTGGCCAGCCTGGCTGCGTGGTCCAGTTCACGGCATACGGCTGACCAATCTGCAGTGGCATCGTCGTCGCGCCGAGTCCGAGCAGCGGCGCCGTGACCACCGGGCCGAGGATGCCAGGACCGACGGTTGCGCCCGGCCCACCGACGAGGGTGCAGCGCGCGAGTTCGGCCGCGAACGCGCCCTGGTGGTCGAGGCCAGGGCCGCCGGTGCCACAAGTGCGGGCCCCGCCGCGCAGCGAACAATCCGCCAGCCAGAGCCGCGAGTTGTTGCGCGAATGGATACCGGCGCCGGCGGGATAGAAGCAGGTCCAATCGCCAGCGCCGCCATCGGCGGTGCAGCGAACGAGGTGCACGCGCGAGTTGCTGACGAAGAGACCCGCGCCGGCGCTGCTGAGGTCGAAGCCGGTGTTCGAGCCGCCAAACCGCGAATCGACCGCAGTCACCGTCGCGTTCTCGGCAAACAACCCGTTGCAGTCGCCAGCCAGTTGGCCGTTCGAGATGCCAAACCCCGCGACGATGCAGCGTTCGAGCACCACGGTGGCATTGCGAACGGTGAGTCCATTCCGCTGCAGGGGTCCCGGCCCCTCGAGGACGCAGTCCTGCAGCCAGACCGTGCCGCTGGTCACCGAGGTCTCGTGCATCAGGAAGGCTGGCCACGGGTTGAGGAACCGCAGGCCGACGATGCGGGCCGTGGTGCCGGCCGGCGGTCGCAGTTCGGTGTTCCCCCCCAGTAGCCGCGGCAGCACCTGCACCATGCTGGCCGGGGTCGCGACGATCGTGAGCGCGCGGTCGAGCGTGAAGGGGGCGTAGTTGCCGGTCGCGACCTCGATCACGTCGCCGCTGGCGGCGGCCAGGATCGCCGGGCCGATCTCGGCGAACTGCTGCCCTGGGCCGACGCGCAGGATTGCCTGGGCCGGGGCACTGGCGAGCAGGAACGACGACAGCAGCAGTGTCAGCCGGCGCATTGGGGCTCGATCCTAACCCAGGTACTGGGCAGAACGGCAGTCGGGCTGCAGCCACGGGAAACTCGTCCCGGGTTTTCCAATCCGCCGCGCGCCACCGTCGTCTTCCTCGGTGACGATCGATTCATGGCTGTTGCCGGACCAGAACTCGAGGACTTGTTCCAGGCCCATCGCCGGGGACTTCTCGGTTCGGTGCGGTCGGTGCTCGGCCAGCGGGCCGACGCCGCGGAACTGCTGCAGGACGCGTTCCTGCGCTGCTGGCGAAGCTGGCAACGCGGCGACCGGCCGAGCGACCCGGTGGCGTGGATCTTCGTCGTGACCTGGAACGTGGCGGTGGACGCGCGGCGCCGGATGACCCGGCACCCGCAGCCGACGCCGATCGATGAGGACCAGCCGATGCAAGCGAGGATCGAGACGCCGGGTACGGCGCTGGAGCGGCAGGAAGAAGTGCAGCGCGCGCAGGCGGCGGTCGAACGACTCGGCGACCACGAGAAGCAGGTGTTCCTGCTGCGCGTGTCGGCCGGGCTGTCGTTCCCGGCCGTGGCGGCGGCGCTGTCGATCCCCGAGGGCACTGCCAAGACGCGGATGCGCAGCGCCCTGGAGCGGCTGCGGCGTTCGCTCGGCGCGATCCCGTTCGCAGGTCCGGCTGCACCGAGGACCCAACCATGAACCACGATCCCGATCCCATCCCGCCGGCAGAGCTCGACCGCCTCGAACAGGAACTGCTCGAGCTGCACTTCGGCTGCCATCCGGAACCCGAGGCGCTCGCGGCCAGGCTCGCGGCGGAACCGGCGCTGCGCGTTCTGCAGCAGGAAGTGCTGCGGCGGGCGGCCGTGTTGACGGCGGTGGCGACGCCGGCCGCGGCGTCGTTGGTGCTTGATCCGACCGGTGCGGCGATCAGCCGGCCGTGGCAGCCTGGCTACTGGCGCAATCCCTGGCGGCGCCTCGCCGGCGCCGCGGCGGCCGCCGCGCTGGTCGCCGGGATCGCCGGTTCCATCTGGGGCTATCGCGAGCTGCAGCGCGACCAGGTGCGGCGCGAGCAATGCCACGTCACGGTCGCCGCGCCGCGCGCGGTTCCCGTTGGAGTGCCGTGGAGCTTCACCGTCGACTGCCTGGACGCTGCCGGCGCGCCGAAGGCTGGCGAGGTCTCGTGGCGGGTCGTGGCCCAGGATGGCAGCGAACTGGCCAGCGGCGAACGCTCGGTGCGCGGTCGCGATGTGATCGCGCTGCCCGCCGGGCTCGCATCGCCGCGCCGGGTCGAGTTGACGGCCGTGCATGCCCACGGCGAGGCGAAGCACACGCTGGAGTTCGACGCGCAGGCGACGGCGCCGCTGGAACACGTCAGCACGGATCGGCCGGTCTACCAGCCGGGCGAACCGGTCTTCGTGCGCACGGTGGCGCTCGATCGCGTGACGCTGCAGCCGACGCCGCTGGTCGGTTCGGCGTTGCTGCGCGTGCTCGATCCGAAGGGTGCGGTCGTGCATCAGACCGGCTTCTCCCTGCAGGGAGCTCCGGGTGCGCTGCCCAGCGTCGGCGCGCCTTCCTGGATGGTGCCCGACGAGGTCGCCGGCGGCGAGTTCGTGCTCGAGGTCGCGTCGCCCGAGAACCTGTTCCCGCCCGAACGGCTGCCGATCGTCGTGCGCCGCTACGAGGCACCGCGGCTGCAGAAGGAACTGGTGTTGTCGCGCAAGACCTACCGACCCGGCGAACATGGCAGTGCGGCGCTCGCCGTGCAGCGGCTGGGCGGCGGCGCGGCCGGCGGCGCGACCGTGCGCGGCGCGCTGGTTCTCGATGGCGCCGAGGTCTGGACGCAGGCGGCGACGCTCGATGCCGACGGCCGCGCGCGCTTCCGGTTCGAGGTTCCCAAGCAGGTGCAGCGCGGTGCGGCGCGATTCGTCGCGCAGATCACCGATGGTGGCGTGGTCGAGACCGCAGTCGAGCCGTTCGTGGTGCCGACGGGCGAGATCCGGCTCGTGGCGTTCCCCGAGGGCGGCGAACTCGTCGCCGGCGTCGAGAATCGCGTCTACTTCGAGGCCCAGGACCTGCTCGGTCGACCCGTCGAATGCGTCGGCGTGCTGGTCGATGAGCACGACGCGAAGGTGGCGACATTCGCCAGCCAGCACCAGGGCCGCGCCGTCGTGGCGTTCACGCCGATGGCCGGAGTGGCCTATCGCGTGCGGACGCCGGGCCTGCCGGAGCCGTTGGCGTTGCCGCCCGCGCGCGAGCGGGGCATCGCGCTGCGCGCCCTGGGCGATCAGGTCGAAGCCGGTGCGCCGGTCCGCGTCGCGGTCGCGGGTCGCGGCGACGGTCCCTGGGTCGTCGGTGTGTTCGCGCGCGGCGTGCTGCTCGGTCAGACGGCCGTGCGTCCGGGCGACGACGGCACGGTGGCGCAGGCAGTCGAGATCGCGGTCCCCGAAGTCGCGGCCGGCGTGCTGCGCGTCACGGTGTTCGATCGGCAGTTGCGCCCGGTCGCCGAGCGGCTCGTCCGCCGGCTCGCGCAACAGCGACTCGCGATCGAACTGACGCCGGCACGGGCCGCCGTGGTGCCCGGTGCGACCCAGACGGTGGCGGTGCGCACGCGCAACGAACGCGGCGAACCGATCGCGGCGGTGGTCGGGCTCACGGTCAGCGATGCCGCGACGCTCGAACTCGGCGACGAGCCGCGCGTCGGCCTGCTCGATCAGGCCCTGCTGTTCGCCGACGTCGAGCGGCTCGAAGATCTCGGCGACTGGTTCTTCGGTCGCGAACACGCAGCGCGGCATGTCGACCTGCTGCTCGGTACCCGCGGCTGGCGGCGCTTCGTCTGGCAGGGTGACGATGCCAGCAAGCAACGCATCGCGGCGGCGGGCACTGGCGCGGCCAGCGAGTGGGCCAAGGGCCAGCACCTGCGCGAGGGATTCATGCAGGTGCCACAGGTCGCGAGCAATCGCGCGGCCGTCGACGCGATCGTGAGCATGGCGGCCGACGAGGTGTGGCGCAGCCGGCGGACGTTCGAGCAGGTGCTCGCGATCGCGCTGCTGGCGCTGCTCGCGTTCGTGCTGGGCGAAGGACTCGTGGCGGTGGTGACGCGACAACCGCGACCGTGGCTGAAGCTGGTCGGGTGTGGGGTGCCGGCGGTCCTGGCGACGATCGCGGCGTTCGCCTGGCCTCAGGAGCGGGCGCTGGTGCAGTTGGCGGTCGATGACTTCGTGTTGGCGCCCGCGGCGGCGCCGATGGCGCTCGGTGAGCGTGGCCAACGCGCGGATGCGGCTGCGGGGGACCGGGCAGGTGTCGATGACTTCCATCTGGGGGCTGCCGCTCGGGGCGTTGCGCGGTTTCACGGTGGCGACGCTGGTGCTGGTGTGAGGGTCCCGCCGCTGCCGGGCAGAATGCGTCCTGCGGGCGGACCCGCCGGACCTGCCGGTCCTGCGAGCCCGGGCCCGATCGGTCCCAGGGGCGGCGCGTTCGCCCGCGAGGCGTTCCGGGTTGCCCGTCTCGGGCAATCGCATCTGATCCAATACGCCCATCGGCACATCGCCGCCGATCAGCGCGCCGATCGGACGCCGACGATCTGCTGGCAACCGCTGCTGATCACCGACGCCACCGGTGCCGCGACCACGACGTTCGACACCAGCGCTGCGGTGACGACCTGGCGCATCCACGCGGACGCGCACGGCGGCGGGCGCGTCGGCCAGTCCGAGGCGGCGTTCGCGACGCAGCTGCCGTTCCACGTCGAGTGCAAGCTGCCGGTCGAGGTAGCGGCCGGCGACGTGTTGGAGGTTCCGATCGCGGTGACGATGACCAACGGCGATGCGGTGGCGGCGACGGTCGAAGTCGCTGTGCAGGGGCCGCTGGCACTGCGGGGCGCGGCGCGGGCCGAGGTCGCGCTGATCGCGGGTCGTGGTCGGCACCTCGCCGAACTGCGCGTGCCGGACACCACCGGCACCGCGACGATCACCGTGCGGGCGGCGTGCGGTGGCTTCCAGGATGTCCTGGAACGTACGCTCGTGGTGGCGCCGCGCGGCTTCCCGCAGGTGCGTTCGTTTGCCGGCACGCTGACTGCGGCGGCACCGGCGACGGTGCGCATCAACCTGCCGGCCGCGGCCCTGCCCGGCTCGGGCCGCCTGACGCTGCGCGTGTTCCCGTCGCCGCTCGCGGGCCTGGTGCAGGGGTTGCAGGGCATCCTGCGCGAGCCGTGTGGTTGCTTCGAGCAGGCAAGTTCGAGCAACTACCCGAACGTGATGGCGCTCGCGCTGATGCAGGCGACCGGTGACGACGTGCCGGCGATCGCGATGCGCGCGCGGGAACTGTTGCCCAAGGGCTACGCCAGGATCACCGGCTACGAGTGCAAGGAACGCGGCTACGAGTGGTTCGGCGGCGACCCGGGCCACGAGGCGCTGTCGGCCTACGGCCTGTTGCAGTTCCACGACATGGCGAAGGTCCATCCGGTCGACGCCGCGATGGTCGAACGCACGCGCCTGTGGCTGCTGGCGCGGCGTGATGGCGAGGGCGGCTACCGGCGCAATGCGCGGGCGCTCGACTCGTTCGGTCGCGCGCCGCAGCCGGTCACCGATGCGTACGTGACCTACGCGCTGCTCTACTCGGGCGCGCCGCGAGCGGAACTCGGTCGCGAGATCGAACGGCTGGCGCAGCGCGCGGCGGCCACGGACGACGCCTACGAACTGGCGCTCGCGGCCCTCGGCCTCGGTGCCGCCGCCGATACGCGGGCGACCGCGGCCCGGGCGCGGCTCCTGGGGATGCAGCAGCCGGACGGCAGTCTGCGCGGCAGCACGACCAGCATCACCAGCAGTGGCGGCAACGACCTCGCGGTCGAGACCACGTCGTTCGCGATCCTGGCGTGGCTCGAAGCCGGCGAGGCTGCGGCGCTGCGCGGCGCGGCGGCGCAGGCGGTGCGCTGGCTGCAGGCGCAACGTTCCGCCAGCGGCACCTACGGCGCCACCCAGGCCACCGTCGGTGCGCTGCGGGCGCTGACGGCCTACGCCGAGCGCAGCCGTGGCATGACGGGCGACGGCACGGTCATCGTGTTCGTCGGCGCGAAGAAGCTGCAGGAACGCGCGTTCACAGCCGGTCAGGCGGAGGCGGTGACGTTCGAGTTGTGGGACGCGCTGCCGCCAGGCGAGCACGAACTGCGGATCGAACTCGGCGGCGGCGGCGGCGGCCAGGAACTGCCCTGGGCCTGCGACCTGCGTTATCACGGCGAGCTGCCGGCGGACGATCCGGCGGCCAAGGTCGCGATCGCGACCCGCCTGCTGACCGATCGCGTCGACGAGGGTCGCACGGTGGCGATCGAGGTCGTCGTCGGCAACCGGACCGCCGACGGGCAGCCGATGACCATTGCCGTGATCGGCCTGCCTGCCGGCGTCGACGTGCCGACCAGCGTGCTCGACGACCAGAAGAAGGCGGGTGCGTTCGATCTGTGGGAACTGCGCGGCCGCGAACTGGCCTTGTATTGGCGCGGTCTGGCGCCGAAGGCCGAACAGCGCGTGCTGCTCGACGCCATCGCCGCGGTGCCGGGCACCACGTCGGGGCCGAGTTCGCGGGCCTGTCTCTACTACACGCCGGCGGCGGTGCGCTGGGCCAGCCCGCTGCGGATCACGGTGACGGCGGTGAAGTAGCGGCGCGCTCGCAGCGGCCGGATCGGTCCCGAGCGATCACCCCGACCTGTTCGTCGCGATCACGGGCAAGCATGGTCCGCAGTGGTTCGAGCTGGACTTCGCCAACACCCAACCGACGGAGTCAACGGACCACGCCGCCGCTCACGGGGCGCTGGGCGTCCCCACCCGCTCCGTGACGAGCACGCGCCCCCGCGCGCCGACCGCCGTCGTCCCGCTCGACGTGCAGAGGCGGCCGTACAGATCCACCACACGCGTCCTTGGCTTCGATGTCGGCCGCACGGCCGCCACCAGCCACTCGAGCTTCAGCGCATCGTCCGCCAACACCGCCGCGCGGAAACGGAACGCGAACTCGAGCCCCACCATGTCCGCGTCGCGCGAGAAGTGCGTGGCGGCAAGCCCCATCAAGAGCGCGCTCGTCTGCGGTCCGCTCGCCACGATCCCCCCGTACCGCGAGGCCCGCGCGTACGCCACGTCGTGGTGCAGGGGGTTCTCGTCCCCCGCGGCCCGAGCGAAGGCGGAGATCGAGGCGGCGTCGATGGCGAGCCGCGCGGAGAAGCGCTGGTGGGGACGGACGTCCATGCCGTCGCGAGCATCGGGCCTGCTGCATCGCCCGGCAAGGAGCGCGACGGCTGGTTGTCGCTACTGCGCGATCACCAGCGGGTCAGCGAACGCGCGTTCCCGCTGTAGCCAACTCGCGGCGGCGAGCCGCACCGACGCAGGCCCACCTCATGGATTCATCCACGGCGGCTGCCGGATGTCGCCCGGACCAGGATAGCCGGCGAACTCGAACACGAACGGCAGGTGCACGCCGAGCTCGCCACCGATCGTCTGGATCCCGGCGATGACCCCCGCGGCCTGACCGATCAGGCCGTGATGCTGATCCCGGGCGTGGATCAGCTGCGGGCCGCCGACCGGCGACGGATTGACGATCATCGCCTCCAGGTAGGAGAACGAATCGGCGCGGAAGCGGATCCCGGCAAAGCGCTGACTGCCGGTCCAGGCGCCATTCGGATCGTAGAACGCAAAGGCGTGCGCACCGATGTTGCCGACGCTGTGGTTGGCGAACGTGATGTAGCTCGGCAGTTGCATGGCCACATCGTGCAGCACCAGCGGCGCCATCTTGGTCCGCACGCCGTTGACCAGCCAGCCGCTGGCGTGTTCGCGGCCACCGGCGCCATGCAGCAGTTCGCCCCACATCTCGAGACCGCCAAGCGGGTCGGTCTCGTCGGCCCGATTCGCCCAGCCGATGACGCCGCCGCCACAGGCACGGACTTCCACCGAGCAGCGCCGCACGTTGGTCGGGAATCCCGGACTCGCGGGCTGGCCGCGACCGATCAGCAGCGATTGCCAGCGCGGCAACGACACGATCGTGTCCGAACCCAGCAGTGCGCCCGTGGGGCCGAAGTAGTCGACCGTCACCGGGCCGGCCTCGGTGACCTCGACGTTCGTCAACCCCATCGTCGAGTCGATCAGCGCCGGGAACTGAGGTGCGACGGGCCGGTCGGTCAGTTCGGGATTCACCAGCACGTTCGTCGGCGTGTAGGCGAGCATCATGCTGCTCATCCGGGCGCGACCGAACAACTCGCCGAGGTGTCCCGGGTGCCCCGGTTCGGCGATCGCCGCGCTCGCGAAGAAATCGAACAGCAGGGCCTCACCGAGGAACGGCACGCCCGCCGCCGACACGACCTCGATGACGATGTCCTCGTCGGCCGCGTTGGTCACGTAGTTGCGCGCCGCGAAGAACCACGGGTCGTAGATCGTCGCCGAGCCCTGCGGCGGCAACGTGTAGAGACTCGTCAGCGGCGGTTGCGACTGCGACCGCAGCGTGACCTGCAGCGTGCTGGTCACCCGCGACGGATTGACCAGGTTGATGAACGCGACCAGGCCGTTCAGGCTGTCGATGCCGGCACCGAGGCGGACCGGAATCGGTCCGAACGTCGCGCGGGTCGCCGCCGGTTGCAGCTCCTGCAGCGGCTGCATGCTGGCCATCGGCCGCGGCAGCGGCGCCACCACCGGATTGCCGGTGTAGAGCGTCAGCGGGTCGATGCCCTGGTCGGCGCGGTAGATCGTCGCACCGACGAAGTCGCGAACCACGGAGGTCGGCGTCACCTGCACCTGCACCATGCCGATGGGCGTGGTGACCACGCTCGGACTGACCGGCATCGTGAAGTGGCCGTTCGGCGCGATCGTCACCGCGGGGATCGTGCTGGCGACCGTGCCATCGGCCAGGCGCAGCGTGATGTCCACGGTCAACGGTGATGCGCCGTTGGGATTGTCGACGACCACCGCCGTCTGGAACGATGCGACGTTGCCGAGCACCGGCAGCAGCACGGGCGCAAACTTGACGGCGCGGCGGTTGCCCTGCAGCGGCATGCCGGCAGTCACGTGCAGATGCTCGTAGCTGAACGGCTCGTTCGGGTCGTTGGTGACGCCGCTCGCCGTGATCGACGGTGGCGGACAGGTCAGGATCTGCGGTGTCGCCGGCCCCTGCGCCAGCAAGGCCGGCACGGCCAGGACGGGAAGGAGGACGTTTCGGGAAACACGGGTCATTTCGATTCTCGGTTCAAGGGAAGAGCGCACTGCGCGCGTTGCCCCGTCCCGTCACCGGCGCGGCCAGAAGTTCGCGCGAACTTCCGCGGGCCCGGCCGACGGGATCGGGCACCGGAGTCCCACCCATGCCAACCAACCGTCTCTCTCTTCCGCTGCTCGGCGTCGCGGGCGTTCTCGCCGCCGCGGTCTTGCCAACGACCGCTCGCGCGCAGGCCGAGTTCGTCAACTACGAGGTCGCCGGCGTCGCGCCGCTCGCCAGCATCCGCGTCAGCGCCCCGAACGGCACCAGCCGGCACCTGCTGCTGGTCTGCAACACCCCCGGCGATCGGCTGGAGGTCCGCGATGCCACCACGCTCGGGGCCCTCGCCAGCATTCCCACCGGCATGGCGCCGGTCACTGTCCGCTGGCACCAGGCCTCGGGCACCGCGTACGTCTGCAATTTCATCGGCGACTCGGTCACCAGGGTCGGCATCACCGCGGCCAACGGCAGCAGCGGTACACCGAACGTCCAGGTCGCGCTGCTGGCCACCACGCCGGTCGGCGATGAACCGGCGGACATCCTGTTCGTTCCGGGCACCGACGAGACGATCGTGACGCTGCGCGGACGTTCGTCGGTGACGATCCGACGCGCCGCCGACCTGTCGCCGATCCTCGACCGCCTGCCGCTGGTCGTCGCGCCGACGCTGGCCGACGACCCATGGCTCGGCGTCCGGCACCCGACGCTGATGCACCTGGCCAATGACCGGTTGCTGATCCTCGATCGCCACAGCGATGCGCCGGATTTCGGCACCCGCCGCCTCGACCTGTTCGTCGCCGATGCGCGCTCGGCACCCGGGGGCAATCCACTGACCAACCCGGCCAGCGTCGAATACGCGATCGCGGGCCTCGGTACCGCCCACCATGCGATGGCGGTCGATCGCGCCGGCAGTCTGGCGGTGATCGTCGGCAGCAAAGGCATGGCCGAACACGCCACCGGCGAGAGCGCCGTCGCCGCACTGCCGACGGGTTTCGTGCAGAGCTGGTTGTGGGTGGTCGATCTGGCCAGTTCGCCGATCGCCGTGCGCGCCGAGGCCGCGGGCGCGGGCCTCGACAAGCCGAGCATCAACCTGAACCGGAACTACGCGGTCCCGGGCACGGTGGCGGTCGACCCGGCGCTGGCGCTGGCCAACCCGACCGGCGTGGCGATGCTCGAGGACGCGGCCGGCGTGTTGCGCAAGCTGGTGCTCACCGCGCAGGGCTCCGACAAGGTCGCCGTGCTGGCACCGAATCCGGCCGCCGCCAGTGGCTGGCGCACGCAGCAGATCAGCCTGCCGCCCTTGGCGGGCTACTCGCTGTCGTCACCCCAGGCGGTCGTGATCGACGAGACCACCAGCCGGGCGTTCGTGGCCTGTCGCGACAACTCGGTCGTGGTCATCGATCTGGCGGCCGCGCAAGCGACGGTGCTGAGCCGCGTGGTGGTCGGCGTCGATCCGACACCGGCGGCGATCCGGACCGGGCGACGCCTGCTGTACTCGGCCGCGGTCTCCGGGTCGGGCACGGTGTCGTGCGCGTCCTGCCACATCGATGGCCACACCGATGCGATCACCTGGGACCTGTCGAGTCCCACCGACCAGCGGCTGTTCTCGCGCACGTTCCTGGACTTGCCGGCGAACTCGACGTTCATGGACACCCGGTTCGCGCCCGACAAGGGCCCGATGGTCACGCAGACGTTGCGCGGCCTGGTCAACCATCCGGTGGCCGGCACCGCGCAGGCGATGTTCACGAACGCACCCTACCATTGGCGCGGGGATCGCCCGGGTGTGGCTGACTTCGCCGAGGCCTTCGTCGGGTTGCTGGGCGCCGCGACGGCGCCGAGCGGCGCCGAAATGGCCGAGTTCACGACGTTCGTCAACACCATCGTGCACCCACCCAATCCCGAGCAGGCCCTCGATCGGCGCGTGGCCGGAAGCCTCGGCGGCAGTCCGGATGATCCCGCGCTCGGTTCGGGCGCGGCCCGGGGCATGAAGCTGTTCCACCAGCAGCCGGTCGTCGAGGGACTCGCCTGTGTGCACTGCCATGCGATGCCGGACGGCAGCAGCAACCGGGCCACCCAGGTGGTCTCGGCGAACGGCAGATCCCACCCACTGGAGCCGGCGGCGCTGCGCAGCATCTTCGATCGGGAAGCGGTGTTGAACCTGGGGCCGCAGGCGCCACCGGAGCCGCCCCTGTGGTTGCAGGAGACCGGGCTGTTCCACACCGGCATCGCGGTGCCGGTGGAGCCGCTCCGATCGATCAACGACTTCCTGCACCGCCGCTTCCGCGACGACATGCCCGGTGCCACCCTCGCTGAACAAGAACTGCAGATCGCCGACGTCGTCGCGTTCGTCCGCCAGCTCGACAGCGGCACCGCGCCGCTGATCGGCCGCGCGCACACGCTGATCGCCGGCAGTGCCACCAATCAGCTCGAGTTCGACCGCATGCGCGACCAGGTGGAGCAGGCCAACGTCGGCGTGGTGGCGTGGACCAGGCTGAACGGCGTCGCCCTCGGTTTCCGCTACGACCTCGAGCGCGCCACGTTCGTCGACGACGCTTCCGGACGAACGGTGACCTTCGCGAGCCTGCAGGCAGCAGTGGCCGCCACGCCGGCCAACGTCGTGGTGTTGCAGACCGTGCCGATCGGCAGCGAACGGCGCATCGCCGGCGGCGTCGCCACCGCACGCCGACTGACCGGACCGGCGCCAGGCGCCATCGAGCTGTTGCCGATGGCGCCACCGACCCAGTGGGAACTCGCCGGCTCCTTGACCCGGTTGTGGAACGACACTGGCACGCACCCGTTCCTCGGACCTCGTCGCAGCCATCGCGCGATGCGCGCGATGCAGGCCGCGTTGCTGCAGGCGCTGCCGGCCTTCGATGTCGGTGTGCACCAGCGCAAACACGAACCGCCGCGACGTTTCCGCGTCGCCGGCAACGACATCCGCCTGGGCGCCCGCCTGCGCATCGATCTGCCCACCGACACCACCACCACCATCCCGCTCGAGCTGCCGTTGTTCCCGACCCGCCTGCTGCACAACGGCAAGCGCGTGTGGGAGACCACCGTCGAGGCCGATGCCGAACAGACGCTGATGCTGCTGGTCGGCGGACCGTTCCGGGCCCGCGTCGAAGCGGTCCGGGTCGATCCGACGTCAGGCGCCGCTCTGCAGCCGGCACAGGACAACCGCTATGCCGTGACCGTCATCAACGCCACGCCGACCGGCGACCAGCCGTCGGCGGCGGTGACCGCGATCCTGCGGATCCAGGACCATCGGTGAACGGACCAACGCCATGTTGGTCCATCGTTCCCGACGTGACCGACCAACGGGCCCGGTCTATTCTGACGCGAGTGAGCGCGCCGCCGACCTGGCGCGCCCGCCCGTCCGGCATGCGCCCGCAACCCAGACCCACGACTCCAGCTCCCGGCCCGGATCCGGGCTGGCGCAGCGACGACATCGCCGGCGATCACGCGTTGGTCGCCGCTTTCCTGGCGCGTGATCCGATGGCCGAAGCCGAGATCGAACGGCGGCTGCAGCTGCTCGGGCGGATGCTCGGCGGATTGAACCGACGCATGGGCGGGCCGTTGTCGGCCGCGGACCTCGAGGATGTCGCGCAGGAGACGGCGACCGTGGCGATCCGGAAGATCCGCGAACTCCCGGCCGGGGCCCCACTGGCAGCGTGGTTCTATCGCATCTGCTCGTTCGAGTTCCGCAACGCCGTCCGACGCAAGCGCCGCACCGAGGTGACGAGCCTGGACAACCATGAGCCGCTGCACCAGGACCAGACGCTTGCCCACCTCGAACAACGGGAGTCGGTCCTGCACGCGCTCGAGCAGGTGCGACCCGATGACGCGACGACGATCCGGATGCACCACCTCGACGGCTTGACGTTCGTCGAGATCGCCGAACGGTTGCGCACGTCGGTCAACACCGTCAAGGGGCGCTACTATCGCGGCGCCGAGCAACTCCGCGGACACCTGCGCCGTGAGGGAGGCGCCTGACGTGCACCACGAATCACCGGCCGATGATGATGAGTTCCTGCAAGCCCTGGCTTGCGGCGACCTCGAGGACCAGGATCCGGCCGTCGCGGCTCGCCTGCAGGCCGACCCCGCGCTGGCGAGGCGCTGGCAGGAACTGGCCGCGACGTTGTCCGGACTCGCCGATCTCGACGCCATCCGCACCGAACTGCCCGAAGCCGACGGCGGCCCACGCATCGACGCGGCCGCGGCCTTCGCGGCGGCGCGCCGGCCAACGCTGGCCGTTGCAACCGATCGCCGGGCCGGTCCATCGCACCGCCGTCCGGTCCTCTGGCTGGCCGCGGCGGCGGCTCTGCTGATCGGCCTGCTGCTCTGGCAGCCCTGGTCGTCGCCCTCGCCACTGCCCGATCCGCATCTCGGCGATCGTACGTTCCAGCTCACCCCCGCCGACGCCCCGCTGCCGGCCGGAGAACGGCTGACCTGGGTGGCACCGCGTGGCTTTGCGTGCTATCGAGTGGTCATCGAGGATCCGGCGCAGCCTGCCAACGGCATGCGCACCGGCCTGTTGACCACGCCTGCATGGCAGCCCAACGACGCCGAGTATCGACGCCTGCCGCCAAAGTTCCGCTGGCGCGTGATCGCGTACGACGACTCCGGCCAGGAGTTGGCCACGTCGGCCTGGGCCAACGCCTCGCGACCCTGATCCTGGTCGGCGCAGCGCTGCTGCGACCGGCGCGCGCCCAGACCGCCGATCCGGCCGCTCACCTTGCCGCACTGCACGGTCGCGGCGCCGAGGCCCCCGCCGCGTTGCGCGATGAACTCGCGGCGCTGCCGGACGCGGCGACCCGCGGTTCCTGGTGCCGCGCGGCAGGCATCGACCTGATGCGTGGCGAGCCCGCGGCATTGCACGGCACGGCGCGCGAGCAATGGGTCGACGCGTTCGACCCGTGGACGCCGGCACTTGGTCCTGACGCTCGGGAGTGGTTCGGCCTGGCCGGCGCCCGTTACCTGGCGCTCGGCGCGCGCTTTGGCGCCGCACGAACGCGCCTCGAGGCGCTTGCCGTCCAACAGCCCGACGGCCGCTACGAGTTCGAGCGGACCACGCTGCTCATCGACTGCCTGATCCAGTTGGACCAGCTCGCCGAAGCGAGGCAGCGCGTGGCCCAAGAACCCGCGGCGGCGAACAGGTCGCAGCGGATCACCTGGCTGGCGCAGAAAGCGCGAGTCGACACCGCGATCGGCTGCCTCGACCTCGCGGCCCTCAGCAGTCGGGAGGCGCAGCACCAGGCTGCCGAGATGCCGTTGGCGGATCCGACCCGCTTCCACACGCTGCTGACCCATCTCGACCTGTTGACCGCGCGCGAACAGTTCGACGAGGCCATGGCGGCGATCGCCGAGCTTCGAGCGGCCGCTGCCGTGGCTGGCACGACGCTGACGGCACCGCACCTGCATGCATTGGCGAAGCACGGCGCGGCGGCACTGTTCCACCTGGCGCACCGACAACGACATCGCTTGCCCGAAGCCGCAGCCGAACTGGCCCGGCTCGAACGGGATCCGGCGACGTCGCCGGTGGATCGGCAGCATCTGCGCATCCAGCGCGCCGATGCCGCGCTGCTCGCTGACGATCCCGACCTGGCCAGGACCCTGCTGACCGACCTGGACCGCGCCGACCTGTCACCGCGGGCGCTTCGCACGCTGGTCCCGGTGGAAGCACGCCTGGCGCTCGTTCGCGGTGAATCCGCAGCCACCCTGAACGATCATCGGCAACTCCTGCAGAAGCTGCTCGACACGATGATCGGCGACTGGACCGCCGTTGCCGACCAGAGCGATTCGACGGGCTTCCTGCGGCTTGCCGAACGGCTCCGCGTGGTGGGTGAACTGACTGCGATCGCCACCGCCGTCGATGGGCCTGCCGCGGGACTCGCCGTCGCACTGCAGGCCCAGCGCTGCACGACCCTGAGCCGCCGCCGGCAGGTCGGCGCAACCACGGTGGCGGCGATCCAGCGGCACCTGTTGTCGCCGGTCGATGGCGCGCTGGTGTTCGTGCCCTGCTGGCAGGCGTCGTTCACGTTCGCGATCGATGGTGCCGGCGTGCACGCCGCGCCGCTTGCCCAGACGCCGCGCTTGCGGCAACTGCTGGACGATTTCCGCGTCGAACTGGCGGCGCTCGACACCGTCAGTTCCGACGACGATCCACAGCTGGCGCGGACTCGGGGTCTCAGCCGCGAACTGGCCGGACTGCTGCTGCCGCCCGCGATCCAGGAACGCATGCGCGCCTGGCGCACCGTTGCCGTTTCAGGCGCCGGCTTGCTCCGCGGTCTGCCGGTCGAGTGCCTCGAACTGCCGGATGGCGCGCTGCTGGGAGAACGCTTCGCCGTCACGACCATCACCTCGTTGCCGCTCGCCGTCGAACTGGCCAGACACGCGGCGGCGCGCCCGCGATCGGCAAACCCGCGGGTCCACCTGTTCGCGACCCTGACGCCCGATCCGGAGTTTGCGGCCCGCAACAACATCGCGCCGGCCGATGCCACGCCACCCGACGCCTGGCAGCACCTCGCCGATCGTGCTGGTGCTCATGCCGCGGTTCGGCTCGGCGCCGCGGCGACCGTCAGCGGCTGGCGCCAGGCCTGCCAACAGGATCGCGTCGATCTGGCGGTCCTGCTCGCGCATGGTGAACAGCCGACCGCCGCCTCGCCACCGGCCCTGGGTTTGACGCCGGACCCGCAGCACACCGACGGCCTGCTGACTCCCGACCTGGTGCACGGACTACCGCAGCCGACGATCGTCGTGTTGAGCGCCTGTTACGGCTCTCGCGGCCCGAGCCGCACCGGCGATGACGAACTGGCGGCGACGCTGGCCGGCGCGTTCGTCCGGGCTGGATCCACCGCCGTCGTCAGCAGTGCTGCGCCGCTGCGGCTCAGCCTGCACGCGGCCATCGCCGGATCGCTGCTCGAAGAACTGGTCGCCGGCACGCCGATCGCCGTGGCGCTGCAGCGGGCGCGCACAACCGCTGCGACCGATCGTCTCGGCGCCTACCGCGCTGGCCAGATCCACGTCTTTGGCTGGGGTGGGGCGGCGATTGCCGTCGAACCAACGACCCCACGTTGGCCATGGGCGCTGGTCGGCCTCGTCTTGCTCGTCGGCGGCGCGCTCACGTTGCGGCACCGCCGGCGGCGCCGTGCCATGGTGCTTGCGCGCTAGCCACCTGCCGGTTCGACGGCGGGTGGCACCTCGCCGAAACCGCCAGCCGGCGGCGGCACCGGGAACTCGGTGATCACGCCGACGACGACGCCACCCAGGGCGTTCTCCAGCGGCACTTCGGCGACACCGGCGGCGCGGCGGCTACGCAGGAACGACAAGTCCAATCCGCCAGTCAAGGTCATTGCGGTGGTCGCGAAAGGCACCGACTCGGAGACCGACACGATCGTCGAGGTGCCGGGCGCAACGCTGCACAGCCTCGCGATGAACCAGTAGTGGACTGGCTGGGCCCAATGGAACTCCTCGCGCAGCTGCTCATCCACCACGACCGAGACCTGCACGAGATGGTTGGCGTCCGGACTTCCTGTCAGTCGGAACAGCAGGTTGGCTTGGCAGCTTCGGTTGGTGGGCGACGCCGGATTGTCGACGCGCCAGGCAGTGATCTGCAGACGGGTCTCCAGGTTGGCGGCCAGGTCCGTTGCCACCCGCGCACTCGCGGCTGGCGACAACACCACACCAAAGTCGACCTGCGTTGCCGGCCGTGCATTCACCCCTTCGCCAAGTGCCCCAGACGTCATCCGACCCTGGGCATGGCGCAGCGCCAACAGCGGCAGACTCGGCGGCGCGCCGAGCCTGGTCCACGTCGCCCCGCCGTCACCACCATGTTCATCGGCCAGGAACCACGTGGTGCCGCCATCGATCGTCACGAGAGCCGGCACCGTGGTCGCGACACCCGAATAATTGCGCACGACGACAGCCGGACTCGCAGCGAACATCGCCCCGCCAGCGACGCCAGCCATCCGAACGGCTCGCGTGGTCGTCTTGACGACGAAGTCCGTCACACCATCGCCGGTGCAATCCGCTGCGCACGCCGCGACGACGACCTCGGCGGAGCCGACCTGGTTCGCCACCGGGCTGCGATCGACCAGGCCACTGCTGCCGAACAACGCGATCTCCCAGCGGTTGGCGCCATCCTTCCTGATCCAGCCAAAGCTGGCCGACGCGTGCCCCGGAAACGGCACGAGATCGCCGCGGCCGCCAGCCTGCGTCCAGCGGGTCGCGCCGGCATAGCTGACGCTGCGCAGTTCACCCGCGGTCAACACGAGCGCCGAAGCCTCCCCGCTCGTCTCGCCGGTCAGTTCGAAGTCGGCCACCGTGGCCGGCATCACGACGCTGCCGCCGGCCACCACTCCCGTCGCCGTGACCCGATAGAACCGGACCGTGCGGGCGTCGGCGCACAACACACCGACGACGATCCACGGGCCGGCGACGGCCGCCCGGATCTGCAGACCCGAGCGCAGTTCGGGCTGCGGCCAGTCGGTGATGTCGAACCCACCGGAGATCGCGCGCAGCACCCGCACACCGGCGGCGCCAACGGTCGCGACCAGATCCTCACCACCGGCGTCGCGGGCGGGCAGACGCACGAGATCGTTGACGCCGGTCACCGCCATCGGCGAGCTGCCGGCAATGACGTTCGGATTCGCAACCGCGTGCACGGTGCCGTCGACTTTGAGGTGCATCGCACCGGGCCAATGGCCCCCGGGATCGAAGGCGGTGATCTTGCGCGCCGCCGGCCCGGGAACGGGGAACGGCGCGGCCTGCGCAACAGCGGCGGCGGCAAGGGCGACGACGGCGAGGATTCGGCGTGAATTCATCGGTCTCAGGCGAGCCTGTGGAACAGAGTTTCGGGCTGGGGCGAGGGTCACGTCCGGCGTTTGACGGAAAGTTGCCGACAGGTGACTTTTTTGTGGGGCGGGGAAGCCTACCGCGGGCGGATCACGGCCGCCGACGCCAGTCGCGAGCCGCCCCAGACTCGCTCAACCGAAAAAAAACCGCGCGAACGACTGTCACCGGCGCACCAACCGGCGCCACAGGAGGGCATGAACCCTTTCCTGCAACTGGCGATCGCCGAGGGCGGCGACGAAAGCACGGTCCCGCTGCTGCTGGCCCCGGATCTGGACCCCACGACCACCCTGGCTTCACCGCCGCCGGAACTGCCGGCACGCGTTCGCGCTCGCCTGCTCGATCCAACGCTGCCGGCGCAAGCCGAACTGGTCGCCCGCCGCGCGCACGAACTGGGGCTGATGCTGCTGACCCCGGCCGACCCCGAATGGCCGGAACCGATGCAGACGATGCCGTTGCGGCCGCTGGTGCTGTTCGCGCGCGGCGACCTGGCCGCGCTGCGGCATCAGCCCTCGATCGCGATCGTCGGCAGCCGCACGCCGACCCCGTACGGCAGCGACGCCGCCCGGGCGTTCGCCAACGCCCTGGCTGGCGCCGGGGTCGCGCAGTGGAGCGGGCTGGCCCGCGGCGTCGATGGCATCGCGCATCGGGCCTGTCTGGACGCGAAGGTGCCGACCGTCGCCGTGCTCGCCGGCGGCCTCGACCGGATCTACCCACCCGAACACCGCGAACTGGCCGAGCAGATCGTCCGCCACGGCGGTTGCCTGTTGTCCGAGCTGCCACCGGGCCGTCAGGCCCGCCGCGGTCACTTCCCGCGCCGCAACCGCGTGCTCGCCGCCGGCGCCGCGGCCACGCTGGTGATCGAAGCCAGCCTGACGTCGGGGGCGTTGCACACTGCGCGCTTTGCCGCCGAGCAGGGGCAACCGGTGTTCGCCGTGCCCGGGCCCTGGGCCTCCGAGCGCAGCCAGGGCTGTCACCGGCTGATCGCCGAGGGCGCACAGATCGCCGAGAATCCGGAACTGCTGCTGCGCGAACTCGGCGTCTGCGCACCACCGTCGGCCGCGACCGGCACGTCCCTCGGGCTGCAGACGTCGGCGGACGAACAGGCCGTGCTGCGTTGCCTCGCGGCCGGGCCGCGGCCGGCGGATCTGGTGGCGCGCGAGAGTGGTCTCGATCGCGAGGCGTTCCTGACCGCCACGTTCGCGCTCGAGGGGCGCGGCCTGCTGCTGCGAGCGCCCGGCGCGCTGCTGGTCGCCGCGCGGGCCGAACCGTTCACCAGATGAACAGGAAGCCGAGCACGGACATCGCGACGACCAGCCCGGTCGTCCACACGATCCAGCGACCGGTCCGGCGCACCGCGGCGCGCAGCGTGTCGTTCGCATTGTCATGGAACTGCCCCATCACGACGATCGCGATCAGGAACAGCACCGGCACATAGATCAACAGCCGCAGCATCAGGTTCATGCGGCACCTCCGGCAACCGGCGCCTCGCGCAGGAACGCCGAACGCTCGGCGACGGTGTAGGCATCGACCATCACGACGAGATTCATCAGACCCGCGACCGTGCAGAGCACGAGGCCCACATCGTAGAGCGGCGGGAAACCATCCGGCCCGAGCATCTGCATCGGCGCGGTGACCAGCGCGGCGAACAAGGTGCCGACGCCACAGAGGTTCTGCCCCATCCACCAGACCGAAGCGACGCTGCGATCGCAGCCATGTCCCTGCGAGAACAACAGGCCGAGTGCGAACACGATCAGCACCGCGCCGCCCATCAGCATGCCCTTGTCCTTCTGGCCGGCCCGCACGTGGCCAAGGCCCGGCACGAGCCACGACAGACCGGCGGCGAGCCCCGGATTGACGTTCGGCCGGCACGGTGCACCCGCGCCATCGCGCCGCCAGGTCAGTTGCCATTGGGCATCGGCGGCCCAGAAGGTGGCCAGCATGCCGGATGCGGCGGTCAACCAACCGGCGACGTGCTCGAAGTCGCGCGGCAGCCGCCAGGCGCGCTGGCCGGTGAAGGAGATGTCCCAACTGGAGATGGTGCCGATCGCGGTGCACGGCAGGTTGAACATCTCGGGCAGGTTCAGCAGCGGCAGGTAGTGGGCGACCCACGCGAGCCAGGTGCTCTTCTCGTCCGGCGCGACCAGGGCCCACCAGAACAGGCGGTCGCCGAGGAACGCGAAGCCGGCGAAGAACAGCACGGCGCAGGACGCCAGCGCCATCGCGCCGCGGTTGGCCTGCCCCATCCGGAAGTGCAGCAGGCCGGGAATGAAGCCGGCCAGGAACACGGGCCAGCCCAGTCCCTTGGTCGAATGCCGCGGCGCGCTCTGGTTCATGTGCAGGGGTAGGAAGGTTAGCGAGTGCGGGGCGCGGGTCGAGGCCCTTCCGGCCCGGTGCGAGCCCATCGACCCTGGTGCCTTGCAGCCAGCGAAAGACGGCTCGAAGACCAGGAACTCCCGATCGCGTGAACAGGCCACCCGAGGCGCATTCAGGATTCGGCGCGCAGGTCACTGCCAGCGGCGGCGGCGAGCGCCCGACGCGACTCGTTCCACTTCATCTGGGCGCTGGATTGGGCAACCCCGCTCCCGACCCGCATCGCCAGCGCCGCCAGATCCTGACACCCATCGGCAATCGCCTCGTACGCCACCGCAACCGCAACTGCATCAGACACTGATGCAACGGCATGCCGACGATCGCCCGGAACGACCTCGCCAGATCGAACGGCGAACACCCCCCATCCCGTCGCCCGCCCTTCATCTGCTGCCGGCCGGTCGGCGTCTCGAGGGTGCGTGCAAACGTCGTGTAGCTCTCCGCGACGTCGCCAAACCACTGCACCCCGGTGACCGGCGGAACCAGGCGTGCCAGACCGACTCGCGAACGCGCAGCAGCTCGTCGAGACGACCGGCCGCGATGCGCGGTGCGCCCGCACGGCCGGCGACGGCGAACAGACCAACAGGGTGACGGCACAACACTCCATTCCCGTCAGCGCACTCGGCTGCGTTGCGGCGAACTTGGACGATCTTGCGCCCCCTTGGGCTCTGCGGCGTCAGACGGCCTTGCCGGCGAGCACCTCGGCCACCCGCGTGGTCAACGCCTCCGGCGAATACGGCTTGCCGAGGAACGGCCCTCGGGCGCCGGCCGCCAACACCGGCCGTTGCGAATACCCCGACAAGAACAGCACCTTCAATCGCGGTTGCCGCTGACACATCAGTTCGGCAAGCGTGAACCCGTCGACTGCCGGCATCACCACGTCGGTGACCAGCATCTCGAACGGTGTGTCGGCCGCGAGCCGGCACGCCTCGTCAGCCGAGCCCGCCACCTGCACGTCGTAGCCGGCCCGCTGCAGGATCCGATTGGCGACATCACGCGCCAGATCGTCGTCATCGACGACCAGGAGCCGCGGCGCGTTGGCCCTGGCCTTCGGCGCGCCGGTGGCCACGGTCTCCGGCACGGACGCGGTCACCGGCGCCGCCGCGACCTGCGGCAGCAACACCACGAACGTCGCGCCGGCGCCCGGCGCGCTGTCGACCACGATCCGCCCGCCGCACTGCGTGACGATGCCATAGACCATCGACAGGCCAAGCCCGGTCCCGGTCGCCTTGGTGGTGAAGAACGGCTCGAACAGCCGTTCGCGCGCCGCAGCCGGAATGCCGATGCCGGTGTCGGTCACCGCGAAGCGGACCTGCGGGTCCGGCGCGTCGACGGTGTCGACGGTCAGCGTGATCCGCCCACCTCGCGGCATCGCCTCACGGGCGTTCAGCACCAGGTTCATCAGCACCTGCTCGATCTGGCTGCCGTCGACGCGGATCATGCCGAGCGGCGACCCCAGCCGGACGACCAGTTCGGCGTCGACTCCGGCCAGCCGCCGCAACAGCGGCTCGGCCCGCTGCACCAGTGAGGCGGGATCGACCAGGCTCACCTCGAGGTCCTGCCGGCGCGCGAACGTCAACAATTGACGCGTCAGATTGCGGCCGCGCGTCGCCGCTTCGCGCAGGTTGCGCAGCGAACCGGCGACCGCGCCGGCAGGCTCGACCTGCCGGCCCAGCAGTTCGGCCTCACCGGTGACCACGGTCAGCAGGTTGTTGAAGTCGTGCGCGATGCCGCCGGCCAACCGGCCGATGCTCTCCATCTTCTGCGCGTGCCGCAGCTGGTCCTCCAGATCCTTGACGGACGTGACATCGGCGATCGTGCCGATCATCCGCACCGGCTGGCCCTGGTCGTTGCGCATGACGAGTCCGGTGCAGTGCGCCCAGAACTGGCTGCCATCGCGGCGGCACACGCGATGCGAGACCTCGTAGCGTTCGCCGACCTGGGCCAGCGCCCGCTGCGCTCGCGTCGCCAGCAGCTGCCGGTCGTCGGGGTGCACCAGTTCGCAGAACGACGGGAAATCCGGCGGGAACGTGCCAGGCGCGACGCCGAACAGCGCTTCGGCCTCCGGTGACCAGACCACCTTGTCGCTGGCGATGTCCCATTCCCAGATCCCCATCCGTGCCGCCCCCAGCGCCAGCTGCAACCGTTCGCGCATCGCGGCATCGCTGGCGCGGACGCGGCGCTCGGCCGTGACATCGCGCCCGAAGAACAGCACGACCTGGGTCGACGGCACGGCGACCGCGGTGCACTCGATGTCGACCTGGCGTTCGCCGAGTTGCAGCGAGAACGGCCGACCGGTCACCTGCCCGCCGCCGCGGACCTCGCGCCACAGCGGTCCGAGGTGCGCGAACGGTTCACGATCCGGCAACGGCTGCCCGAGCAAAGCATCGACCGCGACCCCGCCGAGTCGCGCCGCGACGTCGTTGCAGAAACAGATCCGACCTTCGGCATCGAGGCCGACGATCGGCTGCGGCGCCGCGTTCAGCAGGGCCTCGCAACACCCCGCCGGCATGCCAAGGAAACCACGATCGGTCACGTTGCCTCCTGGGTTCGGAACGAGCTGATGACAACCCTAGAGCGCACGGCGGAGCCACTCAACAGGCAGCTCGGGGAACGCGCAATCATCGCGCCTCCGCACACGCCGACACGATCGCCGGCGCGAGGCGATCCAGCGGCAGTTCGAGTTCGATCGCCCCCAGACGTCTGGCGGCGCCCGGCATCCCGTAGACCGCGCAACTCGCCTCATCCTGGCCGAACGTCCGCCACCCCCGCTCGCGCAGCACGACCATCTCGGCGGCGCCATCGACGCCCATGCCGGTCATCATCACAGCGGCTCCCGGCTGCTTCAGCGCAGCCAGCGACTCGAATGTCACCGCGGCGGCCGGACGATGCCCGCGTCGCGGCGGTGAGTCGTCGTGATTGGCGACCAGGCAACCACCCTCCTGATGGACCACCACATGGTGATCGCCAGGAGCGAACCAGGCGCGCCCCGGCGACAGCCGTTCGCCGCGCGCCACGACGCTGATCGGAATGCCGGTCTTGCCGTGCAGGCGACCGCACAACTGGGGCAGGAACGCGGGCGGAATGTGCTGCACGATCAGGATCGGCGGCAGGTCCCGGGCATGCAATCCGCGCAGCAGGACCTCGAGCGCCGGCGGTCCGCCGGTGCTGATCGCGATCGCAATCAGCGACAGGGTCCGCGGGGCGGGACCACGTGCCGGCGCCACCGGCGCACCTGGCGTCACCGCCGGTCGCGCACGCGGCGCTCCGCCGGCCGCGCGGATGGCGCCGACCAGGTCGGCCGTCCAGCGCAACAGGCTGCGAACATCGGTCGCGTCAGGGCGAGCAAAGGCGACATCGGCATCCGCACCGTTGCCGCCGATGCGGATGACGGGTTGTGCGACCTGGCCGCCTTCCGCGGCGGGCGGCTGACCATCGCCGATCCACAACCAGACATCCGGCGCATTCGGCATGCCGTCAGCGACGACGAGGAACCCGGCGGCCTGCACGACCTCGGCCACCAGCTCGCCGAACGGCGGGTCGTCGCTGCGGATGCCGACCAACACCGGCGTCATGCGGAGCCTCGCTGCCCGAGGATCTCCAGCAGTACCGCCTGCCACGAGGCATCGTCGCCGGTACGCAGCGCCCGCACCTGCACGCGTCCGGTGCCCGCGTCGACAATCACGAAACTGCCGCCATCGCGGGGGCCGACCATTTGCCCGGCGAAGATCAGGCCGAGACGCTCGCTCTCGCGGCGCAGCGCGGCGACGTTCTGCGCGCCGATGTCGAGGCCACCGTCGAACATCCGCCCGCCGCCGGCCAGGCGCACGACCAGGTCGCGACGATCGGCGCCGTTCTGGATCGCCAGGTCGACGGCGAGGGGCGCCGCCTTGTCGGCGAGGCTGCCGGGGCCGAGCGCCGCGCCCTGGCCGGTCGGTCGCACGACGTGCGCGAGCACCGCCACGCGATGCCGCAGGTCCTGCAGCACGAACGCGACGCAGGAACCGAGCAACGTCGTCAGGATGCGTGGCGCGCGCACCGCCGCGACACCGCCGATCGGCACGTGGCAGACCAGCTCATGGGCGATCACCGTCGCAGCCCTGTCGACGGCTGCGCCGCCAGTTCGGCGATCGCGCCGCCATCCAGGATCAACGTGACCGCGCCGTCGCCGCGCACGGCCATCCCGGCCAGACCGCGAACGTCCTGCAGTTCCGCGCACAGGGGCTTGATCACCAGATCCTCCTTGCCGACCAGCGCTTCGACCGACACGGCAACCGGCTGTCGACCGGTCTGCACAATGACCGCATGCGTCGCGTGATTGGCACGCGCCTCGGCCGGCGTCAACGCCGGGAACCGGAACAGTTCATCCATCGCGACCACCGGGATCGGCTGCCGGCGCACCAGCACGACGCGGCGGCCCTGCACGGTCGCCCCTTCTTGCGGCAGCGGCACGATCTCCTGCACCTCGGCCAGCGGCACCGCGAACGTCGTCGCCCGCGCCCGCACCAGCAGGCAGGCGAGGATCGACACGCTCGGGGGCAACTGGATCTGGAACACCGAGCCCTGGCCCACCGTCGACGTCAGATCCAGGTTGCCGCGCAGCTTCTTGATCGTCGACTCGACGATGTCCATCCCCATGCCGCGGCCCGAGACCTCGGTCACCCTGCCCGCGGTCGAGAACCCGGGCTTGAAGATCAGCCGCTGCGCCTCTTCCGGCGACAGCGCCGCGGCCTGCTCGGCGGTCAGCAGGCCCGTCTCCAACGCTTTCTTCGTGACCCTGGCAGGATCGATGCCGCCGCCGTCGTCGGCGACCTCGATGACGACACTGTTGCCGCGCTGCACACCGCTGATCGACAGCCGGCCGGCCTTGCCCTTGCCGGCGGCCTCGCGGACATCGCCCCGTTCGAGCCCATGGTCGATCGCATTGCGGACCAGGTGCACCAGCGGGTTCATCAGTTCGTCGGCCACGCGCTTGTCGAGCTGCGTGTCGCCACCGACGAACTCGACATCGACCTGCTTGTCGACGGCCTCGCAGGTGTCGCGCACGACCCGCTGCAGGCGCCGGAACAGCGATTCCAGCGGCACCAGCCGCACCTCCAGCACGGCGCCGTGGATGCCCGAGACGATACCCTCGAGATCGTAGGTCGCATCCTCGAGGTCCTTGCTGACGCGCTGGGTCGCATCCAGCGCGTGGAGGCCGGTCTGCAGGCGCCGCGCGCGCTGCAGCAGCGAACCGGCGCGCGCATCGGCCTCGCCGACGAGGCCCTCGAGCCCGGCCACCAACTCGGCGGCGATCAACTCCAGATCCCGCGAACGCGGCAGCGACTGCATGGCCCGCGTCGCCAGTTGGAAGCGCGACCGCGCAATCACCAGTTCCCCGGTCATGTTGATCAGCCGGTCGAGCCGTTCCATCTTCACGCGAACGGTCTCGGTCTCCTCGCTGCGCGGCTTGCTCGTCGGCGCTGCCGCTCGCATCTCGTTGACCTCGACTGCCGCGCGGGCGACCAGATCGGTCGGCGACGCCGTCGAGCCGATCGCATCCAGCCGCGCGCCGACCAGTTCGATCTCGGCGCCCTCGCGCCCGACCGCACCGACCTCGGCCGTCAGCTCGGCGAGCAGGTCCACCGCATCGAACATGAGCCGGATCACGGGCGCATCCGGCACGATCTCGCCGCGCTGCATCCGCGCCAGCAGGCTCTCGAGCCGATGCGTCAACGCATTGGTGCGCTCGAAGCCAAAGCACGCCGACAGCCCTTTCAGCGAGTGCGCGGCGCGGAACAGCTCATTGACCCGCGCTTCGGTCAGCCCCTCGTTCTCCAGCGACAGCAGCTCGGTCGACAACCGCTCGAGGTAGTCGTTGGCCTCACCGAGGTAATCCGCGATCAAGTCGGCGTTTTCCATCGTCCCCCCTGGCTGGTACCGGACCTGGCGTCACAACGAGAAGCGACGGACCAGTTCCTTCATCGCCACCGCCTGCGCCGCCAGTTCCTCGGCGCCGCTGGCCAGTTCCTCGGCGCTGGCCGAACCGCCTTCGGTCAGCTTGGCGACGTTGGTGATCGCCCGACTGACCTCCGAAGCCGTCGCCGACTGTTCGTCGGTGGCGGTGGCGATCTGCGCGATCGAGTCGGCCGTCTTCTTGACGCCATCGATGATCTGCTGCAACGCCGTGCCGGTCTCCTCCGACAGGCGTGTGCCCTCGACCACCCGCTGCGTCGACTCGCGGATCAGCGTCGTGATCTGCTTGGCCGCCTCGCTGGACCGCTCGGCGAGCTTGCGCACCTCGTCGGCGACGACGGCGAACCCGAGCCCGTGTTCGCCGGCGCGCGCCGCCTCGATCGCCGCATTCAACGCCAGCAGGTTGGTCTGCGACGCGATCTCGCTGATCACCTGGATGATCTCGCTGATCTGCTCGCTGGACTTGGCGATCTCCTTCATCGCCGCCACCGAGCGGGTCACCGTCTCGCCGCCGGTCGCGGCGCTCCCGCTGGTGTCGGTGGCCAGCCGGTTGGCCTCGTTGGCATTGCCGGCGATCAGCTTGATGCTCTCGGTCAGCTGCGCCACCGAGGCGGTCATCTGTTCGACCGTCGCGGCGTTCGTCTGCGACGCCTCGGACAGGTTGCTCGACGTCGATGAAATCATGCCGGCGCTGCCGCTGAACTGTTCGGCGCCATCGCGGATCTGCAGGATCACCGACCGCAGATCGGTGATCATCTTCTGCACGCCGCGCCCGAGCTGGCCGATCGGATCATCGCCATCGGGACCGCCGGTGACCGCCAGGTTGCCCGCGGCCGCCGCCTCGACGACGGTCAGCAGTTCGCCGACCTGCTGCCGCAACGTCTCCGCCGCCGCCGCATCGGCCGCAGCCTTGCGCTGCACCTCGGCCTCCATCGCCCGTTGTCTGGTCACCAGCTCCCAGTTGACCACCGCACCGGTGAAGTTGCCGGCGGCGTCGTACAACGCCGCCGCCTGCAGCGCGATCTTCTCGTCGCCGAGCGGGAACTCGGCCGAATGCGAACGCTGCTGCAAGGCCGCCAGCAACCGCCGCTGATGCGACGGGTCGCGGTGGAACCGGTCGAGCGAACCGCCGACGACCGTGTCGGCGCGCACACCGAACTTCTGCAGCAGCACCGGCTCCAGCAGCCGCAGCGTTTCCTGCGACTTGCGGTTGCCATAGACGATCTTGAACTCGGCGTCGCAGATCAGCACGTTGGTCGCCACCGCATCCATCGCGTCCTGCGCCCGCTTGCTGGTCGCCTGCAGCCGTTGCCCGGCAAGCCAGCGCTCGGTGATGTCGGTCGCCATCTTGACGACGCCGGTGACCGCACCCTTGGCGTCGAACACGGGACTGTAGGTGGCCTGGATCCAGACGGATTTGCCGCCCTTGCCCACGCGTTCGAACTCGGCGCTCTGGAACCGCCCGGCGCGCAGCTGCGACCAGAACTCGGCATAGCTGTCGCCGCGCGCGTAGTCGGCGCGGACGAACATCCGGTGATGCTGGCCGCGTACTTCCTCGAGCGTGTAGCCCAGGGCGCCGAGGAACACGTCGTTGGCGTGCACGATGGTGCCATCGGTGGTGAACTCGATCATCGCCTGGGAACGGCCCAGGGCGTCCAGCAGGGCCTCGGCGTGCTTGTTGTTCTTGCCGACGGAACGCTTCTTCATGGTCGTGGTCATGGTCTTCCTCTATCGCGGATCTTGGTCGGTGGACGGGGTGCCGGCGCCCGGCGCGGCGGCCCCGGGCGTGGCGGTCAGCAGGCGCTGCATGTCGAGCAGGATCAGCAGCCGTTCGCCCCGGCGCGCGAGCCCCTGCACGTAGTCCTTGCCGGCGGCATGCAGCGAACTCGGAGTCGGCGCGATGTCGTCGCGCTGCAGCCGCAGCACCTCGCTGACGCCATCGACGACGACGCCGACCGTGCGGCCGGCCAGGTTGATCACCATGATCCGGGTCGCGTCGGTGGCCGGTTCGTCGGCCATGCCGAAGCGCCGTCGCAGGTTCAGGATCGGGATCACGTTGCCGCGCAGGTTGATGACCCCGAGCACGTACTCGGGCACCTCGGGCACCTGCGTGACCACGCCGAGCAGGATGATCTCCTGCACGATCATGATGTCGACGCCGTATTCCTCGGCGCCGAGCCGGAAGCTCACCACCTGGAAGGTGCGGCCGTCCTGGCGCAGCGCAGCCACCTTCCCTGTCGTCGTTGCGGTCGTCATGCGGAACATCTGTCGGCGCGCCGTTGTCCGGTCGACATGGCTCTTTCCCCTAGCGCCGAGTCCGTAGGTCCGCGGCCTACGGGACTCCCCGGAGGCGGCGCGCGCCAACCCGCGCGTCCGCACGCAACTGCTCGATTTCGCCTAAGGGACCACCCGCGCCACTTGCCGCCGACGCCCGCGGATTCCATCGTGTCAGGATGCACCTTCGCCGGCGTGCTTGCGTTCTCGCCTTGTGGTCGTCCCTGTCGATCGCCCAGGCGCCACCGCCCGGCGCCGAATGGCCGACGGACCCCGAACTGCAGGCGGCGCTGCGCGAACTCGCCGCGGTGCTGGCCGCCAATCCGGGTGATGCACGCCGCGACGACCTGCGCACGATCCTCGATCGGCGCAAGGCGATCGCCGCCGGGATCGAGTCGTTCCAGCACCGCGTGCTGAAGGGACTGATCGATCCGCTGGTGATCGCCACCGACATCACACGGTTCGCCCACGACACCGCGCCGCGGCTGCTCGGCAACGTCGTGCGCGTCGGACCGCAGGGCGACGCGGCGACGCTGGCCGAGGCGCTCGACATGTTGCAACCGGGCGACCTGGTGCTGCTCGGCGAGGGCACGCACGAACTGAAGGTGCCGCGCCAACGCCTGCTCGCCGACGTCGCGTTCGTTGGCGCCGGCAAGACGACGGTGTTGACCGGCGAACTCGAGCAGGCCAGCCGCGTTCGCTTCGAGAACCTGGCGATCGACTGCCGCGATCGGCCGTTCCTGAATCTGTACGCCGGTGGCGCCGTGCACCTGCGCCGCTGTTTCGTCGCCAATTACAACTCCGGTGCCGGTGGCTCCAATGCGATCTACGGCGTCGAGGTGGCGATGCTGATCGAAGACTGCGAGTTCGAGGGCAAGAGTGGCCGCGCCAAGGACAGCAGCCATGGCGATGCGCTGGATCTGCGCGGCGAGTTCGTGGTGGCGCTGCGCCGGACCAGGTTCATCGACAACGATGAGGTCGTCCGTGCCACCGGCCTGACGGTCGTCGACCAGTGCACGGCCGAGGGCCACCGCGGTCACGGTGTCCTGCCATACGCCGCCGGCCAGACGTTCGCGCGCAGTTGCGACCTGCCGTTCCACAGCCCGCCGATCGAGCTGCCGTGCGCTTCCGACGATCTCGACTTCGTCCGTTGCGCGCTGGGCGTGGCCAAGAACACGCCACCGGCGATCGCCGCTGCCGTCGCCGCCAGCGATGCCACCCACAACCTGCGCTACTGGATCGCGCTGCGCCGCCACCCGGATCCGGGGATCGGCGCGCTGGCGGCACAGGGGCTGGCGCGGCTGTTGGCGGGTTCACCACCGCAGGTGCCGGCGTTCACCGAGGAGTGCAAGCGCGTGCCAGAGGCGATGCGCGAGGCGTTCGCGGGCGAACTGGCGGCGACGTGGCTCGAACGCTGGCGGACCGGCGGCGCGGGCAAGGACCTCGAGTGGGACGCGGGAGCCGGTCGCTACCGCCGCCGGCCTTGATGCACCTGAACGTTCAATACCCCCCACCCCGCGGGTTCGTGACGGCTACTCTGGGTCGCGCCTACCCGGTTGAACCCATCGCTTCTTGCTGGTTCGTGCCGGGTCCGGCGGCGAGATTGACGGCAGCTCTGGCGTATCGTCGATAATCGGCGGCTAATACCTGGTAAATCCCGTCCTCGGGTGTCCGCCACTCGGTGCTCCCCATATGGACGATTGGCTGCACTTCCATGAGAGTGGCGCAAAGAAATCCGCCGGAAAACCCCATCAACTCCGACGGCAGGACATCGCGTTCCTCCACCACGATTCCCCGCGCCTGGGCCAGGCCGATCAAGGCGTTCCTGGTCAGCCCCGGGAAGACGTCGCCTTGCAAGGACGGCGTGACAAGGCGATCGTCCACTACGAAGAACACGTTGGCGGCGGAAGCTTCCGTGATCACTCCGCGGCCGTCCAGGAACAGCGCGTCATGATACCCGGCGCGCTCCGCCTCCAGCCTGGCCAAGTAGCTGTTGACGTAGCCGCCGCTGACCTTGCACTCGATCGGCACGGCTCGCCGCGACACTCGAATGATCGATGATATTTGACACGCCAATTCGCGGACTTGCCCGACGCGAACCGGCATCGCCATGATGACGACATCGGCCTCTGTGGTCGTCGAAGGTGTCAAGTAGATTCGCGGCCCAGACTGAAAGGCCAGTGGCCGCACATAATAGTCTGCCGCCGGCAGGCCGCGCAGCAGATCCTTGATTCCAACTCCGATTCCGGCAGCGTCCCACCGATGAAGAAGGCCGATTCGCTCGCACGACCGCTTGAATCGGCTCAAGTGTTCGGGCAGCGCCGGAATACTGTAACCCCCCGGCTCGCAATAGGCCATCAAACCGTCAAAAACCCCGATTCCGAGATGCAACGATGGACTGGCTATTGACGGACACACCGACGCGAACGGCGCCAGCACGCCATTGTACCAAACCTGACTCGCGAACTCGCTCATGAAACGAGTCCTCCCATCTGGACGATGGCCCTGGGCACCAACAGCCTACCGCTACCACCAGGAGGTGAGCCTTCCCGCACCAATCGCCAATCCACTTGCCGGGTCACATGAAAGTCTGCGGTCGCCAGGTCGCCATAATTGGAACGTGAGTCATTGACGACGAACATCTGCACCCCGGCAGCGCTTCGCGCCACGATCGAATGTTCAGTCCCCGGTAGAACCAGAACTCCGTCTCCAGGACATAACGGCCAACGAAAAATGCCATCGTCTGTAGCGATTATCAGATCTGCTACGGGCGCGTAATCGGAACCCCAAACGAACACCATGTTTCGCACGTCATGGTGCACATGCAACTCACATTGCGCCTCACGCCCATCAACGGCAACATCATAGACGCTCCAAGCCAGGCTGGCATCAAACGCAATCTCCGCTACGCGGGAGCGGTAGCGCCGAAAGTGCCCCATGTCCCGAGGCTCGACCGGCGCGGTACCGTGACAAGCCGCCAGGCCGTCTATCACCGCAAACCAACAATCGTCCGCGCGAGGGATCGGGACTGATCCAGCCAGGGCCGCCTGGCCCGCACTGATGGGACCGGTGCCCAGCATCGCGCTACCGCGCAGCATCAGGACCAGCGCAGCCCCCTCGGCGTCGGGCGCGCGATCGCGGACGTGTTGTCGAATGGAAACTGTCTTACCGGACATCCGGATCGACTCCGAACGTATCAGCACTGGCCACCTCCGTCAGTCGACGCCGACTCCGGCCGCGCGTTGCGGCCAACTACCGGGTCGCGACCGCCTGGCGCCGGCAAGAACTGATCATATGCTAGGTACGTGGACTTGTTCTGCACTTGCCCGAGCAGTTTCTCGAGTGCTGTCGATATCACTCCTAACTCCGGCAACATGCCACACCGCATGAATACTTCGATAATCACGGTGGCGTTCCTGCCAGAAACGGCCACACGCGAGACAACTGCCGAACCACGGGCTGAGTCGATCACCTTGTTGACCGCTTCGAGCCTTTCTTGATCGTCCCTATCTCCAATATCCAAGACAATGAAGGCCCAGGATGTCCTCAGGTTGGCGTCAGCAACGGGGGCGATCACGGGCTCCCTGGAACTGGCTGCCGGGTACTCGCGACTGACGTCAAGCGTAGCCAGCTTGGCAGAAAGGCTGACGAGGCCATCACGTATCCGCCCGAGAAGCGGCGCCTCTCCGTTCCGACCGGGACTCTGCCGAAACGACACCAAGAGCTCCTTCGCGCCCAACAATGGCCACATCCTGACATCGTTCGCGACGTTGTCTTTTTCGTCTACTCCTCCAGAAGCCGCCAGGATCGCGAGTAGTTGCTTCTTGGCGGCGTCGAAGACTTGAGCGCGAACCCCTATCAAGACATAGTTGAGGTCAGACCGATCGACGTGGCACGAGCCGGCAGGGTCGACTACATCGGTGGACTTGCCGGCCGGAGCGCTGTGGTGCATTGGACAGAACAGAGGCGTCGGTCTCGGAATGCCAACTGTCGGCTCCCCTTCGTGTCCACTCTTCAAGCGGCGCAAGAATGGCCCAAGGGAATCATGGGTTGCACCGTAATTGATCCTGTGCACCCGGCTCGCTTTGTCGGATTCAGAGTCGAGCACTTCATCTTTCTCGCAGGCCAGGCGGTAATGCTGGATGGGGATCTTGCCAAAGAATGTGGCCATCCAATTGAGTCGATCGCCAAAATGAGGATCCTCGAGGCCCGTCCCGCAACCTATGAAAAGCACCGTCTTCGTCGTCAGCAGCGCTTTCAGGATAGTCTCGACCCGCTGGTCTTCTCGTATCCTATGGTAGTCTTCCTGGTCGAAGACCAGGCTATCCGTGACGAGATAATAGCCGTGAATATGTATGACGCCCTTCCTCTTGCCGCGAATCACCTCCAGACAAACATCACTGTGAGTCCAGGCGAAAGGATCCGTGCCGAGTGCCCGTGCCAGCAGCGGATCATAGTTGGTGGTCACGCACGGGGACTCCAGACCCTTCACCGCATCAAGCACCGTGCGGTCTCTGACTTGCAGGCCGTCGATTGCCCGGCGGAACCAACTCCCGTACTCGCTTTCTCCCAGCGCTTGCTTCAGCTCGCCGGCAACCTTCAGCAAGCGGGCGGGCTTGTTTTCTGACTTGCCCAACTCCACCCGGATCTCTTTGGCTTTCTTCTTCGCGTCGGAGCCAAAACCAGCAAGCGTGTCGATGCCATGATCCAGAAGGCCTGGCCAAGACGCACAGCGAGTTACACTCTGTTCGGCGGAGCCTCGGACAGAAGCAACAGACACTCCCGAGCCGATCATGCAAATCACGCTCTTGTCAACCAAAGCCTGTCGCAGTGGGTTAATCAACTCTGACTGACTCTGCCACAGTTCGTTTTCACTCATGGCGTCCGCGCTTACTCGTGAAGATCAAGATTCTCTGTTCGACAGAGTAGCCTGAGGCCCGCCAGCCAGGCAAGGCTGCAAGGGGGATGATGGTACGGTGTTACCGGACGACGTTCAGGGCCAGGTCGCTTGAAACGTCACGACCGCAACCAACGGTCCACCTTCGCTGGCGGTGACCGGCACCACCACCGCAAACGAGTACGCCTCCGGCTCGGCGGTGTCACCGCGGCGCAGGGAGACCTGCACCCGCAGACGCCACGCTCCAAGCCCGGGCTCGGCGATCGCCACGTTGGCCAGGCGCAACCGGCCGTCGACGACCTCGGCACTGCCGCGGCGGGCCACCGACAGCGTCGCCCCGTGTTCGTCGACCAGGTCGACGGCGATCGGCGCCGCGGCGTCGATCTGCGCATCCGCAGCCAACGGCACAGCGATGTCGACCTGCACATCGGCGAACGCCCGCACGACGATCGGTCTGGCCACCGCACAACCACCGCGCGGCGAACTGGCGGCCGCCGGCACCGCCAGTTCTTGGCGCTGCAACCCAGGCGATGACGCGGCCAGCGGCATGCGCCACAGGCAACCCGCCGCCGCATCGGCGATCCACAACTCGTCGCCGCGCACCACCAACGCGCTCGGCTCCCGCAGGCCCTGCGCCGCGTCGGCCACGACCACCGGTTCACCACCGGCCGCCGGCAAGCGCACCACGACGCCGCGCCATGCATCCGCGACGAACAGGTATTCACCCGCCACCGCGACCCCAACCGGCCGCGCCAGCCCGGTGGCGATCGTCCGTGTCCGCCCGTGCGCAAGGTCAACGGCCCGCACCGCGCCGTTGCCCGCATCGGCGATCCACAACGTCCGATCGTCGGTGCACAGCCCGAACGGCTGCGCCAACGTCGCGGTCTCGTCGCCATCGCGCAGACTGGCGACGCCGGTGCCAAGCCATGCCGACGCCGACTGCGTATCGGTGTCGAACTGCCACAGCTGATGCGCGCCAGCCTGCGCGACATAGACACAGCCACCCGTCGCCACCAACCCCACCGGCGAACACAGACCTTGCCGCTCACCGAAACCACCGCCGAAACGGTCCAGACTGCGCACACCCGTCCCACACACGGTCACCGCGATGCCGGTGTCGGGTTCGAGCGCGCGCAGCGCATGGTTGCCGGCATCCGCCACCAGCACGCGACCGGCATGCACCACGAGTCCGCGCGGCGCCGAGAACGCCGATCGATCCGGCACGCCGTCGAGCAAGCCGGCCCCGCCGCTGCCGATCACCGACGCGACGCCGGTGTCCGGGTCGAGTTTCAGGATCCGATGGTTGCCGGTGTCCGCGACCCACAACCGCCCGGCCGGATCGACCGCAAGCCCGCCCGGCTGCCGCAACGCCGTCGTCGCCGCAGCGTCGTGATCGCGCCACCCGCACGGCACGAACGGCACCGCCGCCGAACGCCCGGCCTGATGCGCCGTCGTCAACAGGCCCTGCAGCGCCGCGCGCAGACGCTCGAGATCGGGTTCACCGCGACCCCGGAAGCAGATCGTGCCATCGGCATCGATCAGCACCAACGCCGGGTTGCCGACCGCGGCAAACGCGGCGCGCGTCGCCCGATCCGGATCGATCGCCGCGGTCAACACCTGTGGCAAGGCCCGCAGTTCGGCGCGAACCCGCCGTTCGTCGCGTTCGGCGGCGAGCGCCGGCCCGTGGATCGCCACGAACGCGACGCCACGCCCCGAGAACTCGCCCGCCAACCGACTGAGGTCCGCGAGCGCATGCCGGCCATGCACGCACCAAAGCCGCCAGAACAGCAGCACGACGATCTCGCCGCGCAGCGACTGCCACAACGTCAATGGCGCCGGCCGATCCAGCCAGATCAGGCTCGGCGCGAACTCCGGGGCGATCGGCCGTTCGTTCATGTTCCCTCCGCGATTCCGCCACTGAGCTGCCGCACTTCGTCGACCACCGCCGCACAGGCCCGCGCCCGCTCGTCGTCGACCCGCCACGACCGATGCCGGACGAACAACTCGTGGGCTGCGTGCAGGCACGCTGGCTGCAGACATGGTCCTTGCGAATGCACCAGGCGCCGCAACATCAGGTCGGCGAACGTGACCGCCGCCAGTTCGCGCAACGCGTACACCGCTTCGATGCGCAGGAACGGCCGGTGCGGGCACAGGGGCTCCAGGCCATCCTCGATGGCAGTCGCCGCCGCACGCAGCGCGATCGCGTGGCAACCATGCCGCCACCACAGCGGATCCTGCACGACCCGCGGCCCATCGCCGCCCGGCAGCGGCTGGGTGCGGGTCGGCGACGGCTCCAGATCGGTGAGCAGGCGGGCGACCAGACGCTCGGCCAGCGAACGGTGCGTCGTCAGCTTGCCGCCGACGATCGTGTGCAGTTCGCCATCCGCCAGCCGTTCGGTGATCACCGAGGCTTCGCGCGCCAGATTGCCCGCCGGGCCGTTCTTGCTCGGCAACGAACGCCAGCCGGAATAGGCGAAGCGCAGGTCGGCCCGGGTCGGCGCCGGCGCCAGCAGGAAGCCCAACGCCTGCAGCAGATAGTCGACATCGGCCGCCGGCACCGTCGGATCGCCGTCACCGGATTCCTCATCGACCTCGGTGGTGCCGCACAACGTGCCATCGTCGTGGGGAATCACGAACTGGATGCGTCGGTCGGGCAGGAACGCCGCCAATGCCGTCTCGCCCGGGCGCGGCGCCAGCACCACATGGCTGCCGCGACTGCGGCGGACCAATTGCGGCCCGGCGACACCGAGGGTCTGTCGCACCGGGTCGGCGAACGGCCCGGCCGCGTTGACGACATGGCGAGCGCGCAAGCGCACTTCGCTGCCGGCCCACACCTCGCGCGCCCGCAACCCATCGCCATCGGCGCCCACCACTTCGCACCAGTTGCACAACAGCGCTCCGGCCCGCGCCGCCGCCACCGCGTTGGCCAGCACCAACCGGGTGTCCTGCGTCGCCGCATCGAAGAACAACAGGCCCGAGCGCAGACCGTCGCTGCGCAACCCCGGAAACCGCTGCAACGCCGCCTTCGCCGACAGCGACTCCGGTCCCGGCAGCGTGCTGCGCCCGGCCAACCAACCGTAGACCCGCGTGCCGATCCGGTTGACCCAGCGCCGACCGCCGCCATCGCGGAAGAACGGCATCAGCATCGGCAATGGGCGCACCAGATGCGGCGCCAGCCGCAGCAGCCGTTCGCGCTCGCGCAGCGCCTCGCGCACCAGACCGATCTGCAGGTTGGCGAGGTAGCGCAGACCACCGTGGATCAGCCGCGAACTGCGGGAACTGGTGCCGTTGGCAAAGTCCCGCGCCTCGAGCAGCGCCACGGTGGCGCCGCGCACCGCCGCTTCGCGCGCGATGGCGACGCCGTGGATGCCGCCGCCGATCACGATCAGATCGAACGTCCTGCCGTGCAGCGTGGTCGGGTCGGTGCGCAAGCGCGCGATTGTGGCATCGAGCCCGGCGCGGCGCACTGGTGTTGCCGCTACGCTGCCCTCGCGATGCGCGGCCTCGACGATCTGCCGTGGTTCCACGCGGCCCTCGAATTGCTGGACCTGCGCCGGCACGAACGCGTGCTGGCAATCGGGTGCATGGCCCCGCAGTTGCGCGCGATCGCCCGGCTGATCGGCGAGCGCGGCGAACTCACCGCGATCGAACCCGACCGGACGCGAGCCGAACAACTCGCCGGTGAGCCCATTCCCGGCCTCGCCGTCGTCGCGGCCTCACCGGGTGCCGATCGCTTCGGTTCGTTCGACGCGCTGCTGGCCTGCCCCTTGGTGACGCCAGCCTGGCCGTGGTCGGAACTGCCGGCGGCGGCGCACAACAACCTGCGCCCGGGCGGCCGGTTCGCGATCGATGTGCCGGCCCCGGACATGATCCCGGTGCTGCGGACGGCCTGGGCGAAGACTGGTCGCCCGCCGCTGCAACCCGATCCGCTCGCCGGCATCGCCGACGACCGACTCGCCCACGAACTGCGCGCCGGCGGCCTGCGGCGCGTCGACACGGTGCTCGGCACCCATCTGCTGACCCTCGAGTCGCCGTTCGACCTGGTCGAACTGTGGACGCCGGCGCTCCGCCTCGACGATCGAACCGCCGCCGAGCTCGGCCGCGCGCTGGCCAGCGAACTGCACTCGACCGGCGCCTGCGACCTGCTGGTGCATCGCACCCGGGTGCACGGAATCCGCTGACCGGGCCGGATTTTCAGGCCGTTTTTGGCGTTCTCGTTCCCCTAATGGCGGTGGCGGTCGACCGGCATCACCTCCAACGACGAGCAACCGCTTTGCAGAGGCGTGGAACACGTTCGTGGCACCGGGAGAAGGGGGACATCGCGCCGACCGCCACCACTTTTCGCCGCTGACGGGCCTGGCGGCGGCCTGCTAGAGTCGGCGGCGATGCCGCTGTTGCGCCAACTGATCCGACCGCTGCGCCGCGCCTGGACGCGGGTCAACGAAGCCTGGCTGAACATCGACACGGTGCCCGCGATGGGTGCCTGGTCGCACGCCCGCGACGGCCAGGCCGAGGCCATCGCCGGCGCCCGCACCGACGCCGCGCAGTTCGACGACAACATGCGCTACGAGAGCCCGGACTACTGGTACGTCCGCAAGGCCTGTCGCGATGCCTGGCACGGCCGCCGCAACGCCCGGGAAATCGCCTACGACCTCGGCAGCGGCATGGGCCGGGTGCTGTGCGTGCTGGCGCTGCGGCCGTGGGCGAAGGTGGTCGGCGTCGAGCTGTTCGCCGACCTGGCCGCGAGCTCGCGGCAGAACGCCGCGGCCATGCGCGGCCGCCGCGCGCCGATCGAAGTCATCACCGGCGACGCGCTGCAGCAAGACCTCGGCGACGGCACCGTGTTCTTCCTGTTCAACCCGTTCGGCGCCAAGACGCTGGCCGGCGTGCTGGCCCGGATCGATGCCTCGCTGCGCACCAACCCGCGCCACGTCCAGTTCCTGTACTACAACGCCGAACACGATCAGGTCGTCGCCGACAGCGGTCTGTTCGAGCGCTGGCACCACTTCCAGACGCGCAACGGCGTGCCGGTGTCGTACTGGCGCACGCGCTGAAGCGCGGCACTACTGGGCGCGCACTTCGAACACGATCACGCCGAGATCGCGGATGTCGGGTGACAGCCCGGCGTCCTTGGGCTTGATCGTCTGCGCTTCGATCGTGAACTCGAGCAACTCGCCGCGCGGCAGTTCGGCGGGCAGCGCGAACACGAACTCCTTGACGTCGGCCTGCACCGTCTCCTCGCCGAGCTTCGCACTCTCGGCGAACAGGCGGAACCAGTGCGGCCGGATCGGACTCGCCAGCTTGATGACGATCCGCTGCGCCCCCGCCGGCGGCTGCAGGTAGAACCAGCAGCGCCCTTTGCACCAGCGATACGCCTGCACGGAGCCCGGCGGATTCTCCAGCGTGTGCCAGCCCGAACCGAGGCAACCCTGGTCGGTCTCGCCCATCCGGATCGCCGGCACCGGCTTGCTCGAGAACCGATCGTGGAAGTTCTCGACATCGCCCTGATGGCCGCCTTCGTTGATGCCGGCGACGATGAACCGCCGGCCGGTGGCCGCATCGACCTTGCGCAGTTTCTGCGTGCGGCGCCGCCGCGCCCACAGACTGAAGATCCGCACCAGGTTCCAGCGCCATGCCTTCCTGATGATGCCGGCGATCTCGCCGTGGAACTCCGGGTTGTGGCCCTCGCGCACCGCCTTCTCGAGCCACTCGAGGCGACCCTTGTCGTACTTGCGGATCTTCGGCAGGATCGCCCGGAACGTCGGCCAGTCGAGGTTCTTGAACAGCGTCGCCCAGCGGTTGCGCTCGCTCATGAAGCGCCGCCGGTACAACCGCCCCGGCGTCGCGCCGGTGTCGCCGTGGAAGTCGTGTCGGACCACCGCCAGCGGCGCGTACAGGTTGGTGTAGCCCGCCAGCCGCAGGCGCCAGGCCAGATCGGTGTCCTCGTAGTACATGAAGAACGCCGGATCGAAGCCACCGACCTCGTCGAGCGCCGACTTGCGGTACAGCACCGCGCCGCCACAGCCGCCGAACACCATTTCCGGCGTCGGCGACGGATCCTCGTCCTTCTCGCCGACCTGCCGGTCCCAGCCCCAGCCGGCCTCGTTGATCTCGATCGCGGTCGAGTTCAGCAGCGTCGGACAGCGGTAGAACAGCATCTTGCTGCCGACCGACGCGATCTTGTCGTCGACCTCGGCCGCGCGCACGAGCTCGGTGACCCAGTTGCGCCGCGCGTAGGCATCCTGGTTCAGCAGCACGACGTACTTCGCCTTGCTGGTGCGGAACACCAGGTTGTTGCCCTCGGCGAACCCGAGATTCTCGCTGCTGGCGATCAGCTTGATCGTCGGGAAGTTCTGGCGGATGAAGTCGGCGGTGCCGTCCTTGCTGGCGTTGTCGACGACCACCACTTCGAGATTCGGGTAGTCCTGGTCCAGCAGCGTCTGCAGGCACGGCCCGACGATGTCCTTGCTGTTGTAGCCGATCACCACCGCGGTGACCGGCGGGCACAGCGCCGGATCCTCGGCGACCAGATCGCGCCCCAGCGGCAACGCCTGGGCGATGTCGAGCAAGCGCTTCGCCGCGCCGGCGAAGTCCGGCTGCGGACCGGCAAGCTGCTGGATGACGTAGACCTGCGCGGTCGGCGCCCACGTGCGCAACTGCGCCGCCATCGCCTCGGTCGGCACCGCGGTGCCGCGGCTCATGTTCGCGAGCACCGCGGCCAGCTGCGGCCTGGTGTCGAAGCCCTTGACGAACGGCAACCGGCGACCATCGAGATCGACCGTCAGCGCCGCCTGCAGCGCGCCGAGTTCCAGGTCTGGTAGCAGCAGCAGTCCCGGGATCATCCGCAGGTAGCGCAGCTGGTGCAGGTGCAGCGGGTCGTTGCCGACCAGGTAGATCGGCAGATCGATCTTGCCGTCCCTGCGCAGCGCCGGCAGATCGCTGATCGGATGGAGGTGGTCCTTGGGTGCCAGGCCCGGCTGGGTCCGGAACTGGTTCTCGACCAGGGCCTGCACGGGCACCACCTGTTGCAGCGCACGGAGCAGCGCGGCCGCCGTCTGGGCCGTGGGGATCGTCCACAGCGGCAACGGCGCGGAGAGGGCGAGCTTCATCGGTCAGGGGTTCTTCGGCATCGGCTGTGGCCGTGTCAAAGGGTTTCCCCGTGGCTTTCGTGCCAGCCGCGACCTGGGCGCCGCACGAACCGGATCCCCCGCCGGATCGGTGACAAACTTGAAACTTGAAACCAAGTGTTTCAATTTTCAACCCATGAAGATCGCGCGGCAACGCCTGCTCGACGAGGTGCAGACCAGACTCCGCGAGTTCCCGGTGGTCGCGCTCATCGGCATGCGGCAGTCCGGCAAGACCACTCTGGCCAAAGACATCGTGGCCACCCAGACCGGCCAGACCCACTTCCTCGATCTCGAGGATGCTCGCCAACTCGCGCGGCTGCGTGAACCGATCGCGGCACTGGAACCACTGCGCGGACTGATCGTGCTCGACGAAGTCCAGCACCTGCCCGACGTGTTCTCGGCCCTGCGCGTCCTCGCCGACCGTCCGGGCAAGCCCGCGCGCTTTCTGGTGCTGGGCTCCGCTTCCGGTGAGTTGCTCGGCCAGTCGGCCGAGAGCCTGGCCGGACGCATCGCCTACGTCGAGGTGCCTGGCCTCGGTCTCGACGAGATCGGCCCTTCCCGCCTCGAACGCCTGTGGCTGCGCGGCGGCCTGCCCGCATCGTTGTTGGCGCGCAACGACGCCGCCAGCACCAGGTGGCGCGAAAACTACGTCCGAACCTTCCTCGAACGCGACGTTCCCCAACTCGGCATCGGCATTCCGGCAGCAACCCTGCGCCGGTTCTGGACCATGCTGGCCCACTGGCACGGGCAGATCTGGAACGGTTCTGCGTTCGGCAGCTCGTTTGGTGTGTCGCACACGAGCGTCCGACACTACCTCGATGCGCTGACCGACGCTCTCGTCGTGACCACACTGCAGCCGTGGACCGAGAACATCGCCAAACGCCAGGTCAAGGCACCGAAGGTCTTCCTGACCGACAGCGGTATCCTGCACACGCTGCTGCAACTGCACACCCACGACGACCTGATGTGTCACCCCAGGGTGGGTGCCTCGTGGGAAGGGCTGATGCTGTCGCAGGCGGTGCGCCGTCTCGGTGCGGCTCCCGAAGAACGGTTCTTCTGGGCCACACATGCTGGCGCCGAACTCGACCTGCTGGCGATCCGCGGCCGACAACGGATCGGGGTCGAATGCAAACTGACGTCGGTGCCAGCCCCGACCGCGAGCATGCGGGTCGCTGTTGCTGACCTGAAACTCGATCACCTCTACGTGCTGCACGCCGGCAAGGACACGTTCCCTCTCGGCGAACGGCTGACCGCAGTGGCCGCCGCACGCTTGCTCGAAGACCTGCCACGGCTTCGCTGAAATGCCAACAGCCCGATGGCAACGGGCGCCCGGTGCACGGCACGCCAGACCGCAATCGGTGAGCTACCCTTCTCCACGATCCGAGTTGCGCCGCTGCTTCCGAGCGCGATCCCACCCCATCTCACTGATGCGCCAAAGCCCGATCAGACTGTTCGCCGCGCTGCTGACCGCGACCCTCGCTGCCCAGAGTCCGCTCTATCGCACCGCCATCGAACCGGGCCAGGATCCGGCGATGACGACCCTGCCCGCGGGCATCCTGTTCGCCATTCCCGGCGTCGCCGACGACTTCGTGCTCTCCGGCGGCGGCCAATTCGTCGAACTGCCCGACGGCACGGCGCGACTGACGGCGCGGATCCGCAGCGACGTGCGGATCTATGCCGGCATGCTGATCGATCTGCAGTTCGGCGGGCGCATCGATCCGGGCCAGCCGGCGCACCCGCCGGCCGGGTATCCGGATCTGCAGCTGGTCGCCGCCGCCTATGCACCGGTCGGCACCGTGCAACCCGCGACCTTCCACTACTACACGACCGGCAGCGGCATGCTGCGCGGCCACCGCGAGTTCGACGGCGCGCGCGTGCAACTGACGATGACCGGCGCCCTGCAGGTGGGCAACGGCGCCAACAACCGCAACGGCGACCCGGGCGCGCAGGCGACGTTCACCGTGCAGGTGCTGCAGCCGCCGAGCGGCGGCTCGTTCGGCGCGGTCAGCACCGCGACGCTGCGCGTCGATCTCGACAGCGACCGTTCGCAGGACGCGACCCACACGATGATCAACAGCAGCCAGAGTCCGCTGTCGTCCGACCGCGGGTTGGTGCTCCCTGGCGTCGGCGAGGATTACCTCTTCGTGCCGGCGGCAGCATTCGTCGAGACGACGACCGGCCAGGCGACGTTGAACGGCACCCTGGCGCGGATCTCCGATCTCGCCGACACCTGGTCGCTGAGCCTGAACCTGTCCGGTCGCCTCGATGCCGGCCAGGTCGGCCACCCACCGGTCGGCAGCCCGGTGCAGGGGCTGCTCGCGAGCCAGTACCTCGCGCATGGCGGTCCGATCGACACCGCGAACTTCCACTACTACGCCGCGGCGACCGGCACGTTGACCGGCACCGGCATCAACGCCGGCGGAGTCATCGCCCTCACGCCGAACGGCGCGTTCCAGGTCGGCGCGGGCGCCAATCAGGCCAACCTCTACTTCGGCGGCTACGGCCGCCTGAACGCGACGGTGCAGACGCAACCGACGCAGCGGACCATCGGCATCATCGGCACGGCCGAACTGCACCTGCTGACCGGCACGTTCCCGGTGCTGCCGTTCCCGGTCGTCACGTCGGTGTCGACGACGAACCTGTCGAGCCTGACCGATCAGGGCATCACGGTCACCGGCGACAACTTCGCGTGGCTGGTCGCGGTGCAATGGGGTGGCGACTGGATCGCCGGCACGACGGCAAGCCAGTGGCGGAACGGCTGGTTCGAGGTGCTCGACAACCAACACGTCGTGATCCATCCGGTTGCTGGCCGCGCGCCCGGCAACTACCCGGTCTCGGTGACCAACCCCGTGGTGCCGGAGAGCATCGGCACGATCTCGCTGGTCGCGCCGACCGCACCGACGCTGCGTTCGGAGGGGTCGCGCGACGCGGGTGCGACGCAACACATCCTGGTGCACCACGGCAACCTCACCGGCCCGGTGCTGACCGCCATCGCGTTCTCGTTCGAGCTGTCGCCGTCGGTGCTCCCCGGCGTGGTCTCGCTCGGCATCGGCAATCAGTTCCAATCGCTGACGGTCGCCCCGGGCATGCTGACGCACGACCCGATCACTGGCATCGCCGAACTGCCGTTCGGCCCGCTGCCGGCCGGCATCGGCACGTTCGACCTGCACTGGCAGGCGGCAGTGGTGCCGTTGTCGGGCACGCCATATCCGCTGCCGGTCTCCGACGTCTGGACCGCGCACTACACGCTGTAGCCGGCGCCGCGCCGCCGCGACCAACCGACGGCGCCGCGCCTACGCCACGTGCGTCGTGCGGTGATGCTCGGCGGCCACCACCCGGGTGCCGAGGTACACCACGCTCGCGAACGCGGCGCCGATGCCCGCCAGCTGCATGTCGGAGAACGCGAAGGCGTCGTAGAGCGCGTGCAGCAGCACCGGAACCGCGATGACCCGCAGCACGCGCAGCAGCCAGCCGTACGGGCCGAACCCGGCGCCTGACTGGAACTCCTCCTGCAGGCGGTAGTAGTTCAGCGCCGCGGCGCCGGCCCACACGCCGTGCAGCCCCACGACGCTGAGGAAGCGCACGACGTAGATGTCGGGCAGCATCAGGCCGTTGTACTGCGTCGTGCTGTAGTGGATCGCCTCGGCGAGCCCGAAGCCGATGCCCGACGCGAAGCCCCACGTGAACAGCCGGTTCGAGGTGTAGCCGAAACGCCGCGCCGCGAGCTTCTGTTCGCCACCGGCGCCGGTCAGGTACGGGATCGCCTTGCACGTCTCCTCGCACAGCCCGGCGGTCAGCACCAGCGTGAAGAACAGCTCGAAGAACCCCATCGGCACGCCGCCGAGGACCATGCCGAGCTGGCCGTAGCTGCGCCCGATCAGGTTGACGAGCCAGATCAGCGGCATCAGATAGCCGTTCGCCTTCTCCGCGGGGATCTGCAGGGAAGCCAGGTACTGGAAGCCGGTCAGCAAGGCCATGCCGGCAACCGCGGTGAACAGGCCGGCCAGCACGCAGGTGGCGGTGCGGGCGCGCGGGAACAGTCCGACCAGCAGCGCCAGGAAGATCGCGGCGAGCCCGCCGGCGATGGCCCAGGGCGCGGTGGAGTCGCGCGGCAACCACGCGCCATCCAGCCGGCGCTCGGGCAGGCCGCTGAAGTCCAGCTGCTCGAGCGACGACACGTTCTGGGCCGAGGCGAACTGCTGGATCCGTTCGAACTGGCGCTGCCCCTCGTCCGCGTTCCACAACGGCACGAACAACGGCACGACCAGGAACGTGCACAGCAGCAGCAGCGCGATCCAGCCAACGATGCCGCCGCGGATCGAAAGCCACGGCCGATCGTCCTCGTCCGGCACATCGGGCCCGAGCTGCTGCGTCAGCGCCTCGACCTGCTGTTGCCGTTCTTCCTGTTTCTGCAGCGCGCCGCGGAACTTCGTCTGCCAGCGACGGATCGTGCTCTCGCTGATCTCGTGCCGCTGGGCGACCTCGGCCACCGATGCGCCGGCTTCGAGCTCGCCGAGCACTTCGAGGATCTTCTCGTGGGAATAGCGTGTGCTGGCCAAGGGGGCTGCCCGACGGCGGGGGACGCTACCGGCAGTCGGTCCGCGGCACAACGAACCCCGTTGCGCCCCGGGGTACACCCGGCGGAGAGACGACCGGCTCGAACGGCCTCGACGCGACGCTGGGCATGCGCTGAGCGTCCGGAGATCGCGCTCAAGGTCCAACCGTCCTAGACCGATAGGACGGTAGGATGCCTGGGCCATGAACCTCCGCGTCGATCCACACAGCCTGATGCCGCCGAGCCATCAGCTCGTCGCCGGCATCCTCGACGCGATCGCGCGCGGCGAACTCACCCCCGGCGACCGGCTGCCGGCCGTGCGCACGCTGGCCGCCGACGTGCTGGTCAACCCCAACACCGTCACCAAGGCCTGGCGCGACCTCGAACGCATGGGCGCCACCGAAGGCAGGAACGGCAGCGGCGTGTTCGTGACCCCGGCCGGCCCGGCCATCGCGCGCAAGACGCGACTGGCCGCAACGCTCGCCGACCTGCGCGCCGCGATCGCCGCCGCGCGCGCCGCCGGGCATGACGACAAGACCTTGAAGGACGCGCTGGCGCAGGCCCTGCGCGGCGAAACCGTCGGAGAGAAGCGATGAACGACATCCTGGACATCCGCGGGCTCGAACTCGCGTTCACCCGCAAACGACCGGTGCTGCAGGGACTCGATCTGCGGCTCGAATCGGGCAAGGTCACGGTGCTGCTCGGCGCCAACGGCGCCGGCAAGAGCACGCTGCTGCGCGTGCTGCTCGGCCTGCAACGGCCGGACCGCGGCACCGTGCGCGTGTTCGGCAAGGACCCGCTGCGCCACCACGCCATGATCGCCGAGCGCATCGGCTACGTGCCCGACACGCCGGACGCTTATCCGATGCAGACGCCGCGCCGCTTCTTCGCGTTCGTGGCGCCGCACTATCCGACCTGGAACCAGGAACTGTGCGCCAGGCTCGCGGAACGCCTGCAGGTGCCGCTCGATCTGCGCTTCTCGCAGTTGTCGCGCGGCCAGGGCATGAAGGCGATGCTGGTCGCGGCACTGGCGCCCGAGCCCGAACTGCTGCTGCTCGACGAGCCGTTCGCCGGCCTCGATCCGCTGGTCCGCGAAGAGGTGCTGCAGGGTCTGATCACCGAACTGCGCGATGGCGAACGCACGGTGCTGTGCGCCACGCACGAACTGGAGATCGCCGCGCGCATCGCCGATCGGATCGCCGTGCTGCACGCCGGTCGGATCGTTCGCCATGGCGCGCTCGACGAGGTCCTGGCCGACCAGGACCAGCCGGCACCGCGCGCGCTGCACGAACTGCTGGCGGAGGTGTGCGCATGAGCCTCGTCTGGCATTGGACGGTCAAGGAATGGCGGGCGCAGCGGCTGCTGCTCGGTGGCTACGCGGCGATGATCCTGGCGACGCTGGCGACCGTGCTGACGATCGTGCACCTTCGCGGCAGCTTGTCGTCGACCGGCGGGAATGGCGCCGGGTTCGTGCTGTTGTTCCTCGGCATCACCGCAGTCGGCAGCGTGCTGGCGGCATCCGCGACGGTCGGCAGCGAAGTCGTCGGTCGCGACGATGCGCTGTGGCGGCGGTTGCCGCACGGCCTGCGGGCCGGCTTCGCCGGCAAGCTCGTTCTGCAGGTGCTGTTGCTGCCGGCGTTGATGCTGGTCGGTGCGTTGGCTGGCGAGATCTGGCTGGTCGCGATCGGCCGCGCCGCCGTGGCCCCAGAGGCCGTGTGGCGCGAACTGCTGACCTTCGGCGAACCGTTCGGCTACTCGCTGCTGGCACTGCCGTGGGTGTTCGCGGTGTCGTTCTGGCTGCCCAAGGCGCGCCTGGCGCTGGCCGCCGCGTTGCTGCTGATCACGGCGCTCGGCATGGCGACCATTGGCATCCTGAAGACGAGCCCCGGCATCGAGCGAGGTCTGCAGCTGCCGCCCTGGCTGTGGCCCTGGCTGTGCAGCAGCGGCCTCGTGGTTGCGGCGGTGTCGTGTCTGTGCGGCCGGCGCGGCGGCTACCATCGGCGGTCGGCGCTGCTCGGGGGCTTCGCGACGATCCTGGTGATGCTGCCGCCGGCGGGCTGGCTCGGCTTCAACGTCTACCAGTACTGGTACCCGGATCTGTCGCGCGTCAACCTGGACGCCATCGGCGCCACCGCCGATGGCCGCTTCGCGATGGTGCATGCAGTGTCGAACCACGCCTGGCCGTCGGTGCTGGTCCGCGTCGACCTGCGTTCCGGCGAGCACGTGCCGCTGCCGTTCCGGAACGCTTTCGTAGACGGCTTTGATTCGCCGCTGGCCGATGCCCAGGATGCGGTCCGCGCGGGGCTGCTGACGATCCGCGGCGGCAAGTCGGCGTGGCTGCTGTCGATCGACGATCTGCAGACGCACGCGCTCCCGACGAACAACGGACCAGCTCCGAGTCTGCCGGCGGCAGTGGCGGACCGTTGGCAACAGGCGAGCCGCACGGCGTCGTCGCTGCGCCAACCCGATGGTCGCGCTGCGTGGTTCGAGCAGAGCACGTTGTGCCTCGAGAACCCCGACGGCTCGGTCGAACGCGTCCAGATCCCGGGTGGTCCGGCCTGGCCCGTTGGCCACGGCATCGTTGTCTGCCCCGGCAACGAGTTCTCAGGCTTCGACCTCGGCATGCGGCAATGGACCGAGGGCCGCGTCAACCAGCACAGTCGCTGCGTCGCCAGTCGTTGGTTCACCCGCGCCGTCGAACGCCAGGGCAATGCCGTGATCCCGGTTTGGCGTGAACATCAGGTTGGCCAGACGCTGCCCCGCGAGTTGCCGCAGCTTCGCAATGCCGAGTGCCTGGGTCTGGCCGGCAACGCGGGCCTGTGGTTCGTCCGCGGCGATGCCGAACTGCTTCTCTACGAGCCGGCGACCGACACCGTGACCACGATCGCACTGCCGACGGATCGCCACCCCGATCGTTCCTGCATGGTCGCCGATGACTTCACCACCACTTCCGAACTGACGACCGACCACCGCGGTCGCCAGCTGCTGCATCTGCATTGGCTCGGCAAGACGTCCACCCGGATCGTCGCCATCGACCACCGCACGCGCACCTGCGCAGTGGTGCTCGACGCCGACCTGCTGACGCGCGTGCTGCACTGCGAGCCGGATGGCGGTCTGGTCGCCGACGAAGACCACCGGTTCCTGGTCCGCTACGACGCCGCCGGCGTCCGTTCGCAGATCTGGCCGCGAGCGCGCTGAACGGCTCGGGTCGCCAGCGCAACGCGGGTTGGCACAGCCCGATCTTCCGCCGACCCGGGGCGTGGCTAGACTCCTGCCCATGCTCCAGACCCCCTGGTTGCAGTGAGTCCGCCGCCGGCCCGACGTGTTCGGGTCGACGCCACCCACCGACGGCGCCGCAGCGTGATCGCGTTCGGCGGCCCGCCGGCCAGCCACGTGATCCACCCATGAGCTTCGACTTCCTCGCCGCCGCCGAACAGGTCGCCGCAGTCGCCCACGAACATGCCGCCGCCGTCGATCACGAGGCGCGCTTCCCCATTGCCACCGTCGATGCCGCCCGCCGCGCCGGCCTTTTGGCGCTGACCAGCGGCACCGACGTCGGCGGCCACGGTCTGTCGCTGCGCGCCGCCGGCCAGGTGATCGAACGGATCGCCCGCGAGTGCGGCAGTTCGGCGATGGTGCTGACCATGCACTACGCCGGCAACGCCGTGCTCGAGCAGCACGCCGCACCAGCCGTTCGCCGCGACGTCGTCGCCGGCAAGCATCTGTCGACGCTGGCCTTCTCCGAGGCCGGCTCGCGTTCGCACTTCTGGGCGCCGACCAGCACCGCCCGGAAGGAGGGCGACAGCGCCGTGCTCGAGGCGCGGAAGAGCTGGGTCACGTCGGCGAACGGCGCGACCGCCTACGTCTGGTCGAGCCGCCCGCTCGCCGGCAGCGAGGCCAGCACGCTGTGGCTGGTGCCCCGCGCCAGCGCCGGATTGGCGATCCAGGGCCCGTTCGATGGCATCGGCCTGCGCGGCAACGACTCGGCGCCGGTGGTGGCGAACAACGTGCGCGTGCCGCTGGCCAACCGCCTCGGCGACGACGGCGCTGGCTTCGGCATCATGATGGGGACCGTGCTGCCGACGTTCGCGATGCTCATCGCCGCCGGCTCGCTCGGCCTCGCCGAAGCGCTGGTGCACAAGACGGCGCAGCACGCCGGCGGCACCCGCTACGCCCACCTGGCGACCCAGAACGCGCTGGCCGACCTGCCAACGATCCGCGCCTACATCGCCAGGATGCGCATCCAGGTCGACATGGCCAAGGCGCTGTGGCAGGACACGTTCGGCGCGCTCGAACAGGGCCGGGCCGACGCCGGACTGCGCGTGCTGGAGACCAAGGCCGCCGCCGCCGAGACCGCCGTGCAGGTCGGCGACATCGCGATGCGCGTCTGCGCCGGCATGGCGTTCCGCAAGGAGGTCGGGGTCGAACGGCTGTTCCGCGACACGCGTGCGGCAATGATCATGGCCCCGACCAGCGATCAACTGTTCGACTTCGTCGGCAAGGCCGTTTGCGGCATGCCGCTGTTCGGGTGAGGCAACGATGACGACGACCCTGGTACTCGGCGCGGTGGCCTACGACGCCAAGGTGGTGACGATCTGGGACGGTTTCCAGCGTTGGTTCGACGCGCAGGGACTGCCGTTCGACTACGTCCTGTTCACGAACTACGAACGGCAGGTCGAACAGCACTTCGCCGGCGCTTGCCACGTGGCCTGGAACTCGCCGCTCGCCTGGCTCGAGGCGCAGCGCGTTGCGCGCGCCCGCGGCCGCACGGCCAAGGCCGTGGCGATGCGGGACACCGATCGCGACCTGACGTCGGTGATCGTCGTCCGTGCCGACGGCCCGATCCGTTCGCTCGACGACCTGCGCGGCAAACGGCTCGGCGTCGGGGCCGGTGACTCACCGCAGGCGACGTTGATCCCGCTGCAACACCTCGCCGAGCGCGGCGTCGTGCCCGAACGAGATCTGGCCGTGCAGCGCTTCGACGTGCTGGTCGGCAAGCACGGCGATCACGTCGGCGGCGAACGCGATGCCGCGCGCGCGCTGATGCAGGGCTCGGTCGACGCCGCCTGCATGATCGACGGCAACCACCTGCAGTTCACCCGCGAGGGCACCCTGCCGCACGGGGCCACGCGCGTGCTGGCACAGACGGCGCCGTACGACCACTGCAACTTCACCGTGCTGGACGATGCGCCGACGGCGCTGATCGAGCGCTTCGTCGCGCTGCTGCTCGGCATGCGCTACGACGATGCCGCGGTGCGGCCGCTGCTCGACCTGGAAGGCCTGAAGGCCTGGCAGCCCGGCCGCACGACCGGCTACGCGCTGCTCGAACGCGCGTGCGAACGCACCGGCTGGCTGCAACCGTTCCTGCGGCGGCTCGGCGCGGCATGAACCGGACCGCGATCGATCTCGGCGGTCTGGGGCTCGACCAGGGCGCGATCGTACTGCTGCGGCAGGCGCTGGCGGCGATGGCGCCGGGCGATCGACTCGCGGTCTCGGGCACCGCGCCAGCGCTGCTCGTTCATCTGCGAGCCTTCGCCCGCGCCGAGGGGCATGGCTTCGAGCCGGGCCCCGCCGACTCCTCGGCGACGCTGGTGCGCGGCACTGCCGCCTCTGCCCGCTGGCAGCAGGCCGAACGCGCCGGCAGCGCGAGTGCCGATGGCACCGTCGCCCACGCCCCGCCGCACTGGGGCCTCGCGGCGCGCGGCGCCGCGGTCGAAGCCGGCAGTCCGGCGTTCCACTTCGACCTCGCCGACCGCGATGCGCTGTGGTGCGACGATGCCGGCGAGCTGTACCGCCGCGCGATGGCCGGGCAGTGGGATCCGGCCCAGGCGATCCCGTGGGACGCGCCGCGCCACCACCCGGCGTTCGTCGAAGCGGCGCTGGTCCAGGTGCTGACCTACCTGATCGAGAACGAAACCGCGGCGCTGATCGTGCCGGCGCGCTTCGCCGCCCGGGTGCATCCGCACTTCCGCGAGGTCATGCAGTTGCTGGCGATCCAGGCCGCCGACGAGGCACGCCACATCGAGGTGTTCACCCGCCGCGCACTGCTCGCCGGCCTGCCGCTCGGCCTGTCGACCTGCGGTGGTCAGACGTCGCTGCAGACCCTGGTCGACGAACCCGAGTTCGCGCTCGCCAGCTTCCTGCTGTCGGTGCTCGGCGAGGGTTCGTTCCTGCATCTGCTCGGCTTCCTGCACGTGCACGCGCCCGATCGCTGCACCGCCGAGATCATGCGGCTGGCGGCCCAGGACGAAGCACGGCATGTCGCGTTCGGCATGGCCCACCTGACCCGCCATGCGGCCCTCGATCCGACGTTGCACGGGCGGCTGCGTGTTGCCGTCGAGCGTCGGCACGCGGCCCTGCAGCACACCGCCGGCCTGAACGCGGAAGTATTCGATGCACTGGTGTTGCTGGCCGCGAGGGAACTCACCCCCGCGGGGATCGCCCGCGGGCACGCCGCGGTCGCCGAACTGCAGCAGCAGATGGACGCCGGCCGGCGCGCGCGCCTGGGCAAGCTGGGCTTCGGTGACGACACTGCCGCGCTGCTGAGTTCGCTGCACACGCGCAACTTCATGTAGCCGGGCCGGGCTGGGCCGGTCAGTACCAGAAGCCGAGGAACGCCCCGAGCCGGCTGACGAACGCACCTGCGGCCAGCGCGCCGAACTGGATCCAGTCACCGCTGCGCGGCGCCAGCCGCATGCCAGTCGGCACCATGAACAGGGCGGCGGTGCCGAGCAGCAGGCCGCCCCAAAGCCGCTCGTCCTGATCCGTGAACGTCGCCACACCATGCACCCAGGCCAACAGCGCCGCACACGCCCCACCACATTTCAGCCCGTCGGCGACGAGTTCCCGCTGGAGATCGCGTCGCGTCGTGGCAGCAGGTCGCATGGACCAACAGACGGCGACCGCGGCCAGCACTTCCCGCCGCCGCCCGCTACGCTTGTTGGCGTCCCTGCCCGAGAGGTTGCCATGCTCCGCCTCGTCATAGCCTTCGTCCTCGGCACCGCGCTGAATGCCCAGGTCCCGCTCGATCACCTGGTCGTCTGCAACCGAACGACGACCGGGGGCACACCCGGCTTGCTGATCGTCGACCCGAACACCGGCGTCACCACGCCGTTCCGGTTGACCGCGACCGGCAGCGTCGCCGCCACCTACCGTTCGATCGCGTTCGATGCGACTGCGCCGAACGTGCTGTACACCACCTCGGTGCTCGCCACGGCCGTGCAGGCGACGCTGTGGCCGTTGACGCTGAACGGCAATCAAGGCGTGCGGTCGACCCTCGCGGTGAACATCAACGGCGGCCAGCCGTGGCGGCTGCGGTCGGCGGGCCCGCTCGGTCTGGCGATCCTCTCCCGCGGCAACACCGGCAACCGGATGTTCCTGCGCGACATGGCCACCGGCAATGTCACCGCGCAGCCGACCGCGTCGCTGCTGCCGGCGCAGCCGTCGGACCTGCTCGTCCTCGGCGGCCGGCTGTATGCGAGTTCGGAGGGCGATGGCAGCCCGACCGCCGTCGGCACCATCGTCGAATGGGATCCGGTCGCCAACACCGACCGACTGGTCGGCAACGGTCATCCGCCGATCACCGCACTCGCCAGCCTCGGCGGCGTGCTGCTGGCCGGCGATCGCGTCGGCGATCTGCATCTGATCGATCCGGTCACCGGCATGCGCACGTTGTTTCTGTCGACCACGCTCGGTCGCATCGCGTCGATCGCGATCGACCGCGGCGGCCGCGTGTTCCTGGCGACCAACCCCGGGGTCGGCTCGAATGTCTACGACCTGGGCAACCTGGTGCAACCGCTGTGGACCACGCCAGCCCTGATCGAAGACCTGAAAGCGAGTCCGGCGAACGTCGCGACGATGCTGACGTTCGGCAGTGGTTGTGTCGGCAGCAACGGCGCGGCGCCGCAGCTCGGCCACACCGGCATGCCGGCGCTCGGCAGTTCGTTCGCGGTATCGCTGGCCAACGCCCCCATGGTCGGCGGCGCGCTGCTGGTGCTCGGCAACTCGCGCGCCAATGACGGCGGCAACCCGCTGCCGCGCGACCTCGGCGGCTTCGGCCTGCCGGGCTGCCTGCAATACACGAACGCCCTGGCGACGGTGTTCGCCGCCGTCAGCGGTGGTTCCGCGGCGCTGTCGATCACCGTGCCGGCCAATCCGGCGCTGGCCGGCGTGCAGGTGCCGATGCAGTGGCTGGTGATCGACCAGACCGCCAATCCGGCCGGCGCGACGACCAGCAGCGGCGGCGAAGCGCATCTGCGCTGAACGACCTGGGCGGCGCACCGAAGCCACGGCATGATGCAGGTTGCGATGACCACTGTTCCCCGGGCCTGGCAACTGCTGAGCGCGTTGACGCTGACCGCGTTCGCCGCCGGCCAGCAGCAGGATCAGGCCCGACTGCGCGAACTGCGCGACCAGAAGCGCGCCGAGCCGGTGTTCGCCAAGGCGCCGTGGCTGTTCGACGTCGACCAGGCCATGGCCAAGGCCAGGGCCGACCGCAAGCTGGTGTTCGTCTACTTCGCGGTCAGCTATGTGCCGTGCCCGCCGTGCGAAGAACTCGAGAACGGCGCGCTCGCCGACCCCGCCTTCGTCCGCTTTGCCGACGACGTCGTGCTGCTGCTGCACGTGACTTCGCGCGTCGACGGCGAGCCACATGGCAATCTGCTGCGCGACAAGGGGTTCGCCGCGTTTCCGACCCTGTGCCTGCTGAGTCCCGAGGGCGACGTGCTGGCGACGATCCTCGAGGCCGAGCAGCGGACGGTGCCAGCGTTCAACGCGCTGCATGCGCGCGCCAGGACGGTGTTCGACCTGCGCGGCAAGGCCAAAGGTGGTGACCGGGCCGCGGCGAAGGACTTGTTCCTCGCCGAACTCGATCTCGATCTGTTGACCATCGGCCAGGTGCAGGAACGCGCCGCTGCGGTGTCGCTGAACGAGCCGGAGAAGGTCCACGTCGCCGCGCGACTGACCGATCTCGAGGTGCGCGAGCTGCTGGCGCGATCGCGCGATCTGGGCACCGCCAAGGTCGAAGCGCTGATCGCGGAGATGGCGCGGGCCGGTCGTCGGCCGACGGCGGCGACAGCCGAGAGCTTCTGGTGGACGACCCTGACGTACGCCGCCAACAAGCGCGATGCCGCGCTGGCGCAGAGCGCCTACGACGAACTGTCGCGGCGATTCGGCCGCGACAAGCGCTACGAGAAGATGCTGCCGCGCTGGCGCAAACTGCTGGAGCAGGCGAAGGCGAAATAGCGCTGCCACCGGGAGCCCAACGGCAGGGCCGGGCAGCTCCCGACCGACATCGCCAGATCGAGCGCCAGCTGCGGTTACGGCGCAATGGCCGCCGGACTATCCGCCAGGCCATGCCCCCGTATCGCCTCGTTGCCGTGGCCCTGCTCGTGGCCGCCTGCCACCGGTCCAGCGCAACTCCCGCTCCGCCCCTGGTGGCCGAGCCATGGCGCTTTGTCGGCATCAGCGTCATCGGCACCGTGACGCTCGACCAGCCGATCGACCTGTTGGCCACCGCGCCGATCGACCCCGCCAGCATCGCCTCGACAACCGTCGCGGTGCTCGCCACCGGCGGCCCCGGCGCCGGCTCGCTGCCGGCCGGAACGTTCGCGGTCGTCGGCATCGATGCCGATCGCCAGGACCAGGTGCTGCGGTTCCTGCCGCAACTGCCGACCGGCACCGATCCGCTGGCCACCGGCCTACGCCCGGAGACCCAGTACACCATCCATCTGCCGGCGCGCGGCCTCCGCGCGCGCGATGGCCGCGCGCTGGCCGAGGACCAGCGCTTCACGTTCACGACGGTGGCCGGGTCCACGCCGGGTGAACTGTTCTCGCGCGGTCGTCCCGGCGGACCGCAGGTGACGACGCTTGGCGCCACACCGCTCGACGACGACCAGCGCTGGCAACTCGGCCGTCACGCGCAAGGCCCGACCGAACTGCGGGTCTCGTTCAATCAACCGCTCGATCCGACCGCCGACAACCTGCCGCGCACGTCGACTGCCGCCGCGCCTTCGTCGATCTGGCTCAGCTACGTCGATCCCGAACGCGGCCTGACGACGATCCCGACCGATCTCGAACTCGAACGCAATCATCAGGACGGCGCCACGGTGCTGCTGACGCCGCATGGTGTGCTGCCCAACGCGGCGGTCATCGCGGTGCGCGTCCGCGGCGGCCTGCGCGACCTCGCCGGCGAGGTCCTGGGCGGCAGCGATCCGACGATCGCCACGCTGCGCACCGAACCGGCGTGGCCGCCGCAGTTCAGTGCCTTGGTCGAGCGCTTCGTCGACGACCGTGTGCTGGACCGCGACGCCGACTTCCGTGAGCCCGAAGCGACGCTGGCCAACGGCAGGCTGACGGCGGCGCCGGTGTTCCCGGGCTCGCCGGCGCTCGGCGACTGGCGCGCCGAGTTCGCGGAGACCGTGATCGACACGAATCGCCAGGAACTGACGTTGACCAACGGCAACCGCGTGCCGTTCCTTGGCGGCGTGATCCGCGTTCGCCATCTGCAGGTGCCCGCCGGCATGGTGGTGCGCGGCAGGGGGCCCAATCCGCTGGTCTTCGTGGTCGACGGCAATGCCGACATCGAAGGCACGATCACCGTCGGCGGTGATTCCGCGCCGTTCCCGGTCCTGACCCGCCAATACCGCGGCCCCGGCGATATCACTCCACCACGAGCCGGCCTTGGCGGCGGCGCTGTTCTCGGCACGAGCTTCGGTGGCGGCGGTCAATGCGGCGGCGGCGACGGCGGTCGCAGCGGCGCCTGGCTTGGACAACGGGCAATCAGCGGCGAGGCCGGTGCCGCTGCCGGCGGCAGGGCCGGCGACGGCGGGCAACCGGGGCGACTCGGGTGCGAGGCCGGGTGCGGTCGCGGTTCGGGCGGCGGCGGTGGCGCGTTCGCCACGCAGGGCGATCCGGACGTGCCCGAACTGGACCCGACCCGGTTCCCACAACGGCTCGGCACCGGTGGTCAGGGTTGCGCCGGCGCTCCGGGCTCCACCACCCGCAATCTGCCCGGCGGCAATCCCGGCATGCCGGTGTTCGTCGATGCGCTGACCAGCAACGACCATTGGGGTGCGTTGTGGAACCCGATCCAGGGCCGCCGAGTCCATGGCGAACTGCGGGCTCCGCGGGGCGGCGCGGGTGGTGGCGGCGGCGGCAACCTCAGCAACGCCTCGGGCTGCGATCCGAACACACCGTTCTGGTTCAACGACAGCAACGGCGGCGGCGGTGGCGGTGGCGGCGGCGTGCTGCTGCTGCAGGTCCGCGGTCGCGTCACCATCCATCCAGGCGGCCGGCTGATCGCCGACGGCGGTCATGGTCACGGCGGCGACCAGAACGGCTCGGCCAACGAGGGCGGCGGCGGCGGTGGCGGCTCCGGCGGCATGGTGGTCGTGATGGCCGGCGAACGGATCGTGCTGCACACGCACGGCGAGACCTTCGTCAACCGCGACTATGACTTCGCGATCTCGGCCGACGGCGGCGTCTGCCGGACCGGGACGTTCGGATCCCCCGTCGTCGCAGGCAAGTATCCGGGCAACGGCGAAGAGATGCTGTCCGGCCTGCTCTACAACGCCGCGCCGCTCGGGGGCTTTGGCGGACTCGGCGTCATCCAGCTGATGGCGCCACCCGGCACCGGCAATGCCGACGGCACCAACACCGTCCTCGACGATCGGATCGACGTGATCCGCGCCGGCGAAGCGTTGACCGGCGCCGACAAGCAGCGCTTCCTGGGCTGGCGCGGCCTGCCGCGCACCGACGGTGTGCGCGTCGACGACTTCGGCCAACCGGTCGGTCTCGGACACGGCGTCGGCGATCTGCGACCGGCGCCGATCCTGATGCCGGTGCCCTGGGGCCCGGTGTCGCGCGCCCGTTCGCGCTGGCTGCCGATTGGCGCGGCGACGCGCCGACCGCTGAGCCAGCCCGACGGCCAGCCGCGCGGCGTGGTGACCGACGCGAACACCCCCGTCGGCCCGGACTTCACGCTGCCGACCACGCCCGACGGCTGGCTGCGCTTCGACAATCGCGGCGGTTCGCTCGTGCTCGCGGACGAACGGCTGCTCGGCAGCGCTGCGGAAGTCCGCGCGAGCCAGGCCAACGCCACGCGCGCCGGCCGCGCCGTCTACGAACTCGAACTGCAACAACCGGTGCTAGGCAGCCAGCCCGATCGCTATTCCGGCTACGTCGCCGAACTGCTGGACGCCGGCAACCAGACCCTGGGACGCTTCCGGATCCAGGGTCACGACGCCGACACGGTCTGGCTCGAACCCGACGGCGCCCTGCCCGCATCGATCGCCGCGCTGCAGTTGCGCGCAGGCCTGATCGACCTGCAGCCGGCGCCGATCCCTGGCTACTTCGATCACGCCGGCCAGCTGACGCCGCGCAGCAACGCGCGCATCGGTTTCGCATTCCACCGCGATCCGACGCTGGCCGCCCCCACCGGGCAGGATTCACGCCGCTTCCCGCCGACCGTCGGCGAGTACCTCCACGACCTCGGCGATCCGACCACCGCCGCCGCGTTGCGCGCGTTCGGGGCCACGCATGTCAGCTGGGACGTCACGTTCGATCAGACGTTCCGGCGCGTGCCGGCCGATCAGCCACCGCCGCCCAACGATCTGACGCAGATGCACCTGCGCGCGATCTGGCTGCCATTCCGCTTCTGACCTGCAACGGTCCGCGGCGCTTCAATCCGGCAGCAGCTCGAGCGCGAACTGGATCGGCACGCCGTAGTTGGCCGCCGAGAAGTCCGGCAGGATCGCGTAGTTGACACCGATGACCGTGCCATCCGCCGCGAACACCGGCCCGCCGCTGCCGCCGTGCGTGGTCTCGGCGTCGTAGACCAGCACGGTCGGGTTGCTGTTGCCGAGCAGCCCTTGCGTCACCATCGGCGCGACCATCGACTGTCCCGCCAACCGTTCGATGACGGTCGTCATCGGCGCATCCTCGGCGCGCAACTGGTCGGCCAGCGCCGAATCCGCCTTGGCCAGCAGGCCGACGAGGCCAGCCGGATAGCCGACGACGATGGCCCGCCGTTCCGGATCATCGAGCGGTCCGCGGTGCAGCGGCAGCACCGGCACATCGGGCAGCAATGGCGGCGGGATCAGGAACACCGCGACATCGAGCTTGTCGCTGCGGCGGCGGATCGTCGCCGGATCGACTTCGATCGGTTGCAAACCGGGGAACGTCGCGGTGATCCTGAAGAACGACACCTTGGCGCCGATGTCGAGCAGCGGCTGCAGCGGCTTCATCTCCTCCCACGGCGTCACCACGTGCCGGTTGGTGACCACCCAGCCGGCCGCCGACGCCAGGAACCCGGTGCCGGTGTACTCCGGGCGCAGCGGGGTGCCGTCGCGGTCCTCGAGTTCGGTGCCGTCCGGCATCTGCACCTTCAGCATGCCGTGGATCAAGCAGACGCCGCGGATCCAGTGATCCTGGATCCGGCGCACCGTTTCGCTGCCACGGCGCAGCAGCGCGATCTCGGCCCGGTGCTTCTCGTGTTCTTGCCGCAGCGCTTCGATCTCGGCCCGCGCCACGGCCGCCGCCGTCGTCGCCTGCTCGAGACTCGGCCGGCCACCGAGCCACCCCGCCAACCAGCCGATCGGCAGTGCCAACGCCAGCACCAGGATCGGGAAGCCGATCTTCAGCGTCGGCGTGGCCTGGGTCAGCAGATCGCGCGTCAGCGCCTTGGTGCCAGCGACCGCACCGCTCTCCTTGGCAACCTCGCGCGCGTCCTGCAGCATCCGGCGAACGACCTTGCACGACGCGCCGGGCGGCCACCAGATCCGGAAGCGGATCCGCGGCCCGTTCTCGCCGATCTCGACCAGGTCGTCTTCCTGCAGGATCACTTCGTCGACCTCGTCGCCGTTGACGAACACCGCCCCGTCGCGCCGCCGCAGGTGGAACTGGCATTCGCCCTCCACCCACTCGATCTCGGCGTGCTTCTGCAGCACTTGCGCATGCGACAACGACACGTCGCAGGCCGGATCGCTGCCGATCGTCAGACGAGGATCGGAGTGAGTGACCGTCCGGCCGCGCAGCGGCCCGGAAAGGTGCAGCAATTGCGCCCGCATCCGCGCACCATAGGCATCGTGGACGTCGCCGCCAACCAGCGACCGGTCATTGTCGAAGTCGCCGTCGATTCGCTGGCCGGCGCGCGGGCCGCCGTGGCCGCCGGCGCCGATCGGCTGGAGCTGTGCCAGAGCCTCGGCGAAGGTGGGCTGACGCCGAGTCCCGGACTGCTCGAACTGGTGGCCAGGCACGCCGGCGTGCCGGTGTTCGCGATGATCCGGCCGCGCGCCGGCGACTTCCTGTACGACGCCGACGAGTTCGCCACGATGGCCGCCGACATCCGGGCCGCCAAGGCGGCGGGCGCTGCCGGCATCGTCGGTGGCATCCTGACCGCCGACGGCCACCTCGACCGCGACCGGCTGCGCGAACTGATCGAACTGGCGGCGCCGCTGCCGTTCACCTGCCACCGCGCGTTCGATCTGTGTGTCGAGCCGCTTGCCACGTTGGCGACGCTGCGCGAACTCGGCGCCGCGCGCGTGCTCACTTCCGGCCAGCGACGCGATGCGCTGACCGGCGCGGCGACGATCGCCCGTTGCGTGCAGGCGGCCGGGGATCGGCCGATCGTGATGGCCGGCGCCGGCATCAGGGACCACAACGCCGCCGCGATCGTGACCGCCACCGGCGTCCGCGAAGTGCACCTCGGCGCCGCGCGCGTGCTGCCGAGCGCGATGCGCTTTCGCCGCGACGGCGTGCCGATGGGGTCGACGCCGACCGGTGAGTTCGAACTACGCACCACGGATGGTGCCATGGTGGCCCGCGTGGTCGCTGCGCTCTCCGGGCGCCGCGCGTAGACTGGTTGCCGCATGAGCACCGTCCATCTGCCGCTGGTCGCCGAGATCGAACGCATGCTGCACGACGCGAAGTCGCCGCCGTGGGAGCAGATTCTCGAACGCCTGCTGGCCCACTTCGACTGCCCGGTGGGCACCGTGCATCTCGTCGATGGTCAGGGCCTGCTGCAGATGCAGGCGCAGAAGGGTCTGCCGCCGCAGTTGCTCGACAAGGTGCAGACGATCCCGATCGGCAAGGGCATGGCCGGCATCGCCGCCGAAAGAAAGGAGCCGGTGCAGGTGTGCAATCTGCAGACCGACGCGTCCGGTGTCGTCCGGCCCGGGGCGAAGGTGACCAGGATGGAGGGCTCGCTGGCGGCGCCGATGCTGCGCGATGGCAAGGTGTCTGGTGTGCTCGGGGTCGCCAAACCGTTCGAATACGAGTTCACGCCGGCCGAAACGGCGACCTTGATGGCGGTCGGCGCGAGGCTCGCCGAGATGACGTCGGCATGAAGGTCAGGCTGCTGACGGTCGCGCACAAGCAGCCAGCCTGGGTCCTCGACGGCGCGGCCGACTACCAGAAGCGGCTGCCGCGCGAGTGGAAGTTCGAGGTCGTCGAGATCAAACCGTCGGCGCGCACCAGCGGTGCGGCGGTCGCCAAGGTCCAGGCCGACGAGGCCGAACGGCTGCGCGCGGCGGCCGGCAAGGCCCGGCTGATCGCCCTGACCGAACGCGGCGCGGCGTGGACGACGGCGCAGTTCGCCGAACGGCTGCAGCGCTGGCAGCAGGATGGTCGCGATGTCGCGCTGCTGGTCGGCGGCGCCGACGGGCTCGATCCCGCGCTCGAGGCCAGCGCCGAACAGCGGCTGTCGCTGTCGGCGATGACGCTGCCGCACGGACTCGTTCGCGTGGTGCTGATCGAACAGCTCTATCGCGCCGCGTCGTTGCTGGCGGGTCACCCCTACCACCGCGGCTGAGCGCGCCGCCGCCAGTTCGCCGTTCGGGGTCGGCGCCGTCTCAGCCGGTGAACCCGTCGCGCAGCGGCGCATCGAGGAACTTCTGCGCCAGCTCATCACCGATCCGCAGCGCCGCCGCATCCCAGGCCAGCACCTTGCCGCGCGCCGCGCGATAGGCCACGTTCGCCAGCAGCACGCATTCGGTCAGCGGCGACGCGTAGCCGAACCAGCACGACGGTTGCGTGCGCGTCTTGCACGCCGCGATCCATTCGGCGTGGTGCCCCGGCGATGGCGGAATGGTCTCCGGCGGGCGCTGCCAACCGGCGAACGTGTCGGCCGGGCCGAGCGTGTGCGTGTCGTAGTTGCTGATCAGGAAGCCGCGTTCGCCGACGAACAGCACGCCGTTGGTCCACTTCTCGAGGCCGAGTTCGGCAAGCTTCGGCGAACGATCGTTGCCGGCGTGCCAATACAGCGTCAGTGCCGGCCGGTTGGCCGTCGCCGGGAAGCGGTACTCGCAGCGCATGCCGCGCGGCGCCCCCTGCGGGTCGGGCTCTGGCCCATCGGCACGAAGCAACGTCGGCGCGTCGAGCTGCAGCGCCCAGAACGCGAGGTCCATGAAGTGACAACCCATGTCGGCGGTGGTGCCACCGCCGAACGCCCAGTAGCGGCGCCAACCGGCCGGGTGATACGCGTCGCTGTAATCGCGAACGGCGGCCGGCCCGAGCCACAGATCCCAGGCGAGATGGTCTGGTGGTTGCTTGGTCTCCGGCAGGCCGGCGCCAGACCAATCGGTGCCGTTGACGAAGACGTGGACTTCCTCGATCGCGCCGAGCGCGCCGCTCTGGATCGCTTCGACGACGCGGCGATAGTTGGCGTTGGCGTGGATCTGCGTGCCCATCTGCGTGATGCAGGAGTGGGCGGTGGCGAGTTCGCGGAGTCGGCGGGCTTGCGCGACGGTGTGGGTCAGCGGTTTTTCGCAGTAGACGTCGAGGCCGCGGCGGAGGGCCTGGGCGGCGATCGGGTAGTGCGTGTGGTCGGGGGTGCTGATGACGACGGCGTCGAGGTTTTCGAGGGCGAGGAGTTGGCGGTAGTCGGCGAACTGGCGGGCGTCGGGGGTGACTTTGGCGGCGTTTTGCAGGTGGCGGGAGTCGACGTCGCAGATCGCGAGGATGTGTTCGGACTGGACGCCGTGGAAGTTGTCCGCGCCGCGGCCGCCGACGCCGATGATGCCGAGGTTGAGTTTGTCGGTCTGCGGGCGGGGTTGGCGGGTTGTGCGGCAGGAGGGGAGGGTGAGGGCGGCGGTGGTGGCGGTGGCGGTGGTGAGGAGGAAGGTTCGGCGTGAGGTGGGCACGAAGGTGGATTGTGCGGGGTGGCGGGGTCGGGGCAACGCGGATGACTGGTTTGGTGGTTTGGTGTGTGTGGCGGGTCGCGGTTTGGTGGGTTCGGCAGTTCGCGTGGCTTGACCGCGGCGTGGACGGTGCTACGGTGTGGGGGCGACTTGTTCTGCGGGTGTAGTTCAGCGGTAGAACGTCAGCTTCCCAAGCAAGATGAGGGGAACGCAACCGGAAGACCTGCAACGGCTTCCGACTCCCTGGCTGCCGACCCCAGCGGAATCCCCAGCACTCAAGATGCTGCGTGGCGCGAGACCCTGCTAGACCACGACGACCTGGTGACGGTCGTCGAGGCGTGGCCGCGGCTGCCGCAGGCGCTCCGCAGCGGGATCGTGGCGATGGTGCGAGTACTTGAGCACGCTCCACTCCTGAGACTTGAATCAGCCTCAGGGCCGACCGCAACACGCACGGCGATAGCACCGTCTGCGAAGTAGCCGACAACGCGACAACGGCTCGCACAGGCCCTCGACACACCTCGTGCCTCACCTTTGTCGTGCCAAGCAGAGGCACAGATGGGCTCACATCGTCGTCAAATGCCAGCTCTATTTGGCTCGTCTTGCCGTCAACGCACTCCTCACGCTCTCCAACTCCTCCTGCAGTGCTCCCCGCTTCGTGTCATCGCTTCGCTCCAGAAGCTCAAGCAGTACCATGATGAGATTGTCAGAGGCCGTCCGCCAATACACTTCTAGTAGTTCAAGACCCTGAGTACCTTGCCGTGCGCTACGAAACGCGTTGGCAGCTTGCGTCAACAGCTCGTTCGATACTCCCTCCTCTACGCGCGCCGCCTGGTAAACGAGGGCCATGCCAAGATTGATCTGCATCCGAACCCACTCCTCAGGCGTCTTCTCAGCGGAGTGCACCGAGAGCCCCGACCGAAAGGCATCCACGGCCTGAGTAAGCAGCTCCAGGGCACTCGGCGCGGCTGACAGCACGGCACGCTGCGTCGCGGCCTCTCCAAGCCCACCTTGCGCACGCCCCCATTTCACTCGATTGTGTTCCGGGTCCAGAACCTGCAAGGCCTCTTCGAATGCATCTATCGACTCCCGCAAAAGCGCCGCAGTTCTCTCCCCTTTGATGCGCTTACCCCACTCATATAGTGCGTACCCATACTCAATACGCGCGCTCGCCAGTTCCTTGTCTGACAGATCTGGTGCTTCTTGCGCAAATAGTCTCCTAAACTCGACTACCGACTCCTCCAAAGGCGTTGCGCCCGCTAGCGCGGGCGCTCGAGCACCTTGATACATCAGCACGGTCGCCAATTGTCTCTGCGTGCGCACCCAATCGTATGGCAGTGCATCCTGCGCAAACACCTGCAGTGCCGACCTAAACTCGGTCGCCGCTGCGGATAGCCGCTCCACGCTCGCATCACCGGTTGCTCTCACTCCTTGGTCCTTCAGAACTGCCCCAAGGTTGACTCTTGTGGCAGCCCACTCCTGAGGTAGCGCCTCGCGCGTCCGGACTCGCAAGGAGGCCTGGAAAAGCGAACCGGCCTCTGCGAGCAACCTTTCGCCTTCGGCCCCAGCAGTCACGCTACCAAGTCGGTTCAGTGCAACGCCGAGGTCATTCTGAATCCACGCAATCTCGGATGGCTGGCCGTACTGCAACCCCTCCTGCAGGCTGGTCCGCAGCGTCTCAATTGCTTCCTGTATCAAGGGCAAGAACGTCTCCACCTCCTTTTTAGCATACGCCAGATCCTGCAGCACAATACCGATATTGTCACGGACCACCCATGGTCTGGGCCGCCGCGACCTCACGCATAGTTCAAGCGTACGGCGAAAGGACGCGAGCGCCTTCTCAAAAACTGCTTCCTGCCCCGGCGGCTCGACCCTATCGCCATATGCACGCAACGCTGCGCCGTGATTGTTGTGCAGCGCGGCAGAAGTCGCCGTTCGACCCATGCCGTGCAAGGCCATGGCACGCTCGATAACATCAATACCCTCCTCCAGTGCTCGCGTCGCATCCGCGCCGGTAGCGCACAGGCCATGCTCGCTCAACGTAGCACCGAGGCCGTTCAACGCTGTAACAAGGTGTTCCGTAGATGCTAGTCGCTCAAAGAGCGCCACTGCCTTCCGATAGGCTCCTATCGCCGCCCCCCGACGCTCCGCAACAGATGGGCCCTCGGAGACGTTTGCCCAACCTGCGAAAGCACGCCCTAGGTCTAGCTGGACTAGCCCTACAGCAACCGGTGAATCCTCGAATGTGACAACAGCCTCCGCGAGACGGAATGCGACAACGGCTTCTCCGAACAGGCGGTTCGCGGCAAGGGCGCGGCCCTGCAAGACTCTAGCCTCCCTTTCCGCGACGCTCGCCGTGGCAACGGCTGCCTCTGCGCTAAGGCGCCGCACACGAGCCGCATCGCCCGCCTGACATGCTAGGTCAGTCGCTACGGCGAACTGCTGCTCAGCAAATGCCGCCAGAGCCTTGTCCAAGTCCGTGGCGGAGTTCGTTCGAACTGTCGCTATGAACTTTCCGATGCATTCTATGGTTTTTTCCGGCGATAGCCCGTCCAGCTCTGCGAGCGTCTGGATGCTTCGGCTAATCAGGTCCTGGGGCGAAGTCTGGAGTCGGGCATCGTCGGCCTGCTGCTGCATATACGCCACCGTCAATGTCACCACAAGTGCTCGCTGCGCATCGAAGTCCGACTGCAGTCGATGACTCCGCCAAATGGACACGCCGCCCAGAATCACCGCGACCGCTACCGACGCCAATGCAGTCCGAATGAGGATGCGAGGCGCGGACGAAAAGAAGCGCCACACTAGCAACCAATGTCGGCGAGTGCGGGCATCCAGTTCCGTGATGCCCCAGAATCGACACGTAAGGACGTCATTGCAGAGTGCCTCCGCACGCTCCCTAGTTGCGGCCGATACCGCGCACGTAACGATCAGTACTAGCGTGGTTGGCTGCGACTGCAACGCGAGGATCTTATTTATCTCGAGTTCTGCGTCACGAGGCCCAAAGTTCTTGACGCGCTTGCATTGAAAAACGACCAGCTCCGCAGCTCTCCGAGCAACTATGTCGCGACCGCCATCGGCGCCCGCCTCTCCGAAGTGCTCGGCATCTGGATAGCCTTCACGCTGAACTAGTGCGAGACAGAGCCGCTCGAAATCGGCAGGAGAGAGCTTCTCAAAAGGAAGCAGGTGCGCCGTTGAAGTCTCCTGAGGCTTGCGCTTGCTATCCATAGGTGCCGTACGGGGAATGGGCTTCGGCCAGCCGCTCCAAGAGGGTTACCGCGCCAATTACCAGTCCCATGAAACCCTGAAGGTCCGGACTACTGGTTGAGAGAGCCCATGATAACCCCGATCCTACAGCTCCGTGCCAAGAACGGCAACTTGCACGCGCGATCCGGCGATGAGTTCGTGCATAGCGATGGCTTGCTCGACCACCTTCTGCCGTTACCGCCGACAGGCACAGAAGTACCGTTTTGCTCACGCTGGCTGCCAGGTCTGCCTTCACGTTCGCGACGACGTCCGACTTCCCGGTCTCGACCTTGATCGCGACGGTCTCATCACCCATGGGCCCGGCAGTCTCAGGGGAGTTCAATCGGCATCCTTGTGGATTCTCTCGCCTACGTCGTTCCAGAAACTCTGGAAGTGCGTCAGGAGGTCATTGATGGTCAGGGCGCTCTTCTGATGGTGGAGTTGCCCGGCGACGTAGTGGAGTTCACAGATGCAGACGATGTGAACCTGCTCCCAGAACTGACCCCTCTCCGTACCAGGGCCGAGCCGCTCCAGGACTTCACCAAAAATCGCTTGGTAGAGGTGTTGAAGCCCGTCGGGTTCGTGAATCTCAACATCATAGCCTGTGGTAAGGTGTACTAGCATCGTTCACCATGGCAGTTGGGGAGAGACCCGTCCGGGAAGAGCGAGTCGGGCAGCTGCAAGCTGCACTGTCAGTTTGTGAAGCACTTGCCGATCGGATGCCACAACAATAACCCGCCTAAGGCCAGCAGCCAGATCAGCTCTCACGTTCGCGACGACGTCCGACATGCCGGTCTCAATCTCGATCGCCACTGTCTCCTCGCCTCTGCGAGCAAGCACATCAACCCGGCCCTTTCCGCTCGGCCGGGGTGCCTCGATCTCGACTTGGTAGCCTCGATCCTGGAACACGCGGGCATGGTAGTGCTTCCAGAACTCGTGCAGCAAGGACTCGTGCCGGATCCCAGGCGCCAACCCGAGCAGCTTCCTCGCGGCCGGTGAGGGTCGGAGCAGCGCGCGACGGGTTCGACCGAGGTTCGCGGTCGCCGTCTCCAAGAAGCCAGCCTCCAGCAGCAGCCGCTTCCACCGGTTGCCGCGGTCCACGCTCACGGCCAGCTGGCGATACCTGGCCTTGACGCCGTCGTGGGGATGGTCAACGACATCCTGAAGCAAGCGGAGCGCATCAGGTGCACGGCCCAGATCCGAGAGCCGAACCTGCCGAACCTCACCAGGAACCACAACAGGAAGCCGAGATCCGCCCGAACCTGGCTTCGACGCCATCAGATCGCGGAGGCGATCGTCGGTCACCGCTCCCTTCTCAACCTGCATCAGCGGCACCTGGATCAGGAACGGATGATGCCAGCGGTCTTGCAACTTCACGACAGCCTGGCCTACCGCCAGCGTGCTCAACCCCTCCTTGTCCTCGTCTTCCAGCAGGCAGAGGGCAGCGGCGCGGTTGATGTCCCTCGGGTCCTTCAGGTTCATGCACACCGTGGTGAAACAGTTGCCCAAGGCAGCGCTGGAGATCAGGTGGGGATGCTGGTCGACGATGATGCAGGCGATGCCTAGCTCCCGGCACTGGCGCAGCAGGCGTTCCATGACGGACTCCTGGGCACGGAGACGTTCGCCGTAGAACACGTGGTGCGCTTCCTCGATGACAACCACGAGCCGAAGCTGCTCTCGATCTGTCGATCCCAGCCGGCTTTGGTAGAGCCACAGCAGCAGCATCGGGATCAGGAAGGCCTTCGCGTTTTCGTTCAGCCCGTTCAACTCAACAACAGAGTTCCCGTGCAGGAGCTGGTGCACCAGCGACCGTTGATCCTCCTCCCTCGTCGTCAGCAGGTCGCCGAACGTGAGGCTCCGGAGTGCACGAACAGCAGACGCGTGCCACCCGTGCGCTCGCCCATGGACATCCTGTCCCTCAAGGGCCTTCAGCACGTCCGCGAACGTGGCCGACTCCGTCGCGCGTGCGGCAGACTCGATCGCTTGCAACAGCAGGCTCTTGGCTCCGTCCCCCAGCGTGTAGGCGCTCCCCAGGATGTCGAGCAGCTGCTGGATGTAGAGATGCCGTTCCATGCCCGGCGGAGGAATCAGTGGGTTGAACGGGAACGGGTTGATGGACCTGCCAGGCGTGAACACGTGAACCCCACGCTTGAGCCGCGGCAGGAGATGACGGGCTGTCCGCTTCCAGTCGAGGAACAACAGTGGCACCCTGCGCTCGATCACTTGCTCGAGCAGATGGAACACCAGGTTCGTCTTGCCTGCTCCTGACCGTCCGAAGATCGCGACATGCTGCAGCAGCTCTCCAGCCGTCAGCCCGAACGGCCACAGCGCCTTCGTGTAGAGCACGGTGCCGAGGTTGAACATCCCCTTGCTTGCCTGCTCGGATGGCGGAGGCAGCAGTAGTCGATCACTCGCACCCAGGAGACGCTGAGCCCGAACACGGATCTGCCGCTCGACCAGCTTCCTCGTTTCGTCCTTGAGCATCGGCAGCGCACGGCGCCACGTCGCCACTTCCTCCGGGATCAACGGCTCCAGCTTCCGCAGCAGCTTGTCGACCGTCACGAGTCGGGACTCTCCGTCGCCTTCTTCTCATGCGGACCGCGAATCCACTGGTAGCCAGCAGGCGGACTCTGCTCGGCCTCCGGGTCAAGGACTGTCTCCATCGCACGCAAGAGGCGTCGCTTGAGGTCGTCCTGTTGCGCCTGTCGTCCTCGACTCTCCACCTGGTAGATGCGGGCGGCGTCGAGTTCGTCCACGCCAGCAGCATCGATGTACCGCTTCGGCATCTTGCTCGTCATGGTCCAGCCGAAGCGCTTACAGAACTTGAAGTAGGGTAGCTTGTTCGCCCAGTACGTCGCTGACGTGTGACGCATGAGGTGCGGCCAGACATGCTTGCCGAGCGCCGCCTGACCAAGTTTCGGAACGATCATCTCCACCCGCGTGGCCGTCAGCGGGAACAGCTGCGCTGACAAGTCCCCGGCTTTCAACGTGCCGTCCGCGTTGATCTCTGGTCGGGCCGGATGTTCCCTCAACCAATACGTCAACCACTTCGTGCTCTCCGGCATCGGCAGGACCACGGTCCTCGGGAAAGTCTTGGAGTACGGCGCGTGCAGGAAGTAGCACCGGTGTCCCTGATCGATCTCTCTGAACGTCACGTGCCGCAACCGGACGTTGAGGAGTTCGCCGAGACGGAATCCGCTGTCAAAGAGGACCTGAACGAGTGCCCGCTCCCTCGCCGTCCTCGCACGATCCACCATCTGCTGCACTTCCTGCTCTGTCAACGCCTGCACCTGTTTCTCCTTCAGACTGACGTCGATCCAATCGACAAGCGGTGGGAATGTCTGGCAGTTCCCCAGCAAGTACTTGTAGTACCGGCGGATGTTCATCTTGATGTCGACGACATAGCGCTCGCTCAACGGCGCCCCCTCCCTGAAGTAGCCCTTGCCTGTAACGAAGCGCTTACGAGACTTGATTCTCCCGGCCTCCAGTGCCTCGATGAACAACTCCATGTCTTGCTGCTCGATCTTGTCCAGATCCTTCTGGGCGAAGGTCACGAGTGTGTCCAGTGAGTTCAGGTAGCTGACGCGCCGTGCATACCCAATCTTCGTCTTCGCCCGGCCGCGAGCAGTCTTGCCGAGGCCCGACTCTCGAAGGTATGTTGCCACGAGTTCCTTGTTCCGAGCACTCACGTCGGGCCGCTCAAGGAACCGCTGCAGTGCGTTCTGCAAGTAGCGCTCGCTGTTCTTGGTCGTAATGTAGTCGTCTTCCATGGTTCCCCCTGAGCACATCCAGCTTATGTGCTTTGCACTGATGAGCAGCGAAGAAGTCCCGGGTCTGTAGGAAAGTAGAGAAGCGCTCTCACCACGCCCCGCAGTTCCTTGAGAACCTCTTGATGCTGCACTTCAGTGCAACGCTGATATGCTCGGCATGGAGAAGGCTCGCTCCTTCTTATGCTTTGTTGTGCTGCACAGGGTACTTCAGTTCAGTGCAAAGCTGAAGAAGCCGTCTTCGCCTCGCACTCTCGAGGTGATGCCCATGCCCCTATCCAACGACGCGTCAGCAGACCAGTACCTGCGGCGCTATCCCCGAGCCGTCAGCCACATCATCTGCGAGTCGCTCGGCTACGCCACGCCCCAGCTGGCGGCCATGATTCTCAGAGACGCCAAGGCTGGCAGAGAGAACTGGTGCGAATGGCTCGATGCCTGCTACCGTCGTGACGCGAGACGTGCGCTCCGCGACGCGATACGCCACCGACACAACCACTGTGGCTACATGGCCGACTTCCGGCAGGCGTACGCGATTGTTCGCCGAGCGATCGACGACGGCCAGCATCCGCTGTTCGCGAGCTGGTTCTAGCATCCGTTCAACGTCCGAGCATGACCGCCGACAGCGTTCACGGTACACTGCCTTGCGTTGGAGGCTCTTCCTTGACCATCGACGACCAGCGAAAGCACCTCGAGTTCATCCAGGCGGTCATCACCAGGCTGTCGACCAACTCCTTCCTGCTCAAGGGCTGGAGCGTCACGCTCGTGTCGGGCTTGTTCGCCCTGGCTGCCACCGGTGCAAACCCGACCTTCGTCTACATCGCGTACTTCCCTGCCTTCGCCTTCTGGGGCTTGGACGGGTACTTCCTCTGGCAGGAGCGGCTCTTTCGGAAGCTGTACGACGAGGTGCGCCAGCGCAGCCCGGAGGCCATCGACTACGCGATGGTCGTCAGCAAGTTCCGCGGCACGACGACATGGTGGTCGGCCTCCTGGTCCGTGACGCTCCGCCTGTTTCACGGCACGATCGTCTTGACGGTGCTTGTGGTGATGGTCATGCTCGTGCTCAGCAGGAAATAGCGGAGACTCCCATGGCACCACGCCTCTTCTTCAGCTTCCACTACGTCCCGGACAACTGGCGAGCCTCTCAGGTTCGCAACATCGGCGTCATCGAGGGCAACGCTCCCGTGTCGGACAACGACTGGGAGGCCGTCACGCGCGGCGGCGACGCAGCGATCCAGCGATGGATCGACGACCAGATGAAGGGCAAGTCGTGCGCCGTCGTGTTGATCGGCGCCGCAACTGCAGGGCGCAAGTGGATCAACTATGAGATCAAGAAAGCGTGGGAACTCGGCAAGGGCGTTGTGGGAGTCTACATTCACAAGCTCCTCGATCGCAACGGTCAGTCTTCCGTGAAGGGCAACAACCCCTTCCTCGACAACGGTCTGGGCTACGTCGTTCAGGCGAATGACCCCGCCGGCTACGACAGCAGACAGGTCTACGACACGATCAGTACGCAAATCGCCCGCTGGGTCGATGAGGCAATCGCTATTCGCTCTCGGTACCCGGGGGCGGCCATGCAAGCATGAATCAGTGACCTGTTCCTCCCACCATACTCCAATGCCAGCCAGTGTTGTTCTAAGTCACGTCTATGAAGATCTTGGTGCTCGCGACACGCTCCGCGCATGGGCTGTGGCGGGCAAGCTTGGGCCGGGCGTGGTTGTCACGGGCGAAACGGAGGACGTCCGACAGCAGGGACCCTCTGCGATACGGAGTCAATTGAGTCCCCTTCTCCAGGGTGCATCGGCCGTGATCGTGCTCGTCGGCAACGCCACACACAATCATGCTTGGGTCGACTACGAAGTGAACCACGCGCGCTCAGGTCGCAAGAAAGTCGTCGCGGTTCGGATTCCGCAGACAACGGGCGCTCTTCCCAAGTCCCTTTCCGGTATCGACGTGGTTCCGATGGATCCAACTGCCATTCGGCAGGCACTAAGCAATTGATGCCCCAGAAGTGCTCGTGCTCGGCCAAGGTGCATTGGGTGTCACTGGGAAGCAAGCTCCTTGGTTAGCGCATCGATTCTCTCAATCGCCTTGCGACGAGTGGCTTTCAAGGAACCCATGTCGTCGAGCCTCGGCCAGTTATGTGACCTGTCGAAGTTTCTGATCTGACGCAGAATCGTTGGCGCATGTACAGTGAAGACGGTGTGCGCGAAGCCGTGCTTTCCCGCCGCATGTGCCTCTGCGTTCAGTCGGTCACCTAGGATCGTTCTGTTTCCCGACGGAACGGCTTCCACGATGTGGACGGCAAACCCTGTCGGCCTTTGCGCTCCCGAGGAACTCGCGGAGAGTTGCAAGCCTGCCAAGCGTCTCCTGGATTCCACGGCGCAGGCGGTGCGGGCAGAGAACCAAGCGGGCACCTGCCTCGAACGCATGTCGTTCAAGTTGCACTCGCTCATGATATTGCTGCCTACGATGCTCGGCCAAGCGGGGGGTTTCTCCTTCGCGAAGGACCCATGGAGCAGGGTTCAGGTCCGGATTCTCGCTCGGAATGGAGAATGAGGAGAAGACGGCAACTTGGCGTACAAGTGCGGCCCCTTCAAGACGCTCCGCTGCAGCGGCAAGTTTCTGTGACCGCGACAGAGGGTCATCAGCCACTTCGACGGTGAGAGGGCCGCCGTGGCTACCACTCATGAGGGAGGCGATACCATTCCGAAGCCTGCGAGCAGCGCCCTTCAACCGCGTGGCCTGAATATCATCCACGATGCCATGGACAGGCGTGTCATCGGCAGTCACGACAAAGATGGGGACGCCCTGTCCTCGAGCGAACCCAATCTCGTAGGCGACCCACGGGCTTTTCATCGCCTCCTTGGACCACACCACCGCCAGCACGTGCGACGACGCGATCTGCGCTTCGATCGAGGCCCGCCATTTGGCGCCGGCAGGGATCTCCGAGTCCGAGCATACCGTGAAACCCTCACCCTTGAGGCTGCGGGCAACCGCTCCCTTGGCATCTGGGTTCGATGCCGCGTGGCAGACGAACACCCGGGCGGATGCTACGTAGTCGTCGAACTCGTGCATGGTGATTGTTTTGGCTTATGTTCAGTGCGTTCCGGCGACTAGTTTCTCATGGCAAGGCCGCGCTTCGTCAGGCTCGCTTTCTCGCCTGCCATGCGGAGAAAACCGTTCCTGAACAGCGCGCCCACGGTCGTGAACCGCAGCTTGTGCTTCTGGCAGATCTCGCGGAGCTGGTCCCTGGTCACGGAACCCCCGCGCGACTTGATGGCCTGACAGATCGCAACGACGCGTTTCCTCGCATCCTGGTCAGAGAGGCGACGAGCCGGCTGCGCAGTCTTGAGGAGTCGTTCGATCTGAAGAAGTTCATGATGAAGATGACGACGGATTGCCTCCAACTGCATGCGCTCGATGCGTTCCATGCAGGTCGGGGGTGCGAGCTGGTATATAAAGGTGTCGGTTGAACAAGCTCAGTGATTGGAGACACCACCAGGTTTGAGATAGCTCACGTGTGCCATCCACTTGATCGGGACGTCTCGCGTACCTCGGGATGGAGTGTCGATACACTCAAGCATTTGGAATCCCGCATGATGAAGGCGTGCCTCCCATTCATCAGAAGTGTACATCTCAAAGAGTCGGCCATCGGCCGATACTTCGCTGCCTGCGCCAACTTGCATGGAAGTCAACAAGTGGCCGCGGGGTCGTATAGCTCGTGCAATAGCTTGGAGAACGCGGTCGATGTCCTCTCGGCGCACATGCAGTAGGGACGCCACCGCCCAAATTGCGTCGAACTCACGGTGGAAGTCCATATCCTCAATCCTGGTCACGATCACCCTCTGCTTTGAGAGCTTCGATGCGATTGCAGCAAGGGCCCGTGAGTAGTCGAGGCCAACAACCTCATAGCCTCGTCGTGAAAGCTCCCGCAGGTCGCGCCCCGAGCCGCAACCGAGGTCAAGCACTCGCGCTCCACGAGGGACCCGTCGCGAGAACGCAGTCCACAGATGAGCGAGGTCCGAGCCACTGGTGCGCGACGCATACGTCGAGGCACTTCTTTCGTAGTAGTCTCGGGTGGTGTCTGTCACGAGTAGCTGAGAGTCTGGAATGACCAGTTCAAGTGAGTGGACAGTCCATCGAGATCTGGGAATAGCGCAAGGCGATTCACGCCCCAGTGCGATAGCTGCTGTGCGATCTTGCGCTTGGCCTTACCTCTGACGATGATCTTCTCAAGGTGGTCATTCCTGGGCAGCACCTTTGCCAGGTCTACATCTGGCGGACCATGCAAGGTGAATATGCCTCCCTGACGGCTAATCCTCGGAGTGACTGATCCTGGCCTGAGCCGGCATACACCTTTCCGGTTGAAAGGGCTACCTGCGGGACTGTCGAGAGGACGCTTCTCGGAGTAGTGCGCTATGACGCAACCATCTGTCTTCTCGTCGATGCTGGCGTCCGCACCGGTAGCGAAGTAGAGAGCGGCAAGGGAGTTGAACGTCCAATCGAGCAATCGCGTGGCTAGGCCATGGTGTTGAGCAACGGCGAGCAGCTCCCAATCTGAGAGTTCACGCGGCCCGGGCGGCATGAAGGCGACGGCGTGCCTTTTCCATGCAGCAAACAGGCGGATGTCGTCGACCTTCTTGCTGACATACTGTGGTCGCCCGACCTTCGGTACGAGACGGTATGCTACGTCGCTATGCCCGCGGTAGAACCATCGATACCACTTCACGTGGTGCTTCTCCACGACCCGGAAGTACTGGCTGATGTTCGTGATCGTATGATCCATGGTGGTTCAACCCGCGGAAGGAACGCCGCGAACGCCTCAGCACCTTGCGCGGCACGGTCCCCAAGGTCAAGCAGTTCTGAGGGTCTCTCGGGCCTCGACGACCTGCGATCGAGGCACGGGATCACGACCTGCTCTCCGCCGTCACCCTGAGACCCTGCCGTTGGTGGGAGCATCTTCTTCGTTCCACTGGACCTGGCCCTGATCGGCAGGCAAGATGCTCCGGGAGAAGCATGCCCACCCCCTCGCAGCACCCGATGGCCCTCCTCGCGCGGTTCGGGCACACGGAGCGGTCCGAGATTCGAGCCGACTTCGCGCCGTCCGTGCTGGCCGACCTCCGGGCGTCCTACCTCTCGGACGACCGGCCGTGGGTCCTAGGGTTCAGCGGCGGGAAGGACTCGACGGCGCTCCTGCAGTTCGTCTACTACATGCTGGCACGCCTGCCCGCGAGCGACCGGAAGAAGCCGGTCTTCGTCCTGGCCTCGGACACCCGCGTGGAAGCCCCCTCCATCTCCCAGAGGATCCGGAAGGAGCTTGCGCTCATCGGTGAGGCAGCCGAGCAGGACCGGCTCCCGATCACGACCCACCTGGTCTTCCCCAAGCTCAACGACTCCTTCTGGGTCGGTCTGATCGGCCGCGGGTACCCCTCGCCGAGCACCAAGTTCCGTTGGTGCACCGATCGCCTCAAGATCCTCCCGTCGAGCCACTTCATCAAGACCATCGTGGACCGAACGGGCGCGGTCGTCGTGGTGCTGGGGGCGCGAAAGGACGAGAGCGCGACACGTGCCCAGACCATGGCGGCATCCAAGATCGAGGGCCAGCGATTCCGGCCGCACACCGACCTGCCCAAGGCGTGGGTCTACACGCCCCTGGAGGACCTTTCCGTGAACGAGGTTTGGACCTACCTCCTGCAGGTTCCATCTCCTTGGGGCGGAGACAATCGCGCGCTGGTCGCGCTCTACAAGCAAGCTGGCGGAGGGGAGTGTCCTCTCGTCATCGACACTTCGACGCCGTCTTGCGGTCAAAGCCGCTTCGGATGCTGGGTCTGCACCGTCGTCGAGAAAGATCGCTCGATGGAGGCGCTCGTTGACGCGGGCGAGGACCACCTTGAACCGCTCCTGGATTTCCGTGACTACCTCAAGGATGTCCGGAACAAGGCTGGTGCGCGCTATGACCTCCGCAGGAACGGCAGCGTACCCATTCGGAAGTCTACCGGTGAACAGATGACCAATACTGGTCCCTTCACCCACGTGACACGGCGAGATCTCCTGCGCAGACTGCTCGAGGCGCAGCAGCAGTCTGGTCTGTCGCTGATTGACGGTGATGAGTTGGCCGCTATCCAAGAGATCTGGACGCACGAGGAACACAACCCACAACCTCCTGACACAGTCGTCCACATCTGGAAGCATGTTTACGAGAAGACGCCGATGCCACCAGACAACAACGTCGATACTCCACTCAGCGCGGAAGACGAACTGCTCCGCAAGGTCTGCCAGGAGCAGGGCGTGTCCTTCGAGATGATGTTGCGTCTTCGCGATGTCGAGGAGCGGTTCAGCCATCTGAAGCGGCGGCACGGGCTGCCGGAGGAGATGCGAGAGATCGTGCGCCAGGAGACAAAGGACAAGGACTCCTGACCATGTCCACGTGGAAGCGCGTCACGATCGAACGCCTTGAGCTGCGGAACTTCAAGCGCTTCAGGGGTAAGCACACGATCGACCTTTCTCCGTCGCCCCAGCGCAACAAGCCGCTCATCTTGATTGGGGGAGACAACGGCCGCGGCAAGACGTCGCTCCATGAAGCCATCAACTATGCGCTCTATGAGGACAATGATCTTCCGAACATTCACACTCGACCCAACTACTTGAAGGCCGTCAGCGATCGCCTCAACCGGGCTGCACTTGACGAAGGGCAGAATGACTATGCGGTCGCGCTTGAGCTCTCCGCGTCTGATGGGACTGCTGACCGCCACTTTCGCATCGAACGGAAGTGGCAAGTCAACGTCCCACAGAGACGAGCAGAGAACGCCCAGCTCACGATCCTCGAGAACGGCCGCCCTATCGATTGGATCCATGACAGTAGTTCTGGCGCGTGGCAGGATTTCGTTCGCAGCATCCTACCTCCTCGCGTCGCTCCGTTCTTCTTCTTCGATGGCGAGCGCATTCAGGAGTTTGCAGAGGATACACAAGAGGAAAAGACGATGGTCAACGCCATCGAGGACATTCTACACATCAATGTGTACAAGCAGTTGCGCGACGACCTCAAGAAGCATGTTGCCGATTACGTAGATCCCGCAGATGTGGCTGGCGGTGGAGTTGATTTCTTTGATCTCCAGAAGGAGTCCGAGCGAATCCAGGGGGAGATTGACAGAAAGCTGGACCAGAAAGCAGAATGCGAGCGCGAGATCCAAGACCTTCGCACAAACCGCAAGAGGGCAGAGGACGAGCTTCGGCGTATCGCTAGTCCCTATGCATCCCAACGTGGTCAGCTGCTTCAGGAGCAGGCAAGGCTGGAGCGGGAGCTCGAAGACGCGAAGGAGGCCGTTCGCAGGAGCTTCGAACCAGTTCCTATTATGCTGTCGCAAGGACTTCGTTTGGAACTCGAGCATCAACTGCTTGAGGAGCAGCGAGGCGTTGCCACACCGCAAGCCGTGGCGAACCTACGCGAGAAACTCAGGGTCATCGAGCACAAGGTCTTTCGCGAACCTCCCAAGGGGCCAAAGGGAACCGATCTTTCGGCGGCGCAGACCGCCCACTACTCCCAGGTGTTCATTCAAGTCGCGCACGAGGTTCTCGGCCTCCAGCAACCTGTAGAGCAGAGCCGGCGGTTGCACGATGTTGGTGAAGGTGAGCGTGACCGAATCCTGGGCCGCCTTCGCGAGCTGGCTCAGGTTGCAGGCGTCCTTCGTGAAGCCATCGACCAACGGGAGAGGCTCGCGACGGAGCTCCGCGACGTGACGCTGAAGCTCCCGTCCACTTCTGACGACCCACAAGTCGGCACCCTCTTGAAGGACAAGCAGGACATCGACGAGCGTATCGGCAAGCTCGACGAAGAGGTGCGTGTTCTGACGGCAGACATTGATCGGCTGCAGGCAGACCTCGCTGTGCGGCAGCGTCAGATCGAAAAGAGCCAGGAGAACCGCGCAAAGTCTGCCGAGGCCAAGCGCACGATCAAGGTGTCACAGCAAGCACGACGTGTTCTGGACGCCTTCATCAAGAAACTGGCGGAGGGAAAGCTCGGAGCGCTGCGCGATCGCTTCGATGAGATGTACACGAAGCTCCGCAGGCCCGAGGACCCCGTTCAGTCCGTCGAGATCGATCCTGACACCTTGAAGATCATTCTCAAGGACGCCCAAGGACGCTCCCTGGAGAAGCGCGTCTTCAGTGCAGGAATGAAGGAGATGTACGCGCTGTCCCTCCTTTGGGGGCTCGCGCGTGCATCCGACCGAGAACTCCCCATCCTCATCGACACGCCTGTTGGGCGCCTCGACTCCACGAACCGCCGTGCGCTTTTCGAGAAGTACCTCCCACACGCAGGCCACCAGGTCATCGTTCTGTCGACGGACAAGGAGGTGGACGTCGAGTGGGCGAAGCGGCTTGAGCCGTTCGTGGCTCGCCAGTACCGCCTCGACCACGACAGCGCGAAGGACTCAACCGTGATCCGCCCAGGCTACTTCTTCTAGGTCCAAGGCAATGGAACGCTTCAAGACCACGAGTGACGCGCACGAGTTCCTTGAGCGCATCAACCGAGCAACTGGCATCAAGAGGAACATCTGGTCGCGAGCTGCACTGGGATGGTCTCTGAGCCTCGACAAGCCGCCGGACGAGGACGCGGACTTCGACTCCGACGGCATGGAGCACACGCGACAGATGATCTTCGGTGACGACGAACCCGTGCTGCTGGCGCTGATCCGACAGCGATACAGGGAGCCAGTGCCTGACGAGCGTCTGCGCAAGATCGTCAAGGTGCACGTCGAGCGCGGCCTACGTTTGATCCGTGAACAGTACGATCGTCTGAACAAGCGCGGTGATGAGCTCCTTCTCTTCCTACTGGACCAGTGCACGTCACTCGACCAAACGAAGGGCAAGGGCGCCTCCCGAATCTCAGCCACCACCCCAGCGCAGGGATGTGGCGTAGTCCTCAACCTCGGTCACGCAGTCGGCACAGCAACGCCGGTGCTCCACTCCTTGAACGGCCCAGGACGCACACCTCACTTGGCGATCATGGGCAGGAACAGCACTGGGAAGACGCGCACGGGGCTTTCCCTCCTTCACCAAACCACGACTCCCAAGCGTCCGCTGCCCTTCCTCATCTTCGATTACGCCAAAGGTGATATCGCCGGCAACCGAGACTTCATCACTGCCACCGGGGCGCGCGTTGTCAGCTTGCCCGGAACCAGGATCCCCTTCGCACCGCTTGCCATCGGCGAGCGCAATCACCATGCAATCGGTATCGCCGCGCATCGCTTTCGTGACACCATCGGATCGGTCGTCCGGGGGCTGGGTGCCAAGCAGAAAAGCCACTGCCTTGAGATCATCCGCGAAGCCTACGTCCAGGCACCCAATGGTACGCCGGACCTTGAGGACGTCGTGGAGGCAGCCGAACGGCAATACCAGGACAACGACTGGACCGAGGACTCTCTCCTTCTCTGCCTGAGGGAGTTCACGGACTTCCCCCTCTTTCGTCGTGCGAACGATGGCCTTGACCATGCGTTCCTTCGTCACCCGCACGTCATCGACATCCACGCACTGCCGGAGGGTCTTCGCAAGCTCGCGGTGTTTCTCACGCTCGACCGCCTGTACGCAGAGATCATGGCGATGCCAGACGCCCCCCTGGACAAGGACAACAACCGCGAGATGCGTCTCATCATCGTCATCGACGAGGCGCATCACTACCTGCCGTGCAAGCAGCCGACTTTGGAGAAGATGGTCCGTGAGGTCCGATCCAAAGGCGTTGGTATCTGGCTTTTCTCGCAGTCACCTGACGACTTCGATCAACCAAAGTACAATTTCGCGCGCGAGATGGGTCTTTCCATTGTCTTCTCCTGTGTCCTTGAGAAGCCAAAGATGCTGGAGGCACTCCTGGGTGGCAAGGTCAATCCAAAGCGCCTGTCTCAACTACCTACGGGAGTTGCTGTAACGAGAATCCATGGATCTGACGCACCAGTGGAAGTCCAAGCCTGGCAGCCATAGCGGAAGCGAGTGACCAACTTTGGTGTAGTCGTTATCGATGAAGCAGAGCACCCTCGATCTCCTGGACGCAGACCTACGGCAAGGGCACGTCAAACACATGAGCATGGATGACGATGTCCACTGGAAGACCTATCGGCAGTCCCTTGTTATCAGCCCCAAGTACTGGCAGGACTATCAGGCTGCCCTTCAGAGCCAGACCTTCAGGTGGACAGAGGTGAAGTACACGTTACTTCATTCTCACCTCTCAACAATGAATGCCAAGCTTCCTGGGCTGTATCTTTTTGTGGTTCGCCCTGGCTTTCTGATTCAGAGTCTACCGCAGTTCGTTTTCTATGTCGGAATCTCCGGCGAGCACGGTTCATTGCGACCGCTTCGTCAGCGCCTCAAAGATTACCTTTCTTTGGAGCAAGTCAGAAAACGAAAGAACGTTCACAAGAACCTTCAGCTATATTACCCGGTAGTGTATGTGGTCTACACTCTGCTCAGACTCTCTCACGCCAAGCTAGAGTCACTGGAGGAAGCTATGCACGGGTACTTCTATCCGTGGGCCGGAAGGCGTGATTTCCCCGTTCCGATAAAGAACGCCCAGAAGGCATGGGGGGCCGTGTAGCGATGAAGGGCACCTTGTTTCCGTGTCTGCGCGGCGTCATGGGTGACTGGGTGTACTACTCTGCGCTCATGACTGCCGAACAGATTGCAGCTTCCATTACAACGGCGAAGTCCATTCGAGAAGAGGAGAAGCTTGAGGATTTCCTACAGAGACGTCTTCGCGATCGCGTAAAGAAGATCGCTCGCTACCTGAAGAGTACTCAGTCTCGCTTCTTCAATGCCATCATAGTCGGCGTGTTCGACAGCGTGCCGGACTGGTTTGAGTTCGATTTGAAGGCGATGCACGGCAAGAGGCTGGATGTATCCCCTGTCGAACTCGGCGCGCTGCACGAGTCCATGGGGCTCCTACGGATGACTGGCAAGGAAAAGATGTTCGCGATAGACGGTCAACACCGTACGAAGGCGATCTGCGATGTCTGGGCCGAGCAGAAGGAACTGCCGCAAGCTGAGCGAGTGCTTGCGTCCGATCAGTTTCCAGTAGTATTCGTGGCGCACATCGATGACTTAGCAGGCAAGAAGCGCACGAGACGTTTGTTCTCCGACATCAACAAGAGGGCGGTGCCTGTCTCCAAAGGAGACTTGGCTATTATTGACGAGGATGACATCTGCGCTATTGTGGCGCGCAGGCTGTATGCTGGCTACAGGAGATTCCGTGGTCTGATATCGTTGACGGAGGTCTCGAATCTAGATCCGCACGATACTGAGCACTTCACGAACCTCCTTACTCTCGTGAAGGTGAACAGGAAGCTCAAGAGTCTGTACCGCAAAAGGCGGGGGACGAGTGAGTCTGACGAGGTGAACGTCAGCGCGCTGCTCAGTATTGCAGTGTCGTTCTACGACTTCATGATAGAGCACCTTCCCGACCTTCGTAGCTTCTTCATCGACAAGAGTATCAGCCTGAAAGCCCTACGTGAGAAGCGCCTGAGCTTGCTGTTCCGTCCAGTCGGCTTGGTCTTGATCGCTTCGCTCTACCAGAGGCTCTCAGCCCGAGGAGTACTTGATGTTCTGGCACAACTTGGACGGAAGATCGACTTTGCGCTCAACGGAGCACATTTCGATGCCCTGATGTGGAACAAGGGACGAATGGAGGTCAAGCACAACAGAACGGCGCTACTTCTGTGCCTGCATCTGCTTGGGCAGCTCAGTCGCGCAGAGACCGACTCGCTAGGTGAACAGTATTCCGTTGCAACCAAGGATAGTCGACAGTTGCCGAGGCCATTGACCAAGTAGGAGGGACTTGGCGCCCTGGTGACCTCCGGACTTGAACGTCGGCTGGCGGGATCGGACCGAGGGGTTCTGCATCCCCTCCACCTCGCACGGGTACGTTCAGATGGCTCGCTCCTCTCGCCTCCATGCCGCCCTCGCCCGAAGCAGACCTCCGCAAGGTGACCCTGGCCATGCGCCGGCTCGCCGTCGACCTGGTCGGCGCAAGCCATGCGGCCGACGTCGTGCAGGACACGTGGCTCCAAGCCCTGAGCCTCGACCGACGTAAACCGAGATCTCTCAAGGGGTACCTGTTCACGGCCCTGAAGGGCTTGGCCAGCAAGCACCGTCGGGCGGAGCGCCGTCGCCTGCGACGGGAGCAGAGTGCCGCGCGCGAAGACTACCAGCCACCTGCTGATCTCGAGGCCCAGCTCAACGAGACCCTGCACCGCCTCAACCAGGCGCTCCTGAGCCTGCCCGAGCCCGACACCTGGGCTGTCGCGGCTGCAGCACTGCGAGGCGCAAGCCACATCCACATGGACTTGCCGTGCCAGGATGCCGTTGCCGTCCGGCGAGATCATCGAGGGCATGTGTGCGCCGTCGTGTGCGATGGAGCGGGCAGCGCGAGTCTCTCGGAGCATGGCGCCGCAGCCGTATCGCAGTCCATGGCGTCATTCCTCCTGCACCATGCCACTCAGATGTTGGAGAGCCGGCTTCCCCCGGAGGACATCATCGCCGTCGCTTGCTCGGCCATTACTTCGGTACAGCAGGAACGCGGCGGTTCCCTCGACGACTACGCCTGCACGCTCGTCGCCTTGGTCCTCGCCGACAACCACGTCGCAACCGTGCACGTCGGTGACGGACTCATCGTTCATCTTGGAACCGGCTCGGGCGAGGTGCTCTCGGCTCCTGAGAACGGTTCCTCCAAGTGCACGACCTTCTTCGTGACCTGCAAGGATGCGGCATCGCACACCAGGTCTGCACTTCACCCGCTGGATGCGACGACCACGGGCCTCGCCGTGATGTCCGATGGATCTGCCGATGTTCTCTACGATCGCGCGTCGAAGCGAGTGTCCGCGGCCGTAGACCAGATGGCAGGATGGCTCAGTGCACAATCAGAGGAGGACGTGGAGGAGGTATTGCGGGAAACGATCACCGAGCACTTCCTGTCACGCACGCACGACGATTGCTCCCTGATCCTCCTGCGACGCCTGCCGAGCGAGCCGTGGGCATGCCCCGTGTGCGGCCGGCTCGATCTGCTGCAGGAGCCTCAGCACTGCGGCAAGTCCTTCCTCCGTTGTCCAGCTTGTGGCTTCTCGCACTTCGATCGCAAGCTCCGTGGGAAGAGGTACCCGTTCCTGCTGCAACAGTGGATTCGGTTTCTTCACCGGGAGGAGCACATGTCCCTTCCTCAGTTGGCACGCCTGACACGCGTCCCGCAACCGACCATTGCCCGATGGCTGTTGGCCGATGCGCGCCGCATCGGCGCATAGGTGCGCATGCACCCAGGTGGCAAACCATGACATCCTTTCACGTCCCTCGTCGCACGCCGTGGACCGACCACGTCCTCGACTTCCTGCGCCGCTTCATTCGGTTCATTCTCTGGTGCGCGCTGTTTCTCAATGGCCTGATGCTCAGCGTATTCCTCATCCTGTTCACATTCCGGTTCTTGCAACACGCTTGGTCTTGGTGCACGCGAGTCCTCTTCCCTGGTTCCTGGTAGGTGTGGCCATGAAACCGATTCGGAGTGAGCACCAGCACGATGTCATCCAGGATCCCTGGAGCAACACGCAACGTGCGGCTCAGAATCAGGACACGCTACACGTGCTGTCGCCCCAGGGCTGCTTGGAATCCCACACGGTCCGGCGACTTGTGGCTGCGGACTGTGGTTGCCTGAAACCGGTCGGCGGGTTCTGTGGCGTCTGCCCAGACGGCACGACATCGTGCGTCGATTGCTTCGGCCACTGCGTTCTGTGCCGCAAGCCGATCTGCGCTCGACACAGCATCTTCCCGCAGGAGCACGGCCGAGAAGAACCGAAGCGTCTCTGCCACGCGTGTCATGAGTCGAACCGGCGAACGGTCCTTATCCAGCGTCTTGTCCGTTTCATCCTCGCCCCGTTTGTAGCCTTCGACAGGAGCCATGGTGCATCCTGAGCTCTCACCACTACTGCGCGAACTCCTGTACGCGCATGAGAACCGTCTCCTCGAGGATGACGTCGGGCTCGCTGTGCGCCAGGCCGTGGCGCTTGGTGTCGCCGACTCCTTCGTCGTGCGCCTGCTGCACGGGCGAGTCCACGACCACATGGTTACACAGGCCTTCGAGGGACCGTTTCTCGTGCCGCACCTCGAGGAAGGAGAGATCGTCGCTGGGGTCGATTCGCACGGACACCGCCTGTCGTTTCCGCTCCAGTTCCTGAACGCGCATACGCTGACCGTCGGGGGATCTGGGTCAGGCAAGACGACAAGCTGCCGGTTCCGGATTCTGCAGATCACGCCGCGAGTGCGCGGGAGCTGGCTGTTCGACTTCCGGAAGAGGGAATACGCACTGCTGCGACCCTACCTGAGCCGGGTCGGCGTCTCGCTGATCGTCGTCCCTGCACGGAAGCTGCGATTGAACCCCTTGCAGGTGCCGACCGGCGTGCATCCAGCAGACTGGGCGCCGCGCGTCGCTGACATGCTCGTCCAGGTGTTCGATCTTCCTCCGCGGGCGACGAAGCTCCTGCACCTCGCGATCCTTGAAGTGTACCGTCGGAGCGGCGTGCGGGACGACCGAAGCCCTTGTCCCACGCTGTTCGACCTCCGCGAGGCGATCGCTTCGGACAGGGAAGCCAACGTGCAGGCGAAGGCCGCTGTCGTCGACAGCATGGATCCTGTGCTCATGTCGCTCGGACCGGACGTGCTTGCGTACCGCAGAGGGTGGCGCACGGAGGACCTGGCCGAGCGGCACCTGGTGTTCGAACTCGACGGCGTTGCGGAGGCGGACAAAGACCTCGTCTTGAACAGCGTCTTGCTTCCCGAGTTCATGTCCCGTGTCGCGCGCGGCATTTCGAACCCGCGCATGAACCTCTTCATCTGCTGCGACGAAGCGCTGCGCATGGTTGCAGCGTCCAGCACCAGGAGCAGCATGGCGGACCTGCTCGGGCTGATCCGCGGTACGGGAATCGGACTTGACCTCTCCGTCCAGACTGCCGAGGTGCTGCCGTCGATCCTGAGCAACACCGCGACCAAGTTCATCGGCCGGTGCGGGAGCGCCGCGGACTACGACCGCATCTCGGCTGCGATGGGTCTGAACGCCGACCAGCGCCGGTGGCTGAACCTGCACTTGCAGCCCGGGCTCTTCGTCGGGCAGCTGGGCGAGGGCGGCTGGCGACATCCTTTCGTCGTTCGCGTTCCGCCGATGCAGCTGTCGAGCCACCACAACGGAGGAACCGGTGACAGCCAGGGACTTGGTGAGTTGCTTGCTCTGCCGACGATCGTGGCTCCGGAGTTCCAGGGCTGGAGCCCGGGTCGGAAGCCTGCTGGGGTTTGCGCCTCAAGCACGAATGCCTCGTCGGCCCCGTCGAAGGCAATGCTCTCAGAAGACGCCCTGCGATTCCTCGCAACGATCATCAACCAACCAGGGCAACCGTCTGGCGCGTACGCGAAGCTCGCACGAGTCAGCAAGCGAGGCGCCGTGACCCTTCGACAGCAGTTGGTCGCGATGGGCCTCGTACGCGAGCATGCCGTCCTGACCAATCGGCGTGGTCGTCCTTCCATCGTTCTGGAGCCTACGCCTGCCGGCGCAGATGCACACAAGAACCACGCTGCGGGAGCCACAACATGAGGGGCGGATTCCTGCACAACTCGGTTCTGCTCGATCCGATCGAGACTCACTTCGCGCAAGTCGGGGCTGAGGTGTGCCGCGAGTTCATGGTGCGGTCGCGCGAGCTTCTCGGATTCGTCGATCTGTTCGTCGTGCTGCGAGAGAACCGCATCGCGTGTGAAGCAGAGTTGTCTCCCGATCGGGTGGATCGAGACGTCCAAAAGGCAATCGCGCTGGCCGCCACCCAGTTGCTGATCGTCGTTCCGCACCCGCGTCTTCTACGACCGATCCGACGGCGCCTCCGCCTGGCGGCTCAGGCTCCTCCCGGACCCGCGATTCTCGTTCTGACCCTGGGCGCTGCCCTGCATCACGTTCGGAGTTCTTTCCCTTTGTTTCCCGCCGTGATCCCTGGAATGGACGACAACTGCTGGCTCCAAAGACGGGCCGAGGAGGGGCGGTCATGAGGATCTTGTGGCCGAGAGTAGCTGCCGTGGCGCTGGCGATCATCGCGTGCATCGTGCTGGTGCAGCACTGGCACAGCATCGTCTCGTTCATCAAGAGCATCGAGAACATCCATCCATCCGCGAGCCCGGAGGAGCAGACCGCTGGTCTCGTCGCCTTCGGCCTTCTCATCATCAGCATCCTTGCGCTCGTTCGGATCCTCGTCCACCAACCACGGAAGTGAGCGAACCATGACTATGACCTCGGCAACGAAGGCGCGAACTCCGCGAAACCCTCTTGTAGCCATCATGTCCCCGGACCAGCGCATGCGTCGCGATGCGAAGGCGGCGCTTCGCTACGTCGTGCAAAAGCTCGAAGGAGACAACCTGCGTTCCTTCCTGCAGGAGCTGTCCGTGCTCTTGGCCAAGTGGCACGCAACGGTGTCGACATCGGAACCGCCATCGGCACGATGAGCGCTCACGTACATGCGGCGCGCAAAGCGAACCCGAGCGACGGGGTATGACGACCTGTGTTTGCGGTGAAGAGAGCTGACCCATGACGACGTCTCGAACAGAATCGGTGCCGACGCGAACGACGTTGTTGCGTCCGCGAGAAGCGGCGGAGCTGCTGGCGATCTCGCCCAGGCTGCTCTGGTCTCTGACCCAGCAGGGAGCTGTGAGAGCCGTGAGGTTCGGGCGAACGGTACGGTACGACCTGACCGACCTCTTGGCCTGGATCGAGCGTCAGAAGGGACCGAGGACTTCCAACCGCGCGATGTAGGTGTCACCAGCCACGATCTCGAGCGACTACAGGACAACGGTGCAACATGGCAAGCGTCTTCAAGCGCAGTGGTTCTGGTTCCTGGCTCATCGTCTACTTCGACGCGACCGGCAAGCGCCGCGAGAAGTCCAGCGGGACTACGGACAAGCAGACCGCGCACCGGATCGCCGCGAAGATCGAGGCCGACGTCGCGCTGCGCCGTGCAGGCGTCATCGATCCGAGCACCGACAAGTTCTGCGAGGCTGGCCGGCGGCCGATCGCAGAGCACATCGAGGACTACCTGCAGCACTGCGAGGAAGCAGGACAGGCCGAGCGCCACGTGGTCTGCAAGCGCGCCCACCTCACCAAGCTGGTCGAAGGCACCAAGGCAGTCAAGCTGTCCGACCTGTCGCCCCAGCGCGTGACGAGCCATCTCCACGACCTGAAGAAGCTGGGCAAGGCAGCACGAACGTTGAACGCATGCAGAGCGACTGTGCTAGCGTTCATGCAGTGGTGCTGGAAGCAGGAGCGGGTCGCCGAAAACCGGCTGGGCATTGTTGCACGATTCGACGAGCGACGAGACCGGCGACGCGAGCGCCGAGCGTTGACGATGGAAGAAGTTCTGCGCCTGTTCGAGACCACCCGCGAACGCGGTGAGGTGACCGGTGATCGCTGGGTCTCGAGGGAGGCGTTCTACGTCGTGTCGCTGTTGACGGGACTTCGGCGGAGCGAGATGAAGGGCCTCACCTGGGGCGATGTGCATCTCGACGAGGGCTTCTTGACGGTTCGCGCCGAGGTGAGCAAGGCGAAGCGCGAAGACCAGCTACCGCTACATCCGCAGGTGATCGAAACGCTCCGTGCGATCCAGCCGACGGACACCAAGCCCACCGATCGGGTGTTCCCGACACTCCCGACGATCCGCACGGTCTACCAGGACTTCGCCCGAGCCGGGATCAAACAGCGCGATGAGCAGGGGCGAGTCGTCGACCTGCATGCCCTGCGCACCACGCTGGCGACCGAGCTGGCCAGACGTGGCGTGGCGCCGCAGCTTGCTCAGCAACTCCTCCGGCACAAGGACTCACGCACGACGTTGACGCGCTACACGGGCCTCGGCTGGAAGGATGCGGCTTCCGCCGTCGGGCAGATCCCAACACTTGGTGCTGGGGTGCTGGGGCAGGAAGGTGGAGCGTCAGCGCGGAGGCTGATGGCTGACAGTACCCAGCAGATTCCCCAGCACTCGGAGTGCGTTTCGGTGCCGGACGACGCGAAGTCGTGCGACGAGGAGCCAGACGACTCGGAGTCGGAGAACGGTTCGAAGCTCTTGCCTTGCGCGAACCTGTGCGAGAAGATGCCGCTCGCTGCGACGAGCAGCGAAACACCACGCGGGTGTAGTTCAGCGGTAGAACGTCAGCTTCCCAAGCTGAATGTCGTGGGTTCGATCCCCATCACCCGCTCCATTCGTTCTTGTTTCCTCCCAGGCACTTGGGCACTTCGCCTTTTCGCGGCGAACGCACTGGTCACCTCTGAACTGCTGTAGGAATACAGCAGGAGGACTGCTGTGAAGCCCAAGAAGCTGCGCGTCCCCGCGCCGGTCCACCACCGGCCGAGCGGTCAGGACGTCGTGTTCCTCCGCGATGCCGAAGGCCGGCGTCGCATGATCTACCTCGGCGAGCACGGTTCCACCCAAGCCGCCCGCCGCTACCGGGAGGTCCTCGCCGAACACCTCGCCGGCAAGCCGGTGACCACCGCCACGAGGCGGCAGGGGGAAGCGAGCGCGTGGCCAACCGTGGCGCAGCTGTGCGCTGCGTTCCTCCTCGACGCCGAGCGCTACTACGTCGACGCTGCCGGCCGCCGCTCGCGCGAGGTCGACAACTTCCGCCTCGCGCTGCGGGCCTTGCTGCACCTGCACCGCGACACACCCACCGACCGGTTCACGATCAACGACCTCATCGAGGTCCGCCAGGCCCTGATCGACGGCGAATACGGCTACCAGGCCGGCAAGTCCGGGCGGCGAGAAGGGGTCGGCGGCCGAAAGCGCAGCCGCACCTACATCAACGCCACCGTTCGGCGCATCAAGCAGGTGTTCCGCTGGGGCACCGAACGGCGGATGGTGCCGGGTTTGGCCTGGCACGAGTTGTCCGCGCTGCGCAGCCTGCCCATCGGTCGGTGCGCCGCCCGCGAAACCGAGCCTGTCGAGGCGGTGCCCTGGAGCATGGTCGAGCCAGTGCTGGAACACCTGCCGGGGCCGCTGGCAGCGTGCGTGCGATTGCAATGGTGCACCGGCATGCGCCCGTCCGAGGCGCTGCAGATCCGCATGGGCGACATCGACCGCAGCGGCGACGTGTGGCTCTACACGATCAAGAACCACAAGAACATCTGGCGCGGCCAGCAACGGATCGTGGCGCTCGGGCCGGAGGCGCAAGCAATCCTGAAGCCGCTGCTCCGTGTGGACGGCGGCTTCCTGATCTCTCCCCGCGATGCCGCCGCGGAACAGAAGGCGGAGAAGCGGGCCGCGCGGCAGACCCCGCTGACGCCGAGCCAGCGGGCGCGGGACGAGCGAAACGCGGCGAAGGAGCCGGCAGTCGGCGACCACTACGGGCTCGACGCCTACCGCAAGGCCATCCACCGGGCCTGCGACCAGGCCGGGATCGCGCGCTGGTCACCGCACCGGCTCCGGCACGCGAAGGGCACAGAATTGGCGCGCACCGAGGGCATCGAAGTCGCCCGGATCGCCCTCGGACACAAGGACGATCGGGTCACTCGGCGGTATACCGTCGGTGCCGAGCTTGATCTTGCGATCTCCATCGCCAGGAGAAACGGGTGAGCGTTCGCCTACCTTCGGTGCCGGCTGATCGGCCGATCCACGTCGGGGTGAGGCAGACCAAGCGACTCACTCATACACAACATCTTGCCGCGGGTGCGACAGTTCAGCACAATCACAGCGGCGCACATTGAGCGCAAGGATGCGCTTGCGCCGCCTCTACTTCCATGGCCAAAATGCGACCGAGCATCCTCTCCGAGGAGATCCTCCGCGACCCGTTCAGGGGTGCGGAACGACGCTTCTTCGAGGCAGCCACGGCGCTGCCCAGTTCGTGGACGGTGCTTTACGGAGTCCCCTGGGTGTCGCGCGGACTCGGCGCAGGGAATCGCGAGGGCGAAGCGGACTTCGTGATCATCGGCCCTGACGTTGGGCTGGTTGTCGTGGAGATCAAGGGTGGCCGGGTCGGGTGCGACGACCGCGGGTGGTACACCGTGGATCGACATGAACGTCGTCACCCGATCAAGAACCCATTTGAACAGTCTCAACGGTCCAAGCATCAGATTCTCGCCTACCTGAAGGAACAGCCGGGCCTCGGCAACTTGTGGCTTCCCCTCAGCCACGCGGTTTGCTTTCCCGACGTCCTTTCGCGCGATATTCCGCGACTGCCGGAGGGACCGCCTGAACTGGCAATCGGGCACGAAGATATCGGAAACTTGGCCAAGGCTCTCAGGAAAGCGTCAACATTGTTCAACGAAGACCCGCGACTTGAAGCACACGTGTGCTCGCGAATTGCCGATTGCCTGAAACCAAGCTTTCACATGCCAGGACGTTGGTCTGTAGTGGCGAAGCAACAACGGGAGATTCTAGATCGCCTAACCGCAGAACAGTCCGACATCTTGAGCGCAATCGAAGGCCATCCAAGGATCGGCCTGACCGGCCCAGCGGGTAGCGGGAAAACGCTCATAGCGGCCCGATGGGCCCGTGATCAAATCAGGAACAACGAACAGGTTTTGGTCTCGGTTCCTGGAACACTGTTAGTCGAATACTATCAGACCCTGCTCCCGGAAGCGAAGGCATCCGACATCGTCCCCCACAACATGATCAAGCAGTTGGTGGGCGCTTCGTGGACCAGGGTCGTTATCGACGAGGCTCAGGATCTTAGCCTCGAAGCATGGGACTACATCGAATCAAGCCTAGCGTGCGATACATCCCGACAGCTCGTCGTCGTGTACGACGAGAACCAGAGGTTGCGACAAAAAGACTCGTTCTACCTCCCGGACAGACTTTTCAGCGCGCGGCTTCCACGCATCATCCGTAACACACAGCAAATTGCAAGGCTATCAACGCGCTTCTTCAGGGATGGTGGTGCGCGGAGGCCGTTGATCGACGGCCCAGAGGGGCCAGATGTGATTTCAGTGCAGTCCAACGACCCTCGGAACGTGGGCAACGAAGTTGCAAAGCTCGTCTTGCGTCTCGTGAACGAGGAGGGATTTGAATATAAAGACATTGTTGTTCTTCATGCGCATGGACGCGGCGCCGATATTAGGAAAGGCGGCGTGCAATTCAAAGGCATATCGTTCAGAGCCATTGGGTTGGTGTGGCGAGACGCATCAAAGCACCCGATGGTCGCCTGTGGCTCGGTTGGCTCATTCTTGGGCATGGAGAGCCCCGTTGTCATTCTGGCTGATATTGATGGCGCGCTGGACAACGACCTTGTGGAGGCTTGTTACGTAGGTGCTTCGCGCGCAAGATGTGTGCTGGGGCTCGTTGCCTCACAGGAAACTCTGGGCCGGGTATCAAGCCTCTCCGACGGGTGAGCAACGACATGCGATTGAACGACCTGGCGCCGCCGGCCGAACACCGCTCATCAACAACTCAAATCCATAGTTGAACGCAAGCTCGCCGCGTTCCCCGCTTGCGGTGGCCCCCCAAGGCACCGTCACTCTTCGGTCGCTGTCCACCAAACCGGAAGGTAGGTAACCCTACACCAGCCTAATAGCGCCCCTATCGACGGCGGCGCCCACCAAAGCGTCCGTGACCAGCGACACTGGAATACCTTCGTGTTTCAGCAGAACAGCGAGCTTCTTCTTTACGCGGTGCCGGGGAACCTGACGAGGGCCAGCCTTGTCTTTCAGATAGCTGCACAGGGCCGCTTCCGCGGCGAGAGTCCCCGACACTTCCGCGTCTACGATCTGGACGAGGCGAAGGCAAACCTGCGTCAAGCCAACAACGCCCCGCAAGCTGAGCGCAACAGGAACACCGAGGACTGGCGCCGAATGCTGCGGAACCTCCTTCACACCCATTAGGCCCGGCTGCGCGTGAGGCAACCAGTCCCCATAGGCGTTGCACAGACCTGTTGAGACGAGGCCACCGTCATGAGCGAGGCAGTTGCGAGCCTCCTTGAAAAACCGATAGCACCGCATCAAGGGCTCAAGCCGTGACGTGTTGTAGAACGCCTGGGCCTTGTACCCGGGCTCGACACTCCCTTGCATTGGTCCCGAGACATGGCTCCGCATAGAGTTGACGGCATCAACGACGTTTCGCTTCCCCGCCCATGTCTGCAGCTCCTTCTCCAGAGCTGGGCGGCCGAAGGTCAAAGCCAAGCTCTTGCACCACGCCTCGAAATGCGCGCAGATGTTGACGAGCAGTATGCGCGCAAACTCTTCCTGCTGTGCTTCCCACGTGTTGTCGATACAGGCACGTCTTAGGTTTGCCCCTCGAACTCCGCTCCCTTCACAGAACCTCGCCTGCAGCAATTCGTTCCTGGCATCTGGAATCACATTGCAGAACCCACCAACCTGCCATCGAAGATTCCAGAGCGCGGTCGCTGCAGGCCACACGAAGTCAAACAAGTGAGTCTTGGCGCTCGCGAAGCTGCGTGATGCCGGCATGATAGGTTTGACTGCCATGAGTTCCCTCACGCGCTCGTCATCGAGAACACCATGTCCGTCACCTGCCGCCGGAACGCCTCGTTCTCGACGAACTGCTTGTAGACCTCGGTGTCGTCCTTAAGCAGCGTCAGCATGACCTTCGCCAGCGCCTTGTCGTGCTCGATCCGGGCCGCGGCCGGGGTGTTCTTCTTGGCGTTCTGAAAAGCAGGATCTGCCGCCACCTGGGGTGCGATGTCGTCGCGAATCCGACGCGCGACCCGATCCGCATCGCTGAACAGCGTGCCGAACTGCTCGTTGAATGTCTTCAGGATGTTCGACAGACGGTCGAGTTCGGCCTCCCGCTTGCCGCCGCCGCCTTCAACGGGGATCGGCCCGATCTCCGCGTCCTTGTCGTCGAGCGCGATGGCCTGGGCCGCCCGCTTCTCGACGCGGTAGCTGTCCATGTCGATGGTCTCGAGGATGCCCTTGCTTAGGTCCTCCTCCTTGGGTGCGGGCAGCTTCGGCACCAGCAGGTTGAGCAGGATCGACAGCCGCTCCCAGTCCTTGTTGGAGTAGGGCAGAACAGCGGCCAGGAAGTCGTAGGTGCGCGTGAACGCCTTGGCTTTGCCCTTGAAGTCGACCTGGGCGTCCTCGTCGAGCTGCTGCACGTAGACCGCCACGCAGGCGTCCAGGATCGGGTCGAGCTGGTCGCGCTCCGCGCCTTTAAGGAACAAGTCGACGACGCGCTCGACCTGCTCGGGCGAGTAGACTTGCGCGCTGTCGAGCGCTGCCTTGAGGTCGTGCAGCTTGTTGGGGTCGGTCTCCTCGGCCAGGACCGTGGTCCGGTAGTAGTCAGAGAACGCCTTGGTGATCGTGTCCAGATCGTTCTGGAAGTCGAGAACGAACACGTCGCGCTTCTGCGGGTGCGCCCGGTTGAGCCGCGACAGAGTCTGCACGGCCTTGATGCCCGACAACGGCTTGTCGACGTACATCGTGTGCAGCAGCGGCTCGTCGTAGCCCGTCTGGAACTTGTCGGCGCAGATCAGGAACCGGTAGGGATCCTCCTGGATCTTCTTGGCGATCTCGCCGCTCGGGAACCCGTTGAGCGACGCCTCAGTCACCTTCCCGCCGCCGAAGTCGTGCTCGCCCGAGAACGCGACGATCGCCTTGTGGGGGCTCTTGCACTCCTCCAGGTAGGCCTTGAAGGCCTGGAAGTACTGCACCGCCCGCTCGATGCCGTTGCAGACCACCATCGCGCGGGCCTTGCCACCGATCTTCGCCAGCGCCATCACCTGGTCATGGAAGTGGTCGACCATGATCTCGGCCTTGAGCCGGATCGCGTGGTCGTGACTCTCGACGTACTTGCGCAGCTTCTTCTGCGCCTTCTTGGTGTCGAACTCCGGGTCGTCGGCGATCTTCTTGACCAGCTTGTAGTAGCTGTCGACCGGCGTGTAGCTCTTCAGCACGTCGAGGATGAAGCCTTCCTGCACGGCCTGCTTCATCGTGTAGCTGTGGAACGGCCGGTGCTTGGTCTTGCCTTCGGCATCCGGAGGCAGCGGCTCGCCGAACATCTCCAGCGTCTTGTTCTTGGGCGTCGCGGTGAACGCGAAGTAGCTGGCGTTGGTCAGCAGCTTGCGCGCCCGCATCCGCGCGTCGAGCGCGTCGTTGACGGTATCCTCGGGGTCGGTGAGCGCCGTGCTGACCGCCGCCGAGGTCTTGCCGCCCTGGCTCGAGTGCGCCTCGTCGATCACGAGCGCGAAGCGTGCGCCCCTTCTCCTCCTTGGCGATCTCGTCGAGGATGAACGGGAACTTCTGCACCGTCGAGATGATGATCTTCTTGCCCTGCTCGAGGAAGCGGCGCAGGTCGCCCGAGTGCTCGGCGTGCCCCACGGTTTCCTTGACCTGCAAGAACTGCTTGATCGTGCGCTGGATCTGGTCGTCGAGCACTCGCCGGTCCGTGACCACGATCACCGAGCCGAAGATCTCCTTGCCGTCCTTCTTCTGGCTGATGAGCTGGTGGGCCAGCCAGGCGATCGAGTTCGACTTGCCACTACCGGCCGAGTGTTGGACCAGGTAGCGGTGCCCTGCCCCGTGCTGCTGGACGTGTGCCAGGGCCTGCCGCACGACGCCGAGCTGGTGGAACCGCGGCCAGACCTGCGTGCGCTTCTTGCGCCCGGTCTTCTCGTCCTTTTCCTCGACGATCTGCGCGTAGTTCTCCAGGATGTTGGTCAGCCCGGCCGGGGTCAGAACCTGCTTCCACAGATAGTCGGTCTTGATGCCGCTAGGGTTCGGGGGGTTGCCGGCACCGTCGTTCCAGCCCTGGTTGAACGGCAGGAACCACGAGGCCTTGCCCTTCAGCTCGGTGCACATGCGCACCTCGGCGTCGTCGACGGCGAAGTGCACCACACACCGCCCAAACCCGAACAACTTCTCGCGCGGGTCGCGATCACGTCGGTACTGTTCGACAGCGTCCTCGACGGTCTGCTTCGTCAGCCGGTTCTTCAGTTCGAAGGTCGAAAGCGGCAGCCCGTTGATGAACAGGCACAGGTCCAGAGCCCGCCGGGTCTCGTCGTTGCTGTAGCGGAGCTGGCGGGTCACGGAGAGGCGGTTCTGACCGTGCAACTCGGCGGCCTTCTGGTTGCCCGGGGACGGCGTGCCGTAGAACAGGTCAAAGTGGAGGGGACCATGGTCGATGCCCTTGCGCAGCACGTCGATGACGCCGCGCTTGCCGACCTCGAAGGACAGGCGCGCCAGGAAGTTGCGGCGGGCGACGTCGTTGGGGTCGAGGTGGTTCTTGATGCCGAGCTTGGCCAGGGCGTCGGGCTGCGTCACGCGCAAGAACGCGAACAGCTGCCAGAGGTCGAGCGCGTAGGACCGGTCGTAGTGGGTCGGCCAGCCGGCGAGCCAGCCGTTGCCCCGCGCCGGTGGGGCCTTGCCGGAGTGCGCTGGGGTCTCGCCAACATCTGCTGGCGGCAGGGTGAGGCCGTCCACCCCGGTCATGTGCCGCATGATCAGCGTCTCGAGCCCCTTCTCGCTGGTGTCGGTCGTCATGGCTGGCTTCCTTCGGCGCAAGGAGCCCGACCGCGGACCGCCGGTCCTTTACTAACTCCTTTACTAGCTCCTTTACTAGAAGGGGCCGCCGCGCCACAACCTGGCAAAGACCTACCTCCCGGTGGCATCGTGACTTGCGACGCACTCGCTGTCCGGCACGAGCCACATCGACGCCCTGCACGAAACCGATTCATGGCTTGCCACCGCCATCTTCGGACAAGACCCACTTCGGCTCTGCCCTGGATCCACGGTTTGCGATGCGACCGCTCAGCCGCAGTTCCTGGACCAGGTTCCTGACCTTGATCCGCTTCTGCTCCTCGGACATCCGCTCCGGCAGCTTCGAGAGCAGCAACTCGTCGAGGTCCTTTCGCCCCACGGGTCCGTGCACCCGGATCAGCTCCAGCATCAGATCGAGGTAGAACCGCTTGTCCAGGCCCCGGTGGCGGATGTGCCGCGCCGTCTCCCCGGTCGCCTTCGCCATGGCCGAGGCCACGATGACGTTCGGGTAGCGGCCCTCCACCAGCTTCGCGGCCTTGAGCACCCGGTGCTCGTCGCGGCCGATGGGCACGCCCTTCTGTACCCGATCGAGCAACATCACCTGGGCGAGCGAGAGCTGCGGCTGCTGCATCAACAACTGCGTGTAGCGCTCATCGAGGATCCTGCCCGGGAGAACCACGCGCACCTCGCCCGCCCGCGAGAAGTCGTAGTCCGGCAGCGGGAACGACCGCCGCCGCTGGGTTTCGAACATCCTCTTGATGCCGCCGCCCTGCGTGTCGATCAGCCCCAGTTCGACCATGGCCTGGGCGAGGAACGGGTTCCTGTAGATGGCCTGCGGTGCGTCCTGGGCGATCACCTGCTCGACACTGCCGGGCAGGAACTCGCCGACATTCGTCACCAGCAGACGATCGGGGAACTCGACCACGGTGACGCGTCCCGAGCGCAGGTAGTCCTGATGCGCGATGCAGTTGTGCAGCGCCTCGCGCACGACCCATGGGTCGTATTGGGTGATTTCCTGCGGAAACAGCGTGCCGCTGGGCATTACCCGGAGGGTCAGGTTGCGCACGCGCTGCAGCAGGCGATCGCCGGCCAGGAGCAACGGCGGATCGATGTGGGCGTAGTCGAGTTCCTTGTTGTCCTTGTCCTTCAGGATCCACGAGATCCGGGCTACCGCCGGCGCGAGCAGGGTCGAACTCTCCGGGCGGCCGAGCAGAAGGATCGCCGCCCGGGTGACAGCACCTTGGCGAAGGACACGGGCCTTGTTCAAGAACGTCAACTCATCCCAGGTGGCGATGTCGGCGGCCTGGGTCGGATGCTTGACGGCGAACTGCTTCCGGGCGGCAACGAGGGCGTCCGGGTCGAGATCGCCGAGGGTGGCGCCAGGAACGGTCTCCGCAGACCAGTCGTAGCCGATCGTCCAGAGAGCACGGGCTTTCTCGGGGTGCCTGGTGAGCTGGGTCTTGCTGGTGCCGATGCGCACCCAGGCGGTGCCGTAGAAGGTGACGGGCTGGGTGCGGGCCTGGCCAACGGTGATGACGACGACGCGGCCGTCCGGGTGGTCGACGACGAAGACGTCGATGCCCGGGTTGGGAACGAGGCCGGCGGCGAGCCAGGGAAGCAGGCCCTGGTTGCCCTTTGCCTTCTCCTTGAGGGGGTCGAAGGTGGTGCCGACGACGGCGTGGGTGGCGTCGTCGATGCCGAACAGCAGGTAGCCGCAGTTCTCTCGGTGAAGGGCAGCTTCGTTGGCGAGAGCGGAGAGGTACTCGCCGAGTTCGTCCGGGACGATGTGATTGCGTTTCCACTCGCACCATTCGGTCTCGGTCGGCATCGCTCGGAGGCGGTCGACGAGGGCGATGAGTTCGTTGGGGGTCACCGGGCGGAGGCTCCCACGCCCGTGCGGCGGGCGAATCGACTCTCGAAGAAGAGACTACCGGAAGAAGCCATCGGGCCTCCCATCGCGCAGCCGATTCAGCATGTCCTCGATGCGATTCCGATCGACAATCTGCGTGCCCTCGAACTCAGTAGAGCATGGTACCGCGACGAAGAACACAGTGTGAACGCGAGCCGGCACGCCGGCTCGCTGCAGCAATTCGGCGACTGCCTGAGCCCGCGTCCGCAGCTTCTCTACCTTCAGCTCGGTCGGCGCGAGCACAGAACACTCAGCGATGAGCCACTCCCCCCCGGCCGTCATGGCAACGACGTCGGGAGCCGCCTGAAGGTCCATGCCACCCGCCTTGCCGCCCAAGTGCATCGCGGCGCACCCACATAGGTGCAGCAGCCATGCCACGCCGGCCTCGAACTCACGCGCCGCCGAGGCCTTCAGCCCCCTGCCGAGCAGCAAGTTCGCCAGAACCTTGCACCCGGGGTCGAACTGCTGGTGAACCAACATCGGCACCCAGGGAACGCCGGCGTTGACTTCGTCCGCGACCTCCCCTTCGCGCGCGATCAGGGTCAACTTCACGGGGCCCGGCTCCTGTATCACGAGTCGCTTGCGGAACTGCGATTCGCTGATGCGCTCGAACTCGCTGGCCAGGATGCGCGATGCCGAGCGGCGCCCCGCAGAGGGCATCACACCCACACAGAACGACGACGCCATGGCTCCGTAGGCCTCGACGACGATCTCGAGTTCGTTCACAACCTCTGTGCTGACCGCGCGGGCGAAACGCAGCGGCAAGGGGCACCTCAGGTAGACGTGCCCCCCTCCACGGTCCACACTCACATCGCCGTAGATATCGAGTTCTCGCTGCAGCGCATGCCGACCAGCAATCGGAGGGTCCATGGTCGGCAAGGCTCTCAGAAACCGGTCGAACCTCGTTGCGAGCGTATCGCACTGGTAACCGCCGCCTTGGATCGTCAGTTCGTCACAGGGCCACGAGACCCTCAAGTCTCGCTCGGCGAAACACCTTGCGCGAAACCACGACCCGTGGACATGGGCGACTCCGGGCACTGCGGCTGACTTGCACACCGCGGGCAGTCGAAAGCGGCCAGCCTCGAGGTTCGTCAGCAACTCGTCGATCTCGAGGCGTCCGAGCAGGACATCGAGAGCGCAAACGCCATCACGCTCGATATCCATCCGGTGCGGATCATCCATCCCTTCATGGAGTACGGTCAGGTTGACATTGACGGTAAGCCACTCGCCGCCAACAAGGCACACCACGCCAGCAGCGCGCACCCGGTCCGCTGACGCGAGGAGCGCTTTCACGTGCTGCTGGACGGTAACAGTGGGGTCCACAGGAGCATCCTGGTTTGTCATCGCTCGGATGCCGCCAAGGGGAGGGGAGGGACGCGGATCATACGGAAGCCGCCTCTTCGTCGACCAGGTCTTCAGGCTCGTCGGCGCTGGGCTCGCCAGCGTTATGCGGATCGTCGAGGAGATTCCGAGAGGCCTCGCGCACGTCGAGCTTGCCGGTCACCACATCGGCAACGAGCCGGGTGCGGTATTCCCGGAGCAAGTCGATCTCCCGCTCCAGGCGGGCGATAGCGCAATCCACTCCCGCCGTCACCTCATCGATTCGGCCTGCGAGTGCCTGGGCTTCCTTGACGGGGGCGATCGGTACGTGTACCGATCCTAGTTCTGGCTTCGTGACATGCACCAGGCCGATGATTCCACCCGCACGCTCCTCAACATGTCGCGTGACCGCGCGGAGCACGTAGTAGAAGTAGCGCCTCGGCAGCGTGTAGCCGACCAACTTGAAGATGTGCTGGTTCAGATAGCCCGGGAAATCGCGGGTCCACTCGAATGATCCGAACGACGTGCCACGATTCCCAGACCAGGCGAACATTAAATCGCCAGGCTGAATCAGCAGCTCCTCAGGTAGGCCGGCCCTATCGGTGTAGTTGAAGACTTCAGAGCCATTCAGGTTCTGGATACGGATGATCGGCACACCGGTCGACTTCCAGTCACCGGGATTGAATGGTAACCCATTCACAAAACGAGTCAGGTACTTCAGCTTCCGCACCTCCCAATGCTGCGGAATGTCTCCGAGCCACGGAATGCCGGAGGGTTTGAGCGGGACGGAGGGGTCGAGGCCGCGGGTGACGGCGCGGTGGATGATGACCTGCTTCTGCTCCTGCAGCAGCGCGATTACCTTGCGCTTCGCCCGGATCGCCCGCTCCAGCCGCCCGGTCGCGTAGTCCAGGAAGCGCACGATGGCGGCCTGATCTTCGATTGGCGGGAGAGGAACCCTCTGCGTCCCAAACATCTCGAAGCGAAAGTCTGTTGATCGCTCGCGAATCCCTTTCGCCAGTGCAAGGATCCACCCCGACTTCGACATCTGCCGCAACAAGTAGGCGTAGAATCGTGCATTGACGCCGGGACGTGGCTGACAGACGCTGTAAACGGGCGTGCCCTTGCCGTCGCTATCTGAGACGCCAATAGCGCCAGCGAATGCGTCCATCCCGTGGATGACGAGATCGCCTTTGCGGATGCCTTGGTAACCGGAATACACCGTGGCTTCGGTGAAGCCGCGGAGCCGGCGATTCCTGCGCAGTGTCACCACGCCGTCACGAAAGCAAGTGACGACCTCGTCGTCGTCGCGAACGGGGCGTTCCTTCTTGCTGAACAGCCACTTTGCCCGTTCGTCTCCCCAGCTAGCAGGGATGACACCAAGCCACGGCTGTCCCGAGTCTCTGTAGTCCAAGTACGGCTTCAGGTCGGCGATCATCACAGCACCTCGAACCACTGCTGGATCTTCTTCGCCATCAGCCTGCGCCGCTGCTCCAGGAACGCGTCGTAGTCCGGCACCTCACCATCCAGCAGCGACTCCGGCAGGCAGTGCGCCCGCAGGTTCGCGACCAACTCCTCGCGGCTCGTGATGCCCCCGTACTTCTTCTTGCCGCCGTTGCACTGCTCGACCAACTCCCCGAAGTACTTCTCCGGCGCCTTGTCCCCGATCGCGATGTTGATCTCGCTCTGCGCGCGCACGTAGTTGGCGATCTGGTTGTACTCACCCTTGTGGCGCCCGTGCGACTTCAGGTGCTTCTTCGGGAAGACGTGGTGGACATCACTCCGGTTCATGAGGAGGTCCTGCACCGTGATGTCCTGGGACAAGAACCCCCGGTCGCCGAGCTTGACCTGCGCGGCCTGGTAAGCCGAGGAAGTAGGGACTGCTGGAGAAAGGCGTGTTGAGCTCGAGCGGCAGCAGGCCCTCCCAGAAGCTCGGCGTTAGCTGGCTCTGGATCGTCGCCTCGCAGTAGGCGACCAGGCCCTCGCGCGTCGATCTGGCGGATGTCGAAGTCGAAGGCCGTCTCGGGGCTCCCGGTGTAGCGGCCGCGCAGGATCGACATGGCGTACCACCGGCGGACCAGGCGCTCCAGGTCGGCCGCTGGTACTCCCTCCAATCGGCCGCGCAGATACATGATGTAGGCGAAGTTGACGGCGTTCTGGCCGCCGATGAGGTCGCGGGTGACGAACCCAGCCGAACGCAGGATCATCGTGATCCGGTCGAAGTGCGTCTTGTTGACGAACGCCAGCACCCCCTTCTTCAGCCGGCCGAACGAGGACTCGGCAATCGCTTCTTCGTACTGCTTCGTCTCGAAGTTGCGTCCCGACAACAGGGCGACGAGGTCCTGCAGCTTGCCGCGGCGGAACTCGCTGGCGAACGCCACGCGCAGCATGTCGGTGTAGCTCGGGTCGTAGATGTCGTCGTTGACGTCCTTCAGCCAACGCATCTGCGGGAAGAACTCGGACTCGGCGAAGGACTTGTCGGCCTTCTCGATGCGGGACAGGAATTCGGGCGCGACCGCGAGGTGGCAGAAGTAGTCGATTGCCTTGCGCAGCAGGTTGCCGTGGTAGGTGTCGTTGGCGGCGATCTTCGACATGGCGAAGTCGGCCTGGCTCAGCTGCGAGCCGGCGGAGTTCACGCGGATGAAGATCTCGGTGACCGTCTCGATGTCGAGGTCCTCGGCCAGCTCGATGATGCCGACGTGGTTGTTGATGATCTTGCGCAGCTTCTCCAACGTGGCGAACACGGCGTCCTCGTCGACACCGGGGTTGGCTCTTACGTAGGCCCGCGTCACCTGCAGCAGCTTGGCGTCCGGGGCGAAGAGCTCGGCGACGTCCGGGAGCCACGCTGCGTCCTTCCGGATCGCGGGGTTGGCGACCTCGAACCGCTCCTCGATCGGGTGGAAGGCGATGCGGATGCGGACGACCTCGTAGTCCTCGTTGAGGACCTCCTCCCCCAGCAGTGACGCCATCAGCGCTGTGACGCGTTGCTGGCCGTCGATCAGGATGCGCTTGCCGGCGGAGGATGTGCCGTCCTTGAGCCGCACGGTCGGGTTGCGCCAGGCGATCAGGTAGCCGACCGGGTAGCCCTGGTAGAGCGAGTCGAGCAGGTTACGGACCTTGGTCGCCTCCCAGACGAACGGCCGCTGGATCTCAGGGATCGCAATCTCCTTCGACTTGACCCAAGTCAGCAGGGTCTCGATCGGATGAGGTGCGACGGAGTAGCGCTGGGTTGCCATCAGCGGGCTCCTTCGAACAGCTCGTCGAGGAGGCCCTCGGCCTCCTTCTCGACCTTCAGGATGTCGGCGCGGATCTCGTCGAGCGTGCGCAGCGGCTGCGGCTTGTAGAAGTGCCGCGTGAAGCTGACCTCGTAGCCGATCTTGGTGGCCCCGTCCTTGATCCAGGCGTCGGGGGTGTAGGGCAGGACCTCGCGGCGGATGAAGGCCTCGATGCCGCCCTCTTCGAGCAGCGGCACCTGTTCTGTGTCGCGCAGGTCGCTGTCGGGCTCGTACTCGACGACGGCCGGCTTGCCGTCGACGGTCGCCTCGTAGAGGCCGCGCATCGGGTCGGGCTCCTGCTTGCCGGGCTTGTGGACCTTGGCGATGACGGGCGGGGCGGTCTCGACGCGCCAGCTGACGGCGCGCTGGATCTGCTTAAGGTCGGTGGCCGGAAGCTTGATGTCGAGCTTCCTGAGCGCGGCATCGACCAGATCGCGGAACTGGTTGTGGTCCTCGTAGACCTTGTCGCCGAGCGCCTTGCGCAGGGCGATGGCGGTCTCCACGAGGCGTGCGTCGTGCTCCCAGGTCTTGGGGTCGAGGAGCTTCTTGCGCTTCTTCTCGGGCAGCCCCTTCTTGCCGCCACCGTCTTCGTCGTCCTCGTCGGTGTCGTCAGCGCCCCAGTCGGCCAGGCGTTGCTCCAGGGCCTTCTGGACCTTGCCGAAGTCCGTGGTCAGCGCCTCGCCGAACTCCTCGTAGAGCACCGCGCGCACGTCCTCGTCGCCTGAGTTGAAGCGCAGCGGCTCGATGCGCGGCAGCGTGAGCTGGCTGTGCAGGCGCAGCGGTCGCTCGACCGTGACCTTCCAGTAGCCGAAAGCTTCGTTGGCGAAGATCTTGGACTCGGGCGTCTCGGCGAAGTCGGAGAACGTCTTCATGATGCGGTCGACGTCGGCCGGCGACAGCTCGCAGTTCTTCTTGCCGAGGTTCTTGCGCAGCGGCTGGAACCACTGTGTCGCGTCGATCAGCTGGACCTTACCCTGCCGGTGCGCGGGCTTGCGGTTGGTCAGCACCCACACGTAGGTGGCGATGCCGGTGTTGTAGAAGAGGTTCAGCGGCAGGGCGACGATGGCCTCGACGAAGTCGTTTTCGATCAGCCAGCGCCGGATGTTGCTCTCGCCCTGCCCTGCGTCGCCGGTGAACAGCGAGCTGCCGTTGTGGACCTCGGCGATCCGACTGCCGAGTTCGGACTCGTGGTTCATCTTCGACGCCATGTTGGCGAGGAAAAGCATCTGGCCGTCGCTGGAGCGCGTGACGAGCGACAGTTCCTCGTCGCCGTGCTGGATGCGGAAACGCGGGTCTCGCATCCCGTCCTTGCCCCCCATGTGCTCCAGGTCCTTCTTCCAGCTCTTGCCGTAGGGTGGGTTGGCGAGCATGAAGTCGAACTCCTGCGCCGGGAAGGCGTCGTTCGACAGCGTCGAGTACTCGGCACCGCCGACGATGTGGTCGGCGTTCTCGCCCTCGCCCTTCAGCAGCATGTCGGCCTTGCAGACCGCGTAGGTTTCGGGCTGACTCTCCTGACCGTAGAGATGAACGTTCACCTCGAGGCCGCGCTGCCTTGCGATGGCCTGTAGGGTGCTTTCGGCAATCGTCAGCATGCCGCCGGTGCCGCAGGCGCAGTCGTAGAGCAGGTAGCTGCCCGACTTGATTTGGTCGGCGACTGGCAAGAACACGAGGTTGGCCATCAGTCGGACCGCGTCACGCGGCGTCCAGTGCTCGCCGGCCTCCTCGTTGTTGTCCTCGTTGAACTTCCGAACCAACTCTTCGAACACCGTACCCATCGCGTGGTTGTCGAGGCCCGCGGGCGACAGGTCGATCGAAGGGTCGAGGAACTTGGCGATCAGGGTACCGAGCGCATCGGCCTTCGAGAGCGACGGCAGCTGGTTGCGGAACTTGAAGTTCTCCAGGATGTCCTGGACGTTCGGCGAGAAGCCGTTGAGGTAGTCCTCGAAGTCGGCTAGCAGCTGCTGCTGACTGCCGCGGGACTTGAGGTCGCGCAGGGTGAACTTGGAGGTGTTGTAGAAGGCCTGCCCAGCGGCGGAGCAGAGGGCGGCCCGCTGCTCAGTGATGCCGGCCTTGTCGAGCATGGACTTCGCGTCGAGCACCGCCTTCTTGGTGGGCTCCAGGACGGCGTCCATGCGGCGCAACACGCACATGGGCAGGATCACGTCGGGGTACTTGCCGCGCTTGAACAGGTCGCGCAGGACGTCGTCGGCGATGCCCCAGATGAAGGAGACGATCTTGTTGTGGGTGGCCTGGTCCATGGTGCTGCGTGCGTGCCTCGAGCCGGGAGGCAAGCGAACACCTTCGCGCCCGCAAGGGGTGGCGCGCTCGACGGCGCGCCGCTCCGAGGAGTGCAACGGACGACGGCAAGCCCGCCTCTCCGGCTAGTTCCGTCCTCGGCAGGGACGGGCCAGCGGAGAGCGTAGCCAGCGGGCCGCCCGGATTCCCAGGGCCGCTGCGCCGACTTGCCATCGGCGCCGCAAGTTGTGCCCGAGCTGAGCACCTGAGTCCCTGAGTCCACGCCGGAAGCGGCAAGGCTGTTGAGTTGGTAGAATCTCCTCCAGAATGCCACCGATTCAAACGGCTGAAAACGGGCGCGACACGGCCGGTCGCTTTGCCAAGGGCAACTCCGGCGGCCCTGGGCGACCGCGTCGACCCGACCTCTTCACCGTGGTCGCCGACCGCGCTGCCGCGGAGGGCGTCGACCTCGACGTCGAGTTGTGGCAGGTCTGCCAGAGCCTGATCGCGCAGGCCAAGGGCGGCAACGTTCAGGCGGCCCGCCTGCTGTTCAGCCACATGTGCGGCGACCCGGTATCCAAGAGCGATGTCTCCCTGACCGTGGAGACAGGCGTGCCCATGAGCGATGTCGAGCGGGCTCAGCACATCCGGGCGATCTTCGCCTCGGCGGCGGCGCGGCTGGAGTCGGAGGGCAAAGTGAAAGAGGCAGCCAGGATGCGCGCCGCCGCTGGTGACGCCGAGCCCCTCGATTGACGCCTCCAGACCCGGGCGGTGCTACAGGTCCAGGACCGTCACCCTGGGCTGCCGCCCGCGACGCCGGACGACCGCCACGAGCCCAGCCTGTTCCAGGTGGTGCAGTGCCCGGTAAGCGGCGTGCCGGTTGACCCCGGCGTCTTGGAGTCGGGCGCTCGAAAGCGCCACGGGACCGGTGTCCTGCATGCCGGCCAGCAGCCGCAGGGTCATGGCCACGTGCAGTGCCTTGCCCGGCAGCCGCGCCGCGGCCGCGAGCCAGGACCAGTCGATGGGTCCCTTCACGAACAGGCCAGGTCGATGACTGCGCGCGCGCCGCGATGTCGCACGCGGCGGGCACTGCAGCCGACGCGGAACTGAAGTCAACCGGTAGGCATCGAGGTCATCCATCGGCGACTCCTGGCCGTCGGCGGCGGTCATGCGACCAAGCCTCGCGCTGGCCGAGGATCCCCATGACCTCATGCCACATGCGTTCGCCGCGTGGGTCCAAATAGCGATCCGGGTAACGGATGAGCATGGCATCCGACCGCAGTTCCAACCCGCTCAGCACGATCTCGCTGGCGTGCGCCATGCAGGCATGCATGCGCGCGACCTCCTGGTCCAGGCAGTCGAGCGGGGCCTCGATCAGCACCGCGTCGTGGACCGGGGCGCAGACCCGGATGCCAGCCTCCGTGCCCAAGCAGCAGGCCAGCCTCAGCATCTCAGCACCGTTGGCCTGCATGGGGAAGTTCCGCAGCGACCTCGGGTTCGTTGTTCCGGAGGTCCGAACCGTCCAACCGAACACCGTCGACAACCGGCCGAGCAGCATCGCGTGGTCGACCGCGGCGTCGGACCAGGTCCAGAAGCGGCGGTAGGTCTGCTGGTGCTGACGCAGCAGGTCCCGGGCGTGGGCCGGCGTGCAACCGATGCGCTGCCCCAGCGTCTCCGCCCCCATCGCGTACTGGACGCCGAGGATGCACTGCTTGAACCGCTCGCGCTCGCACGCGTGCGACTTCTTGGTCGCAGACGGCGGCACTGCCCCGGCCTGCTTGGCGAAGGCCAGGTAGGGGTCACCGGACAGGTAGGCCTCGATCATCGCGGAGTCGCCCGACAGAGCAGCGGCGATGCCGAACTCCTGCTGGGACCAGTCGATGTAGGCCAACCCCCAACCGGGAGCCGGACGGATCAGGCTGCGGAGCCAGACCGAGGGGCCGAACAGGAACTTCGAATTGCTCGGCTGGTTGCGGCCGGTACGCGCGCGGAACGCCGAGAGCATGGTCCGGTTGCGGCTGTCGCCGCCGACAGCCAAGTCGGCAAGTCGCAGCTGCGACAGGGCGTGACGCAGCTCCTGGATGGGTGCAACCTGGGGGTAGATGCGGGCCATGTAGCGGAACGTGTCTTGATCGAGCGCCAAGCGCCCATTCGCATGCCGCGGCCAGGGGATGCCGTGCTGCTGCAACCACTTCTCCCAGAGCTCCGCGCCAAACGACGTCCCGGTGAAGACCCCGTAGTCACGGTCGATGCGGGCGACCAGATCCAGCTTCAGCGGCTCCCACTGGCGCCGGAGGTCGTGCAGCAGCTCCAGATCGACGGGGATACCGGCGCGTTCGATGCGCGCGGCAGCGGCCATGTAGCGCCCCCTGAGCAACGCCCTGGGTGTGTCCAGCCCGGAGTTCATCTTGGCCAACAACCGGGCCAGCGCGTCGACGTCGCACTGGCAGTAGGTGAGCAGGGCGCGTTGCTCGTCCCCGGTGAACGGCCCGCCGCGCAGTGCGAGCTGGCGCATCTCGTCCTTCTCCTGCGCGGCCATTGCGTCCTCCCCGAACCAGACCAGCGCGCCCAGCAGGCCGCTGCCGCAGGGGGTCTCCAGCCCGTTCGTGAGGCATCGGAACTCGACGTAGAGGTCCAGCAGGCTCGCCGGCATGGGCCAGCCCAATGCCAGGAAGCAGCTGATCTCGGCGCTGGCGTAGTAGGCGCAGACCAACGCATCCGGTCCGCTCGGGAACGGTGCCTGGCGGAGCGCCCGCAGATCGTCGGCCCAGACGCGATGCACACGCCCGGAGACAAGCTCCCTGGCGACCATGCAGATCGGCTCGGGAAGCTCGCCGTCGGAGCAGCGGTACTCGAAATCGACGAGTACCACCTCGCGGAAGGACATCGGGCCAACGTGCAAGGCTAGGCCTCCCCGCGCAGCCGCCTCACCACGGGGTGGGACGGCGAGTCGATGAACCGGTCCTTGAAGGCCGTCCTGATCGCCTGATCCAGGGTCAGGTCTGGCCACGCGGGATCCGGGATGTTGCCCGTCGCCTCGAACACCTCGTAGGCGCCGAGCGACATGTTCGCCCGCAGGCTGATCCACCGCCCCTCGGCCAGCTCGGCAGCCTCCGCAGCCGTCCGGCTCCATTCGTCGAGCCGACCGTCCGACGCAGGCAGCCGCGTGGGCCACAGGAACACGACGCCCTGGCGATCGATGGCGAAATGGAGGATTGTCGGTGCCAGTTCCTGGCCCAGCTCGGCCGTCAGGGACGGGTGTACCAGGTAGGTCTCGCGCTCCTCCTTGAGGTTCAGCAGCAGCGTCGGGTAGCGCCACTCCTCGCCAGGGCGCACGCGGACGAACGTCTGCCTGGGCGGCCTGCGGACGGGGATGGTGAGGATGGCCCTCTTCACGCCAGCCTGGTCTGCGAAGTTCTGCGACAATCGCAGGTCGGAGAGGTTCAGGTCGGCGAGTTGGTTGCCCTGATCGAGAGGCTTCTTGGCGATGGGCTTGTAGCTGAAGGGCGTGGACGGCGTCGGGTCTTCGGGTGCCGGACTGGCGGTGCTCATGGTGGTTCCTCAAGAGGAAGAAGAAGAGAAGGAACGGGTGTGCGCCTGTGCACCTGCACTGTTGCACGGGTGCAACAGGCGCGACGGCGGTGCTCACTCGCGTGGGACGCGGCCCAAGTCGAAGGCCTCGAGAACGCGGTCGGCTGCGACGACATCGATTCCGAACCGGTCGCGACGATGCTGCGCAGCCTCGACCCAGCGCCGGATCGCCGCCGCGCTGGTCAGCCAGCGGCCGGCGACCTTGACGGCATCGAGCTTGCGGCTGATCGCGGCGCGCAGCAGCGTCTTGGTCGACGGCAAGGCCTCGTCGAGCAGGCCGGCGGCGCGGGCCGCGGCGAGGAGGGGCTGGGCGCCTTCAGCGAGGACACGCTGCGCGAGAGAGGTCGCCTGGGGGTGACTCTGGGTCTTGTTGTCGCCTTTCACGCGGGCAGGGTGACGCTGCCTCCCCGTGAGATCTGGCCGTTCGGCCAAACGTCAAGACATCAGAACATCAACTCGAGTGGCGCTTCAGGAGATCATCCCCCTTGCTCGTGCGCCGGAGCATCGTCTTGTGGACCACTTCGTGCTTCCGCAACGCCTTCAGATCCTTCGATACTGTACTGTCGTCGGGGCCGCCCTCACCGAACTCGTCGAGTTCGGCAACGATGGCGGCGTTCGAGGCCTGGGGAAGGCAGCGGAGAACTGCAAGCCGACGCAGCCGAGTACGGGATTGCGTGCCAAGAACATCTGAGTCGGGGGGCAATCCCTTCGGCGTCGACTTCGCTGCCCTCTTGCTGCGCGCCCCCTCCTTGCGTTCGAGTTGCCTCAAGAGGACCCGCAACGGAGACAGCATCCTCCCCACTTGGTCGCCGGGGCAAACGCCGGCGGTGCAGCGCAGTTCCACAGCCAGCGTATCCGCCGCGGTTGGGTCAGAACCAAGCTCCACCGCTCGGGTGGCGATTCGCTCGACCACCTCGGCCAAGGCAATCCTCAAGACATGCCACGGCGCGAGTCCGTAGCGCTCCAATTTGTCCCAGTCGTACGCCGCCGCGATCTCTGCATCCGTAGGCTCAGGATCTGGCCAGAGCTTCGATCTCATGGAGTCACCGAGACCCTCGAGCACCTCCTCGCGTGACCGACTCGGGTTTGCGTTGAGGGCGGCGATCCAAAGCGCGCATACGTACTTCGTTCGCAAGGCAAGGCATGCTTCCTCGAAGGCGCGGGCCAAGGAGCTCGCCGACGCATCGTCCGATAGCTGGTGTCCGTTCCTCGCCGCGGGGTTCATGCTGCAGATCTTCCTGCTGTAGCTACAGCAGAACGACCCGAATACAGCAGATTCCACGGCCCTTGGAGGTCCTCAGCGTTCCCCGTTGTCCACGCGCCGTTTGAGCGGTTAGCATGTCACGGATGGCCGAGAAACGGCCATTCAGTGCGTTCTCTCGACGGTGTGCTTGGAAGCCCAGGACTCGGTTCCCAAGCTGAATGTCGTGGGTTCGATCCCCATCACCCGCTCCATTCTTCTCGTCCGTAACGAGTGCGCGAACGCGCGCAGCACCTTCCTCCTGCTGCGGCTGCGCCGGCAGATGTTGGTCGGTTTCGAGGACGCACACGACCCCTTGCTCCAGCGGCTTGCCGACGCGCAGGTGAGCGCGATGCAGCGCGGCTACGACCGGTATCCGTTGGCGTCGAGGCACTCACCCGACGCTGGCGTCTTCCGGGCGTGAGCCGCGCCCTTGGATGCGATCACATCCAGAGATCATCCGGACGTTGCGACGGCAGCATCGTGCCGGTCGCCACCGTGGGCTCGAACGAGCCTTACCGCTGCGCCACTTGGAACGGGGCCGGAGCCCAGGTGCGCGTGTACACGATCGCAGCTTGATCACCTACCCTTCGCCTGCCAGCACCTTCGCCAGACCCAGCAGGTCCCGACCTGCACCTGCTCGACGGTCTTGCTGACAGGTGGCCGAAGTCCGGCATCTCCGGTCGCGAAGTGCGTGCACTTGGCGCGGATCGCGGCGCAGAGCAGGGGCCGGTCCTTGTCGTCGAGGCTCACCGGCAGACCGAACAGAGCAGAAGGCACCTCCTCGACTCTCAGCATCAGCTGCTCATGGAGGCCGGCAGCCTGTCCTCCGCGCTTCATGGCGAGGTTGCGGCGCGCCTCCTCGTGGGCGAGGTCGCTCGTCACGGCGGTCGCCTCGGCGAGCAGCCAGTCCACGAGCCGCGCGATGTTGCTGCCCACGTTGCTCGCCGAGAACAACACGTTGGCGTCGAGGAAGACGCGGATGCGCTCAGGAACGCCTCCGGGCAGCAGCTTGCCGATCCTGCCTTGTCGTCGCTGGCGAACTCGGCGATGCGCTTCTCGGTGTGGATCTCGAGCGGGACGCCCAGCGCATAGGCCGGATGAGCAGGCCCTGCTCCGGTCTGCTCGATGAGCACCTCGTCGTTGGGCTCGAGCCAAGGCTTGCCGCATCGCGGCCGGGATGAACCGCGGTCGCTGATGGTGGCTTTGATGCACGCGGGCCGTAGGCAGTTTTCTGCTTTACTGCAATCCAGGGGAGGTGCATGGCGCCCGCCCGGAAGCAGAGCCCGTGCCTGATCGGACGGGCCACTTGGCACTGCCTCGCTGAGGAAGACTCGCCGAGGGCCATGTTCACATCGGCAGCGACTCGCCAGCGTCCGCGGGCGCCTTCTCGACGCCGTGGAACACGCAGTCGCCGTGCCCTGTCGAAGCCACGGGCAGGCCGTGCGCGCGAAGTTTCGTTCGCCGCGGGCCATGGACTGCGTTCGTGGGTCGTGAGCGGCTTCGAGAACTGCCCTCATCTTCTACCGACCGCAGCCATGGGGCATCGAGGTCGTGCGCTTCGTGCATGGCGCCCGCGACATGCCGGAGCCTGCTCGACGACGAAACCTGAGCAGTTGACGAGTGCCAACTTGATGCCATGAATTCGCCCCGCAGATGCCCTCAGGTGTCCGGATCACCCAGAGCCCCGGCCTCAGCGAGGTCACCCGGCAAGCGCGCCTCCCGCCGACGACGAACTTCTGGCGCAGCCCACCCCACCTCCACGCCACGTTCACATCGTTGCAATCGGAGAACACGACCGGGAACCGCGACCACCACGCACAATCGCATCCGCCCATGAGTTCGTTGTCAGCAACGACCTACCCGGCTAGTCACAAGCCGTGCCCACCGACCTCGCCCCGCTGTTGTCGTTCGCCCACCACCTCGGCGACCTCGCGCGCCCGATCGCCCGCCAGCACTTCCGCCACCTCCAATCCGTCGACCGCAAGTCCGACCGCACCCCCGTCACCGCCGCCGATCGCGCGATCAGGCGCACACTGCGCGACCACATCACCCGCCACCACCCAGCCCGGCATCCTCGGCGAAGAAGAAGGCCAACACCGCGCCGACGCCGAATTCGTCTGGGTGCTCGACCCGATCGACGGCACCAAGAGCTTCGCCACCGGCAATCCGCTGTTCGGCACCCTGATCGGACTGCTGCACCGCAGCACTCCCGTCGTCGGCATCCTCGAAGCCCCGGCACTCGGCAAACGATGGGCGGCGGCGCACGGCCTCGGCGCCACCCACCAGAACCAGCCGATCCGCGTTCGCCCGCACCGCGCCCTCGCCGACTCGGTGCTGTACTCGCACGACCCCCGACCCGATGAGCGGCGACCCGGCATTCGCGCGGCTGCGCCAACAGGTCCAGTGGACCAGCTACGGCGGCGACTGCTGCGCCTACGCCTTCGTCGCGATGGGCGGCGCCGATCTGCTGGTGGATCGCGGCCTCAAACCGTACGACTGGTGCGCCTTGGTGCCCGCATCCTGGCAAGCCGGCGGCGTGCTGCTCGACTGGCGACTCCAACTGACCCGGACGCGATCGGCGCCGTCGTCGCCGCGACCACTGCGAACTCGCGCGCACCGCGATGGCCACCCTCGGCGACGAGCCTGCCATGAACCACCGCTGGTTGCCGCGCTCTCTGCTGCTGACCGCTGCTGCCAGCGCAACGAACGCAACTGACCAACGTGCCGCTGCCCGGCAGCGCGACGCTTCGCACGCGATCGCGCCCACACAGCCACATGACGCGGCGCGCGCGTGGCCGACCGTGTTCGCTGCCGGGAGCCAATGTCGACGAACGCGCGATCGACCGCGCGGCAAACGGCCGCCTGCGGGGCTATCTGACGGCGCCAACGGCTGGATGGTCGTCATCCCGCTGCTCGGCGATCGCCTCGAGCAACACTGCCGGCGCACTGTGCTTGTGGCGCGCAGACACCGGATCGAACGCGGCGGCATGCCCTGCTCGGCTGCGACGGCGGCGGCGACCTGGCGTTCGCGGCGATGATCGACCAGCCGTTCGAGTTCGCGTCGCTGACCGTGCTCGGAACAGGCGCGCCGGCGGCTAGCGCGCCGGTCGCGCGGTTGCAGGGCAAGCGGATCCCGCTGCCCGTCGGCGATGCCGATCGGCGGTCGGCGAGTGCCAGTGAAGGCCACCGCGGCAACGCTGAACAAGGCCGGAATCGATGCGGCCTGCGCGATCGTTCCAGGCGACACCGGTTGTCCCGACCTCCAGACGCGACGCCTTGCGACGGTCGCTGGCATCGCTGCAATGCGACCACCGCGTTGACCGGAACAGCGGCGGCGGTCAGCGACGTCCTGGATGCCTTCCACGACGACGCCGCAGCGCTTGTAACAAACGAGGACAACTACTTCGCGAACTTCCCCCGACGATGGCGTGTTCCTGGGCACCGACGCCACCGAACGGTGGACCGGCGGCGAGTTCAAGGCCTTCGCGATGCCATGGTTCCAGAAGGACTCGGCGTGGATCTACGTGCCGCAACGGCGCCACGTCACCGTCGCCGCCGATGGCGCGTTCGCGTGGTTCGACGAAGCGCTCGGCAGCGCCGCCTGCGGCGAGTGCCGCGGCACCGGCGTGCTGCAGCGGCGCGGCGAAGAGCGCGGGTGCATCCTGCAATGCGACCTGACCATCCCGGTCCCCAATGACATCGCCGGCAATGTCGTCGCCCAGATCCGTGCGTTCACCGACGGTCTGCCCTGAGTCGCGACCACGGTGATCGTCGTCCGTCACGCCGAGAAGGCCGACAATGGCGACGACCCCGAACTGGGGCCGCGGGCCGCGAACGCGCCGAACGGCTGGCGCGCATGCTGCGGGATCTGCCCGATCCGCGCCGTGTTCCACAGCCAGTATCGCCGCACCGCCGCGACCGTCGAACCGCTGTGCACCCCGCTGCAGGTTCCGCGCACGCGATCGCCGCCGCGGCGACAGAAGGAACTGGCGCAGAAGATCCGGCAGCAGCACCGCCTTGGACCGTCGTCGTCGTCAGCCACTCCAACACCGTGCCGGCGATCCTGAAAGACCTCGGCGTCCGCGAACCGGTGACGATGACCGAGAAGGACTACGACCGCCTGTTCGTCGTGACGATCAGGGCAGAACGCGCGGCTGCTGCCGCTGCGCCATGGCACCCCGGTGCCCGCGCCCGCTCTTCGAACTGATGGATCTCACGCTCGTCGTCTTCCTGGTCGTCTAATGCCGCGATGATCGTCGGCGGCATTCCCCGGGCTGCGGCTGGATCGCGCCGGCACCGCGCTGGTCAGCGCCATCGTCCCTGCTGGGCGCTGGCAGCTACTCGACACGGCCGCGGCGTGGCAGGCGATCGACGCGCCGACGATCCTGCTGTTGTTCGGCTTGATGCTGGTCAGCGCGCGCAGTTCTCGGCTTCGGGTTTCTGCGCCAAGATCGCCCGGCTGATCGCCGCGCGCGACCAGTCGCCGTCGCGGCTCCTGCTCGAACTGATGCTGGTCACTGGCCTTACTGTCGGCGCTGCTGGCCAACGACATCATCTGTCTCGCCATGACGCCGATCGTGGTCGAGGTGTGCCGCGCGCCGCGGCCTCGACCCGGTGCCGTTCCTGCTCCGAGCTGGCCGCGGCGTCGAATGTCGGCTCGGCGGCGACCCTGATCGGCAACCCGCAGAACATGCTGATCGGGCAGGCGCTGCTGGCTGTCGTTCGCCGGCTACCTGCGCGACGGCGGGGTGCCGGCGTCCTCGGGCTGGGTGGTCACCTGGTGGCTCCTCGCTTGCGCGCCTGGCACGGGTCGGCACTACGGCCGGGCGGGTGGTGCGCCGGTCGACCGCCCTGCGCTCGCGGCCCAGACACCGAAGGCCTGCTGGTCCTCGCACCTGGTCGTCTTCTTCTTTGAATGCGCCTGCCGCGTGAGGTCTGGCGATGCCGGCGGCGCCGCGGTGCTGTTGTTCGCGCCGGCGCGCGCGTGCCTTTGCCTCGACTGTCGACTGGCACCTCTGCTGCTGTTCCATGGGCTGTTCGTCCGTGAATCACGCGCTGGCGGGCGCCGGCCACCCCGACGCTGCGCCTTTCGGCTGGTTGCGCGGCCAGGGCGTCGACATCGGCGAACGCCGGCGCTGTTTGACGTGTCGTGGTCGGCTCCAACCTGTGTCCAACGTGCCGCCGCGATGCTGCTCTTGCCGGGGGCGACGCACTCCGCAAGCCGGTGCGATCCTGTGCCTGGCGACGACGCTGGCGGGCAACCTACGTTCCTGGTCGGTACGATCGCCAACCTGATCGTCGTCGGACAGGCCAGGCGGCTCGGCGATCCGGCCGCCGAGCCGTGGCTGGGCGCGCAGTACCTGCTGGACCGGCATCCCGATCACCTTGGTGACGCTGGCGATCGCGGCTGGCTGGCTGTGGCTCCGTCGCTGATCGCCGCCCAAGCCGCCGCCTTCATCGCCGGCGCAGCGCCGGGATTGCCCCGCGACCGCGACGTGGTCGAAGAGGCTCGCCGTGTCCTCGCCGTCACCGACTCGCTCGCTGCCCGATCTGCCGACCATGCGCCGTCGACTCGCGGCCGGAGCTGCGCGCCGGGCGCCGCGAACGGCAATGTGAACGCGACCGGCGGCACCAGTTCTTCGAACGCCAGCATCAGGTCGTTCCTCGACCTGGCTCGCCTCGATCACGGCGATTTCGACAAGGCCACGCGCGCCATCGTGCAACGGACAGCCGAGCTGCTCGCCACGGCCCGCGTCAGTGTCTGGCTGTTCAACGCCGAGCGCTCGGCGATGGTCCCGCAGGTGCTGTTCATGCGTGCCGACGGCACGTGCCAGTGCGGCCTGGCGCTGCCGGTGGCGGCGTTCCCGGCCACTTCCGTGCCCTCGGTGAACATCGGATGCTGGCGG
>JADJPQ010000013.1 GCA_016713175.1 Planctomycetota bacterium
CCCGTCCATCCCGCCTTCCGAGGATGCTGCTTCCACTGGCACTCGTCGCGACGCTGGGCGCGCAGGGTCCCAACGCCACGCCTGCTGCGATGTCGACGACCCCGCCATCCTCGACCGACTCCAGGTTCGCCCCCCAGAACGATGCCGGAGACGCGCGCAGCCGCCACCCAGCGGGGCGCTTCGATTTCCGGTTCGCCGTCGGCGACGCTTCAGTCGACGTCGGCTCAGGCACCGACTGGCACGGCGAGACATCCGCGATCCTCGCCGGCATCCGCTTCGAGGGCATCGGCGGCCTGGTCGGCGGTGGCGTCCAATTCGACTTCACCACGAGCGATGACGACATCCTGCGCGACGACTTGCCGGCGCTGACGAGCACTTCGACCTACGGCATCGACCTCTTCCCGCATCTGACGATCCGCCCCAAGGCAACCGGCTTCCGGCTGCCGATCCGAATCGGACCCCACATCTACACCCGAACTCTGGCCTTCGAGGGGCCAGGCGGCGACGCCGATGTCGACTTCCTCGCGTTCGGCATCGGCCTCGAGCTCGAGCCCGAGTTCGACCTGGTGCGCACCAACGACATGGCGTTGTCGTTGTATGGACAACTGCGGCTGGGAGCCGGCGGCGCACTGATCGAAACAACCAATTCGATCGACACGTTCACCAGCGACCAGACCACCGTCGGCGGTGAGTTCGGGCTGCGCTGGCAGGCAGGCGGGTTCTCGCTCAGCGCCGGATTCATGACCCAGGAGAACTCCTTCGACGAATCGGACCCCGAAGGCAGCAACATCGTCGAGGAGACCGACTTCGGCTTCACCGGCGTATTCCTCGGTGCCGGCTTCCGGTGGTAGACGGCAACGAGTTCCAACACCTGCTGATCGGTAGCAGCCTCGCCGGCCTGCACGCGGCGCAGTCGCTTCGCGCGAAAGACCCCTCCGGCCGGATCCGACTGATCGAACAGACCCCGGCTCCCGGCGGCTCCACCCGGACGCTGCGCAGCGAAGGCTACGTCTGTGAACTCGGCCCGTTCGCGGTGACCGAGAACGAACTCCGCGAGCGGACCGAACCGCTGCCGAAGCCGCCACCTGCCATCCCGGCATTGCCGGCGGCGGCCGGCGGCCACGTCTGGACCGGCGAGCGACTGGTGCCAACCGCGGTCTTGTCGCCGCCATGGTCGTTCCGCGGTGGCATGGAAGACCTGGTCACCGCCTACCGCCGCGAACTCGGCGATTGCCTGCAACTCGGCCGCGCCGCCACCATGGTGACCCCCGGTCCGGACGGTTGGCAGGTCACCCTTGGCGGCGAAGTCAGGGCCACGCTCGCAGCGCCGCGACTGACGCTGGCCCTGTCGACCACCTCCGCCGCCAGACTGCTGGCGCGACTCGAACCGCGACTGCACGACACCAGCCAACGACTCGCCACCGAACCGCGCGCGTTCGTGTTCGCCGGCTTCACGATCAGCGAAGTGCAGGACCACCTGACCGGCTACGGCATCGTGCCAGCGGATGGCGTCGTCACCGATCTCGCCGAGGTCATCTTCTGCACCAACGTGTTCGAGCGCCGCGCCATGCCGGGCCATGCGTTGGTCCGGATCGAGGTCGGCGGCGGACTGACGAGCCGCGCCGACCCGGACCTCGCCGCGGCAGCAACTGCCGAACTCGGCCGCTGGACCGGAATGACCGCGAGGCCCCGGTTCGTGCGCGTCCATCGGTTCGCGAGCGAACGGCGCGACGCCGCATGGCTCGAGTGCCGCACGCGAATCCAGTCCTTGACGGAACTGGCGTCGGGCCTGCTTTGGCTGCCACCGCGCGACTGAACGACCGCCGATCAGTTCGGCGCCGCACCTCCGCGCCACGAACGAACCGGCGCCAGTCCCTGCGCCTATTCCGTTCGCTTGATGATGTGCCAGCCGAACGGGCTGTCCTTGCTGTGGTTTGGGGCAACGCCGATTTCCCCGACCTGCAGCCGCCACGCGACGTTGCCAAACGCTGGCACCATGCCCGAACGCGACTGCTGGGTCATGTCGTAGGTGCCTTCCGGCGAATCATCGCTGAACTCCTTCACCAGCGCCGGGAAGTCCTCGCCCGCCCGCGCGCGACCGTAGACTTCGGCAGCCCGCTTCTCGGCCTCGCTGAGCGACCGCGTCAGCTTCTTCTGCTCCATCCGCGGTGCACCCTTGTACGAAATCAGGATGTGGGTGACCTTGACCTTCTCGGCCGGATGCTCGGGTCGGGCGGCAAGTGCGACGGCGTCCGCACGCATCCGTTCCACGGGGTCCTTGCAGGCCGTCAGCGTGAGCACAATGGCGATGGCGAGTAGGCGCAACATGCGCTCGATTGTGACGCAAGCACGCCCAAACGCCATCAGGACTCTCACGGCGTCACGGCACAACCGAACGAACGGCAACCGGGACCGATCCCAGCGGCGTCACTCGAGTTGCCATTCGGCCAGCCGGATCGCCAGGCCTGCGGCCGCCGTGCGCAAGCGCGTTCTCAATTCGGCGGCATCGGCGTCGCGGCCGCTCGCCGCCAGCCGCGCGGCAAGGACAGCGCCAAGGCGCGCGGCGATCGCGCGACCATCGTCGCCGCTGCTCGCCACCGCGGCGACCATGGCATCGGCGACCTTCGTGGTTGCAGCCGGAACCGCCCAGAGTCCGAGCGGCGGGATCGCCGCCGCATAGGCCCGGGCCGATACGGCCGGCCCGAGCAGCACATCATCCTCCTCGACGGCCAACATCTGCAGGGCCGCATCGACCTCGCCGAGCCGGAGCAGCAGACCGCCCCAAGCGAGCTGCAATTGGTGATCGATCAGGCCGGTGGCGGCGGCACGAACGCGCGTGAACGCCGGCAGCATCGCTGCGTGCACCGCAGCCGGATCGGGATGCGCGAGCACCGCGGCAGCCAGCAGTTCCTCGTCGACCGTCGGCCGGACCGCATCGGCATCCGGCGCAGCGGCGGCGACCACCGCGGCCGGTAGACGCTGGCACGCCCGCGCGTACAGCGCCGGCAGCCATGGCGCCAGCGCCGCATCGTTGCGCGGTCGCTGCAGCACCACCGTCGTGATCGCATCGGCGAGCGCCTCGTCGCCCGCGCGTTCGATCGCCGGCAAGAACGTCACCAGCACGGCCGGCGACAACCGCGGTTCGCTGGCGACTCGACGCAGCGCCGCACGCATGGCGGCGTCGGGCACGGTCATGCCGATCTGCACGGCCGCCTGCACGACGCGCAGCGCTTCGGCATCACCCGGCGCACGATCGAGCTGCGCCAGGGCCTCGGCCAGCAACCCGTCCGCTCGTCCAGACTGCCGCGCCGAGCCGAGCCAACCGCGATACAAGCCCGGATCCGCATCGCGGCCCGGCGCATCGAGCGTTCGCAGCAACGACCTCGCGACGTCCTCGCCCTCGGGCATCAGCGCCAGCAGGTCGTGGTCGGCCACGGCCGTGTTGCCCTCGGTTGCCGCAGTGGGCACCAGCGACGGCCAGGTCGGTTCAGCCAGCACGTCGGCCAGGCGGAGGGTCAGCGCGTCCTCGCGCGGCGACCGGAAGATCACGAGCGAACGACCCGACGCGGCGCGTTGTTGTCCGAGATACTGCAACAGCGCACGGCGTTGCGTGGCATCCGGCAGGCTCGCGATTGCCTGCAGGAACAACCGGTAGTTGCTGCCGAGGCGATCGTCACTGGCGCGCAACGCCGCGATCGCGGCCAACGGATCGCCAAGCCGCAGTTCGAGGCGGGCCAGTTGCGCCGCCTGGTACGGATAGAACGTCGCGCTGCGGGCACGGATCGAACGGAAGGCCTCCGCCGCCTGCGCCAACCGGCCGTCCTGCTCGAGGAACTGCGCCGCGCGGTAGGACAGCCCGGTGTCCTCGGGTCGCTGCTTCATCGCCGCCAGCAACAGATCCGCGTAGGCATCCTTGTCCCCGACGCGCAGGAGCAGCGCCAGACGAACCTCGACTGAACCACCGGTCGGCGGCAATCCGGCCAACAGCGCGCGCGCCGCGGCGACGTCGAGCAATCCCGCCAGGCCAGCGAACGCCGTCTCGTCGCGTTCGCCGTCGTCCTTCTGGCCGGCAAACTGGCGCAGCGCCGCCGCCGCCGAAGCCGCCCGTTCGGCGGGCGTCGGCAACAGCCGGGTGGCGAGCAGTCGGACCGACGGCTCGTGGCCTTGTCTGGCCAGCAGCCTGGCCACCAGCGCCTGTTGCACCACCGACGGCAATTGCGAGCGACGCCCGATCTGCGCCAACCAGATCCGGTTGATCGGTGACAGCTGATCGAGATCGAGTGCCGCGACGACGGCCTGCAAATGCGCCTCGGGCAGGGCTCCTGGTGATCGCAGGATCGTCAGGTACTGCTGCCGCCGGTCGTCGGCATCGAAACGCCGGAGCGCCGTGGCCAGCAGTTCGCGGGCGCGCTCGACCGGAACCGCGCCGAGATGGCGCGCGCGCTGGCCGACCTGGTAGGCATTGTCGATCTTGCCAAACAGCCGTTCGACCAGCTGGCCACGCAGGTCGTCGTCGAGATCGGCATCGGCCTGATCGAGCAACCGTTCGGCGACCACGGCGTCCGGCGCCGCGATCGCCTGTGCCGCCAATTCGCGCACGTGGGCCGCGCGCTCCTGCGGCGGCGTGCCCGCCGCGGTCATTGCCGCCAGGATCGCCGTCGCCCGCGCGGGCAGCGCGCCGCCTCGCGCCAAGGCCTTGTCGAGTTGTCGCCGACCGCGAGCCTGCGCATCGAACGGCAGGCCAAACAGTCGCCGCAGATCCTCGGCCGCCAGCAACGAGTCCTCACCGGTGGCCGCATCCGCGATGGTCAGCAGCGCCTCGGCCTCACCACGTTGGCCGCACGCCAACAGGGCGCGCGCCAGGTCCGGCAACAGCCCGGGTGCTGCCTGCGCAGCCGCCGTCCGTAGCGCCGCGAAGTCGCCGTTCAGCAGCTGCAGACGCAGCACGTCCGCATTGGCCTTGCCGTGGGGAACGGCCAGGGCCGCAAGCGCCAGTTCTCCGGCCTGCAACCGCCGCGACAGGATCTCCTGCCGCAGCCGGTCATCCGCAGCGCGCGCGGTCAGCAGCGCCGCCTCACGTTCGTGGATCGTCGTCCGCAACGCCGGATCCGCGGTCGCCAGCGCCACGCGCCGCAACAGTGCCAGCGCCTTCGATGCCCGTTCCTGACTCGCACCATCGACCGGCGTCGCCGCCACGAGCAGTGCGTCGACGACCGGCTGCAGCTCGGCCACGGTGTGCGCGCAGCGCAACACGCCGGCGAACGGCTCGGCGAAGTCCTGGCCGTCGATCGTCCGGCCGCGGGTGCCGAGCAGCGCCACCGCCGGCCCCGGTGTCCCGGCCATGCGGGCCGGCGGCGCCGCCGCCAGTTCCTTCGGCAACAACGCCAGCACCACCTGCGAGAACAGCGGCAGTGCCTGCTCGGGTCGACCCTGTCGTTCACACAACCGCGCGACCGCCAGCATCGCCGCTTGATCGTCCGGCCGGCGCCGCAGCACGCGGCGCCGAACGCGTTCGGCCTCCGCCAGCCGATCCTGGCTCTCATAGGCTGCCGCCGTGCGCGCTTCGACGGCCGCGAAATCCGGCGCCAGCCGTGCCCGCTGAAAGGCGCGGGCGGCGGCATCGAGTTCACCGCTGCGCAACAGCGCCTCACCGAGCGCCAGGAACACCGCCGGCGGCAGTTCGTCACCGAGCAGCAGCAGCGTGCGGCCATGCAGCGCATGGGTCCGCCAGTCGCGCCGGGTCTCCGCCTCCTGCATCAGTTCGCGCACGAACGCCGCGCGTTGCTCGCCACCGACCACCGCCGCATCTTCGAGTGCCTGCAGCCGGGCCCGGTCGTCGCCGAGCGCTTCCTGCAGGTCCTGGCGCAACCGATGCAAGAACACCTGATCCGGCCGCGCCGTCAGGCGGAGCAGCGTCAACCGGTCCGCGGCGGCCAGGCTCGCCGCCGGCGCCTCCATGTTGAGCAGGCCGTCGACCGCAACGACGAACAGATCGTCCGGCAGTGGCTGCAGCAGCAGATCCAGGAACACGCCGATCGCGCGTTCGCGCTGACCGGCGGCGCGCAACGCGTTGCCGAGCAGCAGCCAGGTCTCGACGCGATCGGGGTACATCGCCAGTGCCCGGCGATACATGCGCACGGCCTCGTCGTGCTCGGCCGCGAGCGCGTAAATGCCGGCGGCGAACTCGAGGGCGACCTGGTCGGGCGCACCCGGGCGGTCGAGCAGGCCACGCAGGTAGCGCCGGGCCTGTTCGGGGCGACCGCGCTCCAACGCCGACATCGCCAGTTGCTGGCGATAGTCGAGTTCGTTGACCGGGTCGATCGTCAACAGGTGCTCGAGCGTGCGCTCGTGATTGCGGAACTCTTCGGCGGCGAGGTAGACGCGGGCCAGCTGGGCATGCGCATCGATCGCATGCTCGGGCTCGGCCTTGGCCCATTGTTGCAGCAGCGCCGCGGCGCCGGTCGTGTCGCGGGCCCGGGTGTAGATCTTGATCAACGCATCGCGCACGGTGACGCGCTCGGGCAGCGCCGGATCGGCCAGCTTGCCCTCGAGCTCGATCGCCAGATCGGCGAGCGTCCCCTCGCGCGCCGCCAGGTCGAGCACATGTTCCTCGGCCTGCACGCGCCGCGCGGCGCTGCCTGCGGTCGTCCAGATCGCCCGGAAGATCTGCTGCGCGCGCGCGCGATCGGCTTCGTCCTTCGACTCCGACAACAACCAGGCGAGGCGGAGACCGAGATCCTCGGTGTGCAGTTCGTCCCAGATGGCGCCATACAGCGCGATGGCCTCCGGCTTGCGGCCGAGGCTCTCGAGCTGCTCGGCGAGGCGCAGACGGTCGGCCGGACGCACGGCCTGGGCCTGGGCCGCCAGCAGCACCTGCACCGCCTGGGCATCGCGATTCTGGCGGCGATGGTGTCCGGCCTGCAGCAGCGCCGCCTCGGTGCCGGCACCGGGCTCGCCATGCGCCGCCACCGCCGCCGCGATCGCCGTGACCGCGCCCTCCAACGCCAGTTCGCTGGCGGATTGAAAGCGCGCGCGCAGATCCTTGATCGCCGCCGTCGCCAGATCCGCGGTCAGTGTCCGTTCGGCTTCGGCTTCCTGCTGCTCGTCGGCCAGCAACAGTGCCAGCGAACCGCGAACCTGCGCGTCGCCCGGACGAGCCTGCAACCGCGCCCGCAACTGCGCAATCACGGCGGCCGGGTCACCGGCGTCGATCGCCAGCGCCAGTTCGACGTCGGCCAGCGCCACTCGTTGCTCGTCGGCCAGCGAACGCACCAGATCGAGGCCTTCGGCGGCACGACCGAGTTCGCGCAGCACATCACAGAGAACGCGCAATTCGGCCGGGCTCAGCGGCGTGCCGACGCCGCGCGCGCGAAGCAGCCAGGCGTCGACCAGTTGCGGCAATTGGCCCGCGGCCCGTCGTGCGGCCACCAACCAAGCCAGCGCGAAGAACCGATCGCGCTGCAGCGGTGCCTGACCGAACGCGGCCTCCGCCGCCGTCGCGGCCTCGTCGAAACGGCCAGCCCGCTGCAGCCACAGCGTTCGGCGTAGCCCGGTCTGGAACGCATCCTTGCCCACACCATCGCCGCGATGCCACTGCAACGCCGGGTCGATCGCACCAATCGCCGCCGCCAGCAGACCCGCGCGATCCGCACACTCGGGGCGCGCCGCAACGGCGGCACCGAGGTCGGCAACCGCGCCGTCGACGTCGCGAGCCGCCGCCTTCAGACCGGCGCGCCGGAACAGCCAATCGACCCGTTCGGCAACCTCTGCCGGCGGTTCACCGAGGGCCGCCAGGGCCGCCTTCGGACGACCCAGCACCTCGAGCAGCGCCGGCAGTTCGCGGTCCCGGATCGGCAGATCCGAAGCGGCAAGCACTCTTGTCGCACCCTCGAGATCACCCTGGACACGCGCCAGCCGGTAGCGATGCATCGGCGAGGCATCTCGCCATGCGGTCGCCAACGGCTCCAGGTCGCCGCGCGTGCGCAATGCTTCGCCGATCGCAGCCGCAATCGCCGCTTCGTCCGACGGCGGCACCGGTTGTTGCGCAAACGCCGGTCCTGCCATCGCCGACGCCAAGGCCAGCAGCAACAGCGACGGCGAGCGGCGAAGGCGCGGCAGCGCATCCCATGGCAGACGCCGGACGAGAATCGACAGCACGAACGCCACCAATGCGACCCAGGTCAGCCCGCGGGCAAAACGCTCCGCCTGGTGTTCGCCGGCCGCGGTCCCGGCCAGGGCCAGCGACGACCAGGTCGCCGGATCGACCGTCGCGCGGGTCGACCGGGAGTGCGGCGGACAGGCAGCTCCGGCCGCGAGCTGTAGTTCGCCCGCTTGCACCACGAACTGCTGCGCCTCACCGTCCCGCCAGGGCACGAACGCCGCAAACCGATCACCGCCGCACGGGATCATCGGCAGACGCCGAGAATCGCCGGTCGCCAGCGTCACCTGCCCGGGGATCGTCGACCCGCTCGGCACCGCCAGTTCGGCGCGCACGCCGGCCTCCTGTGAAGTCAACGTCAACACCGGCCGCCACGCGCGCGCACCGCTGGCGGCACTGCGCAGCAGATCCGCGACGAACGCGCCGTAGGCGGCATCGGCGCGCAGCGCGCCGCTCGCCGGCCCGAGCAACTGCCCGGCCATCGTCAACACGCGACCGGCGCCCTGATCCCAACCGACGAGGAACGGTTCATCCGTCGCCGTCCGCAACAGTACTTCGGCTCCTACTCGCACACTCGCTTCGACCAGGCCACCGGTGGGCGGCAGGTCATCGCCCGCGAACGCCGCGACCACCTCGCTGTCGGCGGCACGCCACAACGGCGTCGGCTGTTCGCGCACCGCCGGCAGCAGCGCCGACTGCGGTTCGCGGAACTGCAGATCCGGCAACTGGAACCGGTCCGGACACGAATAGAAGCGGCCGCGGCCCCACTGCGCGAGGCTGAGCAGGAACGGTGAGTTGGCCTGCGGCCCGATCAGCACGGTCGACACGGTCTGTCCGGCCGCTGCCATCCGCCGCGCCAGGGCTTCGAACGGCCCGCTCTCGACGCCGCCATCGGTCAGCACGAGCGCATGCTGGAAGCGCGCGTGTGCCGACAACAACGCGTAGTACGACTCTTCGAGGGCGTCGTAGATGATCGTGCCGCCGCCCGCTTGCAGGCGATTCAGCGCGCGCGTGATCTCGATCGTGTTGGTCGCTGGCTGCAATGGCGCCGCCCAACGCTTGCTGCCGTAGAACTCGACGATGCCGACCTTGTCGTGCGGCTGCAGCTTCTGCACGCACAAGCGCGCGACTTCCTTGGCCAGTTCGATGCGGCCACCGCCCATCGACCCGCTGGTGTCGATGATCAACACCAACGCGACCGATGGATCGCGCCGTTCCTCGCGCTGCGGCATCCGCACCGGCAGCAGGTCCTGCAATGGCGAACTGCCGTAGCCGCCCGGGCCGAGGTTGGCATGGGTGCCGGCGAGCACCAGCCCGAGTCCGGAGTTCGTCACCGCCTCGGCGACCAGTTGCTGCGTCGCGGCAGGCCAGGCCTCGGCGGCGAGTTCATCGACCAGCACGACGGTGTGCGCGGCGAGTTGCGCCGACGACATCGCGGCGTCCGGCGCCGGCGCAGTCACCGCGATCCCGTGCGGCATCAGCGTCGCGGCCAATGCCTGCCGGCGACTGGCGTCAGCGGTCAGATGCAGCACGTGCAGCGCATCGTCGACGAGCACGGCGCAGCGCTCGAGTCCGGTCGCCGGCTCATGGCTGCCCGCGATCACCAGGGTCACCTGCAAGCGCTGGACTCCGGATCGCGTCAGCACGACATCGACGGGCAGCTGCCAGGATCCGGCGCGCAACGTCACGTCGGCGGCACCGACGACGGCGTCGCCATGACGGACTTCCAGCCGCGCCTTCGCTGGCGCAACCGCGCGCACGTTCGCCTGCAGCACGAACGCCTCACCCGGTGCCACGCGTGCCGGCACCTGCACGGCCGCCAACACCGTCGCCGGCGCCGCGCGCACGCGACCATGCAACGTCAACGCGATGCCGCGCTGCGCCAATTGGCGCTGCGCCGCGGCCAGTTCGGCCCCATCGTGCCGACCATCGTGGAACAACGCGACTTCGGCGCGCGCGCCGGCCGGCACCAGCAGCGCCGCCGCCTGCAGGGCCGCGGCGACATCGGGTGTGCCCGAAGCGTCCGGGATGTTCGCCTGCTGGCGCGCACCCACGACCGGTTCCGCGCCGGCGCGCACGACCTGGAACGGCTCGGCCCACGCCGCCGCTGACCGCCAGTCCCGCACGGCCTGGGCGCCGGCAGCGTCGACCTCGCCCGCCCAGATCGCGATCCGATGCACGTTGCCACGGTGCAACCGCCACGGATCGGCGAGCGCCACCACCGCCGCCAGCACGGCGACGACCTGCAGCGCCACGACCGCGAACAGGGTCCGCCGATCCAGCGGCGCGCGCGAACGCATCGCCAACACGACCATCGGACCGACGACGACAACCAGCAGCAGCCACCAGGGCGACTCGAATCTCATGGCAACCGCCCCCGGTGGAACAGGAACACGTCGACCAGCATGGCCAAGAGCAGCACCAGCAGCAGCACGGGCAGCCAACCGTTGCCATCGGCCAGGGCCGGCATCGGTGGCCTTGCCGCGGTGACGACACCCGTTGCCGGACCGCGGGCCGGCAGCACGTGGACCGTGCGGCGACCCGCCGCGGTGACGATCGGGTGTTCGCCGCTGCCGGTGAACGCATGCGTCGTGAGCCCGGAGTCGCTCCGCAGGTCGACGCCATCGATCTGGATGGCGCCGGGAAGCCCGTGGCGCAGCACGATCGGCTGCTGCTCGGTCGCCAGTTCGACGCGCGGCCAGTTGCCGAGCTGCCGTAGCGCGGCTCGCAACAGGATCGGCACATCCGCGTGCGATTCGGGCAGCAATAGCCAATCGACGACGAACACGCGCAGGCGGCCATTGGCCGTCGCGGCGACCAGGGCCTCCCCGCTGCCTTCGTCGCGCACCCAGATCGCGGCTTCGGCGAACGGCGGCAAGGCCGACGCACTGGCGCGCCGGCGATCGCGCAGCGACAACGCCAGCGGCGACGGCGACGCGACGATGGGCAGCCGCGGCGCGGCGCCGACACCCGGCGCGATCACCAGATGCGGCCGCGGATCGTCGCGATCCGCCGCGGCAACGACGACTTCGGCATCCGCCGGCGCCACTGGTTCCAGCTCGGGGTCACTCGCGACCAGCAGGTCGACGGCGCGGCGAACGGCAGCCGGCAGCGCCCCGTCGACGGCGATCCGCAGGCGCGCGGTCGGCGGCGGCGGCAGGGCGATCTCGCTGGTGCCGACGGACGACAGCAGCCGCAACACCGCACGGTTCGCGGCCGCAGCCAGCGGCCCCAGCCGCGACGAACTGCGCCCGGCCACCGCTTCCTGGCTCGCCACCACCTGCTCGCCGGTGCGCAGTTCGACCCGTACGGGCGTTGCGGACTCGTGCTCCACGACCAGATGCCACAGCACGTCGTCTTCACGCTCCCAGCGCAATCCGGTCACCACGGCGTCCGCGGCGCGATCCGGCGGCACCCAGACGATGTCGCGCACGCCCGTGGGCGGCGGCGTGCTACCGAGCCAGACCAACTGATCCCACGAACTCGCGGTCTCCTCGAACAACGTCAGCGCCGCACGACCACCCTCGGGATCCCCGCTGGCAGGCAACCGGGCATGCCGTTCGTCCAACACCGCCATCGGTTCGCCAGCCGTCAGCAACACTGTCGGTGGCGACGTCGCCGCAACCACGACGCCACGCGGGCCGAGGCCCTGCAGAACCACCTCGTGCACGCGACCAAGCCGCGATGGATCGCCCCCGGCCGGTTCCACGACGACCAGCCGCGACGCGGCATCCTGGCCACTCCGTGGATCGCCGAGCGCCGTCCACGCGGCCGCCAACGCCAGCAGCAGCAACAACAACGACAACCAGCGCGACGGCGACCCGGGCAACGACCGGGGCTGACGCACGGTGCCGGCGAGCTGGAAGAACAACAACGTGTCGACCTCGACGCGCCGCAGCCGCACCCGCAGCAGATGCAAGACCACGGCGACCGCGGCGAGCACCGCCGCACCGATCAGCAAGGCCGTCGGCGACAACCCGAACCAGCTCATGCCGTCAGCACTCCATGCCGGAACAAAGTCGCGACTTGCGGTACCAGCGGCGCATCGCTGCGCACTTCGAGATACCCGCCGCCCCGCCTCTCGGCGAACTCCGCGAGCTGCTGCGCGAACGCGCGGTACGCCGCCTCGTAGCGATCGAGCAGCGCTTCGTCGACCGCGACATCGACGTGTTGCCCCGACTCGCAATCCACTGCCCGCACTTCGCCGCGCAGATGCGTCGGCCGTTCTTCACCAGCATGCACCGGCCGTACCAGCAGCAGCCGATGCGGCACCTGCCGCAGCGCCGCCAGCACGGCGTCGGGCCCGCGCGGATCGAAGCCATCGGACACCAGCACGCACAGCCCGCGCCGCAAGCGCCGCCCGCAGAACTGCCTGACCGCCTCGACCAACCCGGTGCCACCGGTCGCCGACAGCCCTGCCAGATACGCCAGCAACCGCTGGAACGCCGCGCGTCCCGACCCGCCCGGCAACGGCCGCAACGGCGCGGCCGCGAACGGCCACACACTGATCCGATCCAGATGCGCCAGCGCCACATACGCGAGCGCCGCGACCACGCGCCGCGCGACCAGCGAACGCTCGGCGCCCTCGCCAGCCGCCGGGCCGCGCGCCATCGACGCGCTCTGATCGAGCAGGAAGTAGACCGGCAGGTCCTCGTCCTGCAGGAACAACCGCACGAACACCTTGTCGAGCCGCAGGAACACGTGCCAATCGACGGTCCGGAAGTCGTCACCCGCGACGTACGCCCGTACATCGGTGAACTCCTGACCCGGTCCGCGCGCGCGCGAACGCTGCTCGGCATGCCGGCCGCCGGCCGGCACGTTCTTCGCCAGCACGCGCAGTCCCTCCAGCGCCCGCAGGAACGCCGGATCGAACAGTTCGGTCGTCGTCGTGCTCACGCCGCGCCGATCTCCAGCGTGCGGCTGCGCTCCAGCAGTTCGCGCAGCAGTTCGTCCGGGGTCAGGCCGTCGCCGAGGCCCTCGAAGTTCAGCAGCAGCCGATGCCGCAGCGCCGGGATCGCCATCGCCTTGACGTCATCCCCCGACACCGCAAAGCGCCCATCGCGCAGCGCCGCGACCTTGGCCGCCAGCGCCAGCGCCTGCGCACCACGCGGCGAACTGCCGAGCATCACATAGCGATTGACGCGATCGGTCGCATAACGGCTCTTCGGCTGCGTCGCCATCACCAGCCGCGTGATCAGCACCCGCGCCGGCTCCGGCACCGGCACCTCGCGGACCAGCTGTCGCATCGCCAGCACATCGTCGCCGCTGGCCACCGCCGGCACCGCCGGCTCCTGACCGCCGGTCGTCCGTTCGAGGATCTGCGTGTATTCCTCCTCGCGCGGATAACCGACCAGCAGCTTGAACAGGAAGCGGTCGAGCTGCGCCTCGGGCAGCGGATAGGTGCCTTCCTGTTCGACCGGATTCTGCGTCGCCAGCACCACGAACGGCTGCGGCAACTTGCGGGTCTGGCCACCGACCGTCGCCTGTTGTTCCTGCATCGCCTCGAGCAGGGCCGACTGCGTCTTCGGCGTCGCGCGGTTGATCTCGTCGGCGAGCAGCAGGTTGGCGTGGATGGGACCCGGCTGGAAGCGCACCGCGCGACCACCGTCGCCCTCCTCGAGCACCATCGTGCCGAGTACGTCGGCCGGCATCAGGTCGGGCGTGAACTGGATCCGGCTCTTCTGCAGATGCAGCGCTTCGCCGAGCGTCTTGACCAGCACCGTCTTGCCGATGCCGGGCACGCCTTCGAGCAGCACATGGCCACCGGCGAACAACGCCACCAGCACGCCATCGACGACGTCCTGCTGGCCGACGATACGCCGATGCACGGCGGAACGCAGATCGGTGAAGGACTGTTGGAAGCGCGCCACCTGGGCGCGAACGGCGGCAGTGTCGGTCATCGGCGTGGAGAATCGGCGGCATCGCCACCGACTGGGTTCTTGTCGTCGAGCGCGCGCAAGCGCGCGTGGTAGCGCGCCAGCACGGTGTGCACCGGCGTCGCGGTCGGCCGCGCGCTCTGCGGCGTGCCAGCGCGACCGGCCGGCGCCGGCGCGGCATCACCGAGCGGCGCCTGCTGGCGTTGCGGCGGAATCTGTTCGAGGCTGGTCTTGGCGGTGCCGGGATTCGGCTGGCCGCGCACCTGATCGGGCAGGCGCAGGCCGAGCACCAGCGACGCGGTGCCGCGCGCCTTCTTCGGCGGCGTCGGACCGCCGCGACCCTGATCGGGCGGACCATCGCCGGAGATCGACAGTTCGCGCGCCGCCGGCCGTTGGTCCTGACGCTTCAACGGCATCACGCCACCGCGTTGTTCCTGTTCGTCGGTCTCGTCTTCGATCGGTTCCTCGTCGACCTCGGCCTCGTCCTCGCGTTCCTGGCCACGCGACAGATCCTGCCGCTTGTTGCCGACCGGCGCGGTGTTGCCGCTGCCGCGCGAACCACCGCTCGGCGTGCCGGCGCTGTCGCTCGCTGGGGCCTGCTGATCGCGCGTCGGCCGCTCCGGTTGGCGGGGCCTGGACTTCGGCTTGCTCGCGGGCCGCGGCGTCTGCGGCGTCGGCTCCGGCGCACCGGCCGCCGACGCACCCTGGCCACCTCCGGGCTGACCACTGCCCGGCGTGCCCGATGGTGCCGCCTTCGGCGCACCGCTCTGCGAACGTTCGCCCGGCGTATCGCTGCCGGCACGACCGGCACCCGAGGCCGCTGGAACGGCCGCCTGCGGCTCGGCCGCCGCGGGCTGCGTCGGTTCGCGCCGCAATGGCGACGGCTCGTTCGCCGCGGTCTTCGGCGGTTGCGTTGCATGCGGCACCGCCGCCGACGGCTTGCTGTCGATGCTGGCGACCTCGCGTCGCGCGGGTCCGGCGGCAGGCGGCGCCGGGTCCGCACCGGCTCCCGCTGCCGGCGTGCCCGGCTGGCCACCGGGTGTCCGCGCTGGCAACAACCAGCAGAACAACGCCAGGACCGCGATCGCCGCGAACGCACGGCCCCAGGCCGGTTCCACCGCCCGCCAGTCGCCGTCGGCCCGCTGCCGATCGACGCGCTGCAGACTCTCGAGTCCATCCGCGATCGCCGCGGCGGCGAACTGCTCGGCCATCCCCGCGCCTGCCGGCGGCGCGGCCGCCAGTTCGAGCGCCGTCGCCAACCGATCGTGATTGCCGTGCGCGTGATCACACGCAAGCGCGGCATCGATCGGCCGCACCAGCACGGGACGCGACGGTCGCGCTGCCTGCACGCGCAAGACCGCCAGCAGAACGACGATCAACGGCCACAGCCACCACGGCAGCGGGAACAGCAACCACATCACGCCGGCCACCACTGCCGCCAGCAGCGCTTCGCGTGGCAACCGTCGCGTCGCCCACGCCAACATCGCCGAACGCACGACGCCGAGCCGCTGCTGGGTCATCCGTTCGGCCAACGGCAGGAAGGCCTGGTGCAGCGCCTGCGCCGTTCCGGCATCGCGGTGCGACGTCACTTCGGCTCCTCACCAGCGGCCATCACCGGAACTTCGCGACACTGCAGCACGGTTCCCGAGGCATCTTCGACCCACGCGACGATGCGCAACCGGCGCGGATCGGGCGTGGTTGGCCGGACCAGGAACGGCTGTTCGGTCTCGTACTCGGCAACCTGCGCAGCGAGCGCCGCCGTGATCGCGCCGAGCGATGCCTGCCGTGTCCACGTCTTGCCCGCCACGTCCTGCGCCGCGACTCCGGTCGCCGACGTCAGCCACGCGCGCGCGACATGGTGATGGAACAGCACGCCGTTCTTGCCCGGATACGCCAGCAGATCTTCGGTGAGCACCGCGAACAGCCGCCAGCCGACCGGCAGTTCGCCCGTCGTCGCCGCTACCGTCGCCGAGACGTTCAGCTGATCGCCCGACAATGTCGCCTCGCCGCCCACCGTCGCGACCGGCGCCTTGCCCAGTTCGGCCTGCGCAAGTTCGCGATAGCGACCGAACACCTCGGTCGCTGCATCGGCCTTGCCACCGCCCACGATCGGCTCCGCTGCACCCAGCACCAACGTCGGCGTGCTGCGCACGGCGCGTTGCTCGGCCCGCGCCAGCGCCGCCGGCGAAACCAGCGGTTCGGGCGCGGGCACCGGCAGATGCCATTGGATCAACACCAACTCATCGCGGTCGTAGTAGCCGGTCAACGCGTCGGCGGCGACATCGGCGGCCACGCATGGCGGACACTGGGCGCCGGTGAACAGCTCCGCGAGCACCGTGCGCCCGGTCTTCTTGACCGTCGCTGGATCGCGCGCGATCGGCTCGAGCGCCGGCACGCGACCATCGGCCATGTCGCTCAGTGTCGTCAGCAGGTCCGCTTGCGGTCGCGCCTTCGGCAACAACCGCGCAAAGCCGTCGAAGCCCGGTTCCCCGGTGTTCTTCGCATCCAGCATCGCCAGGAAGTAGCGGCCGAGCGCCGCTTCGAGCTGACCCTGCTGCTCATGCCACGCACCAAGTTCGAGATTGGCGGCCCCCGACGTCGGCATCCCGAACACCGCCGCCAGCAGATGTCGTCGCGCTCCCGCCACATCACCGGCGGCGCGCAACAACCGCCCCAGCTCCAACCGCAACTGGAACCCCGCGGTGCCATCCTCATCCTCGCGCGCGAACGCCATCCCGGCTTCGGCGATTGCCTGCCGCGCCGCCGCGAACTGCGTCCCGTCCGGCACATGCTTCAGCACGTCGATCGCCGTCGTCGCCCGCGCCTTCGCCGCCGCCGTCTGCACGCGCAGAAGCCCCGCATCCTGCAACGCCGCCGCGTCGCCGCCCGATTCGACCAGCACCGCGAACAACGTCTCCGCCGCCTCGCGCCCGAACGGCGAATCGGCATGTTCTTGCACGAACGTCCGCAGCGCCGCTTTGCGATCCTCGGCGTGGAACGCGCGATAGAACGCCGCCTCGACCTCCGGATAGACGACCTGCGCCGGCAGATCGACGATCACGCGCCGGGCCGCTGGTTGGATGTGCAGCACCAGTTGCCGCAGCACCGCGCCGCCGATGCCGCCGCGTTCGCCACTCGGTGATGCCAGCGGCCGGAACGGTGCGTACGTCGCGAAGTCCAGCTCTGGACTCGCCTTCGCCGTCGGCAACACGCCATGCGGCGCGTTCGCCTTCCTGCACAACGCCGGCTCCAACCAGCCGAACGGGTCGCGCGAATGCAGCGTCAACTTCGCACTTCCCGCAGCGCCCAGGTCCACGGCGATGCGCAACCCATCGCGCGCGAAGTCCGAGGCCATCGGCAACGTCGTCACCGCCGGCGATGACGGCGGTGACGGCACATCGGCACCGGTCGGCGGCAACGAACGCAGCCGTTCCTTCGGCCCATCGAGCACCAGATCGCGTTCGCCGAACGCCGCCAGCCCGAGGATCCCGGCCACCGGCACCTGCTGCAGTTCTTCCGCGAACTGCGCGGTCAGACCTTCGAGCCAGGTGTCGCGCCGCGCGGTGAACGGCACATCGCGCAAGGTGATGCCGCCGATCTCGACCTCGCAGGCTTCCGCGCGCAGCGAGCCGGCGGCATTGCGATGCAGGTACAGCGGCGCTGTCGTCGCCAGATCGAGCAGCAGGTGGCAGAAGTAGACCTTGTCGTCGGCGCGCAGCGTCACGCGCAACATCGGCCGACCGTCGACCCAGCGGACCGCCGCCTCGTCGGGACCGACGACCGCCTGTGCCGACAGCACCGGCGCCAAGGCCGGAACGAACAGCAGGAGCGACGGCAACCACGCGCGCATGGGCCCCAAGATGTCGCACCGACCCCGTTCCGCCAAGCGCAGTCCGGTCCAGGCGGCGCAAAGCATGCGGAACTGTTACCGTTGCGGCTCTTATCGCCCGCCGATGACCCTTCGCACCGCCACGCTGGCCGCGTTGCTCGCGGCGCTGACCACCGCCGCTTGCGGCGTCGGCAGCCGTCCTGACACACCGCCCATTCCAACCGTCGAAACCACCATGCCCACCCCCGCATCCAACGCGGCGATGCCGATCCGTTCGCCGGCCACGACTCCACCCGTCACCGCGACGTTGTCGACCGCGACGTTCGCGCTCGGTTGATTCTGGGGCCCCGACTCGCAGTTCGCGAGTCTGCCCGGTGTCGTCCGCACGCGGGTCGGCTACGCCGGCGGCAGCACACCGTCACCGACCTACCGCTCGATCGGCGATCACACCGAAGCGCTGCAGGTCGACTTCGATCCGGCGGTGATCCCGTACGACCGGCTGCTCGAGTTCTTCTGGCAGAACCACGAGCCTTGCGAGAAGGCGTGGTCGCGGCAGTACCAGGCGATCCTGTTCTTCGGCGATGCCTCCCAGCAACAGGCCGCGCAACGCTCGGCGGCGAAGGTGCACGAGGCGGAGGGGCAGACGATCCGGACCGAGGTCGTGCCGTTGACGAAGTTCTTCGTCGCCGAGGACTACCACCAGAAGTACGCACTGCGGCAACAGCGCGAACTGATGACGCAGCTGCGGCAGTTCTTTGCCGATGAAGCCGAGTTCCGCGAATCGCCGCTGGCGGCGAAGTTGAATGCGTATTGCGCCGGGGACTTGCGGTTCGAGGATCTGCGCGCCGCGATCGCGCCGCTGGGGTTCGAGGCGCTTGGCAATGGTTCCCTGCGGGGAATCCGGCGCGCCGGCTGATCAGCCCGCCGCCCCCTTCCGCGCCACGCCCGCCGTCACACAGAACCGCAGCGCCTCTTCCACACTCATGTCCACGCGCCGCACCTTCTCCTGCGGCACGATCATCGTGAACCCGCCGAGCTGATAACTCATCGGCAGATACACCGCGACCTTGCCGCTGCCGACCTCCGGCAGGTCCGCGAACTCCTCGCGCGTCAGGAACCCGATCTGTTCGAAGCCCTCTTCGTGCCGGACGATCACCACCTGCTTGAACGGCCGTTCCTCCTGATCGCCGAACAGCCGCACGACATCGACGATCATCCCATACACCGACTTGACCACCGGGATCTTCGCGACCAGCGCCGTCAGCCGCGCATACACGGTCCGCACGACGAACGAGTACATCAGCAACCCGACCAGCAGGATCGCCGCGATCGCGACCGTGAAGCCGAGCACCGGCGAGTAGTTCTCCTCCCGGATGAACAGCGTCAGCAGCTTCTTCAGCAACTGTTCGCAGCCGACGACGGCAGCCCACACCAGATAGCCAGTGAGCGCGAGCGGCAGGATCGCCGCCAGCCCGCGCAGGAACAGCTTGCCGAGGGTCTTCACGTCCGCCATTGTCGCCGACCGGCCACCAGAGGCCCGAACGAAGATGCACAACCGCCGCACCCGCGAGAGTTCGACCTGCAGGACGCTGCGCGAAGCCGCGCTGCGCTTCCCGCTCGCCACCCAGCACGAGCCGTGGGATCACTACGCGATCAAGGTCAAGAACAAGACGTTCGTGTTCCTGGCCGATGGCGAGGAGGGCTTCTCGATCTCGTGCAAGCTCGCCGATTCGCTGGCAGATGCGAAGACTCTGCCGTTCGCGGCGCCGACCGGCTACGGGCTTGGCAAGAGCGGGTGGATGACGGCGTCGTTCGGCGAGGCCGGCGATGCGCCGATCGCGCTGCTGCTGCGGTGGATCGACGAGAGCTACCGGTTGATCGCGCCGAAGAAGGTGGTGGCGACGATGGCGACGGCCGGCAAAGTCGCGACCATCGGGGCAGGCGGAGTGTCGCGAAAGGCCAGGTCAACGGCCGGCGCCACCACGGGTGGCAAGAGCCGCAAGGGCAAGACCGCCAAGCCGAAGACCGCCTCGCGACGGCGGTGATGGTCAGTTCGGTCGAGGGCGCATCCCGTCGACCAGTTCGTCGACCGACAGGCCGCCCAGCGCTCGGTGCCTGTTCGCCGCAAAGTCGCCGGTGCCGCCAGTCCTGCGGTCCAGCGTCAGGTAGCCGACCGCACCGTCTGGGCCACGACCCCAGCCAGCATACGCGACGAATCGAGTTGTCCTGCGGCCGAGACGACCCTCGCCGGACCCGCCATGCTGTGGACGCCCGTTCCCCGGGGGCCGAAAACCAACCGTGTCGGGTATCCTTCTTGCTAGGCGCGCGCCCACGCCCAACCGCGGCTCCCCAAAAATGCGAAATTGGTCGATCGTGTTCCTGTTCGCCTGCTTGCTGACCGGCACCGGCCTGCTCGCCCAGAAGCCGAGCGTGAAGCCCAACCCGCGGCCGTCCGCGGGCTCCCCGGCACCAGCTCCTCGACCGGCGCCGCGACCGGTGTCGACGCCCGCACCATCGGCCCCCCGGCCGGTGGCCACACCGCGTCCTTCAGCGCCGCGTCCTTCCGCACCTGCACCCGTCGACACCCCGCGTTCGCGCCCGACGCCGCGCAGCAATCCAGCGCCGATTCCGACCGCGCCCCGGGGCACACCGACGCCACGAAGCTCCCCGGCACCGATCGACACCCCGCGAACGCCCGGCGTCGCGCCGCGCAGTTCTCCGCGCAGCAATCCACGTCCGGTCGGCGGCACGCCGACGCCGGGCGTCCGTTCGAGCCCCAATCCGTGGTCACCGGTTCCGATCGACGGCGGCACCACCCCGACGCCGCGTAGCCCAGGCTCGGACCTGCCCGGTGTGGCCCCGAAGCCCAACCCGCGGCCTGCCGTTGGCGGCCCGGTCCGCGGCCCTGGCGACAGCAAGGCCCGCGACAATCGCTATGTGCCGCCGAAGCTCGTGCCGAGTGATCGTCCGGTCAAGACCGATGACCTCGCCGCGCGCTTCCGGCCGCGCACCGATGTGACCCCGCGCGCCACGCCGCGACCGACCGTCAGCCCACGCTACTCGCCAGCACCCGCCGCGCCGCGCCCGGGCTCGGTCACCGTGACCGCCAATCCGCGCACCGGTGGGCGCGACCTCCGGCCGATTCCTGCTGCCGCCGCAGCGCCGCGACTGAACCCGCGCGCAACGCTGCCGGCCAGCCAGCGCGCGCGCACGACGATCGACTACGGCCGCCTCCGCCGTTCGACGCTGCTCGGCGGCGTCTGCACGCCGAGTTGGTACCGCAGTTCGTGGTACGACAACTGCTACGACCCGTGCTGGAGCAGCAGTCTCAGTTGGTGCTTTGGTTCGAGTTCTTTCGGCTGGGGCTTCAGCACCTGGTACCCGTGGCACTGCTACGACACGTACCGTTGGCATCGCGGCTGGTCGCACTGCTGGACCGACACCTGGTGCCGGCCGTCATGCCTGACGACCAGCTACTGGTGGTGGCCGTCGACGGTCTATTGCCCGACCGTGCTGTACACGACGCCGGTCTACAGCGAGATCGTCGTCGCCGGCGAACGCGTCGCCGAACCGGCGCCACGCCGCGAACCGACGCCCGAAGAGCTGGCCGGCAAGTACGTCGATCTCGGCGACTTCTACTTCCGCGAAGGGCGCTTTGCCGAGGCCGTCGATGCCTACCTGCGCGCCAAGACCTACGCGCCGGATGACCCGTCGATCCACTTCCTGCTCGCCGATGCGACATTCGCGTCCGGTGACTACCACTACGCCGCGTTCCTGGTCGGCGAGGCGTTGCGGCTCGACCCGGCGATGGCCCACGTCACCACCGACAAACGGCTGGCCTACAAGGACGTCGCGGTGTTCGAAGCGCAGATGGCGACGCTGCAGCGCTACCTCGCCGACAAGCCGTACGACGCGATGGCGCACCTGCTGCTCGGCTACAACTACCGACTGTCCTTGCGGCCGGCCGACGCGCTGAAGGCCTTCCGCCGGGTGCTCGAGATCGATCCTGGCAGCCTGGCCGCCAGCACGTTCGTCAAGGCGCTGACCGAACCCAAGCCGGCGGGCGCCGATGCCATGGGTCCGCCGCCGGCACCGCCGGCCGTCGGCGGCCCGGTCGACGACAAGTAGCGCGCGCAGCGACCGCTGCAAAACGACTGACCGGAACAGGTACCGCTGCTAGGCTTGCGGGCTTCCCCCATGCCACGCCGCATCGACACCTATCTGAAGGACCTCGTCGCCGAGGAGAAGTTCGCGTTCTACGAGTCGGTCCGTGATTTCGCCGACGCCGAGATCGCACCCAAGCTGCTGCACTGGGAACGCGAACACGTGCTGGTGCCGGACGAGTGCATCCAGCGGATGGGTGAAATGGGCCTGTTCGGCCTGCCGATCGCCGAGACCTACGGCGGCCAGGGCGGCGACCACACCGACCTCGTGTTGATGGGCCTGGCGGTCGCCTACCACAGCCAGTCGGTCGCGATCACGCCCGGCGCGGCGCTGTCGCTCGGCGCCAAGCCGCTGCAACTGTGCGGCACCGAAGCGCAAAAGCGCGCGCACCTGCCCGACCTGGCGACCGGCAAGCGGATGTTCGCCTTCGGCCTGTCGGAGCCCGGTCGCGGCAGCGACGCCGCCAATCCGGAAGTGACCGCGGTCAAGAAGGGCTCCGGCTGGGTGATCTCCGGCGAAAAGTGCTGGGCCACCAACGCCCACTGGGCCAGCCACGTCGTCGTGCACGCGCTGACCAACACCAACGGGCCGAACGGCAAGCGCTCGACCTGCTTCATCGTCCCACGCAACCAGAAGGGCGTCTTCTACCAGGAGATGAAGGGCAAGAAGGTCTGGGAACAGTCCTCGACCGGCTCGGTGATGTTCGACAACGTCGAGGTCCCGCACGAAGCGATCCTCGGCGCCGAGAACGACGGCTTCAAGGTCATGGTCACCACGCTGAACGGCGGCCGGCTGTTCATCGCCGCGCTGGCGCTCGGCTCGCTGGCGTTCGCGCTCGACAAGTGCCGCGTCTACGCGGAAGAGCGGATCCAGTTCGACAACAAGCCGATCGGCCGCTTCCAGCGCGTGCAGGACGTCATCGTCGACATGGACATCGCGCTCGAGCGTGGCCTGACCTGGCTGCTGCACTGCTGCCGGCTCTACGACCAGGACCGGCTGTCGCGCGAACAGGCGGCGAAGGTCAAGGTCGATTGCAGCCGCACCGCCAGCGACCTGCTGGTACTGGCGATGGAGATCTGCGGCGGCGTGTCGTGCTTCGATGAGTTCGGGCTGATCCGGCACCACAACGACCTGTTCGTCACACGCGTCGGCGAAGGTTCCAACTTCGCGCTGAAGGACCTGATCGTCCGGCCGCTGCGCGGCAACTGACGCCGCTGCCGAACGCGCCGCGCCGCGCCCCCGGTCGAGCGGCCGCGCGTCCTGATCTCACGCCGCCGGCAGTTCGCCCGGCCCCATGCCCGCACGCAGCACATCGAAGGCCGGCTGCACGCCAAACCGCGCCTCGAACACCGGCGCCACCGCCGCCGCAACCTTGTCGGCGAGCCCCGGCCGGATCAACGCGATCGCACAGCCGCCAAAACCCGCACCGGTCAGCCGCGCGCCGAACACCCCTTCACAGCCACGCGCCGCATCGGTGATCAGGTCGAGTTCGTCGCAGGACACCTCATAGTCGATCGCCGTCGACCGGTGACTCAGATCGAGCGCCGCCCCGAGCGCGCCATAGTCGTGCCGCCGCAGCGCCGCCGCCCCCTTCGCGATCCGTTCCATCTCGGTCACCACGTGCCGCGCCCGCTTGAACAGCACTTCGTCCATCGCATCGCGCGCCTGCTCGACATCGCTCAACGAGTACTGCGCCAGGTGCGGCAGATCGCGAACGTGCGTGCGCAGGATCTCGTGCGCCGTCGCGCACTGCGCCACCCGTTCATTGAAGCCGGTCTTCGCCAGCCGCCGCGGCTTCTTCGTGTCCATCACCAGCACCTCGCACGCCCTCGGATCGAACGGCACATGCTCGTAGCGCGGCCCGGCACAGTGCAGCAGCAGCACCTGGCCCGGGCGCCCGAGCGCCGACGCGAACTGATCCATGATGCCACAGCGCAGCCCGACGTAGCCGTTCTCGGCACGATGGGCCAACAGCGCGAGTTGCAACCGATCGAGTTGCGTGCCGTGCAGCGCATCGAGCGCGACCGCGGTGACCACTTCGATCGCCGCCGACGACGACAGGCCGGACGCCATCGGCAGATCGCCGCCGACCACCAGTTCGAAACCGGCGTTCAACCCGGACTTCTCGCGGAAACAGTGCCAGACACCGAGCGGATAGGCGCCCCAGCCCTGCCCTTGCTGCGCGCGATTGCCGATCGCGCCGGTCGCCACCTCCAGCGTCAGATCCTGGTCCAGGCTGCACAGCCGGATCCGGCCGTCGGTCGTCAGCCGCGCGGCTGCGTAGAGGCCGCGATCCACCGCCATCGGCAGCACGTCGCCACCGTTGTAGTCCAGGTGCGCGCCGACCAGGTTGATGCGGCCCGGCGCGAAGAACAGGCGCGGCTCGCCCTGGTAGCGGTCGCGGAACTTCGCGGTGATCGCGGCGACGAGGCGGGCGTTGGCGCGGGCGGTCATGCAACTCGGGTCGGCGATGCTACCCGGGAGCCTGCAGTTCCCGTCATCCGTTACGCGCTGGTTGGTCGATGCTATACCCTTGGCCGACCGCTGAACTGATGCCCATGCGCTGGAACCTCGCCTCGTCATCGCTGCTTCCGACCAGCCTTTGCCTCTGCCTCCAGCTCTGCTTCGCTGGCGCCAGCACTCGCGCCACCGCCCAGCAACCGGCGCCGCCCGCGGCGGGTCCGTCGCCGCAGTCGCAGAACGAGACGCCCACGGCTTTGCCGTTCGTCACGCTGCAGTGGCCGAAGGACAAGGCGACCGCGATCGCGACGATCGGCGGCAAGCACCTGACGCTGCAAGCGCTGATCGACCACCTCGACGAACGACACTTCCCTGGCCTGCGCAAAGCGTTCGATGAGCCGCAGCGCGCCGAGATCCATCGCTACCTGACATCCGACCTGATCGCCGTCTGGGTGCGCCACTTCGCCGACCTGCACGCGCTGCGCGCCGAAGCCGAGTCGCGCAAGGTCGACACCGGCAAGGCCGAAGCCACGTGTGCCGCGGCACTGAAAAGCGCGTTCGAAAGCTGGCTGCAAGGCTACGTCGACAACCTGCGCGAACAGGGTCATCCGACCGAACTGTCGCAGCAGCGGGTCAATCGGCTGCTGGCCGACTTCCAGCTCCGTCAGGGCCTGGCGTGTGAAGTGCAGGGCTGGCTCGATCTGATGGAACCCGACACCTACACCAACGCGCAGCTCGGTGATTTCTACAAGGACTACCCGCGCTACTTCGGCGGCAGGTTGAAGTTCGCGCACATCCTGATCCAGCACCGCGATCCCGGCACCGGCATCCTGCTGACCGAACAGAAGCGCGCGGCGGCGTTGGCGCGCCTCAGTGAAGTGCAGGCGCGGGTCCGCGCCGAAGGCGCCGACTTCGCCGAGATCGCCCGGCTGTTCTCCGAAGACAATCGGACGGCGCCCCACGGCGGCCTGCTCGAAGGCGTGCACCGCTTCGACGAGGGTCTGCCGGCAGCCCTTTGCCGCACCGCGTGGAGCCTCGCCGATGGCGAGACCAGCGATGTCGTCGAGAGTCAGTACGGACTGCACGTCGTCCACCGGATCGAGTGCGACCAGCGGCAGTTCTTCATCCTGACCGAAGGGGCTCTGCCGACGGTCCGGCTGGTCATGCGGCGCGCGATGCAGGAGAACCTGCTGTTCGGCGCGCGCGAACGCTACCGCGTCGAACTGAAGCTGTGAGCCCTCGCCTCAGCGCGCGAATTCCTGCCAGACCAGCAGCCAGAACGGGTTGATCAACGTCCACAAGATCGCCCAGAAGCGGAACGATGACTTGACGGTCTTGTGGCGGAACAGCGACATCGCCAACCACGCCCCGACCCACCCGGTCGCGAACAGAAGCCACAGCAGATGCGCCTCCGGCACGCGCCGTCGACCGCGACGCGCGCAGAACTTGTCCCAGCCGTAAAGCACGAAGGCGACGGCGTTGGCGAGCAATACGAGCAACCAGACCCAGTCGGGCATCGCCGCATCATCGAGCCTTCGACCCGGCGGGGCAATCGCGACGCCGCGCGGCAACCGCTAACCTGCCGCCCATGCCGGTCACCCACCGCGACATCGAAACCGCCGCCGCCGCCCTCGCCGGCCAGGTCGTCCGCACGCCGACGATCGCGTCACCGCGGCTGTCCGAACTGTTCGGCATGCCGCTGTTCTTCAAGCTCGAGAACCTGCAGTTCACCGGCTCGTTCAAGGACCGCGGCGCGTGCAACAAGCTGCTGCAGGTCCGCGCCGGCAACCAGGCGCCCAACGGCGTCGTCGCCGCCTCGGCCGGCAACCACGCGCAGGGCGTGGCCTACCACGCGCGGCGGCTCGGCATCGCCGCGACGATCGTGATGCCGCAGACGACGCCGTTCTCGAAGGCCGAACGCACCGAAGCGCTCGGCGCCACCGTCGTACTGCACGGCGAGTCGTTGAGCGAGGCCTACCAGCGTGCGCAAGAACTGGTGCAGGAGCGGCAACTGCTGTTCATCCATCCCTACGACGACGATGCGGTCATCGCCGGCCAGGGCACCGCGGCGGTCGAGATGCTGCAGGACCAGCCCGAACTCGACGTGCTGGTGGTGCCGATCGGCGGCGGCGGGCTCATTGCGGGCATGGCGACCTGGGCCCGGCACGTGCGGCCGCGGCTGCGGATCCTCGGCGTGCAGACCGAGTTCTGCCCGTCGATGGTCGCCGCAGTGCGCAACCAGCCGGCGCCGTCGCTGCGCACGCACACGCTGGCCGACGGCATCGCCGTCAAGCAGCCCGGTGAACGGACGCGCGCGATCATCGGCAAACTGGTGGACGATTTCGTTCTCGTCGACGAGACCGCGATCGAACACGCGGTGCAGGTGCTGGTGACCCAACAGAAGACCGTCACCGAGGGCGCCGGCGCCGCGGCGTTCGCCGCAGTGATGGCCAACCCGACGCGGTTCCACGGCCAGAAGGTCGGCGTCGTGCTCAGCGGTGGCAACATCGACCGGCGGATGCTGTCGACGGTGTTGTTGCGCGGCCTGGCGCGCGACGGCAAGGTCGCGCGGCTGCGCATCGAGATCACCGACCTGCCGGGCACGCTGTCGAAGGTGACCCGGATGATCGGTGCGACCGGCGCCGACATCATCGAGATCGAGCACGAACGACTGTTCTCGCCGTTGCCGCCGCGGCAGGCCGAACTCGATGTCGTGCTGGAGACCCGCGGCAAGTCGCACGTCGACCAGATCCTGCGCGACCTGCATGCCGCCGGTTTTCCGGCGCGCGCATTCTGAGGTTCAGCGACGGTTCAGGACGCCGTCGGCCGGCAGCGAGTCGACCGGAAACGGCTGGCGCAGCCATTCGCGCGGCAGCGCGTAGCGGGCAATGAACCCGGACACGCCGTACCACGGCGCACCGGTGAAATCGTTGGCGAACGTCGACAGCGGCGGCGCCACGGCGACTCGATGCGCCTGCTCGTCGATCCTGACCTTGCGGCCGTCGGCAACGAACTCGCGGCACTGCGCGGTCAGCTGTTCGTCCAGGGCGGCACCGGTGTAGGCCTCGGCCCGCAGACGCGGACCAGCGCGCCGGCCATCGCTCAGCGCCAACAGCACCCGTGGATCACCGCTGGTCCGCAGCACCCGATCGCGCATCTCGTCGAGCGTCCACCAATGGCCGCCGCAACGCGTCCGGATCGCCGCGCCGATGCCGGGCAGTTCATCCATGCTGGCCCGAGGCTGCCAGTGCAGCAGTCCGAACAGCAACGACGCGTTCCAGGCGTTGATCCAGTACGCGCGTTGTTCCTCCGGTGTGCCGAGCAGGTTCGGGTCGACCTCGGCCAGGCGATTCAGGTAACCGACGAGCAGCGCACGATCGGCGGCGAGACCCTGGTACTCGACGAGACCCTCGGCATCGACGTGGCGCCGCAACAGTGCATCGAAGGCGCCGTGATCGAAGATCGCTTCCGAGCGGATCGGTCCCGGCCCGGCATCCGGGTTGGTGCGCAACGTCGGGAGACCACAGCCCGCGACCGCCAGCGTCGACAACACCATCAGGAACGACCGCCGCCGATGCCTGCGCATCCAGCCCACGATACCCGTGCTCTCGCGGCGAGCGACAGGCGTGCTCGCACCACGCCGATCCCGTAGCGTCACGCGCCGATGGCACCTTCTCGGCCAGCCTTGGCTCTGATCGCCGCTCTGCAGGCGGCGTGGCGCCAGACCGCCGCCCAGATGCCGGCCGCTGCTGATCGCGACGAACGCGCGGCGCAGGCCGTGATCCGCGCCGCCCTCCGTTCGCGCCTCGAGCCATGGCGCCGGCCGCCCGCAGGTGCACTGTTCGCCGACGAGACGTTGACGCCGCATGAACCTGCCGACGTTCCGGCGGCGCGCGCGGCGACGCTGTCGCAACTCGCCGACGCCTGGCCGGCGCTGCTCGGTGCCGCACAAAGGAAACAGCAAGGGACCTGGTTCACCGACGAAGGCCTGGTGCAGCCGACCGTTGCCCGGACGCTGGTGCCCCTGCTGCGCGAACGCGACCCGGCGACACTGCGCATCGTCGATCCGGCCGTTGGTGGTGGCCGCTTCCTGGCCGCGGCAGCGCGCCAACTGCGGGCAACAGGGCTCGACCCGATCGCCGCGGCCCGGTGCGTGCATGGTCGCGACCTCGATCCGACCGCCGCCGCGCTGGCCGCCTGGAGCATCTGGGAAGCGCTCGGCGACCGCGATCTGCCGATCGCGACGCTCGAAGCGAACGTGCAGGCGGGCGACGGCCTCGCACCATGGTCAGGCCCCGGCTTCCACGCCGTGCTCGGCAACCCGCCATGGGAAACGCTGCAGTGGCAACGTGCCGCCGGCGACCTGGCGGTCGGCGACCGCGCGCCCGAGCGACTGCAGGCCAGCCTGCAACGACTGCGCGCTGCGTTCAAGCATCAGGGCTCCGGCAAGCTGTTCACCTATCGGCTGTTCGTCGAACAGGCCGTGCGTCTGCTGCACCCCGGCGGACGTCTGGGTCTGGTCGTGCCGGCGAGCCTGTGGTTCGATCAGCAGGCGGCACCGCTGCGGCGACTGCTGCTGGACGACTGCGCCTGGGAATGGCTGTTCGGCTTCGAGAACCGCCGCAAACTGTTCCCGATCGACAATCGCTACCGGTTCGGGGTGATCGTGGCCACCAAGGGCGGACGCACCAGCGACATCCGCACGGCCTTCGGTCGGCTCGACGTCGACGAGTGGCAGCAGGAGTTGCCGCCACATCAGGTGATGCGCCGCGACGACATCCTGGCGCTCAGCCCTGCGCACGCGACGTTCGTCGAGACCGATCGCGCCGAGGACTTCGAACTGCTGTGTCGATTGACACAGCGCGGGCAACCGTTGCTGGGTAGCGGCGGCCTTTGCACCTGGCGGCAGGGCGACTGCAACATGACCACCGACCTGCCCTGCTTCCAACGCCGCACCGACGCGGAGGCCGCCGGGTGGCAGCGCGGCGGTGACGGCACCTGGCAGCACGACCGGCATCGCCATCGCCTGCTGCCGTTGTGGCAAGGCACGATGATCGGAGAACTGCAACCGAATGCCGCCGCGCATGCGCTCGGCGCCGGCCGCAGCGCGACGTGGGTGCCGCCGCAACCGGCAGACCAGGTGACCCCGCAGTTCCTGATCGCAGCACACGACGTCGATCTCGCGGACGATCCGGCGCGCCTGGTGCTGCGCGCTCTGTCCAACGCCACCAACGAACGCACGGCGATCGCGGCCCTGCTGCCGAACGTTCCCTGCGGCAACTCGTTGGGAGTCCTGCGGCCGCGACCCGATGCCGGGCCGCCGCTGCTGGTCCGTGCGTTCGTCGCCGGCGTGCTGTCCTCGTTGCTGTTCGATTGGACGCTGCGGCAACGGCTCGGCGGCACCAACCTGAACGCGTTCGTGCTCACCGACACACGGCTGCCGATCGTGGACGAGTCAACGCGGATCGACGTCGCGCGACTGGCGCTGCGATTGTCGGCACTGCTGCCTGTCCAGGACGCCGCTTGGCAGCAGGCACGGGACGAAGGCTGGTTGCCAGGCGATTGGCACCGGATCTCGCATGCGCTGGTCGAGCCGGTGGCGCGCCGTGACGCGAAGGTGGCGCTCGACATCCTGGTGGCAAGGGCCTGGGGCGCCCTGCCCGTCGATCTCCGGCGACTGACCGCCGACTGCGCCTTGCCATGCCAGGTCCTCGCCGACCGCCGGCGCACGCAACGACTGGAGCCGAAGGGCTTCTGGCGGGTCGACCGGCAACTGCCGCCGGCCGAGCGCCGCACGATCCGGGCCGCTGCCGAGTTCTCTGCCGCCTTCCGGTGACGGACAAGAACGCCGCCGCGCGTTCTGGATGGCACGGAGAAACCGACATGAAACTGCATGAATCGTTGCTGTGGGAAGTGGTTCTGCTCACGTGGATCGCGCCGGCGATGGCGCAGGGCGTGTCCGGCGAGGGGCCCGAGCCGAATGGGTTGGCGGGCAACCCGACCGGGATCACCGTCGGCGCGCAGGCCGACGGACTGATCGGGGCGGCGACCGACGACGACGCCTACACGGTCAAGCTCGACCAGGTCACGCGGCTGATCGCGTGGACCGGCCCCGGACGCACCAAGCCGATGCGGGACACGATCCTGGAACTCTGCAGCGCCAACGGACAGGTGCTGCAGGTCGCCGACGACACGCCAGGACGCGGCGCGTTCTCGGCCATCGACCGTGTGCTGATGCCCGGCATCTGGCACCTGGTCGTGCGCGGTGCGAATGGCGACAAGGGCAACTACTCGCTCGAGGTTCGCGCCGACGCGGTGCCGCCATGGCTGCAGGAAGGCGCCGAGCCGAACGGCGACCCGGCTGGCGGCAGCCGCCCGACGCCGATCGCTGTCGACATGTTCGTCGAAGGCACCATCGGCAAGGTCGGTGACAGCGACTGGTTCGAGCTGTCGCTGAGCGTGCCGCAGTTGCTGCGCTTTTGGACCGGACCGGGCTACGGCGCGCCACTGCACGATCCGTTGCTGCGGCTGTGGCACCAGCCCGGTGGTGGCGGCGCCGCGGTCGTGATCGCGACGGATGACAACGGCGGCGGCGGACTGCAGGCGCAGGTGCTGTGCAAGATGCAGGGCGGTCGCTACTTCGTCGAGGTCATCGATTCTGGCCTCGGCACCGGCACCTACCGCCTGAAGGTCGACAGCGTCGCCATGGTCGAAATCGACCATGCCGGCTGCAAAGGCAGCGCGGGTCGACCGGAGCTCGACGTCCGCCGCAACGCGGCGGGCGAGGCGATGGAACTTCCGATCCTGGGGTCGACGTTCGTGCTCGACGGCACGAACGTCCCGGCTGGTGCACCGGTCATGCGCGTGGTCGGACTGCCGGAGCCGCTGTTCGCCATGGCGCTGGACCCATCGCGATCCTGCGTTGCCACGGTCGCGCCGATCCTGGCCGACTTCGCGATCGCGAGCCCTGCAGGGAACCACGCCGTGGCACTGCCCCTGCCACAGGACCTGCGGCTCCGCGGCGTGATGATCGCGACCCAGGCGATCGTACTGGATCCGGCGGCCAACCCGGCAGGTCTGGCGGTCTCCAACCGCCTGCTCGCGCACATCGGTTCGACCTGGTAGCGCGAGCCCGACGTTCCCCCAGTCGAGTGCTCGGTCGAGTGATCAGCCGAGCAACAGCCAGAGGCGCAGGGCGAGCGCGTGCGGCGTCTCGAATCGCGCCCTGGCCTCCGGATCGCGCGCCAGCACGAACGCCGCCAGCGTGCGGACCTGCGCCGGCTCCTGACGCAGGCGAGCCACGAACGGATGGTCGGCGGCCATCATCGCTTCCAACTCGGTCAACTGCAGCGGTCGCGGTCGGATGACCTGCGGCAACGCGGCAAGCGCCGCGGATTCATTCGGTTTCATCGGCATCAACGACCGGCACCCGAACGGGCACCCGGACTGACGGTGGACGAACCAACACGACGACTATTCCGTGGTCGCAGCCGCGATCGGGCGGGAACGGTGGACCGCAGTCGTCACTTCTTCGTGTCGCGCGCTGCCAGTTCGGCGCTGACATCGACGTCCCACTCGACGGTTTCGCCGTCCCGCAGCGTCCTGGTGATCCGCAGCTCGGGCTTGCCTGGCTCGGTGATGATCGCCGTGTAGGTGTCGGGTGGCACGCTGCCGAATTCGTACCAGCCCGAGTCCTCGACCTGGTCGCGACTGCCCATCAGCCGCCGCATCACCGTCAGCGAACTCATCTTGTTGACCACCGGCTTGCCCTGACCGTCGAGCAACGACAGCTGCGCGAACGGGATCTTCTGCCGATCGACGTTGGTGGCGCGCAGCTTCAGCGTCGCGCCGCGAACGATCGTCAACGTCACGTCGGCAACGGCGTCTTCGAGCACGCGGATGTCACTGGCCTTGCCGGCCTGCAGCGCCTCGGTGTCGACCCGCAGGTCGTAGCTGCCCGGGGTCAGACCCGGGATCTCGAAGCGACCATCGGCGCCGCTGGTGATCGGCCGCGATTGGCTGCCGAGCAGATCGAGCAGCGGATTGCTCTTCTGCCGGCGCTTTGGCGCCGACGTCTCGGCCCAGACGATGTTGGCGCCGGCGACCGCGACGCCGGAACCATCCACGACGATGCCGGTGATGCGTCCCGCCAGTGGTACCGTGACGACCAGACCCTCGAGCGGCGTGACACCATCGACCAGGAGACCGGCCAGGGAACCCTCGCCGTAGCGATTGGCGTTGCCGCCACCGTTGCTGCCATCGCCGCCGCGACGCCGCCCGCCGGGTCCGCTCATCCGGCTGCCGGCCGTCAGCCGGTAGTTGCCGGCGGCGACGCTCTTCAGCCGGAACTCGCCGTTGTCGTCGGTCCGCGCCTGCGCCAGACCGTTCTGCGCGATCAACCCGAGCAATCCGTCCGCCGAGGCCAGCGCCCCGTCTTCGGAACCGAGGGTCACAGAGATCCCGGCGACCGGGTTGCCGCGCGAATCGAGCACCCGCCCCGCCACTTCACTGGTCGGCAGCGCGATGTCGAACAGATAGTCGTTCACGCCCTCGGGCACTTCGATCTCGAACGTCGTCTGGATCGGCCGGCCGCGGAAGCGCGTGACCTGCGCCACGTACCCGCCCGGCTTGATGCCGATCAGCTCGTAGCGACCGTCGTCGCCGGCGGCGTTGGCGCGCACGCCCATGCCGAACAGCCCTTCACGGTCGGTGCCGAGCAAGGTGACCAGCGCCCGCGGCACAGGCGAGCCACCCTCGCGGACGACGCCGTGCACGCGCACGCCATCCTCGCCTTCGTCGTGGATGTCGAGTCGCGTGAACTTGCCCTGCCGGACGGTGACCGTCTTCAGGCGCATGTTGCTCATCAGCTCGAGGCCGATGTTGTCGGCGCGTTCGTCCATCCGCGACTTGAACACCACGTACTGCCCCGGCGGCAGACCGTCGATCCGATAGAAGCCCGCCCGATCCGTGGTGCAACTCTTGAACGCACCGGCCTGGATGCTGACGGCGACGATCAGCGCATCCGCCAACGGCCGCATGCCGATGCCGGTCAGCGTGCCTTCGACGCCACCACCGGCGTCCAGCCGGATCTCGACGTTCTGCGGCGGCATGCCGGCCTGGATCTCGACGTCCTTCGCCGACGCCTTGGCCATGTCCGGGTGACGCGCCGTGAAGCGGAACTTGCCGGTCTCCAGCGCGCCGATGGTGAACCTGCCCTGACTGTCGGTGACGACACTGCGCCGGCCGGTCGCCGACGACAGCGCCAGGAAATCCATGTCCTCGGGATCGAAGTCGACCTGGAACATGCCGTTGCCGCGTCGCTGTTCGCGCTGCTTGTAGGCGGTGACCTGCGCGTCGCTGACCGGGCGGCCGGTGGCGCCGTCGATGACGATGCCGGAGACGGCGATGCCGGGCTGGATCGTGAACATCAGTTCGGCACTGGTCTGGCCCGGCTGCAGGTCGATCTCCTGCGACTCCGGATCGAGGAAGCCATCGGCACGGACGCGCACCCGCACGCGGCCCGGCGGGATGCCGGTCAGTTCGAACGTGCCGGTCTCGCTGGCGATCTCGCGCCAGTTGCCGTCCATCCCGCGGTCCATCATCGTCTGGCCTTCGGGCAACTGCATCGTGCCGTTGCCGCGATTGCCGCCGCGGCCGCGCCCCATCCGCATCTGGAAGCCCGGTTGCTCATCGTCACGAACCCAGGTCGCGCCGCTGTCGCCATCGCGCGACTGCTGGCGATCTCGCCGACCGCGGCCACCGGCCTCGGCGGTGGCACCGCCATCGGCGACGGCCTTGGCGTCTTCGGGCTTGGGAATCGGCTGCGAACGCGTGTCGACACGGAACCGCGGCAGCGGCGACGCATCGGCCAGCACGACCTTGCCGCGGATCGTCACGCCGCGCTGGATCTGGATCTCGAGGTCCTTCTCGTCCAATCGGACCCCCATCCGCATCGCCGTCGTGTAGCCGGACTTGCTGGCCTGCACGACCAGCCGTTCGCCGGTCAGACCCTTGGCGACGAACTTGCCGTCGGCATCCGTGGTCGCCTGCACGCGGCGGATCTTCAGCGCCATCTTCAAGAACTGCGGATCGTCCGGACGCTCGAACGGCCGCAGTTCGACCTGCGCATTGGCCACGGGCTTCGTCTCGTCGTCGACGACGCGGCCGGCAATCGTCGCACCCTCACCGAGTCGCAACTCGACGTCGTCGTAGACGCCGCCATCGACGACCGCCAGTTCGACGATGTTGCTCGGCGCCAGTTGGTTGGCCGCCGCGATGAACGCCACACGACCGGCAGCGACGTGTTCGATCCGGAACCGGCCCTCGCCATCGGTCGTGATCGGCTCGGTGCGCCCATCGGCCGAGAACAGCACGCGACTCAGATCCAGATAGACCATCGCGACGTTGGCGCCGGCGAGCGGCTGGCCATCGCCATCCAGCACGCGGCCCGCGACCGTCGCCCCCGCCTGGCCGCGCAGCACCACTTCGCTGACCTGCGCGGCGCGCACCTCGACGCCGAATTGTTCGGCCAACGCGATCGTCGGACTCGACGCCGACACGGCGTAGCCCGAACCGGTCGGCACTCCGGGCAGATCGAAGCGACCCTGCGCATCGGTCACCGTGTCGAGCCAGCGGTACTTGCGTTCGGTCAATTGGCCGAGGAACGCGTTGATGCCCGGCCGCAAGCTGACGTGCGCGCCAGCCACCGGGCCACCATCGGCGCCGAGCACGACGCCACGGACGCGACCGCCAGGGCTGGCCCGCAATTCGATGCCCTCGACGATCTCACCCCGCGCCAGGCGCGCGGTGCCCGGCGTGCGGACGTACCAGCCGTCGCTGCGACCATCCAGGAACACGCGCCCCGGCTTCAGGCCGCGGATCTCGAACGTACCGTCGGCCTGACTGATGGCCCGGCCGAGTTCGGCCCGTTCGGGGGTCGAATCGACGAACATGCCGTCGCGGAACATGCCGCGGAAGCGTTGGATCAACGGCTCGAACGACGGCTCGTCCTTGACCGCAATCACCTCGACGCCGGCCAGGGGTTGCCGTGTCACCGCATCGATCACGATGCCACGAACGCCGGTGTCGGCATACATGCCAGGCGCTTGCTGGCGTTCGTTGCCGCCGTTGGCCGCCGCGGTCGCGACCGCGGCCTCGGCGAGCTGCCCCTGCTCGGTCGCTGGCACCCCATTGGACGACCCGGTGGCCGTGCCGGCACCTGGCACCACGCCCGGATCCCGATTCCAGAACAGCAGCAGCGCACCGCCGGCCAGGATGAACAGCAGGACGAGGACGACGATACTGCGTTGGGACATTTCAGGCGGAGCGAGGCGGGTCGCTGACGGTTGGCGCCATGTGGCCGCACGGGGACATTCCGCTGTCGACGCGTTCGCCAGGGGGTTGGTTCAGGATGCAGTCGGTGGGCCTGCCAGCGGCAATTCGATCACGAACTCGGTGTGGCCGGGGGCACTACGCGCGAGCTGGATGGTGCCACCGTTGGCCTCGACGACGCGCCGGCAGATCGCCAGGCCGAGCCCCGTGCCCGCAGTCTTGGTGGTGAAGTACGGCTCGAACAGCCGCCCGCGGACCGCATCGGGAATCCCCGGTCCCGCATCGATGATCGTCACGAACGCCCGTTCGCCGCGCACGCCCGTGCGCAACTGCACCATTGCCGGCGCCGGCGCCATGGCCTGCACGGCGTTCTGCAGCAGGTTGACGAACACGCGCGCCAGCTCGGTGCGATCGACCGCGACGAACACGCCGGTCGCACCAGGCTGATGTTCGAGGTGCAAGGCACCGGCGGAGAACAACGCCGCGCCCGCCGCATGCACTTCGGCCACCAGGGCGTCGAGTGCCACGGTCTCGACCCGACGCTGCGGCGAGCCGGCGAACTGGCGGAAATCGGCGGCGATCCGGTCCAGCGCTTCGGTCTGTTCGAGCACCGTCTTCGCCAGGCGCTCGGCCACCATCTCGGCCCGGGCGTCGCCGTCCTTCCTGGCCTTCAGCAAGAGCTGGGCGACCATGCGCATCGGCGTCAACGGGTTCTTGATCTCGTGCGCGACCTGGCGCGCCATCTCGGCCCAGGCGCGTTCGCGCTCGGCGGACTTCAGTTTCTCGCGCCCGGCCGCCAGCTCACCGGCCATCAGATTGAACGCCCGGGCCAGGCCACCGAGTTCGGGGCCACCCGCTGCCGGCACGCGAACGGCCAGATCACCATGCGCGACGCGCTGCGTCGCCGCGACCAGATCCTGCACCGGCCGGACGATCGCACGCGACGCGACCAGCGACCAGACGATCAGCACGAACACGGTGACGCCGATCGCGATCGCCAGCACGCGCACGAACGCATCGCTGCGCGCGAACAATTCGGCTCGCGGAATGCGCAACACCAGCGACCAGTCGCGCAGCCCGATCCGCTGCAGCGTCGCGAACCCGGCGACATGGCGACGACCACCGTCGTCGAACTCGATGCGACCGCCGGGCCCGTGCGCCACCGCCTCGCGCAACGACGCCGGCTGCAGCAGCGCCGCGTAGTTCTGCCGATCGGTGTGGCCGCAGATGCGCCCATTGCCGTCCACCAGCATCGCCTGCGCCGACGCCAACCCCGCCTGATCGACCAGCACCTGGCGGGCGTCGTCGAGCACCTGCTGGAACTGCGGCCAGCGGATCAGCGCCAGCAGCACGCCGGGCGGGCCATCGGCGTGCGGCACGTCGACGACGTAGCCCATGTGCCAGGCCGCCGGATCGAACGACACCCAGTCGCAACCGCGATGCAGCAGCGGCGAGCGCCCCCACGGCTGGAAGAACGCGCCGCGATGCACCTGCGCTCGGACGAACCACTCCTGGCCAGCGACCGACTTCGGCAACAGCGAAGCCCGTTGCTGCCGGGTGTTGCGATCGAGCAGTTGGCCATCCTGCCAGAACACGATGCGGCCGCCCGGTTCGGCCAGCAGCAACAGGTCGAGATAGTTGTCGAGCAGATCCGGGACCGGCAGCACCTGTTCTTCGAAGGCCTCGATCTCGGCGTCCAGACGTCGCGGTTCGGCGCCGGCGTCGAGCACTCGCCGCGCGATCTCACGGACGACCGCAACGGCGCGACACACCTGGTCGAGCCGTGCCTCCATCTTGCCGGCATGATCGGCGGCGAGCTGCGGCAGGAACACGTCGAGCTGTTCGTCGATCTGGCTGCGCATCGCCCGCAGCGAGAACCACCCATACAGCAACAGCGGCAGCACACAGGAGACCACCAGGGTCGCCAGGAACCGGCTGGCCAGGGACGGAGAACGCACGACCGGATCATGCCGGCCGCGGCCCGAAGGGACTACTGGCCCCCGTTGTCGCCGCCGCCCTGCGGTCGCTGCTTTGCCTTCAGCGCGGCGATCTTCACCTTGGTCTCCCTCCAACCCGGGTAGTAGATCTCGACCGCCTCGTAGTGCTCGATCGCCTCGGCATCCTTGCCGGCCTGCGCCGCGGCCTCGGCCGCTGCCCATTCGCGGGCGGCCGCGTCGATGTCCGACCGCAGCGCGCCGATCCGGGTCTTCTCGTCCGCGAGCCCGTCCGGCCAGTCCTTCGCCAACACTTCCAGCGCGGTCAGCGCCGCTTCCTTCTTGCCCTGCAGTTCCAGGTCCTTGGCGGCCTCGTAGGCGATCATGCCCTGGCGCTGCCGCGACTGCAGCAGCAGCTCGCTGATGGTGCCGCGTTCGAGCACCGACAGCGCGAACGCTTCATCCAGCGACATCTTGGCCTTGGCAAACCGATCGTTGCGCAGATCCATTGCCGCCTGCTCGATCAGCTGCTGGGCCCGGACCTCGCGTTCCATGTGCGCAATCAGTTCGTCGACGCCCTGGCGCTCGGGGTCGAGCGTCTTGGCGCCACGGTACTCGACCAGGGCCGCGCCGTACAAGCCGCGCGATTCGGCGGCGCTGGCGCGCTTCATCGCCTGATCGGCGAGTTCGCGTTGTGCTTTCTGCCGGAGGCTCCTGGCGTCCTCCCGACTCGGATCGCTCTCCATCGCCGCCGCAGCGTGCCAGTTGACCTCGACGAAGCGCGATTGCGGCAGCTTGCGGACCGCTTCCAGGAACTGCTGCTGCGCGCGACCCGCCATCGCGTCGAACGCCTCCCGGACCTTGGTCGCGCCTTCGATCGCCGGCGGCCATCCCGGCACCGCCTGCTGCGCCTCGCCGAACGCCGCCAGCGCCTCGGGGAACTCGCGCTTGTCGACGTGTTGCAGACCTCGCTTGGTCGCCCGTTCGGCAAGTTTGGTCCTGGCGCGTTCGACCAGCACCGGGATCACCGGCAGTTCGGGCGACTGTTCCTTGGCGGCGGCGAGCAGTTGCAACGCCTCCGGTTCCTGTTCGAGGAAAATCCGGGCTCGGGCTTCTTCGATCAGGTACACCAGCCGGACGCGGATCCATTCGGCGTCGAGCGTGGCGTCGACGGAACCGCCGGCGCGTTGGGCGTCCCGTTCGCGATCCAACAACTTGTACGCCAGATAGTAATTGCCCCGCTTCTCCTCCAGCCGGCTGGTCTCGATGACGGACGAGTTGGAGCAGGCGGCCAGCACGAGCAGCAGCGACGTAGAAAGCGTTCTCATCCGGATTCCTGGTGGCGTTGGGCCGCGCGTTGCAGCCGCGTTAAGCTCGGCTGTGACCGGGTGCCCTCCCGGAATCTTCCCTGCGATGACCGCGATGTCCACAGCTTCCAGTCTGTACGGGTTGCAGGACTACGTCCGCGACCTCGAACAGGTGCTCGATCGGCGACCAGCGTTGCCGGTCATCGTCCGCGAAGCGTCGACCGCGATGAAACGGCTGTTGGCATCGGATCGCTGGCTCGAGGATCGCTGTCGGCAGACCTGTCCAGACACCTATGCGCGGCACCTGCTGCACCGCGATCGGCACAACCGCTTCGTCGTGCTGGCGTTGACGTGGCTGCCGGGGCAGGCGACGCCGGTGCACGATCATTCGTGCTGGGGGTTGATGGGACTACTCGAAAACTCGCTCGAGGAAGTGCACTACGAACGGCTGGATGATGGTTCGCGCGGCGATCGCGCCGAGCTGCGGCAGGGGCGGTCGGGGATGTGCGCGCAGGGCGGAGTCGCGTGGTTGCTGCCGCCGTACGAGGAGATCCATCGGATCGGGTGCGTCGGGTCGAAGCCGGCGATCTCGATCCATGTGTATGGCCGCGATCTCGATGCGGTGAACGTGTTCGATCCGGTGACGGGGAAGGTCAGTCCGATGCGGATCAAGTACTACTCGACTGAGTGCGGGAAGACGCCGTTCGTGATCTGATCCGGCGCGCGGCCATGGCTTGGACCTCGGCTCCGTCTGGGTGAGCGCGGCGCTGCTACCGCAGCGGGCCGACATCGATCGGAAGCTCGTTCTCGACCCAGCGGTCGCCCTCCCTCCGGGCGAGTGCGAGAAACGGCCCGCTCCCCGGAACCCGCCCACCGCGACCGGGCAGGCCGCGTACTTGCAGCAACACCGGCCGGTTCTGGTGCGCCGATGAGAATGCCGCTCCGTACTCGCGCGGGTGCAACGGGCGACGGCGTCCGTCGGCGAGTCGGTACGCGATCCGGCCCCCGGCACCGGTTTCGTGGTAGGCAACTTCCTCGCGGCTGCAGCCGTCGAGACGACCATCGGCACACAACTGTTCGAACGCACCCGTCGCTCGTCGCAGCCACACGCCCCTGCGGGCGCGTGGCGGTTGTTCGCCTGCCGTCACCGCTAGCGTGCCGTCGGCTGACACCAGACGCACGTCGACCACCGACCCCAAACCGTTCTGCTCGACGAACTGCTCGAGATCCAGTCGCTCGAGCGTGCCGGTGCTCGCGTCCAGCAGTGCATGATCGGATTGCACCCCTGCCTTCGTCGGGAACGGGCCGTGCAACAGCACGAAGTTCCCGAGGCTCCACAGCAGCTGAAGGTGGCTGTGGTCGTGGCCGGGCCCGAGGTCGAATGCGGCGAGCCTGGTCACCGCGCCGGTGGCCAGATCGAAGCGGCCGAGCACGGTCCAGTGGCGCAGCGTCTCTTCGCGAATGCCGCCGCCGGGGAGCAACCCGACGCCCACCTGCCGCACCTGCCGCACCTGCCGGGACGAAAAGGCGACGACCGCGGTGTTGCCGTCCTCGAGCAGGATCGCGTCGCGCAGCTCGCTGCGGTCCCGTTCGCGCGCCCCATGCGTGCAGGCGAACAGCAACCCGAGCACGGCGGCGCCCGGGATGGCAGCGGCGCGCGCAGCCAAGCGAAGCCTCGTCCGGCGACGCCGACGACCGCACTCCGCGTCAGCGACCAACTTCGTCTCCGACGGCTTCGGCTGCGAACCGGACATGGCGCTACCTTCGCGCCTCGAGAATCAGGTTGAACGGCGTCGTGGTCGCCCGCCGGAACCTGGTGAAGCCCGCGTCCATGAAGACCCGGCGCAATCGGGCTTCGCCGGCCTGCGCGCCCAGACCGAGTCCGACCTTCTGCGACAGCGAGTTCGGCGTGCAGATGAACGTCGAAGCCGCATAGAACAGGCGACCCACCGGGTTGATGTTCTCCTCGAGCCGATCGCCGGCAAACGGTTCCACCAGCAGTACCGTTCCATCCGGTGCCAAGGCCTCGCGCGCATGGCGCGCTGCTCCCACCGGATCACCCATGTCGTGGAGGCAATCGAAGAAGCAGATCAGGTCATAGCCGTTGGCGGGATATCCCTGGGCGTTGGCCACCTCGAACGTCACGCGATCGACGACGCCGCGCTCGCCGGCCCGGGTTCGCGCCGTGGTGATGGAGGGTGCATGAAAGTCGAAGCCAAAGAACCGGGAAGCGGGAAAAGCCTGGGCCATGATGACGGTCGAGGCGCCGTGCCCGCAGCCGACGTCGGCGACTCTGGCGCCGGCCCGAAGCTTGGCGACGACTCCGTCCAGGGCCGGCAGCCACTCGGCGACGAGATGGGCGCGATAGCCGGGCCGGAAGAAGCGTTCCGTGCCCGAGAACAGACACTGGTGGTGGTCGCCCCACGACAGACCGCCGTTGCCGCGCATTGCGGCAACCACCTTGTCCTTGTCGAGGAACAGGCTCGCCAGTACCGAAGCTCCTCCGGCGACATAGACGGGCGAGTCCTCGTCCGCCAACGCCATGGCTTGTTCCGCCGGCAGGCGAAACCGCCCCTCGGTGGTCTCGACGTAGCCGGCGGCGGCCTGGGTGTTGAGCCACTCCCGGATCAGGCGTGGGTTGCAGGCGGCTTTCGCCGCAAGCTCCTCAGGGCTGGTGGGCTGGCCATCGGCCATCGCCCGATAAAGGCCCAGTTCCTCGCCGACAAGGACGGTCGCCATCAGCGCCGCTCCGCCCATGTCGGTCACCAATTTGCCCATGAACGCATTCAGCTTGGTCTCATCCATCGTCGTTGCTCCTGAGGTCATGAACGTCCGGTTCGGTAGCGTATCGTGTTTGCAGCTGAGCCCATGGCGAGGACCCGCGCGACCAGCGCGAGCGCCGTGTGCGGCGGACCGGCATCTGCCTGCCCGGGGCCGCATTGACGGAGCGACGGCAGCCCCCATAGTGGAGCGGGACGCACCGTGAACAACTCCATGCGCCATTTGTCGTGCATCATCGCCGTCACGCTGTCCGCCGCGGCGCAGTCCGTGCCGTTCCTGCAGGTCTTGCCGGCGACCGCCGCCACCCAGGACGAACCCGGCATCGACGACCCGCCGTTCGGCGCCAACTCCGGGCACTATCAGCTGGCCTACGACGGCAGCGTTGCCAACTACCAGGGTCCGGTCCGGATCACCGCTATCGATTTTCGCGCCGATCGGATGGCGATGGCAGCCCAAGCGGGGAGCTACACCATGACGGTAGCGGCCTCCACCAGCCGCAATGCCGTGAACGCGCTGAGCACCACGTTCGCGGCCAACCATGGTCCCGATCGCACCGTGGTCTACAGCGGTGGTTTCGCGGTCGGCGCCCCGCCGATCGGGCAGAACCCGAACCCGTTCGGCCTGCGCGTGCCGTTCTTCCCGGCATTCGAATGGGATCCGCGCCTGGGGCCCCTGCTGCTCGACTTCGACATCAGCACGACGGCAGCGGCCGCCCAGGTCTGGGACAACACGACGACCGGCGTTGCGACCCTGCGCGGTGCTCCGGGATCGACGGTTGCCTACCTCCGCCAGAACCACGCGCCGGTGCTACGGCTGGAGACCCAGGCCCGCGCCGCGCCGACGAACGCGTCGAACATCGAGGGCAACGCCCTCACCGGACTCTGGGCCGCAGCACTTGGCTATCGCCGCCAGGATCTCTATGAACCCACCGCGCTCGGGATGACCCAGCCGCAAGTCGTGACCGGGCTGGCGTGGCGCACCGACGGCGGTGCGGCGATGGCAACCGGCACGTTCAGCCTGACCGTGATCCTGGCGACGGGAACGACGACGGCAGGGACGATGGGCACCACGTTCGATGACAACCTGGGTCCAGACCGGACGATCGTCTATTCGGGGATGTTCACCGCGCCGCCGAGTCCGGCCAACGCCGACCCGACGAAGTTCGACCTGTTCCTGCCCTTGCAGCGACCGTTCTGGTTCGACCCGACCCGGGGACCACTCGTCGTCGACGTGCGCCGGTCCGTGGCCACGCCCATCACGCCGGCCGTGTCGTTCGATGCCGTGAGTGGCGCGACCAACATGCGCAGCCTGCTCGCCGTTCTGACGACGCCTGTTCTCGGCAACACGGTGCCGGTGCTCGCCCTCCGGACCCTGCCGGTCGCCACCGCCCCGACCACGCTTGCCAACCAGGTGAACGCCAGCTCGAGCGTGCTGGCACCGTTTTCGCTGCCGTCAAGTCGCGCGCTGCACGTGATCCCCGCGGCGGACAGCGGCGTGTTCCTGCCGACGTTCGTCCGGCACCTGCGCTTTCGGCCTGCGGTGGGCTTGGATGTGGTCGGCCCCACCACCTTCCGTTGCTCGATCGATCTGTCGCACGCGACGCGAACGCCGGCGACCCTCAGCAGCACGTTCGATCAGAACCACGGCAGCGATCGGGTGCGGGTGTTCGACGGCGAGTTCTCGGTGCCACACACCATCCGCGCCGCCGGCGACACGTCGTTTCCGGTCGAAGTGTGCCTGCAGCGGCCGTTCCGGTGGGATCCCGCGGTTTCGCCCCACCTCGTCGTCGACATCGCGATGCTCGGGATCACTGGCGCCGGCTTCGCGCTCGAGACGACGACTGGACTGACCGTCGACGACGGGCGGGTGACGGCGAACGCCGGCGGATCCACGGGAACGATCGGCAGCGCGGCGTTCGTCGTGCAACTGGGCGGCGCCGAGCGCAATGGCCTGACGACGCCGTACGGGCACGGCTGCCCCGGTGCGAATGGCCAGCCGCAGTGCGTGACGTCGGGAGTGCCGATGCTGCCAAACCACGAGTTCCGGATCGGCGTCCTGAACGCCCCCGTCGGCGCGGCCGCCGTGCTGGCGCTGGGGTTCACGGCGGCCGCGACGCCGATCAGCGGGGCGCCAGGGTGCCTTGCATGGCATGGCCTCGAACTCGGCACGTTCGGGCTCGTCATCGCGGATGCCGCAGGAACAGGCAGCGTGGCGATTCCGCTGCGGAGTCTGCCCCCATTCGATGGCCTGGGATTCCGGGCGCAATGGCTGGTGCTCGACCCGACCGCGAATGCGCTCGGGGCGACGACCAGCGATGCGCTGCAACTGACAGCGCGGTTCTTCTGAACTGCAGGCGGCCGCTCTCGGCCGCCGAACTCACGCCTTGCTGATGAACGCCTCGAGATCCGTCTTCAGTTCCGCCAGCCCGTACGCCGGCACCGTGATGCAGCGGTAGATGATCCGCTCGAGTTCCTCCGGCGTCTTCGGATTCAGCACGTGCGGCGGGCAGTAGGAGAAGAAATAGCTGAGCGACAACCGTGTCGTCTCGCCGCCGCTCCGCTGTCCGGCGAACTCCCACGGCACTTCATCGAACGGCAGCGTCCCGGTCAGGATCTCGTAGATCATGATGCCGATCGCCATCACGTCGGCCTTGCTGTCGGTGCTCAGCAGCGGGTTGTAGTGCGGCGTCGTCGTCACGATGTGCTGATCCGGCAACCGCATGCCCGGATCGATCATCACCACCTTGCCGCTCGGCTTGACGATGATGTTCTCCGGCTTCAGGTCGCCGTGCCACGGCATCGCCCCGCTTGCCTGCGTCGCCAGCAGCGCTCGCACCAGCGCCAGGAACCAGTTCAGGTGGATGCCCTCGAGGCTGCGGATCTTCTCGCGCAGCGTCTTGCCGCGGACGTACTCCAGCACCAGCACCGGGTTGCCATCGACCGTCAGCCGTTCCAGCAGCGGCACCAGGTTCTCGTGCTGACAGGACGCCAGCAGATCGCCCTCGGCCCGCAGCATCGCGTGCACCTCGCGTTCGTCGAACAGATCGATCCGCACCCCGGCGGCCTCGTAGAACACCGCCTCCGCCGGCAGTTCGTCGGGGCTGATGCCTTCTGGCGTCCGCCGCGACGTCACCTCCAGCAGACGCGTCACCTGCCGACCTCCGCCGGCGGACGCGCCCACCTTGAGCGCCACCTTGTTGCCCGTCTCCTCGTGTTGGGCCAGGAACACGGAGGCGAACCCCCCGCGCCCGAGGAAGCGAGTCACCCGATAGCCCTGTACGATCTCCCCGACCGCAAGCTTCATCATCTGCTGTCCGTCCCAGGTTGCTGGCGTCGCGCTCGCGCGTGCGCCGCGGACGTTTTCGGTATCCCTCTGTGGCAAGTTGAGTTAGAGCGCCCGGGGTAGGGTTCCCGGCGGTGCCACCGGAGATTCGTCAGCGCGAAATCCTGGCTGCTCCGATCGACGAACGGAGCGAGCGACGGCCGGTACTGGCTTCGACGTACCAGTGCACGTTCTTGCCCGCCAACAACGCCTCGCCGAGCGGGCCATCGACGCGACACGTGCCCGGTTCCGTCTGCGGCAACCGCGCGATCTCCTCGAACTGCTCATCGAGCAGCACCAGCGTGTGCGGCCACGGCGGTCCGTCGTGATTCCAGACGAAACGCGGCGCCGACGTCGTCACCGTGCCGAGCGGGAACACCGGTTGCGGCGCGTTCCACCTCAGCTCCGGCCCAGGTTCTGCCGAAGAACCAGACGCCAGAAGATGCCGTGGCAACGGATAATCCGGGTCGAGCGCGAACGATGCCGCCAGCACCAGCAACAGCCAGCCGAACGGCCTGGTCCAACCAGGGCCCTGCCGGTCGGCGCGTATCTGACGCGCACGTTCGACGCGCTCCGGGTTGCGATAGCGCAGCCGGTAGTTGTCCCGCCTCCACTTCGACATACCCCATCTTCGGAATGAGACCGACCCGACCACAGTGGTTTTCGACCGCACCGACCGCTCTGCTCGCCTGCCTGTGCGCCTGTGGCGGCGGCGGCGGCGGCGGTGGCACCAACCTCGCCCCTACCATCGTCTCGGCGGCGTTCACCGGCGCCGGCCCCACGCCAGCGGCCGGTGACGAACTGCTGTTGTTCTTCTCGGAGGCCATCAGCGTCGTCAGCGGCAAACTGCTGACCGACGTCGACGTGACGCTGTCCGGCGGCGGTTCGCTCGGCACCGTGACCGCTGCGCCGACCCAGTTGAACACGACCGTGCTGTCGATCGAACTGGGCGCGGGCGTGACGTTCACGCCCGACACCACGACGATCGCGCTGGCGACCGCCAACGACGTCGTGACCGACACGACCGGCAAGCTCGGGGCAGCGGCGGCTGCGGTGGTCATCGCCACCAGCGACGGCGCGGTGCCAACTCTGTCCAACGTGACGATCGGCGCCATCGACGACGCGCTGAACGGCGACGGCGCGGCCGGCGGCGACCTGCAGGTGCCGCAGAACGGTTGGACCATCGACCTGGTGTACGCCGACAATGGCGCCGTCGACACGAGCCGGACGCGGATCCAATCGTCGCTCGATGTCGGCACGAGTTCGGGAACGCAACCAGCCGGCACCGACCTGCGGCCATTCCTGACCACCGTCAGCGCCACCACCAGTACCGCCAGCTATCGCGTGCCGGGCACCGTGACCTTTCCCGCGGGACCGCTGACCCTGACCGCGACGGTGATCGACACGACGGGTCTGGCGTCGACGCCGGTGACCTTCACCGCCAGCGTGCGGCCGTGGACCGACGGCATCCGGCCGTTCGAGACCGGGGTCAATGCGACCCAGGTCTGGTTCCTCGACTTCACCCGCGATGTCGAGTCCTACACGACGTCGAGCGGCGGCGGCGCGACTGCGGTCAATGTCGTCGCCGGCAGCAGCGGCACCGCCGACTTCCTCGAGATCCTGCAGGTGCTCGGCCTGCGCAGCGCGACGCCGATCGCCAATGTCTCCGGCAGCGACGACAGCAACGCGGTGGTCGTCAACCTGTTCAAGAGCGCGCTGCTGGCCGAACTCGGCACGCTGTACGACGGCGCCAATGTGACGTTCACGCTGACGCAACCGTCGGGGTCGTTCGGCAGCAACAGCAGTCTGGCTTACAACGCGATCGCCTACTCGCAGATCTGCATCGCCGGCGCCGCCACCGATGCCGGCGTGCTCGGGGTTGCCATCTACGACCTGCAGAATGACACCCAGAACAACAACTGCCAGACCGACTTCGTCGGCCAGCGGCTGGGCATCTTCCTGCACACGATCATCGAGAACGGCATGGGCAGCCTGGCCAGCAGCACGTTCCGGCAGACCTATGACGAGTTCACCGCCGGCAACGGCGGCACGCCGATCGGCGAGGACGCGAACGACGCGACGTCGCTGCAGACGATCCTGGCCGGTGGTTCGCTCAGCGGCCGCGCCGCCGACATCGATGACGCAATCGCCGACCTGGCGCGGTTCACCGCGGTCGTGCTGGCGCACGAAGCCGGTCACTCGATGGGCCTGGTCGCCAACGGTGCGGCGCCCACCGGACTGTTCGGCAACGATGACACGAATTTCCCGGGCAGCACCGATGGTCACATCCGCAACACGGCGCTGTTTCCCGGCGGTTCGATCAACGTGATGAGTCCGGTGTTGACCTGGAGTCTCGCGATCAACAGCAACACCGCCTTCAACTCCCTCAATCGGGCCTACCTCCGCGAACAGGTCTCGTACGGCAACTGATGGTCACTCCCATGAAGCAACTTCCGATCCTCACGTTCGTCGTGCTGACCGCCGCGGCCCTGGCCCCGGCGCAGGAACTGCGCAAGGCGCTGGCGCAGGCGGATCTGGTGGCCGTCGGTCGGCAGGTGGGCAAGGACGCCCACGGCGACGAGCTGATGCTGCACCGCGTGCAGATCCTCGACGGCATCCGCGGCACCGAGGGCGCCACCGCAGTGACGGTGCTCGACTGGCCCGGGCTGTCGCTGCACAACCGGCCGATGCCGCGGCAATCGCGGCTCTACTGCCTGCAGGATGCCACGGCGATGGCGACGCGACTCGGACTGCCCGAAGAACATGGACCGTACTACCGGATGTCCGGGCAACCAGGCAGCAACCCGCTGGTCGGCGCCGACCGCGCCGCCGATGCGGCGGTCCGATTCGCACGCGTGCTGGCCGGAGCCGAGGACGGCGCGCGACCGGCGGTCACGGCCGCCGCGCTGGTCGAACTCGGGCTCCACGCGCAGGACGGCGTCGGCACCGAAGCGGCGCGGCTGCTGGCCGAACGGCCGGATCTGCGCGCACAGTTGTCACCACCGCACTGGAGTCAGCTGGCGGCAGCCGCGAGCGGCGCGACCGCGATCGGCCACAAGATCGCGTTGTGCGAGCTTTGCGCCGAACAGCGCGTTCCTGGCCTGATCGACGCGATGGTCGTCGCGCTGGCGTCCGTGCAGGACGCCGAGTACGCGAGTGCCGTCGGCCGGCTGGCGGCGCATCTGCACGGCGAAGAGGCGACGGCGATGCTGCGCGAACGGTTGCTGCGCACGCCGAACGCCAAAGAACGCGCCGCCCTGCTGCTGGCGATCGGCGCCACGCGCACCGACTCGGCGTTGACGGCCCTGCTCGACCTGCGCCGAACGACCGGTTCGGATGCCGCGGTCGATGCCGCGCTGCTGGCGCACCGCAGCAAACAGGCGCGCGACGCGGTGGCGCGCAAGTAGTCGCGGCCGTCAGCGCGCCAGACTGCGCAGCAGCCGGAACGCCGCGTCCTGTTCGCGCAGCTCACGCCGCGGCGCCAGCGCCGGCACGGCCTCAGGAACGCGAACGCGACCACGCGCAACGGCAACCGGAGCATCGGCCGTGGGCGCACCGAGCAACCGCGCTTCGCTGCCGAAACCGAGCGTCCATTCGACGAACGGCTCGAGTTCGCGGCCGGTGAACAACTGCAGCCGCGGCGCCTCGTCGGTGGCCACGGTCAGGCCGATCTCGAAGCCGCCGGGCAACCCGTAGCGCGGCTCCTTGCGCTCGACGCGCCGCACGACCTCGTCGGTGGCGAAGATGCGACTGCCAGTCTCCGCGACTTGCGCCGCGAGCCGCAGGGCCTCGCGCTGGCCACCGACCGGGTGTCCGTTCTCGCGCGGCAACGCCTGCAGCGACTGCAACAGGGGCGTCGTCAGTACGGCGACGCGGACCTCGGGGACACTCCGTTCACGGGCCTCCGGACACAACACGCGCGCCAGCACGAGCAGCGGCGTCACGCTGGTCGCGACGAACACCTCGCCGCCGTCGCCACAGCACAGCAGCCGGGCACCAGTGCTCGCGCCAGGCCTGGCGACTTCGTCGACGGGATTGCCGCGACGCCACAACAGGCGACGCTCGTCCAAGGCAACCACCGTGACCGCGGTGATCGGATCGCGGCGCGACCCCGAGCGTTGGATCTGCAGCACGGTGCCATCGCCAAGAAACAACTCGACCCCGGCGGGGAACGGTCCGGCCAGTTCGCCGGTGCGCAGATGCAGATGACCATCGGGCGCGAACAGCAGTTCGCGGCCCGACGGGAACGTCAGCTTGACGCCCTGGTCGAGCACCAGCACCTGGACCTGCCCCGGAGTGATCGCCTCACCGGGCGCCGCCTGCAGCCTGGTCGTCGGATCGGCCGGCCGCACACCACCGTCGCCGAGGCCATACGCTGCCAGCGGGATCGGCGCCGCATCGGCGACGAACACCAGCTCGGCCGGCGGCGGCGCGACGATCGGCATCGGTCGGGACGGTTCCTGAGGCAGACACACGGTCAGCAGACCGACGGACAGCATGACGCTCATCGTCCGTTCCTATCGGCTGTTGCCGACCGCCGACTGTGTCCGTTCAGCCCTTGACCGTGACAGCGAGCTGCTCGGCCAGCACACCCAGGAACGCGCCGACGTCGGTGACGATGCCCTGGCTCTGCGCCGAACCGCGATCGCTGAGTTTCTGCACGACCGCCGGATGGATGTCGACGCAGACCGTCATCACGTCGGCGGCGATCATGTTGCCGGTGCCGATGCCGTGCAGCATCGAGCCGAGGATCACGACCAGCCCGGCGCCCTCGAGGATCCTGGCGTAGCGTTCCTGCGCCTTGATCAGGTCCATCTCGGTGTCGGGCAACGGCCCGTCGTCGCGGATCGAGCCCGCCAGGCAGAACGGCACCTTGGCCTTGATGCACGCGTGCATCACGCCGGCCTTCAGCAGACCCTGGTCGACCGCCTGCTCGAGGCTGCCGGCGCGGCGGATCCGGTTGATCGCGCGCATGTGGTGCATGTGGCCATGCACGGCCGAACGACCGGTGCCGAGTTCGATGCCGAGGCTGGTGCCGAACATCGCGTTCTCGCAGTCGTGCACCGCCAGCGCATTGCCGGACAGCAGCCCGTCGATATGGCCGGCGCGCAGGATCGCCGCCAGCGTCGGCACCGCGCCGACGTGCACGATGACCGGGCCGGCGACCAGGATCACCTTGCGACCCTCGGCGCGGACCTGCTGCCAGACGCGAACGACGTCCTCGACCTGCGCGGCGAGGCGCCGTTCGCTGGAAGCGCCGCCCTGCATGAAGCCCCACTTGCCCTCCTGGCGCGCGCGCGACGTGTTCGGCGTCACGCGAATGCCGGTGTGGCCGACGACGAGCTGCTGACCCTGCTGCAGATCGCGCAGCTTGACGCAGCGGGCGCGGCCCTGGTCGACGACGACGGTCGCGTCCATCCGCTGCGCTTCGACCGGGATCCAGGTCCCGCCGAGGCGCACTTCGGTGGCCAGGTTGGTGGTCGAATAGAAGCCCTCCGGCGCGGTGCCGGCGAGATCGACAGCGGCCAGCACGGCGTCCTGCGTGTCGGTCTCCGACAATCCGAGGGACATCAGGTCGGCGCGCAGGCGTTCGAACGCCTTCTTGTTCGGCGCCTGCACCTCGAGTTCCAGGTAGCTCTCGTCCCAACGGTGCGTGCCGATGTCCAGGCGCTGCACCCTGTAGGTCGCGCCGGCCGCCTGGACGGCTTCGAGCGCGTCGGACAGCAGGCCCGAGTCGATCAGATGACCCTTGGCCTGGAACACGGCGACGATCTGCTTGCTCACGCGGCCGAGGCTAGCCGGCGGTCGTCAGCGGCACCAGCGTCCCAGGTCCAGCAGCAGGCCGAGGCCGCCGCCGATCAGGGCGCCGCGGTCGCGATGGTGCGATTGATGGCCGATGATCGCGCCGATGCCGGCGCCGAGGGCGGTGTGGATCGGGAACGGACTGCAGTCGGGGGCGTGATGCCAGCGGCGGCGCGCGACGTAGACCGGTTCGCCGCATTCGTCCCAGCCGAGACCGCGATAGGAATACGGATCGCTCGGGTACACCGGACGCTCGACATACACCGGATGCTCGACGATCTGCTCGACGTAGCGGTAGATCGGTTCGGGCTCGGGATTCTCGGCGCGACGCCGTTCGATCTGCTGCTGCAACCAGGCCTGGGTCGCCGCTTCGTCGACCGGCTGGGAGTTCTCCACGACAGACACCCTCGGCGCCACGGCGACCGGCGCGGAGCGTGCGGGCGCCGGGAACGGCCGCGCCTCGTCGCGCGACAGATGGGTCGGGGTCGAGCAGGCGGCAAACAGCAGGCAGACGGCGGCGAACCAACGCATGGGCAGACTCCTGGATCGAAAGGTCACTTGTTCCACGACAAGCGCAGCACCCAGTCGGCTGCTTCCTGCTTCCGCGAGATCGCCTCGAAGTTGATCGTGTGGCCGGCGGCGATCCGCTTGTACTGCCGATTGGTGTCATCCATCAGCGGCGTCTTCTGCACGGTCTGGAAGCTCATCTCGGCGAGGATCTCGATCGGCTCGTCGTCGACATTGCGGATCGGCACCACCACGCGCAGTGCATTGTTGCCCGGCATCCGTTCGACCAGCGGCTGGCCGACGCGAACGACATCCTGCAGCGAACCATCCGCGACCACCACGTGACTGACCAGTTCGGCATCATCTTCGATCGCATAGGCGGCGTAGGGCGGAGAACTGCAACCGGTCAGGATGGCGAGCGCGGCGCACGCGGGCACGGGGTAACGGAACGACTTCATGGGTTGGCCTTCGGGAAACGGTCCAGCCCCGGCAGGGACCGGAACAGGTAGTAGCTCTCACCGCGCTCGGGCACGGTGACCGACCAGGTCTGATCGAGATCCGGCAATGCGCGACCGCTCGCTTCGAGAAACTGGATGCGCAATCGGTGTGAGCCGGGGGCAGCGTCGACCGTCAATGCCTGCACCGAAGCGGGCAACGTCGGCCAATGTCGCACATCGGCCTCGGTCGAGGTCAACAGCCCGAGCAGCAGCAGCCCGCCGCCGACGATCGCCTGGGTGCGGGCACTGTCGCCATGATCCTTCATCGCCTGATGCAACAGCACCGCGCCGGCGACCGTCGTCGCGGTCTTGAACACCGCCTTGCCCTTGCGGATGCCTTCCATCTCGGTGCCGCCGAGCGTTCTGGCCTGATAGTCGACATCGCACAACAGCGACGTCTCGCCGACCGCGCGGCCGTCCAGCCAGACGCGCGCCCGGGCCGCCGGATGCCAACGCGGGCGGAACCGCGCCAGTTCTTCCTGCCCGCCGGCCGCGTACTTCTCCGGCCCCATGCCGCACTCGACCAGCACCACGAGGTTGCCGCCATCGCGGCCGACCAGCACCGGGTTGCCGCGGTCGCCGCGGGCCCCGTGATCGAGCGCGAACGCGTTGGCCTTGTCCGCCTCGGCGAAGAAATCGGCGGCGTCATCGCGCAGCCCCATCAGGAGGCTCATTCTCCCCGCCAGCCAGAACAACAGCGCGTTGTCCGCCTGGTATTTCTCGTCGGCGACTTCGGCATCGGCCAGGATGCCTTTCTTGAACGCAGCCCGGGCATTGTCGGGTTCGCCGCGCCACAGATACGTCAGGCCGAGATAGAAGGCGTTCATCGCCTTCTCGTAGGGATCACCCTTCCAGGTCTTGCTGCTCTCGCTGCCGACGATGGCCGAGAACGCCTCGCCGCCGCTGGTCTGCCAGTTGCCCATGATGGCACCGGCCTCGCCGAAGTACTTGCGGGCATCTTCGGTGCGGCCGCGCATCAGTTCGCACTGCGCCAGCACGTTCAGCACCAACGCCAGGTTCTCGGCATCGCCGTCGGTGATCTTCTGGCGCGCGAAGTCGGCGATCACTTCAGGTCGCCGTGCACGAAGTGCTGCATCGGCACCGCCGGCTGGCCGACCGAACAGGCCGTCGACAGCACTGCGGCAAGAACGACCAGCAGGGAACACAGCCTGGGCATCGCGATCACCGACAAGTCGGCTCAGCGGGAGATGACCGACTTTTCGGACTCGAACTTGGTCTCGTAGTCGCCCGACCACGCAATCTCGGTGGTCTCGAGATCGGTCAATTCGAACGTGACCAGGTAGTAGACGGACTTCAGGCCGCCCGACTGCTGGACCCGGCTCTTGATCGTGCCCTTCAGGGCGTAATCGGAACCGGCGACATTGCCGCGGGCACTTTCCCGCCCGGCGACCGAACCATTGCGCTTGGCCGCGCGTTCCTGCTGCACGGCTTCCAGCCCCTCGGCCGAACGATCGAGCACCTGGACCCCTCGCCCCAGGGCCCGCTGCAGCTCCGTACGGATCTTGGTCAGGATGATCTCCTTGTCGATCGGGTCGCCCGAGTCGTTGCGAAGCGAGGTGATGTGGAACGACACGCGCTCACCGCGCGGCGCCGACGTCAACACCCCGGAGCTCGCGATGTCACGGGCCATCCGGTCGGCCATCGTTCGAATGTCCTGGCTCTGCAGCACCGCCCCGCCAACCGGGTCGTTCTCGTCCGGATCGATGCGGCGATCGATCGTGCCGGCGCAGGCGGTCAGCAGGAAGGCGAACACACCACAGGAGAACAGTGGGAAGCGCATCGTCATCTTGGATCGGATCAGCGGGCAGTGACCTGGAGTCGGGATGGTCCGGCGGAGCGCCCGGTGCAAGCCGCACTCAGCGCGAACCGCGGGCCGGTGTTCTACCCGTTCCGCTCTGGCCAACGCCATCGCCACCGCGCCCACCACACCGGCCTTTCCGCCGCTAGCATGGCCCACCACGTCGGCTAGATTGCCCACCCCGGATGAGTGAACTCGCCAAGAAGCTGCGTGCGACCGTCGGTCAGGTGCTGCAGGGCAAGCAGGACGCGGTCGACCAGGCCATCCTGGCGCTGATCGCCGGCGGCCACCTGCTGATCGAAGACCAGCCCGGCGTCGGCAAGACGCTGCTGGCTCGCACGTTGGCGCGTGCGCTCGACCTGCCGTTCCAGCGCGTGCAGTGCACGGCCGACCTGCTGCCAGCGGACATCGTCGGCGCCCAGATCTACCACCCGCGCACCGGCGAACTGGCGTTCCGACCGGGCCCCGTCTTCACCTCGGTGCTGTTGGCCGACGAACTCAACCGCACGCCGCCGCGCACGCAATCGGCGCTGCTCGAGTGCATGGCCGAGCGCCACGTGACGGTCGACCGCCAGACCCACGCGCTGCCCGATCCATTCTTCGTGATCGCGACACAGAACCCGCTGACGGCCACCGGCACCTACCCGCTGCCGGACAACCAGCTCGACCGCTTCCTGCTGCGCATCCAGATCGGCTACCCGGATGCCGCCCACGAAATCGACATCGTCGCTCTGGAGGACGGGCACCGTCGCGCCGCCGACATCGCGCCGGTCGCCAGCCGCGATGAACTGCTGCGCGCGCGCGCCGCGGTCGAACAGGTGCGCTGCGATCGCGAACTGGCGGCATTCATGGTCGAACTCGCCAACAAGACCCGCACCTCCGGCGATGCCGTGCTCGGCGTCAGCACACGCGGCACCCAGGCCCTGCACCGGGCCTGCCGGGCCCGCGCGGTGCTGCAGGGTCGCGACTTCGTGGTGCCCGACGATGTCCGCGCCCTGCTGGTGCCGACCTGGTCGCACCGGCTGACGATGCGCGGCGGCGCCGACGCCGACGCGCTGTTGCACGAGATCCTGGCCGAAACCACGTTGCCCGACTGACCGATGGCTGCGCCGATCCGTACGTTCGAGCTGACACCCCGTGGTCACGTGCTGGCGTGGCTGTGCGCCGGCAGTGCCATGGCGGCGTGGCTGTCGGGCGACGACAACGCCCGGCTGGCGGCAGCGCTGCTGCTGGCGCCGCTGCTGGTCGACTTCCTGTTGAAGCCGCGCGGCCTGGCCCTGGTCACCGCGCGCATCGCGCCGCGGCGGACTGCGGCCGGCGCGCCGTTCGTCGAAGCCGTGCACTTGCACAACCAGGGTACCCGCCGGCTACGCGAGTGCCTGCTGCACGAACCGAAGACGATGCGCGACCAGCGAACCCTGATCGACCGGCTGACGCCCGGCGCCACGCAACGCCTCGAACTGCATTGCAAGAGCACCACGCGCAGCCACCACCTCGAACGCGTGTTGCTGCTGCAGAGCAGCTGGCCACTCGGCTTCTTCGCCGTTCGGGCGTCCCTGGTCGTGGCGACCGAACTGGTCACCGAACCGGCCCGCGTCCGCCTGCGTGCCGACGTCGTCCAGGCCGTGGCCGACCGCGATCCGGCGCCGCGCGACCGCAGCCAGCTGCCGGGCGCCGAGTTCCACTCGCTGCGCGACCATCTGCCCGAGGAGGATGCCCGCGGCGTGCACGCGCTGCGCTCGGCGATGCTCGGCACCCTGGTCCGCCGCGTCACCTACGGCCGGTTGCCGCGGGAGATCGGACTGGTGCTGGACCTGCGCCGACCGCCGGGACGGCCACTGACCCTCGGCGTCCGGCGATTCGAATGGAGCCTCGGCGCGGCGGCCGCATTGGTGGAGACGCTGCTGGCGCGCGACGCCAGGATCCGCGTGCTGGTGTTCGCCAGTCGCACGGCCCATCATTTCGTCGCCGGGCCAGCGCAACTGCGCGACCTGATGACCTTCCTCGCCGAAGTCGTGGCCTCGCCGCATCGCCCGCTCGAAATCGGCGTACTCGACGAGCTGCGGCAGCACGAACACTGCTTCTGGATCCCGGCCGGCGGCTTCCTGTCGCACGACGAGACCAAGGGGCTGCCGGGTCCGGTGACCGTGATCGGGGCGGAGGCCGAATGAACGTGGCGATCGGCGATCTGTGGCTGACACGCCTCTGTCTGTGGACCGCGGTCGTGCTGGCGCTCGTCAACCTGCCCGCGCCGGAGATGCCATGGCCTTGGCTGTGCGCGTTCACGCTGCCGGCGGCGCTGCTCGGCGCCCTGCGCCATGGGGCGCAGCGACCGTGGCTCCGCGCGTTGCTGGCGATCGTGCTGCAGACCGGTGCCTGCGTGCTCGCGCTGCACGTCGCCGAGCCGTTGGCGCGCCCGGCGGCGCTGGCGTGCACGATCCTGCCGCCGATGGCGTTCGTGACCGTTCGCGGGCAATTCGCCGACACCGCTCTCGGCCTGTTCCTGAGCTTCTGCGTGCTGCTGGTCGGTGTGATCCTGCGCGGCACGCAGCCCTGGTTGCTGGTGCCGTGGGTCGTCGCCGCCACCATCGCGCTGCGCGGCCAGGCCAGGCAATTGGTGCTGCGCGAGGCCACCGGTCGCACCGGCCGGGTCCGGACACGCCCGGGCAGCGCCCTGCCGTCGGCGTTGCTGCTGGCACCGCTCTGCGCCGCGCTCGCCTTCGCCATCGACCGCACGTTCGCCCTGCTGCCTTCTTTGAGCCGCGATGCGACCTCGACGCCGGCCGGCGGCGGTTCGGGCGGCGGCCGCACGACCATCGGCTTGCCCGATTCGTTCCTGCTCGACGGTGGCGGTCGATTGATCGACCTTCAGGGGGATCGGCTGGTGCGCGTGGACTGCGACAGCGAAGCGCCGACCGACCTGTACCTGCGCTCGGGCTTCTTCGAGGTCCCGGGCCTCGATGCCTGGCGGGTCGGCAACCTGACGCAGCGTGAACACGATACCCGCGAACGGGCCTGGCAGTTTCGCGAGCCACGACGCGGCGTCCGGCTGCGCAAGATCGAATTGGAGAGCTACCAGGGCGCCCGCAACTTCGTGTTCGTACCGCCCGGCGCCTGCAGCATCCGCGGCATCGGCAACCTGCTCGGCGATCCGCGCCGCGAGTGGTTCCGCCAACCGACGGGAATGGCGACCGAAGCGTACGATGTCGCCTGGCAGGATCTGACCGAGGCGTCGCTGCCGTGGACCCTGGACCAATCGTGGCGCCGCGACGGCTTGCTGGCGCTGCCGAGCAACTTCGATCAGACGCCGTTCCTCGACCTGCTGGCCGAATGGCAACCGGGCGGCAACGCCCGCGACAAAGCCGAACGGATCGCCCGTGGCCTTGCCGAGCGCTGTCGCTACGACCGCAGCACGCCGGTCGGACCGCATCGCCACGAACTGCTGAACTTCCTGTTCGCCGCCGCCGATCGCCACGGCTACTGCATGCACTTCGCGTCGGCGGCGGCGATCCTCTTGCGGATGAGCGGCGTGCCGTGCCGGATCGGTGTCGGCCTGCACGGCGGCGAACCGGTGGAGGACAACATCCGCGCCCGCACGTTCGGCAGCCAGCACGCGCATGCGTGGGTCGAGATCCCGTTCGAGGACCGGGGCTGGGTCGTGTTCGACCCGACGCCGCCGAGCGAACGCGGTCGGCAGGCGCTGCAACGCACCGATCTGGGCACCGAGGGCAGTGCGCCGGCGGAGACCCAGGACGATCAGGCGGCGCCGATCTGGCAACGCGTGACCGACCTGCTGACGATGCCGTGGCCCTGGGCGATCGCCCTGCTGCTGGCCGTGGCGGTGTCGTCGTGGCCGGCGCGGCGACGAAGCCAGCAACCCGGCGCGTCCCTGACCGCGCAGGCGCGCCCCGCCCGTCGGCTGCTGGTGCAGGTCTTGCGGCGGCTGGCGGCATGTGGTCATCCGCGGCTGCATGGCCAGACGCTGGAACAGTACCTCGGCGCGCTGCAACAACGGTCCGTCGCGCTGCCAGAACTGCAGTCCGCGGTGGCGGCCTATCAGGAAGTCCGGTTCGGCGGTCGCGAGTTCGACAGCACCCGCCTCGCCGCGTTGCAGGCAGCGCTGGCCGCGGTCGCGGCGCTGCCGGATGCCGACACTCAGCGAATGACCTGAAACCCGGTTTCGCCTGACGTCGCCGTGACGACCGGTGCCACGCCGACCTCGTCGACCCGCGCGAATCGCGGCCCTCGCAGCAGCTCCTGCTGCAATTGCTGCAACTGCGCCAGGGCGCCCTCGGCTTCGCCACCGACGCTGCCATCGGCTTCGTTGCGGACGAAACCCACCAACCCGAGAGCGGTGGCGGCGCGCTGCACGAACCGGCGGAAACCGACGCCCTGCACGCGCCCGCGCACGGTGAACCGCCAACGCGCGCGCATCATCGCGACACCGCGGGCCACGCCAGCGTCAGTTCGCGGCGACCATCGGCAACCGTGCCGACACGGCAGTACCCGCCGTGGCGCAGGTGAATCAACAAGGCCTGCAGCAACGCACTGCCATCGCCAGCCAGCCCGGCAACGGGTGCAAGGACGCCGTGGTGTGGCGCGGCCAGGGCCATGGCCAGCCCGTCGAATGCCGCCGCCGGACCGCGATCGAGGATCCGGATCCGGCCGAACTGCCGCAATCGCGCCGCCGCCTCGCTCGACGCTTCGTCGACCACGAGCGTCTGCAGGCCGCCGGCGGCCGACTCGAGGGCCATGACGCAGGCCAGCAACACCAACTGCATCGCGTCCTCGACGATGACCCGCACTCGCGGTGCAGCCAGCACCTGCAGTTCGACCGCGCAACCACGTTTTTGCGCGCTCTTGCCGAACAGCCCGAGTGCGTCGGCAGCCAGCGAACCGAGGTCGACGATTCGCCGTTCACGCGGGGAACTGCGCGCCAGCCGCGCGAACGTCCGCAGCAGCTGAGCACCACTCCTGGCACTGGCCAGCAGCCCCTGCACGAACGCCCGATCCTCGACCGCCGCATCCTCCGCGCGTTCGGCGATGCCGATGGCGGCGCCGAGCACGTTGTTGAGGTCGTGCGCGACGCCCTGCGCAAAACCGCCGAGCAGCCGCAAGCGACCCAGTGCGGCCAGCTGCCCGTGCAACGCCTCGACCATCGTGACATCGCTCGCCTGCAACCAGCTGGCGCCAGCGGCATCCGAACGCAGCTGCAGCACGACCGTACGACCGCCGGGCAACACGGCTGGCACCGCGCCACCGGCGCGCAGTTGTTCGACGGCGTCGCCGGGTAGCGGCAGCGTGGTGAGTGAACTGGCGTCGGTCAGGCCGTCGGCCAGCAGTTCGCGCGCGGCCCGGTTGACCGGTTCCAGGCGGCCGTCGGCATCCAGGCGGAAGAACCCATCCGGGATCCAATCGAGGGGGCCACCGTCGCCACCGGTCACGGCGTTCATGCGGGCACCTCGAGGCTGAGTCGACCGCGGTCGAGGGTCAGCCGACAACGCCGCAACAGATCGTTGCCCAGCACGCCATGCAGCGGGAACGTCGCGCCGGCCGGCCGATCGATCACCGGCAACGCGACACCACCAAAACGCGTCGTCGCCACGCGCAGCAGCAGTTCGCGCACTTCCCGCACCGATACCGAACCGCCGCCGGCGGCGTGCACGCGCCGGAACGCCGGCGTGGCCCGCGCTTCGCCAAGTGGCAACGCCCGCAGACCGGCGACGGTGAGGCTCGAGTGGCTGGCGCCGGTGTCGAGCGCGAACCACAACCGGGTGTCATCGACGGTCACCGGCAGCAGGCAGCGCCCGTCGGCTCGCACGCACTGCACCGAATCGGCATCGGCAACGCCGCGCGACACCTCGAACACGACCGTCCGTCGGCCCGGATCGATGGTCAGGCGGAACAGCGCCAGCAGATCGAGGCCGAGCACGCCGGCCGGCGGCCGTTCGGGACCCGAGAACGCGTCGCGGAGCGCCAACGCGGCGTCACTGACGATGGCGATCGGAATGGTGCCGAGCCCGACATCGCCGATCGCGAACGCCGGCAACAGGCCGAGGGAAACCGCCACCTCGCGACCGGTGCCATCGACCACGACGCCCGCTGGCGTGACCGCCGCCACCCGGACCTCGTTGGCCAGCGAGGCGCTCAACGTCGTCATCGAGGTGCCGCTGTCGATCGCGAACACGCGCTGCGCGCCGCCGATCGAACAGACGAACTCCGGCAGTTCGCCGGCCAGCAGCGGTTGCTCGGTCGCCAACGGGCCGACCTGCTGGCGCCGGTACGGCAGCGCCGCCGCCAGCTTCGCCAGCGCCGCGTACCGCACCGCCGAATCGCCGCCGGCCACCGCCGCGGTCTGCAACGGCGCCGTCGCCTCGCCCCAGCGACCGTGCAGAAACAGCAGTTCGCCGAGCCGACCCCGCATCGCCGCCGTCGGCGCGCCCGCACGCTGCTCGGCGCGCGCCGCCGCCGCCAGTTCGTCGGCTGCGCGTTGATCCTGCCACAGGCAATCGGCCACGACCGAACTCCAGGCCGCCACCGTGCCATCGTCGGGGTGGCGCAAACGGGCACGAGCGGCCGCCGCGATCGCCTGTTCGAGCTGGCCGGTGCGCAGGGCCGCCGCGATCGCCAAGGCGCTCTCGGCCGGGGTCAACAGTGGCGACGGCGCCACACAACCCGGCGCCAGCAGCAGGATGGCCACGACCGCGCGATGCATGGTCTACCCGGTCGTGATCTGGAACGAACGGCTCGCGACCGCCGTGACGCCACGTTCGAACGCCTCGACCGACAGCCAGAACGTCGTGACGTTGCGATACAGCTGCGGGTCGGTCGGATATGGCCCGGCATCGACCCGGAACGCAGTCACTGTCAACGTGTACGTCCGCCCTGCCACCAGAGGCGTCGGCGCCTGGCTCGGCAGCCGCACGAACGCGAACTCGGTGTGATGCCCAGGAACCACCGCCGTCCAGGTCGCCTGTTCGGCACCCACCGCATGGCGCAGCTCCAGCGTCACGTAGTCGGCGTCCGTCGGTGGCGTCCACCGCACGGTGAAGCCGTTCGCGGGCACCACGGCATCCGGCACCGGCTCGGCGATCGTCGGCACCGCCAGGAAAGGCACGGTAGCCGCCGTGGTGTCGGCACGCAGCCGATGCAGGGTGTGCTGGGCGATCGTCTGACCGCTGGCAGTGGTCGTCGCCCTGAGCCCGACCAGCCATTCGCCGCCGGCGAGGCCACCGGTCAGTGCCGGCAAGCGGAACTGCAGGTCGCTGCCGACGATCGTGTGGTTGCCGCCGACGCCCCGGACGACATCCGTGACCAGGCCGTCGTCGGTGCCGAGCGCGAGATCGAACTGCAGATCGTTGCCGGTCAGCAGCGCATCGAGCCCGGTTGCCGCGCCCGCCGCCACGAACGTGGAGTCGGCGATGGCGGCAAGCGCCAGATCGCGTTCGACGATGGTCCCCTGCTGCGTCGCCAGGCCCCGTACGATGCCGACGCGTTCGAGCGTGAAGTCGCCACTGTTCGTGGTGCCCTGCACCCCGGCCATCTGGCCCAGAGGCAGGCCAATGCCGATCCGGAACGCCGGATCACCGGTGACCGCCGGATCGACGTCGACCGGCAGCGAAACCGCGACCGGCACACCGAGGAACACGTCGTCGAACCACTCCGCCGGCGTCAACGGCCGCGTGCTGCGGACCCGCAACGTCGACGGCAGCGCGACGCCGGTCAGCGCCCCCTGTAGCACGCCATGCCGGTCGAACTGCCCCGGCGCCGTCAAGTCCGCGCGCTGCAGCGGCATCTCCAGATGTTCGCCGTTGGGATCGACGATCGTGAATGCCGACGTGACCGTGCGACCGTCGCCGGTCGTGCGGACGGCAGCCGTGGCGCGACCATCGAACGCACGGTTGGCGATGACCAGCCCACCTTCGCGCGTGAACTGGACGAACCCGGCATCGGGCACCGCTCCTTTGACGATCGCGGCGCCGCGGACCGGGCCGCCGCCGCGCCAATCCAGCGCCTGCGTGCGCGAGTTCCGCGCGCCCAGGAACCAGAACGTGTCGAGCGCGAACTGGCTGATGTCGGTCCACCGTCGCCCGAATTGCTGGAAACCGACCGCCTGTCCGAGCAGCACCTGGCGGGCGTCGAGCGGCGAGCCAGTGGTGAACCCGAACCAGCCCTGCGGCAGATCCTCGAAAGTAGCCTGGCCACGTTCGTCGCCGAGCGCCGTGATGGTCACGTTGCCGTCGAGCGAACTCATCGCCAGACGGCGGAACGGATCGCCGCGACCGCGGCTGATCATCTGCACGCGCAGATTGCCGGCGGGCAAGGTGTCCAGACGCACGTCGCCGAGTTGCAGTTCGCCGCCACCCACCGGCAACGCCGTCGGAATCACGGCGGTGATCGGCAAGTAGCAACGGCCACCGTGCAGTTCGAGCTGGACCGTGCGCGCGGAACCATCCGCCATCGTGGCTCCCAAGCGCAGCAGAAAGCGCCCGTCGCTGTCGGTCTCGGCGCGCGCTTCGCCAGCATGCACCAGCACGCACGGCAACGGTGCGCCGACCGCATCGACCACGCGGCCGCGCACCGTCGCCACCGCCGCCACATCGACCGCGAACGCATAGATGCCGAAGGTCGTCACCGCCTCGGTCATCCGCAGCCGACCGGCTCCCGAAGTCGCGGTACCGGCCACCTGCACCCAGGAACCCGAAGTCTGATCGAGGCGGAACAGCGACGCTGTCGCGCCCCCGACCAGCTGCAGGTCGTCCGGAATCTCGAGCGTCGCCGCCGGCTGGAAGTTCGCCGTGCTGTCGTGCACGAAGATGCCGCGGCTGAAGATCCGCGCGCCGGAATCGGCCGTTGGCAATGTGCCGGGCAGGTGCTCGGTCGTCACGCTGCCGGTGCGCAACGTGTAGCGCGAGGTCAGGCCGGGCGGGGCCCCGGTCAGCGCGCCCACCGGAATCTCGATCCGCGCACCGCTGGTCGCGGTGTCGTCGAGCACGGTGATGCCCGGCACCGAGAAGCCGAGTTCGACGCCCACACTGCCCGACAGATCGGGCAGGTGCACCGCCTTCGCCAATTGCTGGCCGGCGAAGACCTCGCGCACCCGCAGATCCGGCAACAGATCGCCGGCGACCGCCGCCGCGGCCGCACCCGACACGAACAGAACGTGTTCACCGCGCAGATCCGCCAGCAGGTCGGTCCGCCCCGAGCGTCCGGTCACCGCCGTGATCGCGCCGGTCACCACGTTCGCGGCGCTGACTCCACGGTTGTCGTCATCGAGCACCAGCACCTTGCACGACGCGTCCGGCAAACGATCGAGCACCGGACCGACATCGGAGCCGCGCCCATTGCAGGCCGCCAGCACGACCAGCCCGGATGCCAGAGGCCGCGTGAACCCGTTCATCGATCCCTCCCGCTGCTGCTGCCGGTCCGGGTCGGTGCGCGATCCGGTTCCGGTGGCGTCGCGACGCGACTGCGACTGCCATCGGCGCCGACGCTGCGGACGCCGACGACCATGTCGTCGAGCACGACGCCCGGCAACACCGCGCTCAGCGCGCCGGCGCGACGACCGGGTTCGACCACGACATCGGTCCGCCGCACCGCACCTTGCCAATCGGGCGCGGTCGTCTCACGCCAGACGAACTCGCAATCCTCGACACCAGCCGGCAAGGTGAACGCAATCCTGGTGTCATAGCGATCGCGCAGCAGTGCAGCGCTCTGCACCACCGGCGGCGGCGGCGCCGAGGCCAGTTCGGCCAGGGTCGCGACCACGACCCGCGCGACGTTGGCCATGAACGCGAAGTCGCAGAACTCGGGCAGGTCGCCGTACGGGCGGCCGTCGCGTTCGGTGACGTTGGCGTGCTGGCGCGAGAAGTCCTCGCGCGGCTCGGTCAGGCGGATCGCCGGATAGCCGGCATCGAAAAACGACCGATGGTCGCCGCCGCGACCGTAGCGATCGCCGCGGAAGATCAGCTTCACGGTGAATCCGGGCACGTGCGTCGCTGCCGCGAACGTGCAGGCGCGGGCCATGCTGCGGCCGTAGCTGTCGTTGCCCGATGGGGCGTAGCTGAAGCAGCGCAACCAGGAGTCGTGGCGTTGGCCATCCATGCCGAGCGTGTTGCCGACGATGTCGCAGGTGATCATGCCGTCGACGTTGGCGCTGGCCTTGGCAAGTTCCTCCGCATGGGCGGCGGAACCGAGCAGACCCTGCTCTTCGCCGTCATACGCGGCGAACACGATCGTCGCCGGGAACTCGCTCGCCGCCATCGCCCGGCAGGCAGCCAGTGCCACGGCCGTGCCGGAGGCATCATCACTGGCACCCGGCGCGGCGCCCGCGCCATCGGCTTCGCGGCCGTTGCGCGAATCGTAGTGCCCGCCGATCACGTAGATCCGGTCCGGATCGGTCGTGCCGCGCAGCGTCGCCAGCACGTTGACGATCGGGATCTCACGCGGCAGACCAGCACGCGCGCACGGCCGCGTCGCTTCCTGCAGGCGCACCGTCAACCTCCCGCCGCTCGCGGCGACACAGGCCTCGAACTGTTCGCGCAGCCACCGCCGCGCCGCCCCGGTGCCTGCGGTTGCACTGTCGGTGGCCGACAGCACATGCCTGGTCCCGAACGAGGCCAACGTCCGCACATCGCTCTCCAGCCGCGCTGGTTCGATCCTGGCCAGCAGCGCCGCGACCTTGTCGCGGATCGGCACCGGCGTCTGGGCCCCCGCCGGCACCACGGCGAGGCAGAACGGCAACAGCAACGCCGCGACGCGATGGTCGTTCATGTGAGCAGGTCCATGCCATCCATGCCGGGATCGGCCGGCAAACCGAGGATCGGCAGCAACGTCGTGGCGATGTCGCACAACCGACCCTGCGCGCGCAGTCTCCGGCCGCGCACGGCCTCGCCGCACAGCAGCAGCGGCACCGGATTGGTGGTGTGCGCCGTGTGCGGCTCGCCGGTCACCGGATCGACCATCATCTCGACGTTGCCGTGATCGGCCGTGATCGCGACCGTGCCACCGAGTGCCAGATACGCCGGCACGATCCGCGCCAGGCACCGGTCGATCGTCCGCACCGCCGCGATCGCCGCCGGCAGGATGCCGGAGTGGCCGACCATGTCGGCGTTGGCGAAGTTCAACACGGTGACGTCCGGGCGTTCCTGCCCGGCGAGTTCGTGCAGCAGCTTGTCGGTGACTTCCGGCGCCGACATCTCCGGTTGCAGGTCGTAGGTCGCGACCTTCGGACTCGGCACCAGCACGCGCCGTTCGTGCGGATACTCCTTCTCGTCGCCGCCGGAGAAGAAGAACGTCACGTGCGCGTACTTCTCGGTCTCGGCGATGCGCAATTGGCGCAGCCCGTTGCGGGCGACGATCTCCGGGAAGATGCCCTTCAGGTTCTGCGGTGCGAACGCCACCGGACACGGGAAGTCGTCGCGGTAGCGCGTCATCGTCACGAAGTGCACGATCGGCACGGTCGCGCGGGCGAAACCGGCGAAGTCCTTGCCGACGAACGCCTCGGTCAGCTGTCGGCCGCGATCGGTGCGGAAATTGAAGAACAGCACCGCATCGCCGGTGCGCACGCGGCCCTGATCGATCGAGCCGATCACCGTCGCCGCGACGAATTCGTCGCCTTCGCTGCGGGCATAGGCGTCGGCAACTGCCTGCTGGGCACTCGCCGCTTGCAGGCCGTGACCCAAGGTCAACGCATCGTAGGCCTTCTGCACGCGATCCCAGCGTTTGTCGCGGTCCATCGCGAAGTAGCGGCCGACGACCGTGCCGATCCGGCCGGTGTGCAGTTCCTGCATCCACCGTTCGACCGTCGCCAGATACGGCTGCGCCGAGCGCGGCGGCGTGTCGCGGCCATCCAGGAACGCATGCAGCACGACGCGGTCGCCGGTCAGCCCTTCCTGCTTGCACAACTGCAGCAGCGCGCGCAGGTGCTGATCGCTCGAGTGCACACCACCATCGGACACCAGCCCGAGCAGGTGCAAGGTGCCGCCGGTGCGCCGCGCCTCGGCCACGGCCGACAGCAGTGCTTCGTTGCGGAAGAACACGCCATCGCGGATCGCCTTGTCGATCCGGGTGATCTCCTGATAGACGACGCGACCGGCGCCGATGTTCAGGTGACCGACCTCGCTGTTGCCCATCAGGCCACACGGCAGACCGACGTCTTCACCGCTGGCCTGCAACAACGCCACCGGCCAGCGCTGCCGCAGGTCCTGCAGGAACCGCGGCTCGGCCGCGGTCACCGCATTGGTCGGCGACGGCGCCGCTTCGCCGAACCCATCGAGCACGCACAGCAGCAACGGCGGACGCGCACTCATGCAAGCATCTCGTCGACGCGCTTGCCGAACGCCGCCTGCTGCCGGCGGATCTCGTCGCGCACCGCGATCGCGCGTTCCATGGTCCGACCGGCCAGATCCTTGTCCTCGAGCGACCCGGCGTTGATCTGCACGTTCAGGAACGCGCCTTCGCCGGCAGCCAGCAACAGCGCCGCGCCCGCCGCCAGATCCGAGGCGATCGTCTTGCCCACACAACCGAGCACGCCCTGCATCACGGTGAACACTTCGCGCACCATGCCGAGCGTCTGCTCGGGCACGACCATCGCGCCGACCAGAGCTTCCTGGATCGCCCGCGACCGCGCCGCCTTCTGCCCATCGGTGTCCTTCGGCATCCCGTAGGCCGCCGACACCGCATCGAACGACCGGCAATCGCGTTCGGCCATCGGCAGCAACCGCTGCCCGCAGTCGTCGAGCTGGCTCGGCGCGCGCCAGCTCGCCTTCGCGATCGACATTGGCCTTCTTGCCGCGCGAAAACCGCACGACCATCAGGAACAGGGCAGTGCCCATGCAGCCCGCCATGGCGGCGGCGGCGCCACCGCCGGGAGTCGGGGTGCGCGCGGCAAGAGCGTCGATCAACTTGACGAACGGCTGGTCCAGCATCAGGCTCTTGAGTCTCGGGGCCCGCCTGCGGCGGTCAAGGCCGACCCGGTATCCGAGGCAAAACGAGCCATGCGCCTGCTTCGAGCCGCCACCGCCGCCGCGTTCTTGTTGTCGACCTCCGGTTGCGCCGCACCCGATCTGCCGCTGCGCACGTTCGGGCGGCTGCTGGCGGAATCGCCGCAGGATCAGCCTGCCAGGCTGTGGTTCGCCGACGGCGAACTGATCGGCGTCGCGGTCGCGACCGGACCGGGGTCGTTGCCGCAACCGGTCCGGACAACCCTGGACGCGATCGCTCCCGGCGGGCAGACGGTGTTCGTCGGCCGCGAATGGGGCCCGCGCGGCGATGGCCACCGGATCGAGAAGCTCTACGACGATCTGCCGGGCCAGCCGGCCGGCGAACGACCGCACTTCCGCAGCGTGTTGCTCGATCCGGCCGGCACGGTGCTCGAACGTACGCACTCGGTGCCGATCCCACGGGTACCGCGGCGGGTGCTCGACGCGGGCATGACCGCGGGACTCGACATCGAGCGGGTGGAGATCGTCTCCGGGCCAGCGCAGGAAGAAGGTTGGCGGATCACCACCAGGACCCGCTCCGGCTGGACGTTCGTGGTCGAGACCTCGCTGATCGGCGAAGTGCGCGCCAGCTCGAGGGCGTGCATCGCGACGGTGATGGCGCACTGAGCGACGCGCGGAACCGCCGGTGGCACGGGAAGTTTGGGTTTGCCGGCCGCATCCGCCCTGCCTACTCTGCCCGGGTGCGAGGTCGCGACTTCCGCGTCTTCGCCGCTTCCCGAGGAACAACATGCGCAAGCTGCTTGCCACCATCGCGATGTCCGCCGTCGCGCTCTCGTTCACTTCGTGCTCCGCCGGACCACACCAGCTGAAGCGCTCGGTGGATGACTGGGATCAGAAGATGTACGTCAACAGCCCGTGGGTGAACGGCGTGCTGTGGTTCTTCCCGGTGTTCCCGATCTGTCACTTCGTCGCCGGCATCGGCGACTTCTTCGTGACCGACGCCTACGCGTTCTGGTTCAACGACGCCTGGGACGGCAAGGGCACCGGCTTCCAGCACGCGGACATCACTGCCGACCAGAAGTGGGGCAGCATGCTCGTCGGCGACGGCAAGTGGCTGAGCGCCGGCAAGTAGCCGAGCGTGATCCCATCAACGCCATCGTCGGCAACGCCGGCGATGGCGTTGTCGCGTACGGACGTGACGCTCGTCGCTTCCCTGCCCCCACGCAATCGTGGTATTCGTGCTCGTCGGAACCATGGCCACCAAGCTGCCCGCCGTCGCGATGCTGGGCATCGCGTTCTCGCTGACCTCCTGCCTCGCCGGGCCGCACCAACTGCGCCGGACCATCGACGACTGGGAGAACAAGACCTACGTCAACAGCCCGCTGCTGGCGGTCGGCATGTGGATCGTGCCGGTGTTTCCCCTGCTGACGGCAGGCGCGATGGCCGGCGACTTCCTGATCACCGATCCGTACGCGTTCTGGTTCCGCGACATCTGGTCCAACAGCGGCACCGGCTACCGCCACTACCACTCCGAGTTCACCAACGGCCACATGCCGAGCCTGCTCGACCCAGGCGTCGGCTGGCTGTCGGTCACTTTGGAGAAGTGACCGGCGCGCGCGTCCACTCGACCAGTTCGATCATCGACTCGCCGATCAACTGCCGCACTTCGAGGCCCGGCTCCGGTGCGTACCAGATCACCGTCGACCGATCGAGGAAGCGCTGGCCCTCGATCAGCAGCCGCGCCGTCCGCACGATCCGCAGCGCCGAGAACGTACCGGCGGCGACGGTGATGGTGTCCAGGCCTTCGACTTCGTAGCTGACCTGCAGCGGCAACGCCGGCCCGCCGCGCGAGCGCTCGACGAACTCGCAGCGCCACTTCTTGCCGACCCACAGCGGCCAGTGGCAACGGGTGTCGACCGGCGACAGCAACCGCGTCGCCTCGTCGCCATCCGCCGCCCACTCGCCGAGGATGCCGAGATCGAGATCGCGCCGCATCCGGTTGCCGTCGTCGCTGACCAGCAGGTAGCCGGCGGGCCCGGCTTCGGCCACGGTGAAGCGCAACCGGGCCTGCGCCCCGCGCAACAGCACGAATGCGTCGCCGACCCGCCATTCCGGCCGCTGCCAGATCGGCGCGCCTGCCGGCGGCGCCGGGTCCGCGACGACGACACCCCGCCCTTCGCCTTCGGGCATCGGCGCCGGAGCAGCGCAGGCGCAGAGCCACGACACCGCCAGACAAGACCACGACAGACCACGCATGTCCGCAGGATGCAACAGCATCGCCGGCGATGCCAGAACGATGTCGCGCGCGTTGCCCGCACCGGCGGTGGCGCGTTCGATGCCAGCATGTTCCGAAGCCACCTCGAGGCCACCCACGATGGCACGCGCTTGCCGATCGACTCGTTGCAGACGAGCCATCGCGACAAGCCGATCGTGGTCCGCTACGACCTGCCGGCGATTGCGCGGGCGGTGCGCCGCGACGACCTCGCCCGACGACCAGCGACGATGTGGCGCTGGCGCGAGCTGCTGCCGTTCGCCGACGAACGCGACATCGTCTCGCTCGGCGAAGAATGGACCCCACTGTTGGACTGCCCGCGATTGGCGGCGCACTTCGGAGTCCGCAAGTTGTGGATCAAGGACGAAGGCCACCTGCCGACCGGCTCCTTCAAGGCTCGTGGCATGGCGATGGCGGTGACGATGGCCAGAGCGCTCGGCGTGCAACATCTGGCGGCGCCGACCGCTGGCAACGCCGGCAGCGCGTTGGCGGCCTACGCCGCCCGCGCCGGACTGCGCTGCACGATCCTGATGCCCGACGACACGCCGATCGTCAACCAGCTCGAAGCCCATTGGTACGGCGCGCGCGCGTTCCTGGTCGACGGTCTGATCCACGACTGCGGCGCCATCGTCAAGGAGGGCGCGGCCCGCGGGCTGTGGTTCGACATGTCGACGATGAAGGAGCCGTACCGGCTCGAGGGCAAGAAGACGATGGGGCTCGAACTGGTCGAACAGCTCGGCTGGCGGCTGCCCGACGCGATCTTCTATCCGACCGGCGGCGGCACCGGCCTGATCGGCATGCACAAGGCGTTCCTCGAACTGCGCGATCTCGGCTGGCTCGAGGCAGCGGCGCCGCTGCCGCGACTGTTCGCCTGTCAGGCGGCGGGCTGCGCGCCGATCGTCGAAGCATTCACGCAAGGTCTCGACCGATCGCCGCCGATCGCCAACCCGCACACCGACGCATCCGGCCTGCGGGTGCCGCGGGCGTTCGCCGATTTCATGATCCTCGATGCCGTACGGCAGACGCGCGGCGGCGCCCTGGCGGCGGCAGAAGCGACGCTGCGACCGTGGATGCGCATGACGATGGCGACCGAGGGCATCGCCCTGTGTCCAGAAGCGGCGGCGTGCCTGGAGGGCCTGCAGCAGGCCCGGCGTTCGGGCCAGATCGGCGGCGACGCCGAGGTCGTCGTGTTCAACACCGGAACCGCCAACAAGTACATCGAAGTGCTGCAGACCGAACTGCCGCGCTTGCAACGCGCGGCGATCGACTGGTCGTTGCTCGCGGGCGCTCGCTGACCGACGATCCGGCGATGCGCTCCATCGCCCGTATCGCCGCGTTTGCCCTGCTGCTGACTGCCTGTTCGACGCCGCCGTCGACGGCACCGGAGACCAGTGTCAAACCCGGCATCAATCAGGACTACCTCGCCGACGATCTCGATGTCGCCCGCTTCGAGAATCGTTTCGAGGTCGAGAGCCGCGAGGTCTTCACCCAGCGCGCCAAGATCCTCGCGGCCTGTGGCCTGCGCACTGGCATGCACGTCGCCGACATCGGCGCCGGCACCGGCCTGTTCACGCTGCTGATGGCCTCGCGGCTGGGCGAGAGCGGCAAGGTCTACGCCGTCGACATCGCGCCGAAGTTCGTCGAACACATCGAACAGCGCGCCGCCGAACGCAAGCTCGGCAACATCCGCGGCGTCGTCTGTGGCGAACGCGACGTCAACCTGCCCGCAGCGAGCATCGACCTGGCGTTCGTCTGCGACACCTACCACCACTTCGAATACCCGATGAGCACGCTGGCAACGATCCATGCGGCGCTGCGGCCCGGTGGCGAACTGGTCATCGTCGACTTCATCCGCGAACCGGGCCAGAGCCGGCAGTGGATCCTCGACCACGTGCGCGCCGGTCGCGACGTCGTGCGCCAGGAGATCGAAGCCGCCGGCTTCACGTTCGTCCGCCAGGAACCGACACCATTCCTGCAGGAGAACTACCTGCTGCGCTTCGTCCGTTCCTGATCGGTCAGCGCGCCCGCCAGGCCTGCGCCTGCTCCGGGAACCCGTTGACCTCGTAGCCGCCGGCGATCGTGCGGCGGACCTTGGCGAGGTCGCCATGATCGGCCGGCAGCACGCGGGCCAGGGTCTCGTATTCGGCCAGCAGCACCGGTTCGGCCTCCGTCCAGCGCCGCTGCCACGCCAGACAAGCCGCGTGGTTGATGCGGATGTGGATGCCGTCGGGATCGTCCGCCGCCAGCACGTTGCGGGTCGCCGCCGCCGCGCGCGCCAGCAGCGGCTCGGCTTCGATGAACCGCGACGCCATGTTCAACAGCTGCCCCAGGTTGCCGACCGCCGCCAGGTGATCGCGCGTGGTCGGCTGGCCGCGACGGTCGTACAGCGCCACCACCTCCCGCAGGATCGCGATCGCCCTGCCGCCCTGCCGGCGGGCGAGCTCGAGATGCGCGCGGTTGTTCAGCGTGATCGCGACCTGCGAGTGTTCCTCGCCGTAGACCCGGCGGACCGCGGCCAGCAGTTCGTCGGTCGACGCCAGCGCCTCATCGATCGCGCCGGCCTGCTGCAGGATGGTCACGTGGTCGGCGAGGCAATCGCAGACCTCCTCGTGCGCATCACCGAAGATCGAACGCGCCAGCGCCAGCGCCGACGCCGACTGTTCGCGTGCCTCGGCACCGCGATCCAGCGCCGACAGGGCCCGGGCCTGCCATCGCAGCGCCCGGATCGTCGAGCGGACATCGCCCGCGGCGCCGGCGACGCTCGCCAGCTCGGTGGCCAGCGGCACCACGTCGGCGTGGGCGCTCGCGTCGGTCAATGCCATGCAGCCGTGCCGCAGGACCGCGATGCGGCCACGCGGCGACAGTTCGTTCGCCGCCGCCAGCGCAGCCTGCAGTGCGGCGCGCCCTTCCTGTCGTTCGCCGAGCTGCATCCGGCACCATGCCAGCACGGCCATGACCTCGCCGGCACGGTCGGCGAGGTCGGCCTGCTCGACCGCGGTCAGTTCCGTGGTGCGCAGCCGGCCGTGCAACACCGCAGCGCGTTCGAGTTCACGGCGCGCTTCGGCGAAGCGCCGCAGCCGGGCATGGGCCATGCCCAAGACCTCGCGCAGGACGGCCTCGACGGCCGGTTCGGCGACCACGGCCGGATCCACCGGCGCGGCATCGAGCAGTTCGTGAACGCGCAGATCGCGGCTGTCGGCGCGATCCTGGATCGCATCGAACAACGAGGCGGTGACCGCCGCCGCTTGGCGGCTGCGCGCAAGGCCGCGCAGCGCCGCCTCTTCGCCGGCCCTGGCCTCCCGATAACCGGTGACCAGCCCGACGCCGCCGGCCACCACGCCGGCGAGCAGCGCCCCCGCGATGACCGCGGCCACGCGATGCCGGCGCACGAACCGGCTGCAGCGATAGCCAACACCCGGCGCGCGCGCGGTGATCGGTCGGTGCATCCGTACCCGCTGCAGGTCGGCGCGCAGGGCGGCCACCGTCGGATAGCGACGCGCCGGATCCTTGGCGAGGGCGTGCAGGATCACGCATTGCAGGTCGTAGGGCAGTTCGGGCCGCAGTCGCCGCGGCGGCACGGGTTCCGCGCGCAGGACCGCGTCGATCGTCCCCGCCATCGACGCGCCGTCGTTGCCGAACGGCGGCCGGCCACACAACAGCTCGTAGAGGATCACCCCGAGCGACCAGACGTCGACCGCGACCGCGGGCGGCGCAGCCCGCTCGCCCAGACACTCCGGCGCCAGGTACTGCAACGTGCCGACGACGGCGCCGGTGCGGGTGACGCCGGGGGACGCGGCGTCCGCGGCGAGCGCCCGGGCGATGCCGAAATCGATCAGCTTCAGGCGACCGAGGCCGTCGATCAGCACGTTGGCCGGTTTCAGGTCGCGGTGCAGAACGCCGCAGCGATGGCCGTGCTCGACGGCATCGGCCAACGCGTCGAACAGATCGAGCCGGTGCGCCAGGGTCGCGCGGGCCCGCTCCGCCCAGGTCAGCAGATCCTGCGCGTCGCTGACCAGTTCCATCGCCAGCCACTGCACCTCGGCGCCGGCGAGGCGCTCGGTACCGGCGTCGAAGAACATCGCGATCGCGGGATGCTGCAGCGCCGCCAGCACGCGGATCTCCTGCGCGAATCGCCACGACTCGGCGGCGCCACCCGGCGCGGCGGTGAACAGCTTCAGCGCCACGTGTCGTTCGGGATCGGTCTGGCGGGCCTCCCAGACAGCACCCATGCCGCCGACGCCGAGCGGCCGCACCAGCGTGAACCGGCCGAACGCCTGACCCGCCGCCGGCGCCGCCGGTCGCGGCGCATCCCGTTCCAGGAACGCACCCGCCGCCGCATCATGCCGCAGCAGCTCCTGCAGTTCGTCGTGCAGCCAGCGCTCGGTGGTCGCGAGCACCGCCAGGCGACCCGCCCGTTCGGGCTCCGGCATCGCCAGCAGCGCCTCGAACTCGCCGCGCACCCGTGCCCAGGTCATGCGTCGGCCCACCCCGACAGGCGCCGGCGCAGCCGGGCGCGCGCCACGCGCCAGCCGCGTTCGATGGTCGATTCCGAACAGTGTTCCACCGCTGCGATCTCGCCGTTGGTCATGCCGCCGAAGAAACGCAGTTCGACCTGCCTTGCCAGCACGGGATCGTCGGCTTCCAGTTCGGCCATCGCCGCGTCCAGGTCGAGCAGATCGACTTCCCCGGCTTCCAGGAACGCCACCGACTCGTCCAGCGGGCAGCGTTCGGCCAGGCCGCCGCGCTTGATCGCACGGCGCCGCCGCACATGGTCGACCAGAACGCTGCGCATCGCCTTGGCCGCCACGCCGAGGAAGTGCTGCCGGTTGCCGAGACCGGCCTCCCGGCCCGCCAGTCGCAGCCAGGCCTCGTTGGCCAGTGCCGTCGGCTGCAGCGTGTGCCCGCGCACCGCCGCCAGTTCGCGCGCCGCCATCGCCCGGAGGTCGGCGTAGACGAGCTCCGCGAGCTGCTCGCGCGCCACCGCGGAGCCCTCCGCGATGCGCTGCAACAGAACCGTCACCTGACCCACCGGGGCATCCGCCATGGTCACGACACCTGCTGTCCAGGTCGACATGCAAGCATAACGACAGGCTGGCCGGCGGACCTTCGATGGAATCCTGACGGCGACCCTCGCCGGTTTGCGTGTCCGGGGCGAACCCCAAACCCCGAGAACCATGAAGACCACGTTTCCCCGCGCCCACGGGCGCCTCCTCGCACCGACACTGCTGTTCGCCGCGGCGCTGCCAGCCCAGCAGCCGGTGTCCATGCCGGCCACGACCTCGCCGATCGCCGATTCCCCGAACCCAGACCACGGCAGCGGCGGCATCTGGGCCGCTGGCGCCACCTGGAAGGCCAGCTTCCACGACGGGATGACGTTCTATCCGGACGTCGGCGCCGACCTGCCGCACCAGCCCCTGCGCTGGCGCACGCGGTCGGTGCGGATCGGTGACCGCGAACTGATCGCCGCGACGACAGCCCCGCCGCGCCACCAGGGCACCCGGTGCGACTACGACCTCGGTGGCTGCATCGAACGCTACGACGTGCGGACCGACGGCCTCGAGCAGAGCTTCCTGTTCGACACCGTACCCGGATCCGGCGAACTGGTGATCGAAGGCGCGATCGACACGATCCTGCGGCTGCCGGAGTGTCCACCCCGGCACGGCGATCTCGACCTGCGCCTGCCCGACGGGCGGCCGCTAATCCGCTACGGCCGTGCGTTCGCGATCGACGCCGCCGGCATCACCACGCCGGTGGACACCGAATGCGATGGTCGCACCATCACGCTGCGGGTCGCCGCCGAGATCGTCGCGCGGGCGCGCTTCCCGCTGGTGATCGATCCGTTGCTCGCCAATGTGGGCCTCGCCACGGGGCGACTGGTGACCGACGTCGACGTGCTGCACGAGACCCTGACCGCCAGCGGCCTGCAGGCCCGCACCTGGTATGCGGTGTCCAACATCGCCGCCGCCGGCGACAGCGACCTGCGTCTGTATCGCTGCGGCAGCGGCTTCGGCGGCACGCCCGTCGAGGTCTACCGCGAGATCTCGCTGTGGGATTCGACCCACGGCCGACTGGCGCTGGCGCCCGCCAGCAACCACGTGGTGCTGGTACACGCGACCGACATCGGCGGCGACCGGATGGTGATCGTCCACCGGCATCACGTGACCGACATCAACCTGTCGACCGCAGCCCTGGCCGTGCCCTCGAACCTGGACGAGCACGACTGGCGGCCCGACGTCGGCGGCCGCGTCGGACCCGACGGCAGTCGGGTGCTGATCACGTTCCAGCGAGAAGTCGGGGCGACGTTCGCCAACACCGCCAACAGCGCCGTGTTCGCCTGCGTCTACGACGCCAGCATCGACCCGACGCTGTTCGGTTTCGTCGTCGCGCCGTTCCCGTTGCTGGTCCGCGCCAACGCCGATCAGGAACGGAGCGTCGTCAACCAGGCCGCCAGCACCAACCAGTGGCTGGTCGCCTTCCAGGAGCACAACGGCGCCGTGTTCAACGACGATTGGGACATCACCACGGTCGCCGTCGACGGCAATGGCGTCACGATTCCAACCGGTCTCGACACCGCGCATGCCGGCGACCCGTTGCGGCACAAGGTCGCACCGCAGCTGGCCGGCACGTTCGGACGCCATGAACTGACCTACGCGCTGCGGCAGTTCGAACTGGCGGATCCGAAGCCGTTGCAGGTGGTCGGCGACAGCGTGCACGGCCAGCGCCTCGACTGGAACCACGCCACCGGCACCGGCTCGTTGCCGCACCCGGCAGTGCTGCTGCAAGCGACCACCGGCAACGCCCTCGAGAACGGCGGTCTCGCGTTCGACACGGTCAGCCGTTCCCACTGGTGCGCGCTCGTCGGCAACCGGGCCGGCGACTCGCTGCGGGTGCACAAGCTGGGCTATCGCGGCGCGCTCGTCGAGTCGGCGCCGGTCACGCTGCCGGCGGGGACCGAACCGGCCGCCTGCGCCACCACCTTCAGCGCCGAGGGCCGGATGTTCCCGATCGTCTTCAGCCGGGATGCCGGCACGGTCGGCGGCAACGCGGTGCTCGGCACGCAGATGACCTACGGCAACCTGGCGGCACCGACGGCGATCGACTTCGCCTGCGGCAGCGGCGTGTTCACCGGACTCGGCGCGACCGCCGACCGCCAGCAGATCGGCTCGCAGGCGATGCCGTTGATGCTCGGCGGTGCGCCGCAGGACACCTTCGCGTTCCTGCTGCTGTCGACCGGGCGGGGCAACACGCCGGGCGGCGCCGTCGGCGCCCCCGGCTGCACGATCGTGCCCGACGTGTTCTCGCCGGCCTACATCGGAGCGATCGGCACGACGATCTCCGGCGGCGTCGCCACGGTGACGGTCGATCTGCCCGAGAACCTGGCGCCGATGCCGCTGTTCTGCCAGTGGGCCTACGTCGTACCTGGCGCCAACGGGCTCGGCATGCTGGCGAGCGCGGGCCTGCGCATCGGCCTCGATCGCTGATCCGACCGGTCGGACTCTTGAGCGTGGGCGGCAAAGGCCGTAAGCAGGCCGCCCCCTTTCCGCCCGCCGAGAACGTCCCGTTGCGCCTGTTTGCGATCAGTGACCTGCACCTGAGCCTCGGCGTCGACAAGCCGATGGACATCTTCGGCCCGCAATGGGTCGGCCACGCCGACAAGATGCGCACCGCCTGGGACGCGATGGTCGATCCCGACGACTGGGTGCTGGTCGGCGGCGACACGTCGTGGGGACTCGATCTCGCCGAGGCGAAGCCCGATCTCGACTGGCTCGGTGACCGCCCGGGTCGCAAGGTGCTGATCAAAGGCAACCACTGCACCTGGTGGGGTTCGCGCAGCAAGGTCGAGAAGGTGTTGCACCCGTCGATCACGCTGCTGCAGAACGACGCTGTGCAACTGACCGACGGCACCGTGGTGATCGGCACGCGACTGTGGGATCCGCCCGATGCGCCGTGGGCCGATGCCGGCGCCGCCAAGGTGTTCGCGCGCGAACTCGAACGCCTGAAGTTGTCGATCGCGGCTGGTCGCAAACTCGGCGGCTGCACGGCCGGTGGCGCTCGCACGATCGCGTTGATCCATTACCCGCCGCGCTATTCGGATGGCCGCGAAACCGAAGCGGTGGCGCTGCTGCGCGATGCCTCGGTGTCGATCTGCGTCTACGGTCACCTGCACGGCAAGGACCTCAAGCACGGCTTCCAGGGCGACGCCGACGGCATCCGCTACTACCTGGCCTCGGTGGATGCGATCGACTTCCAGCCGATCCGGATCGCGCTCGGGTGACCCATAGGATCGTCGCACCCTCGCGCTGCCGGCAAATCCGATACGGCAGCGGGCCACCGCGCTGTTACCATCGCAAACAACAGCACGGCCATGATCCAGAGCGTCCGCTTCCAAAACTACAAGCTGCTGCGTGATGTCGAGATCGAACTCGGGCGCTTGAACGTGATCGTCGGCGCCAATGGCATCGGCAAGAGCAGCGTGCTGGAGGGAATCGATCTGCTCCTCGCTGCCCCGGCGCTCAACGTCGACCCCCAACAGCACCTGGAGACACTGTTCGCCGAGCGGTTCGCGCCCAAAGAACTCGTCTCGCGTCCCGGAGACACGACGTTCCGCCTGGAGGCCCGGGTCGACACCGACGCCCTTGGCTTTTCGGCGCGCCTGCGCACGGACACGCCTCGTCCCGACTTCCTGTTCCACCTGACGCGTGGCGGCACTACGCGAGAATTGCTGCCAAGCGAGAACGCCGCTCCCGCCGCGCTGCTCGAGTTCTTCGTGCGATCGACAAGCAAGAGTCTTCAACCGGCAGTTCTCCTGGCCCTGGACACGGCCACGCTGGCATCTCCGGATCACATCGAAGGCGACCAACCGACGATCGCAGCCGACGGCAATGGCCTGGCCTCGACACTGACTGCGCTCATCGCAGCTCGCGATCCGACGTTCGCGAGGATCGAAGAGGACCTGACACGCGTCATTCCCAGCGCCAGACGGATCCGGACCCAGCCCAAGCAGATTGCTCGCTTCGAGAACATCCCGGTCCAAGTCGACGGCGAATCGACGTTCGTGAGAAGTCGCCGTTCCGTCCCCGGCAACCGGCTCGAGGTCGAATGGGAAGGCGTTGGTTGGATTCCTGCGCACCAACTGTCGCAAGGGACGCTCCTGGTCCTTGGGCTGATCGCGGTTCTCCGCACCCGGCGCCCCCGTCTGTTGTTGTTGGACGACCTGGATCGCGGTCTCCACCCGATTGCGCAGCGTCAACTGGTGGCCCTGTTGCGCCATCTGCAGGCCGAGAACAGCGACCTGCAGATCGTCTGTACCGCGCACTCGCCGTTTGTCCTGGACGAACTGCGGCCCGAGGAGGTCTGGATCGCCGGCGCAGCAGCCCCAGGGGCCACGCTCATCCGCCGTCTCGATCGCCATCCGAACTGGCAAAAGCGCGCCGGTTACCTGCACCCAGGCGAGTTCTGGAGCGCAGTCGGCGAAGGTTGGGTCGGCAACCCCGGAGCCGCGACGGCGTGAGCGTGATCCTCGCTGGTGCCGCCGAGAGCGCGGCCGACTTCGCGTTGATCGTCCGCCTCGTCGACCACGTGATCGAGGACGGCGTCGACTGGATCGATGCTGCAACCCTCGAACACTTCAGAACCTGGGCATCGGTCGGGAACCACCCGTTCCTGGACGTCCATCGCGCGCATGATCTGGCACGCGACCTCGGTCTCGGCTACCGGCTCTATGGCCGATTCCAAGGCGAGCCTGGCGCCGAGGATGCCTTGCTGCACCGCTGCGCCCTGTTGGTGCTTGCCGACATGGAGCCACTCCCTGGCGCAGTCGTGATCGCCCGCGACGACGACGGCAGACAAGCGCGGCGCCTGGGTTTCGTCCAGGCGGAGTCGGATCGTGCCTGGCCATTTGCGATCATCGGCGCAATCGCCACTCCTGAGATCGAGTCCTGGCTGATCTCCGCCTTCGTGCCGCGCACACCGGAAGAGGAACGAAACCGTGACGAACTCCGCGAGACGCTGGGCTTCGATCCGATCCAAGAAGCACACCGACTGAGTTCGACCGGCTCACCCAAGAGGGACGCCAAGGCGGTACTGAGCACACTGGCCGGCACAGCCGACGCTGGTGCGGCCTTCGTCGCGAGCAGTCTCGAGCACCTGCGAACACAGGGAACGAAGAACGGCTTGACGCGTTTTCTCGACGCACTCGCCACCAAGCTCCTGCCGCTGTTCGACGTCCGGCATCGTCGCTCCTAGCGTCTTGCAACGCCAACCGGCGCCGGGACGATGCCGCGATGAACGCGCTGCTCGCCGCGATCTTGTCCGCCGCCCTCGCCACCTTCGCCGCGGCCCAGACGCCGCCCTGCCCGGCGCCACCGACCGGCTACGACGCGTCGCTCTGGCAGAAGGCCTGGACCGTGCACCACGCCGCCATCGTCGTCGACACCCACACCGACACCACCAGCCGGATCATCGACGAGGACTTCGACATGGGGCCACGCAGCAAGGACGGGCACATGGACCTGCCACGGATAGCCGACGGCGGTCTCGATGCGGCGTTCTATTCGATCTACGTGGCCTCGCGGTTCTACGGCGAGGAAGGGCCACTGTTCGTGCCGGCAACCAGACCCGGCGGTGATTGGCCGCGGCCCGAACCAACGGGCACCGTCAACGGCAGTGCGCGGCGCGCGCTCGACATGATCGACGGCTTCTACCGGACCGTCGCCCGCCATCCCGACCGGATGATCGCGTGCTTCTCGGTCGCCGACATCCGCGCGGCCGTCGCCGATCGCCGGCATGCGGCGTTGATGGGCATCGAGGGCGGGCACGCGATCGAAGGCGACCTCGGCCTGCTGCGGCAGTTCCACCGCCTCGGCGTGCGCTACATGACGCTCACCCACACCAACCACAACGAGTACGCCGACTCCTGCGCCCAGGCGACGCCGCGCTGGGGCGGCCTCAACACGCTCGGGGTCAAGGTCGTCCACGAGATGAACCGTCTGGGCATGCTGGTCGACGTCAGCCACGTCAGCGATGCGACGTTCGGCGACGTGCTGGCGGTCAGCCGGGCGCCGGTGATCTGTTCGCACAGTTCGATGCGGGCGCTGTGCCCGCACCCGCGCAACATCACCGATGACATGCTGCGCGCCCTGGCCAAGAACGGCGGCGTGGTGATGATCAACTACAATTGCGGCTTCCTCGACCCGGAGTACCAGAAGCGTTCCGCCGCCAGCGAGATGACGAAGAAGATCCAGGAGAACGCCGCGCGCGAGAAGTTCGCCGCCGGCAGCCAGGAACTCGAACAAGCGCTGCGCAAGCTCGACGAACGGTTCCCGGCGCCGCCGCGACCGCCCTTGGCGACGCTGGTCCGCCACGTGCTGCACGCGATCGAGATCGGCGGCATCGATCACGTCGGCCTCGGCAGCGACTTCGACGGCGTGCCCTGCGTGCCCGAGGGCATGGACGACGTCACGTTCCTGCCGCGGCTCACCTACGAGCTGCTGCATGCCGGCCACGACGAGGCCGCGGTGAAGAAGATTCTCGGCGAGAACCTGTTGCGGGTCTTCGCCGCAGTCGAAGCCAGGAGCCGCGAGCTGGCCGGCGAAGCGCCGTTCCGCAACGACTCGGCCACCGATGCGGCGCCGCGAGCGCGCTGACTACCGATAGCCGCCGTAGCCCGACGGTCGCTGCTGCATGTCGAGACCGGACGTGTCCAGCGGTCCACGGGCGTGGAAGCCCATCTCCCGCATCGCCCGCTGTGCGAACTCGGTCAGTTTCTCGAGACTGCCGGGGGTGACCACCGTCGGTGACACCAATTGCGCGGTCGGTCGGATCAGATTGCGCGCCGCGAACACCTGATACAGGTACGACCGGTCCTTCGGCGTGCAGGCTTCGCCCATGATCCGCAGCAGCACCTCCTGCGGGTTCCAGCCGTCGGGCGAACCGACCAGGTTGAGTTCCTTGCGCTGCGGCAGGGCGTGATCGAGGATCGCGCCTTCCAGGATCGACGACAGGTGCACGGCGGCGAGGCGATGATCGGAGGCCGCGACCGCCCGATCATAGGCCCGCACATCCAACGCCATCAGCGCGCGCAGCCTCGGGTCGCGGATCTGCCGGACGTCGACCAGCGGTGGCGGCGCGTCGAGCGGCGCGCTCGGATCGGCATCGAGTCTGGCAAAGCCGGCGCCGAGGCTTGGACCTTGGTCATGACCATGTATGGCGTAGTCCGCCGCCGCCGGCATCGGCGGATAGTCGCTCGTCGGCATCGCCCCGGACAACCCCGCCTGGCAACGCGTCGGCAGTTCGCCGCCGGGCGACACCGACTCGTCGAACAGTGCTGCCGTCGCCGCCACCGGATCCTGCGGCCCTTGATCGAGCACGGACATGCCCGGTGACCGCAGCGGGAAGCCGGTGCCGAGCGGTCCTGAATCGGCGCCAGGCGACAGCGTGTCCGAGCCACGGATGCGTTGGTGCAGGCGTTCGTTCAGCGCCTTCACGCCGTGCGTGACCACCGCACTCATCCGCGGCAACGGCAGCTCGATCAACGGCCTCGCCGCCAATTCGATCGCCCAATCGGCGAGCACCTGGCGCTTGCGCTGCAGCCAGTCCTTCTCCTGCGCCGGCAGCGTGCGGATGGTCTCGACCCGCGCATCGATCGCTTCGACCGCACGACGACACGCTGCAACCAACAACCCCTGGTCGGGTGCGCCGAGATCGAGATCGACCAGGTCGGGGAACGCCCCCAGGCACCGCTGCAGGTAGTCGCGCAGGCGCCGCAGATCGCCGTACTGAGCCGTCAGGTCCTTGGGCCCGTCAGTGCCGCGCTGCGACAGTTCCATCCGGTACTGGCCGAGATGGTCCATCGTGAGCTTGGTGGCTTCGAGAAAGCACACCGCGACGACTTTTTTGACCTGGAATCGGGCCATGCGAGATCGAGAGTCCCTGTTTCGGCCCACACTCGGGCTGTCCTTGAGTCCGATCCAGTCGAACCGACGCGCTGGTCACGGTCGACCCGCCGGCTATGTTCGCGCCGATGCCAGCGCTGGAACGCCGCCTGACCGACCTGCTCGGTGCCGCCCGCGTGATCACCGCGCGCGACGCCTTGCTGGCGTGGGAGTGCGACGGTTTCACCGTACACCGGGCCTTGCCACGCGCCGTGGTGTTGCCGGAGTCGACGGCGGAAGTGCAGGCCATCGTCCAATTGCTGCACGGGGAGAATGTCCCGTTCGTGCCGCGTGGCGCCGGCACCTGCCTGTCCGGCGGGCCAACGCCGAGCGTCCCGGCGGTGGTGATCGAACTGGCGCGGATGAAGCGTGTGCTGCACGTCTCGCCGGACGATCTGCTGGCCGTCGTACAGCCTGGCGTCGTCAACCTCGACCTGACGCTGGCAGTCCAGCATCTCGGCCTGCACTACGCACCCGACCCAAGCAGCCAGTCGGTGTGCACGATCGGCGGCAATCTGGCGGAGAACAGTGGCGGTCCTCACTGCTTCAAGTACGGCATGACCACCGACCACATGCTCGGCGCAGTCGTCGTGTTGCCGGACGGATCGCTGGCCCGCCTCGGGCAGAACGCTGGGCCGCGCGCACCGCACGCGCTGGACCTGCCGGGCGTGTTCTGCGGCAGCGAAGGCACGTTCGGCATCGCCACCGAGATCATGGTCAGGCTGTCGCGCGACCAGGAATCGGTGCGCACGCTGCTCGCGGCGTTCGCCACGATGACTGCGGCCTGCCGCACGGTCGGTGACATCGTCGCCGCCGGGCTGGTGCCAGCGGCGCTGGAGATCCTCGACCAGGCGACGATCCGCGCCGTCGAGGCGTCGGTCTACCGCGCCGGCTACCCGGAGGATGCGGCCGCCGTGCTGCTGGTCGAGATCGACGGTCCGCGCCAGGTCGTCGACGAAGAGGCCGCCGAGATCCGCGGGCTGTTTCTTGCCCGCAGCCCGTTGCGCATCGAGGAAGCCTCGACTCCGGCCGAACGCAAACGGCTGTGGAAGGGCCGCAAAGGCGCATTCGGCGCGATGGGACGTTTGAACACCGACCTCTACGTTCTCGATGGCGTGGTGCCCCGGACCCGCCTGGTCGAGGCGCTGGACCGGATCCACGCGATCGCTGAACGCCACGGCGTGCTGCTGACCAACGTGTTCCACGCCGGGGATGGCAACCTGCATCCCAACATCAGCTACGACGGCCGCGATGCCGCGCAGACTGCCCGCACCGTCGCTGCGGGCCGCGAGATCCTCCAGGTCTGTCTCGATCTCGGCGGCAGCATCACCGGCGAACACGGCATCGGCTCCGAGAAGCTCGATTACATGGCGTTGATGTACGACCCGACCGACCTCGAGGTGATGGCCCGCGTCCGCACCGCGTTCAACCCGTCTGGGCTGTGCAACCCCGGCAAGGTGCTGCCGACCCGCAATGCCTGCGCGGAGGTCGCGAAGTGGCCGAAGATGGTGGAACGTGTGCTCGACGACCACCAACGGCGGGGCGGCGACCGATGACCCAGCGCCCGACGAGTCGTGCCGAGCTACAGGATCTGCTGCGTTCTCGCCGCCACCCGCGCGTGCGCTTGCTTGGCAGCGGCTCGCGCCCGGCGATGGTGCGTCGGGTACCGAGTGACGCGACGTTCGTGTCGCTGGCCGCCATGGACCGGATCGAACGGTTGGAACCCGGCGACCTGACCTGCTCGGTCCAGCCAGGGGTACTGCGCCACGAACTCGACCTCGAGCTTCGACGCCACGGCCTCGAACTGCCCTGTGCCGGCACCGGCACCATCGGCGGCCTGTTCGCCGCTGACGACATCGGACCGCTGGCACCTGGCGCCCCGGCGCCGCGCAACCTGCTGCTCGGTCTCGAAGGCGTGCTCGCCGACGGCACGCCGTTCAAGAGCGGCGCGCGCGTCGTCAAGAGCGTCGCCGGCTTCGACGTGCACAAGCTGTTCGTCGGCAGCCAGGGGCGCCTGTTCGCCGCGACGCTGTTGCACTTGAAACTGCGGCCGTTGCCGCGCGCGAGTTGCGCGTTCGGCGTGCGGAACCTGTCGCTCGCCGACGCCCTGGCGAAATTCGCCGGCCTGCGGCAGGAGCCGGCTGGCGTCCATCAGGTGACGCTGCTGCGCGATGCGGCAGGTGCATGCATGCTTGCCGGTCGCCTGGGGGGCCGGGCAAGCCACCTCGCGGCGCTCCGCACGCGCTTTTCGCTGGCCGAGAGCGCCGATGCCGGGCCCTTGCAACTGCACGCAGAAGCCGGCCACGAACTGATCACCGGCATCGTCTGCTGCAGTCGACTGAACGGTCTGCTCGCCGATCTGCCCGCCGCCGCCCCGTTCCTGATGCACGGTGGCGGCCGTTTCTGGACCGTGTTGCCGACGCCGCAGGTGGCACCGCTGCTGAGCCGGATGCCCACCCACGACGCCCATGCCGTCGCCGTCTCAGCCGCCGATTCGCCCGGCACCGCACTCGATCCGGGCGCGGCGACGCTGACGACCGCGATCCGCCACGCGCTGGATCCTCGAGGAGTGCTGGCATGACCCACGTCGACCACCAGAGACCATCTGCCGTCGACTTCTACCGGCGCTCGCTCGACTGCGTGCACTGCGGACTCTGCCTGCCAGCCTGTCCGACCTACCAGGCGCTCGGCGTCGAAGCCGATTCGCCGCGCGGTCGCATCTACCTGATGCGCGCGCTCGCCGAGGGTCGCGTCGACGACCCGCAGTCGATCCGGCCGTTCCTCGACCGCTGTCTCGACTGCCGGGCCTGCGAAACCGCATGTCCATCCGGTGTCCGCTATGGCGAGATCCTGGAGACCGTCCGCACCGATCTCGAGCAAAAGGCCCCGCGGCGCGGCCCTGGCGCCTGGCTGGTCAGGACCCTGCTGACCCACGTCGTCGCCCGCCAGAACCGGCTGCGGCTGCTGTTCGCGCTGCTCGGCATCGCCGAAGTCCTAGGCCTGCGATGGCTCGCCGAACGGCTGCGCCTGTTGCCCGCCAGCATGCGTGCCGTGGCGCCCAGGATCCCGCCGCGCGCCGAACGGCGACCGCTGCCAACCGGTGTCCATCGACCGGCGGTTCCCGTGCGCGGCCGCGTCGGCCTGTTCACCGGTTGCGTGATGGAACCGCTGTTCGGCCGCGTCAATCGCGCCACGCTGCGGCTGTTGCTGGCGAACGGCTTCGAGGTCGTCGTGCCGGCGGCACAACGGTGCTGCGGCGCCCTGCTGGTGCACGCCGGGCTTGCCGGCCGGGCCCGGCCGCTGGCAACCGCCAACCTGGACGCCTTCGCCGACGTCGACGTCGTCATCAACAACTCCGCCGGCTGCGGTTGCGCCCTGAAGGAAACCGGCCATCTGCTCGGCAACGACCGTGCGCAAGCGTTCGCCCGCAAGTGCCGCGACATCAGCGAGTTCCTGGCCGAGGTCGGACTGACGGCAACCCCGGCGCCGCGCCGCGCCCGCGCCGCCTACGACGACCCATGCCATCTGTGTCACGGCCAGGGCGTCCGCACGCAACCCCGCCAGCTGCTGGCACAGGTTCCCGGACTGGAACTCGTGCCACACGATCGCCCCGAGGACTGCTGCGGCTCTGCCGGCATCTACAATCTGCTGCAGCCGGCGCTCGCTGCCGAAATAGGCAACCGCAAGGTCGAAAGCCTGGCCGCGGCAAACGTCGATCTGGTCATCACCGGCAACCCCGGTTGCATGCTGCAGATCGACAGTCACCTGCGCCGCATCGGCCACCGGGCGACCGTTCGGCATCCGGTGGAACTGCTGCTGCCTCCCTGACCATGAAGTGGATCCCCGTCCTTTCGCTGACCTGCCTGCTCGGCCTTGGCGGCACCGCCTGGGCGCTGTTGGCCCAGGACGACAGCGGTCTGACCGTCCCGAGCGGCGCTGGCACCGCCGTCGCCACGCCGACCGACCCGCCCCAGGCCGAACTCGCCGCTGCGCGCCGCGACGGCTCGCTCGCGGCGTTCGATGCCCTGGTTGCGCGCCGACGCCAGGCCACGGCGGAATCCGCCGCCAACGGCCAGGCCTGGTGCCTGCTGGCGGAAGCCCTGCTCGAACGCGTGTTGCAGCGCAATCAGCTGCGCGGCATGGCGGTCGGTGAGCCCCTGCACACCACCCTGCCGCCGGCGTTGGCGCAGGATCTCGACGACGGCCTGGCCGCGATCGCTGCCGCCCGACGCGCCGGCGTCGACAGCGCCGAGTCGTATCGGATCGAAGCCGGCCTGTTGAGCAACAAGATCACCGGCCTCGGCGCCGCGCTGCAGTTCAATGGCCAGGTGCAGAAGGCGCTGAACACCGCGTTCGCGAAGGCACCGGAATCGGCGCCGCTGCACGTCGCCCTCGGCTTGCGCAAGTTGCTGGCGCCGAGACTGCTGGGCCACGATCCGGAGAAGGCCCTCGAGCACCTCGAGTTCGCGGCGAAGAACATGCCCGACGACGAGAGGCCTGGGGTGTTCGCGGCGATGGCGGCGTTCCTGACCCGACGCCGGCAGAAGGCGATCGAATGGCTCGAACAGGCGGTCGCGCGCAATCCAGGCAACGTCTTCGCCCGGGTCGTGCTGCAGCGGATCCGCCGCGACGAAGCCGATCCGTTCGGTCGCGACGTCACACCGGCCGAAGCCGCGGCGAAGTGACCGCCGCCGCGGTCCGCGGCGAACTCAGCCGCCGCCAGCCGGCGCGATGATCGAGCGCACGCCCTGCGTCGCCGACAGCATGGTGTTGGATGCCCCCGGATCGAGCACCAGCCACTGCGTGTAGATGTTCATGCCGACGTAGTTGGTGACCGGCGGCAACGCGATCGACATCGTCGCCGAACCCGCACCGGCGCCACCGCCGACCGTCGTCGAGAACGCGGTGAAGAACGGATTGGCCAGCAGACTGCAGCCGAACGCGCCGATCACCGGCCCGAGATCCAGCGGCAATTGACCGAGCGGCGACACGGTGTCGGACTCACCCATGATCCACACACACGACCGCTGTGACGCGGCCTGCGTCAATTGGTGCGTCCAGGTGATGCCCGGTGAACCGATCTGCACGACGGCGTGACGCGGCACCACGAAGTTGGACCCGGCACAGCCCGCGCCGTAGTCGATGTTGACTCCGGGTCGCCCGGAGAATCGCGTCAGCAGTCCCCAAGCCGCCTGATGCTGCCCGCTCGCGGCGTTGGCATTGCCGCCCTGGTAGGCGCGTTCGATCAGGCCGAACGCCGACTGGCTGCCGCGGAAGTTGTAGGTGAACGGTGCGTTCGCCGGCCGGCCGTTGCCGAAGATCTTGATGTCGATCACGATCGGCCGTTGCCCATCCCAGGTGAACCGGTTGGTGAACTGCAGGTCGATCGCGACCTGACCGGCGGCGCGCGCCGCCAGGTTGATCGTCCGACGCGGCACGACGATCACCGGCGAGTCCGCGTAGTTCAAGTTGAACGCGCCGGTCATGCCGCTGCCGAAGCTGTGCGCCATCGACACTTCCATGTCGAGCGCGGCCGTGTTGCTCGTCTGGGTCGCGCCGGCGAAGAACTCCGCGCGTTCGAGCCGTACCGGCACGCCGAGGCCGGCCAACAACGGCGGCTGCGCATACCACTGCTGGTAGCGACCGATGCCGCCTGGGAACGGCCGGTCGAGATCCGCCAACAGCACGTTCGTCGGGATCGTGACGGTCTGCGCAACCGCAACAGCGGCGGTGCACAGCAAAGCCAGCAGGGGGGAAGTTCTCATGGACTGGATGCGCCGCGGAGCAAGAAAGTCTACGGTCAGATAGCCGGGCAGCCGGCCGTGGCAACGGTGCCGGGCGCGGTTCAGGTCAGGATCCCCGGTGGCATGGGGCCGAAACCGTGACGGTCTAGAAGAAATACCACTCGGTACCGGTCGAGATCGCGCCGTTGGCGGTGCCACCACCGAACACCATCATCGGCCCGGACGGCATCGGGAATGCCGCCGCCGCCGCACGTTCGATCGTCATCGTCGGACCCGGCGACCAGGCATTGGTCGCGGCATCCCAGACCTCGGTGCTGGCCAACGGCACCGGATTGAGGATGTTGCCATTGGCACCTCCCGCATGCAGGAACCGGCCATTGCCGAGTGCCCAGACGCGCTGATTGCCGCGCGGGGTCGCCATCGAGCCGGCCGACGACCACGAGTTGGCGACCGCATCGTAGATCTCCGCGCTCGCCGTCGGCGTGCCGAGGTTGGTCAGCGTCAGCGAACTGATGCCGCCGGCCACCAGCCAGCGATTGTTGCCGATCGCGATCGGCTCGGTCAACGACCGCGCGCCGGCCATCGCCGGGCCCGCGGCCATCGTGTTGGCCACCGGATCGTACAGATCACACGAACTGCGCACCGTCGGCAGCCAGCCGATGATGATGACATTGTCCCAACTGATGCCGCCGGCCAGCAGGATGCGGCCATCGGGTCGCTGGATCGCGATGTGCCCGGCACGCGGCGTTCGCAGGTTGGGCCCGGCGGTCCAGGTGTTGGTCACCGGATTCCAGATCTCGGTCGTGTTGGTCGCGTCGCGCACCGCCGACAGCGGCGTCGGCGTCACCGTCATCGCGGCCAGGCCACCGCTGACGAACACGCGACCATCGGCGAGCAACGTCGCGGTGTGCCCCATCCGCGGCGTGATCATCGGCGCCACCGCAGTGAAGGTGTCGGCCACCGGATCGTAGACCTCGCAAGCCGCCTGCGGATCGTTGATGTAGTTGACGCCGCCCGAGATCAACCAGCGGCCGTCGGCCAGCCGCGTCGCCGCGTGCAGCGACCGCTCGGTCGTCATGCTCGGCCCGTACGCGAAGCTGTCGGTCATTTGGTCGTAGATCTCGGTGGTCCGGTGCGCGACCTGCGCCAGCAGGCCGCCGCGACCGCCACCGACGAGCAACCACCGTCGGTCCGCGCGCGGCAGCACGACCGCGAACGCCCGTTCGTCCGCGAAGTACGCCAACCGGCTGCGGAACGTGTTGGCACCGCCGAGCCGGATCACGCCGGGATTCGAGATCCGGTCGACGATCGTGCCCGGACCGTAGAGCGTGATGCCCTGGAAGAAGAACGGTGCATCGAGCAGGTTGGGCAACGATGGCACTGCCAACGGCCCGACGCGGAAGTGGCCGTCGAATCCGAGCAGGCCGAAGAACGACTGGCTCAACATCGCCGTGCCGACCTGCACGCTGCGCGGATCATTCGGGTCGAACAGCGCAATCGGCGTCGGGCCCGCATCGGCGCCGACCAGGATGAAGCACGGCTCCATCGGATAGAGCCCGGGATGCAGATCGAGCGACAGCGGCCCCGGCATCGAGCCACCGCGAACGTCGAGTTCGAGGCTCTGGGCCAAAGCAGTGGAAGCGAGGAACGCGAGACCGAACAACCTGCTCGAACGCATGGGGATCCTGGGGTAGGCCAACATCATGCCACGGCGCGGACGCCGTGGCCGGCGGCGGCAACCGGAGAAAGTTGAAAGCCCGGGCGGTTGCCCGGCGAACACCGGGTGCGTACTTGCCCATGGTCGCCGCGATTTCGACACTCCGTCGAGTCCCGGCGCCGCACCAGGCGCAATCTGACACAGCCCTCTGCCGGCCGACGGTCAACAGTCGTCGGCCCGTTTTTTTTCGCCGCCTGATGCCAACCGGTAGGCTGACGCGCCATGCCTCTCTACACCGGCGGCGGCGACCACGGCGAGACCGGACTGTTCGGCAATCGGCGCGTCGCCAAGGACGACTTGCGCATCGAAGCGTATGGCACGATCGACGAGCTGAACTCGTTTCTCGGGCTGCTGCGGACCGAATCGCTGGACGGCACCTTCGACCGACAACTCAAGTCGATCCAGGATGCGCTGTTCGAAGTCGGAGCCGACCTGGCGACGGAAGGCGGCGCAGCGTCGCTGCCAAGGGTCGTTCCTGCGACCACCGAACTCGAGCGCTGGATCGATGCCTCGGAAGCGGAGCTGGCCCCACTGCGCACATTCGTATTGCCGGGAGGTTGCCGGGTCGCAGCGCTGCTGCATGTGGCCCGAACGGTCGCCCGCCGGGCGGAACGGCGGTTCTGGACGTTGGCGAAGGATCCGGCGCAACGGGTGCCGCCTGAACTCGGGGTCTACCTGAATCGGCTGTCGGACCTGTTCTTTTCCTGGGCGCGCCGCGCCAACGCGCGGACCGGAGTCGCGGACACTCCCTGGGAACGGGCATAGGCAGCCATACCGCCTGAACCCCGATCAGACGTTGGGGCCCGTTCAGACCTTGTTGGCTACGGAGGTCAGGCCAACCCGATCAGACCGGGCCAGCAGCCGTCCGGCCGAGCCGGCAGGCGCGCCGCAGCCACATCATCGCCCGTTCGACCTCGCGCGGCCCGGTGACCGGGATCTCGACGAACTCTCGCGAGTGCGGGTCACCATCGTCGGGCATCCGCTTGGCGCCGATGATCTTCAGTGCCTCGGTGACCTGCGGCGGCGCCAGCTTGACGACCACGCCCTTCTTGCCGAGGTAGGCGAACACCTGACCACGCACGAAGAAGGAATCCTTGCCGTCCTTCTTCTCACGGGCGACGTCCTTCCAGGCGCAGAGGCGCTCCACGATGGTGGCAAGTGGATCCATGGGGCGGAGCATTGTAACGACGCTGACGCCTTCCACCTAGCTCTGGAACGAAAATCGCCGGACCGGTAACGGCTGGACCGTAACGGTCAGCGCCGGGACACCAGGTTCTTGGTCACCAGCCACATCATCGCCGGATACTCGTCCAGGCGTCGACGCAGGTACTGGATCGCCATCGCCCAACTGAGCGCAAACGGCACATACAGCCGCGCTCGCACTCCCTGCCGCCGCAGCTCGGCCAGGAACCGGTCGCGCGGCACGCCATACAGCATCTGCACCTCGAACCGGTCCTTGCCCACGCCGGTCTTCGGCACCACCTCTTCGACGAAGCGGCGCACCCAGGTGTCGTCATGGCTGGCGAACTCGACATAGTGACCGCGGCGCAGCAAGGTCTCGGCGAACTGCAGCATCCGCGCCTTCATCGCCGGCTTGTCGGTCAGCGCCACCTCGGCCGGTTCGCGATAGATGCCGATCACCAGCCGGACCCGGATGCCGGCCGGCAGCGCCACCAGATCCTGTTCGGTGCGGTGCAGGCGGGTCTGCAGCACGCAGCCGATGTCGCGGTGCCCCGCCGCATGCAGTTCGCGCAGCGCCTGCAGCGTGAAGTCGGTCCAGTGCCGGCTTTCCATGTCGATGGTCAGACCTACACCGCGTTGCCGGGCGCGCTCGGCGATCGCCGACATCGCGGCCATCGACCCGGCGGCATCGCCGCCATCCTGCAATGGCCTGGTCGTGTACGAGGACGGCTTCAACGACAGCGTCGGCCTCGCCTCCGCCGGCAAACCGCTGGCTGCCACGGCGTCAGCCATGTCCAGGTAGGTCTGCAGGTTGCGCTGGGCCTGCGCCTCTTCATGGATGTCTTCGGCCAGCAGGTCCAGGGTCGACAGCAAGCCGCGGTCGCGCCACAGCTTGTCGACGGCCGCCATGGCCTTGACCAGGGAATCCCCGGCCACGTACGGGCGCGCGAAGAAGCGCACCAGGAACGGCGGGATGCAGCGGATCAGGGGGTTCACGAGCGGGGGCGGATCATGCCGACCGGGGCCAACGAATGCCACGAACACGCGACGTCGGCGGGGCTGGGCCCGACGGCCACCGTGCGTACGATTGCCCACCCCGGGATCCTGTTGCGATCCCCCCAGGAGGCTCCATGTCGATTCGTTTGTTCGTGGCGATCTGCGCGGTCGCCGCCACTCTGCACGCCCAGCAAGAACTGTGGGTCGATCCGGCGCTCGGCAACGACGCCAACCCCGGCACCTGGACGGCGCCGCTGCGCACGCTCGGCTACGCGGTCACTCTGGCTGGCAACAACGACAAGATCATGTTGCTGGCCGGCGCCTACGGCCCGAACTTCAACGGCGAGACGCTGCCGATCAGCGTCGGCACGATACCCCAGGCCAACCTGCTGATCCGCGGCATCGGCAACGTCACGTTCGATCTCGCCGGCAGCACGCAACCGTTGTTCCGGCTTATCAACGGCGCCAACGGTGCGCGCATCACCAACATCACCATCCAGAACAGCGATCAGGCTGGCTGGTGGACGCGCGCGATCAACAGCGGCTCGGGCGTCAACGCCGGCAACGCCGCGATGAACGTCGAAATCGATCGCTGCCGCTTCGTCAACCTGAACCGCGGCTTCGTGCTGTGGACCGGCGACAACGTCACCGGCTGGCGAATCCACGACAACCTGTTCTGGAACCTGACCAACGACGCGATCCTCGAGTACTCCGGCAGCAACGAGATCACCAACAACACGTTCTGGGGCAACACCTGGAAGGCCTACATCTCCGACTCGACGAACAGCGTGTGCGCCAACAACCTGATCGTCGGCTGCACGATCGCGTTCGAGAACAACAACGCCGCCAACGGTGTCGCGCGCTACCGCAACAACTGGATCTTCCAGTGCCCGACCGTGACGCAGGGCGCCGGTTTCGCCGCCGGCCTGCCGGCCAGCAACACCACCGGCCAGGACCCCCTGCTGGTCAATCCCACCGCTGGCGACTTCCATCCGCAGACGGCATCGCCGGTGATCGACGCCGGCGATGCGGCGGTGTTCGCCCGCGCCGACCTGGACGGCATCTCGCGGATCGTCGACTCCGACCTGAACGGCTCGCTGCTGCCGGAGATCGGCTGCTACGAACTGTCCCCGGTGTCGATGTCGGCGACGTGGGATCCGCAGAACCGGCTGCTGTTCGTCAACGCCAACGCCACGGTCGCCGGCGCGTTCGTGTTCGTGCTGTTCGCGTTCGACGATGGCCTCGTGCAGGTGCCCGGCCATAGCCCGATCCTGATCGACCAGGCGACGTTCATTCCGTCGTGGCTGTCGGCGCCCGCGCCGCTGCAGACGGTCCTCAACCTCGGCAATTCGCCGCCGTTCCAGCCGGGCGCCCGGCTGGTGATGCACACCCTGGCGATCCTGCCCGGCCTGCCGTCACTGGCCGGCGGCAACCAGGTCTGGGTGCAGATGTAGGGGCGCGCGCTCAACCGGCCGCCCCGCCGCTGCCGATGTCCTCGTCCGAGGATCTGTCGGCATGCGCATCACCTGGTTGCTGGAAGCAACGGATCACATCTGGGGCGGCGTCAAGGTCGCGCTCGAGGACGCCAACTGGCTGCACGACCGCGGCCATCACGTGACCGTGGTGTCGCGAACCGCCGCGCCGGACTGGATGCCGCTGCGCTGCGCGTTCCTGCGGGTGCCGGACTTCCGGCGCGAGCACATCCCCGACAGCGACGTGCTGATCGGCACGTATTGGTCGACCGTGCCATGGGCATTGGCGGCGCAGAAGGGCATGCCGGTGCACTACTGCCAGGGCTACGAAGGCGACCACCCCGACTGCGCCGCGATCAAGGACCGCATCGAGGCGGCCTACCGGTTGCCCGGCGTGCAACACATCACCATCGCGCCGCACCTGACCAGGCGCTTGCAGCAGCAGCTCGGCATCGAGGCGCGTGAGATCGTCTACGCGATCGATCACGACGTGCACGTCCTGGCCCCGCCGCGAGCACCGCAGGGTCCGCTGCGCGTCGGCCTGATCGGTCCGTACCAGGTCGCCTGGAAGGACCTCGCCACCGGCCTGGCCGCCTGCCGCCTGGCGCACGCCGCCGGGCAGCCGATCGTTCTGGTTCGCGTGACCAACACCACGCCCGCGCCGGAAGAACGCAACCTGCCGTTCCCGGTCGAATGGCACGAACGGGTGCCGCCGGCGCAGATGGGCGCGATCTACCGTTCGCTCGATGTGTTCCTGGGCACCAGCCGCGGCGCCGAGGAGGGCTTCTTCCTGCCGGCGATCGAGGCGATGGCCGCCGGCGTGCCGTGCGTGCTGACCGACATCCCGTGCTTTCGCGGCTACGGCGGCGATGGCTACGCACTGTTCGTGCCCCCGCAGGATCCCGCGGCGATGGCGGAAGCGCTGGTCGTCGCCGGTCGGGTCGGCGACGTCCGCGCGAGCCTGCGCGAGGCCGGCGTGCGCACGGCCGCGCGCTACCGACAGAACGCCCACGGCGAACAACTCGAACAGGCACTGCTCGCGTGCCATCGCCAGAGCGCCCCGCCGGTCGCCGCCACCTTGCCGCCTGGTCCGCGCACCCTGCCCGGTGACACCGGCGATCTCCATCGCCTGACCGCGACGCTCGTCGAGCGCCTGCGGACGACTGCCGCCGACCTGCACCGCCAAGGCATCCACGCCGACGCCACCCGCTTCCTGGCGGCGGCGTGCTGTCTGGTGCCCGACGACCTGGAACTGCGGCGCGAACTCGGCCACCAGCACTACCTGGCCGGCGATGGCGCGGCGGCGATGCAGATCTGGGAAGAACTGCAGGCGCGCGGCCTCGATGACGGCGACCTGCACCTGAACCGCGGCATGCTGTTGCACGCGCTCGGTCGCCACGACGACGCGGCACAGGCCTTCCGCGCCGCATTGGCCGCCGGCGCCCGTTCGGCCGACACCTACAACAGCCTCGGCGTCGCGCTGTATCGGGCCGGCGACCTCGGCGGCGCCCGCCATGCGTTCGAGCGCGCGCTCGCACTCCAACCGCAGCACCCTGACGCAACGGCCAACCTGCAATCCCTGGCGGCCTGACATGGTCAAGGTCCTCTGCAACCTGCCGCTCGAGTGCTTCGACGAGCGCACGGCCATGCCGGGCATCGAATTGTGCACCTACGGGCCGCGCGACCGCATGCTGGTCGACGGCACGCACTTCCCGTTCGACGTCGAGTTCGATCCATCGACCGGCACCTGGGAACAGCTGCTCGCCCGCCTGCCGCGCGGCTTCCGCCCCGACTTCGTGCTGGTCTGGTGGCCCGATCAGGAACCGTTGCCGCAGGGTCTGCAGCACTGCCCCGTGCCGGTCGTCGGCGTGATCTCCGATTGGAACCTGACGCTGCCGTACGTCGCCGGGCTGTGGCCGTTCTTCGATCTGCTGATCTGTGATCGCGGTGGCCAGGAGCTGTTCGCGCGGTTGTCGTTCGCCGAAGTCCGCTGGTGGTGTCAGTACGCGCACAAGCGGCCGTTCCACCGCGTCTTTCCGGTCGGCGGCCGCGACATCGACATCGGTTTCGGCGGCAACTTGAATCCGGTCGTGCAGCGCGAACGCTCGTCCTGGCTTTCACGGGTGCAGGCGCTCGGCGAGCGCGGCATCCGTGCCGAAGTGCGCGGCGACCTGCGCGGCGCGGCCTACGGCCGCTTCCTGTCGCGCTGCAAGCTCGGCTTCAACCGCAGCATCCGCGGCGAGATGAACCTGCGGGCCTTCGAAGTGCCGGCCTGCGGCGCCGTGCTGCTGCTCGAACGCGACAATCTGGAGGTCCGCGACTTCTTCGTGCCGGACGAGGAGTGCGTGCTCTATGGGCCCGAGGACTTCGAGGCGACCGTGGCCGAACTGCTGCGCGACGACGCCCGGCGCGAACGGATCGCCGCCGCCGGCCATGAACGCGTGCAGCAGTACCGGCTCGGCCGCCGCCTGCCGCAACTCGTCGATCTGGTGGCCGCCACCCAGATCCGTCGCCTCGACAACGCGACCGTCGACGGCGACGCGGCCCTGGGTCGCGCCGAAGCGATGCTGTCGACCTGGGCTGCAGGTCCGGCGGCAACCGCGGCCGCGGTCGCGGCAACTCGCGCGCTGCCCGTCGACCCGCGCCCGCTGAACACACTCGCGCTCGCCAACCTGCGCTGGCGCGGCAGCGAAGGCGCCGACGCCGCGCATCAGTTGTGGCGCAAGGCGATCGCGATCGCTCCCGCGTACGTGCCGGCGGCGGCGAACCTGCTCGAACTGATGCGCGCCACCGGCGATCCGGCCCTGGTCCGCGCGGCCCGCGACGAACTCGCACGCCGCGTGCAGGACGCCAGCACGTTCGCCGACATCGATGGGCCGCTGCTACCGCTTGGCTTCAGCGAACGCGCCATCGACCACGCCACCGCATTGCGCGAAGCCGTGCTGGCCGGAGATCCGGCCGTCTTCACCGCCGCCGTTGCTCGTTCGTTCGATCTCGCCGAGGCCCTGGTCAGAACCTGAACGTCATCCCGAGGTGGACGCCACGGGTCTCGACGCGGAAGTCGACCCCGGCAAAGTCGTCGTCCTCCATCGCCTGCTCGGCAAAGGCCGCCTGCAGCGACCACCAGGTGGCGGGCCGGACATCGACTCCGACCTCGAGCCGGCGCCATCGCCAGTCGCCAACATCGCCAGACATGCCGGTGTAGCGCACGTACGGGCCAAGCCACGACCACGTTCGCCAACCGAGTTCCGCTCCGCCGCTGACCCCGAAACCCGAATGGCCTTCCTGGCCAGTCGGCGCTGCCACTTCGATGTCGCCGTAGCCAAGCCCGAACAGCGCCAGGATCTCGAACCGTTGCGAAACCGCACCGATCACGCCGTGGGCCTGGCCCACGTCCGCTGCGTAATGGACCGTGCCGTCGGATCGGGTGAAGTCGCCGCGGGCGGTCGTGGCTCCTGCCTCGACACCGATTGCAAACCTAGGTCGTTCCGTGAGTTCCGACGGTCGACCAAGGTAGCGGACGCGCGCCGCCGGCAGCAGCACCGATGCATCCTTGCCGCGGACCTGTTCCGACGCGCAACTGGCTGCCCACAGGCACATCAAAGCCCCGAGGATTCGCTGGACCATGCCGAGCAATAGCCAGCCGCCGCGCCAACCGAACTCGCATCGACAGAGAAATCGCCATTGCCACTGAATGCGATGGCGACGACGGCCGTAGGCGCGCGCCTTCCGGCGAGAGCCTGATTCCGACCGCGGTCCCTTGCACGACCGGCCGCCCCTCCGAACACTCCTTCCCCCTCCCGTCGAGCCATCGCCGCCCGACCTCGCCAAACGTCCCCATGCCAGCACCTGCCACGAACGCTCCCGCGGCCAAACCCGCCGCTCCCGCCAAACCCGCTCCGCACAAATGGAGCTTCTACCGCGCCGGCGGTGTCGACCAGGTCCGCCTGGACGAAGGCGACGACATCTTCAGCCTCGATCAACTCGATCAGAAGCTGTGGGTCGCGTTGAGCTGCCCGGTCAAAGGCCTCGAGTTCGACCAGCGCACGCTCGAACTGCTCGATTCGGACAAGGACTCGACGGTGCGGCCGCCCGAGATCCTGGCTGCGGTCAAGTGGCTGCGGAGCGTGCTGAAGAACGGCGATGACATGATCGAAGGCAAGGACGGCGTCGCGCTGGCGAACATCCGCCAGGACACGTCCGAGGGCAAGTCGGTGCTGGCCGCCGCCAACCTGATCCTCAAGAGCCTCGGCAAGGACAAGGCCTCGGTCATCACCGTCGACGACACGACCAAGACCGCCGACATCTTCGCCAAGGCGCGGCACAACGGCGACGGCATCGTGCCGCCGGAGTCGATCGAAGACGCCGCGACCAAGGCCATCGCTGCCGACATCGTCGCCTGCCTCGGCGGCGAGCAGGACCGTTCGGGTCTGCCCGGAGTCGACCAGAAGAAGGTCGATGCGTTCTTCTCCGACTGCGCCGCGTTCGACGGCTGGCACAAGGCGGCCGAGACCGACGCCAAGAAGGTGCTGCCGCTCGGCGACGCCACCGCCGGCGCCGCCGCCGCGCTGGATGCCGTTCGCGGCAAGATCGACGACTACTTCACGCGTTGCCGGCTGGCCGCGTTCGACCCGCGCGCGCTCGCCGCGGTCAACCGCGAGGAAAAGGCCTATCTCGAGGCCGCCGCGAAGGACATGTCGATCACCGCGCAGGAAGTCGCGCACTTCCCGCTGGCGCTGATCGAGGCCAACAAGCCGCTGCCGTTGACCACGGGCATCAACCCGGCATGGGCGGGCGCGATCGCCAAGTTCCGCGACGCCTGTTGCAAGGACAAGAACACGCTGACCGAGGCCGACTGGCTCGCGCTCTGCAGCAAGTTCGACGCCTACAAGGCGTGGGCCGCAGGCAAGGCCGGCGGCAGCGTCGAGAAGCTCGGCCTGAAGCGCGTGCGCGAGATCCTGGCCGGCAAGGGCAAGGACCTGCTCGGCAAGGAGGTCGCCGACGATCTGGCGGTCGCCGCCGAAGTCGACGCGATGACGACGGTCGAGAAGCTGACGCGGCTGCACCGCGACTTCCACAAGCTGCTGAACAACTACGTCAGTTTCACCGACTTCTATGCGCGCCGCGGCGCGATCTTCCAGGCCGGCACGCTCTACCTGGACGGCCGTTCGCTCGATCTGTGCTTCCACGTCAACGACGGCGGCAAACACGCGTCGCTCGCCGGCATGGCCAAGACCTATCTGGCCTACGTCGACTGCTCGCGGCCGGGCCACGACAAGATGACCGTCGCCTGCGCGTTCACCGCCGGCGACAGCGACAACATCTTCGTCGGCCGCAACGGCATCTTCTACGACCGCAAGGGCCGCGACTGGAACGCGACGATCGGCAAGGTGATCGACAACCCGATCAGCATCGGCCAGGCGTTCTGGTCGCCATACAAGAAGGTCATGCGCTACATCGAGGAGAGCGTCGCCAAGCGCGCCGCCGCCGCCGATGCGGACGCGACCGCGAAGCTGACCGCCGCCGCCGACAAGGCCGGCGAGGCGGCGAAGACCGGCGAGGCCAAGGCCAAGCCGAAGTTCGATGTCGGCGTGGTCGCCGCTCTCGGTGTCGCGGTCGGCGGCATCACCGCGGCGCTGAGCGGCGTGCTCGACTCGTTCTTCGGGCTCGGTCCGTGGATGCCGGTCGGCGTGCTCGGTCTGCTGCTGGCGATCTCGGGGCCGTCGATGATGATCGCGTGGCTGAAGCTGCGGCAGCGCAACCTCGGTCCGATCCTCGACGCGAACGGCTGGGCGGTGAACACCTTGACCAAGGTCAACCTGCCGCTGGGCCGGTCGTTGACGGATCTGGCGACGTTGCCGACGGGCGCGAGCCGGTCGCTGACCGATCCGTACGCGCCGAAGAAGAGTCCGTGGCCGAAGGTGTTCCTGTTCGTGCTGATCCTGGCGGGGGTCGGGTACGGGCTCTACCACTACAACTTCCTGCACAAGTGGTTCCCGGACTACATCCCGGCGGGTCGCGTCGAGACCGGAATGGTGGTCGACAACAAGGAGCAGACTGCGGGTGGCGCAGTGGTGATCACGGTGCGCTCGAAGGCGACGGCGCTGAGCGTCAATGCGGCCGATGGCGCGCCGTTGGCGCCGCTGCCGGTGGCGAACGGCTCGACGACGTTCACGGTGCCGGCCGATGCGGCGCCGGGGACCAGGTTCCGGATCACGGACACGTCGGCGCCGGACGAGATCACGATCACGGTGAAGGAGAAGTAGGCGGCGCACGCGGACGGCGGTCGCCGCGGACACCCGCCATCCCGCTGGACGACCGCCGTCGAATCAGTCGATCGCGCTCGGCCGTTCGATCTCGTAGCGCACCATGTCTTCCGGAGCCGCCCGGGACCAATCGGCCGTCTTGGGGAAGAACGGACGCACGGTCACCTGCTGCCAGCGCTGCCCATCGCGGCGATGCTCCGTGGGCACATACTCGATCCGCACGCCTGGCCCCTCGAGTTCGGGCCGCAACCCGACGAGACGATCGCCAAAGTCCTGCGAGTTCTGGTAGTCCTGCGCGGCCTTCCGCATGGCCCGATTCACTTCCGCCCAGGTCCAGACCGGCTTGCCGTCGACGCGGATCGGCACACCGGGCAACTCGAACCAGTTGGGCGGCACGATCTGCGGCGGACGCTGCGGCACGTACGCGAACACGACGCTGAAGCCGAGCGCAGAACTGGCGACGATGGCGAGGAACAGCTTCATGGGATCGATGCCTGCAGCATGGCAGGCTCTCTTCGGATGGATGCCAGGCGCGCGCCGACGAGTTCGCCGGCCACGATGGCGAGGACCAGACTGACCCACGTCGCGACCACGTAGTTCGTGGCCGCGTCGCTGCCGAGTCGATGGCACAACCAATGCAACACGCGGAACGTCAGCGCCGACAGGATCAGTGCGTACGAACGAACCATCCAGACGACGTGCGCCGGCACCTCCCGGCGCCGGATCGCGGCGATGCCGGCCAGGTTGGTGACGATGAACCACACGCCGAGCAGCAGGAACCCCACCTGGCCGGCGCTGCCGCCCTTGGCGAACGCGGTCATGTACAGCCCGGTCGGCCCGACCCAGCCGAGCGCAGCCACGGCATGGACGCGCCCCACGGCGCGATGCAACGCGAGCCGGCCGCCGGCGACGCCGTTCCACAGCAGCAGCGGGCTCGTCGCCAGACAGAGGATCCCACCGGCGACATGCAGGTAGAAGCAGGCCCGCCATACCCGATCCGCGGTGATCTCCGGGCGTTCGACGAAGAAGGCGAAGCGGGAATCGAACGTGAAGTACCGGCCAACCTGGACGATCAGAGCCAGGGATCCGGCCAACAGCACCAGCGCCGCCACCTTGCCGGGCCAGGACCAGGCCAGGGGTCGCCAACGGCCGAATGCCGCAGGCGTAATCACCGTTGCTGCCCCTTCGGGTCGGCGCCGATGAGTTGATAAGTCGCGCCAGCGATCGGATGCCGACCGATCATCGGCGCATGCTCAGGCAGTCTCTGACCGACCCGCATGCGCACGACGCGGCCATCCCCGTCGGCGGGCACGTAGTCGACGGTGAACTCGCGCAGCAGCGGCCCCGGCGGCGAGTTGCCCGCCTGGTGCGCAGCCGCGCTCTGGTCGGCGAGTTCGCTGGCCCCCTCGGCCGCGTAGCGGGCCAGCAGATCGTTGGCATGGGACCAGTCCCGTACCGGAGCTCCATCCAACGCTCGCAGTTGGCCGTCGAGCTCGAACCAGCCCCGCCGTTCATGGCAAGGCCACAGGCGGATTGCCAACGCGAGCGCGCCGGACAGCAAGAAGCTGATGGCGACGATGGGTGTGACTCTCATTTTGGGTCGCGAGGGCCGTTCCGTCGGCCGCCGGTGTCGGGAATCCGATCGGTCGAGCGCACGCCGAACTTGAGTCGAGCGGCGAGGCCTCGTTTCGGGACCGCGCCGGACTCAGCGGGCGCCCGCCGCGCGATTCTGTTCGATCGCGTCGATCGCGTGGATTGCCGCCCGCCTCAACCACGGTCTTCGTCCGGCAACACGGATCCCGGGGATCAGGTGACCCGCCCTCAGCGCGGCAACCGCTCGAGCAACCGGAACATCGCTGCGGCACACCGCTGCTGACCCCGTGGCCAGAGGTCGACGTGCGCGGCGTCCGGGATCCAGACCAGTTCCTTGGCGCCGGCGCCGCTCGCGGCAAACAGCGCCTCCGTCGCCGCCCGGCCGACCTTGCCATCGGCATCGCCGCAGACCAACACGGTCGGACACCGCAACGAGGGCATGAAGTCGAGCGGACGCAAACGGTCCGCATCGAGGTCGGCGCGCCATTCCGCAGTCGCGACCAGCGGCCACAGCAGCAGATCGGGCCACGGCACGAACGGCAACCGGTTGGCGAGTGCTTGCCGCACCGAGTCGTACGGCGCCTCGAGGACCGCGAAGTTCCACCCGATATCCGCCGCATAGACGATCGCCGCGGCGCCGAGTGACAGACCGTGCGCGCCGATGGTCGTGAAAGCCTGTGTCCGCAACCAGCCCGCCGCCGCCGCCAGGTCGAGCCGTTCGTGCCAGCCGAACGAGATCGGCCGCACGTCGCTTGCACCAGTGCCGCGCAGATCGAGCAGCAGTGCCGAACAACCGTTCGCCAGGTACCAGGCAGCACGGGCCTGTAGCGCCAGACGGTTGCTGCGGATACCGGATGCCAGCACGACGACGCGATCCGGATCGGCGCGAAACAGGGAGCCGCGGATCACGACTCCATCGCTCGCGGTCAGCCCGACGTCGACCGGCGCGATCCCGGCGATCGGTGCGAGGGCCGGGATCACCGCCGGTCGCGGCGCGGTGACCTTGAACCCACCGACGACGCCGGCGAGCAGCCACGCGAGCAGGGCGAACACCAGCCAACGACGCCGACGACGCCATTTCGACGGCCGCGCCCTGGCAGGGTCCGCGTTCATGCCTTGCCCATCGCCGATCGTTGCGCCAATCGCAACAGCACCACTGCCGCAGGCAACACCGGGATCGCCTCGAACATCGCCGACCGTCCGACCCGCCCCGCGATGATGCCGCGACCTCGCCGCCGGATCTCCTTCAACTCCTCTGGCCGCAGTTGCGTCGTCCACTTGACCTCCAACAACTGCAGGTCCTTGCCTTCGTACCACGCGACATCGATCTCGCCGGCACCCTTGACGTAGAACACCTCGCCGAGCCGCGCCACGTGCGCCGCGAACACCGCTTCCAGATCACGTTGCAGCCGGGCATCGCTCTCGAGCCGATCGTCCGCCGCCAACCACGACAGCACGGCGCGATGGATGAACGGGTCGGCGAAGAACACCTTGCGCGCCATCTTCGGCGCCGGACCGCGCGTGTGTTCCTGCACCGCCGGCACGACCAGAAGCGCGTCCATCCGTTCGAGGATCGCGACATAGTCGGACACGGTCTTCGGATGGTCGATCGAGAGATCCTTCGCGAACGAGTTCCACGTCACTTGCGACCCGTGCCGGCGGTGCACGCCGCCCAGCACTTCCCGCAGGTAGCGCTCGTTGCGATCCAACCGCAGCACGTCGCCCCGGATCCAGTCCGCGTACGTGCGCAGCGTCGCGATCGTCACGTCGTCACCGCGCGCCAGATCGTTGATCGCCGGCAGAAAGCCGCCGCTGCGGTGGTAGTCGTGCAGCTCGCGGTCGAGTCGCTCCAGAACGGGCGAAGCCTCGACTGGCGCCGCCAGCGGCGCGTTTGCCAGATGTTCGAGCGCGGTGGCATCGAGATGTCCACGCAGGCGACAGAACTCGACGAACGACAGTGGACGCAGATGGAAATCGATCACCGGCGCGGGGCCGCGCCGGCCCGGCAGACGCTTCAAGCTGTCGGCGATCAGCACCTGGTCGGATCCGGTCGCGAGCAGGAAGCAGTTGTCGAGCTGCCCGGCGTCAGCCAGGAACTTGACGATCCGATCCCAGCCATCCACGTACGTGACTTCGTCGAGCAACAGCCAACCGAGCTTTCCGGTGGCGGCGAAACCAGCCAGCAGGTCGGTGAGCACCTGACGGAGGTCCTCGGCGTCGACAAACGGTTCGCAGGTAACGTAGGCCAGGCGTTCTGGCGCAATCCCGCTCTCGAGCAACCGCGCCATCACTTGCTTCAACAGCGTGCTCTTGCCGATCTGCCGGCCACCGACCAGGGTGTAGATGCCAGGTGTGTGGAGCGGGAGTTCGTCGACGAGGGGCCAGCGCCAACGCAACGGGTTGCCGCGCACCCGGTGCAGTGTCGGATCGTGCTGCAGAAAGGTGTCCCGGCCTTGCCAGTGGAGGTTGTGGGCCAGGAGACGCGGGTCTGCACTCATCGCAGGTTCGAGATCATCGGTCGATGAACAAGTTTAGTCATTGCCAGATGACTAAATTTAGTCAGCCTAAGAGGCCAGTTCGAAGGACTTTCGTAAGTTGTTTATTTACAATACTATCCGTGCGCCGTCGCCACCTCGCCAGCCTCGCCCGAGACCGGCGGAAACGCCGCTGCAACCGCCGTCAGCCGCGCCACGGCATCGCAGTCGTCGACCGAATCCCACAGCTCGCCGGCGATCTTGCCATGCACCTCTTCGCGCGGATCCCGCAGCAGCTGCTCGAGCACCGACAGGCCCTCCCCCGCCTCCATCCGCGTTTGCATCAGCGGATGCGCCTTCGCCGCCTCCCGCCACTGCGCCGCCGGCAACGGCCGGTAGCGGCAGAAGAACTCGAAGTGCCACGGCAGGAATCGCATCGCCCGTTCGCGCCCCTTGGCGTCGTCGCGGAAGTGCTCCTTCATGAACATGGCGAGCTGGCGATAGACCGCGACCCGTTCCTCCGCCGTCGGTTCCCACGCCTGCTTGTCGGCGATCTCGCGAAACAGCCACGGCTTCATCAGCGGACCGCGGCCGATCATGATCGACGCGCAGCCACTCTTCTGCCACAGGTCCTCGGCCTCGTACCAGGTCAGGATGTCGCCGTTGCCGATCACCGGCACCGAACGTTCGCTCGCGATCCTGGCGACCCACTCCCAGTCGGCCGCGCGCGAATAGCGCTGCTCGCGCGTGCGGCCGTGCACGGCGATCGCCGCCGCGCCGGACTCCTCGGCGATCCGCGCCACGTCGCTGGCGTTCTTGTCGTCCTCGCTCCAACCGAGCCGGATCTTGACGGTGACCGGTACAGGCAGGGCCTTGACCATCTCGGCGACCAGCCTGCCGAGATGCGCCGGGCGCTGCAGCAGCACCGCGCCCATGCCGCGGCGGACGACATCGTGGATCGGACAACCGCAGTTGATGTCGATCCAGGAAGCGCCGCGTTCGACCGCCGCGAGTCCGGCGGCGATCGCGTCGGGCGCCTTGCTGGCGGCGATCTGCACGCCAAAGCAGGTCTCTTCCGCGTGCTTGCGCAGCAGGGCCAGTTCGGTCTTGGAGCGGCGCACGACCTGATACGAGTACGCCATCTCCGACATCGTCGTCGTGCAGCCATGCCGCAGGCACAGGCGGCGGAACGGCAGGTTGCCGCCCTTGGTCAACGGCGCCAGGAACACACGACCACGGAAGTCCATCGTCGGCATGCTGGCGGCGACGGTCGTGCCTGTCCACGTTCCTCTGGGCGACGACCCGGTCCGGGCCCGAAGATCACAGCGTCAGGGTCAACCGCATCGCTGGCGAGAGGGACAGCACGCCGGCCGGCACCGGCAGCGCCGCGGTGAACGTCGCGTAGGCGGCGAACACCTCGACTCCCACCAGAGCGGGGATCCCGGGTACGGACCAGTTCACGGTCCGGCGGCCGGCACTGTCGAGATCCCCATGGTTGCCGGTCAGACCAACGGCCGGTGCTTGCGTCGGATCGAAGCACGCGAGCAGCAGCCAATCGTCGGCGAGCGGAAACACCCGGCCATCGCCGAGCGCGATCCCGGGCGTGGTGCCAAACGCCAACGCGAACACGAAGTGCTGGCTTGGCCGCAGCGCGTCCTCGAGCTGGAACGTCATGTTGCCGCCCAGGCGCGGCGGATCCGCCGTCTGCAGCAACGGTCCGGAGGTCCGCTTGGCAAACAGGTGGAGGTCCAGGCCACAGCCCTCGCATTGGCTCATCCAGACGAGTCGCACGTGGTCTTCGGCATCGGTGGTCGCGGTCGGCCAGAGCGAGTCGCCGGTCATGCCGGAGACCAGGTGTTCGCTGACCCGGATGCCATCCGCGCGCAGCAACGCGCCGAACAGCGCCGTCGGACCGCTGCCTTGCGGCCGGCCGTCGGACCAGATCACCAGGGCGCCGTTGCGCAAGGGCGCCACGGTCGCAGTGCCCGCGGTGTGGTCGGGATTCGAGTCCACCTGCGTCAACGGCACGCGGAACGTCCCGTTCGGTGCCAGCCGCGCGTAGTGCACGTGCAGTGTCGGCAGCACGACGTGCAGATCGCCGCCGCGATCACGCGCCATGTCCGGGTAACCGACGATCGCCGTGGTCGTCAGCGCCATCGGCGCACGCACGACCTGACCGTCGTGGCCGAACCGTCCGAGCATGATGGACTCCAGGCTGCCCGCCCTGATCTGCCAGGCGACATCCAGGCCCGTCTGGTCCGCCAGCATCGCGATCCGGAACCCGGACATCACGACACTGCTCGCATGCAAGGTCAACCGCGTGTCGTCGAGCAGGACGTTGCCAACCAGGTCGTGCCGTTCGTAGACGATCTCACGCGCCGAAGTCGACCAGATCGGGCGCGAATCGGCCCAGACGATGTGCACGCCACCGCGCTGATCGCAGGCGATCCGCGGCACTTCGCACGGCGCCCAGTCCCAACCCACGGTCAGTCGCCTGGGCGCCAGCAACGTCGCACCGTTGCCATCGAGCTTGGCATAGAAGGGCTGGAACTCGATGCCGACCTGGCGCTCGTGCCAGACCATGTGGACATCGCCGAACTCGTCGATCGCCAGATCTGGACGTTCGGCAGGCTCCGTCCCGGTGGTCATCACGATCGGCGCCATCCTCGGCACTCCGTCGGCCGTCAACTGGGTGTAGAGGACGCGCGACGGACCGGGAATCGACGTCCATCCCATCCACGCAACGTGCGACACACCATGTTGGTCGACGGCGATCGCCGGCCAGCGATACTGGTTGAGACCGGGCGGAGAAACACGCTGATCGGCGGTGTAGCCGGGAACTTGGGCCATCGATCTGCCGGCGACAACCGACAGCGACATCGAGACGAACAGGACGTACCGCATGACTACCTCCGATCGGGACTGCCTGCTACCTGGGCCCCGATCGTCGCGGATTCGATGCGGCGCAACGGCGTAGGCTCGGCCGCCAATGGGCGAAGGACAGGAACGGTTTTGTCGAGCCACGAGCCGAAGTCTGGTCGTAGGGAGCGCGCTGGCGAACGATCTCCTGGACCCGGGTCGGTGCGGCGGCTCGTTCCGCCGCAGCCGGTACTCCTTGCGTTCGTGCCCGCACCCGCATCGCCCGGAACTTGCCGCGCCCCAGCTCCTCGCCGCAAACACCGCCGCCGTGCGATTCCAAGCCAGATGGTGCACCTGATGCACGTGCTGGCCAGACGTGCACCGATGAATCCAAAACCGACTCGCCGCGACATCCTTGTCGGCGGCACCCGCGCGTTCGTTGCCGGCGCGTGCCTGAATCACCCACTGACCGCGGCCGCGAGTGCGGCATGCCCGACACCCGACTATCGTGCGGTCGTGTTCGTCTGCCTCGAGGGCGGCAACGACTCGTTCAACATGGTCGTGCAGAACGGCGCCGGCTACGCCCGGTACGCCACGGCCCGCGGCGCCGCGCTGGCGATCCCGCAGGCCTCGCTGCGGCCCGCGTACGCGACGGCCGACCTGCACCCGGAGTTTGCCGGCCTGGCGCCGCGCAGCAACCGGCTGGCGGTGATCGCCAATTGCGGCCCGTTGGTCCAGCCGACGACCAAGGCCGACTACCTGGCCAACCGGGTGCCGTTGCCGGCGCAGCTGTTCAGCCACAGCGACCAGTCGCGGCTCTGGCAGTCCGCGGCCGCCGATGCGCCGTTCGACGCGCCAGGCATCGGCACCTTGCTGGCCAGCGCGTTGGCGTCACAGAACAGCATTCCCGAACTGACCGCGGTCACGCTCACCGGCCAGTCACGCCTGTTCGGCAACGCGTTTGCGATCACGCCGACCGGACCGGTGACGTTGTACGGAACGTGGGCCGGTGATGGCGCTCGTCGGCGGGCGACGCTCGACGCCCTCGTCAACCTGACGCCGGCCAATGCGATGGTCGCGGCGGCCTCGGCGCGTCTGCGGCTGGCGTTGGATCTGGCCGGCCGCGTCGACCAGGCCTGGCGCGCCACCGCCAATCCGGTGTTCCCCTCGTCGGATCTCGGTTCGCAACTGCGCGGCGTCGCGCGCATGGTCGCCTGCCGGCAGGCCCTCGGCATGCAGCGCCAGGTCTTCTTCGTCCGCCACGGCGGCTACGACACGCACGAGGACTACAACCTGGTCCGCCACACCGAGCGGATGCGACAGATCGACCAGGCACTGGTCGCGTTCGACGACGCGATGTCTGCACAGGCCGCCGACGTGGTCGTCTGCGTGTTCAGCGAGTTCGGCCGCACGGTGCGCAGCAATGGCCACGGCGCCGATCATGGTTGGGGTGGTCATCAGTTGGTGTTCGGCCGACCGGTGCGTGGCGGCATCTACGGCACGCTGCCGGACCTGACGCTCGGCGGCCCCGACGACGCGGGGGGCGGACGCATCATCCCGACGACCAGCACCGACCAGCTCGGCGCCACACTGGCGACCTGGCTTGGCGCGCCGACCTCGCTATTCCCCAACCTCGGTCGCTTCGCGGCCGCCAACCTGGGGTGCCTGTGATGGACCCGCGCGCCCTCCGCTTCCTGGCGAACTGCACGTTCGGTCCGACGTTGGCCGAGTACCAGCGGTTGCAGACCATGGACATCGCCGCGTGGTTGACGTGGCAGATGCAACTGCCGCCGAGTCTGCACCGCTCGGCAATGCAGGCACTCGGCAACGACCAGCGCCACCGGCAGGCGACGTGGTGGCGATTGTCACTGACCGCGCCGGACCAATTGCGCCAACGCGTGGCCTGGGCGCTCAGCCAGATCCTGGTGATCTCCGACGCCCAGGAGAACCTGCACGGCGATCCGTACGGCTGCGCCCATTTCTACGACGTGTTGGTGGCCAATGCGTTCGGCAGCTACCGCGATCTGCTGCTCGCCGTGGCGTTGCATCCGATGATGGGCCGGTATCTGAGCCACCTGCGCAATGCCCGCGCCAACACGACGACCGGTACGCGCCCGGACGAGAACTTCGCCCGCGAGTTGATGCAGTTGTTCACGATCGGCAACTGGCGTCTGCACCCGACCGGCACGCAGTACCTGCCGCTGACCCCGACCTACACGCAGCAGGACATCACCGAGATGGCGCGCGTGTGGACCGGCTGGAACTACGCCGGCGCGCTGAGCTGGTGGGACTACACCGCCAACCACTCGCCGATGCAGCCCAACGAGGCATTCCACGACCAAGGCAGCAAGCTGATCCTCGGCCGCACGTTCGTTGCCAATCAGGGCGCGCGGCGCGACATCGAACAGGCGATCGACCTGCTGGTCCGCCACGCCAACTGCGCGCCGTTCCTGAGCCGGCAGTTGATCCAACGACTGACCGTCAGCCGGCCGAGCGGCAACTACGTGCGGCGCGTCGTCGATGTCTGGACGGCCAGCAACGGCAACCTCGGTCAGGTGATCACCGCGATCCTGCTCGACCCCGAGGCGCAGGCGTCCGGCACCAAGATGCGCGAACCGATCCTGATGCAGACGGCGTTGTGGCGCGCGCTCGGCTCGACGTCGGTCAGCGGGGAGTACCGGTACTACTATCCCGAGCACGCGTTCCGGCAGGCACCGCTGCGATCGCCGACGGTGTTCAACTTCTATCGGCCGGAATCACTGCCCGCTCCCGAGGCCGAACTGCTGGACCACGCGACGCTGCTGAACGTGGTCAACCACTGGTACAAGTGCGTCTACGAACCCGAGGACATCCGCACGCAGCAAGCCTGGCTGTTGCCGCTCGCCGGATCGCCGGAAGTGCTGGTCGAAGCGATGAACCTGGCGTTGCGGCACGGCAGCATGCTGGCCGAAGAACGCACCGTGATCCTCGCGCATCTGCGGCAGGTCCAGGATCCGGCGGTGCGGGTTGGCGATGCGATCTGGCTGACGCTGTCGTCGCCGCACGCGGTAGTTGGTTGATCGCCGCAGCACCAGGGCATCGCTGCTGCTAGAATCTCGGGCGTCCCAGGGCCCGCCCCCAACCCCACCATGCAACCCTCCCTCGCGTTGGGCTGCGGCGTCGTCATCGCCGCGGTCTGCTACCACTTCGCGACCCCGTTGCCACCGGCAACGCCGTCTGACCCGCCGGTGAGTTCCGGCCATCTGATCCTGGTCGTCGAAGGCAACGTGCAGCATCTCGACATCACCCATGCCGTCGCCAAGCAGGACGCGTGGGGTGGTGTTCCGACCGGCCTGGCGAGTGCCTTCGAATTGCGCATCGACGGCGCCGACGGCAGCACGTTCGCCCGCATTCCGGTGGATCTGTCGCGCTTCGACCTGGATCCGTCCCGGATCGGGAAACCGCCGGTCGTGACCGGCTGCGACGTCAAGGACAGCCGCATCGGCCTGTTGCTGAACGTGCCGGACTACCCGACCGCGACCCGCTACGTGTTCGTCCATGGCGAACGGGTGATCGGCGAAGTGCCGGCGGCGCGCGTGCGGGCATTGACGGGAGGTGGCCGATGATCCGGTTCACCGCCCTGTTCCTGCTGGCCGCCAGCACCCTCGCGCAAGCGCCGATCGTCACGACGATCCTGAGCAATGGCCCGACCGCCAATCGCTACGACATGGTGATCCTCGCCGAGGGTTACACGGCAGCCGAACAAACCCGGTTCAACACCGACTGCCAGTCGTTCCTGACCGCCCTGTTCCAACGCGCGCCGTACCAGGCGTTCGCCAGCTACTACAACGTGCACACGGTGTTCCGCGCCAGTCTGGAGAGCGGTGCCGATCATCCCGACGTGTCGCCGCCGATCTGGCGCAACACGGTCTACAACGCTTCCTACAACACCGGCGGCACGGCGCGCTGCCTGTACATCGGCAACGCCTCGCAAGCGCTCGCCGACGCCGCACTGGCGCCGGCCAACGAAGGCCGCGTGCTGGTGTTCGTCAACGACAGTCGCTACGGCGGCTGCGCCGGCCAGTTCGCGGTCAGCTACAACGGCAGCTCGGCGAATGAAGTGCAGATCCACGAGATCGGCCACAGCCTCGCCAGCCTCGCGGATGAATACGATTATCCCAATGCGACCTACACCGGCGGCGAGCCCGGCCAGGTCAACATCACCGCGTCGCCGACCGGCCAGAAGTGGTCGTATTGGCATGGGTTCGACGGCATCAGCGCGTTCCAGGGCGCCGGCTACTACCAGTACGGTCTCTACCGCCCGAAGAACAACTGCCTGATGCGTTCGCTCGGTGTGGCGCTGTGCGCCGTGTGCAAGGAGCAGATCGCCCGCTCGGTCAGCAGCGTCGTCAACGTCCTCGAGAATCCGCAGCCGGCGGCGACTTCGCTGCCGCTGAACGTCGGCGCGGTGCAGACGTTCTCGTTCACCAATCTGGTGCCCGCCGCCAACACCAGCGCGATCACCTGGCGCCTCGATGGCCAGCTGCTGGCCGGCCAGAACGGCACGTCGTTCGTGCTCGACACCGCGCCCCTGACGCTCGGCACGCACACGGTGGTCGCGACCGTCCAGGATCTGACGGCGCTGGTGCGGCAGGATCCGTCGAACACGATGCGCGACAGCCGCACGTGGACCGTGACGATCACCGATCCGACCGCCACCAACCTGCGGCCGACGCAGGTGATGCCAAGCCTGCTGTTCGTGCAGCAGGGCCAGGAAGTCGACTTCACGACCGTGGTGTCCAATGACGGCCCGAACCCGGCGGGTGCGTTCAGCGTCGAACACTTCCTGTCAGCGGACAACGCGCTGTCGCCGGCGACCGACATCTACCTCGGTGGCTACGACCTGACCGGGATGGCGGCGAACACGACAAACACCAATCTGCGGCGGTTGCGCATTCCGAACGCGACGCCGATCGGCACCTGGTATGTGCTGGTGATCGTCGACCGCAGCAACGCGATCCGCGAAAGCAACGAGAACGACAACCTGCGCGCCAATGTCGAGTTCGTGCAGGCCGGTGGCTGCACGCCGACCCTCGAGTTCGACGATGCGTTGCTGTGGCCGCGCGACGCCGCGGCGGTGTCGCTGCCGAACGGCGGTACGGTGCACCCGACGGTCATCGCGCGCTGTGCGGCGCCGGGCACGCTGTACCTGCTGCTGTGGGGCTGCCAGGGCACCACGCCGGGCACGACGCTCGCTCCGGGGGTCACCGTGCCGCTCAACCAGGATCTGTGCACGCTGCTGGGCCTTGGCGCGTTGAATGGCGCGATCTTCCAGCAGTTCTGGGGCACCCTCGATGCGCAGGGCCGCGGCCGGGCGACCTTCGCCTGGCCCGCCGGCATGAACATGCTGCCGCAGGCCGGTCACTTCGCCGGCGTGCTGATCGCCAACGGCGCGACGTTCTCGGCGGCGACCAACGCGGTCGCGATCGACATCCGCTGAACACGGCGGCGCCGGTGGCATCGGCCGGAGCACCGTTCCGGCCGGTGCGCCCATCGTGGGATAGGCTTCCAGGCCGCACCCGCGAACCCGCCGGCGGCACCGCCGCCATGAAGTTCCCGTTCGCTGCCGTGCTGCTTTGCGCCGCTGTCGCCGCTCAGTCCCCGACCCGGCCACTGCGCGATGATCCGCACGCCGCCGGCGCCATCGCTGCAACCATGGGCTTTGCGTGCGTCGATGCCCGCGGGGACGAACTGCTGGCCGTCGGTCGCCGTTGGCGTGCGACCTTCGACGACGCCGCCGTGACGTTCCTGCCGTGCGTTGGCAAGCACGCCCCGCGCAGCTGCCCGGTGACCTTCGTGTTCGAGGCTGCCCGACGCGGCGATCGCGTCCTGCCGGTGACGCCCGCGCGCCGCCGGACGACCGATCGCCACGTGACGTTCGACCGCGGCAATGTCGTCGAGGACTACGAAGCGCGCCCGGCAGGCCTCGAGCAGACGTTCACCTTCCCGGCCCGACCTCCTGGCGACGGCGATCTGGTCGTCGCGCTGCGCATCCGCACCGACCTGCAGCACGAACGGCGGCCCGACGGCACCTTGGCCTGGCGCGCGCCCGGCATCGGCGGCGTGACCATGGGCTCGGTCACCGGCATCGACGCACTGGGCAGGCGGGCCGCCGGCACGCTGCGCGGCATCGGCGATCGCGTCGAACTGGTGCTGCCCGACGACTTCGTCGACCACGCCGCCTTCCCGTTGGTGCTCGATCCGCTGATCGGCCCGAGCTTCGAAGCACTGCCCGGCTACGACAGCGACTTCCCCGATGTCGCGTGGGACCGCTACACCGACACCTGGTGCATCGTCTGGACGCAGTACACCGGCGGCGGCGGCAGCGGCGTCGTCGGCTCGGTGTTCTCGGGCAGCACACTGGCGCTGCAGTACGCCTTCGCCATCAATCAGCAGGGTGATGAGGACAGCATCCGCGTCGGCACGATCGGCGGCCTCGGGGTCTTCGTGTTGGCCTGGTGCAACTGGACATCCGCGAACGCCATCACGATCAGCGGCATGGTGCTCGATCCCGGTCAGGCGCAGGCCAGCTGGCCGTTCGCGATCGCCGGTCCGGGCCCGGTCGACACGCCCGCCATCAGCAGCGAAGCGACGGCGTTCGACGACGATCTGCTGGTGATCTGGGACGACGCGCAATACGGCATCTGTGGCAGCACGATCACGGTCGGGCAGGGCCTGCAGGCCACCGTCGATCCGATGGTTGCCATCGGCGGCGGTACGACGGCCACCGAACCCGCCATCAGCAAGAACGGCGGCAATCCGGGCGTCCACGTCGTCACCTGGGTCGATCGCCCACCAGGCCTGAACGGCTGGGTGCGGGCACAGGTCGTCGATCACGATCTCAATCTGCTCGGCGCCGGCACCTGGTTGCAGAATGCCCCGGAGGACGCAGCGCAGCCCGCCATAGATGGCGACGGTTTCCTGTTCTTGTGCGCGTGGAGCGAACAGGAACAACTGAACACGACCGCCACCGACATCCGCGGGCGCACGCTGACCGTCGGGCCCACCGGCGTCACCAGCCGCGGGCCGTTCCTCGACCTGGCGGCGTATCCGGGCGAAGTCGATCACGCTCCCGACATCGCGGTACTCGGTGACAAGTTCGCCCTCGCCTACCAGGCGGTGCCGCCGAACGCGCCGTTCACCGATGATGTCTTCGCCCTGGTGCTCGAACGCAACGGAGCGCCGTGCGGCGCCGAGTTCCGGCTCGATCTGAACGGTCGCGGTCAGTACGTGCACGAACACGCCCCTCGATTGTTCAGCCGTCGCGACGGCGACGACACCGACACCGGCGATGACGGTCTGCTGGTGTTCGCCGATCAGGATCTGGCGACCGCCGACAGCGACATCGGCGTGCAGGTGATCGAAGCGATGGGCCCAGGCGGCGCCGTGACGGACCTGGGCGGCGGCTGTGGCCCCGGTGGCCTGGCCACCGTCAGCGGCCCGTGCGCGCTCGGCAATGCCGACTTCATGCTGGAACTGTTCGGCGCCGCCAACCTGGCGATTCCGTTCGCCGCGATCGGCTTCCCGGGATCGCTGCAGAGCTGCGGAGCCTGTTCGCTGCTGCGGCCGCTGTTGTTCGAGTTCGCCGCCAACAGCGGCGGTCAGGCGACCTTCGATCTGCCGCTGCCGGGCACGCCGACGCTCATCGGCCTGACGTTCGAGTGCCAGTGGGTCACGTTCGGCGTCAACTACGTCGGCTGCCCCACCGCGCCCGGCATCGCGATCAGCAATCGCCTCTCGGCGACGATCGACTACTGACGCCGGGCAGCGATGCGGCTACTGGCCGACGATGGCGGCGGCGGCGTCTGACACCACCGCGCCGAGAACGTTGACGGCAGGGTCGAGGACCAGGGCCTGCGTGTAGACCTGCGCGCACAACAGCGACGGGATGTTCGGGATGCCGAGAGTGTTCGACGCCGTACCACCGGCACCGAACAGGAACGATGTCGCATCCGGGCTGACCCGACCGAAGCAGCCGGTCGCGCCGTACGATGTCAGGTCGAGCGGCAACGACCCGAACGGCGACGTCGTGCGCGAGAAGCCGAGCAGGAAGACCGCGGTGTTCGCCGGCAGGTTGTCGAACGTCGAGATCATCGACCCGCCCAGCCGCGGCCAGCTGGTGCCGACGTTGGTCGACACGGGCATCGATCCCGCGCAGCCGGAGCCGAAGAAGCCATAGCCAGCATCACCGGTGAGGCTGCACTTGCTGTAGTAGAACGTGCCGTTCCACTGCCGCGGCGAGAAGCCGCTGGTGCCGAACAGCGTCGTTCGCGAGATGCCGGGCGCAGTCGCCGGGTTCGGGTGGATCGACAGGTCGGCGTTGGCGAACGGGCCACTGCTGGCGTTGGTGTACGCGATGTAGGCGCCCCCGGTGACCGCCCGGTGGTACACGGCGAGGCCGTGGTTGCCCGCGGGCAGGTAGAACGGCGCGTTCAGCAGACACAGGTTGATCGATGGCGCTGCGACCGTACCGGGGCCGGCGACGGCATTGCCGGTCGCCACGAGCCGCCACGCCGCCGCGTTCGACTCCTTGCCCACGTAGCTGCCCTCGGTCACGTAGACCGGATCGCGGCAGTTCCACCCTATCCGATCCGGAGAAATCCGGCTGGGTCCCCGACGACGGCGGTTTCGATCATGTCATCGTCGGCAACGCACGATGCCTCGACACGGCTCGCCGTATCGAGGAACCAGGCCACCTCCTCGGCGGTCGTCGTGATCCAGCCCGGGCGCCGCAGCGCGGCGAACAACGACCGCGTCAGCGCCGTCGCCAATTCGCGCTCGCGCACGAACTGCTCCAGGTCGATCTGGATCGGGGCAATCCGCCCGTAGGCGACATCCGACAACAACGGCCACGTCTCCGGGTCGGTCAGCACACTGATGCACCCCAGATGGTCGTAGCCGCCGTCCGTCGCGGCCTGCGCCGCGTCGATCGCCTCAAACCTGGCTGTCGCCATCGGCGCCACCTGCTGCAGCGCCGCGTTCAACACTTCACATTCGCGCGCCCGCAGATTGGTGGCCCGCACCTTCCGGCCCTGGATCATCGTCTCCGCAAGCAGGACCGGCAGTTCGGCCACGCCAGCGCCGACCCACAGCGAACTGCCGCCCGTCGGCACGCGCCGCAGCAGCTGGCGCGCCAGTTCGAACCCGGCCACCAGCACCTGCGGTCGCCGTTCCTGCCAGAACTCGACCCCACCCCAATGGAAGTAGATCTCCCCGAGCGCCGCCCAATCGAGCGCATCGAGCACCCGCTGGCACGTCGCTTCGCATTCCTGCCAGTGCCTCGCCTTCACGACGCCGCTCCGTGACCGGCCAGGCGTCGCAGATACGGCCAACTGAAGATGCCGGTCTTGTGGAAGTCGCTCCAGGTGAACGCCAAGGCGTAGCGGCCGACCAGTTCGTGCACCAGCAGCAGGATGTCGGCGGGCACGCTCGCCGGATCGAGCAGCGCGCGGCCGGTGGTCTCTTCGATGCAGCCAGCGCACGGGCACGCCAGGCGCAGATCGCGGGCGGTGTGCTCGGTGACGATGCCGTCCTTCCAGGTGATCTTCAGCAGGAACGGGGAGACCAGCTCGACGGCGCGTGGTAGCGGTTGGTTCATGGCGACGGTTGCCGAGGCTCTTGTCGCACGACGGTCGGTGCGGGAAAAGGGAGTGATGCTCGAAGCGGCACTGATTCTGGCTGGCGGTCGCAGCCGGCGGATGGGTCAGCCGAAAGAGGCGCTGCCGTTCGGTGGCACGACGCTGCTCGAACGGACGGCGGCGGCGGTGCGGGCCGGTGCACTGCGGGTCGTCGTCGTCGGTCGCGGTGGCGATCAGCAACTTCGGGTGCCCGGGGGCTGTGACCTGGTGACCGATGAGCGTCCCGAGGCGGGGCCGCTGGCAGCGATCGCCACCGGACTCCGCGCTCTGCAGAGCGGTGGGGCGGCCGCGCGCGATCGGGTGTTCGTCACGGCGTGTGATGCACCGTTCCTGAACGCTGCGGGCATCGCCTGGCTGGCGGAACGGCTCGGCGAACATCGGCTGGTGATGCCAAGACATGACGGCATCCTGCAGCCGCTGTGCTCAGCGCTCCGCGTCGAGTGCCTGTCGCCGATCGATGAACTGTTGGCTGGTGGCATCCGCTCTCCCCGTTCCATTGCGCAACTGCCGGGTGCGAACATCGTCGATGTCGACACACTGCCGGCCGCTGCGCCGTTCCGGAGCTGTCTGGCCACCGTCAATACGCCGGAGGAGTACCGCCAGGCCCTCGCCGCGAGCCGGGCCGACGGTGACGATCCGGTCGCACGCAGAGCGTCACCGCCGGATTCTGTTCGGTGATCGGGCTTCGCCCGTTTGCCAGTTGCTCTACCGCTTCCGCTCGCCGCATCAGTACTCCACGGGTGTGGGCGGACCAGCCATCGCAGCCCTCGGCGACGTCGATGGTGACCGCCTCGCCGACCTGCTCATCGGGCGGTCATGATCGAAGCGCTCGCCGGCGAATGCATGGGCTGTCGCGTTCGGCTCCACACCATCAACCCCGACCCGACCCAGCCGCCGGGTCCGAGCACCTTGCTCGCCGAAGGCTTCACCGATGCCCAGGGCCGACTGCAAATGCAGATCCAGCTTCGGACGCAGATCCAACTGCACCAGCTCCCGACCTCCGGGGTCGTAGGCGTGCAGGCGCGGTTCCTGTCTCCGACTGGCGTCGAACTCGGGCGCAGCGCTGTCCAGTCCTTCTTCATCCGGTGAACCCGAGTCCAGTTCCGGGCAGCCATGGCCTTCGGTGATCCCGATCGAGCCGTCCGCCGGGTCGATTGATGCGATGCGCGACGTCGACCAAGTCGACAGCGGAACAGCATCAGTCCTGGACTGGGTCTTTCCGATGCTCGGCCCATGGACCCGATGGTCGCGACTCTCCTGTTGCAGGCCTTCGCCGCGATTGCCTGGGCAACTGCGGCATGTCTGCTGCTCCGCAATCCGGCCGGGCGTTCGCGCACCGATTTGCTGCTCGGATGCGGTCTCGTCGTCGGCGCCGGCCTGCAAGCACTCGACACGCTGACCGTCCGCGGCACTGGCGTCATGCCACTGCTGCCATGGGCGTTGCTCGCGACCGCGGCATGGTGCCTGTTGCCACGGCCGGGGTCGACCACCCTTCGTGCCGAACCGTGGCGAGTCGCGCTGTTCGGCATCGGCCTGACGGCACTGCTGCACGTGTTGCACGAAGAGAGTCCGCTGCAACCGGTCTGGTCGTTCGGACTCCATTGGCGCCCGATCGAACTGCCGGCCGCCATCCTCGCCGCAGTGATGGCGCAGCGCGTGCTCGGCTCGCCGGCAGCCGATCACGGCCGTCTCGGCCAACGCCACCTCGCGCAACTGCTCGCCGCCACCGGTCTCGGTTCGCTTGCCGTCGGTCTCGGCGTCAACGGTTGCGACGCCATCGCCGCCACGCTGCAGCTCGTCGGTGTGCTGCCGTTCGTGTTCTCCCAGGCGCGAACCACCAAAGAACAAGTTCCCAACCTCGCCGCAATTGTCGCCGCCGCCGTCTGCGCGTGCTTGTTGCGCGCCGATGGACTGCAGCAGGCCATGCTGCAGCAAGCCCAGGCCGGCGACCAGGGTCGGGTCGCCGAGCAGCTGATCCCGGATGCCGCCACGACCGTCGCCCTGGCCGCGATCGCCGAAGCAGCCACCGCCGAACGAACCGCCGAGCGCGCGCGCGAACTGACGCGCTTGTTCGGCGAACGCGCGGCCGCCGCCGAGCAGCGCGTCGCCGAGGCGCGCGCCGCAACCATGCGCTGGCGCCAGAACGCGCTGCTGCAGGCGACGGCGTGGCAGCACACCGCCGGCCTGCTCGCGGCGTTGGGCGGCCTGTTCGCGGTGTTCGGTCTGACGCTTGGCCGGCGCGCGCCGCCGGGTCAGCCGGGTGGCCCGCCGCAGACGGCCACGACCACGCCAACGAACTCCGGAATCGCCGCCGCCCCGATGCTGGTGCCACTCGACAACGTGCTGGCCCGCGTCGGCCACGAACTCCGCACGCCGCTGACGACGATTCTCGGCGCCGCCGAGCTGCTGCAGGAACACGGTGACGCCGAGCAAGCAAGAGCACACGCCAAGACGATCGTCACCCACGGCCGTCGGCTGGGGGCCGTTCTTGCCCAGGTCGAGGACCTCGAGCGTCTTTGCCGCGCCGAACTGTCGATTGCCGGCGAACCGTTCGCCCTGGACAAGATCATCACCGATGCCGTCGACGCCGCTCGTCCGACTGCCCTCGACAAGGGTGTCGACGTGCGCATGACCGCCGCCGCGGACCTGCCTCGCTGGGTACACGGCGATGCTCGCCGCATCCGCCAGATGCTCGCCGCCTTGCTCGAACAGGCGGTCGCCGCCACCCGCATCGGCGCCGTCGATCTGCGCATCAGCAAGAGTGACACCGGGGTCACGTTCGTCGTCCAGGACGAGGGGCCGGGCCTTGCCGAGGACCAGGCCGAGACGTTCTTCGACACGTTCTACGCCGTCGCACCATCCGACACGCCAACCGCACAACTGAACCTCGGCCTCGTGCTCGCCAAGCGACTGGCGCTCACCATGGGCGGCGATCTGACCGTGCACCCCCGGATCGGCCACGGTTGCGAGTTCCGGCTCGCCTTGCCGCTGCGTTCGGCCGAGGACTGGGAGATCGAACTCGAGCAGGAACCGAAGCAGACCACCGACGCACCGATGGCGTGGTCCAACCGCAGCGATCGCCTGCGCGGTCGCGTGCTGCTGGTCGAGGACAGCCCGGACCACCAGCTCGTGCTGTGCCGGATGCTGCAGAAGACCGGGGTCGACGTCGCACTGGCCGAGAACGGCATCGTCGCGCTCCACCTGCTCGAACACGATTCGTTCGATCTCGTGCTGATGGACATGCAGATGCCGGAGATGGACGGCCTGACCGCCGTGCGCCGGATCCGCGAACGGGGCGATCAGACCCCGGTGATCGCCTTGACCGCCGACGCGTTGTCCGGTGACGCCGAGCACTGCCTCAGCGCCGGCTGCAATGGCCATCTGCCGAAACCGACCGATCGCGCGACGCTGGCGGCGACCCTGGCGATGTACCTGCCGGTCCGCGACGGCGCCGATCGGAACTGACGTTCAGAACGTCAAACGCGCCAACTGTTCGCGGGTCAGTTCGTTTGCCCGTTCGAGCTGCCGTTCTTCGGCCTCGGGCAGCCGTACGCGCGCCAGTGCCTGATCGCCGTCACCGGCCAGCACCGCCAACACCTCGGGCAACGCAATCAACTCGGGCGGCCGCGCCGGCATCAGCAGTTCTGGATCGCCCGCCAGACGCACGAGCACGTTGCCGGCCAGCAGCCGTTGCGCGACCTGCTCGACGTGTTCGGGCGGCAGATCGAGACGGGCACAGACGTCGGCGAGGCGAACGCCGCGCTGGCCCCCGCGGAACGCGCGCGCGCCGTCGGCCAGCAGGTGCCAGGCGATCCGCTGCACCACCGCCGGTGACGGCGGCGGCAATGGTGCGCCGCCGCGCAGGCGCTGCAGGTTCTGCACCGCATACCCGACTTCGGCCCCGGCCAGCACGACCGTCCACGTCAGTTGCAGGTAGATCAACAGCAGCGGCAGCGCCGCGAGCGTGCCGTACAACGCATTGGCATTGGCAACGCCGACCTGGAACCGCACGTAGACACCGTTCAGCAGGATCAGCGACGAGCCGGCGACGATGCCAGAGACCGCCGCCGCCGACCAGCGGACGTTCGCGCTCGGCATGATCTTGTAGAGCGCCGCGAACGCGACCCACAGCAGCACGTGCGGCACGAAGCCGAGTCCGGCCTCGGCGAGCCAGCCGAGCCACTCGTTCTGCCGCAGGCTGTCGAGCATCGCGATGCTGCCGAGCAGCGAACTGCCGACCAGCGCCGCGACCGCCAGCGGCGGCACGATGACCGTCAGCGTGACGAAGTCGGTCAGCCGGCGGTGCAACGCCCGGCTCTTCTTCGTTCGCCAGACGACGTTGAACGCATCCTCGACGCGGGCGAACAGCGCTAGACCCGACCACAGCACGGTCACCAGACCGAGCAGGCCGAGCGCGCTGAAGTTGACGGCGGCGACCATCTGCCGCAGCGATTCGATCGCCGCCTGCAGGTCCTTCGGCCACTGCGCCGCCACCGCGAGCAGTTGCTGTTCGAGCTTGTCGGCGTAGCCCAGCGCCTTGGCGACCGCGAACACCAGCGCCAGCATCGGCACCAACGCCAGCAGCGTGACCAACGTCAGTCCGGCCGCCTGCAGGCTGTTGCCGGTGCTGCGGAAACTGCCGATCAGGTGCGACAGCACGCGCAAGCTCGCGACCCCGGAGCGGCGCCACGACGCCATGTGCTGCAGATCACCAGCCCACACGCCCTGCTGCAGGAAACGGAACATCCTGGTCAGGACACCCGGTTCGGGAAGTCGTTGCACGGCGGCGGACAGTACCCTGTCGTGCGATGCTGGTGACCATCCTCGGTTCGGGAACGGCCGTGCCGGTGCCCGATCGCTTTCCCGCCGGCTACCTTGTGCAGGCGAAGGGTCAGCAGGTGCTGGTCGATTGCGGCCCCGGCTCGCTGCGCCGTCTGGCCCAGGCCGGCGTCGACCTCGCCGATCTCGATGCGGTGCTGTTGACCCACTATCACACCGACCACTGCGCCGACCTCGGCCCCTTGCTGTTCGCACTGCGCAACCCGCGCTACGCCGACCGCAAACCGCTGCGCGTGCTGGCGGCACCGGGCCTCGAACGGTTCGTTCGCACGCTGACCGAGGTCTGGCCGTGGTTGTCCCCGCGGGACTACGAACTGCAGTTGCAGGAGATCGGCCCCGGTCGTCATGACCTCGGCGACCTCGAGGTCACCGCGCTGCCGATCCGCCACACCGCACAGAGTCTCGGCTACCGCTTCGACGATGGCATCGGTACCGCGGCGTTCTCCGGCGACGCCGACGCTTGCGACGAACTGGTCCTGCTGGCGCGCGACACCGATCTGTTCGTCTGCGACGCCGCCTTCCCGGACGAACAGCGCGTCGACGGCCATCTGACCCCCGGCTCCGCTGGCGAGCACGCCGAGCGCGCCGGCGCCAGGACCCTCGTGCTGACCCACTTCTACCCCGAGTGCGACGGCACCGACGTCGTCGCCCAGGCCGGCCGGCGCTTCGGCGGCCGCATCGTCGTCGCCCATGATCTGCTCCGATTGCCGGTTCCCGGCCTTCCTGGCCGCTGACCCCTTGTCTGTGCCCGTTCCTGTCGCAATCCTGTTCGCCCCGAAAGAACACCAAGACCCATGACAACGACCGTCGAGAAGCATGTCTTCCAAGCCGAGGTCAACGAGGTCCTCGCCCTCGTCGTCAACTCGCTCTATTCGCACCGCGAGGTGTTCCTGCGCGAGCTGATCAGCAACGCCAGCGACGCGCTGGACCAGCTGAGCTTCCGCGCGCTGCAAGAACACGACCTGCTCGGCGACGACAAGGAGCTGCGGGTCGAACTGATCCGCGACCCCGCCGCCGGCACGCTGACGATCCGCGACAACGGCGTCGGCATGACCCGCGACGAACTGATCGGCAACCTCGGCACGATCGCACGTTCGGGCAGCAAGAAGCTGATGCAGTCACTGGCCGCCGAGCAGAAGAAGGATCTGTCGCTGATCGGCCAGTTCGGCGTCGGTTTCTATTCGGCGTTCCTGGTCGCCGATTCGGTGACCGTGCTGTCGCGCAAGGCGGGCAGCGACGACGCGTGGATCTGGGAGAGCGAGGCCAAGGGCGACTTCGAGATCCGGCCGAGCGAACGCAAAGGCCGCGGCACCGACGTCGTGTTGCACCTGAAGGCCGACGCCAAGGAGTACCTCGACGAATGGCCGGTGCGGACCGTGGTTCGCAAGTACAGCGACTACGTGCGCTGGCCGATCCGGATGCAGGTCGAACGCGGCGACGGCGCCGAGAAGAAGGTCGAGTGGAACACGCTGAACGCGGCCCGCGCATTGTGGACCCGCAGCAAGAGCGAGGTCGAGCGCGCGCAGTACGTCGACTTCTACAAGTCGCTGTCGCATGAATGGCAGGACCCGCTGGCCTGGACGCACTTCAAGGTCGAGGGCACGCACGAACTGACCGGCCTGTTGTTCGTGCCGCAAAAGGCGCCGTTCGACCTCGGCGAACGCCGGAAGTCCGGCGTCCGGCTGTTCGTCAAGCGCGTGTTCATCATGGACGACGCGCAGGAGATCGTGCCCGAATGGCTGCGCTTCCTGCGCGGCGTCGTCGACAGCGAAGACCTGCCGCTGAACGTTTCGCGCGAGATCCTGCAGCGCGACGCCACCACGCGCTTCATCAAGAAGCAGGTCGTCGGCAAGGCCTTGACGCTGCTGGAAGAACTGGCCGCCGAGGGCGAGACCGAACAGGAACTCGACGGCGAGAAGCAGCAGGTCCGCCGCTACGAGACGTTCTGGCACGAGTTCGGCCGCAACCTGAAGGAAGGCGTCTACCACGACGTCGAGTCGCGCGAACGGCTGGCGGCGCTGCTGCGTTTCCGGACCGACAAGGACGACGCGCTGCACGGCCTGAAGGACTACGTCGGCCGGATGCCCGCGGACCAGAAGGCGATCTTCTGGGTCGCCGCCGACAATCTCGCGACCGCGCGCAGCAGCCCGCACATCGAGGCGCTGCGCAAACGCGGCTACGAGGTGCTGCTGCTGACCGATCAGATCGACGAATGGGTCGTCGATGCGCTGCGCGAGTTCGACGGCAAGCCGTTCACCGCGGCGGCCAAGGGCGCGCTCGATCTGCCGGAGACCGACGAGCAGAAGAAGCACAAGGAAGAGAAACAGAAGGAACTCGGCTCGGTGCTCGAACGCGCGAAGACGGCGCTGTCGGAGCACGTCAAGGAGGTCCGGGTGACCGACAGGTTGACCGATTCACCGGCGTGCCTGGTGTCGGATGAACACGGCATGAGCGCGCGGCAGGAACGGATCCTGCGCGAGGCGGGACACGACGTGCCGGCACAGAAGCGCATCCTGGAGGTCAATCCGGATCACCCGGTGATCCGGAAAATGCAGGCGATGACCGACGAGCAGCGGTTTGCGGAGTGGAGTGCGCTGCTCTTCGACCAGGCGCGGCTGGCCGAGGGTGCGCTGCCGGTGGATCCCGCGGCGTTCAGCAAGCGGTTGGCGCAGTTGATGGCCGGGCAATAGGCGACGGATCACGCGCTGCCAGAACCCCGCTCGTGCGACTCTTGCACGGCCGGGGACTCGCCCACCTCTACGGCCGCACCCAGGTGTTCGGCGGCAAGGAAGCGCCCGCCAGGGTGGAGCTGATCACGGCCACACGTCCGACGCTCGTCACCTGCAGACCGACCCCCGCACTCGGACTGATCGTCGAATTGATCTGCAGACTGGCGGCGTCTGCGACGATGCCATCGACGGGATTCAGGATGAACAGGGAATTGTCGATGGTGATCCATCCGCCATTCAGACTGACCGCACGACCGTGGTTCTGTTCGAGCCAGCACTGCCGGATGATCACCTGGGACCAATGATGCGTGCCCGCGGCCGGGAAGTTCTTGACGTCAACCCAGATTCCGCCCGTCGCGTTCCGGTTCTGCGGATTGCCGTTGTCCTCGATCTGGCATCCGTCCAGGATCAACATCATGACGTGGCGGCATTGCAGGGCCCACTCACGATTGCTGGTGAATGCGCAATCCCGAAAACGCAGCAGGTTGGCGGTGGCCCGCGAATTCGCCATCATTTCGACGCCGACCCGGTTGTCCTTGAAATCGCATTCGTAGAACCCGCATGCCAGGGTGCCGCTGAGGAACAGCCCATCACTGCAGTTCTCGACGTAGACGTCGCGGAAGACCGAGTTGGCAACATGGTTCAGATGGATTCCGACGGCAGTCTGGGTCACACCGTTGAACCGCAGACCACTGATTCCGATGTAATTGACGAGCCTCGTCCCGTCGCCGATGGTCAGCAACGGCGCACTGCCCGACATTGCCCGTAGTTCGGTCGTGCGCCGGCCGTCGCCGACGATCGTGAAGTTCTTTTCGGTGTGTGCGGTGACGATGGTGAGGGGACGCGTCAGGTACACGCCAGTGGGAAGATACAGCTTCCCTTCGTTGGCCGCGATGAAGGAAAATGCGGCCTGCAAGGCAACCGTATCGTCTGAGACGCCGTCGCCACGAGCACCGAAACATCGCACATTGATCAACCCGGCGTCGGAGCACTCCGCGACGGGGAGTGGCTGGATCTGCGCGCTCAAACTGGTCACCCCGAAGAGCGTCGCCAAGATACCGACGGCGGTGATTCGGCGCCTTTGTGCGTCACGGCCAGGTGCCTCTGGGAGGGATGGGGAAGACAAAGGACGACTGTTCACGGTTCTCTCGCGTCTGGTTGGGGAGACATCCCGGCGGCGGGCATCGCGGTAGTGCGAGACGGAGCCCGGGTGTCGTGCGCGATCACGCACGAACAACTCATGGTCGACCGCCCCGCCGAGCGAACGAGAATCCGTCAAGTCGACGCAATAGCCTGGCGAGGAGGTGCGCGGCGCGTCCCGCTCTTCCACCACGACTCCGGTCATGCCGCGCGGGCGCAACGTATCCACCCACTCGAAGTCGCGGTCAGATCAAGCGGAGTCCGCCTGTCCTCGTCGCGCCGCGGGACGCTGAGTCGGCTCGGTGTTCGTTCCCACCACCGGCAGCAACAACGGCCTCAGCCGGTTCACTGCCCGTGCGTGCCGCATGCGCACCGCGTCAGCCGACAGACCCAGTTGCTGGCCAATGCTCGCAAACGTGGCCTCGGTCGACAGGCGCAGACGCACTATGTCCTGATCGATCGGGTCCAGCGTCGCGATTGCTGCGGCGAGCGCTGCCGCGCGTGCCGCTGCGTCCGCGGCGATCATGAACTCCGTGCGAGGTCCCGGTCCCGCACCCGGGATCTCGATCTCGGTCGGCACCGGCTGGTCGATCCCACCGGCCCGCCGACGCAACGCCCGGAACGCCGATTCGATGAACAATCGCGCCAACGTCGCCAGCCGCTCACCCAGTTCGGGCGTCGGGCACCGGTGCAGATAGGCGCAGAAGTCGCGCGTCCCGTTCTGCACGACGTCGTCGGCGTCGAACGGCCACCGCCGCCCACGCATCAGGCTGGCTGCGTGCCGGAGCAGTTCCGGTCGCTGGCGGGCGAGGAAGTCGTCCAGAAACACCTTCAGGTGGGAATCTTGGGCTGGTTGCGTGTTCATCGGTTCCACACACCCAATGGCGATTCCCTGCTGCCGCCGAACAGGATTCGCCCACCGGCCGCAGCGTCAGTCGTCGGCGCCGGCCAGAGGGCCGAACTCGCTGTCCCCGGGCAGCAGTTCCGGCAACCGCGCCTTCATCCACTGGATCGCGCGCCGATAGCGCATCCGCACGGCGTCTTCCTTCATCTGCACCAGCTCGCCGATGCGCTTGAACGTGAACAGCTCCTCATCCTCCAACCGGAGTTCCATGATCCGGCGATCGAGCGGTTCCATTGCCGCAATCACCTGGTGGACAGCCTGCTGCCGCCGCAGCTGCCGTTCGTGCTGGGCTGCCGAAGTCGCCGGCCCGGTCTGCTCTTGCGCCGGCGCGATGCTGCTCGATGGCAACGGCGCGGCGGCGATCTCGCCCTGACGCTTCTGCGCCCGCCACCACTTGAGCAGGTCCCCATTCGCCCGCTCGACACACTGCCGGGCCAGTGTCAACAGGCCATGCTCGACCATCGCCTCCTGCTGCTTGCGCAGGTACAGGCAGAAACTCAGCGTTCCCGCCTGCACCACGTCCTCGGGTTCGACGAAGCGCGGCACACCGCGCATCACCCAGCGAGCGTGTTCCAACAACTGCCCGCGGTGGCGGGCCAGAAACTCATCCAGGAACGCATCCAGCGGCGATCCCGCAGCTGGTTCGTGGGACTCGTGCATTTGCGGGTAGCCAGGACCATGGAACATCGTTGCACCACTGATGGCAAGGTGGGTGGCCAACCGAACACCGGCGCGCGACAATCTCACAGTCGCAAGCCACCATGGAACAGCCGGAACCCAGCCCCGATCCAGGTCCCGACACCCGCCGTGCCGAAAGCCTGTTGCGCGACCTGCTGCGAACGGCCGCACCCCCGGGGACTACGATCGGCCCGTATCGGGTGATCGACGAGATCGAACGCGGCGGCATGGGTGTCGTCTATCGCGCCGAAACCGCCGGGTCGCCGCCGATCCGCGTCGCGTTGAAGGTCATGCGCCCTGGCCTGCTCGACGACCACGCGCAACAGCGGTTCGAGTTCGAAGCCATGGCGCTGGCGGCGATGGACCACGAAGCCATCGCCAAGGTGCACGGCGCCGGACGTTCCGCGGCCGGCGATCCCTACCTGGCGATGGAACTGGTCCATGGCGTCCCGCTGACCCAGTTCTGTGACGCCCACGAACTGCCGATCGCCGGGCGCCTGCAGTTGTTCCAGCGCATCTGCGCCGGCGTCGAACATGCCCATCGCCGCGGCGTCATCCACCGCGATCTGAAACCCGGCAACGTGCTGGTCGCCGATCGCGACGGCGCGCCCATACCGAAGATCATCGACTTCGGCATTGCTCGGGCCATCGACCGCGCGCCGTCGCCGGGCGCGGCCGTCACCGAGCCAGGCGTCGTGCAGGGCACGCGCGAGTACATGTCGCCCGAGCAGGCGGCCGGCCGGACCGCCGCGATCGACACGCGTACCGACGTCTACGCGCTCGGTGTGATGCTGCATGAGTTGCTGACCGGAGAACTGCCGTTCCCATCGGAGCGACTTCGGCACCTTGGCTGGGCCGAGTTCGAGCGCGTGCTGCACGAGGAGCCGCCGCCGCGACCGAGCGCCACGCTGCTTCGGCGGCAGGCCGGGGAACGCGCGGCGGCGCGCGGCATGTCGGTGGCCGCCCTGACCGGCGAACTGCGGCGCGACCTCGATTGGGTCGTGTTGAAGGCGACCGCGAAGGAACCCGAACTGCGGTATCCGTCGCCCACCGCGCTGGCCGACGACATCGCGCGCTACCTCGATGGCCGTCCGGTGCTGGCGGGGCCGCCGAGCGTGGGCTACCGGATCCGCAAGTTCGTCCGGCGACACCGGTGGGCAACGATCGCGGTCGGTGCTCTGGGGGCAAGCCTGCTGGCAACGGTGTCGGCCACGGTTGAGGCAGCCGCTGCGGAACGGACCAGCACGGCGATCCGCGAACAACTCACGACGATCGAGTCCGCGCTCGGCGTCGACGAAATGCTGCGGGCAGTGACTGTCGAGGCCATCCCGGAAACTCCGGCACAAGGCGCGATGTTGCGCCGCTGGCTGGAGGCCGCGCAGGTCGCGAAGGAACGCCTGCCGGTGTTGTTGCGGGATCTGCGTTCCCGCGGACGCTTCGCCGACTCGCTACCAAACACCTGGGTGAGCCTGGCGTCCGACCGCTTGGAGTCGGCCCTGGATGGACCGCTTGGCGAGGGCAGCGGCAGCCAGATGGCACGCGTACGCCGCGGTCTCGAGTGGGCCGAAACCGTCACCGCACGGACCTGCGTCGCGTACGCCGACGCATGGCACGAGTGCACCACGCGGGTCGCCGCCGATCCGCGCTTTGGTGGTCTGCAACTTGCACCACAACCAGGACTGGTGCCGCTTGGTCGCGATCCCGCCAGTGGTCTCGAGGAATTCGCGTTCCTGCGGTCGGGTACCGTACCGACGCGGGAAGCCGCCACCCACCAACTGGCTCTGGACGCCAGCAGCGCCATCGTTCTGGTACTGCTGCCCGGTGCCGAGTTCACCCTGGGCGCGCGAAGCTCGGATGCCGGAGCCCGTGCCAACGAACTACCGCTGACCGCGGTCCGGCTCGACCCGTTCTTCATCGGCAAACACGAAGTCAGCCAAGGGCAATGGCAGCGGCTCGACGACGGCCGCAACCCGGCCGCCAATCCGCCGAACCTGTCACCGAACGCACCAGCCGAACTACGGATCGTCACGCTGCAGCACCCGATCGAATCCGTCACCTGGTTCGAGGCCTGGCACCTGATGAAGCGGATGGGCCTGGGCCTGCCCACCGAAGCGCAATGGGAGTACGCGGCCCGCGGCGGCACCGAGACTGCCTGGTGGACAGGCGAGGACTTCGCGTCGGTGCACGGCGGCGCCGGGAGACTGCCGGCGGGCAACATCGCCGACCAGCGGCTGTGGGAGTTCCCGCCGTCCAACAAGGACACACCCTTTGCCAAGGACTTCGACGACGGCTTCGTGCCCCACGCGCCGATCGGGTCCTTCCGGCCGAATCCGTTCGGCCTGCACGATGTGATCGGCAACGTCCGCGAGTGGGTGCTGGACGAGCCGGCGCCGTACGGCGACGGCATCGAGTCGGGCACTGGCCAATTGCGCGGGCGGCGGCCGGACCTCCGCGGTTCACGCGGCGGTGCCTGGACTCAGGGCCCCGCGTTCAGTCGGGTGGCGCATCGTGAGACCGTGGTCGCGACCTTCAAGCTGGGCTCTACGGGCGTGCGGGCGACCAGAGCGATCGATCGATGATGGTGAACGGCTGAAGCGCCGCGAATCCGTTCGCCCGGCAGGTTGGCTGGCCATGAACAGGCCATGAGCCAACGGACAACCGCAACGACTCCTCCTGCCATGCGTTCTTTCGCGGCGTGCTGGCTGCCGGCACTTGCCTGCCTCTTGGGCTCCTGTTCCGGCCATGGCGGCGATGACGGCGGGGACCCCAACCCGGACCCCAACCCACCTTCCGTACGACCGACCACGTCCTACCTGAACGAGGCTGTCGACCCGACGGAGGTGTTCCGTTGGACACCGCGCTTCGACGCCACCGAGATCGTCGTGCCGATCGAGATCGACATGACGACCTTGCCCGGGGCGATGGACGCCGCCAACGTCCGCGGCGCAGTCGAACGAGCGCGCGACGCCTGGCTGCCATCGATCCGCACGGTGCGGCCGATCGCCACCAGCACCCGGTGGCTGGACAGCGACTCGCCGTTTGGAACCGACACGGCGAAACTGCACATCCGTTTCGTCCAGGACGCCGGCAATGGCCGCGCCGGATACGTCGGCATCCAGCGCGATGTCCCCGGTGTCGTACGCATCGTCGAAATGACGCTTGGGACCTGGTCTTCGGTGAACAACCGGTGGTTCACGATCGACGAACTCTCTGCCATCGCACTGCATGAGTTCGGCCATGCCTACGGCCTGTACCGATTCGGCAGCGAGCAAGGGCACACGACGACTCCCGGCAACGTCATGACTCCGAGTTCGTCGTGGACCACACTGTCGCCCGCCGATGAGGCCACGATGGCAGGCCTGTATGGACTGACTCCGACCGAACTCCGATTCGACACCAGCGCGCCACGACCATCGTTCCAGATCACGATCAGCTACGGCTCCAGTTACCCGTACGGCATCAGTGTGCGCCTGGGCACCGTCACGCACTCCTTCCATCCCGGCGGCATCCTGCGGCTGCAGCTGGCCAGCTCTCACGACACGGTGGCGCTCTGGGAATGCCCGAACTCGAGCTGCCGCTGGACCGACTTCAACGTGATTGCCGGCAGATCGTACCGCATCGTGGACCGCGGCAACGGCGGCCTGCGGCTCGTCACCGACTGACCACGCCCCTGCCGGCACCGCGGCGATAGCATCTCGATCACTGGCCAACCGGCCCGCCTGTCCGACGTCGACGCGATGATCATGAACGGCCCCACTTGGAACCTTACCACGCATGAACGGCGGCAACGGATGAACCCGCGCTCCACGCCACCGGCAACCCGATTCGCCACGAGGAAGCGGACGCTGGCGGTCTTCTGGCTGGCTGCCGGCGCCGCCGCCCAGGCGCCGACGTTCACGACCCCGGCGGGCACCGTCGTGTGGTCCGACAAAGTCGCCTTCCAAGGCTCGACTTGCGCGAACCAGGCAGTGGCCATCCCTCAGCGTGGTCTGATTCCGGGCGGCTCTGCCGCGAGTGTCATCGTCGGTCCGTTGACGTTCTCGATCGCAAGCCCCTCACTGGAGCTCTACCTCGGTGGCACCACCAACCCCACGCCGAGCTTTCCAGCCGACTGGAGCACACTGTTGCCCGGGCACGAGATCGTCATCAGCGGGATCGAGAACCTAAACGTCGACCTGGCGACACCGATGACCGAGCTCGGAGTTGATTTCCACGAGCCAAGCGCGTCCTGCCCCTGGGCAAATGCGTGTGGCTGCATCACTTGCACGAGCTCGACGTTCACCGTGACCCTGCGGCGCGCCGGCGTGGCGATCGACACCTTCCCATTCGACGCACCAGACGATGTGGCCGCCTTCGTGGGTTGGTCGTCGATGGCGGCGTTCGATCGCGTCGAGTTCCGCGAGGTCGTGGGCAACCCCAACCACGCCGATAATGAGTTCTTCGGCACGTTCTACGTCGCCGCGGCGAGCTGTTCGGCCTTCTATCAGCGTCTTGGAACCGGCTGCAACGGGTCTGCAGGTAGTCCGAGACTTTGGTCCAGTGGCAATCTGAGGCCGTGGCTCGGCTCACCCTTCACGATCGAGCTGCAGTCGTTGCCGTCGTCGACCGCCGCATTCCTTGCGTTCGGATTCTCCGCTACGAACTGGGGCATGGTCACCCTGCCCACGGACCTGCAGAGCATCGGAATGCCTGGCTGCACGCTCTGGATGAGCCCCGACACGACCATCTTGCTGGGCGTCAACGGCGGTGTTGCGTCCTTCGTTCAGGTGATCCCGAGTTCCCCTGGCCTGCTTGGCGTGCAGTTCTACAACCAGGGTATGGTCCTGGACCCGGGCGTGAACTCCGCGGGAGCGACCGTGACCAACGCCGCGGCGGCCCGGATCGGGCAGTAGCCTGACACTCCGTCTGCGACCGTGCGGAGCCCGGGAACGCACCAACTCGATCTCCTTGGTGCAAGAACGGGTTGTTCGGTTCGCGGCCGTCGTGGCCATGAATCCGACATGAACACGATGCCCCCACCTGGCCGCAACACGTTCCTCTCGCTGTTGGTCCTGCTGACGGGTCTGCTGACTGCCTGTTGCAACAAGAAGAACGACTCGCCACCGCCAGTCAGCCAGGACTACCTGAGCGAAGTCACCGTACCCAATGACCACTTTCGCTGGACACCGCGACGCGGTGCCACTTCGGTGGTCGTGCCGGTCGAGATCGACGACGTCAACGTCCCGCCCGAATGGAACAGTTCGATGCTCGCGCTGGTCGAACAGGCCCGCGACGCCTGGAAGCCTGCCATCCGCGAGGCCCGAGCCTTCGACACTTCGACCCGACGGCTCGGCAATCAGTCGCCGTTCGCTGCCGACTACACCAAGTTGTCGATCGTCTTCACCAGTCGACTCGGTGGCAGTCGTGTGGGACAGGTCGAGTACCGCCGCTCGGGCGCAACCTTCGTCACCGGCATGACGATGACGATCGCCATGCGTTCGCCGCTGGATGGTCGTCTGCTGACCAATGCGGAGCTGCTTGCGGTCCTGCTGCACGAGTTCGGGCACGCTTATGGGCTGTTCAACTTCGGCAGTGGCGACAGCCACTCGAGCAGTCCGGCCGATGTGATGTATCACGCGTCGACCGCGACGAACCTGTCGGCCCGCGACAATGCCACCATCCGCAAGCACTACGGCCTGACGCCAACGGCGGTGCGCGCCGACTCGCTGGCCGCCGCTGGTTCGCTGATGCTCGATACGCTGGCAGTCGCGGCCACCCACTGAGGAACGCCGTGTCGCCTCGACGCTCACCCCAGAACGCTGCCCTGATCCGCACGACCGCGATCACCATCGCCATCGTCATCGGAGCACTCATGATGCGCGGTGACCCCGACCCCGCAGCGGCCAGCGCGACCACGTCGCCACCCGAGTGCCTGCCAACCGCCGAGACCCTGCCGCACCTGGCAGACAGCGCTCGCGACGCAGCGGAGCTTGGAACCCTGACGTCCGAGCCGACGATGCCGGTCGCCACCTGCAGCATCCACGGTCGGGTCCTGCTCACTGGCGCCGGTGTCGCAGCCGGAGCCAGCGTATCGCTGGTTCCCACCGCAATCTGGCCCGCCATTCGGAGCGAACACGCCACCACCGCGGCACCCGACGGTTCGTTCGAGTTCCTCGACGTGCCCTGCGGCGAATGGGTGCTGCTCGCCAGCCATGCCGACTTCGTCGATTCGTTCTTGTTCTTGCCTCCACAACCCGCAGGCGGCGACCTCGCGGTCCATCCGATCCTGGAACGGGGGCTGACCGCGACCACGATCGTCCTCGACCGCGATGGGAGCCCTTTGGCAGGATGCCGCGGCCACATCGCGCTGCTCAATCGAAGCCAGGCCTGGTCACCTGGAACCAGCGCCAGCGGCTCGCAGACCATGACCGAACGTACGGTCGTCAGCGGGTCCGATGGTCGCATGACCTGGCCTGGATTGGCCGCCGCGGATTGGCGGTTGATCGTGGAGCATCCAGCCCACCCGAGCGCGCGACTCGCGTTCACGCTGACCGGAGAACAGTGCACGCTGCCGGCCACCATTCGTCTTCAGGGCACGCCGTTGCGCGGTGAATGCCTGCTGGACGGCGAGGTCGTCGCCGAGACCAGCCTTCGTTTCCCGGACGGTCTGGGCCCCGGACGACCGGTCGTCGTCGGGACCGACGCCGTTGGCAGATTCGTCACACCGCCTCTGGCCATCGGCGGGCAGCGATTGTTGCTCGAGGATTTCCCCGCAGTTGCCGAGATCGAAACCCAGGTCGTGATGGGGCACCCGCAGACGTGCCGACTGTCGTTCCTGACTGAGCCGCAGCTACCGCCTCCTGCGGCCACCGGAACGCTCGTCGTGCTGGCATTGGGCCGCGATGGACGCCCGGAGCGGGCGATGATCGAATTGCTGTTGGTGGATGCAGGCGGGGGAAGTCGGGTCGTACGCGAAGCCACCGACGACACCGTCACGGATGTGAGTGGTCATGTCACATTCTCCAACCTAGTAGCTGGTGATTACCTCGCGCGCTGCCCGCACACCGATGTCACGAGCGCTCCGTCCCGGGTCTCGAGTCACACCGTGTCGAGGGCCCTGTTGACGGTATTCTGATTGGCACCATGTTCTTCACTGTCGTGCCTCCGATTGCTCGGGTAGTATTCGGCTGGACGAGGCTCTCGGCGTTCTTTGGCTCGACCGACGCTGCGGCACGGTGTCCACCCTGCATCGAGTTACCAACCTCCACGACCATCAATACAATGCAAGTGCGCATCATGTCTTCGCTTCTGCTGGCTGCCAGCCCACTACCGTCACAGACATGGTATCCGGCTGGCGTCGGGTGTATCGCGAACTGGGACCACCGGGGCAACACGTGGCAAGGCCATTCTTGGCTCAACTTGCCCACCGGGCCAGTGACTCTCGGCAACGTGCCTTTCCTCGTCTCCACGGAGACATTCACCAGCTGGAACCCCAACTCCCTGCCGCCAGGTTCTCCGCGTGTCGCGATACTGCCGGTGGACATGCCACCCGGGGTAATCGAGGTGCATACGCTCATGAACACGGGCTGGGGTCGGAGCGACGCCGCGTACGCGGCCGTGGAGTTTGTCGGGTCGGCGGGTACCCGATACATCTTTCCACTTCTTGGCAATGTCAACGTGCGAGATTGGTTGCACAGCAACTACACGAACAGCATCAATGGAACCACGACCATCGAGGTGTGGACCGAAGGCAACGCGCGCTTGGACAAACAACAGTTCGTGCTACCACCGGCGTTCTTGACCGAGCGATTGACCAGCATCCTGTTCCATGACTGGGGGAGCCCATACTCTCAGTCATTGTACGTCGTCGGCGTCACCGCCTTGACGACCACTGCGATGCCCGGGCGCGGTGCGGCCTCGTTGGGCGGCGGCTGCCAAGGAGGTGGCATGCAGACCATCGATGGGCTGTTCAGTCTCGGAATGGGCCTGCAGTTCCGCCTTGCGGGAGCCGACCCGGGTGCAACGCTCGCCGTACTGAACCTCGGCGCGCCGGGTTTCGGGATTTCTTGCGGTCCTTGCGCCGCACTGCCAATGCTCGCCACGTGGTTCCCACCGCTCCAGAACGGGTCCAGCAACACCACGATCCAGGTCCCATGCCTCCGGTCGCTTGTGGGGGCGTCGATCGGTGCACAGTGGGTTGTGTTCGGTACCGGCAGCAATCCCTGCTCGGCGTTTCCTGGCGTTGCAACGTCCGACGCCGCGCTGTTCATGGTCGGCATCTGATCCGAGGGCGCGGATGCCAACGCGACCGGCAGCCCGCCTCTGCCAGTCGCCGACCCAGCTCATGCCGCCGGTGGTGCCTACTTCGCCGCCGTCAGCAGGGCGTGGAAGAACAGCTTGAACGACGCCAGCGGCTGGCCGCGATAGGTCGCATCGGCGCCAAACAACACGACCCGGCCCTTGCCGACCCGGGCACACAGCACCGCGGCCTTGCCGACCAGGAACTCCTCACCGATCGCCCAACCCGACACCAGCGTGTCGCGGCCGCGCCAGCGCGCGACGACGTCGATTGGCGCGTTCGGGTCGGTGACCTCCAGCACCGCCGAGCCGTTGTTGAACATCGTCGCCAACTCCGCCGGCATGCCCTTCGCCAGCGGATGCCCGGTGTCGACCTGCATCGCCAGCAGCGACCCGGGGATGTAGAACTCCTCGCGCGTCGTCCGCCGTTCGCCACCGTCTGCGCTTGCATCCGCGATGTGCGTGCCGACCTTGACCGGCAATCCGAAGTGCCGGATCACCTTGTCGCATTCGCCGCCGAGCGCAATCAGCGTGCCGCCGCCCTCGACGAACGCCCGCAACGCCGGCAGGGACTGCTCACCGGTGAGCCGCGTCGCCCGCGACGCCAGATTGCTCCAATCCTCGAACTTCGGCAATGCCGCCGCGAGCTTGGTCAGCGCCTCCGGCTCACGATCGCGCGCGGTCGCCATCCGTTCCAGATCACGCGGACCCGGCAGGCCGGTGTGGAACACCAGGGCATCGTAATCGCGCAGCAGATCGCCGGCCTCGACGCGATCACCGAAGACCTGCGTCGCGCCGAACTCGAACTCCTTCAGGATCCACTGGTCCCAACCTGTCGGCATGTGCCCGCCGAACACATCGAACAGGCCGATGCGGGGCCGGCGCAGGGCCTCACGTGCTTCACGAGTCTCCGCCGCAACGGCAACCGCGGCAACACCGAGCGCATCCCCGGCGGTCGCCAGGATCTCGGCCGCGCCATCGTCCCTGGGCACGAAGAAGAACCCGCGCGGCGACCACTCGACGCGGCGATCGGCGCGCAGCAGCCGATTGATCGCGATCACGGTGTGCGAATCGCGCGGATCGAGTTGCCAGCCGGCAGCGGCGACGGGCAGTGTCCGCCGCAGACTGTGGCCATGATCGATGACCGGTTCGAACGGACCCGGCAAATCCTCGTAGCCTCGCAGGACCGCGACGTCCATCTGCATCGCATAGGTCCAACCCGCCGCGTCATACGGCGGCACCGGCTTGCCGTCCTTGATGTCGTCGGGGTGAAACTGCGGTTCGAACTGGTCGAGCACATGCGCGCGGAACGCCTGAGCCGTCTTGATCACGAACGACCCGGCAGGTACCGCCACGCCGTTGAACGAGAACGGCGCCGTCGCCCGCAGCACCTCGACGCCGTTCTTGCGCAGCGCCTGCACCAGCCGCACCGCGGCATTGAAGTCCATCTGATCGGCCGGCAATACGTAGACCCGCGGGTCGCGCAGCATCGGATCGGAGAACACCGAATCAGGCTCGTCGCGACGGCGCGCTGCTCCGACCAATGCCGGTGTCGGCGTCCATTGATCCGTGCTGCCTTTCTGGATCGAGCGGTTGCCCATGAACCACGAATTGCGCAGCAATTCGGCCCGATGCCGCGCCGCGTAGTCCAGGATCGCGAAGTTGGCGGTCTGCAGGTACTCGACGGTCTGCCGCGCGTGCCAGGTCTGTGGCGGCACCGGATCGGGGTAGTCGCCGTACGGCAGCCGCCGGTCCAGCGGCTGACGGATCGGCGTCGGCTCGGGCCGGCCGAACGACTCGGTCAGGATGCCGATGATGTTGTGGAAATAACAGGTCGACCGCAGGCCGCCGTTCCACCAGCCCGAATAGGGCGCGCCGCTGCGCGAGATCACCCCCGGTTTGCCCTCGGCACAGAATCGGTTGGTCATGTGCGCCGACACGATCTCGATGCCGCGGATCACCAACGGATCGGTCAGGTAGTTGAACGGGTCGCGGAACGGCGGCACGAAGATGATGGTGTTCGCCGGCGCCGTCTGATGGTGGTTGTAGACGATCTGCGGGCACCAATCGGTGTAGAATACGCGATTGACGTTGGTCGCCTCGATCTGGTTGCAGGCGTAGAAATCGCGGTTGTTGTCGTGACCGATGTAGCGCTGATACAGCACCGGAATGGTCATGCTGCGGGTCGCCCGATAGGCATTGGCGACCAGCTCATATCCGTCCGGGTTGACCGGGCAGGCCAACAGCACGACTTCGTCGAGGATCCGCTGCACCTCCTCGTCGTTGCGCGAACTCATCTGCCAGACCAGCTCGATGAGGTTCTGGCCGGCGATCGCCTCGGTCGAATGCAGGCCGGCGTCGATCCAGACGACGGCGCGCCCTTCCGCTGCCAACGCCCTGGCCGCGGCTTCGTCGAGCCCCTTGGCGTGGCACAGCCGGCGGCTGATCTCGCGGATCCGGTCGAGGCGGCGGTGGTTCTCCGGCGAGGTGATGACCGCCATCACCATCCGTTGCCCGTAGCTCGTCGAGCCGATGTCGTGCAGCACCACGCGATCGCTGACCGCGTCGATGGCGCGGAAATAGCGCACCATGTCGGTGTAATTGCACAACTGGTAGTCGGCACCCACTTCGTGGCCGAGGAACTCCTTCGGCGAAGGCACCTGGGCGACAGCGGCGGCGGCCAGGAAGAACGCGGCGACGGCAAGCGATGGACGCATGGAGAGTGTGTCGATGCTACGGAACTCGCGCTGGCTGCCGAGCCCCGGCTTGTCGCGTTGCTGTCCATCCGCCAGACTGCGTTGCCGGCGCTGCCAGTCGCCGGCCCGAGGCCCCTTGCCTGAACCGTCGCGTCTGTTGTCCTTGCTCGTCGGTGCCGCCGCGTTGGCGCAAGGACCGGCACCGGCCACCCCGGCCGGCAAAGCCCCCCGCATCGCCTACGACCTGCAGTACTCCGAGGTCAGTCGCGACCCCAAGCGCAACCGCCTCGACTTGTGGTTGCCGGCAGACGTCACCAACCCGCCGTTGGTGATGTTCATCCATGGCGGCTCATGGATGGGTGGCAGCAAGGACGATCTGCCCGGCGTCGCGCTCCGTCTCGTCGGTCACGGCTTCGCCGCCGCGATGATCAACTATCGGCTGAACCCCGGCGCGCGCTGGCCGGCCTTCGCCGAAGACGGGGCCGCAGCGTTCGCCTGGTTGCGCACACACGCGGCCGAGTACGGCTTCGATCGCGAACGGATGTTCGTCATGGGGCATTCAGCGGGCGCCCAGATCGCGGCTGCGGTGGCCGGGGACCCGCGCTGGCTCGCGGCACATGACCTCCGCCCCGATCATGTCCGCGGCCTGGTGGCGATGTCGGGGATCTTCGACCTGCGACCGCGCCATCCGCTGCTGCAGGGCATTTTTGGCCAGAAAACCACGCAGCGGGCCGATGCGTCACCCATCCTGTTCGTGACGCCGAGGACCCCGCCAACCCTGCTGGTCTGGGGCGAACACGACATGCCGGGGCTGCCGATGTCGGCGCAGATGATGCGGCGGCGGTTGGAGCAACTCGGCGTGCCGGTGACGACGATGCCGCTGACCGGCGCCAATCACGTCGACTACGTGTTCGATTTCGAACGACCCGAACGCGACCGGGCCTCGCCGCGGATTGCCGAGTTCATCCGCTCCTGTGCGACGCCGTCGACGACACCAAAGGCGTCCCCGCCTCGGCTGATGCAGACGGTCACCGAGGTGCGGCTTGGCGAGGGCGCGCACCAGCGCCTTCGGCTGCATCGACCCGTGGCCAGCAAGCCGATGCCGTGGGTGCTGTTCGCACGGGACACCGCCGACGCGGAACCTCTGGCCATCGCCTGGTGCAAGCTCGGCATCGCCACCGCGATCCTCGACATCGGTCTGCGGCCCGCACTGGCGCATCCACTCGGTGCCCAGACGGTCACCGACGCGTTCGCGCATCTGTACCAGCACGGCAAGGATCTCGGGCTCGACCCGGCTCGTGGCCATCTGGTCGGTCATGGCGATGCCGGTCTGCTGACCAACCTCGTCGCCCTCGACTCCCGCTGGCTCACCGACGCCGGCCTGCCGGCGAACGCCATCCGTGCGGTCGCCTCGTTGTCGGCGCCCATCGATGTGCAGCCGGCCGGCGCGTTCCCCGGCGTGTTTCCGAGTGAACACGCGGCCCGGGTCGCCGCCTCACCGATCACCTGGCCACGTCAGAACGGCCCACCGCTGCTGTTGCTCTGGGCCGAACGCGACCTGGCCGGACGCGCCCACGACCAGCTGCGCATGGTCATGCGGGCGGAGACCACGGGCCAGGCCCATGTGGCACTCGAACTCCCCGGCCACGATCACTCGAGCTACCTGACGAGCGCCGGAACGGACACGGACGCGATCAGCTGGCTGATCGCCGGCTTCTTCGGGCTGTGATCGCCACTGGGCTGCCGCCGCGGCGAACCATCCGAACCATGCTGGCAACTGGTCACCGGGGCCACTTCGGGCGAACGCCTGGACCGCAACTGTCTGCTGGCGCTGGCAGCCGCCGTGCTCGAGCCCGAACGACCGACCGGGCTGCAGCGCCTGCTCGGGGCGCCCTGACCAGCACCCGGCCGCGGCTTCGCTCGGGCCGCTACTTGTCGGCCACACCGGCCTTCGGCCGCTGCGGCGCCGGCAGATAGTGCACGCCGTTCTCCGATCGCGTCGAATCCAGCGCATACGCATCGCGGTTCTTCAGGAAGTCGATCACGTACTTCGCCGGAATCGCGAAGTTCAGCCCCTGGAAACCGCGATAGCCGGCACTGTTGACCCCGACGACCTCACCACGAAGGTTGAACAGCGGCCCACCCGAGTTCCCCGGATTGATCGGCGTGGTGATCTGGAAGTGCGAGCGACCTTCGAACGTGCGGTTGGTGACGCTGATGATCCCCGAGCTGACCGTGCGATCGAGGCCGATCGGCGCGCCGATCGCATACACCGTGTCGCCGACCTTCATCCCTTCGCTGTCACCAAGGTAGATCGTCGACAGCTTCAGATCCGTCGGCGGCTCCATCTTGACCAACGCGAGGTCCATCGGCGGATTGATCGCAGCGACCCGCGCCTTGCGGATCGTGCGCGGGTCGAAGCCGTCCTTCGTACGCGGATACAGCACGACGTCGACTTCGATCTCCTTCTCGACGACATGGAAGTTGGTGACGATCCAGCCGTCGGCATGGGTCACGAAGCCAGAGCCCGAGCCGGACGAACTCTCGATCTTGACCACCGCTTCGCCCATGGCGCGGGCACCTTCGGCGACCGACAGCTCGGGCAGTTCGGCGCGCGCGAAGATCTCATCGCGAACGATCGCCGTGCCGGTCGCGGTCGCATCGGCGGCCTGCCGCCGTACCACCACCGCCGCCGGCACCTTCAGCACGTCGTAGCCGACATCGAGGAAGATCGTCTGTTCGTTGGCGCGCAGCACCCGACCCGTCAACTTGCAGCCATTGCCGAGATCGAGCACTTCGAGCGGCATGTTGGCCACCGCGACAGCGGCAGGCGGCGTGGCACTGCCAGTCCCCGGATCCTGGAAGCAGAACACCAACGCGACGGTTGCCGACCACATGTCGGGAACCATAGATTGCGCCGCCGATGGGTGCCAAGCTTCTTGTCGTCGTCGCTGCCGTTGTCGCCGAGGTCGTGGCCCAGGACGGGCCACCGCCGATTCCCACCGAACTGCGCGCGCGGTTCGGATTCACCGGGCCGCACATCGTCAAGATCGGCGATGGCATCCACAGCCTGACACTCGCCGACCACGACGGCGACGGTCGCAAGGAGATCCTGGTGACCGATCCCCGGCGGGCGCGGTTGATGACGCTGCGCTGGCGCGATGGCGCCTTCGCCCAGGAGCCGGTGTCGACCGATGGCCAGATCGCGGGTTTCGCGGTCGGCGACGTCCACGGTGACGGCAAGCCGGACCTCTTGCTGGTCGACGCGCGCGGCCGACTGATCGTTCGTCCGGGCGGCGATGGCAAGGCGGTCGAACCGATCGACCTCGGCCTCGGCGGTCGCGGCGTGCCGATCCTGCCGGCGGATCTCGATGGCGACAAGACGACGGACCTGGTCGCGTTCGCGCGCACCGGCATCCGCTGGATCACCGACATCGCCGGCAAGGCCAACCTGTCGGCGATCGAGCCGCTCGACGAGAACGCCCACAGCCTGCTGGTCGAGGACCTGGACGGCGACCGCCAGACCGACCTCGCGCTGATCGCACCGGGCCCCAGCATGAACCTGCGCTTCCGCCGCGGCCACGGCGACGGCACCTTCGGCCCCTGGCGGATCTGCGACACGCCCGAACTGCAGCATCTGATCGCGATGACCGCCGCCGATGGACAGCGCGCGCTGGTGACGATCGAAGGGCCGCAGCGGCGAATCGCGCAATCCCGGTTTGCCGCCGCCGCGACGCAGCCGGCGCTCGAATGGTGGGCCCTGGGCGACAACCAGCCGACCGGCCGCACCGGCCTGCCGTTCGTGCTGACCGATGTCGACGGCGATGGCGATCAGGATCTGGTGTTGGCGCAACCCGAACGCGCGCGCCTGCTGTTGTTCCTCGCCGGCAACGGCACGTTCGCGATGCGCGCCGTGCCGACGCTGGCCGGGATCGGCTGTCTGGCGGCCGGTGACGTCGACGGTGATGGCAAGATCGATCTGGTGATGGCGAGCCCGGAGGAAGACGCGCTGGCGTGGAAGTCCGGCGCGGCGGCACTCGATGCGTTCCCCGAACGGCTGCAGTGCGCCGACAAGCCGGTGGCCTGTGCCGTCGATCCGGAAGGTGGGGTATTGGTGCTCGCCCGGACCGAGAAGCGCGATGCCCACGTTGCCCGCGTGCGACCCGGCCAGGAGGCGCAGAAACTCCTCGACCTCGGGCGACTGCCTGCCGATCCGATGCGGATGTTGGTGGCTGATCTCGGCGATGCCGAGGGGCGCGAACTGGCATTCGTGGTCCCCGGCGAAGGCCTGCGGATCGTGTCGTTGCAGCCAGCAGCCGCGGCGGCCCCCGCGGCGGCCGGCAAAGGCAAGAGCGCCGGTGACATCGCGGGTTTCACCAAGAAGATCGAGGACGGCGCGCTGGTGTTGGCGCAGCACGAAGGACAGCCGGCGCTGCTGGTCGCCCGCGATCGGTTCCTGCGGCTGTTCCGCAGCGATGCGCAGGGTCAGCCGCGCGTGCTGGCCCAGGACAACGGTCCCGAAGGCACTGCCGAGCTGACGCTGGCGACGATCATGCAGAGCGGCGACCGGCTGTACTTCGACAAGAAGAACAACAAGCTGATCCGCACGCGCCGCGATGCTCCGGCCGTGGCGACCGAACTGCCGCCGATGGAGTTCTCGCACCTGCTGACGACCGGCGACGCGGCGCTGCTGCTGGGCGTCCGCGGGGTACTGCGCGTACCGTTCCGCGATGGTGTGGCGTTGCAACGCCTGGCACTGCACGAACCACCGACGCTGAAGACCCGCTACTGGCACGGCATGGCCGGCGACCTCGACCACGACGGGCTCGACGATCTGGCGCTGATCGACGGCAACCTGCCCGGCGTGCAGATCCTGGCCGGTGGCAAGAACGAACTGCAGCGAGCGTTGGCGATGCCGACGTTCGAGGCCCCGGCGAGCGATGGTGAGACCAGTCGCGAACCGCGCGAGATCGACATCGCCGACGTCGACGGCGATGGTCGCGCCGACCTCGTGCTGATCGCCCACGACCGCATCCTGATCTATCCGCAAGAGAAGTGACATGAAGAGCATCCACCGTCGATTCCTCGTCGCCGCCGCGCTGGCCGCGACCCTTGCCGCGCAGGACGCCGGTTCGCCGCAGCGCTTCCTGCCCAAGGACTGCGTCGCCGTCGCCCGTATCGCCGGCCCCGGCGCCTGGTCGTCGGCGTTCGCCAAGACGCAGATCAAGAAGCTGTTGCAGGGGCCGACGCTGAATCCTTACCTCGGCCAGTTGGCCGGCGGTTTCGACGCGATGATCGAATCGATGCGGCGCAAGGGCGACGTCGACGCCGATCTGATCGAAGGCCTGCTGACCGAATGGGCTGGCGAACTGACGCTCGGACTGTGGATCGATTGGCACTCCGTGCCGACGGCGATCGAGAACCAGGAAATGCCGAAGTTCGGCGTCGTGCTCGCATTCGGCGGCGACGGCAAGTTCGACATGAAGGGGCTTGTCGAGACCGTCACCGAAGCGACCGAGCGACGGGGGCGTCTGACCGATTCCGTGGTCGGCAACCACACGCTGCGCGTGCAGACAACTCCGGCCGGCTTCGCCCAGAGCATGCCTGTGATGATCGACGGCGCGGCGATCATGTTGATCGCCAGCGACATCGACGAGTTCGCCAGCAAGGTCCTTGGCGGCGGCGAGCCTTCGGCGCTGACCGGCAGGATCGGCGCCGGCTCGTTCGGACTCGCCATCGATTGCGCTGGCGCCATCAGCAGCCTGCAGCCGATCCTGGAAGAACAACTGGGCGGTCAGGCGCCTCCCGGGATGATCGCGGCGATGATGTCCAGTTTCGGCCTCGGCTGCCTCGGCGAAGTCGCACTGACGATCGGCGCCGACGACAAGCACGTCGCCGTCGACTTCGATCTGGGCCTGGCTGGCCCGGCGTCCGGCCTGATGAAGATGATGCTGGTACCGGGCACCGGCCTGCCGAAACTCGCGAGCTGGCGCCCCGCAGCCACCCCCACGTTCGCGGCGATGCGCCTCGATGCGATGGCGCTGTACGACACCATCGTCAGCGTCTGGGACGGCATGAGCGACATGCTGCCGATGTCGCGCGCCGACGGCGAAGCGGCGTTCGCCGAGGCCACGAAGATCCGCCTGAAGGAGGACCTGTTCGAACAGTTCGGCGGCGAGGTGCTCATGGTGCAGGACGCCGAGGCGCAGGATGCCGCCATCGCCGACGATCCGGAGGACCCCGCCGCCGCGTTCGGCGGTATCTGCATCGCGCTGAGCCTGCGCGATGGCAGGCAGTTCGATGCCAACATCGAGAAGCTGGTCCGCTCCCGCGGCCTGCACTCCGGACGCAAGAGCGAGGACTACCAGGGCGTCAAGGTGCACAAGCTCAACGTCGCTGGCCTGTTCGCCTTCGAGTACGCGATCACCGAGGACGCGGTGGTGCTGGCGCTCGATGAAGACGCCGCCCGCGGGCTGCTGCGCGGCGTGCTCGATGAACGCGCGGCGCGTCTGGCGGGCAAGCCGGCGCCCGAACTGCCGGCGGCAATCGCAGAGCGGCTGGCGGCCATGCCGCCGGGTTGGAACAGCATCCAGTCACAGGCCTTCATGTCGTCGGTAGGCACTTCCGCGGTGACCCCGATCCTGCAGAACCTGGCCGATCAGGGCGCGATCGACGAACACGTCGTCGAGCTGGTGCAGTCGATCCTGCGCGGCATCACCGCCGAGCTTCGGCAACTGGGCATCGAGCACACGGTCAACACCTCGGTCACGACCGCGACCGGCTTGCACTCGCGCACGCGCTGGTGAGCGCGGCGCGCTCAGCGCGCGCGCAAGGGCACCGACGCCACACCCCCCACCGTCCGGCCACCTTCGCCACCCGCGGTCATCGGCGCCAGGCCCAGGAACGGATCCAGCAACGGCACGTGCAGAATCCGGTCGAACAGTTCGTCGCGCAGCTCGTGCGGCGTGACCGGAGCGCGCTCGTGCAGCAGCAACTGCGCGGCCAGGAAGCGTTCGGCGCGGTTGAACGCGGTGTCGGCGGCGACGACGTCCGCTGCGTCCGGCACACCGGCGGCGACGCGCAATGGTTGTTCGACGGCGCGCTTGCTGACATCGGGTACGGCCGCGCTCGCGGGCGGCATGCCCGCCGCTCGACGCAACGGATCCTCCACCAGGGACTTCGAGAGGTCCGAGAACTGCCGCGCCGCAGGTGTGGATACCGAACGTGTCGGGGCCGTCGGTGACGCCGCCGCCACCCGCCGCAACAACGATTCCCGCGCCAACCGTCGCGCATCCGGACCACGACCAGCGTTGGTCTGGCCGTGCGCCTGCAGCGCCGCCGACGCCGATGCCAGCAGTTCGCTCGCGTCGACCAGGCCGGGAAGCACGCCGAATGCCTCCCCGTCGGCGAAGCAGAACCAGGTCGCGATGTTGCCGACCAGCGTCCGCTGCAACACCGTGCCGCCGCCGAAGTCGATGGTGATCTTCGGCACGTCGCGCACGCTCTCCCAGGCGCACTCGAAGCCTTCGTTCAGCAAGTTCGCCACCTGCGGTTGCGAGAAGAGCACGCTCCTCGCGATGCGCGCGTTGGTTCAACAGAACTCCTCATCGAGGCGGCCGAGCAGCTGGAACAGCAGCACCGGCTTGCCACTCCGGGTCGCGGCCGCGCGCGCCGCGGCGAAGTCGCCGTGCCAACGGACCAGACCGGGCTCGACCCGTTCGGGATCGGCGGTAGTGACGACCAGCGCGGCCGGAGCGATCTGCGGGCTCGACCGGGGCGGCGCCTTGATGCCCGACAACAGCGCGACACCGGTGAGGGAAAGAACGATCGGGATCAGGTTCATGATTGGCCTCGGACCGACGGGGAGCAACGCGCGTGCCAATCGCCGTTCGTCATGCCACCGGGCTTCCAGTCACTCGAACCCGTATCCGATCCGATACCCCGCCAACCCGAACGGATACGCGTCTGCGCTCACCCACGTCACGATCGGACCGCAAACCGGGGCACGTGACCAGGTGGCCCTGCGGCAAGTCCACCTTGCCAGCAAGGTGGCCCGCGACCAGGTCCACCGTGACACGCCGTTGAGGGTCGGAGTCCGAGTTCAGACCTGGTCGAGCAGACCGTACTGGCGCAGCATCCGCGCCAGGTACGTCCGCTGCAGGCCGAGCAGTTCGGCAGCTTTGGTGCGGCTGCCACCGCAACGTTGCAGCGCCTCGACCAGCAACCGGCGCCGGTACGCCTCGGCCTGGGCATGGAAGCCCGCTGGCGGGAGTTCATCGGCGACGATCACCTCGGGCGGCAGATCGTCGGCGCTCAATGCATCGCCCTCGCACAGCACGACCGCTCGTTCCAGCGCGTTGCGCAGTTCGCGGACGTTGCCCGGCCAGCGATAGGCGCACAGCCGCCGCATCGCCTCGCCATCGATCGTCATCGCCCGACCAGCACGCGCCCCGAATCCAGCGACAAATGCCCGGGCCAACGGCTCGATGTCCTCGCGGCGCTCGCGCAGCGGCGGCACGGTCAGCGGGATCACCGCCAGCCGGTAGTACAGGTCCTCGCGAAACGTCCCGGCCGCCGCCGCCGCCGCCAGGTCCCGATTCGTCGCCGCGACGATCCGGGTGTCGACGTGGATCGTGTCACGCCCACCGACACGCTCGAACGCGCGCTCCTGCAACACCCGCAGCAGCTTGCTCTGCAGCGTCGCCGGCAGTTCGCCGACCTCGTCGAGGAACAGAGTGCCGCGATGCGCCAGTTCGATCCGACCGACCTGCCGTTTGTCGGCGCCGGTGAACGCGCCGCGCTCGTGACCGAACAGTTCCGACTCGGCCAGCGTCTCGGCCACCGCCGCGCAGTTGGTCGCGACGAACGCTTCGTGGGCGCGTGGGCTCCAGCGATGGACCGCCTGCGCCAGTACTTCTTTGCCGGTGCCCGACTCGCCGCACAACAGCACGGTCGCATCGCTGGCCGCCGCCTTCCTCGCCGTCGCCAGCAGTTCCTGCATCACCACGCTCTTGGCGATCGGCTCGCCGGTCCCGCCGGGCGCTGCCGCGGCCCGGTCCCGCCGGCGCAACCGGCTGCGCTCCACCGCGCGTCCGACCGCCTCCTCGAGCCGCGCGGCTTCGAACGGCTTCTCGAGGAAGTCCCAGGCGCCGGCCTTCATCGCTTCGACCGCTTTGGCGACCGAACCGTGTGCGGTGATGACGATCACGGTCGTCTCGACGCCGTCTTCGCGCAACCGCTCCAGCACGGCAATGCCATCCCGTCGTGGCAACTGCAGATCGAGGATCACGGCATCGGGTTGCTGACGCACGGAGCGCAACGCGGCATCGCCGTCGCCGGCGGTGTCGACCTGATAGCCGCGCGCCAGGAAGCGCTCGCGCAACGCCGCCAGGATGTGGACATCGTCGTCGACGATCAGCAACCGCGCCTTCATGTTGCCCCCGGAATCCGCACCGTGACGACGCCGCCGTCGTCGTTGTGCGCCGTGATCGTCCCGCCGTGCAGCCGGACGATCCGCGCCGCGATCGCCAGTCCCAGGCCCACGCCCGCATTCTTCACGCCAGCCGTTTCGCCCTGCACGAACGGCTCGAACGGCCGCTCGGTGGCAAACCCGGGACCGCGATCGCGCACGACGATCTCGCCGGCAGCCACGGTCGCGGTGATTTCGCCGCCATCCAGCGAAAACTTGGCCGCGTTGTCGAGCAGATTGGCCACCACCACCGTCAGCAGCGCCGCATCGCCGCGCGCCTGACCGCTGCCTGAGACCGACACGCGCAGGCGACGCGCCAGCAACGCCACGGCCATCGGCGCGGCGGCACCGTCGACGATCGCGCGCAAGTCGCAGGCAACCGGCGCCAGGGTCGCCGCCCCCGCCTCCAACCGGGCCAGCAGCAGCGTGTCACGCACGATCCGTTCGAGTCGAACGACATCACCGGCCATCCGGCCGATCGCCGTCTGTTGCGCCGGCGCCAGCTCGCCGAGCACACCTTCCTGCAGGTTGGCCAGCGACAGCCGCATCGACGTCAACGGTGTCCGCAGTTCGTGCGACACGGTCGCCACGAAGTCCGACTTTGCCTGGTCGAGCTGCTGCAGCGCCGCCGCCATCGCGTCGAACGCCGCGCCGAGTTCGCCGATCTCGTCGCGGCGGTGCAGCCGCACGCGCGCCGTCAGATCGCCGTTCGTCATCGCCTGCGCCGCTCGTGTCACCGCTGCGATCGGCCGCCGGATGAACGCCGCGGCTGCGATCGCCGCGACCAGCGCGAAAACCGCCGCCAGACCGGTCCACTGCCACGCCCGTTGCCGCGCCAGCGCCGCTTGCGCGACGATCGCCGCGCTGTCGGCGGCCACCTCGAAGCGCCAGCCCAGATCGGCCACCGGTTCCGCGTGCCCGGCGCGCTCTCCGGGCAACTCCGGCCCGACCGACGCGATGGCGAACCCGCCGAAGTCGAGGAGTCGCAACCGCAGGTCCGCGCCCAGCGCCTGCAGCTCGGTGACCAGATCGCGCAGATCGAGATAGGCCAGCAGCACGCCGCCGGTCGCTTCCCCGACACGGACTGGCGCCGAGACCGGCACCGTCGTGATGTCGAGGAACTGCTCGGCGCGCGCACCGACGAACGGCTGGCCGGTCGTCAGCGGCATCGTCACTGCGGGTTCCCGTTCGTTCCCGCGGAACGCCTGCTGGGTCAGCTGGTTCGCCGTCAACTGCGCCTGCTGCAGCAACTGCGAATTGCGGTTCATGCGGCTGCGCGGCCCGGCGTCGTTGTCGAAGTACTCGAGCGACAGGAACAGGTCCGGCGGCTCGAGCTGACTGTCGAGCTGATCGGCCAATTGCTGTTCGCCGAGGCCATCCTTGCCGGCCCGCTGCGTCCGTTCTCCCAGCAGGCGCGCGAGCACCGTCAGCTTGTCGCGGCCACGCGCGATGAACCGGCCGATGATGCCGGCCCCGAGCCTGGCGGTGCCCTGCATGCGCGCCGCCGCGGTGGCCCGGGCGTCCTGCTCCATCGCCGACGCACTCCACAACCCCGCGCCCAGCACCGGCACCACCGCCGCGATCAGCACGATCGCGCACAGGCGCAGCGACAGCGGCACGACGAACGGACGGGGCGGCACACCGCCAATCTAGCAACGCTCATGCCAGGAGCGATGTCCGTATGATCGCGGCGATGCGTTCGTCGCTGTTGTGGTCTTGTGCGGTCGGCTGCTGGTCGGGCTGCGTCACGGCACCACCGCAAACCGTCGTCTGCGCGCTCGACGATGATCTGACGAGCCTCGATCCCGAGCTGACACGCGTGGTGGCGATCCGCGAGATCGCCGACACCCGGTGCAACGCCGCAGCCTGCGAACGGATCACCGACGCCGCGGGCTGGGGTCGGCTGCGGGCCGAAGCAGCGGACGCGATGACCCTGCCCGACGACTGGTGCGACTTCAGGCGCGACTGCGTGCTGCTCGTGGCGTTCGGTCCCGGTAGCGGTCGAGCAACGACTCACCCGACGGTCGCCACTGAAGAAGGCGTCGACGTCATCACGTTGACCTGCGACCTGGCCGCGCCGGCGGACGATCGGCAGTCACCCGGCGTCGCACTGGTGGTGCCGCGGCGCGATCGTTCGACCGCAGTCGTGCTGCGGCGGCTCTGCGGCCATGTCCCGGTCGACGAGACGACTCTGCGGGTGTTCGAACCACTGCATTGACACGTCGCGCCGCTCGCGCTCAGGGCACCGTCAGTCTCAGACCCGCGGCAGGCAGTGTGAAGTTGCGGCGAGTGACGGCACCAGCCTGATCGGTGACCGCGAGGATGTACGGGCCAGGCGGCAGTTCAACGGTCTCGCCAGCGACGCCGGTCACATCGCGCCGGCGGATCAGTACCCCGTCGACACTGGTCACCTCGTACCCGATTCGGCGGCCGCCCACCGCATACTCGATCCGGAGATCGGCACCGCGGCGAAGATCGAAGCGAACCGCGGTGACGGGGGTCGCGCCAACATCGACGATGACCATGGCGACGCCGTTTCTGCTGCTCGCGAGCATGCCGTAGCGACCGGGAAACAACTGGGTCTGCAAGGACTTGCCGTTCTCGGCGCCGAAGTGGAGATGCCTGGCCATCCAGTCTGGGCGGATCCGGTCGAGCAGGTTCGCTCGCACACTGCCCTGCCCACCGAAGTTGTCGAACTGGAACTCGACGTTCACGACTGGCCGCACGACGATATCCCCGAAGTCGAGATCTGCCCCGGCCGGCACTACGAACTCGATGTTCGGGGCCTGCAGTTCTTTGGCGCGGATTCCGAGGTCCAGCCGACCTGGCACCAGGTTCTCGAGTTGGACCCGTCCGTCGTCTCCAGTCGGCTCCCCGCCACTGCTGGACTGCGCGTCCGAGATCGCCACCATGGCCTTGCCGACAGGCTTACCACCCTGATCGACGACTCGGAGCCTGACCCGCGCCAACTTTTTCTCCAGCACGTCGGGCGGCAGTGTGAAGGTGAGCTCCGCCTGCCCCGACGAGGCGGGTTGCTGGGCGATCAAGACGTTGCGCAGGAACAGGGCAACGTGCACCGGCTTGCCCGCGGGCAGGGTGAGAACACCGAGAGCCTCCGGTGGCATCGGCTTGATGTCGCGGCCGAAGAGGTGACCTCCCGCCCGAAACCGACCGAGACCGCCCTCAATGGCCGACAAGCTCGTAGGCGGTTGATCACCGGGCACAGGCGCGTCGAACGCGATTGCCACAAGGCTTCGTTGGACGTGGCGCGCGCCAGTCGCCTTGGACTTGCGCCAGGGGCTGCCATCCGGTGCCACTGCGTTGACCGTGAGTACCCACCGCGCCGGCAATTCGAGATCGACGCGCGAGGTCGGCGCCACGACTTCGATTTCGCGGTCGATCGGCAGTTGATCGTCGATCCGCGACTGCAGGCGGTGGCGGCCAGGTAGCAGCCCGGCGAAGGCGAAGGTCGCGATCTTGCCGGAGGCGGTGCCGACGTGCTTGTCCTCGCGGAACAACCAGATCGCGCCTGTGTCCACCGGAGTTCCGTCGGCGCTGCGGACCGTGCCGTAGAGGACCGCGGTCGTTGCCGCCGCCGACAGTTCCGGTTGCCGCGGAGCGGGCGCTGATTTCGGCGCAGGATCGCCGATTGGCGCATCCGCACGAGCAGCCGCGACCGGCAGCGCCTCGCCCACCGGGCCGTCGGCGCCACGCACGGCGAACGCGGGCTCCGGGTCGATACGCAGCAGCAGCGCGACCAGCACGACAATCGCGACCGCGAGCAATGCAGCGAGAACCTGCAGCGGACGCAACCACGGGGGATGTGCGTTCATCGGATCTCCAGCGCACAGGGCGTCGAACCGAATGTCAGTGACCCGGCCTGCACACGCTGTTGCCGGTCGTCATGCACCTCGAAGGTGTAGTCGCCCACGGGCAGCCGGATCGTCGTCTGCAGAATGCGAGGCTCCAGAACCCGTGCGGCGATTGCCAGATGCCGCCGGTCGAACAGCGTGACCGTGAACGCCCGGGTCGGATCGGCGGGGCGCGTGACCCTGCACTCGCCCGTCTCGCCAAAGCGCAGCACGACAGGCTCGGCCGGCGGATTGTCGAACACTCCGGCGGCAACGCGACCGTCCTGGGTGCGAGCCTGCACCGCGATGGGCCCCCGCCCCGTACGCCACAACCGGAACGAGCCGTCGGCCTCGACGTTCGTCGAACGGTTGTCGCAGAACGCCGTCGGCGCCGTCCGCCACTTCAGCTCGGTCCACTGGATGTGGCCACTCGCTGGCTTGCCGTCGGCATCGAGCAGTGTGCCCTTCAAGTCCTCGGCGGCGCCGAGACGGAAGTCGCCGAGATCCGTCGTCCGTCCGGGCTCGACCCGCACCGTCGTCCACACCGACTCGTGATCCTTGGCTTCGATCGACAACAGGAGCAACCCGGGGGACAGCCCGGTCAACGTGACGCGACCGCTCTCGTCGACCCCCGGCGTCCGGCCGCCCCCGCCGTTCGAAGATCTCAGCGACGCGTGTGCGCCCGCGAGCGGTGTCCCGGTGTCGGCGTCGAGCACGCGCAGTGTCGCTGTCGCGGCGAGCTTCTCGAGCGCCGCGACATCGACCACGAAGCGAACCTCTCCCTGCCCAGGCTGCACGATCTGTTGTCCGATCACCAGGCTGCGCTGCAGCAGCGCCACGTGCGCCGGAACACCACTGAGGAACAGCGTGCCAGCGAACCCGTCCGCCGGGTTCATCTCGCCGCGCCAACGCGCGTCGCCGACGAACAGCGCACCGTAGTCGGTCGGCGCCAGACGATCGGGGAACGCGTCACGCTGACCGACGACGTGGAAGTCGCCCCAATGGAAGAGGGTCGACCGCAGCGCCTTCGTGGCATCGGCGCCGTCGGCCGTGACGATGTGCACCTTGACCGGGAACGCCGGCTTCACGACGAAGTCGTGCCGCTGCACCGCCTCGTCCCCGAGCGTGATCGTGGTCTTGGTCTCGACGATGCGGTCGCCTCGGAGCGTCACCTGCCATTCGCCGGGACGCAACCCGACGATCGCAAACGCACCGTCCTTCTCCGCAGATGCGCCCCTGGTCTCCTGTCCCTGCGCCATGCCGATGTAGGCATCCACAGCTTCCCCGTCGGCCGATTGCACCGCGCCGGTGAGCAACACGCCGACCGGATCGTCAGGTTGCCACGACGCAGCGACTGCCGTGCGTGCCGGCACGACGACCGGTCCGCCGGCCGCCGTGGGTGTCTGCAGCAACTTGTCGCCTCCCTGCTGGGCAGCAACGATCTCGTTGGCTGGCGGCACCAGCGCGGCCGAGTCCTGGGCCGGAGCGCCACTGGCGCCGCAGAGCTGCAGCGCGAGCACCAGAACGACGATTCCTTCTACGACGCAGAGCAGTGCGAGTCGACCAACCATGACACCTCCGTTCGATCTGCGAAGAAGTCACGATATCCGAACCGACGCTGGTGGAAAGTGGGCCGGCAGCTCGCGCCGGGTCAGCCGTTCACCACTTGTAGAAGCCCTGCCCGGATTTCTTGCCGAGCTTGCCCTCGGCGACCATCTTGCGCATCAGTTCGGGCGCCGCGAAGCCGGGATGATCGAGTTCCTTGCGCAAGTAGTCGGCAATGGCCAGGCGCACATCGAGCCCGACCAGATCCGTCAGCTTCAACGGCCCCATCGGGTGGCCGTAGCCGAGCACCATCGCCTTGTCGATGTCCTCCGCCGACGCGACGCCGCTCTCGAGCATCCGGATCGCTTCCAGACCTAGACACACTCCAAGCCGCGAACTGGCGAAGCCCGGGCTGTCCTTGACCAGGATCGGATCCTTGCCGAGCCGTACCGCGTAGGCCATCACCGCATCGATCGTCGCCTGTTCGGTGCCGTCGAGTTTGACGACCTCGAGCAGCTTCATGATCGGCGGCGGATTGAAGAAGTGCATGCCGAGGCAACGGCCAGGGCCATCGACACCGGCAAACACCTTCGCCAACGACAGCGACGAGGTGTTGGTCGCCAACACGGTGGTCGGCCGACAGACCGCCGCCAGTTCGCGGAACAGACCGTTCTTCAGCTCGAGGATCTCCGGCACCGCCTCGATCACCAGATCCGCTGTGCGCGCCGCGGCCGCGCGGTCGGTGGTGACCGTCAGCCGCGCCAGGGTCTGGTCGCGCAATTCGGGCGTGACCTTCTGCTTCTGCACCCCGACCTCGAGCGACTCGCGGACGCGCTGCAGTCCCTTCTGCACGAACGCGTCCTGGATGTCCTGCAGCACCACGCGCGACCCGGCCTGCGCGCACACCTGCGCGATCCCCGCGCCCATCGTGCCGGCGCCGAGCACGGCGACGGTCTGGAATTGGATGTCGGTCATGTCAGTTCTTCTTCTGCTTGTCGAGGAACGCGTCCATGCGCGCCTTTTTGTCGTCGCTGTCGAACAACATCGCCTGCACCGAACTCTCGAACGCGATCGCCGACTCGTGGCCGGGTCGTGACAGCGCGTTCAGCGAACGCTTGGCGCCGCGCACCGCCAGCCGGCCGTTCTGCGCGATTTCGGCGGCCATGGCCAACGCCCGATCGACGACCTCGGCGTCCGGCACGACGACGTTGGCGAGCCCGATGCGCAGCGCTTCCTGCGCATCGACCATTCGGCCGGTGTAGACCAGTTCGCGCGCGCGCCCGAGTCCGATCAGTCGCGGCAGCCGGTAGGTGCCGCCGGCGGCCGGGATGATGCCGAGCTTCACTTCGGGCTGACCGAGTCTCGCCGACTCGCCGAGCACGCGCAGGTCGCAGGCGATCGCCAGTTCGCAGCCGCCGCCGAGCGCAAAACCTCTGATCGCGGCGATGACCGGCGCCGGGAACTCCTCGATCCGGTTGAAGATGCCACTGTTGATCGCCTTCAGTGCGTCGCGCGCCGTACGCTGCCGCAGCTGCGCGATGTCGGCGCCGGCGGCGAACGCCTTGTCGCCGGCGCCGGTCAGGACCAGCGCGGCCAGCGATTCGTCGTGCCAGTGGTCGTCGAGCACGCGGTGCAGGGCGTCGACCATCTGCTGGTCGATGGCGTTGCGGCGTTCGGGAGCATTCAGCGTGACGAGCAGCGCGTCGCCGCGGCGCTCGGTGAGGACCCGGGGGGCATCGGTCATGGGGGGCGGAGGAGTTTGCCGTTCGTTCGGGTCGCTGCCAATGGCGAGCGTCGGACATCGGGCTCGCCTGCGCCCTTCGACCCAGACAACACCTCCCGACTTCGTAGTGATTCTGGCCACCTGAACGCAGAAGGTGATGTGATCGGAGGTTCCATGCGATCCAGATCACCCCTGTTCCTCGCGTTCGCGCTCCCCGGCACCCTGCTCGCGCAGGATCCCGGACCAGCGAGTCCACCAAAGCCGTCGACCGAGATCTCGATTCCAGGCGTCCGCAAGCTGACCGTCGGCGGCCAGTACCGGCTGCGCTACGAGAACCAGATCGACCTGGATCTCGATGACGACACGCGCCCCGACGGCAACGACTTCTTCACGCAGCGCGCGCGACTGGCGCTCGGTTTCGACTTCGGCGACGAACTCGGCGCGTTCCTGCAGATGCAGGACGTCCGCGACTTCGGCGAGGAGACCAGCACGCTCGACGACTCCGCCGACGGTTTCGACATGCACCAGGCCTACGTGGATCTGAAGAAAGGGCTCGGTGGCAGTACCCGGATCGGCCGGCAGGAGATCTCGCTCGGCGACCAGCGGCTGGTCGGCGCGGTCGACTGGAAGAACCAGGGGCGCTCGCTGGATGGGTTTCTGCAACAGTGGAAGAACGAGTCCGGCCAGTCGCTGTTGGCCTGGGCCGTCCAGGCCCGCGAAACGCTGCCGCCGGTGGCCGCGCCGGCGACGGCGAACTACGACGACCTGTGGTTCATGGGCGTGCAGGGTGGCGGCAAGCCAATGGACGACACCGTCGCCGAGGTCTACCTGATGTTCCTGCAGGACGATGGCACGGCGCCGGGCACGTCCGCGCATCGGTTCACGTTGGGCACGCGCTGGCTGTGGTCGACACCGGCCTGGGAAGCAGGGGCCGAGCTGGTGACGCAATTCGGCGAGCAAGCCGGCGCCGACATCCCGATCGGCGACACCTATGCGGCGCACGCGCACCTGACCAAGCGCTTCGATTGCGAGTGCAAGGCATGGATCCGCGGCGAAGTGAACGCCGCGTCCGGCAACGACCCGAACACCACCGACAACGAACGCTTCAACAACCTGTTCCCGACCGCCCACATGCACTGGGGCATGCTGGATCTGGCGCTGTGGGAGAACATGTTCAACGGCATGGTGCAGATCGGCTTCAAACCGTGTGAGAAGGCGGAACTGACGGCGAGCTGGAACTTCTTCCGCAGCATGGAAGCGCGCGATTCGTTCGGCGGCCCCAACGGCACGGTTGTCCCGGCCGGCACCACCGACTCGAACACGATCGGCAACGAGATCGACGTCATCTACACGCGCCAGCTGGACCTCGCGTCCGGCGTCAAGACGGCGGTGCAGATCGGCTATGGCGTGTTCCTGCCCGGTGCGGCGCCCGATTCGATCGGCCGCGACAGCACCGGCCACTTCGTCTACGCGCAGTTCGACCTGAAGTTCTGACCAGCGGCGTGGCGCGGCGGACTACCGGCTGAACTCGCCGGTCGTCTGCTGCGGCAGATGGCACTGCACGCAGCGCTCGCGCTCGGGATGCGGACAGCGGATCTCCTCGCGCGCGGCCGGCCCGGTGTGACAGGCCATGCAGTTCTCGCGCAGCAGCGTCTGATGCGGGATCACCGGCGGCGCGAGATCGTTGAGCCGCTTGCCAGCGCGCAGGTCCTGCCGCAGGCCAACGAAGTCGTTGTCGGCGAACGCCGGCTCCTTGCTGGCAAACACATGGCACATCCGGCACCGCGACATCGCCCCCTGCAACTGCTCCGGATCGTGCGGCGCCGGCGGCGCGAATCCGAACTGCGGCACCGACATGCCGGCCGTCGTGTGGCACGAGATGCAGTCCGCGCCGAAGTCGTGATGTGGGATCACCGGCGGCGCACCGTCGAACAGCCGCCGTTCGGCCCGCACCGACGCCAAGGTCTTGACCGCGCCCGGCACCCCGGGCACGGCCGTCTTCTGCGAATCGTCGCCGCAGGCGGCGAGCAGCAGGAAGGCCGCCAGGATGCGCGCGTTCATGCCCGTTCGACCGCGACTGCACACTTCTTGTAGTCGGGTTCCTTGCTGATGTTGTCCATCGCATCGAGGGTCAGCCGGTTGACCAGCAGGCCCTCGTCGAAGAACGGCACGAACACCGAGCCGGCCGGCGGCTTGCCGCGCCCATCCACCATCGCCGGCAGTTCGAGCTTGCCGCGACGCGACACCAGCCGGACCTTGTCGCCGGTCTTGATGCCAAGTCGCGTCGCGTCGGCGCGGTTGATCTCGACGTACGCCCGCGGCGCCGCCTGATGCAGCTGCTTGACCCGACGCGTCATCGAGCCGGTGTGCCAGTGTTCGAGCACCCGGCCGGTACACAGCCAGAACGGATACTGCGCATCGGGCACTTCGGCCGGCGGGTGGTACGGTCGCAGCCAGATCGCTGCCTTCTCGCCGTAGCCCTTGGCCTTGTAGAAGTGCACGCCGGCGGCCTTCTTGACGTAGGGATCGAAGCCGGCGGCATAGCGATAGCGCGTCTCCTTGCCGTCGACGACCGGCCACAGCATGCCGCGCGTGCTCTTCAGTTCCGCGTACGACGCCAGGTCCTTGCCGATGCCGAGCGTGAACTTGCGGTACTCCTCGAACATCGGCTCGTGCCAATCGCCTTCCGGCCACGGGAACAGATTGCCCATGCCCATCCGCTTGGCGACCTGCACGATCTGCCACGCATCCTCGCGGGCCTCGCCCGGCGGTTCGACCATCTTGTTCCACTGCTGCGTGCGTCGCTCGGTGTTGCCGAACACGCCTTCGCGTTCGACCCACGCTGCCGACGGCAGGATCAGGTCGGCGACATCGGTCGTCGGCGTCGGATAGATGTCGGAAACGACCAGGAACCGTCCATCGCCCGGCTTGCGGTCGAACCGGTGCAGGTTGGGCATCGTCACCCACGGATTGGTGGTCTGGATCCACATCGCCACCACGTCGCCGCGCTGGAACGCGCGAAACATGTCGACGGCGTGGTGACCGGGTTTCGGGTTGATCGTCCCTTCCTGCAAGCCCCACAACTTCTCGGCCTTGGCGCGATGCTCGGGGTTGTTGACCACCATGTCGGCCGGCAGGCGGTTGGCCAGCGTGCCGACTTCGCGCACGGTGCCGCACGCCGACGGCTGCCCGGTGAGACTGAACGGATTGTTGCCGGGCCGCGAGATCTTGCCGGTCAGCAGATGGATGTCGGTGATCAGGTTGTTCATCCAGGTGCCGCGCGTGTGCTGGTTGACCCCCATGCACCACATGCTGACCGCGCGGCGCTCGGCGTCGCCATACATGTCGGCCAGCGCCTGGATCTGCTGCACCGGCACACCGGTGATCGCCGCGACCTTTTCCGGCGTGTAGTCGGCGAGGAACTTGACGAAGTCTTCGCGGGTGGCGTCCTTGGTCTCATCGGCGAACGTGTATTTCTCCGCCTGTTCGCCGAAGCAGCCGTAGCCGATCTTGTCGAGATCCTCGATACCGCGCTTGAACACGCAGTTCTCGGTGACGAACGATTCGGCCACCTTCCCCTTCGCCACCAACAGGTGCAGGATGCCGTTGGCCAACGCCAGATCGCTGCCCGGTTCGAACTCGACGTAGAGATCGGCGTAATCGCTGGTCGGCGTCCGCCGCGTGGCGATGTCGACGATGCGCACGCCCGGGTTGCGCCGCTTGTTCTCGAGCATCCGGCTGAACAACACGGGGTGCATCTCCGCCATGTTGTTGCCCCACAGGAAGAAGTCCTGGCCGACGTCGAGATCCTCGTAGCAGCCCATCGGCTCGTCGCTCTGGAACTGCGTCATGAACCCCATCACCGCCGACGCCATGCACAGCCGCGCGTTCGGGTCGAGGTTGTTGGACTTCATGCCACCCTTGACCCACTTCAATGCCGCGTAGCCGTCGAACACGGTCCACTGGCCGCTGCCGTAGACGGCCACGCCATCGGGACCCTTGTCGGCGAGCGCCTGGCCAAAACGCTCGGCGATGGTCGCGATCGCCTGTTCCCACGAGATCCGCTCGAGCTTGCCGTCCTTGCGCAGCATCGGGTACTGCAACCGGTCCTTGCCGTACAGCATCGCCGGCAGGTGATAGCCCTTGACGCACAGGAGACCCTGGTTGACCGGACTCGCCGCATCGCCGCGGACCGCCATCACCTTGCCGTCCTTGACGCCGACCTCGACGCCGCAGCCGGTGCCGCAGTAGCGGCACGGCGCCTTGTCCCACTTCAGGTCGGCATGTCCCTGCGGATCCTGGATCGGCAGGTCGCGCGCCGCCGCGCAGTCGCGCGGGCCGAACGCCGCCACGCCGATGCCCGAGAGCGCGCCCAGGAAGCCACGTCGATCGCAATGGGTCATGACCGTTCCTCCGTCACTTCTTGGCCTGCCATTGATGTTCCGGCCGCGCCAGGATCTCGTCGATCACCTTGGTCACGGCATCCGCCGCCGCGGTCTTGCCCGCCTCACGCGCGTGCGCGACGACTTCCTTCGCCTGCGGGATCAGCTCGGTGTAGAAGCGCTCGGCGACCTCGAACATGCCATGCCAGTGCGTGTAGTCGGGCGCCATCATCGACGCGCCATGCCGCGCGCGCCGGCCTTCGTGGTGCCACAGGTAGTACCACGACCATTCGATCTCCTCGTCGAAGTCGGCCTTGGTCAACAGCCCCTGCGCCTTCATCGCGTCGATGATCGCCTTGCCGGGCTTGGCGAACTTCTCGTTGTAGAGCACGACCAGGTCGTCGTATTGCTTGTAGAACGAGTCGACATAGTCGGGCGTGTGGCAGTTGGCGCACACCTGCTTCATCGCGGTGCGCTTGTCGGCCGCGCTCTTGACCACCAGCTTCTGCCGTTCGGCCGGATCGGTCGCCGTGACCACCTTGCCGTTGATGTCGGTGTCGAGCACCAGGCTGATCGGCGGCCGGTTGGTCCACGACAGCCGCTCCCCCGGATCGTGCGTGATGCGGCCACCGTTCTTGGCGTGCCCGCTCATGTGGCAGGTCGCGCAGGTCGGCGCCTGCGTGTAATCCTTGCCCAGCACCCATGAATCACTGTCGAGGTTCATGTGGTCCTTCAGGTCGCGGAAGGCCGCGCCGTGCTTGGACTCCTCGTAGATCTCCTTCTGCGGGTGGTCCGGGCCGAGGTGGCACTTGCCGCAGTTCTCGGGCTGGCGCGCGCGCCGCGGCGAGAAGTCGTGGCGGCTGTGGCAGGCGCTGCAGGAACCGCGCGAGCCGTCGAGGTTCAGGCGACCGATGCCGGTGTTCGGCCAGGTATCGTGATCGAGCAGCGGCTTGCCGTTCTGGTCCTTCTGGATGCGGCCGACGGCCGCTATGTCCGTCGGCTTGCCGTCCGGACCCGGCTTCAGCTCGCGGAACGTGATCTTGCTGCCGTCGGTGCCACGCAGCGCCACCAGCGACCCGTGACACTGCTTGCAGCCCAGCGACGCCGACGCCATGCCGTTGACCATCTGGATGTCGTCGCGGCCAGGCGTCTTCGAATGCGGATTGAACGGCACGCGCGCCCCCTCGACCGTCTCAGCCAGGTAGTTGTCGAGCGACGCCAGGATGTCGCCGCCGGCGGCATGATGGCTGCGCGAGAACTCCTCGTAGACCTGCTGGTGGCAGCGCGCACAGTCGCGCGGCGTCACCACGGCAGCGATCAGCGCGCCTTCATGCAGGAACGCATCGGCGTCGCCCTGCTGTGCCTCATGACACTCCACGCAGCCGACGCCTTTGTGCGCGTGCGTACTGAACTTCCACTGCTCGACGATGCCGGGATTGCCCTGCGCATGGCACTCGACGCAGCGCTGGCTGCTGGCCGGCACCGCGACCGGCGCCTGCCGGCCCGCCGATTCGTGCTTCTTGCGCTCGACTTCCATCCATTGCACGAAGATCAGCGACCCGAGGAACATCAGGCCCAGGACCGCGATCACGAACTGCTTGAACTTCAGGCTCATGTTGGATTCCTCGTTCCGCGGTCAGTGTGCGACCGCGCCCTCCCAGACAGTCAGACCGACGATCGCCAGCACCCCCAGGATGCCGATCCACACACTCGCTTCCGATCCGGGCCACCGCCGCCGGATCCAGCCGTCGATGAACGGCCAGCAGAACATCACGAACACGATGAACCCCATGCTGAGGATGGCCACCGTGATCGAGAACAGCTTCAGCCAGCGGAACGTCACGTAGAAGAACCACTCCGGCTTGATCACCTCCGGCGTGACCAGCGGGTTGGCACGTTCGCCCATCGTGGCCGGCAACACCGTCGCCAACGCCGACAACAGGATCATCAGCACCAGGCCGAGGATCAGTTCGGTGCAGATGTGATCCGGGAAGAAGTTGAAGAACCGCGGTTCGTCCGGCTTCTCGTCGCCGAACTTCAGTTCGGTGATGCCCTGCAACCGGATCAGCGTGATGTGCACGAACAGCAGCAGCATCATCACGGCCGGCAGCACGGCGGCATGCAGCACGTAGAAGCGTGACAGCGTGCGTTCGTTGTAGGCGTCGCCGCCGAGCAGCATCGACTTCATCAGCCCGCCGACCAGCGGCACGTTGGCGCCGATCTGCGCGCCGACCTGCGCGCCCCAGAAGCTGAGCTGCTCGTAGACCAGACAGTAGCCGGTGAAGCCGACGGTCAGCGTGCACACCAAGAGGCACATGCCGATCAGCCAGTTGAGCTCGCGCGGCTTGCGGTAGGCGCCGGTGAAGTAGACGCGCATCTGATGCAGGATCACGGCGGCGACCATCAGCGTGGCGCCCCACTTGTGCACCGAACGCAGATACCAACCGAATGCCGCCTCGTCGGTGATGTAGCGCACCGACTCGAACGCACGCTGCGGCGTCGCCTCGTAGTAGAACGCCAGCAGGATGCCGGTGACGATCTGCACGACGAACAGGTAGGCCGGCGTGCCGCCGAGGCAGAACCACCACCGCTTCAGGTGGTTGGGCACCGGTTCGTTGGTCAGTTCGCGCAGCTGATCGCCGTGGACCGGGATCCGTTCGCGCAGCCAGTTGCCGATCGCGCTCATGGTCTTGGCTCCAGGCTCATGCCGGACGTCCGGTCGGGTTGGTGCGCAGCTCGGGTGGCTGCAGGCACGGGTCATGGCCGGGGCCCGTCGGCCCGATGGGTTCGTCGATGATCGCGCCAGCGTCGGCGAGCGCTTCGGTCGGCACTTCGATGTAGAGCAGGCCGTTCTCGATCTTCAGCGGATACGGCGCGAGACTCTGGCCAGCATCGCCGGGCGGGCCACCGATGCCGCGCCCACCCTTGTCGAACACGCCGTTGTGACACGGACAGAAGAACCGGTCGTTCTCGGGTTGCCAGTGCACCTGGCAGCCGAGGTGCGGGCACGTGCTCGAGAGTGCGAGGAAGTCGGCGACGGTTTCGCCGCCGCCCTGTCGGGTGACATTGACGGTGGCCCCAGCTGGCGTGCGAAAGCGCAGACTGCTGCCCGGCTTCATCGCCCCGACCGGGGCGACGAACACCCACGAGCGCTGCGTCGCCTTCGCCGGGTACAGGAACCGGGCGGCCATCCAGGCGAACATCCCGTAGCCGGCGGCCATGCCGGCCAGCATCGTGGCGCCACTGGTCGTGATCGTGCGGCGTTCGGCGTCAGCGAGGTTGCCGGCAGGGACGGCAGGATGACCCGCGGAATTGGCTTGCGACATCGAGATCCTCGAGTCGGAGGATCTGGGGATGGCGATGTCCGTTGAATACGTCTATGGACCCAGTGGGCGGGTCCGGAGTGCGTAGACGCGCAGAAACGTCCGACGACACCGGACTGACCGCACTCGTTCAGGCGTCGGTCAGCAGGAACACCACTGGCACCACGATCGAGTCGGCGATCGGCACGCCGTCCTCGGTGGCCGGCGCAAACTTCCAGCGACGAACGGCACGCAGCGCCGCGCGGTTGAGTTCGGCATGCGCGCAGGGCTCAGCGACTTCGGCGTCGAGCACGTCGCCGCGGTCATCGAGGTGCACGCGGATCCGCACCGTGCCCTGTTGGCCGAGCTGGCGCGCCAGCGACGGATACTCCGGCGGTTGGTTGCGATCGACGAGGGGCGTCGCGTCGACGTGCGCGGACGGTTGGACCGGCGGTGGCGTGATCGGTTTGGGTTCCGGTGTCGGGACCACCTCGGCTGGCGGCGGCGGCAACGGCGCGACCCGTTCCGCCGTCGGTGGCGGGACAACATCTGCCGTCAGCAACTCGGCGACCGGTGCCAGATCCGGCTCGGGTTCCGGCAAGACCGGGACAACGTCGATCTCCGGCAAGACGAATTCGAACCGCTGTTCGGTGGTCACCGGAGCAACGGGTCGCTCCACCGGCGGCTGCACCGGGACCTCTTCGCTGAACTGCAGCTGCACCTGCGCCGGCTTGCGGGCATTGCCGTGGCCGTACGCGACCACCGACGCGATGCCGAGCACCGCGACGTGCAGCAGTACGGAAACGGTCAGGAACGAAGTCCGCATCGCGAATCGGCCGGCGGGCCCGCCGGTTTGGGCCGCGCACGATACCAGAACCGCCGGATCAACGGATCTCGACCTCGAACGGTTCGTCGACCCACCGTAGGTCCCAGGCGCTGCTGCTGCGCTCGCCGGCAACGAGCTTGACGTTCAGCTCCGCTTTGGTGTCGGGGAACATCGGCAACGCGAAGTCGCCGTTCGCATCGGATTGCAGCGTGCGCAGCCACGATTGGGCCATCAGCACCCAGATCAGATCGCGCTGGTAGCGCGGGACATCGTCCCGACTGGGACCGGTGGCGTAGTGCTGCAGTTCCATGCGCGCGAAGGCTACGGGCTTGCCGAGGCCATCGCGTACCCGGATTCGCAACTGCGGAATGGGCTGCAATTGCAGCCGCAAGGTCCCGGCGTCGGTGTCGAACTGCACGAACTCGGCGCGGCGCTCGCGCAGCACGAACGCCCACCACGAACCCGGCTGCAACAGCACGTTGGCGCGCCCGGCCGGATCGAGCCGGAAACGCGGATCGCGATCGCTCGGGTATCCCGGATCGTCCGTGGCCGGAATCAACAGCATGACCGCGCCGGCCGCGGGGCCGCCGTCGACGTCGAGGACCTGCAACGACAGCGGTTTCAGCACCTCGAGATCGAGTCGACACTGCCGTTCCTGGTCGACGCGCGGCGTCAGGAAGAACGGCTGGCCCGGTGGAAATGCCCGCGATGTCGCTTCGCCACCGACATGCGGCAACGCCTCCGCACCCAGTCGGACCGCAATCACCCGCGTGGCGTCGGCGACGTCGGTCAGCACGACGCGACCGGCGGCGTCGGTGCGGCCGACGATGTCGCGTTCGTGATGCAGAATCGCGTTGCCACACGGACTGTCGTCGCGGACCAACGCCAGGACCGGCAAGTCGGCGACGGCCTTGGCTCCGGCCGCAAGGGTCATGGTGATCGGGTTCGCCGGCGTCAGCGCGAACCGCAATTCGTCGTCGGCCAGCCCCGGCTCGCCCGCCGCTGGCTGCGCACCAAAACGTGCACCGTTGCCAACCCAACCAGCGCGAACACTGGCGAACCCCGGCTTCCGCGCCAGCACATCGATGGCCGGCGGCCTCTCGGCTTCCGCCGGCCAGCGGATCATGGCACGGCCAGTCGCATCGGTACGCCCGAGAACGATCTCGAACTGACGGCGAGAACCACCCAGCGGCGGCGTCGGTTGCCACAGCCGGACGATCTGGACCAGTTCGACATCCGCCAACGGTTGCGCTGCCGCATCGACCGCGCACACCCGCACGTCCCGCCGCGGCGGCAGCGAACCGGCCAGGCCGCGATCGAACGCCATCCACGCCAGCGGGGCTCCGTCGGCGGCGAGGATCAGCGCCCGGCCGTCTCCATCCGGCATCCCGGGCGGCACGACCGTGTCCTTGCCCAGCCCGACCTCGACCGAGAATCCGCCGGCATCGCGCGGAAACAACCGCGCCCGCAGACCGTCCTGGCCGAGTTGGTCGAGACCGGAGAGTTGCAGCCGTCGGAGGCCATGTTCGCCGAGGCGCAGTTCGTGGCGCGAGCCGGGCGTGACACCCGCGACGATCGGCGAGACCGCCACGCCCTCGGCCGCCCGCATGGTCGCCCAAGCGGAGTACTCGACACAATCGAGCACCATCGCCCGGAACCGACCCTCGGCATCGGCCTGAACCGACACCACATCGGGCGGTGTCGACCATGAGCCCGGGGAAGTCTCGCCGCAGACCGTGACTTCCGCCCTGCCCACCGGCTTGCCGGCGACGTCGACGACGACTCCCGACAGCGGCCGTCGGTCCTGAGCCGGTGCCGCCAGAACCGGCAGTACGAACGACAAGGCGAGGCCTGGCCTGGACATCACGTCAACGGTATTCGGCCAGGCGATCTGCACGCACGGCACATTTCCTGGCCTGCCGGCAATCGTGTGAGTCGGCGCGGGCGACCGAGGAATCGGAGTGTGCTTTGACCCGGAGCTCCGCTGACACCCACATGACATCGCACCGTTCTCGGGTCCTGCCGCTGGTCCTGTTGCTGCTCGCCCCTGCCACCGCCCAGATCGCCTGGGGCAATCGGTCCAACGGAATCAGCCGCAACGCCACCGCGGCGTGTTACGACCCGGCAACCGGACGAACGATCGTGTTCGGCGGCTACAGCGGGTTCTCGGGCCAGGGCGACACCTGGTTCTGGGATGGCGCCAGCTGGTACCCGGCGCTGCCGGGCACGACGCCCGAAGCGCGCTCCAACCACGCGATGGCATTCCACGAAGCCTCGGGCCGAGCCGTGCTCTACGGCGGTTTCGGCAACAGCAGCAACCTGCTCGGCGACACCTGGCTCTTCGACGGCACCAACTGGTCGCAGCCGGGCGGCGTGCTGTCGCCGCCGGCGCGCGAACGGCCGTCGATGTGCTACGACAGCACCCGCCAACGGGTGGTGATGTTCGGCGGCGGCGACGCGTTCGCGTTCCGCGATGACACCTGGGAATGGGATGGCACGCTGTGGCACTCGACCAGCCCGCTGACGCGGCCGAGCCCGCGCTACGGCAACTCGCTGGTCCATGACCCGGTGCGCGGCAGGACGGTCCTGTTCGGCGGCGTCGCGAACGGCACTCGCTTCAATGACACCTGGGAATGGAACGGCAGCAGTTGGACGCCGCGGGCCGTTGGCGGCAGTCCGGCAGCACGCGCGTTCCACTACGGCTGGTGGGACGAAGCGCGCGGCGTGGTGCAGGTGTTCGGCGGCAGCAACCAGTCCGGCGTGTTGCGGGATCAGCACTTCTTCACCGGCACGCAGTGGATCGCCATGAGCACCGGCGTGATGGATTACCCAGACGCGCGCGCCGATGGCGCGGCGGTCTATGACCGCGCCCGCCGCCGCGGTGTGCTGTTGTGCGGTGCGACCGCGAACTCGTCGTTCAGCAGCGACGTCTGGGAATACTCGGACTCCGGCTGGGTGCGCAAACTGCCGATCAGCGGCCAGTCGGTCGCCACCAATCCGCCGCCCGCGCGTCGTGCCGCCGCTTCGACCTACGATCGGCGCCGGCAGCAGTTCGTGGTCTTCGGTGGGGCCGACGCCGGCAACAACCAGCTCGGCGACACCTGGGTGCGCACCGACACGCGTTGGGAGCACCGCACGATCGCCGCGCCCTCGGCCCGCCGATGGTCGGGCATGGCGTTCGATGACACGCGCGGCGTCGCGGTGCTCTACGGCGGCGAGAGCAACGGGACGGCACTGAACGACACCTACACGTGGAACGGCAGTTCCTGGTCCAACATGGGCGCGGGGCTGGCCAGCGGCCGGATGCGCTTTGCGATCGCCCACGACAAAGCGCGTGGGCGGACGGTCCTGTTCGGCGGGGACAATGGCGGTCTGTTCATCTACAATCAGACCTGGTCGTGGGATGGATCGTTCTGGACGCAAGCGTCCCCCGCCACGTCGCCACCGACGCTGTACAACTGCGAAATGGCGTTCGACGAGGTGCGCAACGAGATCGTCCTGTTCGGCGGCCAGCGCAATGCCGTCGAATACCGCAACGACACCTGGACGTGGAACGGCAGCAATTGGACGCTGCGGTCGCCGGCGGTCAGCCCGGCCAGGCGGGTCGGCCACAAGATGGCGTTCGACCCGGTGCGCGGTCGCGTCGTGCTGCACGGTGGTCACAATGACGTCGCCGGACTGCTCACCGAGATCTGGGAATGGACGGGCAGCAACTGGGTGTATCTCGGCAGTCCCGCGGTTCCGGGCGGTCGGACGGAAGCCTGCTTCGCCTTCGACGAGAGTCGCGGTCGGATCGCGATGTTCGGCGGCCTCACCAACGTCGTGGTCGACGAGCAATGGGAACTGGATGGCGCGAACTGGGTGACTCCGTTCGCCCGGGTCTCGCCGGGCGCCCGCGAAGGGGCGGGTCTGGTGTTCGATTCGATCCGCAACAAGACCGTGCTGTTCGGTGGCAACAACACGCTGACCGAACTCGCCGACACCTTCGAGTGGAACGGCCAGCGCTGGGTGCAGCGCTGGCTCGGTGGACCGTCGGCCCGCACCGGTCACGCGATGACCTTCGCCCGGGACCGCGGCCGGGTCGTCCTGCACGGCGGCCGCGCAACGGGCGCGCCACTGGCCGACACCTGGGAGTTCGACGGCACCGGCTGGCAGCAACGTGCCGTGGCCACCCCGTCGGGCCGCTTCGACCACGCGATGTGCTTCGACAGCGTACGCAATCGAGCCGTCATGTTCGGCGGTCACAACGGCACCAGCGGACTCGCCGACACCTGGGAATGGAATGGTGCCGGCTGGACCGCACGCGTGGGTGGCACGCCGCCGGCCCGCGCGGCGCATTCGCTGGCCTTCGACGAGGTCCGCAACAAGAGCGTGTTGTTCGGCGGTGTGGTCGCCGGTCCATCCGCGGACACCTGGGAATGGGACGGGAACACCTGGACGCAACGCACGCCGACGGCGTCGCCACCAGCCCGCTACAATCACGCGTGCTGCTACGACTCGGGGCGAGGCCGGGTCGTCGTGTTCGGCGGCTGCACCAACCCGGCGAACAACGCCACGATCAACGATCATTGGGAGTTCACCGGTGAGACCTGGCTGCAACGGACCACGCCGGTGACCACCGCGCCGCCTGCGCGTCAAGGATCGGCGATGGCCTACGATCGGGCTCGCGGCCGCTCGGTGATGCACGGTGGCTGGCGCGTCGACGCCCGTGGCAACGCCGTCTACAACGACGAAACCTGGGAACTGGCGGCGCCGGTCGACATCGCCGGGCCACCTGGCGGGAGCACGCTGACACTGACGAGTCACTCGCTGCCGCACTATCGCGGCCAGATCGATGTCCGCTTCCCCAGCACGCTGGGCGTCGCCGCCCTGTTCCTCGACTTCTCGCCGCGCAACACGGTCGCCACCGTGTTGCCAGCCCCGCCGGCGTGCGCGACGCAGTTGATGTACCCCGCTCCGGGCCTGGCGGTGACGCTGTTCGGCTCGCCGGCGCGTTTCACTGCCGACCTGCTGAGCCCGGTCATGCTCGGTCAGTCGGTGGTGATGCAGGGTCTGGCGCTCGAGCCGGGCAACTGCCTGCAGGCGACCAACGCGCTGGTCGCGACGATCCAGAACCTGCCGTAGCCGCCGCGATCGGACCGCCACCGTGGAATTGCCGACCCGCGTGTAACCGCTGGCGATTCCAGTGCACAGGGAGACATGAACCATGATTCCCTGTTCAAGGCGACCTTCTCGGACCCGGTTCACGCCGCGGCGCTGCTGCGCGGGATCCTGCCGCCCGAGCTGGTCGCGGCAATCGACTGGTCGACGCTGAAGCTGCTGCCCGGCAACTTCATCGACCCGGCGCTCCGGCAGCGGCTCGTCGACCTGTTGTTCTCGGTCGTGGCAGCCGGCGTCGAACTGCTGATCTACGTGGTGTTCGAGCACCGCAGCCATGACGACCCGCTCACCGCGTTCCACGTCAACGGCTACATCCAGCGGGTGCGCGAACGCCATGTCGCCGAGCATCCCGACACGATCGGCGTGCCGATCGTGCTGTTCCACGGCCCGGCGACGCGGGTGCCCAGGGAACTCCGCCGGCTGGTCGATCTGCGATCGCTGGCCCCGGGTGCGCGGCGCGCGGTGCTCAGGTGGCAGCCACAACTGCGGTTCCTGCTCATCAACGTGTCGGCATTCGACGAGCACCGTATCCGGGCTCTGACCGACTCGGCAATGGCCAGCCTGGCCCTGCTGTGCATGCGCTACGTCCGCGGGGCGAGTCCGGACGAGGCGGTGGTGGCGATCCGACGCTGGTCCGACCTGTGGCTGGCGGTAGCCGCGGCGCCGAACGGCATCCATGCCGCGGCGACGCTATGCTCCTACATCCTGCAGACCACGGCCATGCAGGTCCCACTGCTCGAGGCAACGATGCGACCACTGTTCGAACCCGGACCCGACGAACTTCCAAACTCGACCTGGGCACAAATGCGGACCGAAGCGCACCAGCACGGACTGGCCCTCGGCCGCGAGCAGGGCCTCGAGGAGGGCTATGAGCGCGGCCTGGAAAGGGGCCTGGAAAGGGGCTTGGAACGGGGCCAGGAGCAAGGACGTCGCGAGGCCGCCCATACCCTGCTGCAGCGGTTGCTGACGGCCCGGTTCGGGCTGGAGGGCGCGGCAATCCGGATCCCGGAGGGCGCGTCCTTCGCCGATCTGGAACGGTGGCTCGAGCGAACCGTCACCGCGCCCTCGCTCGCCGACGTGTTTGCCGAACCGTGAGCCGCCATCACTCCTTCTTGCCCGGCACCAACCGATAGACCTTGCCGTCGAAGCAGGTCACCAGCAGTTCGCCATCCGCCTCCTCGCCGAAGCTCGACGGTGACGCCGCGACGCGCCCGAGCGACACGACCGACGCCGGCGCCCCTTGATTCTCGCGACACGCCCAGACCTTGCAGGAACTGAAGTCGGCGTAGACGAACCAGCCATCGAGCTCCGGAATCGCCTTGCCGCGATAGACGTAGCCGCCGGTCACCGACAGGCCATCGGCGTGCGGATACTCGGCGACCGGCGGCACCAGGTCAGCGGGAATCGGCAGGTCCTGCTTGCGGGTCTTGAACACTTCGGTGCCTTCCATCAGGTTCCAGCCGTAGTTGCCGCCTTTGACCAGCCGGCAGACCTCCTCGATCCGGTTCTGGCCGACGTCGCCGCACCACAGATCGCCGGTCTTGCGATCGAAGGTGATGCGCCACGGATTGCGCACGCCCCAGCACCAGATCTCGCCGCGCGCGCCTACCTCCTGCACGAACGGGTTGTCGGCCGGCACCGCATAGGGCTTCTCGGCGGTCGCACCGCGGACGTCGACGCGCAGCACCTTGCCGAGCAGCACCGCCTTGCTCTGGCCGTTGCCGAACGGATCGTTGGCGGCGCCGCCGTCGCCGAGCGCGACATACAGCATCTGGTCCGGACCGAACACGATGGTCCCGCCGTTGTGATTGCCGAACGGCTGGAAGATCTGCATCAGCCGCAGTTCGCTGGCCATGTCGACGACCGGCGCGCCCTGGTCGTTCTTCTTGGTGCCAAAGCGAGAGATCACCGATTGCCGCTCGGACCTGGTCTTGCGACCACCGGCCATCACGCCCTCGGTCTTGGCGATCTTCTCGGTCCAGTAGACGTAGACCAGGCCGTTGGTCGCGTAATCGGGGTCGAACGCGAAGCCGAGCAGCCCTTCCTCCCAGTTGTCGGTCCAGGTCTTGCCGACGATGTCGAAGAACACCGTCTGCTCCTCCTTGGCCGGATCGCGAGGCACGCGCAGGATCTGGCCCGGCTGGGTCACGACATAGGCGACTTCCGGGTCGGTGGCGGTGAACTCGACCAGCAACGGACGATCGAACTTGGCCTTGGCCGAGAACGCCGGCACGAACTGCACCTCGGGCGCAGCCGGCCCGGTCGGCGCCGCGTCCTGCGCGACGCAGAACGCGCTCAGCATCCAGCAAACACAGACGGGAGTCGTTCGCATGGGCGGGGATTACGACGCGATCCCCGGGCCCGCACAAGCAAGAACGCGCAAGTTCGTCGTGAACTCGGCGCCGGCTGCTGGCCTCCCGCACGGCCGACCGTCAAGATGCCGCGATGCTGACGCTGCGTTCGTTGCGCAAGGCCTACGGTGACCACCTGGCGCTGCACGGACTCGACCTCGAGGTGCGGGCCGGCGAGATCCTGGCGCTGCTCGGTCGCAATGGCGCTGGCAAGTCGACAACGGTCCGTTGCATCGTCGGCCTGCAGCCACCGGACACCGGCACCGTGCACGTCGATGGCATCGACGTGCTGCAGCAACCGCACGCTGGACGCCGGGTGATCGGATATCTCCCCGAAGTCGCCCGCTTGCATGAGCCGCTGACGCCCCGCGAGTTCCTGGCGTTGAAGGGCCGCTTGTTCGACCTGACCGAAACCACGATCAGGGAACGCGCCGAGCGACTGCTCGGCGGCTTCGATCTGCTCGAGCGCCAGGATGACCCGATGGTCGGCTTCAGCAAGGGCATGCTGCAGAAGGTGTCGATCGCGGCAGCGCTGTTGACCAGCCCGAAGCTCCTGGTGCTCGACGAACCGCTGTCCGGTCTCGATGTGCACACCACGATGGTGATCAAGGAAGTCATGCGCGAATTCGCGCGCCGCGGCGGCGCGGTGCTCTACTGCAGCCATCTGCTCGACGTCGTCGAGTCGCTGGCGCATCGCGTCGCCGTGCTGGATCTGGGCAAGCTGGTGGCCTGCGGCACGCTCGACGACCTGCGCAAAACCGCCGGCGCCGGCGCCGGCGCGCATCTGGAGGGACTGTTCCGGACCCTGACCCGGGCCAGCGATCCGTTGGCGACCGCGCAGGCGATCCTCGGCTGAACGGCCGCTACGACGGCTGGACGCGCAACCGCCCCAGCAGGGCGGTCTCGTCCTGGGCAGTCAGCATCGCCGCCAAGCGTGGATACAGCGCGTTGCGCTCGCGCAGATCGTGGTGCAGCAGCAGGTTCTTGAACGTCGCCTGCAGGTCGAGCAGTTCCAGCAATCGCCGATCGTCTGGCGGACTCGACATCGCCGCCAGCGCCACCGCAAAGCGATCCAGGAACTCGCGCACCCGCTGGTGTTCGCCCAGGAACAACCGCACCGGCGCATCGGTCGCATCCCCGCCGCCCAGCGCGTAGCGCGGCAACACGAACTCCTCCTCGTCGGCCATGTGCAGCGCCAGCAGTTCACGACAGTGCGCCAGGGCCCGCGCCGCCGCCGCCACATCGCGATCGAGCAGCGCTTGCTGATGCACGAACAGCCGCTCGTCGAGTTCGCGATGCAAGCCCATCATGTGGTCCTGCAGCCGACTCATCGCAGTCGCACTTCGCGTTCGCGCAGCGCCGCGGTCATCTTGAAGCGTTCGCTCTGCCGTTCGCCGAGCTGTGCGCTCGCGGTGACCGTCGCACCGATGTCCGGGAACGGCAGGCGCAGTTCGCCATCCAAGCCGGTCCGGCCGCGCCCGAGGTAATGCCGCAGCCACGCAATCTGCGGCACCTGCAGCGCCACGAGATCCGGATCCTTGGTGACCGGGAAGCTGACGCTGGCGACGGCAAGGCCAGCACCGACGACCGGTTGGCCGTCGGCATCGCAAACGCGCAGTTGCCACAACATCGCATCGCTCATCCGCATCTCGAGCTCGGACGCGGTGTCCGTCGTGTCGATCACCGCAGCGGCGTGCCCCGAATCGTTGGCGACGAACAACGCCCATCGGCCCGGAGTCAGCCCCAGATCGGCGACACCGCTCGGATCGACGAAGAACCGTGTTGCGCCCTGCCGCACCAACCGGGTGTCGGCATGCACCGCTTGCACGTAGCCCGTGACCCCGATCGCCGGACCACTGCGCGCGTCGAGCACGCGCAGACGCAGCCGCAGTGCCGCGCCGACGTCGACGACCTCGTGGACCATCCGTTCCGGTGTGGCCGACACCAGCGGCAATGCCAACGCATCCGCCAGCGGCGCGCCGGCCGACGGCAACAACATCAGACGGCTGTCGTGCAGGAACTCGGGCACGCCGGCGAACTCGAAGGCACCGTCGGCACCGATGGTCGTCTGGTACGCGCGCGGGTCCAGGATGTAGCCGGCGTCGCCGGTGACCAGCTTCGCGGTCGTTCGCAGCTCGAGCCGCGTGCCGGGCGCCACCGCGCCGTTCACCTTGCCGCGGATCGGCACGTCGGGGTGCAGCACGCCGACGATGACGTCTGGGCCCTGGCGTTCGATCTGCCGGTCGGCGACGAACCAGTTGCTGGCGAACGCACCCGACAGCGCACGCACATGGCCGGGCAAATCGAACTCGAACAACAGGTCACCCTGCTGACCGACGAACGGGTTCCAGTCGGCCGGCACGATGGCCTCGAGCCGGCCGTCGGCAGCGGTCACGCCGATCAACCGCGCGCCAGTCCAAGGCGCGACCGGCAGCGGCGCATCGAACGCGACGAACTGCGTCTTCGGGTCGCGCAACCGCACGGTCACGCCGGCCAGCGGTTGGCCATCCTTGTCTTCGGCGCGCAACGACACGCGCAGCGGCGGCGGCACCGCCACCGGCCCGGCTTGCAGCGGCGTGCGCCACAGCAACTCGCCGTTGGCGGCGCGCATCTGCAACCACTGCTGGCCAGGCGGCAACGCGGGCACACTGGCGTGGCCGTCGGCGCCAACGACCAGCGGCACCGCCGCCTGGCCCGGCAACACCGTCGTCACGACGATCCGCGGCGCGAACTCACGCCACGGTTCGAGCCCGGAGATCACGACATCGCGCGGTGACAGATCCACGTCGGCCAGCACGTTCACCACCCCACCGGCGCCAAACCACGCGTTCGGCGTCGACGACAAGCGCTTGCCATCGGCGGCGGCAGGTCCGAGCGCCCAGCCGTGGTAGCCGAGCCCTGGAATCAGCGCCGCGCGCGCAAGACCGCGTGCATCGGTGGTGGCGGTGACGACGTCGGCCTTGTCCGACCAGGGTTCGGCATGCAGTACGGTGCCGGTGCAGGTCACCGTCGCATCGGCGATCGGCCGGCCGGCAACATCGACGACGCGCAGGACCGTGGCGCGCCGCGCCGGCACGTCCGTGGCGGACTGCTGCGCGATTCCGGCCATGACGGTCGAAGCCAACGCCAGCGCTGCAGGAATGGTCGGATGCATCGACGCCATCATGGCTGCGACCGCTTCCGCATTCACTTGCGCCAGACGACTTCGGCCGGCACCGCCGGGTCCAACTCCACGGTGCGGATCACGTCACCCAGCTTCATGTTGGCGCGTGGCCGTCCTTCTTTGCGAACGACGATCGGCAAAGCGACGCAACCGTCGACGAATCTGGCGTCGCGCCACAACCCCTGCAGCAACAGTCGGTCGATACCCTGCCGCGTCTGCCCCGCATCGACATGCTCACGATCCAGAAACCGCGGTCGTGGCCCATTCTCGGCCGACCCGTCGGCCCGGCGCGAGTGGATGATCGCGCGCGGCAGCGATGCCATCGTCACCACCAGTTCCTCGCCCGTGTGGCGTCCCGCGATCGTCGCTTCGCCGAACTCGGCGCCATCGCACGCGGCAAGCAACCAACCTCCGGCGTCCAGCCAAAGCGCACATCGGCCGCCGGCATCCGTGTAGATGGGGAAGGATGAGAACAGGTCCACCGAACTGCCGTCCGGCACGAACAGGACCGGCACGCCGGCAGCCGGAGATCCATCGGCGCGGCGGCACTCGATCGCCACCCGGCGGGTGCTGGCGAGATCTCCCGCGGTGGTCGTTCCCGACGAGAACGGCAGTCGCAGCAACGTGCGCTCACCGTCGGCGCGACGCCAATGCAGTTGCGTCTCGAACGGCTCGGCCGCAATCGGCAGCTGCGCTTCACCGGCGCGATCGAGGCGGGTTCGCACCACATGCCGATCGATCGCCGGCCGGGCGTTGGTCGCATGCAGGAGCACCCAAGCGTCGCGGCACGGTTCGCCCCGATCCTGCAGCCACAGTCGACAACCCGACTGCAGCGTGAACACCACCGGCTGCGCCGGATCCTTGGTGAATTCCCGACCGTCGATGCCGATGCGCCGCCAGCCCAGGCCACCATTCCACGACAGCATGTGGGTGCCTGCTGCATATCCGGTGGCCGTGGCGCGCAACACGATCGAGTCCGCATCGGCGCCGCTGCCATTGCGTCGCACCGGCAGCACCAGCGAGGCTCTTCCGTCCGCTCCGGTGGTTGCAACCGGACTCCACAGCTCCAGCGGTGGCCGCGCGAACAGGCCTGCGTCTCGCGGCAGGCTGGCCAAGACCGCATGCACTTCGGCAGCGGCGATCGGGCGGCCGTCGACGTCGACTGCAAGGAACGACACCCGCAGCGGCCAGGACATCACGACGGTGACTCTGGTTTCATCGAGTACGGGCCTTCCTGCCAGGACAACGCCATTGCCACCGACGACCAGCACCGTTCCGATCGGCGGCAACGGCGGCGCCCGCCCCTGATCGACCAGGACGCGCAGCACATTGGCGGCCGAAGGCACCACGAACAGGCGCAGTGGGCCATGGTCAGGCCACTCCTCTGCACCGGTCAATGAAAACTGCTGGCGAACGCGAGCCGCGCCGAGACGCAGTTCGCATCTGCCGCCCGCGGCGACGTCCTCGTCGACGGCGCTGCATTCGAAGCGATCACCGCCCAGATCGCGGATCGCCCAGGCCGAGTAGCCCTCGCCGGTCAACAGTTCCGCCGCGAACGCGCCGGCCGCGTTGCTGCGGCAGGTGATGACATCCGACGGACCTTCCTCGTCACCACCGAGCGGCGTCCACACCAGCGTGACCGTCGCTCCGGAGACCGGCTTGCCCGCGGCGTCGCGGACGGCGCCGTGCAACGGTTGCCGCACCTGCGCGACAACCATCGGCAACCACAAGAACACAACCGCCACGAAGGGTCTCATCGGCGTAACCCCGGTGCACAGGCCGGAACATCGCGCGGATCATCGTAGCGGACTGCAGTCATGGCTGGACAACTGCCGATCCGATCGACATGAAGTCGGTCGCGATGCTGGCCTCTGTCGGAATACTGTGCAGCGGATGCGGTGGCAACGCCGACGCGCGGGCCCGTCTCGATGCGGCCGTCGCCGCGTTCACGTCGTTCCAGCAGGCGCTGCGGGACGGCGATGCCGAACGCTGCCGCAACCTGTTGACCGACGAATCGCAACCGGTGGTCCTGGAGATGGACTGGACCGCGATGCGCAGCAAGCCACCGATCGCCGTGCACGCCGCCGAAGCCGCCGGTTCGGCGATCTACGTCCGCGGCGAGGATCCCGCCGACGGGCGAACTGCCACGTTCGTCGTCGTCAAGGAACGCGGTCGCTTCGTGGTCGACCTGGTCGCTACCGCTGCGTTCTACGCGCGCGAAACCGGTCCGGCGAAGTACGGCCTCGAACCCGCACCGCTGACCCCGCGCGATCACGATCGACTGCGCCAGAAGCAGCTCGCGGAACCGCCGCGCTGAGCAGCGCATCCGTTGTCGCCGCCGGCAGGGACTTCCGGTAACGTCCGGCGCCCTCCTTCGTATCGACCGCCGCTCATGACCGAAGTGCTGAACACGCTCGTCCTTGGTTCCGGCCCGGCCGGCTACACCGCCGCCATCTACGCCGCCCGCGCCAACCTCGCGCCAGTGGTGCTCGCCGGTCGCCAGCCCGGCGGCCAGCTCACCATCACCACCGAAGTCGAGAACTACCCGGGGTTCCCGCACGGCGTCATGGGCCCGCAGATGATGGAGATGTTCAAGGAACAGGCCGAGCGCTTTGGCACCGTCGTCCATGCCGAGATCGGCATCAAGGTCGACCTGAAGCAGCGGCCGTTCACCGTCTGGACCGACAACGAGCAGGTGTTCAAGACCAGGACGCTGATCATCGCGACCGGCGCCAGTGCCCAGTATCTGGGGCTGCCCAATGAACTGGCGCTGCAGGGCCGCGGCGTGTCGGCGTGCGCGACCTGCGACGGGTTCTTCTTCAAGAACAAGAACGTCTATGTCGTCGGCGGCGGCGATTCGGCGTGCGAAGAAGCCAACTTCCTGACCAAGTTCGCCAGCAAGGTGCACCTCGTCGTGCGCCGCGACTCGCTGCGCGCCAGCAAGATCATGCAGCAGCGTGCGCTGGACAACCCGAAGATCGAGGTGCTCTGGGAACAGAACGTCACCGACGTGTTCGATCGCGAGGCCGGCAGCGTCAATGGACTGGAGCTGACCCACACCCGCACCGGCGCCAAGAAGCGGGTGCCGGCCGATGGCCTGTTCCTGGCGATCGGGCACAAGCCGAACACCGAGCTGTTCGCAGGCCTGCTCGACATGGACGACAAGGGCTACCTGAAGACCGTGCCCGGACGCACGGCGATGAACATTCCGGGTGTGTTTGCCTGCGGCGACGTGCAGGATTCGTTCTACCGTCAGGCGGTTACGGCGGCCGGTTCGGGCTGCATGGCCGCAATCGAGGTCGAACGCTGGCTGGAAGCAAACCACACTGCGTAGTTTCAGCGGCCAGCGCCCCATCCGGCCGACGTAGCGCTACCCTGGCGGCCCTCGCTTCTCGCCCGCCAACAGGATCCGCATCCGATGCTTCGTCGCCTGCTCGCCAAAACACAGTGCTGGTTGTTGTCTGCTGCCTTGCTGTCTGCCGCCCTCGCGGCGCAACAGCCGTTCTGGATCGGCATGATGCCGGACACGCAGCATTACACGACCGATCCCGTCGTGCGCATGCGGCACTTCCGCGACATGGTCGCCCACCTGACCCTGTGGCGACCGGACTTCGTCACTCACGTCGGTGATCTGACGCAGAACGCAGCACCCGTCGAGTTCGAACGCGCCATGGCCGCGCTGGCGCCGTTCGATGCATTCGGCATTCCGTACCGGATCTGCGCTGGCAATCACGACTACGAGAACGGCCGCAAGCCGGACCTGACGACCTTCCACCAGTACGCCGGCGCATCGCCCACCTGGTACGTCGACGATCGCTTCCTGGCGATCAATCTGGAGTGGCTGCCGAGCGACGCCGAGATCGAGATCGCGCGCCAGGTGATGGATGCGCATCCACGGCTGCCAACGATCCTGACCACGCACGAATGGCTGTTCGCCGGCAACCCGGCCGAACGCTCGACATTCGGCGCCAACAAGGACGGCGATGGCGACAACTCAGCGGAGGAGACCTGGCAGAAACTGGTCGTACCCTATCCGCAGGTGGTGATGGTGCTGTGCGGTCACAAACACGGCGAAGGCCTGCGCACCGACACGACGCCATTTGGCCGCGTCGTCCATCAGATGCTGTTCAACCCGCAGGACGACCCGTTCGGCGGTCAGGGGTTCTTCCGCTGCATCGCCTGGCAGCCCGGCTACATCGGCGTCTGGTCGCTGACCATGACGTGGGCCGGCATGACTCCGAACCGGACCAGCTTCTTCACGCTGCCGGCCAACCTCTCCGACATCCCACATGCACGCCACGTGCGCAGCGGCCAGGACACGTTCGTGATCCCGAGCTGGCCGAATTCGGCGCGCGGCAGTCACGAACAGGTGTTCGCCGCCAACACTGGCGCGTTCGAGAAGGGGCTGTTGCGATTCGACCTGCCCGCCGACCTGCGGTCGTGCCGGCAGGCGCTGTTGACGCTCTGCGTCGAAGGCTATGGGGCCGAAGGCGATGGCATGGCCCTGCATCGGATGCGGCGCGGCTGGTCGCCGAACGCGACCTGGACCTCGCTTGGCGGCTTGACGCTCGGCCTCGACGCCGAAGCAACTCCGACGGTCAGCACCGGAGCGCTGGGCAAGGGCACGATCAGCGTCGACGTCACCGCGGACATTCGCGCCTGGCTCGGCACCACGCAGAACCACGGCTGGCTGATCGCCGGTCGCGGCGCCTCGGTGGCCTTCCGCAGTTTCGACTGGCGGGCTCCGAGCGAACGACCGCTGCTGACGATCGTGCCCTGACCGGCGGCGGCGAACTGGCGACGGCGCCCCGCACCGCTACTGTGGGGTGCGAATGCCGTACGCCGACATCGAGCGCCGGATCCTGGAGCAGTATTTCTCGACCGTCGACGGGCCCGAGCACGCCGACATCTATCTGGTGCGGAACCTGCCGCCGGAGGTCGCCGCCACGTTGAACGGCGTCTACTCGCGCAGCAGCAAGTCGATGCGCGACAACTTCCTCGAACGGCTGAAGCAGGGGCTCGCTGCCGCCGGCCGGACCCTCGAGAGCCTCGAGGTGGCCGACCAGCCCCGGGATCTGCTGTCGGCGGTGATGGCCGACAAGAGCGGGCAGTTCCTGAAGACGTATGCGATCGACCACGGCCACAACTCGCTGCGCGAGGGCTCGGTCGTGCATCTGGCGGTCGAGCGCGTGTCCCAACTGGTCACGCGGTTCCTGCAGCGCGAACGCCGCTGTTCGTTCGAGGAATCCTCGACGCGCTACATCTCGTTCGGCGCCGAGTCGCATTGGCGCGATCCGGACGTGATCGCCGCCGGCGGCGACGTTGCCAAGGCCTACGACGAGATCCTCGCCGCCACGTTCGCGCTCTACACCGACGCCAGCGAACGACTGCTCGACCACTTGCGGCAGCTCCGCCCGCTGCAGGCCGGCGAGAAGGAAGGCCCGTGGCTGCGCGCGCTGAAGGCCGAGGCGTTCGACGCCGCGCGCTACCTGCTGACGCCGGCGATCCAGACCAAGTGGGGCATGGTCTGCGACGCCCGCACGCTGTCGGGGATGATCACCGAACTGGCGAGCCATCCGCTGGCCGAGTTCCGGCTGGTCGGCGAACGGCTGAAGCAGCAGGCCGAGACCGCGCTGCCGACGCTGCTCGCGCATGGCAAGCCCAACCCGTTCCTGCGCGACCTGCACGCCCGCCTGCCGGCCATCGCCGAACGGCTCGGCTTCAAGACCACGCCGGTCCATCACGGTCATGGCGAAGGCCACACGACGCTGCTGTCCTTCGATCACGATCTCGATGCCCGCCTGCTGGCGTCGCTGCTGTACGAACACGCACGGCAACCGCTGGCGCATCTGGTGGCCACGATCAAGGCGATGACCGAGGGGCAACGCCAGGCCCTGCTGCACGAAGTGCTGTCCCAGCGCGGAGCGCACGACGACTGGCCGGCGGGCCTGGAAGGCGCGCAACCGTTCGAGTTCGAAACGATGCTCGACTTCGGCGCCTATCGCGACATCGGCAGGCACCGGAAGGGCTTCCAGCAGCAACAAGCCTTGACCACCGTGCACGGCTTCGCGATGCCGCCGCTGATCGCCGAGGCCGGCCTCGCCGACCGCTACCAACAGACCCTGGTCCGCGCCGCAGAACTGCAGCAGCAGGTCGCCGCGCGCTTCCCGCTGGCCGCCGGCTACGTGACGCCGTTCGCGTTCCTGCAACGCGTGCGCGTCGTGTTCGATCCGCGCCAGGTCGCCTACTTCGTCGAGCTGCGTTCGGGTCCGGAAGGACACTTCTCGTACCGCAAGGTCGCACTCGACATGTTCGCCGCGGTGCAGAAGGTCACGCCGCTGTTCGCACAGTGGATCCGCGCGCGTCAGGGCGAAGCGTTCCTCGGCCGCATGGAGAACGAACAGTCGGCGGACGAGCGGCGGCTGCGGCGGATGAAGGCCGCCGGCGACGCGTAGCGCCGGTCAGCGCAAGAACAGGTCGATCGGATTGGTCGGCACGCCCGAACCGCCGAGCAGATCGTCGAACACCCACGCCGCGAACGACAGCCGCAGGCCGACGAACATCGGATCCAGCGGCGCCGCCGTCGACAGATCCATGATCGCGGTCGCTTCGCCCGTCACCGGGTGCAGGTCGCCGAGGAAGCCGGCAAACTGGGGCAACGTGATCGCGCCGAGGATCACGCCGTACAGCCAGTCGTTCTCGAGCGGCAGTGAGCCGTTCAGGAACGGGTGTCGTGGCAGGTGGCCGCCGAGGCTGGCGGAGATGAAGTACACCCGACCGGCGTTGGCGGCGCCCCCACGGACCCGCAAGTGCACCGGCGGCAACGTCTGCACCGGCACGTCGACGCCCGATTCAACCACCAGGGCCGGCGGCGGTGTCGCGAGTGGCAATTCGATCCACGAGCCGGTGCCGGCGTCGCCGCGACGGACATCGACCTGGAACGGCACGAACAGTGGCGCCGCCTCGAGCGCCTGCGCCAACGGGAACTCGCGCAGCCACAGATTGCGCAGCCGCAGCCGCACCGTCGTGCCCGCCGCCATCACCGTCGCCACCGGCGGCAGCAGGAACTCGACCGACTCGCCGACGCCGATCTGGCTGATCCGCGACGCGACACCCCAGCTCGACAGCAACACCTCGTCACCCCCAGGCTCCTGCACGGTCAGCAGCGCCGCCAGCATCCATTCGACACTCTGCGGCACGACCTCGAGGTGGACGCGCACCGCCGCATCGATCTGCTGTGCCGTCGCCAACGTCGTCGCAAAGACCTGCTCGGACAACGGACAGTCGGTCAGCACTTCCGGCAACGCCCGATTGGCGGCGAGTGCCAGGTAGTCGGTGGCCGTGAAGTTCGGGTCGGTGATCGTCTGCTGGATCGTCACCGGCGGCAGCGCCGCCGCCGGCGCCGTCGGCGACAACACCGGGCCGCCCTGGTCATCGAGCCAGAACCGTGTCGGCGCATTGGCGACCAACGGATCGCCGCGATGCACACGCGTCCACGCGAAGTTCGGGTCCTCGCGCTGCGTGCGGTCGAGCGGCACCGCCGACATCACGAAGCGATCATCGACTTCGATGTCGACCTCGTTGGCCTCGTGCCACAGCCAGCGATCGAGCCAGCGGACGATCAGCGCGTCGCGGAACACGCGTTCGTGCACGTTGTCCGGCGTGTTGTGGCCGATCGTGCTCAGCAGCGCGCGATTGGGCGCGGTCATCCCCTGTAGCACCTGCAGCGTCTGCAGCGGACTGTCGATCAGGTCGTGGTAGGCGTGCGAGTACAGCACCGGCACCGTGCTCGCCGCCAGCCGTGCGGCGATCGGCCGGTTCTCGGCCGTCCATTGCGCCACCAGCCCGGCCGCATCCTGCGCCCGGAACGCCGCCGCCGCCGCGTTCTTGAACGCCGGCGCCAGTACGAACGGTGGCACGACGTCGTCGGAGATCAGGTTGATGAACCACGTGCTCCACAACTGCCCGCCGCGGATCCAGTCCTGCACCGGCTCGGCGACGTAGTCGACCGCGACCGCGCAAGCGATCGGCGGGAACATCACCGCGCCGCGGCCGGTGACCGCGAGCGGCTGTCCTGACCAGGCAACACCGTTCCACGCGTGCACGCCGCCTTGGCTGCTGCCGACGATGGCGACGCGCGTGGCATCGACGATGCCTTGCCAGCTCGTGCGCGTGGCCGCACCCAGGATCTGTTCGGCCAGATCGAAGCGTTCGATCTCGCCCCAGATCGTGCAGCCTTCATTGGGGTGGCCGACGTTCAGCAACTGCGCCTGGCCCTGACCACGCACATCGTAGGCCCACACCGCATAGCCTTGACTCGCGAGGAACTGCTGCAGCGCCAGATCACCGAACCGGCTGTCGCCAAGGCGATGGACGAACACCACCAGCGGCCAGCCGCACGACGGCGCTGGCACGTCCGGACGCCACAGGTTGCCCATCGTCTGGTAGGCGTCGGAATAGGTGACCGACAGCGTCTCGAGGACCACCGGCAGCCCGCCTGCCGGGATCGGCGGTCGCGGACAGACCTGGGCTGGGCACAGCGCGAGCGTGCCGAGGATGCCGAGCGGGAGGTGCAATCGCATGGCGGAGCGGGAGAGGCGGGCGGAAGCATAGCGAACGCGCGGGTGGGGCGGAGGCGACGCGTGTCGGCGTTCGCAGCAAGAACGCAACGGCCGGTTGGACGGGCCATGAGACCGGACAACCCGGTTTACGCCCCAGCGCGCGTGCCAGTCGTGCCGGCCGCATCGTCCGGGGACCTCGAGACCTCGCGCGAGGAAGGTCCGCCTGCCGACAACGCGCCGGACTCACGTCTCCGCCAGTTCGGCGATCAACCGCGCACCCAATTCGTCGCGTTCGCGCGGCATCGGCACGATCGCGCGGGCCGGCACACCAACGTCGGTCAACGCCTCGGGAACGGGTGGATCGACGACCGCGATCAGCCGAGCGACCTGCAGGCTGCCGACCACCAGATCCAGCCGGTTCAGGAACTGTTCGGGACCCGGGAAGCGCGACCCCGGCAGCCATCGCGTCCCATGCAGCCAGCGCGAGTGCCATGCCGACACCCCAGTGCCGCACGGCGTCGTCACGCAGCGACCACACCGTCTTGGATCGTCGACCACGGCACAGGCCTCGCCACCCGCGAACTGCAGATCGCCGCGATGGCACAGCACCTCGCGCGCTTTCACCACCGCCAGCGGCACCGACCCCATCCGATCGGCCAGCCAGAGCGTCTGCACCGTTCCGACCGCCCCGAGCCCCAAGTGGATCACCGAATCCGCCGGCCGATGCCGTAGCAGCTTTGCCAGCGCGACATCGAGCGCCACGTCGTCGCCCCGTGCCGTCACCCGGTGGAACCCAGGCACCGGCGCGACGAAGTCGATCACCTCGACGCCGGCCGGCGCCGGGACCAACACCCCGGGCGGCAGCGCCCGCAGCCAGGTCACTTCGATGCCGTGCCCCCGCAGCGCCGCCAGCACCCGTTCCCCCACCGCCACGCTCCAATGCGGGCCCGGGCCATTGCCGCGCGCGGTCACGACGACGACGAACATCGCAGGGGAACGTACCAACCCGACGATCCGGCGGATATGGTCGCCGCATGCGCTTTGCGAGCGCCATCGCCCGCGACCACGACCTCGAATCCGCCTGCCGCGCCGCCGCCGCGACCGCGCGCGACCGCCTCGGTGGCATCGCCGCCGACTTCGCGATCGCGTTCGTGTCGCCGCGCTACGGCCATGACATCGAACGCGCCGCCATCTGGCTCGGCGAACACCTCGGCACCCGCACGCTGTGCGGCTGCACCGGCGGCGGCATCATCGGCGGCGGCATCGAGGTCGAGGACCAGCGCGCCGTCGCGGTGCTCGCCGCCAAACTGCCCGGCGTCACCTCGCACGTGCTCGAACTCGGCAACGGCGACCTGCCCGATGCCGATGGCCCGCCGTCGGCCTGGCACCAGCTGATACCCGAGCCGCCGGATCGCGTGCGCGCGTTCCTGGTGCTGCCCGAACCGTTCCACTTCGACGCCCAGGCGCTGCTCGCCGGCCTCGATTTCGCGTGGCCGTCGGTGCCCAAGATCGGCGGCATCGCCAGCGGCAGCCGCCACCCGGACGGCCATGGCCTGCTGATCGGCCGCCGCGTCGTCCGCACCGGCGCCTTGCTGATCGCGTTGTGCGGCAACATCGACGTGCAAGCCGTCGTCGCCCAGGGTTGCAAACCGCTCGGCGCCATCGGCAAGGTCACCCGCTGCGCCGGTCAGCGCGTGGACCAGATCGATGGCATGCCGGCGATGCAGTTCTTGCAAGCACAGTTGCGCCAACTGGCCGACACCGACGAGGAACTGACGCCCCATAACCCGCTGTTCTTCGGCATCGCGATGGACACGTTCGCCGATCCGGCGGCACCGGGCGAGTTCCTGATCCGCAACATCCACGGCGTCGATCCGGCCGGCCGCCTGATGGTCGGCGAAGCCCCGGGAACCGGCCGGCTCGTGCAGTTCCACATCCGCGACAGCGCGACATCGGCACTGGACCTGCAGCAGTTGCTGGCGCGCGGCCACGTCGAATCGGCTCGTGGTGCGCTGCTGTTCAGTTGTCTGGGTCGCGGCAAGGCGCTGTACGGACGCACCGGCCACGACAGCGACCTGTTCTTCGCCGCGGCCGGCGAAGTGCCGCTGGCGGGGTTCTTCTGCAACGGCGAGATCGGTCCGGTCGGCGGCAGCACGTTCCTGCACGGCTACACCTCGTCGTTCGCGATCTTCCGACCCGCACCCGTTGGCAACCACGGATGAGCCGGCTCGCCTCGCTCGTCCATGCCTGGCTGGTGATCGACTTCTTCGGCGAAGCGCGCCGTACCGGCGGTGCCGGCAGCACGCTGACGACGACGGTGTTCACCCAGTCGTTCCTGGCGCTGGTGTTCGCGACGCTGCTGTATCCCGAGACCGCGCCGGTGCCGTTCGCCGCCGCCAACCTGTGCCTGTCGTCCCTGCTGCTGGGACTCGGCGCACTGAGCGACACCGAGTCGCGCAGTCGGACCCTGGCCGACCAGGTACTGCTGGGAACGGCACCGATCGGCAGGACCGGCGTGCAGATCGCGCGCGCGGCGTATGGTGCGTTCTACATCTGCCTGCTGACGATCGGCATGGCGTTGCCGCCGGCCGTGCTGCTGGCGTTCCTGCAGAAGAACGCGTGGCTGGTGCCGGGATACCTGCTCGCGGCCTGTGCCTGCAGCGGACTGGCGGCGGGGATCCTCGGCGTGACCCTGCGGTGGAGTCGCCGCCTGCTCGGCGCGATGCGGACGGCGCTGTTGCTCGGCACACTGAAGGCCCTGACGCTCGGTTTTGGCATGGTGTTGTTCGCGTTGGCACTGCCCAAGCTGCGCTTCGATGCCGACGCGTTGCCGATCGGGCGACTTGGGGCCGAACTGTTGCCGCCGTACCACTGCGCGCGACTGCTGGCCGATCCGGTCGGCGAGTCCTGGCGGTGGCTGCCGTTGCTGGCCCTTGGGGTCGCACTGCTGCTGCTCGGCGCGCTTGCCGGCGAAGGCGAGAACACGCGCAGCGAACGGATCGGTCGCGGCGGCCTGCTGCATCGACTCGATCTGGCGTTGGCGCCGTCCGGTCCGCGACTCGGCCTGACCGCGTTCATCGCGACGATGATCTGGCGCAGCCCGGGATTCCGCGCCCGCGTGCTGCCGCTGTTCGGCATGCCGGCGGCGATGGCGTTCCTGGCGCTGCAGGGCGGTGATGAGCGCGGCCGTCAGATCTTCCTCGGCATCGTGCTGCAGTTTCCGGCGATCTACCTGCCGTTCCTGATCGCGTTCCTGCCGCGCGCCGACCAACCGGACACTGCGTGGGTATTCGATTCGGCACCCCGAGTGCCGCTGGCGATGATCCGCGGCGCCACCTGGCGGGCCCTGATCACGCACGTGCTGGTGCCAGTCCACGCGCTCGGCCTGATGCTGCTGCTGGCCAGCGGCCAGCCGGTGGTCTCGGCACTGAGTGCTGCCGCGTTCGCGCTGGGCGTCGGCGCACTGATCGCGCAACCGATGCTCGAACGGCTCCACGAAATGCCGTTCACCAGGTCCAGCGACGAAGAAGCGGGGGCCGACCTCGGCGGCCTGATGGCCTTCGCTCTGGCCCTGGCCGTCGTCGGCGCGGCTTTCGCGGCGCTGCCCTGGTCCTTTGCGCGGGCGGGGCTCGCCGCCACCGTGCTGGCGTCCGCATGGCGGCGGGTCCGGAGGTCGGCATGACTCAACCTGTTGCCAAACAAGCATCTGCGACTCCACGGAAGCCGCCGCCGAAGGCCTCGTTGCGCCGCGAACTGCTGGCGATCCTGTTCCTCTACGGGGTGCTGTCGGTGCTCCCGGTCGTGGTCGGCGCGATGTTCGCGCCGTGACTCGACGATCGGAGTCGCGTGGGGTGGTTGCCACGATTGCCGCCGGACCGTACGTTTGTCCGCTCGTCCGTTCACCGAGGAGCATTTCCATGACTGCGAGTACCGAGGTGCAAGGGCAAGTGCAGGGTGGGATGGCCGTGGGCCTGGCCGGCGGCGACGAACGTCGCGATCCCGAGCGGCGCGCGCCGCAACCGCCACCGGCACCGGTGGTGCGCCAGAGTCCCGATCCGTCGCATGCGACCGATCGCTATCGGCTGGCGATGCCGCTGCGCACCCGGCTGTAGCCAGCGAGCGCCGCTCCGCACGAGAGCCTCAGTCGGCCGGCACCAGTTCGGCCAGTTCCGCCGGCAACGGCGCTTCCAGCACCAGTTCCCGATCGATCATCGGGTGGAAGAAGCGCAGGCTCTGCGCATGCAGGGCATGGCGGTCGAGGATCAACCGCGCGCGACTCGCCGCGCTCAGTTCGCCGGCCATCTTCTCGAGGAAGATGTCTTCGTTGCCACCGTAGATCTTGTCGCCGACCAGCGGACAACCGATCGCCGCCAGGTGCACTCGCAGCTGGTGCGTGCGCCCGGTCTTGGGCATCAGCTCGACCAACGCGAACTTCGCGTTGGCGCGAACCGTCCGGTAGTGCGTGACCGACGGCAGGCCGGTGCCATCCGCCCGCGCCTCGAGCTTCAACCGCACTTCCGAAGTGCGATCTGGCCCGATCGACAGATCGATGACGCCGTCGGCCGGATCCGGCCGCCCGTGCACGACTGCGAGGTAGGTCTTCTGCACCTCACGATCCTCGAACTGTCGCGCCACCAGGTGATGGAACTGTTCGTCGAGACCGATCGCGACCACGCCGGAGGTCTCGACGTCGATGCGATGCAACAGGCGCGGCACGACGTCGTGTTCGGGATCGTCGGGCCGGCGATAGCGCCGGTGCAACGCATGGATCAACGTGCTGCCCAGACGCCGACCCGCCGGATGGACCGCCAGTCCCGCCGGCTTGTCGACCGCGATCATCCAGCGATCCTCGTACAGGATCTCGAACTGCACGCCCGCCGCCAGGTCAGGCATCGGCTCCGGTCGCGGTGGGATGTCGATCACGATGGTCTGGCCGGTCTTGACCTTCCGACCGGGAACTCCGGCCCGACCATCGACCTGCACATAGCCACCGCTGATCAGCCGGTGGATGCTGGTCCGCGAACGCCACACCAGGACCGTCGCCAGGGCAACATCGAGGCGCTGGCCGTCGAGCTTGCTGTCGATCAGGACCCTGATCTGCTCGAGCGGCTGGCTGAGATCGCGCGGCTGCTCGCCCGGATACTTGGGCAGCATGGGTTCCGCCGCGCGACGATCCGCGCCGGCTTGGCTTGCGACTATTCCTTGACGACCGTCGTATCCGCCGTCAACGGATCGAAATCGCCGTCCTTCTGTTCGGCCTGGCGCTGGTTGCCGCGCAGCTTCTTCTTCTTGTTGGACCGCGGACCGGCGATCCCTTCGCGCTTGCGTTCGGCCATCACGATGTTGCGCACCCGCTCACGCTCTTCCCGGCGCCGCTTGTCGCTGCGCTTCTCGTGGTAGGCGTACTTCTTGGCGAGGCGGAAGATGCCGGCGTAGTTGCACTGGCGCTTGAAGCGACGCAGGGCGGCCTCGAGCGGCTCGTTGGGGCGGACCTGGACTCGGATCATGTCGGAAGGAGATCGAACGGAGTGGGAGGGAACCTGAACGGTCGTCCGGGCGCCGCACGATGACGCCGACCGGTAGGCCCTGGCGGGACCAGTCCGGGAACGAACGAAGGGGGAGAAACCATAGCGAGCGCAAGAAAAAGGGCAACGCCAATGCCGGCCGGGCAATCGCTCCAGGACTTCGTCGGCTCCCCGAACCCAACTGTCGTCCACTCTGTCGGTTACGAGCAGGCAAGGAACCCAGGCTCCGTTCCGCTATGGTCAACCCTCTGCGCTCGCATGCCGAGTGACGGCAAGAACCCCCTGACCGTAACCGGCACGATCGACCGGTTCACGTTCCGCAATCCCGACACCGGGTGGGCCGTCGTGCGCCTGCAGGAAGACGGTGGCGCGCTGCGAACCGTGGTCGGTTCGCTCGCTCAATTGCATGAGGGGCAACGGATCCGCGTCACCGGCACGGAGAGCGAACACCCGAAGTTCGGCAAGCAGCTGACGGCCGACACCTGCGAAGCGGTGGCACCGACGACCGTCGAAGGCGTGCAGGCCTACCTGTCCTCGGGACTCGTCAAGGGCATCGGCCCGGCGACTGCTGCCAAGATCACCGCAGTCTTCGGCGCGCGGACGCTCCAGGTCATCGAAGAGGATCCCGGCCAGCTTCGGCGCGTGCGGGGGCTCGGCGACAAGAAGATCCAGGAACTGACCCAGGCGGTGAAGGCGCAGAAGGACATCCAGAACGTGATGGTGTTCCTGCGCACCCATGGCCTCGGCCCGACCCTCGCCAGCAAGATCGTCAAACGCTACGGCGCATCGGCTTCGGCGCTGATCGAAGCCAATCCGTACCGGCTCGCCGATGACGTGATCGGCATCGGCTTCAAGACCGCGGATCGGCTGGCGCTGCAGGTCGGCATCGCCGCCGACGCACCGGATCGGATCGACGCCGGACTGGTCTACGTCTGTGGCCAGGCCAGCAAGGAAGGTCACTGCTGGTTGCCGGAAGCGACGCTGATCGAGAAGACCGCCGAACTGCTCGGTTGCGACGCGGCGCTGGTGCCGCCACGACTGCCCGCGCTCGCCGCCGCCGGCCTGCTCGTCCGCCAATTGCCGCCTGGCCCGGTGCTGCTGCACGACGACCCGCAGCCGATCGTCTATCCGGTCGCGTTGCACAAGGCCGAGTGCGGTGTCGCCGCCGCACTCGACCGCCTGCTGACCGACCGTCGGCCGAAGCTGCCGATCCGCGCCGCCGATGCCGTCGCCTGGTTCCAGGAACGTTCGGGCATGACGTTGCCCGAAGGCCAACACGATGCGCTGGTGCGTGCGTTGACCGAACCCGTGTCGGTGATCACCGGTGGCCCCGGCGTCGGCAAGACCACGATCGTCCGCGCGCTGGCCGAGATCCTGGCCGCCAAGAACCTGCGGTTGCTGCTCGCGGCGCCGACCGGCCGCGCCGCCAAACGGCTCGAGGAATCGACCAGGCACCCGGCGTCGACGCTGCACCGCCTGCTCGAGTTCACGCCGGTGCTCGGGCGCTTCGCGCGCAACCACGAACTGCCGCTCGAGGGCGACTTGCTGGTCGTCGACGAGGCGTCGATGCTCGACATCACGCTCGCCTACAACCTGCTGCGAGCGGTGCCGAAGACGATGGCGTTGGTGCTGGTCGGCGATCCGCACCAGTTGCCGTCGGTCGGGCCGGGCAACGTGCTGGCCGACATCCTTGGCTGCGGCCGGGTGCCGGTGACGGCGCTGACGCAGATCTTCCGGCAACAGCAGGGCAGTGACATCGTCCGCGTCGCGCACGGCATCCTGCACGGCGAGGTCCCAGCCAGCGGCGGCGCCGACTCCGACTTCTATTTCGTGGAAGCTCGCAACGGCGCCCATGCGCGCCAGCTGATCCGCGAACTGGTGGCGCAGCGGATCCCGCGGCGTTTTGGCCTCGATGCGATCACCGCCATCCAGGTGCTGTGTCCGATGTATCGCGGCGAGACCGGCGCCGACACGCTGAACCGCGACCTGCAGGACCTGCTGAATCCCGGCCAGATCGAGATCGAACGCGGCGGCCGGACGTTCCGCGTCGGCGACAAGGTCATGCAGATCCGCAACGACTACGACCGCGAGGTGTTCAACGGCGACGTCGGCAGGATCGCGCACCTGGACACCGGCGGCGCCAAGGTGTTCGTGCAGTTCCAGGAGCACACGCAGGAGTACCGCTTCGAGGATCTCGACGATCTGGTGCCGGCCTACGCGATCTCGGTGCACCGTTCGCAGGGCAGCGAATACCCGGCGGTCGTCCTGCCGGTGACGACGGACCACTTCCTGATGCTGAAACGATCGGTGGTCTACACGGCGATCACGCGCGGCAAGCGGCTGGTGGTGGTGGTCGGTTCGCGCAAGGCGATGGCGATGGCGGTCAAGAACGCGGAGGACACGCGGCGCTGGTCGGCGCTGGCGGATCGGCTGCGCGACTTCACGCGCGACACTTCGGGGGACCCGCAGCATCCGCTGGATTCGGCTGCAGACGAGTGACCAGGCCCTGACCCCGGCCCCGCCACCGGCTATCGTCGCCGCGATGATGCGCCGCCATGTTGCCGTGACGTTCTCGCTGCTGCTGACGTGCCTGCCGGCACAGGTCGATCTGACGGCCGCGACCGCCGAGCTCGACAAGATGTTCGAGCGCCAGGGCGGCGTGCCGATCAGCAAGGAACAGCAGCAGCGACTGGCCGAGTTCGTGCAGCGGCATGAAGGTCAGGATCTGCAGCAGCTCGGCTACGCCAAGGGCCTGCACCTGTACTTCCAGCGCGACGCCATCGGCGCCGCGACCGCCATCGACGCGCACTTCGATCGCTTCCCGACGATCGCCAACCAGGAACATGCGACGATGGCCGGCCGCATCTACCTCATCGCCGTCCGCGAAGAAGGCCGGCAGCCGGCGCCCGACGCCGCGCGGCTGCAGCGTTGGGGCGAACGGATGGTCGCGCTGTACCCGGATCTCGCCACGCTGGGGCGGCAGACCAGCGCGATCGCGCCGACGCTGCAGGATCCGGTGTCGTTCCGTCTCGGCCTGGTGCGCGGCCTGATGCGCTCGGCCGCCGCCGATGCCGACAAGGACCTGTTCCTGCAGAAGATCTACGGCGCCGACGCCGAGCCGGGCCGACGCGGCAAGGACGATCGCAATCGGCCGGGGGATGCGGTGGCACCCACGCCGCCGATCGGCGCCCGCGCCGGCAATGCAACGGCAACCGGCACCGAGCCAACCGGCCCGGCCAAGGAACCCGTGGTCGAACACGTGCTCGGCGGCGGCGCGTTCTCGCTGGCGGCGCTGCGCGGCAAGGTCGTCGTGCTCGACTTCTTCGCGACCTGGTGCCCTCCCTGCCGCGAAGGCATCGAGCACCTGCAGTCCGTGCAGAAGGGCGGCGACGACCTGCAGGTCGTCGGCATCACCCGCTTCTACCGCCGCGGCATGGAGTTCACCGCCGATCAGGCACGACCGCACGGCGGCACGACGGTCAACGACCTGACCCGCGAACGGGAGATCGCCGTCAACGAAGCGTTCGTCAAGGCGTTCGCGATCGACTACCCGGTGGTGTTCACCGACGAGAAGACGATGCGCGAGACCTACGGTGTCACCGGCATCCCGACCGCGTTCGTGATCGGCAAGGACGGCAACCTGCTCGGCAAGGTCGTCGGCAACAACGCGGATGCCAAACAGCAGCTGGTGCGCCTGCTGGAGACGGCCCGCAAGAAGTGACCGACTCTCGCCGCTGGCACCCGCATCGAATTCCTGGCGGGCTCGACTGGACCCGGCGCGCTCGTCAACCTGGACCGATGCCCGATCATGCGCACCGCTGCCGATCGAATCGGGGAGCCATGAGTCAGAATCACGCCGTCGCGGTGAAGTCGGACTCTGAATGCTTCAAGTCGTGGCGTCCTCAGCAGGCATACCACTTGCACGCGTAGCACTTGACGCGAACCGAAACGTACCAGGCAGACTGCCCGGTCGTCAGATTCCCGCACTGCGTGCCGCACTGCACGAACAGGTGAGCCCAGTTCTCCGCACTCGACGCACCGGACGAATTGCAAGCGATCAGCCCGGAATCAAGTGTTATCGTCGCTGTGTTGGACGTGGTTGCCCAGATCTCATTGGAACAAAACACGTAGTTCGTTCCCGGGGGCGCGCTCACGATGACGGTGAAAGTCCCCTTCGCTTGACACTGCGCACCTTCGACGGACTTGCATGTTGGGTTGCATCCGCACGCACCAACCAGTGAGCCAGCGTCGCCAATGGACACGGTGGCGCTGATTCCGCAGCCGTTCGCCCCGCCAGACATGTCCGACGCCTTGTTGACATCGGGTTTGCAACCTTCCGAGACGCACGGCACCGGCACAAGCACCGGCGGGGCCGGATTCGGCACAGTCACAACGGCAGCGAAACAACCAGTGACGCACGCCATCACAGCTCGAAACCATGTCATACGTTTCATGTCGCTCTCCTTTGCCTGCCACACAAGATGTGTGAGGCTACTGTATGGACTACTACAAACAACCAAGGATGTGACAGCACTTCGCCGGAACACCCGACACAAGTGCCCTCACGACAGACAGCCGATTCGCTGTTGCCCCCCCCAGTCGCCTTTCACCAACGACCGGTGACACCATGCTTGGCCGCAACATGTGCCAAGAACTCCTCCCATAGCTTCGCGCGATACGTCGCGTCGATACACCCAGCACTGCACATGGCGTCCAGCAGCCGACAACAGAGTTCCGTCTGCAAGAACTCCAAGGCTCCGCTATTGGCGACAAAGCAGGTGTCTGGGAGATCCTCCTTCCTGGCCACGAACATAGCCTCGCCGGAAAACAGACTCTGTGAGTATTCTGTCTCTCGCTCCAACCGCCCTCGCAGCTTGCCTTGGAACAGGTTGCGGAACTCATCGTTTTCCTGCCAACCAGCGCTGTCGACCCTCTCTGGATGTGCGGAAAGATACTCGGCGGTTGCGTGCTCATGTGCTGAGTCCCATAATGCCGGAAAAGCCTCCCGCGTCACCCGCAGCAGTTTCCCGGCGGCATGCAGCGCCGTCATTTCTCGCCCCCGCGCCTCGCCGACCACGTTGCACCAGCGCGTGTACCGGTCGTCAAACGATTTCGTAATACCGAAAATCACCGCGCGCGTCGACACATCCAGGTATCGGTCACCAGGGTTCAGCTGCACGCTGCGGAACACACGGGGTGCTGAGACTGCGACCGGCTGATAGACAATCGCCCTAATGAGGTCATCCTTGATGCGAAAGAAGCCCTGCCACTCCTCGTCCGGAGGCACGGACTCAGACTTGCTCGCCAACGGTGGCATCTCCACGCGCGGTTCCAGACCAGCCTCTTCCGCCAACGCCGCTGCCTTGACTATCGCTGAGTCAAGCAACCCTTTGTCGATATGCTGGGGCGCGAACTGCGAATCAGTGTCCGGAGCCCCGCCTGGAGAGTCGGCAGGCGGCGCCGTCAAGTACCTGGTCCCGACAAACCCTGCGATCAACACGAGAAACGCAAGCCCGAGCGATCCGGCGGTGCCTGACTTCATGGAGTCCTCGTTGAACCACTACGCAGAGGGGGAGCCTGACGGCCCCGCGTTTCCGCGTTCAGTATCTCAGTGACTGGAGAAGTGCTGGTTGCATCAACAATCTGAGAAACTCACGGCGGATGCGCTGCCGACACGCAAGCGCTCGCTCGAACTCCACCCCGCGACGGACACCAGCTTCGCGGGTTGACAATCCGTCGACATAGATGTCCAGCGCCAGGTCGGCGTCGGCGCCGTTCAGCCCGGTGCAAGCCAACAACCACGCGCGCAAGTCCTCCCTGCACACCAAGTAGTGCGCTTCTGACAACTCCATCGGGCGATCCTCACACAGATCCTCGACATGCGCGTTGCCCCTACCTACCTCGGGTTCGCGTTCGGTTCTGCGGAGTGCCTCCTTCCAAACCCTGCTGGCTACGGCCAGTGCCAGGCCGATCGGCTGCCGAACCAACGAGAGGCGTTTCTCGATCTCGAGCAAACGGACCACTGTGTCCTGAACGAGATCCTCGAAGTCGACTCCCCTCAGGCGGTGAGCCCGCATGAACGTCGTAACGGCCCTACGTACGTTCTCGGAACACAAGCGCCCCGGCTGTCCACGCCGCTGGTCCGAAAACGGCCCGGTATCCAAGTCTGGGCTACTCATACGCCCCACCAAACGCAGGGGTGTGCGCATCGGGCGCCGTCCCGCACCATGGCCGGCACCCATCTCCCATGACAGGTGACTGGCTGGAAGGGAAGGGAAGGGAAGGCATGCGACCCACCGCGGCGGGCCGACCCATGTTCCGCGGCCCGGACTGGCGACTCTAGTCACGTGAGCTCACGTCGTCAATGCCAGAACCGCCGCCCCGCACGCCGGCTCACGACAAGGGAGTGCAGAAACTGGACAAAGGCCGCCAGCGGCAAGACCTCGTCGCGCTGGTTGGGCAGCGCGGACGTGGCCATCGCCCGCCAGCAGGTCGAGGCCGGTCAACGACTGCGCGCCTACATCCAAGCTCTGTGCGCAGCATCGGAACAGTCGGCAGACGACGACCTCGACGCCCACAAGGCAGCGTCGACAACGGCTGTCGAAGAAATGGGCTCTCCAGAGAACTCGAAGCTGCGCTCGGACAGGAAATCGGAGCCCTGATTGGGCGCGATGCCCTGCATGACTTCGAGTCGTTCGAGGTCGCGTTGCGGCGGCAGACTTCTCCGAGTGCTCCCTTGGTAGAGCGACAACTCAACGCCGATCACTGCGATGCGGCGACCGCGTGCAGGCCATCTTCATGTGGTGCAATCGGCCGCTTCGTCGACCGTTGACCCAAGTCGTTCGTGAACGTGGTGGGCGAACTCACGCCCGCATCGGTCTCGCCGGGCGTGCTGCGCATGATCAGCGCCACGGCAGCACTGGTGAGCTTCGAGCAGGCAGCGAACGCATGCCCGCACACCCGCAAGAAGTGACCGACAAGGAAGAGCAGCACGGGGTAGCATGGTCGCCGATGTTGCGCGACACCGTGGTTCCTGTGCTGCAGCGGTTCTTCGCCGAACCGGAGCATCGGGTCGCCGTCGCCTACCTGTTCGGCAGCGTGGCGCGCGGTCAAGAACGGAAGGGCAGCGACATCGACGTCGCTGTCGTGCTTGGCACCCGACGCGTGGTGGAGCATCTCGACCGACTCGCGCTGCTGCAGGATCACCTGCAACAACGACTTGGTCAGGACGTCGATCTGGTCGCTCTCGACACCGCCTCGCCAGACCTCGTGCACCGTGTGCTGACGGACAAGATCGTGGTGTTCGAGAGCGATGTCGGCACCCGGGTCGAGTTCGAGGTCCGCGCCCACAACGAGTACTTCGACCTGCTGCCCCATCTGCTCGAGTACCGGCGCCGAGTCCTGAGCCGCGCATGAACGACGCGCACCTGATCCAAAAGCGCCTGGCCTTCATCACCGACTGCGTGGCCGAGACCCGTCAGCTCGGCCGACCCGAACGACTGGACTCCGACACGGTGCAGCAACGGTTCGTCGAGCACACGCTGCAGTTCGCCATCCAGGCCATGCTGGACGTCGCCTTCGCGATCGCGGCTGCGGGCAATCTGGGCGAGCCCGGAGACAATCGGCAAGCATTCGACGGGATCGCTGCCGCCGGTTGGATCACGCCGGCAAGGCGCGACACCTGTCGTCGCATGCTCGCGTTCCGCAACATCGTGCATCGCGATCTGCAGGTGGACGTCGCAATCTTGCAGCGGATCGTCACGCCGGATCTCGACGACCTGCTGGTGTTCGTCCGCGCGATCCGCGCCCGACTGCCGGAGGATCAGGCGCGCCCTGACGGCAACGGCAGCCGACCGGGCAACTAGTTGAACGGCACTTCGACCAGCACGTCCGGCACCGACCAGCTCAGCGGCACTTCGACGATCACCGGTGTGAACCCGACGGCGTCGATCTCGAGCACGACGGTCGCCTGATCTTCGGCATGGTGCGCGCCCAGGATCGCTCCGCCGGCGCCGTCCTCGACGAAGCCGACGTCGGCGCGCGCCAGCGCGAACTCATCGAACAGCACCTGCCCGGCCGCATCGGTCAGGTACCACTCCTGGACCGGGTTGGCACAGGTGCAGCCCGACCATTCCTGATCGGACTCGACCACCCGCACCGACACGTTCTCCCAGACGAAGTTCGTGGTCGGATCGTAGACCTCGACCAGGATCGACACCGGGCGCGGGGCCCGCTGCGGCGGCGGGCTACCGCCATCGTCGTCACCACCACCACAGGCGGCCAGCAAGGCGACAGCGAGAACGGACAACGCGCGGGGGAACAGCAGCATGGTTGGACCTCGGCGCCCCGCCGAAGCAAGGGACGTACCAATCGCCGAGAGCTGGCTGGCAGCGGCACTTCTGCACCGCACTCGCGCATCGCGACGGCGGACTGTCCTCCGTGCGCGACACCGACCTCGGGACGAATACGAACCGACAGGGCTTCCGGTCTCAGCGGATTCGCGCTTCCAACGTGCGGCGGCCGGCGTAGCCTCGCCGCGAACGGTGTCGCGCACGACCTTCGCCATCCCCTGCCGCAACGGCGCGGCGCATCTGCCAGCGCTGCTGGCATCGCTGCGGGCGCAGTCCCGTCCGGCGGCGGCGATCGTCCTGGTCGACGATGCCTCGACCGACGACTCGGTGGCCCTGGCGCGCCGGCATGGCGGCGACGACATCACCGTCCTGGTCAACGATCGGGCGTTGGGCATGGCTGCCAACTGGAACCGCTGCGCCGAGCTCGTGCGCACCGAGTTCTTCTGCCTGGCGCACATGGACGACGTCTACCGTCCGGGCTACCTGGCGACGATGGAGGACGTGCTCGCGACCAGGCCGGAGGCGGCATTCGTGCACTGCCGTGCCGCCGTGCTCGACGAACACGACCGCGAAGTCGCGTCGCCGATCGAGGAGTACAAGGACCGGTTCTGGAAGAAGTACGACCTGCCGCCGACGCGCGGTTCGTTCGCCTGGTTGTGGGAAGGCAACTACGTGATCTGCCCGAGCGTGCTCTACAAGACCGCGACGTTCCGCGAACTGGGCGCATTCGACACGTCCTTGTCGTTCGCGCCGGACTGGGACTTCTGGCTGCGCACGCTGCTCTGCGGCCACACGATCGCCGGGGTGCCCGAACGCCTGATCGCCTACCGCCGTCATCCGCGCAGCACGACGCGCACGCAGGCGCAGAACGGCAACCGGTATCTCGAGGAACTGACCGTCTCACAACGCGCCGCCGAGCAGGCAGCCGCCCGCGGCTGGATGCCGTCGCCGCCACCGCCGAGTCCGGCCGTTCGCCGCAATGTGCTGGTCGACGCGTTCGCCGATCTCGACCATCACGCCCCTGCCGCCGCTGCCGCCAAGATCGCGCTGCTGCGCGCCCACGCGCCCACGTTGGCCCGCCACGTGTCCGTGCTCGGCTTCCGCTGTCTCAGCCACCTCGGCGGACCGGGTCGAGCCTGCCTGCGCGCCGGCATGCGCTGGGTCGCCCGCCGCTCCCACGCTTGAACGACGGTCCGACGCAGCGATGCGTGGCTTTGCACGCACCGAGGATATGTTCGCGCCGACCGTGACGGTGCCGTTCACCATCCCGCTCGAACAAGGACCGATGCCGGCGTGGCTAGATCGCCTCGTCGCGATCGGCCTGGTCGGCGCCGCAACCGTGTGCACCTGGCAATTGGCCGGCGTGACCCCGGATCCGCGGGGCTACGACACCCATGTGCAGCTCGGCATGGTGCCCTGCAGCTGGCCGGTGCTGTACGGCATCCCGTGCCCGACCTGCGGCGCCACGACCGCGGCGTGCCTGTTGGTGCATGGCCAACCGCTGCAGGCGATCTACACGCAACCGTTCGGCGCCATCGTTGCCGCCGCCGGGCTGTTGGCCGGCGGCTTCGCGCTGTTCTGCCTGCTGCGGCGGCGATCGCTGTTCGACGTCATCGCGCGGCTGTACTGGGGCCGCATCACGCTGGGTGCGATCGCGCTGCTGCTGTCGGCCTGGCTGTACAAGTACCTGATGTTCGCCGCGTGACGACGAAGACGCCGCCCCCGCCGCCGTCCTGGACCGTGCCGATCGCCGTCGGTGCGTTGACCACGGCGTTGCTGCATGGCGCCGTGTTGTGGGAACCGAGCCTGTGGTTGCCGGTGCTCGGCGCGTGTGGCTGTTCGGCGTCGCCGATCGGCCTGGTGCCGGCCGGGCTGGCGCTGCGCCGCGACCCCAAGATGGGTGCTGCGGCGGGCTTTTCGGTCGCCTTCATCGCGGTGGGCCTGGGTGCCATCGCGCTGACCGCGATCACGCTGCTGCATGGCTTCGAGATCACACCCGAGACCGAGCGCGCGTGGCGCGAAAGCCTGGAGAGCAACGACTACAAGACCGAGGACATCGAACGGCTGCTCGGCGCGCTGCGCGACAGCGGTGGCACCTTGCCGGTGCTGGCCGCCACGCTGCTCGCGCTGGCCGGCGGCATCAGCGGCGCGGCCCTCGCCGGCCTCGCCGTTCGCCGCTCGCGCCGCGATCCGGTGCCCCCATCCGTTCCCCCTGCAGCGCCGTAGCCAGCATGCCGAGGTAGCTCGCATGGCGGGTGGCCGCGATCGCACCGCTCGTCAGCGCCGCGCGCACGGCGCAACCCGGCTCATCGCGATGCAGGCAGTTGCGGTAGCCGCACTCCGGCAGCCGCGCGCCGATCTCCGGAAGCAGGAACTGCAACTCCTGCGAGCCGGTGTGGAACAGCCGAAGGTGGCGGTCGTGCCGGTGCCGACAAGCAGGAACGACGCGTCGGGGCTCACGCGGCCGTAACAACCGAGCGCCCCGTAGCACAACAGGTGCACGGGCAGAGGGCCGAACGGTGACACGGTGTTGCTGAAGCCCGTCATCACGATCGCCGTGGCCGTCGGCAGGTTGTTGAGCCGGACGCCGAGCGTAGAGCCGAGCTGCGGGCGGCTCTGCGGCACGAGCGTCGTGATGCCCGCCGAACCCGTGCAGCCGGCGCCGAAGAACCCGTAGCCGGCATCGCCGCCGAAGCCGATCGTCGAGTAGTGCAGGGCACCGTTCCAGATCCGGTTGCCGAGGATCCCGGCGGCGAACAGAGACGGCGCCGGTCGCGGACGGCTGGTTCGCGCCGAACGTCACATCGGCGGTGCCGAACGGACCGGCCGGGCCGACCGTCGAGGTGACCCTGACCTGGCCAGCGGGGTTGTGCAGGTAGACCGCCATGCCGTAGTTGCCGGCGGGCAGGTAGGCGAAGTCGGCGAGCGGCACGATCGCGAACGCCGACGACGCGACCGTGCCGCCGCTGCTGACTCCCGAGCCCGTCGCGAACACGCGCCACAGCGACGGCGTGCCGTGCTTGCTGTTCGACCAACGCTTCGACTCGGCGATCCGAGTCGACCTCCACTTCCACAGCCTGGTTCCCGACGGCGTGTTCTGCTGCGCGCCCGCGAAAGCACGCGCCGACTTCCACCATGCCGGCGAACTCACCGACGCCGAAGTCGCGCGCACGGTCCGCCACATCCAGAGACGCGTGCTGCGGCAGTTGCGCCGACTCGGCAAGCTCGACGATGCCGACGCCGGCGCACATTGGTAGAGCTTGGTTACTGGGCCTTGTTGAAGAAGCAAGTCCCGAGCAACCAAGCCCCCCTTTCCAACCGTGCGTGCGGTTTTCCCGCACACGGCTGACCGATGGTCTTGTTCATGCCGTCTTGCTCCCTGGGTATTGGATCGTGCCGAGCAGCTTGTGCAGGCCGCGTTCACGCAGCTTCGCCAGCGGCCACGCCGCCCGTTGGTGCGCCACGCGCCAGGCGAGCCGATGGCCGTGAAAGCCACGCTGCTTGCCGAGCATGCGCGTGATGCGCCGCCAGACGTAGTAGTCGATCTGGTTGAACTGCTTGCTCGCGTTGCCGGTCTTGAAGTAGTTGCCCCAGCCCTTCAGCACGGGGTTGAGGTCCGCGATCACCTCATCGACGTCCTTCAGACCAGCCGGCGGCGGCGGTCCGTCGTTCGCGCACCCGGCTACGGACCTTCTTCATCGCCTTCACCGATGGCCACGGAACAGATGCGCCCTTGAAGCGGGACTTCACGATCCGCAGGTGGCAACCGAGGAAGTTGAAGCCATCCTTGCCGAGCCCGATCTGCACGAGCTTCGTCTTCTCCGGATGCAGCGTGAGCTTCAACCGCGCGAAGATCTCGCGAGCCGTCGAACGCCTCGGTCGCCTGGGATTCACGTCGGCAAAGCACCAGAAATCATCCGCGTATCGCACGAGGATGCCGAGGTGTTGGCATTTGTGTTGCCACTCGCGATCGAGTTCGTGCAGGTAGATGTTGGCGAGTAGTGGAGAGATCACGCCGCCTGGGGTGTCCCCGTTTCGTCGTGCTCCCTGGCCCTCCGACATCACGCCCGCCGCCAGCCACTTGGATCAGCTTCAGCGCGGCGGTCACAGATTCGGCGGCCTACCAGTTCCATCAACACGCTCTGGTCGATCGTGTCAAGAAGCTCTGGATGTCGCCTCGACGACGAAGTGGCGACCTCGCCCACCTTCGATACGCTTCTCGAGGGCGTCCGTGGCGCTCCGCCTGGGGCGGAGCCATGGTTGCAGTCGAGGAAGCCAGTCTCGAAAATCGGTTCGATCCGATCTTCGTCGCCGTCTGACGGTCCGACCGTCGGAATGCCAACGGTCGCTGCCTGCCGTCCGGCTTCGGAGCCACACGCGCCGCACCGGCTGCGGCCGATAGGTCCCGTTCCGGATCTCGTCACGCACTTCCTGAGGAACTGCGCCACGCCCTGCCGCTCGATCATCTCCAGCGTCGCCGTCGATGCCGGCAGCGCCATCGTTGCTCCGCACTCGTCGCCACGCCTCCTGCAGGACGTCACTCCGGCAGATCCGATCGAATAGCGCGTGGAAACGCCGCCAGGGTCTCGCTTGGCGGCACGAAGAGCGCGTGTTGGAGTTCTCTTCTTCAGTGGGGTTGTTGGGCCTCGCGGCCATGCCCTCGCCTTACCCCCAGCCAGGCGCGACAAAGCAGGATCCCTTCCCTCCGCCGGCGTTATGGCCGCCGGCTTCGTTGTATTACGGACCCATGGACTCCTGCCAGCACGGCACCCTTCGCACTCGGCGGGGTGCCGCCTTTGCCGGACGTCGGCTGCTGGCGAGGGCCTCCTGTTCCGTGTCGAGCTGTCGTCACAGCCTCCTCATTCCCCGGGGAAGTCCTGCGGCGATCCGGTTCGAACGCAGTCTGTTGCCTTCGCGGACTGATCGGCTGGCCTTCCACCTTTGGGTCTTACTGTCACGAGGCTGCAAGGTTCACCCTTTCGGATTGGGCCTGCGACTTTGCTCCCCGTCGAGGCATTCCCTCGACGCAGGCTCTGACGCTCCGGGCCGGCGCGATCTCGGACGACTGGAGCCTGCTACGCGGTGCTACGGCGCTTACCGCGGCGGGACTTGACCCGCTAGTTCGACACAGCATCGCCTCACCTCGGGTGAGGGTCGGCGTTCAGGACACACCATGACGCACAGGATCGCGACGTCCTGCTGCAACTCCACGCCGGCGCGGTCCAAGGCCGGACCGCGCTCGGCCCGAACGCAGGAACTCCCGACTCGCGGCCAGGCCGCGGCACCCTGCAGGTGCAGTTCCGTCATGGTCCGGGCAGCTTGTGCGCCGACCTCGACGGCTTCAGCCTGCATGCCGCCGTGCGCGTTCGCCAAGGCCGTCCCCATCGCCTCGAGCATTTGATCCGCTACGTCGCGCGCCCACCCATCGCCGAGGATCGGCTGTCGATCCTGCCCGATGGGCGCGTTGCCTACGCGTTCAAGAAGCGGTGGCGCGACGGCTCCATGAGTGTCGTCCTCGACCCGCTCACCTTCCTCGAACGACTCGCGGCGCTGGTGCCCCGCCCGCGCAAGAAACCGGTCAACTACTTCGGTGTGTTCGCTCCCGCAGCGGCGTGGCGCCCTCGGGTCGTGCCAACGCCGCGCCGCGCCGATGCCGCGGATACGGCGGCCACGGCGCCGCCGCGATGTGCGCACCAGTCCGCGGATCTCCCGCCTGCGCACCGGCCGCGAGCAGAGGCCACGGTCCAATCCACCGCCGAACCGCAACCCGACAAGAACTCGTCACCCTCACCGACCAGGCCGAACTTCCACGGCATCCCGCACGCCCCGAGAAAGCAACCTCGCCGGCGTCGCTACTACTTCTGGGCGGAACTCCTGAAGCGCGTTTTCACCCGCCGTAGCAACTGCATCCTGCCCAGCAGAAGTGACTGGATCCGTCCGCGTGACGCATCCGTTCCATCCTCTGTACCGGCAGGAACTCGACTTCGTCCGCCGCCGGAGCCACTGGGGTGGTGACCGGGTCTTCTACCGGGATCACCACGGCCACCTGACGTCGATGCCCGCGCATTGGACGAACGTGATTCCCGAGGATCCGTTCGTGACGATGGCGAGGGGCAGAACACCGTTCCGGGGCGACGATCTGGTCGCGTTGGTCGCCTTGGTTGCGAGGCTCCGTTCATGACCTACGGGCGCGGGGTGCGCGTGGGGTGTAACGATGATTTTGCCGTTTTTGTAAACGCCATTACGCCGTAGGACACCAGAGCGCATGCGTGACCCGGCAGGTATTCTGCTTGTTTCGCTGTGTTTTCTGGCTTCGGAGACATGGATTCCTGTTGCTTGTCGGATCTTATTGGGCATAATTGCCACTACACACGAACCGCATGGCCAACCGCAAACCACCAGACCCGAAGGTCGCAGCACTTCGATCCCATGCCAGCCTCAACCCGCATCCGGAGAGCGTCGCCGACCGATGTTCGCTGGCTCGACTTCTTCGACCTCGCGATCTCGTCCAGGTGAATGCGAGATGGTGCGGCGGGTGAGCGTGGACGGCCAGCCCGTCAGCCACAGCGCCGCCGCCTTCGGCTTCTCCCGCCCGACGTTCTACGCAGCACAGTCGGCGTTGCAGGCAGGTGGCATACCGGCGTTGGTGCCAAAGCGCCCGGGACCACGCCGCGCGCACAAGCTGAGCGTCGAAGTGATGGACTTCCTGCACCGGACTCGAGCAGCCGACTAATCGCTGAGCGCCGCCGAGTTGGCGCAACGGATCAAGAAGCAATTCGGGCTCCAGGTGCATCCCCGCAGCGTCGAACGCGCCATCGCGCGCGCGGAAAAAAAAACTCCCTGACTCCTTCTGGCCCCACACGTTCCACCAGCGGCAGCGCGATCGCAGCGTACGAACAACTGCGCGCCCACGTGCTGTCCGGACCATCGTCCTCGGGCAGACCGTTCGATGTGCTGCTGGCGATCCGCGAGGGCATCGCGGCCTGGCCAATCCGCTGCTCGATCCGCGTCGCCACATACGCACCGTCGACCACCGCAGCGGTGTCCGGCGCGACCGCCGCACCAGTGGTCTCCGATGCGGTTCGCGCCGGCCTCGTGCGCGGACTCACCAGCATGGCCTTGGCAACCCGAAGGAGCCTGAACCGATGAGCGCCGAGCAGAATCAGAAAGTCGCCGCGTGCCACCTACGGCGCGATGCATACCTCTACGTGCGCCAGTCGACACTGCAGCAGGTCGTCGACAACGTTGAGAGCACCCAGCGCCAATACGCGCTGCGCCAGCGTGCCGTCGCCCTTGGTTGGCCCGACGACCGCGTCATCGTCATCGATTCCGATCTCGGACAGTCCGGCGCTTCGGCCGTCGACCGAAGGCTTCCAGAGACTCGTCGCCGACGTCGGCCTGCGACGCGTTGGCATCGTGCTCGGGCTGGAGGTGTCGCGGCTGGCACGCAACTCGTCCGATTGGCATCAGTTGCTCGAGATCTGCGCGCTGACCGACACCCTCATCCTCGACGAGGACGGCATCTACGACCCCGCGCACTTCAACGATCGGCTGCTGCTCGGACTCAAGGGCACGATGAGTGAGGCCGAGTTGCATTTCCCCGATCGCGCTTGCGCGGCGGCATCATCAACAAGGCTCGTCGCGGCGAGCTGCGGTTCCGCTTGCCCATCGGCTATGTCCGTGACTCCAGTGGTCGCGTGGTCCTCGATCCCGACACGCAGGTCCAGGACACCGCACGCCTGCTGTTCGACACCTTCCTCCCTACCGGTTCGGTGAGCGCCACGGTCAACCACTTTCGTCTGCAGTCGCTGCTTGTCCCAACGCGCCTCGCTGCCGCGCCACACAAGGGTGAAGTCGCCTGGGGACCGCTGTACGTGGGTCGAGCTGCTCACCTGCTGCACAATCCGTGGTACGCGGGTGCCTACGTGTTCGGCAGATGTCGCTCGCGCAAACAGCCTGACGGTCGCACTTGCAACGAGCGTCAACCGCCAAGCCAGTGGATCGCACTGATTCGCGATGCCCATCCGTCCTACATTGCCTGGACTGAGCACGAGATGATCGAAGCAAGACTGGCGGCGAGCGCCAAGATGCTCGGCTGGGGAGCGATCAGCGCCACGAGAAGGCTCGGCCCTCCTGCAGGGCGTGGCTGTCTGTGGTCTCTGCGGCAGCCGGATGCACATCCACTACAATGTCCGACGCAATGGCGAGCGCATCCCAAACTACGTCTGCTACGGTCGTAGCAGACTGTTCGGCGCCCCTCCTGCCAGAGCATGCTCGGTACCGAGATCGATGCCGCGATCGGCAAACTGCTGGTCGAGACCATCACCCCCATGGCCCTCGAGCTCACGCTCGCCATCCAGGACGAACTCGCTGCTCGCGTCGACGAAGCCGATCGGCTTCGCCACCAACACGTCGAGCGCGCCCAGTACGAGGCGGATCACGCGCGACTCAGGTACATGCAGGTCGACGCCGCCAACAGACTCGTCGCCGACTCCCTGGAGGCAGAGTGGAACACCAGGCTGCGCACCCTGGCGGCGGCGAAACAGGAGTACCAGCGGCAACGCACCGCCGACCCCATCCTGGTCGACCAGCAGGAACGCAAACGCGTTCTCGACCTCGCCACCGACTTCCCTGCCGTATGGTCCAACCCTGACACGCCGTACGCAGAGCGCAAACGGATGCTCGCGCTCGTCATCGAGGATGTCACGTTGATCAAGCAGCAGCAGGTCACCGCTGCCGTTCGCTTCCGTGGGGTGCCACCACCACCTTGACCCTGCCGCGCCCTCTGACCGCGCAACAGCGCCGGGCCACCCACGAAGCCGTCCGAAGCGAGATCGATGAACTCCTCGGCGAATACACCAACGCCCAGGTCGCCAACATCCTCAACCAGCGCGGCCGGCGCACCGGTGCCGGCGACGCGTTCACGACGTCGAACGTCCAGTGGGTCCGCTTCTCGACCAAGTTCAAGAGCCTGAAGCAGCGCATGCTCGATGCGGGCTGGCTCTCCCCGAAGACGGCCTGCGCCATGCTCGGCATCAGTCGCACAACGCTCGGCGATCGTCGACGCGCCGGCCTGGTCAAAGGCCGCATCTGTTCCGACCGCGGCGACTGGCTGTACTGGCCGCCGGACTCACTTCGAAAGGACTCCCGCCATCCGTCTACCGATCAACCCGACACATCCACTGCGAGAGATGCATCATGAGAGATGATCGTTCCTCGCCGATACCCTGCGCTGCGGATGCGGCGGTCAGCGCCGCCTGCTGACGTTCGTCAGCGATCATGCCGCCATCCGGCGGATCCTCCACCACCTCGGCCTGCCGGCCGAACCGCCGGAACTCGCTCCGGCGAGGGCACCGCCACGACGTTCGGTGCACTTCGTCCGATCCTGAACCCGACCCTGGTCGCTGTTTCGGCGTGGCCCGGATCACGGCCAAGCGGCGGTGGTCTGTACGCAGCGCCAGAACCAGGGCAATTCTCACGGATCGGCCGGTCCCTGCCTCGCCGCCAACCGCCTGGTTCGCCGCACGAATCGCCATCGCCGCACCACCCGGTCGGCAAAAACCCCCGTTGTTTCACCTATCCCCGTCTGCCACATATGTGAACAGAGTCCCGACGAACCCCGGCAGCAGATCGTCGCCGTGGCCGCCGTGCAGGTGCGGCAGGGCGGTGGGACCCTTCGACTTCAGGGTCGCAGCGGCATCCTGCAGCCACCACCACGTCATCGCGTCCTCACCCGTCCAGAGGGCGACCTCCCGGCGGCCGGTCTCGCCGGCGGGGGAGGGCGACTGGGCCAGCGTGACGAAACCGGGCAGGGCCAGCAGGCCGAGGGGAAGGGCGAGGGCGAGGGAACGTGCCATGGCATGGGAGATCGGCACGCGCGGCGCAGGTGCTGGAGCCGGCGTGGCCCCGGCGACCGCGTGCGCCGCCGCTGCGCGCGGCTTTCGGCGCAGGCCGACGACACCGACGGCGGTCGCAGGTAGTCTGGGCCCCGCGCGGAGTGTGAAGCAACCGGTGGCTGCGGGAGGAGCCGGTTGCTTCGGGCGTCGCGTCCTTCCCAAACCCGAGGAGCGCCGTCAGACCTGCATCGGCGCGCAGCCCATGTCCAACCACTCCGACGCGGATCCGGTCCGCGATGCCTTCCATGCGCTCCACGCGGCGGACCTTGCGCACGGCCGGGTGCACGCGCTCGCCCACTACCAGGCCCTGTTCCCTGGCCACGAGGCAAGGATCGCCGCGGCGTTCGCGGACCTGCAGAGCGGCGCGGCAGCCGCTGCGGAACCGCGAGAACCGCCACGAGCCGCGCCGCCGCCCGCCGAACCCGACCCCCTCCCGACCGCCATCGGCCCCTACCGCATCCTGCGGGTGCTGGGCGAAGGCGGCATGGGCACGGTCTACCTCGCCGAGCAGCGCGAGCCGGTGCGGCGCCGCGTCGCGCTCAAGGTGATCAAGCTCGGCATGGACAGCCGCCAGGTCCTGGCCCGCTTCGAGGCGGAGCGCCAGGCCCTGGCGATGATGAACCACGACAACATCGCCCGCGTGTTCGAGGCCGGGACCACCGAGCGGGGTCAGCCGTTCTTCGTGATGGAGCACGTCGAGGGCGTCCCGATCCACCAGTACTGCGATCAGCACCGGCTGACGATCCGGGAGCGCATCGAGCTGTTCCAGCAGGCCTGCGCCGGCGTGCAGCACGCGCACCAGAAGGGTGTGATCCACCGCGACCTCAAGCCGGGCAACGTGCTGGTCACGCGGCGCGACGACCGGCCGATCCCGAAGATCATCGACTTCGGTCTGGCCCGGGCCACGGACCAGCAGCTGGTCGAGCAGACGCTGTTCACCGAGCAGGGCCAGATCCTGGGAACGCCCGAGTACATGTCGCCCGAGCAGGCCGGCGCCCACGCCCAGGTCATCGACACGCGCACCGACATCTACTCGCTGGGCGTGATGCTGTACGAACTGCTGGCCGGCGAGCTGCCGTTCCCGCCGGCGGAGCTGCGTCGGGCCGGCATGTTCGAGATCCAGCGCCGGATCCGCGAGGACCAGCCGCCGCGCCCCAGCACGCGGGTCTCGACGCTGGGGGCCTCGGCCAGCGAGTGCGCCGCGCGCCGGCAGACCACCGAGCACGGCCTGCGGCGCGCGTTGCGCGGCGACCTGGACTGGGTCGTGCTCAAGGCGATGGCCAAGGAGCCGGAACGGCGCTACGAGTCGGCCAACGGGCTGGCGATGGATCTCGGGCGCTACCTGGAACACCAGCCCGTGCTGGCCGGGCCGCCGTCGACCGCCTACCGGGTGCGCAAGTTCGTGCGGCGCTACCGCGTGCAGGTGGCGGCTGCGGCGCTGGTGCTGCTGACGCTGGTGGCCGGCGCCATCGGCACGACCTGGTTCGCCTTCTCCGCCCAGGCCCAGGCCACGCTGGCCGAGGAACGGCGGCAGGAAGCCGCCAAGGCCACGGAGCAGGCGGTGGCAGCCAGCGAGGCCGCCGATGCCGCCCGCGACAAGGCCATCGAGCAGGGCTACGTCGCCAGCATCCGTGCCGCGGAACTGGCCCTGGAGACGGGCTGGTCGGCGCGGGCGCGCGAGGCGCTCGCGGCCTGCCCGCCCGAGTACCGAGGCTGGGAGTGGCACCACCTGGGCATGCGCACCGACGTGAGCCTGCTCAAGCTGCGCCGCCACATGCTCCAGGGCGAGATCTCCCGGGCGCAGTTCACGCCCGACGGCAAGCACATCGTGTCTCTGGGAGGTGAGCTGATGCTCTGGGACCTGGAGCAGGATGCCCACCGTGTCCTGACCATCCCGTCCGAGACCCGGACCGGCGAGCCCACGCCAGGATCACAGCCTCTCGGGGCCCTCGCCGAGGTGCTTGCGGTCAGTCCCGACGGCGCCCTGCTCGCCGCAGGCATGTATGCCCGCGGTGGGCTGGCGATGTGGCGCCTGCCGGATGGAGAACGCCTGTGGGTCGGCGCCGGGCACTCGGACCTGGACACTGCCGGCGGCGGCGTGGACGTGATCGCCTTCAGCCCGGACAGCAGGCGGCTGGTGACCGGATCCCACAGCGGCGCCGTGGGCAAGCGCGACACCCTGCGGCTCTGGGACACCAACGGCAAACTGCTGCACGACATGCAGCAACCCGACCAGGGCACCTGGTCGGTCGCGCGGTTCAGTCCCGACGGGTCCCGGATCGTGTCCGGCGGCAGCCTTGGCAGGGCGGAACTCTGGGACGCAACCCGTGGCAGCCACCTCCGCACGCTCCAGTACTTCGTCGAGAGCATCAACTGCGGCGCATTCAGTCCCGACGGCAGCCGCATCGTCTTCGGCCTCGGCTACGACCGCGGTTCCCTGCGATTGCTGGACGCAGCCAGGGGCTCCGTGCTGGCCACCATGCGCGGGCATCGCGACCACATCTGGGCGACCGCCTTCAGTCCGGACGGCTCGCGCATCCTGTCGGCGTCGCGCGACGGCACCGTGCAGCTCTGGGACGGCATCACCGGCGAGCACATCTACACGCTGCCCAACGGCGCCTCGGTGCGGGCGGCCGCCTTCAGCCCGGACGGGACCCTGGTGGTCACCGGGTCGGACGATCGGAAGGTCCGGGTGTGGGAGACCGCGACTGGCGCTCTCCTGACCACGCTGCTCGGCCACGAGGGCGAACTGCGGTCGGTGGCCTTCAGCCCGGACGGGACCCGGATCGTGTCGGGCGGCGCGGACGCCGCCCTGCGCCTCTGGTCCCCGGGTGACGGCACGCCATCGGTGACCCTGATGCAGAGCCGGATGGAGGACGGGCTGGACACCGCAGCCTTCAGTCCCGACGGCACGCGCATCCTGACCATCTCCACCCCCATGCGGCAGACCCCCAACCTCCATGTGTGGAGCGGAACGACCGGGGAGCTGCTGGCGGTCGTGCCTGGCATCACCGCCGCCGCGTTCGCTGCCGATGGCAGCAGCATCTTCGCCGCCGGCACCGCTGAAACGCTGCTGCAGCTGGACGCGACCACCGGCCGGCAGGCGTCGACCATCGAGCTGCCCGAGCAGATCGCCAGGACACGACAACGCAACCTGCTGGGCACCGCCGCCGGCCTCCGCATCCTGACGCGGGACCAGGATCACTACACGCGTCTGTGGGACCCGGGACGGGGGCAACCGCTGCTCACGCTCGATCCCACAGCGGGTTGGGTCACCATCAGCGAGGACGGCAGGCATCTCATCAATCGCCCGCAGCGCAAGGACACCCAGGTGTGGGAGACGGCCACCGGCAGGCCGCTGTTCACGCTGCCTGGCAACCAGACGGCGGTGGCCTTCGGCCCGGACGACCAGCAGGTGGCCACCGGCGGCGAGGACGGCCGCGTGCGCCTGTTCGACGCCGCCGGCCGCCCGATCACCGAGTTCAACTCCCCAGACACCGAAGTCTCCGGCCAGGGACTGCCAACATCCTCCGTGAGTCCGGTGTACGGATCTGCCTTCAGCCCGGACGGGCGCCTGCTGCTCACACGCCACGGCGGCGGCGATGACGGCACGCTGCGGCTGTGGCAGGTAGCGAGCGGCACGCTGCTGGCCACCCTGGGAGGTCGCCTGCGCGGTCATGGCGGCATCGACGACGCCCACTTCACGCCCGATGGCCGGCGCATCGTCGCCGCACTGCGCGAACTCGGCGAGCTGCGCATCTTCGACGTCACCACCGGCGCCCTGCTGGTCACGCTGAAGAGCCTGCCCTACCCCGACGCCATCGCCACCAGCCCCGACGGAACGCGGATCCTGGCGGTCTCGCGGCATGGGCTGCAGGTCTGGCCATCGGACCTGGCATCGGCCCGCACCATGTGGCGAAGTGCCACGGTGCGCCAGGCAGCAGAACGGCTGCTGGCGACGGCGCTGGCCTGGGAACCCCTGGTCACCGAGGCGATCACCCGCCTTCAGTCGATGACGGGCGTGGACCAGGACGTGCGCGACATGGCCTTGTTGATGGCACGGACGCGGCATCAGGATCCCAACGTCCTCAACGGAACCGCCTGGCAGGCGATCGATCCCGACGCAGCCAACCAGGGCGATCCCGCCCGCGCGCTCCGCTGCGCCGAGGCCGCGGTCGGACTCGCGCCCGGTTCAGCGCCCTTCCGGGACACCCTGGCCTGGGCGCTGCTGGCCAACGGTCGCCTCGAAGACGCCGAGGCCGCATCGGCCCGGGCCCTGGAGCTGGCCCCCCCGAGCGAGCAGGACGACTACCGTGGCCACCTCGCCCGGCTGCAGACGGCGGTGGCCATCGAGCGCCGGCTCGCCGACGTGCTGGCTGGCCGGCAACCCGTCGCCGACTTCCTGCAGTGGCTCGCCGAACCGCCCGAGCTGGCCGCCGCCCAGACGCTCTGGGCTCGACGTCGCGCTGCCCTGCGCCTCCACTCCCTGGCGCGACGAACCGGCGAGGCAGGGGAACCAGCCCGTCGTCCACTGGCGCTTGAGCTGGCCCGGGCGGCGGTGGCACTGGCACCCGACCTCGCCAACCTGCACTGCACGCTGGCCTGGGCGCTCGGCCGCAACGGCCACGAGGACGATCAGCGGGACGCCGCGGCCCGGGCACGGGAACTAGCCCAGGCCTCCTCGGGCAAGGTGTTCGGCTTCACCTCCGGGCCGCCGGCACCCGAGCTTGCCCAGGCGCTGGGCCTCGGGTCGACCCAATGCCTGCAGGTCCAGGGCGTGAACCCGGGTTCGATGGCGGAAGTGGCCGGGCTGCTGCCCGGTGACGTGATCACGCTGGTCGACGGCCGCCCGGCCAGCCTGGCGACGCTGCAGGCGGCGAAGGCAGAGCATGACTTCTTCGCCACGTTGCGGTTCGAGGTGCGCCGCGGGGAGCAGACGCTGCACATCGATCTGGCGATCGGCGCCGGCGACCCGAGGTGACCCGCGGAACGGTCGGGCACCGCCCGCAGTGCCCGCCTCTATCCCGACACCAGCACCGCGAATCCCACCGCGTTGATCCCGGCGTGGAACACGGTGGTGGCGACGAACGCCGCCACGTGGCTGCGCGGTGCGAAGTGGCCGTAGGTGTGGCCGAGGAAGCCGCCGGTGACCGCGGTGGGCAGCATGGTGACCGGCTCCAGCGGGTGCAGCAGGACCATCACCACCGCGGCGACGGCGACGAAGGGCCAGGGCTTCGGGCTGCCTGCCCGCCGCCCACCGCGGACCCGGCGCCGGGCCCGGCTGCCCACGAGTCCCGGCATCAGCGCCTGCAGCACCAGCCACGGCACGCTGCACTCCACCAGCGTCTCGAGCGCGGGTTCGATCAACAGCAGCGACGGCAACAGGCGCCAGGGCTCGATGCCTGCCAGCGTGGCGACGAGTTGCTCGCTCTCGGGCGCCGGCCCGGTCCAGTGCAGCAGCCCCAGCATCGGCAGCAGCACGATCCAACGGATCAGGTAGAGGGTGAGAGTGAACCGCACCGGGCCGAGACGATCCAGGCGGTCGAGCCACGGGACCGCGGCGTGCCCTTCGACCGCCCTGACTGTTCCAGGCGCGGCATGCCGGCGATCCCCTTCCGCCCCCACCTACCCCACGATCTCCCGCCGCACCACGCCGGCGACGTCCGTCAGGCGGAAGTCGCGCCCCTCGAACCGGTAGGTCAGCCGCTCGTGGTCGATCCCGAGCAGGTGCAGGATGCTGGCCTGCAGGTCGTGCACGTGGATCGGCCGCTCGGCGATGCGGTAGCCCAGCTCGTCGGTCGCCCCCACCACGCCCGGTTCGATCCCCGCGCCCGCCATCAGCACCGCGAACGCGTGCGGATGGTGGTCGCGGCCGAAGAACTTCGAGCCGTTGCGCTCCTCGTTCATCGGCGTGCGGCCGAACTCGCCGCCCCAGACCACCAGCGTCTCCTCCAGCAGCCCGCGCCGCCGCAGGTCCGCCAGCAGCGCCGCCAGCGGCTGGTCCAGCTCGCGGCACTTCTTGGGGAACTGGGTCATCAGGTCGTCGCCAGGTCCGGTGCCGTGGATGTCCCAGCCGGAATCGAACAGCTGCACGAAGCGCACGCCGCGTTCCACCAGCCGGCGCGCCAGCAGATACGTGGGTCTACGTGCAGGAGTCGTACGGACGCTTCACACCGCTGGGCTACGGCTGCGCGGGCTCGGCCGGAGAGCCGTCGCTCGGCGCGGCACCGGGCACGGTGCCGAGGAACGGGCAGACGTTCGACGTGCAGCTCGGCAACCTGCCGGCGCAGGCGCAGATCGCGTTCGGGGCGGTCGGCTTCAGCGAACTGCCCGGCGTGCCGCTCGCATCGCTCGGACTGCCGGGGTGCCATCAGTTCGTGAGCACCGATGTCACGCTCTGGGCGAGTGCCGCGAACGGAGCCGCCACACTGCCGTTGACGTTCCCCGCCGCCCCGGCGCTGCAGGGCACGGAGTTCTGGCTGCAGGCCGTGGTGCCCGATCCGACCGCCAACCCGCTCGGCCTGACCGTGAGCAACGCCGCCGCGTGCACGATCGGATGAGCCGCATCGAAGCGTCGGCGCGCACCGTGCGGCGCGAATGGGGGTGTTCGCGCGGACGTGGCACGGCGCGCGCTGCGCGATCGGGACCGACGCGGAGAGAATCTTCCGAAGTTCTTGTCCGGCGCAACGCGCTTCAACGGATGTGCGGGTGTCCCACCGCCAACGGAGAACCCGCCGTGCTGACCCCCGACCAGAACCGTCGTCTGCGACACCTGTTCAGCACCGCCACCGAACTGCCGCCCGCCGGCCGGCTGGCGTTCTGCGCGCGCGAATGCCGCGGCGAACCGGAACTGCTCGAAGAACTCGTCTCGCTGCTCGCGGTGTTCGAGCGCGAGGAGGAGGGAACGTCGGAGTAGCCGCCACGGCCCGAGGCGATCGCGCCGCGGACCTGCCACGTTCTGCCCGTGGACCGACCTTGCAGCGACCGGCTTGCCGGCCTGTCCGCGGAGGCGATGGAGCAACCCGAGCAGAAGCACGCGGCGTTCTGCGAACGGCACTGCGGTGACGATCCCGAACTGCGCCGCGAACTGCTGGCATGCCGCCACTTCCACCGGACCTCCGTTGGCGCAATGATGCCGTGATGACGGTTTCGGTCGAACAGACGGTCGCCACCCTGCGTCGCCGCGCGGCGGCGAAGCGATCTGCCGCAATCGCTGCGGCGCGGGACGTGCGCGCGCACCTGGACCGGGAACTCGCAACCTGCCTGCCGCCGGAGAGCACCGTGTGGCTGATCGGCTCCCTCGCCTGGGGGGGCTTCGGCGAACACAGCGACATCGATCTCGTGGTGCGCGGCGGCAGCGCCGCAGCAGCTTGGGCCAGCGATGTCGAAGTTCGTCTCACCCGGCGACTCGGCGTGCCCGTCGAGATCCTCGACTTCGACCAGCTGCCGGTGTCGTTCCGCGCGCGCGTCGAACGCGAAGGCGTCCTGCTCCATGGCCGGTGACCCGCAGCTCCGCACCGCCATCGCGAGGCTGCTCGCGGAGGTCGACGTCGATGCCCGGGCGCTGGCGGCCCGCGCCGCCGAAACGCGTCAGTTGCTCGCCGGCTGGACCAGGGCCAAGCCGTTACCGCGGCCCGAACTCATGCTCGTCGCGACCAACCTGCATGGCTACTACACCGCTCTGGAAACCCTCTGTGAGCGCGTCGCGCGCCAGCTCGACGAGACCGTGCCGACGGGTCCGTCCTGGCACGCCGAGCTGTTGTCGCAGATGCAGGTCGAGGTGCCGGGGCTGAGACCGCGCGTGATCGCCGCAGAGGCCGCGGCCGAACTGCAGGAGCTGCGCAAGTTCCGACACTTCTTCCGCAACGCCTACGTGCTGGAGTTCGATCCTGCACTGATCCGAGGCCATGCGGAGCGCCTCGACCGGATCCACGATCCGGTCGCGAACTCGATCGATGGATTCGTCGGTCATCTCAGGCAGGTGCTGCAGGCCCTGGACTGATGGTGGGGCTCCGAGACAGGGGCGCCACCGCCGCAACTGATCGTCCTGGTTTCCGGCAGCGCCCGCCCGTGCCCGGTTGGAGCGCCGCCCGACAGCCAGTACGGTCGGTCCAGGCCTCTCGGCAGTAGACGCTGCCGCTCGTCCCGTTCCGCTCGAAACGCCCCCCGTGCTCGACCCTGCCCAGCAACTCCGGCTGCGGACCAGCCCCGACGGCCGCTACCTGATGATCACGCTCGCCGACCTGCGGGCACTGATCTGGGACCTCGAGGGTGACCTCACGAGCCCGAACGCTGCGCCGGTCGCCGAGTACACCGACCCGGTCCCGTCCGGGAAGGTGTGCGGCTTCACCGCCGACGGGCGCCTCGCCTGGGTCGCGTGCAACAACGAGGTCCACATCTTCGAAGCCCTGACCGCCAGGCCGTTCTCGATCCTGCGCCTCGACGCCGAGGTCGCCGACGCGTGCGTCAGCGCGGATGGCAGCGTCCTCGTCACGCTGACGGTCGATGGCAGCGCGCAGCGCTGGCCGCTCGACCCGATCGGCGTGGCGAAGCGGCGCGCGCAGGGGCAGCTCGAACCGCGCGAGCTGGCCAAGTACCAGATCGGCACGCCGGACGAACGGCTGCGGCGCGAGCGCGAGCTGCTGCTGTCGCGACCGACCGCGCAGGCCTGGGAGCGGCTGGGGCAGATCGATCTCGAGCAGGGCGATCTCGACGGCGCGATCGCGTGCTACCAGGCAGCGTGTGACCTCGGCCCGCACCCGCCGAAGTGCCGCGGGTTCTACGTGCGGCGCATCGAGCTCCTGTGCCGGCGGCTCACCGCCGGTGGCGGCGACGCAAAGCAGCAGCGCGCCGATCGCGACCACGCCTTCGAGGCGCTCGCCCAGGCGCTGAGGTGCAAGGTGTCACACGAGGAACTGCTGGCGCTGCCGGGCATCGATGCACTGCGCTCGGACCAGCGCTTCGCCGAGATGATGGCACGGTAGGCGTCGCGCGATCGGCCCGTGCCCGACCTGCGGCGCCACGACCGCGGCGTGCCTGTTGGTGCATGGCCAACCGCTGCAGGCGATCTACACGCAACCGTTCGGCGCCATCGTTGCCGCCGCCGGGCTGTTGGCCGGCGGCTTCGCGCTGTTCTGCCTGCTGCGGCGGCGATCGCTGTTCGACGTCATCGCGCGGCTGTACTGGAGCCGCATCACGCTGGGTGCGATCGCGCTGCTGCTGTCGGCCTGGCTGTACAAGTACCTGATGTTCGCCGCGTGACGACCAAGCCACCCCCGCCGCCGCCCTGGACCGTGCCGATCGCCGTGGGTGCGTTGACCACGGCGTTGCTGCATGGCGCCGTGTTGTGGGAACCGAGCCTGTGGTTGCCGGTGCTCGGCGCGTGCGGCTGTTCGGCATCGCCGATCGGTCTGCTGCCGGCCGGTCTCGCGCTGCGCCGCGACCCGAAGATGGGCCCCGCCGCCGGCTTCGCGGTCGCCTTCATCGCCGTCGGCCTCGGCGCCATCGCGTTGACGGCGATCACGCTGCTGCATGGGTTCGAGATCACGCCCGAGACCGAACGGGCGTGGCGCGAGAGCCTGCAGGGCGCCAACTACAAGACCGAGGACATCGAACGGCTGATCGGCGCACTGCACGACAGCGGCGGCGCGCTGCCGGTACTGGCCGCCACCCTACTCGCGCTGGCCGGCGGTATCAGCGGCGCGGCCCTCGCCGGCCTCGCCGTTCGCCGCTCGCGCCGCGCTCTTGCGCCCCCATCCGCTCCCCCTGCTGCGCCGTAGCCAGCATGCCGAGATAACTCGCATGGCGGGTGGCCGCGATCGCACCGCTCGTCAGCGCCGCACGCACGGCACAGTCGGGCTCGTCGCGATGCAGGCAGTTGCGGTAGCCGCACTGCGGCAGCCGGGCCGCGATCTCCGGGAACAGGAACTGCAGCTCCTGCGACCCGGTGTGGAACAGATGGAAGTTGCGGACACCGGGCGTGTCGAGCACGTGTCCTCCACCGGGCAGCGGGATCAACTCGGTCACCGCCGTCGTGTGGCGACCCTGCCGGATGTGGTTCAACGAACCGATGCGCTGCGCGAGGCCCGGCACCACGGTGTTCAGCAACGACGACTTGCCCACGCCGGACAGGCCGCAGAGAACCGAACGATTGCCGTGCAGCAGCGCCGCCAGTTCGGCCAGCGGTCCCGGCGTCTCGTGGCCTGGCGCGGTGCTGGTGCACAACACCCGGCTGCCGATCGCCGAGTAGATGCCCGCCAGGTCCGCCGCAAGCCCTCGCCGATCGCGATCGATCTTGGTCAGCACCACCGCCGTCGGGATCCGTTCCCGCGCGGCCGCCGCCAGGATGCCGTCGACCAATTCCGGCTGGAACGGTGGTTCGGCGACCGCAGCGACCACGACCACCAGCGTGAGATTGGCGGCGAGGACCTGCGCCCGTTCTTCGCCCTCGCTGGCCGAGCGCCGGGTCAGCTGCGACTGGCGCGGCTGCACCGCATCGATCGCGCCCTCGCCCTCGCGTTCGCCTACCCGCACGTCGACCAGATCGCCGACCGCCAGCGGCCGCCGTTCGAGGCTCCGTTGCTCGAACAGCTTGCCGGCAAGCGGCAGTACATGCCGGCGACCGGCGACCTCGACATGGCAGACCTTGGCGTCGATCCGTAGAACGAGGCCAGGTAGTGATGTCGGTTCCATCAGGCAGTGAGCGGGTCGTGGGTCGTCTGGCGCCGAGCCCGACCGGGGCCCTGCATCTGGGCAACGCCCGGACATTCCTGCTGGCGTGGCTGTCGGTGCGTGCGCGGGGTGGTACTCTACAGCTTCGCATCGAAGACATCGATGGGCCACGCCTGAAGCCCGGCGCCGAGGCCCAGGCCATCGAGGATCTGCTCTGGCTCGGCCTGGACTGGGACGGCGAGCCGGTGCGGCAGACGGAACGGCTGGCGCGCTACGCCGCCGCCGCCAGCGAACTGGTCGCGCGCGGACTCGCGTACCCGTGCGTCTGCACGCGCAAGGAAGTCGAAGAGGCGGCATCGGCGCCGCATGAGGCCGCAATGGACGGTCCGGTGTATCCGGGCACCTGCCGCGGCCGGTGGCGAACGCTGGCCGAAGCCAAGGCCGTGACCGGTCGCGACGCGGCGCTGCGCTTTGCCGTCGATGTCGCCGCCGTGCCGTTCGTCGATCGCTTCGTTGGTGCGCAGGCCGGGACCCTGGCCGGCGACTTCGTGATCCAGAAACGCGACGGCGGCCCCGCCTACCAGCTCGCGGTCGTCGTCGACGACGCGGCGCAACAGGTCACCGAGGTCCTGCGCGCCGACGATCTGCTGCCGAGTACGCCGCGGCAACTGCTGCTGTACCGGGCCCTCGGCCTCATCGAACCACGCTTCTGTCACGTCCCGCTGGTGGTCGGCGCCGATGGCTTGCGTCTGGCCAAACGCCATGGCGACACCACCCTCCGCTCCTTGCGCGAACGCGGCGTCACCATGCAAGCACTGATCGGCTACCTGGCCTTCCTGTGCAACCTGCGACCACGCGGTACCGCCTGTCGGCCGACCGATCTGCTCGCTGACTTCGACATGACCCGGGTGCCGGACAAGCCGGTGGTCGGGGATGCCCACGGGCTAGCATGACGCCATGCGACTCACCTCCCTGCCGGTAGTCCTGCTGCTGACCCTCGGCGCTGCACGCAGTCAGGAATTCGACTTCGCGACCGCCTGGCGCGAGGTCGCGGCCGAGTTCCACTCCGCTTGCGACCAGGGCAAGGTCGTCGGGGGCAGCCTGATGTTCGTGCGTGGCGCCGAAGTCCTCGGCTTCGAAACGCACGGCGCCGCCGACAAGGCAGGCCGACGCCCGGTGGACGTCGACACGATCTACCATTGGGCGAGTTGCACCAAGACGCTGACCGGCATCGCCGTGATGCAACTGCGCGACCGCGGCCGGTTGCGCCTCGAGCAGCCGATCGTCGAGTTCGTGCCGGAACTGCGACAGGTGCACAGCGAACACGGCCCGGTGGGCGCGGTGACGCTGCAGCATCTGCTGTCGCACTCGTCGGGCTTCCGCGCAGGCACGTGGCCCTGGGGCGGCGACAAACCGTGGCATCCGCACGAACCGACCCGCTGGGACCAGCTGGTCGCGATGATGCCGTACACCGAACTCGAGTTCGCACCGGGCAGCAAGTTCTCGTACAGCAACCCCGGCATCGTGTTCCTCGGCCGCGTGATCGAGCAGTTGTCGGGCGACGACTACGAGGTCTACATGGACAAGAACGTGTTGCGGCCGCTCGGCATGACGAGGAGCTACTACGACCTGACGCCGTACCACCTGCAGCGGCATCGCTCGCACAGCTACCTGATCGACGGCACCGGCGAGCGCGATCTCGGTCCGGACTTCGACACCGGCATCACCGTGTCCAACGGCGGTCTCAATGCGCCGCTGCCGGACATGGCAAGCTATCTGGCGTTCCTGCTCGGTGCGGTGCCAGAGGACAGCGATGCGGCGGCGGTGCTGCCGCGTGAGTCCCTGACGGCGATGTGGCAGCCGGTGTTGCCGACGTCGAGCAAGGGCGGCGAACAGATCGGCCTGACGTTCTTCCTGCAGGAGCGCAACGGCTCGCGCTTCGTCACCCATACCGGCGGACAGCGGTCGTTCGTGACGTTCTTCTACGTGCATCCGGAATCGGGCACCGGGGCGCTCGGCGCGTTCAACACCAGCACCGCTGGACCGGTGATGGCGAAGATGCGCTCGGCGTGCATGGAGAAGCTGTCGCTGGCGATGCTGCGGAAGTAGGTGACGGCGGCGGCGCGGGGCGCATTGATCGGCACTGCCCGCGATGAACTCCATCCTGCCGATCGGCATCGACACCCTGCTGCATGGCGGGGTCGAAACCGCGGGCCTCGAACTGAAGGCGTCGTGGGACGAAGCCACGACCGGCCCACAGGTGCTGAAGACGATCTGTGCGGAACGGCGACCGGCCGCTGCCGCGCTCACCGCCGCCGCGCTTCGAGTTCGATCAGACCCGATCCTGGTTCCGGACGACGCTGCCGCGGCACCCATAGTCGCGACGACCGCGCCGGACTACGGCAGCCCGGTGTAGATCCGGTGCACGTCGTCGTGGTCGTCGATCGCTTCCAGGAACTCCTCGACCTCGGTGCGCTGCTCCGGCGTCAGCACGACGGTGTCCTTCGGCACGTAGCCCATCTCCGACGTCGTCACCGACCAACCAAGCCCGCGCAACGTCTTGGCGACCTTCTCGAAGTCGGTCAGATCGGTCAGGAAGCGCGCGCCGGTGTGTTCTTCCGGCACGTTCTCCAACGGCTCGACGTTCTGCGCCTCCGCCTCGATCGCGATCGCCTCGATGTCCAGCCCTTCCTTCTCGATCGTCGCCTCGACGATGCCGACGTGATCGAACAGGAAGAGCACCTTCGATCCGAACACGCCTTTCTTGAACAGCGAACGGATGTCCGGCGCCGTCCGATTGCGGTTGTCGGTCAGGCACTCGACGATCACCGGCACCTTGTGCGGCGCAAAGCCCTCATAGGTGACCAGCTCCAGATCCGCCGACGGCCCGAGCTGGCCGGAGCCCTTCTTGATCGCGCGATCGATCGTCTCGTTGGACACCGACGCCTTGCGCGCCGCCTCGACAGCGATCGCCAGCCGCGCGTTCATGACCGGATCGGCCACGCCCGACTTGGCGGCGACGGTGATCTCGCGGACCAGCTTGTTGAACAGCTTGCCGCGCTTGTTGGAGTTGATCTCGCGGTTCTTTTGCAGCCACTGGCGACCCATGGGTGCCTTGCATACGGGCCGGACGGCGCCGAGCAAGACCCCGCTGGCGAACGACCACTGAGAACCCGGACCGGTCCTTCTCCGCGCCCGGCCACGCGGCGAAGATGGCGTCGATGCAGCCACCGAAGTCCCGCGCGATCACCTCGACGAAGAACCCCGTCGTGGCGCGCTTTCGCGATGCCCAGGATGGGGATCCCGAGGTGCTGTTCGCCGAGGGCGTCCGGCTGTGCACCGAAGGCCTGACCGCCGGCGTGCCGATCGTCGACGCCGCGATCGCGCCGCGACTCAAGGACGCAGCCCTGCGCGAACGGCTGCTGGCAGCGCACCCGGACACTGCCGACTGCACCGACGAGGTGCTGCAGCGGATGTCGGCGCTCGACACCCATCAGGGCGTGGCCATCCTGTTCGCCCGGCCGCAGTGGCGGCCCGAGGACCTGCTGCGCGGCGACCTGGCCCCCCTGGTGCTGCTCGCGGCCGGCGTACGCGACCCCGGCAATCTCGGCGCGCTGCTGCGCACCGCCGAGGCGGCAGGCGCCAGCGGCCTGATCGCCCTGCAGGGCGGCGCCGATCCGTTCCGCGAGAAGGCGGTGCGCGGGTCGATGGGCTCGGTGTTCCGGTTGCCGACACTGGCCGGTGTTCCGGTCGAGGCTGCGGTCGCGTTCGCGCGAGATCATCGTCTGCAACTCGTCGTCGCCGAAGGCGAGGGCGACCTCGACTACACCCGCGCCGACCTGCGCAAACCGACCCTGCTCGCGGTCGGGGCCGAGGCCGCGGGCGTACCGCCGGTGCTGCGCGAGGCCGCCAACCAGCGCCTGTCGATCCCGATCCGCAAGCCCGTCGACAGCCTGAACGTCGCGGTCGCTGCCGGCGTGTTGTTGTTCGAGGCGCGGAGACAGCGGCGATGACACTGTTCGGCGAACCCGAAGCGACCGCACCCAGGGCCGCGCCTCTGCCGCCGCTCGCCGAACGGATGCGCCCGCGCACGCTGGCGGAGTATCTCGGCCAGGACCAGATCGTCGGCCAGGGTCGCGCCCTGCGCACCGCGATCGAACAGGGCAAGGCCGGCTCGCTGCTGCTGTGGGGCCCTCCCGGCACCGGCAAGACCACGCTGGCGCTGCTGCTCGCGCAACACGCCGGCATGCACTTCGTGCCGTTCTCGGCCGTGTTGTCCGGCATCGCGCAGGTCCGCGAAGCCGTCGCCGCAGCGCAGGAGCGGCGGCGCCGCGATGGGCGCGGCACGCTGCTGTTCGTCGACGAGATCCACCGTTTCAACAAGGCGCAGCAGGACGCGTTCCTGCCGCACGTCGAGAAGGGCGACATCGTGCTGGTCGGCGCCACGACCGAGAATCCGTCGTTCTCGGTCATCGGCGCGCTGTTGTCGCGGTGCCGCGTGGTCGCGCTGCAGCCGCTGCCGGATGCCGCGATCGAACGGATCGTCACCGCGGCGCTGACCGATCGCGAACGCGGCCTCGGCGCCCGCGACTTGCGTTTGACCGACGAGGCGCGGGCCCGCCTGGGCTTCCTCGCTGCCGGGGATGCGCGCCGCGCGCTCGGTCTGCTGGATGCCTGTGCCGCGACCTGCGTCGACGCCGAGACGATCACCGGCGCGATGATCACCGAGGCGAACCAGCATCGACCGCTGCGCCACGACAAGGACGGCGACCTGCACTTCGATCTGCTGTCGGCGCTGCACAAGAGCCTGCGCAACTCCGACGTGCAGGCGGCGGTCTACTGGCTGGCGCGGGCACTGCAGGCGGGCGCCGATCCGGTGCATGCGGCGCGGCGACTGGTGGCGATGGCCGCCGAGGACATCGGTCTCGCCGACCCGATGGCGCTGCAAGTCGCGGTCGCGGCACAACAGGCTGCACACTTTCTCGGCATGCCGGAAGCGGCCCTGCCGCTGACCGAAGCGGCGGTCTACCTGGCCGCGGCGCCGAAGAGCAGCGCCGTCATCGTGGCGATCACGGCCGCCATGGCCGAAGCCCAGGACGGCGTGCAGCACCAGGTCCCGGCGCATCTGCGCAACGCGCCCACGGGGTTGGCGAAGGCGTTGGGCCACGGCGATGGCTACGTCTACGCCCACGACACGAAGACCGGCGTCGCCGCGATGCCGTGCCTACCGCCAGCGCTGCAGAACACGCAGTTTTTCGTGCCCGGCGACCGCGGATTCGAGAAGAAGGTCGCCGAACGGATGGCCGACAACGACCGGCTGCGGCGCGGCGGGTAGCCCATGCCCGGCCGCATCCTGTTCGGTGTCGCCGGCTGGTCGTATGCGGACTGGCAAGACGTCGTCTATCCGCGCAACTGCAAGGACACGCTGCGTGCGGTCGCCGCGCGCGTCGAACTGATCGAGATCAACAGCACGTTCTACGGCCTGCCGAGCGCCAGGAACTGCACCAGCTGGCTGCAACGGACCGTCGATTTCGGCACCCGCTTCACCGCCAAGCTGCCGGAGCAGATCACCCACCACGGCCGCGACGACGACGCGTTCCTGACCGAGGTCCGGCAGGGTTTCGCGCCGCTGTGCGCTTCCGACCGCTGTCTCGGTCTGTTGGCGCAGTTCAACCACATGCACGAGTTCGGCGAACCGATGCTGAAGCGGCTGCGCCGGCTGGCCGCCACGTTCGGCCAGGACACCCGGCTGCTGGTCGAAGTCCGCCACCGTTCGTGGAACGAACCCACGGCGATGGCCGTGCTGCAACAACTCGGCGTGTCGGTCGCCGCTCTCGACTACCCGGCGATGGCCACCGGTTTCTCCCGCGATGTGCCCGGCGCGTTCGGCCGCGACGGCCTGGCCTACTTTCGTCTGCACGGCCGCAATCCGGCGTGGTTCCGGAAGGGCGCCGGGCGCGATCAGGTCTACGACTGGCGTTACTCGGCGAGCGAACTGGCGCAGATCGAAGCGCGCATCGAACGGCTGGCGGCGGCGACGCCGCACGTCGCCGTCGTCGGCAACAACCATTTCCGCGGCAGTGCCGTCGCCCTGATCGAAGACCTGCTGGGCTGGTACCACGGTCGTCCGCCGGCCTCTGCGCCCCCTGGATAAGATGACATGTCGATGTAAGATTATCTTACATGGTCATGTCACATCGTACCGACGACCGGCGACGGGCCCTGCTCGCTTCCGCGACCGAAGCGCTGGCGGACTTCCCGGCCGCGATCCTCGTCGGCGCCCGCCAGACCGGCAAGTCGACCCTGGCCGCGCAACTGGTGGACGCGGGCACCCTGCGGGCCAACGTCACGCTCGACGACGACATCGCCCTCGCCGCCGCCAGCAACGATCCGCAGGCCTTCGTCAGCGGTCTCGAGCACGGCACCGCCATCGATGAAGTCCAACGCGCACCGGATCTGCTGCGGGCAGCCAAGCGCGTGATCGACCGTGACCGCAGACCCGGTCGGTTCCTGATCACCGGCTCGGCCAACATCCTCTCCCTGCCGAAGACCACCGAATCGCTCGCCGGCCGTGCCGCCTTGTTGCAGCTCGAGGGGTTCTCCCTGGCCGAGCTGGAGGAACGCGCGGCGCCGACCGATCTGCCCGATCTGCTGCTGGGCACCGTACCGTGGCCGCGGGTGATCGAGCAACTGCGCACGCTCTGCTCGCCGTTACCGCCAGAAGCGCAGCAACAGACGATCTTCTTCGGCGGTTTCCCGGAGGTCGCCCTGCGTCAAAGCACCCGCTTCCACGATTCGTGGTTTCGGGCCTACACGACCATGTACGTCGAACGCGATGCCCGGCAGCTGGCCCGCATCCCCGACACGGTCGCGTTCACGACCGTGTTCCGCCTGATCGCCTCGGCCTCCGGGCAACTTGCCAACATGACCCAGCTCGGGATCGACGCCCGCATCGATCAACGGACTGCGGCCGCATACGTACGGCTGCTGGAACTGACGTTCCAGGTCGATCGGCTGGAGCCCTGGTTCGCCAATGTCCGCAAGCGCCTGGTCAAGACGCCGCGCCTCTATCTGCGCGACAGCGGCCACCTGTGTCATCTGCTGGGTATCGACAGCCCCGGCGCGATCGCCCGACATCCGGCTCGCAACGCGCTGTACGAAACGTGGATCTACGGCGAACTCCGCAAGCTGCTGGGCCTCGGTGGCCGCGCCGAACTGACCTTCTTCCGGATGCACCCGCAAGGCGAAATCGACTTCCTGCTGCAACGAGGAACAGCGCTGGCGGCGATCGATGTCTGTGCCCGGACTTCGGTCACCGCGGACGAGTTCGCCGGCATCCAGGCACTGCGGAACCTGCTCGGCCCCCGCGTGCGTGGCATCGTGCTTTACGGCGGGGACGAGGTCGTCGCCTTCGGCGACGGTCTGGCGGCGGTACCGTTCGGCGTGCTCGGCGGGGTGCGTCCCGGGAGCTCGCGGCGCCGCCAGCGCGCGACTCAGCTGAAGTCGTAGACGTACGCCATCTTGTCCTTGCGGACGATCGCATAATCGAGCGAACGCAACAGCGACAGCTCCGGATTGGCCAGGTCGAGCCCACGCAGCGTCGGTTTCTGCATGATGAACCAGCGCCGGTTGTTGTTCGGCGTCGACTCGTAGGCCCCCGGTTCGATATTGCCCGCCAGTTCGAACTGCACGACGCCGCTGTAGAAGGCGCGGATCCGGTTCGCCTTGGCATTGCCCGCCGCCGCCAGCCGGCGCTGCGTCTCGTCGCCCGCCAGTTCGACCAGTTCGTGCGCGAACACGACTTCCTTGGCGTTGACCATCACGCTTGGCGTCCGGATCACCTCCGCGGAACGCAGCGACACCATCGTCGCGTCCTGCACCTGCAGGAACGCCCGATTGTGGTCCTCGAGGATGTTCGTCAGCCGGCGGCTCTTGTTGGGCAGGCGGCCCTTGATCAGGAACGTCTCGGTCAGGAACACATCCTCGACGAACGTCGGTGTCGCCACCGACCCACCCGATTGCGGATTCTCGTTCATTTCGTCCTCAGCCGACCAGCAGTCGCCGCAACTGCCCGGCCAGGTAGAACGATCCGACGCCCAAGCGCGGTCCGGGATGGCGCAACAGCCACTCGAGACCGAGCCGGACGTCGGCGACCACCTCGCAGCGCACCCCCCGTTCGCGCAGCCAGTGCGCGATCACCGACGGGTCCTCGCTGGTCGTGCCGATCAGCTCCGTGACGACGAAACTATCGACCAGCGGCAACAACGCCCTCAAGGCCTGCCGCCAGCGCTTGCCCGCGGCGCTGCCGAACAGCACGGCGATCCGCCGATCGGGCCAGCGCCGCGCGATCTCCACCGCGACCGCGGCCAGGGAGCGCTCGGTATGGGCTCCGTCGAGAATCACGGGCCAGCCGTCGGCGGTAGCGACGACTTCGAACCGACATGGCAACGTCGGTCGCGGCGCGGGATCGAGCTGTAGTGTCGCATACGGCAACACCTGCGCGAACGCGGCGCTCGCCAATGCCAGTGCCGGTAACTCGTACGCCCGCGCGCCCGGCAGCGACACCGGCAGGTCCCGTCCGTCGGGCAGCAGCAGCCGTCCGACGAACCGATCGCCATCGAAGCGATGCTGCACCCAGCGCAACTCGTGGCCGAGCCGGCACAGCTGCGCCCCGACCGCCACCGCATGTCGTTCGATCACCGCCAGTGCCGCCGGATCCTCGACGCCGACGAAACCGATGCCGCCGGATCGGATCACCGGCGCCTTCTCGCCGGCGATCGCCGCGGTCGTGTCGCCGAGCACTTCGGTGTGTTCCAGCTCGATGGTCGTGACGATCGACGCATCGACCGGAATCGCGGTCGTCGCATCGAATCGACCACCAAGTCCCACCTCCCAGATCGCCAGATCGACACGGTGCGCCGAGAACACCTCGACCGCCGCCGCGGTCATCGCTTCGAAGAACGTCAATTCGAGCCGCTGGTCGGCGGCAAACGCCAGCAGCGCCGCCAGGACCCGTTCGAGTTCGGCGACGTCGACCTGGCCAACGTCGATCTGGATGCGTTCGAGCAGCGTCTGCAGATGCGGCGACAGGTAGACGCCCGGCCGCAACCCTGCAGCCTGCGTCAACGCCGCCAGGAACGCACACGTCGTGCCCTTGCCCTTGCTACCGCCGACCTGGACCGCCGGAGCGGACTTGCGCGCTGCACCCGGCCGTGCCAACAGCCGTTGCATGGTGGCCAGATCCCACAACCGCTGCGTCGGCCGGGTCCGTTCGTAATTGACGAGCCGGCCGAGCAGCGGCGCCAGCCGTTCGGCCGCCGGATCCTGGCCAGGATTTTCACCCATCGGACCACCCACGGTGCCGCTGAGCAGTAACTTCGCGACCCTCTTCCTGGAGCCCGAGCATGCGCATCATCGTTCCCCTCGCCGCCGCCTTGCTGATCGCCCCGCTGTCCGCACAACGCAGCCCGGGCAAGCCGTCCGAGACGACCAACTTCACGTTCCAGACCAAGTCGTTCGGGAGCACGGCCATTGGTGCCGACGCCAAGTATGGCATCTACCTGCCCAAGGGCTACGACGACAAGGAGAACGAGAAGAAGACCTGGCCGCTGGTGATCTGGCTGCACGGCATGTGGGAAGACCACATGCGCTTCGCGACCCGCGGCGGCGCCCCGGTGCTCGACGCCGCGGTGACCGACGGCAAGCTGCCGCCGTGCATCTTCGTGCTGGCCGACGGCGGCAGGACGTCGATGTACGTCAACCGCGGCGACGGCAAGAACTTCGAAGACCTGATCAGCAAGGACCTGTTCTCCCACATCACGCTGAACTACCGGGTCACCGACGATCGCCAGCAGCGCGCCCTGATGGGCATCAGCATGGGCGGCATGGCGGCGATGCGGATCGCGTTCCACAACCCGGAGATGTTCGGCACGGTCGCCGTGCACAGTTCGGCGGTGTTTCCGCTCGACCCGCAGCAGCTGCCGCCGCGGCTGATGCAGGCGGCCAAGCAGTTCGGTCTCGACGAGGTGTTCGGCGATCCGATCGACAAGGACAAGTGGGCGGCGTGCAACCCGCTCGGCATCGCGCAGAAGCTCGAGCGCAAGGACCTGCGCGGCCTGCGCATCTACTTCGACGCCGGCACCGACGACCGGTTCAACTTCGCCAAGGGCAACGGCGAACTGCACGGCGTTCTCGACGAGAAGAAGATCGAGCACACGTGGAACCTGGTGAAGGGCGGCGGCCATGCCTGGGGCTCCGGCTTCCAGGACGAATCGCTGCTGACGTCGCTGGCCTTTGTCGGCGAGACGTTCACGATGGCCGGCGCCAAGGGCAGCGGCCTGAAGGGTCTGGACGGAATCCTCGGCGGCGACAAGGGCGACGGCGACAAGAAGGAAGGCGGCGATGGCAAGGGCGGGACCGGCGGCAAGTAGCGCCGCCGCCCGGAAAAAAGCCCCGGCCGTCAGGTTCGTGCCTGCATCTTCGCCGATGTAGGCAGCTAGAACGGGGAAAGACGGCCATGTTCCAGCTCGAGCATCGTGTGCGCGTATTCGTGTTCCAGGTGTTGGAACAGGGCACCCGCTATCTGCTGCTGCGGCAACGACCCAAGACCGAATGGCCGCTCGGGCCGGTGATCGGCCCGGTCAATCCCGGCGAGAAGCTGCACGATGCGATCTTGCGCGAGGTCAGGGCCGAAACGGGGCTGCGGCGACCGGTCCACCTGATCGAACTGGCGGCGCCGCAGAAGGAACTGTTCGGCGAGATGGGGCTGTGCGAGTGGCCATTCGCCTGGCAGGCCGGCACGCCGCAGACGCCGGTCCACGACCTGGCGCCGGGACCGATGGTCGGCGAGTTCGCCTGGCTGCCGTTCCAGGAAGCCTTCCAACGTCTCGAAGTCGCAACCGATCGGGATGCGCTGGTGCGCCTGCAACTGAGCTTGCAATAATCCGCCGCGCCCGCGACCTTCGCGACTTCCCACCACCGATCCGGCGTCGGCATCGTAGAACGCCGACCCCCACGACCGAACCCCATGAGTGACACCCCCAACAAGGCCTCCGACAAAGCCCCCGGCGCCGGCGAAGGCCTGCTCGGCGACGGCCGCATGCCCAGTTCTGCGATGCGCAGCTATGCGCTGCTGACGGCGGATCTGAAGCAGCTGTACATGAACTTCTACAAGGCGACGTACGGCAAGTCGCGGCTGGACATCAAGACCAAGGAGTACATCGCCATCGCCGCCGCGCTGACTTCGGGATGCAAAGGCTGCCTCGAAGGCCACCTGAAGAAGGCCAAGAAAGAAGGCGCGACCAGCGAGGACATTGCCGAAGTCATCGCGATCACCCTGGGCGTCAACGCCGCGACGATCGTGGATCGGTCGGACATCGCCAACTTCAATCTGGGCGGGCTGTTCGACAAACCGGAAGACTAGTCGTCGAATCGGGCAAACCGCCGACGGCCTTCCGCCGTTATCCTGGCGTGCTCATGCTCGGCATCCAGAAGTCCGGCACCCTCCCGCGCGGCCCGATCGTGCAGGTGGCATTGCTCGGCATCCTGATCGCGGCGGTGGCCTACTTGACCATCTACGCTTCCGGTCCGGCAACCGTGGTCGATCCGACCGGTGGCCCACCGAAGACGGTCACCGCGGCACCGACCTTGGATCCGGCGATCCTGGCGCAGGCCAAGGACGCCACGCGCGAACAGCGGCTGGTGCTCGAACCCGAGCCGTACGGCCACCTGCTGTCGACCGCACTGAATGTCGTGCCGGCGATGGCCGATTCGCTGCAGATGCCGGCACGTCCGGTGCCGGTCGCCGAGTTGCGCGCCAATCGCGAGTCGTGGCGCGGGCGTTGGCTCTGGTACAAGGGCAAGCTCGAGCGCATCGATGGCCCCAAGCCCGGACCGATCGACGGCCGTTCGGTCTACGAAGCGACGCTGCGGCTCAACGATGACCAGACGGTGCTGTTCGCGTTCTCGATGGCCCCTGGTGAGCACGTGCACCGCGGCGGTTTCGCGCGCGTGGCCGGCTATCTGCTGAAGCTGCGCGACACGACGTTCCCGACCGAACTGGCCGAAGCGCCGATGCTGATCGGCCGCGACATCGAGCGCGACTACGACGACTGGGGGCCGGTCACCGAACTCGACCCGAGCAAACTGGCCTTCGACGACGGCTCGTGGCGCGAGAGCGTCGACGGCACTCCCGGCTCCTTCGAGCCCGGCCCGCTCGCGTGGCGCGACATCGAGGACGATCAGGACTACCCGCTGTGGCACCTGGCGGCGTGGGTTCGCGGCCAGGCCAACGCGATGAACCGCGATGAGTGGCGCCGCTTCCCGGCGATGACGACCGAGATCTGGAACAAGATCAAGGAGAACCGCATCGACCGCGGATCGCGACTCCGCCTGCTGGGTGTGCTGGTCAAGGCGGACACCTACGCGGCGCACGCCAACCCGGCCGGCATCCGCTTCTGGACCGTCGCCTGGGTGTCGGTGCACGACCTCGGCGGCGGCAAGACGATTCCGGTGTGGATTCCCGATCGCGTCGACCACGTCCCGATCGGCACCGGGCTCGAAGTCCGCGGTTATTACTACCGTCGCTTCGTCTACACCGGCCGCCGCAACGACCTGTGGACCACGCCGCTGCTCGTGGCTGCCGGGCTCGATCGCTTCGACCTCGATGTCGGCCGCGAGACCTGGCAGTTCGCCGCCGGAATCACGTTCGGCGCGGCCACCCTGATCGTGTTCATCTGGCTCAGCCAGCGTCGTCTGCGTCGCAGTTCCCTGCAGCACGAAGCCATGCTCGCCGAGCGCCGTCGCAAACGCCGGCAGCGCGCGACTGCCGCCCCGCAGACGTGATCACGCTGCACTGTCGTCCTGCCGGCGAACGGCCGACCGAAGTCACGATCGGTCCGCTGGCACCGGCGCTTGCCACGCTGTCGCGTCCGGTGTTCGCGTTGATCGACGCTCGCCTGCAGCTCGAGCTGCCGCACCGCTGGCCACGTCTGCAACTGTCGGGCGGCGAGGAACTCAAGACCTTTGCGATGGCCGAGCTCGTGCTGTCGGCGATGGCCGAAGCCCGTTGCGACCGCAGCGTCACGCTGCTGGCGATCGGCGGCGGATCGATCGGCGACCTCGGCGGTCTCTGCGCCTGCTTGTGGCAGCGGGGTGTCGATCTGTGGCAGGTGCCGACGACCCTGCTGGCAATGGTCGACTCCGCAGTCGGTGGCAAGACTGCACTGAACCTGCCGGCAGGCAAGAACCTGGTTGGCACGATCTGGCCGGCGAGCCGGGTGATCGTGGACCCCGCCTTCGTCGCGACCCTGCCCGAACGCGAGTTCGCCAGCGGCCTCGCCGAAGCGGTCAAGATGGCCATCGGTCTCGCTGCGTCGCTGTTCGCGCTGCTCGAACAGAATGTCGCCGGCGTGCGCGCGCGACAGCCGGATCTGCTGGTGCAGGTGATCGAACGTTCGATCGCCGCCAAGATCGCCGTCGTCGAAGGCGACCTGCGCGAAACCGGGCAGCGCCGGATCCTGAATCTCGGCCACACGCTCGGTCATGCGCTCGAAGCGCACGCCGGCGGCGCGCTTGCCCATGGCCTCGCGGTCGCCCGCGGCCTGCACTTCGCGCTCGAACTGGCGGCGTCGCTGCAGGCGATCTCGCCGGTCGATCTCGCGCGCTGTCAGCGGTTGCTCGCCGCGTACGGCCATGACCGTTGGCCGCTGCCGCCGAGCGAGGAGTGGCTGCCGTTCCTGCTGCGCGACAAGAAGGTTCAGGATGGGGTCTTGCACTTCGCGCTACCGACCGGGATCGGCAGGGCCGAGCCGCGCGCGCTGGCCATCGACCTGGTGGTCGCAGCGGCGGCTCGGGCCTGAATGCCCACAGCACAGCCGACGACTCGCGATCAGCCGCTATCTCACCAACACGGTCAGAGCATCGCTGAACGCGAATCCGAACGCGTTGACGCCAGACATGCAGGCTCCCTGGGAGAACACCCGCAAACCGGACAACGCCGGATCCACTGGCACAGCAACATGAGTCCGGTAGCGCCCGTTCGCATCGGCCAGGCCGAAAAACGGTGCATCGATCGACGCCAGCAGGCGGCAGCCAGGGGCGCCCAAGGACGAGCCCTCGTAGGGCAGTGTCATCCCCGCCCAAGAGGAGTCACTGACACCGACCCAGCAGACGCTGAGGGCGCCCTGTTCCAACTGTCTGATCGTCAGATCGAACGCCTGCCCCTGACGTGGAAGACCAGCCCAGCCAAGTCTCGGCTCGAGGCCGGCCGCAGCATGGCAACCCCGGCCGTAGATCTCGAACGGCCGAGGCGCGGCGGCGGCCAAAGCCGCCTGGATGACGCCGCCACCAAAAGCCACCATTTGCCAGGTTCCACCCGGGATCCGGCGCCAGAGCCTGAGTGAACCGGTAAAGGGGGCGGCAGCGAACTCGCCTGTCCACGGGTCGACGACTGCGCTTCCGTTCCCTCCCAAGAAGGCAGTGTCACTGGGAGCGCTGTCCACTGCGATCACACCGCCCGTTTCGATGTCGACAATGGTCATTGTCCATTCGTCGAGGATCACCAGGTCGTGATTCGCGCCAAGAGCCAACGAGGGGCCCCGCCTGGGCGTCGCTGGGGCAGGAACCGCGAACAGTGCTCGGAACGTCGGCTGCCCCGCATCGAACTCGACACTCCACACGTGAGCCGCGTTTCCGGGGACAACGTCGACTGCAAAAAAGACTTCCCTGCCATCCGTGGCAAAACCCGTCACGCGGCCCGACAGACCCAGCGTCGCCAGCATGCCCGGGTGAAGTGTCACAGGCTGCCGCAACGGGTGCGTGTGGACATAGCCGATTTCCCCAGCGAGACCGATCTGCCATATTCGGTCTCGTGACGACGCAATGAAACGACCCCGGAACGGAAGGTACGGAAGATAGGACCGCAAGCCAAACGTCCCGGAGACCCGATCATATTGGATCGACGCAATCGCTCCGTCGCACGCGTAGACGACACCATCCCCGTCCGTGGCAAGCGAGAATGCCCCACCCTGGCCGAGCTCCGACCCGATCTGACGACCATCCGGCGCGAACGCGAGGACGTGGGTCATGCCCCCCGCCACCCATCCTTCCGTCGGGATCTGCGACTTGGAACCTGACGCCAACAAGGCCGTGGACGCGATGCCAGCAACCAGAGTCTTGGTCAAGCACATCATTGTGCGGTACCGATGCAGACCGCCTGCCTCAAGCCTTGCGTACCGTGGCCGCGCCGATCGCAGCGAACAGGCCGCCGACGATCACCGTGTACGGCACCCACGCCGTCAACTGGAACATCGCCAGCGCATTGCCGATCTGCGCCGATGTCATCGTCTCGCCCGGCGGCACCTTCTCGTAGTGCGTTCCCCAGGCGTTCAGCAGCGCCATGTACTGCACCAGCACTACCGGCACGCGCGCGAAGATGCCGTACAGCAGATTCGTCAGCCCCGCCCGCATCCAGACGAACATCACCGCCAACGCCGCGCCCGCCGGCACATAGGTCAGCAGCATCAGCATCGTCGGCTTGTCGTCCCTGTACAGGGCCATCACGCCAACGATCGCACCGAACCCGACCACCGGCACCAGCGCCGCCGCCAGCATGTTCTTCGGCCGCTGCCCGTTCTTCGCCAGCCGCCGACCGAACATGAAGCCGAACACGATCGGCAGCCAGGCGATGCCGACCACCGACATGCCGCCACCCGCTTCGGGGCCGAAGTACTTCGGGTCCCAGCCCTGAAGTTCCCCGTACAGTCGCACCACCGTCACCAAAGTCGTCACCGCCGCGGCGACCAGCACCAGGCCCAGGATGCCGCTCCGTGGAGAATCGCTCATGCCGGACATCCTCCGCACCCCGCCGATCGGTTGCCAGGGCAAGATGTCCACACACCTGCCGGGAGATCCCTCCCGCGGCGTCCCTGATCCCATGCGCCACCACGCACTGCTCGCTCTGTCGTTCGGCCTGCTGACAGCTCCCACGGTCAGCCAGAAGCCCAAGAACAAGGAACCCAAGGACGCCACGGTCACGATCACCGGCGACGTCGGCAAGCAACTCGACGAGATCGTGGCGAAGTTCGATGCCGCCGCTGGTGGTTTCTCCGGTTCGGTGCTCGTCGCGCGCGACGGCAAGATCCTGCTCGAGAAGGGCTATGGCCTGCATGACGCCGCCGCCAACCGCCCGATGCCGGTCGACGCGCTGTGGGACTGGGCCTCGGTCAGCAAGCAGTTCACCGCCGCAGCGCTGCTGAAGCTGCAGGACAAGAAGAAGCTGAAGCTCGACGACAGCCTGACGAAGTACTTCGGCAAGGCGCCGGCCGACAAGAAGCCGGTCACGCTGCGCCACCTGCTCAACCACACGTCGGGCATCCAGGCCGGCTTCCGCGACGAGTGGAAGTTCGACGCCAGGCGCCGCAGCTCGTTCGAGGAACTGGTGCTCGGGCTGCCGATGGAGAGCAAGCCGGGCGAGAAGTTCGATTACTCCAATTCGAGCTACGCGCTCGCCGCGGCGCTGGTCGAGGAACTGACCGGCAAGTCGTTCGAGGAGTACCTGGTCAAGGAACTGTTCGAGCCGGCCGGCATGAAGGACGCCTGCCTGATCGGCTGGCCCAAGCTCGATCTCGATCGCGTGCCGAAGATCGACCGCGGCAAGGGCTTCACCGATAGGCCGGGCGAGTTCCGCTTCGCCTACGGCAACGAACTGACCTGGGGCTATCGCGGCTGTGGCGGTGTCGTGGCGACGACGCGCGACATGCTGGCGTGGGATCGCGCGCTGCGGGTCGGCAAGCTGCTGTCGAAGAAGGCGCTGGACGAGTTCTATACGACGGCGAAGGACGACTACGCGCTCGGCTGGCGGATGCGGCAGACGCCGCATGGCAAACGCGCGGAGCACAGCGGCGGCGTGCAGGGCGTGGTGACGCAGTACTTCCGGCTGCTCGACAAAGACGTCGTCGTCGCGCTCGCCTGCAACTACGAGCCGAAGGCCAATCCGGCCGAACTGGCCGAACAGCTGGTGGCAGCGGCGCTACGATAGTGCGCATGACGGTTGCCGAGTTCACGCCGGACCTCGATCAGTGCGCACTCCTGCGTGGGGCATCGTTCTCTGACTACGAACGCCTGCTGACGATCCGGGGCGAATCCGCGGTGCCTCGCATCACTTTCCGCGCCGGTGATCTGGAACTCCTGCAGCCCTGTCGGCTGCACGGGTGGCTCGCGAAATCCCTCTCGCGCCTGCTCGAGACCTGGAGTGACGAGGCGGGTGTACCACTCAACGGCTACGGCAACTGGACGATCCGTCGCGCCGACCGCGAACGCGGACTGGAACCCGACGAGTGCTACATCCTCGGCAACGAACAGAAGGAGCGCCCCGATCTCGCTATCGAAGTCGCACTGACTTCCGGCGGCATCGACAAGCTCGACGTCTACCGTGCCTTGGCCGTTCCAGAAGTCTGGTTCTGGCGACGCGGTCGCCTCGACGTACACGTGTTGGCCGGTGACCAGTACACCCCGAGTTCCACCAGCAAGTTGCTGCCCGAACTCGACCTGTCGCTGCTCGCCCGCTTCGTCGACAACCGCGACCAACTGCGCGCGGTTCGCGAATACCGCACGGTGATCCGGGCCCTGCGTTCGCAGAGCTGAACGACTTTCCCCGACGTGGAAAACCCCGGGCAGCCGGCGTTCGCCCGGCAGCGACCGGCACCGCAGTTTTGCCTCGCACCCGGGACCGCACTCCGCTGTAGTGCTTCCCCTGAAATGCCACGTCGCCAAGACCTGAATTCGATCCTGATCCTGGGCTCCGGCCCCATCGTCATCGGCCAGGCCTGCGAGTTCGACTATTCCGGCGTCCAGGCATGCAAGGCCCTGCGCGCCGACGGGTTCAAGATCATCCTGATCAACAGCAACCCGGCGACGATCATGACCGATCCGGAGACCGCGGATCGGACCTACATCGAACCGATCACGCCCGAGGTCGTCGCCCGCATCATCGAAACCGAACGGCCGGACGCGATCCTGCCGACCCTCGGCGGCCAGACCGCGCTCAATTGCGCGATGCAGCTGCACGACATGGGCGTGCTGGAGAAGTTTGGCGTCGAGATGATCGGGGCCAGGCCGCAGGCGATCGCCAAGGCCGAAGGCCGCCTCGAGTTCCGCCAGGCGATGGAGAAGATCGGCCTGCAGTGTGCCAACAGCCAGCTCGCCTACTCGATGGTCGAAGCGCGCAAGGCGCTCGACATCATCGGCCTCCCCTGCGTGATCCGCCCTGGCTTCACGCTCGGCGGCACCGGCGGCGGCATCGCCTACAACCTGCAGGAGTTCGAGGAGATCGCGGCGCGCGGCCTGCAGATGTCGCTGAACAGTGAAGTGCTGATCGAGGAGTCGATCGCCGGTTGGAAGGAGTTCGAGCTGGAGGTGATGCGCGACACCAAGGACAACGTCGTCATCATCTGTTCGATCGAGAACTTCGATCCGATGGGCGTGCACACCGGCGACTCGATCACGGTGGCGCCGGCCCAGACGCTGACCGACCGCGAATACCAGTTGATGCGCGATGCGTCGATCGCGGTGATCCGCGAGATCGGCGTCGACACCGGCGGGTCCAACGTGCAGTTCGCGACCAACCCGCGCGATGGCCGGATGATCGTCATCGAGATGAACCCGCGCGTCAGCCGCAGTTCGGCGCTGGCCAGCAAGGCCACCGGCTTCCCGATCGCCAAGATCGCCGCCAAGCTGGCGGTGGGCTACACCCTCGACGAGCTCCGCAACGACATCACCAAGGTCACGCCGGCGAGCTTCGAGCCGACGATCGACTACTGCGTCGTCAAGTTCCCGCGCTGGGCGTTCGAGAAGTTCCCGACCGCGGACTCGGTGCTGACCACGCAGATGAAGTCGGTCGGCGAAGTGATGGCCATCGGCGCCACCTTCAAAGAGGCGATGCAGAAGGCCCTGCGCGGCCTCGAGACCGGCCGCCACGGCTTTGGCAACGTGCCAGGCAAAGCGCACTGCAAACCGGATGAACTCGACAAGGAATCGATCCGCCCGCACCTGGTGACGCCGCGCGCCGACCGGATCGACTGGGTCCGCGCCGCGTTCCTGGCCGGCATGACGGTCGAGGAGATCCACGACAGCAGCCGGATCGACCCGTGGTTCCTCGATCAGCTGAAGACGCTGGTGGACTTCGAAGCGCGCCTGGTCGCCACCGGCAAGGCCGGCCTGAAGGGCTTCGACACCGGCACGCTGCGCCGCGCCAAGGAACTCGGCTTCAGCGATCGGCAGATCGCCGCAGCGTGCGCCGAGAAGATCGGCGAGTGGGAAGTGCGCGCCTGGCGCAAGCGCCTGGGCGTGATCCCGGTCTACAAACGCGTCGACACCTGCGCCGCCGAGTTCCAGAGCTTCACGCCCTACCTGTACTCGACGTACTGCGGCGAAGAGGACGAGGTCGACTGCGATCGCAACAAGGAACGGGTGATCGTCATCGGCGGCGGCCCCAACCGCATCGGCCAGGGCATCGAGTTCGACTACTGCTGCGTGCACGCGGCGATGGCGTTGCGCGAGATGGGCTTCGAATCGGTGATGATCAACAGCAACCCGGAGACCGTGTCGACCGACTTCGACACCTCCGACATGCTGTTCTTCGAGCCGCTGACGCACGAAGACGTGATGAACGTCATCGATCGCATCGCGCCGCGCGGCGTGATCGTGCAGTTCGGCGGCCAGACGCCGCTGAACCTCGCGCGCGGCCTGAAGGACCACGGCGCGCCGCTGGTCGGCACCTCGGTCGAATCGATCGAGGCCGCCGAGGACCGCGAACTGTTCAGCAAGGTCGTCGACCGCCTCGGGATCGACCAGCCACAGAACGGCATGGCGTCGAACGCTGATCAGGCGCTCGCCGTCGCCGAACGGATCGGCTACCCGGTGCTGGTGCGGCCCAGCTTCGTGCTCGGTGGACGCGCCATGGAGGTCGTCTACGACCGCGCCGGCCTCGACTCCTACATGGAGCGCCACCGGTCGTTCTCCGAGGAACGGCCGCTGCTGGTCGACAAGTTCCTCGACAGCGCGATCGAAGTCGACGTCGACGCGATCGCCGACGGCAAGAGCGTGGTGATCGGCGGCATCATGGAGCACATCGAGGAGGCCGGCATCCACTCCGGCGACTCCAGTTGCTCGCTGCCGCCGTATTCGCTGTCGGAGGGCCTGATCGAGGAGATCCGCCAGAAGACCAAGCAGCTGGCGCTCGAACTGAAGGTCATCGGCCTGATCAACATCCAGTGGGCGGTGAAGGGCCCGCGCCTCTACATCCTGGAAGCCAACCCGCGCGCGTCGCGCACGGTGCCGTTCGTCAGCAAGGTGATCGGCCAGCCGCTGGCGAAGATGGCGGCGCGGATCATGCTCGGGCAGAGCCTCGCGCAGGTCGGCGCCCACGAACGGGTCGACCTGCCGTTCTTCGCGGTCAAGGCGCCGGTGTTCCCGTTCAACAAGTTCCACGGCGTCGACACGCTGCTCGGCCCGGAGATGAAGTCGACCGGCGAGGTGATGGGTGCCGACGTGTCGTTCGGCGCCGCGTTCGCCAAGGCGATGGTCGGCGCCGGCAACACGCTGCCCAAGGAAGGCAAGGTGTTCGTGTCGGTCCGCGACGAGGACAAGCGGCTGATCGTGCCGCTGATCGACCGGCTGCACGATCTCGGCTTCGAGATCGTCGCCACGTCAGGCACTGCCAAGGCGCTGCAGAACGCCGGCGTGCCGGTGCAGCGCGTGTTCAAGATCCACGAGGGCCGACCGCATGTGCTCGATCTGATCGTCAACCAGGAAGTCCGGTTGATCATCAACACGCCGAGCGGTCGCCGCGAACGCAGCGACGACCGGTTGATCCGCAGTTCGGCCGTCAGCCGCAAGATCCCGTGCATCACGACGCTGTCGGCGGCGTCGGCGACGATCCAGGGCCTCGAGAACTGGCTGAAGAAGCCGCTCGCGGTCACCACGCTGCAGGAATACCATGCCCGCCTTGACTGAGCCGCATGTCCCAAGGGAGGTCGTAGCATGAGCACTGGTCCACGGACGCCGCGCCACGATTCGGCGCTGGGCAAGCAGGTCGCCGAGTTCTGCCGGAAGCATGTGCCCGCAACCGCCGACAAGCCGAACTTCCCGAGTTCGCCGCTGTGGGCCGCCGTCGCCAAGGCCGGCACATCGTTGTGGCTCGACACCGGTGACATCGACGCGGCGAAGACGTTGTGGACCCGCGAGTTCAAGGCGCTGACGACCAACAACACGCTGCTCAACAAGGAAGTCCAGAAGGGCATCTACGACGAACTGGTGCCCGACGCCGCCGCACTGGTCCGCGGCATCGCCAAGGACCTCGACGAGCAGGGCATCGTGCTCGAGATCGGCTTCATCCTGAACGCGGTTCACGGCCTGAAGCTGGTGCGCACGTTCGGCGCCGACGTCAGTGTCGAACTGCACACCGCGCTCGCCAACGACACCGAAGCCAGCTACCAGTACGGCAAGCGCTTCGCTGCGATCAGCCCCGACCGGTTCATCGTCAAGGTGCCGCTGACGCCAGCCGGCATCTTCGCGGCCCGGCGGTTGGTCAAGGACGGCATCCGCGTCAACTTCACGCTCGGCTTCTCGGCGCGGCAGAACTTCCTGATCGGCGTCGGCGCGCGCGCCACGTGGGTCAATGTGTTCATGGGCCGCATCAACGCGTTCGTCGCCGACAACAAGCTGGGCGACGGCAAGAACGCCGGTGAGAAGGCGACGATCGCCAGCCAGAAGGTGCTCGGCGAGCTCGGTAGCCAGGGAATCACCGTCAAACAGATCGGCGCCTCGATGCGTTCGGGCCAACAAGTGCAGGACCTGGTCGGCCTGGACGTGTTCACGATTCCAACCGCGGCCGCGAAGGAGTTCGTCACCAGGAACCCGCCGCTGGCGGACATCCGAAACCACATGGGCGAAGATCCGCCAGTCACCTGGGGACCGGGTGCCGATGCGAAGGGCGACAAGCTCGACGTGTTCTGGCAGATCGACGATACGTTCCGCAACGCGATGGCCGAACTCGCCAAGGCCAACCTCGACACCATGACCGGCGCCGATCTGATGGCGTTCCTGCAGGCGCGCGGTGTCGGCGACCTGTTCCCGATGTTCACCGCCGATGAGCAGAAGAAGGTCGGCGCCGAGGGCAAGATCCCGGTCCACGCCACCTGGAAGGACAAGGTGCGGGCCGGCAAGGCGAGCTGGGACGGCATCCTGACCGCGGCGGCGCTGGCGTCCTTCACCCAGGACCAGACCGCGCTCGATGAACGCATCCAGCGGCTGCTGTAGCGAACTGCGACAGCACGGCGACCTTGACCTTGCTCGAACCGTGCCTCGAGCCACGCCGGTCAAGCCGGGCCCGCCGCTCTGCCGATGCCTTGGACCCTCCAGTCCATGCGCAGGCAACTGGGTTTCCGCGGCAGACTCGTCGCCGGCGCCATCGCGCTGGTGACCGGGTTCGTTGCGCTGGCGGTGGTGACTCAGCATGCGCAGAACCAAGGAGTCACGTTCGCGGTTGTCCAACCCACCGTTCGAACTGGTGATCCGAGACCACGGCCCAGGCGTTCCGGACGGAGTCAAGGAACGGGTGTTCGAGCGCTTCTACCAACACGTGAACACCTTGACGGCCAAACCGCCTGGCACCGGCCTTGGCTTGACCATTGCACGGACGATCGCCTCGCACCACGGGCACACGATCCGCTGCAGCGACGCCGACGGTTGCGGCGCCCGCTTCACGCTGGCGGGCCCGCTGGCGAATCCGCCGACGGCTCCGGCGGCGGCGGCCACGCCGCCAGCAGCGCCTGCGGCTGCAACAACACCTGCTTCCGCGTGACGACCGTCAGTCGTTGCAGGTAGTCGGCGCGTGTCATCGTGAATGCGCCGAGCGTCGCCAGGTGCGCAGTGACGAACTGCACATCGAACAGCTCGATGCCGCACGTGAACAACGTCGGTACGGCAGCCGCCAGCGCGATCTTCGACATGTCCGTGGCCCGATGGAACATCGACTCCGCGGCAAACAACGCGCCGACCTGCACGCCATAAAGGCCGCCGACGAGTTCGCCGTCGAGCCAGACCTCGAGACTGTGCGCCTGGCCGAGCCGGTGCAGCCGTTCGTAGGCGGCGACCATCTCGGGGATCACCCAGCTGCCATGGGCGCGTTCGCGACCACACTCGGCCATCACGCGTTGGAAGCACTGGTTCCAGGTCAGCGTGAAATCGCGTTGCCGAGCGCGTCGCCGCAGGCTGCGGCTGACATGCAGGCTGGCGGGCGTGAGCACACCGCGCGGGTCCGGACTCCACCACATCGGCAGGATGCCTTGCTCATACCACGGGAAGATGCCCGCGGCGTAAGCGCCCAGCAGCCGCGGCGTCGACAGGTCGCCGCCGACCGCCACCAGGCCGTCGGCGTCGTATTCGCGCGGGTCGGGAAACCACACCGGCGCCCCGAACTCGAGATAGACCGGCGTACCGCGCTGGCGGCGGGTGCGGCTCATCGGTCTTTCAACCGCCGCAACGTCGTGTGCTGTTCTTCACGATCGGCGACCTCGAGAAACTCGACGCCGCCATCCTCGCGGTTACGGAAATAGACGCGCAAGCCGAGCGACGCCCGCAGGCTCCAGGTGTCCTGGCCGCCCATCATCTTGACCTCGAGACCGGGATAGGCGTGGCCCTCGGTGCACAGCAGCCACGCGGCGGCAAATGCCCGTTCGATCGCGGTGCGATCCTTGCCATCGAGCGACCGGTAGAACGACGGTGTGAACGTCGGTACCAGGAAACGGCGGTCGCTTGGCGGCGGCGGCGGCTCCTCGACGCGGCGACGACGGCGTCCCTTGGGCAGCAGCCCTTCGAGTTCAGCAACCTCCTCCTCGAGATCGCGCAACCGGCTCTTGTCGGCGGCGAGCTGGCGGCGCAGCGCAACGTCGGCGGCCTCGCGTGCGGTGATCTCCTGTTCGAGTTCGTGCAGACGGGTCGTCAGATCGCGGTCCGGCTCGGTCCGGACCGGCTCGGCGACTGGCCGGACCCGCTGCACGTGGCCGCGCAGTTGCCGTAGCTCGTCATCGTTGGCCTGCAGCTGACGCCGGAGCACCGACTCGCGCTCGAGACCGCGCACGCCACTCTCGCGGGCGCGTTCGAGCTCCTCGCGCATGCGCACCAACTCCGCTTCGCGCAGTTCGCGCAACGGGTCGACCGGCGCGCGCTCGCTGCGCGCGGGGGCGGGTGGCGAAGCCTCGGTGACCGGGGGTGATTCGTCACCTTCCGCGGCTGACTCCGGCGCACCGGACACTGGCGGCGGTTCTGCCTTGGCGGGAAACAGCAACGCCACGACGCGTTCGAGCCGATCGCCGTCCGCCAGGTCGGCCAGCATCGGCGCCAGAACGCGCGCCGGCGCCTTGTCGAGCCGGAATCCGCCCTTGGGGGACAGACCGAATTCACGCGCCAGGTCGCGCAGGCGCTGCACCGGTGCAAGCAGCTCCAACAGCATTGCCAGCGGCACCTGGCGCACGTTGGCCAGGGCATGCTCCACCAACCGCCGATGCGCGATGCGAGGGTCGCTCAACGGACGCTCCCCTCACGGGCACTCTGGGCTGGTGATGCGATCGACACGCCCGCAGTCTATCGACGCAGTCGCTAGCGCGGCACGGGTCGTGGGTAGAACACCTGCACCGGATAGACATCCCAGCACTTCGCGTCGAGTTCGCGCTCGAACCGCTCGCGTTCCTCCGGGCCGAGCTCGGTCGCCGAAGAACGCCAGGTCCACTCCAGCGCGTCGAACGGCACCGCGATCAGCGAGCCGATGCGCCACAGCACGAATGACGGAAAGAAGAACGTCGATAGTGGATCGCGCGCCGAGTCTTCCTGGGACAGGTGCAGGGTCCAGGTGACCGGCAACGCGGCGATGTCGATCGGCAGACCGACGCCGAAACCGACGATGGCCCCGAACGTCGCCGGCAGGCGCACCAGCAGCGATCGCCCCGTCTGCGGCTGGACCAGTTCGTCCGTGTAGCGGACGACATGAGCGCAGCCGGTCAGCAGACAGAGGCCGAGCAGTGCGGCCGCTCGCCTCACTCGCCCTTGCCTTCCTTCTTCGGCTCGCGGCGCGCAAACACCAGATCGGTGATCAGCCACTGATCCTCGGTCTGCGCTTCCTTCGGCGTGCGCTTGGCGGAGCCGACCTGGGCGAACGCCGCGTTCTGGATGCTGAGACTGCGCAGCTTCCAGATCGACTGGATCTTCGACGCATCGGTGATGCCGGTGCGCGCGCCGGACTCGCAGTTGAACAGCATCGCGAACAGGAACTCCATCGACACCGGCTTGTCGCGACCCGACTTGCCCCAGGTGACCTTGACGTCGTGGTCGGTCAGTTGCTGCCGGCCGATCCGCGCTCCGGATGGCGTCGGCGGCCCGATGGTGAAGTCATCGCCGCTGATCTTGCCCGGCGCGACTGCCCGGATCTGGGAATCGAAGTAGACGCTTGGCATCGAGGTCGCATCGCCGGTCAGGGTCCGGTTGGCCACCACGATCTCGGCCTTCTGTTGCAGGGCGCCGATCTGCTCGAGCAGACCGCCCGGTCGCGTGGCCTCCGTGATCGCGGCCTTCGTGGCCTCGATCTGCTTGTCGAGCGACCACGCCCACCAGCCGATTGCCGGCAGCAGCAGCACGGACACCAGGATGATGCCCTTGTAGAGGTCCATGTCCTTCAGGGCCTTCATCGGCGCACCTCCTCGGCACTCGCCAGCAACCCGGGGGCCTCCCGGCCGGAGCGCTCGAGCGCGCCGACCCGGGCGCCCCCGAACGGTTCGAACTCATCCTTCAGCTTCAGCGAGAAGTCGTAGTAGATGCAAGGCACGCCGACTTCGCGGACATCGGCAGGCACGGTCTCCTTGGGCTCACCGACGCTGGCGAACGGCGAGTCGGGGCGGGCCGCTTCGTTGACGAACTCGGCCTTCAACGCCTCGCCACGGGTGCGCAGGGTGAGGTCCTCGCCACCGCGGATCGCGATCGTGAAGTCCAGCGACCGACTGCTCGCGGATTTCATCTTCAGATCGAGCTTCCACAGCAGCACCCGGCCGACCGATGACTCGGCACGCTGCAGCACCTCCGCCCAGCGGACCAGCACGGCCAGCCCGGACTCGAGCGACACGTTCTCATAGATGCCCGAGCTCTCCTGCTTCTGCTCGACGACCTGCCGCAGGCGGTCGCGGACCACCGCCAGCCGCTTGGGCACCTCGGTCTTGTGGAGTTCTTCGATCAGCGCCCGGTGGTCGTAGTTCTTGCCCTGCTTCTCGTACTGGAAGTACTGCGGGTTCTCGAACCACTTGCTCGCCAGCACCGAATACAGCATGCCGTAGAACTGCGCGCCGCCGGAGCTGGAGCGACCGGCGACGTAGGTGCGACCGAGTTCGAACTCGAGGTTCTTCAGGTCGTTGTTGCGCATCACGGTGTAGACCACGGCCGTGAACACCGCGACCATGCAGGTGATCGCCAGCGGAAACTTGATGCGGTCGAAACCGCGCGTGTACGCGAGGTCTTCCTGTCGGAGATCGAACCCGGTGGGCCCACCGAGCCCGGACAGCGCCAGCCCGACCGCTGTGGCCATGCCGGCATCGGCGGCGTCGGCCTGATCGGGTTCGAGGTCATGCGCGAGGTGGCCAACCAGGTCCAGACGCTGCGGGGCGCACCCGAACACCTCGCCGAGCATCTCGTTCATCCCCGGCGTGCGACTGGCGCCACCAGTCACCCACAGGGCCCGGATCGAACCGCCGCGCCCCATGGCGGTCAGGAAACGCACCAGTTCGCGGGCCAGCCGCTGCAGGAATGCAGTCTGCCCGGCTTCGACCTCGGCATGGGTGATGACGATCGGCTTGCCCACAGGGGCCACCACTTGCGGAACCGCTTCGTCCTCGACCGCGGCGGGCAGCGCCGCGGCGGGCTCGGCGCGGAAGTCACTGCCGGTCGCCAGACATGCATGCATCGCCTCGCGCGCCAGCGCCGGCGACAGGCCGTGCTTGTGCGCCAGTTCGTCGGCAATCGACGCATCGCCCAGACGCAACGTGCGCATGTCGATCAGGTTGTCGCCTTCGACCAACAGGATCCGCGAACTGCGCGCGCCCAGATCCAGCACCGCGGTGAACGCCGCGGGCGGCAAGGCGCCATCCGCCGTCGCCGGCACCTGGGCCACCGGTTCGGCGTCGAACACGCCGGCCCAGTGCGCTGCGCGGTACAACGCCATGGTGTCGAGATCGACTCGTTCCGGTTCCAGGCCCTGCCGCTCGAGCGCGGCCAACTGGACCCGCAATCCCGATTTCGGCACGGCGGCAACCAGGATCCTGGTGCCCTCGGCGCCTTTGCCGATCTCGTGGAAGTCGACGACCATGTCGTCGACCGGGTGACTGAAGATGGCGCCTTCGACCTCGGCCTTGACGACCTTGCGGATCGCGTCGGTGCCGCTGAACGGCACCTCGATGGTCCGCAACACGGCCTCCCGGCACGGATGGCCGAGCACGGGCTCGCCGCCGAACTTGCCGTCGCTGATCGCGTGATGGATCGCCGCAGCGATCGCCTGGGCGCGCGCGGCGCCGTCGGCGGTCACCGGCAACGGCTCGACCCGCCAACGCAGCAGACGGGTCTTGCGATACGAACCGTCGATTTCGGCCAGCTTGACGGCCGCATCACCGACATCGATACCAAGGAACCTGGCCATGTTGTCTCACTTGCTCCCATCCGCCGCGACCGAACGGTCGTAACGGGCGAGCTGTTCGGGATTGCGCCCGAGAATCTGGCGTGTCCGCTCGACGAGCCGGCTGCGCACCTCGCACAGTCGGCTCTGCAACTCACCGGGCAGCTGCGCCACCTGGAACTGACGGACCACGCGCAACTCATCTTCCTGCCAACTGCGAACCGCCATGCGCAGCAGCCGGGACTGGTCAGCATCGAGGCGGTAATCGGCAATCATCGCGCGCACGTAGTCTTCGTCGGAGTTGGTCGGAGCCTCGCCACGCAGCGGGGCAGCGACGCCGGGCAACGCCAGCCCGACGCCCAGACCGGCCAGGAAGCATCCGCCGGCCACCGCGAGAATCCAGAGCTGGCTCCGGTTCACTTGCCGACCGCGCGATCCCGAATCGCCTGATCGAGCTGCTCCATCGCCCGTTCCATCTCGGCGGGCGATGCCTGCAATGCCGCTTCGCGGTTGGCGAACAGGCCGCTGTGCCAGGCCAGCGCCGCACACAACAACACCGCGGCCGCCACCAGGATGCGCCGGCACCAGCGCAGCATCACCTGGTCATCGGCGATGTCGCGGCGCCACCGACCATCTGCCGGCAGCTGCCGCGCCGCCGCCAGCACCCCGGCCGCAAATCCGGCCGGCACCACCATCCCGACCCTGTCGGTCTGCCGGCGATCGGCGGCGAATGCGGTGCGCAGGCTGACCAGCTGCCGATGCCGTTCCCGCAACTGTGGCTCGGCCTGCAACCGCCGCGCAAAGGCCGAGGCCGCGTCGGCCAGCAGTTCGCCATCCAGGAAACGGTGGACCAGACGTTCGTCGTGCTGCGAAATCGAGCGGGTCATCGACTACCTCCGCGGGGATCCGCGGCTTCTGCCCGGCCGGCGCCGCTGTTGCGGCCCGGGACCAGGTCGGGGTACAGACGTTCGAGCGCTTCCTTGAAGCGCTGGCGGGCGCGGAACAACCGCGACTCCACCGTGCCGAGATTGCAGTCGAGCACCTGGGCCATCTCGGTGTAGCTCAGATCTTCGTATTCACGCAGGACCAGGATCGTCCGGTACTTCTCGGGCAACCGCGCCAACACCAGGCGCGTCACTTCGGCAAGTTCGGCATCGAGCACCGGCTGCTCGGTCGAACTGTTGTCGCCCCGCCGGTCGCCGGTCTGGCCATCCAGCTCGGCATCGTCCTCGACCAGCCGCAACCGCCGGCGCGACGCTCGGGACAGGTAATCGGTCGCGGTGTTGACTGCGATCCGGAACAGCCAGGTGAAGAACGCCGAGTCCTGCTGGAACGTGTGCAGCTTGCGGAAGACCTTGACGAACACGTCCTGCGCCAGATCCTGGCACTCTTCCGGGTCGCGGCAATAGCGCGACAGCAGGCGGAACACCCGATCCTGGTAGCGAGCCATCAGGGTTGCGAACGCCTGCTCGCTGCCCTGCAGGACACCTGCGATCAGGTCCGAGTCCGCTGCTTCCGTGATGTGCTTCAAGGCGTGCACGTCCCCTTGGAGGGCGCCGGGGCCCGATTCTTCCCAACAGATCCGGCTTTCGGCCGGCCTGGCGATGGCGCCATTGGCACCGCTCACTCCGGTCGCTGAAGCAGGTGGCCCATCTTGTCGCGCTTGGTGTCCAAGTACTTCTGGTTGTGGGGGTTGGGTTCGACGCGGAGCGCGACCTGTTCGATCACTTCGATGCCGTAGCCCTGCAGTGCGGTGAGCTTCTTGGGGTTGTTGGTCAGGATCTTGATCCGGCGGGCACCCAGGTCGTGCAGGATCTGCGCCCCGGTCCCGAACTCGCGTTCGTCCGGCCGGAAACCGAGGTGGACGTTGGCCTCGACGGTGTCCATGCCGCCGTCCTGCAACGCGTAGGCGCGCATCTTGTGGGCCAGCCCGATGCCGCGTCCTTCCTGGCTGATGTACAGCAGGATGCCTTTGCCCTCGGTCTGGATGCGCTGCATCGCCTGCTGCAACTGGGGGCCGCAGTCGCAGCGCAGCGAGCCGAACGCATCCCCGGTCAGACACTGCGAATGCACTCGGACCAGCAACGGCTCGTCGACCGGAGGAAAACGGCCGTTCTCCGGCGGCAACGGGATGCCGACCGTCAGGGCGACATGCGTGCGGCCGTCGACCTTGCTGAGGTAGGTGTGGCTGTCGAAGTAGCCGAACCGGGTCGGCATCCGGGCATGGGTCACGCGCTCGATCAGGCGTTCGCGGCGCCGGCGGTACTCCACCAGGTCGGCGATGCAGGCCATCTTCACGCCCAGGCGCTGACAAAACACTTCCAGGTCCGGCACCCGCGCCATCTCGCCATCGTCTTTGATGATCTCGCAGATGACGCCGGCCGGACGGAGACCAGCGAGACGACACAGGTCGACGATGCCCTCGGTCTGGCCGGTACGGACCAGCACCCCGCCATCGCGCGCCCGCAGCGGTGCAACGTGACCGGGCCGCACCAGATCCGCCGGCTTCGCGTCCGGCTTCACGGCCGCAAGGATCGTCGTCGCCCGATCGCGGGCCGAGATCCCGGTGGTGACGCCTTCGCGGGCCTCGATCGTGACGGTGAACGCCGTGCCAAAACGCGACTGATTCTCCGGCACCTGCGGCGTCAGGCCGATCTGGTCGCAGAGTTCGCCGGACATCGCCAGGCAGACCCAGCCCCGGCACTCCTTGATCATCAGGTTGATCAGTTCGGGGGTCGCGAACTGCGCAGCAAAGCACAGGTCACCCTCGTTCTCGCGGTCGGGATCGTCGACGAGCACGATCGGACGGCCCTTGGCCAGTTCCTCCAGGATGTCGGGGATGGGTGCGAAAGTCATGCGGTCGGAAGGGTGCAAACGGCTGAGTCTAGCCGGCCGACGGCACCCACACAGCCACTGTCGAAAGACCCGGCGGCTGGCGGTGCGCTGCTGGCAATCTGGTCAGTAAGTGGCCGTCTCGGAGCGTCGGCCGTGGCCCCCAATCTCCGATATCAACGCAGCCATAAGTCGTTGGTGAGCAAGCGCTTGTTTTTTTCTTCAGCCCCCGCCGGAACGGCGACGAAGCTGGCTTTGCAAGGGGCGGGAGTACGGCAGCAACGGAGAGAGAGCAACGCGGATGAAGCGCACCCTGCTGGAGGTGTTCTGTGGGTTGGCGGCCCTGGTGCTGATGGTGTCGTTCCATCACCAGATCAACCGCCTCGAGGTCCGCCAACAGGACTTCGCCCGACTGCGCGACCAGGTCGACCAGGCCGTCGCCGCCGCCGGCACGCAGCAGGGCAACCTGGAGCAGATCCAGTCGCTGCGCAACCAGCTCTTGACCGAGATGGAGACGCGGCTGCAGACCCTGCAGACGCAGCTGCAGACGGCGGCGCAGGGATCGACGCTGGCCACCTCGCTGCAGGAGGAAGTCGAACGCGCCAAGCGCGATGTCGCGACGTTCCGGACCAAGATCGCGACCGACTTCGAACAGCAGAAGCAGCTGGTCGATGCCTACATCCATGAAGTCCGCGCCAAGGAAGAAGACGCGGCGCTGCGGATGTCGGAGACCCGTTCCGCCATCGCGACGATCGCCGGCCAGCTGTGCCGCGATCCTGGCGAACTGACCCGGACCATGCTGGCCCCGACCGTGCAGCTGAACGGCGATGACACCGTCGGCTCGGGCACCCTGGTGTTCTCCGGCAAGAACCAGAAGAGCAACGCCACCGAGTCGTACGTGCTGACCTCGTTCCACGTGGTCCGCAACATCCTGGCCGACACACCGCGAGCGCAGACCGAGGGCTTCGAGGTGACGGTCTACCTGCCGGGCGAGAAGGCGATCGTGAAGGGCAAGATGATCGCCAGCCAGCCGAAGATCGACGCGGCGCTGGTCAAGCTGCTGACCGACCGGCAGTTCCCCAACGTCGCCAACGTGTTGCCGTCGGCGCAGGCAGCGGCGATCAAGGTCTGGGATCCGGTCTGCGCCGTCGGCTGCCCGCTAGGCAACGACCCGGTGCCATCGCACGGCGAAGTGTCCTCGCTGCTGAACGAACTGAACGGCGCCAACTACTGGATGATCAATGCGCCAACCTACTTCGGCAACAGCGGCGGCGGTGTCTACCGCACCGACACGCGGCAGCTGATCGGCGTGTTCTCGAAGATCTACACGCACGGCAAGGGCACGCCGGTGGTGGTCCCGCACATGGGCCTGTGCACCCCGATCCGCGCGGTTTACGAGTGGCTGCGCGACGAGAAGCTCGACCATCTGTTGCAGAGCCAGGACGTCGCTCGCGTCGATCTCAGTGGTCTGGCCGCGCCGCCGAAGTGACCGGCAGCGCCGCCGTCAATCGTCCAGCCGACGGCGAAGACGAGTCAGTTCGCGACGTTCACTGACCACCGCTTCGGCCAGATCCAGGACGGCCCGGGCTTCCTCGCGTCGGCCCAGCCGCAGCAGGAACTCGACCTTCGACGCATACAGCCGTTCGTCGTCGTCCCGTTCGAGCAGCGCTTCGTCGACCAGTTCGAGCGCGCGTTTGGGGTTGCCGCGCTCGTCGAACAGCAGCGCCATCTGGTGCTTGATGTCGGGTTGACCGGGCGCCCGCTCGCTGGCGGCCGCCAGCAGGTCGAGCGCCTCATCGGCCTGACCGAGCCGGCGCTTGGCGACGGCGCTGAAGAACAACGCCGGCCAGAAGTCCGGCTGCAGCTCGAGCCAGCGATGGAAATCGGGCAGGCAGGTCCGCGGGTTGCGCCCCTGCAAGGCGACATCGGCAGCCTTGCCAAAGCGCTTCTCGAAGTCGGTGACGTCGAGGTTCAGCAGCGCCCGGATCGCCAGGTCGCGGGTCTCGCTGTCGAGGTCGCGCGACTGCAAGCCGGCAACCAGTTCGGCCCGGGCCTCCGGCCTACGGCCGCCGCTGAGCATGCATAGCCCCAGGTAGACCTGATCCTCGCCATCGAGCAACGTCGCCAGATCGACCAGCGCATCGACGACGTCGCCGGGAGCCTTGCGTTCGCCGAGGTGTTCCCAGAGATAGCGCAGCAACATGCCGGCGCCGCTTTCGTGATCCTCCCACTCGCCGGCGCGGGCCGCGCGTTCATGCAGCCGACGCAGGCCGCGCACGCCGAGGTCCCAGGCGTCCATCGGCCGCTCGTCGGCGAAGGCGAGGCGGGCAAGATGGGCGAAGAACCCCGGGTGACCGTCCAGTTCGATGCCGCGCCGCCACAGCGTACGCGCCTGGTCGGTGTCGCCACGATTGGCGTAGATGATGCCGAGATTCTCGAGACTGCGCGGCGGCGGTGACTCCAGCCGCACGGCGTGCTGCAGCCAGGCGATGGCCCGTTGTTCGTCGCCCAGATCGCGCAGCTGCTCGGCCACGGCGACACAACCCTCGCCATCGAATGGCTGCGACGAGAAGCAGCGGTCGAGGAAGCGGTGTACGTCGGCGAGGTCGATCCGCTCGTCCTCGAGCGCGACCGCCATCGTCGAATGCGCCACCCGCAGCGCCAGCCCGAACGACCGGTCGAGTTCCAGCGCCTCGACAAACGGCCGCAACAGGCCCAGGCGATCGGGCGGGGTCTGGATCTGCAGATCGCCGCTCAGCAGCATCGCATTGTCGAGCCCCTGCAGGAAACACAGGAACGCCGGGCCGTTCCGGGTCAACAAGCCGCGCGGCGGCTCGTGGAACGGCAGCTCCAGCACGCGCGCCAGGCGGCGCGTCACCTGCATCAAACCGGCGACCGGATCCTGCAGCGTGACCACGCCACCGACCTTGTTGGTGAACGAATCGGCGGCGTCTTCGGCGAAGTAGACGTGGAACTCGATCCGCAGCCCGTCCGGCGCCGGCGCCACTTCGCCGGTGACCACGGCCCGCACGTTCTGATCGTCCGGCATCAGGTCGAACGCCTCGTCGGCGTCCGGCGGCGAGTCCATCAGGACCCAGGTCACCGGCCCCTCATCCGGCGGCGACTGCACTTCGAGCATGCCGGTCGGACCGACCTGTCCCTGGTTGAGCACCTGGTGCACGAAGTCCGGGATCCGCCGCGACAGCACGCCGGGGTCGAGTTCGCCCCAATCGGTGTCCGGTGCCGCGAGTGGCAGGAACATCACTGCGGGTAGTGGCGGCAGGCCGGTCGGCGGCGTTGGGTCGTTGTCGGTCATGCCACTAGCCGGGCGGCCAGGCCATGTCGCGGCCGGCAAGAACATGCACGTGCAGGTGGAAGACGGACTGCCCGGCCCGGGCCCCATTGTTGATCACGACCCGGAAACCGTCGTGCGCGACCCCGAGCCGGGCCGCGATGTCGGCCGCGGCCCAGAGCAGGTGACCGAGCACCGCTTTGTCCTCGGCGCCGGCGTCGGCGAGACGCGCGATCGGCCGCTTCGGAATCACCAGAAAGTGCGTCGGGGCCTGCGGCGTGATGTCGGCAAAGGCCAGACACAGATGGTCTTCGTGCAGGATCCGCGCCGGGACCTCCTTGCGCAGGATGCGGGCGAAGACGTTGGAGTCGTCGTAGGTCAACGCGGTTGGTTCCGTGGGTTTCGCAGGCCGGACCGGCTCTGCACCCATGCGAGCGACAGTAAGCCGCGAAGTTCCCTGGGCTCAAGTCCCTTTGCGGCTGGGGCCACCGGATCCGGCGATTCTCCCGTTCGGGCGTCACCTGGCATTGCGCGGCACAGCAATCCGCCCCCAGCCGTCGACGGCCAGAAAACCTGGCCTATCCTGCTGCGCGCGAATGTCGCTGCGCCTGCGCCCATTCTGTGTCGCCATCGCCGGGGGCTCCGGCAGTGGCAAGACCTCGCTGACGCGCGCACTGGTCGCGGCGCTTGGCCCGGACCGGAGTGCCGTACTGGACCACGATTCGTACTACCGTGACCTGGCCCATCTCGATCCAAGGGACCGCGCCGAAGTCAACTTCGACCACCCCGAAGCCCTCGAGAACGACCTGTTGGCCGAACACCTGGCGAAGTTGCGCCAGGGGCAAGCGGTCCAGAAGCCGACCTACTGCTTCAAGACCCACACCCGCACGAACGTCGCCGAAACGATCCAGCCGCGACCGGTGATCGTGACCGAGGGCATCCTGTTGCTCGCCGTGCCCGAGCTGCGCGACGCCTTCGACCTGCGGGTGTTCGTCGACACGCCCCCCGATGTGCGGGCGTTGCGGCGGCTGCAGCGCGACATCGTCGAGCGCGGCCGCACGGTGCAATCCGTCGTCACGCAGTACCTCGACTTCGTGCGGCCGATGCACGAACGCTTCGTCGAACCGGCGAAGGCGACGGCCGACCTGGTGCTGGGGTGGCAACACACGCCCGAACAGTGGGCGACGACCGTGCTGGCGACACTGCGCGGTCAGCTCGGCATCGCCTGATCCCGGATCACCGCACGCGAAGTCCGAGCGGCGCCAGCGCCTGGATCTGCGGCCGTCCGGCGCTGGTCAGCGCCTGCCGGACCAGCAGGGCGAACACCGGATCGCGAGCCAGACCCTGCAACGCCGCTGCCAGCACCGACCCCGTGGTCGGCAGCGCCTGGACGTGCGCCTCGAACATCTTGCCGAACAAGGAATCGGCGAAGTTCTTCGCCGCCGGCCGGTGGGTGATCTCGACGTCGGCAGCGAGACTGCCCTCCTGGCGCACCATCGCCAGGGCGTCCTCGAGCCCGCCGAGTGCGTCGACGAGGCCCAGCGCCTTGGCCTGCGCACCCGACCACACCCGTCCGCCGGCGATCTTGTCGACCGCTTCCCGGCTCATCTTCCGCGAGGCCGCGACATTGCCAAGGAACCGCGCGTAGATGTCGTCGACGAGCGCCTGCATCCGCGCGCGCGCGGCGTCACTCCACGGCCGGTCCATCGCATCCATGTCCGGGCCGTCGTCGAGTTTGACCACATCCATGTGCAGACCGATGCGCCGCATCAGCGCAGCGGGAATCAGCCGCATGCCGAACACTCCGATCGAGCCGGTCAAGGTGCCGGCCTCGGCGAGGATCGGCTCGCCGATCGTCGTGATCCAGTAACCGCCGGACGCGGCCAGCTCGCCCATCGAGAACACCAGCGGCTTCTTCGCCGCCAGCCGCTGCAGCGCCAGCCGGATCGCTTCGCTGGCGGTGGCGGAGCCACCCGGCGAGTTGATCCGGACGACGACGCCCTTCACCTCGTCGTTGGCCACCAGTTCATCGATCAGCTTGACCGACGGGCCGGAGACCATGTTGCCGGCGGCGGCGTCCTCGCCATCGACGATCGTCCCGGCAAGGTGCAACACGACGATCTGTGGCTCCTCGATCTCCTCTTCCTTCTTCGGCCGCACGAGCTCGGACAGCATCGCCAGCAGATCGCGGTTCCTGGCCTTCTTCTTCGGTGCCGCATCGGCGAACTCGAAGTCGTCGCGCCCCATCGCCAGCGCGAACGCGCGTTGGCCGCCGCACCACGGCACGATCTTGTCGATCAGGCCCTTGGCCAGCGCATCGGGCGCCGAGTGCAATCGTTCGGCCTGCAGCTCGCGCACCCGTTCGGACGACAACCGGCGGCCGGTTGCGATGCGGCGGACGACGTCCTCGTTCATCGTCGTCAACATCGCCTGGTAGTGCCGATGCAGGTGCTCGGACATCTGCGGCAGCAGATACGGCTCCACTGCGCCCTTGAACTCACCGACCCGCGTGACGTCGGCCTGGATCCCGAGCAGATCGAGCGCGTCCTTCAGGTGCGGCACGCTCATCGCCGGGGACCGCAGGTCGATGCCGCCCATGTCGGCGGCCACGATCACGTCACACAGCGCCGCGATCTGGTAGTCGCCGGGCCCGGCGTTCTCGAAGTAGCAGACGATCTGCTTGCCGGCCGCCTTGACCCGGCCGATCGCCCGTTCGACTTCGCGCAGTTGCGGCAGGTTCAACGCGAACCCGGCACTCAGGTCCAGGAACACCGTCGGCGCGTCCTGCTTGCCGAGCCCATCGATCGCCTCGATCAGCGGGTAGAACGGCTTGGGCGGGGCGCCGCCACCGGTCAGCAACGACGTCGGATCGAACGCCATCTCGGCGAGATCCTCGTAGGCACCGTTGGGGCGCAGGAACGGGACCTTCTGCTTGACTGGCTCGACCTTGCTGTCGGCGGCTGGCGCCGCGGGCTGGGTGGTTGCGGTGGGCGCCTGCGCGAGCAGACACACGGGGAACGCCGCGTACATCACGGCACGGAGGATGGGGATGGGCATGCGGATCGGCAGGAACTGCAACGGCTGGCAGAGTAGCCGGCCACGGCGACGTTCCGTCAGCGGTCGACGTCGAACGCGCGGACAAGGCCTGGGCAGCGAACGCCGCGGCCGCTAGATTGGCCGGAGCGGCCGTTGCCGCCCATACGTGCGCGCCCGTAGCTCAGTTGGATAGAGCGCTGGTTTCCTAAACCGGAGGTCGTGGGTTCGATTCCCGCCGGGCGTACGATTCCCCACCGAGGCCCCCTGAGTTCCACCAGCCCGCCGTCCGGCACCCTGCGCTCCAGACGTCGCCGTCGCTGGTTCGTGTTGTTCTTGGTGATCTTCATGATCACCATGCTGGCAATCGCGTTCGAACTGCTGGCGCGGCTCCTTTGGACCCCTCCGGACGGCCTGGCGGCGATCGTCGCGTTGCCGCTGTGGCATGCACCGGCACCCGGCCACATCGAGCCGCTACCCGGCTTCACCGGCAAGTTCCAGGAAGCACCGCCGCAGAACCTGCCGCCGAGTGCCGCCTTCACGCCACGGATCCTCGACATCGCCATCAACAACGCCGGCCTGCGCGGCGACGAGCTGGGCGACAAGTCAGCGACCGAGCGCCGCATCCTGTTCGGGGGCGACTCGCTGACGTTCGGGCACGGTGTTGCCGCCGCCGAGAGCTTCCCCGAGCGCACCGCCGCCGAACTGACGACCGGCGACCGGCATGTCCGGGCCTGCAATGCCGGAGTGCCCGGGTTCGGCTTCCAGTTGATCTGCCGTCGGCTGGCCTGGTTGCGCGATCGCACCGCCGCCGACGCGCTGGTCGCGGCCTACTTTCTCGGCAATGACTTCGTCGACGACATCGAGCAGTTGTCGGCGTGCGTCGTCGCCGGCCGGATGTTCCAGGGCGGCGCTGGCAACCTGATGCAGAACCACTGGCGCGGTCGTTTCGCGGTGCGTTGCCGTGCGTGGCTGTTCGTCGAGAGTTGGTTGTTGCAAGAGCACGCGTCGTGGTCGCTGGTGCATGCGCTGCTGGAAGCAACACCCGAACAGGCAATGCGGCGGAGCGCGCTGCCGACGGGCAAGACCATCGGCGGGCTGTTCCTCGACGCCGAGGCAGGTCATGCGTTCGCCCCAGGCGTCCCGCCGGTGGTGTCGTTGTGGCTGCAGGATCTCGAAAGCTCGCTCATCGGATTGCGCGCGACGGCCGCCGGCCGGCCACTGCTGGTGCTGGTGCTGCCGACCCGCTTCCACGTCGACGCAAAGCTGCGCGCCAGCGTGCTCGCCGAATCGGGACTCGATGCCCGGCTGCTGCAGCTCGGTTCGGCGCAGCGGCGGATCGTCGACCTCTGCGCCCGGCTGGGCCTCGACTGCTTCGATGCAACACCGACGCTGGCAGGGATGGATGCAGG
>JADJPQ010000014.1 GCA_016713175.1 Planctomycetota bacterium
CGCCGCGAACGCCCGGCTGCCCACCCGGGTCGAACGCGAGCCCGAAGCGATCTGGCAATGGCTCCGGCAGCAGCGACCGGACCTGATCTGCTTGTGCGGCTGGTTGCGGCGGCTGCCGATCGAACACGACTTCCGCGATCGGGTGCTGAACATCCATCCGTCCCTGCTGCCGGCGTTCGGCGGCAAGGGCATGTTCGGCCACCACGTGCATGCGGCGGTGCTGGCGGCGGGTGCCAGCGAGTCGGGCTGCACGGTGCATGTGTGCACCGATGAATACGACCGCGGCCCGATCCTGGTGCAGAAGCGCGTGCCGGTGCTGCCCGATGACGACGTCGACCGGCTGGCCGCGCGGGTGTTCGCCGCCGAGTGCGAGGCCTATCCGGAAGCGATCACCCGCTACTGGCAGCAACTCACCCCGACGCGCTGAACCGCCGCGCAATCGATCGTTCAGGGCTTGCCGATCTTCCGGCGGAAGTACTCGGTCGTCCGCCGCAGGCCTTCCTCGAGCGGGATCTTCGGCTCCCAGCCGCCGAGCACGCGCCGCGCCTTGCCGATGTCGGGCCGGCGGACCTTCGGATCGTCCACCGGCAGCGGATGGAACACGAACGGCACGTTGGCGCCGGTCGCCTTCTTGATCGCGTCGCCGAACTGCAGGATCGTCATCTCGGCCGGGTTGCCGATGTTGACCGGCTCCTTCTCGTCGCTGCGGAGCAGCCGCAGGATGCCCTCGACCAGATCGTCGACGTAGCAGAACGACCGGGTCTGCGAGCCATCGCCGAACACCGACATCGGCTCGCCGCGCAGCGCCTGGCTCATGAACGCCGGCAGCACGCGACCGTCGTTGAGCCGCATCCGCGGGCCGTAGGTGTTGAAGATCCGGACGATCCGTGTCTGCACGCCGTGCGTGCGCTGGTAGGCCATCGTGATGGCCTCGGCGAAGCGCTTGGCCTCGTCGTAGACGCCGCGCGGCCCGACCGGATTGACGTTGCCCCAGTAGTCCTCGCGCTGCGGGTGCACCAGCGGATCGCCGTAGACCTCGCTGGTCGACGCCAGCAGCAACCGCGCGTTCTTGGCCTTGGCCAGACCGAGCGCCTTGTGCGTGCCGAGCGCGCCGACCTTCAACGTCTGGATCGGCAGTTCGAGGTAGTCGATCGGGCTCGCCGGCGAGGCGAAGTGCAGGATGAAGTCGAGCCGGCCGGGCACATGCAGGAAGTTGGTGACATCCTGCTGGTGGAACACGAAATCCGGGTTGCCGAACAGGTGTTCGATGTTGGCCAACGCACCGGTGATCAGGTTGTCCATCGCGATCACGGCGACGCCGTCGGCGAGCAGCCGTTCGCAGAGGTGCGAGCCGATGAATCCGGCTCCGCCGGTGACGAGGGCACGAGGCTTGTCGGTCATGATGTGGGTATCAGTTGCCGGTCGGCGCGAACGGCGTGCCGAGCAGCGGGTCGAGATGCACGTTGCTGCCGGCAGGCAGCGTGAACTTCGCGCCGGACCAGACGACGCTGGCGCCATCGCGCTCGGCGGTGCAACGCAGCGCGGCACCGTCGCGCACCTGCGCGATCCCGTCGGTCACCAACGCGGCACCGTGCGTGGCGGCAGGCGGCGTCAGGAAGAACGTCACCTGGCGGCCCGGATCCAGCAGCACGTCGCCGAAGCGGCTCTGCCACAGCACCTGACGGCCACCGGCATGGAAGATCGTCGCCCGCCCCGCGATCCAACCCGGTTCGTCGGCGCGCAAGAGCAGCAGGTCGGCAGCGCTCTGCGCCAGGGCCCCTTCGGCATCCTCCGGAATCACCAGCGTGGAGCCATCCGGCAGCACGATCTCGTGCGTCCGGCCGGTGGCCGACAGGCGCAACCGCGTGAACGTCGGGATCTCGAGCCGTACCCGTTCGTCGGTCATCGCGGCGATCCGGACCCGGGTCGGGCCGACGGTCACCAACCGGCCACCGCCATGCAGCAGCAACTGGAACTCGCCGATGTGCCGGACCTCGATCTCGCTCTGCGGCGGCAGCACCCGGGTCTGATCCCAGTGGTACAACGGCACGAACGCCTCTTCGTCGGGACTCTTGAACCAGACGCGATCGGCATGCCGGATCAGCACCGCGCGATCAGGCTTGTAGGTGCCATCGTCGACCTTGCCCCCGAGTCCGGCGATCAACCAGCCGGGCCATCCGGTCGCCGGCGGCGCCGGCGGCAACTGCGCCAGGCCACCGGCCGGCGGCGCCTGCCCCGTGCGCGGATACTGGCCGTAGCCAGGCAACGTGGACGGGAACAGCGGAAATCCCTGCAGCGCCGGGTCGGCGGGCAGCGTCCACTGGCTGCGCAGCGGATCCCGCAGATGCGCGTCATCCGGGGGCCGTTGCCCCGCGGGCAAACCACTGCCGGACGGCTGCTGGCCGGGTGCCGACGGTGGCGGCGTGATCTGGGCCGCGGCCGACAGGCACGCGACCGTGCCGGCAACCAGACTCACGGCGATGCGGACAGCGATGGCGTTCACGGGCTGCTGATCGGCAGGAAGAAGGACTCGTAACGGTCGAGGAACTGATCGGTCAGGGTCTTGCGCGCGGTGACCGCCTCCTGCAACGGCACATCGACGATCTCACCGGCGCGCATGGCAGCCATGTATCCGAACTTCTTCTCCAAGACCAGTCGGGCCGCGCGGGCTCCGAGCCGCAGCGCGAAGATCCGGTCGAACGCGATCGGCTTGCCGGCCCGTTGCAGGTGCCCGAGCACCAGATGCCGCGCTTCCCAGCCCAGCCGCTCCTGGATCAACCGGGCGATCTGTTCGGCCACGCCGCCGGTCCGATAGCAGCCGAACTCGTCCTTCTCCATCGACGACAGGCAACGTTCGCCGTCGAACAACCGGGCACCCTCGGCCACCGCGACGATCGCCGAGTTGCGGCCCGCCGTGCGCAACCGCGCCAGATTGGTGCACAGGTCGGCGATCTGCACCGGTCGCTCCGGCACCAGCACCGCTTCGGCTCCGGCGGCGACGCCAGCGTAGGCCGTGATCCAGCCCGCGTGCCGGCCCATGCACTCGACCACCATCACCCGGCCGTGTGACTCCGCGGTGGAGCGCAGATCGTCCATCGCCCGCGTCGCGACTTCGACTGCCGAGAAGAACCCGAACGTGAAGTCGGTCGCCGACAGATCGTTGTCGATCGTCTTCGGCACGCCGACGACCGGCAGTTGCTGTTCGCGCCACAACCGGTCGGCCGCACCGAGGGTGCCTTCGCCGCCGATCGTCACCAGCACATCGAGCCGGTGCCGCGCGAAGGTCGCCAGCACCTTCGGCACGTCGCGCTCGGGCTTGCGGTACGGGTTGTCGCCGCTGCTGCCGAGCAGCGTGCCCCCCCAGACCAGCAGCCGCTGGAAGTCGGCATCGCCGAGATCGCGCGTGCGATCACCGATGATCCCGCGCCACCCGTCGGTGAAGCCGACCAACGTGGTCCCGGCCGCCAGCAGCCGCCGCGCCAGGCCGCAGATCGCCGCGTTCAGCCCCGGGGCGTCGCCACCCCCCGTCAACACTCCCACGCGCAACGTCACGTTCGATTGCCCTCGTCGTCGTCGTCGATCGGATACTTCGGCCCGGTGAACGGCGGCCTTCGCCGGCGGCGGTTCAGCCTTCTTGTTCAGCTTGCTGGCAAAACCCTGGAACTTCTGCGGTCAACTCCACCTGGGTCCCATCGGTCGGCCGGGCCATGTCGCCGAAGCGATCCCGCAACACCTGCCGCAGGCGCTGGCTGGCGGTCAGGTTGTTGACCCCTTCGGCGCACTGGAACTGCCCGGTCACCAGCACCCGTTTGTGGGCCCGGGTGTCGACCTGCACCCGCAGGCGGGTGACCTCCGGCAACTGTTCGCCGGCGGCGCGCAACCCGGCCTCGAGCGCCTCGCGGGCGATCCGGACGGTGCCGGTCGGCGTGTCCGACAGCACATAGTTGCGCGGGGCCTGGGGACCCGGTCGGCGCACGAGCCAGGCGAAGTTGGTCAACAGCAGCACCAAGCCCACCGTCGCCAGCAAACCAAGCGATGCCGGTCGACAGTGGCACGACCGCGATCCGACCTTCCGGCAGCAGAGCCGCCGGCAGCAGCCCTGGATCGAAGCCGAGCAGGTTGGGCCGCACGAACAACACCAGGAACGCCGCCGCCGCGAAGTTGGCGATCGCCAGGTTCAGGACCAGCAGGAAGCGGCCGAACACGCTGCCCGGTTCGCGCGACATCAGCGCGGCGCGAAGTAGCGGTCGATGAAGCCGGTGTCGACCTCGCCCGATGCGAAGTCCGAGTGCTCGAGGATCCGCAAGAACAGGCCGGCGGTCGTCTTGATGCCTTCGACGGTCAGTTCCTGCAGCGCGCGCCGCGCCACTTCGATCACCTGCTTGCGCGTGTGCCGGTGGATGATCAGCTTGCCGACCATCGAGTCGTAGTGCGGCGGCACCGTGTAACCCTGGTAGACGTGGCTGTCCCAGCGGACCCCGGGGCCAGCCGGCGCGACGAAGGTATGGATCGTGCCAGGCGACGGCTTGAAGTTGTGGTCGGGATCCTCGGCGTTGATCCGGAACTCCATCGCGTGGCCGCGGATCTTGATGTCCTCCTGGCGGAACGACAACCGCTCGCCGGCCGCCACCCGGATCATCTCACGGATCAGATCGGTGTCGGTGACCTCTTCGGTGACCGGGTGCTCGACCTGGATGCGCGAGTTGATCTCGATGAAGTAGTAGTTCCTGTCCTTGTCGAGCAGGAACTCGACGGTGCCCGCCGAGTAGTAGTTGGCGGCGCGAGCCAGCCGCACCGCCGCCTCACCCATCGCCGCGCGCGTCTTGTCGTCGAGCACCGGACAGGGGCTCTCCTCCAGCAGCTTCTGGTGCCGCCGCTGCAGCGAGCAGTCGCGTTCGCCGAGGTGCACGATGTTGCCATGCGTGTCGCCGAGGATCTGGATCTCGACATGGCGTGGCTTCTCGATGTACTTCTCGAGGTAGACGGTCGAGTCCTTGAACGCCTTCTCGGCTTCGGCCCGGGCCGAGTGGAAGCCGGTGACCAGGCTCGGCTCGTTGTGGGCGACTCGCATGCCGCGGCCACCGCCGCCGGCCGCGGCCTTGATCAGCACGGGGAAGCCGATCTTTCGGGCGATCGCCAGCGCTTCCTGTTCGTTGTCGATCGGCCCGTCGGAGCCGGGCACCGTCGGCACGCCGGCTTCCTTGGCCAGCCGCTTGGCCGCCACCTTGTCGCCGCACTGCGCGATCGCGCTCGGCGACGGGCCAATGAACTTGATGTTGCAGCTCTGGCAGACCTCGGCGAAGTGCTCGTTCTCGGACAGGAAGCCGTAGCCCGGGTGGATCGCCTCGACGTCGGCGATCTCGGCCGCAGCGATCAGCGCCGGGATGTTGAGGTAGCTTTCGGTGCTCGGCGCCGGCCCGATGCAGACGGTCTCGTCGGCATAGCGCAGGTGCAGCGAATCGCGGTCCGCCTCCGAGTAGACGGCGACGGTCTCGATGCCCAGATCCTTGCAGGCCCGCAGGATCCGCAGCGCGATCTCGCCGCGGTTGGCGATCAGGATGCGACTGAACATTCGCGGCTACCGGATCAGGAACAGGGGCTGCCCGAACTCGACCGGATCGCCGTTCTTGACCAGAACCTCGACGATCACGAACTCGTGTTCGGCCTTGATCTCGTTCATCACCTTCATCGCCTCGATGATGCACAGCGTGCTGTCCGCCGACACCCGGTCGCCGGGCTTGACGAACGGCTCGGCGTCGGGGGATGCGGCGCGGTAGAACGTGCCCAGCATCGGCGACTTGTAGACCTCGCCCTGCGGCGCCCGGTCGGCCGCCGACGGCGCCGCCGGTGCGGTCGCCGGTGCCGCCACCAACGGCATGGCCGGCGCGGCGTGCAACGGGGCAGCGGTCGCGTAGGCCACGGCCTGAGGCTCCCGGCGACGGACGCGCCAGCGGGTGCCGGCCTCCTCCAGTTCGACCTCGACCACGTCCTTCTCGACCATCACTTCGATCAGGCGCTGCAGCTGCGCGACCTTGTCGCCGGCAGCGGCGCCACCACGTCCAGAACTGCCACTTCCGGCTGCAGTCGACTTCTTGTTCGGCTTCTTGGGCTTTGCGGGCATGGTCGGGATTCTCCGGGGGCTGATGCGCGCCGGGGCGCAACAGCAGACGGCCAGCGGGTGTCGGTTTCCAGAGCCAACCCGCCGCCAGCATGGGTTCCCATGGTCCGCGCGGGCGAACGTTCGTTCGACCAGGCGCTCCCGCGGCTCAGGGAGCTTCCGGCAAGGCCCGATCCCAGACGCCCGACCGCCCGCCGGACTTGTGCACCAACTGCACGTGCTCGATCCGCGCCAGCCGACAGACACCCTTGACCATGTCGTACAGCGTCAGCGCCGCCACCGCCGCCGCGGTCATCGCTTCCATCTCGACTCCGGTCGGCGCGTTCGTCCGCGCCTCGGTGTGCACCGCGATCGCGTCCTCCCCGATCGCCGCGAAATCGACTGCCACGTGGTTCAACGGCAACGGATGGCACAGCGGGATCAGCCGCGCCGTCTCCTTGCTGGCCTGGATGCCGGCGATCCGGGCCACCGCCAGCGCTTCACCCTTCGGCAACCGGCCAGTCAACAGTTGTTCCCGCACCGCGGGAGTCAGCCGGACGAGCGCGGCAGCCTTGGCGATCCGGAGCGTGGCCGCCTTGTCGCCGACGTCGACCATCTGGGCACGACCGCCGGCATCGAGATGGGTCAGGCGAGGGGATGGCGTGTCGGTTTCGCTCACCCTGCCTACGGGTACCCGCCCTGCCGAACACCCCAAGCGGCCAGTTGGTGACAATCTGGTTCTGGCATGGACGGTTTCCGATCGTATAGGGTTGCCGGTCAGGCCGACGCTCCTAAGGAACGTCGCCTGGCCGGGCTGCGAACCGCAGGGTTTCGTTGACCTGGACCCGCGCCGCCGCCGATGACCTGATGCCAGAACGCACCTTTCGACGGCGCCGCTAGTCGCCGATGCCGCAACCACTTCCGGGAGTCCGCATGTTCGTTTCCCTCCGGTCCCCCCTGGCCCTGGGCCTGCTGCTGTGCAGTTTCACCGCGGCGTTGCCGGGCCAGGAACTGATCGCCCGCGTCCAGACGCTGCTGACCCAGGCCGAAGCCGTCGGCATCGGCCATGCGTTCGACCTCGGCAACCAGATCGCCGACCTGGCCGACGCCAACACCGACCCGACCCGCGACGCGATCGTCCGCGCCGCCGAGGGCCTGGGCGCGGTCGGCAAGATCGCCGCCACGGTCGCGCTGCAGGGCCTGAAAGACGACGTCACCTACAGCAAGGACATCTTCGCGATGATCAAGCCGGTGGCCGAGTCGACGGATCCGGCCGTCCGCAGCTCGGCGATGGCGCTGCTCGGCGAGGAACGCTACTTCAACACCAAGATCCTGCCCGAGGTGCGCAAGATCCTGGACGCCAACTGCAAAGACGAACTGCAGCCGCCGCAAGTGCGCATCGAAGCGGCGCAGGCCCTGTGGCATGTCGGCACCAACGACCAGCGCGGCACCGCCAAGACGACGCTCCAGCAGTTCCTGCAGTCGACCGATCGGGACCTGCGGATCCGCGGCGCGCTGGCGCTCGCCGAACTGAACACCGAGAGCGGCCCGGCGTTCGCGATCCTGCGCGACATCCAGCACGAGCCGAGCGACGCCGGCCGGCGGGCGCGGCTGTACATCAAGCGCGAGGAAGAACGCCGGGAATTCGAACGGCTGCTGGCGCGGGCGCTCGAAGCCAAGCCGGTGACCGGCGGCGGCGGCAACCGCGAACCCGATGAGTACCGGGTGCTGACCGAACTGCGGCAGCGGATCCGCGCGCAGCACATCCAGGGCGCGCAGTTCACCGACCAGGAACTGATCGAATTCGCCGCCAAGGGCCTGCTGCAGGGACTCGACCCGCACAGCACGTTCTTCACCAGCGACGAGTTCCAGAAGTTCTTCTTCGACCTGCGCCGCGAGTACGGCGGCATCGGCGCATTCGTCAACTTCGACCAGGACAACGACTTCGCGATCGTGCGGCCGATCTACTCCGGTCCGGCCTACGTCGCCGGACTGCGTTCGGGCGACAAGATCCTCGAGGTCGACGGTTGGGAGACCGCCGGCCACACCAGCGATGAGATCATCGCCCGGCTGAAAGGCCGCCCGGACACCAAGGTCGTGCTGAAGGTGTTCCGCCCCGGCTGGCAGGGCGCGCAGGACCTGACGATCAACCGGCAGCAGATCCACGTGCCGGCGGTCAACTCGGCGATGATTCCGGGCGAGATCGGCTACATCGAGCTGATCAACTTCAGCGCCAACCTGGCCGAGGAGCTGGGCGGCGCGATCCGCAACCTGCAAAGCCAGGGCGCGAAGGGCCTGGTGCTCGACGTGCGCAACAACACCGGCGGCTTCCTGAACGAAGCCCGCGACGTCGTCGAACTGTTCGTCGAAGGCAGGAAGCTGGTCGTCTATACGCAAGGCCCGGCCGAGGACAAACGCGACTACCTGACCCGCAACCGCGCGATCACCAACCTGCCGCTGGCGGTGCTGACCAACAACTTCTCGGCGTCGGCGAGCGAGATCACTGCCGGGGCGCTGCAGGAGCACAACCGCGCCGTGGTGATCGGCGAACGCAGCTACGGCAAGGGCAGCGTACAGAACATGATGCCGCTGTCGGTCGACCCGAGCGAAGAGTTCGAGGACCTGAACCAGGACAACGTCTGGCAGGAAGGCGAGCCGTACACCGATCGCAACCGCAACGGCAAGTTCGACGTCGGTGCGCACATCAAGCTGACGGTCGCCAAGTACTACCTGCCCAGCGGGCGCTGCCCGCATCGCGAGTTCGACAAGGAAGGCCGGATCGTCGATCCGGCGTGGGGCGTGATCCCGGACAAGGAAATCGATCTGCTGGAGAACAAGCCCGAGGATGCCTGGAAGAACGCGGCAGTGTTCGCGCTGCTGCGCAAGGGCGTGTTCAAGGACTACGTCAAGAAGCACCTGCCGGGCAACCCGCAGTTGTTCCAGCAACTCGCCGAGGGCGATGACGGCGACTTCTCGCGCTACCCGGAGTTCGACGCGTTCTACAAGGGCCTCGACACCAAGTTGTCCGAAGACGACGTCCGCCGCTGGCTGCGCTACGAGGTCAGGGATCAGGTCGCCGACCTGCGCCGCGCGGTCTACCCGGGCGGCCGCGCGGTCGGGGATCCGCAGGAAGACGCCCAGCTGCAGGAAGCCGTGCGGCAACTGTTGCAGAAGCGCGGCGAGGACATCCGGACGGTCGCGGCCTACAAGAACGTGCTGAAGATCCAGTTCGGCGAAGAACCGCGGACCGGCGCCAAGTAGCGCTCGGGCCGGCGCTACTCCGCCGCGGTCTCGCGCGAGTGCTTGCGCGACCGGGCGTGCGCGAAGCCGCGCTTGCCGCTGGCGAAGAACTCCAGGAACTCGCGGCCCGGGGCCGTGGTCCCGACTTCGCCACCTGCCAGCGCGGCAGCGGCCGCGGCGCGTAGATTGCCGCTGCCGAAATACACCGTCCGGAAGCAGCGCTTCAGATCGGCCAACACGTCGCCGACGAGCCCGCGACGCTTGAGGCCGATCAGGTTCAGCCCGCAGATGTCGTTGCGGTCGGCGGCGATGGCAAAGGGCGGCACGTCGTACGAGATCGCGGCATTGCCGGCGATCATCGAGCCCTGGCCGATCCGCACGAACTGATGGATGCCGGCACCGCCGCCGACGAAGGTGTGCGCGCCCACGTGCACATGTCCGGCGAACATCACGTTGTTGGCAGTGGTGACGAAGTCGCCGACCACGCAATCGTGGCCGACGTGGGTGTTCGCCATCAGGAAGCAGTCGTTGCCGATCACCGTGCAGCCGCCGGCCTTGCTCGGCCGATTCACGGTCACCGCTTCGCGCAACACACAACGCTCGCCGATGACGACCCGGCCACCGAGGGCCGCGGGATCCATCACCCGCATCTGCGCATCGCCGCCGACCACCGCGAAGCTGTCGACCAACACTGCCCGGCCCAGCTCGCAGCCCTCGCGGACGATCGCGTGTGCGCGTAGACGCGTGCCGGCCCCGAGCCGGACGTTGGCACCGATCACGCAGAACTCGCCGACCTCGACCTGGTCACCGAGGATGGCGGTTGGGTGGATCGAAGCAGTCGGGTGGATCATGGGCGAGTCGGCCAGCGACGGGCCGCGCATTGTGCGCCGTCGACCGCGCCGCGGATACCGCGCGCTGCGCAATCCGCGACCTCACCGGCCCGTCAGGCTCCGGCACCGCCGGTGGCATCGGGCGGATGCAACCGCACGAACACCGCCTCGGCGACATGCAGCGGCAGGCCGGGCACCGCGCGCAACTGTTCGCGGCTGGCGGCGCGCAGACCGGTCAGCGAACCGAAATGCCGCAGCAGTTGTCGCCGTCGCGTCGGACCGACGCCGGCGACGTCGTCGAGTTCGCTGGTCAGTCGACTGCGTTTCTGGCGGTGGTAGGTGATCGCGAAGCGGTGCGCTTCGTCGCGGATCGCCGCCACCAGCAGCGTCTCCGGCGAGTTGGCCGGCAGCGGCAAGGACGCCTCGCGGCCCGGCACGAACAATCGTTCCCCGGACTCGACCCGGGCATCGCCGACACCGCGCAGCCGGCTCTTGGCCAGACCGCACAGTCGCAGGTCCTCGCCGAGGCCGAGTTCCTGCGCCGCGCGCACCGCCGCCGCCAGCTGGCCGGCGCCGCCGTCGACGATCAGCAGATCCGGCAAGTCCTCGTCGCGCTCGATGCCCGACCGCAGCGAACGGGTGACCGCCTCCTGCATCGCGGCGAAGTCGTCGCCGGCGTGCTCGGGACCGACCGCGAACCTGCGGTAGTCGGCCTTGTGTGGCTGACCGTCGACGAAACAGACGCGGGACGCCACCGTCGAGGTGCCCTGCATCGTCGAGACGTCGAGGCAGTGCAGGCGCACCGGCGGCTCCGACAGCGCCAGGAGCTGCGCCAGCCGCGCTGCGCCGGCGCGCCGGCGCTGCTCGACATCGGCGAACACCGCGTCGGCCGCGGCCGCGTTCTGCAGCGCCAGCTCCAGATGCCGCCGGCCGTCACCGCGTTGCGGCACCGCCAGCTCGACCCGTCCGCCGCGCTTGTGCGAAAGCCACGCCGCGACGATCGCGCCTTCGGCCGGCTGGATCGGCAGCAACACGCGCGGCGGCACGTAGCGATCGCCCTCGTAGAAGCGACCGAGCAGGTCGCCGAGCACCAGTTCGTCCGGCAGCGCCGAGCGGAAGCGGAACCGCCGGCAGTCCTCGAGCACACCACTGCGGAACGCCAGCATTGCCACCGTCACTTCGTCGCCAGCCCGGTGCAGGCCGATCGCGTCCTCGTCGGCATCGCCGGAGACCACCGCCTGGCGTTCGGCGACATGTTGCAGCGCCTCGATCTGCTGCTTCAGCGCCTGGGCGCGCTCGAACGCCAGGCCGTCAGCCGCCGCCGCCATCGCCGTGCGCAAGTCGCGCAGCAGCAGCGCGGTGTCGCCGCGCAGGATCGCGACCGAACGGTCGAGCAGCACGTCATAGGCGGCGCGGTCGATCAGACCGGTGCACGGCGCCGGACAGCGCCCGATCTGGTGCTTGATGCACGGCCGCGCGCGGTTGTCGAACACCGTGTCGGCGCAATCGCGCAACGGCACGACCTTGTGCAGCAGCCGCAGCGTCCGCCGCACCGACTTGGCCGACGCGTAAGGGCCGAAGTACTCGGCGCCGTCAGCGTGCCGGCGGCGGACCAACCGATACCAAGGCCAGGCCTCGCGCCGGTCGAGCCGCAGCAGCAGGAACGCCTTGTCGTCCTTCAGCTTGAGGTTGTAGCGCGGCTGCCGCTGCTTGATCACGGTGTTCTCGAGCAGCAGCGCCTCGGTCTCGCTGGCGGTGGCGACGAATTCGAGGTCGACCGCCTCGTGTTCGAGGAAGCGCAGCTGCGGCCGGCCATCACCGCCCGGCTTCAGGTACGAACGGACGCGGGCGCGCAGATCGGCGGCCTTGCCGACGTACAGCGCCTTGCCGTCGCCACCCAGGAACACGTAGATGCCCGGGGCCTCGGGCAGCCGCGCGGCGGTGGCGACGATGCGCGCGTCCATCCGCTACAGCAGCTCCATCTCCAGCTTCTCCAGCGCGAACACCTCGTCGCGGATCCGCGCCGCCAGTTCGAAATCGAGGTTCTTGGCCGCCGCCATCATCTCGGCGCGCAGCAGCTTGACGTGCTGCAGCAGGTCCTTCTTGTCGGCGAACTGCCGCCGCGGCGCGCCGCCGGCCACCGGTTCGCCAGCCGCCGCCTTGCCGCGCTTGCGGCCTCGCGCCGGCCTGGTGTCCATCTCGCCGTCCTCGGGCGGCGGCGGCTCCAGCAGTTCGCGGATCGCCTTGACGATGGTCCGCGGCGTGATGCCGTGCTCCTGGTTCCACGCCGCCTGGCGCGTGCGCCGGCGCTCCATCTCGCCGACCGCGGCGGTGATCGAGCCGGTGATCTTGTCGGCATACAGCAGCACGCGACCATCGACGTTGCGCGCCGCCCGACCGCAGGTCTGGATCAACGACGTCCGCGACCGCAGATACCCTTCCTTGTCGGCGTCGAGCACCGCCACCAGCGTGACCTCCGGGATGTCGAGGCCCTCGCGCAGCAGGTTGATGCCGACCAGCACGTCGAACACGCCCAGCCGCAGATCGCGGATCAGCGCCGTGCGTTCGAGGCTGTCGATGTCGCTGTGCAGGTAGCGGACCTTGATGCCGAGGTCGCGCAGGTAATCGGTCAGTTCCTCGGCGGCGCGCTTGGTCAACGTCGTGATCAGCACGCGCTGCTGCCGGGCCACGCGCTGCCGGACCTCGCCGACGACATCGTCGACCTGCCCCTGCGCCGGTCGGATCTCGACCGGCGGATCGAGCAGGCCCGTCGGCCGCACCACCAGTTCGGCGATGCGGTCACCGCTGCGCTGCAGTTCGTACTCGTCGGGCGTCGCCGACACGTAGACCACCTGCCGCTGCAGCGCGACGAATTCCTCGAACGTCAACGGCCGGTTGTCGTACGCCGACGGCAGCCGGAAGCCGTGATCGACCAGCGACTGCTTGCGGGCGCGATCGCCGCGATGCATGCCGCCCGACTGCGGCACGGCGACGTGCGACTCGTCGACCACCAGCAGGAAGTCGTCCGGGAAGTAGTGCACCAGCGTCGCCGGCGGCAGGCCCGGCAGCCGGCCGTCGAGGTGGCGGCTGTAGTTCTCGATGCCCTGGCACATGCCGGTCGCGCGCAACATCTCGAGGTCGTGCCGGGTGCGCTGCCCGAGGCGCTGCGCTTCCAGCAGCTTGCCGCGCTGTTCGAACCACTGCAGCCGCTCCGCCAGTTCCTGTTCGATCGTGCCGCACGCGCGCGTCAACTGGTCGCCGGTCGCGACGTAATGCGAAGTCGGGTAGATCGTCACCGAATCGAGCCGCCGCAACACCTCGCCGCGCAGCGGGTCGATCTCGCACAGTTCCTCGATCTCGTCGCCCCACAGTTCGATCCGCAGCGCCTTGGCATCCTCGTACGACGGGTAGATCTCGACGACGTCGCCGCGGACGCGGAACCGGCCGGCCTGGAAGTCGAAGTTGTCGCGCGCGAACTGGATCGCCGTCAGTTGCCGCAGCAGCACATCGCGATCGAGCCGTTCGCCGCGGCGCACCGTCACCGACAGTTCGCGGTAGTTCTCCGGCGAGCCGAGGCCGTAGATGCACGAGATCGACGCGACGATCAGCACGTCGCGGCGTTCCATCAGCGATCGGGTCGCCGAATTGCGCATCCGCTCGATCGCGTCGTTGATCAGCGCGTCCTTCTCGATGTACGTGTCGGTGGTCGCCACGTACGCTTCCGGCTGGTAGTAGTCGTAGTAGCTGACGAAGTACTCGACCGCGTTGTCGGGGAAGAACGACTTGAACTCGGCATACAGCTGCGCCGCCAGGGTCTTGTTGGGCGCCAGCACCAGCGTCGGCCGCTGCAGTTCTTCGATGACCTTGGCCATCGTGAACGTCTTGCCGGAACCGGTCACACCGAGCAGCGTGCAGGCCGGCGCCCCGCCGCGGAGCCAGCCGGCGAGCCTGGCGATCGCCTGCGGCTGATCGCCCGCCGGCGTCAGCTCGGTCACCATCCGGAACGACATGCCGCGATGATGGGATCTGCGGTCGCGCCTTTCCACCGCTGCCCGGTCCGCCACATCGGCGCGCCGGGACGGTGAACGCCCGGTCGCACCGCGCCGTTCTGCGGCCAATGCCGGGCGACCAGGCCACTGCGGTTGACCCCCCGCACCGACGGCCTTACCGTCCTGTGGCCCCGTTTCCGACCCCTCGGACCAAGGATCCTCCCAGTGACCAGACGTGACTCTGCGGCGTCGTCGCGTTCTTCCAGTTCGGCCCGCGCCGGCCGCAGCGCCCAAGGCCCTCGCGTCCGTTCCGACGGCAAGGTCGACATCTTCTGCCCGCAGTGCGGCGCCCAGTACCGGGTGCCGGAAGAACTGCTCGAGCAGAAGATGACCTGCAAGGACTGCGAACGGACGTTCTTCCCCAAAGCCACTGGCGGCAAGCGCGCCAAACCGAAGGACAACACCAAGGCCTACGTCGGCTTCGGCGTCGCCGCGGTCGTGATCGTCGCGATCTTCGTGATCTCGCGGAGCGGTGGCGGCGAGGCCCCGCGCAAGGCCCCGGTGGTCGTCGAGGACACCAGCGCCAAGGGTGGCATGGACGTGCGCGCCGAAGCGGTCGTCAAGTGGGCCCAACGGGCCGGCAGTGGCGACGTGTTCGGCCTGAAGCAGTACACCGACTTCGGCGCGATCCACAAGCAGCTCGAGGTGTTCCCCGACAAGGACTACAAGAACACCAGCGGTCGGGAACGCGAGGACTTCGATCTGGCGATCATCGCCGCGTTCGGCAAGCACGACTCGACGCGCTGGTTCCGCGAACTCAGCTTCACGTCCGGCAGCATCGTCGATGCCGCGACCAATACGACCGGTGGCCAGGTGATGCTGTTCGGCACGCCCAAGCCCGGCGACGACAACTACATCTTCAACACCCGCGCCGAAGTCCTGGCGACGTTCCGGCTGGACGGCACCGAGGTGAAGGTGACCGGCTTCGAGGTCAAGCACAAGCCCGCGCGCAACCCGAAGAAGCCCGATCCCAACCGCGATTCGACCAGCTTCAAACCGAACGAGGTGATCGCCGCGCGCGAAGCCAAGGAGATCACCGATTCCGCCGGCACGCGCAAGGTCTACGAGTCCAAGCCAGCGCCGGTGCCGCACTGGACCGACGCGACCCCGGAGATGCGCGATCAAGCCGACAAGATCGTCGCCGACATCGTCGCCAGCGCCGATCCGGAAGCGCCCGGGACGTTGTTCAACCGCGCCACCTCGCAGGTCAAGTTCAACGACATCAAGATGAAGAAGACCGTGGTGCCGCGGGTCCTCAACGCGATGTACGAGGCCTACGGCGACGTCAACGGCAACAACATGAAGCTGAGCCAGCTCAACAAGGCGATGGTCGGCTTCACCGGTTTCGCGGTCAACTACGACGTCCGCGGCAGCAGCGACCCCGCCAAGGACAAGGAACGGCGCGAGTCGTGCGTACGGCAGTGGTTCGCGTTCTGGTGGCGTTATGCCAACGGCGAGATGAACGAGTTCTTCGACATGCGCGAGAACCCGGAAGAGCCGCTCGACGACGACGCCGACAAGACCAAGAAGAAGTAACCTTCTCCCACCCAAGACCAGAGAGCCCCATGTCCGCCCTCCAGATCGTCTGCGACAACTGCGGCGCCAAGTACCGGCTGCCGGAGACCTTTGCCGGTGACAAGGCCAAGTGCAAGCAGTGCGGCAGCGTCATCGACGTCGCTGCCCAGCGCGGCGGCGCCACGGCCGCCGCTGCCGCCCCGGCCGCCCCAGCAGCGGCGCGGCCGGCCGCGGCCCGCCCGGCCCAGGAACGCCCGGCTCGCGCCGAGTCCCGGAGTGAGACCCGCGGTGAGCGCCCCGCCCGTGGCAAGCGCGGCGAGGACGGCGACGCCAAGGAAGGGCGGGGCGAACGGCGCGGTCGCGGCGAACGCGAGGAGAAGAAGAAGAGCGCGATGCCGTTGATCGCCGCCGCCATCGCCGTCGCGGCGATCGCCGTGGTCGCCGTGGTGATGTTCACCCGTGGCGATGGCGACAAGAAGTCCACCGACACGGCCCAGGGCAACACGCCGGCGGCGAGCACGCCGAACCCGAGCAACGAACCTGCCACCGGCAAGCCCGCCGACGCCGGCAAGCCGGCCGAGGCAACGGCACCCAAAGGCGACGCCAGGCCCGCCGACGCGACGACCCCGGCCCCGACGCCGGAGGTCAAGCAGCCGGATCCGACGCCGACTCCCGCCGCCAAGATCGACGACCCCAAGCCCGCCGAGACGCCGAAGGCCGACACGCCGAAGGCAACTGCGCCCGGCGACAAGTGGCAGAACTCCAAGATCACGACGATGGATCAGGTGTTCGATCCGAAAGCCGGCACGACCCCGATCGCGTGGCCTGCAGAAGTCGGCGAAGCCGACCAGAAGAAGATCACGGACCTGCTGGAAGACGTCCGCGGCGGCGGCAAGGCCGCGATCGCGGCGAAGCGTGAACTCAGCGCGATCGGCTTCCACGCCATCGTCGGCATGGCCAACATGCTGCGCGAGATCGACTACAAGAACGGCGACGAAGCGTTCATCGCCTGGGAGCTCAACAAGCTGCTCGAGGAGATGTGCGAGGGGCTCAACGTCGGGTTCGTGACCGTCGACCCCGGCGAGGACATGGATCCGCGCAAGGCCGACTGGAACGCCAAGACCGCCAAGGCCTGGAACACGCAGGTCGCCCGCTGGCAGAACGAGGCCACGTTCAAGGACGCGATGAAGGCGCGCCGCCAGAAGAAGGCCGAGAAGGACAAGGGCATGTAGCCCGCCGGTCGGCGCGGTGCGTCAGTACGCCGCCGCCGACCCGCCGCCCCGCGGATCCGCGGCGGCCACCCGTTCGCCATCCGGGCGGACCTCGATCGCGTGCACCCGCGCGATCCACATCGGCTCGCGCGCGAACGTGTGTCCCATCGCCGCCAGCGCCGTCCGCACATCCGTCGACAGCGCCAGCGGCTCGTACGACAGGTGCTCGGGCTTCCATTGATGGTGCACCCGCGGCGCCCGTACCGCCAGTTCGATGCCCATGCCGAAGTCGACGACGTTCAGCAGCACCTGCAGCACGCCGGTGATGATCCGGCTGCCGCCCGGAGCCCCGAGCACGCAGCGCACCTTGCCGTCCTGCACGACGATCGTCGGCGTCATCGACGACAGCATCCGCTTGCCGGGCGCGATCGCGTTGGCGGCGCCGCCGACCAGACCGAACATGTTCGGCGCCCCCGGCTTGGCCGAGAAGTCGTCCATCTCGTCGTTCAGCAGGAACCCGGCGCCCTCGACGACCAGGCCGCTGCCGAACGTCGCGTTGATCGTCGTCGTGCAGGCGACCGCATTGCCGGCGGTGTCGACGATCGAGAAGTGCGTGGTGTCGTCGCTTTCCTTGGCGCCCGGCGGCACCCCGGCCACCACTTCGCTCTTCTTGTCGGTGCGGATGCCGGCGCGCAGCGTCGCGGCGTAGTCGCGGCTGATCAGGCCCGCCACCGGCACCTGGTAGAAGTCCGGATCGCCGAGCCAGCGCGCGCGATCCGCGAACGCCCGACGCATCACCTCGGTCAGCAGGTGCAGATGCGCGCTGCTGCCAGAACCGAGCCCCCGCATGTCGTACGGTTCCAGCAGGTTCAGCATCTGCTGCAGCGCGATGCCGCCCGACGACGGCGGTGGCATGCCGACGATCTCGAGACCGCGGTACGTGCCGACCACCGGTTGCCGTTCGGCCGCGGCGTACGCCGCAAGGTCCGCGGCCGTGATCAGACCGCCATCCTTCTGCATCTGCGCGGCGATCAGCCGTGCGGTCTCCCCGCCGTAGAACCCCGCGGCGCCATCGGCGACGAGCCGCTCCAGCGTCTTCGCCAGGTCCGGCTGCACCAGCAGGTCGCCCTGTTGCAGCGTCGTGTCGCCGCGGAAGAAGATCGCCTTGGTCGACGGGAAGCGGCCCAGCACCCGCCGGTGCCCATGCAGGTCCGCCGCCAGGAACTGGTCGACCGGGATGCCATCCTTGGCCAGTCGGATCGCCGGCGCCGCCAGCGCCGCCAACGGCTTGCTGCCGAACAACGCCAGCGCCCGCAGCAGCCCGGCCGGACTGCCGGGCACGCCCGCGGCCGCCGCGCCGAACTGCGCCTTGTCGTCGTCGACCGTGCCATCGGCCTTCAGGAACATGTCCCGGGTCGCCGCTGCCGGCGCCTTCTCGCGGAAGTCCAGCGCCGTGGTCCTGCCATCGGCCATCCGGATCAGCAGGAACCCGCCACCGCCGAGGTTGCCGGCCTGCGGATGGGTCACCGCCAAGGTCAGCGCGACCGCGACCGCGGCATCGACGGCATTGCCGCCTTCCTGCAACACGCGCAACCCGACTTCGGTCGCATGCGGCTCGGCCGTCGTCACCGCCCCCTGCTTGCCGCGCGCGACCAGGTCATGCGGCGTCCTGGTGCCGGCCGGGCCGAGGGCCGAGGCCAGCATCAGTGTCGCCAGCGCCCACAGCGACGCCGGCCTGCCGTTCATCGTTCGGTCCCGCCGAGGCCTTCCTGCAGTCGAACGCCCTGTTCGCGCAGGTAGTGCATCACCTTGTCGATCTCACCCGGTTCGCCTTCCAGCTCGAGCGCGATGAACCCGCCCTGCTCGGTGATCGAGGCGCCGCGGATGTTGACCTCGACCTCGAACGAACGGTTGATCCGGTAGACCAACGGTTCGCGCACATGTTCCTGGTCGAACTCGAAGTGGATGTTCTTCTTGATCTTCACGATGGCGAGCGGGGCCGGCCGGGCCGGCGGCGGAGAGGGCGGGCAGCATAGCGAACGCGGCGCGCGGTGCCCGCAGGTTGTGCCCTTGATCCGGCGGCCGGGGTGGCTACTGTGGTTGCCCCAGTTCGGTCCCGTAGCCGAGTGGTTAGGCAACGGATTGCAAATCCGTTTACGGCGGTTCGATTCCGCCCGGGACCTCACTTTGCTGCCCGACAAGTGCCGCAGCCCTCAGCCGCCGAGCACCAGCTCGAGCCCGCGCGAGAACGCCAGCCCGTGCGACGCCCCGGTGTCGACGACGACCGCCTGCAACTGCACGACCACCCCGCAGAACACCGTCGACGACGGAATCGTCAACGCCAACTGCGCCCCGCCCACCGGCACCGCCAGCGACACGTTCGCCGACACCACCAGCAACGCCGTACCACCGAACGGGGTCGGCAGGTTCGCGCGCTGCACCCCGAAGAACACCGCGCCGAGCGTCGCGACGCCCGCCGGGTTGCCGACCGTCACCGGCACGTTCGACCCGAGCACCGGGTTCCCGGCCGCCACCAGCGCCGGCACACCCTGCGTTCCCGGATGCCCGACGCCGTAGTTGGTCCACGACGCGGGCGCCGACACCCAGGTCTGGAACGACAGGTCCCACACCGACAGACCGAGGTTCTGCTGGATGAACACCTGGCCGGCCGCATAGGCGCCGCCCGGTGCGTTCCCCGAGCACGCATACGTCGAACCACCGCTCATCGCCGCGGTCGACAGCGCGATGCCGAGCTGCTGCCCGGCGACCACCGGGATGTTGAACAGCAACAGGTCGACCAACAGCGGCCCACGCGTCACCGGCACTGCCCCCGGCTGGAACGACACCGACGCCAGCACCGTCGCCGTCGGCACGCCCGCCGAATCACACGCCACCAGATCGACCTGCAGCGGCGCCTGCGGTGTGCCGCGATGATGGTTGATCTGCGCGATTTCGACGCGCGTCAAGAACCCCGACCGACCGACCGTGAACGTCTGCGTGACCGGTTGCGATGCCGTCACCTCGAGCCCGTTGTTCGGCGGGTTCGGCACGTACGACTGATCGAGACAATCGCCCTGCGCAGTCAGCAGACTGCCGAACAGGACCAACGGCGACAGACGGAGCGAATGCAGCATGGTGGGTTCCTCGGTGCGGAAAGTGTCGCAGGATACCGCAAGACCGGGCCGTCGAGACCGGCCTTGGCAGCGGACCGCTGGACCCGGCGCCCAACGACCCTGGCAAGGCCTACAGCCAAAGCGCCCGCCTGGTCGATCCAGGACGAACAGCACCATGCGAATCCTGGTTGTCGAAGACGATTTCATCAGCCGCAACCTGATGGTGCGCTTCCTGACCCCGCTCGGCACCGTCGAGACCGGCGAGGACGGCAAGAAGGGCGTCGAGGCGTTCGAGAAGGCGCTGAAGAAGGGCAGCCCGTTCGACCTGGTGACGCTCGACATCATGATGCCGCAGATGGACGGCCACGCGGCGCTGCAGAAGATCCGCGCCCTCGAAAAGCAGATCGGCGTGCCGCAGAACCTGCGCGCCCGCGTGCTGATGACCACCGCGCTCGACGACGTCAAGAACATCACCGCCGCGTTCCGCGAACTGTGCGATGACTACGTCGTCAAGCCGGTCCGGAAGCCCGTGCTGTTCGAGAAGATCGCCGAACTCGGCTTCACGGTGCCGCAGACTCCGGCCGGCAGCTGATCGCCCCTGGCATCGCGCCGATCGCCGTTCGATGATGGCAAGCCCGTCGCGGGCGTGGCGGAACGGCAGACGCAGCGGCCTTAAAAGCCGCAGGTTCGCAAGGACCGTGAGGGTTCGAGTCCCTCCGCCCGCACCAGTTCGTCAGTGCTCGCGGTAGCCGAGCACGACCAGCACGCAGGCGCCATCGGCGATGACGGTCAGGCCGGCGGCGCGCGCAGCGGCGATCGCGGCGGCTTCTTCCGCACCGGGCTGGAACCACAGACCACGGACCCCGGCGGCAATCGCGTCGGCGACGATGCCAGCGGCGGCGGCCGGCGGTGCCACCACCGACACCGAACGGGGCTTTGGCGTAGCGGCCGCCAGTGACGGGAAGCAGCGCAGACCCTCGACCTCGGTCTGCTTCGGGTTGATCGGCACGACCGTCAGACCGTGCTGCTGGTAGCAGCGCAGCACCTTGTTGCCGTACTTGGCGCGATCGGGCGATGCCCCGACCACGGCGAACGGACCGGCGGCCAGGAACGTCTCGATGTCGGGCGGGCGCATGTGCCGAATCGTCGGCGATGGCGCGCGCTGGTTCCAGCGATCACTACTTCCAGGTGCGCCGCTCGCCGAGTTCGTACGGCTTCTCGTCCTGCTGAGCTGTCGCAAAGCCGGTCCAGAACGCCAACCGCGCGATCTTCTGCATCTTGCCGCTGTCCAGCTTGTCGGCGTGGTCGGTGACCTGGTGGTAGTCCTCGTGTTCGCCGTTGCAGAAGAACACCACCGGGATGCCCAGCCGCGCGAAGTTGTAGTGATCCGAACGCGTGTAGTACTTGTCCCCGGAAGTGAACTTCATCCCCATCTGCTCCCCGAAGCCGGCGGCGACCTGCACCAGCGTCGAGAACTTCGGATGCGAGTTCGACGGCGTCACCGTCACCTCGTCGGCGCCGGACTCCGGCCCGCTGCGGCCGATCATGTCGGTGTTGATGTTGGCGACGATCTTGTCGGCCGGCCAGGTCGGGTGATCGGAGTAGAACCGCGAGCCCCACAAGCCGAGTTCCTCGCCGGACACCGACAGGAAGATCACCGTGCGCTTTGGCTTCTCCGGCAGCGCCGCGAACGCGCGCGCGATCTCGAGCAGACCCGACGTGCCCGACGCATTGTCATCGGCACCGTTGAACACTTCGCCATCCATGCGCTTGCCGACGTGATCCATGTGCGCCGAGAACACGATCGCCTCCTCGCCGAGCTTGCGGTCGCTGCCGCGCAGCACCGCAACGACGTTGGTGGCGTGCGCATCCGGATCGGACGTCACCTTGTAGGTGAGCGCCACCTCGACGTCGGCCTTGCCGGTCGGCTTCTCGCCTTCGTTCGCCATCCAGGCGCGCGCCGCCGCTCCGTCGATGCCGAGCTCGGCGAGCACCTTGCCCGCCAGCGCCGGGCCAAGCACCAGCGTCGGAATGCCGGCATCGCCGCCGAGCATCTGCCCCATCTGCGCCATCTGCGATTCACCCCCCGGAAACCGCGCCTCGAGCTGGTCCTTGCCCGGCGACAACGCCAGGTAGTTGAGCACGTCGCACAGGCCGAGCGGATCGTCGAGCAGCAGGAACACCGCGGCCTTGGCGCCCTTCTTCTGCAGGTTCTTCGCGGTCTTGCCGAGGTTGCCGAACGGCTGGAACGCCATGCCGAACTTCTCCTCGACGCCGAGCTGCCGATCGAGCGCGCCGCGCGGCCCCTTGATCAGCATCACCGGCAGCACCTGTTCGAGCGTTTCGTCGGCCTCCATGTCCTTCTGGATGCCGCGCGTGCGACCGAGGCCCAGGAATCGCGCCTTGCCCGCGAACGCCAGTTCTTCGGCGCTGGTGCCAAGCGCCGCGTAGCCTTCCTGGATCGCAACGGTGCCGATCGTCAGCTTCGTCGTCGGGTCGATCGCCGTCCGTGCGATCCGATAGCTCTGGAAGAACGACCGGGCGCCGCCATCCTGCTCGTCGCCGAGCGGCTCGAGGCCCAGTTGCTGGAAGTGTCTGGCGACATACTCGGCGGTCTCCTGCTGACCAGGCGAACCGGTCAGTCGACCGGCGCGCGCATCATCGGCCAACCAGTCGGCGTGCGCCTGCAACCGTTCGGCGGTGATCTCGGCCATCGCCGGCGGCGCGCCTTCGGGCAGCTTGCCGGGCGGCGACACCTGCTGTGCTTGCAGCGCGGCCACGAAGATCGGGAAGAACAGGGAACCGGGCAACGGGAACTTCATGCGGAGGTCTCGGAAGGAGCTGCGCTCGACGGCGGCTGCGGGCGATGACTTCGCCAGACGTTCTACGGATTCGACACCGGAACCGGATGGACCGTCTTGCCGGATCCGGCAGAATGCGCCGTCGGAGCCGTCGCCCGCTGTAGCCGCAACGCCGCGCCGGTTGTCGCCACGAAGTGGCGATCGCGCTCGGTGTGTAGGTGACGTTGCCGGCGGTGAGCGTCATCGGCGACGCGATCTTTCGCGGTCGCCGGCACGGCGGCGAGGGTGAGGAACAGCCGTGCTGGAACGGCTGCCAGGCCGGCGCGACGGCAGCGGGCCGCCGCCACAGACGATCGTGTTCGCCACGGGGACGCGTCCTCGGCTTCGCCGCGCCTGGGTGCGCGTCAGCCCCGCAATCCAGCGGGCTCGCGCGCGGGGTCGTTCTCGTCTTATCCCGGGGATTGGGCGGTGGCGTGGAGGGGGGCGGGGGGCTTGTGGGGGGAACAGGCCCTCACCTGTCAAGGTTCTCCCTGGCGGGGCGCGCAGCGCGGGCTCGCTTGTTGGGGGGCACCCGGGGCGGCGCGCACGAGCCGTCCCAGTGGGTCCCACGGGACAGTTTCGGCACCGGAGGGCGCGGAGGCCATCTGATCTGGGAACCGGTCCGCCGGGGGGGGGGGCTGAGCGAGCTTCAGCGGCGCTGGCACTGCCCTGGCCTCTGCCAGCTCGCCCGGGCCCGGCACCGGGCCTTCGCGAGGGATGGCCGCCAAGGGACGGGGGGTGGGGATGCTATGTGAGTGGCGGTCCCGGGCGAGGAGGCCCCCCCACCCGGGGACGCAGCCCATCCCGGGAAAACCACCCGGGCCCCCCCGGCACCCGCCCGGGGTCCGTTCTCGTCATCCGAGGCTGGGGCGCAGGCTGCCGGCAGCGGAATCCCACCGTCGTGACTCCGCGGCTTGACGTGCACGCGAGCCTTGGGTATGCGTAGATGGGCTCGCAGGTCTCGATCGGAGGTATCCATGCTGCATCCGCGTTCGCAGGCCCTCGCCCTTGGTGTCATTCTTGCCGCCGCGCCGGCCCAGGTCGTCAATGAGGCGGCGCCAGCGGGAAACACGCAGGCGCTGACCATCAGCGGCCTGCCGGCCGCCGGTGAGGTGATCACGATCGACCTGCAGGCGCCGCCCGGATCGGCGGCGGTAATGTGGTTTGCGACGCGCACCGCGAGCCTGCTGGTACCCGAGGGCGTGGTGTTGCTCGACCCGGTGTCGGGATTTGGCTCGTGCTCGTTCGTCGTGCCGCCCTCGGGCGCGGTCCAGGCGACGTGCCCGGTGGCGCCGTTCCTGGAACATGGCGCGGCATTCGCGACCCAGGGTGCCTGGAACGACGGCGGCGCCGTGCGGCTCACCAACCGCTGTCGCATGTTCATCCTCGGGTCGGTCGGCCAGCGGCCGAACGTGCTCGATTTGGACCCGCTGCCGCTCGCCACGTCGTTGCCGAACGTACAGGTCTCCGGCCGCGCCACGGCCGTGGGCAGTTCGATCCGCATCGAAGGGGGGCTTGCCCCGGTCACCGGCATCGCCAGCGGCGCCAACGGCGAGTTCTCGATCGCGGTGGGTCTGGTCGCCAACCGGCGGAATCGCCTGCTGTTGACCGAGACCACGCCCGGCAACGTGGTGCGGCCGGCGGTCGGTGTCGACATCGTGCAGGATGCGACCCCGCCCGAACTGCACGTCGACTTCCCCGCCGACGGCGCGGAGTTGACCGAGCCCACGGTCACGGTCGCGGGGCGCGTGGCGGACCAACTGAGTGGGTTCATGGGGCTGACGGTGCGGGTGAATGGTCAGCTCGCCACGGTCAACATCGGCATCGGCACCAACGGCACCTACGAGTACCGCGATCTGGCGTTGCCGGCGGTCGGCGTGCCGATGCCGATCACCGTGACCGCCACGGACGAAGTGGGCAACGTGGCGACCCGGCAGATCACGGTCACGCGGATCCCGGTCGTCGGTCCGCGCATGGAGGCGGTTTCCGGCGGCAACCAGACCGCCGTGGTCGACGAGTTCCTGGTCCAACCGGTCGTCGTGCGCGTGCTGCAGGGGAACGGCACGCCGTTCGCCGACAAGCTGGTCAGGTTCCGCGTCACGCGCAGCAACGGCCGCTTGGCGACGAATCGCGGCGCCGAGGGCGCGGCTGAATTGCAGGCGCGGACCGACGTCGCCGGGCGCGTCCAGGCGTACTGGCGGCTGGGCAGCGACGCCGGATGCGGCAACAACCGCGTCGAGGTGACGAGCGTCGACATCGCCGGCGTGGTGGGGTTCTGCGCTTCGGCGATGCCGGGGATCGCCGACCAGGTGAACGTCAGCAGCGGCAACAGCCAGCGGGCCGCGGTCGCTGCGCCACTGCCGCTGCCGTTGCGCGCCTGGGTCAGTGACTCGTGCAATGGCGTCGGCGGCGTCGCCGTGACGTTCCAGGTCATCCTCGGGGACGGTTCGTTGCTGCGCGAGGGAGTGCCACCGACGCGGGTGCTCACGGTCACCACCGGGCCGACGGGTCACGCGGAGGTTGGCTTCGCGCTGGGACCGGCGGCGGGCAACAACATCGTCAAGGCGACGATTCCGGGGCAGATCGAGGCCGCGGTGTTCCAGGCGACCGGCGTGCCGGTGCAGGGCGGGGCGCTCGGCTCGTTCGTCGGCGTGGTGCTCGACAATGCCGACCGCCCGATCGGCGGCGCCACCTGCCAACTGCGGGCCGGCACCACGCTGCTTCCGGCCGTGACGAGCAACGACAATGGCGAGTTCACGATTCCGGCAGTGCCGTTCGGTGCCGGGCACTTGCATGTGGATGGCCTGACGGCGAACCGCGTCGGCGGACCCAACGGTACGCCGGTTCCGCCGGGCAGCTTCCCGGCGCTCGCCTATGAGGTGGTGCTGCTCGAAGGCGCGGTGAACGCGCTGCCGGGGCCGGTGATCCTGCCGCCGCTGAATCCGGCCAATGCCCGCATCTACGACGGCGTCAACGACGTGGAGCTGAGTGTCGAGGGCATCGCCGAGCTGCGGATGTTCGTGCGCGCGGGATCGATGCGCCTTGCCACCGGCCAGCCGGCGCCACCCGGAACGATCATCGCCCTCAACCAGGTGCATGCCGACAAGGTGCCGATGCCGATGCCGGACGGCGCCGCGCCGCCCTTCGCGTGGACGCTGCAGCCGGCGGGGTCGACCTTCGACCCGCCGATCCGGATCGAGTACCCGAACATGTCGGGCCTGCCGGCGGGGTCGATCGCCTACTTCCTGTCGTTCAACCACGCGACGGAGCAGTTCGAGATCGTGTCGAGCGCGCACGTGAACGCTGATGGCAGCACGATCGTCAGCGACGCGGGCGGCGGGCTGCGTACGGCGGGTTGGGGGTGCAATTGTCCGCCGTATTCGGTGGCGACGAACTGCGAAGTGTGTGTGAGGACGTGCCAAAGCGCCGGATCGCTGTCGGGCGGCAGTGTCACTGTCTCCAACAGCAATCCAGCATTGGGGACCGACGTGACGTTCTCGGCAAGCGGCGTCACCGACTCCGGCGGAGTGGTGTCCATCGAATGCCCGGATGGCAGCGGCAGCAGCGAACCAATCGCCCCTGGGACGATGCTGTACTCCTATGAGCTGCTACGACCCAACGCGCCAACTCTCCGCGGAGAGGGCGCGTCCGTGGCGGTGCGTGTGGATGTCTGCGGCGAATACGTCTGCCGGTTCACGGCGACGGTCCAGCGCGAGTGCGCTCCATCTCCGTACGTGATGCCTGAGCGTCGAGCTGCCCCACCCGGGGGAGCCGATCCTGGCGGACGAAATGCCGTGAACTTCTTCTACAGCGCCCCGGCCACGCCGACCGGTTGGGGACTCACGCGGTTGCGTGTGCCCACGGTGGACATCTCCGCGTATTGCGACGCGGCGGCCGGGGTATGGAGGTGCCGCGTGACCACCGCGGAGTCACCCTACGATCAAGGCTCACGCCTGCTGCCCGGCGTCGTGGAGGTGACGGCGGCATTGGTCGCTGCCACCAGCAGTTGCGTCACGTTGAACACTATGATCACGAGTTTGAACTCGGTGGCGAACCAGGGCCTGGACTCAGGCTACTACATGATCAGCGCCGTCGAGGCGCACGAGGACTACCATGTCACCGAGGCTCGTCGCGACGTCGCACCGCCGTACAACACGTTCCGAACGACGGTGGAAGCGCTGAGCGTGCCGCTCGCAGGGACGGCGAATCCGTTGGACGCCGCGACCGCGATTCGCGCGCTGGCGGCGTACCAGACGGCCCTCGCGACGTTCGAGGCCGACGCGCTCACGGCACTGCAGATGACGGCGAGTCACGTGAACCTCGCGGAGTTCATCCGGGTCGAACACGCGGTGGTCGATCCAATGATCTCTGGCACGATCCGTCCCCGGAAGACCGCGTTGAGTTGCCCATGAACACGCCGCTGATCCTGGCAGGCTTGCCGCCGTTGGCTGTCATGGCGCTTGCGGCCTGCGGACATCCGGAGGCCGGGCCCGGACCGGTCGGGCCAGCATCTGGTGCGTCGCCACAATCTGAGTCGCCGCCCAACTCCATGAGCCAGGAAAGCACAAACCCGTTGGCGGTGACCGAGGATCCGGCCCGATCGTTGGCGCTCGCGCTCTACCTGGAGCGAAACGGCGCTGGCGAAGCGGCCACGATCCGAGTGGTGATCAGGAATACCTCCGAGAGTGACGCCGCGGCGATCCGTTACCCCCAGCCGAATGGGTTAAACGTCCGGTTCCTGCAAGAGGATGGGCGGCCGATCGGTTCGGTGGCGCGGAGCGTCGACACCGGCGGCCGCCAGTTGCCCCGCGAGGTCACGCTCGGACCCCTCGGCTTGCTGGAGTGGCGAGCGCCTCTGGCCGAGCATTGGCCGAACGGAGTACCGATGCCGGCTTCGTTTCGCGTCATTGCGAGCGCCGGCTTCGGGTTCACGCGGGCGCTGTCGCCAACCGAGGCTACGGGCAGCGACCCGGACGGTTCGCGCTGCGAGACCGCAGTCTATTCTCTACAGGCAGTCGTCGCATCCCTGGACAAAGGACAAAGGTGACCTCATGACGATTCCCAGGGCACTCGTGGCCGCGGTCGTGTCGGTCGGTTTCCTCGTGCATCAGGTGTCGGCCCAGCAGGCGCTGTTGGATGCGTCCTGGACCGTGACCGTCAACGGCCAGCAGGCCCAGGTCAACGGCAACGGCACCGTGCTCATCCCCAACGTCGCCGCCGCCGACCAGTTCGGTGTCGGCGGCCCCGGCACCAGCCCGGACTTCCTGAGCGACGACTTCCTGCAACTGCTCGGCACCCGCGTGCGCAACGGGGTCACCGAGTACGCGTTCAGCGAGCGGTTCCAGATCCGGCGCGGCGTGCCCTATCGCATCCGCGACCTCACGATCACCTCGACGCCGCCGCCGACCGTGGTGTCCCTCGACCTGACCATCGCCAACCCGGTCCTGTCCGGGGCACTCGGTCAGACCACCCAGTTGACCACCATCGCGCTGGTCAACGGCGGCACGTTCGTCGACGTGACGCCGCGTACGTCGTGGACCGTCTATCGCACCAGCAATCCAGGCGTCGCGCGCGTCGGGCCGGATGGGCTGGTCACCGGTACCGGGCCTGGCACGGCGTTCCTCACGGCCGTGAACGATGGGGTGTCCGCCGTGACGCGCGTCACGGTGTCGCCAGTGGACCCGCTCACGACGGTCGAGGGCGTCGTGCATCTCGAGGGCGGCGTGCCAGTCGCGGGCGCCTTGGTCCAGATCCCGCGGTTCGCACTGCAGGCCACGTCGGCGGCCGACGGCCGGTTCGAGATCCCCGGGGTGCCGGCGCAGCAGGGCACGTTCGTGGTGACCGCCCGCTACACGCCGCCGCAGGGTAATCCGCTGTTCGCCAGCTCGCGTGACCTGACGCCGGTGCCCGGCGGCCGTACCGACGCTGGGATCCTCGTCGTGACCGAGCCGGGCTGCCAGTTCGATGCCGACCTGGGCATTCCCCTGCCGCTTGGCGACGACCAGGTGTCCTTGCACACGTTCACCCGCTTCAGCTTCAGCTATTACGGCGTCGTGCAGCCCACGGTCTGGGTGTCGTCCAACGGCAACCTGCAGTTCGGCGGCAATGGCGATGGCAGCTACAACCCGTCGATTCCCGGCGGCGTCGTCAACGGCGTCGCGCGCCTGTCGCCCGCGTTCTTCGACCTCAACCCTGCCCAAGGCGGTGGCGTCTACCTGCGCGAGGCGAACGATCGGCTCGTGGTCACCTGGTTCCAGATTCCCGAATACAACACCGGGGGCAGCAACACGATCCAGGCGGTGCTGCATGCCAACGGCAGGATCGACGTCGTCTACAACGGCGTGCAGCACCTCGGGACCACGTTCCGCCCGATCAACGTCGCGATCAGCGCCGGGGGGACGCCGACGGTGCGGATGCTCGACTTCACCGCGACCGTGCCGTTTGCCGCGGCCGCGACCGAGGCGCCGTTCGAACGGTTCGGGCAGGTCCTGGGCAATCCGTTCGACCTCGACCTCGGGTGCCTGTCGTTCCTGCCGAATGCCGGCAACGGCTACGACGTGAGCTTCCGCCGCATTCCGACGCTGCGGGACGGCGGCGCCCTCGGCGTCATCCGCGACGCGGCGGGTGCCGCGCTGGCGGAGACCCCGTTCGTCGTCACCTCGAGTTCCGACCCGGCGTTCAGGTTCTTCGGCAAGACGGACAAAGACGGCTGCTTCCAGCTGGCGGGGCTGCCCCGGCCCGGCGTCGTCTGCGTGATGGCTGGAACCGCGGCATCGCCGTCGATCTGCACGCGGCTGCTGCGCACGTCCTCGGACCGTCCGTGGATCGTGGTGGCCCCGCTCGTCACGGGGAAGGCGCACAAGTAGCGATCTCCGGCGTCTGCAGTCGACCGACCAACACCATGCGAATGCACCTCTGTCAGCGTGTCTTGATCCTCGGCGTGATCCTGCTCGCCGGTGCCTGTGATGCCCGGCGCCCCGATCCGGTGGCCCTCGATGTGCAGGTGGCGTCCGAGAAGACCCTGGAGGCCGTGGCGCGCCTGTTCCGCGGCGACGACGATTTCGGCGGCATCGTCGCGACGCTGGACGAAGCGGTGCGGACCGACCCCGGCAACCGCAATGCCGCCGTGTTCCTGGCGATCACGCGCGTGCTGCAGTTCCTCGACGACTCGCTGACCCGCCCCGGCGGGCAGCTGCGCAGCCTGGTGACCCGATCGGGATTCGCCGTGCCGCCGCCGACCGCACAGTTCTGGACCATGCAGATCACGCCGGTGCCGCACACGCAGGGCACGGTGATCGATTCGGCGCCGCGCGCGCTGGAGGTCGCCAACTTCCTACAGAACGACCTGCTGCCGCGTCTGGAGAGCCTGGTCGCCGCCCTGGAGGCGGTGCCGGCGTCGTTCTCGTGGTTCGTGGCACCCGGCGAGTTCATGCAGCACCCGCTGGCCGCCGCGTTGCCCGTGACGCGGCAGCGGTCGTACGAGATCGACCGGGGCGACCTGCGAATGTTGGCCGCGGCGCTCAACGTCGCGATCGCGCAGGCGCGGTTCCTGCTCGGCTACGAGCACGGCAATCTCGATCCGAACGACTTCGACGTCATCGATCATCCGAACGTGGATCCGCTGCTGGTGATCCAGAACAACTACCTCAATGTCGGCAACGTGCGCTCCGCGGCGCAGCTCACCGCCTGCCGCGACCGGCTCGAGCGCGCGTGGGACGATTACCAGGTGGCCTCGGCCCACATCCGCGGCGAGTCGCCGCGGCGGCAGGCGCAGGGCATCCTGACGCTTGCGCCGGGCGTGCTGGTGGACCCGACGCTGCTGGCGCAGTTCCTGGCCGACGAGGCCGCGTTCCGCACCTGGATGACCGGCATCGTCGGTGCGTTCCGCACCAACGCCAACCTGCTGATCGATCGCGGTCCGAACGGCGTGCTGCTGCCGCCGGAGGAGCAGGTGGCGGTCAACCTGTTCCGGTTGTTCGCGGGCGTGAACTTGCGCACCGTCTTCCTGAGCAGCGTGGTCGACCCGTTCACCGGGTTCTCGCGCCTGGGCGTGACCTCGCCGAGCCTGATCACGCCGGCGATGCTCACCGCCGGCGGAGTGCTCGCTTCGATCGGCGGCGTCGTGCCGGTCGCCGGCGATCTGCAAGGGGGTGCCTATGCCGTGCGCGTCGACAACCCGCCGACCAGCACCAAGGTGATCGACGGCAATCACAACGACTGGACCACCGGCTCGGTGGTCGTGGCGGGACCGCCGCGGGCCGCGATCCTGCCGTCCACGGCGGATCTGGGCAGTGTGTACGTCGCGCGTGACGCCAACAACCTCTACCTGCGGATCGACCGGGACCTGCAGACCCTGATCGATCTGTCCGCGTTCGGCTCGGTGAGCATCCAGGTCGATTGGCTGAACGGCACGACGGCCGGGGTCTGGCTGTCGCGCCTTTCGCCGGTGTTCACGTGGAGCAGCAACCGGCTCGATCCGGTGGCAGCCGTCAACACCGCCGGCATCGAACTCGCCACACCGGTGCCGGCCGGGCCAGCACCGATCTGGGCGGCCGTGTCGGTCGAGGTGTTCGCGGACCAGTCCGGTGCGGTCCTGGCCAATCGCCGGGAGGCGCTGTTCGTGCGGGTGCAGTGACCCTGCCGGCGCGACGAACGCCGGTGCTCGATCCGCTGGCGCGTGCCCTGCTGACCCGCTATTGCCGCCTGCTGGCGCTTTCGGCCATCGCGATCGCCGGCACGCTTGCCGCGCTGGTCGTGACTGCGCTCCACATCCTCGAGCCGTCCCTCCCCGGCGCCGACCTGCTGGACCTGACCCTCGACACGCTGATCGCGGCGTTCCCGCTCTCGGCGGTGCTGGTGATCGCCGGACCGGCGGCGATCGTGATCCACGATGCGGCGCGGCGGCGCGTGCTGCTGGCGGTGGCGCTGACCGGTGCCCGTCCGGGGCGTCTGGCGCGACCGATCCTGGCGCTGGCTGCCGGCAGTTCCTTGCTGTCGTGGTGGGTGACGACTGCAGTCGCGCCCGAGGCGAACTACCACGTGCGGTTTCCGATCGCATCGGCGGGCGCGGGCATCGTCGCGCTGGCAACCGCGGCTGCCGGTCAGGGCGTCGACCACGGTGGTGTCTACTGGCGCGCGCGTGCCGCCGAGGCCGGGACGCTCGCCGACCTCGGCCTGACCGCGCAGGCCGGCGCGAACGCGAGCCTGCTCGTCGCCGACGAACTGCAACTCAGCCCAGGGGACGCGACGTCCGTGGACCTCAGGTTCGGTAGCGGGCGGTTTGCAGCCCAGCAGGACGGCCGCCTGCGGGTCAATGCGGCGTTCGCCGCCCTGCGGACCACGGTGGACGACCGCGGGCTGGTGCGTCCCGGCAAGTCCTCTCTGCTGTCGCTGACGTACTACCGCAACGAAGAACTCGAGGCCTACCGGCAGCAGGTCGAGCAATGTCGTGAACATGGCCTGGCGATGACCAGGGCGGAGGCGGCGCGCGCCGACGCGGTGTGGGCGGTGGCCGCGCTGCGGCTCAGCCTGGCGGGCTTCCCCGTCCTCGCGACCGCGTTGGTGATCGCCCTGCTGGCCCGGCCGGTGCCGCTGCGGTGCGCGCGGCTCGCCGCCGCGATCGCGGTCTTCGCCGGCCTGCGTCTGCAGGTACTCCTGGAAGGCATGGCCGCCAAAGGCGGCGACCTGGTGTCTGGTGCCTGGGCGTTCGCCCCGGGCAGCCTGACGCTTGCCGTGGCCTGCGGTATCACGGCGCTCGCCAACGGGTGGCGCCATGCGCGTTGAAGCGGTCATCTTGCGACGTTGGTGGTGGCGCGGGCTCGCGCTGCTGGCGGCGTTCGTCGCACTCGTGCTGTTGCACCAGATCCAGAAGACCAGCGCGCGGGAGTCGGGCGCCGAACTGCGTTCGCTGGCGATCGTGGGCTGTCTGGCCGCGGCCATCGGCGCGCCGGTGGCGTTTGCCCTGGCGTCGGGGGTAGTGATCGACCGGCTGCACCGCGACCGGATCCTCGTCGCCATGGTCAATGCCGGGGCCGTGGCCGGCCACTTCCGGCGGCTGTTCCTCGCCATGGGGCTGTTGACCTCGAGCCTGGTGGTCGGCTGCCTCCTGATCGCCGGCGCGCTGCGACCAGGGTACGCGGATCCCCTGCGTCGCGTCGGCGATCGCTGGTCGTGGCAGCCGGCGGCGCCGGCCGCGTGCTATCAGATCGTGGACGACGGCGTCGACCTGGTCGCAGTCGCGCGCACGGCGACCGACGACGTGCAGCCACCGAGCGACCTGCCGGCGCTGTTCACCGCGGGCATGGCGACGTTGCTGGTGGTGATGGCGGCGGGCTGGATGGCCCTGAACGCGCGTTCGCGCGGACACCTCTTCCGGTTCGCGACGACGGGATGGCTGCTGATCGGCGTCGCATCGGCGTTCGCCGTCGACCGTCGGCTCGGGTGCCTCGTCGTCGCCGTGGCCGCCGGCTACGGCGAGTGGCGCCACCGCCGCGACGGGCTGCAGGGGGCGGCATGACGGCGAGGCTGCGCTGCGAGGGACTGCGCAAGGCCTGGCATGGCCGGGGCGCGCTTGCTTGCGTGTCGCTGGGCCTGAGCGCCGGCGAGATCGTTGGCGTGCTCGGCGCCAACGGCGCCGGCAAGACGACGCTGCTGCACTGCCTGACCGGGCTGGTGCGGCCGGACGCCGGCGCGATCCTCCTGGATGGCGAGGACGTCACCGCCGAGCCGGTGCACCGGCGCTGCGCGCGAGGGTTGGGTTTCCTGCCGCAGGACTCGCGGTCGTTCGAGGAACTGACCGTGGCGGACAACCTGCGTGGCCTGATCGCCTATCAGCGCCTGGACCGGGCGGGCCGGGAACGACGCCTGCAGGAGGTCCTCGATCGGTCGGGGCTCGGCGCGCTGGCGGCGCGCACCTGGGGTACGCTGTCAGGCGGCGAGCAACGGCTGGTCGAGATCGCCAAGACGCTGGTGCGGCAGCCGCGTTGGCTGCTGCTGGACGAGCCGTTCGCCGCACTGGATCCGATGGCGACGGCGGCGATCTCGGCGCTGCTGCGACGGTTGCAGGGCCTGGGGGTCGCAGTGCTTATCGCCGATCACCGGTTCGAAGCCGTGCTGGCGCTGGCGCCGCGGGTGGTGATGCTGCACCACGGCGCCGTGGTCGCGGAGGGGGACGCGGCGACGGTGCGCAGCGACGCGGTGGCGCGCGCCGCGTACTTCGGTGCGGAGGCGCGACCATGAGACTCCTGCTGGCGTTCATGCTGCTGACAGCGGTCATGGCGGTACGGTGCCAGCGGTTGTGGGCGGTGCCGGCGTTCGTGCCGGCGATCGATGTCGCGGCGCCGGCGCAGTTGCAGATCGAGGGCCTGCAGATCGCGCTACCGGCCGAGGCGGCGCGGCTGGTGGTGAAGGCTCGCCAGGCGGCGGCAGGGCACGAACGGGTCGGGCCGTTCTGGCTGGGGATGCCGACGTTCGTCGAACTGCGGTTCGTCGAGGTCGAGTTCCTGGCCGCCGGTGGGCCGGTGCGGCGACTGCTCGCGTCGCGCGGGCGGTGGGATGGCAACGTGATCCGGCTTGCGGGGCCGGTGCGCTGCGAAGGCGAGTCGGAGACCTGGGTGGCCCGCGAGGTGAACCTCTCCGCCGAAGGGGGGGTCGAGGTGCTGCGCTGGAACCGGTGATGTCCACGCGCACCGCCACGCTGCCGTTGCCGCCGCTGCCTTGGGCACGAACCGCATCTACCTGCAGGCCGCCGCACCCGATCCCGCCGACGCGAACCCGCTGCCGTTGCGCACGACGAACGTCCGCGCGATCGATCGGCAGTAGCGCGCCGCCCGCCGCGGCCGGCTACGCTGCGGCGATGGCGGTGGAGTTCGTGCCAGCGGCAGCGCAACCGGTGACGCCGTGGAAGAACGGCGGCGGTAGCACGCGCCAGGTCGCCATCGAACCGCGAGACGCGACGGTCGCCGGCGGCTTCCGCTGGCGGGTCAGCATCGCGCAGGTGGCGGTCGACGGGCCGTTCTCGCGGTTTCCGGGGATCGATCGGTCGCTGTGGTTGCTGGCCGGAGCGGGGATGGAGCTGGAGGTCGACGGCAGGATCGTCCGGCTCGATCGGCGGTTGCAGCGATTCGATTTCGCCGGCGAAACTCCGATCTCGGCGCGATTGCTTGCCGGACCGACCCAGGACCTCAACGTCATGGTGGCGCGCGGGGTGCCGTGGTCGGCGGCGATCGTGAGCGTGCGGCCGGGGGAATCGCGCAACCTGGTGTTGACCGCCGATGATCAAGTGGTACTGGCGATCGATGGCGAGGTCCGGATCGGCGACGGACTGCTCCACCCCGGGGACGCCCTTCGCGCCACGACACCGGGCCGAAGGCAAGTAGTTGCAACTGCCTCGACCCCGGCCGCCTTGTTGGTCGCCGGGTTCGGCGAAGCCCAGCGGCCGCCGTCAGGAACGTGATCCCGATCGCGATTCGGGACGTTCTACGAACTCGACACCGGAACCGGATGGACCGTCAGGCTGGATCCGGCAGAATGCCGGATCGGAGCCGTCGCGCGCTGTAGCCGCAACGTCGCGCCGGTTGTCGCCATGTATCCGACCCCTTTGCCTCCGCACTCCCGCCGCGCTTTCCTGGCCGCACTGCCGGCCGGCGCCGCGCTGTCGATCAGTCCGCCCGGTGATCCCGACGACATGGCCGCTCTGGGTCGGCTCGCCGACCTCGAGTTCACCGACAAGGAACGCGAACAGGCCAAGGACCGGCTGCAGCAGCAGCGCGCCAACTACCGGGCGTTGCGGGCCGCCGAAGTGCCGTTCGATCTGGCGCCGTGCATGACGTTCGATCCGGTGCCGACCGGCATGCCGTTGCCGCCGGCCGGACCGCGCGCCAGCTGGCAGCCCCGCGCCGACGTGAAGCCGCCGGCCGGCGACATCGATCTGGCGTTCGCCTCGGTCGACGAACTGGCGGCACTGCTGCGCGCGCGCAAGGTCACCTCGCGCAAGCTCACCGAGCTCTGCCTGGCGCGCCTTGTGCAGTTCGATCCGCAACTGCATTGCGTGATCACGCTGCTGCGCGACGAAGCACTGGCGACCGCCGATCTGCGCGATCGCGAGCTGGCGGCCGGCACGATCCGTTCGCCGCTGCACGGCATTCCGTACGGAGCCAAGGACCTGTTCGCGTGGCCATCGGCGCCCACCACGTTCGGAGCCGAACCGTATCGCGACCATGTCTGGCCGCTGACCGCGACGGTGCTGCAGAAGCTCCACGATGCCGGCGCGGTGCTGTGCGCCAAGTTGTCGCTCGGCGCTCTGGCGATGGGCGATCTGTGGTTTGGCGGCCGCACGCGCCAGCCTTGGAATCCCGAACGCGGATCCTCTGGTTCGTCGGCCGGCTCGGCCAGCGCGGTCGCCGCCGGACTGTTGCCGTTCGCAATCGGCACCGAGACGCTCGGTTCGATCGTGTCGCCGTGCACGCAGTGCGGCGTCGGCGGGCTGCGGCCGACGTTCGGCACGATCTCGCGGTACGGCGCGATGCCGTTGTCGTGGACGATGGACAAGGTCGGGCCGATCGCGCGTTCGGCGACGGACCTGGCGCTGGTGTTCGATACGATCGCCGGCGCCGACGGCAAGGATCGCTGTGCGCGGACGGCGGCGTTTCCGTGGCGGCACGATGGCGACGGCACTGGCCTGCGGATCGGCATGCTGCAGGGCGAACGGATGTTCCAACGGCCGGAGGATCGCGCGTTCCTCGATTGGCTGCGCGCGCGCGGCCAGGTTCCGCGGCCGATCGCGTTGCCGGGCGCGCCGTATGGTGCCCTGTTGACGATGCTGCACGCCGAGTCGGCGGCGGCGTTCGACGAACTGACGCGCTCTGGCAAGCTGGCGCAGCTGAGCGGCCAGGGCGATGGTGACTGGCCCAACCAGTTCCGCGCCGCACGGGCGGTGCCGGCGGTCGAGTTCCTGCGCGCGGCACGGCTGCGCACGCGTTTGCAGCACGAGATGGCGAAGGTGATGGCCGACGTCGACGTGCTGGTGACGCCGACGCATGGCGGCCCGACGCTGGCGTGCACCAACCTGACCGGACATCCGGCGCTGGTGCTGCCGATCGGCGCCGACGACGCCGCCGGCGGACGTCCCACCGTGCTGACGCTGATCGGCGGTCTGTATGGCGAAGCGGCGGTTCTGCATCTGGCGCAAGCGTGGCAGCGCGACACCGACTGGCATCGCCGGCGCCCGGCGTTGACGCGATGAATCCGCCCGCGCGTTCCCGCGTCACCGCAGCGCTGGCCTCGCGGCACCGGCCGAAGCTGCTGGCGGTCCTGGTCGCGCTGTCGACGCTGCTGCTGGTGCACTGCGTCACGTCGCCGCGCGCGGCCCCGGGCCGCCTGGGCGTCGCCGGCCAGTTCGTGCCGATCGACGCGCCGGTGGTGCTGTGGAGCGACCCCGGCGGCTACGACGCGCACAAGCCGGGCAAGTGGTTCGTCGACGAACCGCCGGACGGCAAACTGCGCTACACGCCACTGCGCGGCAATCTGCCGGCGGCGATCGCGCAGAACGTCGGCGCCGACGGTCTGTCGCTCGAACAGTTGCAGCAGGTCGTCCATCAGTTCGTGCTGCACTTCGACGTCTGCGGCACGTCGCGGCAGTGCTTCAAGGTGCTGCAGGATGTCCGTTCGCAGCTGTCGGTGCACTTCCTGCTCGACGTCGACGGCACGATCTACCAGACCCTCGATCTGCGGCACAAGGCGCACCATGCGACCACGGCGAACGACGTGTCGGTCGGCGTCGAGATCGCGCACCCCGGCACGTTCCCGCAGCCGCTGTCGGCGGACATGCGCCGGTGGTACGAACGCGATGCGCAGGGCTGGCGGATGAAGTTCCCGGCGTGGATGCAGGAGACGGGTGTCCGGACACCGGGGTTCATTCCGCGGCCTGATCGCCCGGAGATGGTCGAGGGGCAGATCCACGGCAAGCAGTACTGGCAGTTCGACTACACGCCTCAGCAGTATCGGTCGCTGGCGGCACTGTGCGCAGCGCTGTCGCGAACGTTCCCGCGAATCCGCCTGGAGGCGCCGCGCGACGCGACCGGGGCAGTCCGCAGCGATCAGCTCAGCGACGCCGAACTGCGGGCGTTCGACGGGATCCTCGGGCACCACCACGTGCAGAAGAACAAGACCGATCCGGGGCCGGCGATGCAGTGGAACCGGCTCCTGCACGACGCGCTCGCGCTGCGCTGAGTACCGCCGGACTGAAGGGGCTGCAGCACCGCTCTTGCCCTCCGACGCCGACCCCGGCAAGCTGGTGGCGTGGACTTCCGACCGCAACCCCATCGGCGCGCGCCTGACACCTGAGGCAGCCGACGGCCTACCCACGGCGCGATACCGTGTGTGGCCGGGGGGCCGGTCGGTTCCCGCGAGCGCGCTGGCTGAGCGGCGCTCGTCCCCGGTTCACGCCACGGTCGTTGTTCCTCGCGCTGCGGGACAGGTCAGCCAGACACGAACCTGACCCCGACGAGGACCAATGCAACACCCGCTCCGACCGTCGCTCGCTGCCGCCGTGGCTGCGAGCCTTGCCGCTTCCCTGACCGCACAGAACTGCTACGAGAACAACGCGCAGTGCTTCAGCTTCGCGCATGCGCCCGAGGACTCGGACCGGCTCCAAACCGGCCTCAACCTGCGTTCGAAATCGCTGCGCATCACTGGTGACCTGCGCTATCGCCTGCGCCTGGCCGACACCTCGACCGGCCACCCCTACAACCAGGCGGACCAGACTGCGGCCCGCGCCCGGGTCAAGCTCGAATACCAGGCCACCGAACAGGCGCGCGCAGTCGTGGAGTTCAACTTCTCGGAGACCTGGGCCGGTTCCGAAGCGTACTCGGATGCGCTGACCGACGAGAACTACAACAAGGTGTCGCAGGCGTACCTCGACGTTCAGGACATGCTCGGCTTCGGCGACGAATGGCGCATCGGCCGCAGCGAGTACATCCTCGGCAACGGCCTGATCCTCGGCTCGTGCGACTTCCTGCAGTACCCGAGCACGTTCACCGGGGCCTGGCTGTCGCGCAACTTCTTCGGCAAGACCGGCGAGGACGGCAAGCCGGTCGACGGGCCGCTCGACGTCGAGGCCTTCGTATTCGACGACTACGGGCCGCTGCAGACCCAGATCGACGGCACGCGCTACTTCGGCGGCACGGCACGCTGGACCTTCCGGGACTGCAAGTGCGCCGAGTCGGTCGGGGCCTACTACCTGAACGGCACCCGCGACGGCGACACGACCAGTGAAGACTGGTGGGCCGGAGCCGAGGCCAAGGGTGCCGCGATGGGGCTGGATTGGCGGATCGATGGCGCCTATCGCGGCGTCAACGGCGCCAAGGACCGCACAGCCTACAGCGCCCGGGTCAGCCGCAAGTTCGACGGCATCATCGACGAAGTGTCGTTCACGCGGACCGACGCCGAGGGCGCGATGCACGTCAATCCGGCCGACTTCAACAGCGCCGGTCTGTTGCACCAGTTCGCCGGGGCCTGGCGCAGCGATCTGGACACCAACCAGATCGGCATCAGCCTGAAGCCGGGCTCGGACATCGATGTCGACCTCGCGTTCCTGACGCTCGATCGCGACGGCGCGGCAACCGAACAAGGCGAGCTGGAGTTCGACATCATCGTCGGCAAGAAATTCGCCAGCGGCGTGCAGGCGTCGGCTGGTTATGGCATCGACGACGAGGATCGGCAGGTCGCCTACATGCAGGTGACGCTGTTCTTCTGAGCGGACCGCCGCGCCGGGTGGCGCGCACTCAGCGCGCTCTGGCGCTGGACCCATGGCACGGCTTGCGGTCAGCTCTCGGCATGCCAACCCCCTGGATCCTGCGCCCGATCCGCACCACTGACGATGCCGCCGTCGCGGCGATCATCCGCGACGTGATGACCGAACATCGGTGCACCGGCGAGGGGTTTGCCATTCATGATCCCGAAGTGGCGGCGATGGCGGCGGCATATGCGGCGCCCGATGCGCGCTACTACGTCGTCGAGCTCGGCGGGGAAGTGCTGGGCGGCGCTGGTTTTGCTCGGCTGACCGGCACCAGCTCGGCGGCGGCCACGTGCGAACTGCGCAAGATGTACTTCCGGCCCATGGCGCGCGGCCAGGGACTCGGCCGGGCGATGCTCGAACTGCTGCTCGCCGAAATGAAAGTCGCCGGCTACCAACGCTGCTACCTGGAGACGACGTCGTGGATGGATGACGCGCGCCGCCTCTATGCTGCCGCCGGCTTCACGCCGCTGTGCGGGCCGCTCGGTCGCACCGGGCACCATGGCTGCGACATGTTCTTCGCTCGGTCCATCTGAACTGCGCGAGCGGCGACCACGAAACGGTTGGCTGCCACGCCGCCAGACGGACTACATTGCGACCCGTGCCCGATTTCCCGGCGACCTGCCCCAACTGTTCAACCGCGACCACCGGCCGGTTCTGCGGACAGTGCGGCCAGGACAATCGATTCGTCCGCCTTGGGACCATGGAACTGCTGGCGGCGACGGTCGACAGTGTGTTCGGCCTCGAGTCCCGACTGTGGTGCACGCTGCGCGAACTGACCGTGGCGCCGGGCCGCCTCGTCCGCAACTATTGGAGCGGCCAGCGGGTCCGCTACCTGTCGCCCGTGCGCTACGCCGTGTTCACCTGCGCGACCTGGTGGCTGGTGATGCAGTGGCTGCTGCGGGGTGCGGATCTGTCGACTGTGCCCAAGGCGGCGGTCGTGGTCCTGCAGTGGGGCCAGTGGCTGAACCTGGGTCTACTGCCGGCCCTGGCCGTGCCGATCTGGCTGGCGTTCCTGGGCACGCGCACGCGCTACGCCGAAGCGTTCGCGGCACTGCTGTTCGCCTGTGGACACGTGTTCCTGTGGCGAGCGGGACTGGCCTTGCTCGGCGGTTGCTGGCCTGGCATCGCCAGCGGGCTCAACACCGTCGACTCGGTAGCGTTCGTGTCGTACCTGGGACTGACGCTGACCCTGGCCTTCTGGCACCGTGGACGCTGGGTCCTCGCCCGCGCGGTGCTGGCGGTGGCGCTGCTGGTCTTCGCCAGCAGCGGACTGACGGGCTGGATCGTTCGCTGGCTCACAGGTTGAACCCATCGGCGGACCCAAGGCTGCAATCCCACAGCCCGGCGAGGACATCGGCACGCGCTCGCTTACCTTTCCCGCCATGATGATGTTGCCACGCCGCACCCTGGCGGTCGTCCTGGTCCTGGCGACCGCGATCACCCTGGCTGCAATTTCACGCCGAGCCCATGACACGTGGCTGCTGACGGTCCCTGGCGACGACGGCCGTCGCCCGGCGAGGTTGTCGGTGCGCACCGGCATGGACTTCCCGATCAGCGAGAACGCCGTGGCCATCGCCAACCTCAGCGGCCTGCTCGTTGCCCCGGACGGCAAACGCCATGCACTCGCCGACTTCAGCGAGAATCCGGCGGACCACAGCACCGGCTGCCCGCTCGGCGCACTCGCCGACGGCTTGCACGTGGCCATCGTCGACACGCAGCCAAAACGCATCGAACTCGACGCGCGCAAGTTCAACGACTACCTGCTGCACGACGGGCTGCCGCACGTGCTCGCGGCGCGCATGGACGCGGGCGAAGAGGACCGCGCGGCCAAGGAACAGTACCGCAAATGCGCCAAGGTGGTGTTCGCGGTCGGCGGCGCGCACACGGGTCCGTATGACGCCGTGGTCGGACAGAAGCTCGAGATCGTGCCGCTGGATTGCCCGACGACGCTACCACTGCGTTCCACGCTGCGCGTGCGCGTCCTGTTCGACGGCGCGCCCCTGGTCCGCGCCAACCTGTGTTGGGACCTGCCCGGCAACGGCGAGGACCTCGCCGGGTGTTCGTGGACGGACGCCGCCGGTGAAGCGCTGGTGCCGATCGGGCGCGCCGGCTGGATGACGGTGCGGCTCGTTCACATGACACGACCAGGCGGTCCACAGTTCGAGTGGGAGAGCTTCTGGGCCAGTTGTTCCTTCGAGGTGCCGGCGAGGCCGTGAGGGCAACGCGCACCCGGCCTATGGCAACTGCACGCGCGAGCTCGCCGCCAGCGACGGATCCATCCGTTGCAGCATCGTCTCGCACAACACCCGCAGCGACGGCTGCAGCGTGATCGCGCGCGGCGCCGCGCCATCGACGACAGCGTTCCACGTCATGCCTGTCGGCAGCAGGCGGGCATCCAACAGCAGTTCGATCGGCCCGGCGTCGCGGCGCGTGATCGTCAGGTTGTCGCCCTTGCGGACGATGTCGACGCGCGCGCCCTGCTTCGGCGCAGGGCAGCGCAACCAGTAGTGATCGGTGACGACGCCATCGGTCTGTTCCCACGCCAGCCCGGCCGGCACCGGCCGCCGCTGGTGCTTCAGCAGTTCGGGCAGGATGTCGCGGTCCGGCAGACCGCCGTGACCGAAACCAGGCTGATACAGGAAGCGCACGTCGGCGTAGGCGCCGCCGGCCTGCAATTCGGCCACCACCTTCGCGAACGCCTCACAGCGATCCTTGCGCCCATACGCCGTGTCCTTCTCGCCGACCATGAACGAGAACGGCAGGCTGTGCAGCCCCACCGCCGACGTCTCGCCATCCGTCGGCGCCGCCGCACTCGCATGCACCGCCGCGAACCGGTGCGGCAGCTTCGGCCCGACCGCGAACGCGCCGTAGCCGCCGTGCGAATAGCCGATCGCGAACACGCGATCCGGGTCGACGTCACCGGCGATCACGAACTGTGCGATCAGCCGTTCCAGCAGCGGATAGAAGTAGTCGGTGTAGAAGCCGTTCCATTCGTCGGTCGGCGCCCGCAGCGCGCAATAGACGTAGCCGCCGGCCTCCGGATGGTCCTTGTAGTAGCGCTGCATCACGCGCCACTGCGAGTCGTTGACCTCCTTGCGCACACCGCCGCCGCCATGCATGGCGATCACCAGGGCAAAGCCGTGGGTGCCGCGCTCGCCGACCTGCTTCTTCGTGTACGGCGCCTCCTTGCCGCCGGCCCGGACGATGTCGGCGGCGAAGTCGGCGCGCAGATCGGCGTGCGCCGCGGCGCGCCACGCCTGCGCCGCCAGCGCGCGCAGCCGCGCATCGCCCGGAACGGTGCCGAGGTCGGCGTCCAGGTTGCGATCGAACTCGAACTTCGCCTGCTCTTCAGCAGTCGCCGCGAAGAACCGCGTCATCGTCGCCAGCACCGCCGCGTCGGCCGTCTGCTGCGGATCCTGCGGCACCGCGGTCGGCGCATAGCGTGCCGACACGTCGATGCCGTGCAGTTCGACGCCACGCCCCCACCCGGCAGCAAACCGTTCGCCGGTCGCCGCAAACGACACCGCCCACAGCCGGTTCTCGCGCGGTGCCGCAGCACAATGCGCCGCGTCGCCGACGAACCAGGCATGATCGAAGCCCGCCGGATCCGGCTCGTCGGCGCCGACGAACCGCCAGGCCGCGCCGTCCCAGACCTCGACCCAGGTGTGGTTGCCGGCCTTGTGCGGCCAGCGAACCGACACCAGCCGCGCCGGGATGCAGCACGCCCGACACGCGTCGGCCAGCAGGATCGACAACCCGGTGCACGAGGCCTTGCCCTGCGCGATCGACGCCGACGGCGCCTGGTCGGCGCGCTGCCGCTGCGTGGAGTAGTGCACGTTCAGCAGGTGGAAGATCGTCGCGTTCAGCTTCAGCGCCGCTTCGCCCGGCGTCTTGCACCCGGCGACCAACGGTTGGCAGCGCGTGGCGAAGTCGGCGCGCCACGATTCGCGCGCTTCGTTGGCCTGCGCGTACGGCAGCACGAAGTGCAGGAACAGTTCGTCAGTGAGTTCCTTGCCCCACGGCATCGCCGTGCGCGCGGCCAGCGCCAGCTGCACTTCCTGCCGCAGGAACTCGTCCGACACCGCCGTCCGGTCGGCCTCGGGCATGTGCTGGCGCAAGAACGCCAACGCCGTCGCCGCGTCGAGCCCCGGCACGGCGACCGCTTCTTGCGCCGCCATGGGCGCCAGCAGAGCGAACAGAAGACCACCCAGGCGAACGCACGGCGACGGCATGGACGCCCTTGTAGCAGACGGAGCGCCACCGACGAACGGCCGGCGCTACGTCTCGTTCAGCACCGGATACTGCCGCCAGTCGGCGAAATCGAAGTGCCACCACTCGTGCTCGTAGACCGTGAACCCCGAATCCTCCATCGCACGGCGCAGCAGCTCGCGATGCCAGCGCTGCCGCGTCGTGCCACCCGGCCAGTCCGGATACGCGCGTTCGGTGAACTCGTCGAAACCCGACGGCATCTCGACGATCGCGCCGGTCGCCAGTTCGTACAGCGTCAGATCGACCGCGCACCCGCGATTGTGCCGGCTGCCCTGCGCCGGATCGGCGACGAAATGCCGCTGCGCTGGCGGCGTCGCGTCGAAGAACACCTTGGTCACGGCCCACGGCCGGTAGGCGTCGAAGATGCACAGCCCGAGACCCTGCGCCGCCAGAGCCCCGTGTGCGCGCAACAACGCCGCCGCCGCGGGTCGCTGCAATCGGGGGTTCGCCGACTCGTAGACCGGCGTGCCGAGGAAGTTGTTGGCGGTGGCATAGCGGATGTCGAACCGCAGCGTCGGCGACAGCTCCGCCAACCCGACCAGTTCGGCCGGCCGCAGTCCCGCCGGCTGGGGCGGCGGTGATGCGGTCGCCGCTTCGGCGCGCAGTTCCGCGATCGGGCGCACCGGCTCGATCCGATAGCCATCGCGCGGCGGATCCGGTCGACGCGCCAGGCGAACTCCATCCAGCACCGCGGCGACGACGGCACCGTCGGCGGCGCGTTCGAAGTGCAGGTGCGCAGCCTGCGCTCCAGGCCCCATGCGCCAGCGATCGGCGCCATCGGCGTCGAGCAGTTCGCGCGCCTGCCAATGCAGGTACGCACCGAGCCGGCCTTCGTCCTCGTAGACGAACAACACGTCGTGATCGGGACCGTACTCGCCGAGCAACGGCACCAACTCCGGGGGCGGCGGCGCCGGCGGCGCGGTCACGCGCGTGAACTCCTGGTAGCCATCGTGCACGCGGCCCTCGCCAAGTACGCGCAGCGTCCGGTTGCCGAGATCGAAGCGATCGTCGCTCACCAGCACATCGTGCAGCCGCCGCATCCGCGTCGCCACTCCGTTGCACGGATCGAAGATCAGTTCGCCGGCGCGTTCGCGCAGATCGAACCACAGGTCGTCGCGCCGGTACCGGCCAGCCAGTCCCCTCGCAGCTTCGCTGCCCAATGATGTCGGAAACACCGCGGCCGCGAGCCGTTCGCCGCGCCGCTGCGCCAGCATCGCCCGGAGCGCGCGTTCGACGATCGCCCGCGCCACCGCATTGCTGCCATCGAGCGAACAGACCGCGACGGCCGCGAGTCCGGTGTCCGGCAGGACGGCGAACTCGGCTGCAAACCCTGGCCCGGTGCCGACATGGCCGATCCGGCGATGCCCGTCGAAATCGTCGACGAAACAGCCGTAGCCGACACCCGAGCTGGCAGCACCGTTCGCAGTCCACTGCCAGCGCAACCACTCCGGCGGCAACACCGCGCGCGGCGGCGCCGGCAGCCAGGTGCGAGCGAACGTCAACAGATCGCCGATCGTGGCATGCAGCCCGACCGCGGGTGCGGTGCCGCCGCAGGCGACCGGCCAGGTGACGATCCGTCCGTCCGGCGCCACGACCCGACCGTTCGGCACCTCGAGGCCGGCAGGTCGGAGAAAGCAACTGCGACTCATGCCCAGCGGCGCCAGCAGCCAATGCCGCATCGCCACGGCGAACGGCTGGGCGGTAGCCCGTTCGATCATCGCGCCGACCATGGCGTAACCGGCGTTGCTGTAACCAAACCCCTGCCCCGGCGGAAACGCTGGCGCAACGCCACGCAGGCTCAGAACGACCTCCGCCAGCGGCACTTCCGCCAGGTCCGCAGGGTGTCCGCGGATCGGCCACGCCGGCAACCCGCTCCGATGCGCCAGCAGGTCGGCCAACCGGGTCGGCTCCGGCCCGTCGAAGCCGGGCACGACCCCATCGAGCGACAGCAGGCCGTTCTGGCACAACTGCAGGGCGACGGTGGCGGTCAGCGGTTTGCTGAGCGACGCAACCGGGAGCCGGTCGGACGTCGAAGCAGCGACGTCGCCATTCGGATCGCGAACTCCGAGCGCGGCTTCCCACCGGGCTTCCACACCATCCTGCCCCACGGCCATCAGCCCGAACCAGACGCCCGGCATTCCGTGTTCGCGCTGGTGGCGTTCGGCATACCCGGTCAGATCCGCGACCGGAGCAACCAAGGGTTCGGGAACGGGCTGGGTCGCGCAGGCGGCCAACACGCACGACGCCACGACACTGCACCGCATCGCCGCAGTCTGTCCATGAGCGTCGCCAGGTCCAAGAGGTTCGGACACGAATGTCGCAAGCTCGGGCGTACCGCCAATGGTAATCTTCATCAGATCCTGGCTGGAACTTGTGGGCCCTGCTGCAGGCCGAACGTTCTGGCCGGCCCCCCTGCTTCCCGCCCTGCCCCGGCGCTCCCCATGAATCGCACCCGCACGACGGTCGCCTTGCTGGCGGCCCTGGCCTCGCCGTCTCTCGCCCAGGACTTCTACGATCCCGACACCGTCCGCAGCGTCAACCTGCAGTTCGCGCAGGCCAACTATTGGACGCTGCTGACCAACAACTACGCGCCGGAGATCAACATCGCTGCCGACATGACGATCGACGGGGTGACGTATCCGAACGTCGGCGTGCGCTTCCGCGGCAACACCTCGTACACGATGCTGCCGTCGACGGCGACCAAGCGCAGCTTCAACGTCGAACTCGATTGGATGGTGCTCGGCCAGGACTTCCAGGGCTATGACCACCTGAACTTCAACAACGGCTATCACGACCCGACGTTCCTGCGGGAGTTCCTGAGCTACATGGTGATGCGCCGGCACGGCATCGCGCCGAAGTGCAACTTCATCAAGCTGTACCTGAACAACCAGTACTGGGGCATCTACATCAACGTCCAGCAGCCGAACAAGGACATGATGAAGGAGTGGTTCCGGAGCAACGACGGCAACCGCTACCGCTGCTTCCCGACGTCGGGCGGCTTCAGCAACGGCCGCTGCTGTTTCACCTGGCTGGGCACCACGTTGGCGACCTACCTGTCGGCCTATCAGGCCAAGCAGGGCGACGGCACCGACCTGATGAACATGTGCAACGTGTTGAACAACACGCCGACCGCCAGCATGCAGGCCCTGCTGCCGGCGATCTTCAGCGTCGACTCGTTCTACCGCTACGCCGCGGTGATGAACGTGCTGACCAACACCGACAGCTATCTGCAGAGCGGCAAGGACCACTACCTCTACCACGACGAGGTGCACGGCGACTTCTCGACCTTCCCGTTCGACCTCAATGAGGCGCTGGCGGGCAGTTCGACACTGGATCCGTGGTATCAGACGACGGTGACCACGCGGCCGGCGTTCACCAAGACGCTGCAGTTCCCGGACTGGCGGCAGCGCTACAAGGCGCATGTCCGCAACGTCGTCGAGAACACGGTCAACTCGACCTGGCTGGTGCCGAAGGCGCAACAGTACCACGCGATGATCGCCGCCGACGTGGCCGCCGACACGCGCAAGCTGTACAGCACGGCCAACTTCACGGCCAACATGACCAGCACGGTCACCGTGACGGTCGGCTCGTTCCCGCAGACGATCCCGGGCCTGATTCCGCTGATCACCGGCCGCGAGACGTTCCTGCGCAACCACATCGACCTCAGCGCGCCGCGCACCGTCCTGTCCAACCTGAACCACGCACCGGCGCGGCCGACCCCGACCCAGGCGATCACCTTCCAGGTCACCGCCAGCAGCCACGCGGCGAACGTCAAACTGTTCTGGCGCCGCGTCGGCGCCTTCCAGTCGACCGCGATGTTCGACGATGGCGCGCACGGCGACGTCGGTGCCGGCGACGGCATCTGGGGCGTGATCCTGCCAGGGCAGCCCGCCGGTTCGTTCATCGACTACTACGCCGAGGCGACCACCGCGACCGGCCTCGCCACCTATGAGCCGTTCACGGCCGAACTCGAACGCAACTGCCCGCACATCCAGATCGACTGGCCGCAGCAACCGGGCGTGATCCGGATCAACGAGGTGCTGGCGCAGAACATCAACGGCATCGTCGACGAACTCGGCCAGCACGAAGACTGGCTCGAGCTCTACAACGACAGCAACGCCGCGGTCGACATCAGCGGCATGTGGTTGTCCGACAACCTGTCGCAACTGAAGTACCAGGTCCCCGCCGGCACCGTGATCCCGGCATTCGGCACCCGGAAGTACTGGGCCGACGAGGACGGCACGCAGGGCGCCACGCACGTCAACTTCAAGCTCAGCAGCAGCGGCGAAGCGGTCGTGCTCTACAACGCCGCCGGCACGCACATCGTCGACGTGATCGAGTTCGGCCGGCAGGATCCGGACGTCGCGATCGGCCGCGTGGTCGATGGCAGCTCCGGCTGGGTCACCCTGCCAGCGCCCACACCCGACACGGCCAACCGCCTCGCCGCCTGTGGCACGCGCGTGTACGAATCGCTGACCCGAAGCCAGCACGGCTCCGACCTGGCGCTCAGCGGCAGCCCGCAGATCGGCACCACCCCGGTCTTGCAGCTGACCTCCGGCCCGATCGGCGGCCTGGCGGCAATCTCGCTGGCGCTGGCCCCGGCGGTGATCGACCTCGGCACGTTCGGCATCCCGAACGAGACGCTGTTGCTCGACGCGTTGTCGCTGAACGTGCTGGCGGTCCCGGTCATCGACGCCAACGGGCAGGCCAGCACCGGTCTGACGATCCCGGCCAACAACGGCCTCGTCGGTCTGGCGGCATATGCCCAGGTGCTGACGATCGCCGGTGGCGCGTTCGACACCAGCACGGCCCTCGAACTGGTGATCTGCCCGTGACGATCGCCGCGCTGTTCGTCGGTGCCAGCCGCATCGCCGCCGTGACCCTGCTGGTCGCGGTGGCGGCGGCGCAGACGCCGGTCCGGATCAACGAGTTCGTCGCCCAGAACACGCTCGGCATCGTCGACGAGAACGGCGAGTTCGAGGACTGGATCGAGCTCTACAACAGCGCCGCGGCCACCGTCGTGATCGGTGGCCAATGGCTCAGCGATGATCCGGCGCGGGCCAAGTGGCAGATCCCGGCCAACACCACCATTCCCCCGGGCGGCACGCTGCTGGTCTGGTGCGACGAAGACGGCCTGCAGGGCCCCATGCACGCCAACTTCAAGCTGGCGGCCGGCGGCGAGTCCGTGGTGCTGTTCGCCAGCGATGGCACGACGATCCTGGACCGTTTCGACTTCGGCCAGCAGAGTGCCGATGTCGCGACCGGCCGGATCAGCGACGGCGATTCGATCTTCGTGCGCCTCCCGGTCCCGACGCCGAACGCCCAGAACCGCCAATCCGGCTGCGGCACGCGTGACTACCATGCGCGGGCACCGGGTACCCACGTCGCCGAACTCGCGCTGTTGAATGCACCGAGCATCGGCACGTTCCCGACGCTCGAGGTGATCCTCGCGCCGACGAACGCGCTGTGCGGCTTCGTGCTGGCGCTGGCGCCGGCGCATGTCGACCTCAGTCCGTACGGGATCGCCAACGAAGTGGCGCTAGTCGATCCGGCATCGTTGGTCGTGCTCGGCCTGCAGCCCGCCGACCTGACCGGCAGCGCCCGGGTCAACCTGGCCATCCCCCAACAACCCGCCCTGGTCGGGGTCACGGTGTTCGCCCAGACCCTGATCATCGCCGCCGGTGCCGCCGACAGCAGCACCGCGATCGAGATCGTCATCTGCCCCTGAACCGATGACCACAGGTCGGGGGACCGGCTGGTTGGCGCAACGACACGAGTGCAAGTACCTCGTGCCGGAGTCCGTTGCCCAACGGGTGCTGCGCCGGGTCGAGTCGTTCGTGACGCCGGACCCGTTCGCGGCCCGGCGCAGCGACCACTGTTACGCGATCAGCAGCCTGTATCTGGATACCGCCAACTTGCGGCTCTACCACGAGACCAGGTCCGGCGACGCCCAGCGCTTCAAGCTGCGGGTCCGGGCCTACACGGATGACCCGGCGGTGCCGATCTTCGTCGAGATCAAACGGCGGATCGATCGCGTGGTGCACAAGCTGCGTTGCCCGATTCCACGCGGCTGGTTGCCCGGCCTGCTCGACGGCCACGTGCCCGACGTGTCGGCGCTGTCGCCCGAGAAGCGCCGATCGCTCGAAGAGTTCGTCCGGCTGCAGCAGTCCCTCCGCGCCCGCCCGACCTTGCTCGTCCGCTACGACCGCCAGGCCTACATGGGCCGCGACGACGATGAAGTCCGGGTGACGATCGATCGCCGGCTGCGGGTGCTGCCGATGCCGCGTCCGGAGGTGTGGGTCGAACATCCACGCTTCCTGCCGGTGTCGATGGGTGGCGTCGTCATCGAATTGAAGTTCACCAATCGGGCGCCGGCGTGGATGCTGGACACCGTACAGGCGTGCGACCTGCGGCGGATCTCGTTCTCCAAGTACTGCAACAGCGTCGACCGCGCCGACCCCGCCGCGCAGCTGGCCACCTGAACATGCCCGAACTCTGGCGATCGCTGCAGGACTCCTGGCTGACGACCTGGCCGACGACCCGCGAACTGGCCGCCAGCCTGCTGCTGGCGTTCGTGCTCGCGACGCCGGTGGCCTGGTGCTACATCAAGACGCATCGCGGCATGAGCTACTCGCGCGTGTTCGCGCAGTCGCTGGTGCTGCTGGCGCTGATCGTCGCGCTGGTGATGCAGGCGATCGGCGACAGCCTGGCACGCGCCTTCGGCCTGTTCGGGGCATTGGCGTTGATCCGCTTCCGGACGCCGATCAAGGACGTGCGCGACGCCACCTGGTTGTTCCTCGCGGTCGGGGTCGGCATCACCACCGGCATCGGCAACACCGCGCTGGCCGTCGTGGGCACCGGCCTGGCCCTGCTGGTTGCCCTGTACCTGGACCAGATCGGCTTTGGTTCGCGGCAGAGCCACGATGGCGTGTTGCGGCTGTGGCTGCCGGCCGACCGCGAACGCGAATCGCGGCTGCGCGAGGTGCTGGGCCACTACTGCCGGTCGTTCGCGCTGCTGCAACTGCGCGAAGGCCGTGCCGACGGCGAGTTCGAGTTCGCCTGGCAACTGCGTCTGCACGACGCCGATGCCGTTCCTGCCCTGGTCACCGATGTCCGCGCGATCCCCGGCGCCCAGGACGTCAGTGTGCTCGTCCAGGACGAGCATCAGGAGATCTGATGGAACCCTGGACGCCTTCGCGCCCGCGCCCGTCCCTGACCCGCCGCATCCGCGCCGTCGGCCGCAAGGCGATCCCCGTCGTGGTCTGGCTCGGCGCCATCGCCGCGATCGTCTGGCTGCGCTACGGCCCCGCCGGCACCGCGTTCCCCGGCATGGTCGATGCCGCGCGCGCCCAGGTTGCCGCGCAGGACGATGGCCGCATCGCGTCGGTGCTGATCGAACGCCACCAGCTGGTGACTCGTGGCCAGTTGCTGGCCCGGCTCGACGACGAACCGCTGCGCTTGCGGCTGCAGCAGGCCAGGTTGCAGCTCGAACGGCTGCAGGCCGACCGTCGCGCCCAGGAGACCGAACTGGCGATGGACCTGCAGGCCGACACCGCCTCGCGCACGCTCGATGCCGCAATCGAACACCGGCGGTTGATGGGCGACGTCGAGAGCGCCCGCATCGATGCGCTGGCGACCCGCGCCGACATCGAGGAGACCCGGGTCCGCCTGCAGGGGGCGACCGCCGATGCCCAGCGCGTGGCCGCGCTGACCCGCGAAGGCCTGAGCGCCGAGTCGGAACTGATCCGGCTGCGCACCGAACAGGACGCCCTCGGCAAGCGGATCAGCGAACTGGAATCGTTGCACGGCGAGCAGACGTCCCGCCACGACGCCGCGCGGACGCGGCTGCAGGAGTTCAGCCGCATGCAACCGACGCCGCCACCACCGGACGCACTGCTGGAGCCGCTGCGTTGGCGGATCCAGGAACAGGAGACCGAGATCGAACGCATCGCGCTGGACGGCAAGCGGCTCGACCTGCTGGCGCCGTTCGACGGCGTGATCGAGGCCGTGCTGCTGCGCGCCGGCGAATTCGTCCGCACCGGCATGCCGGTGCTGACCGTCGTCGAACCAGTCGCCCGTCAGATCCTCGGCTACCTGCCGGCGACGGCCATCGCGCGGGCGAGGCCATCGGCCGCCGTGGCGGTGCTGCACGCCACCACCGGAGCCGAACTCGGCACCGCGACGATCCTGTCGGTGTCGCCCGCCGTCGTGCCGGTGCCCGAGCGGCTGTGGCGCGATCCACGGCAGCAGGAATGGGCGTTCGAGGTCGTCGCGATCGCCACCGGCAGGGAAGCGCCGGGCGAACGCGTGCAGCTGCTGCTGCGGCCGTAGCGCCGCCCGACCCGGCGGCGGCTCAGGCGAAGCCGACCTGTTCCTCGCCGGCGATCCGCTGCTTCAGCGCCGGATCCTTGCTGCCAGCCGCCGGCGCCGTCCCCTGCTGGAAGCTGTCGACCTCCTGCAGCGAAACCGCGATCCGCGAACTGACGCCGCGCCGCTGCATGGTGATGCCATAGAGCACCTGGCAGTCGGCCATCGTCCGCTTGTGGTGCGTGACGATGCAGAACTGGGTGTTGGCGGTGAAATCGCGCAGCACCCGCAGGAAGCGCTCGACGTTGGTCTCGTCCAGCGCGGCATCGACTTCGTCGAGGATGCAGAACGGCGACGGCCGCACCTTGAACAACGCGAACAGGATGGCGACCGCAGTCAGCGACCGTTCACCACCGGACAGCAGGTTGATCGACTGCAGCTGCTTGCCCGGCGGTTGCGCGACGATCTCGATGCCGGTCTCCAGCGGATCCTCGAGGTTGCCGAGGTACATGTCCGCCTTGCCGCCCTGGAAGAGCTTGCGGAAGATCTCCTGGAAGTTCTTGCGGGCCTCGGTGAACGTCTGCTCGAACAGGTTGCGCGACTCGGCCTCCAGCTTGCGCAGCGTCTCGAGCAGCGACCGGCGCGCTTCCTTGAGGTCCTCGACCTCCTTCTCGAGCGTGCCGAACTGGCCTTCCTCGTCATCGAGTTCCTTGACCGCGTCGAGGTTGACCGCGCCGAGCCGGTCCTTCTGCGACTGCAGCACCTGGACCTCCTTCTTCGACTCGATCGGGTCGAACGCCGCCGAGGTCCACAGCCGTTGCAGGCCGTACCAGGCAACGACCTGCGCCGGTGGGATCGGCGGCAGGAACAACGCCTCGATCACGCCGTCCGGGGCCAGCGGCCCGAGGAACTCGGTGTCGCCCTCGATGCCGATGCCGATGATCTCGCCGAGGCACCGCCGCAGTTCGACCTCGGACTCCTCGCGCAGCTTGTCCTCGAGCCGGGTGAACTGGTGTTCGGCTTCGGCCAGTTGCAGCCGCGTCTGGGTCGCCGCTTCGGTCGTCGCCGAACGCTTCTGTTCCCACTCCTGCACCACGCGCTGTCGCGTGCTGCGCTCCTGCCGCGCCGCATCGACCGTCGCCTGGCGCTCCTGCTTCTGTTGCTCCAGTTCCGCGACCTGATCCTCGATCACAGCTGCCTCTTCCATGAAGCGCAGCCGATCGCTCTCGGCTTTGACCGCCGCGTCCTCGGCGACGGCCATCCGTTCGGCGAGTTCCTGCAACGTGCGATCGAACTCGCGCAGCGCGTCGTCGTGCATCCGGATCGACCGCACCAGCCCTTCGCGGGCCTCGCCGGCCTGCACCTGGTTCAGTCGCAGTTCCTGTTCGTGGCGCTGCTCCTGTTGCGCGCGCGTCTCGGTGTCGCCGATCCGCGCGGTGAACTCGTTCTCCTCCTGCTGGACCCGCTCCTGCCGGCGACCGACCAGGAACTGGTCGAACAGCGCGCAACCGAGCAACGCCAACGCACCGCAGCGCGCCGCACTCAGTTCCGCACCCTCGAGTTCGAGCTCTTCGCGTTCGCGCCGGACGTCGTGACCGCGCGCCGCCAGGCGGCCGAGCTGCCCCTGCGTCTCGTGCAGCCGCCGCCGCGTCACCGACAACGCCTCGGCGATCGCCTTCAGCTCGGCCTTCAGCCGGTCGACGCGACCGACGGCCGCATCGCGACCGACCTGCATGGCCTGCAGCCCGGACTCGATCACCGCGACTTCGTCGCCGAGCCGCTGGATCTGCGACCGGCGCACGACCAGGCCGGCATGACCTTCGGCGGCGGCGCCACCTTCGACCCGCGGACCGCACAGCAGCGTACCGTCGGCGGTCACGAAGCACAGATCGACGCGATCGGCCTCGGCATCGGCCAGTGCCGGCACGACGACGACGCCGCGCAGAAGCCACGCCAGCAGGCGACGGCTGTCGGTGCGGGCCTCGGCGCCGGCAACGGTGTGCCGCACCAGGTCGAGCAGGAACTGCGCGCCCTCGGGCAATGGCAGCAACGAGCCGTGTTCGAGTTCGACGCCGAACTCCTCCTCGACCAGCAGCAGCACGCGCCCGAGCCGCGCTTCCTGCAGTTGCCGAACGATCGCTTCGGCGTTCGCACGCGTGTCGACGACCAGCGCCTGAACGTAGGGGCCGAGCGCGGCTTCGAGCGCGGCACTCCACGCCAGATCGATCTCGATCAGGTCCAGCAGCCGACCGCGGAGGCCGGCCGGCCGACTCTGCAGCACGTGGCGCGGCGCGGCGTCGAGCCCCTCCATGTGGGCCTCCATCGCCACCAGCGCCTGCCGGCGGCCGTCGACCTGCGACAGGGTGCGGCGGATCTCGGACTCCTCACGCGCCAGGGCCGCGGCGGCGCCATCGGCGTCCTGCAGGTCCAGCAGCGCCCGCTGTTCGCGCTCGCCGAGCAGACGCTCGCGTGTCTGCCAGTCGACCAGGTCGCCGGCGTGACGCGCGACCTCGCCGTCGAGCCGGGCCACCTCCTGCAAGAGCACCGCCTGCCGTTCGGCCAGCTTCTGCTCGCGCGCCCGCGCCGCCGCGATCTTGGCGGTCTGGTCGGACGCGATGTTGCGCGCCCGCGTGCGATCATGCAGCAGTTCGAGCTGGCGCCCACGCAGCCGTTCGCGTTCGGCCTGCAACGCCCGCACCGCGCTCTGGGCCTGCTGCACCACCTGCCGCTGCTGTTCCAGATCGCGGTGCAGTTCGATCAGCTCGGCTTCCTTGCCGGCCAGCGCATCGCGCGCGGTCGCCAGCACGATCGCGCGCTCATCGCGTTGCCCGGCCAGATCGTCCTGCCGCGCCCGCGTCCGCTGCACTTCGGCCCGCTGCTCCTGCGCGCGCTGTTGCTGCGCCGCGCCGCGTTCGCGCCGCATCGTCAGGTCGCCCTGACAGCGGCGCAGTTCGTCCTGCACCGACGCCAGCGCCGCTTCGCAATCGCGGATCGTCGCGTCACCGGCCGCCAGCACCTCGGCCGCTGCATCGCGTGCCTCGTCGATGCCGTGCAGCTGCAGTGCCAGTTCCTGCATCCTGGCCTGCTGCTCCGCGATCGCCGCGCGCAGCACCTGCCCATCGAGCACCGCCAGCGCCGAACGCAGATCGCGCAATCGCGTCTGCAGTTCGTGGAAGCGCCGGGCCTTGCCCGCCTGGATCCGCAGCGAACGGATCCGGCGGGCGCGTTCTTCCAGCAGGTCGGTGACGCGGGCAAGGTTCTGGTCGGTCCGTTCCAGCTTGCGCAGCGCCTCCTTCTTCTGCAGCTTGAAGCGCGAGATGCCGGCCGCCTCCTCGAAGATCGCGCGCCGCGCCTCGGGATTGGCCGACAGCACCGCATCGATGCGGCCCTGTTCCATCACCGAATAGCCGCCGGTGCCGAGCCCGGTGTCGAGCAGCGCGTCGCGGACGTCCTTCAGCCGCACTTCCTGGCCGTTCAGCAGGTAGCTCGATTCCTTGTCGAGCGTCAGGCGGCGGGCGATGTCGATCTCGGTGCGACCGTCGAGCCGGCCCTGCGGATCCTCGAACGTGATCACCACCTCCGCCATGCCCATGGCGTCACGACCTTCGGCGCCCTTGAAGATGACGTCGGTCATCTCGGTGCCGCGCAGGCTCTTGGCGCGCTGGTCGCCGAGCACCCACTTGATCGCATCGACGACGTTGGACTTGCCACAGCCGTTCGGACCGATGATGCCGGTCAGCCGCTGATCGAACTCGAACTCGGTGCGATCGGCGAACGATTTGAAGCCGCGGGCGACGAGACGCTTGAGCTTCATGCCGCTACTCCGCCGCCAGTCGCCGCGTCGGCGACCAGGGGATCCCCGTGCCCGGCAGCACGTCGGTCGGCGCCATGGCGCGCCCGAGCGTCGTCAGCGCCCCGCGCCGCCGACCGCGTTCGACCGATTCCGCGCCGTACGCTGCCGCCGCTGCCGGATGGCCAGTCGCGACCAGCACCTGCTGCACCGCGTCGGCGATCTCGGTCGTCGTCAACATCGTGCGGGTCGCCTGCACGGTGCCATGCCGATGCCGCAGCCCCGCGAGCACCGCGGTCGCGACCTCGATCGCCCGCCAGTCCTCGTCGACGCCGACACTCGTCAACGCCAGATGGATCGACCGCGCCAGCTTGGTCGCCCGCACGAACTCGGTGCGCCCGTCGCGCTTCTCAACCAGATGTTCCGCCCGCCGCTTCATGACCGCCCTCCCGACGCCGTTCGAGCATCGGCTTCAGCTCGTCGAGGAACTGCGACACGTCCTTGAACTCGCGATAGACCGACGCGAACCGCACGTAGGCCACCTGATCGAGCTGCCGCAGTTCCTGCATGATGAGGTTGCCGATCACTTTGCTCGGCACCTCCTTGTCGAAGGCCTCCAGACACTGCCGTTCGATGCGATCGGTGATCGCTTCGAGCTGCTCGACCGACACTGGCCGCTTCTCGCAGGCACGCAGCATGCCGGCGAGCACCTTCTGGCGGTCGAACGCGACGCGCTCGCCGTCCTTCTTGACGACGCGCAGCGGCGCGGTCTCGACGCGCTCGTAGGTGGTGTAGCGGCGACCGCAATCGGCGCAGACGCGGCGGCGCCGGATGGCGAAACCATCGGCGCTGGCGCGCGAGTCGATCACGCGATCGTTGTCGGCCTTGCAGTACGGGCAACGCATGGGACCTCGCCGAACCTGCCGCCGCGGCTGACCCCGCGTCGGCATGACCCAGCAGACCGGCGGGACCATAGCGCCACAACCGGTTGTGTGTCAAAGGCGGATGGACACGTTGCGGACACAACGCCAAACCACACCACGCCAGACCGTCGACACCGGGCTGCGTTCGCGAACGGTCAGCGCCGGCGCAGCGCCACGATCCCGATCGCCAGCAACAAGCCTCCGGCCACCCCCCACGGCAACCACGACGATTCGACCGGCGGCGCCGCGTCCGGCCTGGCAGCCAACGGCTGCGGCGACTCCGGGGGCTGCGTGTGCACCACAGTCTCAGGGCCGGTCACTGGCGCCGCGAGCGGTGTCGTTGGCGCATCGGCAACCGGCGGTTCGACCGGCGCTGCGTTCGTCCCGGCAACCTTGATCTCGGCCCGGATGTTGTCGCGGAAACGCTCGATCCAGCCGCCGGTCTTGCCGTTGTACAGCTCGTACATCGCCGCGAATTCGACGACGTGGTTGCCCGGTTGCGCGGTCTTGTCGACCGCGAACTTCAGATCGAACGTCGCCGTCTTGTCGTCGGCCTGCTTGCCGCGCATCGCCGGCGCCGAGGCCCTTCCCGCCGGCCGCCAAACCGGCCAATCGAGCAGCACGGCGCCCTGCGCCTGGGTGATCTCGAAGTTGTTCTTCGCGCTGGGCAGCAACACCGCGTCGTTGCGCAGCACCATGGTCACCGTCAACGTGCCGCCGTCGCCGGGGACGACTTCGCTCGGCGTGACCTTGGTCCGGTAGCTGACGAACTCGGCGCCGAGGCGGTCCTTGTATTTGCGACGTAGTTCTTCGGGGGAAAGGTCGCGGTCCTTTGGATCGAGGGTGATCGCGGTGGGCGACGGTGCGCCTGAACCCGGCATCCGGATCTTGGACTGGGTCGGCCGGTTCTCGGGCCGAGCCGCCGCTTCCTTGTCGCGCCGCAGTTGTTCCTCCGCGCTCACCACCGGAGCCGGCGGAGGCACCACCTTCTGTTGCGCCGGGGCCGCAACCGCCCACAGTATCGCCGTCAAAACCCAACGCTCAGGGCCAACCATCAACCGAACGATACCCGGCCGCCCCGTCGCCGGTCGCGACTTTCTCGGTTCGGGAAAATGCAACCTCCGTAGCGGAATGCTCTTGCGTCACACCGTGTCGGGCTCTTGTCGCGCGTCGGTAACTCTGTTTTGCGTCGAAGTTCGAATGGCCCCGAACCCGCGTGAGATGCTAACCTCCCACGAGTCTGGACCCCGGAAACGTGCCCGATCCCGTGCGAGATGGACTCGTGCCCAGGTCCGTTACCGCTCCAGACCAACACATCCTGATCCCTACGCAACCATGCAGATGACTTCCAAGAAGCTGCTCGCCACCTCCGTGGCGCTGCTGTTCTCCACGGCCGCCTTCGCCCAAGGCGACGAGTGCACCGGCGCGCTCGCCGTCGGCATCGGCGCCAACGGCCCGTTCACCAACGTGGGCTCGACCACTTCGTTCGTCTGGCCATGCGCGGCCGGCGGCAACGACGTGTGGTTCTCGTACATCGGCGGCTACACCGGCCCGCTGACGCTCTCGCTCTGTGGCGCCGACTATGACACGGCGGTCGAGGTGTTCGACGGCACCGGCGGCTGTGGCGCGCTGCTGTCGGTGGGTTGCAACGATGACTTCTGCGGCCTGCAATCGACGCTGACCGTCAACGTCACCGGCGGCACCCAGTACTTCATCCGCGTCGGCGGCTTCAACTCCCGCACCGGCAACTTCCCGCTCGACATCAGCATCCCCGGGGATGAATGCGCGACCGCGGCCGCCGTCGTCAATGGCGTCAACGGCCCGTTCAGCAACGTCGGCTACTCGACGTCCGCGCCGGCCTGGCCTTGCGGCGGTGGCGGCACCGACCGCTGGTTCACCTACCAGGCGACCTGCACCGGCAACGTGACGGTCGACACCTGCTCGGCCAACACCAACTTCGACACGACGATCGAAGTGTTCGACGTCTGCGGCGGCGTCTCGCTCGGCTGCAACGACGACTCCTGCGGCTTGCTGTCGTCGTTGACGTTCGCGGCCACGATCGGCACGACCTATCAGATCCGCGTCGGCGGGTTCTTCGGCGGTTCGGGCAACTTCGAGCTGAACGTCGCCTGCGCCGGCGTCGGCGTCCAGAACGATGAGTGCGCGGGCGCCTTCGTGGTCGTCGACGGCCTCAACACCGGCCTGACCAACGCCAATGCGACGACCTCGCAGCCCTGGCCGTGCGCGGCTGGCGGCAACGACGTCTGGTACTCCTACGTCGCGACCTGCTGCGGCAACGTCACTGTCGACACCTGCACCGCGGCTCGCACGTTCGACACCGCACTGGAAGTGTTCACCGGTGGCTGCGCCGGTCTGATCAGCGTGGTCTGCAACGATGACTCCTGCGGCCTCGGCTCGTCGGCCACGTTCTACGGCGTCACCGGCCTCACCTACTACATCCGCCTCGGCGGCTTCGGCGGCGGCACCGGCAACTGCGAGATGAACATCTCGTGCACGCCTGCGGCTCCGGCCAACGACGAATGCGCCGGCGCGATCCCGGTCAACACCGGCGCGAACGGCCCGTTCAACAACTTCTGCTCGTCGACCTCGGCCCCGGCGTGGCCGTGCGGCGCGGGTGGCAGCGACGTGTGGTTCTCGTACGTCGCGACCTGCAACGCCCCACACAAGATCGAGCTGTGCGGCGCTGACTACGACACCACCGTCGAAGTGTTCGATGCCTGCAACGGCAACAGCCTCGGCTGCAACGACGACTTCTGCGGTCTGGATTCGACGATCAGCGTCGCGATGACGGCGGGCAACACCTACTTCATCCGCGTCGGCGGCTTCGGCAGCGGCCAGGGCAACTTCCCGCTGAACATCACGCCCGGCACCGGCGCCGGCACGATCGCCCTGACGACGGCGTCGCAGTGCACCGGCGGCGCGCTGTCGCTGTCGGTGACCGGCAACCCGAACATCGGTGGCAGTGTCAACTCGGCGCTGAGCGGCAATCTGGGCCTCGGCTTCGTGACGTGGGGCTTCGCTGGCGCGCCGCTGCTGGCGCCGGTCTGCCCGTGCATCATCCTGTCGGTCTCGACCGACTGGCAGTTCACGAACTCGCTGAACCTGAACATCCCGTGCGATGGCATCTTCATCGGCACGCCGCTGGAGACGCAGGGCGCCGACCTGTTCGGTGTCCCGGCCTGCGGCTTCCCGGTGACGAACGCGTTCACCGACATCTTTACGGTCACGATCGGCTGAGCCGAACGTGCCTTGCCGGCGGCCTCGCCGCCGGTGACCCGACGGGCGTGTGCTGGAGCGATCCGGCACACGCCCGTCGGCGTTTGGTGCGCCTGCGCGGGGGCTACTTCCCGAGGCAGAAGCGGCCAAAGATCCGGTCGAGCAGGTCTTCGGGCGAATGGTGGCCGGCAATGCCATCCAACGCCGCCAGCGCGCCCTGCAGATCGACGGCAGCCAGTTCTGGCGCCATCCGGACGGCCGCAGCACTCAGCGCGGCGGCGACCGCCGCCAGACACGCGCGGATCGGACTGCCCGGCACCGGACCGCCAGTGCACTGGTCGCGCAGAAAAGCGCGCAGCGGAGCGAGCCCGGCACCGGTCGTCGCACTGACGACGAACTGCGGCACGGCCGGCAGTTCGACTGCGGGCGCCGGCACGCCCCGATCGGCCTTGGTCCAGATCACCGCGACCACCGGCAGCGGCGGCAACGAGACGTGCGGCCGTTCCGGATCGATCACCAGCAGCGCCGCGGCGCCCCGCCCGCCGAGTCGATTCCGCAGGTCCAAAGCCACCCGATCGATCGCGGCCGGCTGCTCGAGATCGCCGGGCGCATCCCACAGCACCACGCCATCGCCGATCTCGACGCGCAGCAGATCGCGCGTCGTGCCCGCCGTGCCATCGACCAGCACCGCGGTTCGGCCAGCAAGCGCATTCACCAATGCCGACTTGCCGGCGTTGGCGGCGCCGGCCAGCAGCAGTTCGCCGCCGGACGTGGCTGCTGGCAGCGCGGCGAGCAGCGCCGCCGCACGCGCACGCGCCGCCTGCAACTTCGGCTGCCAATCGGCGGCGTGGACCGCGCCGGTCTCGTCGTCGGTGAAATCGAGTCCGGACTCGATCGTCGCCAGCGCATCCTGCAGTTCGCCGCGCAGCGCCGCCACTGCAGCCGCGAGCCCGCCGTGCAACCACGACAGCCCGGCCGCCGCATCGGCCATGGACTCGGCATGGACCAGCCGCAGCACGCCTTCGGCCTGCGCCAGATCGAGGCGACCGTGGTCGAACGCGCGCCGCGTGAACTCGCCGGGCAGGGCGCGACGGATGCCGAGTTCCGGTTCGCTCCCGACAATCGCCTGCAGCAGCAGTTCCACCAGCAAGGGGCTGCCGGGAACATGCAGCTCGACGACGTCTTCGCCGGTGAACGAACCGGGGCCGGGCATCACCATCGCGAACGCCGGCACCGCGGCATCGCGCCAGCGCACCAGGCCGTCGACGACGCCGCGGACCCGTCCGGGCGGCGGTGCGAACACGCCGGCAACCGCAGCCACGGCCGCCGGCCCCGACAGCCGCAGGATCGCGCGCGCGCCCGGCCCTGGCGGTGAAGCCAACGCCACGATCGTGTCGCCCAACATGGCGGCGATCCTACGCGTCAGGCATGCAACCCGGCGAGCCGGCCGGTGGCGAACGCCGCCTGGAAGTTGAAGCCGCCGATCGGGCCATCGACGTCGAGCAGTTCGCCGCAGACGAACAGGCCCGGCACCAGCCGGCTCTGCATGGTCTTGCCATCGATCTCGTCGAGCGCGACGCCGCCGCGCGTGACTTCGGCGTGCGCATAACCGAGGCTGCGGCGGACCGGCACGATCAGGTTTTTGACGACGTCCAGCAGCCGCCGGCGCGCTTCCTTGGCCAGCGCCGCCAGGGCGCCATCGACACCGGCAAGACTGCACAGCGCGGTCCGTGCGCGTTCGGGCAGCCCGGCAGGCAACAGCGTGCCGACGTGCCGGCGACCGTGTTGCGCAACCTCCCGCAACCATTCCTGTTCGATCTGCTCGCGCGACCGGTCCGGCGCGAAGTCGAACCGCAGCCGCGCCGCACCGGCCAGTTCTTCGATGTCGCCGGCAAGGTCCATCGGCCCCGGCCCCGACAGCCCGCGATGGGTGAACAGGATCGGCCGCCGTCGTCGCCGCAACACCCTGCCGTCAGGCGCGAGCACCGCGAGTTCGACTTCGTGCAGCACGATGCCCTGCAGCGCGTGGATCCACGGTGCATCGACGGCGAGAGGAGCCAGTGCCGGCCAGGTGGCGGTGATCGTGTGCCCGAGGGCGCGCAACCACGGATAGCCGTCGCCGGTCGCGCCAGTCTTCGGGTAGCTCAGTCCGCCGGTGGCCAGGATCACGCTGCGGGCCAGGAACACATCCGCCGCAGCGTGGACGAGAAAGCCGTCCGACCCACGGCCGATCGACGTGACCGCACAGCCGGTGCGCAGCTCGGTGCCTGCGCCGGTCGCCAGACGAACGAACGCATCCAGCACATCGCGGGCGCGGCGCGACACCGGGAAGATCTTCTCCAGATCCTCCTCGTGCAGCGGCACGCCTTGCCGTTCGACCAGCTCGCGCAGCGCTGCCGGAGGGAACGAACGCAACGCGTGCCGCAGCCACCGACCTCGGTGCGAGCCGTATTGGTCTTCGAGATCCTGGCCGGTGCGGGTCGTCGTCAGATTGCAACGACCGCCGCCGCTGATCAGGATCTTGAGGCCAGGGCGCTCGCTCTTCTCGAGCAGCAGCGTCTGGCGACCACGCGCGGCCGCACAGCAGGCGGCCATCAGGCCGGCGGCACCGGCGCCGACCACGAGAACGTCGGCGCGGGTCAACGCCATGTCAGCCGTTGGAGCGCCGACCGCAGGGCCGGCAGCGCCGCGTCACGCGACGGCTCAGCCCTTGGCGCCGGCCTTGCTGGCGCCCGTCTGGGTCTCGGGCTCGGTGATCCGCAGCACCGGGCGTGAGCCAACGGGCTGGGCGCGATTGGCGAGGTGGCCCTTGCCGAGCTTCTTCTTCTTGAAGGTGCCGCGGGTCGGACCGCCATTCTGACGACGAGAGCGTGCCATGATTCAGTTCTCCGAAAGTTGGTTAGCGTGGCCAGACCGATCGGCTTGGACGGCTACTTCTTGACCTTGACGCCAGGCGGCGCGGCGATCACGCGAGCGACCTTCTTGGTCTTCTGCAGAACAAGGTAGCCGCGGTTGTGGCCCGGCACGGCGCCGTGCAGGTAGACCAGATTGCGCTCGGCGTCGATCTTGACGACCTCGAGGTTCTGCACGGTGACGCGCTCGACGCCGTAGTGACCGGCCATGCGCTTGCCCTTGGGCACGCCGCTGCTGATCGAGTGCTGACGACCGAGGCCACCACCGGTGCGGTGGTTCAGCGAGTTGCCGTGCGACATCGGCTGCTGGCTGAAGTTGTGGCGCTTGATCGTGCCGGTCCAGCCACGACCCTTGGTGATGCCGACGACATCCACACACTTGACGCCTTCGAGCAGCTTGACCGTGACTTCTTCCCCGGTCTTGACGGTCGGGGCGGCGGCCAGCCGGAACTCGCGGACCAGCCGCGTCGCGTCGGCCCCGGCCTTCTTGGCATGGCCGAGCTCGGCCTTGCTGCTGACCCGGGCCGGCTTGTTGTCGAAACCGAGCTGGACCGCATAGTAGCCGTCGGCACGCCGCGGCCGGGCGACCCGACCGGACTTCTTGCCGCGGTTGACCGAAGCCGTCTTGTCGCCCTCGGCGAACTCGGCAGCGGTGGCCATCTTGACCTGCAGGACCTTGCAGGGGCCAGCCTGGACGATCGTGACCGGCACGCAGGTGCCGTCTTCCTTGAAAATCTGGGTCATGCCCAGCTTCTTGCCGAGAATACCGAGGCTCATGAGCGCTCCGCGGAGGGATGGTCGCAACGAAAGGGCGAACGTTCTACGGAACCCGCCCCTCGGAAGCAAGGCCCGAATGGGCCAGCCATCCCGGCCAAACGCCGATCGCTACCGGACATAGGCGCGGATCGCCAGGGCCAGCAGCGCCGCCAGCAGGCAATACGCGCCCAGGTCGCGGGCCGGGCTGCCAAAGGCGGGCAACGGTCGACCGACCGCCGGCAGCGCCCGCAGATCCGATTCGGTCCCCGGTACCGGGAGTTGCGGCGCCGGAATCCGGTGGGCCGCGCCGAAGGACCCGAGGAACGCGCGCCGCAGCAGCTGGGGAAAGGCCGGCAGCAGCGCCAGGTTGCTGTCCTGCAGCCGGAAAGCGAAGTGCAGCGCGCGGCGCTCGCCGGGCACCGCGACCAGGAGCGGCACCCGTTCCCCACCGGGACCACCCCCCCACAGCAGCGGCTCGCCGGCCGGCAGGATGCCGTGCAGCGCGTGCGCCACCTCCAATTCCGACAGGTCGAGGCCGGCCGTCCATGGCGACTGGCGATCCCAATCGACGATCGTCGGCGACGGCCAGACCTCGGGCAGCGGCGCCGCCGGGCTGCGACAGCCGAACGCAATCGCGCGAGTGGCGCCGGGCGGCAGTTCGGCAACCCCGCCTTCGACGAACAGGAACCCGGCGCGCGACAGTTCGTCGCCCTCGATCACCTTGCCGCCGACTTCATCGGCCAGCACCGCGACCGCCGTCCGGACGATGGGCGACGTCCGATCGCCGAGCACGGCGATCGTCGGCAACGGCAGCGGCGGCAACGCCAGCACGACGCGATCATCGAGCGGCAGCACATCGCCCGGCATCTGCAACTCCAAGGTCAGGGCCCCGCCGGCCGCAGTCCGCCGCAACGGCAGTTCGGCGACCTGCCGCTCCTCCGGCTGCAGCACCACCGCGAACGGTCCGGCAGCGTCGATGGCGCCTTGCGCCTGCAGTTGGCCACGCCAGGGCGCGCGCGACCGGCTCTGCAGTTGCACGCGCAGACGCAATTCGGGCAGCGGCCAGGCATCGACGACCTCGACGGCGGCGATCGCCGCGTTGTCGCCGCTGGCGCCGCACAGCGTCAGTGCCGAGGCTTCGGGCAACGGCGGTGACTGCCCGTCGGTGATCGTCCACACCGCGGTGTCCGGCTCGCTTCCGGCCGCCGCGACCACCGCCGCCAGATCGACCGCGGCCCCTGCGGGTTGCAGCGGGTCGGCGAACGCGCGCGCAGCGGCGCCATGGCGCCGCGCAACCCCGCCGCCGGCAATCACCACGACGATCTCGACATGCGGCGGCACGTTCATGAGGCCCGTGCGCAACGCGGCGATCGCGGCGTCGGCGGCGGTCCGGTCGCCGACCCGATGCGCCATGCTGGCACTGCTGTCGACGACGACGCACAAGCGCGACGGCCCGACGGTTCCCGGCAGCGATGGCCCGGTCGCAGCGAGCACCGCACCGACGACGGCGAGCACCAAGAGGAGGAAGCGCCAGCGGCGGAACCGCGGCGGCCGGCGGCGCAGGCGCGCTGCTGCGGCAAGCCACTGCGGCAGATGCGCCGTGAGGGTCTCGCGCCGCGGTCGCGGCGGCAACGCCAGCCAATAGAGCACCGGCAGCAAGATGAGCCACCACAGCCGCTCCGGTGCCGTCAGGAACGGCGGCTCCACGCGGCCTCCAACCACGATGCCAGCCCGAAGTCGGTCGCCGCCGGCAACGGAAACCGCTGCAGCGGGTAGCCGAACGACACGAACGCGCGGTCCTGCCGACGCCGCAGACGGACCAGTTCTTCGCGCATCGCCGCGGCGAGTTCGGCATCGACGGCGATCGATTCGGCGACGCCGGTCTCCGGATCGACGAGCCGCAGCCAGCCGCGCAGCGGCACATCCAGATCCTCGGCGATCATCGGCTGCCAGCCGACCACGCGCGCAGAGCACCGGCGCAGCACCGCGAGCGCGCGTTCGACCGCCGCCGGATCGGCAAAATCCGACAGCCATGCGATCCGGCCCGGCGCACCGCGCGCCACGACACTCTGCGCGGCGGCGACCGGGTCGAACGGCCGCGGTGCCAACACCCGCAAGTGCTGCAGCATCGGCGACAGGCCGGCGGAACCCGCAAACGCGACATCGGTGCCGCCGGCGACCACCCGCACGCCATCGAGGTGCCGCAGCGCCAGACCGCCGAGGATCGCCGCCAGCCGCAGCGTTCCGGTCCATCGTGCGGGCTCGCCCGCCAGCATGCTGGCCGAGGTGTCGAGCAGCAGCGTCGTCTGCCGCCGTTCCTCCTCTTCGAGCAGTTTCAGGAACAGCTGGCCGGTGCGCGCGAACGCATGCCAATCGAGCCGGCGCAAGTCGTCGCCAGGCGCGTAGGCGCGATGGCCGACGAACGTGCCGCTCTGGCTCAACGCCCGCTGCCGCGCGCGCGCCACCTCGGTGCGACCACCCTGCACGCGCGCCGCACGTGCCAGGATCGCCGTCAGCATCGCCTGGAACGGCGGCGGGAACGGTTCTTCCGGCGGCCGCGGCCAGACCTTCACTTCGCCTCCTGTTGCAGACGGGCGAAGAACCGGCGCACGATCGCCTGTTCGTGCGGTGGCACGTGGCGAGCGCGCGCGGCGCGTTCGGCGGCGCGTTCGAATTGCCGGCGCGGCGTCTGCTCCGGCGGCGACGACCCCGTGCGCGCAGCGCCCGTGCTCGCCGGTGGTGGTTCGGCGCCGGCCCCGGAGTCGGGCAGCAGCGCGCGCTGGGCCAGCAACTTGCGCGTCGGACCGTCGTCGACGAACTGCGGCACGACGACGCCGGTGTCGAGCGGCAGGTCGAGGACCGGCAGCGGTGGCGACGGCGGTTCGGGCTCGGGTGGTGGCGGCGGTTGCGGTGGCGGCTCGGGTTCTGGTGGCGGCGGCAGCGCAGTCGGCGATTTCGGTTCACGCTCCTGCGGCGGATCGTTGCCGCGCGTCGGCGTCTCCCCGACGCCCCCGGCACCACCGCGGTCGGCGCGCGGCGCCCCGCCCAGCAATCCCGGCAGCGGCGGCAGCCCGAACTGCAACAGCAGCCAGGCCAGCCAGGCGACGACGGCCAGCGGCACGAACCCACGGATCCGGCCGAGCGGACGGTGCCCGACGCGGCGGACCGACTGCGGCGGCAGCGCGGTCAGCGTGGCCGCGAGATCGTTGGCCAACCACTGCGCCATCGGCCGTTGCCGCGCCTCGCCCACCGATTGTTCGAGCCAGGCCGCCAGCGCATCACCGGTCGCGGCCGCGTGCGGCAGTTCGCCTTCGAGGCCCTGCAGCAGGCGCGTGCGATCGGTCCGGCGACCACGGCGATCGGCGATCGCGATGGCGAGCAGGACCACCACCAGCGCGGTCGCGAGGCATGGCCACATCCACGCCGGCATCAGCCAGCAGACCAGCGCGGCGACCGCCAGCAGCGGCGCGCCGACCACGGCCAGGGCACGACGGCGCCCGGCCCGCGCATGGCCTCTGCGCGCACGCTGCACGAATGCACCGAGCCGATCGCCCGGCGCCACCACGGCTGCCTCCGACACGACCGCGATCATGCGCCAACTGCGCCGCGAAGAAAACGGCCGGGACAGGGGCACCGCGCCCCCACCCCGGCCCACTCAGAAGGAGGAGATGCAGTAGTGTCGGCCATCGCGACGCTTCTGGTCGCCGTGGGTCGACGGCGATGGCGGGCCGGAGCGCGGCCTTGGCGCGCCGTTGCCGCTGCCATGGTGCGATCGGAGCGGTCCCGATTCGGGACGCTGGCGGACGCCGCGCTTCAGCCCTACTTGGGCTCTTCGGGCTTCTTGCCGCCGTCCTGCGGCGCGTCGCCGGGCTTCGCCTCGTTCGGCGGCGGCCCCTTCGGGTCGAAGCAGTATTCGCGCGGGCTGCGTTCGAGCGGCGAGACGACGTGCGCGGGGAGCGTCAGCAGGAACGCGTGCTCGCTGCTGTGGGCATAGACCTCGTTCTTGCCGTCGACCTTGGTGCCGATGGCCAGCATGATCGTCTTCTCCAGGTCACCGTCCTTGGTGGTCACCTGGACTTCGATCTGCGGCGGCTCGAGACCCAGCGGCTTCTTGTTGGCGCGCTGCAGCGGCATCCGGACATCGGCGGCCTGCACCCAGCGCAGGCGCTGCACCAGCCCCTCGACCTCGGTCTGGCGGATCGCGCCGAGATCCTCTGGCGCTGGCGCGGCCTCCCAGGTGGCGTCGGAGCCGGGCTTCTTGGCGAACACGAACTCGCCGTAGGTGCCGGACTTCAGCGCGATCCGCTGCACCTTCGTCGGCTCCAGCTTCAGCACGGTGCGATCGAGCCACTGGTCGGCCTTGATGTCGCGGCGCCAGTACGGGACCTCGTACAGGATCACGTCGGTGCTGTCGGTCCGGCGCACGAACACCCCGCGCACCGCCTCGCTGCCGAACTGCCCGGGGCTCGCTTCCTTGCCGACGAACAGCTCGGCGATGGTGCCGTTCTGCGCATCGACCGCCTTGACGACGAACGCGTGCAACTCGTCGAGTCCGTACTGCTCGAGCTGCTGCTCGCTGGCGAGCGGCTGGACCAGCACCTGCTTGTCGTTCTTGATCTCGGCGAGGTGCTTGAACACGTCGCTGTCGATCCGTTCGCGCAGCACCGGCGCGCCGGACAGGTCGCCGGAATTGGCGCCGAGGGTCCAGCCCTTGTCGCCGCGGACGAACTGCAGCAGGTTGCGGTCGATCTGGCGCTTCTGGTTCGGATCCTGGTTCGGCTGCGGCGCCGGCTGCTCGGCCTTCGGCTCGCCCAGGATGACGCCGGCGACGTTGTCGGCGGTGAAGCCGCCGAACAGCTTGGGCACCTGCGCCAGGTCGGTGAACAGTTCGACTTCGCTGCGCAGCGACAGCCAGGTCGGCACCAACAGCACAATCGCGGCGATGCCGAGCACGAGGTTGGACTTGCCGAGGTTCATCGTGGTCTCCGTTCAGTTGCCGATCGCATCGAGGAACGAACGCTTCTGCGCGCGGCGCGCAAGGAACACCAACAGGCCGATCAACAGCAGCACGGCGCACGGCAGGAACACATTCGTGGCCAGCAGCATCCGCATCTTGCGGTCCAGCCGCTGCTCGGCGGCACGTGGATCCTCGGTGCCGCCGGCCACCGGTTCGAGGAACTTCAGCGTCCGATCGGTCGGGATCCGCGACGCCAGTTCGGCCAGGTCGCGATCCTGGGCCACCCAATCGAGCAGCAGCGTGAAGAAGTCGCGACCGACGATCGACCACGGCCCGCCCAGCCGCGCATAGCTCTGGTTGACGAAGTCATCCCGGATGAAGTCGCTGTCGCCGATCACGACGATCCGGCCCGGCGCGGTGCCTTGCACGACCTTGTCGGCCTCCGGTACCACCTTCGGCACGGCGTCGCCCTGGTCGTCGGTCTTCGGCGGCGGCGGCCCCTGTTCGTCGACCTTGGCGACCGGCGCATCGGGCGCGTCCTTGACCGGTTCGGTCAACGGATCCTTGGCGGCGGCCTCCTCGGCGGCCTTCTTCTTGGCTTCCTCTTCCTTGATCTCGGCGGGGCGCTTGGGCCGTTCGCGCTCACTGAAGAACGACGTGAACGTGCCCTTGACCTCGACCATCAGCGGCGCCTGTCGCCGCGGTTCGCCTTCGAGCCGCTTCATCAGCGGCGCCTGGAACGTGTTGCGGAAGTACTGGATCTGCTGGTTGGGATCGCCGCTGCCCATCGGATCGAGATTGGCGGGCGGGTCCTCGATCAGCGTCAACGGACTGCTCCACAGCAGCACGCGTCCGGTCACGTTGGCCGGCAGATCGACGGCGTCGAGTTTGCGCCGCAGGTCGACCCAGGTCGGCCAATAGAACCCAGGGCCACGCGCGGTCTTCTTGAACACGCCGAACAGCCCTTCCTCGGTGTCGATGCCCGGCCGCAGCGTCTTCTGGAACAGCGCCTCGCGTTCGGCGTCGCCCTTGGCAAGCTGCTTGGCGGTGCTGGCCCAGTCGCCGCCGACCGGATGGAAGAAGTACGGATACTGCACCGGCATCGCGCCCTGCATGGTCGCGAGGCAGTAGTACTCGTAGGGCGCCATCATCTGCCGCGCCGAGGTCGCGTCCGGCGCGAAGTCCGCGATCACCTTCTTGCGCAGATCGATGCCGTAATGCTGCAGCTGTGCGTCGAAGCGCAGCTGCGAATCGGCGGCGTCCCAGGCCAGCGGCGTGCTCTGGAACGTCCGCTTCTGGCCGATCTGGTACTCGCTGCCGTCGGCGAACACGATCAGGTTGCCGCCGCGCAGCACGAACTGATCGAGCACGTACTTCTGCCGGTCGGTCAGATCCTTCGGTCGGAACAGGAACAGCGTGTCGCACTCGGCCGGCAGCAGCGGCGCTTCGTCGTCCTTGTAGTTCTGGAACTCATAACGCCGCGACACGGTCTCGGCGGTGCGCACGACGTTCCAGCCGATGCCTTGCGGCGGCTGGCCTGGCTGGGCCTGCGCCTGCACCGGCCACTCCATGTAGCCGAACTTGCGCTTCTTCTCGGTCAGCACTTCCTTGATCGCCGGCGTCAGCACCGCCTCGGCGAGGTACGAGTTCGGCGGTGCGATCTGTTCGAGCACCCGCTGGCGGCTGCCGCCATACAACAGCCGCAGACCCTGCCAGTGGCGATTGAGCTGCACCGACGTCGTCGAGCCGGTGCGCAGGTCCAACGGCTTGATGCCGAGCCGCGTGCACTGATCGGCGATGTCCTTGTCATCGTTCGGGTTCAGCCGCTGCACGACGACCTTGCCGCGGCCGAGCTGCACCAGCTCGTCGAGGAAACCGTCCAGCACCGCGCGGGTCTCGCGCACGTTGGCGGTGCCCTGCTGCGTCTGCACGGCGGTCGGCAGATCGTCCTTCGGACTGAAGTAGGCCTCGATGACCAGTCGCTGCTGCAGGTCGCCGAGCAGCCGTCGGGTCGCCGACGACAGCGAGTAGAGCTGGTCCTGGGTCAGGTCGAAGCGCAGCCGGTGCCGCGACGCGAGATAGACGACCTGACCGATCACGACCAGCAGCAGCAGCACGTGCAGCATGCCGGCCAACGCGCCGCCGCCTTGGCGACGGCAGGCAACGAACCCGCAGGCAAGAAAACGTGGGTTGGCGTTCATCGCATCACCCCTTCTGCCGCCGGCCATGCAGCACCAGCGCATTGAGCCACAGGAAGAACCCGCAGAAGCAGGCGTAGTAGACCAGATCGCGGGTGTCGATGACCCCACGGGCGACGCTCTCGAAGTAGCGGTACGGGCTGATCGCGGCGCAGACATCGAGCGCGGCGATGCCGATCGTGCGCGGCATGCCGAGCCAGTCGACCAGATCCGGCAGGCCGCGCGTGATGCCGATCAGGTCGAGGAACCAGGTGACGCCGATGCCGAGCAGCAGCGCCAGCGACACCAGGGCCAGCAGCATCGCGACGATCTGGTCGCGCGTGACGCTCGACCAGACCATGCCGACCGCGACGAACGCGCCGGCCATCAACAAGGACGCCAGATAGCCGCCGATCACCGGCGACCAGTCGAGCGAACCGTAGACGGTCAGCATCATCGGCAGCACCAGCGTGAACAGCAGCACGACGGCCAGGAAGGCCATCACCGCCAGGAACTTGCCGACCACCAGCGCGCCGATCCGGACCGGGAACGTCATCAGCAGCTCGAGCGTGCCGACCTTGCGTTCTTCGGCCCACAACCGCATGGTCAGGCCCGGCAGGAACAGCACCAGCACGAACGGCAGCAGCGTGAAGAAGCCGTCCATCCGCGCCTGCGCGCGATCGATCAGGCAGAAGAAGCCGGCAAAGCCCATCTGCACGATCAGGAACAACACGCCGACGACGTAGGCGATCGGCGACAGGAAGTAGCTCTTCAGCTCGCGGCGGAAGATCACCAGGGATTCACGCATGCATCGCCTCCTGGCTGGCCTGCAGCGTCAGCCGGCGGAACGCGTCCTCCAGCGTGCGCGGCTCGCGACCGATCGCGACCAGGCCCCAGCCGTTCTTGACCATCAGATGGGCAACACCCTCCTCGACCGGCGCCCGGCCGTCGCCGGCCTCGATCCGCACGGTGACCGCGCCATCGTGACGCTCGAGCACCGACGCGACCCGCCCCGGCATCAGCTCGCCGAGCTGCGCCACGATCGCCGGCTCGGGTCCGCGGATCGTCGCGATCACGGCGCCCGCAGGCAGCTGCGCGATCAACCGATCGCGGGTGTCGTCGGCGACGATCAGCCCCTGACTGATGATGATGACCCGTGAACAGGCCCGCTCGACCTCCTGCAGGTAGTGCGTGCTCAGGATCACGGTGTGCTCTTTGCCCAGCCGTTCGATCAGCTTGCGCACTTCGATGATCTGGTTGGGATCGAGGCCCGACGTCGGCTCATCGAGAATGAGGACCGCCGGTTCGTGCACGATCGCCTGCGCCAGCCCGACGCGCTGCCGGTAGCCCTTGGACAACTCGACGATGTTCTTGCCGACCACGCGCTGCAGTGCACACAGTTCGACGGCCCGCGCGATCGCGACGTTGCGCTTTTGCCGCGGCACGCCGCGGATCTCGGCGCAGAAACGCAGGTAGTCGTCGACGCGCATCTCGGCGTACAACGGCGTGCTCTCGGGCAGGTAGCCGATGTTGCGCCGCACCTCGAGTGAGCGTTCGACGACGTCGAACCCGGCGACCGACGCGCGGCCCGCGGTGGGCAGCAGGTAGCCGGTCAGGATCTTCATCGTCGTCGACTTGCCGGCCCCGTTCGGGCCGAGGAAGCCGATGACCTCGCCGCGCTGGACGCGGAAGGAGATGCCCTTCAACGCTCGCGCGAACCCGTAGCTCTTCTCGAGCTGGTCGACTTCGATCATGGGAGCAGGATGGTCGTGGAAACGAAGCAGCGCCGCTGCAAGGCGGCGCCGCAGGTAGGAGAAGGCGGCGCCTCGACGGACGGGGCCGGGAATCGCTCCCGGCCGGGCCGCCGGGTCCGGTCAAGCCGCATTCGGTGAGGCACCACGGTGGCGTCGGGTCCGGTCAATCGTCCAGTCGGAACGAGTCGAGGAACTCCTTGTTCGCGGAGGTCTTCATCAGCCGGTCGATCAGCAGCGGCATCGCGTCGAGCGCGTTCATCCGCGCGAGCACGCGCCGCAGCGTATACAGGCGTTTGGTGGTCTCCGGGCCGAGCAGCAGTTCTTCCTTGCGGGTGCCCGACAGTTCGATGTCGATCGCCGGGAACACGCGGCGCTCGGCGAGCTGCCGGTTGAGCACCAGCTCCATGTTGCCGGTGCCCTTGAACTCTTCGAAGATGACCTGGTCCATCCGCGAGCCGGTGTCGACCAACGTCGTCGCCAGGATCGTCAGCGAACCGCCCTCTTCGCAGTTGCGCGCCGCGCCGAAGAACTTCTTCGGCTCCTCGAGCACCTTGGCACCCAGGCCGCCGGACATCGTGCCGCCGCCGCGACCGCCGAGGAAGCTGTTGTAGGCGCGCGTCAACCGCGTGATCGAGTCGAGCAGGATCACGACGTCGCGGCCGGTCTCGACCAGCCGCTGCGCCCGCTTCAGGCACATCCGGCTGACGTCGATGTGGTGCTTGGGCCCTTCGTCGAGCGTGGACACCAGCACTTCGCGATTGGGGCCTTCGACGCTGCGTTTCCAGCCGGTGGCCTCTTCGGGCCGCTCGTCGATCAGCAGCACCATCATGTGCGTTTCCGGGTAGCGCTCGGCGATCGCGTGGCAGATCTTCTGCATCAGCACGGTCTTGCCCGAACGCGGCGGCGCGACGACGAGGCCGCGCTGGCCGTAGCCGATCGGACACAACAGATCGACGATGCGCAGGCTGATGTCGTCGTCGCCCGGCGCCAGCACGAACATCGGCTGCGGGTCGATGACCGTCATGTCCTTGAACGTCCGGCGATCGCGCGACGCCTCGGCGCCCAGACCGTCGACCTGATCGACGGAGACCATCGTCATCCGCTGCGGGCCGCGGCCCGGCACACCGGCCTGACCGATCACCGAACTGCCTTCTTGCAGCCGGAACGTCCGGATCAGCGACATCGGCACGAACGGGTCGCCGCCGGGAATCGAGTCGGGTTGGTAGCTGTTGCTGGACTTGCGCAGCCAGCCATTGCCTTCCTTGGTGTATTCGAGGACCCCGGTGACCTCTTCGGTCGGGCCATCGACTTGCGGCAGGTAGTCGCCACCACCGCCCCCTCCGCCGCCACCACCACCACCACCACCTCCGCCACCGCCGGCGAAACCGCCGCCGCCGCCGAAGCCGCCGCCACCACCACCCCCGCCGCCAAAGCCGCCGGCACCGCCGCCGCCGCCCCCTCCGCCACCGCCGCGACGGCGACGGCCGCGCCGCCTGCCGCCACGCCAACGGCGACGATCGGGGTTGTTGTGGTCTCCGGTCGGCTCCATGCCGCCTTGAACGTCGTTGTCGCTGATGCTCATGCCTGCATCCTGGACCGCTTCGCGAGGAATCCGGCCCGTGGTATCACCGCCCGAGGCAGAGTGGCTGCCACTTGCGGCCTGGCTCGAGGGGAACGGCTCGAGGGGATCAAAACCGAACTGCTGCCACCGACCGCCGTCCCCGACGGTCGAAGTTTCTCGCCAAGAACATCGCGTGCCCGGTTGCGAGATTCCGTTTGGAACGGTCCCGACGGCAAGCGTCGCGAAGCCCACCCATCGATCTGGCCGTCGCGCAGCGACGACCGCCACGAGGTCATCAGGAGTGCCGACCCTCTGGCCGGCGCACACTGTTGTGTGGCGAGGTCTGGGCCGAACACACAGGATCGGCCTCGACGGCGCGGCAAGCTATCCCCGGACGACTTGTCATGCAAGCGGCGGGTGCCGTTTTTCACCAACACAACCACCGGTAGTAGCGCCCGACCGGACCACCGGTGCGCCGTGCTATCGTCGCCTCCTGCTTGCCGATGCCAGAGCCCAGCCGTCGTCCACCGGTCACCGCGCGCCATCTGCAGCGCCTGACCTTCGACATCCTGCAACGCAGTCCGACCGATGCCGAGCGGGCCGCGTTCCTCGGCGCCGACCTCGCCGTCGTCGTGCCGCGACTGCTGGGGACCCGCGAAGCGGCGACCGCCTGGCTCGAGGAAGAACTGTGGTACTTCCTGCTGATCGATCAGTTCCGCCCTCGCGGGGAAGCGATCGAACGCCTGCCGGCGCGGCTGCACAAACGCGAACTGACGGCGCGCGACGCCATTGCCGAGATCCTGTTGTCGACCGGCTTCACGCTGCGCAATCCCGGCAATGACACGTTCGTGACCGTGCTGCTCGAGCAGACGCTCGGCTATCGGGTGCAGGACAAGAAGCATCAGCCGACGCTGGTCGCCGGCAAGAAGGTCTACGACGGTGCGCGCGAGCGCTTCCTCGGCGAACTGGCGCAGAACCAGTCCGACCTGATCCAGATCGCCTTGCGCCACCAGGACGCCGCCCGCCACCTGCTGGGTCGCCACCACCGCCGGTTGTTCGACGCGCTGCTCGGCAAGGACGCCAGCGAAGTCGCGGCGCTGCACGCCGATCCGACGCGGTTCTTCGCGATCGTCGGCGACTGGCTGGTCGGCGAACGCTACCAGCAGGCCCTGGCCCAGCGACGCCGCAAGTCCGAACGGCAGTTCCTCCGCGGCCTCTACCAGGACCTGCTCGGCCGACTGCCCGACTACGACGAACTGCGGCAGACCCGCGCGGCGATGCAATCGATGGCGGATCCGACCCCGTTGCGCGCGGTGCTGGCGAAAGTGCTGCTGGACAGCCAGCACGCGCGCCTGCCCGAGCACGATGGCGACGCCGCCGCGTTCGTGCAGCGCTGCTTCCTGCGCTACCTGGCCCGCGAGCCGAACGCCCGTGAACAGCAGGCGTTCACGACGGCGATGGCGCAGGGCAAACCCGCCCAGATCGCGCGTGCGCTGGTCACTTCGCTCGAGTACCAGACCTACTAGGCACCGTGCGGACCACCGGCACCGGCCGCCTGAGTTGGAGCCGACGGCCGTAGCGGCCGCGGCTCAACGGCGACAACCTGGGCCGCGCCCACGTTCATGCCTCGGGGACGGCCGCAGGCCGATCGGAACTACTGAGTCCGCTACTTGGGCTTGTCGGCCGACACCGGCCGGCTGCCCGGTTCGACGATGGCGATCGTCGCCGCCGACGCATCGAGCCTGGTCAGCAGCCTGTCGACCTCCGACCCGGCCACCGTGTAGGTCACGACGAACGAATGCGGCTTGCCGGGCACGTAGTACAGCAGCATGTGCAACTGGCGGTCGTCCTTGTGGCAGGTCACCCGCGCGCGCACCGGCTTCAGCTTGCCCACCGTGCGGACAGCGCACTCGTGGATGACGCTGCGATCGAACAGCTTCGGCAACTCCGCCTCGAGCTCCTGCCGGACCACGCGCGGGTCCATCCGCGGCGCGGCGGGCGCGTGCCGAACATTGACGCTCGGCGCAAAGCCGTCGACCGGCTTGCCGGTGGCGAACAGGAATGGACCCACCAGGATCGAGGCCGCGCCCTGCAGCCAGCCTTCCGGCGGCTCGAACGAGAACCCGTACTCGTCGTAGATCAGCCGCTTGCCATCGGCGCTGACGACGACGGGACTGTTCGCCACTGCTTCACCGGCCGCGCGCAACGTCGCCAGCCTGGCGCGCACTTCCGGCTGGCGCACCGCGAAGCCTTCGTCGGTGGTCGTGAACGTGAACCAGACGCATGGCTCGCCCGGAACCAGCACCTGCAGGTTGCGCAGCCGCACGCCGTCCTGGGTGAAGCGGCTCGACAGCCACCAGGCGCTGCGCCCGCGCACATCCATGCGGCCGTCCTCGACGAACTCGTAATCCTGCAACACTTTGCCGAGCTCGACGACCATCTCGTTCTTCAGCTCGGTGTCGGCGACCTTCGGCATCTGCTCGGGGCCGGCGGTCAGATTCAGGTTCTCGCGGAAGCGCCCGACATCGGCGCCGGTCGCGGCGAACAGCGAACCCGACACCACGTCGCCGGCGACGAAGCCCGACGGCAACACCATCTCGAGTCCAGTGCTGCCAAGCCGCGTCGGCGCGCCGACGACGACCGGCACGACCGGCTGCTGGGCCGCGAGCAGGGAAAGGAGCACGCCACCCGCGAACACGATGCGCATGGGGTCATGGTCGCCGCCACCGCCGCGTTCGGCAATGCCCGCGCTCTTGCCCGAGCCCGCCGCACCGCCTCGAATGCACCGGCCATGCGCACCGTCACCGCTGCCGAAGCCGTCGCCCTGATCCGTTCGGGTCAGCGCGTGTTCATCCAGGGTGCGGCCGCCACACCCCAGCGCCTCGTGCAGGCGCTGGCGGCGCGGGCCACCGAGCTGCGCGCCGTCGAGATCGTGCATCTGCACACCGAAGGGCCGGCGCCGTACGCGGCCCCCGGGCTGCGGCAGTCGTTCCGCGTCCACTCGCTGTTCGTCGGCGCCAACCTGCGCGACGCGGTTGCCGCCGGCGATGCCGACTATGTGCCGGTGTTCCTCAGTGAAGTGCCGGCGTTGCTGCGCGGACCGGTGCTGCCGCCGGACGTCGCACTGGTGCACGTGTCACCGCCCGACCGCCACGGCTTCTGCTCCCTCGGCGTCTCGGTCGATGTCGCGCGCGCGGCAGTCGATGCGGCGCCAACGGTGATCGCGCAGATCAATCCGGCGATGCCGCGAACGCACGGCGACGGGCTCGTGCATCACAGCCGGTTCGCCGCCGCGGTCCTGGTCGACGACCCGCTGCCCGAACATCCGCGCACCCCGCTCTCCGACGTCGAACTGGCGATCGGCCGGCATTGCGCCGAACTGATCGAAGACGGGGCGACGTTGCAGATGGGCATCGGCGCGGTGCCGGATGCGGTGCTGGCGGCGCTGCGTTCGCACCGTGCCCTCGGCGTGCACAGCGAGATGGTCTCCGATGGCGTGCTCGACCTGGTCGAGCTCGGGGTGATCACCAACACGCGCAAGAAGGTGCATCCGGGCAAACTGGTGGCCGGGTTCGCGGTCGGGACGCGGCGGCTCTACGACTTCCTGCACGACAATCCGGAGGTGGCGATGCTGGACATCGGCTACGTCAATGACCCGGGAGTGATCCGGCGCAACCCGAAGGTGACGGCGATCAACAGTGCGCTGGAGATCGATCTGACCGGGCAGGTGTGCGCCGACTCGCTCGGCCCGCGGCAGTTCTCGGGGGTCGGCGGGCAGATGGACTTCCTGCGCGGGGCGGCGCTGTCGGAGGGTGGCAAGCCGATCCTGGCGCTGCCGTCGGTGACGAGTCGCGGAAAATCGCGGATCGTCGCGACGCTGACGCCGGGGGCGTCGGTGGTGACGACGCGGGCGCATGTGCATTGGGTGGTGACGGAGTTCGGCAGTGCGTATCTGCACGGCAGGAGCCTGCGGCAGCGGGCGCGGGCGCTGCTGTCGATCGCGCATCCGGAGCATCGCGAGGGACTCGAGCGCCAGGCGCTGGAGCGGTTCAAGACGCTGGCGGAGTGACGCCGGTCAATCGACCGCGAGCCGCACGCGCGCAGCATCGGCGCCGATCGTGAACGGCGCCTCGGCGATCGGCTGGCCGTTCTCGAGCCAGACGACATGGTGCCGGCCGGTGGCCAGGCCGGCGATCGGGATCGTGGCGTCGTTGCGAACGCGCGGGCGGAGGTCGAGTTGGGGCGGCTGGTCGCGCGGGCTGTCGTGCGACCAGATCCGCAGATGGACGCGCCGGCCGATGTGGGTGCGATCGAACTCGAGGATCACGGCGCCGGTGGTCAGTGCCACGAGCGGGACCGGGGCCGACCGGTTGCCGCTGGCGTCTTGCACGACCACCCGTTCCGTCGGCGGCGCGATCTTCGGCGAGGTGGCGGCGGTTGGCGGCGCGACGGTGCCGACAAACAGCAGCATCAGGACGCAGCCGACCGGCACCGCCCACCAGCCTGATCCTCCCACCATGAAGGTCTCTTCGGCAATCGGCGGCCTGGGTCTGCAGCCTTGGCGCGCGGCGGGCGCCGTTCAGAGGTTGGCCGGCAGCACGTGCCGGCAGTTCGGCCAGTTCGCGGCGGGTTGGTCATCGACGTACAGCGTGGGTTTCGGCAGGAACCCGGTGAACAAGTGGTCGATGCCGAGTTCGGTGGCGACCTGGCGGGCGTAGTCGGCGCCGCCGGCACTCCACAAGTAGGCGGCGGTCGCGGTGCGGATCAGGTCGGGGAGTCGCTCGAGGACGTGCGGGATCGGGATCCGGCGGGGACCGGCGCTGCGGATCAGGGTGTCATCGACGTCGACGTAGATCACTCGGCTCATGGCTTGCGTGGCAACTGCGGCGAACGCACCGGCCGGGCCCCGAATGCGTTCAGTTCGTCCGCGAACGCCGACAGCAGGCCGAGGAGGCTGCCAACGAGCCGGCGATGCCCGTTTTCCTCCAGGGTGCGCCGCATCGACACCCAGGAGTTGAGCAGGCGGATGGTGCTGACCGCGATCGGATGCGGTTTCGCCGCACGCCGCGACCGGTGCCGCACTGCCCGGCGAAGCCAGAACTCGAAGTCGTCGGCGACGCCAACCGGAGCGGTGCACCAGGCCGTCGCGGCCGCGATCGCGCAGAGGAGCACGGGCTCCGGCAACTCCCCCGACTTCGGAACCGTGCGGTGCTGCTCGAACCACGCTTGCACCGGGTCGTCCGGCTGGCCGCGACGTCGCCGGTCCGCCTTGATGAGCGCGCGCCAGCGAGTCCGCCGCTTCCGGTTCACATACTGCATGGGGGGCTCGAGTTCAGCGACGCGACGCACTCTTGGCGCGACGCGCCGGCCCACGTGGTTGCTTCGGTCGGAGCTTTGGCCCACCGACCTTCGCAGCTGACTCCTCGATGGTTGGTTCGGCCTCCGGCAACTTCAGCGTCCTTGGACCATACCGTTCCAGTTCGCTGGAGAACGCTGACAACAATCCGATCAGGTCGGCGAGCAACCGCCGGTGACCGGTTTCGTTCAGCGTGTTCAGCAGCGACACCCACTGGTTCATCAGCCGAGCGATCGCGACGACGACGGGTTGCGGCCGCAGCGTGCCCTGCGCCGCTCGCCGGGCAGCGCGCCGCAGCCAGAACTCGAAATCGTCGCCAATGCCAGCCGGTGCAGTGCAGTACTCGGCGGCAGCGCAAAGCGCGCAGATCAGGACCGGCTCGGAATACGTGCCGGGTTCGACCTCACGGCGTTGCTGTTCCAGCCAACGCTGGACCGGGTCTCGCCGGTGCCGCCGACTCCGCCGGTCGGCCGCGATCAAGCCTCGCACCTGCTTCAGTCGGCTCTGGTCGTGCAGACGCATGGTCGCTACTAGGAACCGTGCGGACCACCGGCAACGGCTGCCTGAGTTGGAGCCGACGGCCGCAGCGGCCGCGGCTCAACGGCGACAACCTGAGTCATGCCCACGTTCATGCCTCGGGGACGGCCGCAGGCCACCCATATGTCATCCGCGGTGACCGTGATGCCTGGCCGACGCGATATTTCGGCCAGGTGGTGGTCATGATCTGACTCAAACGAGGGGCTGCCGGCGCAACCACACCCGGCCCTATCGGCCAGCCACCCGGCCCGGTCCGAGCAACCGCAGACCTGACCACTCGAACAGTCACCGGCGGAACTCGGCGCCATGATGCAACTGTACCGTTCGGGCCTCAGTACCGCGACATTTTCCCGCACCGATCCGCCGGCACACGCGGACAGACTACCGCCCCAGTTGAGCGTCGCGTTGCGCGTTCTCGATGGTTGCCACCACTGTGGACGCACTTGGCGGCGCGTTGGTCAGGTCCAGATCCCAGTGCAGATCGATCCTCTCGTCTGTGCGCACGAACTGGCCTCGGAACGTTGTTGCAGATACGAGTACCAGGCGTCGGATCTGCCCGGGGCGCTTCTCCATGGCGCTGCCGGCCTGATCGACGAAGGCAGCCAGCCGGTGCAGTGCGAGGACCGTCTGCCGCGGATCGGTGTGGCCGGTGAACCCGACCCAGTCGACCAGCCATCGGCCACCGCCGCAGCGTTCTTCCCAAGTCGCAACCCGGCTCTGCACATGCGCCAGCACCGGCGCCACTTCGGCATCGAGGTCGAGTTCGAGCAGGCGGCACAGGGTCGCTGCCGGCCACTCGGGCACCACAGCGTCTGGCGGCAGACCGATCACCAACGCCTCGTTGATGCACCGGATCACCCGCCCACGCGCCGACACGGCGAAGCGGATGTCGATCCGGTCGACCAGATGCAGTAACAGGCGCCGGTCCTCCGCCCGCAACCAGCTGAACGCCGGCACCAGCTCGTCGCCGACGAACGCACCGACTCGCGCGACCGCCGGGACGCCCTCGATACCGGACCAGTCGACCCGCAGCGGCACCGCCTCGCCGAGCACCGCTGCCACCGCTTCGGCGAGTTCGAGCAGCCGTTCGCCCGCGAACGCCGCACAGGCGCGCGCGAGTTCCTCTTCGGGAGCCGCAGCCATCTACCCGGACAGCGGCCCAACGGACCGGCGCGTTCGCGGCCTGCGACGGATTCCTACTGGCCGACCCGCAGATCGAGCGCCGACGTCATCGCCACGCCGCGTGTGTCCAGGAACGCCGCCTGCGTCGCGAACGTCACGCCGACCAGACTGCCGATCGCCGGCACCGGCACCACGTGTTCGGCCGGTTGCCCCGGCCCGGTCCAGATCGCCGTCGTCGCGACCGTCGCCGAGTTGTCGAGCATCACCTCGATCGAGGTGCCGCCGATCCCCGGCCCCGGAATCGTCGTGCCGCACGGAAAACCGACCCCACCGGTGAACGCGAACAGCCACATCGTCGGGATCCCGGTGCTCATCCCGAACGTGCCGAGCGGATCGTCGACCACGACGCGCAGCGTCCGGCCGATCCGCGGCGTCGTCAGCGGCAGCAGGCTCTGCCGCAACTGCGGCGTGAAGCACGGCAGCCGCAGCGACGCACTGCCGCCCTGCGCGCCGCCGACCCGCGCCGCCAGCGGCAACACCCGGTTGGTCACGGTGCCGCTCCACTGCGTGCCGACGGTCCACAGTTCGCACGGACCGGTCGCGATCGCCTCCATGCCCTGCGCCGACAGCAGGTTCTGCTGCAGATCCTGCACCAGCGTCCACGCCGTGCCGTTCCAGTGTTCGATCGACGTGCCGAACGCCCAGATGTCGTTGGCCGCGAACGCGACCATCTCATTGGGGAAGCCCCGCATCGCGTGGCGCGTGAACGAACTGCCGTTCCAGCGCAGCACGTAGGGCACCGGCCCACCACCACCGCTCAGCGCCGACTCGACGCCGCCGATCCAGACGTCGTTCGAGCCGACCGGACACACGGTCGTCAACTGGTAGTAGGTCACCGGCTGCGTCGGCAAACCGGTGATCCGCGACCACGAACTGCCGTTCCACCGCCCAAACCAGTGGCCATAGTTGCCGCTGCCGGTCGACGCGACGCCGAAGAACTCGTTGGGCGACACGGCATCGACGTCGACGAAACCCCAGCGCGAATTCGAGTTGGGCAGCGGACCGATGTCGATCGCCCAGTTCGAACCGTCCCAATGCAGCGACAGCGGCCCCGCCGACGTGAACTGATCGCCCGGCCACCAGCCGAAGAACCAGACGTCGTTCGGTCCGAGTGCCACGATGTCGTCGACCCGGGTGCCACTCGACGACGCCATGTAGGTGAACTGCGGCAGCGGCTCGGGGATCTGCGTCCATGACGAGCCGTCCCAGTGCAACAGCAGGATCTGCGGGCCGACATGGCCGTTGTTCGGGAACTGGCGCTCGTAGGTGCCGGCGGCCCAGACGTCATTGGGCGACGAACCGCCGACGGCGTGCAGTTCGCACCAGGTCCGCAGGTTGGGAATGCCCGGACTCGGCGACGGCACCTGGGTGAAGCGGTCGCCATCCCAGTGCAGGATCCACGAGTAGGTGTTGCGGTTGCCTTGCAGTTCGCGCGCGAAGTTGCCGACGGCCCACAGGTCGCGATTGGAGAACGCGAACACATCGTTGAGGCGACCGTCGATCGCGCCGCTCGGGAACGGCATGCCGAGCAGGTGCGGCTCACCGCACGGGTTCTGCGCGAGGGCGGCGGCGGCGAGGAAGAACAGCGACGCGGGTCGGAGGTTGACCATGGCAGTGCCAGCACAAACCCCGGGCCATCGGCGAGATTGCGCGTCGTGTCCGGATCGGGAACGAACGGGCGGCCATGGCGGGCAATCGACCCGGCCCTCGCGACCAGGATCCGGACAGCCGGGCCCTACTTCGTACGCGGCGGCATCGGCCCGAACAGTCGGTCGCGCGGCGCGTCGACATGGCATTCCATGCAACTCTGCAGGCGGCCCGACGCGGTGACGCGGCTGCCATCCGGCGTCAGCGTGCCATAGACCCAGCCCTGGTCGGTGCCAGGCGTCTGCGGATCGAGCTTCAACATCACGAACAGGTCGGCCTGCTGCCCGGTGCGGAACGCGCGGTCGCCGTCGACCGCGAACTCCTCGGGGTGTTCGCGGCCTCCCGGTGCCTGTGGTCGCAGCTCGGGCACGCTGGCGCGATCGACCTCGACCGGATGCCAGGACTGCTTGACCAGCACCTGCCCCTGCAGCGCCCGCACCGCCGCCGCCTGTTCGTCCTTCGTCTGCCGCTCGAAATCCCACAGCCCCCGATAGCTCGCCGCGTCCTTGGCGAACAGGAAGTAGAGCTTGCGACCATGCGTGTCGGCATCGCTGCTGTCACTGCGCCGAACCCCCGCGGCCGGCGGAATCCGACACATCGTCGGCGCCCAGTTGGCCTGGTCGGAGACGCGCGACCACTCGCGATACGTCTTCGCGGCAGCCAGCAGTTGTCGTTCGAACGGCAGGTCGACGGCGGCGGCGCTGGTGCCGGCCGAGTGCGTGCCACAGGCACCGAGCAGCAAGAGCGAAACGATCTGGAGCTTGTTCATGGGGTCCTCGCGACGACCATGCTGCCACGAAAGCCCCGCGAACGCGCACTGATCGGCGTCGCCGCCAGCGGCACCTGCGCCACTTCGTACCCGTTCGGATACGGGGTCAGCGGACCGTCGCAGCGACGTCGGCGAGGGCGACCTTCTGCTGCTCGCCGGTCTTCAGGTTCTTGACCGTCACCTGGCCGGCCGCAATCTCGTCGCCACCGGCGATCGCCACATAGGGGATGCCCAGTGCGTCGGCATAGCCGAACTGCTTCTTCAGCTTCGCCGCCTCGGGATACAGGTCGGCGGCGACCCCGGCTTGCCGGACGGTCCGGACGATCCGCAGCGCGTAATCCAGCTCCGCGGCGCCGAAGTTGACCACCAGCACGCGCGTGGCGGTCTTCGTCTCGGCCCCGGCGCCGGCGATCTCCGCCAACACGTCGCAGATGCGATCGGCGCCAAAACTCACGCCGACGCCGGACATGTCCGGCAAGCCGAAGATGCCGGTCAGGTCGTCATAGCGGCCGCCGCCGCTGATCGAGCTGGTGAATGTCGAGCGCGGGTCCTGGACCTTCACTTCGAAGATCGCGCCGGTGTAGTAGCTCAGTCCGCGCGCCAGCGACAGGTCGAACTCGATCGGGCACAGCCTGCTGCCCGAACGCTGCGCCAGCGCCAACACTTCGGCCATCTCGGCGACGCCGGTCGGGCCGCTCGCCGTTCCGGCCAGCACCCGGCCCAAGGCCGCGAGCTTCTGGTCGTTGTCGCCAGTCAGCCGCAGCACCTCCCGAACGCGCAGCAGCGCCGCGTCGTCGAAGCCCTTCTCCTTCAGCTCGGCCTCGACCTTCTCGAGCCCGATCTTGTCCAGCTTGTCGATCGCGACGGTCAGGTCGATCAGCTTGTCGGCCGAACCGACCAGTTCGGCGATGCCGGCGAGCAGCTTGCGGTGATTGAGCTTGATGACGATGCCGACGTCGAGCTGCTGGAAGACCTCGCTGAGGATCTGCAGCAGTTCGAGTTCGTAGAGCAGCGACTTGCTGCCGATCACGTCGACGTCGCACTGGACGAATTCGCGATAGCGACCCTTCTGCGGGCGGTCGGCGCGCCAGACCGGCTGGATCTGCCAGCGTTTGAACGGGAACGTCAGCTGGTGCTGCTGCATCACCACATACCGCGCGAACGGCACGGTCAGGTCATAGCGCAGCGCCTTGTCGCAGATCTGCGGCAGCAGTTTCTTGTGGTCCCTGTTCGCCAGCGCTTCCGCCCCGGCGTCCGCCAGGAAGTCGCCGCTGTTCAGGATCTTGAAGATCAGCTTGTCGCCTTCGTCGCCGTATTTGCCGGTCAACGTCGCGAGATACTCGAACGCGGGGGTCTCCAGCGGCTGGTAGCCGTAGCGCGAGAAAACTTCGCGGACGACGTCGAAGAAGCGGTTGCGGCGGTACATCTCCGCCGGGCCGAAGTCGCGGGTGCCGCTGGGGATCGACGGCTTCATGGGCTCACTTCTTCTTGGCCTTGCCGTTCTTCTTCTTGTCCTTGCCGTCCTTGGCCGCAACCGGCACCGCGGGTGCGGCAACCGGGGCCGGAACGGCGACTGGCGGCGTCGGTGCCGGGGTCGCAGCCGGGGCAACCGCCGGAACGACGACCGACTTCTCCTTCTCGGCCTTCGGCGCGCTGCGCGGGGCGCCGATCGCGGCTAGCGTCTGCACCAGCTTCTCGTGCGCGTCGCCGCGGCCATCCTTGGCGACGGCGCGGATCAGGTCGTTGGTCGAGACGATGCCGACCAGCTTGCCGGCGGCATCGACGACAGGCAGGCGGTGGATCTGGCGCGAACGCAGCAGCAGGGCGGCGGCTTCGACCGGTTCGTCGGCGCGGCAGATGGCCGGGTTGCGGCTCATGACGGCGCGGGCGGGGATCTCGTCGAGGCGTTTGCCCTGGGTGTAGACGGCCATGCAGGCGTCGCGGTCGGTGATCATGCCGACGGGTTTCTTGTGCTCGTCGACGATGGGGACGCAGCCGCAGTCGCGTTCCCACAGCACGCGGGCGACGTCGTGGAGACGGTCGTCGGGGGTGGCGGTGCGGGGGGCGGCGGTCATCACGTCGGCGATCTTCATGGGTGGCCTCGTTCGGGGGGCGAAGATGGTAGGTAGTTGCCTCGGGAAGGGAAGGGGGAAAGCGGCCCAGAAACCGTAGCCCCTGGGGGGTCGTGGTGGCGCCCGGATCCGATTGACTTCGAACCCCCAACACTCGTGCTTCCCGTCCTTCCTTCGCCCACGCGCCCACGCCCCAGCACCGCCCCTCTTCTTGCCCTATTCATCACCGAACGAGCAGAGGGTCCCTCCGGGGCTTGGCAGCGGTCCGACCGCCGGAGGCCACAAGCCATATCGGTCACAAGCGCTGGCTCGCGAACCTCTGTGCCAGTATCACTAGTGCTATCGCTCTCGCCACTCGGATCAGCTGGTCCTGGTCACTGGGGTACGCCAAGTAACTGTCCCAGCCGCGCCTCTGACACAACAAAGCCAACGCGAATACTTCCTTGGAATGCCCATAGGACACCCAGTTTCCAAAGTAGCCCACTATGTTACGCTCTTTCCTTGGGTTCGCGGCGCGGTCCAAGAGCCATGCCGCAAGCCCGGAGTCAACACCCTCTCGCGCGTCCTCGAACAACGCTGTCATCTTGTCTTGATCGGCCTCCTTGTCTTGCAGCCCGGTCATCGTGCGATCGACGCCATCGTCGCGCGGCAATAGCATCCGAATCTCTGCCAGAGGCAATTCGCGCAACCAAACCAGGTCCGGCAACCATGAACTGCTGCCATCGACTGGCATGACAGTCCTGGAATCCACGATCGAGACCAGACCAGGATCGGTGCTCGACATGTAGGGAACGAGCACGTTTTGTCCCACGAAGTCCATGGCGTATCCGAACCACTCCACGCGCCGAATGCCCCACGTACGCGACGACTGCTCAAACACATCCACGCGTCGACCATCCAGATCGAAGTTCCCGAAGAAGGGCCTCTCACTCGCCCAGCGGAGAGTGCCCTGGAGGACGCCCTCCGCGGCCAGGAAAGCGAGCATGTGTCTTGCAGTAAGCGCAGTCTCGACTCTCCGGGCTGTGCTCTCGACCCCCGACGCAACTCTGCACGCCGCGAATGCAAACGCCCCCGCAACCACCGAAGCGCCAAGGACCGCACAGTGCATTCGCCCGCGTGCTCGCTCGGTTTCCATTGCCGACGGTATCTCCTAAGCCCAAGCCTCGTGGAAGCCTATCATTTGTTTTGCAGGAGCCCCCACTTTGACCCGCGCTGGGGTGATAGGCCCTATATCGCAGCACTCCTCAATGCTACACGCCGCGTACTTCTTGACCAGCGCGCACGCTTCCTCGGACGTAAGCCGCTCCGCGCCTGTTAGACCGAGGCCCGTCATGAGCCCAGGAGGCTTGTGGTGGCCAGTGGCATCCCATCCAGGCGGAACATCGCCTCCCGTCCCAAAAAGAATATGCCCCATTTCGTGCGCCGCTATTGTCTGATTGCGAATACCTGGTGGGGGGTTGGTCGTGGGATCCGTGGTATAAATGTACCCCTCCTCGTCGGGCGTTGTCCACCCAAATGGTGGTGGGTCCATTCCTGCCGGAACACCAGGGAAGGGGGAGGGTTTCTCCGGCCACTTGGCGCAGCGGATCCTGATCTTCTGCGTTCGGTACGGACCATATGAGAAGCCGTCATCTTCGCCAGTCGCGGGCATGATGTGCCACACAACTCTGAGCATGAATGCACAGCCCTCTCCCCTCACGTCCTTGCCAGTCAGCTCGCTGCAACTACAGGTTACAAACCCAAATTGTCTTTGCACGCCGCGCTCAATAGACGCCATAACAGCAGTAATATCACGAGGACCGCAACCGTTCCTGCTCGCGTAGAAATTGTCAATCCAAAGATGCAGGTAATACTTCGTAACACACTGCACAGACGCACGATACCACTCCTCACGGCTCAACCGAGCATCCACGCTCTTTCGGCCCCGGGTAACCACTCGTCTCGCGGTCGCAACGCCGAAATCCTCGCCTAGTTCATATGTCAAAGAGCCTGCGGGCAAGTCGCCCCGAGCGGGCTCGGCTGTGTGCGCCCCAGTGAACGTGATCGGGCGCCCTGGAGGCGGATCCTGCTGACCAGTGCCCGGATCCTCCTGGCCGGAACTCGGTTCGCCATCGAAACTGACCTGAGACCCTGCCGCGGGATATCGTAAGGCCGAGCACGGCCCCGGTTCGGGCAGACCATCGGATTGTAGCCAGGAATCCAGCGAGGCAAACAGGCCGGACGCGTACTCAATGCCGCAACCCTTTCGATTGAGTTCTGCAGGCGTAGCGAACGGGCCGGGATCCGTCAGGCCGGGATCCGTCGACGCAGACGCCAATACCCAGCCGCCGGCCACCGCTCCGTCTTCGGAGCAGTCACCGTAGCGTGGCGTGCCACCGCAGCGACAGCCTCCACGACCGTGCGACGTCGCGTGCGGGTCCATGACAATGCCCGCTCCTTGACACCCACAACTCCTCTCTGCGCCGCAACGACCCAGTTGAAGCTCAGCGAGAAAGTCGAATCCTGTGCATCCGCAGGCACCCATGGCCAAACTCCGTGTCAACCTATACGGCCTTGTCGTACCACATCGCCGCCAGCAGCCGGTAGACCGCACCCTCAGGGTAGCCTCCGCCACCGACCTTGACCTCGATCTTGAAGCGCACGAGCTCCTTCAACCCCTCACACTTCATCTGGTAGAAGCCCGTCCCGCTGACGATCTCAGTGAACGACCCGCTCACCGCAGTCCCCTCGTCACCACGGTCCTCCCGATTCTTGTGGTAGGGGACAATCGCGAACACGCCACCCGACGCCAGCAGACTCTGGATCAGCTGATACGTGAACCAGGCGTTCTGTGCCTGCCGTGGCATCCACGGCGTGTAGTAGTAGGTGCTCGTGCCAGCCGTGCCCTTGGGCGCCATCACCAACGTGCCGATGTACATGACATGTCTCCTTCAGTTGACCTTCGCCGCGTCGAAAAACACCGGTGCCAGCACCCGGATGTCGGCGTAGTCCGAGTTGCTGGGAGCCGTCCCTGCAGTCCACGCGAACACCAGACGCAGTTGCTGCTTGGTCCCCTCGGTGCCCGCCTTGTTGGAAAGGTAGAGTCCGATCGCGAAATCACCGGCGCTCGTCGCCAGATCCAACGCGGTTCCACTGGACGCCAACGTCAGGTAGGTCGGCACCCCGACAGGCTCATCCTCGTTCTTCGTCTCGACCTTCACGGACAAGGCCATCCCACTGCTGAACACCGTCTTGAGCGTTTCAATCCGCAGCAGCATCGAATCGCCGCCGCGCGAGAACCAGGGTGTGTAGAGGTTCTCGCCGTAGTTGATCCGTCGTCCAGGTAGTTGCACCGTCAGCCTCCGCGTTCGTTCTCCCGCGCGTGCACCCCGTGGCCCCTTGCCACGGACGCCCACTCGCGTTGTCCCCTGTACCGTTCGTCTGCCAGTACGGGCCCGTGGATTTCCTCCACAATCGCGGACAATTCCATCACCAGTCGGTCGCGACGCTGCCGAACCGATTGGTGCTGCACGCCCAGTTCCGCCGCGATCGCACGATCGGTCCGACAACCATTGACGATCAGCAGCAGCAACGCGAGATACCGGACGAGGGGAGCGCCGAACTCGGGATCGGCCGCCAACAATTGCGCCAGACTGCCCCCCCCTCCGGCGTCATCGGATTCTGGCGCTGCGAACTGGTCGATGGCGCCACCGACACAGCCAACGCGCTGCCGCCCGCGCTTGCGCCACCGATCCGCCTCGAGGCCACGCAGGATCACCGTGCCCAGCCGCAACGCATCGACCGGCGTCGCGGCGGCGTCGAGCACGATCGCCAATCGCACCGCAGTCTCCTGCACCAGGTCGTCAGCCTCCGCCGGCACTCGGCATCGCCGGCGAAGACGCTCCAGCACGTCACACCATTCCTGGTCAAGCAGCATGAACAGTCTCCAGAGCCAGAGCATAGTCGGGCCCCATCATCTGGCAACCGCCCTGGTTCGAACACCCCCGCAACGCCACACCCAAGGCGTGGACGAAGTGATCCCCTGCTACCGCGGCGCCCCCACGCTGGTCTGCAGCACCCGAAGCCGCTGCATCTCCCGCCGCAGGCGCAGTTCGTGCTCGGCCGTCACGAAGTCGCAGTGCCGCAGATCCAATTCCTCGATCGTCGCCGACCGGCACAGCACGTCGATCACGGCCGCCGTCAATCCACGCATCTGGCGGATCCACAGCGACCGCAACCGCGGCAGCCGGCAAACCGCCGCGATCCCGGCATCCGTGATCTGATAGCTCGCACAGATATCCAGCGATTCCAACTCCGGCACTGCCGCCAACAACCCTTCACACGCAGTGTCCGTGCAATCCGGCGGCGCCACCAACACCCGGAGCGAACCAGGCAACTCCTGCACCCAACGATCCCCCGGCCGCGCTCGCCCCGACGACAGATCGAGTTCGACCAATGACAACCCTGCCAGCGGCGCCAACCCACCATCCGTCCACGCGCCGCCGCCGATGTGCAGCACCCGCAGCGACGTCGACCCCGCCAGCTGCGCCAGCGCCTGATCCGTCGGCCCGCACGGCGCCGCCGCCCGGAGCCGCTCCGCCGTCGCCCGCAGTTCGCGACACCGCTCATCCTCCCCCATCCCCGCGCGCCAATTGAACCCATCGATCAGCGACAACCCGAGTTCGCGCAGGCGCGGCAGGGCCGCCAGCCGCCCCAGTTCGACCCCATGGAGCTGCTGACAACCATCGAGCCGCAGCCGTTCGAGCCCCTCGCAGCGCAGGATCGCGTCGATGCCGCGCGCGCCGAAACCGTGGTTCCACGACAGGTCGAGCGACCGCAACGAACGCAACCGCGGCAGCGCCGCGAGCTGTCCGTCCTCGCTGTCCAGGAACGCGAGCGTCAGTTCCCCCAGCAACGGCAGGCGCTCGAGCTCGGCGATCGGATCGGGCGACGTGGTCTCGGCGGCGAACGCGCGATGCGCGCCCTCGATCCGCAACCGACGCAGCTTGCTGAGGCTGCCGAGAACCGGGAACGCCGCCGGCGTGATCGACGGCGGTGGCTGCGGTGCTCTCGTCTTCAGCCCGAGCCCGGCCACTGCGTTCCACGAATAGTGGATGCTGAGATCCCGGAGATCCGTCAGTCGCGCCAAGCGCGCCACCGCGGCGTCATCCAGCGCAAACGCTTCGACCGCGACCGTGTTGGCCGGCAAGGCGTCGATGTCGTCTGCCGATGCCACCATCGCCGGCTTCTCCGGCGACTGGGCCGGGGTTTCCTCGGACGAACGGACCGACCACGCCACCAGCAACACGACGGCGACACCGAACAACGCCGCCGCCAGCGCGAACGTCGACCTGGCGCGCCGCCGCGGTGCCGCTTCGAGACCAGCAGCCAGATCGGCGCCCTCGCCGGCACGAAAGCGCCGCAGAACCTGCTCGGCCGCGTCGGCCGCACGTTCGCCGGCAACCCGTTCGGCGAGCAGCCAATCGAGCCGCTGATTCTCCACTGGTTCGTCGATCGTCATGTCCGCAACCTCCGTTCGATGCATGCACGCAACGCCGCCCGGACCCGCTGCAACAGGACTCGAACGGCGTGTTCGGTCACGCCGAGTTCGCTCGCGATCACCGCGCGACTCGCGCCATCGCGATAGAAGCGGTCGAGCACCTGCTGCGAACGCGCCGGCAGGGTCGCGCGACAGGTGTCCAGGGCGGACAGCCAGGCCTCGCCGTCGTCGTGCGCATGATCGCGCTGCCACAGGGCCGTCGCGGCGGCGGCCAGCCGCTCGTCGTTGCGCTGACGATCGCGACGGCGGCGCCACCAGAGCTGCCGTGCGGTCGTGCGCAGGAACGCGGCGGCCTGGGTCCGGTCCGTGCAGGTGTGAAGTCCGCGTTCGAGCCCGACCAGCAGCGCGTCCTGCACGATCTCATCGGCGGTCGCCGCGTCGCAGGAGAGCAGCCGCAAGAACCGCCACACGCCGACCTGATGCTGCCGCACCCAGGCGACGATCGCGCCATCGTCGCTGCTTCTGCGTGGCGTCGGTTCGGCAACGGGCCGCATGCGATGCAACTCTCCCGGAAGTGGGCGGCAGTACACAAGAAACTGTGGGCCTGGTCGATCCGCCAGACATCTGCGGGGCTCCGGGATCCACCCGAAGGCCCGTTCTTTCCGATGAACGGCTGTGCCGCCGCTACGATCCACGCCCCCGATGCTCCTGGCCCGCACGTTCGCGCTGTCGTTGCTGCTGCCGCCCCTTCTCGCCCAGCAGCAGCCACTGGCCTCGATCGAAGCGCTCGCCGGCAACGCCCAGCGCGCCGCGGTCTGGACCCGCGTGGCCGAGCCCCTGCGCGTCCGCATCCGCCTCGCCAACGGCCAGCCCCTCGCCGACAAACTGGTGACCTTCGCGATCACCCGCGGCGACGGCCTGCTCGCGGCGATCGACAGCACGATCGCCCGCCCGGTCCTGCGCGTCCGCACCGATGCCGACGGCATCGCCGCCGCGCACTGGCAACTCGGCACGGCGGCCGGTGACCAGACCCAGCGCGTCGAGGTCAGCAGCGCGGGCTGCGGTGCGTCCGCGACGTTCTCGGCGGTCGCCGACCCCGGCCCGGCGCGGCATCTCGAACTGCTGGCCACACCACCGGTCGAACTGCCACCCGGCTCGGAGCTGACGCTGCGGGTTCGCGCGACCGATGGCCACAATCCGGTCGCCGCCGCCGTGACGTTCACCGTGCGTCGCGGCGAGGGTCGCTTTGGCGGGGCCGCGTCCGTCACGGTGACAGCGAATGGCGACGGCATTGCTGCGGCCACGTTTGCTGCTGGCAATCCGGTTGGCCCCCAGGAACTCGCGCTGGCGTTGCCGGGCGGCAGACCCCTGACGCTTCGACTGAACGTCCACGCCGACGCGGCCGCGCCGACGCTGCCGACGTTGCTGCCCATCGTCGACCCGCGCAATCAGGCTTCCTATCGCCGCGATCTGGACACCGTGCTGACGATTGCGGGAATCGACGGCCTGCGGTTGCGGATCGCCGCCGGCTCGATGCGGCTTGCCGACGGTTCGCCGGCGCCGACCGGCACGGCAATCGCGCTTGCCCAGGTGCCGCTCGAACAGCTCGACCTCGGGCCCGGAACCGCGACCCCGTGGCTCGCCTGGCTGCTCGAACCTGCCGATGCGACGTTCGACCCGCCCATCGCCATCACCCTGCCCAATGCCGACGGCCTGCCTGCCGGGATGCACACGACGTTGTGCGCGCCGTTTCCCCGAACTGACCCGACTGTGTGATGTCACCGTCGCCCGCGACGGCCGCACGCTGACCAGTGACGTCGATCACGGCCTGAGGCGCGGTGGCCTGTGCTGCCTGCTCGGCCGCCGGACGACGATGGCGGAAACAGCGGATTTCGACTGGAACACCGACGATCCGGCGGCGGCGACGCCCGAGCGCCTGCAGAACGCCCGCGCGACCTTGAATTCGCTGATTGCGAGTTGGACCGCACTCGGTTGGACCACCTCGGCAACGCACATGAACCACTTCCTGCACGGCGAGCGCGACGAAGTGGTCTATCCGGCCGGCAGCGAAGTTTCCGAACTGGCGGCCGGCACCTTGGAGTTCTTCGTCTATGTCTATCGCCCGGTGGCGGGAGCATTGCACGAACGCGTGACCAGCGCGCCGGCCGACGCGACGACGATCGAAGACTTCACGGTGCCGGCACGCGGCTTCCGGTTCGTGCGCGCCGATCTGGCGACCGCGATCGGCGAGATCCATCCCTGGCAGTCGAAGATCAGGGTCCACGGGGTCCGGATCGATCGCGCCGCCGGCACCTATGACGCCGTCGTCGATGTCGAACTCGGCGACCGCTATGAGTTCAACGGGATCGGCATGGAGGATCCCTATTACGCGGCGCGCGCGCGCTTCCTGCAGCGTTGGGGATCGGTGCGACAGTTCGACGTTCGCCTGCAGCATCGGATCGTCGTCAGCAAGCGTTCGCTCGCCATGGCGCTGCCGTGGCTCGGCGGATTGCAAGCCGTGCGCGGCGCCCCGGCCGTGGTGGCCGGCGAAGGCCAGACGGCGGCGCCGCTGCTGCCGCTGCCGAGCGAACCGCTGCGCTATCTGCTCGGCGATCGCGATCCGGCGCGGGCCAGTGCACCCGGCCTGGTGCCGGGGATCGTCGGCCTGGTGGCGACCGTGAACCCGGAATCGCTGACGCGGCCCGATCAGACCGCGAAGCTGACGGTGACGGCCACGACGACCGATGGCGCGGCGCGCGACGTCGGTTCGGCGGCGGCCGGCACGGTGTTCTCCGTCAGCGATCCGGGTGTCGTCGAGATCGATGGCAGCGGCGTCGTCCGACCGCGCGGTCCCGGCGGAGCGTTCCTCGGCGCGCATTGGCGCGGCGTTCTGGCGGTCACGCGCCTGCGGGTCGAACTGCCGGATCCGCTGACCACCGTGGAGGGACTGCTGCTCGATGCGCAACTGCGCCCCGTCGTCAACGCGCGGGTCGAGGTCGCGGGCCGCGGCGGCTTCACCGATCTCGGCGGCCGCTTCTCGATCGGTGGCGTGCCGAGCCGGGAGGCAATCCAGGTCGTCGCCGGCAGTGTGCAGTTCCCGGTCGCGGTGCCCGAGCCCGGCGGCATCACCGATTGCGGGATCGCCCGCTGACGCGACTGCGAGGCCTCGTTCCCAGCCGGTAGTTTTCGTCATCCTTCGTGCCGAGGAATCCATCGGGCCCTCGCGACACGATCGCGACCTCCGCTCTGGTCGCGAAGACGGTCAGCGGCCGCCCCCAGGCGTCGATCTCCTCGGCAAGTTCCTGTACGCCCACGCCGCTGACCACCCGGCGGAGCCGGCTCGCGTCGGCGGCGAACTCATCGGCGAGTTCCGTCACCCTTCGCGCGCGATTCAGTGCGGCCACGAAGGCGGAGTCAGACCACGGGCCGCGATACATGCTGCCGGTGGACGCCGTCGATCCCAGAGCGGCCGTGAACACGAGCACGGATGCCGCGGCAACCTGCCACCAGCGGCGGCGTGCGTACGGTATGTTGGCCACCTCCTTCTGACTGCTGCGCTCGTCCTCGTCTTCCCATTGGTTGCTGCCTGACTCCACGATGTCCGCCCGGCTTGCCCTGAGCCCTGCCGCGATGTTGGCCACGATCGCGCTGGCGAACGCGCAATCGACGCACTGGGCCTTCACCCCGGTGCAGCGGCCGACGCCCCCCGCCGGCGCGGCGCACCCGATCGACGGCTTCGTCCGGAAGAACCTGGCGGCCAACGGCCTGCGCCCGGCGCAGACCGCCGATCGCCGCACCCTGATCCGCCGGCTGTACCTGGTCGTGCTCGGCGTGCCGCCCGCCCCGGCGGAGATCGATGCATTCGTCACCGATCCGGATCCACGCGCGTTCGAGCATCTGGTCGACGCCGTCCTCGCCGATCCGCGCTACGGCGAACGGCAGGCCCGTCATTGGCTCGACGTCGTCCGCTTCGCCGAGACCAACGGTTTCGAGACCAACCGCGAACGCCCGCATGCGTGGCGCTACCGCGACTGGGTCATCGCGGCGATCAACGCCGATCTGCCGTTCGATCAGTTCGTCCGCGACCAGATCGCCGGCGACGCCTTCGGCGCCGATGCGGCGACCGGATTCCTCGTCGGCGGCCCGGTCGACATCGTCGGCAGCCCCGATCCGGCGCTGACCGCGACGCAGCGCGCCAATGAGATCGACGACATGGTGGCGACGACCGGGACCGCGTTCTTCGGCCTGACGGTCGGCTGCGCGCGCTGCCACGACCACAAGTTCGATCCGATCTCGCAGCGCGAGTACCACGCGCTGGCGGCGGTGTTCGCCGGCGTGCGGCATGGCGATCGCGCCTTGCCGGTGTCCGCCGAGCAGCAGGCCGAGGTGGCGACGCTGGACCGGGAGATCGCCGAACTGCAACGGCGCCTGCTGCCCTATGTCGAACTGCCGCCGGCGCCGCCCGATGTCGGCGCCAACAGGCCGCCGGTCGATCCGGTGCGCAATGAAGAGCGGTTTGCGCCGCAGGCGGCGCGACGCGTGCGCTTCTCGATCTTCGCGACCAACGTCGGCGAGCCGTGCCTCGATGAACTCGAGGTCTGGGCCGGCGACGTCAATGTCGCCGTCGCGACGGCCGGCGCCGTTGCCACCGTCTCCGACACGCTGCCGGGCCACGCGATCCACCAGCGCGAACATGTCAACGACGGCCAGACCGGCAATCCGCGTTCGTGGATCTCCAATGAAGTCGGCGGCGGCGTCGTGCAGATCGAATTCGCCAGGGCAGAACGGGTCGACCGGATCGTCTGGTCCCGCGATCGCGACGGCCGCTTCCGCGACCGGCTGGCGACGGCGTATCGCATCGAGCTGGGCGACGACGACGGTGTGTGGCGCGAGGTCGCCAGCTCGGCGGATCGGCGGCCGTTGGGCGGTGACAGCGTCGCGACGACGACGCTGCGCCATCGCTGCGATCAGGCGCCGGCCGAAGTCGCGACCTGGCTCGAGCGTCTGCGGAGCGCTCGCGCCGCGCGCGAACTGGCGGCGCCGGCGCCGCTCGCCTATGCCGGCACCTTCGTGGCGCCGGGACCGACGCATCGCTTCCACCGCGGCGATCCGATGCAGCCGCGCGAGGTCGTGCCGCCGGGCGCCCTGGCCCTGTTCTCGCCCTTCGCGCTGCCGATCGACGCACCCGAACAGCAACGGCGCATCGCGCTGGCCGCGTGGATCGGCCGCCAGGATCATCCGCTGACCGCGCGCGTGCAGGTCAACCGGCTGTGGCAGAACCTGTTCGGCCAGGGCCTCGTCGCCACGCCGTCCGACTTCGGCCGCAACGGCGCCCGGGCGAGCCATCCCGAACTGCTCGACTGGCTGGCCAGCGAGTTCGTCGCCGGCGGCATGCGCAGCAAGGCGATCGTTCGACGGATCCTGACCTCGGCGACCTGGCAGCAGGCGAGCGCGACCGAGGCTCGCGCCGTCGGCATCGATGCCGACAACCGGTTGCTGTGGCGCTACGCCCCGCGACGGCTCGAAGCCGAGGCGATCCGCGACACCATCCTGACGGTCGCCGGCACGCTGGACGATGCGCGCGGCGGCCCGAGCTTCCCGCTGCTGCACGTCGATCGCGAGAACGTCTACCACTACCGGCCGATCGAGGACTTCGGGCCCGAGGGCTGGCGCCGGATGGTCTATGCGTTCCGGGTGCGGATGGAACCGGATGCGGTGTTCTCGGCGTTCGACTGTCCCGACGGCAGTCTCGCGATGCCCAAGCGGATGGCGTCGACGAGTCCGCTGCAGTCGCTGGCGCTGTTCAACAGCCGGTTCGTGCTCGCGCAGGCCGAACGCTTCGCCACACGGCTGCGCGGCGAGGCCGGTGAGACGACGGCCGCGCAGGTCGAACGCGCGTTCGCGCTGGCATTCGGTCGAGCTGCCGGCACCGATACCAGTCCGGCGATCGCATTCGCTGAGACCGAGGGGTTGCCGGCGCTGTGCCGCGCACTGCTGAACGCCAACGAACTGTTGTTCATCCGATGACGCCGATGCTGCCGCGCCGCCGGTTCCTCGAAGGTCTGGGCCTGAGTCTGGGGGCGATGGCGCTGCCAGGCAGCCGGCCGCAGGATCCGGTGACCACCTCGGCGAAAGCGCCGATCCGACCAGTCATCGATCCGCGCGCGCCGCATGCGAGCCGACCACCGCACTTCCAGGCACGCGCGAAGCGCCTGTTGGTCATCTTCTGCAGCGGCGGCGTCAGCCACCTGGACACGTTCGACCACAAACCCGAACTGATCCGCCGACACGGCCAGCCACTGCCCGGCGCCAACGGCCTGATCACGTTCCAGGGCGAACAGGGCGCGGTGACCCGCAGTCCGTGGCGATTCTCGCCGCATGGCCAGACCGGCAAGATGGTCGCCGATCTGCTGCCGCACCTCGGTGCACTCGCCGATGACCTCTGCTTCGTCCACTCGATGCAGAGCAAGACCAACACGCACGGCCCCGGCGAGAACGTGATGTCGACCGGTTTCACGTTCGACGGCTTTCCGAGCCTTGGGGCGTGGGTCAGCCACGCCCTGGGCACCGGACAACAGAGCCTTCCCGGCTACGTCGCGATCCCCGATCCGCGCGGCAAGCCACAGAACAGCGCCAACAACTGGGGCCCGGGTTTCCTGCCCGCGGCGTTCGCCGGCACCGAGTTCAGCGCCGCGCAGCCGATCCGCAACCTGGCGCGACCCGACGGCGTGTCGCCGGCGAAGGACGCGGCGACGCGCGCGTTCCTGCGCGAGCTGAACGAACGGCATGCGGCACGCACCGGCGGCGACGATCAGATGGCGGCGCGGACGCAGAGCCACGAACTGGCGGCGCGGATGCAGATCGCGGTGCCGCGGGTCGCGGATCTGGCACAAGAGCCGGCGCACGTGCTCGCGCTCTATGGCGCCGACCACGGCGGTTCGCGGATCGCCGACCTGCGCGCGGCGTACGCGCGCAACTGCATCCTGGCACGCCGGCTGCTCGAGCACGACGTTCGCGTCGTGCAGCTGTTCCACGGCGCCTACCAGACCGGCGGCGAAGGCATCAGCAACTGGGACGGCCACAAGGATCTGGCGGCGCAGTACGAAGTGCACGGCGCGACCTTCGACCAGCCGACCGCAGCGCTGCTGCTCGACCTGAAGCGCCGCGGCCTGCTCGCCGACACGCTGGTGCTGTGGTGCACGGAGTTCGGCCGGATGCCGACGTTCCAGAAGGGCGCGCAGGGCCGCGACCACAACCCGGACGGCTTCACCTGCTGGCTCGCCGGGGCCGGCGTGCGCCAAGGCCACAGCCACGGCGCCACCGACGACTTCGGCCATCGCGCAGTCGACCGGATCGTCACGGTGCACGATCTGCACGCGACGGTGCTGCACCTGCTTGGACTCGACCACGAACGGCTGACCGCGCTGCACAACGGCCTGGAACGGCGGCTGACCGACGTCGCCGGTCGCGTGGTCACGGAGCTACTCGCGTAGCTTCCGCAGCCTTCACTTTGCATTGTAAAGTGCTTGCCGGTAGCATGTCGGCATGGCACGCCGACTTCCCCGCGCGATGCGGGATCCCCCCGCCCTCCCCGGCCCGACCGCGAACGCTCCCCCGGAGCGGCACCGCGCGCTGCTGATCCAGCCGTTCTATCGCAAGGATCCGAACGCCAGCTTCGGCAAACACGTGCTGACACCGTCCCTGGCGTTGACCTCGATCGCCGCCGCGACCCCGCCGCACTGGCGGATCGAGCTCTGGGACGAGAACCTGTTGCAGGGCCCGCCGCCCGCCGACCCGATCCCGCAGGTCGTCGGCATCAGCGTGCACCTGACGTTCGCCCGGCGGGCCTATGAACTGGCGGCCTGGTACCGCGCCCGCGGCGCCCGCGTGATCCTCGGCGGCCTGCACGTGCTGTCGTGCCCCGACGAAGCCCGACCGCATGCGGATGCACTGGCGATCGGCGAAGGGGTCCAGACCTGGCCAGAGATCCTCGCCGACGTCGAACGCGGCTGTCTGCAGGCCGAGTACCGCGGCTCCTTCACGACACCGCACTACGCCCAGGACCCGGCGCCCGCACGCCACCTGCTGCCCCGCCGGTCGTTCCTGACCACCAGCAGCCTGATCGCCACGCGCGGTTGCCACAACCGTTGCGGGTTCTGCTATCTGGCGACCGACGGCCTGCGCGTGCCCTACCAGATGCGCTCGCCGGCCCAGATCGCCGCGGAGTTCGCCGCCGACGACCAGCCCTACGGCGTGTTCACCGACAACAACCTGGGCTCCAATCGGGCGTTCCTGCACGAACTCTGCGCGGCGCTGCAGCCGCTGCAGAAGATCTGGAGCGCGGCGGTCACCATCGACGTCACCGACGATCCGGCCTCCGTACGGGCGATGGCGCTCGCCGGCTGCACCGGCGTGTTCATCGGCTTCGAATCGCTGCACGGCCCCAACCTGACCGCCGCGCGCAAGAAGACCCCGGCGCCCGACGACTACGCCCGACGCGTCGGGATCCTGCATCGACACGGCATCCAGGTGAACGGCAGCTTCGTGTTCGGTTTCGACGGCGACGACCCGGACGTGTTCGAACGGACGGTGCGCTGGATCGAACGCGTGCGCCTCGAGTGCGCGACGTTCCACATCCTGACGCCCTATCCAGGCACGCCGATGTTCCGCGAACTCGAACGACAGGGGCGCATCCTGCATCGCGACTGGGACCGCTACGACACGGCGCACGTCGTCTTCGCCCCGGCCAGGATGTCGGCCGAACGGCTGCAGCAGGGCTACGAGTGGTGCTACGACACGCTGTTCTCGCTCGGTTCGATCTGGCGCCGGCGCCCCACCGACCGCGGCGCGGTGCCCGCCTATCTGGCGATGAGCCTGCTCTACAAGAAGGCGAACTGGCTGTGGCCTTGGTTGATCCGCCATCGGCTGGTCGGCCCCGCGTGGCGGCCGCTGGTCGAACTGTCGCGGCGGCGTCACCTGCGCTTCCGCGCGGCGCTGGCCGCCTCCGGGCCCGCGGGCGCGCGGGCGGCGACGGTGGTTTCGGCCGGCGTGTAGCCTAGGCCAGCATCCGCATCACTTCGCTGACGTCGCCCTTGCTGCCGATGTACAGCGGCGTCCGCATGTGCAGTTGGTCCGGGACGATGTCGAGGATCCGCTGCCGGCCGTCGGTCGCCATGCCGCCGGCGTGTTCGCAGACCATCGCCAACGGCGCGTTCTCGTACAGCAACCGCAGCTTGCCCTCCGGTTTCTTGGCTTCGCCGGGATACATGTAGATGCCACCCTTGATCAACGTCCGATGGAAGTCGCCGACCAGCGCGCCGGCGTAGCGCGCCGCCCGCTTGCCGCACTGCGTCTGCTGCAGCCGGAACGCGCGCACCATCGCCTGCGTCCTGGCATCCCATTTGGTCTCGTTGGCTTCGTTGACCGAGTAGGTGCCAGAGCCCTCCGGAATCTGCAGGTTCGGATGGGTCAGGAAGAACGTGCCGATCGACCGATCGAGCGTGAAGCCGTTGACGGCACCGCCGACGGTGTAGACCAGCATCGTGCACGGGCCATACAGCACGTAGCCCGCGGCCACCAGATTGCGCCCCGGCTGCAGGAAGTCGGGCAAGGTCGGCTTGCCCGCCGCCGTGGTCCGGCGATAGATCCCGAAGATGGTCCCCATCTGCCCGGCCACGTCGACGTTGCCCGAGCCATCCAGCGGATCATGCGTCAGGATGTACTTGCCGGAGCCGTCGTCGTTGAACCAGTGGATGTCCTCCATCTCCTCGGAGGCCATCGCCGACACCATCGGCATCAGTTCGAACACCTGCTTGAACACGTCGTTGGAGATCACGTCGAGGGCGCGGACCTCCTCGGCCTGCACGTTCTGGGTGCCGGTGTAACCGAGTTTGCCGACGAAGCCGGCACGCATGATCTCGGTCGCGATCATCCGCGCCGCGAGACTGATGCGGTTGAGCACGGTGGAGAGATCGCCGGTGGCGCCGTGCTGCGCCTGGTCGCGAAAGAACTGTTCGGAGAGCGTGAGGCGGGTCATGGACGCCGGCATTGGAGCGGTCGCCCCGACATGGCGCCAGGGCGGTTCGCCGTGCCGGCGTGCTCGCCCGCAGGCTCAGGGCAACAGGTGGATCAGGCCGCCACGAGGCAGGTGGAAGGCCGGCGCCGCCGTGCCGGAGACCACCGGCACGGCAACCGGCTGCGCATACAGCTCCACCCCGACCAGGACCGGGTTGTTGGGCACCGGGATGTCGATGTTCGACACGAACAACACGAGGCCCGGCAACACCACGGCCGTCGCCACATCGCCGTAGAACCGCACCGGCTCCTGGGTGGTGACCGGCCGCGGATACGCGATCGCAAAGTCCCAGGCCACACCGATGCCGAACGGCAGATCGGTCGACACCCGCACCGTCGTACCGATGCGCGGCTGCCACGGCGTCACCGACGCCGTGCCGAGGAACCGCGACGACGCGGCGTTGTTCTGCGTGACCTGCCCCGCCAGCGTGCCGCCCTGCTTGAAGCAACCGTCCAGCGTGATCGGCGCCAACGTCGACTGGCCGTCGAGGTTGGTCTGCAGCACTTCGCTGCTGCGCACCAGCACCGGCGCCCGCGACGCCGCGGTCACCTGCATGGTGCAGTTCTCGTAGCGGTTCCACAGCAGGTTCGGCGCGATACCGTCGTAGTCGAAGGTGATCGTGCCGTTACGGTAGTTGTTGTTCTGCTGCCAGCAGCGTTGCGTGAACAGGTTGCCCGACAGCGTCACGTCGCCGACGAACGTCATCTCGCTGCCGTGCAGGTCGAACTCGGCCGTGCGCGGCCAGACATGGAACGCCTTGCGGCCGGCGCCGGCGACGAAATCGCTGTGATGGTGATGCACCATCGTCATGCCGAGGGCGTTGCCCTGCACGTCGAGCACGTCGCCGGTGCACTGCACGTCGCAGAACGTGAAGCGGAACATGAACTGCTGGCTGCTGGCGGCATTGCGGCGCATGCGGCAGAACTGCGCGCCATTGCGGAACACCAGCCGGTACGGCATGCACATGCTCAGATTGGCGCGGCCGTTCATCACCACGTCGATGCCGAGCGCGACGTTGTCCAGCCACAGGTAGTCGCCTTCCAGCATGACCCAACCCCCGTTGGTCTGGTCGTCGAACAACACCCCGACCGGCGCGTTCTGGAACCAGACGTGATCGAGCATCAGGGAACTGCGCTGTCCGCCGACGCCGGAGATCTTCAGGTTGGCCGTGGACTGACCATCCAGTTCGCAGTCCATCAGCATCCCCATGGCCGCCATCGTCGGACCACCGAAGCTCGAGACATAGTCGACACCGACCTGACCGCCCATCAGGCACAGTCCCATCACGTGCACCATGTGCGTTCGCAGGGTCAGCACTGCCGGCTGACTGCCGCCCATCAGCATCGGGCGCGTCATGCCGCCCATGCCACCCATCGGCATGCCTTCCAGCATCACGTGATGGCCCATGCCGGTCAGCGCGGTCAGCGGCGCCGTCAGCGTGATCATCGGCAGCATCGCGGCATCGATCCGGATGGTGTCGACCATCGCTCCGGCGCCGGTGATCTGTGCCTGCTCGGCCGCCGACAACGCCATCGGCAGCAACGAGCCATTGGCGAGGCGGATCGCCTCGTCGAGCGACAGCACGCGAGTTGCCAATCACGCCATGCGATTTCGGGTCATTGACGTTGCGCAGTTGGGTGGCGGAAGGGCCCTGGGCTAGCAGGGACGTCGACGAGGAGGAGGCATGAGATCGGGCGTCCGGGATTCGGGGCAGGGCGACCAGCAGTCTACCGCAAATGCCGCCAAGGGTCCGCAGGCCTGGTTCCCAGGGAACCGGGCCGTTGTTGCGGCGATCCGCACGAACGGAGAACCTGGGCCGCTTGTCGTCCCTCGACCGCCCACTTGGTCTGCTGCGCGCCTTCGCCTGGGTCACCTACCCGTTTGCGTGCGTTCCGTTCCTGTTCCTGTTCTTCCAGCAACACGGGCTGAACCAGCAACAGCTCTGGGCAGATCATCGCCGCCTACTACCTCGCGATGTTCATCGCCAGGAGTGCCCACCGGGGTGCTCGCGGATCGCTACGGCCCCAGCGCCCTGCTCATCGCCGGGCCGCTGCTGCTGGCGCCGGGATTCGGCCTCCTCGCGGTCTGCCGCACCTACGACGGGCTTCCTGGCTCGGGGAAGCGCTGCTTGGTCTCAGGCCACGCGGCCCTCAGCGGCCCGCCGGCAACGATCCTCTGGCAGACGCTGCATGAACATGGACAGGGCCACCGCTACCTGCATGAGGAAGGCCGGATCCACGGTTTGCGCCTGTGCGGCACCGGCACGGCGTTCCTGCTTGGCGGCCTGCTCGCGGAGGCCTTGGCGACGCCGAGGGCAACGCCTACGGCGATCGCGATTGTCGCGACTTGCGCCTGGGCAACCTCGTGGCGGCACTGATCGCGACACGACTGCACCGCGAACCAGGCCGGGCGATGCCGCGGCTGCCCGAATTCGTCCGCGCCGTCCGCGCCGATCTGGCGCTGCCGGCCGTCCGCTGGCTGCTGGGCTATTGGATCGTGCTGTTCGCGCTGCTGCGGTACCCGTTCCACAACTACCAGCCGTACCTGAAGGAAGCGGCGGTGCAGGAACCACTGTTTGCCAACCCGATGCTCGTTGGCGTGTTGTTTGCGGTGCTGAACCTCGGCGCCGCACCGCTGTCGTCCATGGTGCCGCGCCTCGTGCAACGTTGGGGCCGGCCGCCGCGCCTTGTTCTGAGGCATGCCCTCCTGCTCGCGGCGAGCTCCCCTGCTGGTGGCGGCGGGAACGCCACGCCGCGGCTTCAGGACACGGTTCGCGGGCGCTCGCGTGGTTGGGCATCGCGATGTTCGTGCTGCAGCAGGTGCCGTTCGGCATGCACTGGGCGCTGCTGCAGGAGTTCGTCAACCACCGGATCGGCAGCGCCGCACGCACCACGGTGATGTCGGCGCTGTCGCTTCTGGCGCGACTCGTCTACGCCGGCCTCAACGTGCTGCTGTTCTGGTCGCAGGAGCACCACGGCATGGCGGCGACACTGCTGTGGGCTGGCGTGATCGGCGCCGTGTCGATCACGATCGTGATGTGGCGGCGACCGCGCGGGTTGTTGCTGCGGGGCCAGGGCCCGCCTGAGGCCCCGGTCGAGTGACCTGCGGTCAGCGACCGAGATCCTGGAACACTCCGCCGTTGTGCTCGGCCAGCTCCTTCAGGAACTCCTTCTGGAACTCGCCGATCGCGATCGCGTGGATCACCATCCGGAACGTCTCGTTGTAGCGGCGCACTTCCTTCAGGATCTCGTTGGTGTCGACCAGCTTGCCGATCGAAGGCCGGCCGTCGCTGAGGAAGTACACGGTGTCGATCTTGTTCTTGATCGAGACGCGATCACCGCCGGTGAACACCGCCTTCGGCGGGTTGTCCGGATCGACGCCGAACATGTACAGCAGCGCCTTCAGCGTGTTGGTCTTGCCGGCCGCCAGATTGGCGCTGCCGGTCAACCCGGCCTGGGCCAGTTCCTGCTGGTCGGCGCCGCCGAGCGGCTGCAGGCCCCGCACAACGACTTCGCGGCATCGCGGTTGACGATGTTGCCGGGCACCAGGCTGCTGTTTCCACACATTCAGGTCGCTCGCGAACGCGACGATATCGAAGTTCCAGGGTGTCGGCGTCAGGTTGTCGATCGCCGCCAGCAACTCGGTCTTGACGATCGTGAACTTCTTGCAGTCCCGGTAGCTCGCAAACTTCTCCCGCTCGACCACCAGGTCATCCATCGAGCCCCAGACATCGATGATGAACAGCACATTGGCCGACGTCGTCGGAATGCTGGCGAACGACGTCGGCCTTCCTCTTCTTGCCGTAGAACTCGTCGTTCTTGCGCCGCGGCCGGCCTTCTGGCCCAGCTCCTTCGTCGGTTGGGATGCGCCAGCCCTCGATCGACATCAGCTTGGTCCACTGCGCCTGCCAACGGTCCGGATCGACGCCGAAGTCGAGGCCGGTGATCTTGAACAGCGCGTCGGCGCACTCGGTGCGCATGCGTCCGGCCTTGCGCATCAGGTCGATCAGTTTCTGCACCGCCGCCTGCGGCCGCACCATGCCGACGGCAGTCACCGCGGCCGTCTGCACCTGCCATTCCGGATCGTCGAGCAGGCACCACCTGCGGCGCCAGATCCTTGATCTTCATCACCCCGACACAGTCCGTCGCCGCCATCCGCACCAGCGGATCGCCATCGGCGAGCAGCTTCGGCACGAGCCCCAGGGTGCCGACGCTTCGCCGATCAAGGCAGCGCCGGCGATCGCTTCATACTTCATCGCCTGGCTGGCTCTGGGCTCGTTGCGCCAGCGCCTCCCGAGCACCGGCACCGCCTCCTGGCCCTTTTGCCCGGCCGAACACCTTGGCCAGCGTCGCTTGCGCCTCGGCATCCTTCAGCGCCAGATAACCGTCGATCCACGCCTGGAAGGTCTTCGGGCTCTGGAACGACTCGATCACCGCCAACGCCGCGTTCTGCACGTCGGCGGTCGGGTGCTTCAACAGCCGCAGCAGTTCGTCGGCCGCCTCCGGGCACTCGGCGCCCTTCAGCGTCATCACCGCCTCGACCTGCATCGCCGGTTCCTTGAACTTGCGGAACTGCTTCTGGAACTCCTTGACGGCTTCGAGCTTGTCCTCGTCGGACTGCTGCGCCGGCAGACTCACGAACGACAGCAGCAGCAGCGACAGCAACCAGTACATCGACTTCATGCAGACACCACGGTCAGAGGGAACTGCAGACTAACCGATCGCCGGTCCGCCGGCAGCGCCTTCGTGCAGCACGTGCACGCGCCGCGCCGCGGCCACCGGGGTGTTCCGCCCGTTCGCCGCGCTCAGGCGCGACCAGGACTCGACCACCAGCTCAGTTTGACGTCACGGGCCAGTTCGCGACCGATCCGTTCCAGATCCAGCCAGGCGTCCTGGACCACCGCTGCCGCGATCGGCCCGCCGCCGTGCCGCGGCTTCAACGCGAACAACAGACGACTCTGGTACTCCACTTCGACGACCCAGTGCAGCAGGTGGCCGCGCGCCGCCACCAGCAACGACTTCGCCAGGTTCTCGAGCTGCAACAGACCATCGACGCCCTGGATCGCGACCTGCACGAACGGCAGGGTCGCCGCCTGCGAATCGCCACCATGCGAACGCACGACGCGGAGACCAGGTTGGCGATTCAACACCGAAACCACCGGCCAGACCCGCGGATCGACGCCGGCGGCCTCGGCCGCCCGCCGGCCCTGCACGGCATCGACAGCCCGCGGGTCGCCGAACAGCGCCGCGCACAGGCCGCACTCGTGCACTGCCAGACCATCGATCACCGTGGTCGCGACGTCACTGTTGCCGCACTCCGGACAGGGAGCCATCCAGGCCACCCTATCCGGGAACGACTGCGACCGCGACCGCCGTCAGTCGGGCTTGCGCCCAGACCCGGTGGACTCGTGCAGCATCCGCGCCGCCAGCTCGCGCAGCCACGCTTCATCGTCCTTGGTCGCCCCGACCGTGACGCCACCCGTGGCGCCGCCCTGCACGGACTCGATCTGGTCCTTGGGCACCATCAGCCGATTCGATTTCATCTGCAGCACGTAGTGGTCGTCGGCCATGTCCTTCAGGATCGTGCCGACCAGGCGATTGCGGTTGCTGAGTCGCAGGAAGCCGCTGGTCGACTCCTGCAGGGCCTGGAACTCCGTGCTGTCGAGCGGCGCCACGCGCGACACGTCGGCCATCGCCAGCGTGACCTCGCCGCCGTCGAGCCGCATCGTGATCGCGTCCTTGCCGACCGCTTTGATGGCGCCAACGAAGAAGTTGCCGTTGTGCAGCTGCGCGAACGCCTTGCCGCCAGGCACGACCCCGGGCGGTGCGTGGGCCGCCGGACCTTCGACGGCCACCGGCTCGCCGATCAGCAGGTCCGGGCCAGCGGACAACAGCGGTTCGCGCTTCGGCGCCGGGATCGACTCGGGCCCGTTCACCGGCGAAGTCACGGCAACGTTCGGCGTGCTCGGCGGTCCGTCACCGGGCGGCGCCGGCTCTCCTTGCTGAGGGACTGGCGGCGTGACCGGCGCCGGAACCGAGACGACCGGGGTGGTCTCGGGAGGCAGCGACGTCTCGCCCGTGCCGGTCGACACTGCTGGGTTCTCGCCAGTCCCGGCCGGCGGCTCCGGCGGCGGAACCGGGGTCGTTGGACCCGGTTGCGGGTTGGCCGTTTCGCCTTGCGTCGGGTTCGCGGCGTTCGGGTCGGCCGGCAACTCCTCTGGACCCGGCGGCACCGGTGTGGGGTCGCCCGTGTTTGCCGGAGTCGTGTTGGTCGGCGGGTCCGTCGGCTTCGGGTCAGACGGCAACGGCCCGACCACCGTCGGCTCGGTGGGACCGACATTGCCGTTCGGATCCGTGCCCACCGGGACGCCGGGCGACCCGGAGTTCGTCGCGGGCCGTGGCATCGCCGGTGGCGGCACCTTGACATCGACATCCGGGCGCGCGATGTCCACGCGCTCGACGAGATCGGGCTGGAATCGCAGCCCGAACCACTCTGGACGCAGCACTACCGCGGCGCCGGAAGAAAGGACCAGCACCGCCGCGGCAAGCGAGGTGAACGCCCGAAGCCACGGCCGCCGCCTGGCGACCTGGCCGCCGACGACTCGCATGGCCTGATCGTCGACGTAGATCGCCGCGTCGACGGCCTCGCCGGCAGCAACGCCTGCGCCCACCAGCACAGGCTCGGCACCGTTCGCGCGGTCGGCGTCGGACTCGCCGGGCGCGCCTTCCTGCGCCACCGGCCCGGCGACTTCGGCCTCGAACTGTTCGGCCGCATTCGGCAGCGGCTCCCAGGCATCGTCGCCTTCGACGGTCTCGGCAGCTGCCGGATCCTCGTCAGCGCGCGCCTCCGGCTCGGTCTCCGAGCCGACTCCGAACGACTCGACCTGCGCCACCGACGCTTCGTCGATTTCGCCGGTGAACTCCACGGCTTCCGCCGCCGGCGTCGTCGAGAACTCGGCCGACTCCGGCGCGAATTCGACCGTGTCGTCCGGGGTGGCGTCAGCGGCCGCGGCCGGAGCGGCCTGGCCCGGCTCGCTCCACTGCCCATTGCCCTCGTCGAGAATGAACGTCTCGCCGCGGCCCGGCGCACCCGCAGCATCGAGGTCGGCATCGTTGTCGACCAGTTGCAGCTCCTGGTCCCCATCGACGCCGAACTCGTCTTCGGCGAGCAGCGAATCGATCTGCGACGTGAACGACGCTTCCGCGGCCGAGGCATCCGTCTCCGCACCGTTCTCGATCGGGATGCCGATCTCGTCCGGTGTCATCCGGTTGCCCTTCCACTGCATGCCCGAGGCTTCGGCAAACTGTCGTCGGCCCTCGAACTCGAGCGTCGGCTTCAGGCCTTCGGTGTGATCGACGAACAACAGGTCGTCGGCACCCGCAGCCGGCGGCGTCGCCGCGGAGCTGCCAGCGCTGGCCGTGGCCCCGACCTCGTCGTCGAACAGCTGCGCCAGATCTCCAGGCGGCACGTCCGGCGGCGAGACCGCTGCCGCCGGCGTGGGCGGTGTCAAAGGGGTCGGTTCGGGCTCTACGGCAGGAGCATCCTCGAGGATGAAGTCGTCGCTGAGTTCCTGATCGTCGTTGCGGGCTGTGTCGCCGCTCATGGTGCTCTCCGTTTGCAGCCGGGGACGTCTGCCTATCGGCATCCTGGCCGTGCGCGGATGAGCACGGAAACCAGAGACCGACGAAGATCGCGTCCAAGGTGCAATGGCGAGGAACCGCAACGGCAGGGGGGCTTGGCGAGCAACCTGCCGATGCGGCCGGGAGTGTGATGCCTTTCTCTACAACGAACGCTCGCGCTTGCAAAGTGGGTCGTCGCGCCCCTTCATCCCGCGCCGGCAGCCTCGCGGGCCAGTTCGCGGTTCAGATCCGAGGTCGACAGCAATCGTCTGACGCCACCCCGCAATACGGTCAACCCGAGCGCGTCGACGTGCTCGAGCAACGGGATCAGGTACTTCCGGCTGGTGTCGAACTCGTCGCGCAGTTCGGGGATCTCCAGCACCTCGGCATGCCGCAGGCAGTTGGCGCGGATGCTGCGCATCGCCGACCGGATCATGCGGGCGCCCCACCAATGCTCGACGACCTTCTCGAGCCGGGCTTCGTCCTGGGCGCGGTCGAGCAATCCCTGCAGCGCATCGCCGGTGAGCCCGACTTCGGCCTCGATCTCGGCGAGTTCCGGCGGTTTGAACCGGCGCGCTTCACAGAACGCGACGATCCGCTCGAGCTGTTGATGCTGGACCGGCGGCAACGGCCGCAGTCGCTCGACGAACAGGATCTGCCCCTGGCTGCCGGCGCGCACCCGTCCGGCGGCCTGCAGGCGATCGAGCACCGCCTCGATCAGCGGTTGTGGCAACGTCTTGGTGGTCCGCAGCGCCGTGCGCTTGATCGATGCTGCGGCCGACCGCCGGGCCAGCATCTTGTCGACCGAATCGAGCACTTCGCGCTCGCCCGCGTCGACGCCGGCCAGCAGGAACGCGCGCATCGCCCGCTGGTGCAGGTGCACGTGTGGCATCGTCGCCAACGTCGCCAGGACCTTGCCATCTTCACACTCGAGCGCGCGCGCCAGATCGTCGACACCGCGGCCGTCGGGACCGGCAAGGTTCAGTTCGTGGTCGATGCGGGCCTCGGGTCGATCGCCGGCGGCGACGATGCCCTGCAGTTCGACCCCCAGATCCTTGCGGCGATACCGCCCGGACTTGCCGAGCCGCAACACCGTGCCGCCGCCGACGGTAACCGCCGGGTTCTGCAGGCGCAGCAGGAAGCGATCGCCGTGGGCGCAGCAGACGTCGTCGTCGAGTTCGACACGAACGGTCACCTGGTCCGACGGCCCCATCGTGTCGCGATCCAGCAACAGCAGTTCGCCGCGCACTTCGACCGTGCCGGTGTGGAATCGGATCGGCTCGCGATGGTGCAGCACCGGGGATCGCCGCGTCGTCACCAGCGCCACATCGACGGCATCCCCGGTGGCGAACACGCCGGGCGCGCCGACGATCATGCCGCGGTGCACGCCGGTTTCCTTGGCGTCGGGCACCGACAGCGCGGTGCTGTGGCCGGCAACCGCTTCGTCGACCTTGCCGCCATAGGCATGCAGGCCGCGGACCTTCAGCTTCTCGCCGAGCGGCAGGATCTCGACTTCGTCGCCGGGCCGGACGCTGCCGGACACCGGGATGCCGGTCACCACGGTGCCGATGCCGGGCAGCGTGAACACGCGCTGGATCGGCATCCGGAACGGCCCGCGTGCCTGCCGCGGCTCGACCGCCAGCGCCAGCGCTTCGAGCTTCTGTTTCAGCTCCGGCAGCCCTTCGCCGGTCACCGACGACACCCGGCAGATCTCGACGCCGTCGAGCACCGTGTCGCGCAGCACCTTGCGGACTTCGTCCTCGGCCATGTCGGCCAGCGCCGGATCGACCATGTCGACCTTGGTCAGGGCTACGAGGCCGCCGCGAACGCCCAGCAGATCGAGGATGTCGATGTGTTCGATGGTCTGCGGCATCACGCCGTCGTCGGCGGCGACCACCAGGATCGCGAGGTCGAGGCCGGTGCAGCCGGCAACCATGTTGCGGACGAAGCGTTCATGGCCCGGCACGTCGACCATCCCGAGCCACCGACCGTCGCTCAGCTTCAGCCGCGCGAAGCCGAGGTCGATGGTCAGGCCACGCTCCTTCTCCTCCTTCAGGCGATCGGGATCGATGCCGGTCAGCGCCTTGACCAGGCTGCTCTTGCCGTGATCGATGTGACCGGCGGTGCCGACGACGACCGGATGGATGGCGCGGGCCATGGCACTCCTAGGCTACTGCGCTGGCTGCGGCGCTACTTCTGCAAGAACAGGATCCGCTGGCAGGACCCACAGGTGACGATCGAACTGCCGCCCATCAGCCGCGCCAGATCGTTGGTGGTGATCTTGTTGTAGCAGCCCTGACAGTAGGAGTTCTCGCACGCGACGACGGCCAGCGCGTTGCGGGTGCCGAACATCCGCGTGTAGTCGGTCAGCAGGTCGGGCGGAATGCCCTCGGTCAGCGCCGCCCGCCGTTGCTGCACCACGGCAATCGCGCCGTTGCGGGACTGCTCGAGCTTGCGCGCCTCGGCCTGGAACTGCTCGAACACCGCGCGCTCGTCGGCCGCGGCCTTGGCGGCGGCCGTGTACTCCAGCTTGATCGTTTCCTGGTTGCCAAGCAGCTTCAGGCACTCGTCCTGCGTGCCGTCGCGGTCCTTCTTGATCGCTTCGATCTGGAACAGCGTGGCCTGGTATTCAGCGTTGTTGCGAACGGTGTTGAGCCGCTCGTTGATCTTCTTGATCTCGGCGTCACTGCCGGCGATCGCCTTCTCCAGAGCCCGCACGTCCAGCTCGTTCTTGACCACCTTCTCCTTCTTCTCGCTCGCCACCCGCTCGAGCTCATCGAGCTTCTTCCGTCGTTTGGCTTCTTCGGCCGGCAGGGAGTCGAGGTCCTTGCGCAAGGAGGCGATCTCCTGATCGACCTTCTGTAGCGCGAGCAGCATCTTTACGTGTTGGTGCACCGGCGGAACGACTCCGGGTGTGGCGGATTTCGGGCCGGCCAGTGTAGCGGCGGCAACCGGCGGCTCAAGGGGCCGCCGGCCACCAAAGTGCACGATCCGAAGAGCCGACCGCGGGGCAGCTCAGCCCGACTCGCCGGGCGACGTGTCGAGGAACCCACCCAGTCGCCGGGCCCGGACCGGGTGCTGCAGCTTGCGGACCGCCTTGGCTTCGATCTGGCGGACACGCTCCCTGGTGACCCGGAAGATCCGGCCGACTTCCTCGAGCGTGTAGGTGTAGCCGTCGCCGATGCCGTAGCGCAGCTTGATGATCTCGCGCTCGCGGAAGGTCAGCGTCGACAGCACCGATTCGATCCGTTCCTTCAGCATCTCGCGGCTGGCGGACGCCACCGGCGATTCGACCGACTCGTCCTCGATGAAGTCGCCGAAGTACGAGTCGTCCGACTCGCCGATCGGGCGGTCGAGCGAAATCGGGTGCTTGCTGATCTTCATCACCCGCTTGGCCTCCTCGACGGAGACCTGCGCCGCTTCCGCGACCTCCTCGATCGACGGCTCCCGGCCCTTGGCCTGGATCAGCTTCTTGGTGACGTTGCGCAGTTTGCTCATCGTCTCGATCATGTGGACCGGGATGCGGATCGTCCGCGCCTGGTCGGCGATCGAGCGGGTGATGGCCTGCCGGATCCACCACGTCGCGTAGGTCGAGAACTTGTAGCCACGTCGGTACTCGTACTTCTCGACCGCCTTCATCAGGCCGGTGTTGCCCTCCTGGATCAGGTCCAGGAACGACAACCCGCGGTTGCGGTACTTCTTGGCGATCGAGACGACCAGCCGCAGGTTGCCCGACGACAGCTTGCGCTTGGCGTCTTCGTAGTTGGCGTAGGCTTGCCGGACGAACTCGAGCCGCTTCTGCAGCCGCTCCATCGTCTCGAGACCATCGACCTGCATGTCGAGCACGCGACGCCGCGTCTCCTGCGCATCCGGGTTCTGGATCTGCGCGCCGCGATAGCGCTGCAGACGGGCCGTCAGCCGCTGCATCTCGGCCAGCCGGTTCTCCAGCAGGTCGATCATCGGCCGGACCTTCTTGCCCTGCAGGTTCAGCTCCTCGATCAGCGCCACCGCCTTGCGCCGGCGCGAGAAGATCCGCTTCTTGATCGCCAACGCGTCATTCGGCGTCGCCGAACCCGCCATCAGCTTCTCGAAGTCGCCGCGCGCGGCCTGGTAGATCAGCTTCAACGTCTCGATGTTGCCGGGCAGCCGGTCGGACAGATCGGCCTTGCCGACCTCGGGATCCTGCTGGTTGACCTTCAGCGTCCGGTCGAACGCCAGCTCGCCCTTCAGCACGTCCTCGAGGATCTCGATCGCGTTCTGGAGGCCAAGCCCCGAGCTCAGCACTTCCTTGCGGAACTGCTTGCGGGTCAGCTCGATCTTGCGCGCCAGCGAGATCTCCTCTTCGCGCGTCAGCAGCGGGATCTCGCCCATCTGCGTCAGATACATCCGCACCGGATCGTCGATCTTCTCGGTGATGTCGACCATCGGCGCCGCCAGCTCGGCCTCGGTCGGCTCGGCGACGTCCAGTTCCGGCGACAGATCGATGTCCTCGCCGCCATCATCGGCGCCGCCTTCACCGCCTTCCTCGTCCTTGCGCCCGGCCTTCTTGTTCTTCTGCTTCTGATCGTCGTCGGCGACGTCGAGCCCGGCTTCTTCGATCATCGCGATCGCCGCCTCGATCTTCTCGGGCGTGGCGGCGTCTTCGGGCAGCACGGCATTCAGCTGCGCCAGCGTGATCGAGCCGGTCTTGCGATGGGCCTTGATCAGGGCCTTCAACTTCTTGTCCAGGGGCTCCGGTTGGGTCATGTTCGCGCTCGGGGATGGCTCGAAGTCGGCTCTTTCGGGGTGCTGAGGTGTGGAGGGGAAGCTTGCGAAGCGGGGTGATGTTCAGGAGGTGCCGGCACGCGGTCGCTCCTGACGGAGCTGGTCGACCAGTGCGCGGGTCAGTTCGTCGGCGGTGGCGCGGTCGCCGGCGGCAATCGCCGCCTGCAGCCGTTGCCGGAGTCCACGCGCCTGCTGCTGGCCAGCGTGGCGCTTGCGGCCTTGCTGGATGCCGGCGAACAGGGCCTGCGGGTCCTTCAGGTCGTCGGCCAGCATCGCGGCGCCGGCCAGCAGCGATTGCATCTCGGGCCGTTCGGCCGCGCGCGCGAACAGGTAGCGGATCAGCTCAGGCGAGGCATTACGGCCCAGGGCCACGCCTTCGTTCGCCATGCCGAACAACTCGGCCAAGGCGGGCTGATGCCAGGGGCCGTCGTCGACCTGGGCTGCCAGCGCCGGCGCCTTCAGCACCGCCGCCAGCAGTTCGAGTTCGGCTCGCTCCATCGGCGTGCGTGGGCCTGCCGGCGCCGCCGGACGAGGTGCGGCCGCAGGGGCCGCGCCGTCGACCAGATCCGGCGGCGGCTCCGGCTCGGGCTCGGCCGCGCGCTTTGGCGCCTGCTTCAGCAACCGCTGCAGCGCCTGCGGCGTCACCGCCAGATGGCGGGCCATCTCCTGCAGCAGCGCTTCGCGCTTGACGTCGACGGCGACCAGACCGAGCACGCTGGCGCATTCCCGTGCGGCCGCTTCGAGCCCGACGGCCTGCGTGGTGTCGATGCGTCGCCGCAGCAGCCGGAACCACATCGTCACGGCATCCTCGGCGCCGTCGACCAGGTCGGCGAAACGGGCGCGGCGTTCGGTGACCACATCCGGGTCCTCGCCGGCCCGCCCGACGACGACATCGGCCGGGTCCTTGGCCTCGGACATCAACACCATCCGGACCTGCAGCCGGCTGTTGATCAGTTCGCGCATCGCCCGCTCGGCGGCCTGGAAGCCGGCGCGATCGCCGTCGAACAACAGCACCACGCCGTCGCTCGCATAGCGCTCGAGCGTGCGCGCGTGATCACTGGTGAACGACGTGCCGAGCGCGGCGACCGCACCGGTGAAGCCGGCCAGATGGCAGGCGATCACGTCGGTGTAGCCCTCCATCACCAGGATCTTGCGCGACCCGGCCTTCTTGGCCCGGTGCAGGCCGAACAGCACGCGGCGCTTGTTGAAGAACGGCGACTCCGGCGAGTTGACGTACTTCGGCGGCTTGTAGTCGCCGTTGCCGTCGCTGCCGGGCGCTCCGGGCACGATGCGACCGCCGAACGCGACGACGCGACCGCGCTCATCCTCGATCGGGAAGATCACGCGGCCCGAGAACAACTCGCGACCCTGGCGCAGCAATCCGGCCTGTTCCAGCACGCCCCGATCCAAACGCCGTTCGGCGGCAAACCGGGCCAGGGCACCCTGACGCGCCGGGTGATAGCCGAGCGCCCACGGTTCGATCGCGTCGGCAAGCCCGCGATCCTCGAGGTAACGACGCGCCAGTTGCCCTTCCGGATCGTGCAGCGACTTCTGCAGGAACGACCGCACCTCGCCGAGGATCTGATGGGCGTCGGGCCCCTTGGGCCCCTGCTCGCGATCGCGACCGAACACGCCTTCCAGCGGGATGCCGGCGCGTTCGGCCAGCAGTTCCATAGCTTCGCGGAAGCTGAGCCCCTCGCGCTCCATCACGAACGTGAACACGTCGCCGGACTTGCCGCAGCCAAAGCAGTGGAAGAACTGGTTCTGCGGGTTGACGTAGAACGACGGCGTGCGCTCGGGGTGGAAGGGACACAACGCCACCATCTGCCGGCCGGCTCGCTTGAGCGGCAGGTAGGTCTCGATCAAGGCGACCAGGTCGGTGGCCTCCTTGACACGCAGCTTGGCGTCTTCGAAGCGGTCCATTGATTACTGTCGAACGAAATTTGACGCGACCAGCGACAATGTGGCTGGGTGCGTCCCGGCGAAGGGGTCGGGTACGATCGGGTGGGGTAAGGGGATCTACGGAAGGGTATCCCATCCCGCGACTGCCGCGCAGACGCAGGTCGAGACCGATCCGGGTTCCTCAACTACCTACCGCCCTGTGGGTTGGATGCCTCGAGAGGCCCGACCCGTTCCGGTTTGCATTGGATTTGGTGACCGGGGACGCGACGAGTTGCGGAACCCCGCCTTGTAGCATCCTGTTGGGGGTTGTCAAGGCTCAACCGAGGTTCGCCCCAGACCCGGCTCCTCAGGACCGACCCAGTGAACGCCATATGGCCACCAGGTCGGCGACGGCCAACTGTTCGGCGCGTCGGCCAAGGTCGACCGTGAGGCCCGCCGGCACCGGCCGCTCGATGGCCGCCGCCGCCGCGGGCAGCGTGGTCCGCAACACCTTGCGCCGTTGCTGGAACAGGGCGCGGACGAACACGCCGAACTCACGGCGAGCAGCCGCCGTCGCCAGCGCCGGATCGGAATCCTGCCGCCGTTCCAGCCGCAACACCGCCGAGACGACCTTGGGCCGCGGCCGGAACACCTGCGGCGGCACATCGCGGATCGAGCGCGCCGTGAACGTGGCCTGGACCTGCGCGGACAGCCCCCCCCAGTCCGCAGTTCGCGGCGCCGCCGCCACCCGTTGTGCCATCTCCTTCTGCACCAACAGCACGGCTCGCGCCGGCAACCGCGGCAGCGCGCACAGTTCGGCCAGCAGCGGCCCGGATACCGAGTACGGCAGGTTGGCGACGACGATCAGTTCGCCGGCCGCGGGAACTGCCGCAATCGCCGCGACGACATCGGCGTGCAACGACCGTCCAGGTCCACCGAGCGCATCGGCGTGCAGCAGCCGGACGTTCGCCATGGTCGCGAGCTCGGGCGCGACGATGCAAAACAGCCGGCGATCGATCTCGACGCCGACCACGGTGCCGGCGACGGCCGCCAGTTCTCGGGTCAGGAAGCCAAGGCCGACGCCGATCTCGAGCACCAGGTCCGCGGCGGTCGGCGCCGCCTGGGCGCACAACCAGCGATGCAGACTCGGGTCGAGCAGGAAGTTCTGGCCGAGCACGCTGCTCGGCGTGAAGCCGACCGCAGCCATCGCTTCGCGGTAGTGAGTGAACGGATCGCGCGCGGTCACCGCGACGACTCCGGCAACGGCTGCCCGAGGATCACCGCGAGGCGCGCCGCGTACGGCCCGGTCGCCACCGCCACCTGACGCAACCGTCGCACGGCCGCCGGCCAGGCGTCTAGCAGCGCCTGCCGATGGCGCGGCGAACGCAATAGTCGCTGCAGCCGCACGTCGGTGTCGGGTTCGACCGGACCGGCTGCGGTCCACAGCGCCAACAGCAGATCGCGCGGGCTCGTCGCCAGGCGCAACCCGATCGTCGAGGCGCGGTCGGTCGCCGTTCGCGCCAATGGCGGCGCCGTCATCGGCCGACCGAAGTCCGAGCCGACGACGTCACGGGTCGCCCCGCCACTCGCCTCGGCCAGCCAGGTCTCCGGCCACGGCTGCGCGATCAGCAACCAGACCCCCAGCGCCGGCAACTTCCGCGCGCGCCGCAGGCCGGCCCCTAGCAGTGCCGGCAACCGATCGCCGAACGCCGGTGAGATCGAGCGATCCTGGAACCAGTTCGCACTGATCGATTCGGTCCATTCGGCGACGTTGCCGATCAGATCGTACGGTTCGCCCTCGCGCCGGCCGGACTCGAACGTGCCGCAGCGGGTCGGTTCGCCGAGGCCGAGTTCGGCGGTGTTGGCCTTGGCACCATCGGCACCGGTGCCCCACGGAAACGGACTGGTCCCGCCGATCGTCGCGGCATGCAACCACTCGTCGAGCCGCGGCAGCCGGCAGAACCGCCAGCGGGCGTAGGCCCGCGCCTGGTCCAGATCCATGCCACTGTGCGGCAACGCGGCGTCGTCGGCGCCGACGGCGACCGGAGCCTGTCCCGTTGCCGCGAGATACTCGGCCCAATCGGCGCGGGTGCACTCGAAGCGATCGAGGAAGAACGGCCCGCCCAACGCCGGCGCCCGTTCGAACAACACCAGGTCGCGCAGCGGACCGAGGCGGCCGGAACGGCGGAGTTCGACCGGTCCGGCCGGAGCTCGCTCGCAGGCTGCCGCCAGCACGACGGCGGCGAGCAGCGCGGCGGGACGCACCGGGGTGTTCACCGCCGGCCCCTGGTTCACTGCTCGAGCATCAGGATCTCGACGCGACGGTTCTTCTGCCGGGCGGCGTCGTCCTTGCCAGTCTCGGTCGGCCGATGCTCGCCGAAGCCGGCAACGCCGACGCGCTCGGCGGGCAGACCGCTCTGCATCAGGAACTCGGCAACGGCGATCGAGCGCGCCACCGACAGATGCAGGTTGGTGCCCCACTTGCTGTTGACAATCGGCTGATCGTCGGTGTGGCCATCGACGCGGATCCGCTTGCCCTGCTGCTTCAGCGTCGCGATCAGGTTGGTCAGCGTCGCCTTGCCCTGACTGGAGACTTCGTTGCTGCCCGATGCGAACAGCACGCCGCCCAGCACGCGGAACGCCAGACCCTCCGGCGTGCTGACCAGTTCGACGCCGGGGACCGCGCCCGGCGAGTTCTGCTCGTAGCGCTTCAGCAGGTCCTCGAGCTTCTGCTTCTGATCGCGCACCCAATCGGCATCGGCAACCCGTGGCCGCAGCGATTCGAGTTCGCGCCGCAGGCGGTCGTTCTCGGCTGCCAGGCCGTTCTGGTGCTTGCTCAGGGCTTCGATCTGCGCCTGCAGATTCGACCTGTCCTGCAGCGCTCGGCGATGCTCTTCGGGACTCACGCAGGCCGCTGCGACCAGCAGCAGCGCCGCCCATGCACAGGTGCTTCTCATCGTGGAAACGGGATCCCCCCGGGGGTCAGGTAGCGGAACGGCGCGAACGCCACCGACCGGAGGTGGAACGCGCCAAATCGCAACGTAGCGCGGCGGCGCGGTTTTCCAACGGCCGCAGCCGGCCTGCCTACCGGCAGCGACCGCCGGGGGCGCCGGAGGTGGAGAGTTCTCCACTGCGCACAGGACGCCGAAAACGACGCGAGCCGGGTGACCGGACGGCCACCCGGCTCGTGCCGGGGAGAATCGAGGGACGTCTTGGCCGCTGGACGCGGCCCGGGGCCAGGCTACTTCTTCTGCTCGGCGAACAGCGATGTGAACGAGCTGCCAGCCGGATCGACTTCCTGGCTGACCGAGTAGCAGATCAGGAAGCCCCAGACGAGCACCAGGAAGCCGAGAATACCGACCGCGGTGACCCAGCCTGGTTCCTTCTGGCCAGCTCCGGCACCGACCGCAGCAGCGGGACGCGGTGCGCGCGCGGCGCGCTTGGGCTTGTCGTCCTCGTCATCGGCCAGCAGCGTGTCGTCGGCCGACAGCTGCTCGGTGACCATGCCGGTGTCGTCTTCGAGCGAATCGGCGAACGTCAGTTCTTCCTCGCCCTTGGCCTTGGCGGTGATGGCGACGATGTCTTCCTTGCGGAACTTCATCGACTCGCCGTCGCGGAACGCGCGGATTTCGCCTTCGGACACGAGCTTCTTCAGCTCTTCGGAGCGCATCTTCAGCTCGCGAAGCGCCTTCTCGAACGACAGGAAGTCTTCGTTTTTCTGGGACACAGGGGTCTTCCTTGCAGGTGATTCTGGGGGGACGAGCCGGGAGGGGTCGGACCAGGACTAGCTTACACCCAAGAACGCGAACGTGAAGCCTCTACTTGCGCCCCGGGTCGGATGGGGTCAGCCCCATCGTGCCTTCGAGGTCGGTCTGACCGCGCTTTTCGAAGGTCTCCTTGAGCCGGCGATAATCGTACTCGCTGCGGTCGTTGTAGCCCTCGAGCTGCAGGTCGAGGTCGATCCGGCGGGCGCCGACGAAGACGATCCGGCGCTGCTCGGTACCGCCGCCGCGCGCTTCGTAGACCGCCAGTTGCCGGTTGACCGTGTCGACCAGGTACATCACGGTGTTACCGACGCCATAGCTGCCGGTGACCGCCAGGAACCCGTTCGCCGCAGCGCTCGACTGGCCACCATCCTCGGAGATCACGACCGGGGCGGTGGCGCTGGTTTGCGGTTGCGGCGTCGGCGCCGGGGGCGGATTGACCGGACCACGACCCTGGGCCTCCAGGGTCGGGCGCGGCAACCACTGGCCGGCCAGGAACGAGGCCGACAGCAAGGCGCCAAGGGTCAGGGTCTGCGACCAGGATGACATGCGGGGTCCCGGGTTTGGGGTCTCTGAGCGAGACGGAAGATCATGCCGTCAGCCGCCGACGCCGACAAGCGGGCTACTTCGTCTGCCTGACCGGCTGCCCGAGGTCGGCCCAGACCGCGATCCGCAAGCGCGCGAGCCACTCCTGCGGATCAAAGGTCTCGGCCTTGGCCTTGGCATCGGGCGCCGAGACCGTCTGGATCAACCGGTACTCGGCCTCGCGCCGGACGAACTCCTCGGGCGCCGACAACAGATGCCACAGGATCAGCGAACTGCCGCGTTCGTCGGCCCGCTCGATCTCGCGCAGCACGATCTTGAACGCCTGGCCGAGCACCGACGCCGAGGCGTTGGTCGCGACCGCTTCATCCCATTCGGCAACCGCCTTGCGCAGATCCGGCGGCGTCGAGTCGAACATCGGCGTGCGCGGCCCGCCGCGGGGATCGATCTGCAGGCTGGCGCCGGCCGGCACGAAGCGCGAACCGGTGGCGGCGGCAAACGACACCGCTCCTTCCTGGACGACGACGTCGATCCTGCCGTCGCTGCCGCGCGCGAGCACGAAGCGGCAGCCCTCGTCGATCACCCGACCGAGCGCCGTGTCGACCTGGAAGAACCGCAACGGCACCGCCGGCGGCGGCTGCACGGTGACCGCGACGCTGCCGCGCTCGAGCGCGAACAGTGCCTGGTCGGTTCGCCAGTGCACGAACCACAGTTCGCTGCCCGGTCGCAACTCGAGAGTCGCGAGTTCACCGAGCGCGATCGTACGCGCCCCGTCCGCCGCCACGAACTGCCGCTTGCCAGCGCCCGGCACGAGCGCCGAGTCATCGCCGCGCCACCACCATGCGACTGCCGCCACCAGCAACAGCGCCGCCGCCGCCATCCACCACCACGGCCGCGACGATGGCGCCGACCGACGCTGCCGCGGCAAGGGTCGCCCGTCGTGTGCCAGCGAACGGAGTCGCTGCTGCAGCGCCAGGACCTCGGAGTCGACCGGGCCGCTGCCATCCCACAGGAAGTCGTCGGGACGTTCGCTCATGCGAGCCCCGCCTCCTGCAGCAACGGCCGCAACATCGCCATGCCCCGCGTCAGGTTGACCCGGACCGAACCGTGCGTCATGCCGGTCCGCGCGGCGATCTCCGGGCCGGTGAGCCCTTCGACCAGCCGCAGCACCAGCGTCTCGCGATAGGCCTCGCCGAGCTGCTGGATCTTGCCGAGGATCCGCGCCGCCGCGTCCGCGGCGGCAAGCGCCTGCGCCGGCGAGTTGCCGCCGGCGGCGATGTCGTACAGCTCGGCCGCCGCTGGCCGGCGTTGGCGACGGCGCCGGTGATCGATCGCCGCATGCCGCGCGGCGGTGCACAACCACGACGGGAAGGCCGCCGGTTCGCGCAGTTCGGCCAGCCGTTCGTAGGCGCTGACGAACACGTCCTGGGTGACATCCTCGGCGTCGCGACTGCCGCAGTGCGCCAGCACGATGCCGTGCACGACGCGGGCGAACTCGCGATACAGCACCTCGAACGCGGCGCGGTCACCGCGCTGCGCTTGCAGCACGGTCGCCTCGACGCCGACAGCAGTCGGCCTGTGCGCGGGAGCGTCCACCACCGGTCGGCAACGATACCGATCAGTTGCTGGCGCCAGCACGATCACGTCGACATCCTGGACGCATGCACGCCGAAGACGCTGGCTGGCGGCGGCTGTTAGCCGCGCTGCTCAGCGGCTGCGCTGTTCGAGCGGCAACGGCGGCGCCGACGGCACCAGGAAGAAGCGACCGATCCGCACTTCGAGGGTCGCGCCGGAATCGCGTTCGAACAGGTAGCTGCCTTCCATCGTGCCCCACGGCGTGCGCAGCGGACACCGGCTCTGGTAGGTGTAGCTCTCGCCCGGCATCAGCTTGGGGAACTCACCGATGACGCCGCGGCCGCGGACATCTTCGCGCCGGTTCTCGCTGTCGAGGATGATCCAGTGGCGCGCCAGCAGCCGTGCCGGCTGGTCGCCTTCGTTGCTCATCGTGATCTGGTACTCGTACTCGTGCACCCCGGCAGCGCCGGGGCCTGGGCGAGAACGCAGATGGGCGGCGGCGCGGATCCGGATGCCGGCGGTGATGGTGTCCGAGTGCGGCGACTGGGGCATGGCTCAAGGTGGGACGGCAATCTAGTCGCGACCGCAACCGTTGCGAAGGCCCGGCCGCCAGTTCGCGAAGTCGCCATCCGGGATCGCGGAACGTGCGGCGGGCCGCACCGGTCAGTGTTTGTGGAACGTCTTGGCGCCGACCGCAAACGTCAGCGTCAGTTTGCCGTCCTTCAGCGTGCCCACGACGATCTCCTTCTTGCGGTTGCTCTCCCATTCGCCATCGAGCGTGACCGCCTCGCCAACGAGCTTCCAGGTGCCGTTGAAGTGGTCGTGATCGTGCGTGCCGGCTTCGCCGCCCTCACCATGCAGCACGAACTTGTCCGACTTGCTGTCGAACTCGATACCGGCGCCGTGGCCGCCGCCGGCCTTCTCTTCGGCCCAGGAACCGGCGATCGGGCTGCCGCCACCGCAAGCGGCGAACAGGAACAGGGACGGCAGCAGCAGGCGGAGCGTTGTTCGCATCGGGGTTGTCCTCGCCCGCACAGCCTAGCAAGAGCACGGCGCCGGGCCCACGCGTTCGGCGAAGTTCCCGCCCGCGGTCACTTCCGCTTGAACACCATGTCGATCTTCATGCCGCCCTGATCCATCGCCACGGTGATGGCCCCGTCGGCGCCGATCTTGCCGGTCTGGGTCTCTTCGGGCTTGTCGCCGTCCTTGGTCTTGATCGTCACGGTGCCACTCGCTTCGGTCCAGGTGCCGCTGGTATCGACCTTGCCGACCATGGGCATGGTCATCGACAGCACGGCCTTGCCGTCGGCGGTCAGGTCCATCGTGCCCGACATCTGCTTGGCCATGCCCTCGGCCGCAGTCTTCATCTGCGCTGCATCGGCATCCTTGGGCATCTTCTCCTTCATCTGCGCCATCACGGTGGTCACCAGCGCCTGGGTGTCGAGCGCATAGGATCCAGCGACCTTGCTGCCACCACCACAGGCGACCAACAACAACAGCAGACCGACGGACGAAACGGTACGGATCACGTTCATGGGACTCTCTGCCTCGAGACAGCGGGGTTTTGGATCGAACGGCCTGGTACGCGCCGCCTCAGGCGACCTTGCCGCAACACTTCTTGAACTTCTTGCCGGAGCCGCAGGTGCACGGCTCGTTCGGCCCGACCTTCGGCTGCACGCGCTTGAACGGCCGCGGCTTGACCTCGATGCCGTCCATGAAGAACCAGTCGTCGCCTTCCTTGCGGAAGCTCGCGATCTCGTGGTGCGTGACGTCCTCGCCGGCGATCGTGTAGTACGCCTTGAACTCGACGAGCCCTTCGTGGTCGTCGGCCGCCCCCTGCTGCACCTGCACGAGCTCGAGCCGATGCCAGGTCGCGCGCGTCGACCACTCTTCGGTCGCCTTGCGATCGACGTGCGCCCGCCCGTCCGGATGCTGGCTGTCGACGATCCAGTCGATCTTGTGCAGCGCATAGGCGCTGTAGCGCGACCGCATCAGTTCCGCCGCGGTCTGCGCCTTGCGCTGACCGACGATGACGGGCTCACAGCAGACCGAAAAGTCCTTGCCGCTCGTGCAGGGGCACTTCATGGAGGCGCGGCAAGGTAGCGGCGGCGCTCGCGGAAAGGAACAGCCGGCCCGACCCCGGCGCGCCGGCGCCGTCTTCCGCCTCGCCGCGGGCCGTTCGTCAGTGATCGGCGGGGTGACCCAGGATCGCGAACAGTTCGCCGCGCTTCTGTTCCATCAGCGCCCTGGTGTCGGCCTCCAGGCACATCCGCAGGAACGGCTCGGTGTTCGACGGCCGTACGTTCACCCACCAGTCCGGATACGTCACCGTCACGCCATCGAGGAAGTCGATCCTGGCGTCGCGGTAGCGCTGCTGGACCGCCTGCATCAGCGCATCCTTGTCGGCGACCTTGAAGTTGATCTCGCCGGTGCCGTGGTACTTGCGCAGCGCATCGGCCGCCTGCTTCAGCGTCTTCCGCTCGGCGCTCAACTGGTTCAGCACCATCACCGCCGCCAGCACGCCGCAGTCGGTGTAGTAGTTCTCGGCGAAGTAGAAGTGCCCCGACAGCTCGCCGCCGCCGATGCAGTCCTGCTTGCGCATCGTCTCCTTCATGAACGAATGGCCCACCCGTTCGCGCACCGGCCGGCCACCGAGCCGCACGATCTCCTCGGGCACGACCTTGCTGCTGCGCAGGTCGTAGATGATGCCCTTGCCGGGATGCCGCTGCAGGAAGCCGCGCGCCAGGATCACCGTGATCAGATCGGCATGGACCGTGCGGCCATCTTCGTCGACGAACGCGCAGCGATCGGCGTCGCCGTCGAACGACAGCCCCAGCGCTGCTTTGTGCTTCCTCACCGCCGCGCGCAGATCGTCGAGGTTGCTCTCCTTCAGCGGATTGGCCTCGTGGTTGGGGAACGTGCCGTCCAGGGTGTCGTACAGCGGGATGACCTGCAGGCCGGGGATCTTGGCGAAGATCGCTGGCGCCTCGTGCGCGCCCATGCCGTTGGCGTAGTCGACGCAGATCTTCATCGGTGCGATGCCCTTGGCGAACGACACGATGCGATCGACGAAGTCGTTCGTCACGTGCACCTGGTCGCGCTTGCCCGAACGCTGAGCCCGCGGCAGTTCCGGCCCCTGCACCAGCTTCTCGATGTCCTTGATGCCGGTGTCGCCCGACATCGGCCGCGCCTCCTGGCGGCACAGCTTGAAGCCGATGTACTGCTTCGGATTGTGCGACGCGGTGACCGCCAGGCCACCATCGCACGGGATCTTGCCGATCGCGTAGTAGACCGCCGGCGTCGACGCCAGCCCGATGTCGACGACGTCGCAGCCCTGCTCGAGCATGCCGTCGATCACGGCGTCCTGCACGCTCGGCGCCATCGTGCGCATGTCGCGACCGACGACCAGCCGCTTCGCCTTCAGGAACTGCACCATCGCCGCGCCGATTCGCCTGGCGATGCGTTCGTCGATCTGGTCGGGGTAGGTGCCGCGGATGTCGTAGGCCTTGAAGATGCTCACGGACAGGTTCCTTTCACGAAGACGAGGGGGCGGGAACGGCGGCCAGCGAGCTGGCTGCCTGCAGGCAGGCGCGGACGGAGGTGTCGTCGACGTCGCGGTGCGTCACCAGGCGCAATCGGCGCGGCCCGGCTTCGGCGACCAGCACGCCGTGCGCCTGGAAATGCGCGACGACGGCCTTCGGGTCGTGCTTCTGCAAGTGCACCATGACGATGTTGGTCTCGGTGGCGGCGACATCGACCTGGAACGGCGACATCGCGGCCAGACCGGCGGCGAGTTCCTTCGCCCGGCGATGGTCGGCGGCGAGCAGGCCGGGACCGTCGCGCAGCGCCAGCAGCGCGGCGGCGGCGATCACGCCGGCCTGGCGCATGCCGCCGCCGAACGCCTTGCGGGCGCGCCGGGCTTCGTGCAGGAACGCGGCGGTGCCGGCGAGCAGTGAGCCGACCGGCGCGCCGAGGCCCTTGCTGAGGCACAGCGTGGTCGAATCGGCGGCGGCGACGAGTTCGCGTGGCTGGCAACCGAGCGCGATCGCGGCGTTGCAGAGCCGGGCGCCGTCGACGTGGACGAGAAGGCCGTGACGATGCGCGGTGGCAGAAAGCGCGGCCATCCGTTCGGGATCGGCGATTCGGCCACCGGCCATGTTGTGCGTGTTCTCGAGCACCAAGAGCCGCGTGCGCGGGAAGTGCACGTTGTCGGGGCGAACGGCCTCGGTGACCTGTTCGGGTGTCGGGAACCCATCGCGACAGCTCAGCAGCCGGACCTGCGTGCCCGACCACCGCGCGATCGCGCCGCCCTCGAACCAGTAGACGTGGCTCTTTTCTTCGCAGATCAGTTCGTCGCCGTGCCGGCAGTGCACGTGGATCGCGACCTGATTGGCCATCGTGCCCGACGGCAGGAACAGCGCGGATTCCTTGCCGAGCAGCGCGGCGCCTTCGCGTTCGAGTTGCAGGACCGTCGGGTCTTCGCCCCAGACGTCGTCACCGACCTCGGCCGCGGCCATCGCCTGGCGCATCGCCGGCGTCGGCCTGGTCATCGTGTCGCTGCGGAAGTCGTGGATCGGGGAACCCATCGTCGGGGGCGTGCAGGATGCAGGGCGACGTGCCAACTGCAAGCTCGAGTTGCGGTCCGTGGCACCGGACACACCGCCGCGGACGAAGGCCGACTCACGTCCTTGGAGCCCTTGGCATCGATCGGATAGCATCGCTTCGTCCCCCGGCCGACTCCGGAGAGCCTGTGCGCCAGACCATGCTGCGGTCGTTCTTGTTCCTGCTCTGCACCGTGTTGGCCGGCTGCTCGGCCACGAAGGCCAAACGCAGGTCCTTGACCGCCGAGTGCGACTGGCTTGCCGCCACCTACGAAGCGAAGGGGAAGGCCGGCGACGGCCTCCAAGACACCTACCGCACCGCGGCGGCACAGCTGCAGGCCCTCGGCAGGCTGTTGTCGAGCAGCGCCGGCGCCAGAGTCCAGTCCGATGCGCTCACCCAGGCACAGCGTGAGATCAACCGGATCTCCGCCGGTGTGCTCGATGCGGAAGCCAGGTTCGAACGGCGCAACCAGCTGCTGGGGCGCCTGCGGGAGCGTGGCGACCAGTTGGCCGAAACCGCCCGCGAGACGAGCAACCGCGCCGACAGCGAAACCGATGCCGACAAGCGCAAGAAGCTCGAAAACGAGGTCTTGACCCTGCTGGCGGCGGCGAGGGAGCTCGCCGGATCGGTCGTCGACCTGGCCGGCAAAGGCAATCGCCCCGCCAAGTTCGACGAAGCGACCCTGCGCGCCGCCACGGCAGTGCTGGCCGCCACCTCAGCGCCGGGCCAAAGCGCCCAGGAACGACACACGGCGCTGGCCGCCAAGGTCGCTGGCCTGACCGAACGGGTGAAGCTGCGGCTCGAGGCCGAACGGAAGAAGCAAGCCGACAGTTCGCTGGTCAAGCGCCTCGAGCGTGCCAGCAGCCTGATCGCCGACGCCCACCAGCAGCTCTTTGACAAGGCAAACAAACCGGTGTTGCTGGCCAGCGTGCTGGCCCAGGTCGAGGAACTCGTCGCGGCGACGGAGGCCGAACTCAGCCGCGTCGACGCCGACATCGTGCTGCTGACCAGCCCGTGGTTTCGGGTGCATGCTGGCGTGGTCACGATCGCTCCGTACGTGCTGCGACAGGTCGATGGCCACGCGCCCGGCGGCGGCAGCCGGTACCGGTTGGCGCACGCCGACAAGACGACGGCCGCCTACCTGTCGATGGACTTCATGAATCGGCGGGCCTGGCTGCAACCGGACCAGTTCGCCGAGACGACCGGCGACTTCGGCCTGCGGTGGTTCCCGAGATGGTTGACGCCCGATGACTACGAAGTCCGTGTCCGGCTGACGGACGAGAGCAATGAGATCGACAACACCGAGACCGCGGCCGGCGGCGACTGGAGCCTCGACGGATCGACCGGTTGGAACCTGCTGGCGTTCGGCCTCAGCGACCAGCGGGCCTGCGAGCACCAACCGGAGCTGAAGCGGCGCGCGCGCGGCACGATGAACCTCGAACTCGCCGGCGGCCTCGTCACCGACCGGGAGGCGTTCGATTCCCACTCCCATCTGCAGGGCGGCCTCAGCACTGTGTGGGCGTTCCCCATCCGGCTGGGCGACAACGTCTGGCGCACCGCGACCCTGTTCTCGTTCCTCGGCTACGGCGTGCAGGAGTTCCCGGCGCTCGACGTCGACGACCAGCAGCACCTGCACGGCGAGCGCGCGATGTTCCATCGCTTTGGCTCACTGGCCGTGCGCCTCGACCTGACCGTCCCGCTCGGCGAGAACTTCGAGTTCGTGCTCGGCGGTCGCCTATGGGATCCGCTGTCCGAGAGCAACGCACCGGAGAACTGGTCGTTGTTCGCGGGCGTCAGCGTGCCGCTCGGCAAGATGTTCCGCGCCGCGTTCGAGTAGCGCTACGCTCGCCGACGTGCCGCCACCGTTCGCCAGCATCTGCTTCGACTGCGACTCGACGCTCGCGACCCTCGAAGGCGTCGATGAACTGATCGCGCTGGTGCCGGCCGCCGCGCGCGCCGATCTGGCGGCGTTGACCACCGCGGCGATGGAAGGTCGGCTGCCGTTGGCCGAGGTGTACGAGTCGCGGCTGCGCGTGCTGGCGCCGACGCGCGCGCAGCTCGAACGCGTCGGCCAGGCGTATGTCGACCACGTCGTTCCGGATGCGAGAGGAGTCGTCGAGGCCCTGCAGTTCCTCGGCAAGCTGGTCGCGATCGTCAGCGGCGGCCTGCTGGACCCGGTGCAGGTGCTGGCCCGGCACCTCGGCATCACCGAGGTGCACGCCGTACCACTGCTGTTCCACGACGACGGCACCTACCGCGACTTCGACCGCCGCAGTCCGCTGTGGCGCAATGGCGGCAAGAACGACGTGCTGCGCAGCCTGCCGGCGAGCTGGCGCCCGCTCGCCTTCGTCGGCGACGGCGTCACCGACCTCGAAACCCAGGGCATCGCCGACCGCTTCGTCGGCTTCGGCGGCGTCGTCGTGCGCCCGAAGGTGCAGGCGAGCGCCGAATGCTGGTTCGCGACTGCGTCGATGGCGCCGGTCCTCCAGTTCGTGCTGACCGAGGACGAACGCCAGCGACTGGCGACCACGGCACGCTTTGCGGAACTGCTGACACGCGCGACGATCCGACCTGGACGATGACCGACCACCCGATCCTGTTCCTGCCCGGCCCCACCGAAGTCGACGCCGAGCTGCGCGCGATCTTGTCGCGACCCCAGGTCGGCCACCGGCAGAAGATCTTCATCGACGAGACCATCGCAATCTGCGGCAAGCTGCGCGCGCTGTATCGGACCAGCCAGCACGCGCTGTTCGAGACCTGCCCAGCCACCGCCCTGATGGAAGCGGCGATCCGCAACCTGGTGCCGCCGGGTGGCAAGACGCTGCATCTGGTCGGCGGCGCGTTCTCCGAACGGTGGAGCAGGATCGCCGGCTGGTGCGGCCGGAGCCCCGAGAACCTGACCGTGCCGATGGGCCAGGCGCACACCGCCGAGCAGTTGCGCACCCACCTGCGAACGGGCGGCAGCTATTCGGCGATCGCGATCACCCACAACGAGACTTCATCGGGCGTGCTGGAACCACTGCGCGAACTGACGGCCGTCGCGCGCGAACTGGCACCCGACGCGATGCTGCTGGTCGACGTCGTCACCAGCCTCGCCGGCACCGAAGTCCTGTTCGACGACTGGGGCCTCGACCTCGCGTTCGCCGGCACCCAGAAGTGCCTGGCGCTGCCGCCGGGGCTGACGACGTTCGCGGTCAGCGACCGCGCGCTGCGCCGCGCCGAGACCGTGCCAGACCGCGGCTTCCTGTTCGATCTGGTGCGCACCGTACCCGAGACCGAGGCCGGCAAGACGTTGGCGACGCCGTGCGTGCCGCTGGCGTTCGCGCTGAGCCATCAGCTCGACCGCGTGCTGGCGGAAGGACTGCCGGCCCGCGCCGCGCGCCATCTGGCGATGCGCGATGCGGTGCTATCGCGCTGCCAGCAGGTCGGCATCCAGCCGTTCGTCGCCGAGCCGGCCCGCCGTTCGCCGAGCGTCAGCTGCCTGCTGGCGTCCGGCCACGACGTCGCCGCGCTGGCGGCCAGGGCCAAGGCCGCCGGCTTCCTGATCGATCAGGGCTACGGCGACCTGAAGGGCAAGACCTTCCGGATCGGCCACATGGGCGACCACACCGTGGCGCGCGTGCAACAACTGCTGGCGGCGCTGCTGCCGTGAGCTAGCGCGACCAGCCTCTTGACGCCACGACCGTCGATGCATAAAAATGCATGATCAGTGCATAATCATGCACGGACCGAACGACCCCACCGACCGACCCCGATGGCCAAGAAGAAGATCGTCCTCGCCTACTCTGGCGGCCTCGACACCTCGATCATCATCCCGTGGCTCTACGAGCACCACGACTGCGAAGTCCACTGCTACTGCGGCGACATCGGCCAGGGCGACGACGAACTGCGCGGCCTGGAGGAGAAGGCACGCCGGTCGGGAGCCGTGTCGTGCAAGGTCGAGGACCTGCGCCGGACGTTCCTGCACGACTACGTCTGGCCGTGCGTGCGCGCGCTGACCGTCTACGAAGGCCGCTACCTGCTCGGCACCAGCATGGCGCGACCGATCCTGGCCAAGGGTCAGGTCGAATACGCCAAGGCGATCGGCGCCACCGCGCTGGCGCACGGCTGTACCGGCAAGGGCAACGACCAGGTGCGCTTCGAGCTCGCCTACCAGGCCCTGGCCCCCGAGATGGAACTGATCGCGCCGTGGCGGACCTGGACCATCCGCTCGCGCGAGGACGCCCTCGACTACGCCGGTCAGCACGGCATCGAGGTCACCGCGTCGCGGACCAAGATCTACTCGCGCGACCGCAACCTGTGGCACATCAGCCACGAAGGCGGCGCGCTGGAGTCGCCGGGCAACGCGCCGCCGGATGACGTCTGGACGCTGACCGTCGATCCGCGCCAGGCGCCGGACCAGCCGCACGAGCTGACGCTCGGCTTCCAGGCCGGCGTGCCCGTCACGCTGAACGGTGAGTCGCTGCCGGCCGAACAGTTGCTGGCGCGGCTGAACGAACTCGGCAGCAAGCATGGCGTCGGCCGCGTCGACATCTGCGAGAACCGGCTGGTCGGCATGAAGTCGCGCGGCGTCTACGAGACCCCGGGCGGCACGATCGTGCTGGAAGCGGCGCGGACCTTGCGCGCGCTGACGATGGAGCGCGACACGCTGCGGCTGTGCGACAAGCTGATGCCCGACTACGCCGACCTGGTCTACACCGGCCGCTGGTTCCACCCGACGCGCCGCGCGCTGGACGCACTGTTCGCCGAAGCGACGAAGTTCGTCACCGGCGACGTCACCGTGCGGCTCTACAAGGGCACCGCGACGGCGCGGTCGGCCAAGAGCCCGCACAGCCTGTTCTCCGAGGATCTGGCGACGTTCGGCCAGAGCGCGAAGTTCGACCACGCCGACAGCTACGGCTTCGTCAAGCTCTACGGCCTGCCCGGCGCCGTCGCGGCGCGCGTGCAGGGAGTCCCGTCGTGAGCGAACCGGGCAAGATGTGGGGCGGCCGGTTCCAGGGCAGCCTGGATCCGGACTTCGCCGAGTGGCAGAAGAGCCTGACGGTCGACTGGCAGCTCGCGTTCGCCGACCTCGAGGTCAATCGGCACTGGAGTACCGCGCTGCACGGCGCCGGGCTGTTCACCACCGACGAACTGGCGCGCGTGCACGCCGCGATCGATGACCTGGCCAACGCCTGGGTCGAGCGCGGCGTGCCGGCCGACGATCCAGATGCCGAGGACGTGCACAGCCTGGTCGAACGCGAACTCGGCAAGCGCTGCGGTGATCTCGCCAAGCGGATCCACACCGGCCGTTCGCGCAACGATCAGGTGGCGACCGATCTGCGGCTGTATCTGCGCGAACGGATCTTCGGCTGCCTGGACGGCATCCGCGATCTGTGCGCGGCACTGGTCGACAAGGCGGCGGCGCACCACGACGCGCCGATCCCGGGCTACACGCACCTGCAGCGCGCGCAGCCGATCACGATCGGGCACCACTCGCTGGCGCACGCCGAAGCGCTCGGCCGCGATCGCGATCGCTTCCTGGATGCGTTCGCGCGCCTGGACGTCTGTCCGCTCGGCAGCGGCGCGCTCGCCGGCACACCGGTCGCGGTGGACCGGCAAGCACTGGCCAAGGGCCTCGGCTTCCACGGCGGCCCGAGCCGCAACAGCCTCGATGCGACGTCGGCGCGCGATCACGTCTGCGAACTGGCCTTCTGCTGCGCGATGACGCTGACCAATCTGTCGCGCCTGGCCGAGGACTACATCTTCTTCGCCAGCCGCGAAGCGGCGTTCCTGCGCTTTGGGGACGTGGTGTCGACCGGCAGTTCGCTGATGCCGCAGAAGCGCAATCCGGACGCGATGGAACTGGTGCGCGCCAAAGCCGGGCAGGCGCAGGGCCACCTGGTGGCGCTGTTGACGACCGTCAAGGGCCTGCCGATGGCCTACAACCGCGACCTGCAGGACGACAAGCAGAGCCTGCTGCCGACGCTGGTGCAGACCGAGACGACGCTGCGGATGGCGGCGCTGGCGGTCCGCAACGCCGAGTTCGATCTGGCGCGTTGCGCGGCCGAGGCGGAACGCGGCTATCTGAACGCGACCGATCTGGCCGACCTGCTGGTCGCCGCCGGCGTGGCGTTCCGCGATGCGCACGAACAGGTCGGCGCCGCGGTCAATCGCGCGGTCGAGCTCGGCGTCGAACTGCACGAACTGCCGGCTTCCGAACGCAGCCGGCTGCTGCCGCAGCTGACCGGCGACCTGCGAGTCGAACTGGCGGCGCCGGCGGTGCTGGCGCGGCGTGACGGGATCGGCGGCACCGCCCCACGGCGCGTGCGGCTCGAAGTGGAAGCCTGGCAGAAGCTGTTGATCGAATGGGACGCCGACGGCGGCCCCGAGGAACCATCGTGAGTGAAGTGAAGATCCGTCCGGCCGTCGTCGCCGACGCCAAGTCGATCATGACCCTGGTCAACGAACTGGCGGTGCAGCAGGTGATGCTGCCGCGATCGCCGGCGTCGGTGATCGAGAACATCCGCGACTTCGTCATCGCCGAGGTCGACGGCCAGTTCGCCGGCTGCGGCGCGCTGGCGATCACCTGGACCGACATCGCCGAGGTGCGTTCGCTGGCGGTGGCCCCCGCCATGCAGCGGCACGGCATCGGCCGCAAGCTCGTCGACGCGCTGGTCCAGGACGCCAAACGGCTGGGCATCCCACGGCTGTTCGCGTTCACCTACGTGCCGGACTTCTTCGCCAAGATGGGGTTCACCCACTGCCAGCATGAGGACTTGCCGCACAAGGTGTTCAACGACTGCATGCACTGCCCGAAGTTCTCGGCCTGCGACGAGATCGCGATGACGCGCGTGCTGGATGCGAAGGCGTCGCCGGCGAAGCTGTTCGGCAAGCCGCAGCGCGCGATCCCGCTGCCGCAGCGGACGCCGCAGTTCACGCCGCCGGAGCCGACCAGGAAGGCCTGAGTCATGAGCCGACGCCGGACTCGATCGCCGTCGGCGCGGCAAACACGGCCCGCGTCCGGCAATGCAGCGCATCGAACGGCTTCCAGCTCCGATCGCGAACGCCGACAACCCGATGTCCGGGCAGCAGCTGCTGCCAGACCGCCAGCGCCGCCGCGTCGCCGGGACCACCGAACAGCGGCACGAACACCTGGCGATTCAGGATCAGCGAGTTCGTGTAGGCCGGGATCAGATCGATCTCACCGCCGCCACCCTCGGCGCGGCCGCGACCGTACGGCGGGCAATCGACCCGGACGATCCGGAACGGCTGCCCATCGCCAGCGACCATCGCTTGCAGCGACGCGACGTTGCGTTCGATCGGCGCATGCTCCGGATCGGTCGCCGCCACGTGCTTGATCAGCAGCGTGTGCGGATCGATGACCTTCAGCCAGCAGTCGATGTGTTGGATGCCGATCGGCTCGGTGTTCTCGAGCACGATCAGCCGCTCGATGCCGAGTTGGTCCAGGAGCCGCTGCCGCAGCAACTCGTCGCTCATCCGCGTCCGATTCTCGTCGAGCAGCGCCGTGGTGCAGAACGCCGTGCCCAGCCCATCGACCAGGAAGTTGCCGCCGGTCACGAACGCCGCGATCGGTTCCCGCGGCAACCCCAACGCCATCGCGACTTCCTGTGGCGAACGATCGTCGCCCGGACTGCGGCCCGGATAGCGCAGTTCGTCCCCCAGCGCGACCGGCGGCGCGTCGCGCCGGAAGATCGGGGTCTCGACATAGTCGGCATCCACCAACAGCCGCGAACCGTCGGCCAGGTCGACCGTGTGCGGCCCGTAGTCACGCGTCCACGCCGTCTGCGTCGTCGTCGGGATCCACGTCACCTGCTCGTCCGGCACTCCCGCCACCCGCACTTCGGCAGCCGCGCGCTGCTGGATGGTCGCGTCACGAGCCACCAGCACGAACAACCGGCCTGCGGCCGCCAGTTCGCGCAGCAGTTCGCCCGGAACCGCGAACGGGTGCGCGACCAGGGTGCCGAGGGCTGGCTCCCATTCGGCAACGACCCGACGAGCCGGCGCCGACGGCGCCGTCGCGCAGGCAACCAGACACCAGGGCAGCAGCCAACCGATGCGCATGCCGCCAGTCTGCGAGCGCGGCCAGGAAATCGCCATCCGTACGCCCGAAGACCCTCTCGTGCTGCGGCTGATTCCGGGCTAGAACGTCGCCATGACCGCGCCCGCCGGCACCCTGACGTTCCGCAAGATCCTGGTCCCGACCGATTTCTCACCGCATGCCCGCGCCGCGCTCGACCTGGCGATCGGCATGGCGCAGCGCTTTGGCGCCGAACTGCTGGTCGTGCACGTGATCGCGACGACGTCGTTCCCGACCTCCAACATGCTGACGATGTCGCACTTCCCCAACCTGCGCGACGAGGTCAAGAAGCGCAGCGACGCCGAGATGCAGGAACTGTTGAAGGCGATGCCGGCTGGGGTGAAGGCGTCGGGCAAGCTGCTGGAGGGACCGACCTACGAACAGGTCCTCGACTGCGCTGCGCGCGAAGGCGCCGACCTGATCGTGATGGGCACGCAGGGTCACACCGGCCTGAAGCACATGATCCTGGGCAGCACCGCCGAACGCGTCGTCCGACTGGCGCCGCTGCCGGTGCTGACGATCCGCGGCAAGTAGTCGCCGCCGTCACGCCCGCAGTTGGCGCGCCTTCTCGGCCCGGCCCGAGGCGATCTCGACACCGATCGAATCCAGCCCCAGCCGGTTCGCCACGGCCAGCGCCGTGCCGACACCGCAGAACGGATCGACGATCACCTTGGCGCCCGCGTGGTCACGCAGCCAGGCCACCGCGAACTCGACGGCGCAGAGCCCCATGGCCCGCGACCACGTCATCGGGCCCAGCCGCGGCAACACGTCCGGCATCGCCGTCTCGACCGGATCGTCCAGAGCGCGCGAGAAGCAGAGCAGATGCGCGTAGCCGGGCCGACCGCCGGTCGCCGTGCCTGCCGGCGCACGACAGACGATCTTGTGCCACAGCAGCCGCACACCGGCGGCCTCGGCGCCGAGCTGCAGCAGGAACGCCTTGTCGACCCAGGCGCCATCCCGCTTGACGTCGGTCTGATAGAAGACCGCGGCCGACCGTTCGTGCACCGCCGAGACCACGACGGCCGCGGTGTCGATGAACCACTGCCGCCAGCCGGCGAACGGCAACCGGCGCATTTCCGAGCTGTCGGGCAGCGACGTCAGGATTCCCGCCTCGGCCGGCAGGGCCGACTGCCGCAACCACGCGACGCCATCGGTCACGTGCACCTCCCGGCGCGGCAGTCCTGGCGGGGCGTTCACGGGCCGTGATGATCGCCGGCTCGGGCGGCGACGCAACAGCGCTTGCGGTCCGGCCGGGCTGCGGGTGTTCTTGGCCGCGTGAACCTGCTGCTGCTGCACGAAGAAGAACTCGACCGCGACGGCAACACCGTGTTGCGCGATCGGCGCGCGGACCATCTGCGGCAAGTGCTGGCGGTGCAGGTCGGACAACGGTTGCGGGCCGGCATCGTCGATGGCCCGCTCGGCCACGCCGAGGTCCTGCGCGTCGACGGCGACGGCATCGCGATCCACAGCGAGTGCCATACGCCGACGCCGCTGGCCGAAGACGTGCTGCTGCTGGCCGTGCCACGACCGAAGGTCCTGCAGCGCATGCTCGAGCACGCCACCGCACTGGGATATGGCCGGATCCTGCTGTGCCGCTCATGGCGGGTCGAGAAGAGCCACCTGCAGAGCACGTTGCTGCAACCGGACGGCATGCGCCCGCACCTGCTCGCCGGCCTCGAACAGGCCGGGCGCACCCGGTTGCCCGCAGTTCGCCTGTTCCCGCTGTTCAAACCGTTCCTCGAAGACGTCCTGCCGACGCTGGCGCTGCCGCCAAGCCGGATCTGTGCCCACCCGCCGGCGGCGACGCGAACGCGCGACCTGGCGTTGCAACCACGCCAACCGTTCGCACTCGCGCTCGGGCCCGAGGGCGGCTGGCTGCCCTACGAGGTCTCCAAGCTGCAGGAACAGGGATTCGTCCCGGTGACCGCCGGCCAACGACCGCTGCGCTCCGAGTCAGCGCTGTCGTTGCTGCACGGACAACTCGACCTGCTGCGGACCTGAGCCGGAGGCGAGATCGCGGCGTACCACGCTGCTGCGCAGCGGCAGGCCGAGGGACGCGGCGAGCCGGTGGAACTGTTCCGGATCGAGTTGCTCCGGCCAGACGATGCCGGTTGGCACGCCACCACCCGCGATCTGCGCCAGACCGACGATGGCCGGGTATGCCACCGCGACGTTGGCCACGCCAAAGGCATCGAGCGCCGCCTCGGCCTGATCGCAGAACGCCCCGGTGCGCACCTCGATCCGCCGCAGGATACCGCTGCGACTGCCGGTGATCGCGATGTCGGCGACCGTGTCGGCCAGCAACGGGACCAGCGCGCGCTGCGTGTCGGCGTCCGCCAGCGCCATCGACGCGGGCCGCGGCAGCAGCGCCATCAGCACATCGACCACCCGGACGTCGCGCTCGCCGATCCGGACGACCTTGTCGGGCGTGAACCCGGTCGCGAACAGCGTCGCCACCGCCGGCTCGAACGGGTACTTGAACGCGCAGTGGCGGATGCCCTTGCCGATCGTCAACGGCAGCGAGTACTGCTCGTCGTGCGCATGGTGGGTCAAGGCGATCGCGCCGAGCCGGCCGCCGAAGTCGTAGCGTTCGGGCTCATGGAACGGCGGCAGGTGTTGGTGCCGACCGCCGTGGAACAGGCACGGCGGATCGCAGTAGTCGAAATACTGCTGTTCGGGACTCCACGTCGGCTGCCAGGTCGCAATCGGGCTGCGCTGCGACGGCACGTGGAAGCCGACGCGGATCTCGATGCGATCGACGGTGTCGAGTTCGTCGCAATGCCGCCGCACCAGCACGTTGACCACGCCCGGACTGGCCCCGCACGACAACAGCGCCGTCCGCCCGGCCGCGGCGAACGCAGCGGCCAGCTGCAGCGGCCGCCGTTCGATCCACTCGGCCAGGTGGGCCGGGCTGGCAGCGGTGTTGACGTAATGCGCCGACAACAGCAGTGCCGCACGCATCACCGACAACGCCAGGAACGACGGCGTGAAATCGAGCACCGCATCGACGCCGCCGAGTGCCTGCCGCGCCGCCGCCGCCAACGCCACCGGATCGCCGGCGTCGGCCGCAACCGCCTGCACGACGCCGTTGCCGTGGCGCGCGACCACTGCCACTGCCGCTGCCGCCGAACGGCTGGCCAGGGCCACCTGCATGCCCGGTTGACGGGCGAGAACCGCGATTGCCGGGGCCCCCTGGGCGCCGGCTCCGACGACGAGAATGCGCATGGTCGACTTCCTGGTCTGCCGTTTGTCTGCCCCTCCAGGTGCAACCATGCCGGGCGATGTCACCCTGGCCCGGGATTCCGCCGACGCGATCCAACGTGCACCGATGGAGCCGGATTGCCGGCTGTGCTTGAATACCGGCGTGAGCTACCTGCGGGCCGGACTGTCGGGATGTGGAACTCGCGGCACCCGGGCCGTAGAGCAGATCCGCACCCACGCGCACTGCGACGTCGTCGCGCTGCACGACCCCGACCCGCACGCCCTCGAACGGCTCGGCGACGCCGCCAACGTCGCTCGTCGGGCCACCGACTTCGACGCCATGCTGCAGACGGGCGTCGACTTCGTGATCCTGGCCGGTCCGTGCGGCGACCGACGCGAGCAGGTCGAACGCGCGGCCGACGCCGGCGTGCATGTCGTGCTGCACGCGCCGATGGCGCCCGATGCCGCCACCGCCGATGCGATGGTTGCCGCCTGCGAACGCAGCGGTGTGCGCCTTGGCGTCGTGGTGCCGCATCAGGGTGATCCGGTGCTCGAGCAGCTCCGTCAGATGATCGCCGACGACTGGCTCGGTGGCCCGGTGCTGGTCGAAGTCCTGGTCGGCGAGGACCGCGCGCTGCGCCAGCCGCCGCCCCCGGGACACTGGCTGCGCGAGCCGGCACGCAGCGGTCAAGGCGCCCTGCTGCAACTGGCGGCACCGCAGGTGCACCTGGCCACCTGGCTGACCGGCCGCGCCGCGCTCACGGTGACGGCCCAGAGCAGTCGCGGCTTCTCGGTCCTGCCCGAAGATGCCGCCGTCGGCACCGCCGTGCTGCGCGGTGGCGCCCTGTGCACGTTTGCGGCCAGCCACCTGACGCGCGGCGCCGCGTTCGCGATCTACGGCACCGATGGCGGCGTCCGGCTGGCGACCGACCGCATCTGGTTGCGCGGCCGCCGCGAGTTCAGCGGCGCGGTGTTCGAGTATCTGGAGCCAGGCGACGAAGCCACGCTGCTGCGCGCCGACATCCAGGAGGCGATTGCCGACCTGGCGCCGGATGCCGAACTGCACGGCCGGTTCGCCCGTTGGCTCGACGACCTCGACGACTTCCCGTGCCCGGGGGAACAGGGCGCGCTCGACATGAAGCTGCTCGATGCCTGGCGGCGCGCGGCGGCTTCGGGCCGCACCGAGACCGTCTGAACGGGCGTCACGAGGCGGGCAACGGCACCGCGACGCGCGGCCGACCGACGGCCTTTGGCACCAGCAGCGCGCCCAGCAGGCGGGCGAACAGTCGGCGCAGCAATCCCGGCCGCACGCGCGCGGCGATCGCCAGGAAGGCCGTGCGCAGTGCGCCGGGCAGCAATGCCGCGATCGTGTCCGGTCGCGACGACACGCCGATCATCTCGCCGATGCGCAGGATCGCCCTGGCATGGCGTTCGAGTTGCGGCGCCGAACCGAGGTGCCCGCGTTCGACCGCCCGCGCGAACGCGATCATCCGCGGCCGATCCGCGGCAAATGGCACACCGAGCAACCGCCAGGTGCGGGTCATGTAGCGCAGATGCCGTTCGGCCTGTTCCTGCGGCAGCGGCGCGCACACCGTTTCGACGGCCTCGAACAGCGTCCAGCCGAACCAGGTCATCATCCAATCCGGGATGCCGGCGGCGGTGTGCAGATCGGCGATCCGCCGCAATTCGGCGCGCACCGCCGGCGACGAGAGGCCGCCGGAAGGTTCTCGACCGGAGTCGGTGACGGCCCGGATGAACAGGTCGGTCCGGTAGAACGACGCGGCCATCGCCCGCAGCGACGCAAAGCGCGCCGGCCGCCGTTCGTCGTGCAGCACCACGAAGTCGCGCAGCAGGAAGAACGCCAGATACGACGCCACCCCTGGCCGGTAGCCACAGCGAAACCACAGCTCACTGACGGTGCGCAGTTCCGCGGCAAAGTCGTCGCCGAGCACCGCGGGCACGAACTCGCGGATCGGCGGATCCAACGCGCAAAGCCGCTGGCGGATCTCGTCCATGCTGGGGCAAGGTGCAGCCGGCCGGAATCGTGTCGCCGAGGTTGCCGGATCCGGCGCCGGCCAGGCGATGGCTTCGGCGGCGCGCATCGGGCACGCTGTCAGGAATGACCAGCAGTCCGCGCCTGCAACTGCCCGCCGCACCGATCGTCGCCGTCGTCGGCGCCACCGGCCTGGTCGGCGAGACGCTGCTGCGTGTGCTCGACGAACGGCGGTTCCCGATCGGTGCGTTGCGTCCGTTCGGCAGTGCCCGGTCGGCCGGCAACCGCGTGACTTGCGGCGGCCGCACCTGGCCGGTCGCCGAAGTCACCGCCGACGCGCTGCGCGGCGCCGACCTGGTGTTCTTCGCGGCCACTGGCGAACTGTCGCGCACGCTGGCTCCCGCCGCGGCCGCGACCGGCGCGTTCGTGATCGACAAATCGAGCACCTGGCGACTCGATCCCCTGGTGCCGTTGGTGGTCCCCGAGATCAACGCCGCCGCGATCCACGACGAGCGTCGGCTGATCGCCTGCCCGAACTGCACCACCATCGGACTGGTGATGGCACTCGAGCCGCTGCGCCGTGCCGCCGGCCTCGCGCACGTCGCGGTCACGACGTTGCAGGCGGCCAGCGGCGCCGGCCGCGACGGCCTCGACGAACTCGCCGGCGGCCCGCCGAAGGTGTTCCCGCGAACGCTGGCGGGCAACACGGTGCCGCAGTGCGAACGCTTCGGCCCCGATGGCTACACCAGCGAGGAACGGAAGCTGCTCGACGAAAGCCGCAAGATCCTCGACCTGCCGGCGTTGCCGGTGACGATGACCTGCGTCCGCGTGCCGGTGCCCATCGGCCACGCCGCCACCGTGCTGGTCGAGACCGAATGGCCGCTCGCGGTCACCGACGCGATCGCCGCTCTGCGGGCGTTCCCCGGCATCGTCGTCGCCGATGGCGATGGCTACGCGACGCCGGTCGAGGTCGCCGGCCGCGACGAGGTGTTCGTCGGCCGCGTGCGCCAGGATCCCACCCACCCGCGCCGGCTGTGGCTGTGGTGCGTCGTCGACAACGTCCGCAAGGGCGCCGCGACCAACGCCGTGCAGATCGCCGAACTGCTGCTACGGCGCTGACGCCTTGCGCGCGGCGAGGTAACCAGCGACCGCGGCCCGCGCATCGTCCAGCGTCGGCCCGGCCTTGCCGCGCAGATCCTCGGCGACCCGGACGAACAGCGCCACCGCGACGTTCCACAGCGGCCGCAGCCGCTGCTGCGCATGGCGCTGCACCAGCGCGACCTCGTCGCTGCTCGCCGGTCCCGGCTGGCCGTCGAAGCCGAACGCCACGACCGCCCCTGCAGGAACGTCCGCGCCTGCCACTCCGCGTCGCGGAGGTTCGCCGGTTCGGCCATCAGCATCGCCGTCAGCCCACCGGCGACCTTGCGATCGCGATCGTCGAGGGGAGCCAGCAGTTCGTCGATCTCGGCGACCGTGGGCACGCGCATCACCGCACGATGCCGGAGCAGGCGGGCCAGGGCAACCCGTCAGGCCGCCGCGACTGCCGGTTTGCGCGCGATCGTCACGGTGTCGTACGTCCGTTGCAACGGCCAGCGGATCGCGCGCATCACCTTGTACAGCAGGCCCGGCGCCAGATCGCTGGCCGGCCGCGGAAACCGCGGCAGCCATGCCCTCGGCTCGAGCGACTCCCACGCACAGTGTTCGACGATCAATCCGGCATCCCCGCACAACGCACGCATGCCTTCGGGGTAGATCCGCCAGCAGTCGATCGGGGCTTCGTGATACGGCCAGCTCACCGGGCTGATCGTCAGCATCAGTCCACCGGGCCGGCAGACGCGGGCCGCTTCGCGCATCCACAACCACGGCTGGCGCACATGCTCGAGCACCTGACCGGACAGCACGACGTCGTAGACGCCGTCGCCGACCGGGAACTCGTTCTCGCCGCGAGCCACGTGCGTCAGGCCTGGCCGCGCTTCGAGGTCGAGTGTGTCCCAGGTGATTCCCGGCAGGCCAGTCAACCGGGCGTAGCTGCTCGGCGTGCCGTCCGGCCCGATCTCGAGCACGCGGTGGCCCGGTTGCAATCGTGGCAGGCAGTGGCGCAAGAACAGGAGGCGACTGTTGTCGTGCATCGGAAACACCGGCGGCGTGAGGCAATCGCTGTTTCGGCCGGCACGCAACCCGGGCTGAACCGCGGGAGTTGTCCCGAGAACGCACCACCGGTCGCGACGCGCTCGCCAGCCGTGTTGGTCGACCGAACCGCCAGGTCTGAGGCCTGCTAGGATTGCCCATCTATGTCCCAGTTCGTCCGCCGCCCCATCGCCATGCTGTTCGCCAGTGCCCTCGCGGCGCAGTCGGCACCCGCCTGGTCCGACCTGACCGGACTCGGTCCGATCGCTGGCGCCAATGTCCAGAACCTGGGCAAGCTCGCCGTCTACCAGGACCAGGGCATCCTGCACACGTGGTCGGCGTTCACGCGCACGTGGACGGCGATCGCGGTTTCGGCCAACGCGACGCTGCGGTTGACCAATGATTGTCTGCTGATCCGCGACGGGACGCAGTGGACCGCGTTCTCGTCGTACTCGGGCCGCTTCGCGCCACTGAGCGTGTCGCCAGGCGCACAACTGGTGAATCCGAGCGGGCAGGACAACGACTCGGTGCTGCTGGTCTCCGATCAAGGCAGCTTGCACGCGTTCAGCGGGTTCGTCGGGAGTTGGGTCTCCCGCGCGATCAGCGGCCAGGCCATGGTCGCCGTGCAACGACACGTCGCGCTGCTCGCCGACGGACCAACGCTCGGTGGATTCGCCGCCCACGATGGGCAGTGGCACGACACGGTCACGGTGACGACGCCGTTGGCGGTGACCTGCGACGGCTACGCCGGCGCCGTCGAAAGCGCCACTGAAGTGAACTGCTTCTCCGGCATCCACGGCACCTGGGTGCGCGCTCAGAAGCCGCCAGGCTCCGTCCGGGTCCGCAACGACGACTGGATCGTCTGGCACGATGGCGTCCAGGCAACGGCGTTCAGCGGCCTGCGGGGAACGGTGGCAGCCGGCGTGTTCGGCGCGTTCGCGCTGGCGAACAGCGAAGATCTGTTCGGCGTGTTCGCCACGCCAGCCGGCTTCGTCGCCTGGTCGGCGGTGACCGGCCAGTTCACGCCGGTTCTCGCCGCACCTGGCGCGACGGTGTCGACCAGCGTCGGCGTGGCGCTGTTCGTGGAGCCGCAGCAGGTGATCGGCTTCAGCCCGACGCGGGGCACGACCGCAGGCCTTGCGATCACGGCACAGGTCACGGGCGTGGCCGGCGTGGTCGGTTACGCGCTGCCGTCGCTGAACGGCACGCCGTTGCTGTTCAGCTCGCTGACCGGATCCTGGCATACGCCGCCGGGCGATGCCCTTGGCGGCGCACCGCTGCTGTCGACCACCAGCGCGCTGTTGCCGACGACCGGCGGCGCGCGGGCGTTCTCGTCGCGCTCTGGCGCGTTCGTGCCGCTGAACGCTCCGGGCCTGAGCCTGGACGCACAGGCGAGCAGCGCGCCGGCAGCGGCGTGGAACACCACGCTATTGGCCAGTTTCGACTGCCGCACCGAGCGCTGGATCACGCTGCCGCGCACCGGTACGGGCTCGCCCACCGTGCAGATCTGGCGCACCGAGATGTTCGTGGTCGATGGCAACGCCGTGCATGGCTTCGGCACCCAGGTCGGCAACTGGTACTCGACGCCACTGCCCGAACCATGGATCGGCGGACGCGCCAGCTCCGAGTCGGCAACGGTGGTCACCAACCAGCACGTCCTCGCCTTCGCCGCGGTGCCGCAGACCGCGGCGATGGCGCAGTTCCCCGAGTTCCGACGCGCGTCGCCCGTGGGCGCTCCGCTGCGGCTGCAGCTGCGGCTGCCCCAGGGCGATGCGGCGTTCCTGGCCGGCAGCGTGCTGGCGCCAGCGCCAATGATGCTGCCGGGCCTCGGCACCCTCCTGCTCGACCCAACGGTGATGAACGCGACGTTCGCGCTGCCGGATCCGGGCCAGGACCGCAGCACCTGGGCGCTGCCGGTGCCGGCGCAGCCGGCGCTGCGCGGCAGCGAGTGGTTCTTCCAGAGCTTGGTGCTGCCTACCAACGGCGCACCGTATCTGACCGACGCGGCGGCTGTGCTGCTGTTGTGAAAATCGACTGCGGCTGACCGTCACGCTCGACGCCATGGGTCGCTCCCGATCATGACGGCATCGGGCCGTGCCCGGCCACCATGTCGTTTTCGCGGCCCGTGCCTCGCGTTGGCACGTTGGACTTTCCGATACCGCCGCGAACCTCGACAGCCAACGATGGCGGTCGTGGCCTGATCCGATCTCGAGCGATGCGCAAACCCTTCCTGACGAGCGGCCTGTTCGGCCTGCTGACCAACCTGCCCGACCAGTCCCATCTGCTGGCACCCGCCGACGCGGCGATCCGACAAGAACTCGGCGCCCGGCTGCGGCAGGCGCTTGCCGACGCCGCCACCTGCCATGCGGACGATCGCACCGCGCTTGCCACGTTGCGCCGCGCCATCGCGGCGGCCGGCACGGCGCTGCCAGCCGGCAGCACCGCGGCCGCGCGGTTGGCGCGCTTGCTGGAACAAAGCGACGCCCGGGCCCAGCACGACGAGCCGACGCGCGCGCTGCAGTTCATCGCCGCCGAACTCGCCGAACGCATTGCCGATTTGACGTTCGTACCGATCGAGGAATGGCAGCCGACCCGCGCCCACGCCGGGTACATCGCCGTCGACGAACTCGAACTGGTGACCTCGGCCAGCGCCGATGGCGGCGAGGAGACCGCGTTGCGCATCGGTGCGCGCGGCATCGATTCGACCGCGCGCGTGCAGGAATTGCGGCTGCGGCTGGAACGCTGGCTGCACCGCGCCGGTTGCGAATGGCAGGCCAACGGCCCGTTCCAGTTGCGGGCGCACAACTCGCCCGCGGTCGGCGCCGAACAACGCTGGTTCGAGGCCTGGATCCCGGTCTGCCGTCGCGCCGGCTGAAGCGGCGCGATCACCGCGGCGGTCGGATCGCCATCAGGCTGGCCCGGATCGGCGCCCAACCGACCTGGCAGCCAAGCCGCGAAAGCCACCCGGCCGCGACGTCGGCACAGGTTCGCGCCAACCAGTAGTCGAGCTCGGAGGGCACGAACGCCATGCCGAGATCGCGGCGCCACACCTGGTGTGCCGCACCGGCCGCGAACGCACGGTCGAGTTCGTCCCGCAACGCCCGCACCTCGCCCCCGCCGACCAGCAGTTCGTCGAGTTCGACCCACGACGCCACCCGCCGCAGTTCGGCCGGAGTGGTCGCCGCGAACTCCCGGCGACTCAGCGCGCCGGCGGTCGGCCACAGCACCGTCGGAAACACGCGATACCACGCGTCATTGCCGAGCGCATACCAGCTCCAGTCGCCGAACCCGTACTCGACGTACCGTTCGGTCGCACCGCCGGTTCCGACCGGCAGCACGACACCGACGTGCATGGCGTCGCGCAGGATGAACACCGGCGTCGGCGCCACGGGGTCGGCCGGCGGCGCCACCGTCGACGTGCAGCCGCCGATGACACACGCCACCAGCAGCAGAAGCGCCGACCACAGAAGCCACCGTCGTCTGCTGCGCTTGCCGCGGGCCGCCATGTCGAGAACATCCACGGTTCCCGGGGCGGAGCGCAAGCCTTGGAGCGGCAACGGTCGATATCGGCGCGTGGACCGCCTGCGCATCCAGATCGCCGACGATGGCCTGACCGCGACGGTCCTGGTCGCGGCCGGCGCGCCGTTCACCCGCGAAGAACTCGCCAGCGCGCTGACCGCTGCCGGCGTCCGGCACGGCATCGACCAGGACGTCTGCGCGGCGCTGGTCGCCGCGGCGGCCGAGCCGACGTTCGCCACCGGCCCGCGCCCGGTCGCCACGGGCAAGTCGCCGATCCCCGGGCAGCCCGGCCGGATCGACCTGCAGTTGCGCCAGGGCCCGCTACCCGGCACCCAGCGCAGCGACGGCTCGATGGACTTCCGCGAACGCCATCGGCTCCTTCCCGTCCGAGTTGGCGACGTGCTCGCCACCGAAGTGCCGCCGACGCGCGGAACGGACGGCCGCGATGTCCGGGATCGCCCGCTGCCGGCGGCCGATGGCGGGGCGGCGCACACGGTGCTCGGCCCGGGTGCCGCGCGGCGCGGCGATGGCGCCATCGTCGCCACCCGCGACGGCGTGCTGTTGGCATCCCCGGACCAACGGCTCGATGTCGTGCCGCATTGGGCCCATCGCGGCGATGTCGACCTGCGTTCGGGCAACCTGCGCACGCACGGATCGATGGAAGTGCAAGGTGATGTCAGCCCGACGATGGCCGTTCACGCCGATGGCGATCTGGTGATCCATGGCGCCGTGCTGGACGCCAAGGTCACCGCCGGTGGCGATGTCGCCGTCCGCGGCGGCATCCTCGGCGAAGGCGCGGTCGTCGACGCCGGTGGCGACCTCGAGTGCCGCCATGCCACGGCCGCGCAGCTGTCGGCTGGCCAACTCGTGCTGGTGCACGATCAGATCGCCGGCGGCCGGGTTCGCGCCGGGACCATCGTGCTCGACGGCGGTCGTGGTCACGCGTTCGGCGGCGAACTGCGCGCACGCGGCGCGTTGCAGGTGCGGCAAGCCGGCAGTGCCGCCGGAGCCCGGACCCTGCTGGCGGTCGCCGACCTGACCAACGAGCAGCAGGATCTCGCGCGGCTCGAGACACGGGCCCGGACGCTGCAGCGCGGCGAGCCTGGACGCCGTGACGACGGGCGCGGCAAGGGCGGCAAGTCGGCCCGCCGATCGCTGACCGCGCGCGACGAGGCCATGGCCGAACGGCTACGGCTGGCCCAGCGGCAGCGCCAATTGCTCGCCGGCGCCGAACTGACGATCGTCGACACCGCCTGGCCCGGCGTGCTGATCCGGTTCGGCGAGCGCACGCTGACGTTGATGGAAGCCACCCACCGCACGCGCTTTCGCTGGCATGCCGAACGCGCCGACATCGTGCAGGAACCGTTGCCATGAGCCTCGATCTCCGCCAGTTGCGCGCCGGTGATGTGATGAACCCGACGATTCATTGGGCCACGGCGCACGAGAACCTGCGGGCGGCCGCACGGCGGATGCAGGAACAACGGATCCGGGCACTGCTGGTCAGCGGCGCGCACCCCGGTGACCTGCCGGGGATCCTGACCAGCAAGGACATCGTCAACCTGCTCGGCAGCCAGGACCCGGCGGTGCTCGCCGAACTGACGGTTGCCGACGTGATGACGCGTCCGGCGATCTGCGTGCCGCGCCAGACCAACCTGGTCGACTGCATCAACCTGATGCGGATGACCGGCGTCCGCCGGATGCCGGTGCTCGACGGTGCCACCGTGGTCGGCATCCTGAGCACCAGCGATGTGTTCGCGCGCGTGCTGTGCGACTGAGGCTCCGCTCCCTGGCGACGTGGCCGCCGACATCTGGCGCCATCAGCACCAGGGTCAGGATCGCCACCGTACCGCTCAGCCCGCCAACCGTTTGCGCGCCCGCTCCTCCAGCGGCGCGACGAACGAACTCAACAGCGCGTCGTCGTCGGTGCGCAGCATCTCCGGCCGCCGGTCGACCAGTTCCTGCAGCGCTTTCCTCGCCGCCGTCCGCGCCGCATCGTCCTTGGCCTCGTCGACCGCCACCAACGCGGCCCGCAGCGCCGCGATATGCCGGTTGACCGCGACGACATCGCGCACGAAATCGCCGAAACCGGCTTCGCCCTGCACATCCACTTTCGGATCGTAGGCAATCACGTGCAGCAGTCGCAGGTGCTTGCCTTTCGGCTCCGGCGCCAGCACGAACAGGCCGATCAGGCCGTCGCCGATCGGCGTGCCCGCCGCATCGCGCAGTTGCCGCCGTTCCTTGCCGTCCGGCATCCGGGCGATCTGCAGCTCGAACTGCAGCGTCGGCCTGGCCGGCGCCGTGCCGACCAGTGCCTTGCGGACCTCGATCGGGGTCGTCACCGTCGCCTTGAAGTACTGGGTGCCGCTGACCTCGATCACCGAGCCGCCGCCGCCGAGCTTGCCATCGTCGATCTTCTCGCGCCGGCCTTCGCGACCCTTGCCGAGCGCGCCGATCGCGACGACGACATCAACCCGGTCGAGATCGGCAGAGAAATCGACGAACCGTTGCTGCGGCGAACGCGCGATCGCCGCCGGGTTGGTGGGTTGCTGGGGCAACAGGAGGGACGCGACCGTCGCGAGCACAGCGAGCATTTCAGGACTCCAGGGCGGCGAGAGCAGGGCAGAGGGGAGAGCCGCCGCCGACGCGCGGTCACCACCCGAACTCCGCACCCGGGAGTTCATCCAGTGCCGTTGGCCAGCAGCCTGGCCACGCGTTCCGGCAGGCCAGTCCCTGCGGCAATCATGCCCGGAAACACCGGTCGCGGCTGGTTCCACCGCAACGCCTGTCCCGACGGCAGCCAGAACGCTCCACCAGTTGCTGCCAGCAGCGCCGCGCCAGCCGCCACGTCCCACTCGCTCTTGCCGCAGAACGTCCAGGTCGCGTCCGCCGCCCCGGCCGCGACCAGCGCCAGCTTGTAGGCCACCGACCCGCACGGCAGCAGCTGCAGCGCCGGATGCCGTTCCCACTGCCGCCACTCACCGCGGCGCCACTCCGACCGCGAACACAGCACCGACAACGCCTGGTCGCGCGGTCGTGGCCATGGCAGCGCCGTCTCCCCCTCGACGGACACGGGCAGCCCGAGCCCGCCGGCGACGACGACTCCGGTCGCCGGATTGCCGACCACACCGAGCACCGGCTGGCCGTTCTCGACCAGCGCAATCGACGTCGAGTACTCCGGACGCCGCGCGACGAACGCCCGGGTGCCGTCCAGTGGATCGACGATCCAGACCCGCGCACAGGCAAGCCGCGCGTGATCGTCGATCGACTCCTCCGACAACCAGCCTTCCCCCGCCCGGGGCAATCGCTGCCGCAACAGCGCGTCGACCTCGCGATCGGCAGCGGTGACCGGGCCGTCGGGCTTCATCTCGTAGTGCGATGCGCCCGCCGCGTGTCGGCGCAGGACCGCCATCGCGTCGTGCAACGCCGCCAGCGCATGCGTCAGGTCCGCCGCCAGGGTCGTCATGCGGTGCCGCCGCCGTGCGCATCGACCGCGCCCGGCACCCATGGCGTCGCCGCCGCGATGGCCGCAATCGCCGCCGCCGGGTCCTCGGCCACCGTGTAGATGCCGCGGAAGTGCGGCTGGATGAAGCCGCCGGCGAAGCCGGCGTCCAACATCCGGAGCAGTGGCTGCCAGTAGCCGAGCGCATCGAGCAGCACGACCGGCTTGCGATGGAAACCCAGTTGCTTGAACGACAGGATCTCGAGCACTTCCTCCAACGTGCCGAGCCCGCCGGGCAGCGCCACATAGGCGTCGCCGGCTTCATCGAGCCCGCGCTTGCGCTGCCGCATGTCATCGACCGAGGCCATTTCGCGCGTCAGTTCGCAATGCACGTTCTTGTCGATGAACTGCTGCAGGATCACGCCGACGATCTCGCCGCCGGCGGCGCGCGCGCCGCGCGACACCGCGCCCATCAGGCCGTGCCGGCCGCCGCCGAACACCAGCCGCCAGCGCTGCTGCGCGATCCTGCGCCCCAGTTCCTCCGCCACCGGGAAGTACCGCCGATCGATCCGTTCGCTCGACGACGCATAGACGGTGACCGAGAACCTTCGGCTCACAGCGAGTTCCCCTTCTGCAGCCAGCGATCGAGCAGCACCAACCCCGCCAGCGACTGGCCGTCGCTGCAGTCCTGGTCGACCAACAGCCGCCGCGCCTCGGTGAACGGCATCCGGTGCACGGTGATCGCTTCGCTGGCCTCGAGTTCCTGGGCATCCTGACTGAGCCCGCGCGCCAGCCAGTAGTGGCAGATCTCGTTGGAGACGCCTTTGTACGGCGCAAAGCGGCCGAGCCCGAGCCACTCGCTGGCCCGCAGTCCCGCTTCTTCGTGCAGTTCCTTCTGCGCCACCTGCAGCGGATCCTCACCGGGCAGCATGCCGCCGATCGGAAACTCCCAGAACTCGGCGCCGAGCAGATACCGCCACACCCGCAACAGCACCGTGCTGCCATCGGCAAACACCGGGATCGCCGCGCAGGAGCCCGGCATGTCGATGTAGTAGTAGACGCCTTCGCTGCCGTCGGCGTGGGTGTAGCGGTCCTTGCAGTAGCGATGCCACGGATTGCTGACCAGCACTTCGCGCGACAGGCGTTCGAACGAACCGGGCGGCTTGGGCATCGGCGCATCCGAGCGCTCGGTGGTTGGACACGCAAGCCCGTCGGTGACAACCAGCCTAGCGCACGCCCGGGGCCATGCCAACACGCCGTGCCATCACACCCTGAGTGTTTTGAATCCTCGTGTAGTAATGCTCACTGCCTTCACCCCCTGGGAAACTCGCCGTCGACTAATGGAACAGTCCCTGTGCACACTCACCACGGCCCGGGGTCCCGACGGGGCGGGGCGCACGCTGCGCCACCCAACGTGGCGCATGCTTCTTTGTAGGTCCCAGCGCAACTGGAGCCGCCGCACCGCCCCCTGCCCCGCAACCAAATCAGTTTCGATTTCAGTGACCGCCGCCAGAGCACAGTTCAAGAGACTCACTCTTACCTTACCCGGCTCGCTCCAATACGCTATGCTGCCCTTGCCAACACTCTGGCAGAACGTCACTCCTGTCGGCCCGATTCCGTTGCTAACTCGAATCACACAATCATGCGCTGGTCGCCCGGCGGCATCGACAATCTCAACGTCCAGCCTAGCGACTTCAGGCCAATTGGCTCCGACTCGGTAATCGCCACCCTCTTCTCCCACCGTTATCTGATCCACGCGGCCTTTCTTCCGAGACAGCAATGCGAGGTCGCGGGGCCGGACTTCTATTTGCCCGCAACCACACGAAAACACTGCCGCCCTTGCTCGTCAACGTCGCATCGACTTGTCCGAAGCCGGTCTCCCGGCCGGTTCCATCTACGATGCAGCAGCCCCACCGGCAAAGGAGCCGACACCTGAGCCGCCACGGTGGGAGCGACTCGCACAGCCCTGGTGCAGGCGTCCGCCGCTCTCCACTCTGCGGCTGGGACAAAGCGGACTTCCAGACTGGTCGGCGCAGATCCCAGCTCAGAGACGATCGCCGAACCCGCAGCAATGCCCGTTCGGGGAGTCCCTAAGTGGCGCGAGCAACACAAACAACCACCTGGCCACCGGGATCTCGAAGCAACGCGTCCACAGTCGACCGCACCAGGTTCTCGGCGGCTTCTTGGGATGGAATAGCAGCCGCAGAGTTTTCGGCGGCTCAAGCTCACTGCGATCTGGACACCGACTACCTGCACCGGGACACTCGTCTGCAAATGAATTACGCCAACATACAGTCGCTCCATTACAACATCCACTGGACCTAGGTCGCCAGCCACGTCGACCGGTTGGTACCTGAGCGTCGAGTTCGCAGGTCCGCGAATCGCCGCTACGAAACCCACATGCTCTGCACAAACTAGATGATTCCCCGGCGCGAGCCCGGTCAACCGAAACTCACCACGCTCTGTCGTCACAACGGAGCGTCGGTACGCCGACCAACCATCTTCCGTAGCGGTGACACCCGTAGCTGCTGGAGCGCCCCGCGCCCCAACGACGACCGCCCCCACGATGGGGTCACCCCACTGATCCCGCACAACTCCATGAATCGAACCGCCGCGGTCTAACTCAATAACCGAAACACCCTGCGCATCGGCGTCAACATGCACGGCCTTAGGGACATAGCCATTGTGCCAACACCAAGCATCGACCGGAGGAACAGAGTGACCTGCCCAGATGAGTCAGTGACCCCAAGCGTTCATCCGAACCTGCGGGCAGGATGCGCACATCGGCAACAGGGCCGCCCCCTTTCTCGAGAACACGGAGGAGCCCTTGCTGTGCGGATCCGGAGCTACGGCGACCCGCTCAAACCCAGGTCCAGCCGGCAGGAACTCAGAGGTGGCGGTCGTACCAGCAGGGAGCGGACCGGACGCAGGTTGCAAATCTGGAACGGCACGCGCAGACAAGAGCGCTGCTATCGCGCCAAACACGAAAACCGCAAACGCAGCAAGAAACCTAACCCTACGACGAGGCTGGTGCATGATCTCCGCGCTCCTTGCCAACGGACTTGGGAAACGACCGCGAGTCAACCAGGGCAGCGAGGTGCGCCGCCCCAACGAGGGAAATGACAAACAACTTGATGTCACTCCGGATGTTCTGGAGGCCCAAACAACCACATGGGACCGCGAACAACCGGGGGGCTGCGATCATCATGATAGTCATGAAAACCAAGAACGCCGCAGCGGCAAGAAGCGCTCCCCGAGTCCATCTTGGGGAGAAAATCGCCAGCCCCAAACCGATCTCTAACACGCTAACGACATCAACCGCGGCAGGATTCAAATGGGCACCAAACACCCGAACTTCCGGTCGCAGAGTCAATTTCAGACCCTATCGCCACCCACACGCCGCACACGGCAACCGTGCGCAACGCAGGGATCCCGGTAGGCTGCTCCGCATGTCGGCCACCGCGATCACCGGCAGGTGCAGTGTATCACAACGACCGTGTTGTCTACGTCGCAGTCCAACCCAAGAGGATCACACTCCGTCCCATCCGTGCAGAGCCCGACTCGCTGCGTTCCGGAGAGGAGAGCGTAGAGGTGACACTTCTCGTCTTGATGCGGTTCGTAAAGGGGCACGCAACTGCACCACCACTGCTTGGTTGCACCAGTGAACATTCGCTCGAAACACGAGTTGCCCTCGTTGTCGCACTCGACATCCTCTTTGCAGAGATCTCGGTTGACACCGGGTGAAACTGCGTCGACTTGACTCCTCATCGGAGACCCGGAGCCGACCCTCCCGGCCGAAAACTGCACTGACGAACACGAGGAACGCATTGACCGCGAACGCGACGTTTGGCACAGCGAACTCCTTTGTTCAAGGTAACCGAACAAGCAGGCGCCAGCCTCGGTTTGGTAGACTCCAGCCAACACGCTACGGTGTCAAGGAAAAAACCGCTTCCAAACGCGCAACAACGGAAACTCTCTGCAAGCCATGTGTTGCAACTTCTGCGCGATCAGGGGCGGGGCTACAGGTACGGCCGCAGTTCCTTTTCCATCGCCTGATCGGCCGGCCCCGGCCCGAACGCCATGAAGCCGCGGCGCATGTACTCGGCGAAATAGGCCCGCAGTTCGTCCGGCGACCACGCGCAGCCGTTGTCGCCGAACTTGGTGACGAACGGCGAGAACTCGGGATACAGCGCGTCGTTGCCGACGCGTCCACCCCAATCGCCGTGCAATGTCGTCTTGCAGAAGTTGCCGATCAGGATGTCGTCGAACGCCTGCCATTCGATCGCCGACATCAGCGACTGCCGCGGCGTCGCGAAGGTGATGCCGCGCTTGTGCCGCGGCTCGATGTCGATCACGTGGTCGCGACCGCCGACACGGAGGTTGACGTAGCCCAGGCTGTGCCGCAGATGCTGCACGCGATCGAAGTAGGTCTTCAGCTTGCGCACATCCTCGACTTCCAACGGCGTCGACCAGTCGTCGCCGAACGCCGCTGGCGGCTCCGGCGGCCCGTCGTTGGCCTTTGGCGCGATCCGGCAGATGGCGCCGTCGTGCAGGTCGTACTGGATGAACGCCGGCAGCACCTTGGCGCGATCGCTGACGAAGTCGACGCCGTGCGCGTCGATCGGTGTCGCGTACGCGTCGGCCCACACCGAGTCGGTGCGGTTGTAGCGGTGCATCGAACTGCTCGGCAGGAAGGTAGCGGATGCCGAACGTGTGCAGGATCTCGGCGATCTGTGGGCCGACCGGTTCCTTCTTCGCCGCGGCCGGTGGCACGAGATTGCCCTGTTCGTCGACGAAATGGATCATGTCGGCGTCGCCGTAGCCGGTCAGGCAGGCGAGGAACGTGCTCTTCTGAAAACGCGGCAGTTCGCGCGCGAGGAACCGGCTGGCGCCGCGATCGCCGGCGTCGTTGGCGTCGATCAGCAGATGGCCGTCGAGGTCCATCAGCAGCACCGCGTCCTGGTTGTAGTTGGCGATCGATGCTATGCGCAGCCGCGGGGACAGTTCGACCCACTCGCCGCAACGGAGGATCTTGATCGTGAAGCCGAGGCCCTGCAGGTCCTTGGCGATGCGGCCGCCGACGTGGTCGGCGAGCAGGATGATCTTGTCGCGCAGTTGTTCGAGCGACGGCAGGCTCAGGTGGTCGGGGTGGCCGTGGGACAGCCAGATGTACTTGCAGGCTTTGACGTTCGCTTGCTGTTCGGCCGGGACTTCGTGGCTCAGGCGCCAGGAGCCGAAGTAGGCGGGACCGAACAGCCACGGGTCGGTCGCCAGCACGGGGCCGCGGTCGTGGGCGATGATGCAGGCGTTGCCGATCGTCTCGAAGCCAAGATCCATGGCGTCGGTGTATCGGCTGCCAGGGCGGCTGGCCACCGTTCGCCCGCGGGTTCGGGTACTCGGAGCGCCAGTCGACCTCGACGTCGGCTTCGAGCAGCCTCTACCGGGAAAAGGAATGGTCGGTGATACCGACGCATCGGGCGCGCGCTCCAGGGTCGACCGGCCAAGCCGGAACCGCCAAGGAGTCCACGATGAAGCCCAGCAGCTCGCGTTCCCGTCCGTTCCGCGCCGTCTTCCTGATCACCGCCAGCCTGACGATCGCCGCTTGCGGCACGATGAAGTCTCGTGATGTCGCGCTCGCCGATCGACTGATCCCGCTCGACAAGGTCTGGTGGCCGTTCAGCCAGACGGTATCGGCGTGCAAGGAACTCGCGAAGTCCGACATCACCGGCACGGGCATTGTCGTGTCACGCGGCCCCAGCGGGACATCCGTCACCGCACACGGTCCATCCACCAGCAAGCTCGGCGTCGTCGCCTGGTTGTTCTCGCCGCTGGTGCTCGCATGCAACGTCGTCGCCTGGCCCGTCGTCGAAGTCGTCGAACTGGTGGCCGGAACAGGACCCGCCAACACCTTCGCGGTCCCAGAGCCGACGCCGGCATCGCCGCAATGAGGATCGCCGCGCGGCGCATGACCTGAGTCGGTGATCGTGAGACGTGCATCCAACGCAGTGCCACGCCACGATGTCGCCGATGCACGAACGCCGGCGCCCCGACCTCCGCCTCGGCGACCGCCTGTCGCTGACCATCGACCACCTCGGCGACGGCGGCGACGGCCTCGCCCGGCTGGACGACTACGTCATCATCGTTCCCGGCACCCTACCCGGCGAACAGGTGTTCGCCACGATCACCAGCGCCGGCAGAAAACACGGCCGCGCCCACCTGCTGCGCGTCGAACAACCTTCCCGCCACCGCGTCGCCCCCGCCTGCCCGCACTTCCTCGCCTGCGGCGGCTGCGACCTGCAGCACCTCGACTACGCCCGCCAACTGCGCCACAAGCAGGAACAACTGCAGCGACTGCTCACCTACCGGCTCGGCGACGGCGCCCCGACGGTGGCACCGACGATCGCGCCGCCGGATCCCTGGCACCGCCGCAACAAGGTCGTGCTGCACTTCGGACAGGACTTCGACGGCCACCCGTTCGCCGGCTTCCACCGCGCGCGCAGCATCGAACTGGTGCCGATCGAACGCTGCCCGACCAGCGACGACGACGCGCTGGAGCTGTGCATCGACGCCGCCGACCTGCTGCTCGATCTGCGCCTGCCGCCGTGGAGCGAACGGCGACCCGACGGCCTGCTGCGTTCGGTGCTGGTCCGGATGACGACGCTCGGCGAAGCCCATCTGCTGGTCGTCGCCGCCCACGACCACGTCCCCGGCCTGCGCGACCTGCTGCCGGCGCTGCATCGCGCCGGTGCCACGACGATCGCGCTGAACGTCAATCCGGAGGAGCCGTCGCGCCTGCTCGGGCCGCAGACGACGATCCTGTCCGGGCCGCCGCGGATCCGCGAACGGATCGACGGTGTCGATTACATGTTGTCGCCGACCGCGTTCTTCCAGACCTCGCCGGACGGTGCCCGGACGCTGGTGCGGCTGGTGGCCGGGTTCCTGGCGCCCGAGCGCGACGACGTCGTCGCCGATCTGTATTGCGGCGTCGGCCTGTTCGCGCTGGCGCTGGCCGGCACGGCCCGCGACGTTCTCGGTTGCGAACGCAATCCGGCGGCGATCGCCGACGCGATGGCGGCGGCGGCGCATGGCGGCATCCGGAATGCGCGGTTCTTCGCCGGCGCGGTGCACGAGTGGCTGCGGCGCTGCGGCGACGATCTGCCGCGGCCGCAGCTGGTCGTGCTGGACCCGCCGCGGACGGGGTGTGAGCCGGAGGTACTCGACGAACTGGCGCGGCTGCGGCCGCAGAGGATCGCGTATGTGGCGTGTGATCCGCAGGCCTTGGGACGCGATCTGCTGGCGCTGCGCGAACGGGGGTTTGGCTGTTCGGCGGTGACGCCGGTGGACATGTTCCCGCACACCGCGCACATCGAAGCCATGGCCTGCCTGTTGCCCAACGGCTAACCTCCCGCCCCGGCATGAAGTCCCTCTCGCTCCCTGGCCTGCTGCTGCTGGCCGCCTGTTCGTCGATGAACTCCAACACCGCCACCGGCCCATCCGGTATCCGCAGCCGCCACTTCGGCGTCGACCAGCACGGTCGCCCCGCCACGCTCTGGACGCTGCGCCAGGGCAATCTCGAAGTCGACGTCACCGACCACGGCGCGACGCTGGTCGCCGTCCGGATGCCCGACCGTGCCGACCGCGTGCGCGACATCTGCCTCGGCTTCGACGACGTCACCGGCTACGAATCCGGCGCCAATCAGTACTTCGGCTGCACCACCGGCCGCGTCTGCAATCGGATCGCCAAAGGTCAGTTCACGCTCGACGACTACCGCTTCCAGTTGGCGATCAACAACGGTCCAAACCACCTGCACGGCGGCGGCAAGAGGAGCCTCGACAAGGTGCATTGGGACGGCGAGGTGGTCGCGAGCAGCGGCGCGGCGGTGCGCTTCTCCTACACCAGTCCCGACGGCGAGGAAGGCTATCCGGGGCGGCTTTCGATCTCGGTCACCTACACGCTGTTCGCCGATCGCCTCGACATCGTCTACGCCGCGACCACCGACCAGCGCACGCCGGTCAATCTGACCAACCACGCCTACTGGAACCTGGCCGGCGAAGGCGACGGGACGATCCTCGATCACGAACTGTGGATCGACGCCGCCGGATACACGCCAACCGACGACACCCTGATCCCGACCGGCAAGATCGCGAACGTCGCGCACAGCGCGCTCGATTTCAGCAAGGCGACGCTGATCGGTCTGCGCGTGGCGCGACTCGACGACACCGCCGCCAAGGGTTACGACCACAACTTCGTGCTGCGTGAGGCCACGGGCCTCCGCCACGTCAGCACGCTGCGCCATCCGCTGACCGGCCGGACCATCGACATCCACACCACCGAGCCGGGTCTGCAGTTCTACAGCGGCAACTTCCTGCACGGTCAGCGCGGCAAGGGCGGCAAGGTCTATGCGCATCGCAGCGGCCTGTGCCTGGAGACACAGCACTTCCCCGACAGCGTCAACCACCCGTCGTTCCCGAGCACGATCCTCGAGCCCGGCGCGACGTACTCGTCGACGACGCAGATCCGCTTCCGGATCCAGTGAACGGATGAACTGGCGCCGCGGCCGTGCCTGGTGGCTGCTGGCGACCGCATGGTTGCCGGCGCAGGAGCCCGCGTTCGCGCATCTGACGGCGCCGCCGCGCGGCCTGCCGGCGATGGCACTGCCCGCGGCACCGGCGCCGACGCAGGCGATGTTCGACCTCGGCAAGGCGCTGTTCCACGACCCGATCCTGAGTCTCGACAAGACGGTGTCGTGCCACACCTGCCACCGGCAAGACCACGCCTTCGCCAGTCCGGAACGGCTGCCCCGCGGCGTCGGTGGGCAGCAGGCGCGGCGCCATGCGCCGAGCCTGCTGAACCGCGGCTACGGCAAGACCCAGCGCTGGGATGGCAGTTCGCCGACGCTGGAGGCGTTCGTGCTCGAACCGATCGCCGACCCACGCGAGATGGCGCTGCCGGTCGAGCACGCGCTGCAACGGCTGCGGGCCGAAGAACGGCATGCGACGGCGTTCAGCAAGGCGTTTCCGGACGGCGTCAACCAGGACAATCTGGCGACGGCACTGGCGACCTTCGTTCGCGGGATCGTCGCCGGCGACGCGCCGTACGATGAATTCCTCGCCGGCCGGCATGACGCGCTCACGCCGGCACAGCGCGCGGGCCTGTGGGTGTTCGAGAGCAAGGGCGCCTGCTGGAAGTGCCATACGCCACCGCTGTTCACCGACGAGGATTTCCACGCGACCGGAATCGGCGTCGTCGACGGCACGGCCGAACCGGGTCGCGCGGCGCACACCGGCAAGCCGGCAGACCACGGCCGGTTCAAGACGCCGGGCCTGCGCGGTCTGCGGCACTCCGCGCCGTACATGCACGACGGGTCGCTGGCGACCCTGGCCGACGTCGTCGCGTTCTATGTCCGCGGCGGCAACCCGCACCCGCAACTCGACCGCAAGCTCGCACCGCTGACACTGACCGAAGCCGACCGGCTCAACCTGGTGGCGTTCCTCGAGTCGTTGTGACTTCGTTCGCGACCGCGGCCCGGGCGGCGGCGATCAGTTCGATGATCTTGCCGACCAGTTCGCGCCGCTCGACCGGCTTGGCCAGGAAGGCATCGCAGCCGGCGGCCAGAGCCGCCTGTTCGTCGCGTTCACTGCACGCCGCCGAGATCGCCAGGATCGCGCCGCGGTAGCCCTCGCGCCGCAGGATCTTCGCCGCCTGCCGACCATCCAGCATCGGCATCTGGATGTCCATCAGCACCAGATCGAACGGCACCGAGGCCTTGGCCGCCGCCAGCGTCTGCTGCACCGCCAGATCGCCGCGTGCGGCGACCTCGACGACCGCGCCGGCCTTGGCCAGCACCCGCGCCAACAGGATTCGGTTGTCGACCCCATCGTCGACCAGCAGCACGCGCCCGCCGATCGCCAACGTCTCCGGCGCGGTGACGGCGACACCGCCGGGATCGATCCAGCGGACTTCCGCCAGCGCCGATGCCGCCAGCACCAGATGGAATGTACAGCTGTGCTGGCCGTCACTCTCGACCCGCAGCTCGCCATCGAGCAGTTCGCAGCAACGCCGCGCCACTGCCAGTCCCAGCGACGCGCGGCCGCCGGCGCCGAGTTGAGCGAACGGCGCGAACACGTATTCCTGTTCGTGCTGGGACAGCCCGCGCCCCGGCACGTGGACCGAAAAGCGCAGGCTGGCGTTGGCGGCATCGGCGCGCTGGAACCGGTAGGCGACGCCGAGCTCGATCACCGAGCGGTCGGCGCGGTGCAGCGCGCAGCGCAGTGCCGCCAGCAGCGCCTTGCTGGCGCACACCGGATCGATCATGGCCTTGTCGGGCATGAAGCTGCCGTAACGGACCCGGATCTCGACTCCGGCCTCGGCGCAGCGACCGGCCAACACCGCCACGCACTCGTCGACCAGCCGCATCGGATCGAGCAGCCGCCGCTGCACGCTGCCACCGTCGGTCTCCAGCTGCGCGAACTCGGCGTAGTCGGCCACCAGTTCGGACAGGTGCTTGCAGTTGTCCAGCAAGCTGGCGACCGCCTGCTGCTGGGTGTCGTCGAGCACGGTGTCGCGCAGCAGTTCGGCGAAGCCCTCGGCGGCAGCGAGCGGCATGCGCAGTTCGCGCAGGAACTGCCGCAGGGTTTCGACCTGGGGTTGGCCACGGGCGACCAGGCCCGCAACGGGCACCAGACGTCCGACTCCGGTGGACTTGTTCACGAGAACGGCGAGACGAGCGGCAGGTGGGCGAGGGCGAACTGCGGCGAGCAGACGCGCCGCAGCTATCGACCACGCGAACCGGGGATCTTCACCTTCCCCTAGGGGTTTTCACCGGGTGACTGGAGGCTCACGGCCGCAGCCGGCATTCGAGCAAACCGCCGCTGCCACCACTGCCATCCTCGAACACCAGGCAACGCTGGTCGCCGCTGCCTTCGATGGTGATCAGGATCGCCTGCCCCGAGCGCGTCTTGCCGACCGCGACGTCGGCCCGCATCACCTGCAACGGCAACTCGAACGGCAGCTCGCCGGTGGCCAGGCGCAACGCGGCGAACTTCGCACCACCCCAGGTCACCTGCCAGCGCACCGGGGTGGTGCCAAACAGGATCTCGAACCAGCTGGTCGTCGGTTCCCCGACCTGGGTGCCGAGCAGTTCGATCGCGCCGGGCTGGCCATGCCGACGGCTGGTCTCGTCCCAGAGGCGACGCGCCGCCAACGACGCGTCGTCGCTCGCGAACGCCTCGCCGAACGCCATACGCTCGTCCTGCGCCATGGCCTGCAGCATGGCCAGGCCACGATCCTCGGCGGCGCGCAATCGGTCTTCCACCTTCGGGGGCGGCCAACCGCCGTACGCCACGCGCGCCGAACCCTGCAACCCGAGCCCGCGCAACAGCAGGCCACCCGCCTGTTCGACCACGATGAACGAACCGCCGACCGGCAGTTCGAACCTGCCGACAAAGCGCGCACGCTGCGCCGCCGAACCGCTGGCGACCGGTGCCAGCGCGGGTTCGGGTCCCGGCGGCGGCGCCGGCACCGGCTCGGGCGCGGCGGCCACCGGCGGCACCACGACGGTCCCCGCCATCAGCGCCGTGGCCAGCGCCTGCACGATCGGCTCCAGTTGTGCCTGCCCGTTGCCGCAGACGACGATCGTCGACCGGCTCGCGCGATGCAACAACAGCCGAGCCCGGTAGCCATCGGTCTGGCCACGCACCTGCACGAGTTCAGTGCCACCGGTCTTCAGCACATCGACCTGGTAGGCATCCCCGCCGGCCAGCGGCGCCCACAGCAGCGGCAACATCGCGTCGTCGAGCAGGCGGCCCGCACACAGCGCCTGGCCGAAGTCCTGCAAGTCGAGCGGCGTCGCGATCAGGCCGCGGGCGCCGCGGATCGCCCAGTTCAGCGTGCCCGCGGCCGCGGGTTGCCCCTTGCTGCCGGCGTCCTTCTTGCGCAGCGTCATCCGCTTGTCGTCGAGTCCGGCATCGCCGAGGAAGCCCGCGTCGCTCATCCCGGTCGGTTTCAGCACGCGTTCCTGCACATAGCGCTCGAAGCGCGCGCCTGAGGCCTCTTCGATGACCATGGCGAGAACGCAACTGTTCAGATGCGAGAACGCGAAGACCTTGCCGGGTTCGCGCACTGGCTTGCAGCGCGCGATCGCGGCGACCGCGGTGCGCAGTTGGTTGGCTGCCGCCCCACCGCTCCAGTCCGCCTCGGGCGGCAGGCCCGACGTGTGCCGGATCAGGTGTTCGACCGTCATGGCTTGTTTGTCGGCCGGCCAGTCCCGCAGCACCTTGCCCAGCGGCGTTGCCAACGTCAGCTTGCGTTCCCCGATGAGCACCAAGGCGGCGGCGACGGTGGTCTGGTTGCTGACGGTTCCGACATCGAACAGGCTGCGCGGCCCGCACGGGGTCTTGGCGAAATCCGCCATGCCGTAGCCCTTCGCCAGCACCGTCTGGCCCGCCTGGGCGACCGCGACCGCCCCCCAGAAACCCGGCGCGACCTTGCCGACGGCAGCATCGAGCCGGGCGCCGAGGTCACCGTCGACGACGGTCCCCGGCGGCTGCTTCTGGGCAGCGAGCGCAGACAAGAACATGACGAACACGACGCTGGCGGGACCACGCACGGCCCCATTGTAAACAGCTAGACTCCGCCGCCTGCATGCGCTTGCTCGCCCTGCTGCCCTGTGTCGGTCTGTTCGCCTGCGCCGACGACACCGTTCCCGGCCCCGCGGCCACGGCTGCCCTGCACATCCAGGCGGGCGCCGCCGCGCCCACGCCGGCGCTCGCCGAGTTGCCGGACGCGCGCCGCCGGGCGCTGCGCGACCTGGCTGCGACCGCGCTGCGCGAATGTACGGTCGGCCAGATGCCTGGCGAACTGATCGCCTGCCCTGACGACGCCATCGCCAGCCTGCTCGACGTCGCCGCCGCCGCCGGCCCGATCGAACAAGGCCGCGTCCCGGTGCTGGTCGCGGCGTTCGGCGCCCCGGCGCTGCCCGCGCTGACCCAGGCGTTGCAGCATGACGACGCCAGGCAGCGACGGCTGGCGATGCTGGCCATGGCGCAGCTCGGCCGTACCGCCGAACCGGCGGCAGCAGCGCTGCTGCAGGCGCAACAGGATCCCGACGCGCAGGTCCGAGCGTTGGCCGAGCATGCGCTGCGCCGCGCAACCGGCGACACCCGCGAACTCGACCGGTTGCGCGCGCAACACGAGGCCGCGACCGCGCGCGACCGCTGACCGTTTCCCGATCCCCTCTTGCCCCACCACCCTGGAAGTTCCCAGAACCACCACGAGGAGTTCCCGATGCGAGCCACCGCCTGGTCCTTGTTCGCCGGCTGCCTGTGCGCCGCCCTGCCCGCGCAGATGTCCGGCACCTACGTGATCGATGCCGCCGGCAGCGGCACGTCGTTCCGATCGTTCACCGAGGCCGTCAACGCGCTGTTCGTCAACGGCGTGTCCGGCGCCTGCGACATGCTGGTGATGCCCGGCACCTACACCGAATCGGTGCTGATCCCGCCGATCGCCGGCGCCTCGCCGCAGAACCGGATCCTGTTCCGGGCCGCCCAGGGGCCGGGCACGGTCAGCCTGGCGGGCGGCGCCGGCGACACCATCGCGATGGTCGGCGTGGCGTTCCTGCGCACGCAGTCGTTGATCTTCGACGGCATCGACTTCACCGGCGCGTCCGGGCATGCGATCTCGGCGACGACGTTCTGCGAGGACATCGAGATCCGCGATTGCACGTTCACCGGCAACCACCGCAGCAACGCGCCGGGGGAATGGCGGCACGCGCTGATCGTCAGCGAGAACAGCGGCAGCGAAGTCGGCTGGCGAGTCCACCACAACCGGATGCAGATCCCGGCGCGCACCAACCGCGGCACCTACGGCATCTACCTCAGCAACGGCGGCGGCTGGGACTTCAGCGACAACGAAGTCGACCTGAACGGCTGCGACTACGGGTTGTGGCTGATCAACAACAACCGCCGCCTCGACACCGTCTGGAACAACCTGTTCTACGGCAGCCTGGCGACGGCCGGCGGCACCTACGCCAACAACGTCTGTGTGATCCGCGCCGACATCAGCAACTACGAGAACGACTTCGTGCACAACACGTTCGTCGTCAACATCCCGGGCAACGGCTGCTGCATCGCCACCGGCGGCTACGGCAGCGGCACGCAGACGGTGCAGAACCGGATCTTCGGCAACATCTTCCAGCTGACGGGCGCCGGGGCGGCGATCGTCACCGACGCGACGGCGCCGTTCCTGGCCGACGGCAACCTGTTCTGGGCCCCCGGGGGCGAGATTGGCCGCTTGGGCGCCAACAACCCGGGCCCCACGTCGTTGGCTGCCTGGCAGGCCGCGAGCGGTCGCGATGCCGCCTCGGTGCAGGCCGATCCGCTGCTGATCAATATCACCACGGCGCCATATGACCTGCGCCCGACGCCGAACAGCCCGGTGGCCGGCGTCGCGGTCAACACGCCCACGTACGTGACCACGGACCACCAGAACCGGCTGCGCGACACCACCCCCGATGCCGGGGCCTATGAACTGTCCGGCTTCGCCGTCTACGGCACCGGTTGCGCGGGCACCGGCGGCGCCGTGCCGGCCATGGGCAGCAGCGGCACCGTCGCGCTCGGGTCGAACAACTTCGCGATCACGCTGAGCAATGGCCTGCCCAACGCCCTGGCGGTGCTGCTGGGCGGCGGGTCGCGGACGCAATCGACGTTCGGTGCGCTGCCCTTTGCCTTGGGCGGCAACTGCTTCCTGAACGCCTCGCCCGATGCGACCAACGTCGTGTTCACCGATCCGAACGGCGCCGCGCCGGCGCCGCTGAACATCCCGAACAACCCGGGGCTGCTGGGCAACTCGATCTTCTTCCAGTGGGCGGTGCTGGATCCGGGTTCGGGCAGCGCCTACGGCATCGCGACGACGGCCGGCGGCGCGCTGCAGCTGTAGCGCGCGCGGGCTACCGGCAGCTACTTGCCGCCGGTCGCCTTCTGGATGTCGGCGATCGCCGCCGCATCGAGCGGCAACGTGACGTCGACCTTGTCACCGGCCGGCACCTCGATCTTGCCCTGCCAAAGGCTCTCGCCGTCGGCGGCGCGGATCTCGAGCTTCAGTTCGCCGGCGCGATCGGGCAAGAGCACGACATCCTGGCCGTTCTTCCAGACGGTCTCGGCCTTGCCGCCGTCGGACCACCAGTCCTTGCTCGGCGGTTCGGCCACGATGGTCAGGCCATCCGGCAATCGTTGACCGTCGGCGAGGCGAAGCCGGACATGGGCCCGCTCCTGCAGATCGATCGTGCAGTCGACCGGCGGCTGGTCGATCGCGACGTAACGATAGTCGCGATGGTCGATGGTGATCTTGCCGCCACCCTTCTGGAACACGAACTCGGTCACACCGGCGTCATTGGTGGAGTGACCCGACGCGCTGCCGCCGCCACCCCGCAGCTGCACCCCATGAACGGAGGTGTTCGCCGCGGGCTTGCCATCGGGGCGCCGCACGGTCAACCGGACGATGTGCGCGTGCGCATGGACATCGAAGTCCTGCAAGCGTGGGTCGGCACAGGCTTCGCCCGGCTTGACGTCGAGGTCCTGCAACAGCACGGCGTTGTCGCCGATCGTCGACACGGAAAGGGAGTAGCGCCCCGGCACGAGCCCCTCCCAACTGCATCGGCCATCGCGCAAATACCCCCACTGGGAGCTGTCACTACCGGCGCGCTGCAGCAGGAGTTGCAGGTTGTCCGGCCGACGCGCCGCCGCCAGCTCCACGCGCAGACTGCCGCCCCGCACCACGACCAGTTTCAGGTCCTGCGTGCCAGGCGTGACCGAGCACGGCTCGGTCAGCACCCATTTCCCGCCATCGATCGTCAGCGGCATGGCGACATCCTTGGGTGCCAGTTCGCGGATCGAGAACCGCCCCTGGTCATCGGTGCTTGCCTTGTGCTGGAAGAACAACTGCCGGCCATTCCCGCTGACGCTCGTCGAATGGGCGCCATGCTGCCAACTGGACTGGGTGGACACGATCAGCCGCGGCATCGGCTTGCCGTCGCCATCGACCACGACGCCGCTGATCTGCACCGGCTCCTCGGCGAACCTGACGTCGCCCAGATCGACGATCCCCTTGGCCTCGCCGTCGACCGGCACCTGCAACGCACCCTGGTATTCGGTGACCTTGACGCTGTGGCCACGTGCGACCAGCAGCACCTTGCGCTCTCCCTCCTCGGCAAGCCAGGTCTTGGCCACTGTGAACTGCAGGCGCCCGTCGCCGTCACTCTGCACGTCGTCGCCATCGAACGACTTGTCGGCAACGCGCATCAGCCCGAACGCGGTCTTGCGCAGCGGCTCGCCCTGGGCGTCCAGCACGCGCATCCGGACGATCGGGTCGGCAGCGGTCATCCGGACGCCGCAGACCACCATCTCGCCGGCCCGCACCGGTCCCGCCTGCGTGTGGCGCAGCGCACCGGACAGCCCCTTGACGTTGGCATCGATCACCAGTTGCTGATCGAGCCCGACCCAACGGAACATCGCACCGTCGGCCTCGAGCTTGCTCGGCAGCGCCCGCCACGAGGCCCCCTCGGTCTGCATCCCGACGCTTTCCAGTCCCGACAACGGATGTTCGTTCTCGTCGTATAGCAGCACCCGGACCATGCCGCACGGCGGCAGTTGGAACGCGAGCGGTTCCTGCTGCCGCTTCTGGTCATCGAGCACGATCTTGCCGCGCAGCGGTTTCGGCAGCAGCACATCGACCTGCACTGCCGGGCTCTGGTTGTGCTGCACATCCTGGATCAGCACCCGCGCGCGGCCCTGACGATCGGTCACCGCGTGGCGGAAGCCATGGAAGAACTGGTGCTCTTCGCTGTGTTCCCACAGCGTGCCGAACGACACCGGCACGTCGGCCGCGGGCTTGCCCTTGGCGTCGGTGACGGTCACCGTGACGTACTTGCGTTCGACGAGCTTGACCGTCAGCACCTCGTCCGGCCACTTGTTGACCCGTTGCTCCGCGACGCGGTCGCCAGCGATGACCAGCAACTGCGCCTTGTCGGCGGCAGCCACGGTCACGGTGCCGTCCGCGGCGCTCTGGTAGCGCGTGCCCCACCAGACCGCGACGAGCCGAGCGAACCCATCCGCGTCGCCGGCAAACGACCGTTGCACCTCGCGCAGTGACTTCTTGACCGGATCCAGCACCGCGCGTTCGACGACCCAGACGTCGGCGCCGGCGATCGGCTGGTCGGTCGCCGCATCGATCACTTCGATCTTGCGGCCTTCGGCGACGGTCGCCGCGACCGGCATCGCCATCAGCACGCCATCGACGTCCGCCGGCCGCCTGGGCAGTTCGGGCTCCTGGGCGAGCAGCACGGACGCGAGGAACAGGAACGACCACCAACGGAACGGGCTCGGCATGTATGGCTGGCGCGATACCGCGCAGGCGCCACATTATTGCCTGGCCGCAGCCTCAGCGCACGGCCGGGCGCAACAGAGTCGCGGTCAATTCGCGCACCCCGTCGGCATCGTCGGCGAAGACATCCGGGACCTGCACGATCGCATCGAGCAGCAGCCGTTCGCCATCCCAGACCATCGCCACGGCCTGCGTGCCGGTCCTCCCGGACGCCGCCTCGAGCACCATCGCCACGCGCTGCCGCGCCGCCGCGCCGGCCGCGAGCGGCCGTTCGTGCAGCCGCGTGAACCCGCCGTGAGCGGCGGCGTATTCGGACAGCGCCGTGCCTTCGATCGCAGCACCCGCCCGGTCGAGTTTGCCCTGCCAGCGCTGCAGGAACGCAGGCGTCACACAACGCGCGAACGCTCCCAGGTCCCGCGCGCGACAACTCTCGGCCAGCCGCGCCAGCAAATCGCCGATCGCGGCATAGCCCGGAGTCTGGCGATCGAACGTCGCCGGCAGCGGGTTGGGCCGCGGCCCCGCCAGCCACGGGAACGACAGCAGCGCCGCAGCGAGCGCGATGCCGGCAGTGAGACACAGACCGCGCCGGCTAGTCACCATAGCGCACCTGGATCAGACCTGGACGGAAGCGGATCACGACGCCACCGGCCAACGCCGCCGCACGCGCCGCCGCGTCGACATGTCGCAGTTCGGCCTCGGGCACCCGTTCGCCGCCGATCACTTCGAGCGGCTCGGGTCCGGCGATCACCGCGTTGTACGGCAGATCCGCTGGTCGCGCATCGTCGCCCGCGGCCAGCAGCACCAGTTCGCGTGCGACCGCATCCCAACGACAGCGCTCGATGCGCGCGCAGGTGCTGACCAGATGCGGCGACACCTTGCCATCGTGCCGGGTCGTGCGAACGGCGAACGTGCCGACGCGATCGGGCAGCACCACCGTACGATCGTGAAACCATGCCCACGGCTCACCATCGATGGTGCACTCGGCGAAGTCCTGGGCCATCGTGACGCTCGGCGGCACCAGCGGACTGCGCTGCAGCACGCGCACGGTCACCGCGTCCGGCGACGGCTCGCGCAGCGCCACGAGCCGTTGGGAACCCGGCCCCGGTCGCGTCCGCGCCAGCACCGCCGCGCCACCGACGATCTCGACGGCGTCGCCCGGCAACTGCACGACGCGCAGCAGGTCGCTGCCATCGGGCAGCGCCTGGCTGCCCCGCCACTGCCACCAGCCGTTCTCGCGCACCAGGAACGGCGTCGCCTGGGCCGCCGCGACCTGCAGCACCCGCGTCCACGCGAACGGCAGATCGGACGTCAGGCTCGCCAGCCCCTGACGACCGAGATCGAGCGGCAGCGGGCGTTCGAGCGCCTGGAACACCGCCGACAGCCGGTCGAACGCCGCGCGTTCCGCGGGTTGCAACAGCAGGAAGCCCACCGCGCACGACGCCCCGGGCTCGGGCTGCGCCTTCAACGACAGCCGGCCGTCGCGCAGCTCGAAGTGCTCGTAGCGCGCCAGCGTCAGGGGCACTACCGCCAGTTCGGGGACGCCCGGTTGCGCGCTCTTCAGCACGAAGGGGGACCGCAGCGATCGCGCGGTATCGCCGCCGCTGGTCGCCGCGAGTTCGGTGTGCAGCAGCAGGCCGAACTGCCGTTCGAGCTGCAGATTGCGCACCGCGGCAAGGCACTCGGCACGCCACAGGAATCCCGGCAGATCGGCGAGCGTCCGCAGTTCGGCGCGTTCGGCATGGTAGGTCGACGCCGACGACTCCTGCAGCGCCGCCATGCTGCCGGCCGCCGTGGCCACCGCGGCCTCGGCCGCCACATCGCCGCGCCGGACGAGCCGCAGCACGTCGATCGCGACCGCACCGCCGGACGCGACCTCCAAGATCAGCTTGCGCGCGCCACGTCGCGCCAGGTGCACGGGCACCACCGTCGACGTCGCGGCTGCTTCGCTGAAGGGCACACATGCCACTACGGCGTCATCGAGCCGCACGGTCACCACGCCGGCGCCCCGGATGCCGCGTGGCTGCAGGTCCAGTTCGTAGTAGCCGGTGCTGAAGTCGAGATCGAACACGGCGCGCCGCGGCCACGCCGGCCGCTCGTCGAAGGCGAGCACCTGCGGTGGCTTGCGCTGCGCCGGGTCACCGCCACCGACGCGCACTTCTTCGCCGAAGCCGCCTTCGCCGCGGACGCCATGCCGCAACCAGTCGGCCTGATCGGCCCGCAGTTCGTCGGCGGAAGGCCGGCCGCCGAACAACCGGGTCCGGAACAGTTCGCGCGCCAGCACCGTCGGCTGGCCGGGCCCGAAGCGGCCAAGACCCTGCGGATCCCACAGCCAGTTGCCGCCGCTGCCGAGCAGGCGGAACCAGTTGTTCTGCAACAACGGCGCCGCCGCCGCCACCGGCACCTCCGCGCCGAAGCCCTTCTGCACATCGGGCAACTGCGCCCGCTGCGCCTCGCGCCAGCCGCCCTTGCCGATCGCGGCGCAGGTCGCCGCCACCGCCGCGCGCAACGGCTCGAGGCTGACGCCGTGCACGTAGTCGATCGTGTCCGGCGCCAGCGTCGCCGCGGCGTGCGCGCGCCACCAGATCGCCCCGCCACGGCCGAGCCGTTGCCGCACGAAGTCCGCGGCCTGCGTCGCGATCCAGTCGCCGCTGCTGCCGCCGCCCACTTCACCGCCGTGCTGCGATGCCGCGGTCCGCACCGGTCGCGCATCGAGCACGCCCGCCGGCCACAGATCTGCCGGAAAGCCATCCCGCCACTGCGCCGACAGACCTGCAACCGGGAGGCCGCTCGGGGCGCCATCGTCGGCGTCGGTCGCCGCCACCGCTCCGCCGAGTCCGTGCACCCGTTCGCCGGCAGCGACCAGGAACGCGCCGGGATTCAGGTCCTGCACCAGCGCGGCCGTCAGCCCCTGATCGTCGGCAAACCACCGTCGCAGCGAGAACCCGGTGACCGCGCGAGCGCCAAGGCGCCGTTGGTCCGCCAGTTCGCGTGCCAGCCATCGCACGGCCGCCGCGCGGACGACCGGAGTCACCTCGGACAGCGGCAGCGCGTCGAGGTTCATCTGCAGCAACATGCCGCGCGCGGTCGCTTCGGCGGCCAACTGGCCGATCGTGCCTGGCGTCCATGCCGGCCACAGCGCCTCGCCCAGCCACTCCGTCGGTCGCTTCATCGGGTCGCGCGCCGACCAGGCGAGCGGCAGACCGTGGTCGCGGCCGCCAAGATCCAGTTCGAGCAGATCGGCGCCCGCGCGCCAACTCGGCAGCAGCACCTGCAGCAGCACGTCCTCGGGCGTCCGCGGCTCCGCGTCGTGCAGCCACGCCGCCGGCGCCTGCCAGCCCCAGTGGCCGAGCAACGGCGCCACCGGCAGTTCGCGCTGGCCGAACGGCAACTGCGCCGCCGGCGGTGGCGGCTCCGGCGCTGCCGGCAATTGCCACAGCGACACCTGCCCGGGCATCGACCCACCGCCAGCCCACGCCACGGCGCGCTGCATCAGGACGCTGCCATTGTGCCGATGCGTCGCGTCGCCGCCCTCCCACACCGGTTGCAGACCACAGGCCAACACCTGTCCCTTGCCAAACGTCCAATGCACCAGCACCGGTGCCCCGCCCGCGTCGCTGCGACCATCGCGTTCGACCAGCAACCGCCCGAGTACGACTCCCTGGCTCGGTTCGCCGATCTGCCAGGTGCACAGCGGCACACAGCACGGTTCGCCACCGGTCAGGAAGAACGCATGCTCGCGGCCCGGCGCCGCGGTCAGTCCGGTCAGCAGTTCCGGCAGCTTGCCTGACACGCTGCGAAAGCCAAGCTGCGCGCGACCGAGCGCGGTGCGATCGTCGAAGCCCCAGCGGAACGGCTGCACTTCGGGAGCCTGTGGCTCGAGGCCGATCGCGGCGACCACTGCGGCAGCATGACCGAACAACAGCAGACGACCGCCGCGTTCGACGAAGCCGCGCAGCCCGGCTTGTTGGTCATCGCTGAGCCGCAACGGTGGGACGCGCCAGCCAGCGCCGGTCAGCACCGCGATGTGCCCGGCACCGAGTTCGGCCCAGGCTTGCGGCGACGTCGGCATCGGCCCGGTGTCGATCCGTGTCGGCGGCCCGATCACCGCCGAGAAGCCAGCGACGCCGCCGGCCGACGCCAGCTGGACACGTGGCCCACCGCAACCGCCAACCAACAACGCCGCGGCCAGCGCCAGCGCCAGCGGGCGCCGCTGCAGCGGGTCGGGGACTGGGTCACGTGCGCGGAACATCCTGTGCCAACGGCGAGATCGGCATTCAGGGCGCAGGACCTGAACGACCGTCCGGATTTCCGACAGTCGTCGGCGTCCGCTTTGCTGGTGCAACGACGAGGTCCTGGCGCGATCCTGTGCCGTGATGCCAGAGCCCGCCAACCAGGACGCCGCCGACCGCCTGTACTTCCGCCAGCTGCTCGCCGGCCGCGACTTCGCGGTCGCCGACCCGATCGCGCAGCAGATGGTCAACTTCGTCTACATCATCGGCGATCGGATGACCAAGGAGGTCGTGCTGGTCGATCCGTGCTACGCCGTCGGCGAACTCGTCGACCTGTGCACGCGCGAAGGCCTGACCATCCAGGGCGCGCTGGCGACCCACTATCATCCCGATCACGTCGGCGGTGACCTGTTCGGCCACCAGTTGCAGGGCGTCCGCGAACTGCTGACCCGATGTCCGTGCAAAGTGCACGTGCAACGTCCCGAGGTGCCTTGGGTCAAGCACATGACCGGCTGCAGCGACAGCGATCTGGCGGTGCACGACAGCGGCGATGTCGTGCAGGTCGGTCAGGTGCCGATCCAGTTGATCCACACGCCCGGCCACACGCCCGGTTCGCAGTGCTTCCTGGTGCACAATCGGCTGATCGCCGGCGACACGTTGTTCCTGCAGGGTTGTGGTCGGACCGATCTGCCCGGCGGCGATCCTCGCCAGCTGTACCTGTCGCTGACGCAGAAGCTGGCCAAGGTGCCCGACGACGCCGTGCTGTTCCCGGGCCACCTGTACGACCCGCGGCCGTCGGCAAGTGTCGGCGAGACCCGGCGAACCAACTTCGTGTTCAAGCCCAAGTCGGAAGCCGAGTGGCTGCAGATGTTCGGCGGCTGACGCGTTCAGCGGATGGTGATGGCGTCGGCGATCGTCAGGTCGCGGACGACACCCGCGTTCTCGACGCGCAGCGCCGTGGTGCCGTCCGGCACGAACAGTTCGTGCCGGACGACGCCGGCGAACTCACCGACCGGCACGGGTGGCAAGCCGACCGGGCCGAGCAGATGCAGCCGTACCGGCGTCGCCGACTCGACCGTGACGGCGACCAGATGTCCGCGCGGCGCGATCTCGAGCGCGGCGACCGACTCGTCCGCGGTGACGAATGCCGTGGGGCCACGAACCGGCGTCCGCAGCACGCCCCACAGCCGACCGCCGGCGGGCACCGGTACCCGATCCTCGCCGCGCGACCGCCAGCGGCACCGGACGTCGCCAGGCGCATACCACTCGACGAAACCGTGGTCCCCGATCCGCACGTGCACCCAGTGTACCGTCGGCTCGACCCGGACACGCAGCCGCTTGTTGGCAGCATCGACGCCTTCGACCCGAAGCGGCACCGCGGCCGTGCGGCCGCGAGCCAGCGCCAGGGCCGGCATGCCGGCGGCACCGCGCGGTCGTAGCAGACGGAACGTGCCGGCCGCATCCGTCCACACCCTGCTGCCGGTGCCACCATCGGTGCCCGCGACCTCGACCGCAACCGCCGCCCGTACCGAGTCTCGCGTCGACCAATCGACGATCTCACCGATCCAGACGTCGATCTCCGGCCAACTCGTGGTCAGGGTCTGTTCGCCAATGTCGATTGGCAGTGCGGCGGCGATCGGCGCGCAGGCCTGACCGAGCACCAGCCAGCTCAGCGCGTGGCGGCCTCGCCGCAGGTCCGCGACCAGGACCTCGCCACCACCCGGTGCCGCCGCGATCGGCAGCTCATCGGTCTTGCCAGTCGCGACCTCGACGACGCGCAGGCGCAATTGCGCAACCCACCACGGCGGCGCCCCGGCGATCGTCACGCGCAGCGTGCCGGTCCGTTCCGCGGCAGCGGCGTGCAGCGTACCGACGTCGCCGGCCCACGCCGCCGACCGCACATCCGCCCGCAACCCGCCCGTCGCCGGCGACCACACCACCAGTTCCCCGAGTTCGTGCGCGGCGACCAGATCGGCGGGCAGCACCTGCAGTCGGCGCGCTTCCGGCAGTTCGAGATGCGTCGCCCGCAGCGTGAACGGCTGGTCGCGGCCAGCATGCTCGAGGCGCAGGGCGATCAGGGCGCGGGCCGGTTGCACCACGACCACCGCCCCGTTGTCGCACGCGAACACCGGCGTCGCCGCGCCGATCGGCAGCAACGGCACCGCCTCGCTGCCCACCGCGAACGCGCGCAGCCGATCGCCGGTCATGCCGCGCAACACCAGGTGGTGATCGCCATCGAGCACGGTCTCGCCGACCCGCACCCAAGGCCGACCCTCGCGCTCGATCGCCACCACCATTCCGGCCAGCAACCCGTTCGATGGCCCCCGCACCTGCAGCAGCGTCACCGGCAACTCGGCCAGATCGACCGGCACGGTCCGCACCTCGCCAGCCCGCAACTGCAACCGCGGCGAATGCCACTGCGCCGTCAGACCATGGCCACAGAGATCGACCGACAAGTCGACGTTCCGACCCGATCCCACGGCCACCACCACCTCCGCCGACGACTCGGAGGCTTCGACGGCACACCGAGCGAACACGACACCATCCTCGGCGACCGCGCATTGCACCAGGCCGCCTGCCGCCGGCAGACCCTGGACCCGCAACCGCACGGTCGCATCGGGCTCGAGCACGACCGCGACGTGATCGTCGACCGCGAACGTCCGCGCCTGGAAACCGCTGGCGCGCACGACGGCGCGCCGATGCGTCGCCTCGATCAGGAACGTGGCGGGCGTCGGCATCGGCACGCCGGCCCTTGCCGTCAGCAGTCCGCCATCGAGGCTCGTGACCGAGACCGGCCCTAGGTACGGCACCGGTGCGCCACCACCGGGGACTGCCCGTCGCAGATCGAGTGCCACGCGGCGCATGGGCGTTGCCAGCGACGCCGGCCCGCCCGGCACCGACGTGGGCGACGGTTCCAGTGCACCGGTCCGCGTCGGCGGCAGAGGCGGCGGCTCTGGCCGCACCGGGTCGTCGGTCACGCCGCCGACGATCGCGACACCGGCCGCCGCCAACAGCAGGAACAGCGCCAGCCACAGCACCCACAGCGCGAACACGCGCTGGCCATCGCCCACGGCGGTTGTCGACTTCGTCGCCATGTCGGCTCCCATCGACTGTTGCAGCGTCATGACATCAACCGGGACGGCGCAGTTCCTCGAGTTCCTCGAGCGTCTTCGGCCAATCCCGCTTCAGCAGCGGCGACAGACCGCGGTCCGCCAGCAGCTTGCCACCGCACTGGCACCGCGCGCAGTAGTTGCATTCGTTGTCGGCGTAGCGGATCCGCTGCACCGGTGCGGCGCAGCACGGGCACGGCTGCCCGGCCTTGCCGTGCACGGCCATGTCGGGGAGGAACGCCGTGACCTTGTCGGGAAACCCATCACCGACGGTGGCGCGCAAACGGTCGATCCAGTGCTGCAGCGTCGCCGCCGTCGCCAGACGCAGGCGTTCGCATTGTTCGTCGGTCAGCCGCGACGTCAGCAGCACCGGACTGAGCCGCGCCGCGTGCAGGATCTCGTCGGAGTAGGCGTTGCCGATGCCGGAGAACAGCCGCGGGTCGGTCAACGCCCGCTTCAACGTCCGGTTCTCGCGCCGCAGCGCTGCGGCGAACAACGGCCCGGTCGCCGTCAGCGGTTCGAGCCCGCCGCGATCGAACTGGGCGAGCGCCGCCCGCCCCTGCACGACGTGCAGCGATGCCCGCTTCTTGCTGCCCTGCTCGGTCAGCAGCAGACACCCGGGCGCAAAGTCGAAGGCGGCGAGAACGGCGCGATCGGCGACCGGGTGAGCGACCGGCTTCCAACGCAGGCGGCCCGCGATCATCAGATGCAGCACCAGCAGCAGTTCGCCGTCGACCTCGAGCGCCAGGCGCTTGCCGATCCGATGCACGGCGACGATCGGGCGACCGATCGCCGCCTCGAGCGGCGGGGCCACCGTCCGCAGCAGGAACGACGACTTCAGCCGGATCCCCTGCAGCGTCTGCCCGACCAGGAACGCGCGCAGGCGTTCCTGGTAGACCGTCACGTCGGGCAGTTCGGGCATCGCCGCGAGACGATACCCGATGTCGGCGGCTCAGCGGCCGCGACGCGCGCCCCCACGGGGCGCGAACTTGGTGGCTCAACCGTATGGCTTGGTCGTCGGTTTGGCCACCTCGTTGCCGGCCAGCACGTCGTCGATCGCGTTCTTCAGGAACGGCTGGGCATCGGCGCCCTTCTCGCCGTGGCCATCGTCGTCGAGGCCGCCGGCGTAGCGCAACACACCCTTCTGGTCGATCACGTAGCAGTGCGGCGTCGTCTTGGCCTGCAGCGGCTTGCCGAGCACATCGCCACCGTGATCGACGACGATGCCGTGGTTGCAGCCGCTGGCTTTGGCCTTGGCGCGCAACTTGCCATAGGGCAGGTCCTTCTCGTCCTTGGCATCGAACGCCGTCGCGGCCGGCTGTTCGCCGATCTCACCGGCATTCGCCGCGACCCCGAGCATCACGACACCCTTGTCGGCATACCCGGCGGACAGCGCGTTCAGCTTCGGCTCGGCGAGTTCCTCGTAGGGACACGTCGTCGACCAGAAGTGCAGCACGATCACCTTGCCGCGCAGCTTGTCGAACTCGACGACCTTGCCGTCGATGCCGCGCAGCGCGATGCCGGCGGGCAGGGGGTCGCCGACCTTCAGCGTCGTCGGCTTCTCGGTCTTCTCGGCGGGCGCCGGAGTCGGCGCAGGAACTGGCGCGGGCTTCGGATCCTGCGCCACCAGGACGCCGGCAGTCAGCGCTGCCAGCATCCACGTTGCGAACGGGTGAACCATGGCGTGCAGGATAGAGCAGACAGCCGGGTTCGCACACCGGGTCACGGCGGCGGGACGAACCTGGCACAAGCGATCCGGCCCGTCGGATGCCTCACTTCTTCGCTGGCGCCACGACGACCTCGCAACCGTCGACCCACACCTCGCCCCCCATCACCAGCACGATCTGGAACACCGCCCGGGTCGCGCCGGCCACGGGCCAGCTCCTGTCGACCTGCTGCCACCCGGCGTCGCCGCGAAGCTGCGCGACATCGACGTCCTGGTGAACGAGTTCGTCGCCGCGGTACAGGAAGCACTTGATCCAGGCGTTCTTGCAGTCCTTGGTCCGGACCCACGCCCGAGCGGTCACCGTGCCCGCCTTGGGCAGGTCGTCGATCTCCTGCACCAGCAGGTCCAATGGCATCGCGCCGGTCTTCTCGAGGTGCAGAGCCCGCTTGCCGTCCTTGACGTCCTGGTCCTGCACCTGGACGTGCAGCCGACCGCTGTTGCCGACTGTCTGCCAGCCTTCGTCGCCATCCTCGAACGAACCGTTCACCAGCAGATTGTCGCCCGGCTTGCCCGGCTTCTTGCCGCCGGCGCCGGTCGGTCGGTCGTCCGGCCATTTCGGCTTGCCTGCCGGCTCCTTGCCGAGCAACCACAGGAACCCGGCCCTCAGTCGCGGCAGCGGCAGATCGTGCCAGCCGTGACCGCCGTGGTAGGTCGACACGCGGACGATCGCCGACGCGCCGGTCAACGCTTCGTGCGCCTTGCGGACATGGGAGAACTTCGTGATCTGATCCTGCGGCGACTGGTCGAGCAGCAGTCGCTGGCCTTTGGCGCGGGCCAACGCCGCCGCGTCCACCTTCGGCCAGATCGACATCGCCACGTAGGCCCCGGCGAACGGTGAGTCCTCGGCCAACAGCGTCGCATACGCCGCCGGCCCGCCGGACGACCAGGCCAGCAGCAACACGCGCCGCGGATCGATCGGCAACGCCTTGCCGGCGTCGGCGACGACGGCCCGGACGTACTCCTCCGTCGTGTACTCCATGCCCGCGACGCGGTTGGTGGCGGTCGGCCAGATGATCTGCTGCTCGTCGGTCCACTTCGGCGCGACCACCAACGCAGTCGCGAAGTCGGCCGGCAGCTGCGCGTGGACGGAGTTCTCGACCCACGGCAGGAACTCGCGCGAGCCGTCGCCGCCCGGCAGCACGACCAGCAGGCCGTGGCCCTTGGTTGGCGCCGAACCGAGGCCTGGCGGAACCAGGAACCAGGTGCTCTTCGGCATGCCCTCGAGCTGCCGTTCCTGCGCGCGCGACGCGGCGGCGGTCTGCGCCACCGACGTGCCCGCCACCGCCGAGAAAACCGCGAACAGGACCACCCGCGCGAATGTCGATGCCATGGCAACCTCGCGACCGATCGTAGCGCGGCCGACAACCCGCGGCTCGGCGATGGCGGTCGCGCGGCAATTCCCTATCGTCCGGCGCCGTTCCCAGGTCGCTCCGCATGTCGTTCCCCGAACCCTTCTACAGCTGGCGTCCGCATCCCTGGCACGGCCTCGCGCCGGGTCCGAACCCGCCGGCCCTGGTGCAGGCCTACATCGAGATCACGCCGTTCGACCTGGTGAAGTACGAGATCGACAAGGTGACCGGCTACCTGCGCGTCGATCGGCCGCAGCGGACCAGTTCGCAGCCGCCGAGCCTCTACGGGTTCATTCCGCGCACCTACTGCGGCAAACGCGTCGGCGCGCTGACACCGGGTGCCAGCAAGGGCGACGGCGATCCACTCGACATCTGCGTGGTCAGCGAACGGCCGATCTCGGCGCGCGAAATCCTGGTCAAGGCCAAGGTGATCGGCGGCCTGACGATGCTCGACCAGGGCGAGGCCGACGACAAGATCGTCGCCGTGCTGGCCTCCGACTTCGTCTGGGGCAACGTCGACGACATCGCCCAGCTGCCGGCGGTGCTGGTCGAACGCCTGCGCCACTACTTCTCGACCTACAAACTGCTGCCCGACGCGCAGCCGATCGCGATCACCCCGTACGACAAGGCCCGTGCCCACCAGGTGATCACCGCCGCCATGCAGGACTACCACGAGGTCTACGGCGGGCCGATGCCCGGCTGACCGGCGCCGTGGCCTTCGCCGCGCTGCCGCCCGGCGACCTGGCGGCCACGGTTCCGCCTACCACGCCCTTGCACCGCGAGCCACCCGGCCCGAAAACCTCCCCCGCACATGTATTCGCTGCTGCTCGCATCCGCGATCGCCCTGTTGTTCTCGCTCGGCGGCACCCTGCTCGGGGCCTGGGCCTGGGGTTGGATCTTCCTGTTCTTCCCGATCGTCTTCGTGATCACCTGGGTGCTCATCGCCCGCCGGATCAGCAAGAAGCTGGAACCGGCGATGCTGGAACTGCGCGCCACGCTGGAGGCCGGTCGTTTCGACCTGGCGATGACGCAGATGCGCAATCTGCTGCCGGCCGGCAAGTGGATCCCGCTGCTGACCGGGCAGTTGCAGGCGCAGATGGGCGCGATCGCCTGGCAGAAGGGCAACCGCGACGAGGCGATCGATCTGCTCGGCAAAGCCTCGCCGCGCGCCGCCGACGGCAAGCTGATGCTCGGCGCGATCCTCTATCAGAAGGGCGACAAGCAGGGTGCGTTCGACACGCTGACCAAGGCCTGCGTGTTCAACAAGAAGCACTCGCTGCTGCACCACACGCGCGCCTGGCTGTTGCAGAAGGAAGGCCGCCTCGACGATGCGATCGCGTGCCTGGCCGGCTACGTGCGCAAGGAACGGATCGACGAGGTCGCCAAGGACAACCTGCTCCGCCTGCAGAACAAGCAGCGCATGTCGATGCAGTCGTTCGGCCTGCAATGGTACGGCCTGCGGTTCGAGGACCCGCCGCGCGAGATGGGGCAGATGCAGCCGGTGCGCAAAGGCTTCCGGATCCCGCCCAAGCGCAAGAACGGCTGAGCGGCGCGACGATCAGACCGGCGGCGGCGGTCCTGGCGGCGCCGCCGGCGCCTTCAACGCAAACGCCTGGCCGGCATCGAGCAGACCGGCCGCGCCCAGCTCCGCCAGCCGCGCCTCGTAGACTTCGCGCAGCGCCGAGGCCTGGAACGCCTTGGTCTGCTCATGATCGATCTTCAGCAGCGGCAGGATGACGTCGGAGAACACCACCATCGTCAGCAGCACGTTGCCGAGCGCCTCGAGCAGCAGGTGTGACGCCGTCAGCAACGGCATCTGGTCGAAGCGCACGACGAACACCACCAGCAGAGCGAGGCCGAGTCCGTTCCAAAGCAGCGCCGTGCGGCGGATGTCGTGCACGACCGTCGCCAATTCGTCGACCGTGTGCGGTCGGACCAGGTTGCGCGCGTGGCGCAGGTACACGCACGGCGCTGCGACCAGCGCGGCGAAGCCACCGAGCAACCAGAAGTCGCCGCCAATCTGCGACAGCACACAGACCGTCAACGCCAGGAATCCCGCATACAGCGGCGCGAACACCACGGTCAACCAGCCCGGCGCCGAAGCCTCTGGCAGCAGTGTCTTCATCGTCAGCGACGACCGCATCACGCCTGGCAGCAGCGACAACAGCTTCGGGCCGAGCGTCAGCAGGATCGACACGCCCAGCATGTTGCCGAACATCGTCTTCAGCGCCTGGCCATTGCCGCCCTGCCGTTCCAGCGCCGTGAAGTCCATCGACCCGGTCCAGGGCACCACCGACGCCAGCAGTGGCAGCCCGAGCGCGACGACGAACGCGATCCGGGTCGCCCACTGCGAGCGCCGAACACGCGCATAGCCGCGCGCCGCCAGCACCAGCAACACCACGACCGCGATCTTGACCGTCATCTGGAACAACGTCAGGTCGTCGATCACCTCGAGATTGCCGCGGCCGATCATCGTCTCGACCTGCTCCTGCATCGCCGCGAGTTCCTGGTCAGCGAGAGCGACGCCTGGCTGTTGCGCGCCGGCCATCGCCCGGGCCAGGGTCCGTGCCGCCGGCTCGTGGTCGACGATCGCCAGCAGCGTGCCCAACGCCAGCAACACCGCCGCCACCCAGGCGACGGCGCGTCGCCAGGCCGCATAGTCCTGGGCCCGCGGCGCCGCGACCTGCGCGGCCGACAGTTCCTGCCGTTCGCGCTCGTCCGCCTGCACGCGCCGGAAGTCGGCGACGAACGCCCGTTGCACCAGCCGCCTCGCCACGTCGACCAAGGTCTCGTTCACCGCGGCAGTATGCCCGGACGGCGCCGCGTCGGCGCGGGATTCACGTAGAGACCAGCGCCCGCAACAGCGCCGGCAGGACCAGCAGCGCCGATACCAAGGCCGCGAGCAGCGACAGGCTGACCAGCAGCCCGAACGCGAAGGTGCCCTTGAACTCGCTGCCGAGGATCGTCACGAACCCGACCAGCAACAGGATCGTCGTGATCACCACCGGCCGACCGGCGGTCGTCAGGGTCGCCTGCAGCGCCGCGGGCGTCGCCGCGCCGGCAAGCCGTTCTTCCCGCCAACGAGCGACCACATGGATCGCGTCGTCGATCATCAGGCCGAAGGCGACACAGAACGCGATCATCGTCAACGGCCGCACGGCGATGCCGCAGATCGCCATGGTGGCCAGCACCAGCAGCAGCGGCAGCAGGCAACTCAGCATCGCGCAGATGCCCAGGCGCAGGTCGCGACACTGCAGGAACACCAGCACGAAGATCACCACCAGCGAGCCGAAGAACGACCAGACCAGGTCCCAGGTCAACTGGTCGACCATCGCGGTGCCGACCAGTTGCACGCCAGCGAGTTCGGCGGTGAACGCCGTCGGCCGTGCACAGAGACCGCGCGCGGCGGCCAGGAACTGCTGCCACGACGTGCTGCCGAGATCCTCGCGCAGGACCAGCACCCGGGCAACCGTGCCGGCCCGGTTCAACAACCCCGCCGGCAAGGCGCCGAGAGTGCCGAGGGCGGAGAGCGTCGTCGGCGACATTCCGTCGCCAACCAGGTCGGCAAGCGACAGCGTTCGCGACGTGCCGGGCAGCGCTTCGAAACCGTTGCACAACTCCGTCAGTTCGCGTTGCACGGTCGCGTCGGCGAATCCCGTCGGCGCGC
>JADJPQ010000015.1 GCA_016713175.1 Planctomycetota bacterium
ACGGGTGACGCGACGCCGGCCGTTGGCCCGACCGACCCGACCCCGGAACAGCCGGAGACCCGCGAGGAGAAGATCAAGCGCTGGCAGCGCGTCTACGACAGTGTCTATCGGCAGAGTCTGGCGACCCCGCTGCTCGGCACCGTCGAGATCGTCTCCGGCCCGGCTGGCCGCAAGCTCGAGCTGCTCGATCTCGAACAGGCCGACATCCTGCCCGAGGTGACCATCCGGTTGCGGCAATTCTCGATCGAGAAGGAGTCGGTCATCGGCTCGTCGGTGTTCCCGGGCACCGAGTTGAGCCGGATCCGGCTCGCCGAGTCGATGCGCAATCAGGTGGCCCGGGAAGTGCGCGCGATTCCGACCGGCGGTGGACATCTGGTCCAGCGCGGCAGCCTGATCGCCAAATTGCTGCAGTGGGCGCGTCAGGACGTCAGCGTCTATGCCGATGCCAAGGCCCAGGCCGAACAGTTCCTGCAGGACGCCGGCGGCGCCGTCGAGGGCCTGCAGTGGAAGCTGCGCGTGCTGCGGCAGATGGGCGATGTCGCCGGTGAGTTCGAACTGTTGTCCTCGATCGATGGCCAGCACAAGGGGTCGGCATTCCAGCACGAGGGCCTCGGGCAGCTGCAGGCGCGGCTGGGGCTGCACGCCGATGCCGAGGCGAACCTGCGCCAGGCGACGGCGATCGCGCCGCTCGATTCCCGGCCGCGCGCCGCGTTGGCCTGGTTCCTGGTCAACCGCGGCAGGGCCTCCGAAGCGTTGCCGGAGGCGCGGCAGGCGCTCGCGGGACTCGGGTCGGTTCTGGTCGAAGCCGAACGCGTGCGCGTCCTGGTCGCCGCGGTGTCGACGCATCTGGCGCTCGGCGATCTGACCGCGGCGCGTGAGGTGCTGTCGGCGCAGGCGGTCGCGCCGACGTCGGTCGCCGCGTTCTTGCGCGCTTCGATCGACTATGCCGCCGGTGACTGCAAAGCCGCGCTGGATGGGTTCCGGCAGGCGACCGATTCGGCCGATGGCCAGGCGGCCCAGCTCGGTGCGGCAGCATGCCTGCTGCGGCTCGAGCAGTGGCAGGAAGCGCTGGCGGCTTTCGAAGCACTGGCGGAACAGGCGCCGCTGCTGCGGCACCGCGCCTGGACCGGCATCGCGCTGCTGCATCTGCGGCTGGGGCAATACGAACCCTGTCTGACCTGGCTGGAACGGGCGCTCGAGGCCAGTCCCGGCGACACCTATGCGTTGTACCTGCGTGGGCGGGCGCAACGGTTGTCCGGCCAGCTGCAGGCGGCCCAGGAGTCCCTGACGGCGGCGCTGCGGCAGCGCGATGACTTCGTCCACGCGGTGGCCGAGATGTCGCAGGTGTACGCGACCACGGCCGCCAGCGCGGTCGGGGCCGAACAAGCGGCGGCCGCGTTTGCCGCGATGCGCTATGCCGACCGTGCCGTCGGCCTGCCGAAGGTTGCGCCGATCGAGATGCGCGAACTGCAGGGCATCCGCCGGTTCGAAGCGGCGGACCCGCGCGGCGCCGAGCAGGCGTTCGCCGGGGCTCGCGATCACGCCAACACCGACGAACAGAAGCTGTGGGCCCGCGGTTGCCTGGCGGTGGTCGACTACACGCTCGGTCGCTACGAGGATGCCCACGACAAGCTACGCGTGCTGCTCGAGCTGCCGCGCGACCACGTGCTGCGCAAGTGGGCCGACCAGACGCAGGCCTTGATCGACGACCACGGGCAGAAGGAGCTGCTCGAGGACACCTTCGCGCGCGGTGAGCCGGGCAATGTCTGGCATCTGGACCGCGATGGCGAACTGGGGGCGACGATCGCGAACGAAGCGCTGGTGTTCGACGGCAAGTGGACCAAGGGCGAGGTGGCGATCTGGCGGACCGGCGCGGTGGCGCGGGCGGCCCGGTTCCTGGCGGTGTCGGCGACGATGCAGGTCGGCGCCGGCCATCGGTTGCAGGAGTCGTTCTCCGGCCTGCGCTTGCAGACCGATCGCGGTGGCAGCAGCGGCGCCAGCGACTGCCAGATCGCGTTCGGCCTGCGCGATGGCAAACCGTCGATCCGGATCCACGAAGGCCGCGAGGAGCCGATGCTGAAGGACGGCATCGAGGCCGCGGGTTTCGATCCGCGCGGCGTGCACCGGCTCGAACTGCGCGTCGAACCGATCGACGAAACCAGTCGCCTGTTCCGCCTGATCTGCCGATGGAACGATCAGGTCGTCTACGCCGGCAACCTGAAGGTGCTGAACGCCAACAACAACAGCGGGTTGCTGACGCAGTTCGTCGCCAGTGGCCCGCGCGGCGCCAGCTGTGACGTGCGGTTCGACGACTATCGGCTGGAACGACGCAAGGAGACCAAGTGAACCAGACCAAGGACCGCCGCGACCGCGGCTTCACGTTGATCGAACTGTTGATCGTCATCGGCATCCTCGGCCTGCTGATGGCTGCGCTGCTGCCCAACCTGATCGGCGCGGGCGATGCCGGCAACGAGACGGCGACGCAGGCGTTGTTCCTGGACCTGCGCACCGGCTGCGAGGCGTTCCAGCGCAAGAACGGCTACTTCCCGCCCGATGACCTGGTACCGAAGGACACCAAGGACGAGGACGGCGCCAAGTCCGTCTGGAAGTCGGACAACGGCCTGAACACCGGCATTGAATCGCTGGTGGCGTTCCTGGCGCAGAGCCGCGACGTCGGCGGTGACTTCGGCAGTTCCGCCGAGCGCTTCGCCAACCACGACAAGGATGACCACGGTGCGGTGCTGCCGCTGCTGAAGGTCCGCGACCGCAAGGAGATCGTCGACGCGTGGGGCATGCCGCTGGCGTACTTCTCGGCGACCACCACGTCCGGCGGCTTCGACAAAGCCCAGCAGATCGTCGGTTTCGATGGCCAGCCGCAGACGGTGCGCGCCAGGCGCGGCGCCGATGGCGCCTATCTCGGCGCCGGCAAGTACCAGTTCCTGTCGGCGGGCAAGGACCAGATGTTCGGCACCGACGACGATCTCGTCTATCCGAAGTAGGCCGATGTCGATGCCCACCCCGATGCCCGGACGCACCGCCGCCGCCGCCCGCGGCTTCACGCTGCTGGAGCTGATGGTGACGATCGGCGTGATCTCGGTGCTGATGGGCATCTCGCTCGGCTTCCTGTCGCGTTCCAACGGTCGGCCCGAGGCGATGTCGGCCCTGGCCGGCGAACTGCGCGCGGCGTCGCTGTCGGCGCGCGCCACCGGGTTGCCGACCGAAGTGGTCGTCGCGCCGGACCCCGAAGGCCTGTTGACCACCGTGCGCGCCCGCTCACTGCAGCCGGTGGTGGTGTTCCATTGCGAGCCGGATCAGCAGTTCCTGAATCCGGATCTGCGGCCGACCCTGCTCGGCCTCGATGTGCCGCAAGGACGCTTCGGGCACGGCCGCCGGCCGAACGGCGAGCAACCGGAGATGCTGCTGCGCTGGCCCGTGCCGGTGAAGATCGCCGACTTCCGCGATGGCTTCGCGCTGCGGCTGGACCTCCTGCTCGAACAGCGGACCGGCTGCGCGCTGCTGCGTCTGGGCAAGGCGCTCGAGGTCGACCTCGAACCGGACGGGCGCGTGCGGGCCCGCCTGCAGTTGCGTTCGGGCACCGGCAACATCGGCCAGGCCGTGCCGCTGCAGGCCCAGGAACCGCTGCCCCTGCACCGCTGGTGCACGGTCGAGATCGCTGCCGATGGCCGGTCGTTCTGGCTCGAGGTCGACGGCCGCGAACTCGCGCGCGCGGCGGCGCCCGGCAGCGTGCTGCAACACATCGATCAGGACGCGTTGGAGGTGTCGCTGCGCGGCGAGCCCCTGCCCGGCGTGCTCGATGAGCTGCGGGTGTTCGTCTACCGCTTCGGCGAGCCGCAGCGGCTGCCGGTCGATGTCCAGGTCGCGCAGGCCGTGCGGATCGGTTTCGACGCGCACGGCGAACCGATCGGCAAGCCGACGATCGAACTCGAGCTGGTCCAGGAAGGTCGCAACGAGGTCCTGCGCGTGCTGCGCGGGGGAGTGCTGCAATGAACCGACCGACGTGCCGAGCCTTGGCCGCGCAGCGCGGCATCGCCCTGATCGCGGTGTTGATCGCGCTGACGGTGTTGCTGCTGCTGGCACTGCCGTTCGCGGTGTCGATGTCGGTCGGCGCCGACATCGCCGTGCAGGAAGTCGAGGTCCGGCAGGTCGAACAGGCCTCCGCCAGCGTCCGCGATCTGCTGCTGGCCGACGCGGCGCTGTCGCACCAGGCGTTCGACGCGACGCCCGAACACGACGACGTCACCGAGTTCCCGAACGGTCCGGTGCTGCCCGAGAAGTTCCAGGCGCTGCAACAGGGTGGCCGCGTGTTGCTCGGCGGCGAAGTCCAGGATCTGCAGGCGCTGGCGCACCTCGATGCGGTGACGCCGTTGCTGCTCGGCAATCTGCTCGGAACCACGGCGCGACTGGGCGAGGATCTGGCGGTCGACGGCGATGCGGTGGTGCTGGATGGTGGCGACACGCTGCCCGACCAGGGCTTCGTCTGGGTCGACCACGAAGTGATCCGCTACGGCCGTCGCGACGGCGGCAAGCTGCTCGAACTGACCCGCGGCGTGCTGCAGGAGTTCGGGTTCCTGCGGCCGCAGGATCATGAGACGGTGCTGGCCGGCGCGCTGGTGCTCGACTGGCGCTGCATTGCCGCGGTCAGCTGGCCGTTCACCGGCCGGGCCGACACCAACCGGCAGCAGCGGCGGCCGTTCGGCAGCGTCGGCGAACTCGCCGAGATCGGCGCCGCGGAGATGGGCAACTTCACCACCGGCGAACTCGACACGCTGGCGCGCTTGCTGACCGTCGACACCAAGGCGGCAACGGCGCCGACCTGGGGTCGGCCCGAACGGGTGTTCTACGGGGTGTCGCCGCCAGGCCGGACGTTGCGCGTCAAGTCGGCCGTGCACGTCGGTGCCGGCAGCATCGTCCGGATCCGCGACCTGACGTCCGGCGCCTACGAATACAATCTGGTGATGACGACATCGACGCCGCGCGGGCCGCGCGAGCTGGTGTTGCCGTCCGAGTTCTTCCTCGACCTGCTGTATCCGGTCGCGCAGGGCTATCCGGCGATCGACACGGTCGTGGAGCCGTTGGTGCCGGCCCCGGTCAACGTCAACACCGCCGACATCGAACTGCTGGCGGCGCTGGCGATGCAGATCCGCCGCGCGTGGGACGTCCGCGTGCACGAGGCCGATGGCCAACGCCGGCAACAGCCGCCGGCGCCGATCGGTCGCAGCATGGCGCGCGAACTGGCCGAACAGATCGCCGCCCTGCGAATCGCCGACGGCGCCCCCGGGCAGGGCGCGTTCACCGGCTGGCAGGACTTCGCCGAGCGCGTGTTCAAGCCGCGGTTCGATGCCGCCGACAACGACACCGCCCGCGAACGGCTGCTGTATCTGTACCGCAACCTGTTGTCCGGCCGCGACAGCGCGCTCGACATGGGCACGTTGCCGATCGCGTTCACGTCGGGACCGTGGGTCCGCTATCGCGCCGCGGCGTCGTCCGCGCGCAGTGCGGTCGCCACCGGCGTCGCGGCGCGGCACGAACGCACCGGCACCGCCGTGGCGTTGCCGGGCTGGCCGCTGGAACTGTTCTGGAACACGCAGGAACGGTTCGAAGAGTGCTTCCGGCTCGATCAGCGGGCGCAGTACTGGTCGACGACCCCGATCAACACCGGCGCGGTGCCGCCGAACTCGCTCGGCAACGATCCGACCTCGCGCTACTTCCCGCATGTCGTCGGCATGGCGTTCCCGCAGGCCAACCTCGGCCAACCGCGGTTCCCGACCAAGGACCAGGCCGATTCCGGCATCCGGCTGGCGCCGTCGGTGTCGATCCCAGGCGGCTGGGGCATCAGCGGCGAGATCCGCGGGCACGAGACGTTCGCGACGGCGCTCGATCCGCGCGGCCACGATGCCACCCGTTCGCCGTACACGATCACCAACACCGGTCCGTCCGAGCGCGGCGGGCAGCCGCCGGCGGCGCCGCGGACGCACGACCTGACGTTCCCGTTCTCGGTCGACGGCGGCGGCAGCGCCCGCTGGGGTCTGTCGGCCTGGTTCGAACCCGAAGCGCTGCGCACGGGCACGTTGCTCGACCACTCCGATGGCGACAAGGAACGCAACCGGATCGCGCTGCGCGTCGATGGCGATCGGCTGCTGTTCGAGGTCATCGATGAGGCCGGTCTCGATCCGAATCCATCGGCGTCGCCCGCCGGCGTCGAACGGACCGCTGGCGAATGGGCCTTGCCGCTGGCCGAACTCGGCCTGCCCTCCCGGACGCCGGTGCACGCAACCGTCGCGGCCTACGGCAATCGTCCCAGCGACCTGTCGGTCAGCATCGATGGCGTCATCCGCGGCAAGGGCCGCTACACGACCACGCTGACGGCGCCGATCGGGTTCTGGGACCCGCAACTCGATCCGCGGGCGTATCCGCCGGGCAGCTCTTCGCGCGACAAGAGCCTGATCCTGGTGCAGGTCGAGAGCACCGAGGGGTTCCCGCCGGTCGGTGTGCTGAAGATCGGGCTCGAACTGTTCGAGTACACCGCGATTTCCGGCAACTCGTTCGCGTGCGTCTACAACGACTCGCTCGGTGGGCGCGGCGCACGGATGGAAGGGTTCGAGTTCCGACCGGACATTCCCGTCGACGAGAACGGCCGCGCCACCGTCGACGTCGATCGGTTGCGCAGCCAGGGCATCAACCTGGACGTCTATCCCGAGCATCCGGTCGGCTCCACGGTGTCTTTGTACGGCTACTCGACGCATCCGACGCACGACACGCCGATGTATCCCGGCGGCACCGCGCTCCCCGGCAGCATCGGTGCGTTCACCGTCGCGCGGGGCGTCATCCGCAACCCGCGGCCGATCACGATCACGCCACCGCGCGGCAGCCCGATCCAGATCGGCACCGGCATCGACCTGAACTGGAACGACGAACTCGAACTCGCCGATCCGGTGCCGACCGAACGCTTCCCGCCGCCGGCGGCCAGCGACGAGGTCGCGGCCGGGTTCTCGACCAGTGGCGGCTTCGCGCTGCTGGTCCAGACCGGGTTCCGGTTCACACCCAGTATCGGCACGACGACGACCGGCACATCGGCCCTCGTGGGCGGCATCGAAGTGATCCGCTATGGTGCGCGCCAGGGCAACAAACTGACCGGCATCCAGCGGGCGGCCCGCCTGCCGGGCCGCGACGATCAGATCCGGCGCGACTGGTACGATGGCGCCAGCAAGCAGTTCATCTGCGACTGGGAAGAGTTCATGGTCGTGCCGCGGACCCAGCCGCCGGTCCGTTACGACCAGGTGCCGACCTACATCCTCTGGGTCGTGCCGATCTCGCTGGCGGTGCAGGACGCATCGCGGCTGCCGAACCCGGCGGCCCTGGCCGGCCTGACCGAGTGGGCGCAGATCTACCCGCAGAACAACGAAACCGACACCGAGTGGGTGCGCTACGACCACATCGAGGGCAACTACCTGGTACGCGCGCTGCGCGCGGCCTGGGATTCGGTGCGCAACGAGCTGACGCGCCAGGTCAGTGTCGAGGACATCCAGGTCGGCACCGGGGGACCCATCAATGGCACCCCGGTCACCGCGGAGGCCGTGTGGGGCACGGTGCAGGCGACCTCTGGCTACATCGGCTACGTGCCGCAGATCGAGAGCACGTTCCCGCAGATCCAGGCAGCGCGGCAACGGTTGACGTTCCGCGGTGATCCGTTCACCCGGACCAGTTCGCACGCGCACGCCAACGCGATGGTGTTGCCATGCCACCGCGTGGCGCTGGCGTGGAACAACTACGGGTCGATGTACGGCCGCCCCGGCCGACAGGATCGCATCGCGCTGGTCGCCGGCTCGAAGGCGACCGGCACGACGCGCCCGCCGGTCGAGTGGCACACGGTCAACTGGGTCGTCCGCCGCTACAACGCCGACAACCTGGCGGAGCGGACACCGGCCGAACTGATCGGTCCGTGGCCGTTCCAGCTGATGGGGCTGAAGGACCGCGTCGCGATCGAGATGTTCGGTCCGCCGGCCGACAACCAGACGACCGACATCCGCCAGCTCGATCGCATCGTCAAGTTCCCGAGTGGTGAACTGCCGGCGGCGTATTGCCGCGAAGTCCAGGTCGGCGGCGCCGTCGGCGGTGGCGAAGCGATGGCCGGATTCGTCGATGAGGTCGACGTCGTGCAGCAGGTCGCGCCCGATCTGATCCTCGACGAGGCGTTCACCGACAGCGCCCGGACGTTCCGGGTCCACCTCGGCGCCATCCGGTACCCGCACGGTCCGGTGTTCTACGCCGGCGACATGACCGCCAACTTCCCGCCGGGTGGCGGGCTGGTAGCGATCGACGGCGAGATCCTCGCCTACCAGAGCCGGCAGGACGGCACGTTCTCGATCGCGACCAAGGGCCGCGGGTTGTTGAACACCAAGGCGATCGGGCACGACCGCGGTGCGCACGTGCACTTCCTCACGCACCGGCCGGCGGCGATCCTGTCGTCGTCGGTGCAGCCGCGCGGCGACCGCCTGCCGATCCAGACCCTCGGCGCGATGCCGGGCCGCGGCGGCACCGGGTTGCTCGGCGGCACCGAACTGCTGCATTGGACGTGGTCGCGGGTGGTCGGCGACGCCGCGACGCTCGAGATGCCGCGCTTTCACCCGCCGCACGAGGATGGCGATGGCACCGGCCCGCGCGGCCTGCTCCGCGGTCGCTTTGGCACCGCGCCGGTGGCGGCCAGCAGCGGTGAGCCGATCATCGCGTTCCCGTTCCGGCATTGGGATCGGCACGTGCCGCGCAGCGACGATCCCGAACTGTCGTACTTCCAGTGCACCACCGGTGAGGCGCCGGTGCTGTTCACCGGGTTGACCTGGGCCGAAGAGACGACCGATTCGTCGGTCGATGTCGAGTGTCTGGTCCGCGTCGACGGCAAGGCGCCGTGGACCGCCGATCCGGCCGCGACCCAGGGGCTGTGGTTGTTCAACCGCACCGCCGGCGACAACGAACCGTCGCGGATCGGTTGGATGGGCAGCCAGCTCGAAGCGCGCTTTGGCGTGGTCTACAAGGCCGGCTGTCTGGACCTGTCGGCGTTCACCCGCCATGGCTGGAAGACCACGCCGCGGATCGAGCGCGTGCGTCTCGAATACCAGGGCGAAACCCGCGTGCTCGCGGAACGGGTGTCGACGCGATGAGACCAGCCAGCGATCCAGGGTTCGCACGCGCCCGGCCGCAGGCCGGCTTCACGCTGATCGAACTGGTCGTCGTGATGGGCATCCTGGCAGGGTTCCTGACCATGCTGGTCCGCTTCCTCGACACCGGTGTCCGGTTGTTCGACGAAGGCGAGCAGGGTCAGAACGCCGCCGACCGTTCGCAGAGCGGCCAGCGGCTGATCGAGGCCCAACTGCGGGCGCTGCGCGGTCCGGGCATGCAGATCGAACCAGGTGCGGTGTCGGCGCGCCTGGTCGTGCAGATGCTGCCGCTCGGTCTGCCGGCCCGCTCGGCTGGCGAGGCCCGTCTGCCGTTTCTGCGCGCCAGCGTGCATCTGGATCCGGACATCGAGGAGCCGTTGCGCGACGCCAAGGTCCGTCGGGACGCCGCCAATGACGTCGGCGCCGACAGCGGGCCCGGGTTCGACGAACGTTACGCGGTGCTGCGGGCCGCCGAGCCGCTGCGCGGGGTCGGTTCACTGCTGTTGTTCGCGTGGCCCAACGACCAGGAGCACGCCGTGCTGCAGCTTCGCGTCGGCCACCTGTTGCCCGATCAGCCGATCCTGATCGATCGTGAGCGCGAACAGGATCCGATGGTCGTGCCGTTGCCCGGTTCCGCCGAACTGCCGGCGGCGGCGTTGGTCGCGGCCACCCGGGTGCTGGTCGAGGACGTGCTGCACATCGAGCTGCAGATGTGGTCGCAACGGACCCGCGGCTGGGCCGGCAGCGGGCAGGGTGGCGGCGCCGAGATCGTCTGGGACAGTGCGCGGGCCGGCTGGCTGCAGGACGAAGCGTTCGGGCCGGTGTTCGCACTGGATCGGGGCCCCGAGAGTGCCTTCGATCCGACCGACGACGTGTTTCCGCACGCGCTGCGCGTGTCGCTGGTGGTCGCCGACGACGAGAAGCAGGCGGCAGCAGGCCTGCTGGCCGACGACCTGCAGGTCGAGGACCGGTCGTTGCGCCTGGTCTCCGGCGATCGCTTCCCCGGCGCGCCGGATGGCGGCTTCGTCAAGATCGGCGGCGAGTGGATCCGCTACGGCGCTCGCGATGGCGATTGGCTCACGGGCCTGCAGCGCGGCGTTCGCGGCACCAAGGCCAGGAGCCATCAGGCCTCCGCGCGCGTGCGCACCGGCCGCACCGCCGAGTTCACGATTCCGCTGGCGCACGGCAAGGACGACTGGAATGGCTGATCCCATCGCGCTGCCGACGCCGGCGTCGCGCCGAGTCGAAGCTGGCTTCACGTTGGCCGAGATGCTCGTGGCGCTGGCGATCCTGTTGCTCGGCATGACCGCTTTGCTCGGCTCGCTGGGCCGCAGCATCGGCCAGCGCCGGACCACCGAGGCCCGGCTGCAGACCGCGCAGCTCGTCGAGCAGGCGGTGCTGCGCGTGCGCCAGGAAGTCGTCCGTTCGCCCGGCGCCGAGACCGACCTCGACCTGCAGCTGCAACCGTTGGCCGATCAGACCACGCCGGGCTTTCCCGGCATGAAGTGGTCGGCGACGGCACAGCTCGATGACGCCCGCCCCGACGTCTGGTTGATCACCATCGACGTCGACTGGATGGAAGAGGGTGAGTTGGTCCGTGAACGATTCCTCCGCATCCTGCCCCGCCAATTGCCGTTGTCTGCCCGGGTGCAGCGCTTCCGCGATGCATCCGGTTTCCGCTGAATGTCCGAGGTGTGCCTATGAACCCGATCGCTTCGAACTCCTGCCGACGCTTCCTGCTGATGATGACCGCCGCCCTCGGCATCGGGGTGGCCGCGCCGGCCCAGACGTTGACGCTGGCCGACGGCCAGCTGCTGCTGGCCCACGTCGATGATGCCGATGGCGAGGGTCTGCGCGTGACCCGCCTCGACAACGGCGGGGTGCTGAGCCTGTCCTGGTCGCATCTGGCGCCCGACTGCGCCCTGCGGATCAAGCAGGCGCACAGCCTCGCTGCGACCGAAGTCGACGATTTGACGATCATCGTCCAGGAGGTCAGCTACTCGACCGTCGGCGGCGATCAGTCGGTCATCGGCCGCGTGATCGGCAACGACGGCACGACGATCACCGTGCAGAACAAGGGCGTGCTCTACAAGATCCCGCGCAAGGACCTGCGCGGCGCCGGCATCCGCAACGTCGAAGTGCCGGTCATGCAGGTGTTCACCCGCGACGAGTTCTACAACACGCGGTTGGCCGAACTGCAGCCCGGCGACGAGGCCGACAAGCACGTTTTGTTCGCCGAAGAACTGCTGCGCGTGCGCGACTACGCCAACGCCAAGGTCCACCTCGAACTCGCCAAGCAGAAGGGCAACAGCAGGAATCCGACCAAGATCGATGGCCTGCTGGCGCGCACGACGTTGTTCATCGAAGCCAAGAAGGAACGCGACCTGCTCGACGAGATCCAGGCGGCCCGGCAACGTGGCCAGCGGCAGGACTTCGAACGTGGGTTGAAGCTGATCGCGCAGTACGAGAAGGAGTACCAGCCCGGCAAGCTGAAGGCCGAATTCGACGCCGAGAGCAAGCGGTTCGCCGATGCGCGCCAGCGGGTGTTGACCGTGCAGGTTGCCAACCGCTGGCGGGCCGAGATCCGCACCGTCGCCAACTCCAAGGTCGGCGATGAAGCGTTCGGCTGGGAGACCGCCAAGGAATACGCCGAGACCAAGATGGGCGATGACATCGCCGCCCGGGTCGCGACGCTGTTCAAGCTGCCGGTCGACGAGGTCAAGCAGATGTTCGCCGCCCGCGGCAAGTACACGGCCGGCAAGACCGCGGAGCTGTTCGGCTACGGCCTCGGCTCCTGGGTGCTCGGCGAAGCCGCGATCGTCAAGGGCACCAAGCAGGCCGACGGCCAGACGCAGAAGGCGCCCAAGGATGCGGCGCAGGACCGGCAGATCGAAGCGATCGCGCGGCGGCTGCGGCAGGCGATGCAGCAGAACCGCGCCGCGCAGGGCGGCGGGCAGGACGCCGAGCCGACCGAGGAGGACTGGTGGCGCGAGGCGACGCAGCCCGAGCGGACGAGTTGGTTGTCGGCCTACTACGCCGAACACGGCGGCCACCTGCAGGTGTCGATCGCGTTCACCCAGCCGTGTGTGACCTGCTTTGGCGAGGGCACCACGGCCGAGATCGGCCTCGAAGGCAAGTTGACGCGCACCAAGTGCTACCTGTGCCACGGCATGCGCTGGTTGCGGACGTTCAAGGCCTGGTGATGCGCGGTCGCACCGCCGTCCTGGCGCTGCTCGCAGCTTGTTCTTCGCCCCCGCCGCCCGCGCCGGCTCCGGCCGTGCGCCAGGTGGGGGCGTCAGCCCCGGCGGTCCGGCAGATTCCGCCGCTCGTTCCGGTCCAGGATGAGTTTCCGCCGTCGATCCTGCTGCCGGACCAGGCTGCTGCCGACGACGAGGTGGCCCGGGTCGGCGATCTCGTGCTGCGCCGCAGCCACGCGTTCGCGCGGTTGATGACTGCCGACCCCAAGCTGGCGCTCGAGACCGTCGACTTGCTGGTGTTCGATGCGCTGGTGGCGCGCCACGCCGAACAGTTCGGCATCCGGGTCGAGACCGCAACGGTGATCGCCCGGGCCGAGCAGCAAGAACAGGAACTGCTGCGTCAGCTCCGAGCCGACTTCGGCGCCGACGCCGACTTTGCCGCCTGGGTGTGGCGGATCTTCGGCATGCGCCTGGCGGACTGGCGGGCGGTCGAGCAGATCCGGACCGCGCAGCGGCTCTATCAGGGCTACACGCTGCGCTATCTGGCGTTGCGCGAGGATCGCGTCGTCGTGCGCTACATCGTGCATACCGATCACCGGCTGCTCGCGCAGTTGGCAGAGCAGGTCGCGCTCGGCGCCGACTTCGCGACGCTGGCGCTGCGGCATTCCGACGACGCCCTGCGCCGCGAGGGCGGCCTGCTGCCGGCCTTCGGGGCCGGTTTCCAGCATCCGGTGGCCGAAGTGGCGCTTGGGTTGCAGCCGGGCGCCGTGTCGCCGGTGTTCGAGCGCGAGGTCGGTGGCGAGAAGCGGCACTTCCTGGTGTTCTGCAAGGAACGCCTGGCCGGCCGCGACCTGCCGTTCGCGGCGGTGGCGGAGGAGATCGACCGCGATCTGGTGGCAAGGCCGCTGACCCCGCTCGAGATCAACGCCTACATGCTGCGCTGGCGCGGGGCGCTGGCATCCCCGCCGCCACCGCCGCCAGCAGGCCGATGACAACGGCTCGTGGCTGCGCTACAACCGCGACACCATGGACGAGATCTCGCGGGATCTTCCGCTCGACACGACGACTGGAGCTGCCGTCGACCGCCACCGGACGAAGGGACCCGAAGAGCTGGTCCTGGCAGAGCGTGGCGTTTCCGCTGACGATCTGATCGTGAGCGATGCCAGTGCGCCGCGCAACCGGATGACCGGCGAGTCGATCCCGGAGGGAGCGACGCCGGCCGAGCCGTTGCCGGAGGTGTCGACGGCGGATGCGCGGCTGGTCGACGAGCCGATGGTCGACGAGCCGGTTGCGGACCTGCCGGGCGCCGAACTGCCGCCGGCAGGAGTTCCGGTTGCCGACACCGATGGCATCGACGCCGCGGCTGCCGCGGCTGCCGTTGCAGCCGAACAGGAAGTCGCCGAGATCGAGGAAGACCTGCTCGCCGACGAAGCCGGGCTGCCGGCGGTGCCCGAACTGGCCGACGCCGCCGCGGTCGCCAGGATCGTGTTCGTGCTGATCCTGACGCAGCGCGAAGGGCTGACCTTGTTCCGGCTGGCGCAGGCGTGCAACACCACCCAGAAACTGGTCGAACAGGCGATCGAGATCCTGCGCGGCGACCTGGCCGGGATGGGTCTACCGGTCGAACTGGCCCGCACCGGCGACACGATCAAGCTGCTGTCGGGCGCCGACACGTTCCCGTACCTGACGCGGCTCCGCGGCGTCAAGAAGATCGACAAGCTGTCGCCGGCGGCACTCGAGACGCTGGCGGTGATCGCCTACCGCCAGCCGGTCATGCGCGGCGAGATCGAAGCGATCCGCGGCGTCAAGGCCGGACCGATGTTGCGCACGCTGCTGCAGCACAAGCTGGTCAGGGTGACCGGGCGCGCCGACGTGCCGGGCCGACCGCTGCAGTACGGCACGACCGAGCAGTTTCTCGAACGCTTCGGGCTGGCGTCGCTGCAGGGGCTGCCGAGTCTGAAGGAGTTCAAGAACCTCGGCTGAGTTCAGCTACCCGCGCCTGGTCAACAACAGCAGCGCGCCTCCGACGGTCTGCCCGAGGATCACGGTCCACAGCGTCGCGGTGACGTCGCCGCGCCACAGGGCCGCGGCGGCGGCCGTGCCGACCAGCAGCAGGCCGATCACGCCGAACGCCGCCACCGCGCCATCGGTGCGCGCCGCCGCGACCGCGCCCAAGCTCACGACCGGAGCCGAGATCGTCCGTTCCGGGAACGACAGGCCGACGATCTGGTGTTCGGGAATGCCTTCGCGCTCACTGACCTGCGCCAGGGCCGCGCGGAACAGCGCCGAGATCGCCAGCTGTTCCTTGGTGCCGCGTTCCGCCGTCGCGCCTTCGAGCAGTACCTGCAGTTCCGCCTCGGTGACGGTTGCACCACCGGCGGCGAACGGCACGGAGGCGGTAGTGGTGACGACCTGTGGCATGAACGCGCGGGACCAGTCCGGCTGTGAGCGGGTTTTCGGCATACTCCGGACCTTCCTGACGTTCGGGCCGCCGTGGTCGGGGCCGCGGTGGAGCAGGCGACGTTGCCAAGGGTGTGCTGTAGCGTCCCGGATTCGGAACGGTCGGCGCCACGGCGACACCGCGCCACGGCGCCACGGCGCGGAACGGACTTGCACGCGCCGCGACCGACGCTATCGTTCTCGCCTCGATTCGCGTCCCGTTCGTCTAGCCCGGCCTAGGACTCCAGATTTTCATTCTGGCAACACGGGTTCGAATCCCGTACGGGATACCAAGCTTGCAGGCTCGCTGTCGCCGGGACAGCGAGCCTTTTCTTTTTCGGCCGGCCCCGCGATGTTCGTGGTGTGTCCGCCGCGCCCGATCTGCAAGCCCTGGTTGCGTCCGCCCGCCGCGGCACGCAGCTGTGCATCGGTGGTGCGAGCCTGAGCGGGGATGCGCTCGTGGCAGCGGTGTTGCAGGCAGCCGCCGGCTTGCGGGCTGCCGGGTTCCACCCCGGGAACCGGCTCGCGGTGCACCTGCACCGATGTCTGGAGGAGCCGATCGCGCTGCTCGCGGCCATGGTTGCGGGCGGGATCGCCGTGCCGATCAATCCGAAGTCGAAGGACGACCAGGTGGCGCACGTACTGGCCGACAGCGAGCCGTGGGGCATCGTCACGTCGGCAACCAAGGCCAGCTTGCTGCGCGATCCCGAACGGGTGTTCGGCGGCCGCCGCCTGTTCGCCGTCGGAACCCTGGCACGACCGGCAAGCGCGCCATGGCCGCCACCGGCGCATCCCGGGGCGCCGGCACCGATCGCGGTCGCGCCCGGAGATGCGGCGACCCTCCTCTACACCAGCGGCAGCACCGGCCTGGCCAAGGGCATCGTCCAGGACCATCGCAACCTGGCGCTCGGCGCGGCGATCGTCGCCGACTATCTGGGCCTGACCGCCGCCGATCACATCCTGGCGCTGCTGCCGTTCAGCTTCGACTACGGCCTCAACCAGCTGATGTCGGCGCTGCACGCGGGTTGCCAGATCACGGCCGCGGACCATCTCGGCGCTGGCGAACTGGCGCAGCTGCTGCGATCGGTTCGTCCCACCGGGCTGGCTGGCGTGCCGTCGCTGTGGCACGAGGTCGCCGAGGCGCTGCGCACCGGCGTGCTGACCCGCGCCGACGGCGACAGTCTGCGCTACGTCACCAACAGCGGCGGCAAGCTGCAGGAACCCGACATCCGGACGCTGCGCAGTCAGTGGCCGCACGTGCGGATCTTCGCGATGTACGGACTCACCGAGGCGTTCCGCAGCGCGTTCCTGGACCCGGCCGAGATCGATCGCCGGCCGCACAGCTTCGGCAAGGCGCTGCCCGGCGTCGACCTGCTGCTCGTCGACCCGGTCAGTGGCGCGGTGCTCGACGGTGAAGCAACCGGCGAACTGGTGCATGCGGGGGCACTGGTTGCGCGCGGTTATTGGCAGAACCCGGCGGCGACGGCGGCGCGGTTCCGGCCCGATCCGCGCGGTCGGCCGGGCACCGTCGTCTTCTCCGGTGACCTGGTCCGGCGCGACGCCGATGGCTTCCTGTCGTTTGTCGCTCGCGCCGATCGGATGCTGAAGGTCCTCGGCCACCGGGTGTCACCGGATGAAGTCGCGCAGGCGGTCGTCGGCATGCCGGGAGTCGGCGAGGTCGCGGTGTTCGGACACGAGGGTGGCGCGGCCGGGCACGCGCTCGTGCTGTGCGTCGCCGGCGATCCCGCCGATCCGACGTTGCGCGAACGGGTGCTGCGACAATGCCGTTCGCGCTTGCCCGCGTACATGCTCCCGAAAGCCGTGCACGTCCTGCCTTCCCTGCCGCACAACCAGAATGGCAAGGTGGATGTTCCGGCGTTGATGGCGACGATCCCGGCATGCACCGACAGCCGCTGATCGAACTGCTGCAGCGCTACGCCGCGGCCTGGCCTGGCGAGCAGGGTCAAGTGGCGCGCTTCCTGGCGTTCGCGGCCGCGCACCCCGACTGTCTGCTGCGCAGCTGCGTGCCCGGGCACATCACGGCTTCGGCCTGGATCCTGGCGGCGGACGGGCGCCGTTGCCTGCTGACGCACCATCGCAAGCTGGATCGCTGGCTGCAGCTCGGCGGCCACGTCGATGGGCAAGCGCAGGTCGAGCGCGCTGCTGTCCGCGAGGCCGAAGAGGAGTCGGGGATGACCGGGTTCACGCTGGTGCGTTGGGCCGACGGGCTGGTGCCGCTGGACCTCGACGTGCATCCGATCCCGGCCCGGCGCGACGAACCCCGCCACGATCATTGGGACGTGCGGTTCCTGCTGCGGGCGCCGGCGGCGCAGGCGCTGCGGATCTCGAGCGAATCCAAGGACCTGCGTTGGTGTTCGGCAGCGGAGCTGTCCGCCTGCACGCAGGAGGAGAGCGTGTTGCGGTTGCATCGCAAGGCGTGCGCCCTCGGACTGGCGATCGCGGATTGAGTCGGCCTATTGGATGTCGACGTCATACGCATCGCCGGCGCGGATGCTGCCGAGGCACGTGCCGCCCTGCAGCGCGAAGCCCTGGAAGGAGATGGTGCCGCCGACCAGCGTCGGGTTGCAAGGCACCGGGATCGGCAACGTCGCACCGAAGACGGTCTCGCCGACGACGGCAATCGTGCATTGCAGGCAGGGTCCGAACGGGAGCGCCGGGATCGCAGGTCCGACCAGGAAGCCGGCCGGGCCGTTGGCATCGGTCAGCGTGAACGTGATGGTCTCACCGAGCACCGGCCGACCGGTGACGACCGTCGTCAATCCGCCGCAGCCGGCGGCGCGCATCGTGACCCCACCGGGTGCGATGCCGTCGTAGCCCCATGCCTCGATGGCCGGACCCGGTTGCGTGCTGCTGCGTGCCAGCAGGTGGCGGGTCGAGGGCACGCCGCTGCCGGCGTAGCGCGAGGCGACTGCGCTTTGCCAGGTGACATCGGTTGCGCCGAGGTTGAACGGCCCTTCATCGACGCGCAGTCCGGTGGCGCTGCTGCCGATCAATGCGGCCCGGGTGAGCAGGGCCTGCACACTGGCCGCCTGCGTCCACGCGACCACGAACCGGCAGCCGTCGGTTTCGACGACTGCGCCCAGCGCCGATGGCATGCCCGCCTGGCCCTGCATCGCGGGCAGGCTGTTGGCAAACACGACGTTGCCGTTGGCGTCGACCAGGTGGCACCAGACGGTGTCCGCGGGCGTCGAGCAGAACAGCCACTGCCGGCTGCCGGCGACCACTGCGGCCGTGCTGACCGTGGGCAGGCCGTGGCCGCTGAAACCGAGCGCACCAGCGATCGGGAACGAACTGGCGCCGCCGATGCCGACGATCTGGCCGTCCCAGGTCGAGAACGCGCCGCGCAGCGCGGCGCCGCCGACACGCGGCGTGCGGGCGAAGGCGATCGCCAGCCGCTGTTCACTGCGCGGAGCGGGACCGCTGCTGCGGGAGATCGACGGTTGTCGATCGTCCTCGATGCCGTTGTCGACGTGCACCGGCGACACCGTGCGCAGACTGCCGTCGGGACCGACCTGCTTCATGTGGATGTCGTGGTCGAGCACCGCATACTTGCGTGCCCAGACGACCGTGAACCACCCCTGGCCGACGCCACCGACATCGCCCCCGACATCTGGCCACAGCTTGTCGCCGGTGGCATGACCCGAAACGCCGGCCTTCTCGATGATGAACGGGGCTGCAGGGACACCGGTGCTGGCCGCGACGGTGCGACCGGCGACCCAGAATGGCGGCGCGGTGTCGGCGCTGGTCTGCGCCACCACCAGGAACGTCCCGGCTGGGCCGTGATCGGCGACGCGCGGTCGCTGCCACGAGTCGACCGAGAGGTCGAGTGCGAAGGCGGTGCCGAGCGGTTGCATGGCGGCATCGAAGCGCCGCGCGAACAGGTCGCTGTCGGTGGCCGAGAACGCCCGTTCCCAGACCAATAGCCACGTGCTGGCGCCTTCGTCCCAGGACGCATCGGGTTCGGTCAGCGGATAGGGCGACGTGATCGGCGTGATCGGCGCCACCAACGGGTCGATCAGCAGCGGCAATGCGCAGCGCTCGACGAACGCTGCCGGCACGGTGAGGACGATCTGGCCGTCCTGCCAGCTCGTTGGCGCCGCGGTCCGTTCGCCGTGGGCGTCGATCGCGATCGCTTCGCCGTAGTGGATGCCGCCCGGACCGACGAAGTCGATGCCATCGCCGTCATCCTCGCCGCGCAGTGCACTGGTGACGCGCAACCGTAGTTGCAGTTCGCCGCGCTGCGGCAGAGTGGGGAACCAGAACGAGTGTTCGATGCCGGTCGGGCTGGCGTCGAACCGTTCGGCAAAGCCGTCGCGGGTCACGGTGATCCGGTTGCCGGTGCGCGACACGTGGAGAGCGCTCGTCGTCAACGCCTTGCCGCCGACGACGGCAGTCTCGAGCCCGAACGCCACCGGTGCATCCGGATGGCCCGCTTCCGGGCGGGCCGCGAACGTCCAACCCCGGCGGTGGACGGCAGCCTTCCACGAACGGGCCGCGACGCCAACCGTGTCGTCAGCGGCGACATCGAAGTGCAGGTCCGCGGCGGCATCGGCGGCCTGCGCGTTGGCCTGGATGGCCGACGGGGTCGGGAACTGCCGGACCGGGTCCTGGGTCAGGGCCGGCAACGCGGCGGCAAGCAGCGGGAGGAGTGGGCGCACGTACATGTCTCGGTCCTTGTGGCTGGCGATGGCCAGTGCGCACCCTGAAGGATCACGCCGGCGCCGATGTCACACGCCGTTCCCGGCGCACCGGCAAACTGCAGCACCGGCCACGCGCTGCGGTTCAGCGCGTCACGCCGCGATCGACGCCGTACAGCCGCAATTCCCCGAGCGGATCGGCGGTCACCCAGGTCTGCCGTTCGGCGAAGCGGATGCCGGCACCGGCCACGAGGTCGCGCACGGTGCTGGACACCAGGATCTCGCCGACCGCGGCGCGATCCGCGACCGCGCGAGCGATGTCGACGGCGATGCCGGAGACGCCCTCGGCGACCGCATCGCACTCGCCGGTGTGCAGGCCGATCCGCAGATCGATGCCATGCCGGCGCCCGGCTTCGGCGATCGCCGTCGCCGCGCGGATCGCGCGCGCTGGGCCATCGAAGGTCGCCAGCAGCTGCCGTTCGGTCAGCACGATCGCGCGGCCATGCTGCACGGCGGTCTGCTGCTGGACGGTCGACTGGTAGCGGGTCAATGCCTCACTGCGCAGTTGGTGTTCGGCGGTCGTGTGGGCTACCTGGGCCACCAGCACCGTCGCCAGCACGCGGTCGTGCAATGGCGCTGGCCGCATGCCGGTCAGGAACTCCTCGATCGCGACCAGGATCGCTTCCTGATCGCCGACGAACGGCAGGTGATCGGCGCCCGGCAGTTCGACCAGCGTCGCGCCGGGAATCTGCTGCGCCAGGAACCTGCCTTCCTCGATCCGCAGGCACTGATCGCCGGTCCGATGCACGACCAGCGTCGGCACGCGGATGCTCGGCAGCACCTTGCGGATGTCGATCTCGCTGTTCATCTGCGTCAGCGCCAGCGCCGCGGCCGGACTGGCGCCGTGGCGCAGGTACGCGGCCCACCATTCGCGGAAGCGCGGGTCGGCGGCCTTGCTCGGCGCGCGTTCGGCGATGCCGACCGGTCCGCCCCATTCGCGCCCGATCAGTTCCAGGAACGCCTGCCGCTGTTCCGCCGTCGGGCCCCAGTCGTAGCCGTCGCCGCGGAGCCGCCGCGCGTAGCTGCCGATCATCACCAGCGCGATCGTCTTCTCCGGGTAGGTCGCCGCGAACAGGCTGCACATCGGTCCGCCTTCCGAGATGCCGCACAGCACCGCGCGTTCGCTGCCGACCTGATCGAGCACCGCGCGCACGTCGTCCATCCGCTGCTCCAAGGTCGGCAGCCGGTCGTTGGCGACGCGGTCGGACAGCCCGGTGCCGCGCTTGTCGAACAGGATCACTCGCGCGAACGTCGCCAGGCGGCGCAGGAACGCCGCGAACGACGGTTCGCGCCAGAAGTACTCCAGGTGCGACACCCAGCCCATCACGAACACCAGATCGATCGGCCCGTCACCGAACACCTGGTAGGCGATGTTGACGTCACCCGAACGCGCATAGCGGACCTCCGGCACCGGGGACCCGGCGGTGGTGGGGACGGCGGTCGTGGCGGCCTCGAGTTGCTGCAGCAGTTCGCGCGCCGTGGGAAACCGCGCCGCGGCGTCCTTGTGCAGGGCCCGCGCGACCACGGCGGCCAGCGCCGCCGGCACCTGCGGCGGCAACGGCGTCGGCGGCCGATCGAGCAGCGCGACCAGCACGTCGAGCGGCGTGCCACCGGTGAATGGCACGTTGCCGGTCAGCATCTCGTGCAGCACGATGCCGAGCGCGAACACGTCACTCGCGGGGCCGACGGCCTGACCACGCGCCTGCTCCGGCGACATGTAGTGCATCGTGCCGAGCAGCGTGCCGGCCTGCGTGTGGTCCTGCGCCGCTGCTTCCAACCGGTCCGGTCGCGTCGCCTTCGCCAGGCCGAAGTCGAGCACCTTGACCCAGCCATCGGCGCGCAGCATCACGTTCTCGGGTTTGAGGTCGCGATGCACGATGCCGGCGGCATGCGCCGCGGCCACCGCGCTGGCGATCTGCCGCGCGATCGCCAGCACCTGGTCGACCGGCAGCGGCCCGTTCTGCAGCTTCTGCCGCAGCGTCTGGCCGGCGACGAACTCGGTGGCGATGAAGTGCGTGCCCGCGGCCTCGCCGACGTCGTGCACGGTCAGGATGTTCGGGTGGTTCAGCGAACCCGCAGTCCGGGCTTCGGCGACGAACCGCGACAACCACGCCGGATCCCGGGTCCATCGTTCGGCCAGCACCTTGACTGCGACCTGGCGGCCAAGATGTTCGTCCTCGGCCAGATACACCGTGCCCATGCCACCGCTGCCGATCAACTGCAGCAGGCGATAGCGCCCCAGGCGGTGCGGCAACGGCCACGCTCCAGCGGCGGCCTCTGCCGGCGTCACCGCTGGGAACGACACTGCCCCGGACTTGCTGAGGAAGTCGTCGCGCCCATCGGCGTGCAGCAAGCGGCGCAGCCGCTGCAGCAGCTCCGGCGGCAACCCGAGGCGCCCGATCTCCTGCTCCTGCTCGCCGGCCGGCAGATCCACCAGCCGTTCGAAGTGGGTCCGCAGCAACCGCCAGTTCGTGTCGTTGGTCCCGGTCGCGGTCACGCGCGCCCGCCTTGGTGATCCTCGAGAGCCTCGCGCAACCACGCGCGCGCAAACCGCCAGCGCCGTTCCACCGTCCGGCTGCTGACCCCGAGCAGCTCCGCGATCTCATCGGCCGTCTTGCCGCAGAAGAACATCAATTCGACGACCTGCACCAGCTCCGGATCCTGCCGTTCCAACTGCTCCAGTGCCTGATCCAGCGCCAGGATGTCGGCGCAGGGCGTTCCCTCGATGCCGAACTGCTCGATGTCGACGTCGATCCGCTGCGCCGCCCCGCGCTTGTGCGCCAGCCGCCGGCGCGCATGGTCGACCAGCACCGACCGCATCGCCTTGCCTGCCAGCGCAAAGAACTGGGCCCGCTGCTGCGCCCGCACCTCATCCAACCCGGCGATCTTCAGCCAGGCTTCATGCACCAGGGCCGTGGGCTGCAACGACACCGCCTGCTTGCCGCGCAACTGGTTGGCCGCCAGTTGATGCAAGCTCGAGTAGATCGTCGATGACAGCTGATTGCGGTCCGGGACGGACATCCAAGCACGATCCTATCTCATCAAGGCGCCAACGGCAGATCGCCCGATCAAAGCCAGGAACGAACCCGGGAACCAGAAGGGCGAAGGCCGGGAACGCAGGCCAAGGAGAAACAGAAGCAGAGGAACAGCAGAACAGAACCAGAAAGCCGTGCGATCCCCGGTTCCCTCGACGGCGACCATCGCCAATCACCACGCCAGCGAGCCGTTCTGGAAGAGCCCCCCGCGCGCACGCCCAAGCCGCAGTGTCCCGTCGCACGCTGGCTGGGTCTCGGAACTGCAGATCAGAATCAGGAAGGCGTGCGATCCCTGGTTCCCTCGACGGCGACCATCGCCAATCACCACGCCAGCCCGGATCGCAGGCGCCGAAGGCGCCAGCGAGCCGTTCTGGAAGAGCCCCCCGCGCGCACGCCCAAGCCGCAGTGTCCCGTCGCACGCTGGCTGGGTCTCGGAACTGCAGATCAGAACCAGGAAGGCGTGCGATCCCTGGTTCCAGCAGAACAGAACCAGAAAGGCGTGCGATCCCTGGTTCCCTCGACGGCGACCATCGCCAATCACCACGCCAGCCCGGATCGCAGGCGCCGAAGGCGCCAGCGAGCCGTTCTGGAAACGCCTCCCGCGCGCACGCCCAAGCCGCGGTGTTGCGTATTCCGCTGGCTGGGTCTCTCGCCAGGCGCCGAAGCGGGGCAGTCAACCGTCAATCGCACGCCGTTTGCCCCCGCGTCGCGGCGCCAAAGCATGCCATCTACGGCTGATCCGCTGGCGCCAAAGGCGCCAGCCGGATCAGGCGTAGATCCCGCGCATCCGCGTCACCTCGGCGACGCGATTGACGCCGAGCATGTAGGCCGCGATCCGGTTGCTGACCTGGAACCGGCGGGCCATGTCGACGACGGCGGCGAACGACTCGACCATGATGTGTTCCATCCGGTCCTCGACTTCCTTCTGGGTCCAGAAGAACGCCATCCGGTCCTGCACCCATTCGAAGTAGGACACCGTGACGCCGCCGGCGTTGGCCAGGATGTCCGGGATCACGAAGATGCCCTTCTGGTCGAGGATCTTGTCGGCGCCGGCCGTCACCGGGCCGTTGGCGCCTTCGGTGATCACCTTGGCCTTGATGTTGGCGGCGTTGCGGCTGGTGATCACGTTCTCGGTCGCGGCCGGCACCAGGATGTCGACCGGCAGTTCGAGGATCTGCGTGTTGGACACCCGTTCGCCGCCGTCGAACCCTTCGAGCTTGCGCGTCTTCTGCAGGTGCTTCTGGATGGCCTCGAGGTCCAGGCCGTTCTTGTTGTAGAGGCCGCCGTGGATGTCGGAGATCGCGACGACCTTGACGCCGAGCTTGCTCAGCTGCAGAGCGGAGATGAGCCCGACGTTGCCGGCACCCTGGATCGCGGCCGAACAGTCGCCCGGCTTCATGCCGAGGTGGTCGAGGGCCTGGCGGGTGACGATCATCACGCCGCGGCCGGTAGCTTCGATGCGACCCAACGAGCCGCCGAGCCCGATGGGCTTGCCGGTGACGATCGCCGGCAGGTAGGCCCGCTGGTGCATCGAGTAGGTGTCCATCAGCCAGGCCATCACCTGACCGTCGGTGCCCATGTCGGGCGCCGGCACGTCGCGATCGGGGCCGAGGATGTCCATGATCCCGGCGACGTAGCGGCGGGTGACGCGCTCCAGTTCGCCCTTGGACATCTTGAACGGGTCGCAAATGACGCCGCCCTTGCCGCCGCCGAACGGCACGTTGACGACCGCGCACTTCCAGGTCATCCATGCCGCCAGCGCCCTGACCTCGTCGGAGTTGACGTTGGGGGCGTAGCGGATGCCACCCTTGGCGGGGCCGCGTGCGGTGCTGTGCTGCACGCGGTAGCCCTCGAACACCGTGACCGAGCCGTCGTCCATGACGACCGGGATGCTGATCTTGATCTCGCGTTCGCAGGTGCGCAGGATCTGCAGCAGGTTGGGTTCGAGGCCAAGCTTGGCTGCTGCCAGGTCGAACCGGGCCTGCATCGCCTCGAAGGGGTTCTCTTCGCCGTGGACTGGTTGATTCATGCCGCAAGGGGGGCGCTGAGGGTTGCGCCGCAAAGTCGGGTGGGGAAAGCTACCGCTGTCGATGGCAGCCAGCAACAAGGGAACCGATCCGGATGCGCTGCAGGGACTTCCGGCCGCGCAGGTCGAGTTTCTGCAAGCGCTGTGGCATGGTGCGGTCGGGCGTGCGGTCCGCTGCGTGCCGGGTCGCTACACGGTGATGGCGGTGGATCCGGCTGGCCGTGTCGTTTTTGCCAAGCTGCGGCGCGGCCGGGCGGGCGACGCTGCCGCGGAATGGCGCTGGTTGCATGTGTTGCCGATGCTCGGGTTCTCGGTGGCGACGCCGCTGGCGTTCTTGCAGCGCGGGCGGAGGACGATGGTGGTCACCGAGGCGGTCGCGGCGCAGGCCGCCGACACGTTGGCGCACGCGGCGCTCGCGAACGGCACGGGCGGCAGTCCGGCTGAGTTCCTGCTGCACGCGGTGGCACCGACGGTGGCGCGGCTGCACGCGCAGGGGATCGTGTTCCGCGATCTGTATTGGAACCACCTGTTCGCGCCGGCACTCACGGCGGCCGAACCGACGTTCCTGGACGTCGAGCGAACGTTCCAGCCGCGGTGGCGGCGGTCGCGGTGGATCGTCAAGGATCTGGCCGGACTGCTGGCCTCGGCGCCGGTGGTGCTGCCGTGCCGGGTCTGGCTCCGGGCGCTGCATGTCTACCAGGGTGGCCGGCCGGAAGGGTGGAAGGCCCTGGCAAAGGCGGTGCGGCGCAAGGCGGATCGGATCCTCGCGCACCAGCCGCGCTACGGTTGAGTGCGAAGGGGGATAGTGCCTGGTCTCCGCAAGCCGGGTCCTGGGTCCCGCTCGCGAGAGCGGTGACGGCCATTTCTCTAGGACCGTCCTTGCGGACGGCCTCCAACGACCTACCCGAGGGTCTGGGCGCGGGCAGCGCGACCCTCCTATTCGGTCTTTCTCCGGGTGGGGTTTGCCGTCGAGCCGGTCGTCCGACCCGCAGCGGGCAAGGCCCGCCGTTTCACCCATGCCGTCGCGATGAAGCCGTCCGGCGGTGTGTTCTCTGTGGCACTGTCCCTGACCTTGCGATCGGTGGGGGTTACCCACCACCCTGCCCTGTGGAGCCCGGACTTTCCTCCCGCAGCAACGAGGCTGCCGGCGGCCGTCCGGAGACCAGGCGGGGTTGGTGTAGCCGGTGGGTGGCGGCGTTGCCAGCGGCGGCTCCGGGAATCGGAGAACGGTTGCTTGCCGGCGCGGGGCGAACGCGTTAAGATCTTTTTCCTTGCCCGCGAAGTCCCGTCCTTCGCGCGTCTCGCTTCCACACCCAGGACCTGCACCCTCGAGGGCGCCCGTGCGTCTCAGCCCATGCCTTCTCGTCGCCGCGTGGTTTTGCGCCGTCTCCCCGGCGCAGACGCGGCCAACTCCGCCGGTGGTGGATCCCAGTTCGATCGACACGCCGGCTGAATTGCCGACGCCGACGCCGGTGAGCGTTCCGGCCGTGGCGTCTGGAAACGACGGTGACCCGCAGTCGGCGCCGGTGCCGGAGCCTGGCACCTTGCTGCTGGTCGGGACGGGGCTGGTCGGCGTTGCCCTGACGGCCAGGGGTCGGCGGCGCAAGTCGGCTCGCTGAAGTTGGCTCTATCGGCGTGATTCGCCGGGATGGCCGCGCGTGGCGTCAACGTCGGATGAACTTGCCGACGGCAGACGAGATGGTCGAATCCCCCAGGCTTCGAGCGCCGTCGTCGGCGAGCGGACGCGTCCCTGACGGCGGACTGGGGTCGGTGTTAAAGCCCCGTCACATGGCCTTTGGGTGCAACCTCGCCAACAACCCTGCGGCCGTCGCCATCGCAGCTGCCTCGGGGGTACGGCGCGCTGCGTTCGCCAGGGTCGCTTCAGCCCCACGGCAGACTGCGCCAGCGCTCCAGGATCACCAGCGCCGCGACACTGTCCGCCAATTCCCTTCGCCGCGCCGCCTTCATCCCACCCTGTTTCAGCCGCTCATGCGCTTCGTCGGTCGAATGACTCTCATCGACCGTGACCACCGGCACGCCGAGTTCCGCAACCAACAACTGCCGGAACGCCTCGCTCGCCTGCGCCCGTTCCCCGGCACTGCCATCCACCAACAGCGGCATGCCGAGCACGATCAGCTGCGTCTGCCGTTCCGCTACCAGGTCGCGCAGCTTGCGGCATAGCGCCTTCGGATCCCGCTCGTCGATCCGACCCAGCGGCACGACGATCGTCCCGGTCCAATCGGTGGCGGCGAGACCAGTTCGTGCCAGCCCCCAATCGACCGCCAGCACGCGCAAAGGCCGCGGCGAGCTCACAGCAGATCCGTGCGCCCTTGCGCCCGCACATGCTCGACCAGCGCCTTCAGATCCGCCGCCTTGTCCTTCGGGCAGACGAGCACCGCATCGCCGACCGCGACGACGACCAGGCCTTGCACGCCAAACAGCGCCACCGTCCGTTTGCCCTCGGCATAGACGATGTTCTGCTGGCTCTGGAAGTTGATCTGCGACGCGCCGTTCGCCAGCAGCGAGACATTGTGCGCATCGTCGTGCGCGCCGACCGAGGCCAGCGCGGGGAACGAGCCGACATCGTCCCAGCGAACGGTGGCGCGGACCACCGCCACCGACGGCGCCTTCTCCATCACCGCATAATCGACCGACGTCTTCGGCGTCTGCTTGAACGTCCGGGTGACCAGGCTGCGGTTGTTCCTGGCGATGGCGGCACGCATCTTCTCGGTGCAGGCCGCCAGTCCCGGGTGGCCCGCCGCGATCGCGCGGGTGATGCCGCGGACCGACCAGACGAAGATGCCGGAGTTCCACAGGAACGTGCCGGCCGCCAGGAACTGTTCGGCCGTGGCTCGATCGGGCTTCTCGCGGAAGCGCTTGCACCGGGTCGCCGCCGGTTGTTTGTCGTCGAGCGGCCCGCCGCACTCGACGTAGCCGTAACCGGTGGCCGGGAACGTCGGCTCGATCCCGAAGGTGACCAGCGTCTGGTCGTCCTGGGCGATGTCGAGGCCGCGGCGCAGCATCCGGTGGAACTCGTGCAGCGGCTCGATCACGTGATCGGCGGGCAACACCGCCATCAACGCATCCGGGTCGCGTTCGGCGATCGTCGCCACCGCCAGCGCCACACAGGGCGCCGTGTCGCGGGCCTCCGGCTCGACGATGATCTGTTCCTTCGGGAAGCCGGGAAGGACTTTCGGCAGCGCGCGGGCCTGCAGGGGGTTGGTGACGATCCACAGATGGGCTGGGTCACAGAGGCCCGACAGGCGGTCGACCGTGGCCTGGATCAACGGCTTGCCGTCGGCCAGCGGCAGGAACTGTTTGGGCCGCGCGGCGCGGCTGGCTGGCCAGAAGCGGGTGCCGGAGCCACCGGCCATGATCACGGCGTGCAGGGGACGCATCGGCTGCCCTTTTTGCCCGGCCGGAGTGACGGGGGCAAGCCTCCGGGGCAAGGGCGGTCCCAAAGCGGGGCCGGCGCGGTCAGAACCCCGGTCGCACCGGCCGCTCCGTTCGCAGCGGCAACGGCGTCAGGGCGGTGCGACGCGGGTCGCTCTCGGCGAACCAGCGCTGCTCGGCGCGCAGGTCGCGCAGGTGACCGAACAGGTGGAAGCGGACGAGGCGCGACGTGATCATCTGGATCACGGGCGGCAGCAGGAGGAGATCACCGGAGCCACCAAAGAGACTGTCGAGCGTCACGGCGACGTCGAGGTAGCCCTCCATCGTCATCGTGCCGGATCCGGTCACCGCGATCAGCGGCGAGGACACCGCGACGTCGTCCAGGCGCAGGACCCGGTCCTGCAGCGTGAAACGGCTCGACAGGCCTTCGAAGCGCGGGCGATTGGATTCGGCCATCAGCGCATAGATCGCGGTGAACAGCGGCACCGTGCCGAGGTCGCCGTCGGTGACCGCGACGTTGCCCGCGGCGTGCATGTTGACCAGGTCGTTGCCGCGCAGCGAGAGCAGCTGGAAGCGACCGGCGGCGGCGCCGCGGTACGGAGTGCCGACCAGGCCGCAGGCGGTCAGGAAGTCCTGCAGCCGGACCCGCTCGAAGTCGAGGTCGAGCGCGAGATGACCATCGGGCTCGGCCGCGCTGGCCATCCGGTACTCGAGCGCCGGCAGCTCATACGCGTGCGCGGCGATGCTGCCGCCGTGCAGTTCGCCCCGCAGTTCGGACAGGGTGATGCGTTCGGCGTCGGCGACGAAGCGCGCCTGCAGCGCGTTGCACGGGTGGCCCAGCAAGCGCAGCGATCCGCGGGTGACGCTGCCGCGCAGCGCGCCACCGCGGGCGTCGATGGTGCTGTCCTCGATCTCGACCAGCGCCGACATCGATTCGAGCCGGGTGCCGAGCAGCACTTCGATATCGGCGACCTCCAGGCGACCGCGCAGCGTCGTCGCGAACGGTTGCTCGGCGCCGGTCGCGGGCAGCAGGAAGCGCAGGTCGAGTTCGTGGATGCGCAGGGTGCCGCGCAATTGGCGATCGAGGACCGCTTGATGCAGTGGGCCGTTGAACAGCCGCGCGAGGTCGTCGTTGGCGGGGAAGTGGTCGGCGGCGATCGTGAACGCAATCTCGGTGGCGCCATCGGCCAGCGGCCGGACGTGGCCGCGAACGCAACGGACCGGCGCGTCGCCGACCCGAGCGCGCAGATGCTCGAACGTCACCACGCCGTTCTGGATGTCGAGTTCGCCGGTCACCTGGGTCGCGCGGCGGGGCAGCATCCGCGCATCGGAGGCGACGTCGCGCAGGAACACCGTCAGCCGTTGGCCGGCCGGCTGGTCGCCGGTACGGAGGTGGTGGCAGGTGACGTCGACCGTGCCGGACGGTTGCAATGTCTGCCAGGTCGCGGCCGACAACGCCCCGGCGCGATCCAAGGCATCGGCGAGTTCGCCGTCGAGCCGGAGGTTGCGGACCACGGCGGTGAGATCCTCGCGCCTCGGCTCGCTCCACACGGAGCCGACCAGCGCCAGTTCGGCCTGGTGTTCGCCTTGTGGCACGCGGCCGCGCAGGGCCTCGACATCGATCCGGACGCTGCCGTCGGCGGGCGTCACGAACACCGGGCCGTGCAGGTCGTGCACCGGCAGTGGCAGGAATGCGGCCGTGGCGGTGGCGCGTTCGATGTCCAGACGCAGATCCCAGGTCAGGTCGGCGTTGCCGTTGGCGCGATGAACCGTCACCGAGGCGCCGGTCGTGCCGGCCGGCTGCAGGTCCTCCCACACGCGATCCAGGCCCGGCAGCAGCGTCGTGGTGGCCAGTCGCAGGTCGCCGTCGAGGGGCACGCCGGCGGCCTCGGCGTGCAGTTCGACCCGACCAGCCGTAAGGGCGCCGGGTCGATCGGCGGGGGCCAGCAGGCGCCCGTGTGCGGTCAGCGTCGCGCCGCCGTGCGCGCCGCGCAGATCGAACTCCAGGCCCAGGTCGTGCGCCGAGATGGCGCCCTGAACCTGCTGCAGTTGCCAGGGAAAGCGCGTCCATCGGACGGTCGCGTCGCGCGGCATGACCTGGACGTTCCAATCGCTCGCCCGACCTTCGCCGGCGCGGACCTTCAGCGTGACGTCGGCACGGCCCTGCGGATCGAACTGATCCCACAGCGCGCCATCGTCACGCAACAGGTGCCCCAGCGCCGAGCGCAGTCCGGGTCCGAGTTGCAGGTCGCGCGCGTCGAGGTCGATCGCCACCAGATCGTCGAGATCCTCGAGCGAGTGCACGCGGCCCGACATGACGACCTGGCCACCGCCGGCATCGGCCGCAATCTGCGCGGTCACGTCGGTGATGTGGATCACGTCGCCGCGGACCTGCACCCGGCCGCGGGCGCCGACGACCGGCAGCGGGAACGCAACGCGCCGCGCGGGACTGCCAAAGCCGTGGTACGACAACGCGACGCCCTGCAGATCGAGATCGAGTTCGACGACTTCGTCGTCCTGGCCCGGATTGGCCAGGAACAGCTGCAGGTCGGCGAGGCCCGCGGTGGGCCGCAGGCCGTCGACGATCGCGCGACCGACCGCGAACGACTGCAGGGCCACGCGGACCTCGTCGTCGATCCGCAGCGCTTTGCCGTCGCCGCGCACTTCCAGCCGCGGCGAGGTGAACAGTCCGGTCAGCTGAGCCGTCGCGGTCACGGCACTGTCGCCGTGCGGCTGGCGCAGCACCGCGCGCAACCGGCCACCGTCGGCGTCGGTCGCCGCGAACTGCAGCGCCGCGCCGCGCAGCGGGTACGGGATCGCCCGACCACGGCACTCCAGGTCGCGAAGCTGGCCATCGGCGCCGAACGCGATGGTCGGCCGTTGTCCCTGGCCAAGGCCACGGATCTCGCACCAGGCCGCGAGTTCGTCGATCCGGGCGCGCAGCGCCGCATCGGTCAGCGCCGCCGGCAGGGCCGGTCGCAGCGAGTCGAGCAGCCGATCGTCGATGGTGGCATCGCGCAGCGCAACCTGCACGCGCGCCGTGCCGGCATCGAGGTCGACCTGGCCGGCGAACGTCAACGGCAGGCCGAACGTCGCCAGCCGCGCGGTGCCCTGGACCTCGGCGTGATCGCGATCGACGTTGCCATCGTCGTCCACGCGCGGGCGGACCCGCAGTTCGAGGTCTTCGACGATCAGTGTCGGCAGTTCGGCGCTGATCCGGATCGCGGCCTTGCAGCGGCGCGCAGTCACCACCGGCACGATGGTCGGTGACCGCGGGCCGGTGGCACTGTCTCGGCGCGTCAACAGTCGATCGAGTGGCGGCAAGCCCGCGACCAGATCGAGTTGCAGATCGGCACCTTCGATGTCGATGGAATGCAGCGCCAGCAGTGCGGCCGGCGGATCCGCGGTCACTGCCAGGCGGACCTGTTCGACAGCCAGCAGCCGTTGCCCGGGCTGATCCGGGTGCAGCAGCGCGAACTCGCGCAGCGCCAGGGTGCCGTTGGCGAGGTCCAGTTCGGCGCCACCGAGCTGGAACGGCGCCGCCAGCGCCGAGCGCAACGCCGTCGTCGTGAACGCGGCGACGGCGCCGGTCCGTTGCAGCACGATCCAGCTCAGTGCGATCAGCACCGCCAGGATCACCGAGGTCATCAACAGGATGCGTCGCCAGGTCACCGGTCAGGTCCGTTGCCGATGACTCTACCGATGGGCGTCGGTGAAGCGACTCCGACATGCTGGTGGTGGCGACGATGGCTCGTCGTCGGTGTGGGACGAGCGGCTCGGGAAACGCCTGGAACGAGCTCTGTTGGCCGTTTCAACGCGTTTTCTGTTGACTGCAACACGGTCGATGCCACACTCGCGAACGTCCCTGAGTGGTGTCGGACACGTCGTCCGGTGCCGCCAACACCTTTGCGAAGGATCAAGACACTCCGATGGCTGCCAAGAAGAACAAGAAGGCCGCTGCGTCCGGCGATTCGATGATCATCTCGAAGTCGCGCACCAAGGCCGCGGTCAAGAACTGCAACGTGTCGTCCGATTTCTACGGCGCGCTGGACGGCTTCGTTCGCGAGGCGATTGCCAACGCCGAGAAGCGCGCTACCGACAACGGTCGCAAGACGCTGCGTCCGCAGGATATCTAGGCCAGCAGTTGGTTCCGGTGCCTGCAAGCAGGCACCTCGGCCCGGTCAGGCCGAGCTACCGCCTCGTGCGAGGCGGCTGGCGCTCAGGGATTCTGCTGGGATCCCGAAGGCAGAGGCGACCCGCTCGAGCGGGTCGTTCTCTGTACGGCCGGTGCCGTCGCTACGCTTCCTCGGCGTAGCTGCCCATCAGATAGAGCGGCTCGAGATCGGCGGCCCCGGCCGTACGCATCGGCACTCCGATCGCGAACAGTTCGCGGGCGTCCGCTGGCGCCGGGGCCATCAGCTCGACCCCGACCGCCTGCGCCATGGGCGCCAGCGTCGCGTGCAGGGACGGTGTCGCCAGCAGCAGATCGCCGGTGCGCAGCAGCTCGGGCAGCCGTTCGCCCGCGAGCGCTGCCGGCGCGGCTTCGGGGCGCCACCCGGCAGATTGCCATTGCAACGGCGCCACGTGCATCCGGCCGCGCCGGGCATCGAGCACGACGACGACGCGTCGGCCGGACTGCGCGTGGGGCCGGTTGGCGCTGGCGATCAGCGTCAGGCTGTCGGTGGCCAGCACCGGCACCGAGCCGAAGTGTTGCAGGAACCGCGCGAACGTCACCGCGCCGCGCAGCCCGACGTACGAACCCGGGCCGAGATCGAGCCGCAGTTCACGGATCTGTTCGGGCCGCACGCCGGCGCCGCGGCACAATCGGGCGACCAGCGCCACCGGGTCGCCGCGCTGCGTGCCGGTGGTCGCCGCGAACTCGACCCGTCCGTCCGGCCAACGCAGTGCGGCGCTGGCGGCGCAGTGACCGGTGGCGTTGCTGGCAGAGAGGGCGAGTTCCGGCATCGGCGGCGGCTCAGCCGAGTTCCCTGGCGACCACGGCGGCCAGGTCGCTGCACAGCCGTTCGACGACCGCGACTTCCGCGGCTTCGATCATCACCCGGCACTTCGGTTCGGTGCCCGAGTAGCGCAGCAGCAACCGGCCGTCGCCGCCGAGCGTACGTTCGATCTCGGCGGCCTTGGCGGCGATCGCGGGCACGGTGGCCAGGTCGGGCTTGCTGCGGACCGGCACGTTGACCAGCTTCTGCGGGAACCGGTGGAACGAAGCGAACGCCTGCGCGAAGCCGCGCTCGCGCACGCCGGGCAGCGACAGCAACATCAACGCGGTGAACAGTCCATCGCCGGTCAGATGGCCGTCGCCCGAGAACAGCACGTGCCCGGACTGTTCGCCACCGACCGCGTAGCCGCCGGTCTTCATCGCCAGCCAGACGTTCCGGTCGCCGACCGGCGTGACTTCGACGCGGATGCCGGCGCGCGCGAGCGCCTTGTGCAGACCGAGGTTGCTCATCACCGTCGCCACCACGGTGTCGCCGCGCAGGTCGCCGCGGCGCTGCAGTTCGAGCCCGAACAGGCACAGCTGGTCGTCGCCGTCGCGGACCACGCCGGTCTCGTCGACGAAGATGCCGCGGTCGCCGTCGCCGTCGACGCAGATGCCCAGGTGGGCCCGGTGTTCGCGGACCGCCGCGACCGTGCGTTCGGGATGCAAGGCGCCGACGCCGTCGTTGATGTTGAAGCCGTCCGGATCACAAGCGACTTCGATGACCTCGGCGCCGAGCATCCGCAGCACGCGCGGCAGCAGCTGGCTGCCGCCGCCATGGGCGGCATCGACGCACAGTCGCATGCCGGCGAGGTCGGTGGCGGCGAACACCGACCCCAGGTGCTGTTCGTAGCGGCCCAGCAGTTCGCTGCGGTCCTTGCAACGCGGGTTGCCCGGCCGTTCCGGGCGCAGCGCCTCGGCCAGCGTTTCGACTTCGCGCTCGTCTTCGTCGCGCAGCTTGCTGCCGTCGTGGGCGAAGATCTTGATGCCGTTGTCGTGCGCCGGATTGTGCGATGCCGAGATCATGATGCCGGCGGCCACGGGTTCGGCGCGGGTCAGGAACGCGAGCGCCGGCGTCGTGCACAGCCCGACGTCGGCGACCGCGATTTCGGCCGCGACCAGGCCCTGCGCCAAGGACTCGAGGATCCACGGCGCCGAGTCACGGCCGTCATTGCCGACCAGCACGCGTTGCTGATCGGCGCCGCGGCGCTGCAGCAGCACGCCGAGCGCGGCGCCGACGCGGCGCAGGGTCTCGGGGTCCATCGGTGGCTCGCCGGCACGCCCGCGCAGGCCGTCGGTGCCGAACCTGGGTTTCTGGAAGTCGGTCATGGTTGGCGGCGCAGGGTGACGGTCACGGTTTCGGCGAGGACATAGTCGACCGGATCGATCCGGTCGGCGAGTGGGCCGACGAGTTGCAGGCGGGCGGCGACCACGATCTCGGCGCCCAACGAGCGCTCGTCCTCGCGCCTGGGCACCCAGACGTGCAGCCGCAGATGCTGGTCGACCCACGCCTGGCGTTCGGCATCGGCGAGGGTCACCAGCGTGGTCAGCAGTTCGCCGCTGACCTTGATGCGCACCGTCCGGCTGGCCTCTTCAGCGCGATAGGCGCCGCGCAAGGCGGGCGGCAGCGCCAGATCATCGATCAGCAGCAGCAGCGTCACGGCGAATTCCTGGCGGACGGGCAGCAACGGGATCGTCACCGTCACCGGCTCGTGCAGGTGCAGGCGGTCGGCGCCCTGGGTCAGGGTCAGTGCCGCGGTGACGCTGCGGTCGTTGTCCCGGGCCTCCAGCATGGCTTGGAACGGCGTGCCGGTGTCGGGCCGCAGCGCCGCCAGGTCCTTGGCCGGGCCGACGATGCGGGCGCGTGGCTGCGAGAACTCGGCGAGGTGCCGGCGCAGCCGGGCGCGCAGACGTTCGTCGCCAGCCAGTTCGACGCGTTCGATCCGCAGGTCTTCGTCCCGCCAACGCATCCGTTCGAGGTGCAGCCGGATGCGGGCCGGCTCCATCGTCAGGGTCACGCCCCGCGACGTGTGGGCGACCGTCAGCAGATCGGCGACGGCGAACTCGATGCTGTCGGTCTTGTCCCAGTCGCTCGCGAGGTCGCCGACCGACAGCTGCAGGGGGCTGCTACGCAGGCTGTCGACCAGAAAGCGCGGCCCATGCGCGGTCACGCGCACCGAGTCGTGCTCCCTGCCATCGCTGCCGGTGATCTTGACTACGGCGACGTTGGCGGTCGGGATCGGCACCAGCAGCCGCGGCGCGGCCCGATCGCCGCCATCGGCCTTCTCGCCGTAGGAGACCAGGATCGGCAGGTCGAAGTCGTGGGTGGCGTTGATCTGGCTGTCGATGAACAACCACAGCAAGTAGCCGAGCGCGATCGCCGCGACCTTGCGCAGCGGATCGCCGAGCAGTGCCGCGCGCAGGCCGTAGCCGCGCCGTTGCTCTTTGCGGGTCATCGCTGCAGCCCCAGCGATTCCTCGAGGAACCGTTCCAGTTGGTCGGTGGTCAGGTCGAAGTGCAGCTTGCCACCGACGGCGGCCGACAACTTGCCGGTCTCCTCCGACACGATCACGGTGATCGCGTCGGTCTCTTCGGAGAGGCCGAGCGCGGCGCGGTGCCGGGTCCCCAGGCGTTTGTCGACGTCCGGGTTCTGGCTGAGCGGCAACAGGCACGAGGCGGCGACGATGCGGTCCTCGCGGATCACGATGGCGCCGTCGTGCAGCGCGCTCTTGGGATAGAAGATCGACTCGATCAGGTAGCTGTTCAGTTCGGCGTCGATGGTGATGCCGGTTTCCGCCAACGACGCCAGCGAGGCTTCGCGCTCGATCGCGATCAGGGCGCCGATGCGATCCTTGGCGAGCCGGGTGACGGCGCGGATCAGGCGCTGCACGATACGGGCGTCGGGGCGGAAGAAACGGTGGAAGATCGGCGCCTCGCCGAGATGCACCAACGCGCGCCGGATCTCGGGGTGGAACACGATGATCAGCCCCAGCAGCACCGACTGGCCGAAGCGTTCGAACAGCCAGCCGAGGTGGACGAGTTCGAGCGTGCTGATCAGCACCAGGAAGCCGACGACGGTCGTCAGCAACAGCAGCGCCAGGCCGCGAACGACGCCCGAGCCGCGTGTCTGGCTCAGGAAACGCAGCGCGATGTAGATCAAGGTGGCGAACACCGCCACCTCGATCACCATCTTCACAATGTCGATCGTGTCCATCCCGCGGAGCGTCGCGGCGCCAGCCTGGCGCCGCTGTGGGTCAGGCGCCGGACAGGCCGACGCCGGGCTTGCCGGGCTCGGCCGTGGGTGCTTGCACCGCCGGGATCGCCGCCGCCCGGGCCTGTTCTTGTTCGCGGCGGGCGATGTCGGTCGCCTGCTGGTGGCGGACCTGCGCCGCGCGGTACTCGTCGAGGTCGTCGCCGCGGATCACCGCGCCGACTTCGTCGCCGTTCAAGGTCTCGTGCTTGAGGAGCGCCGCCGCCAGGCGGTCGAGCGCCGGGCGGTGGTCCTGGATCAGCTTGCGGGCCGCCGCGTACTGTTCGTCGATGATCCGCCGGACCTCGTCGTTGATCACGTCGAGCGTCTTCTGCGAGATGTCGCCGGCGAGATGGAACTCGCGGCCGAGGTACGGATTCTGGTCGTCGGTCGTGTACTTGATCGGGCCGACCCGCTCGCTCATGCCGAGTTCGCAGACCATCACCCGCGCCAGGTTGCTGGCCTGTTCGATGTCGTTGCTGGCGCCGGCCGAGATGTCGCCGAAGACGATGTCCTCGGCGATGCGGCCGCCAAAGCACACCGCGATCCGGCCGAGCAGCTTCTTGCGCCAGTGGTTGTAGTCGTCCTTCTCGGGCAGCGACAACGTGGCGCCGAGCGCGCGACCGCGCGACACGATGGTGACCTTGTGCACCGGATCCTGGTCCGGCGTCAGGCAGCTGACCAGCGTGTGGCCGGCTTCGTGGAACGCGGTGACCTTGCGGTCCTCCTCCTCGATCGCGCGGCTGCGCTTCTCGCGGCCCCAGCGGACGCGGTCACGGGCCTCCTCGAGGTCGTTCATGTCGACGGCGTCCTTGTTCTTCATCGCCGCCAGGATCGCGCCTTCGTTGATCACCGCCGCCAGTTCGGCGCCGGAGAACCCCGCCGTGGCCTTGGCGATCACGTGCAGGTCGACGTAGGTCGCGACCTTCACCTTGCGCGCGTGCACCTTCAGGATCGCCTCGCGGCCCTTGACGTCGGGCAGGTCGATGACGACCTGGCGGTCGAAACGGCCCGGCCGCAGCAGCGCCGGATCGAGCACGTCGGGCCGGTTGGTGGCGCCGATCAGGATGATGCCCTTGTCGGAGTCGAAGCCGTCCATCTCGACCAGGATCGCGTTCAGCGTCTGCTCGCGTTCGTCATGGCCGCCGCCCATGCCGGTGCCGCGCTTCCTGCCGACGGCGTCGATCTCGTCGAGGAACACGATGCACGGGCTCGCTTCGCGCGCCTGCTTGAACAGGTCGCGGACGCGGCTGGCGCCGACGCCGACGAACATCTCGACGAAGTCCGAGCCGCTGATGCTGAAGAACGGCACCTCGGCTTCGCCGGCGATCGCCTTCGCCAGCAGCGTCTTGCCGGTGCCGGGCGAACCGACCAGCAGCACGCCGCGCGGGATCGAACCGCCCAGGCGCGCGAACTTCGCCGGGTTCTTCAGGAACTCGATGATCTCGCGCACCTCGGCCTTGGCTTCCTCCATGCCGGCGACGTCGTCGAACGTCACGTTGGTGCGGTTCTCCTTGGTGTAGAGCGCCGCGCGGCTGCGGCCAAAGCTCAGCACGCCGCCGGTGCCGCCCGGCGCACGCATCTGCCGGACGATGAAGAACCAGACGATCGCCAGCACCAGCAGCCACGGGCCGACGGTCGACAGGATGTAGAACAGCGCGGTGTTCGACTCGGTGACCTTGAACGCCGAAGGATCCAGCGACAGCGCCAGATCGCGGATCGGCACCTGCCGGCTCAACAGGTCGGCGCGCACCGACTGCAGTGTGTGCATCTCGCCGGCCTTCGGCTGCACACGCAGATAGACGGTCCGGTTGTCGCGCAGTGCGATCGCGGTCAGGTAGCTGCCGGCCTCGCGGCCATCGCGATCGTCGCGGCGCGTTTCCTGCGTCTGCCGCGGCGGCGTCTCGACGACCATGAACGCCTGCAGCACGCGGATCTTGTCTTGCCGCACGTCGTCGGCAAAGCGCGCGAACGAGTCGGCGTCGCCGGGCGGATACGCTGCCGTGTCGAGCTTGTAGGCCGCGAGCTCCGAGAACAGCCGGGCGTCGTTCTTCTCGTCGAGCAGGAAGTTGCGGACGATCACCTCCATCTGCCGGCGACCGCCGTCGACCCGCACTTCGGCGGTGGCGACGCCGGTGTCGGACAGCGAAAATGACTCGACGCGGCCGTTCAGCAGGTGGCTGTAGAGCGCATGCACCGAGTTCTGGCCGTCGTTCGGTGAGCGCGCGACGACGACGAACAGAACCGTCAGCAGCGCCAGGATCAGGATGACGCCGCCCATGCCGCGCGGTCGCCGCGCGTTCTTCTGGCCGTCGTCTGGGGTGGGTTCTTTGCTGGTCATGGGCCGTTGGCGCCGTCTGTCGCGGTGGATAGGACTAAGTTCGTCAGAAGGAAGCCTCCAGGGCAAGCGCGATCTTCCTGGCAAGGTCGGATATCAGCTCGGCACGGGCGGAGGTCAGGTCTTCGGCGATTGGGTCCCGGAACTCGGTGCGGTCGACGATGTCGCGTTCCACGACGGCAACCCCGTCGCTTCGGCGGACCAGCCGGATGCGCACCAGGCCTTCCAACGAACCTTCCCGCTTGGGGTTCTGGCGGTCGCCGACGACCAAGGTCCGCTCGCGGGCGTCGCCGATCACCACTTCCAGCGTCGCGTCGGCGGTCCTGGCATCGGCCGGCAGCAGGTCGGTCGAGACCGGGAGCTCCCTGGCCAGTTCGGCGCCCAGTTCGGCTTCCAGGCGCTGGCGCCAGGTCTCATTGCCGACGACCTTCAGGTGCACGGTCTGGATGCCCTGCTGGTGCAGGCCGGTGCCGAACGTGTAGCCGCAGGCGGTCATGGGCAGCGCTGCTACCAGCCACAGGACCATCCTGTTCAAGGCTTGCTCCCGAGCTGTTGCAACCACGCCCGGGCCTCCTGGCCATGGGCGGTGTCGCGGAACTGCTCCTCGGCGGCGCGTTCGAGCGCCCGCTGCCGGCCGGCCGCATTGCCGATCCGGTCGTAGAACTTCGCGACGATCAGGTGGCGTTCGGCCAGCCAGCGCCGCAGGGTGTCCTGGGCGGCGGTGGCCTCGGCGACGAAGCCGACGTTCTCGGGCTTGCTGTCCAGGAACACCTGCAACTCCCGGGTCGCCAGCTGCAACTGATCCAGGTCGTATTCGGGGCCGCGCACGCTCCGGACGATGCTCATCGCGAAGCGGAAGCCGGCGAGCGCTGCCCAGCCGCTGTCCGGCCGGCGCTGGATCAGGTCGCGGAACCGTTCCTGCGCCAGCTTCCAGTTGCCATCCTCGAACGCCATCTCGCCCAGAATGCGCAGCGCGTCGTCGAGGCGCTGGGTGTCGGGGTAGCGGGTGATCAGGTGCTCGAGCACGGTCTGTCCGGCGCGGCGGTCGGACCAGAAGATCCAGAAACCGCCGTCGCTGACCGCGAGTTCGCTGCCGATCTCGTAGATCAGCGCTTCGGCCTGGGCGCGCAGTTCGCTGTGGGGGTGGTGGTCGGCGAAGTCGCGCAGCGTCTCGAACGCGTCCCAGCGGTCCTGTTCGCCGTAGCGGGCGCGGGCGAGGGTCAGTTCGTAGCGATCCTGGATCCGGCGCGGGAAGGTCTGGATGTCGCGGTCCTCGAGCAGTTCGCGGGTGCCGGCGTGGTTGCCGGCGGCGAGCATGGCTTCGGCTTCGGCGAGGACCGGTTCGGCGTCTTCGGCGATCGGCGGGGGACGCCGCTGGCGCAGGCGGCGAGGAGGCAGAGTAACGGCAGGGGCCGCATTCGGGGCAACGGTAGCCGGTGGCTCTGGCGGTGTCGATTGCGCGGCTGGTGCGAGCGGTCGGTGGGAGCGGTTGGTGGGGTGGTCGGTGGGGCGGTCGGTCAGCCCGTCGCGGGGGTGGAGTCGAGCAGCCCGTGTCGCCGCCAGCCGATCGTCAGCAGCCAGGTTCGGGCGGCGGTGATTGGGCGGACGATGGCTTCGAGGCCGCGAATGCGGATGGTCTGACGGAAGCCGTCGAACCACGGGGCGGAGGTGAACGTGTCGATCGGGGCGCTCGCGTCCACCATGCGGCCTTTGGCCGCATGGTGGCGCGCGTTCTGCAGTACGTAGCGCAAGGCGTTTCGCGTCTCGCGCGGCGACTTCAGGATGTGGTCGTGATACCGATCGGCGAACACCTTGCCCTTGCGACTCCACAGCTTGTTGAGTTTGCGCGCGATCCGGATCAGCAACCCCTGCAGGCCGCGGCTGAGGGTGAGGCGGTCCTTGGCTTCGACGATCAGGTGCAGGTGATCATTCAGCACCGCGTAATGACACAGGCGGAACGCGCCGGCTGCCGCGGCGCTGCCGCGGCAGCCGGCGACGAACGCCGCGCGCAGCGCGGCGTATTCGTCGCGGCGACGCAATCGCGGCAGTCCGGCACGCAGCTTCACGGTGACATGCACCGGGAACCGCGGGGCCAGCGCGGCGCGGGTCCGGTGGTCGACGCCGGCTTCCGCGCCGTTCGGCTTACGACCGGCCCCAGCGCGGCGACCGCCGTGCTGGGGCCGGAACGGCAGCAGCGGCGCCGCGGGTTGGCGACGACGGCGGCTGCCCGGCTTCAGCGAAGTGGTGGTGGCGCCCATTTTGAATGAGCACTATTATAGTGGATGCCCGAGCAGACAGCAAGAGCAAGTTGGCGCGGCGAGCGACCAGCTGGTGGTTGGTCAGGATCACGTAGGGCGGCACGCCTTCGTCGTGCGCGGTCTTGCGGCGCCAGAGCGCATGCGATCGAACAGCAGTCCATGGTTGGCATCGAGGTCCGCGCGCAACTCGCCGACCGGCGTGGCTGGGCCGATGGGCAGGGATCGCAAGACTTTGGCCCGCATGGGGCTGTCTGGGCAGGGCGTGTAGCGGAGGTTGAGCCGCGAGCAGCCGCCGCTCTACCGGAGCTGCGCGAACAGCGCCCCGCGCAACCGCCCCCGCCGCTCCAGCGCCGCGGCCAGCCACCCGCCGCACAACGGCACCGCGCCACCGACGCCGCCGACCGCCAGTTCGGGCCACGTCTTGCCGGGTTGATCGCGCAGCGAACGCAGCAGCAAGAGGGTCGCCTCGCCAACCGTTCGCCGCGGCGCCGCCGCGTGTTCGCGACAGCACAACCCCGACGCCTCGCCGACAAACGCCAGTTCGCCAAGCCCCCGCTGACAGTCAGCACAATGATCCAGACCCGGCAACGCCCCCAGATGCAGCAGGAACCGCACCTCCAGCCCCAGCACCACGACCGCCAGCGCCGCCAGCGGACACAGTTCGATCAGGTTCAACCCGCCGACCAGCAGATCGAACACCTCCGGCTCCGCCCGCCCCGCCGGCATCGCGAAGTCACACAACTCCGCCAGATGACTCGCCGCCAGATACCGCGTCGCCTGCCGCAACCCGCGCCGTTCGCGCCGCAACTCGGCCCGCAACAACAGCCGCAACCCCTCGCGCTCCGGCGAGATCGTCGCCCGCACTTCATTGAGGAAATCCAGCCGGCCCAGGAACGGCGAATCCGGCCGGTGCGCCCCCTTCGCCAACGTCAGCACCCGGCCATGTTCGCGCAGCAGCAGCGTGACGATCCGCGACGTCTCGCGAAAGTCCGAACGCTTCCAGACCACCGCGTCGGCAATCACCCGCCGCGGCCGCCCGGACACCATCTCAGCCCCGCGGCTCCGGCGCCGGCGCGTGCACCGCGGTGACCCGCAGCCGCGACAGCCGGCGATCGTCCGCCCGCAGCACCTTGAACTCGGCACCGTCGATCGCGAACGTTTCGCCGACGGCCGGGATCTTGTTCAGGTGCGCGATCACCAGGCCCGCGATCGTTTCCCAATCGCCATCTTCGGGCAGTTCCGTGCCGAGCAGCGCATTGACCTCTTCGACCGGCGTGCGTGCCGGGATCTCGACGATGCGTCCCTGCTCGACCACCTGGATCGACTCTTCGGGTGCCGCCGCCGGTTCGGCCGCATCGTGTTCGTCGGCGATGTCGCCGACGATCTCTTCGAGCACATCTTCGACCGACACCAGGCCAGCCGTGCCGCCGTACTCGTCGAGCACGATCGCCAGGTGCAGCTTGCCGGCCTGGAAGCGCCGCAGCAGCTGCGCCCCGCGCATCGTCTCCGGCACGAACAACGGTGGATGAACCAACGTGCGGACCGAGGCCTCCAGCGCCGGTCCGGCAGGCAGGCGCAGCGCGTCCTTGACGTGGAACACCCCGACGATCTCATCGATCTTGTCGGCGAAGACCGGGTAGCGCGAGAACCCGTGCCTGGCGGCGATCGCCATCGCCTCACGCAGCGAGGCTGATGCCGGGATCGCGGCGATGTCCGTCCGCGGCGTCATGATCGCCGAGACCTGCACGTCCTTCAGGTTGACGATGTTGCCGATCCAGGTCTTCTCTTCCGCCGGAAGTTCGTCTTCGGTCACCGAGTCGGCGACCGCCGCCATCACTTCCTCGGCGACTTCGGCCGGGTTCGAGGTCGGCTCCTCGCGGATCCGCAGCAACCGGAGCGCGCCGCGCGTCGCCAGTTGGATCGGCCGGACCACCGGCCACCGCAGCAGCACCCCGGGCCAGCGCAGCAGTGGTTCGAGCCGGAGCACGGTCGCTTCGGCCGCGCGTTCGGCGACCGCAGCGGGCAGCACCCCGCACAGGAACAGCGCCAGGGCGCCAAACGCAGTCAGGGTCCAGGGCAACGAGTCGGGGTCGAAGCCGTATTGGAGGGCCAGCACCGTGCCGCAGAGACCGCCGACCAGGAACAGGCGGGCGGTGACCTGCAGTTCGCCCTCGCGGGCGGCGAGGTCGTCGACCCTGGTCTGATCGCCGTCGAGGCGGTTCAGCAGCTTGGTCGGCGAGTAGACCAGCATCGAGGATGCGGCGAAGGCGCCAAGGCATGCCAGCGTGAACGCGGCGACCGCCAGCAGCAGCCAGAGGGGTGAAACCGACGCGGTCAACGACACGCGGTCGGTCAGTCCGCTCAGCGCGTCGGCGACGCGCATCCAGTCGATTCCAGGCGCCAGGACCATCAGCGAGGCCAGGAGGAGAACGTGGGGTAGGCGCGCGAACCGGACAAGGGAGCGATCAGCATACGACAGCGGGGCAGACGGTCCAGTCAGGCCGGGTGGGCGGCTTCAAGACGTTCGTCTGGAATGGTTTACACCGAGTCGACGTCGATCGAGAAGCGGTTCCGGCCCTGCGACTTGGAGGCGTAGAGCGCCTGGTCGGCCCGGTGCAGCACCGAAATGACCGTGTCGTCGGACCGCAATGCAGCGATGCCGATCGACACCGTGGTCGGCAGGTTCAGCTCCATCCCGCGCTGTTCGACCGCGGTGAACAAGCGGGCCGCCAGGATCGCCGCGTCCTCGGGTTCGGTCGTCGGCAGCACGACCAGGAACTCCTCACCGCCGTAGCGGCAGATGGTGTCTTCCTTGCGCAGTGTCTTGCGCAGCACTTCCGCCGTGGCCCGCAACGCGGCGTCGCCCTGCACATGGCCGTGGGTGTCGTTCAGCCGCTTGAAGTTGTCGAGGTCGAGCATCAGGACCGTCAGCGGCGAGCCCAGCCGGGTTGCGCGCGCGATCTCCTGCTCGAGGACGCTGATGCCCATCCGCCGGTTGAACAATCGGGTCAGCGGATCGGTGACCGCGAACTTCAGGGCCCGTTGCCGCCGCCGCTTCAGCAGCAGGTTCTCGTTCAGCAGGGTTGCCGTCATGCCGAGCGTGATTGCCACCTCGGAGTCCTGCAACAGCTGGATCGGCCGGGTCGACAGCTGGCGGTCGAGCACCAGGAACGCCGGGGTCTGGAAGTCGCGGTTGATCGGCACCGCCAGCGCCTCGTCGGCGCCGATCAGGTGGAGCAGACCCCGGTCCTCCTGGGCGTCGAGGCGAACCGGCCGTTCGTCGCGCAGCGCGCGATCGAGGACCTGGGCTTCGGCGGCAGCCAGTTCGTGGGGTGCGGTCACGACCTTCCGTGACGACAGGTCGGCCTTGGCCCGGATCACGAAGCGGTTCTGGTCCTTGATCCACTTCACATACCAGGCCCGGTCGTAGCTCATGTAGCGCAGTGCCGCGGCGGTCACAGCGGTCACGATGCCCCGGTACGACGCCGACTTGCTGCACGAGAGCAGGCTGAGCACGACCTGCGCCAGGTCGCCGTGCTGCCGACCGGAGAACAGGCTCAGGTCCTCGTCGGCGTGCGCGTGTTCGACGTCGAGGTCGGGCTCGGGCAGGGTCAGGTCGAGGCCGCAGTCGCGCAGCGTCGCCTCGACTTCGCGGCGCAGCCGCTGGGCGGCGAGGAACTCGCTGCGGTCGGCCGAAGCGAGCAACAGTTCGCGGGCCGGATCGGCGGCGTCTTCGTGGCCGAAGTCGGCGATCTCCGCCATGAACTCGGCCGCGCACAGCAGGCTGGCCGGGTCCTCGGCCTTCGGGCAGCCGTGCCGGGACTGGCGCAGGGCGCCGAGCCGATCGATCACCTCGGCAAGGCCGCGCGGCAGGTTCCACTGCCGGGCCCAGGTCGCCATCGGCGCATGCACCGGGACACCGCGCTGGCGCCGGCTCAGATTGTCGAGCCACAGCGGCACGTCGTGGAGCAGCCCGAGCAGCCAGGCTTCCTCGGGATCCAACAGTCCCGAACTCTGGGCCAGCATCCGGGCCGCATGGGCGGTGGCGACGGCGTGCAGCCACAACCGTCGGATCGCCGTCGTACCGGTGACATCGGAAGTGCTGACGTCGAGGATCCGGCGGCCGAGTGCGGGTCCAAGCGTCGTCACCAGCGTGCCGACGGTCCAATTCTGGCGTTCGACCCGGTACACCGGCGCGACGGCCGCGCGCAAGGCGCGCAGCACCGAAAGCGGATCGAGCGCCAGCAGTTGCGTCAGCGACGTGTCGCCGCCGTTGGCCTTGCGGGCCCGGACGATCCGCCGCCGCAGGTCGCGGATCGCCAGCACGGACGGCATGGCCGCCAGCGGGTGGGCAGTGGTTGTGGAAGCGGGTGGCACCAGTTTGACGGAACCTGCGCGGTTCTTGCGTCCGTCCTAACTGTTCGGCTCCGCACGTTCCGTCGCTCAAGTCGGTGTGGAACTGCGGGGTGCGAACGTAGCCGGTGTACCGCCTCGCGGGACATCCATGCGACACTTCGATTCGTCTCAACGCGCGACGCTGTAGCGCTTTGTGGCGACGTTGCGGTTTCTGGCTGCGGTTTTCTGCCCGCTTGGCCCGCGCTTCGCTATTGGCGCGGCATGACCTCCCCAATCGCGATCGAGCCGGTCCTCGACAACTGCCGTGAGACGGCAAGGTCCCGCGCAGAAGCGCTGCTCGCAGTCCACGGGACTACGGTCGACGCGATCCCGGGTGCCGCTGGTGCCACCGACGCGACGCGCCTGGCGGCGACCGCGACGGCGCTGATGGATCTGTTCCGGCGGACCGGTGACAGCGAGGTCTTCGAGGGACTGATCCGGCTGGTTGGCTCGACCATGTATGCGCGGGTTCGCTCGCGGATGCGCTACCTCGGCGCCAACCTCGATCCGCAGGAGATCCTGCAGGACGCGATCATCAACATCTACCGGTATCCGGATCGGTTCGATGCGTGCCGGCCCGGGGCGTTTGCCGCGTGGTCCTCGACGATCGTCGACAACACGATCCGCCGGCAGATGCGGCGGACTCGCGGCGGTCCCGAGATCGCGCTCAGCCCGGTCGAGGTGCTGGCCCAGCACGCCGATGTCAACGCGCGCGAACCGGCCCTGCAGGCGCAGGACCACGAAGAGTGTGTGACCGCGCTGACGGCGTTCCGGCTGTTCCTGTCGTTCTATCTGGCGGCATTCAACTCGCTGAGCGAACGCGAACGCTTCGTGCTGCAGATGGTCGAAGTCCGGCAGATGCGCTACGCCGAGCTGGCGACGATCCTGGCGATCCGGTCGGAGGCGCTGAAGATGGTCGTGTTCCGGGCCCGCAAGCGGATCTTCGATCGACTGGTGCAGATGTTTGGACCGGCGGCAGCGGCTGTTGTTACGCCCGCGGAACGGCGTTCGGCGGCGCATGAACTCGCGGTGGCCTGATCGGCGCAAGCACGCGACGCGACTCCGGATTTGCGCAGACTCGCGCGAGCGGCCACCATCGCACCGATGACCCGCGTCGACCGGCTGTTCGTCCATGTCCACGAACTGGTGACCCTGGCCGACGGTTCGCCGACCGGCGCACGCCGCGGCGCGGCGATGCGACAGCTCGGCGTCGTCGACGACGGCGCGATCGCCGTCCGCGATGGCCGGATCGTGGCGACCGGTCCGACCGACGAGATCACCCGTGAGTATCGCGCGGCGGAAGAACTCGACCTGTCGGGTTTCGTCGTGCTGCCGGGTTTCGTCGACGCCCACACCCATCCGGTGTTCGCGCGGACGCGGGAGCACGAGTTCCACATGCGGTGTGCCGGCGCCGACTACATGGCGATCGCGCAGGCCGGCGGGGGCATCCTCAGTTCGATGCGGGCAGTGCGCGAAACCACGCTGGACGAACTGACAGCGACGACGTTGTCCAATCTGCAGGGCTTTCCCGCGCATGGCACGACGACGATCGAGGCCAAGACCGGCTACGGCCTGTCGCTTCTCGACGAGGAGAAGAGCCTGCGGGCACTGGCGGCGGCGATGGCCGAGTCGCCGCTGACGGTCAAGCGGACGTTCCTCGGCGCGCACGAGTTTCCGCCCGAGTATCGCCAGGATCGCGAAGCGTACGTGCGGTTGCTGTGCGAACAGATGCTGCCGCAACTGGCGCCGCTGGCCGAGTACTGCGACGTGTTCGCCGAGCCCGGCGTGTTCGATCGCGCGCAGAGTGAACGGATCCTGACGGCGGCGAAGGCAAGCGGGCTGCGCCTGCGCGTCCATGCCGACGAGATCTCGCCGATGGGCGGCGCCGAACTGGCCGTCGCGCTCGGCGCCGATTCGGCCGACCATCTCGGCCGGATCTCCGACGAGGGCATCCGCCAGCTCGCCGCCAGCCAGACCACCGGCGTGCTGCTGCCGGGCACGATCTTCTTTCTCGGCAAGGACACCTACGCGCCGGCGCGGCGGATGATCGAGGCCGGCTGCGCGGTGGCGATCGCGACCGACTTCAACCCGGGGTCGTGCTACACGCAGTCGATGACGCTGATCATGACGATCGCGTGTGTCCGGATGAAGATGACCGCCGAGGAGGTCATCACCGCGGCGACGATCAATCCGGCGTTCTCGCTGCAACAAGACCACGAAGTCGGCACGCTGCACGCCGGCAAACGCGCCGACTTCGTCGCGTTGGACATCCCGAGCTGGCGCGCCGTCGGCTATGCGTTCGGCGGCAATCCGGTGGCGCTGACCGTCAAGAACGGCATCCCGATCGTCGCCAACGTCGCCGAGCAGAACCCCGATGTCTTCGGTGGCGGCCCTGCCGTGGCCTGAAATACGCTGGTTGCCCACGCCTTCTCTCGCCTCGCCATGACCAAGCTGCTCGAGTTCGTCCCCAACTTCAGCGACGGCCGCAATGCGGCGGTCGTCGATCAGATCGTCGCAGCGATGGCGGCGGTGCCGGCGGCGCGTGTCCTCGACCACGAGATGGACAGCAACCACAACCGCAGCGTCGTCACGCTGGCCGGCCCGGCCGAAGCGATGGCGGCGGCGGCGGTGGCAGGCGCCCGCGCGGCGATGGAACGGATCGACCTGCGGACCCACAAGGGCGAACACAAGCGCATGGGGGCGATGGACGTCTGTCCGTTCGTGCCGCTCGGGTCGGCGACGATGGCCGACGCGGTCGCGACCGCGCATCACGTCGGCGAACGGATCGGCCGCGAACTCGGGCTGCCAGTGTTCTGCTACGGCGAGGCCTGCAAGCGCGAGAGCCGGCGCGTGCTCGGCAACTTCCGCAACAAGGAGTTCGAAGGCCTGCTGCCGCTGGTCTCTGTCGATCCGGAGTTCATGCCGGACTACGGGCCGGCGCGCCTGCATCCGACCGCCGGCGCCGTCGCGGTCGGCGCCCGGACGTTCCTGATCGCCTACAACATCAACCTGCAGACCACCGACGTGCAGATCGCCAAGGACATCGCCAAGGCCGTGCGCGAGAAGGACGGCGGGCTGAAGAAGGTGCAGGCGATGGGCTTCTTCCTCGACGACAAACAGATGGCGCAGGTCAGCATGAACCTGCTCGACTTCCAGGTGACGTCGATCCGGCGGGTGTTCGACGAAGTCGCGGCGCGGGCGAAGGCGGCGGGCGTGGCGATCGCGGAGAGCGAACTGGTCGGACTGGCGCCGGCGGCGGCGATCGATCTGGCGACGGCGCAGCACGTGCAATTGCGCGGGTTCGACCCGGCGCGGCAGGTCGTGGAGCAGCGGCTGGCGGCGGTCGGTCGCTGAGCGCGCAGCGTCACTGCGCCGCGCCCAGCGTCACCGGCACGACTTCGAGGCGCGGCGCGTCCGGCAACCCGCGCACCAGCTTGACCTGCACGACCTGCCCCGGCTTCTTGCCGCGCAGCGCCTGTTCCAGGTGGTCGAACGATCGGACCGGCCGCTCATCGACGGCGATGATCAGATCGCCCCAGCGGGTGTTGCGACCCGCAATCTCGAACGGCCGGATGCCGGCCTTGTCGGCGCCGCCGCCGGGCACCACACCGGTGATCAGTGCGCCGCGCACCGGGCCGCTCTCGAGGTCCTCGACCAGATAGCTGCGCAGGCGCGGATCCTCCTCGAGGTTGCTGACGCCGAGCACTGCGCGCTGGGGTTGCGCCTGCACCGCGGCGGTAACTTCGCCGAGCAGCGCCGGCACGATGTCGTTGACGGTGTCGACCGGCACCGCGAAGCCGATGCCGGCGCTGGCGCCGGACGGCGAGTAGATGGCCGTGGTGACGCCGATCAGGCGACCCGCGGAATCGAGCAACGGGCCGCCGGAGTTGCCGGGGTTGATCGCGGCGTCGACCTGGATCAGGCCGGCAAGCACGTTGCCTTCCTTGGTGCGGATGTTGCGCCCGAGCGCGCTGACGATGCCGGTGGTCATCGTCTGGTCGAAGCCGAACGGGTTGCCGATCGCGATCGCGGTCTGGCCGACCTTCAGTTCCTTGCTGCTGCCGAGCGGGATCGGCTGCAGGCCCATGGTGCTGCCCTGCAGTTGCAGCACGGCGAGGTCGTGTTCGGGTGAGGCGTGCATCACGCGGGCGGTGTAGGACTTCTCCGACAGCACGACCTTGACGGTCTGGGTGCCCTTGACGACGTGATAGTTGGTGACCACCGTGCCGCGGTCGTCCCAGACGAAGCCGCTGCCCGAGCCTTCCTGGGTGCCGGCGTCGTAGCCCCAGGCGTCGCGAACGCGTACCCGGGTGGTGATGTGGGCGATCGATGGCGAGCGGCTGGCGAAGACGTCGACGAAGGTCCGCTCCAAGGGTGCCAATTCGCCGCGCGGGGCGACCTGCCGCGGCTCAGCGCTCGGCGGCCGGTTGAATACGCCGGTGCGATCGAGGACCAGGAACGCGGCGAGCGCGAACGCGGCGCCGGCGAGCACCAGCGGCATCGCCGAGGGACGGCGGGGTTCGAAGGACTGGAAGTTCGTCATCGCGGCGGCGCTACTACGGGGATGGCAGGGGGTACTTTTGGCCCGGGCTGCGCCGGGGCGCAAGATCCGAGTGGCCTACGGCTACACTGCCGCCACGGAGGCGATGACGTCGATGTCCGAGAGTCTGCGGCGAATCCTCGGTGGTGGTGTGGGGCTCGGTCTTGGCGTGCTGGCGTACTGGTTGCTGCTGCGGCTCGACGTGCACATCCTCGCTGGTGTAGGCGCCGGCCTGGCGCTCGGGGTCTCGGCGGCGGCGACACAACGCCGCCCCAGGTGGGGCCTGATCACGGCGCTGGCCGCCGTCGCGGCGTCGCTGCTGGTCGAGTTCGTGTTCTTGCCGTTCGCCGCGGATCCGTCCTTCGGCTACTTCATGACCCACATCAGCGACTTGCCGCGCAACTCGTTGGTGTCGTTGGCGGTGGTGGCGGCGTTGGGGTTCTGGTTCGGCTGCGGGCGGACCCGCCTGGATTCGTCGACCCGGGTCTGACCCTGGTCGAGCCGATCAGCCCTGCTGCGGCCACAACTGCCGCCAATCCGGGTCCGGCGAACCCGCCTGCGCGCGCAGCATCTCGACGGCCGCAGGGTGCAGCGTCACCCGTTCGAGCGCGGTCTCAGCCAGCGCCTGACCACAGGTCTCGGCGATGCCTTCGGCGTGCAACCCGTGGTAGCGGAAGATGTGCGCCGGCGTGCCCGACTTGGAGAACTTGACGACCGCCTTGGCGATCTGCCGGGTGCCGGCGATCGAGCCGAGGTTGTCGAGCAGTCCGATCTCGCCATCGTGCACCGACACGATCGGCACGCGCCGACCCGCCAGATCGACCGCATCGGCGGCACCGAGCGCGCCGCCGCCCGGCCGCAGGTGCAGCGTGCCGTCGACGCCGAGCGTCTGCCGCAGGTGCGTGAACGCGGTCTTCCGCGCCAGTTCGCCGCACAGGAGGTCGGGCGAGGTGGCGACGATCACGTTGGCGTAGACACCGCGATCGAGCAGCAGTTCGGCAGCTTGGACCGCTTCGGGCACCAGCGCGCCCATCACGAACAGGTCGACGACGTTTTCGCCGGGCGAGTAGCCGCGGTAGCCGCGCCAATCGATCAGGTGGTAGCCGCCGGCGAGCGTGTGTTCTCGCACCGTCGCCAGGATCTCGACGTCGGCGACGTGGGGCACTTCGGCCTCGTGCAGGCCGCCGTCCTGCGCCGTCAGGCCGAGCGCGGCGCCGTCGGGGATGCCCTGCTTGAAGCGCGCCTGCCGTCGCAGCCAGGTGAGCAGCAGGTCCTGGTGCAGCGCCCGGGTGACCCCGCGGATCATCACGCCGCTGCGCCCCTTGTTGTCGTTGCGGAAGTGCCGCGCGATCGCATCGCACAGGATCCATTCGAGCTCGATCGCGAACGCCGGCTCCCAGGTGATCAGGTTGGGGATCTGGATGTCGCTCTTCCAGCTGTGCTGCGCGCCCTCGGGCGCCAGCGTGATGCCGCTCGGCGTGCCGACCAGGATGAAGCTGCTGCCCCAGTAGAGGTTGTAGTAGAGCTGGTCGAGGGCGCGTTTGATGAAGAAGTCGTAGACCGTCATCATCGGCAGGAACGGGATGCCGGCGACGTGTCCCATCTTGCCGAACGAGCCGACCGCCGACATGCAGTTGGCCTCGGCGATCTCGAACCGGATGTGCCGCGTCCAGGCTTCGTCGGTCGGCGACAGCTCCGGCCGCAGGCGTTCGTGCAGGTTCAGCTTGCCTTCCCAGTTCTCGTCGTGGCGCGGGCCGAAGATCTTCTCGTCCATCGCCGGGTTGATGTTGGTGCTGGTGCCGACGTCGGGCGCCATCGTCATCATCAGGTCGGCGACCGGGTTCCAGCGCGCCTCGTCGGCGGTCGGCGCCTTGCCGGCCTTCTGTTCCTTGCCGGCCTTGTGCAGTTCGTCGTAGACGCCGATGCGAACCAGCTTGGCCGCGAGTTGGCCCCACATCCACTGCGTGTGGGTCGTCGGCGCCAGCTTCAGGTTGATGTCCAGGCGCTCGGGCACGCCGCCGGCCTGTTCGATCGCGACGGCGATCTTCTGCCGGTTGGCCTGCTGCTGGCTCTCCAGCGCCTCGATGCCGAGCCGCATCGCCACGCCGCGCTGCAGCAGGAACTTGCCTTCGTCGCTCTTGCTGTCGAACCGGACGAACGGCCGCTCGAGGGTCATGCCGTGCGCGGCCAGGATCTTCGCCACCTCCGGCTCGTCGGGCAGTGCCGAGTGGTTGCCGTTGGCAGCCACGCACTCGAGGCCGCGGCCCTTGACGGTGTGGGCAATGATCAGCGTCGGCGTGCGCTTGTCGACCTTGCTCTGCTCGAACGCCCTGGCGATGACCTGGTGGTCGTGACCGCCGGTGTCGAAGAACAGTCGGATCACCTCGTCGTCGCCGAGCGAATCGAGCAGTTTGCGGCAGGTCTTGTCGGCGCCGAGGATCGCTTCGCGCATCAGCTTCGCATCGCGCTTCCACAGCAGCGCCTGGTAGTGATAGTCGGTCATCCCCGACTCGAACACCGCCTTCAGCGCGGCGCCGCCGCGCCGCGAGAACACGTCTTCGCGGAACGAGCCGTGCCGCAACTGGATCACTTCCCAGCCGTTGGCGACGGCGGTGCGTTCGATGCGGTCGGCGTCGGTGCCCTTCAGGCCGCGGTTGTTGGGGATGCGCGTGCCGTCGAGGTTCTGCCGGTTGTAGTCGATGATCCAGGTGACGTTGCCGAGTTCGCGTTCGGCGACTTCGGGCAGCACTTCGAGCAAAGAGCCTTCGCGGAACTCGCTGTCGCCCATCATGCACCAGAAGTGCGGCTCATCGAGATCGTGGCCGTGCTGCCGGGCGTAGCGGTAGGCCAGCGCGAGATAGACCGCGGCGACCGGCGGGATGCCGACCGAACCGGATGGCAGGAAGCGCCAGCCGTCGGGATCGGCTTCGGCGTGGTAGCTCTGGAACACCGGCGCGCCGTCGTGGCTGAAGCTGCGCAACCGGTGCATCACCGCTTCGCTGGCGGCTTCGTCGAACCAGCGGCCGTCGGCGTGGCGGAACAGGCCCAGCGCATGGTGCAGCGCGTGGTCGACCGGCGAGGCGTGCGGCTTGCAGCAGACGAAGTCGCCCGGTTCGCGGACCAGGAGGTGCAGCGTCGCCAGGAAGTCGAGCGAACTGGCGCAGGCGGCTGGATGGCCGCCGACCTTCGGGTCGGTCTTGTCGGCGTCTTCGCGGTTGTTGGCGATGTGGATCATCGCCACCATGTGGGCGAACGCGCGTTGGGCGATGCGTTCGATCAGCTGGAAGTCGGGCTTGGTCGCGGCCTTCATGGGGTCGGGTGGGCTCTTTCGCTTAGTCGGCAGAACACCCCAGGTTAGGAGGCGGCGGGGACGGGTGCCACTGCTGCCGGGGGTGCGTTGGTAGTTGTCCTTATCCCATGGTCGCGACTGGACTTGGGGAGTCGGTGGTGGCTGCGGTGACGGGCAGCCGGGGCTCCCCGAGCGATGGTCCCGGGCGGCGCCGCCGCGAATGGTCCGCTGCTACCCGTCGATCGGATTCCGACCTGAGGAACGACTGGCTGTTCAGGTCACGTCCGTGCTGCGGGCGCTCGCGGCGGCGCGACCAGGCCGATGCCGAGGCCAAGCGTGGCGATCACCAGTGTTGCCGAGATCCAGAACGGCGCCGCGAAAGCGATCGAGTCGAATGCGGTGCCGTACAGCAGCGGCATCGCGATCCGCGCGATGCCACCATAGGTCTGCTGCAGGCCCATCCACAGGCCGCGATCCTGCTGCGGCACGACTCGCGACAACAGCCCGGTCACACAGGGGAACGTGAAGGCGGTGCCGAGCGGCAGCAGCGCCACCGCAATCGCCAGCCACGGCAGGGACGTCGCGACGGCGACCCCGGCGATTCCCGTCGCCAGCGTGACGATGCCGACGCGCGACAACCGCACTTCGCCGAGGCGGTCGACCAGCCGGCCCAGCAGCAGCGTGCGGGCGAACACCGAGATCGCGCCGATGTACAGGTAGAACCAGCCGATCGTCTGTTCGGTGACGCCAAAGCGCCGGTTCAGGAACAGCGCCAGCACCGCATTGATGCCCTGGAAGGCGCCGATCGCGATCGCATAGGTCAGGATCAGCCGCGACGCCGGCTGCGTGGGTTGCGACAGCACGTACCAGAACGCTTCGCGCGGCGACTTGCGCACGGCACCTGCCGGTGTGTTCGCCTTCGACTCGGGCAGATGGCGGCGCGCGAACACGATCGTCAGCAGGCAAAGCGCCGCGGCGACGAAGCCCGGACAGCCATGGCCGAGCCGGAACTCCGCCGCACCGGGCCACAGGTCGACCTTGCCGAAGTCGAACGCGAACTTGCCGATCACCGGGCCCAGCGCGACCCCGAGATTGGTCGCCGCCGACAGCCACCCGAGCGCGCGCGCGCGATCCTGCGGGGCCGTCGAATCGGCGACGTAGGCCTGGATCACACCGACGGTGCCGCCGCCGGCGCCGAGCACCAGCCGCGACAGGAACAGCATGGGCAGCGAATCCGCGAACCCGAACAGCACATAGGCGATCGCCGAGCCGCCGAGTGCGATCAGCAACGCCGGCCGGCGACCGTTGCTGTCCGAGAACCGGCCCCAGAACGGGGCCGACAGCAACTGCGCCAGCGTGAAGGCCGCGGCGATCAGGCCGGCCAGCGTGCCGGTGCCGAGCGGGATGCCGGCCAGCGTGACGCCGCCCGCGGCGTAGCGATCGACGTAGAACGGCACCAGTGGCACGATCATCAACAGCCCGACCATGTCCAGGAACGCGGTGGCCATCAGCACGCGCAACTGCGGCGGCACCTTGCGGAGTTCGCGGCCGACGGTCCACAACAGCAGCAGTCCGATCACCGCCAGCACGGACCAGACCACCGGGTCGTGCATCGCATCGGCGAGCGGGTCGCTTGGCATCGGGCGGGACAGTAGCGGCAAGTGGTGGAATCGCACGTCGGGACGCCGTGCTTCTGCGGCACGGCCGATTTCGCGCGGTCACTGCAGCGGCACCGAGCGCAGGAACTGCACGGCGACTGCCTCGGCCCACCGCCGCGGCCGCCAGGGTGTGCCGCCGTCGACGAAGCCGACGTGGCCGCCGTGGCGCTGCAGGCAAGGAGTCAGGAATCGCGAGTCGGCGACGGCGGTGTGGGGGAACACGGTTGCGGGGACCAGCGGGTCATCGGCCGCGGCAAGCAACAACGTCGGACGGCGGATCGCGGGCAGGAACCGGGCGCAACTCTGCGAGCGCCAGTAGTGCGTGGCCGAGGTGAAGCCGTGCAGCGGCGCGGTCACGAGGTCGTCGAAGGTGGCGAACGAGCGGCAGCGACGAACGGCGCCGACGTCGAGGAGGCCTGGAAAGCGTTCGGCCTTGGCCAGCGCCTTGGGGATCAGCGTGCGCAGGAAGTGACGGGCGATCGAGCCGCCGTAGCGGCGATCGCATTGGCGCGCGGCGACCTCCAGATCGAACGGCGGGCAGATCGCGACGGCACCGCGCACGGCTGCCGGTGCCTGGTCGCCGACTTCGCCGAGCCATTTCAGCAGCACGTTGCCGCCCAGCGAGAAACCGATCAGGAACAGGGGGCGATCCGGATGCTCGGCCAGCAGCCGTCCGATCACGCCGGCAAGGTCACCGGTCTCGCCGCTGTGGTAGCTGCGCGCCTGGCGGTTCAGTTCGCCGCCGCAGGAGCGGAACTCGAGGGTCGTGAAGTTCCAACCGGCGGCGAGCACGTGGCGCGCGCATTCGCCGACGTAGTTGCTGGCGACGCTGCCTTCGAGGCCGTGCAGCAGCAGCACGTTTGGCTGGCCCGGCCGGTCGGCGCTCTTGTGCACCCGGACGAAGTCGTCGTCCGGCGTCGACCAGCGTTCGAGGCGAAGCGGCGGCAGCGGCGTGGCGCGGCCCCAGGCCGCCACCGTGGTCTGCAGCAGGCCGGTGCGCGCCCACCAGGCAGGTCGGAACGGCGCTCTCACGTTGCGGCGGGTCCGACGACCGGGCTTTGCATCGCGGCAGCGTAGCGGGTTGGCTGTGCCAGCCATGCATGTCCACCTGATCGACGGCACCTACGAGTTGTTCCGGTCGTTCTACGGCGCGCCGTCGGCCAAGGCCCGGGACGGCCGCGAGGTCGGTGCGGTGCGCGGCGTGATGAGCAGTCTCGGCGCGCTGCTGCGCGAGCCGGGCGTCACGCATGTCGGTTGCGCGTTCGACACCGTGATCGAGTCGTTCCGCAACGAACTGTTCGCCGGCTACAAGACGTCGGCGGGCATCGATCCGGACCTGTGGGCACAGTTTCCACTGGTCGAACGCGCGGTCGCGGCACTCGGGATCGTCGTCTGGCCGATGGTTCCGTTCGAGGCGGATGATGCGCTGGCGACAATGGCGGTCCGTGGTGCGGCCGATCCGCGGGTCGAACGCGTCTGGTTGTGCACGCCCGACAAGGACCTGGCGCAGATGGTCGTCGGCGAACGGGTGGTCGGGTTCGATCGGCGGCACAAGACCGTGCTCGACGAGGCCTCGGTGCAGGCGAAGTTCGGGGTGCCGCCGGCGTCGATCCCCGATCTACTGGCGTTGATTGGCGATGACGCCGATGGCATTCCCGGACTGCCGCGGTGGGGGAGCAAGTCGGCGGCGATAGTGCTGGCGCACTATCGCCATCTCGAAGCGATCCCTGACGATGCTGCGGCATGGCAGGTGTCGGTACGCGGCGCTGTGGCACTGGCGGCGAGCCTGCAGGCACAGCGCGGCGACGCGATGCTGTATCGGCGGCTGGCGACGTTGCGGACCGATGCGCCGCTGGCCGAGTCGGTCGACGATCTGCGGTGGGGCGGCATCCGCCGCCCCGAGCTCGAGGCGCTGTGCGCCGAACTCGACTTCGATCGGTTCCTGGAGCGCTGGCCGGCCAACTGACGCCGCGGACCTACTTGCCGCCGGTCGCCTTGCCGAACGCCGCGGCGCCATCGACGACCGGCAGTTCGAGCGTCGTCGCGTCGAGATCGACGGTCAGTTCGGTGCCGGCCTTCGGCCACAACGTGAAGTCGCGGTCGCTGCTGAAGATCATCAGCGCGATCTTGTCGCCGACCGGGATCACCTGATCGTCCGGCTGCAGATCGAACGTGAACGCGACGAACTGGCCGGGCGTCAACGGCTTGCTGACCCGCTCCGATTCGGCATTCTGCGGATCGGCCCAGCCACGCGTGATGATCCGCATCGAGGTCTTGTCGTCCCTGGTGCGCAGCGCGCACAGCCACACCGACAGGTTGCACGCCGGCTTGCTCGCGGTCATCCGGATCGACAGCTTCGGCGTCCCCGAGATGTGGATCGGCTGGGTCAGCGCGGGCGTCGCGTACAGCAGCCGCGTCGGCGATTCGGCCGCGGTCGCCAGGTCCTTGCCGGTGATCGACACGTCGTCGACGAGCTTCTCGGTGCCCTGGCCCGTGCCCTTGGTTGCCACCAACGCACCGACCTGGTTGCCACCGCGCTGCAGATGCAGCGTCACCGGCTTCGCCGCCGGGTTGGGGTAGTCGTCATAGGCCGTCGGGTCCGCCGGCTTGTCGTCTTCGCGGACGATCCAGGCCTTCGGGTCCTTTTCGACGCCGTTGTCGACGTCGTACAGGAAGCGCGTGAACCAGCGGTTCATCAGGCGCATCGGGATCTGCGCGCCGTGGCCGCCCTGATGGAAGTAGGCCATGTGCGGCACGCCCTTGGCCTTCAGCGCCGCGTAGATCCGGATGCTGTGTTCCGGCATCACGTTCCAGTCGTTGAAGCCGTGCACCATCAGCACCGCCGCCTTCACCTTGTCGAGCTTGTTGGTGTAGTCGCGGCCGGCCCAGAAATCGTTGTAGTCGCCGGTGATCCGGTCCTGCAGCTTCTCGAGCAGTTCGTCACGGACGTGGCGGTTGCACCACTCGCGGCGTTCGGGGTTGCCGCTGTTGATGAACTCGTAGAGCACGTCGATGTCCTCGCCCATGTAGCCGCCCGGATGCCGGACCAGGCCATGCGAACGGTAGTAGTGGTAGTACGACGTGTTTGGCGCGTCCGGGATGATCGCCATCAGGCCGTCGACACCGGTCGTCGCCGCCGCCAGGGGCAGCGTGCCGTTGTAGGACGTGCCGGTCATGCCGACCTTGCCGGTGCACCACTTGGTGGCGGTGACTTGGGTGCCGCCCTCGGGGTCGGTGAACCCCTTGGCCCGGCCGTTGAGCCAGTCGATGACCGCCTTCGGTGCCAGCGACTCGTTGTCGCCGCCGACCGTCGGGCAGCCCTGCGACAGGCCGGTGCCCGGCGATTCGGAGTGCACGACGGCGAAGCCGCGCGGCACCCAGGTGTTGACCAGCGAGTTGGACACGATGCCGCCGCGGCGCTTGCGGTCGGCGTACTGGATCGACGGCGAGGGCGTGTGCGGCTCCGGCTTGGCGCCGAGTTCGTGTTCGGGGTTCCAGAAGTACTGTTTGTCGCCTTGGCCGACGCCGGCGAAGTACGGGCTGGTCTCGTAGATGACCGGCACCTTCAGGCCCTCGGTGTCGGTCTGGCCCGGGCGGGTCACGTCGACATGCACCCGATCGTTCTTGCCGTCGCCGTCGGAGTCGAAGCTGGTCTCGACCCACAGTTCCTCGCGGATCCAGTTCTTCCTGTCCTTGAACGCGGGCACGACCTGCGCCTGGCCGTCGACGAACACCGGCCCGGCCTTCTCGTCCTGGGCGGCGGCGGTCGGCGTCAGCAGCAGCAGCGCGGGGAGCCAGAGGAACGAACGGGCGAACATCTCGATTCGGGTCGTTGGCATCTTCGGGTCTTGCAGGGGCCTGAGGCGCCGCATGCTACGTCGGCGGCGGCCCGGTGGCAGTTCGACCTTGGCAAACCGCGAGCGGTCGCCCGCATCGTATGCTGGCTGACCGCGATGTCCCGCCCGCCAAGCCGCCGTCAGTTCCTGCGAACCTCGTTCGCCGCCGGGTCGTCGCTGCTGCTCGGCGGCTGCGCGACTGCCGCCAGCGGGCCGTTCGATCTGCTGCTGCTTGGCGGCACCCTGATCGACGGCACCGGGAGTGCCGCGCAGGTGGCCGACGTCGGCATCCGCGGCGATCGGATCGTCGCGATCGGGTCGTTGACCGCGGCCTCCGCGACGCGGGTGCTCGATGTGCGGGGTCTCGTCGTCGCCCCGGGGTTCCTCGATGTTCATGCGCACAGCGACCTGCGGCGTCAGCCGCTGGCGGTCAGCAAGGTGCTGCAGGGCGTCACGATGGATGTTTGCGGTCCGGATGGCAGTTCGCCGTTCCCGACGCCGTCGTCGGTGGGCGACGACGGTGGTCGCAGTCGTTGCGACACCTTCGTGGACTGGGCGGCGCAGCATGGGCCGATCGCGATCGACATCGGTTGCTATGTCGGGCATGGCACCGTGCGCCAGCGCGTGCTCGGGCCGGTGACTCGCGCCCCGAACGCCGACGAACTGGGGGCGATGCGGGACCTCGTGCGGCAGGCGCTCGAGCAGGGCGCCCTCGGCATCTCTTCGGGCCTCGAGTACTTCCCCGGCAATGTCGCCGCGACCGCAGAACTGATCGAACTGTGCCGGGAGGCGGCGCGCCTGGATCGCCCTTACGTCACCCACATCCGCAACGAAGACGACCGACTGCTGGAGGCGGTCGACGAGGCGATCGCGATCGCGCAGCGCTCCGGCGCGCCGCTGCTGCTGTCGCACCTGAAGGTCGGCGGCCGGCCCAACTGGCACAAGCTCGACGCGCTGCTGGGCAAGATCGCGGCGGCGCGCGCGTCGGGTCTCGACGTGCATGCCGATTGTTATCCTTATGAAGCCTGGGCGACGTCGCTGTCGACCAATTACCCGGCGTGGGCCAAGGAGGGCGGCCAGTTCGTCGCCCGGTTGCAGGATCCGGGCGAGCGCGAACGGATGCGCGCCGAGACCGAAGCCGCGGTGGCGGCCAACGGCGGCTGGGACGTGCTGATGCTCGGCAATGGCCTGGCGGCGGCCGATCTCGAACTGCAGGGTCTGCGGCTCGATGCGGCGGCCGGGAAGCGCGGCGTCGAGCCGTTCGCGCTGGCGTGCGATCTGCTGACGCGCGGCAACGTGTCGATCCTCGGCTTTGGCATCGATGCAGCGCAGATGCAGGTGATCCTGGCGCAGCCGTGGTGCATGGTGGCGTCCGATGGCAGCGCCACGACGGCGAGCGGCCGCACCGGCCATCCGCGGTCGTTCGGCACGTTCCCGCGGGTGCTGCGGCTGTTCGTCCGCGAGCGCGCGGTGCTGTCGCCCGAGGAGGCGATCCGCAAGATGACGTCGCTGCCGGCGGCGGTGCTGCAGCAGCGCGATCGCGGCGCGTTGGCGCCGGGCAAGCTCGCCTCGATCGTGGTGTTCGACCCGACCGCGATCACCGATCACGCGGACTGGCTCGAGCCACAGCGCTACGCGACCGGCGTCGTGCACCTGTGCGTGCGCGGCCAGCTGGTCGTCGCCGACGGCGGGCGCACCGATGTGCGCCCAGGCCGGGTGGTCAGGGCCTGATCAGAGGCCGAGCTGCAGGTCGATGGCGTTCAGCAGCACGACCGACTGCTGGTTGCCGACCTGATCGATGCGCGCGCCCTGCGTCGCGATCACGAACCCGTTCCACTGCGGGCCGTTCGGGATGTTGATGTTGAACGCCGGGCCGCCGCTGACCGCGATCGGCGATGGCGCCAGATTCAGCAGGATCTCGCCGAACGGCGACGGCAGGCCGGGATTGCCGCCGCCGGGACCGAACACCAGGAAGGCCGCCAGCGCGTTCGCCGGCATCGCGATCGCCGATTGCCAGTTGGACCCGAGGATCGGCCGGGTCACACAGCGGTAGTCCAGCGGATTGACGCCGCTGCCATTGCGGGTCGTGCAGGTGGCGCCGGCGTCGTTGAACTGCAGCGTGTCGACGTTGAAGTCGGCGACGAAGTCGAGCTGCAGTTCGTCGAACACGATGCCGGTGAAGCCGAACCAGTTGTTGGTCTGCGTCTGGTTGGACAGGTTGCTGAACGAGAAGACGGTGGTTCCGGCGAGCACGGCGCGGAACACGCTGGGCTGCCAGGTGCCGATCTGGTGGTAGGCGAATGCCAGATCCTGGATCGGATTGGCGAACCGGATGGTCAGCGTGTCCGGAGCGCCGCTGAAGTCGTTGGTCAGGAAGCCGCCGACCATGTTGACGACCATGCCGGTCGTGAAGTAGCGCGCATGGGTGACGGTGATGCCGGCGAACTGGTTGGTGATCGGCGTGAAGTTGGGATACAGGTTGGCGCCGAAGTCGATCACGTGCTGCGGATTGGTCAGGCCCTGGTTCTGGGCGATGATCGCCTGGGCCGAGACCGTGGGGGACAGCGACGCGACGAACAACGTGGTGGACAGCAAGATGCGCATTGGATGGCTCCTGGGTGGAGCCAGCAGGATAGTCCGGATCGGCGCGGGCGGCGGTCGCAGCGATGTAATGGTCAGAACCAGACGCCGAGCAGCACGACGCCGGCCAAGAGCAGCGTTTCGCCGACCAACAGCGCAATCGGGATCCAACCGAGCGAACGCAGATCGCCGAACGAGGTCTTGATGCCCAGCGCCGCAATCGCGGTCAGCAGGCATGCGCGCGACAGCGTTCCGAGGGCCGTGCCGGCCGCAGCCGGCACCCAGTGCAGCGAATTGGCGGCGACCAGCGCGCAGAACAGCAGCAGGAACCACGGCAGCAGTGGGGGCCTGGCGGTGGTCGGCGAGGTACCGTTGCGTCGCAGCAACAGCGACAACACCAGCACGACGGGCACCAGCAGCGACACCCGCAGCAGCTTGACGACGGCGGCGACATCGCCGGTCGCCGGCGAGATCATGTAGCCGGCACCCATCACCTGCGCGACGTCGTGGATCGTGCCGCCGAGGAAGATGCCGGCTGCGCGGGCGTCGAGGTCGAGGGCGCGCACGATCGCCGGATAGACGATCATCGCCGCGGTCGACAGCGCGGTGACGCCGACGACGGTCAGCAGTGTGAACTTGCGGTTGCGTTCGTTGCGCGGCAACAGCGCGGCGATCGCGAGGGCTGCCGAGGCACCGCAGATGGCGACGGCGCCGCCGGTCAACAGGCCGTCGGTAAGCGGTTGGCGAAGGCGACGGGCAGCCAGCGCCCCGGCGGTGATCGTCAGCGCGACAACGGCGATGATCAGCAGCGCAGGCAGCCAACCGAGTCCGACGATCTGTGCGGCGGTGATCCGTGCACCGAGCAGGCCGACGCCGAGCCGCAGCACGAAGCGGGACGCGAGCTCGATGCCCGGGCTGGCGCGTTCGTCGTCGACCAGGAAGTGCAGCGCGATGCCGAACAGCAGCGCGTACAGGAACGGCGGACCGCCGTGGTGTTCGGCGACGAAGGCGGCGGCGGCGGCGATCAGCGCGCAGACTGACAAGCCTGGGCCGAAGCGGCGCCACAGCGCGAACGGGACTCGATACGGCATCGGTGCAGGAGTGGGCGCGGCATCATGCCGCGACTCCTGCGGGTGCGCGCGCGCCGTGTCGCCGTTCTGCGCTATTTGGCCGGCAGCCGCCAGGTCAGCAACAGGCGCGGCGCTTCGGCGGCCAGGCCGTTGAACGAACGTGCCGTGCGCGTGCCGGTGCCGTCGATCAGCAGCAGGACGCGGTTGCCTTGTCGCCAGCCGGGTCGCTGCAGCAGCGGTTGCAGGACGTCCTTGCAGTCGACCGACTGCGGCGCCAAACCACTGGCCGGCCAGCCCGCCGGCGTCCACACCACCTGCTCGGGACCGCGGGTCCGACTGGACAGTTCGAACGGGACTCCGGTCAAGACGGCGGCGTCATCGGTCGCTTCGGCGTGGATCACCAGCCTCGATTGCAGGACCTGCGGCGCCGTGCTGTGGAACTGCAGTCGCGCGCTCTCGAGCGTCGCGCCGGGTGGGATCGGCAGCGCCCACCGCAGGCCGATCAGTCGCGGCACGCCGCCCTCGGCGCCCAGCCGCAGGTTCGGGTTGCCCCGATCGACGGCGCCGCTGGCCAGCGTCTCGGTGGCGTCATCGGCGGAAGTGGTGACCGCGAGGCTCGTGGAGTTCGGCGCTGGCGGCTGCCACGCGATGGTCAGCAACGCCGCAGTGCGGCCGTTGCCGTCCCAGGCGACCGCGCGGCGCTGGCCGGTGCCGGCGAACATGAACACCAGCGAGCGGGTCCACTTGCCCGCGCTCACGATCGGCGCCAACAGCGCGGCCAGGTCCGGCGTGCGCTGCTCCTGGCCCGAGGCACCGAGCGTCCAGGCACCGGGAGCCCACGGAATCGGTGCGCTGTTCGGCCGTTGGTCGATGTTGCCGATCGTCGCGCGCAGCGGCGCGGTCCAGGCCGCGGGTTCGACGGTGATGTCGAACGCGGCCGGGTCGCCGTGGTCGGCGGCGGCGGTGAACTCGATCCAGGCGTTCTGCACCTGCGCGCCCGGCGGCACCGTCAGGTTCGCGAACCGCAGCGCGGTGGCCCATGGCGTGCCATCATCGCCGAGCACCAGTTGGCGGCTGCTCAGGTCAGCGGGCGTTGCCGCACCGACCGGTTCCTGGGCATCGCCGTCCGTGGCGCCGATCCGGAACTTGCTGATCTGGTTGGTCGCCACGGTGAACGAAGTGCCGCGCGAGGTGCTCGACGTGCCGTCGGCAGCGATCGCCAGCGCGCAGGCGGTGTGGTAGCCCGGGGTCGGCGTGCTCCACGTGACCGCGTACGGTGGATTGACCGCGCTGCCGACCAGCACGCCGTCGATGTAGTACTCGACCCGCCACACCGGCCCGGTCTGGATCGCCGAGAACTGCACGGGCGCGCCGACGGCGACCACATCATCCGGTTGCGGAGACGTCAGCAGCACTGACGTGGTCGCTGTCGAGGTGTCGGGGAACAGGAACACCCGTGCCGTCGTGGCCAGACCGGCGGGGTCGGTGACCGTCAGTTCGATCCGCCAGGCATAGAACTCGTCGTCGTGGGGCGTCGGCGTCAACAGCGTCGTGGTCACCGGGTTGTTGTCGTCGGGCTCGGGGTGCTCGTGGTTGTGGTGCAGCAACGTCGTCCGCCACGCGTAGGTGCACGCCGACGCCGGACTCTCGGCGTCGAACACGTCGGCGACCAGCGGCACCGTCGTCGGATTGGCGCGGTCATACGTGTCGCCGTCCTGGATGCTGGTGATCGTGACCCGCGGTGGCGTGTTGTCGAGCCAGATCGGCACGTCGGTCGTCGCCGCCACGCCGGTGCTGTCGGTGACGGTCAGATGCACGTGCTGCAGGCTCGGCGTGCCGGGGCCGGTCAGCTTGTGGCTCAGTTGCGGTGCGGTCGAACTGCGGCCGTGACCGAGGTCCCAGCGGAACGAGATCGGTTGGCCCTCGGGGTCGTACGACTCGCGCGCATCGAGCTGCACCTCCAGCGTGCTGGGGCCGTAGCGGACATCGGTGGTCGCGATCGGGATCGGCGGCGGTTGCGGCACCCAGCGGATCTGCCGGATCGAGTTCTGCCGGTAGGCGACATAGCAGAGCGAATGATCGTGCGGGTGCTCGGCCAGCATCAGCGGCGAATCGACCGTCGCGAAGTGGTGGATGCCGAGCAGCTGATCCTGGGTGTCGAACTCGAAGCGCTTGATCCAGCCGCCGCCGAAATCGGCGTGGTAGTAGCTCGGCGGGATGCCGGGGAACGTCTGGCCGCTGTGCCAGCAGCCGGCCATCGACGCGTTGCCGACGAACGGCGTGCCGGTGACGCCGGCCGGCGCCGTGCCGATGGTGGCGAAGGTCGGATCGATGCCGAGGAACACCGGCACTCGCGCATCGACCTGGTGGTGGTGCCAGTCGGCGACCGGCATCTGGTGCACGAACGTCGGCGTGCCGGCGGCGATGCCGACGAGCGGGTCGCACGGGTTGGGGAAGAACGGTACCGCGGTCGTCGCCTGGCGCAGCAGATCCTGGAAGCGGAAGTGCGACTGTGTGCAGTTGCCGCCGAACAGGGGATTCGGCGCGTGCGGATTGGCCAGCAGATCGCCGGTGAACCCGGCGTTGGCGGCAAGGCCCTCGAACATCGGCCAGCCGAGGTTCTGCCCCGGCCCGGTGATGCGGGAGACCTCTTCGTAGGTGCTGGCGCCGACGTCGCCGATCCACAGTTCGCCCGGTTGGCCGGCCAGTGGATCGGTGGAACCGGTGCCGGGACGGATCGCCATCCGGCACGGGTTGCGCAGGCCGAGCGCCCAGACCCGCGACCGCGACGAACGCGGCTGCAGCGGGTCGAAGAACGGATTGCTCGGCACGCCGTCGCCGGTCTGCCGGTCGAGCCGCAGCACCTTGCCGGCCAGCGACTCGAGCATCTGTGCGCGGAAGGCGCCGATGTTCTCATCGGGCCGCAGGATGCCGTCCGCCAGGCCCTGCGCGAACATCGTCGTCGGGTCGCTGCCGATGTCGCGGCCAAGGAACCCGGCGCCGTCGCCGGTCGCCACCAGCAGCGTGCCGTCGCGCCCGAACAGGATGCTGCAGGCACCGTGCGAGAAGTACGTCGAGGGCACGCCGGTGCTGGCACTCTCACCGAGCAGCACGTGGCGGCTGCCGGGTACGACGCTGCGGAAGTCGTTGCTGGCGTCGGCGGTGAACCGGGTCACGCGGACGATCGTCGCGGTGAAGTAATCGTCGGCGAGCGGGTCGTAGGCCGGGGTGCCGTAGTGCAGCAGGTGGTGCCGATCGACGATGTAGGCGCAGTAGAAGTGGCCGTTGTTGTCGAAGTCGGGATCCTGGGCGACGCCGAGCATGCCGAAGTCGCGCCAGTTGCCGACCTCCTCGCGGATGTCGAGCAGCGGCTGGGTCACGCGGGCGCCGTGATCGACGATCTTGATCAGGCCGCTGCGTTCCCAGACCCACATGCGTTCATGGCCGGTGAACAGGAAGCCCACCGGCAAGACGAAGCCGTCGACCAGCTTTTCGTCGACGAAACGCTGGGCGGGCAGGATGGACAGGGACAGAGCGACCAACAGCAGACGGGAAAGGAGTCGGCGCATCGGGTGCAGTTCGGAGTCTGGGCTCTCCAGTAACGCTGACGGCTATTGGACGTGACGGCCGCCATTCCGCAAGCCCGGGAGTGCAATGTCGTCGGGTTCCCCGTTCGATTTGATTGCGGCGACCCGCATTGGCGCCATTACTTGCGGGCGTCTACGGGTGCGGTCGTGGCGCCGGTCTGGTGCAGGCGCGCGCAGGCATCGCGGGCGGCGTGGGCGATGTCGGTGTCGGCGTCGGTGGTCCAGTCGATCAGGAACGGCAGGGTCTCCGCGGCCTGCAGGATGGCAAGCGAACGGATCGCCAGCAGGCGTTGTGCTTTCGGGTTGGCGGGTTGTGCTTGCGCGACCAGCTTGCTGGCGGCGTGTTCGCGAGTCACGGTCGGGCCGGTGGTGGTCTGTTGCCAGTGGGCGACCTGGTCCTGGTAGAAGCGGATCTGCTCGAGGGCTCTGGTGGCCGCTTCCCGAACCTCGGGAGTCGGATCGCGGAGCGTCGCGAGCAATGGGGCCACGGACTCGCGCGACAGCAGGCGGCCGAGTGTCTGGCAGGCGCCGATGCGATTGCTCTGCATTGGTGATCGCAGCAGCTTCTCGATGGCGGTCTGCACGGCAGGTTCGACCGTTGAAGGCAAGCGAGCGAGAACGTCCACCAGGTGCACCTCGGCATGACCGAGCATCGTGACCCAGTCGTCGGTGGACAGCGGGACATCGGCGCGGAGGAAGCGCGCCAGGAACACGGCTTGTTGCGACGTCGAGTCGGCGATCTGGCGGAGGTCGACGGCCTGGTCGCGCACGAACTCATCGGACAGCATGACGAGGATCGACTCTGGTCGCTTCGCGGACAATGCCGCGCGCAGCGCTGCTGCAAGTTGTTCATCGTGCGTCAGTTGGTCGGCCGTCAGTCTCTGGAGGCAGGACCCGACGGCAGGCAACCGCTCCAAGAACGAGTCCTCGGCGGTCGGCAGCACTTCGAGCAGTGCGCGGGTCGCGACCACGGGAATCCCCGAGCCGCTCCATGAGGACATGTCGTTCAAGTAGCGCGAGCGAGCCGGTTCGTCGGCAAGGACCGTCCGCCAGGCTGCGGCGAGCTCGGCATCCGAGTAGCCACTCCAGCGGCGCGGCTGCCGGGAAGGCTCGTCTGACAGACAAAGCAGTCCAGGTGGGGCTGCTCCTGCCGGGTGGCTCGTGGCGTGGCCCAACCCCATGGCCACCGAACGGGCGAGGAGTGGCAAGACCCCGGTGTCACCGCGGCGGGTCAACTCCGCCAGCGCCAAGGCCCGCATCTCGGCTGTGCCGGTGTCTGCCACGAGCATGCGCCGCAACTCCGCAAGCGCGGGTTCGCCGACGCCGTCGAACGACAACTGTACCAGCGCCTGGACCAGTGGACCGTGCAGCCCTTTGCCCAGACCGGGAGTCACCTCGGCCAGCCAGGCTGCGGCATCGGGTGACTTGGACTTGCCAGCGAGCTGTAACAGACCCAGCGCGACGTTCAGACTCGCCGCGTCGGGCCACAACTCACGGATCGCCGGCATGATCTCGGCCGGTACCTCGGAGCGGACCAAGTAACCCACGACCCGGGCAGGGTCGTGGACCTGCGGCAGGCGCCGCAGCAGTTCGACCCGCTCCGCGGAAGTCGCCAGTGGGACGGCACGGAGCCAGTTGGCGGAACCGTGCCTGCCGTACTCGGGCAGCAGGTCGAGCAGCAGACCGAAGCTCCTCGTCCACTGCGGCACGTGGTCCCCTAGCAGGTACTGGACCAGGTTGTGTCGGCTGTCGCGTTGCTGATTGGTCGACAGCGCCTTGCCGGCCGCATGCAGTAGCGCGAACTCGGCGTCATCCAATGGCCTCCCCGACCTGCCGCTTGACCAATCCGAATACGGCGGCGCCGACACCAGATTCCGCAACACCAGCGTGACACCTTCCCGGAGATCGGACCGCCAGATCGCTTCGGTCAGGCCCCACGCTTCGCGATGCACATCCTCGTCGCGGTCGTTCATCCCGCGATCCAGGAACGGCGCCAGGTCCTGCAGCCACGCTGCCTTGGCAGCGGCGTCGCCTTTCAGGAACCGTACCTTGGCGCCAGAGTAGCCGGCGGCCCGGGCGGGCGCTGGTTCCGCTCGCAGCAGGTCGAGCACGACTTCCTTCGGCAGCTCGCCGGCAATCGGACGCGCCGCGCGCGCCACGTTGCCGTCCGGATCGGCGTCGTGCAGGAACCTCACGGCCAGCGGCTGCATGTCGGCCGCGATGTTCCGCAAAGGGACCATCAATTCGCGGAGCGCCCTGTTCTCATGCGCGAGCACGGTCTCGAAGTAGTCCTTCGCGGGTGGCGTGCCGACTTGCCACAGTTCAGCGACCAGCGCGATCTCGATCTTGGCGAAGTTCGGCAGGTCCTGCGGTGCCAACGCCCTGGTCGCGTCTGTCAGCGTGGGCCACGATCCGCGAAGTCGCTCCGCCAGGGCCTTTGCCGCGGGCTCACCGAGTGTGCGCAGCGACCTGGACGTTCGCCACCATGCTTCGTTCCGCGCTGGCGATTCGTCCTTGCCGACGATGATCAGGCCGAGTCGCTGAACCAGTTCCTCCGCCTGCCGACGCAACTCGGCCTGCCGCGTCGGGTCCCACTTGCCATCGAGCACCGCCTGCGCCGCGGCCGCCGCCTGCGCATCGCCCTTGGCGATCACGTGCTCCAGGAACGGCCGCGCCTCGTCCTTCCGATCGAGCGACCACAGCAATCGCCCCAGCCGCAGATTGGCGCCGTTCGCCACCGTCGGTGGCAGATCCGCCATTGCCAACAACTCGCGCCACGCCGTCTCCGCGGCCCGCAGGTCGCCCTCCTTCTCTTCGATCAACCGCGCGCGTTCGAACGCCCGTTCGGGGCTCTGACTCGACACCTGGCCCAGACTCAGCAGGGCCACCAGCAGTGGGATTGTCTTCATGCGTCCATCCGACCGGCCGAGGCAGCACGCCATGTCGCCATGTCGTCGATTCGATGTCGTGGATTCGTCAAGGTCGTCACGGTTCCTCCAGTGCCAGCCGATAGCCGACGCCATGCACGGTCAACAGATGCCGCGGCCGCCTCGGATCGCGTTCGAGCTTCTGCCGCAGGTGCAGCAGGTGCGTGTCGATCGTCCGATCGCCGATCGTTGCCGAACCCCAGACGTGCTGCAGGAACTGCGACCGCTCGACGACTCGTCCGCGCTGTTGCCACAACAGTGAAAGCATCGCCCTCTCGGTCGGCGACAGCCGCACGGTGCTGCCCGCGCGTGTGAGCGCATACGCATCGAGATCGACCTCGACCGCGCCGATCCGGAACCGCCCGCTCGCCGTCGCTGGCCGCCGTTCGACGCGTCGCAGCAGCACCTTGACCCGCGCCCGCAGTTCGCGCAGCGAGAACGGCTTGGTGACGTAGTCGTCGGCGCCGAGTTCGAGGCCGAGCACGCGATCGGCTTCGGCGGCGCGCGCGGTCAGCAGCAGCACCGGCGTGCCCTGGTCGCGCCGTCGCAGCGCCTGCAGGATCTCGAGCCCACTGGGCCCTGGCAGCATCACATCGAGCACCAGCAGGTCGAACGTCCGCTCGCGCAGCACCGCCTGGGCTTCGTCGCCGTCGCTGGCGACGGTGACCGTGTGGCCATCGTGTTGCAGCGCATCGTGCAGCACCGTGCGCAGCGCCAGGTCGTCCTCGACGAGCAGGATCTGCACGCTCACGCCGGGTCCTCCGGCGGGCAAACAGGCAACGTCAACACGAACTCGGCGCCGGCGCCGCCGTCCATCGGCGCCCGGCACGAAAGCTCGCCATCATGGCCGCGAACGATCTGGCGGGCGAGGTGCAGGCCGATGCCGACGCCGGGGATCGAGCCGTGCCGATGCGCACTGCCGCGCTGGAAGCGGGTGAAGATCGAATCCCGTTCGGCGGCGGGCACGCCCATGCCGAAGTCGCGAACGATGATCGTCGCGACCTCGCCGGCCGCAGTCATCGTCACGAGGAGCCGCCGGCCGCCGCCGGCGTATTTGCTCGCATTGTCGAGCAGGTTGGCGATCGCCTGGGTGATCGCCAGGCCATCGACGGCCGCGAACGCAGCCACCGGCGCCGCCAGTTCGACCTTCATCCCGGCGCGCTCGGCCAGCGGCACGAACGAGGCCACGGTTTCGCGCAGCAGCGGCACCAGGTCCATCGGTCGGCGATCGAGCCGTCGCTCGCCGCGTTCGCGCTGACCGAGGTCGAGCACGTTCTCGACCAGCATCTGCAGCCGCGCACTCTCGCCGCCCAGCAGCGCGACGTAGTCGCGGGCCCGCGTCGCCGAGGCCTCATCGTTGCCGAGGACCTCGGCGATCAACCGGATCGACGCCACCGGGGTCTTCAGTTCGTGCGTGACCACGGTCAGGAACTCGGCTTCGGCGGCGACGGCGGCGGCATGGCGACGCAGGCCGCGCCAACTGAGCCACGCACTGCCGGCGCACAGCGCGATCAGCAGCGTCGCCGCTGACCAGGCGATCGCCGGCCTGGCGAGCAGCGGCAGCGGTGGCGCCGTCGCGGGTCGGACGGTCAGCCCGTCGACGACGATCGCCGCATCGACTGCGCCGCTGTCGCCGCCGACGTAGCCGCGCCAATCCGGATCGGCGGCCAGCGCCGCGTGCAGCAGCGGAATCAGTGCGCCTTCGCCGTGCTGCGGGAACCACAGCAGCAGCTCGTCGCCAAGACGGGTCATCTGCGCGTCGGTCCGATCCCGTTCGATCCGGGCGTCGACGCGCAGCAACCGTTCGCGCCAGGCGTTGGCTGCCCTCGCCGCGGTCGCCAGTTCGTCGACGTCGAGACCGCGTTCGGTCATTCGGGCGAACACCGGCGCCAGTTCGCCTGCCGGCAACGCAGTCAGCGAAGCCGTGAGCTCTGCCGGTACTTCGTTGCCGAGAGCGGCGCCGAGGAGGGTGGATACGATCAGCAGTTCGCCAAGGCATGGATCGGCGAAGGCGCTGACTGCCGACAAGGACAGCATCCGGGTGCAGTGCTGCCAGGCTTCGGTGGCGCGGGGCGGGTCGTCGCTGCGCAGCAGCGTCCAACCCGCGGCGACGGCAAGCGGAAGTCGTTCGGGGGCGTCGGTTGCGAGCTCCGCCACCGCCGACTCGAGCAGGGCGACCGCTGCCGCGTGCTGCCCGCTGGCCTCGAGACTCTGCGCGCGGCGCACCTGCGCCGCCACGGTCGCCGGCACCGGACTCGGCGATCGCGGGTGCAGCCAACCGAGCGCGTCCGGCACGACAAGCTTGCCGTTGCGGAGGGTGAACCGTTCTGCCGGCGGGAAGATCGTCAGCACCTCCGGCGAAGCCAGGCGGCGCTGCAGTTCGCGCGCACGGCCCTGGGCGACCGCGATTGCGGCGCCGCGGGCCCGTTCGACGGCATCGGCGGTGGCGGTGGACAACGCGTGGCCGACGAGCAGCACCAGGGCCGCACCCGAGGCGAGCGCGAGCATCGGCAACCAGCGGTGGTGGGGGCGGGACGGGGCGATGACCACGCAGGGTAGTCCGGGCGATCCGGACAGATGTCAAGGAGACGTCGCGGTCGGATGGGACGGGTAGCGCGTCGGGACATTCCCGTGGGTCGTCGGTGATCACCCGGCGTTGCCGTGTCGATAGCACCGCCGTGTCGTCTGCCATCAGACCGCGTCGGTTCGCCGGTGCCGCACTCGCCGTTGCGATCGCGTTCACGGTGATCCACTGCCTGTTCCAGCTGACCTGGACGATCCAGCGCCGCACGCCGATGGCGGTCAAGCAGTGGTTCGACCTGCGCCACGACTACAGTCTGCCGTCGTGGTTCGGATTCTGTTGCTTCGGCGCCGCCGGTCTCTCGTGCGCGCGGTGGGGCTGGTGCGCCCGCGCGACCGGTCCGCTGCTGACCGGGGCGCTGTTCGTGTTCCTGATGGTCGACGATCTGCTGATGCTGCACGAACGCCTGGGCGGTCTCGCCGCCGACGCTCTGCGCGGCACCGGGATGTACGCGTGGGTGATCGTGATCGGCGTGCCGCTGGGTGCCGCCGGCCTCCTGGCGTGGCGCAGTTGCTGGCGGGCGCTGGCGGGCGATCGCGTGGGCCAGCTGCGGCTGCTGCTCGGGTTCGCGGCGCTCGGCGGGTCGATGGGCATCGAGGCGTTCGAGCAGCGGATTGGCCGCTCGGGGTTGCAGTGGCGGCAGTTCGATCTGCTGCTGTACACGCAGGTGGTCGAGGAGTTCCTGGAGTTCGTCGGCCCGATCCTGGTCGCGTGGTCGGCGGCTGTGGCCACGGCGAACGTGGGGCGGCCGGTGGTCGCGGGGCCGGGAACGCAATCGGTGCGAACCGGACTCAGCGCCTGACCGGCGTTCACGCGGGGCCGATCGACAGCACGACGATCGGCAGCACGGCAGCGGCGAGCGTTCCCAGCACCGCCACCAAGGCGAGCGCCAGGCGCCCGCCGGCACGCGGCAGGCCGAGGCGGCTGGTCAACGAGACGACCGCGATCACGTCGCCGAGGCTCGCCGGCAGCATCAATGCAATGCCGGTGGAACGTTGGCCGGACAGCCACCAGTACGGTCCGAGCAGCAGTCCGCCGTGCAGCAGCAGGCACAGAATCGTCGCCGCGACCAGGAGCGGCGAGGTCTTGCGGGCGCCGAAGCCGCGACCAATCGCGTGCACGAAGAAGCCGGCGGCGAGCACGATGACGAAGGTCCAGGTGGCGGCGGTCCACAGGATCGTCAGGGCGAGTGCTCCCGGCATCGCCGCCAGCGTAGGAACGCACCGCGGCGACGGCAAACAAGCGTGCGTGCCTTCAGTCCGGGAGCCGCAGGAAGTCCGGCGGCACCGCCGCCGTCAACCAGACGCCGTGGTCCGCGCACGACAACGAGTGGCCGCGCTCGTGTCGCAGCAGGTAGCCCAGGAAACGACTGGTCCGGACCGTTCGCGGATCCATGCGTTCACCGCCGTTTCGGCTTCCCCGGCTTCAGCGCCTGCGCGGTCTGCCAGGCCGAGGTCAGGGCATCGCGCATCTGCGTCGCCTCGACTGCCGCGAGCTGCACCCACGTGCAACCCTGCCTGCCCCAGGCGCCGTTGCATGGCGCGAACACTTCGGGCAGGGCCGCCACCAGCCGCTGCTGTTCGACCGGCGGCAACTTGACCATCGCCTTGCCCGCCGTCGGGTGCAGCGACGCGAAGATGCGGCCGTTGGTGCGGAAGTCCGGATGGTCCATGTGCGCGCCCTCGACGACGTCGGGCAGCGCCAGCGCGAGCTTGCGGAACGCCGCGACCGTCGCCATCGCTACACCGCGAACTTGAAGTGCAGCACGTCGCCATCGGCGACGACGTACTCCTTGCCTTCGATCCGGTACTTGCCCTTCTCGCGCGCCGGCGACCGAGCCGCAGGCGACCAGATCCTCGTACGACACGGTTTCGGCCTTGATGAAGCCGCGTTCGAAGTCGGTGTGGATCACGCCGGCCGCCTTCGGGGCGGTGTCGCCGGCGCGGATCGTCCACGCCCGCACTTCCTTCTCGCCGGCGGTGAAGTAGGTCCGCAGGCCGAGCAGGTGGTAGGTCGCGCGGATCAGCCCGCCGACGCCGGACTCCTGCACGCCGAGGTCCTGCAGGAACGCCCTGGCGTCCGCCGGTTCGAGATCGACCAGATCGCTCTCGATCTGCGCCGAGATCACGACGGCCTCACACGCGAGGTGCGTGCGCGCATACTCGCGGACCCGCTGCACGTGCGGATTGCGCTCGGCGGTCGCCAACTCGGTGTCCTTGACGTTGCAGGCGAAGATCGTCGGCTTGTCGGTCAGCAGGAAGAACTGCTGCGCGATGGCCTTCTCGTCGTCGTTCAGTTCGCACCGGATCGCCGGTTTGCCCTGGTCGAGCAGCGCCTCGAGTTTGGCCAGGACGGGCATTTCGGCGCTGGCGTCCTTGTCGCCGCGCTTGGCGAGTTTGCTCTGCTTGTCGGCGCGCTTCTGCACCGACTCGAGGTCGGCGAGCACCAGTTCGGTGGTGATGACTTCGATGTCGCGGACCGGATCGACCGAGCCGGCGACGTGCAGGATCTCGCCGTCGTCGAAGCAGCGGACGACCTGGACGATCGCGTCGACTTCGCGGATGTGGGCGAGGAACTTGTTGCCGAGCCCCTCGCCGGTCGCAGCGCCCTTGACCAGGCCGGCGATGTCGACGAACTCGATGGTCGCCGGGATGATGACGTGGGTCTTGGCGATCTTCTGCAGCACCGCGAGGCGGTCGTCAGGAACGGTGACGACGCCGACGTTGGGGTCGATCGTGCAGAAGGGATAGTTGGCGGCCTGCGCTTTCTGGGTGCGCGTGACCGCGTTGAACAGGGTCGACTTGCCGACGTTGGGCAGGCCGACGATGCCGGCTTTCAGGGTCATGAGCGTGCGGGAACGGGTGGTGCGTTCGCCGCGCGCGATCTGGCTCGGCGAATGGAGAACTTCGCCGGTGGTGGGGGTGGCGTCAAGGGACCGGGTTGGGGCTGCCGAGTCCTCAATGTTCGAGGGGTGAGCGGCGGTTCGGCAGTTCGGCGTTCGGCATGCGGCGTGGTTGCATTGGTGTGTAGGTTCCCTACTCTTACACCCAGGACGGGACGCATGCATGACGACTCCCTTGCATGGGTTTGCTGAAGCCAACCGGAACAGCCTCCGTGAGCGGTCTGCCGAGGGGCACCCCGACCTTCTTGCGGCGGTCCGAAGCGACCAACGGGTCTCCGTGAACATGAAGGCCAGAGGGTTGCGTGACTTCCTGAGGACCGGGCGGCGTTGGAACGTGTTCGAGTGGGCCGAGCAGGAAGCCAGGAAGAGCGAACGTACGGCCGACGAACACCTTCGCGAGCGATTGCGCGACTACTACCAGCCGCGAGTGGAGTTCGAGCGACTGGCTGGTCAGGGCACGCACTTCCACTACGGGGCCCTCAACATCGGTGGGATGGGGTCGCCCCGCTACGGTCGCTACTGTGTGGTCGATCGGCGTCTGCCAGCGGGAATGCCCCCTGACCCGGTGTGGCTGATCGAGGATTCGCTGCGCGGAGCCTGCTTCCACGGTGTGCCCGGTTCGCGAACCTGGGATCGTCTGGCGGAGTGGGCTGCGCCGCACGACATGGTGGCGGAACTCGCGGTCGTGAAGTTTGCAACGACCGTTGCGCCGCCGGGCCCGTGGTGCGAGCGGCTGTGCAACAACGACGACTACATCGAAGCGCTCTCGGTTCGGCCGTTTGTGGTGCACGAACTGCTCGAGATCCGATCCAACTCCGATGACGAGGTCCAGGAACGCGCGTTGGCAGCGGCGCTGCAGAGTCCGGGGTCCGCAGAGGCCTTGGACCTTGCCATGCACGAGGAAGTTCGCGCGCTTGCAGAGGCAAACCGGATACGATGGCGCAGCATTCCATGACGATTGAACTGCTGGCTGTTGCTCCGGATGGCTGGGGTCTTCTGCGCTCCGCAGAGGGTTGTTGGCTGCTGAGACCGCCCTACTCAGTGAAGCATCGCTTTCCGATCACGCAGGCCCAGGTCGAACGCGGCGTTCTCGAAGAGGACTTCGTCCCGCGTTCGGAAACCTTCGACGACTGGGGAGCGGTCGCTCGATTCCTCGAAGCGCATGCCGTGGGTGACTCATCGCCGGAGGAACTGGAACGATCTCGAGATGCAGCGTTCAGGCTGTTGGGCCGCGCTACCGCTGAGCAGGCGTCTGGGCACCTCGACCGGTTGCAACTGGAAATCGAAGCCGGCCGCGGCACGACGACTGTCAAGGCGCTTCACGCGCTGCTCGGTGGTCCCGCTGTGGCGGCTGTGCCCGAACTGGTTCGGCGGATTGCTGAGTTGTTGGCTCGTGCGAGTGTCGCGTCGCCGGCCCTGCGTTCGATCCGACCCACACAGTTTTCGTGGGTTGTGAGCGACGAGGACGGCGTCCGCGAACTGACCGCCAAGGTGGCAGCGCGCGGCCACCTTCTGTTGCCCGCTGCGGCCTGATCCAGTGAAGGTCTCGACATTCTACTCCTACAAGGGCGGGCTGGGTCGGAGTCTGTTGCTGGCAACCTGTGCACGCCGACTCGCAGCCGCTGGCAGGTCGGTCGTGGTTGTTGACCTGGATCTCGAGGCACCCGGTTTGCCATTCAAGCTGGGTTTTGGCAGCAGTAGTGCGGTGGGGGAAGGAGTCGTCGGGCTGTTGCGCCGTTTCTGCGCAGGCCAGGCGCCCCCGGCTTCGCTGCGAGACTGGGTTCACGTTGTCCCCGGCCAGGAACAGGTGCACCTGTTGCCTGCCGGGCCGGCTCACGTGGCGCAGTACTGGCGAGATCTGACAGCGTTGGACTGGGATTCCCTGTTCCGTGGTTCGGATCCCCAGGGGGTGCGGTTCTTCACATGGTTGCGTGAGGCGATCGAGCGTGATCTCTCTCCCGACCACCTGCTGGTCGACGCGCGAACGGGCATCACGGCGATGGGGGGTGCCGCGGTGTCGTTGTTGGCCGATCAGGTGGTCGCCCTGGTCGGGACTTCGCTCGAAAGCCAGCATGGCACACGCGAGGTGTTGCGTGCGATCAAAGTCGCTCCTCGCCTCGCCGGGAGAAGCGAGCCAGTCCGGATCGGTGTTGTGCTGGCGCGGCTGCCCGGCTTGTTGTACGCTGAGGAAGTCCAGACGTTTCGCCGGACAGTTCGGAGTTTCCTGGTTCAAGAGGCGGATCCGCTGTCGGCAACGCTGTCGGTCGAGCTGCCGATGGTCGTACGTTCGGAGCAGGCGCTGGAACGCGACGAGCGGGCTGTCGTGGGGTCGAGTGGGCTGGCGGTCTTCGGTGACTACGACGTTGTCACAGCCTGGTTGGAGGGCCGCGTAGTGCCTGAAGCGGTGCCTGCTCGGTTCTTTTCCATAGCGACGAAGTTCAGCCTGATGCAGGGACAGGTGGAACAGGCGCGAGAAATGGCAGAGCGCGACCCGGCTGGCGAATTGCCGACTCTGGCTACGAGTTTGCGCAATCTGGCGCGTGCCTTTGCCGAGGCCGGCCGCCACGACGATGCGCTGAAAGCGGTTGACGAGGCCACAGCTCTCTATCGGCGACTTGCCAGCGAGCGACCGCAGGCGTTCGGTGTGGATCTCGCCAGTTCTCTTCAGGAAATGGCCAACCTGTTGTTCGGCCAGAGCCGTCAGGGGGAAGCTGAGCGCGCCTACCGAGAAGCGGTTGCGGTCAGCGCGCAGTTCCACGGGACGAGAACTCATGTCGCTTTGGCGGGGCCGTTGGCGGGACTGGCCGCCGCGCTGACCATTCAGGGGCGCTTCCAGGAGGCGGAGCAGTGCTATCGTGAGTCTATCGATGTCCTTTCCCGGGCCCCTGGAACAGTGACGCAAGGCGCACTTGCAGCGTCGTTCCTGGGATTGGGGAATGTGCTTTTTGGCCAGAGACGTTTCAGCGAAGCCGAGCAGGCATTCCGAGAATCTGCCGTGATCAATGCGCGGGTACACGGTCGCGTCCATCCCTCTGTCGCAGCGTCGGTGCACAATTTGGCCAACGCTCTGGCCTGCCAACACCGCTACAGTGAGGCTGCAGAGTCCTATCGGGAGGCAATTGCGCTCGGCGAGGGGATTTTCGGTACACGGAAGGGCGTTGCCGTGTTGGAGGCTCTGTACGGATTGGCGCGCGTGCTTGGCAGCCACGGCAGCCACAGCGAGGCAGAGCAGACTTACCGCGAGATTCTGTCCATCGGAGCGGATCTGTTCGGCAAGCGTAACACTCCAGGCTCGATTCCTGCGCTGGTGGAGTTGGCAACGATACTGTTGCGAACAGGTAGAGAGAGCGAGGCCGAAGATCTCGCCCGAGATGCCTGGGCGGGGGCGTTGGAGTGCGACGACCCGATTCAGGCGGTTCAGGCCGGACGGGTGCTGGTCGCGGTTCTGACCGCACTCCAGCGCCACGACGAAGCTGGTGCGATCGACAGCGCGGTGGCGCAACGGTTGGCGAGGCTGCCGTCGGGCTACAGGTTTGCCGCCGGTTCCAGCCAGCAGCCCGCCGGCTTGGCGCCGCCGCCTTCGGGCTTGTGGGGGCTGGCGCCGAAACCCCACCCCCCGTAACCTGTTCGCCCCCGCTTCCCGCTCCATGACCCTCCCCCGCGTCGCCCTGGTCGGCCGACCCAACGTCGGCAAGTCCAGTCTCTTCAACCGCCTCGTCGGGCGCCGCGTCTCCATCGTCGAGCCGACCGCCGGCGTCACCCGCGACCGCGTCACCACCATCCTCGAGCACGACCACCGCCGCATCGAACTCACCGACACCGGCGGCCTCGGCCTCGTCGACGAAGCGCTGCTCAAGGACCACATCGAGGCCCAGATCGAGATTGCGCTCGCGACCGCCGATCTGATCCTGTTCGTCGTCGACGGCAAGGACGGCCGCCTCCCCGGCGACGACCTGGTCGCCCGCCGCCTGCGCCGCCTGAAGGACAAGAAGATCCTGCTGGTCGCCAACAAGATCGAGTCGTGGCACGAAGAACTCGGCGTCGCCAGCTGGGAACGGCTGGGCTTCGGCGAACCGATCCCGGTGTCCGCCAAGGAAGGCTTCGGCAGCAGCGACCTGCTCGCCGCGATCGTCAAGGAACTGCCCGAGAAGTCCTTCGACGAGGACGAACTGCCCGCCGACGTGCTGAAGTTCGCGATCGTCGGCAAGCGCAACTCCGGCAAGAGCACGCTGGTCAACCGGCTGGTCGGCGAAGAACGGGTGATCGTCTCCGACATCCCCGGCACCACCCGCGACAGCGTCGACGTGCAGTTCCAGATCGGTGATCGGACCCTGATCGCCATCGACACCGCTGGGTTGCGCAAGAAGAAGAGCGTCGAACACGCGATCGAACTGTTCTCGCACTCGCGCAGCATCGAGAGCATCCGCCGCGCCGACGTCGTGCTGCACCTGTTCGACGTCCGCGAACCCATCAGCCAGGTCGACAAGGGTCTCGCCCAGTACTGCGTCGACCACCACAAACCCGTCGTCATCGTCGGCAACAAGGTCGATCTCGCGCCCGAGGTCGACGTCAAGAAGTGGGACGAGTACATCCGGCAGCAGCTGCCGGGCCTCGACCACGCGCCGGTGTCGTTCATGTCCGCCAAGGACGACGTCAACGTCCAGGAGACCATCGACCTGCTGTTCGACCTGCGCGAACAGACCCGCACCGAGATGTCGACCCCGAAGCTGAACGCCGCGCTGCAGATCGCGCGCGACAAGCTGATGCCGCAGGGTCGCGGCATGCACCCGAAGCTGTTCTACGGCACCCAGATCCAGACCGAACCGATCGGCGTGCTGGTGTTCGTCAACGAGCCCAAGCTGTTCAGGGGCCAGTACGAACGGTACCTGGCACAGGTGCTGCGCGATCAGTTCGGGTGTCCGGAAGTGCCGATCCGGCTCGTGTTCCGCAAGCGCGAGAAGGTCGTGCTCGGCGAGAAGGGCTGATCAGCGGCGCGCGCGCCAGAAACCGCGCTTGTGTGCCGTCTTCGTCGTGCTCGCTTCGGCGGGCACGGCACCGGTCGCCGGCGTCGCCGGCAGACGCGTGAAGTGGAACTTGGGCCAGGCCCGGCCGGAGCGCAGTCGGCCGAGCGGCGCAACCTTGCGTTCGCTCTTCCTGGCCGAGGCGTCCGCCACCGGTGCGGTTGCCGCCGTCGTCGGCAGGCGCGAGTCGCGGTGGAAATGGCGACCGGTCCGCTCCTGGGCAGGAAGGGTGGCCAGGAACAGGAACAACGTCAGGAAGGCCTTGGTCATCGGGAGGTCTCTCGGTTGTCGGTCGGGCGGGGGCGGCTTTCCGTTCCCCGCAAGAGTAGCACGCGTTGGCAAGAACGTCGGCCGGCGGCGCGCGCCGCGAAGGTGTTTCCGGCCGCGGGTCCCACCTGGCCATGGCATCGGCCATCAGAACGCGATCTCGAAGCGCAGCGTGCCGACCAGTGCATCGTCGAGCGCCGCACCATCGCCGCCCGGATTGACGATGTACTGAAGGTCAGGCTTCAGCGAGATCGCGGGCGTCAGCTGGATCTTGTGGAACAGCTCGAATGCGGTTTCGTCGTCGGGAGTCGCTGCTCCCGGATCGTCGGACAGATCGGCGTGCAGCACGGCCAGGCCGGTGACGTCGTGGTCGCGGCCTGCCAGGGCGCCGGTCCACGCCACGCCGACCACCAGGTTGGCGCCGATGGCGGCGAGGTCGTCATCCGCCAGACCGGCGGTGGCGAACAGGCCAAACCCCTGGCCGTCTTCGGCGTCGCCGGGGTTCTCGCGCCACAGTCGTTGTTCGAACGTCGCGTAGAGTCCCGTGGTCCCCGATTCGGTACCGCCGGCAAACGTGGCGAAGTCGGCGGTGTGCTGCCAGGCGCCGAGCGCGAAGCGGCCCGAACCCCAGTCGTCGCCGCCGGTCCAGGCGGTGCCGAGTTCGACGGCGAGGAACCAGGCGTCGGACTCATCGTCCTCGAAGAAGCCGGAGAACGCGCGCCGGCCGGTCGGGATGCCGGCGGCAGCAGCGCCATCGTAGATGCCAGCACCGAGGTAGAACGTCTCGCTCGGCGCCCAGAACAGGTTCACCGCCGTCGCCGGATCCGGATAGGTCGGGTAGTTCACGATCGTCGGCGAGATCGCCGCCGAGCTGTTGATGAAGTCGCCGCCGGTCTCGTTGAACGCGAACTCGCTGTTGAAGTCGACCTTGCCGACCTTGATCCGGAAGTCCGCGACCCAGGTCTCGAGCCACGCTTCGGCCACCTGTTCGGTGTTGTCCGACTGGATGTTGGAGAAGCCCTGACTGTCGCCGACGTCGTCCGACGCGAGGCGCCCCTCGATTGCATAGGCATCGACGAACAGCGTCGTGCGCGGCAGTCCCAGCAGCGTCTCCAGATCGAACGCGACGTTGACATCGATCAGCGACGGCATGTTGTCGCGGTTGCGCACGCCGCCCGACCACGCTGCGGCCCAGTCGGCGGTGTAGCCGCCGCCGACCTCGATGCCGTGCTGTTCGAGCCAGTCGCGGCCACCGCCCCAGGTGCCGGTCACGCGCGACCATTGCCAGAACGGTGCGCCGCCGACCCATTCGACAGCGTCGTCGCTGCCGCTCTCGACCGCCGGCTGCGCCTGGGCGGTGGGCGATGGGTCCTGGGCAAGGACCGGTACGACCCACAGCAGTGCCGGGAGGCAAGCGGAAGAGACACCTGGCGACATCGGCTTTCGTCCTTCGTGCTGCGCTTGGGCGCGTGCGGACCCGGCATCGGCCGCTATTGCGCACGGGCTTGAGTCCGGGGGCGAGCCAACGGCCGGCGTCGAGACACCTGTCGGCAACCCCGACACTTGCCGGCGGCCGCGCTATTGTCCATCATCGGACGCTCGTCCGGGAGGATCCGCCCGATGCCTTGTTCCGTTCACGCTCTTCGTGTCGCTTCCCTGCTCGCTGCCGGCGGGCTGTTCGCCCAGGACCCGGTCGCCGAGTTCACCAAGAAGCTCGGTGCGGAACTGGGCCGGCACCCGTTCTTCGCCAACGTCGACTTCACGATCGACGGTTCGACGGCGCCGTACCAGTTCTACATCCAGCGGCCCGCCAAGGACGACCCGACCTACAACCGGCAGATCACCAATGGCTACCTGCCGTTCCTGAAGAAGCTGACCGAGCTGTTCACCGCCGATTACGTGACTCCGCTGGGGCTGCAGCGTTCGCCGCAGGCGCCGGCGTTCGCGATCGCGGTGCTGGCCAGCGCCGGCAACTACCGTGATTATGCGCAGGCGGTGCAGGACAGCGGGTTGCACTGGGCGCGCGCGCACTACACGCCGTCGATGCGGCTGGCGATCACCTACGAGGACCGGTTCGCGCAGCACAACACCAACGTCGATGAACGGCGGGCCTTGCTGCACGAGTTCGTGCACGCGCTGCAGCATGCCTACAGCACGACCGGCGAGATGCCGAAGGCGGCGTGGTTCAACGAAGGCCTCGCGGACTACCGGTCGTCGTGCACGCACGTCGCGACGTCGCTCGACGCGCCGCCGCTGCTCGACAGCCACCTGGCGACGGTTGCCAATGGCCATCTGCGCGCGCAGTTCCGTCGGGTGATGCTGCCCTTGGCCGACCTGGTCGCGCAAGCCGACTACGGCGCCGTGATCGCTGCGGTCAAGGCGCGGCCGGGTGGTGCGTTCGATCAACGACTGGCGCTGCAGATGTTCTACGCGCAGAGCGAACTGCTGGTCCGCTTCCTGCACGAGGGCCAGGGCGGCAAGTACCGGCCGGGCTTCCTCGACTACACCAGGCGCATGCTGGCCGGCGAGGCGGGGCTGCCGGCGTTCCAGGCGGCCTTCGCGGCGACGACCGCAGATGCGCTGGCGGCGATCGAACACGACTTCCTGGGGTGGCAGACCGAGGTGTTCCGGGGTCGCTATGGCAAGAAGTTCCCCGACCTGGCCAAGGTGCGCGACAAGAAGGCCAACGAGCCGATGCCGTTGCCGCCGCCGATCGCGCTCGACCTGACCGGGCTGGCGTTCACCGCGGCCGACGTCGACGAGCAGGTGGCCGGCGCGCGGCGGCTGTGCAGCCGCGGCGATTACGAAGGCGCGCTGGCGATGCTGCCGGCGGTGGCGGCGGATCCGGCCAAGACGCTGCAGGTCGCGCGCGAGCAACAGCGGATCGAGGCGGTGATCGCGCTGCGCGATGCGGTGCTGGCCGACGCGGCGGTCAAGAAGCCGGCGATGGTGCTGCTGTGCGATGGCGTCGAGCACAAGGGCAAGTTCGTCCGCCGCGAGGCCGATGCGGTGTTCTTGACCGTCGGCAAGGAAGAGCGGCGGCTGCCGCTACGCGCGTTGGCGCCGGCGGCGTTGCTGAAGCTGCGCAAGTTCGAGGGCAAGGAGCGCGGCATGGAACTGTGGCTGAAGTGGCTGTCCGGGGCGTCGGAGAAGGCGCTGGCCGAACTGCTGAAGCTCAGCTATTCGACGATCGACGATCTGCGCGGCGATGTCGCCAGGCCGCTCGATGCCGAGCACGGTGCGGCCGCCGCGGCACTGTGGGCGCTGCAGCGGTTGGCGGAACCGACCAGCGTGGCCGACGCCCAGAAGGCCATGGAAGCGGCGATCGCCGCGGTGCTGCCGGTGCGGCATCTGCCGCTGCTGCAGGCGCGCCGGGAGGCGGTCCTGCAGGTGATCCGGGCCCTGGCCGAACGCGCGTTCGCGGTCGATGACGCCGCGACGGTCGGCATCCGCGGCGCCGTGCAGAAACTCGGCGACGGCCGGCTCGAAGTCCGCTATCCGGGTGGCACGGCGACCAATGCCGACTTCACCGCCGTGGACACCGGCAAGGGTGCTGAGCTGGACGATGGCCTGCCGCAGATCTCGTACGACGGGCCGACGCAACTGGCGGTGCGCGGCAAGGGTCTTGAGCTGATCGGCTCGGGCGTGCTGCGTTGGGCCGTCGGGTTGCGCGGCCGGCAGGAGATCGAGCTGACCTATGAGTTCGCCGGCTTTGGCGTGTTCGGGATCGTGGTGTGTCTCGACGAGGAGACGGGCAGCCACTTGACGGTCCAGGCGGATGGCACCGTGACGATCGTCGACACCAAGACGCGCATGGTCGATCAGCTCGGCAGTGGCATCGAGTTGTTCGAAAAGCAGAGGTACCGGCTGCGGATCGTGCACGATGGCGAGAAGCGGCTGGAGACTTGGGTCGACGGCAAGCGGATCGCCGAGGTGCCGAATGTCGGTTCCTGTGTGCGCGGCGACCTGTGCCTGTTCGTGCGCTCGAGCAACGCCATCAAGGTCGGTGAACTGAAGATCGTCGCGCAGATGGACCCGGCAGATCCGCTGCCGCTGCGCGAGGCGTTCGTGACCGCCGCGCAGACCCGGTTGTGGCAGTGACCTCCACGGCGCCAGTGACCAGCCGGCCTGGTTCTCTCTGGGAGGCGCCGCTGTGGGGGCTGCTGGCATTCCTGCTGTACGCGCTGCTGCGGCAGGATGTGTTCTACAAGACCGACGGTCCGGACCTGGTCGAACTGCTGCATGGTCACGTTCATGGCGCGGTGCCGCTGGTGCATCCGTGGCATGTCGGCTATCTGCCGCTGCTGGAAGAACTGCGGCGCGGTCTGGCGACGATCGGCTACCAGCCGTCGTTGTTCGTGCTCGCGGGCCTGTTCTCGGCGCTCGGCATGGCGGTCGCCGTCGGTTGTTTCCGCGCTGGCTTGCGGCGGCTCGGTATCGGGGCGCGGCGGGCGACCGTCGCCACTGCACTGCTGGCGGCCAATCCGGGGTCGTTGCTGTTCGCCACGGTCGTCGAGTTTCACGCGCCGTTGCTCGGCGCCGCCGGATTGTGTTTCTGGTGGACCTGCGTACTGGTGACCAGGCCGTCGTGGCCTCGCGCCATCGTGCTCGGTGGGTTCACCCACGGCGCGTTCCTGATGCACAGCACGGCGCTGTTCCTGCCGGTGTGGCTGCTGCTGTTCCTGCTGGCGTGGCGATGGCCGCAGCAGACGATGCGTCGCGACCTGGCGCTGGCGGCCGTGGCGGCGGCCATCCACGGGCTGCTGTTCCTGCTGATGCCGCGAGTGCTGCCCGAACACTACGGCCTGTATGCCGACCTGTCGGCGGCGATGGCCAAGGAAGGGTCGATCCGCCGGCCACAGACGCTGGATTACACTGGCGTGATCCTGCTGCAGGAGTGGCTGTGGCCGCTGTTGCCGCTGTCCTTGGCACCGCTGCTCGGGCCGTGGTCGGCCGCGGGTCGTCGGCAACTGCTGGCGATGCTGGTGGGCATGGCGCCGTTCGTCTACCTGTCGGTCCGCCAGCTGGTGTTCGAACCCGAATACGGCGCCTACATGTTGCCGATGCTGTTGCCGGCGGCGGTGCTGGTCGCGACGTCGTTGCCGGTGGCCGCGGCGATCGTGCTGGCGACGGCTTCGGCGCTCGGCGCGGTCTGGCATTGGGCGGCGCACGAACAGCAGCATCATCGAGCCTACGCGACGTTGCCGCAGACGCTGCGCCAGGCGGCAGGTACCCGACCGTTCGTGGCGTTGCTGGGGCGGCATGGCGAGATGGCGATCGGGCATGCGCGGCTGTCGCCGGTGGTGCCGGCGCGGCTGCTGCGCGGCGAAGTGGCGCCCGGCGGCGAGTTCTTCTGGCTGCGTGTGGCGGCGACCTCGCCGATCGGCGACGCCGAGAAGACCGCGGGGAACCTGGCGGCGATGGTGACGATGCTGCAGCAGCGCGGAGTCGCGGTGCTTGTCACCGACGGGGCGATCGCGGCGCTGCGCAGCCCGAACACGATGGCCGCCGAGGAGAACGCCTCGGCCACCTTGCCGCCGGACGCGCAGCTCGGCGGGCCGACGGTGCTTCTGGCGCTGCAGGCCGCGTTCTTGTTCGAACCGCGAGCCGACCGGCTGGTGGGCGACATGCAGGCGCCGACGCGCGAGCCGTGGGTGTTCGAGCTGTTGCCGAAGTGATCCGCGTCAACGCCGCCAGAACCCCGGCGAGAACAGCGCCAGCAGCGTCAGCAGTTCGAGGCGGCCGAGGATCATCTCGAACGCCATCGCAAGTTTGGTCAGCGGGCGCAGGTCGCCGAAGCCGGCCATGGGACCGATGTCCGGCCCGACGGTTGGCAGCACCTGCCCGAGCGCCGGCAGCCCGGCTTCGAGGGCGGCAGGCTGGACGACGGTCATCGCCGGGCCGGCGTTGGCGAGCATGCTGGCGCTGGCGGAGAATGCGCCGACGAAGGTCATTCGCGAGTCGCAGGCGATGATCAGTGCACCGATGAGAATGGCCAACAACCAGAGCAACACCATGGCCAGGACCGAGGAGATCGTGGCGGCCGGCAGCACCTCGTCGTCGAGGCGGATGCGATCGACGACCTTCGGTCGGACGAAATGACGCAGTTGGTAGGCGAGCAGCTTGATCGAGATCAGGAAGCGGACCTGCTTGAGTCCGCCAGCGGCCGAACCCGAGCAGCCGCCGATGATCGTGCAGATGAACAGCAGGATCAGCGACAGCGGTGGCCAGGCCTGGAAGTTCGCGGTCGCGTAGCCGCAGCAGCTGATCATGCTGACCACGTTGAACGACGCCTCGCGCAGAGCCGCACCGAGGTCTTTGCCGTTGCGCAGCAGATCGATCGTCACCGCGGTCACGGCAGCGAGCACGAAGGCCGTGTAGCAGCGGAATTCGCTGGTGCGCAGCAGCGCGCCGGGTGCGGTGAAACCGGTTCGCAATGATGCGGCGATCACCGCGAACGAACAGCCACCGATGTACATGAACGTCGTCAACACGATCTCGGCGCCGAGGTTGTCGAACACCGCGATCGAGGACTTCGTCGAGTAGCCGCCGGTGGCCAGCGTCGTGAAGGCGTGGCAGATGGCATCGAAGAACCCGAACCCGGTGGCCATCAGCGCGGCCGTGCAAGCGGCGGTCAGCCCGAGGTAGACGCCGGCGACACTGCGGGCCTGGGCCAGGGCGCGCGGCTGGAACGAATCGGAGGCAACGCCGACGGCCTCGGTGGTCAGCAGGTTCTTGCCACTGATGCCCATGGCAGGCAGCAGCGCCACGAACACCAGCACGATGCCGATGCCGCCGATCCACTGTGTCAGCGCGCGCCACAGCAGCAGTGACTGCGGCGTCGCTTCCGGCGTCGGGTTGCCGGCCGTGCCGAGCACCGTGGCGCCGCAAGTCGTGAGGCCACTGGCAGTCTCGAACACCGCGTCGATCGGGTCCGGCAGCAAGCCCGACCATTGGAACGGAATCGCGCCGAGCACCGATGCCAACAACCAGGCGAAGCCGGCGACCGCGATCGCTTCCTTGCGAAACAACTGTCCCTGCGCCTTGCGGCCGGCCACCCCCAGGATCGCGGCGACCGCGCCGCCGATCACCATGCTGGCCGAGAACCCGGCCAGGGGGTTGGTGTGCTGGTCGGCGGTCTCACCGAGAGCCATCAGCAGCGGGACGAGCTGGGCGATCGTGAAGAACACCGTGAAGCCGGCGAGCACACGCGCCACATGGGCGAAGTTCACGGCGCGTGGTTATCCGGGCGTTGACGGTGGAAAGCAAATACTGCCGGCCGTGCCGCGGGCGCGTCAGCCGAGGAACGTCGTCCAGTACTCGTCGGCGTCGGCCGCGCGCAGCACTTCGGCTGGACGGTACCCGTACAGACAGCCGATCGTGCGCAGGCCGCAGGCCTTGCCGGCGCGGATGTCCTGTTCGCCGTCGCCGACCATCGTGCCACCGACCGTCGGACTGGCGAGCAGCCGCAGGGCGTGCCGCAGCGGTTCTGGATCGGGTTTGCGGACCGGCAGGGTGTCGCCGCCGACGATGACCGGCAGCAAGGTCGACCAGCCCAGGTGCGCCGCGATCCTGCGCGCAAACTGCTGGGGCTTGTTGGTCACCATGGCCAACGGGTGGCCGGCGGCGGCGAGCTGGCGTAGGCCTTGGTCGACGCCCGGGAACGGCACGACGGTCGCCGTGCAGGCGATTGCGTGATGCTCCAGGTAGCTCGCCAACGCCCGGTCGAGTTCGCCGGGCGTCGGCGACCGTTCGGCCAGCGCGCGCGCGAGCAGTTGTCGCGCACCGTCACCGACCATGGTGCGCACGGCGACCAGGGGCAGCGGCTGCAGGCCGAACTGCTGGCGCACGTGGTTGGTCGATCCCGCGATGTCGGCGAGCGTATCGGCGAGCGTGCCGTCGAGATCGAACAGGAACGGTGCGGGAGGCGGGGCCACGACGTCGGTATACTGTTCGCCCCCATGTTGCCCAGATGCCAGTTGTTGCTGTGGTTGCTGCTGTGGCTGCCGGCCTGCTCGACGGCCAAGAAGTGGCAGGAAGTGCAGAGCGGCCCGATGACGCTGGCCGAGGTCTATGATGGCATCGAGCAGACGGCGGTCGGCGACGGCCTGGCGGCCAGTGCGCCCGATTCCGACCGCGGGCTGGGCATCTGGCAGTCGCGGTGGCGCGAGCGCTATCTCGGTGGTGTCGCCCGGCCGGGTCGCTACCGGCTGCGTTGCGAGATCCTGATCGACGAGGGCACGGCTGAGAAGGGCTGGGTGGTCCGCTACCACGTCGAACGACAGAAGGTTTCGGACCTGACCCGGTCGCGCGATCCGGCCGAGAACGACTGGTCGTCCGATGGCCAGGACCAGGAGAGCGAGTTCCTGTTCGGCAGCCGGCTGGCGCTGCGGCTCCGGAGCCCGAATTCGCCGTTGAAACCCGCCAACTGACCCACCGATGCCATGCGCCCGTCGGCGCCATGGCCACAGTCGCCGCGCGCGGCCGAGCGCGCGGGCTGGTCCGACCCGGTCCGAGTTGCCGAAAACACCGAAGCCAAGCACCGTGAGTTCGCCCGAGTCCATGATCGAACGCGGCTACGACGCCGACACCGCCAGACATTCGGTGGTGCGCGCGTTGCTGCCCGTCGTCCGCTACCCCGCCGAGATCTGGCGGCACCGCTACCTGCTGCAGAACTTCTTCCGGCGCGAACTGCTCGGCCGCTTCCGCGGCAGCGCGCTCGGCATCGTCTGGGTGCTCATCCACCCGGTGTTCCTGTTCGCGATCTACTATTTCGTGTTCGGCTACGTGTTCGGCCGGCCGGCCACCGGCACCGCGCCGTCGCCGGCGTTCGCGCTGTATCTGTTCTCCGGCGTGCTGGCGTTCACGTCGTTCGGGGAAGGCCTGATCCGCTCGTGCACGTGCGTGGTCGACAACGGCAATCTGGTCAAGAAGGTCGCGTTCCCGAGCGAACTGCTGCCGGTGCCGCCGATCCTGGTCGGGCTGACGGTCTATCTGGTCGGCGCGGCGGTGTGCCTTGGCACCGGCCTGTTCTATGGCGTGCTGCAGCCGGACTGGACGCTGCTGCTGCTGCCGGTCGTGCTGCTGCTGCAGTTCCTGATGACGCTCGGGCTCGGGCTGTTCCTGGCCAACTGCAACGTGTTCGCGCGCGACACCAGCCATTTGTGGGGCATCCTGCAGACGGCGTGGATGTTCCTGACGCCGGTGTTCTGGTACCCGCACCAGATCCCCGGCGAGATCGGCGATTCGCTGCGCGCCGCGTTCCAATGGAATCCGGCGTACTCGCTGATCCAGGCGCACCGGCTCGTGCTCGGGGCCCGGGACTTCGACCTCCGCGAAGGCGAGACCGCGATCGCGGTGACGTTCGGTTCACTCGGCGACCACCTGCTGGCGTGTGCGTGCTGGGCACTCGCACTGCTGGCACTCGGCTACGGCGTGTTCATGAGCCGCCGGCATCGTTACGCGGACCTGGTATGAACCCGCGCTACGCCATCGAAGTGCAGGGTCTGGCCAAGACCTACCGCATCTACGGCAATCCGTGGCATCGGCTCATCGAGCGCATGCCCTGGGTCAAGGGACCGATGCATCGGGAGATCCCGGCGCTGCGCGACATCTCGTTCCAGATCGAACCCGGCCAGTGCGTCGGCGTCGTCGGCCGCAACGGCGCCGGCAAGTCGACGCTGCTGAAGATCCTGACCGGCACGACCTTCCCGACGCGCGGTCGCTACACGTTGCGCGGTCGCGTCGCCGCGCTGCTCGAACTAGGCGCCGGCTTCCACCAGGACTTCACCGGCCGCGAGAACATCTTCATGAACGCGGCGATGCTCGGCTTCTCGCGCCAGGAGGCGAGGCGGAAGTTCGACGAGATCCTGGCGTTCTCCGAGCTCGGCGAGTTCATCGACGCGCCGATCCGGACCTACAGTTCGGGCATGGGCGCGCGGCTCGGGTTCTCGGTCGCGGTGGCGACCGATCCCGACGTGCTGATCATCGACGAGATCCTGGCGGTCGGCGATCTGCAGTTCCAAAGGAAGTGCGTCGACAAGATCTGGGACTACAAGGCGCGCGGCAAGACGATGTTCTTCTGCTCGCACTCGCTCTACGACGTCCGCCAGATCTGCGAACAGGCGATCTGGTTGCGCGACGGCCGCGTGCAGATGATGGCCGATTCGGTGATGGTCACCAACGAGTATGCGACCTGGGAGACCGGCAAGCGGGACCATCCGGACCAGGCCGGCTTCGAGACGATGCCGGCGGCGCAGTTCGATCCGAAGAATCCGCCCGAAGACGAGCATCATCCGCGGATCCTGTCGGCGCAGCTGATCGACCCGAAGACCGGGCAGCCGCGCGAGGTGTTCGCGCCCGGTGACGACGTGGCGGTGCGGCTGCACATCCGCAATGCCAGGAAGCCGGAGACGCTCGGCGTCGCCATCGGCGTGATGCGCAGCGAGGGCACGCTGTGCTTTGCGCACCAGAGCCAGTTCGATGGCCTGCAGTTCGATCACGAGGAGTGCTTCGTGACGCTGCACCTGAAGAACCTGTGCCTGCTGAGCGGCGAGTTCAACCTGCCGGTCTGGCTGCTCGATCATCGCGGCGTGCACCGTTTCCACGAACGGCCGGTCGAGCAGAAGCTGTTGGTGCAGAACCGCACCAAGGACCTCGGCCTGTTCCTGCAGCAGCACGAATGGCAGGTCGAACGCGTGGGTGGGGTCCGCGGCAAGTGAGCGCCGAGCTGTCGGTCCTGATCGTCAACTACAACACCTGGCGCGAGTGCGCCGACGCGCTGGCGTCGTTGCGCCGTTGCCCGCCGACGCGACCCGACGGTTCGCCGATGCCGTACGAGGCGATCGTCGTCGACAACAAGTCGCCGCAACAGCCGCCGGAACTGATCGCGCGCGTACGCCAGGAGCTGGCGGCGATCGCCGCCGAGCAGCAGGACCCTGCCTGCGGCCAGCTGATCCTGCACGACGACAACGCCGGCTACAGCAAGGGCGTCAACCTGTGCTTCCACAAGAGTCGCGGCCGCTGGATCCTGGTCAGCAACCCGGATCTGGTGTTCGCTCCGGGCCTGATCGGCAAGCTGCAGCGGCACCTCGAGAACGATCCGCGCGCCGGCTGCGTCGTGCCCAAGGGTTGCTGGGATACCGCGCTGGAAGGGCGGTTGCCGCCGAACACGCTGCCGACGTTGACCGACCTGGTGTGGACGACGCTCGGCGAGTTCTCGCGGACGATCAGTCGTTGGTACGGCAGACGCCTGGCGAAGAGCTGGTTGCGGGTCTGGGCGGCCGAGCGGCCGCTGGCGCTGCCGATGATGTCGGGCTGCCTGTTCCTGATCGAACGCGCGTTCTTCCAGTCGATCGGGCTGATGGATGAGCGCTATCCGCTGTACTACGAGGATGCCGACCTGTCGGTGACGATCCGCAAGGCGGGTCGCACGGTCACGCAGGTTCCCGACGCCCAGCTCGTGCATCTGGTCAACCGCTCGGGGCTGACCGATCCGGAGACGATGATGCGCCGGCACGACGTCAGCCGGCGCCTGTACTTCCGCAAGTGGTACGGCCGGCTTGGCACCTTCGCGCTCGACGTCGTGCAGTGGCTCTTGACCGCCAACTGGCTGCGCCGGCTGCGCCGGGCGCCGCCGCATCGCCCATGGCAGGACCTCGGGCGCTCGGCCGACAAGCCGGTGTTGCAGCTGCCGCGTGCCTGCGACCGCTTCCTGCTGCTGATGTCGCTCGACTGCCGTTTCTACCTCGCCGGTGGCCTGTTCGGCAGCGGCGCGAGCTGGACACCGAGCGACGCGGTGTTCGCCAACTTCACCTACAGCGACTACTGGTATCAGGCGTTCGATCTGACCGGTGGCCGGTTCGAACCGCTGGGCATGTGGCGGTTCTCGAGCCGTCGCCATCTCGGCGTCGCCTGCGAGGAAGTCGGGAGCAAGGCGCCGTGACCGCGCCGGTGTTGTCGGTCGTGGTGTTGTCGTGGAACACGCGCGAACTGACGCTGGCATGCCTGCGGGCGCTGTTCGCCGAAACGCCGCGGCATCCGCGCGAGGTGATCGTCGTCGACAACGGCAGCCAGGACGACAGCGCCGACGCGATCGCCGCCGCGTTCCCGCAGGTGCGGCTCTTGCGCAATGCCGAGAACCGGCTCTACGCCGCCGGCAACAACCAGGGGGTCGCGGCGGCCACCGGCGAGTTCGTCTGCACGTTGAACTCGGACACCGAAGTGCGACCCGGCGCGCTCGATCAGCTGGTCGAGTTCCTGCGCACCCATCCCGAGCACGGCGCCGTGGCGCCGCGGCTGGTCGATCCGGACGGCACCGTGCAGCATGCCTGCCAGCGGTTTCCGACCTGGGGTTCGGCCTTGTGCTTCGATTCGTGGTGGGGAACGTTCTGGCCGGGGTCGTGGATCCAGGACCGCTATCTGATGCGCGACTTCGACCACCTGACGGCACGCGACGTGCCGCAGCCGCCGGGTGCGGTGTTCGTGATGCGCCGCGATGAGTGGAATCGCTACGGCGGCCTCGACGAGCAGCTCGAACTGTTCTTCAACGACGTCGATCTGGCGCGGCGGTTGTGGCGCGATGGCCGCAAGATCCACTATCTGGCCAGCGCGGAGGTGCTGCACCATCGTGGCGCCAGCACTCGCAACTTCAGCAAGATGCTGGTCATCTGGCATCGCAACCGGTTGCGCTACTACGCCAAGCACCATGGCGCGCTGGCGGTCTGGTGGCTGCGGCTGTGCATCTGGCTGCGGATCCGGGAGGAATGGCTGAAGATCGGTCGCCGGACCCGCGGCGATGCCAACCGGCGCGCGGCCGAGAGGGCGTGGTTGCAACAGGCGGTCGAGGAGCTGCGGCGCTCGTGAAGATCGTCTTCCTGACCTCCAACTTCCCACCGGAGACGTTCGCCGGCACCGAGATGGTCGCGGCGACGCTGGCGCGTTCGTTGCGTCGCGACGGTCACGAGGTCGTCGTCGCCGCCAGCAGCAGCCGGTCGTACTTCGGCGACGAACGGCATGACGAGGAGTGGGAGGGCACGCGCGTGCACCGCTTCTACAAGCATGTCGACGAATGGGACACGCAGGGGCATCGCCGGCCGCGGTTGCTCACCCTGTGGTGCGAACTGCTGCGCCGCGAACGGCCGGACGCGGTGCACGTGCATTCGATGGCCTCCTGGGGCACCGGTTGCGTCGAGGTCGCGCGTGATCTCGGCATCCGGACCGTGCTGTCGTTCCACGATGTCTGGGTCACCTGTCCGCGTTACTTCCGGTTGCCGCCGGAAGGCAGTGGCATCGTCTGTCCGACCGGCGCCGGACGCGGGCCGTGTGCGCCGTGTGTCAACCTGTCGTTGCACTCGCCCGACCTGGCTACGGTCGTCGCGGCGATCGGCGCGCGCGACGCGGCGGTCAGGGCCGAAGTCGCCCTGGCCGATGCGCTGACCGCACCGAGCCGCACGGCGGCGCGCCTCGTGCGGCAACACCTGCCGACCGATCGTTCGATCACCGTCATTCCCCACGGCGTCATCCATCCGGTACCGGCCGACGAGTTCGGCACACCGCCGGCGCCCGGCGACACGCTGCGGGTCGGCACGTTCGGCAACCTGGTGCGCGAGAAGGGCATCGTCGAACTGGTGGACGCGGTCGCCGGCCTGCCGTGCGAACTGCATCTGCACGGGCCGTTCTTCGATCCCGAGCTGCAGGCGAAGCTGCACGAACGCGCACGCGAGCAGGGAACCACGCTGATCTGGCACGGTGGCTACCGCATCGGCGATCCGCATCCGACGCGGCACCTGCACCTCGCGGTGTTCCCATCCCGCTGTCAGGAGACCTATGGCCTGGTGGTCGACGAGGCGCTGGCCCACGGCGTGCCCGTCGTCGTCTCCGATCAGGGGGCGCTGCAAGAACGCGGCGAACTGCCGGGAGTCGTGGTGTCGACGCTTCCCTCGCTACCGACCACGCTTCACGATCTGGTGACCCGACGCGATCGGTTGCTGGCGCTCTGGCAGGCGGTGCCCCGCACCCTGCCGTGCATCGACGACGCGGCCGCGGCCTACCTCGACCTCTACTCCGGCGCCGTTCCCGCATGAAGCACGTGTTCAGTCCGTTGCGACCCAAGGACGCGCTGCGCGCGCCGGTGCTGGTGCTGGCGGCACATCCCGACGATGAGGTGATCGGCGCCGGTGGACTGTTGGCGTGGCATGGTCGCCAGCGGCATCCGGTCACCGTCGTGCACATGACCGATGGCGCCCAGGGTGACCCCTCCGGCCGAGCCGACGACATCCGCAGCGTTCGCCGGCGCGAGGGCGCCGAGGCGCTCGCGCGCCTCGAGCTCGCGGCGCCGCGGCAGTGGCAGCTGCCGGACGGTGAACTGCCGGAGCACCTCGACGAGGTGACGACCCGGTTGCGGGCGCTGTTCACCGACGTGCGGCCGGCGACGCTGTATTCGTTCTGGTTCGGCGAAGCGCATCGCGACCACCGCGCCGTGGCGATCGCGACGCTGCGCGCCGCCGACGCGTTGCCAGCCGCGTGCCGATGCCTGCTCTACGGGGTCAACCACGTGCCGCCGACCGGGACGCTGTTCGACACGACCGACGTCATCGACGCCAAGAAGCATGCGCTGGCGGCCTACGCGAGCCAGATCGCCTACATCGACATCGTGACGCTGTGCGACCACCGCGATCGCGCCGCGACGGTCAACATCCCGGACCCGTCGATCCGCTATGGCGAGCTGTACGCCGACCTGCTGCCGCACGAACTGGCACCAGCCCATGCTCTCGCCGAGCCGTTGCAACGCTTGCTGATGCGGGAGTTCGCATGACCCGTCCGACCGTCTCGCTCGTCATCTCGGTGTGGAATCGCAAGGACGATCTGCGCGACAACCTGCGCGCGATCGCGGCGCAGACGGTGCGTGCCGACCAGGTCGTCGTCGTCGACAACTGCAGCAAGGACGGCACGCCGGAGATGGTGCTGGCGGAGTTCCCGTGGGTGCAGCTGATCCGGATGCCGCATTCGGCCTACGGTGCGTGCGAGACGTTCAACATCGGCTTCGCGTCCGCCTGGGGTGAGTTCGTCGGCATCCTGGACGACGACGTCGTGCTGCCGCCGACGTTCGTCGAGCACATGCTGGCGAAGTTCGCGCAGGAACCCGAGACCACGGCGATCCTGTCGCCGAAGGTCGATGAGCCACAGACGCCGGACTGGTATCGCAATTCGCCGGCGGTCAACACCGAGCGCTATCTGGCGACGTTCCGCGGCTGCGGCTCGATGGCGCGCGGCGCGGCGATCCGCCAGGCCGGGTTCTACGACATCCGGTTCTTCATCTTCGGCAACGAACGCGATCTGACGACGCGGCTGCTGAATCTCGGCTACCGGGTCAAGATGGTGCCGGCGATCGAGGTGTTCCACAAAGCGCCGTTCGGCATGCGGCACGGCAAACGCAGCCTCTACTACCACGTGCGCAACTTCTGGCTGTACGCGTTCAAGTACCTGCCGTGGTCGTCGGTGCTGGCGTTCCCGTTCAAGTTCCTGGGCAAGAAGCTCGGCGGCAAGAAGGCGGGTCAGGGTGGCGAGGTTGCCGATGCTGTCGGCACGATCGGGTTGTTCGAGAACATCAAGTCGGTGCCGTGGGGCTACTGGATCTGCCTGAAGGCGTCGATCGCGGCGTTGTGGAGTCTGCCGTATTGCCTGCGGCACCGGCAGGTCTGCAAGCACCCCGACTTCGAGCCGCCGCTGCGGTGACCTGACACCGAGTGACTGGGGTCACCGCACGATCGCCAGCAGAGCGATTCCGGCGATCCACTCCGCCCCGGGGTCCGCTTCGGCCGATCCGGAGCGCGCGCTCAGCGCCCCGAACGCGCGCGCCACCAGCCGATCAGGCAGAACGCCCCACCCAGCGCCAGCGGCAGCGGGTGCAGATGCGCGTTCGCCGGCTTGCCGAACCACTCGCACACCTGCGGATCCTCGATCAGCAAGGTGCCGGCGACGTAGCCGAGGATGCCACCGCCGACCCAGACGAGCCAGCGGAAGCGTTCCATCAGCACCGACAGGATCTTGCTGCCCCAGACGACCAGCGGAATCGTCAACGCGATGCCGGCGACGACCAGGGTCATGTCGCCATGCGCGGTGCCGGCGATCGCCAGCACGTTGTCGAGGCTCATCGTCACGTCGGCGATGATGATGATGCGGACCGCTTCCCACAGATGGCTGCCGGCGCGGACCGGATGGGCGTCGCCCCCGTTGCCGTCGACGACGACGTCGTGTTCGCCGGTGGGAGGCGGCGCCAGCAGTTTCCAGGCGACCCAGATCAGCAGCGTGCCGCCGATCGCCTGCAGCAGCGGGATCGCCAGCAGCCACGAGATGATGGCGATGAACAGCAGCCGGAGGCCGACGGCGCCGACCGTGCCCCAGACGCGGCCGCGCAGCTGGTCTTCCGGCGGCAGCGTGCGGACCGCGAGCGCGATGACGATCGCGTTGTCGCCGGCCAGCAGCAGGTCGACCATCACGATGCCGAACCAGCGGCTCCAGAATTCGGCGTCGGCGAGCATGGGGTCGGTCGGCGAGCCGAAGTGCTACAGACTGCCGGCCTTGCCCGCCGACTCGATCTTCTTGCCGCCCATCAACAGCAGGATCAGCAGCCCCGCGACCAGCGCGCCGGTGCCATACGCAATCGCCTCACCCGGCTGCGTGATGATGTCCAGCCCGAACGGCGCGCGGAACGTCTCCTTCGGGGTCGCGGCGCCGTAGGCCAGCAGGCCGGCACCGCACGCCAGCAGGAGGATCCCGAGCAGACGGAAGATTGCACTCATGCGCGCCCCATGAACTCGCCGGTGTCGGTGCTGATCTTGACCTTCTCGCCTTTCTTGATGTGGGCGGGAACCTTGATCTCGAGGCCGGTGTTGCACTTCGCCGGCTTCTGCACGGAACTGACCGTGTCGCCGCGCGCGGCTTCCTCGGCTTCGACGATGTCGAGTACGACGATCGGCGGCAACTGCACGGTCAGCGCCTCGCCTTCGCAGAACACCACCGTGACGTTGCTGTTCTCGGTGATGTAGAGCATCGAGTCGCCGATGACCTCGGCAGACAACACGAACTGCTCGTAGTTGTCGTTGTCCATGAACGTGTAGCCGAGCGAGTCCTTGAACAGGTACTGGGAGTCGCGCGAGTCCAGGTAGACCGGTTCGATCGTGTCAGACGTGTTCATCCGCACGTCCTTCTGCCGGCCGGTCTTCAGGTTCTTGAGGTTCAGATGGTGGATCGCCCGCCAGTTGCCGGGCGTGACGTGGTCGTACTTGGTGACCTGGTACAGGTCGCCCTCGTAGCGGATGACCATGCCTTTCTTGGCTTCGGTGACGCGGATCGCCATGCGTGTGCTTTCGTGCTCGAGTTCGGGGCGAGCAGGATAGCGGGCGAGGCGGCGGCTGGCGAGTGGGCAGCGGACCAGTCGGCGACAGCGGGCTTCCGGGCCGGTCACCGGGCGAAACGCTGGCGGCGCGCGGGGAACCGCGGCACCAGGGCGCTGGGTTCCTTGCAGCGGGCTGGGACGTGGCGGCGCGGGTACCGCTGGTCGGCCGGCGGGCTAGCGGACCACCCAGTAGTTCAGCACCTGGAACTGCTGCTGGGTCCGCGGGTCGCGGTGCACGTAGGTGAACAGGCCGAATGAGTAACGATTGGCGGCGAAGCTGGCGGCCTCGATGGCACCGACCACGCCGGTGTAGGTCGTCGACTGGCCGCTGGTGATCCGCCATGTGCGTTCGGCATCGACCCCGATCGATACGCCGACCAGCACGCCACCGGCGGTGGCTTCGACGCTGCGTTCGTAACCGATCGCGAGCGCGCCACCGGAGGAGATCGCGGCACCGACCTGCAGGGTCACCTCGGTGCTGCCACCGCCCTGGCCGACGCCGACCGGACCGACCTGCAGGCCGTTGTTGAGCCCGAGCAGGGCATTCTTCTGGCTGGCGGTCGGGTAGCTGGCGAGGTCCCCGATCCGGTGTCGGAACACCGATTCATCGATCCGCACCGCATTGCCGGGAACGGCCTGGTTGAAGAAGCCCCGCTCGGCCTGCAGCGTGACCGGCTCGCGCGGGTACTGCACCACGACGCGCTCGCCGATCAGCGTCGGGTCCGGGTGCGACAGGATCGTGAAGGTGTACTGATCGACCGGCACCGAGGTGAACACCACCAGATCCTCGGTGGGCGCACCGGTGAACAGGATCGTCTTCGACAGTTCATAGGCGGTGCCCTGTGTGCGGGTCGCCGCGGCCTTCAACGTGTCGCTCAGCGAGAACTCGGACTGCGTCAGGAATCCGCCGTCGAGATTGACGCCGACCGAGACACTGGCGCTGAACGTCACCGAGCGTTCGCGTTCGCTGGTCGTCGTCGACGTGTTGCCGAACGCGGTGTACGAGCCTGCCACGTTCTGGCCGATGCCGCCCTGGGTCGGTGGTGCTGCCAAGGCCGCGAGCACGATGGGTTCGCTGAACACGAGCTTGTAGTCGGCCGCCGAGTGGCGGAGCACGGCGCTGTCGGTGTCGACGTCGACCGGCAACAGGGCGGGGAACATCGGGGACTGGCTGTTGTGGCCGGGCACCGGAACGGAGCGCAACAGCTGGATCGCGTTGCCGGTGGCCGGCAGTCCGTAGATCTCGGCGACGCCGCGGTCCTGGCGGTAGACGGCAAGGTCGTCGCGGTCGTCACCGGTGAAGTCACCGACGGCGAACGAACTCGAATTGCGGGCGAACCAGCCGAACGAACCACTGTTCCATACCGTCGCCTGGGGCAGAGTCAGGCTCGGGCTGACGACCAGCGGGGCCGAGTCGACGAAGTCGTCGTACAGCTGGTGGTTGGCGGCGAGCTCGCTGCGGCCGTCGCCGTCGACGTCGAGGGCGTGCAGGTGGATCGTGCGGATGCGGCGATTGGACGGACTGTTGCAGTTCGGGAAGAGCACCGTCTCGTGCACTGCGGCGAGCGTCGCGAAGCCGCCGATGCGGTCGTCGAGGGCGACCACGAGCTGTTGGCTCGACTGGCAGCCGGTCGCGAACGCGGTCAAGCCGGCGAGAGCGATCTCGTCGAGGCCGTCGCCGTCGAAGTCCCCGAGTGCGATCGAGCCCGACATCGCCACACGCATGGTCTGGTTCTGGTCGCGGAACAGGAACGGCTCGGTGCGCAGTACACCAAGGTCGCTGCCAACGTCGTCGAGCAGCACGTAGCGGGCAGAGCCACTGTTGCCAAAGGTCTCTTCGACCATCAGCGCGAGCTCGAGTCCGGCATCGTGGTCGAGGTTGCCGGCGGCGAGCTGGAGCACCATCTGGCCCGTGGCGATGTCCGGCGGCACCACGAAGTCGGCGCCGACCTGGACCAAGGTGTTTGCCTCCCAGCGCCAGACACTGACCCGGCCGACGCCGGCGGCGGTCAGGCCAAGCACGATCTCGTCGTCGCCGTCGTTGTCGAGGTCGGCCGCGATGGCGTGCACGTGGGTGACCTGCGTGTGGGTGGCGAATTGCGCGTCGAGCGACGCCAAGCCCGCGGTCTGGTCGTCGTAGCGGCGAAGTCTGGTCTCGACGCCGCTTTGGTAGACGAACACGATCTCCTGCAGGCCGGAGCCGTCCAGGTCGGCGGCGCAGGCGCAGCTGCTGGCGCCGGGGACACCGCTCTGCGAGCCGGTCTGCGGCAGGAACGCCACCTGATTGGCGTCCTGGCCGAACATCAGGTCCTGGGTCGCGTTGCCGTTGCTGTCGGTCAGGTCGAGCAGCAGCAAGGGCGCCGGGTTGGTCGGATTCCGCAGGCCGACGTTGATCAGGGCCAGTTCGTTCGTCCGGGCCAGCACCGGCTTGTTCCCCAACGGGCTGGTGCTCGCCTCGATCCGCAGGCCGGGAGCGGTCTCACGCGCTGTCCGCGTGGTGTCGACGCCGAGGGTGTTCAGGGCCGTTTCGAGATCGCGGCGGGCGGCTGCGTCCGTCCCGCCACCGCCACCGCCGCAGGCAGCCAGCAGCATCAAGGCCGCGGTCGCGGTCCTCTGCGTGTGTCGTAACCGATGTTGGAACGGCGGGTTGCGGCGGTCATTGTCGTTGCGATTCATGGCTCTGGCTGGAGGGTTGGTCGGCACGTTCGGGGTGCCGCCGCCCCATGCGCGCGATCGCGACCAGACCCGCAGCCCGCGGTGCGGAATCCTCGGCTACTCGTCGCGCCCGCCGCGCAACTCCGCCTTCAGCCAGGCCCGGGCGAAGAACCAGTCGGCTTCGACGGTTCGCAGCGAAACGCCCAGCGCGTCGGCCACTTCCGGCATGGTCAGGCCGCCGAAACAGCGCATCTCGACCACCTGGGCCTTGCGGTCATCGAGCGCGGCGAGGCGTTGCAGCGTCTCGTCGAGCGCGAGGATCGACGGCGGCGCGGCGCCGGCAGTCGCTTCCAGCCAGGTCGGCAGGGTGACTTCGCGGGATGCGTCGCGTTTCTGCGCATCTCGTCGGCGCGCGAGGTCGACCAGCACCTGGCGCATCACGCGCGCGCAGAGCCTGCGGAAATGCACCCGATCCGCCACTTCGACCGTCTGTTGATCGACCATCCGCAGATACACCTCGTGCACCAGGGCGGTCGGCTCCAACGGCGCTGCGGCCTCTCGCCGCAGCTGCTGCCGTGCCAGTTCGCGCAGCTCGTCGTAGACGAACGGCAGCAAGCTGCTGAGCGGGATCGCATCGCCGCGCCGGTGGCGCTGCAGCAACTCGGTGAAACGCGTTGGATCGTGCGTCGGCACGGGAATCGCCAGCGATCGGGGCAGCGGCGTGGCCGCGAAACCGGGATGATGGGGGAACGATGAGCCTCGGCCAACGGCATGAATCCGCAGAACCGGAACGAGGGCCAGACGCCGATCATAGCCGCCCGGCCGGCTTCGACCGCCTGGCGGCCGAGTTCGAGCGCCTGCGCCGCCTCCCCGCCGGCGAACGTGGCGCGGCGCTTGCTGCCGTGGCGCTCGGCGACGCCGCGCTGGCCACGGCGCTCGCGCCGCTCCTGGCGCAGCACGACGACGACCCGGACCAGTTGGCGACGCCGGCGGTCTGGTGCCAGCAGCCGTGGGTAGGCGAGGCGCTCGCGGCCCAGATCGAAAGCGAGGGACTGCCCGAGCGCATCGGTGCGTACCGACCGATCCGTGAACTCGGTCGCGGCGGCATGGGATCGGTGTTCCTGGCGGTCCGCGATGGCGCCGACTTCGAGCAGCAGGTCGCGATCAAGGTGTTGCGCGCGTTGCCGGGCGATCGCGATCTGGTGCGGCGGTTCGCCAATGAGCGCCGCATCCTCGCGGCGTTGCGGCATCCGAACATCGCTGCCCTGGTCGACGGTGGCACGACGGCGGCCGGCTTGTCGTATGTCGTGATGGAGTACGTCGAGGGCCGCGACCTGATCACCCATTGCCGCGAACGCCAGTTCGGCGTCGAGCGGCGGCTGCGGTTGTTCGTCAAGGTCTGTCGGGCGGTGGCCCACGCCCACCGCGGCCTGGTCGTGCATCGCGATCTGAAGCCCGGCAACATCCTGGTGACCGACGGCGACGAACCGAAGCTGCTCGACTTCGGCATCGCCAAACTGCTCGACCACGACGAACAAGGCGGCGGCGACGCCCTGACCGGCACCGGCCACCTGCTGCTGACCCCCGAGTACAGCAGCCCCGAGCAGGTGCGCGGCGAGGCGATCACCACCGCCACCGATGTCTACGCGCTCGGCGTCGTGCTGTACGAACTGCTGAGCGGCGAACGGGCCCAGCCGCTGGCGACCCGTTCGCTGGAGGCACTGCGCACGGTGATCTGCGAACGTACACCGCCGCCGCCGAGTGCGGCCGTACGGGCCGGCGCGGTCCCCGGGCGCGTGGCGCGACGTCTCCGCGGCGATCTCGACACGATCGTCGCGATGGCAATGCGCAAGGAACCGGAGCGGCGATACCACTCGGCGGCAGCGCTGGCCGACGACCTGCAGCGTCACCTCGACCGGCTGCCGGTGCAGGCTCGCGCCGAGACGTTCGGCTATCGCGGCGTGATGTTCGTGCGCCGGCATCGGGCGGCCGTCGCCGCGGCGCTGGTCGTGGTCATCGTGCTGGTCGCGTTCGCCGTGCGCACGGTGACGCAGAACCGGCAGATCCGTGCCGAACGCGACTTCGCTGCCGGTCAACGACAGATCGCCGAGCGCCAGCGCGACGAAGCCGAACGCCAGCGGTTGGTCGCCGACACGACGGCGGGATTCCTGGTCGAGTTGTTCGAGATGGCAGCGCCGCATCAGCAGCGCGCCGAGGGCGCCCGCGCCCGCGAACTGCTCGACCGCGGGGCGCGACGGATCGCCGATCGGTTCGCAACCGAGCCGCTGCGCCGGGCCAATCTCGAACTGGCGATGGGGCGCGCCTACCTCGCGATCGGTGGCTTTGCCGAGGCCCTGCGACTGCTCGACGCCGCGCACGCGGCCGTCGCCGCCGTCGAGGCGGATGGCGCCCTGCATCGCCGCACCCAGTTCTGGCTCGGCGTCGCGCGCGCCAACTGCGGTGAGCTCGACGTCGGCATCGCGGGCATGCAGGCGGCGCTTGCGCCGCTGGCGAACGGGGAGCCGGTGCCGGCAGCGGAGCTGCGTCTGCGCCATGTGGCCCTGGCCGATTGGGTGCGCGAGGCCGGGCGATACGACGAAGCCCTGGTGTTGCTCGAACGAGCCGCGCAATACCCGTTGCAGCCGGAAGACGTCGACGCGGCGGCGTTGGCGGACCTGCGCCTCGGGCGCGCGGTCGTGCTGCGGGAAAGCGGTCGAGCCGAGGCTTCGCTGGCCTTGCTCAAGGAGGTTGCCGCCGCCGACCGTGGTCTTGACGACGACGGCGGGATGATCACCCTGCATCGGGAACTCAGTCGCACCTGCCGCAACCTGGACCGGCTCGAGGAGGCCCAGGATCATCTCGCCAAGGCGCTGGAACTGTCGCGGCGCCACTCCGGCGACGCGCACCCCGACGTCGACGCCGCGCTGTTCGAGCTGGCCCAGCTGGCGGAGGATGCCGGTGACTACCGCGAGTCGGAGCGGTTGCTCCGGGAGGTGTTGGCGCGCGATCTGCGGCGCTTCTCCGCCGACCATGCGACGGTGGCCCTGGACCAGGCGCAACTCGCCAAAGTGCTCGGACTGCTCGAACGGCATGACGAGGCGGAGCCGTTGTTCCAGACGGCTCTGGCGGTGCAGCGGCGCGTGCTGCCGCCGGGGCATCCGGAGTTGCCGACGACGATCGGCAACTACGCGGTGTATCTGCACCGCAATCGGCGCTTCGCGGAAGCCGCCCCGTTGCTGGCCGAACAGCTGACGATGTGCCGCAACCTGCACGGCGACGAACACGTCGAGACGCTGTCGGTGCGCCACAACCTGGGTGTGCTGCGGCTCGATCAGGGTGACCTGGTCGGTGCTGAACAGGAACTGCGGGCGTTGCTCGAGGTGCGGCGGCGAGTGCGCGGTGAGCACTCGGAGACCGCCGTGACCTGGATGGCCCTGGCGACGGTGCTGTCGCGCCAGCAACGGCAGGAGGAAGCCGTCGAGGCGTTCGTCGGCGCGCGGGACCTGTTCATGACGACGTTGGGCCCCGACCATCCGAGCGTGGGTCGGGCCAGGGTCGGACTCGGGATCGCCCGCATGCGCATGCGGCAGCCGCAGGCCGCGGAACCGGAGTTTCGCGCCGCGGGTGTCATCGCCGCGATGACCTTCGGCGAGGATCACTCCGAGTGGACCTACACGCAGCATTGGCTGTCGCGCAGTCTCATCGAACAGCAGCAGTACGACGCGGCGCTGCCGGTGGCGGCCCAGGCGTTCGCGCGGCTCGAGGCCATGCGGGGGGACGTCCGGCAAGCGGGCTGGCTGCGCGACACGCTGGTCGAGCTGTACACCCGGCGCGGCGAGGCGGACCAGGTGGCGGCGGTCCGGCAGCGCGTCTGGTAGCGCCGCAGCTCGGTCGTGGCGGAGAGACGAGCCAGCGGCGGAAAGCGACTGCGGCACCGCGGCGCGTGGCATGGGCGTCGCGGGCCAGGCACTGGTTGCCTCGTCGACTTCAGAGTCGATGCACGTTGCGCCAACTCCCGAAGAAGCCCGGGGTCCAGGTCGCGCCGGTGTGCAGATCCCCTTGCTGCAGGTTGATATTGAAGGGCACGGGCGGCGCGCCCGCCCAGTCGATGATCCCGGACGGCCCGACAATCTGCAGGCCGACGGTTGCGATGGTGCCGAGCGGCAGGCACAGCAGACCGCGATCGCCGAGGCCGAGGTTGACGCCGGGAGTCAGCGGCGACAGCGATGCCAGCAGAATCGCGGCGTCACCCTCCTTGGAGCGCGTGCGCACGCGACTCGCTTCGATGGCCAGGGTGGGCAGTACGTCCAACGCAAACGCGAACGGCACCGCCAGGCGGCTGAACACGAGCACCTGACTGGTGCCGGCCGCGAGTTCCACAGCCTGGGCATACCAGTCCGACCCCGGCAGCGAATCGCCGACGCCGTTCTGGTCGAGGAGCGTGTATTCGCTGCCATTCGGGGTCGGCACGCGCAGCCGTGTCGACGTCTCGGTGCAGTTGCTGACGTGATAGGACGCGAATGCCCCAGGGGTCGCCGGGATCGCCACGCCATTGGTGCCGAAGGTCAGCGGCGTGCTGACATACGGCGAACCCACCGTGGTCGTCAGCGAGTAGCCACCCGCAGCGCCGGGGAACGGGGTGACCGCGACGAGCCAGTTGCCCAGCGGCAGGCTGCCCGACAGGCGCGCATAGCCGCTGAGGGCATCGTCGTTCTCGACGGCGAGGCCGTAGCGGCGGTCCATGATGCTGAGCACCGTGTCGCCGGCGCCCGCGCCGTTCGCCCCGGTGACCAGGGTGACGCCCTGGTTGAAGCCGAGGTTCAGGCGATACAGCCGCATGCTCTCCGGACCGGCCAGCGTGTCGGTGACGAGCGGGCTGGTGGCGACGTCGCGCATGGGGAGCAATGGCGTCACCGCCTTCGTGAGGGTGAAGGCCAGACCGGCCGTGCCCCCGAAGTCGGTGACGTACGCGTAGTAGGTCCCGGCCAGCAGGTCGACGTCGGCGGCGGCGCTCAGCCCGCCGATCGTGCTGTCGTCATTGGCGAACACCAGGGCGCCGTTGCTCCGCTGCAGCCACAGCACCGTGTCACCCGTGCTGCTTGCGCTCAGCGCCACGCGGCTGTCCGACGTCAGCGCGATGCGGAACACGTCATGGCCAGCGCCGGCTGGCACCTGCGTGGTGCCGTTGGCGGCAGCAACCAGGAGGCGCGGCGTGCCGGTGTTCAACGCCGCGGTCGTGATCGTGAGGTCGTAACCGCCGCCTTCGTAGGTGGCAGGCGTGGTGAAGGTGTTCATCCAGGCACCGACCTCGACGTGGAACGTGCCGGCCGGCAGGTAGAGGCTCAGGCTCTGGTTGCCGGCGGTGTCGGCGAACGCAACCGGATCGCCCTGGCTGTCCTTGATGGTGATCGTCGAATCGACGATCGGCGAGGGCCCGGTGCCGGTGACGGCGAACGTCACCAACTGCAGGCCGTCGGCAACGTAGGTCCAGGTATCGAGGTCGTTCGGCGTGGCATTGTCACCGGTGGCGACCGTGTTGGCGCCGAGCGCATCGGCCCAGCGCCACGAGTCGTTGAACTCGTGCTCCATCGCCATCTCGATGCCGCCAGGGGTCGTCGCGACGACCTGCCGGATGCCGGCGTCGGTGCGGCGATACGGCGGCACCCGCCCGAGCTTGCCCGTCAAGGCGTAGAACGCCTGCTTCATCGCCACGCGCGCTGCCGGTGTCGCCACCAACCCGGCCGCCTGCGCGTCGGCCAGCACCTGCGAAGCAAGCATGCGGGGCAGCTGCTGGCCGTAGCGGGCCTGCAGCCAGGCCTGGGGCGATGGGGCCTGGGCGACCGCGGCGGCAAGGAACGTCAGACTGAAACCGCAGCAATGGAGGTGGGTCATCGTGGGATCATCGTGGCTTTCGGGGTGCAGCCAGCGCTTTCGATCAGTAGATGAAGTTGGCCCAGGGGTGGTTGGCGCCGGCGACGCCGGTGATGTCGCCGACATTCGCGACCGTGATCAACGGCCCGTGGCTGTTGCCGGCCGCGATCTGGAACGGCGCGCTGTTGGCCGTGTTCTTCAGGATGATGTTGCCGGCGCCGCTGACCAGGACGCCGCGGTCCTCGTACGAGTGGTTGTTGCCCTCGATGCGGTTGGCGCTGCCGATGACCAGGATGCCGCCCTGCGTGCCTGCTGCGGTGCCGTTGCCGTTGGTGTTGTTGCGCAGCACGGAGCACGACCAGCCGACGCGGATGCCGTCGAGGCCGTTCTCGCGCAGGTTGCAGTCGACGATCTTGCAGCCGTTGTTGGCGAACACGCCCTCCCGGACATTGTTGTTCAACTCGCAGCGCGACACGTCGCCGCCGTCGCTGACGAACACGCCGCTGCCGGTGTTGTTGGAGCACTGGCAATCGAGGGCCTGGGAACGCGCGCCCAGGGAGATGCCGACGGCGCCGTTGCCGACGGCAACGCAACCGCGAACCTGGCTGGCGGCGGCGGTGATGATGCCCGACAGGGGTGTTGCCAGTGGCCGTGCACGACTCGACATTGGCACTGGAGCCGGTGGACAGCCCGTACCCGCCGTTGCCGTCCAGCGTCAAGCTCGCGTAGCGGCCGGAAGTCACATTGGTGGCCGCGATGCCCGTGCCGCCGAAACCGCTGATCGTGCCGTTCATGACCACGAGGTTCTTCCGCGTGGTGGGCACACTGATGCCATCGGTCGAGTTGCTCACCCCGATGAGGGCATGGCCGCCGAGGTCGATGGTGACGTTGTCGGCGGCGACCGTGATGCCGCTCTGGTTGGGCGTAGCGAGCAGGCTGCCGCGCAGCAAGACCGTGCCGGGCCAGGTGATCCGCTGGGGCAGTTGCACCAGCACGACCTCGATCCGGTTGTCCGGATTGCGGATGTCGTAGTTGCTGAGCACCTGGTTCGTCCAGTGACGGGCGATCGAGTTTCCGGCCAGGTAGTTGCCGGTGGCGGTGCTGCCCACGAGGATGCCGCCGGCGTTGGCGGCGAGGGAGTTCGGACCCACCGCGTGGTTGTCGACGACGCGGTTGTTCGAGCCGTTCACGGCGATGCTCCAGGTGCTGCAATCGGCGAAGCGCGAGTTCTCGACGACGTTGCCCGCGCCTTCCAAGGAAGCGCCGACGACACCGTTGGCGGTGCAGTTGCGCATCGTCGCCCCGGACAGCAAGCGAAATGCCCGGTCGGCGATCGCGTGCGCGGAGCACCGGTCGAACAGTGAGTCTCCGATTCCGCTGAACCCGACCCCGCATCCCTTGGCAGCGCAATCGATCACCACGTTGCCGCCCGTCACCGTCCCGGAGGAGATGGACACGCCCGTGCCACATACCGTGAATGTGCAGTGTGCGAGCGTCGCCCCCCCCGCGGAACTGTGGATCCCGATGTTGTTCCTGCTGAAGCCCATCCGTTCGACCCGCAGCCCGGATCCGTTGCTGAAGACGCCGTACTGGAAGCCGGTGATCGTGCCGTTGCTGATGGCGATCGAGTTGCCGTCACCGCCAATGACGGAGATCCCGAAGGTATTGCCCGCCGCCGGCAAGGAGCGGCGCAGTTCAAAACCGTTGAGATCGATGGTCACGCGGTTGTCGCCGACCGTGGTGTCGTTGATGGTGATCGCGGTACCGAGGCTGTCCCAAGTCAGGTTGTTGGCGAGGTAGTACGATCCGGCCCTTGTGATGGTGAGTGGCAGCATGCCCTGGTTGATGGGCGTGCGTTTGTCGCCCGACCCCACGGCGCCCGGCGCCTGCGGCAGGGCCATGCCGGGCAGCGAACAGAGGACGAGCAGGAACCAACGTGCGGTCAAAGGCTGGCGGTGCATGGATGGGAGTCCTTGGCGTCGTGCGACGGGGCGGACGACGACGGGCCACCGATTCCGTGGAATCGGGGATGGTGCAAGCAATGGTATCCACGGCGGCAAGGACCTTGGCGACTGCGGGCGCTCTCGCAGCGCGCCACGCACCATGCGACATTCCAGCCGCGCCTCGTTTGCGGCCAACCGCAGTCTGCCGGTAGACCTTCGCCGGCCGCGTGGTCTTGGCAAGCCCAACGCCGGGCCGGCTGAGTTTTTCGGCAACATCGTGAGCCACGCTGCCCAATCCTGGCGCATGGACCGGAAACTGCGTCGCCGCTACCACGCCGCAGAGAGGTCCATCGCCATGTCACCGACCCCCGTTCGCCGTTTCCTGCTGCTCGCCGCCATCACGTTCGGCTTGTTCCTCCCCGCGACTGCACAGGACGACCGCGCCAACATCGCCCCGACCCTGTGGCAGGTCTGGACCGGTCAGTCGTTCAACGACATCAACAACACCGTCGGCCAGGGCTATCGCATCGTCGACATCCGCATCGACAACCAGACCGCGTCGACGTTCACGGTGACTTACGTGCACAACTCCGGCGCCTATGGCCGGGC
>JADJPQ010000016.1:0-2500 GCA_016713175.1 Planctomycetota bacterium
GCGACTCGTCGCCGGTCGGATCCGGCTCGGTCCACGCAAACAGCAGGAGGTTGTCGGGCCACTCGAAAGCGTCATCGCCCTGGTAGTGAGCCATCGCCGCGCGCAGGACGGGATCGCTGCTGCGGAAGAAGCCGGCGATCGAATAGCCGATCCGCAGGTCCGGCAGCGCGAGCGCGAACAGCGCGACGACCGCGACGGCAACCAGCAACACGGCGCCGCGGGCGGCGACCAGGCGTTCACCGAGAACCAGCAACGGCGGGCGGCGGGCGGACTCGCGCGGCACAGACCTGGGATGCTAGGCGGCGCCCGGCCGTTCGCTATGCTCGGAACGGATGCCCTCACCGACCGGGAAGCCCGCGTTCAACCCCCGCATGCACCAGGGGGGCAAGCTGTCGTTCCGCGCGCGGACGGACAAGAGTGACGAGGATCCGGGCGACCGGCTCGTGTTCGGCGGGCAGGATCCGGCGCCGCTGGAAGAACTGGTACCGGCGTCATTCCGCGACATCGAGATCGAGATCGGGCCAGGCAAGGGCGGTTTCCTGCTGGCAGCGACCGAACGGCAACCGGCCGTGTTCTTCCTCGGCATCGAGGCGGCCCCCGGCTACGCGTCCCTGGCGGCGAGCAAGCTGCACTCGCTGCGGCGGCAGAACGGCTTGCTGCTGATCGACAACGGCAAGCTGTATCTCGAAGACCGGGTGCCGGCAGCCTCGCTGCGAGCGGTGCACGTCTACTATCCGGATCCGTGGCCCAAGCGCCGGCACGCGGGCCGACGGTTCTTCACGCCGGAGGTGCCGGCCATGCTGGCGCGAGTGCTGCGCGACGATGGGTATCTCTACGTCGCCACCGACAACGCCGCGTATGCGGGACAGATCGCTCGCGTGCTCGGCACGGCACCGGAACTCGTCCGGGATCGGGCCGAGGAAGAACGGCTGCTCGCCGACGGCCAGGGCGTTGCGTTCTCGCCGACGAACTTCGAGCGCAAGTACCAGGAAGAAGGCCGGATCCTGCGCCGCTACGCGTTCGCCAAGGCCAGGCAATGACCCGCTGGCTTGCCGTCGGCCGCGCCGACGAGCTGAAGTTTGCGCCCGGCGCCCCGGTCAAGGTCGAAGGGCGCTGGCTGGCCGTGTTCCCGCTCGAGGGCGGCTACGTCGCACTCGACAATCCATGCCCCCATGCCGGCGCGCCGTTGTGCGATGGCACGGTGCTCGGGGGCAAGGTCGTGTGCTTCCTGCACTGCTGGGAGTTCGACCTGCGGACCGGCCGGTGCGATGTCGGCAAGGAGTGGAGTGTCGCGACATACCCGGTCCGGGTGGTGGATGGGATGATCGAAGTCGGCGCCGAGCCGACCCCGTCCGAACCAAACCCGTGAGCCAGGCAAGCGTCTGCGAAACGGACCCTGCACCGGGAAAAGGAAAGAGGAGCAAGGCCGAATGGCGGACCGAAGGCTTCGGCAGCCGCCTCTGCGGCTGCCGGGCGCGAGCGAGGCCCGCGCCAGCGGGCCGCAGCGAGCCTTCCGCGCCGCGTTCGGCGCCGGAGGCGTGGTTCGCTGGCTGGCGCCTCGCCGAGCGGCGCGGGCAAAACGAGAACGCCCCAGGACCCGAAGGGTCCTGGGGCGTTCGAACAATGACCCGGCACTGACCTACTTTCGCGCAGAGCACTATCATCGGCCCTGGCTGCTTGACTGCCGTGTTCGGAAAGGGAACGGGTATTTCCAGCCAGGTATGGGCACCGGGAGTCGCTTGAAAGAGCTTGTCGCTACGCGCAGGAGCGACGCCGGGCTCTCGACCTCTCGGTCGACGGCCTGCAGGCTTGCTCGCGCGCGGGCGAACGACAATTCGGGTTGGTGGAAAGAGATCGTGAGAATCTGAGTGGGAATGAGGTCAAGCCGATCGACTGGTTAGTACCGGTTGGCTGAGTGCATTGCTGCACGTACACCGCCGGCCTATCAACCTGGTAGTCTACCAGGCGTCTGGTAGGGATGACCCTTCTTGGAGTTGGCTTCGCGCTTAGATGCTTTCAGCGCTTATCCGTTCCGGACGTAGCTATCCAGCGATGCCGCTAGCGCGACAACTGGCACACCAGAGGTCCGTTCTTTCCAATCCTCTCGTACTAGGAAAGAGTCTCCGCAGTCATCCTGCGCCCACACCAGATAGGGACCGACCTGTCTCACGACGGTCTAAACCCAGCTCACGTACCGCTTTAATGGGCGAACAGACCAACCCTTGGGACCGCCTTCAGCCCCAGGATGCGATGAGCCGACATCGAGGTGCCAAACCACGCCGTCGATATGGACTCTTGGGCGAGATCAGCCTGTTATCCCCGGAGTACCTTTTATCTGATGAGCGATGGCCCTTCCACACGGGACCACCGGATCACTAAGACCTACTTTCGTACCTGCTCGACCTATGTGTCTCGCAGTCAAGCACCCTTATACCTTTACGCTCTTCATGCGATTGCCAACCGCATTGAGGGTACCTTTGTACTCCTCCGTTACTTTTTA
>JADJPQ010000016.1:7500-104600 GCA_016713175.1 Planctomycetota bacterium
GCGATCTGGCGGCCGTCTGGGGCGAACCAGTCCGGACGCTCGAGTTTGTCGGACACCGTGAACTCCGCAACTGGCGTCTTGCTGTCGGCGCCGTGACCGACCCAGTAGAGGCGCAGGACCTGGTCCCCGACGTAGACCGCCAACAGGAACGACCGCTTCTCGACCACCGCATGGATGGGGTCGATCGGGATCTTGATCTTCTGACCGACCTGCAGCGCGTTGGGGTTGTGGATCCGGTTGAGGATCGCCAACGAACCGTCGTCCACGAGGATTCCCTCGCGCCGGAAACGGTTCGCGATCTTCTGCAGGCCTTCGCCCTTGGCGACCACGTGGCTGCGCGCTCTGGCGACGTTGGCCGGGTCACACAACCAACGGTCGACGCGTTTCCGGTGGCCCTCGTAGATCGAGTCGACGGCGGCACGGGCGTCAGTCTGCGCCTTTTCGATCGGCCCGCGCATGCAGGCCTCGAGCAACCGCGAGGTCAGCGGCACGGCTTTGTCGTCGGCCCAACCGGCGATGCCGTCGACGAGCTGCTTGGCCCGCGCCCGCCCCTCTTCGCTATGCAGGAACGCGTTGTTGACACCGAGGCTGCGAAGCAGGGCTTCCGGGTCTTCCAGGGATGGGCACCCGCGAGCCAGGGCATCTGCCCATTGCTTGCGCGCGCCACCGCCGACGCCGGCGGCCAGGACCAGCCAGGCCTGGGTCGAGGCCTGCTGCTCGCCCGCAGCCACGGCGGCCAGGTCGGCCTCGGCAACCGCAACGTCAGAAACGCTGCCCGAAGGTCGAGCGTTCAGGGGCTGCATCGGCACGCCGGGGTCCGCTGACGGTTTCTCCAGGGGCCCATCCCCCTGCGCGGTGCGCAGCTTTTCACCCAGGTCCTGCGGGACATTCGCCGGCGGCTCGCCACCGCTGCGCTCGTCACCAGCAAGAAACGTCGAGTAGCCCCACCAAACCAACGCCGCCACGACCAGACCGAGCAGGAACTGCCGCATGCTGCCACCTCGAAAGCCAGCACCCGTGGGCACTGAGGACCGCGTCGCGTGACGCCGACCGGTCGTCACGCGGAAGTGGCGAAGCTAGCCGTTCCGGGCGGCGAAATCGAGGGGCTCCGCGCCCACTTGCTCCGTGGACAGAGGGCCGGTTGAACCCTTGGGTTCAGGTGGGATCCCCCCGGAGGATTTGGGTGCGGTACGGCGACTGCCGCCCGCTCCCGCCTCACGGCAGGGTCGGACCCCGGCGAATGGTCATCGGTTCAACTTTGTGGCCCGCGTCAGCGCGGGAGCGGCAGGACGGAGCCCCCGATGTCGGAAGGTTAGCAGGTCGCCGACCTGCAAGCGCCGCGGAATCCGACCTCACTCCCATCGGTTCTGCGCGATCGCCGCGACCACCTTCTCGGCTGCGGCCACCGCCCGGACGCCGTCTTCGCCGGAAACGACCGGCGCGCTGCGCTGCTGCACCGCGGTCAGGAACGCCGCCAGTTCCGCCTTCAGCGGGTTGCCCTCGTCAAGCTTCAGGTACTGGTCCAACCGCAGCAGTCCGTCGAACACGAACTTCCACAGGTCGCCGACCTGCGTCCGATCGATCTTGTCGAGATCGAGCTTCTGCAGATCCCAGCCGGCGTTCTTGCGCACGACCATGCCCTGCGCCGATTGGAAGTCGAGGCTGGCGTAGCCCTCCGGCGAGAACACGCGCATCTTGCGCATCGGCTTCAGCGCGACGCGGTTGGCGGTCAGGTGCGCGACCGCGCCGTTCTCGAACTTGATGATCGCCGACGCCATGTCCTCGGCCGGCGTGAACACCGCGCCGCCGAACGCGTCGACCGAGACGATCTCGCTGTCGACCAGCGCCAGCACGAGGTCGAGGTCGTGGATCATCAGGTCGAGCACGACGCCGATGTCCGTGCTGCGGAAGCTGAACGGTGCCAGCCGGTGCGACTCGATGTAGCGCGCCTTCTTGCCGATCTCGGCGATGCCCTGCAGCACGACATTGAAGCGTTCGACGTGCCCGACCTGCAGGATGCGGCCATGGCGGCGCGCCAGGTCGACCAGTTCGCGGCCCTCGGCCGAAGTGCGCGCGATCGGCTTCTCGACCAGCACGTCGACGCCGTGTTCGAGGAACACGCGCCGACGTCGCGGTGCAGCTTGGTCGGCACGACCACGGTCACCGCGTCGACCTTGCCGAGCCAGTTCACGGTAGTCGGCGAGCGCGGGCACTCCGTAGGCCTGCTCGGCGGCCGCGCGCGCCCGCTCGTCCGGATCGGCGACGGCGACCAGTTCGCAGTCCAGTTCGCGCAGCAGCCGGGCGTGATGTCGCCCGAGATGCCCGACCCCGACCACGGCGATGCGCGTCTTCATCAGGCGTCGACCAGGGTGAACTTCAGTTCGGCCTCGGCGACCAGCCGGCCGGCGACCTTGCAGCGCGCGCGCACGTGGCCGACCTGCGGCTTGGCGCGGATCGTCTCGACTTCGATGCGCAGCTGGTCGCCGGGCACGACGGCCCCGCGCAGCTTGACCTTGTCGATGCTCCACAGCACGGCGAGCTTGCCGGTGTTCTCGAGCTTGCGCAGCAGCAGCACGCCGGCGAGCTGCGCCATCGCCTCGAGCTGCAGCACGCCCGGCATGATCGGCTGCTCGGGCCAGTGGCCCTGGAAGAACGGCTCGTTGATGGTGACGTTCTTGAGCGCCACCGCGCGCTGGAAGCCATCCAGCTCGATCACGCGATCGATCAGCAGGAACGGATAGCGGTGCGGCAGCAGGTTCAGGATCTCGCGGATGTCGAGGCCCGTGTCGATCGGCGCCTCGCCCTGGTCCTGCTCGCGTTCGCGCTCCTCGATCAGCCGCTGCACGAGTTGCATGTTGAGGCCGTGGCCCGAACGTGTGGCGATCACGTGGGCATCCAGGTCGAAGCCGACGTTGGCGATATCGCCGATCAGGTCGAGGATCTTGTGCCGCGCCAGTTCGTCGTCCCAGCGCAACACATTCTCGCGCGGTCCCGCCGGCCCCACCACCAGCGTATTCTGTGGACTGGCGCCCTTGCCGAGCCCGGCCGCACGCAGCGCTTCGACTTCGTGCGCGAACACGAACGTGCGCGCCGGCGCGATGTCGCGCTCGAAGGTCTCGGCGCTCAGCTCGAAATTGACGATCTGCCGGGTCGCGCCGACGGTGCCGTTCTTGGCCGGGTAGTCGAGGTGGTATTCGACGGTCAGCTTGCCGTTGCCGGGCAGCGCAACCAGGCTGGCGTTGCCGTCGCGCACGTAGATCGGCTGCTTGACCGAGTAGACCGGCCGCGTCGCGCGCAGTTCGACCGCTCCTGCCTCCTTGATGCCACGCAGGAACTCGGCGGCGGCGCCATCCATGCCGGGCACCTCTTCGCCGTCGATCTCGACGACGGCGTTGTCGACGCCGGTCGCATACAACGCGGCGAGCAGGTGCTCGCAGGTGTAGACCTCGGCGCGGCCGTCCTGGATGCAGGTGCGGCGCTGCCGGGCCTTCATGTTGGCGCCCTGCGCGCGCACGACCGGGTGATTCTCGATGTCGGTGCGCACGAACGACACGCCGGTGCCGGCTTCGGCCGGACGCAGCACGACGCGAATCTCCTTGCCGGAGTGGAGGCCGGTGCCGCGGTAGTCGACCGGACCCTTCAGGGTGCGCTGCGCGCGCGCGGCGGGAGGTGGCGGTTGGGTCATGGTCGGCACGACGGAACGGGTGGACGCGCGCTCACTGGTTGTTGCCGGACTTGCCGACGGTCGGTGCCGTGCCCTTGTCGCCAGCGGCGTCCTTGGGGCCGTCCTTGGGTTCGGGCGGCAACTCCACCTGCAGCCACTTGACGATGGCCGGAGTCAGGTCGACGGCGTCGGCCGCATACCAGACCTCCCGCCGTTCGAAGATCTGGGTCTTGGCGGTCGCCGAGCCATCCCCGGCCGCGCCGGGATGCAGGCGCAGCACGACGTCGACGCCCCTGGCCTTGGCCACCGCGGCGACGGCCTTCTCGATGTCTTCGTAGATCGCGGCCAGGATCTCGTCCCGCTTCTGGTCGAGGTCGGCATCGAACAGCCGTTCGCGCAGCTCGAATTCCTTCAGCATGACCTGCAGTTCGATGTCCTTCTCGGCGCGCTCGCGCGAACCTGGCTTGAGTCCATCGCGCTCGAGCTTGACCGTCTCGAAACGCCGCTTGGCCTTGTCCACCTGTTCCTGCACCGCGTCGCGCTGCTGCTTGAGCCTGCCGAGGCCGGCCGCGGCCTTCGGGAACTGATCGATCACCTTGACGGGGTCGAAGACCGCGACGACGGTCGCCGGCGGGCGGGTCGGCGCCGCATTGCCGGCGGGCGTCTGGGCGAACGCGGCGAACGACGACAGCAGGCCGGCGAGCAGCAGCGAGGAGGGTCGGTTCATGAGGTCCTTGGAACGGACGCGGCAAGGTAGCGCACGACCTTGCGGCGCGCCACCGCGCGGCCTTGCCCGAGGCTCCGACCTGGGGTTGCCGTCGTCGACCTCGACCTCAGTGGGCCAAGGCTTGGACGACATCCTCGAACAGTATCGCCGCCCCCTCCAATCCCACCGCCACCCGGATCAGTCCATCCGGAATCCCCGCTCGCGCCCGCGCCGCCGCATCCAGCGCTGCATGCGTGGTGAACGCCGGCAGCGTCGCCAGCGACTCCACCCCACCGAGCGACGCCGCTCGCGCAATCACGTGGAACCCATCGAGCACCGCCCGTGCCCGCGGCAACCCGCCCGCAACCTCGAAACTGACGACACACCCACCACCGCTCATCTGCCGCTCGATCACCGCCCGATCCGGATGTTCCGGCAGCCCGGGGTACGACACCCCGACGATCGGCCCGCGACCGACCAGTTCCCGCAACCGCAACGCCAGTTCCATCGCCGCCGCCTGTTGCGCCTGCAACCGCAACGGCAACGTCGGCCACGATCGACACAGGAGCCACGCCGGGTCCGGCGCCAGGATCGCGCCCGTCCGCCGGCGGAAGCCATCGATCGAGGTCAGCAGCGCATGCCGTCCCGCCACCACCCCGGCCAGCACGTCACTGTGCCCGCCGAAGAACTTCGTCGCCGAATGCACGACCAGATCCACACCGTGTTGCAACGCCCGCTGGATCGGCGGCGGCGCGAACGTGCCATCCAGGATGGACAGCACACCGAGCTCACGGCAGCGGTCCGTCACCGCGCGCAAGTCGATCACCCGCAGCGTCGGATTGATCGGCGTCTCGAACACCACCAGTCGAGCCGGTCGTTGCAGCGCCCGATCGAGCGTCGACAGATCCAGCGACGAGAACCGTTCCACGTGCACGCCAAACCGCGGCAGGTCCACGTTCGCCAGCCCGCTGGTGCCGCCGTAGATCTCCTCGGCAATGAGGACCCGATTGCCGGCCCCGGCAAAGGTCAGGATCGCCGCAGTCATCGCCGCCATGCCGCTGGCAAACGCCACGGCACCATCGGCGCCCTCGAGTTCGGCCACCAACGACTCGAACTGCCGGCCGTTGGCATGCCCGACCCGCTGATAGAAATCGCCACTGCGTTCGCCAGCGCCACAGGCACGCAGGGCCTCGGTGTCGGGTTGCCCGGACGTCGTCGCCCGCACCAGCGGCGCCACCAGTGGACCGATCGGATCGCGATGCACGCGCGGCGTGCCGTAGAGCGGCTCGGAAGACATCACCCTCGTGTACCGACTGGCCTCGCCGGACACCAGCGCCGCGGCTACCGTGCGGCGATGCCCCTGGCTGCCAGCACTGCGGTGTACTGCCCGCGGGAACTCCGCCGCGTGCTGACGGCGATCTGCACCGCCGCGGCACCGTTCGAGGCCGTGGCGGTGCTGGGTGGCCGCCTGGATGGGACGCAGGTGCACCTGACGGCCTGCATGCCCCTCCCCAACGTCGCGGGTGCCGCGGACCGTTTCGCCGTCGATCCGACCGCGTTCGCGCACCGCGAGGCCGCGCTGCGGGCCGCCGGACGCGCGTTCGTGGGCTTCCTGCACAGCCATCCGGGCAACCGGCCGAGCCCCTCGCAGTCGGATCGCGACGAACTGTGGCGCGATTGCGTGCATGTGATCGCCGGTGGCGGCCCGCACCACTGGCGGCTGCGGGCGTTCGTCGCCGCCCGCCATGGCCTGCGGGCGACGCACTGGCGATACTGGCCGCGATGATCGTCGGCATCGGTTCGGACCTGGTCGCCATCGACCGCATTGCGGCGCTGTGGCGACGCCGCGGCGACGCGTTCCTCGGTCGCGTGTTCACCGCCGCCGAACGCTCCTACTGCCTCGGCCTGGCGTCGCCGGCGGCATCCCTGGCCGCGCGCTTTGGCGCCAAGGAGGCGGTCATGAAGTGTCTTGGTACCGGCTGGACCGAGGGCATCCGCTTCGTCGACATCGAGGTCGTCCGCAACGGCAGTGGCGCCGTCGGCATCCAACTGCACGGCAGGGCCGCGACCCACGCCGCCGCGCGGCAGATCGAACGGATCCATCTGACCCTCAGCCACGACGCCGGGCATGCCCTGGCGGTCGCGATCGCCGAGCGCTGACCGCGCGCGGCGACACCGCCAGTCCCGGAACGGGACGCGCGATCTCAGGGACGGCCGACTGCTGCCGATGGAAGCAGCAGTGCTCGCCGAACCCTGCCATCCGAAGTTGCTTGCCCGCTGGCTGATCGCTGGCGGGTTGTTCGTCGGCTGTACGACAACGCCACGATCGACCCCGGTCGCGACCCTGACTGCAGCCGTTGCGGCGCCGGTGGCCGCCTGGGCCTGTGCAGAAGTGCTACGCGCCGAAGCCCCGGGCGCCGATCCGCTGCCCTGGCACGCCGGCGCCCTGGCGATCGTGCGCGACGACACCTTCTCGCTGGTCCAGCATCGGGATCGGGACGGTCGGTGGCGAACCGCGGCCAATTCCCGCCTGGTGCCGTTGCCCGATTCGCAGTCGGCACTGACGATCCGGCTGCAGTCGATCAGCGCCACCGAGGCCGTTCCCGTTCGCGAAGGTCAGCGGCGCTTCGAAGTGCGGCCGACGACCGCGCGCACGTGCGCGATCGAACTGCACAGCGACGGCGCCGAGACCGCCCGCCTCCTTGGTCACTTGACGGCCCTGCTCGCCACGCTCGAGGCGTGGTCTGGCCATCAGCCCATGCCGCAGGCAACCGGCTGTTGTGTGCGTCATTCCGAGTGGACTGCGCGCGCCTGGCTGCGGACGGCACACCGCCAGCGCGCGGCCGGCGATCTCGACGCAGCGTTGGCAGCCGCACGAACGGCAGCGGCGCTGGCACCGGGTCTGGCGGACGCCTGGCAGCCGGTCAGTGCGCTGGCCCACACCGTCACCGCCGATCCGACATCGAGCCATGGCGCCCTGGCCGCCATGCTGTTGGCGAACGACCCGGTCGCACGCGCCCGCTGCACGCGTTCGTTCGCGGTCGAACAACAACGTGTCCGGGCGCCGGATCCGGCCGACATGCTGCGGGCCGAGGCCATCGCCCTGCAGCGCCAGGGCGATACCGCGGCGGCGCGGCGCGTGCGCGCCAACGCGATGGCGCTGCAGCCTGACACCGTGGCCGACCTGCGACTGCGCTGGGACGACGCCACGCGGCAGGCGGACCATCACCGGGCGCTCGAATCCCTGTTGTTGCTGCGGGAGTACGCTGCCGACGATGGCAGCCGCGACTTGCTGCTCGGCTACGAAGCTGCCCTGCCCGCGCTCGCGCGCCGCCGCGCGCCGACCCCTGCCGACTCGCTGTCCGCGCCGGCACGCTGAACTCGTCGATCAGAGTCCGGTGGCGGTGATCGCGACGCGCCGGACTGCGATCTCCTGCAACGGATACAGGGTCATCGTCGGCGGCGGCGCCGTTTCCAGCCCCCGCACCACGGCGCACAGCTCAACGTCCTCGAACAGCACCCGGATCGTGGCCCGCTCCCGCCCGGCGACTTCGATGGTCAGCCGATGCACGGCACCGGCGATGGCGACGCCGGTCGGTCGGGCGTCGAGCAGACCGCTGACGGCGTCCTTGAAGGCGCGCTGCGCGACCTCACTGCGTTCGAGTGGCCCGTCGAGCACCGCGGCCCGGACCGAGTCGTCCGCCAGCACGGCGATCAACACCGCAGCTCCCCGGAATTCGATCGCGTAGAGGCGCGTCCCGGCCGCCGCCGGCGGCAGCACCAGTTCGATCGTCGCCTGATACCGGTCACCACCCAGCGGCAATCCGGCATCGACCTGCAGGCGCTGCGCGGACAGTTCGCTCCACGGCCGCGCGCCGCCGGCGAACACCAGCATCTCGCCGCTGAGCTCGAACCCGCCGGACGCGTCGCTGCGCAGGACCGCGGCGGCAATGCCGACAGCCGCCTGCAACGAGCCATCGGCGCCGGAGGTCACGGCGACTTCCTCGCTGCGCGAAGCACTGCGCAGGTCGTGCAGTACGCTGCGCCGCCGGATCTCCTGTTGTTGCCAGGCCCGGATCGTCCGCAGTTCGGCGAGCTCGGCAGCAGTCGCTTCCCTGCCGAACCGGTTGTCGAAGGTCGCAATCGCGCCGTTCAACGGCGACAGGTCGCCGGCATCCTTCGCCGCTTGCCAGGCAGCCAACAGGCTGCGCCACAGCGTCGCCCGGTCCAGCGGCGCCTCCCCGCGCTGTTCGCGCACCCGCAGGATCCGCGGCCAGACCTGTTCGAGCAGGAACTCGGCGCCGGCGCCCTGCACGCGCGCAGAGAGCCCGGCCATGTCGTCGCCGATCATCGCCAGCACCAGGCAACCGAGGTCGCGCTCGCGCGCCGGAATGCCGCGGAACAGGTCCGGCCGCAGCTGCGTCGCCGCATGCAGCAGGCTATCGAAGCGGAATTCCGTCAACGCCGCGGGTATTACGACACCGCCGGCGTGGACCACCTGCAAACCCGGATGGTCGGCCTCGGCAGCCACCCGGACCTCGACCTGGGTCCCAGGGGTGGCGCGCGGAAACGCCAGCACCGTGCCTGGAGCAGCCTGCAACGCGCGCAACACCGCGATCGCGACCTTGTCGGCGGCGAGCAACACCGCCCGGTGGTCCGCGACCGAGCGCTGCAGCGCGGCGCTCGCCGCGGGCACCTCGGCCAACAGCGCCAGGGCATCGCGAGGGTGACCGGCACAGGCAGTTCGCCAGGCGAGGTCGAAACGCAGTTGCTGGCGCTGGTCCGCATGTCGGATCCGTGCGGTCGCGACCGCTCGTTCGCAGTCGCGCACCATGGCCTCCAACGCCGGCCACGGGTCGGCATCCGGCCGGAAATTGCCCGGCGGCGGCCAGGCCGCCGCCATCTGCTCGCGCCAACGATCGACGAAGGCGGCGATCTGCTCGGGGTCGGCGCCGGCGGCGAGCCGTTGGTCGACCTGTTGGACGACGCCGGTGACCTCGGCCGTGCAGGCCGCGGCGGTGTGCGCTTCCGTCGAGGCAATCGCGGTGGCCGCACGCGTGCGGGCCTCGTCGTGGCGGGAACGCGCGCTGCGAACGATCGGGTCGGGCAACCGATCGAGTCTGGGCTGGCGCACGCCGTCGAAGAAGTCCGCCAACGCGGTGTTCCAGGATCGTTCCGCGGCGGCAAAATCGCCGTCGCCGAGGCGTTTGCCGACCTGCGCTGGCAACGTCGTGGTCAGCCAGATGTCGAGCAAACGCAACAGACGCTCGTCGCGTTCGCCGATCTCGCGGTTGACGACGAACACCAGGTTGTTGAGCGCGCTGGCCGACACGCTGGCCGGCAGTTGTTCCCGCTGACACCCGATCCGGCGCACCAGGGCTTCCTGCACCCGTTCGCGCTCGAAGTCGACGGCATCCGGCCAGCGGGCCGGATCACCGAGCCACGCCTGCAGATCGCGCCAACCGCTGCCCTGGAGTTCCTGGGCCACGGCGTCGACCCCGGCCTGCAGCTCCTGCGTCACGCGGCGCTCGAACGGCGTCAACTCGGCGAGCGACAGCTGTTGCGCGTCGCGGATCTGCCGCAGACGTTGCTGCCGCGACCACGCGCTGGGCAACTTCGGCAATTCGCGCTCGAGCGCGGCGACCAGTTCGACCGGCGCCAGCGGCGGGCGCTCATCGGCACGCAGACGCGAACCGAACCAGACCGCGAGCGTCAACACCGCGGCAATGCCGAGGATCGCCAGCGACCGCAACCAGACATTGGGTTGTGGTCCGAGCTCGGCGCGCACCAGCCGGCTCTCGTCGACCTGCGGCGCCTGGTGCCGTTCCAGCCGCCCGAGATCGTCGAGCAGTTCGCGCGGCGTCTGGTAGCGGACCCGAAGGTCCTTGGCCAGCAGCTTGCGGATCACCAGCGAGGTGCCTTCCGACAGCGCCGGGTTGAGGTCGCGCGGCGACGCCGCCGCCTCGTTCAGGACCTTGGTGATGACCTCGGCCATCGTGTCGCCGCGGAACGGCGGCAGGCCGGTCGCCATGTGATACAACGTCGCGCCGAGCGAATAGAGGTCGCTGCGCACATCGACGTCCTGCGGCGCACGCGCCTGTTCTGGCGAGATGTACTGCGGCGTGCCCACCGTTGCGCCATCGCGGGTCAACGTCAGATCGGCGGGCCCCTTCGCCAGCCCCATGTCGGTCAGCTTCACGATCCCGCGTTCGTCGATCAGGATGTTGCCCGGCTTGACGTCGCGATGGATGACGCCGCGCTGGTAGGCGTGGTCGAGCGCCGCCGCCACCTGGGTGGCGATCTCGAGCACCTTCTCCTCCGCGAACATGCCCCACTCGGTCAGCAGCGCGCGCAGCGACTTGCCCTCGACGAACTCCATCACGAAGTAGTGGTAGCCGCCTTCCTCGCCGAGGTCGTAGCCGGTGACGATGTTGGGATGGTTCAGCGAGGCGACGATCCGCGCTTCGCGCTTGAGGCGGTCGACGTAGCGTTCATCGCGCGCCAGCGACGGTTTCAGCACCTTCAGCGCAACGATGCGACCGAGCTTCTTGTGGCGCGCCTTGAACACGGTCCCCATCGCGCCCGCGCCGACGCGGTCGAGGATCTCGTAGTCGGTGAATGGCTGCGCGAAGGTCATCGGCGTCGTCGTCCTCACCACCGCCGGCCGGGGCCGGGCTGCCGCCCGGCTCCAACCCGTACTTGTCCAGCTTGCGCTGCAAGGCGAAGCGCGACAGACCGAGCATCTCGGCGGCGCGACTCTTGTTCTGCTGCGACTTGTCGAACGCCTTCTTGATCTCGCGGACTTCGAGGTCCTTGACCATGTCGGGCAACGTGGTGCCGCGCTCGGCCGGCACCATGCCGTCGTCGGCGAAGTTGACGACCGCCGAACTCTTGCCCTCCTTCACCTGCTGGCTGAGGTGGTTCTCCAGGATGATGCCATCGCACAGGATCGACGCGCGCCGCACTTCGTTCTGCAGTTCGCGGACGTTGCCCGGCCACGGGTACTGCACCAGCTTCTCCATCGCGTCAGGACTGATGCGCACCCGCGACTGGGTCTCCCGCGCCAGATCGGTCAGGATCCGGCGGACCAGGTGCGGCACGTCCTCCTTGCGTTCGCGCAGCGGCGGCAAGTGCACCGGCAAGACCGCCAGCCGGTAGTAGAGGTCCTCGCGGAAGTCGCCGTCGCGGACCATCTCCTCGAGGTTGCGGTTGGTCGCGGTGATCAGCCGGACATCGACCTTGATCGTATCGCGGCCGCCGAGCGGTCGCACTTCGCCTTCCTGCAGCACGCGCAGCAGCTTCGCCTGCAGGTCGAGCGGCATGTCGCCGACCTCGTCGAGGAACAGCACGCCGCCGTCGGCCGATTCGAGCAGGCCCTTCTTGTTGGTGGTGGCGCCGGTGAACGCACCGCGGACGTAGCCGAACAGTTCGCTCTCGAGCAGCGCCTCGGGCAGCGCCGCGCAGTTCTCGCTGACGAACGCCTTCAGCTTGCGCTTGCTCTGCGAATGGACCGCGCGGGCCACCAGCTCCTTGCCGGTGCCCGACTCGCCGGTGACCATCACCGGATCGTCGGTGTCGATGAACTTGTCGAGCAGCGCGAACACCGAGCGCATCGCCCGGCCGGTGCCGACGATCTGCTTGTAGTCGTATTTGGTCTTGTGCAGTGACTGCGTCGAGATCTCCTCGCGGATCTGGGTCAGTTCGGCGGTCTTCTCCAGCAGTTGTCCCTTCAGCGCGCCGTTGAGTTGATCGACGCGATCGAGCGCCTGCTGCAGTTCGAGCTTCTGCGCCTTCAACTGCTCCATCGTCCGGGCGTTGTGGATCGCGGTGCCGGCGTGGTCGGCCAGCGACAGCAAGAGCCCCTTCTCGCGCTCCTGGAACACCTGCTGCTGCAGCCGATTGTCGACGTAGAGCACGCCGCCGATCGTGCCGTTGACGCGGATCGGGATGCACAGCACCGAACGCAACCGCAAATCCGCCACCGACTGCAGGTCGCGGAAACGATCGTCCTCCTGCGCGTTCGTGGTCAACTCCGGCACGCCGGTCTGCAGCACGCGCCGCGCGATCGTCCGCGAGATCTTGACGTCCGGCGACTGCACCTCTTCCTGCGCGAAGTTGCGCGCCACCTCGACCGAGTGCTCGTCGCCGCTGCCGAGGATCAGGAAGCCGCGTTCGGCGCCGCACATCGAGATCGCCGCATCGACGATCTGGGTCAACAGCCGCGTCAGGTCCTGTTCTTCGTTCAGCGCCCTGGCGATCTGCAGGAACGTGCCGAGGTCCTGCGCGCCGCGCGGGTTGTCACCGACCCGGGTCTCATCGACCGACGCGTGCTCGGGCGCCGGCATCTGCAGCGCGATCTCGTAGTTGCCGACCTGGAACGTCTCACCGACCTTCAGTTCGGCGCGCACGATCGGCCGACCGCGCAACTTGGCGGGATTGGAGGCACCGCCATCGACCAGGCAGAAGCCCGTGTCGGTCCGCTCGACGCGACAGTGCACGCGCGACACCAGGCGGTCGGGCAGGTACAGGTCGCATTCGCGCGACCGGCCGATCGTCACCGCGTCCTTGTGGAAGGCGTGCGTTTCCGCCTGGCCGTCACGGGTGACAAGGAGAAGGAAGGAATGTCCCATGGGGTCTGTGCGGAATCGCTCTAGCCGGGAGCGGGCGCTCCGTAACGCCAGAACTCGCCGCGGGATGAGGACAGCCCCGTTATCCTACCCCCGAGATGGCCCGCCCACTCCCCGACTTGGAGCATCCGGCGTTTCGCCCGCTCGACGTGCAGCAGGTCGCCCACGGCAAGGATCGCGGCGTCATCCTCGTCGATCGACTCCAGATCAGCGAACCCACGTTCCTCGGCGCCGACCTGCTGCCGATCGTCGGGCGGTTCGACGGAATCCGCTCCGTCCAGGCCATCTGCGCAGCCGCGGCTGCGCAAATCGGCGCCTTGCCCGATGCCGATGAAGTCCGCGAACTGATCCGTCAACTCGACGAACGCCTGCTGCTCCTTTCCCCGCGCTTTGACCAGGCCGTCGCCGACCAGGCCACGAAGTTCCTCGCCACCGGCACCCGCCCCACCCGGCACGCCGGTTCGGCCGGCTACCCCGAAGACCCGGAACAACTGCGCGCCGCACTGACCGCCATGGTGCAGGGCGGCGAACGCACACCGGCGCTGCGCGGACTGATCGCACCCCACATCGACCTCGAGCGCGGCACTGCCGGTTATGCCGCTGCCTACGGCGCCTTGCTCGCCGCACCGCCAGCCGATCTGTACGTGTTGTTCGGCACCGGCCATGCCGGCCCGGAGGCGCCGATCACCGGTTTGCCGCTCGATTGGGACACACCGCTTGGCCGCGTCAACACCGACCGCGCGTTCGTGACCGCAGTGCACCGAAGGATCGGCCCGGCGCGACCGCTGGACCTGCTGCTCCATCGCGACGAACACTCGCTCGAGTTCCAGACGCTGCTCTTGCAGCACCTCGCCGAACGCCGCGGCGACACCGACTTCCAGGTGGCGGCGTTCCTGTGCGGCCATCTGCCGACCAAGGGCGATCCGGCGCAGGACCCGATCGCCGCCGGACTCGTGGAGGCCATCCGCGACGCCGCCGCCGCATCCAGCAAGTCGGTTTGCTTTGTCGCCGGCGCCGACCTCGCCCACGTCGGCCCGTTCTTTGGCGACCGTTCGCCCGTCACCGAACCGGTTGTTGCACGCCTCGAACAAGACGAACGACGCCGCCTCGCCCACCTGCAAGCCGGCGACCCGGGCGCCTTCCACGCCGCCGTGCAATCACCCGGCAATCCCGATCGCGTCTGCTCGGCGACCTCGATCTGGCTGACGGCGACGCTCGCCGGCGGACGCGCCAATCTGCTCGACTACCGCCAGGCAGTCGCCAACGACGGTTCCCAGACCGTCGGCTTCGCCGCCGCGACGTTCACCGCGGACTGACCGGAAACTCGCGCGTCGCCAGCAGCCGTTCGCCCGCCGCCACCACTTCCGCGACGCTGATATCCTTCATGCACTGGTGATGCCCGAGCGGGCACACCTTGCGCTGGCACGGCGAACACGGCAGGTCCTTGCGGATCAGCACCGTCCGCTCCATGCAGTAATCCGTGTAGTTGGGATCGTTGGGCCCCATCAGGCAAACCACCGGCCGATCGAACGCAACCGCCAGGTGCCGCGGCCCGGTGTCGCCGGTGATCATCAGATCGCCGCGCGCCACCAACGCCTTCAACTTGTCGAGCGGCAACACCGGTTCGGTCAGCGCGATCGCCTCGCCAGCCGCCGCGATCTTCCGCCCGAGTTCGACCTCGGCCGGACCGACGAGCACGAGCGCCCGCATGCCGTGCTCGCGTTGGAAATGCCGCGCCACTTCGCCGAACCGTTCGGGCATCCAGAGTTTGCTGGCGCCGAAGTTGGCGCCGACGACCAGCAGCAGAAGCCGTTCGCCCGGGCCGATTCCCAGGCCACGCAAGTGCGCCTCGACCCAGGCGGCTTCTTCTGGCAGGACCCCCAGCCGCGGATGGATCCCGTCTCCCGGCAGAGCGAGGCGGTCGAGCAGATCCCGATAGTAGAACGGCATCGGCGTCGGCCACCGCCGCGGCCCCTGCCGGCGCTGAAACCACCGCCGGCGGATCTTCGCACTCAGCCCCAGGTTCATCAGCAACGGTCGCCCCTGCCGGTAGCCAAGCCGCAGAGGCACCCTGGCCAGGAACGGGATCAGGCCGGTTTCCAGCGAGTTCGGCAGCACGATCGCCAGGTCGTAGCGCGCCCGCCGCATGGCGGCGACCTGCCGCCACAAGCCGCGCAGCCCGCCGGCTTTCGAGGTTGCCTCGATGCGATCGAAGAACCGGGTCCCCGCCAGCAGTGCGGACAGGTGCGGCCGCATGCCCCCGACGATCTCGGCCGCCGGAAACGCTGCCCGGATCCGCGCGAACGATGCCGTCGCCATGACCAGATCGCCCAGCCAGTTCGGCGCGCGCACGTAGATCCGGCGCACGCGCGAGAGGTCCAGGGAAGCCGGCATCGCAGGATCTTGCAGAAACCCGGCGGGCATCGCAACGACGGTCCCGGGTGCGGGTTCGTGGCAAGCCATGTGGCACCAGCGGTGCCAGCCGTGCTATCGTCGTCGCTGCGCATCGTCCCGCATCGGGTCCCACCGCGCCGCCGCCCGCATCGCCACTTCCTGGGCGAACGGCGATGTCCTCCCTCCACCAACCAGCCTGGGCCCTGCCCACGGCTTCTGCCATGGCCTCCGAAGCCCTCCTCGCTCGTCTGCAAGCCGAGTTCGACAGTCCTCCCGAAGCGATCGCCGCCGTCGTTGCCCTGCTCGAAGACCAGGCGCCGCCGGCGTTCATCGCCCGCTACCGCCGGTCGCAAAGCCGCAACATGGCCGAAGAGCGGATTGCCGCGATTGCCGACCGCCTGCATTTCCTCGCCGAACTCGAGGGTCGCAAGCAGGCGATTGCGCAGCAGGCCCAGGAGAAGGGCCGGATGACGCCCGAACTGGAGGCCACGCTGCAGAGCAGCGTCGACCAGGACCTGCTCGACGATCTATGGCAGTCGATGCGGCCCAAGCGCCGGACGACCGGCATGCAGATGGAAGAGAAGGGCCTTATGCCGCTGGCGATGGCCATCCAGCATCGCCAACTTGGCGGGCTGACGCTGCAGGACGCCGCCAAGGAATACGTCTCCGACGAGAAGGCCCTGCCCAACGTCGAGGAAGTGCTGTCCGGCGTGGTGTGGATCCTGGCCGAGCGGATCGCCGGCGACCCCGCCACGCGCGCCCGCTTCCGCGATGCTCTGCGGCACGGCATCCTGCGCGCGTCGGCGGTGTCGCCCGAACGCGCGAGCGCCGGCGGCGAGTTCGCCGAGTTCTTCGACTTCGCCGAGCCGATCGGCCGCATCGGCGCCGGGCGGATGTTGACGCTGCGCCGCGCCGAACGCGAAGGCATCCTGAACCTGCAGCTGACGCTGCCCGATGGCAAGGCGCGCGAGATCCTGCACGAGTTGCATGGCCAGGACCTGCCCGAGGGCAGCGACCTGCGCGAGTTCTACAACGTCGTGTTCGACCACGCCTGGACCGCGTTGCTGCAGGAACCCTGCGGCAAGGATGTCCGTCGGCGCATGAAGGAAAAGGCCGACCGCGAAGCCGTGCGCACCTACGCACGCAATCTGCGGTCGCAGTTGATGTCGCCGCCGCTCGGCAGCAAGAAGGTGCTGGCGCTGCGCACCAGCAGCAAGAGTGTCTGGGCGGCGCTGCTCGCCGAGGACAGCTCGGTGGCACAACACCAGACGCTGCCGCTGGAGACCGATGAGCAGAAGAAGGCGGCGATGGACTGGATGTGCCAGATCGTCCGCGAACAACAACCGGCGGCAATCGCGGTTCCGCACGGCCGCCGGCAGGCCGGCAGCGAACGCGTCGTCGACGAACTGAAAACGGCGCTCGGCGAGACGCCGTTGCCGATGGTCGTCGCCGTCGACGAAGCCGCGTCGGCGCGCTTCTGCACCAGCCAGGACGGCCGCAAGGCGCTCCCTGGTCTCGAAGTCGGCGTCCGGACCGCGGTGTCGCTCGGCCGGCGCCTGCAGGATCCGCTGCGCGAACTGCTGCGGATGGACTTCCGCGCGCTGGGTCTCGGCCACGTCGATGACGTGCACCAGGGCATGCTGCAGCGCGAACTCGATGCGATGGTGACGTCCTGTGTCGCCGCGATCGGCACCGACCTGAACACCGCCGACAAGGACGCGCTGCGCTACGTGCCCGGCATGACCGCAGAAGCAGCCAATGCGATCCTCGACCACCGCCGCAAGAACGGCGGCTTCCAGAACCGCGCGGCGCTGCGCGAAGTGGCCGGTCTGGACGAGCGTACCTGGCGGCACATCTGCGGTTTCCTGCAGATCGTCGGCGGCACCGAGTCGCTCGACCGGACGACCATCCACCCCGAGGACTACGAGATCGCCCGCGCGATCGCGCAGAAGCAGGGGACGACCGTCGAAGAACAATTCGGCAAGAACCTGCGCCAATTCCCGTTCGAGTCGCTGACCGGTCCGGACATCGACCGGATGCGCGTCGTCAACGTCGCCCAAGCCTACGGCCAGGTCGGCCGCGATCCGCGCGGCGAGCTGACCGCGACCTTCAACGCCGGCGTCCGCGCCTTCACGGATCTGCGCAGCGATCTCGAGCTGCGCGGTCGCGTCACCAGCCTGACCGAGTTCGGCGCGTTCATCGATCTGGGCATCGGCCAGGATGGCCTGGTGCACATCTCGCAGATCCCGCCGTCGCGGCTGCACGCGGCGGACAACACGTTGCGGGTCGGTGAAGTCATCACGGTCTGGGTGCTGGGCACCGACGCCGAGAAGCGCAAGATCTCGCTGTCGATGTTCGAACCGCGGCACCTGCGCGAGGGACGGCAGGCCACCCTCGGCGAACGGATGGAACAGCAGCAGGGTCGCGGCCGTCGGCCGGCCCGGCAGGAGCAACAGGAACAGAAGCCGGTGTTCTCGCGCACGGCGCGCGCGCCGCAGAGCCGGAAAGGCAAGCAGCGCCGGGCGCCGCTGACTCAGGATGGCAAACCCGAGAGTCGCGGCGCCGGAGCCGCGGCGGCGGAAAGCGAGAGCTACGAACGCCTGGATCGTGGACGCGGCCCGCGAGGTCGCGGCGGTGTGATCACCGTCGACAGCGGCCGCGAAGTCGCCGAGACCCGCGGTCACAAGGGCGAGATCACGTCGCTGTCCGGGCTGCGCAGCTTGCTGGCCAAGAAGCCCGAAAGCGGCTCCTAGCCCGACACCAGCAACGCTGGGGTGTCTTCCTGCATTCGCACACGCCCCAGCATGCCCTGGCGCAAGCCGTTACGGCGCGCCGGATGAGTCGTCGAACACCATGCGTCCTTCCTTCTGCCGGGCGGCGCTTGCACCACCGGAGCAAACTTTCCGGGCGACCCTGGGCCAGGGACTTGCCGAAACGCTCGCGCCCGCTCCAATTCAACGGATCGTCGCCAGGGTCAAAGCCCTTTCCCTGGCAGCAACTTCGTCCGGGCCAAAGGCCCGCTCCCTGCAACCGAGAAAATCATGCACATGAACGCTGTCCGCCTTCTTTCCATCGCCGCCATGGGTGCAGTCGCCACTGCCCAAGGCATCATCACGCCGACCGCCGCCGATCCGAACTTCGGCACCGCGGTGATCAACCAGGACTTCAACGGCACCTTCATCCAGGCCATCGAGCAGATCGAGATGCGCCACATCGGCAGCGGTGTCTACCGCACGATCGTGACGGCCGCGATGGTTGGCGGCACCGATACCAAGCTGATCGCCGGCCTGCTGAACCTCGCCGGTGCCAGCCCGGTGTGGACGGCGACGAACGACCTCGAACTGCTGAACCTCGCCAACACGGCGACGGACGAGTTCCAGGGCTCGATGTCTGCCGACGGCCTGCGCGTGGTGTGGGACAACTACCGCACTGGCACCTACCCGAACGGCTCGGGTACCACGCTGTGCTGCACCCGCCCGAACACCGGCGTGCAGTTCCAGCAGAATGACGTCCGCGCCGTGCTTGGTGTTGCGGCCGGCGGCGTCGACCCGCACATCGCCGAAGACCTGGCGGGCACCAACGTCACCATGACGTTCCTGGACGTCAACGGCGACATCAGCAAGGCACGCTCGACTGCGCGACCGGCACGCTGACCAACATCTCGCTCGCCGTGGCAGGCTCGGGCGTCCCGAGCTTCCAGTTCTGCCACAGCTCGTTCGCCAACCGCGACGGCACCGGCGCGGCCCGGTCGATGGGCTACAGCGAGTACGTGGCCACGACCGGCGCTCCGTCCGATGGCTACTGGACCGAAGGCATGAGCAACGACGGCACGCCGTCGATCGTCCTGCCGGGCACGACGGCCGGTGTGGCGACCTGGTGGGCCAACCCGGCGCTGGTCGGCGGCACCTGGGTGCACGCTTGCGCGCGCGGCGGCTACATCGACCCGCACAAGACGGAAGTCACCTGCATCGCCAATGCCGACCTGACCTCCGGCAGCGGTCGCATTGCCGCCTTCGCTCCGATCAGCCCGACGCTGGCGAACATCTCGATCTCGGTCGTTGCGATCGGCACGCCGGCCCCGGCGTACCAGATCCCGCCCGTCATCGGTGACATCCTGCTGTTCCCGACCATCGGCATCACCGACATCACCTTCCACGACGCGAACACCGGCCTTGGCGAATGGGTGTTCAGCAACGTGCCGGCGCTGAACTCGGTGTTCACGACGCAGGTGATCACGCTGCGGTCCGGCGCGATCTACGCCGGCAACGCCGCGACGCTGGCGCTGTGATCGGCAGATGCGCCTGAGCCGTGGCGCCTGAGCCTGTGCCCAGGCGCATCCCGACCCGTACCGGGCGGCCCAAGTGGCCGCCCGGTTTCGTTTCGGGGGGACTTTGCAGACCCAGCGAGAACGCTACTCTGCTCGCCCTCCCATGTCCCCCGGTCCCGATCTTCCGGTCGAACAGGTCCTGGTCGTGCGCCGCACCGACTTCTTCGACGGTCTGTGGCCACAGGGCTGGCTTGCGCTCGAGCCCGACGAGGGTGCCGACCTGCTGCGCCGGTTCGCAGCCGGCAGTCACTACCGACCGCGACCGGACGCCGAGGTCGACCCGAGCTGCAAGCAACTGATTCCCTACTGCATCCTCAGGCGCGGCCACGATGTCCTTTGCGTCCAACGCAAGAAGGCCCAGACCGAGAATCGCCTGCACGGCATGTTGTCGATCGGCCTGGGCGGACACATCAACCCGGACTGTGGTACTGCCGCCGCCGGCGAACCGTTCTTCCTCGCGGCCCTGTGGCAGGAACTGCGGCAAGAACTGGTGATCGACGAGGGCGTCGGCTCCCCACGACTGATCGGCTTGCTGAACGACGACAGCAACGCGGTCGGCCAGGTGCACCTCGGTCTGGTGTACCTGCTGGAAGTGCCCACGCGTCCACCAGGTGTGGAAAACGTGCGCGTGCGTGAAATCTCGAAGATGACCGGGGGGTTCCGGTCCCTTGTCGAGCTGCAACCCCTGTGGCAAGATCCTGGTCGCTTCGAATCATGGTCAAGATTGCTACTGAACGCCGGCGTGGCCGGGCCGATCGAAACCCGCGGCCAACGCAAACGCCCCGATAACGGAAGAGAGGAACGGAACCATGGCTGAACGCAACGTCACTCGCCCCACCCGCGAAGAAGTCTACGACCTGCTGATGAACGCCCGACAGTCCGACTGGGTCGAACTGTCGCTGGAAGACGGCCGTTCGCTGAGCGGCGCGATCATCTTCAACGAGTTCAAAGGCACAGGCCGGCTGATCAACGTCGAGCAGGAGATCAGCTTCGACTTCAACGTCGACCAGGTCCTGGACGTCAAGATCTGACGCCGGTCGACGAGGCCTGACGGTAAGGCAACCCGGGTACCCGGGCCGCGTCCTAGCGCGCTGCGGTCGGCCCTGCGTCGCACCACGTTCCAAAGGGAACGCAGCCTCGCTGACTCCCTGTGGGCACAGGAATCCCTGTCGGCACAGGAATCCCGGCAGTACAGAAAAACACCGCCGGGGCTCTTGCGAACCCCGGCGGTGCAGATGCTCTGACTCCTGCGCCCCGTCCTGACCCGCAGCCGCCGGCAGCCGTGAGGAGCAGCCTTGCCGTTCCGGTCCCAACCGGACGAGCGCCGACCGTTGCGGGCGCGTTCTCGCGAACTGAACAGAGCGCAGGCGACCAGAGTCCGAGCCGCCCGGTTGCCTGGACCGGACGGCTCGTGCTGTCGGTCCCTCCCATGGTGACCGCCCAACACGCCGCGCAGGATAGCACCCGACCGCGCGATGCCAAGGGTTTTTTGACATCGCACGCCACCAGCCCTGGTGGTCCTCGATCCGGGCGGCGACTACTCGTCGCGGTCCTGGCCCATTGGCCGCCGCGGCAGCACCACCCGGAACGTCGAGCCAACGCCGGGTTCCGAGTCCACCTCGATCCGGCCTTGGTGGCGTTCGACGATGCCGTGACTGATCGCCAGCCCGAGCCCAGTCCCCTTGTCGACATCTTTGGTGGTGAAGAACGGGTCGAAGATCTTGCCCAGATGCTCGCGGGGGATGCCAGCGCCGTGATCCTGCACCACCAGCCGCGCCTCGCCTTCGTCAGCCTCGGCCGACAGCCGCACCACCGTGCCGGCCAGCGACGCATCCTTGGCATTCAGCAGCAGGTTGATCAGCACCTGAAGCAGATGGTTTGCCGACCCGGCCACACCGGTCACCGGCGGTGGCGCCACGACTTCGAGTTCGACCTGGGCTGCCCGGAACGGCACCCGCACCAGATCGGCCGCCTCGCGCAGCAGCGCCGGCAGGTCGAGCGGCTGCAGTTGGAATGGCGTCTCGCGCGAGAACGTCAGCAGCCCGGCGGTGATCTGCCCGATCCGCCGGGTGTGCTTCTCGATGGTGTCGAGTTCGGCCAGCAGTTTGTCGGCGGCCGCGCCGTCCTGGATGCGGTAGCGGAGGATCTGCACCTTGTTGTTGATCACGCCGACCGGATTGTTGATCTCGTGGCTGACGCCGGCAGCGAGCGTGCCGATCGACGCCAGCTTCTCGCTGAGTGCCAGGTGGCGTGACAGGCGGACCAGTTGCTGTTCGTGGCGCTGCAACTGCGCCAGCACCGTGGCGACGAAGTAGATCGAGAACGCCAGCGTGGTCGCGTAGGCGAACAATAGCAGCCAGAACCCGAGTGGTCTGACGGCCATCAGGTCCATCAGCCCGAGTGCCAACGGATGGTGCGGCAGCCAACCGACCCGTTCGACGAAGCCGAGCCCGGCGACCAGCAACAGACTGGCGGCGGCAACGACGACGCCGGCCCCGACCGACCGCACCAACGCGGCGATGAACGCATGGAACAGGTAGAACAGCACCAGCGGATTGGTGATGCCGCCCGTCCAATGCAGCAGTGCGGTCAGGATCAGCAGGTCGATGCCGATCTGCAGATCCACGTGCCGGCTGACGCGACGCGCCGACTGCCGTTGCAACCATGGGAACGCCGCGATGTAGGCAGCATCGATCACCGCGATCAGGCCGCCGAGCACGTACAGCGGCAGCGGGCGTTCGACGACGTTCAGACCGTGCGCGGCCAGGGCCGTCATCCAGATGACACTGGCGGCCGCCACCAGCCGCAACTTGTTGAACCAGGATACCTGCGCCAGCAACGGCGCGCTCTGCCGCGACTCGTCGACGACCGGCAGACGGGTCGGGAACGGCCCGCTCATTCCCGCGCCCGTGCGTCGTACTCGCTGCGCGCGTAGGCCCGCAGCGCCAGCGCCAGCGCCACGCCGGTGATCACCACCAGGTTCCAGACCGGCTGGCCGATGACCTCCGGATCGAACTCGCGTTCGCTCGGCCACAACCATCGCGCCAGCCGCCGATCCGGCTCGACGCGGTCGAGCACCATCCGCCGCACCGGGTCGGCGACGGTGATCGCCCGGATGCCCGCTTTGGCCGGCAGGTTGCCGATGAAGTACTGCATGCCGACGATGAACACCGCCGTCCACACCAGGGGCCGCTTCGTCCAGGCAGCGAACAAGGCGCCAACGGCAGAGTAGGCGACGGCGCCGCAGACGCCGGCCAGCACGAACGCAGTCAGCACGGACCACTGCACGCCGTCGACCCACAGCTCGGCATGCGGCAGCGTCGCCAGGAACAGGATCACCGCGCCGATCGCCGTCAGCACCGAACCGAACAGCGCGACCGCCAGCCACTTGCCGAGCAGCAGCGCCGAACGGCGCACCGGGCGCAGGAACAGGTACTGGAACGTCCGTTCCTCGATGTCGCCATGGATCGCCTGTACCGCGAAGTACATCGTCACCCACGGCATCAACACCGACAGCAACAGCCACCACGCCAGCATCGAGTACAGCAGCCGGCCATCGGCATGCCGCGGCGGCCGGTAACCGAGCAGGAACGCGATGACCGCGCAGCCGACCTCGGCAACGGCGACGACCCACAGCAAACGGTTCTGCAGCAGCAGCACCGCGGTCTGCCGCGCCATTTCGATCACGACGGACACGAAGCCGGGCGAGTTCATCCGATCAGGTACCCGAAGACCGAGGCCAGCGAATCATCGAGCGGCGTGACTTCGTGGACCAGCCCGTCGGCGGACGCGCCGAGTCCGGTCAGTCGGCCGTAGAACCCGGGCTCGCCGTTGACGGCCACCTGCACGGACGACGCCGCGAGTTCGAGTCCCTGGACCTGAGGCCAGCCGACCAGCTGTGCCGCCAGTTCGCGCGGTCGTTCGCTGCCGAGTTGCACCCGGTGCGGCTGGCCACGCACCTGGCCGCGCAGTTCGGCGACCCGCCCCTCGGCCAACAGCCGGCCCTGGTGCACGAGCACGACGCGGTCGACCATGGTCTCGAGTTCGTGCAGCACGTGGCTGCTGATCAGCACCGCGGTGCCCGAACGCGCCAGACGCGCGATCTGGCCGGCGAGTTCGTGGCGGGCCACCGGATCGAGCCCGTTCATCGGCTCGTCGAGCAGGACCACCGCCGGCCGGTGCGCCAACGCCTGGGCCAGCCGCACGCGCTGCCGCATGCCCTTGCTGTACTCGCGGATCGGTCGTTCCATGTCAGCGGCGAGGCCGAGTTCGGTCAGCACCTCGGCGGCGCGGTCCTGCGCGCCGGCCGCGCCGGCGCCGTGCAACCGCAGCATCCAGGCGACGAACTGCAGGCCAGAGCAGCGTTCGTAGAGCCGTTCGACGTCGGGACAGAACCCGAGCCGGGCCCTCGCCTCCGGGGTGCCGGCAGGGACGCCGACGACTTCGACTTCGCCTTGACTCGGCGCCAGCAGGCCGCACGCCAGCTTCATGAGGGTCGACTTGCCGGCGCCATTGCGGCCGACCAGACCGACGACCTGCGCACCGATCGCGAACGACACGTCCATCAGCGCCGCCACCTGGCCGTACCACTTGCTGACGCCGGCGAAGCGCAGTGCCGGCGCCGCGGCAGGCGGGGCGCTCACGTCAGGGCCTCCTGCAATCGCAACCGCCGCCGCGCCAACAAGCCGAGCACCAGGCCGACGACACCGAGCAGCACCAGCGCGCCGCCGAGGTCACTGCGTCGTGGCGCCACGCCGGCGACGTGCCGGGCGACCACGGCAGCCGCTTCCCACAGGCTGCAGCGGGCTGCCAGCGCCTCGTTGCCGGCGAAGTTGGCGACGATCTGGCCAACTGCCGACGACACCATCAACAACAGGCACCAGCAGATCGCCGCCAGGTTGGCGCTGCCCGCGATGGCCGAACACAGGATGCACAAGCCGGTCAGCATCGCCGCGAACACCAGCAACGCGGCGATCGCGCGCGGCGCGAAGCCGATGGTCGTCGTCAGGAAGCTCCAATCCTCGGCGATGAACACGCCGGTCAGCCAGAGGACGGTCGAAGCACCCGCCGTGGCCAGGGCGACCAGCAGGAACGACCCCACCCACTTGGCGAAGCAGTAGCCGCCCGGAGTGATCCCCCGCGTCCAGTACAGTTCCAGCGCGAACGTGGTGCGGTCCTTGGCGATCGCGCGCGCGGTCACCAGCGCCGTCAGGATCAGCATCGGCACCAGCCCTTCGCCAGGCTGCAGGACGGGTTCCAGATAGAAATCGACCTGCCACGGATCGAACTGGGCCAGCTCGGACGGCCCACGGGAGACGTTGTTGAGGCGGCTCCCCCGCCGACCCGGACCGAAGTCGAGGATGCCCATCTGCACCAGCATCGCGACCAGGCGAACGAGCGCGGAGATCAGGCAGAACAGGAACGCGACGATCCCCCACTTGCTGCGGAACAACGTGCCGAACTCGAGGCGGACCAGCGGCAAGAGCCGCCGCCACCGCGGTTCCGGCTGCCGAGCCTCGGACCGGTAGTTCAGGCCGTAGACGGTCATGCGGCACCTCCGGAGGCCAACGCGCCCAGGAACACGTCCTCGAGCGACCGCCGCTGCCGTTCGAGCTGGCGCACGACGCCGCCGGCGGCATGGACGGCAGCAAACACCGCCCGCGGGCTCGCCGGGGCAACCAGTCGAACGTGATAGCCGCCACCCGGCATCGATCGCAGCTCCAGCCCCGGCAGCCGTTCCGGCAGCTGCAGATCCGCGGGCTCGATCTGCAGCCGGTACTGGTCGTCAGTCGTCCGGGTCAACTCGCGCAGCGGCCCTTCGGCCACCAGCCGGCCGCGTTCGAGCACGACCACGGCATCGCAGACGGCCTCGACGTCCTGCAGGATGTGCGTCGACAACACCACCGACTTGCCCAGGTCACGGCTCAACTGCCGGACCAGCGACAGCATCTCCTCGCGGCCGCTCGGGTCGAGCCCGTTCGTCGGCTCATCCAGGAACAGTACCTGCGGATCGTGCACCAGCGCCGCCGCCAGCTTGACCTTCTGCCGCATGCCGGTGCTGTAGCCGGAGACCGGGCGATAGCGCTGCTCGTCGAGGCCGACCAGATACAGCACTTCGTGCGCCCGCCGCCACGCATCGCGTTCGCGCAGACCCGACAACCGGCCCAGCAGCGACACCATCTCGAACCCCGACAGCCCCGGCAGATGGCCGTCGCGTTCAGGCATGTAGCCGACGCGGGCCCGGATCTCGTCCGGGGCCGCGTTCTCGGGCAGATCGAGGATCGCCATCCGCCCGGCCGACGGCCGGACCAGCCCGAGCAGCGCCTTCAGGATCGAGCTCTTGCCGGCACCGTTGCGACCGAGCAACCCCACGGCGCCCGCGGGAATGCGCGCCGTGATGCCGTCGACCGCCACCCGTTCGCCGTAACGGATCGTCACGTTGTCGAGCTGGACGGTCATGGCGCAACGACCGGCGCAGGTTCTCGGGGGCACCAGGCATCGAACACGTCGTCCTGTCGGGCGAGAAACGTCAGACGGATCGGTACCCTGCGCACACCGAAGAACGTAGCCAGCGTCTGCTCGCGCGCGCAGAAGTTCTGCCGGGCGAGCACCAGGAACCCGTCCGACTCGCGGCGGAACGGATCCGCGTGCAGGCAGATGCCGCGCGGCGCCAGCGCCGCCTGGATCTGCCGCAGGACGGGGTGGTGATGCACCGGCCGGTAGGTCACGTCCGCCAGCACGATCAGGTCGAACAAGCCTGCGATCGTGTCGCGATGCCAATCCAGCACGCAAACGGTCGGCGCCGCCGCCCCGGCTCTGGTGGCATTGAAGCTCGCAAACGCGAGCGCATCGACTTCGCGATCGGCAAACGTCACCGTCGCCCCGGCCCGCCCCGCCGCGGTGCCGGGAACACCCAGCCCGCAGCCGAGATCGAGCACGGCACGACCGGACAGATCGGTGCGCCGCAGCAGCCAGCGCGCCACCGCGACCGAAGCCGGCCAGATGTCGGCCCAGTAGGGCGGCTCACCGCCCGGGCGCACCGTCGGATCGGCAGCACGTTGCTTCAGCCAGGCCCCGCGGTCGGGCACGACCACCGACAGGGTCCCGCCCGCCATGGGCAGCCGATGGCGCCGCAACGGGTAGCGGCGCAACACCGGGTGCAGCTTCGCCTCGGGGACCGTCAAGGCTGGAGAGGATTACCATGTTCGTCACGGACATGGCACTCCCGAGGTGCCAGCCGGCAACCGGCCGTATACCTTGTAGGTCGTCGATCCAGCCTCATGCCGAACCAGCGTTCGCGCTCTTCACGTCGCTACGTGCTCGCGCTGTGCACCTTCCTGGTGCCGCTGACCGCATTGGCGTGGCTCGGCCAGAGCGAACTGCGTCGGCAGGCCGGGCAGGCGCAGGCAGCGATCGCGCGCGAAGGGCTGGAGTTCGTCGGTTCGGCGGCACGCGCTCTGGAAGCCCAACTCGACCGGCAGGTCACCGAGATCGCCAAGGACAGTCTCGACATCCGCGATGGCAGCGGGCAGCCGCTGGCGGTGACCGCCAGTCCGGTGCGCGCGGCTCGAGCGCTGCGGGAACGAACGGGCGGCTATGCGACGCTGCTCGACATCGTGCTGTTGGACGACAGTGGCGCGCTGCTGTGGCCGAGGACGCCACCCGATCAGGGCCTGCCGTTCGCGCGCGACCCGCGTGCCCGCGACGACCGCGTGCCGTCCGAAGTCTTGCAGGCCGCCGAACTGCTGATCACGCGCGGCGAATTCACCGCCGCGGCGACCATGCTGCAGAACCTGCTCGAGATGCTGCTGGTCGCGCAACCACCCGAACGCGACGGCGCGTCCGACGTCGATCCCGACGAAGTGATGGTGCGCTTCAAGCTCGGTGCCGTGCGCCGGCGGCTCGGCGACAGTGAAGCCGCGGGCGAGCATTTCCGCCGCGTCGTGGAGCTGGCGGCCTTCGGTTCCGGTTCGGCGCCGCGTTTTCGCGGTGAGGAGATCCTGCAGTGTGGCCTGCTGGCCGAACTGGCCATGGCGGAAATCGCCGACAATCCGGCCCTGCGCCTGCAGTTGCTGACGCAGATCGCCGACGGTCGCCGCGACGCGTTCCACGACCGGCTGCTGGCCCCCGTCGCGCAACGACTGTTCGACGGCATCCCGGAGGACGCCAGTTGCCACGGCGAGGCCCAGGCCGCGCTGCGCGACGAACGGGCACGCCAGCGCGTCCGTGCCTTCGCCACCGAATTCAACCGGCTGCATCGCGAACGGATCCGCCATCGCCTGCAGCAACCCCGCGAGCCCGGGGCGCCGATCTGGCGAGTCCTGACGATCGGCACGGTCACCTCGATCCTGGTGTTGCGACCGGCGACCACCGCCGAGACCGAGTCGATCCGGGCGCAGATGCCGCCGCGACCCGGCAGCGAGGACCGGGCGGTGCTGGTCGGCATGCGTTTCGATCTGGGGGCCATGCTGTCGGGCACCCTGGAGGCGTTCTTCCGCGCCGACGCGTCGTTCCAACTGGCGATCACCGACCCGGACGGCAGCCCGGTGGTCGCACCGCCGACCAGCATCCCCCCCGACTTCACGGCGCCGATCGCGTCCTCGTACGACCTGACCCTGGCGGCCTACCTGGCCGACGCCGACAATTTCGTGGGGAACGCGGAAGCCGCGGCGCGCAACATGATGCTGCTGGTCGCCGCGCTGTTCGCGACCGCATTGGTCGGTGCGCTGTGGCTGTGGCGGTCGGTCGCTCGCGAAGCGGAGCTGGCGTCGCTGAAGGTCGACCTGGTGTCGCGGGTATCCCACGAACTGAAGACGCCGTTGGCGCTGATCCGGCTCTACGGCGAGACGATCCGCCGCGGTCGCACCAAGGACGCTGCCCAGGCTGCCGGTTTCGGTGCGATCATCGAACGGGAATCGGACCGCCTGACGACGCTGATCCAGCGCATCCTCGACTTCTCGCGACAGCAGGCCGGCACGCTGCAGTACACGCGCGAGCCGAACGACGCTGCCGCCATCGCCGCACGCGTCGTCGACACCTACCGACCACACCTCGAAGCCAAGGGCGTGAGCCTTCGCGTCGACTCCGAACCGACCGCGACGCTGATCGTCGATGCCGCTGCGCTCGAGGCCGTGCTGGTCAACCTGCTCGAGAACGCCGCCAAGTACCTGGGCGACGACGCCACCGACCGGACGATCGAGCTCGGCGTGGCGACGACCGGCGACGAGGTGCAGATCGAGGTGCGCGACCGCGGTCGGGGCATCCCGGACGGCGAGCACGAACGGATCTTCGAGTCGTTCTATCGGGCCAGCAATGCCGGCGAGGTCCGTGGTGCCGGTCTCGGTCTGAGCCTCGTCCGCCACTTCACCCACTCTCACGGCGGTAGTATCCGCGCCTTGTCCCGACCGGGCGGCGGCGCGATCTTCCAACTCCGTCTGCCGCGCCGCCCCATCGGCCGCGCCAACGCCACCACCGATTCGCCGACATGAACGCCACCCGCATCCTGGTCATCGAAGACGAACCCGATCTGCGCGAGGGTCTGCGCCACAACCTCGAACTCGAGGGCTTCGCCATCGACACCGCCGCCGACGGCAAGGACGGCCTGCGCAGAGCCAGGAGCGACGGCCTCGGCCTGATCCTGCTCGATCTGATGTTGCCCGGCCTGTCCGGCCTCGAAGTGCTGCGCCAGTTGCGCGATGGCGGCTCGGTGACCCCGGTCATCATCGTGTCCGCCAAGGGTCAGGATCGCGACAAGGTCGCCGGGCTCGAACTCGGCGCCGACGACTACATCACCAAGCCGTTCACGCTGACCGAGTTGACCGCGCGCGTCAGGGCCGTGCTGCGGCGCGCCCAGGCCAAGGAAACGCCCGCGGTCGCGGCACCGGCTGGGGTGGCCACCGGCGGCGCGGTCCTGCGGTTCCCCGAGCTGACGATCGATTTCAAGCGCTTCACGGTGACCCGCGACGGCGTCGAGCATCAGCTGTCGCGCTACGAAGCGGAGATCCTGCGGATGCTGGTCGATCGACGCGGCGAAGTCGTCAGCCGGCAGGATCTGTTGCGCAAGGTCTGGGGCTACGTGCACCTGCCCACGACGCGCACCGTCGACAACCACATCGCGCGCCTGCGCAAGAAGCTCGAGGATGACGTCGAGAATCCCAGACACGTCGTCACCGTGCATGGCCTCGGCTACCGCTTCGAATCCGCGCCGGAGATCCCGTCGTGAACCGGCTCCCCGGTGCATGGCTTGGCGTGCTTGCCGCGGTGGGCCCCCTCGCGGCCCAGCAATCCGCCGACGTCGCCGTGGCGGCAGCGTGGCTTGGCGAAGTCCTCGACCTGGATGCCGCCGGCGCGGCCAGGACCTACGCCCGGATCGCGCACGACGCCCAACACCCGGTGGCTGCGCGCTCTTTGGCCGCAGCGCGTCTCTGTGAGTTGCAACGGTTGGGCGTCGCCACCGACATCCGCGCCACGGCGATCACCGAACTGCCGCCGGCGCTGCAGCCGCTGTTCACCGGCGTGCCGGAAGCAGGCGACGTCGCGCGAACGACAGCGAGGCTGGTCGCTGCGGCCAACGAAGAACCCGGGGAACTGGCGGCGGCGTTGCGACTCCCCGAACATGCCGTTCCGGCGCTGCGTCCGTTGAGCCCGGAGGTGCTGGCGTGGGAACCGGAGCAGACCCGGGACCCACGGTCGCGCCAGCGCGGCGCCCCACGGCGCAACACGTTCGTCGACCGCCTGCACGCGCAGCAGATTCTGCGATTCGAGTTGTCCGGCGACACCGCACGCGCCGACGCGCGACGGAAGCTTTACTTCGACCAGTGGAAACCCCCGGTCTGGCAGGGTGACCCGATGGAGACGGTTCGCTCGATCCGAACACGCTTGCAGACCCTGCGACAAGGCCGTGAGCTCAACCCCCAGACTCGGCGTGATCTCGACGCGTTGCAGGTCGCGCTCGACAAGGCTGCCGACTCCGGCCCGCAGGCAGTCCAAGGTCTGATGGCCCGGCTGCCGGTGTATGCGGAGCTGCTGGCCGGCGTGGAAACCCAGCCTCGATGACGCGCACTACTCGGCGCCTCCGGCCCAGCGCTCGCGAGCAGGTCCGACCGCACAAGAACGCGCGGCCCCGTGCGTTTCTGCGGACCCGCCGCGGTGATCGCGCGCCTACTTCCTGACGCCCGGCGGCAGCGACTCGCCGCTCTGCGCGTCGGTGCCAGACCGGTCGCTGGCCCGATCGAACCAGGTGCCCTGATAGAAGTCGAGCGGCTTGATCTCCGGGCCGTAGGGGTGCAACTCGGCAGCCCCGTAGAACGGGAAGAAGCAGAAATCGACCAGGTGCACGACACCGTAGAGGCCGTGCTCGATCGCGTGGTAGGCAAACGTGAACGGGAACGACAGCACCTCGACCGCCGAGCCCGCTTCCATGCCCGAGCGAACGCTCTTGGCGCTGGCATAGCCGTCCGTGGCACCGCCGTAGATCATCAGCACCGGGGTACCGATGCCCAGCACCAGGTCCTTGCCGGCGCGACGCGTGGTACCACAGGAAGTCAGCGCAACCGTCGAGACAACCGAAACGGCAATCAGAGCTTTGCGAGCGTTCAAGGCGGGAGATCCTCGATCGTGGGTGAGGGGCTGGAAAGGAGGCCAGATGCAAGCCGACGAGGGCGCCGCGGACAAGTCCGTGCCGACCAAAAACCGACAACACCGGTGGGACGCCCCGCCGAGGCTGGAGACCGGGTCCAGCAAACACCCGCCTGACCTCCGGGATCTCCGGACCTCCGGCGCGGACGTGGCCGAACCGCCAAGGATCTGCTACCCTGCGTCGCCCGAAAGGGGGTCCCATGAGCGATTTCGGCGCAGACATCTTCGATCCGCCTCCCCCACGCCGCCGGCGCGATCCCGCGCCCGGGCCGGAAACACCGACGCCGCTTCCCGCGGATCCCGCAGCCGCTCCGCAAGCAGCAGGTGCGGATGCGCCGCCAAAGCGCCAGCGTCGGCCGCGGAAGCCAAAAGCACAGGTGCAAGACGCGGACGCAACCGTTCCGCCCCCGGCAGTTCCGACCGACGCCGCGGCTGGCGAAGCGCCTTCGGCCACAACCACCGAAGGAACATCGACCGAAGCACCGGCAGCGCCGCGACGCCGGTCTCGCCGGCGCACCACGAAAGCCGAAGGGACCGAACTGCCGGCGCCGGTGCCGGTCGCCCAGCAACCAGCCGCGACCGTTCCCGAGATCGTGCCGGCGGCCTCACCGGCGACTTCCGCACCGACCGAACCCGGGGAGCGCGGCGAGCCGGTGGAAACCGGGTCCCCGGCCACGATGGAGCCGATGGCCAACCATGCCGCCACCGGGGCGACCGTTGAACCGCCGCTGCGGGAACGACCCGTGCGCCCCAAGTTTGCCGACGGTCCAGGCCATCGGCCGTTTGGCGGGCAACGACGCCCGCGGGAGAACGATGGCAGCGGGCCAGCCCCAACCCGGCCCGCACCCGCAGTGGCCTTCAGCCGACCGACCACCCGGCCCCGGCGCGTAGCCGTGCTTCTCGATCTGCCGGCGCTGCAACAGGAGGCACGCCAGCGCGGCGCCGAGTTGTCGTTCCGCAAGCTGCTGCCCGCGCTCGCTGGCGACAACCGCGTCGTCGCCGCCTGGTGCTACCTGCCGCGCCAGACCCCGGAGATCGCCAACAGCGCCGTCAAGGCCATCGGCTTCAAGACCCGCGCGGTGACCGACGACAACGATCTGTCCCGTTCGCTTGCAACCGACGTCGAGAGCCTTCCGCATGAAGTCGACACCATCGTGTTGGCGCCGGCGGGCCCCGCGCAGCAGCAGCTCGCAGCCCGACTGCGGAGCGATGGCCGCAACGTGGAACTGGCGGGATTCCTGGCCCCGCCAGACGAACAGGCACTCCGCTTGCTCGGTCGCGACTGCGTGTTCGTTCCGTGACGCCGTGCCACGCAGCCCCTGACGAGCGAATGTGGCTATAGTCCCGGCGGCTGACCGCCGAAACCGGAAGAGCGCAAGAACCTGCCGATGTCGAACCTGCGATGGTCCACGCTGCTGCTGGGTTGCTGGCTTGCCGGCCTGCTGACCGCCCAGACCGCTGTCGGACCCGCGCGCGACGACGACAGCAGCAAGCCGGCGCCGCCCGGCCGGCACACCGCCAAGGAATGGTCGGAGTCGGAAAGCCGCCGGCTGTTCGCCGGCTGCGACGCCAACGCCGACGATCGGCTCGATCTGTTCGAAGCCTCGGTTGCCCTCGAGACCATGGGCTCGCCACGCGACCGCGATACGTTCCGCCGCTTCGACCGCGACCGCGATGGCTACCTGACGTTGCCAGAGTTCGATCTTCACTTCCGGCAGACGACCCAGCGCGGCGACGCGCTGCGGGTGCGAACGTGCCGGCCCATGCCACCTGCCCGCACCCAGGCGCGCGCGACCGAACGTTCGCCCGCGCAGCACATGCTCGACCTGTTCGACCAGGATGCGTCGGGCGATTTGCGCGACGGCGAACTCGACGCCATGCTCCTGGGCCTGAGCCTACCGCCCGCATTCGCGCCGATCCTGCGGGGCCTCGACAAGAACGCCAGCGGTGGCCTCGACGAGACCGAACTGACCGCGGCCCTGCAAGCGCTGCCACCCGCGCTGCTTGGCAACCTGCCCGGGGCCAAGGCGGCGAACAAGGCCACGGCGCTGCCCGCGCCCTGGGGCGACATCGATCTCGATCGCGACGCGCTGATCGACAGCACGGAACTGGCGCGTTCGCTGCGGCAGATCGACCCGGAGCTGGCGTCCTGGGCCCGGCAGATCCTGCAGGTTGCCGACACCGATCGCGACCAGCGCCTGTCGGCTGCCGAACTGGAAGCCGCGATGCCGGCCGGCAACAAAGCGCCGGCGCAGGGCATGGTCGAGTCGCGCACGCGCGGCTAAACCAAGGGCGTGCGTAGTCGATCGCTCGTCGCCGCCTGCAGCGGCATCGTTCTGTTCGCGTGGTGCAGTCGGCCGTTGACGGCGCAGATGCCCGCGTCGCCCGCCGATCCTGAACTCGCGGTCGTCCGCCTGGAGGCCTGCGGCGATCACGCCGGCGCCGCTGCGGGCTGGTTGGACCTGGCCGAGATCGCCTGCCGCAGCGACGGCGGTGACGGACCGCAGGCCGCGGCGCTGGCCGGATACCATGCGGCTCGGGCCCTGGAACAACACCGCCGCGCTCCGGCCGCCGCCGATTTCGCCGAACGGCTGCAAAGGCTGAGCACTTCGCGCCTCGCGCTGACCGTGCCCTGGCTCGCCGACCACTGCCTTGGCCTCGCGCTCGACTGGCGGATCGCCACCGGACACCCGGCCACCCGCGAACTGGCGGACCAGCTCGGCGTGCTGTCGCAGTTCTGGATCTGCGGCCCGTTCGCGAACGAACGCGGCGCCGGTCATGCGCAGGATCTGCCGCCGCAACACGGCTTCGATCCGGAAGCAACCTGGCCTGGCAAATTGCGGCCGGTCGGATGGCGCCTGCTGCCGCCGGCCGGCCCGGGCGGAACGATCGCATTGAGTCAGATCCTGCACCCCGCCGCGCAGAGTCTGTGCTACGTCGCCACGGCGGTCCTGGTCCAAGCGGAGCAGCTCGCCGTGCTCGAACTGGGCACCACCGGCGCCTACCGCGTATTCGTCAACGGCGCCGAGGTCGCCGCCCGCGACGTCGAACGCGCGTTCGTGCGCGATCAGGATGCGATCGCCACACCGCTGCGTGGCGGCACCAACCTGCTGGTGATCAAGCTGGGGCATCAGGAAGGGACGGACTTCCAGTTCGCTGCGCGCCTCCGAGCGCTCGATGGCAAACCGCTCGGCGCCAGGGCCGACACCGCGCTGACGACGATGGCCGTCGCCGCGTCGATGACGCCGGCGACGATACCCGTGCCGGACGCGCTGCCCTCGTTGCGCGCCGCACTGCAGACCTCGGACCCGACCGGCGCCGATCAGGCGCGGCTGGCCTGGTTGCTGGCCGCGCGCCACGTCGACGGCGACCGCGATCGCCGCGACCGCGCCCTGGCCGAACAGGCGCTGCCACGCCGCCCCGACGATCTCGATCTACGGCTGCTGCTGGCCCGTAGTCGCATCCGCGCCGCCGCCCACGACGCCGACCGCGACGAAAACGCCCGTCGCCTCGACTACGAGGCGATCCTCGCCGCCGATCCGCGACACGTCACGGCGCTCGTCGAACTCGGCCATCTGCTGCTGCACGAGACCGGGCTGGCCCGCGACGCCGAACGGCTGGCGCGCGCGGCGCTGGCCGTTCGCCCCGGCCACGCGGTCGCCACCTCGCTGCTGGCCGATGTGCACGCGCACGACGAACTGCCGGCGCTGGCCCGCCAACTGCTGATCGCGGCAGCCCGAGCGCCGGAAGCGCCACCGCATCTGCTCCGCCGCGCCGCGACCGCCTGCCGCGAGAACAACGATCCGCGCGGCCACCTGCTGTTGCGCCAGCGGATCCACGACCGGACGCATGCGCTCGACGATGCGATCGCGCTGGCCGACCTGCTGCTGGACCTCGGTCGCCGCGACGACGCCGTGCCGCTGCTGCAGACCGCGATGGCGAACGAACCGTTCGCGCCGAGGCCACGCCGGATGCTCGCCGACCTGGCGATTGCCGAGAACCGCCTGGCCGACGCGCTGCGGATCTGGCGCGACTGGCTGACGATCTCGCCGGACGACGACGACGCCTGGCGCGCGCTGGCGCACATCCACGCGTTGCGTGCCGCCGCCGGCGAGGCCACGGGCCGGCAGGATCAGATCGAAGCGCTGCGGGCGGCCCTGGAGTGCAATCCGAACCTGCGCGCCGAACAACGCCTGCTCGAGTTCCTGGCCAGCTCCGACACGCCGTTCTACGCCGGGTTCCAGATCGACGGCGATGCCGCGCTGGCAGCCGACGCCGGACCGCCAGCCGATGCCGGGCAGGCCCGCGATCCGCTGCACTGGGTGCTGCGCCAGCAGGTCGTCGCCGCCCATCGCAACGGCACCCAGAGCAGTTACCACCACGAGATCGTCCGCGTGCTCAACGTCGACGGTGCCAGGCAGCTGGCGCGCTGGAGCCTGCCGTGGTACCGCGGCGAGCAACGCGCCCGGATGCTCGGCTGCGTGGTCCGCAAAGCCGACGGCACCGTGCAACGCCCGCCGCTGCGCGGCGCGCGCGTGCCGTTGGATTCGCTGCAACCGGGCGACACCGTCGAACTGCAGGGCCGGGTCGACGACATCGCCCCGAGTTTCTTCGGCGACTACTTCGGCCTGGTGCACGAGTTCGGCGCCGACGACGGTTCGCCGGTGGCGCGTTCGGAACTGGTGGTAATCGCCGATCCTGGCCGCGAGTACGGTGTGCGTTCGGCGAACGGTGCGCCGGCGGCGGCCGCGACGACCCGCGCCGACGGCACCCGCGTGCTGCAGTTCGCGATGCACAACCTGCCCCGCGACCTGCCGGAACCTCGCCGGCCCGACCGTCGCGAGTTCGCGCCGCTCGTGCAGATCACCACGATGCGCGACTGGGACCACTTCGCCGGTTGGTGGTGGAACCTGATCCGCAACCAGCTGGAGGTGACGCCCGCGATGCACGCCAAGATCACCGAGCTGACGGCGGGACTGACGACGACGGCACAGAAGGTCGCGGCGATCTACCGCTTCGTCAGCACCGATGTCCGCTACGAGGCGTGGGAATTCGGCGTGCACGGCTACAAGCCGTACGCGACGTCGGTGATCTTCGAACGCCGCCACGGCGACTGCAAGGACAAGGCGCTGCTGCTGTGCGCGATGCTGGGTGCACTGGGCATCCCCTGTCAGCCGGTGCTGATCTTCGCCGATCCGTTGCGGACCACGGACGACCTGACGCTGGCGATGGTGCAGCAGTTCAATCACTGCATCGCCTGGTTGCCGCCGCACGACGGCCTGCCGGGACGCTTCCTCGACGGCACCGCCGTCTGGCATCCCGACGACACGCTGCCCGACATGGACCAGGGCGCCCGCGTGCTGATCGTCGATCGCGGCAAGGCCGAACTGCGCGACGTGCCGTGGACGACACCGGCGGCCAACACGGCTCTCCACGAATCCGTCGTCGAACTGCGCCCCGACGGCAGCGCCACGGTGCTGGTGCAGCGCACCCCCACCGGCAATGCCGCTGTCGAACTGCGTTCCGAATTGGCCACCGAGCCGGCGCGCGCCCGCGAGCAGCAGGAGCGTCAGCTGTTGACCCTGTTCGGCAAGGCCACCCTGACCGATCTGCAGGCCAGCGACCCGCAGCGACTCGACGAACCGGTCCGCCTGCAAGTCCGCGCCACGTTGACCGAGCTCGGCCAGCGTCTCGCGACCAGCTGGGAACTGCCCTCCGTCTTCGGCGGCGACAGTCGACAAGAACTGACCACCGAGCCGACGCGCCACCAGCCCCTGCTGCTCGGCATCCCCGAACGCGACGTCCGGATCGTCCGCTACCGCTTGCCGTCCGGCTGGCGCCCGCGCGAACTGCCGGCCACCGCGACCGCGACCACGCCGTTCGGCAGCTTCACGCTGACCTGGCGCCACGACGGCGATCAAGTCGTCATCGAACGCACGGTCGACTTCGTGCAGCCGAGAATCGGGGCGGAAGCCTATCCCGAGTTCCGCGCCTTCGTCGCCGCCCTCGCCGACGCCGATGCCCGACGCGTCGTACTGACGCGGGAGGACGTCCGATGAACCGCCACACCCGCCGTTCTGGCCTGTCGTGGCTGCTGTGGTCACTGTGGTCGCTGCCGACGCTGTTGCCGGCGCAAGATGCAGCGACCGCCGTGGCCGAAGCACTCGTCGCGAAACTCGCTCCCGAACGCGACGATGCGGATGCGATCCTGCAGCGCCTGATCCGCGTGGCCTGCACCCACGCCGAATCCCCGCTGGCCGCGATCGCCTTCGCCGAGGCGATCGACTCGGTCACCGCCGCGCCGGACCCGGCTGCTGCGCGGGAACTGCTGCACCGGCTCCGCCCCGCCAGGCTGCATGGCCTGGCCGACGTGCTGTGCCGCCGCCTCGAGTACGACATCGCGTTCACGCTGTCGGGCCGGACTGCCGCCCATGGTCCTGCCGACCACGACATCTGCCGCGACTTCGCGACTGCGCTGGCCGTGGTCGGTCCGTTCGGCGACGCCGGCGACCATCACGTCGGCGTGGTCTACGCCCCGGAACTGCGCTTTCCCGAACCCGGCGAACGACTGGCCGGCCGCTTTGGTCCGGTGCTTTCGCGCATCGTGCGGCGGCCGCGCCACGAGAGTCGGGTGTCGTTGCCCGAACGTTCGCGGGCCTTGACCGGCGTCTGGTACGCCTGGCACCGGGTGCACACGGCCGAGCCGTTGGCCGGGTTCGTCGAGATCGACATCGACGGCGCCTGGCAGGCGTTCCTGGATGGCCACGAACTCGAGCGCGTCGAGCCCTGGCTGCAGAACGGTCCGACCCGGCGACGGCTCGGCATCCGGCTGGTGCCCGGTGAACACCACCTGCTGGTCAAGACCTGCAGCAACGACGGCTCCCGCGTCGGCATCCGCTGGATCGACGCCGACGGGCGCGCACTGCCGCTGCGCGAGCTCGCGGCCGACAGCCCGCGGACCCCGCCGCCGACCGACGATCCGCGCGATCCGGCGCAGTTCGTCGATGGCCTGACGGTGCTCGAACAGGCCCTGGCCCGGTCGACCGGCGCGACTCGCGACCTGCTGCGCGTGGTGGTCGCGCACCTTGCCCGCCGCGAACGCCAGGCCGATCGGGCGCTCGAACTGCTGCTCGCGGCGGAACAGGACCCACCCGCGGCACCCGAGCTGCAGCTGGCGATCGCCGGCATGCTGCGGGCCACGGCGGCGATTCCCGAAGAGCGCCGCGCTGCCGCCGCCCGGAGGATCGAGGACTCGGCCTTGCCGAACCTGCCGGCAAACCACCATCGCGCCCGGCTGACGCGCGTCCGCCAACTCGAGGAACAGGACCGCCGCGAAGATGCGCTCCGCCTGCTGCGCGAGGCCATCGGCAAGGGCGACGCCGGGCCGGAGACGTTCTGGATGCTGTATGGAGTCAATCGCGCGCTCGAGTTCACCACCGAGGAACCGGCATTGTTGGCCGATTGGGCCGCGGCGTGCCCGCGCGACTCGCGGCCGCGCCGGATGTTGGCCGAACGGGCCAGGAGCCTCGGTGCCGCGACGGCTGCGCTGCAGGGCATGCACGCCGTCGCACTGCTGCGCACCGATTCCGACAATGCCGTCAGCACGACGTTCTGGCTGGCGCTCGATCTCGGGCAGTTCGACATCGCCAGGGCGATGATCGATCGCTTGACCGCGCCGCCTGCTGCCGGCGAGGTCGAGAGCCTGCATCGCCTGCAGTGGCGGTCGTTCCTGCACTGGCGTGCCGACGAGACCGAGGCCGCAACCGCCGCGCTGCGCGCGCTCGCCGACCATCCGGATGCCGATGCCGAACTGCTGCGCCGCACCGGCGAACGCTGCCTGGCCCAGGACCAGCCGGAACTGGCCCGCGACTGCTGGCGCCGGGCGCTGCACCTGCAACCCGATCACGTCGCCACGAAGGAGCTGCTGCGGGGCATCGGCGAGCCGCCTGCCCCCGAGGTGTGCGCGCGTTTCCGCCGCGATGGCGATGCCGCGATTGCCGCGTTCAAGGCCGGAGAACGCGAACAGACCGCGTCGACGACCGCCCTGATCGACCAGACGATCATCGAACTGCACGCCGACGGCAGCCATGCCACCGAAGTCCACCAGCTGCGCCGGATCAACGACCAGGCCGGGGTCGAGCAGCACACCAACGCGGCCGATCCGGCCAACGCCGACGACCTGCTGCTGGTCCGCACGATCACTGCCGACGGCCGATCCTGGGTGCCGGTCGAGGTCGACCGTTCGTTCGCGATGCCGCGCGTCGAACCCGGCGCATTCGTCGAATGGCGCTACCGGGAACACAGTGAAGCGCCAGGCGCCGACCCGCTGCGCGTGACCGAGTTCCATCTGCAGTCGGGGAGCGAACCGTACGTGCTGTCCGAACTCGTACTGATCCGTCCGACCGACTGCCGCGGTGAACTGCGCACGCGCCGGACCGGGCCACCGGATGAGACGATCGCGCTCGACGACGGTCGCCAGGCGTTGATCTGGCGGCGCGAACAGCAGCCACGCCTCCCCGACGAGCCATTCGCCCCGGCGGCCGAGGACCTGGTGCCGATCGTCGGCTTCGGCGAGGACGGGTCCTGGCTGCCGGCGGCACGTGGCGGACGCGTCCAATTGCTGCAACGCACCCACCCGACGCCGCCGATCCGCAGCAAGGCCGGCCAACTGTTCGCGGATTGCACCGACGACACGACCCGGTTGCAGCGCGCCTGGCAGTGGTGCCAGCAGCAGATCGAACCCGGATCCGCCGACAACGCCACCGAGGGCCTGTTGCGTGGCAAGGGCAGCGCCTTCCTGGTGACGGTGGCGTTGCTCCGCGCCGCGGACGTGCCGCTGACCACGGCATTCGCCGTGCACGCGCGCGCCGATCTCGATGCCGCGGGTCCGCCGCTGTTTGGCGACAGCGATCGGTTTCCGCTGCCCGCGGTGCGGATCGAACCACGCGGCGGCACGCCGACCTGGTTGTTCGTCGACTCGCCGCGGTGGTTCCCGCCGGGCGCCGTCGCGGCGCAGCGGTCGGGCGCGCCGGCGTTGCTGGCGCATGCCGATCGGATCGAACTGATCCGCTTGCCGACCGCCGCCGCCCCGGCGCCGTTCACCAGCCGCGTCACGGCCACCGGCACCGTCGGGGAACGCGCCGTCCGGGTCGAAGCCGAGGTCCTTTTGTTCGATGCCATGGGCTATGCGTTCGCCGAGAACCTGCGACAGCGCAAGGCCGACGTGCGAAAGCAGTTCGCCCGCCAGATCTGCCAGCAACTGTTCGCCGAATGGCGGGTGCGGGCCGGCGAACCGAAGGAACTCGATCCGGGCGGCAAACCGCTGCTGCTGGCCGCAACCGTGGAACGGGCCGGACCGCAACGCCGCGGCGACGACGGCTGGCTGCTGCCGCTGCCGCTGCCGCCTGGCAAGTTCCTGGCCAACTTCGGCGATCGCGCCGAACGTACGCTGCCGCTGGTGTTGACCATGCCGATGCAGGCCGACTGGGTCTTCGAACTGGATCCCACCGACAACCTCGAGTTCGGCGACCTGCCGGCACCGCTGCTGGTGCAGCACGGACCACTGGACTACCAGCTGACGCTGACCAGGCTCGGCCGGCGGATACGGATCGAACGGCGCGTGCGCCTGGCGCCGGCGACACTCGCGGTCACCGCGTTCGGCGAATGGGTGCGCATCCTGGAGACCATCGACCGCGCCGAACAGCAGAGCCTGACGCTGCTGCAGCGCACTCGCTGACCGCGGTCAGCGCGGTGCCGTGGCGAACTGCGCCGCAGTGTCGAGCAGCCGCGCCCCGGCGTCATCGGCGACCGCGAACTTCGACGGGTACATCGACGCCGCGCCGAACTGACCGTTCTTGCCGACGGCGTAGAACTTGACCTGGAAGTTCGGCCGCCCCTGATCGTCGAGCAGCCGCTTGACCTTGGTCAACCGCACGACCCGCTGCACCGCAGCCACGCACGCATCCGTCGGCGATTTGCCGGCCGCCATCTGCTGCACGATGAACGCGCCGCCATTGGCCAGGATGCAGGCCTCGCCGCGCCCGGTGGAGCCGCCGGTGCCGACGTCGTTGTCGCAGTAGTTGCCGCAACCGATCAGCGGCGAATCGCCGACCCGCCCCGGGATCTTGAACGCCAGCCCCGAGGTCGTCGTGCACGAGCCGCAGTCGCCGTTGGCGTCGACGGCGCCGAGGTGGATCGTGCCAGTCTTGTGCTTCCACTGATCGAACCAGGCCTTGCCGTGCGGGCCGTTCTCGTCGGGGTGGAGCCACTTGTCGGCGGCGCCGCGGCGTTCGCGCCACTCGAGCCAGACCTTGCGCGAGGCCGCGGTCAACAACTCGACCACGGGAAAGCCGTAGCTCCTGGCGAACCGCAACGCGCCTTCGCCGACCAGCAGCACGTGGTCGGTGTGTCGCATGACCTTCAACGCCACCTGCGACGGATTCTGGATGCCTTGCAGGGCCGCGACGGCACCGGCGAGTCCCGAAGGGCCGTCCATCACGCAGGCGTCGAGTTCGACGACCCCCTCTTCGTTCGGCAGGCCGCCAAGGCCGACGCTGTCGTCCAGCGGATCGTCCTCGACGACCGTCACGCCCGCGACCGCGGCGTCGACCGGCCGCCAGCCGGCCAACATCTTCTCGACGGCGATCTGGACCGCCTGCAGACCGTTCTCGCTGGCGACCGCGACCGGGGAGCGCAGGCGGGTGGCAGGAGCGAGCGACGCCGAGGCGACGGCGGGCTCAGCGGTACAAGCGACCCCGGCCAGACCGGCGGCCGAGGACTGCAGGAACGCACGGCGGGAGCAGGATTGGCTCATGCCGACAGTGTCCGCACTGCCGCGGCCGGACCGCAAGCGTCAGCCGAGGTACTGCTGCGGTTCGAGACGTGAGAACGCACGATCCGTCTGCGGACCGGAGGAACGCCCGGTCGGCTCGCCAACCAAGGGCCCGCGCTCGTCGAGCATCACTGCGCGACGCCGGCGATGCTCGGCATCGACAACGACCAACGGCCGTCGGGCGCGAGGAGCGCAGCCTGGAAGGCGAGCAAGTCGCCGATCGCGACCGCAGCCGTCAGGTTCAGCGATTGGACAAACTGCCCTGACACCGGGACGACCACCACGCCCAACACGACGAAGTCCTGCGGCGACACCCACACCAGACCTTCCGGCAGGAATGTCGGTGCAGTCGGGGCATGACTCGCGACGAGGACGGCGAGCGACCCCGGTGGCGCATCACAGCGAACTGCCAGCGTTCCGTGCGCAGTGGCGGGGTCGGTGCCCACTCGCGGCACGGGCAGGCCAATCGCCTGCGGATTGGGCGGGCAAGTGAAGTAAGTCGATGGGTCGGCGACCAGCAGGCTGTCGGTCTGCGGCATGCTCCACCCGCACCCGCCCGGGCTGCCGCAGCCCGCGCCAGGGCGCATGTAGCCGCCCAACACACGCGAACCCCCGCACACGTACACCGTGCTGCGAATGAGTTCCGCAGCCGCGCGGGGGCGCACGCTCGACATGCACCAAAACCCCCACTCGCCATTCTGACCGTGCAAGGTGCTCGCATTCACGACCATGAGCGAGTCCTCCACCGACATCAACGGGGGACCATATCCGTACGCAAACACGACATCGTTCAACTCGGAACTCTCGACGAACACGCGGCTGCGGCGAATCTGTGTCACCGTGTTTGCCAGCAAGGCCGAGCAATTGAAGCGGCGCAGGACAGCCAAGGCACAGTCCTCGACGACCACGGGCGCGAGGCACAGCACATCCTCGAGCAGAACCCTGCCGGCGGCCCGGTACGCGCTGAAGACGTCAAGGCGGACACCACCGATCAGCACCGTCTGACCCGCCGGAACATCCTGGATCGAGATTCCAATGCAGCGAACAAGCTGCGCCGAATTCGTCGGAACCGTTCCCAGGATCCTGATTCCCTGCGTCAACGTGACTGCTGAGTACACGCCGGGCCGCACCAGCACGAGGTCCCCGACCGCGGCGCTGGCGACCGCGGGCGGCAGATCGAGGTAGTGTGTCCCGGGACCGCTCGCGGCGTCGACGATCCAAGTGGTCTGTGCCCGTACGCAGGTGATGAGCAGCGCAACGACCAACGATCGGTCGAATCTCGACATGGTTGCCTCCGGATGACCCTTGAGGGCAGTGCATGATAGCGTTCGCGGGTCACTGGTTGCACCTCGCGCGCGCTGAACGTGTTGCACCGCGGTCGCCCGCGCGGGCCTGCCGATCCTCGAGTTCGTCACCCGCAACTTCAACGCCGGTTCGACGCGCGACGCACTCCACGCCTACTGGGACCACATCCGCCAGGTCACCGGCGTCAAACTTCGTGCCGCCGGTGACGGCGGTGGGAGCCTCTGATACCGGCAATGCCAAGCAGCGCATTGGTGCCGCCGGCGCGTGGGTGGCCCTCGTCGACACCGGCGCTGCCGGTTTCGGTGCCCCAAGGCGTCCCGTGCAAGCTGTACGGCCTGTCGGGCAACGCGATCGGCTCGATCACCACCGCCGGACTCTTGGCTTGCGGCCCGACGACCACCCAGCTCACCGGCTCGCCGGCCGGACCGTTCACAGAACGGTCAGCTCGACGGCGTTGGTGACGCTCTCCGGCGCGCCAGTCACCAACGCCTGCGCCGAGAACTGCAGGCCGACGAGCCGCGGGTCGGCCGGCACGGCCAGCGGCAGTTCGCCGTGGCCGTCGAGATCGAGTGGCACCGCGAGCACCGGCCCGATCACCGTGAGCCACAGCGAGCAGCCGAAGAACGGCTGGGGCGTGGGCGAAGTCGGCCCGAGCGCGAGCCCGACGAGCGCCATCGCGAACGTCGGTCCGTCGGTCACGTGCAGCGAGACGCTCGCGCCAATCGGCAGCAAGCCATCGGCGACGAGCCGCGGCGGCAGGCCCTGGCTGTTGCAACCGTCGCCGACCATGCGCACGCCGCTCTGCGCGGTCGTCGTGATGCGCTGCCGGAACTGCGCGATGTCGGTGCCGAGGAACGCCAGCGTCGGCGGCGGTGGATTGACCGACACCTTGCCGCTGACCCATTCGCCGAACGACGTCGTGTTGCCGGTCGCGGGCCACGGCTGCCAATACACGGTCGCGGTGCCGCTGTAGGCGACGCCGAACGCGTAGAAGTTGCCCGCGACCATCGGCACCCCGATCGTCGGCGACGCATACCAGCCGTTGCCCGTGCCGGTCACCTGCACGGCCGCGCTCCAGATGCGCGTCGCAGTGCCGATGCGCGATGGGTGCTCGTAGACGAAGAACGTCAGCGTCTGGGTCTGCGCCGGCAGGCCGAGGTAGCACTCGACGCGCTGCAGCACACAGGTCGTGTCGATGCGGAACAGGTTGCCGTCGGCGAGCCCGGTCGAGGTCATCGACGAACTGGTGCCGCCGATCGTGTCGACGGTCTGGGCGGGCATGGCCTGCAGCAGGCAGGCGAACAGCAGCAGCGAGGCGCGAAGCATGGAGGTCTCCTGGCGTCGGGTTGCGGATGCCGACCCAGGACCAGGGCGCGAGCCGACCGCACAGGCGCGGCGAGAAAAACCGTGCGGGCCCACGTCGCGGGCTGCGGCCCGTGCGCCCGGCCGCGTGTTGGCTGCGCGCTCGTCGCCGGGCCCGCCATGTCCGAACTGTCGTCCGTAGCCGAGGTGTTCGCGCAGTTCCTCGAAGCCAACGACCAGGGCGAGGCCGAGGACTTCGAGACGTGGTGCGCGCGCTACCCGCACCTGGCTGGCTGGGGAGTCGGCGGTGCCTTGCGCGGATCCTCCACCACCTCGGCCTGCCGGCCGAACCGCCGGAACTCGCTCCGGCGAGAGCGCCGCGAGCGCGCGGCAGGCGGGTCAGCAGCTTGTTGGCCAGCACCGACAGCACACCCAGGTTCACCGCCGCGACGAGACCCGCCGGAATCCCGGCGACCGCGCCGCTGACGACGGTGCCGAGCAGCGTGTTCGACAGCAGCACCAGGGCCGTGCTTGGTGGCAGCTCCAGCTCGGGCCATGCCGGCATGCCGACCTGGGTCGCGAGTCGGCGCCGGCTGGCCACCCGATTGCCGTCGGCAAACAGCAGCGACAACGGCGTCGCCGGTCGCACACGCCGCCACCGCGCAGGCAGCGCGCGCCGCAGCCGGTAGAACGCGGTCCGGGTCGGACAGGCGTCTGCGCAATGCGCGGGTGCTCGTAGTCGATCATGTCGCGCACGGTCAGGAACCGTTCGCAGTCCTGGTTCGGAATCGCCAGGTCGAAGCGTTCTTCGAAGGCGACCACCAGTTCGACGCTGTCGAGTCCAATCGACCGATCATCGGAGAGCAACGGGCGCTCCCGGCAATCCGGTCGGCGCCGCCGTACGGCCCGCCCGGCTTCCCGTCGGGTTTGTCCCGGTACACGCTCGAGCGCTATCCTCACCACCATGCGTAGACGGAGAAGCTCACGGGGCTCTTGGCCGATCGCGATCCTCTTGACGCTCGCCGCACAACCCATCGCGGCACAGAACGGCGCGAACGAGCCGGTCGACCCGGCGCGGGCGGCCGCCTCCTACCGATTGCTGGCGCAGTCGCACGCGGTGCGCGAGCGCAACCCCGGGCTGGCACTTCTGCTCGGCATCGAGGGCTACCGCCAGGCGGCGACGCGCCTGGCCCGAGAGGCGGTCTCGCGCGCGCTGATGGCGACGCGCGAGCAGCGCACCGTGCTCGTCTCGCCGAGCGGCGTGACGTCGGTGCGCTTCAGTCCGGACGGCGGCCGCATCGTGACGACCAGCAACGAGGGCTGGACCGCCATCTGGGACGCGCGCACCGGTCAGTTCCTCGCCGAGCTCGTCGGCGCACGTTCGGCCGACGAGCGGGTGCCGAGCGCGGCGACCGCGGCGTTCGCGCCCGACGGCTCGCTCGTGCTGCTTACCCGCCACACGGGTCCCGCGTTGCTCTGGGACCCGGCCAGTGGCGCCACAACGCCGCTCGAGCATCAACGCGGCGAGCATCCGATCCGCGACCAGGTCGCGCACTTCGCCGCGGGTGGCACGCGCCTCGTGGTCGGCGTCAGCCGCAACAACGGGGGCAGCCGCGTCGACCCGGTCGGCCACGTGTTCGACGCGCAGACGAGGCAGCAGCTCGCGCGCTTCGACGGCATCGAGCCGGTCGTCTGCGGCGCCGGCACGCACTTCGCCACCTACGACTACGCCGGCAAGCGCGTGCGCGTGTTCGCGCTCGCGGCTCCCGATCGCCCGCTCGAGATCGTCGTCGACGAAGGACCGCTCGGCGTGCAGCTCGGCGCCTCGGGCGGCGTCGCGGTGGTCCCGACCCGATCCGGGCTGATGGTCTACGACGCCACGAACGGCAGGCCGTTGCGCCGCATCGAGACCTCGACGTTCGCCAGCCTGGTCGCGATCGGCGAGGCCGACGGCAAGCGCCGCATCGCCGTTGCCCGCGCCCCGTCGCGCTTGGAGCTCTACGACCTGGACAGCGGCGAGCGGACCAGCGCGCTGCCGCTCGACGGCTCGACGGCCACATGCCTCGCCTTCGGGCCGACCGGCGACGTCGTCGCGTGCGGCCTCGCCGACGGTCGCATCGAGCTGGTCGCGGCGGTGGACGCGCGCCGCATCGCCTCGCTTGCGGGCCACGACCTCGCGGTGACCGGCCTGTGCTTCGATGCCGCCGGCCGGCGGCTGCTGTCGGCGTCGGCGGACGGCACCGTGCGCATCTGGCGCGTCGGCGGGCCGGATTCCGTCACCGAACTCGAGGACTTCCAGCGCCAGAACTCGGGCCACACCGCGATCGCGCCGGACTCCGGCCTGCTCGCGTACGGCGCCAGCTACCTGTCACCGATGCCGATCTGGGACCTCGCGACCGGGCGCAAGCTCGCCGACGTGCCGTCGAACCACCCGGAGGACCCGATATTCCTGCCGGGCGGCGAGCGCCTGTTGCATCGCGACAGCAAGGCGACGCGCGTCTGGAGCCGCAGCGAGCCGAATACGACCGTCGACCTCGGCGTCGTCGCCAAGAACAAGGTGTTCGCGCTGCATCCGGACGGCGGCTCGTTCGTGCTCGTCGACGGCGGGAAGTTGCGCCGACAGGATCTCGGCGGCGCCGTCATCTGGGAGGTCGCGGTCGAGCAGGACCCGACCGCCGTGGCGTTCTCAGCGAACGGCGAGCACCTTTTCGTCGCCCGGTGGCAGCCGCGCGCGCTGACCTGCCTCGCGACCGCGAACGCCAAGCAGGTGTGGCGCAGCGAGCTGCCCGATACCGCCACCCAGGGCGGCATGATCTCGACCGCGATCGCGGCTTCGCACCGGCACGTCGCCGTCTCGATCGGGCCCGACGCCGCGATCCACATCCTCGACCGCGCGAGCGGCGAGATGGTCACGACGCTCACCGGGCACGACGGCACCAACGTCTCGGTGCTGCGCTTCTCGCCGGACGACAGCCGGCTGGTCACGGCCGCCGGTGACTGGACCGTGCGGCTGTGGGACACGCGCAGCTGGCAGAACCTCGCCACCGTCGAACGCGCGCGCAGCTGGTCGTACGAGTCGTGGTGGCCGCACGCGCTGGTCACGTTCAGTCCCGACGCCCTCTACTACGCCTTCTGCTTCCAGCAGGAGCCGTTCGCACAGGTGCGCTCGTGCCTCGACGGCGCGCTCGCGTGGGAATGCCGCGATCCGCGCGACGGCGTGCAGGCCCTGCAGTTCGACCAGGCGTCGCAGTTCCTGCTGGTCGCGACGCGCTCGGGTCTCGTGTATCGCTACCCCGCGATCCCGATCCTGCACGGCGAACGGGCGCGGCCGCGCGAGCTGCTGCCCGACGAATACGCGACCTACGTGCTCGACGACGGCGATCCCGAGCGCACCACGAAGGCCCGGTCGTACCGGCTGCGTTTCGTCGCGCGGCACCGGCTGCCGGCACCGCACGAACTCGAGCTCGTCTGGCCGGCGCTGGTCGAAGGCAGACTGGCGGCGGCGGACCTCGATGCTGCGGCGTCGATCGCAGTGCGCCAGCGGTTGCGCCTGCCCGACTGCCGTCGATCCCGCATCGCCCTGGCGCTCGCCCACCTGCGCCAGGGCGAGCCCGCCGAGGCCGTCGCGCAACTCGAAGATGCGACGCTGACCCTGCGCGCCGCCGCGCCGGAGTTTGGCCGACGCGACCGCGAAGCCACCGACGCCTTGCTCGCGAGCGCCGTGCGCGCACTGGCCCGGGTCGCACTCGGCGAGCCGGAGAAGGCCGCAGCCGAGTTCGACGACCTGCACACAGCGGCGCACGATCCGCAGCAGCTCGACGCGGCCTCGCTCGGCGCGCTCGTCGATGAACTGCGCGCAGCCCTCGACCGCAAGTGACCGCGCGGATGACTGGAGCAACGGGGAATTCCCCGCGCCGGCGCGCCTGGTGCCGGTGCGTTCCGCGGCCAGCGGGTCGGCTACGAGACGTCGTTCCCGATCAGGACCAGCGCCCGGTCGTTCCAGCGCAGCGCCAGGCCGACCGCCGCCGTACGCAGGCGCGCGCGTAGCTCGGCGGCCGCCGTGTTGCGTCCGGCCGTCGCCAGCCACGCGCGCAACTGCACTCGGCACCGCCCACCGGTCGCGCGGCGGCATCGCGGCCGCAGAGGCACGTAATGCAACGGCGGGCCCGAGCAGCGTCATCCTCCTCGACGATCAGCATCGGCAACGCCCCATCGACATCCGGCGGCCGAGCGCTCGTCACGGCTTGCGTGGGTGGGACGAGGCGTGTTGGCGCGGCGTGACCGTCGGCCGCCTGCCGTCCACAGGCGAACGATCGGCAGCGACGCGGCGATTGGCACGGGTGCGATCGCGTCCATCGCACTTGTGGATTCGGCGGCACCGGGATAGCAGGAGCGGCGTAGCAGACAACCCTCCGCGCCCAAAGCCAGGAAACGCATGAAGCCGATCGCACTCTGGATCCTCGTCAGCTCCGCCGCCCTCGCGGCCCAACAGCAGCCAGCCAAGCCGGCTGCCGCCGCCACCAAGCCCGCCGCGGCCGCGGCGCCAGCCGCGCAGGGCTCGGTGCACGCGTCGCTGCAGGCGCTGCAGGACGACTTCCGCGCCCGCAAGTTCGCCGCGCTCGATGCCTACGCCAAGGCCAACCCGAAGGCCGGTGATGCCGCCGACGCGCTCAGCGAGGCCGTGTCGCTGGCGCAGGAACTGAACCGCAGCGACGACGTGATGCGACTGGCCGATGCGTTCCTCGCCAACCACGCGGATGCCGAAGCCGCCATGGGCATGCGGCTGGCGCGGGCCGGGGCCCTGCGCGACAAGGGCGACATCGCCCTCGCGACCAAGGAGTATGAGTCCCTGACGCAAGGCGACGGCGACCTCAACGTGCAGGTCGAGGCGGTGACCGCGCTGGCTGACATGCTGGTGGGTGCGGGCAAGAAGGACGACGGCCTGAAGGCGCTCGCGGATTTCGGTGACGCGAAGTCGTCGGTTCGTGGCCTCAAGGAGCACCTGGAAGGGATCGCGAAGAACTACCAGCTGATCGGCTCCGAGCCGACGGCGATCACCCAGGACGACCACACCGGCACGGCGATCGACCTCTCGGCCTACAAGGGCAAGGTGTTGCTGATCGACTTCTGGGCGACCTGGTGCGGCCCGTGCATGGGTGAGCTGCCGAACGTGATCGCCGCGTACGACAAGTTCCACGGCCAGGGCTTCGAGGTCCTCGGGGTCAGCCTGGACGAGGACAAGTCGGCGTTCGAGAAGTGCATCGCCGAGAAGAAGATGTCGTGGCGCCATCACTTCGATGGCAAGGGCTGGCAGAACGAGGTCGCGCAGCTCTACGGCGTGCAGTCGATCCCGGCGACGTACCTGATCGGTCCGGACGGCAAGGTGGCCGCGGTCGGTGTGCGGGGCGAGCGGCTGGGCAAGGAGATCGCGCGGCTGCTCGGCGCGAAGAAGTGACCCCGTAGCCGCCGCGATCGAGCGTAGCCCGGCAGGAACACGACGCCGTTGCTGCGTCGGCGTGCTGTGGCCCAGGCGGGCCGCGACATCTTGCGAATGCGTCCGGGCGGCGGTGTCGCCGGCCGGGTGCGTGGTGCTTCGGGTCAGGGTCGCGCCACGCGTTCGAACGCCTTGGCGTCGATCCAGCCGACCGAGTCCGCCCGCCGCACGCGGGCCCAGCGCGGCGAGCACTCCAGCACGTCGATCGTCTGGCCGGGCGGCAACACGCCGATGGCGTTCGCGCGCTCGTGCGGTTCGGCCAGCAGCCGGACGCCGTCGCGCAGCACGACGGCGCGTTCGCCATGCGGCCCGAGCGCGAAGTTCGCGGTGACGGCGCCGCAGGCCAGCCCCAGCGCCAGCAGTGTGCCGCCCACCATCGTCCGTCGGCGCCGCCACAGCAACAGCAGCCCGCCGAGTTGCAGCGCGCCGGCGAGCACGAACGCGGGCTCGAAGCCGAAGGCCACCGCGCCCGCGATCGCCGCCTCGGCGGCGACGGTGGCCAGGGCGCGCGGTGCCCGGTCGGCCAGGCCGAGTTGCCGCTGCACCAGGCGCAGGTTGGCGCGCGACTCGAAGTGCATCGGCTGCACGCGCAAGGCCCGTTCGTACCAGAGCACGGCTTCGGCGGGTCGGTCGAGGCGATGGGCGCAGGCGGCGAGATCGAAGCACAGCGCCGCGGCATCGTGGTCGCCGGCAGCGAGGGCGCGGGCATAGAGTTCGTGCGCGCGGGCGGCATCGCCGGATGCGAGCAGGTGCGCGGCCTCGGTGGTTGGATCGCTCGGGAGCTGAGGCAGGACGGTCCACACCGGCGTCGCTGCGACCGCGGCCAGCAGTGCCGCTGCTGCCGGCGCGCCGGGCCGCCGTCGTCGCTCGTGTTCGCGGACCTGCCGGTCGACCGCGGCGGCGAGGGTCAGCACGGCGGCATCGCCCGGTGGTGCGGCATCGGCACCAAAGCGCGGCGCCGCGAGTTCGTCGAGCAGCGTGTCGAGCCCTACCGCCAATGCCGGATCGACGCCGATGGCGGCGAGGTGCTGCGGCAGCCTCGGACCGACCACCGCGGCCTCGGCGCAGTCGAGCCACCTCGCCACGCAGGTGACGACGGCGGCCGCGCGATCGTGGCCAGGGGTCGCCAGCGCGCGTTGCAGCGCGCGCAGCGCCGTGCGCCGCCGGCGCCGCCGCAGGCGTTCGGGTCGCTGGCGCGCTCGCCGTTGCAGCCAGACGAACAGGCCGAACAACAGCCAGGGGGCTGCGAGCCAGCCGACGACCGCGGCCGGCGATGGCGGCGTCGAGGCCGCGAACGTCGGCGTCGGCCCGGTGACGGCGAACCGACGCACCGGCAGCGGTCCGAACAGCACATCGACCCCCGGCACCGGTGCGTTGACCTGGTCCGGGATCGGCGGGGCGGTGGCCCCGGTGCCGCTGCTGCGGGTGGCGTGGTCGCCGCCGCCCGCATCGAGCGAGTGCGAGCCGTCGGCCGCCGGCGCAACGGCGATGCCGATCGGAGTGCTCGCCGCGACCTCGTAGGCGGCCGAATCGGGCGCGAAGAACGGCACCGCGAGCGGCGGGAGCGCGTGCGCCCCGGACTGTCGCGCGGCCAGTTCGTAGATCGCCTGGTGCCGGCCCGGTTCCGCCTGCTCGCGCACCCCGCGCACCCAGAAGCCGGGCAGGTCGGCGAGCGTCGGCGCGCGGAACGGCCGCAGATCGCCGTCGCCGGTCACGGTCAGGGTCATCTGCACCGTGTCGCCGACCCGCACCGTGGGCGGCGCCTGCAGTTCGGCTTGCACGGCGATCCGACCGACGAGACCACTGAAATCGGCGGGCCGACCGTCGGTCGGCAGCGCCAGCACCTCGACGTTCACGCCCCGGCTGTCGCAGCGAACGTCCTCCCGGTCGGCCGGCCGCCGCTCGCCGAGGAAGTCCTCGACGAAGCGTGCGGCCCAGGCGAACTCCAGGCTCGCCGGACGAAGCGAGAACGTGCCGGCGCGTCTGGCGACGAGGTGATGCACCAGTTCGAACCGGGCGAAGGTCTCGCCCTGGCGCTGTTCGTCGGCGAGCCGGCGCAGCGGGGTGACGGCGCCGTCGACCACGGCGGTCGCGGTCGTCGCCTGGTCCGTGGCCGCCGGGGCACCGAGCGACTCGAAGCCGTCGAGCGGATCGCGGCACGGCGTGGTCAGCCGGATGGCGAGATCGGTCCGCTGGCGGAACAGCTGGATCAACTGTTCGCGCCACAGGCGCTGCTCCAGTCGCACGTCCACCGTCACCGCGATCTTCTGGCCGACGAAGGCGCGCGCCGGATCGCAGCGCACTGCGATCACGGCGCGGTCGCCGACCCCGGGAACTGCGGCAGGCTGGGGCACCGGCAGCTGCGCCAGCAGCGTCGTCGGTGCCAGCAACGACAGAAGGAACGAGCGGGTCTTCACCAGTCCTGCTCCACGGCGGCGCTGTTCGCATCGCGTAGCGCGGAGCGAACGCCGCGCTTCTCGTTCTCGGCCGCCGCGAGGCGCTGCAGCACCGCCTGCAGCTCGAACGGCGTCAGCCGGTCGGCGCCGGGTTGCGGCAGTTCCTGCTCGATCTGCTTGGGTTGTTCCGGCGGTTCCGGCTGGTCCGGGTCTTTCTCGCGCTGCTGGTCGCGTTGCTGCTGATCGCGCTGCCGCACCAGCTCGTGGCGCACCGCCAGCACCCGTTCGGCGTTGCGGGTCGCAGCCGGCCAGTGGCGGTCGATCTGCAGCAGGCTCGCGGTCTCGAACGCGCGCGCGGCGTCGGTGGCCGCGCGGATCGCGCGGTCGTATGCCCCCGGATCGGCGCCCGGCAGCTTCGCCTGCCGCGCCGCGATCTGGCAGCGCGTGAACCCGACCAGTCCCTGCACGAAGGCGCGCACCGCCGCCGCATCCGCGCGCAGCGCGAGCTTCTCGGCGGTCGCTTCGGCGTCGACGCCATCGCCCGCGGCCAGGGCCGCGGCGAGGCGGACGTGCAACAGCGTCGGTGGTGCCGCGTCGAGTTGCGCCTCGGCCTGGCGCAGGAGTTGGAGTGCATTTGCGGCATCGCCGGCGCGCAGCGCCGCGAGCCCCGCGAGCCAGGCGTCGGGAACGGCCGTCCACACCCAGGGGGCGTCGTTCGCGTCGGCGCCGTCGCCGGCTGGCAGCGGCGTGAACGCCACGGGCGCGAGCGCGACCGCGGTCAGCAGCGCGACGACGGCAGGCCATGGTCCGAGGCGCCAGCGGGTCATCCGACACCTCCGCGGCGCCGCCAGCGCGCGAACCGGCGCTGCGGCAGCAGCAATTCGGCCAGCAACGCCAGCAGGCCGAGCAACAGCGGCGCCTGGAAGCCCTGGGCGAGGGTCGCCTCGCCGGCGGCGTCGGTCGGGGCGAGTTCCGGCAACACGCCGCGCTCGTACGCCGCGACGAGCGGCGCCGCGGTCGCGATCGCGTCGACGTAGACCCCGTCGCCGCCGGCGACCAGCGCGCGCAGGCTCTGCGCGTCGAGCCGCGTCAGCACGTCGTTGCCGGCGCGATCGCGCAGGAACGTCTGCCGGCCGTCCGGCCCGCGGACCGTGATCTTGCTGCCGAGGGCCGAACCGACGCCGATGCAATGCACGCGCACGCCGCGGGCGCGCGCGCGTTCGGCGGCGGCGCGTCCCGAACCGCTCGGGTCCTCGCCGTCGGTCACCAGCAACAGGGCGCCGTCGAGCGGTGGGACGGCGTCCGTCGCCGTCGGGTTGCGCCCCGCCGCGAGCGCGGCGACGCCGGCATCGATCGCGGCGGCCAGGTCGGTGCCGCCGAGCGGAACGTCCGCCGGGTCGGCGGTGCGCGCGATCTCGACCAGCGCGTCGACGTCGGTCGTCAACGGCACGCGCAGCCGTGCCTGTCCGGCGAACACGACCAGCGCGATGCGGTCGCCGCGCGCCCGTTCGCCGAGTTCAGCGATTGCCTGCTGCGCGAACGCGAGCCGGTGGGGCTGCAGGTCGCCGGCCAGCATCGAGCGCGACACGTCGAGGCAGATGCACAGGTCCGCGGCCGGTGGGCTCGCCGCCGCGCGGCCGATGGGGAGTCGCGGCTGCATGCCGGCGAGCACCACGCACGCCAGTCCGACGATCGCGGTGCGTGCGCGCAGGCGCGTCCAGCCGGCGCTGCGTTCGGCGGCCAGCACGCCCGCGCGCGGCCCGATCACACGCTCGACGCGTCGGTGTCGGCGTTGCGCCTGGATCGCCAGCAGCCACGCCAGCAGGGCGACGCCACCGAAGGCGAACGCTGCCTCCGGCGCACCGAACCAGTCGGACCCGGGTGTGACTGGCGCGCCGATCACGGCAAGCCCTCCGACAACGTGGCGGCCCCGAGCAGGCCGAGTGCCCAGAGCCCGAGCCCGGCGAGCACGAACGGCAGGAAGCGGTCGATGTAGGCGTAGCGCGGTTCGGCGAACGCCGATCGCTCGAGTTCGTCGATGCGCTCGTAGACCCGCGCCACCGCGCGGCCGTCGCGAGCGGTGAAGAACGCGCCGCCGGTGCGTTCGGCGATTGCGCGCACGGGGCCGTTGTCGAGTTCGAGCCAGCGGCCATCGGGCGCCTGCCGGCCGATGCCGGCGACGATGGTGTAGACCCGCACGCCGAGTTCCTGGCACAACGTCGCCGCCTTGGCCTCGGTGATCTCCTCGGGTCGGTCGGCGCGGGCGACGTTCTCCTCGCCGTCGGTCAGCAGTACGACCACCCGCGACGTCGACGTGCTCTTGCGCAGGGCGAGCGCGCAGCGTGCGACCGCCGTGCCGATGCCGGTGGCGTCCTCGTCGCCGTCGGCGGTGACGTGCCGGATCGCTGCCAGCATGGTCTGCAGACTGCCGTGGTCGGCGGTCGGCGGACACACCAGATCGGGATAGCGCGCGAACGTGACCAGGCCGATGCGGTCGTCGGGCCGGCGCTCGATGAAGTCGCGCGCTGCCGCGCGGGTGATCTCGAGGCGCGAGCGGCCGGGCTCGAGGTCGTCGGCGGTCGTCGACGACGACACGTCGATGCACAGCAGCACGTCGAGGCCCTGTCGTTGCAACGGCAGCGCCCGCCGTTCCTGCGGCCAGGCCAAGGCGAACGTCAGCGACAAGGCCGCCAGCGTCAGCAGCGTCCGCGGCAGGAACCGCAACCGTTGCCGCCAGGAACGCGGCAACGGGGTCGGTCGACCTCGGGAATCGCGGCGCAGCAGTTCGGCGGGCGCGAAGCGTACCGCCGGCGCGCGGGCGCCCAGCAGCGCGGCGACCAGCGCGACGGGGGCCAGCAGCAGGGCCCACGGGCTCGCCAGCACCAGGCCGGTCCACGATTCGAGCCAGTGGTTCATCGATCCTCCGGCACGGCCGCGACGGCGGCGCGCAGGGCGTCGAGCAGGCGGGCGCGTTCGTCGGCGGCCAGCGTCCGGCCGGCAAACTTGACGTCGTCGAGCAGCGCCTCGGCCGCCGTCGCGAACGCGGCGGGCTGCGGCGCTGCGGCCTGCCGGGCCAGGTCGCCCGCCTGCCGCAGGATCCGCGTGGCCGCGATCGCCTCGGCGCGTCGTTCGGCCGGCGTCGTCGGCACCGTCGCGGCCAGCACGGCGATCTCGGCCTGCAGTCGTCGGCGCGGCCGCGGCGCCGCCTGCCGCCGATGCCAGGCGCGCAGCCCCAGCAGCGCGCCCCCGGCGAGTGCCGCGGCAATCAGTGCGAACAGCAGCAGGCGGGCCAGCTGCCGTTGCCCGGCGCGCACGGCGAGCGGCGGCGGCGGCAGCAGCTCGAGGGCGCCCGCATCGCCGGCGGGCAGGCACGAGTCCACCAGCAGCGTCAGCGGCGTCTCCGACTTCGGCAGCAGCGTCGCCGCGCCGAGCTGGAACGCGAACGCGCGGCAGTGCCTGGTCTCGATCGTGGTGTCGCCGTCGGCCGTCGTGGTCGTCGCGAGCACGTCGACCACCAGGGGTGCGAGCACCTCGTCCGACCACGGCGGCGCGGGCGCGCTGCGGGCCCACCGGCGCACGACATCGAGTTCGAAGGCCTTGCCGAACTCGACGCTGCCGGCGGCGGCGCCGCCGCGGAGCACCACGGTGATTGCGGGCGCCGACGATGGCTCCTGCGCCCGGGCGGGCGTTGGCGCGGCCAGCGCGACCACCAGGCCCGCCAGCGGAGCCGTCAGCGCAGCCATCCGGCGCGCGCCGATCACCGCCGCGCTCCCCGCCGTTGGCGCGCCGCAAACAGCCGCAGGATCGGGCCGGCGATCGCGTTGTCGTCCGGCACGCGCGGCACCGGCACGTCCATGACGTCGACGCGCGCGCGGCGCAGCAGCCCGTCGATCCAATCGCGCCAGGCGGCGATGCGGGCGGCGTAGTCGCGACGGACGACGGCGCTGCCGAAGTCGATCGTCGCGCGCCGGCCGGTCTCCGGATCGATCGTGTCGAGCAGGCCCGCGCCCTCGCGGTGCAGGAGCTCCGCGTCGAGTTCGGGGGCCAGCACGCGCACCGCGACGACGTCGTGGTGGCGGGCGCACAGCTGCAGGGCGCGGCGGAACCGTTCCGGGTCGCTGCCGACGTCGAGGAAGTCGGACAGCACGAACACGACCGCGTGCCGGCGGGTCGATCGCGCGGCGAACTCGAGGGCGCCGGCGACGTCGGTGCGCGCGGTGCTGCCGGGCAGGGCCAGGCAGTCGCGGACGATGCGCAGCACGTGCCGCATCCCTTTGCCCGCCGGCACCACCTTCTCGATCCGTGCGGCGAACGCCAGCAGGCCGACCTTGTCGTCGTTGTGCGTCGCCGACAGCGCCAGGCAGGCGGCGATCCGCGCGGCCGTCTGGCGCACCGACCAGGCGGCGAAGCCGCCCTCGACCATCGAGGCCGACAGGTCGAGCAGCAGGTGCATCGTCAGGTCGCGTTCCTCGACGTAGGTGCGCACGAACGGCCGGCCCATGCGCGCCGTGACCGCATGGTCGACGGACCGCGGATCGTCGCCCTCGACGTAGTCGCGGATGGTGTCGAACTCGATGCCGCTGCCGCGGAACACCGACTGGTAGCCGCCGGCCATCACGCCCGACACGAGCCGTTCGCTCTGCGCCTCGATGCGCCGCACCAGGGCCAGCAGTCCGGCCAGGTCGAGGCCGTCGCCGAGGTCCTGGTGCATCCGCGCGGCGTCGGTCATGGCATCGGAACGGTGTCGAGCAGCGTCTGCACGATGGCCTCGGAATCGAGCCCTTCGGCCTCGGCTTCGAAGGTCGTCACGACGCGGTGCCGCAGCACTTCCATCGCCACGCGCTTGACGTCCTTGGGGGTCACGTAGCCGCGCCCGTCGAGGAACGCGCGGGCGCGGGCGGCCTGGGTCAGCGCGATCGACGCGCGCGGGCTGGCGCCGTAGAGGATCATGGGGCCCAGCTTCGCCAGGCCGTGTTGCGCCGGTTCACGGGTCGCGAACACCAGATCGAGCACGTAGCCGCGCACCAGTTCGTCGACGTGGATCTCGTCCAGCACGGCGCGTGCGCGCACCACCTGCTGCGGCGTCGCGACGGCGCGCACCTTCGGGCGCTGCGTGTTCGACGCGATGCGCTGCACGATCAGGTCCTCCTCGGCGCGCGACGGGTAGCGGACCACGACCTTGAGCATGAAGCGGTCGATCTGTGCCTCGGGCAGCACGTAGGTGCCCTCCTGCTCGACCGGGTTCTGGGTCGCCAGCACCAGGAACGGATCCGGCAGCCGCCGGGTCTCGCCGGCCAACGTGACCTGCCGTTCCTGCATCGCCTCGAGCAACGCCGACTGCACCTTCGCGGGTGCGCGGTTGATCTCGTCGGCGAGCACGAAGTTGGCGAACACCGGACCCTCGCGCACCGTCCAGGTGCCGGTCGGCTGGCTGAACACCTGCGTGCCGAGCAGGTCGGACGGCAGCAGGTCGGGCGTGAACTGGATGCGATGGAACGTGCCGCCCAGCGCCGTCGCCAGCGTCTGCACCGCGAGCGACTTGGCGAGACCGGGCAGGCCTTCGAGCAGCACGTGGCCGTCGGCAAGCAGGCCGATCAGCAGGCTGTCCACCAGTTCGCGCTGGCCGACGAGCAGCCGTTCGACCTCGCGGACGACATCGTGCAGGAACGCGATCTCGGCACGCAGCCGGGCGGGATCGAGCCGCGTCGCGGCCTTGGCTTCACTCATGGGTCGATTTGGCGCGAGGCCTCGGGCGGCCTGGGGACGGCGCCAGGATGCCGGCGTCCGACGCCGTGCTCAAGGCCGGGTTTGGGGCTTTCGCGAGCGTCCGGAGGCGACGGCGGCCCGGTTGTGCCCGGGCGCGCACACGATTGCTTCGCCAGCGTAGCAACAAGGCGGGGCAGCGGGCCGCGGCGGACGAACTCGGTGCAACGAGGGTGCGCGAGCCGCTCGCCGCTGCGTCGCCGACCCGCTAACGTCGCCAGCCACGGCCGCACGGCCGCTCGATTCGAGGCTCAAACGATGCGCACGCCGATCGCACTCGCCTGTCTGTTCGGATTCACCGCCGCGACGCTCGCCCAGGACCCCGATCTGCCGACGCAGGACCTGCACAAGGGCGGCCCGCCGCCCGCGTCGCCGCCGGGTCTGGCGACGGGTGCGACCGAGGACCAGATGTGGAAGCCGCCGACCAAGGAGGACTGGGCCAGGCCGGTGCTGATCCAGTGGGAACGGACCTGGGGCGATGCCGTCGCGGTCGCCAAGGAGACCAACAAGCCGATCCTGGTGTGCATCAACATGGACGGCGAGATCGCCAGCGAGCACTACGCCGGCGTGCACTACCGCAACCCCGAGACGGCGAAGCTGTTCGCCGATTACGTGTGCGTGATTGCGTCGGTCTACCGGCACACGCCGCGCGATTTCGACGAGGCCGGCAACCGGATCCCATGCCCGCGCTTTGGCTGTGTCACCTGTGGCGAGCACATCGCGATCGAGCCGCTGCTGTACGCCAAGTTCATGGGTGGCCAGCGGATCTCGCCGAGGCACATCATGGTCGAACTCGACGGCAAGGAGATGTACGACGTCTTCTACGCCTGGGACAACAAGTCGATCCTCGACACGATCCAGAACGGCATCGCCCAGAGGACCGCGCAACCGCGCATCGTCGTGCGCGGCGACCGGCCGGTGCTGGAGCGGGTCGGCAGTCGCGCGCGTGAGGATCGGGAAGCGGTCGAGGAAGCCTATCGCCAGGGTGACCGCGCCCAACGCGAACAGTTGCTGCGGGCCGCGCTGGCGCATCCCGAGGCCGCCCCGATCGATCTGCTGCGACTGGCGGTGTTCGACGTCGACGAGGGGCTCGCCGGGCTCGCGCGTCAGGCCCTGATCAAGGTCCAGTCGCCGGGGGTCGTCGACGTGCTGGCGGAGGCGTTGCGCGTGCCGCTGCCGGACGGCGAACGGCAGGCGATGGTGGCGGCGCTGGAACGGTTGCGCGAACTGTCGCCGCAGGCGCGGCTGCTGGCCAACGTGCATCGAGGCCTCGACGCTTCGTCGAAATCCGTCGATCTGCAGGGCTGGGGTGCGCGGATGGCGGGCGGCAACGGCTATCGCGCCGCTGATTCCACCGCGGTCGAGCGGCGCGCCGACGTGCGTGCGGCGGCGGTGGCCGCCGACCCCGCCAATGCCGAGGCGCGGCTCGATCTCGCCGAGGCGACGCTCGAGCTGGCCATCGATCCGGCGACGTCCGACCGCTACTGGGGCAAGAACAAGGACAGCTTCGGCAAACTGCTGATCGAGGACGCCCGACGCCACGTCGACAGCGCCCGCAAGCTTGGCGCCAAGGGTTGGCGCGCCGATGCCGCCGAGGCCCTGTGCTGCTACTGGTCGGGCGAAACCCGCAAGGCCCACGACCTGGCGATCGCCGCGGCCGCGGCGATGCCGCCGCAGCCGGAGAGCCTGGTCGCCGTCAACACGCTGGCGCTGTTCGCCGAGGCGCGGATCGATGCGATCTGGGACGCGCTGCGCAAGAAGACCGACTGGCCGGGTGAGTGGATGACCGACGTCAACTCGGCGTTCGCCGTGCTCGCCCGCCATCCGCTGGGCAACGATGGCCACGCCGTCGTGCACTTCGATTTCCTGTACCGCCTCGGCGCCAAGCGGCGCGCCGAGTCCGTGCTCGACCAGGCCCTCGAGCGCTGGCCGACGTCGGCGGGGCTGCACGACCGCCTGCGCCAGCGGCTGCTGGAGGGCGAGGGCGTGACGGCGCTGCGGCGCCGTTACGACGAATTGCTGGCCAGGAAGCCGGACGACGCCGCGACGCTGTGGTTTGCCGGCTACGCCGCGATGGTCGAGGCCGAGTTCCAGCGGCGCGACAAGCACCCGGAGCGGGCCGTTGAGGCCTATCGTCGCGCGATCACGCAGTTCGACGGCGCCATCCAGCGCGAGGCCGGGTTCGAGGCCACCGCCAACCACTACGTGGCGCTCGCCCTCTCGGGTCTGGCGCGCCTCTCGATCGAGGCCGATGACCTGAACGGGGCGCTCGAGCTGTGTCTGGCCGGCATCGCGCGCCATCCCGAGGCGACTCCGGTCGTCGACGGTCTCGAGATCTCGCCGGTGCAGACCGCGAACCTGCTGGAGACGCGACTCGAAGTTGCCAAGGACACCGCCGGACTCGAACGGCTGCGCACCGTGCTGCGCGGCCTCGATCCGCGGCTGCTCGAGTTGCCGGAGTACGAACGCGCCAGCGGCAACACCGGCCAGCGTCGGCGCGAGCGCCGCGGGCGCTGACGCACCGGCCGGCGGGCGCGGTGGCCTGGCGCAGCAGCAGCTCCGCAGCCTCGTGCCGCCGCCACATCGCGAAGAACGGATGGCGCTCGGCGAGTTGGCGGTGGGCGTCGCGCGGGTCGGCCTTGCGAGGGGCACATCCGCTGTTCGCTGCCGAGCACCCGCAACAAGGCCGGCGTTGCCGCCGCCGCGGGCTTGCCGAGTTGCCCCAGCGAACGCGCTGCTTTGGCGGCGGCGTTCCCCACGAAGGCGTCGCGCTGGTGCGGCACCGCGGCGTCGTCGATCGCCAGTGTGCACTTGCTGGTGGCTTCGCTCATTTCCACTGCCTCGACGCGCCAGCACCTGGTGATCGCCGGCAGCAGGTCGACGGCATCGCTGCCGAGGCGCCAGAGGGCACGCAGTGCGACGAGCCGGCGATCGTTGTTGGGTTGCCGCCCGGACGGCGGCTGACGACCACGGTCAATCGGCCGGCGCCGTCGCGCCCGACGCCGAGGCCACGGCACGGTCACCGAACACTCCGGTCGCGGTTGCCATCATTGCATCAGGCGCCGAAGTCCGCCGTGACCCTCGTGGAAACAGTGGCTGGCCGTGCGCCACCTGCTCGCCGTACTGTCACCGCAACCGCCGCTGGTATCCTGCGGCGATGACGCTGCAAGAACTCCAGGTGCTGCTGCAGTCGATCTCCTCGCTCGCGATCGCCGGCGGCCTGATCTACGCGGCGATCCAGTTCCAGCAGGTGCGCAAGGCCACGCACGTCGCCAACTTCACCCGGCTGGTCGAACTGCAGATGCACCTGCGCGAGATGCGCGTGACCGACCCTGGGCTCGCCCAGGTCTACTCCCACGACGTGCGGGACCTAAAGGACGACCGCGAGATCCGCGAGTACTTCTTCAACCTGATGCAACTGTCGGTCTACGAGATCGTGTGGTTCGGCCACCGCATGGGGCAGTTGCCCCGCGACTACTACCACAGCTGGGAGAAGCGCGTGCGTGAGATCGTCGCCGAACCGTCGTTCCGCAAGATGCTCGGCGGCCGCTCGATGAAGATCATGCACGACGACTTCCAGCGCTACATGGAGCGCATGCTGCAGGAAGTGCCAGCGCGGGACCCAGCCAAGGACCCGACCGTGGGCCTGGCCCAGGGTTCTGCCAACCCGGTACCGCACACGACTTCGGGTCGGGGATGACCACGGACCGCCGGAAAGGTGGGCAGCGCCTGCCCCATGCCGACGACGACCACTTCGTCGGCCGTCGCCACCGCGCCACCCGGTCGTCCGCTAACCGCGACCAGACCCCGCCACCTTCCACTCCGTCGACGCGCGGCGCAAGATCTCAGCCCACCTGAAGTACCGCGGCCTTGATCGTCATGGCGTCCGGTCTTCAGCGGTTGCGAAACAAGGACATCGTCCGGGGGTTGAAAGGCGGGCCGAGTCGACGTCTCGTTGCGAACCCGCGGACCGTGAACTGGGGACGAACCGCGGCCTTGTTGGGCCAGGACGCCGACGGTGGACAGACCGGTGGCGGCGACGAGCAGCAGATTGCGTTGGATGGGAACTCGGACGAGAGAGACTCGCCGCGGGCGGAGTCCCCCGCGGGACGGCAGCTCGAGACGTGGATCGGATGAGCCCTGTTCACGGCGTGTTCAGGGCCTGAGGATCATTGTCGTCCCCTGGCTCCAAGCCGCCGACAGTCCCCGACGAACGTGGCCCACCGAAGTAGGCTTGGGCGATGCGCAGATCCCGCCTCGGCGCCGTCTCATCCCTGCTGCTGTTCGGTGCCGCGTTCGACACCACCCCAGCGCAGACCCCGCCGAGCCCCGCCGCAACGATCGACGGCTACGACGTCGTGTGGCGGTCCCCGAGCCGCGACGCCAGCGGTTCGATGCCGATCGGCAACGGCGAGGTCGGCGCCAACGTGTGGGTCGAGCCGGACGGCCGGCTGTGCTGCTACGTGTCGCGCACCGACAGCTTCAGCGAGGCCAGCCGGCTGCTGAAGCTCGGCAAGGTCGAACTGCAGGTGCGCCGTCCCGAGGCCGGCGAGGTCTTCGAGCAGCGCCTGTCACTGCGCGACGGCGCCGTGCACGTCACGTGGGGCGCCGGCGAACGGCAGGTGCAGGTCCGCGTGTTCGTCGACTGCGACCGCGACCTGGTGCACATCGACGGCGACTGCGCCCGACCCGAACAGCTCGTGCTGCGGCTGTCGACGTGGCGCCGCGCAGAACGCCGCCTGCAAGGCGAGGAGCTGAAGTCGAGCTGGACCATGCAGGACGCACCCGACGCGATCGCCGTGATCGAGGGCGGCGACCGCGGCGCCGTGGTCGACCAGGAGCCACCGCGACTCGGCTTCTGCCACCGCAACCAGAGCTCGGTGGTGCCGCTGACGCTCGCCCATCAGAGCCTGCCGCCAATCGACGGCACACGCGATCCGTTGCTGCACCGCACGTTCGGCCTCGTCGCCGGCGGCGTCGACGTCGGCCGCGGCAGCATGCGGGATCCGCTCGAGGTCGTGCTGGTGTCGAAGCGCGATACGCACTTCGCGTTCCACGTCGCTGCACCGTGCGTGCAGGACGCCGACGAGACCGTGTTCGCCACCACGGCACGCGCGCTGCTCGCCACCGCCGACACCAAGGCCGCTGCCGCACGCACCAGCGCCTTCTGGCAGGCGCTGCACGCCCGGTCGTGGATCCTTGTCGACGGCGACCCACGACCGACCCAAGCGGTGCCGAAGAACGATCACCCGCTGCGCATCGGCGTCGACAGCGGCGGCGGCAACCGCTTCGTCGGCTCGATCGGCGACCTCTCCCTGCGCGACGGCCCCGTCGGCCCGAACGACCTGGAACGGCAACCGCTGTTGGTGAACACGTCCCGGCAACCGCTCGTCAGGACCAATCCAGGTGCGGAACTGCCGCTCGTGCTCGACGAGCAGCGCGCCATCGACCTCGCACGGGGATTGCAGGTTCGCGCGACGATCACCGTGGCCGAGGACCACCCGATCGGCCGCATCGTCGACAAGGTCACCGCCGGCACCGCGGACGGCTTCCTGTTCGACACCCATCCCGGCAACTCGCTGCGCTTGATCGTCGGCCACCGCCAGCTGCTGGCGCGGGACGTGCTGACGCCGGGCAAGCAGCACGAAGTCCTTGCCAGCTACGACGGTGCGACCGGCCGGATGCTGCTGCTCTGCGACGGCAAGCTCGTCGCCGACAGCGGCGTCGTCGATGCGATGCCAACCTCGCCGTTGACCCAGGCGCTGCTGCTGCAGCGCCACGTGCAGGCCAGCGGCGGCCGCGGCAACTACCCGATCAAGTTCAACGGCTCGATCTTCACCGTCGAGCCGAGCCTCGCCGGTGGACCGGCGTTCGATGCCGACTGGCGACGCTGGGGCGACTGCTTCTGGTGGCAGAACACGCGCCTGCCGTATCACGCGATGCTGGCGCAGGGCGACTTCGCGATGCTGGAGCCGCTGTTCCAGCTCTACGAACGCACGTTGCCGCTGGCGCAGGCGCGCGCGCGAGCCTGGCACGACGTGGCGGGTGCGTTCTGGCCCGAGACGATGACGCCGTTCGGCACGCACGCAAACAAGGACTACGGCTGGGATCGCACCGGACACCAGCCGCGCGACGTGTTGTGTCCGTGGTGGTGCTACGCATGGAACCAGGGGCCCGAACTGGTGGCACTGATGCTCGATCGCCACGACTACGCGCCGGATGCGGCATTCGTGCGCAACCGACTGGTGCCGTTCGCGACGGCGATGCTCGCCTGGTTCGACCATCGCTTCCCACGCGACGAGCAGGGTCGGCTGCTGCTGACGCCGACGCAGTCGATCGAGACCTACTGGCACGGCGTCGCCAATGACCTGCCGACGGTCGTCGGTCTGCACGACGTGCTCGAACGGCTGCTGCGGTTGCCAGGAGACCTGGTGGCCGACGCGCAGCGCGAGAGCTGGCGCAAGCTGCACGCGATCCTGCCGGCAGTGCCGCTGCGCGGCGACGGCGATGCCCGCGTGATCGCGCCGGCAGAACGCTTCGACGACCGGCGCAGCAACTGCGAGAACCCCGAGCTGTACGCGGTGTGGCCGTTCCGCCGCTTCGGCCTCGGCCGGCCGGATCTCGAGGTGGCGCAGCGCACGTTCTCGAGCCGGCACGAGAAGATGACGCACGGCTGGACGCAGGACGGCCAGCAGGCAGCGCTGCTGGGTCTCGTCGACGAGGCCAGCAGCAACCTGCTCGCCAAGGTCGCGAACCACAACCGCGCGTTCCGCTCCCCGGTGATGTGGGGCCCCAACTTCGACTGGCTGCCCGACCAGTGCCACGGTAGCAACCTGCTGATCACCACGCAGTGCATGCTGCTGCAACCGGTCGGCGAACGGCTGCTGCTGCTGCCGTGCTGGCCACCGCCGTGGAACGTGTCGTTCCGGCTGCACGCGCCGCGTGCGACAGTGGTCGAACTCGACTATCGCGACGGCAAGGTGGCCCGACTCGACGTCACGCCCGCCGAACGCCGCGCGACCGTGGTGCTGCCGGCAGCACTCGCCGCAGAGGCGACGCGCCTCGGCGTCGGCCACCTGCCGCAGTGAGCGGCCATCGGTTGGGCCTTCGTCGAACGCGAACTCCGCGACTTCCTCGCCTGCGGCCTCCTGGCCCTTGGCTGCTGTCGCCTGCATTGCGATGCGTGCGGCAAGGACGAACTGGTCGCCTTCGCCTGCAAACACCGCGGCTTCTGCCCGTCCTGCTGCGGCCGCCGCATGGCCGACAGCGCGGCGCTGATCGACGAAGTGCTGCCCGACGTCCCGTGCGGCAGTGGGTGCTGTCGCTCCCCCATCGCATCCGGCTGCTCTGCGCCTACGACCCTCAGGCATGCCGCACCGTCCGCGCGGTGTTCGTTCGTGCCGTTTCGAACACCGGCTGCGCCAGGCCCGACGCCGCAGGTTGCCGCGCGCGAACACCGGAGCCGTGGTGTTCGACCGCCCCTTCGATCCCGCGGTCCGACTCGATCGCCACTTCCACAGCCTGGTTTCCGGCGGCCGCCGCCAACCGCGCGCTGCGTGAACTCTCACAGGGTCCGGCGCGCGGCGCGCCGGTACTCACGGTTGCGGACGCGGCGACGGGAGTTCGGCGATCCGCGCGAGCACCGCGCGGGCGCGTTCCGGCGGCAACTGCAACGGCCACAGGTCGTGCCGCAACACTAGCGCCGCGTCCGGCACCGCTGGCGACCACACCAGCAGCACCGAGTCGGCACCGACCAGGCAGGGGCCACCGTGCCTGGGCGGGAACTCGCCGACGACCGTGCGCTCACCGGCCGGCCCCTGCCAGCTGACCACCCACGTGCGCCGGACCACGCGCCCGAGCTTCCGCGTGTCGTGCGAACGCAGGCACCGGCCGACCGCCTCGCGGCCATCGAGCGCCAAGGCCGCCGCCACCCGCGCCCGTCGAAATGCCGGCCGCGCGAAGCCCACCATCACCGCGGAGAACAACAGGCCGAGCGCGAGCCCCAGCCCCAGGTGGCCGATCCGCCGGCCCTCGGCCACGACCGCCCAGCTGACCGCGAAGTCGGCCGGGTCGGCCGGCAGGAATCGCACGCGCAGCGGCTCGTGCGGTGGCAGTTCCCCGAACATGTTCAACGCGAACCTGCGCGTGCGCTCACCGCCATCCGGCGCGGAGAATCGCACCTTGCCGCGGTACTCGCTCATCAGCCCCAGATTCGTCTGCAGGCGACCCGTGAACTCCGCCGGGACCTCGACCGCGCCCGCGTGGTCGTAGATCGCGCGCTGCCGCGCGATGTCGCGCCACTGGGTGATGCCATGGAACGTCGCCGCCGCGATCGCCACGACGCCAAGCAGCATCAACACGACAGCGCCGGCGCGCCGCCGACCGATGTATCCGGGCACGACCGCCCACGGTCCGGGCGGCAGCCACGGGCCCGAGTTCGCTGAACCACCATCGCCGCTTGCGGGATCCGGACGCGCGTTCACGGCGGGGCACGATACCGCGCAAGCAGCCGCCCGCTGCCGTTCGCGGATCGGAAGTCCAACCGGGCTCGAGCGCTCGGCAACGGCAGCATGGCAACCGCCCCGGCGTCAGCCGGTGGTAGCAAGACCACGTCCCGAGTGCAGGACGTCATGCCCGATCGAGGTTGGTCGAACCCAGACTCACGTGCAGCGTGGTGCTCAGCACGATGTTCGCGGGCGGCCCGGCGGGCAGTGTCACCACGACCGCCCCGTCCACGTCCCCCGTGGGGGGATTCGCGCTGACCGAGCCATTCAGCGTCGCTGCCGCCATCCGGCGGATCCTCCACCACCTCGGCCTGCCGGCCGAACCGCCGGTCATGGAAGTTGCAGACAAGACTCGCCGCGCCTGGCGAAGACCTGGCGCACGTACGGTGAAAGGGCCGCCAGGTTTCGGCCAATGCCATGAGTAGATCCAGCGTTGGCGACGCCTTCATCGCCGCTTGCTCACCGCTTCGGGAACCGCCCTAGGGTTTGGCGCCCTCGCCGCGAACTTGCGGCGCTGGAAAGCATCGACACCATGAACAAGCTCACTATCCTCAGCACCCTCGTCGCAGCTTCGTCGCTCGCGGCCCAGAACCCGTTCCCGCTCCCTGCCTCGGCTGGCAGCACCACGGCGACCGAGAACACCGCGCCGTTCGTGACGCCACTGCGCATGACGCAGACCCTCATCACCAACCGCACCACGTTGCTCGGCCAGGGCCTCGCGCCAACGCTGAACAACTGGGACATGGTCGCCTTCGACCCGAGCAGCCGGTTCATCTTCGTCCCGTGCGAGAATTTCGCCCAGGGCGCCGGCCTGTTCCGCTACGACACGCAGACGGGCGCCTTTGCCACGCTGCTGCTGGGCAACGGCACGGGCAATGCCGGCCGCACCGCCAATCCGGCCGGCTGGAATCCGGCCACCGACGAGATCACCTCGATGGACCCGGCCACCTGGACGCCATGGGGCTCCGTCATCTGCGGTGAGGAGACCACCGGTGGCCGCATGTTCGAAGTGCTGAACCCGCTCGCGCCGACCGGTCCGTTCCAGGTCCGTTGGCTCACCTCGATCCCGGGCGTCTCGCACGAAGGCATGCGCTTCGACGCGAACGGCGCGCTCTACTTCATCGACGAGGAGAACTCGGGCTCGATCTACAAGTTCGTGCCGACGGTCGCGGGCAACCTGACTGCAGGCCAGACCTTCGTCCTCAGCGTCGACGCCTACGCCGCCAGCCCCAACGCCGTTCCGGGTGAAGCCTGGAACTCGACCTCGAACCGCCTGACCTCGCGCACCGGCCCGGCCACTTGGGTGCCGATGACGGACGCGAACGGCGTCGCGCTGACCACCGCGAACCCGTTCGTGTGGGTAACGTCGACCGGGGGCCGCACCGCCGCCGACGAACTCGTGGGCACGCCATTCGGTCGCCCCGAGGACCTGGACATCAAGACGCTCGCCAACGGCCGCCAGGCGGTCTTCGTCGCCACCACCAGCGAGAACACGGTCTACTCGATCGAACTCGTCAGCAGCACGTCGGCGATCGTGCGCACGTTCGTCAACTTCAACTCGATCAACCTCTACACCGGCACGGACGTGAACCCGCTGCAGAACGACCCGTACACGAGCCCCGGCTCCGGTACCGTGCTGCAGAACCCGGACAACATCGCGATCGACGCCTTCGGCTCGGTTTACGTGATCGAGGACAGCAACCCCGGTGACGTGTGGAAGTGCGTCGACGCCAACAACGACGGCGTCGCCGAGGGCCTCGGCCTGTTCATCACGCTCGGTGTCGGTGGCTCGGAACCGACCGGCATGATCTTCGACCCGAACGACCCCTACCGCTTCATCTGCTGCATCCAGCACCCGACCACGGGCAACGACGCGCTGTGGTCGTTCACCACCCGGCCCTACGCGGGCAGCAACGGCGACCTGACGCTGAAGATCGGCGTCGATGCCGCGCCGACCACCGGCCCCGGTGAGTTCGTCAAGGCCGCCTTCGCACTCGACGTTGTCGAGTTCGCCACGTCCTCGCCGCTCCACAACCTCGGCGGCCGCCCGTTCGCGCTGTTGCTGCAGCCGGTGTCGACCGCCTCGGGCACGGCGCCGTTCCTGCCGCCGCTGTGGATGAGCCCGTTCCTGCCGATCATCCCGCTCGTCGGCGGCCCCGCCGGCCAGTTCACGGCAGTGCTGCCGTGGAGCGGCAGCTCGGTCGCGGTCCAGGTCCCGGCGTTCCTCGGCGGCATCAGCGTGATCGCCCAGAGCCTCGCCGTTGCGGCGAACGGTCAGCTGGTCTGCTCGGACGCGCACGAGATCGTGTTGCGGTGAGCAACGGCCGCCTGCCGCGCTCGACGCGGCAGGCGACGCCCTGAATCAGTTCGTCAGTGACCATCCCGCCAACCGGCGGATCCTCCGCCGCCTCGGCCTGCTGGCCGAACCGCCGGAACTCGCTCCGGCGAGGGTGCCACGACGTTCAGCGCACTTCGTCCGATCCTGAACGCGACCACTGGCCCGTTCCGGCGCACCGCCTCAACGCCGCACAACGGCGACGCTCCGTACGCAGCAACAGCAGGGCATTTGGACCGGATTGAGCCGCCCTGCCTCGCCGCCAACCGCCAGGTTCGCGGTTCCGATCGCCATCGCTCCACCACGCCGCCCGCGAAATCCCGCTGTTTCCCTTATCCGCGCAGGTTGGCGGAGACGTCACGTTTTCGGCGCCGGCCCCCTCGATTGTCCCCAGCGGCCGTGCCGATGGGAATCATCGCCCGGACCCCGATCGCACCACGATGCCGACCAAGACCCCACCGTTCGTCTGGACGTTCCTGCTGCTGGCCAACGCAACCGTCGCGCAGGCCGGCCCAGACCCGGATCGGCTGTGGGAGCAGGCCCGAAAGCTGCCACCCGCCCAGCAGGATCAGGCCCTGACCCACCTGCGGAGCCATCTGCCCGACCACCCCCTGGTACGAGCCTGGACGGGTTTCGCCGCCGCCGCCACCCACCCGCAGCACGAACGCGAGAAGTCGCTGGCGCACAAACGGCCCAAGAAGGGCCACGAGTTCCCGAACGAACCCGAACGGCTGCCGCGTCGCGTCGACTACCTGTTCGGCGTCGGGACGATCGTACGGCGCGACGGCAAGCCGTTGCCCGTCGCCAACCCGGCGAAGACCGGCAAGAAGCCGGAAGCGAAGGTCCCGGACCCGCTGCCGCTGCACCACGCGCTGCTCGGCTGCTGCCCGGACGCCGACATGGCGGTCGCCGCCATGCTGCAACGCCTCGACCAGGACCACGGCGGCGACGCGTTCGCCGCGTTCCTGCAGTCGTGGCGGAACGGCGACGAGTCGTTCTACGAAGCCCTCGATCGCACCGCCGGCACGGCGGACAGCGTGTTCTTCTACGACGTGATGCTCGGCGACTTCCGGACGCACTTCGGCAAGGGCAAGGACGGGGCGACCGTCGACGCCAGCCTGCAGGCCGCGCACGACGCCCTGCACGAGGCGTTCCTCGCGTACCGGAACTACCGCGCGTTCCGCGAGGCCGTCGCCTGGTCGCTCGTGCTGCCGCCCGACGTGCCGCTGCCACCGAGACTCAGCCGCTACGAGGCCAAGGTCGAGGGTTCGTACTCGCTGCGCCAGCAGGTGCTGATGGTCGCCGCGGCGCTCGACCACGACCTCGCGAAGGTGGTGGCGGCGGTCACCGACGACGCGGCGGCCCTGCCGCGGCCGTTGTGGCGTGGCAAGTGCGATCCTCACGCCGCGTGGGCCCCGAAGTTCACCGCGCTGCAGCAGACGATGATCGCGCGGGCCGGCTCCACCGATGCGTTCCTGCAGCAGGCGGAACGCGAACGGCGCGAACTGGCCAGCCAGCTGGCCCGACTCGGGGCCGAGGCGGTGCAGGTAGCGAAGGACAACGGCAAGGCGCACTGAGCGACCCGCCGCCGACCGGCAGCGCGACCTCCTGGGCGAAACACGGCGGCGAGCAGGGATGTGCCAAGACATGCGGCGAGGGAAAGACGTTGGTACATGATCGTGGGAACGGGCTCAGGGTTGGCGACGAGGCCACGCGCGCGGGACCTCCGTGCGCGGGCGCGTGCAAACGCCGATCGACCGGAGCGGTCAGTGTCGGCCCATTCTTTCCGACCAGGCGCGTCGCGGTCCTCGGGTCCTCGTGCCCGTCTCCCCGCGGCACGCACGCTGCATGTTAGGCTGCGCGCCATGAAGACCCTCCTCGCACCACTCACGCTGATCCTCGCCAACGCTGCCTCTGCCCAGAATCAGGGCCTGATGCTGACCAACGGCAGCATCGACCACGTCGACGTGCCGGCGACCTCGACGCTCGTGCCGAGCGGCGGCGTGACCGTCGAAGCCTGGGTCACCTACGACGGCAGCACGCTCGGCAGCGGCTGGCGCTTCCCGACGCTGCTGCGCAAGGATCCGAGTCCCAACCAGGCCTCGTACTTCCTGCGCGTCGAAGCCGGTCAGACCCGGACCAACCGCCTGCTCTGGTGGGTCAGCACCGCAACGGGCAACTACAGTGTCGGCTGGACCTTCGCTGCCGGCGCGCTGCAGACCTGGACGCACGTCGCAGCGACCTACGACGGCGCCGCGCTGCGCCTCATCGTCAACGGCTCCCAGGTCGCGCAGGCGAACGGCAACGGTGCGATCCTCGATCGCGGCGGCGAGTTCCGGATCGGCGGCGGCGATCTGACCGTCCAAGGCGGCGAGACCTGGAACGGCGAGATCGACGAAGTGCGCGTCTGGCCGTTCGCGCGCTCACCCGCCGCGATCCAGTCGACGATGAACCTGGCGCTCGCCGGCGTTCCCGGCGAAGTGTCGACCTGGAACCTCGACGGCCACTTGCTCGACACGTCCAATGGCAACCACGGCACTGCCGTGGGCGCGCCGGCCTTCGCCAACAACTCCCTGGCCCTGCAACCGCTGTCGCCGGGCGCCAGCAATTTCGGCACCGGCACCGGTTGTCGCCCGAACGGACTCGTGGCCATCGCCGCGATGCCGCAGCTGGGCAACGCCGCGTTCGGCTTCGTCGGCACCCGCGCGCCGGCGAACCAGGCCGGCCTCGCGCTGCTGTCGGTGGGTCGGTTGCCCGCACCGTTGTCGCTCGCCGGCATCGACATCTGGGTCGATCTGGTCTTCGGCGTGACGGTGTTCGTGCAGAGCAGCCCGGTCGGCACCGCCGAGGTGGCGTTCCCGGTGCCGGCGCAGGGCCAGTTCCTGGGCCAGGCGGTGTTCGGTCAGTTCGCCTGGGTCGACCCGGGCTGCGCAGGTGGCGTGTCGGCGTCGAACGCGGTCACGTTGTCGATCCTGCCGTAGCGGCGATCGCTGGGCCGTGGTCGAGATGCGACCAGGGCCAGCAGGTCGAGTTCACCGGCAACTGGGTCGGAAGCGTCTTCCATGTCACCGGCGCGCAGCCGGTGGCGACGTCGTTCGACCTGACCGGCAACGGCTCGATCGGCAACCGCTTCCGCGGCAATGCCCAGGCCGCGCCGGGCGACCTGGCGCTCGAGCGCAGCGGGGGTGGCTGGCGACGGCCAACGTCAGTCGCCGACGACCAACTGCAGCGCCCCGGTCAGCGAACCGCCGAACACGGGCCCCCCATCGATCGTCGCCCCCTGGATGAACACCGCTGTGCCGCGGAACGCGGGGTTGGCGGGGATCGGGAACGGCACGGCGAGCACGCCGCGTGCATCGAGCACCCCGGCGGTCGATGCGATGGCCCCGACTTCCTGGAAGCAGCCGGGTGCCCAGGTGATCGACACCGGCGCGAGGCCGTAGACGATCAGCGCGACGACGCCCGGGGCGGCTTCGACGTGCACGTCCGGAGCCGAACCGATCGCGGCACGGCCGAACAGCCGGATGTCCGGGCGGCTGCCGCACGACGTTCCGCTCGCCGCCGCCGATGCCGGCGTCGCTCCCCAGACGCTCGTGGTGTCGTCGACTCCGTATGCCAGCAGGCGCTGGCGTCCCTCGTGCCACGCGGTGCGCAGGCTCCATGCGTTGCTCACCGCGCCGAGCGTGGCGCGCCAGTCGACACCATCCCACGACCACACCGCATCGGGCTGCACCATCAGCACGCGGTCGTCGGTCGGCGACCACGCCAGCGCGAACCCACCGGGCTGCGGCTGCGTCGCCGGCGAGCGTGGCAGCCAGGTGGTGCCGTCCCATTCCCAGGTGTCCTGCAGCGCCGCGACGCGGTCCGCGCCCCCGTAGAGCACCGCCCGCTGCCGCACGGTGTCCCAGGCCATGCCGTGGTCGCTGCGCGGTGGCGGCGCCGCGGCCGGTTGCAGTTCGGTCCATGCGACGCCATCGAACGTCCAGGTGTCGCCCAACATGCCGAACGAGTCCACGCCACCGAACAGCAGGACCTGGCTGCCCGTTCCGACCATGGCGTGCCCGGCACGCGGCCACGGCTGTGGCACGGGGAACTGCTGCGTCCAGGCTTGGCCGTTCCAGAGCCAGGTGTCGGCGATGAGGCCCCACGACGCCTGGCTGCCGCCGAACAGCAGCAGTTGGTTGCCGATCGGCGCCATCGCCGAACCGACGCGGCTGCCGGGACCGGTCGTCGCGCGTCGGATCCAGGCTCCATTCCAGGCCCAGGTATCGCTGCCCGTGCCGCCACCCGCCATCAGCACCTCGCCGCGCGTCGCATCCCAGGCCAAGGACGCGCCGTAGCGCCCGATGGGCCGCAGCTCCGAGGCGACCTGGGTCCAGCCGGTCGCGGTCGACCGGTGCACGCGCAGTCCGCTCGGGCCCGGCAGCACGGCGAACAGCGCCGAGCCGTCGTCATAGCCCTGCGCGAACCCGGCGACCGGGAGCGCGGTTCGCGGCGCCCACTGCACGCCGTTCCACCCCCAGCAATCCGCCAGCGGCGTGTACTGCACCCCGACGCCCCCGAGCACGACGACCTGCTGCGTGCGCGGATCCCACACCATCGCCGCGAGTCGCGTCGTGGGCCGCACCGCGACCGACGCCTGCGCCCACTGTTGCCCGTCCCACTCCCAGGTGTCGTCGAACCACGACGTCGGGCCCACGCCGCCGAACAGCACCACGCGCCGCCGCACCGGGTCGGTGGCGATCGACGCGTCCGACCGCGCGGGCGGTCGGAGTCCCGCCGGCACCGACAGCCACCGGGACCCGGTCCAACTCTCCATCGCGTCGCTGGGTTGTTGCATCAGCGGATCGACGCCGCCGAACGTGAGCACGCGCGCGCCGACAGGATCGAAGGCCGCGGCCATGCCCGAACGTCGCGGCAGCAGGGCAGCTGTCAGCAGTTCGAACCCGGCACCGCTCGAGATCCAGGTGGTGAGGCCGTTGCGTGATCCCGTCTCGCCGACCACCACCGTCTGCTGCCGGGTCGGATCGTGCACCGCAAACTGGATCACCTGCGCGGGGAACGCCACCTGCGGCCCGGAGACGCCGTCCGGCGAATGCCGCCGCCAGACGGCGCCATCGAAGCTCCAGGCAGTCGCCGGCAGCGCCGTGAACCCTACCGGGCGACCGCGTACGGGGTCGAACACGATGGGCTGCAGGGAACCGGGGCTCTGGTCCACGACCGTCCAGGCCTGGGTGGTCGCCGGCGCGACGAGGAGGGCGAACGCCAGGGCACGGGTGGGTTGCATGAGCGGAAGGGTCGGAGGCAAGCAGTGTTCCGGATCTACCGGCATGGGCAGACCCGGCAACCAGCGAGGTCATGTTACCGTCGCGTAGCGGTAAGGGCCGCACCACCCCGAGCTTGGCGCATCGGCACCGGCACCGCCCGCGGGCGTGTTGCCGGCGGCGTCGGCGGGTCTACTGTCGCGACCGTTCCCCCGGAATCCGCATGCGTCCTCTCCTCGGCTTGTCCTCGGTCGGCTTCCTGTTCGCCGCCGCCGTGGCGCAGGAGCCGGATCCACCACCCGACACTGCCCCCGGCACGGTCCGCGTGCGCATCGTCGGCCACGCCGACGGCCTGCCGCGGCCCGGAGTGCTGCTGCACTGCGCACCGATGGTCGACCACCGGCCCGAGGTCTCGCGCGACGGCTTCGTGATCGTCGAGGATCCGATCGTTCGCCAGCTGCGCGCGGCGACGACGGTCCGAACCGATCCTGCGGGCGAGGTCGAACTGCCCGCCGCGTTCCGGCGTGGCGCGACCCAGGTGTTCGTCGGCGAACCGTTCTCGCTGATGGGAGAGCCCGAGGAGAAGGATGGCGTGCTGGTGTGGCGCGCCTTCGAGCGCGAGCCCGTCGGCGTGCGGGTGGTCGGCGGCGACGGTCGGCCGGTGGCCGGCCTGCCCGTGACGCTGCACTCCGGTGGCCGGGACCTGTCGTTCGCGTTGACGGATCGCGAAGGGCGTGCGGTGCTCGGCATGCCGACCGGCCACACCGCGCGAGTGTGCCTGGCACCCGCCGGCTGGGTCGGTTCCTACGACACGATGCCGACGATTGCGACCATGCTGGCCGGCAAGCGTGGCGCCGAATTGGTGCTGCCGCCGTACGGCCGGCTGCGCTTCCGCGCGCTGCGCGGCGGACAGCCGCTGCGCGCGGCGGTCGGCGTGCTGCACCTGCGCGACCCGGACCCCGAGCAGTACCTACGGCTGGCCCACTGGGCGCCGAACGGGCAGGTCGACGCAGTGGGCTTCGAACTGCCGCGGGTCGCGGTCGGGCTGCGTTTCGCCGCGGAGATCGACCTGCTGCGGCGGCATCGGATCGAGGACACGGGGCCGCCGTCCGCCGGTCACCTGCGCACGATCGACCTCGTGGCGCCGTGGCAGCCGGAGGTTCGGGGGACGTGCGTGCTGCCCGAAGGCAACGCGCCGCCAGCGCGGGCGACCCTGCACCTGCGCTTCGTGACCGACTTGGAGACCGTCGCGGCCACCGTGGCGATCGGCAGGGATGGCGGGTTGGGCCTCGGCAAGGTGGGCCTGCGCGGCGCGCGCCTGCTGCGGGTCCATTGCGATGTGCCGGCCACCGACGCCGCCGCCCCGCGCGCGTGGTCCGCCACGCTGCAGCCGGACTTCGACCTGTCGCAGGCGAGCCTCGAACTCGGCGCGATCGCGCTGCGCGCCACGTCGCCGCCGCACGGGCGCCTGCTGTTCGCCGATGGGCAGCCGGCCAAGGGGGCCTGGGTCGTCGCGACGCCATTGCCGGACGGCCATCAGGAACTGCTGCACCTCGATGCCGACGGACGCTTCTGCTGGCAAGAGGCGCTGCCGCGCGATGCGAAGGGCGAGCCGCGCACGATCCGGCTGGTCGGGCGCCGCGGGACCGACGTCTGTGCGCCGGTCGAGTTCACGCCGGGCAGTGCCGCCGTCGAGTTGCGGTTGCCGTCGGCGACTCCGCCGCCCGCAACCGGGCCGGCGAGACCGGCGCGTTTCCAGGGCACGCTGGTGGTGACGATCGCGGATCCGGAGCGCGAGCCGTTCGCCTTCGCGAACCTGTCGCTGCAGGGCGAGAACGGCATCCCGGTGGAGCCGGCAAGCAGGACTCCTGCGGAGAACGGCGCCGCGATCGTGACGTTCCGCGGCATCCAGCAGGGCCGGCATGCCCTGTGCGCACGCGACCAGCAGCACATCACCCGCGTGATCCTCGCCGGGCTCGACGTGCCCGGCGACGGACCGTGCACCGATGCACGGTTGTCGCGTGTCGTGCTCGGCGAAGGCCTGCGCGTGTTGACCGTGCGGGTCGTCGATGCCCAGGGCGTGCCGATGGCCGATGCCTTCGTGCGCAGCCCCGGGCTCTCCCGGCAGACCGATGGCGGCGGCACGATCCGGATCGCGACGCAGGACCCACAGCCGTTCGGCGCGCGCTTCTCGGCTCGGGGCCACCGCGACCTCGAGGTGCCTGCCCTGACCGACGGCATGGTGGTGACGATGCCGAAGGCGGGCACGCTGCGCGTTCGCCTGCTCGGGTTGCCGAAGGACGTGCCGCGGGAACGCCTGCAGGTCTGGGTCAGGCACGAGGTCCGTGAACGGCTCGAAGGCCCCCGCGGCAAGGTGGATGCGAACGGCATCGCCGAAGTGGCGACGCCGGTCGCCGGCAACTACCTGCTGTGGCTGCTGGTGAGCGTGCCGGGACCGGGTGGCGAGCCTTCGTCGAGCGGCGTCGCGATCCGACCGGATCCGATCGCGATCGGCGTCGACCCGCCACCCCAGGTCGACTGGGAACTCGACGCCGCGACGCTCGAACGGCTGCAACAGGAACTGTCGTCCAAGCGGTGAGCGCTGCCGCCGGTTACCCTGGGAACGGTCCTTGCATTGCGGAGCCCACCATGCGCCATCGACTCGCCCCCACTCCCCGACCCGCGGCCCTCCAGGCCTGTCTGCTCGCGGTGCTGCTGGCCGCGCCGGCGTCGGCGCAGCGTCTGTTCGACGGATTGTCGACGCCGCTGCCCGCGCACCTCGCGGACGCGACCGCGAAAATCGCCGCCGCCGACGTCGATGGGGACGGCGACCTCGACCTCGTGCACGCCGTTCGCCGCTGCTCGGCGAGCGGCCAGAACCGGCTGTTCCGCAACGACGGCGACCTCGTGTTCGTCGACGTGACGGCGACGCAGATGCCAGCATTCGTCGACGACTCGAACGCGCTGGCGGTCGCGGACCTCGACGGCGACTCGGACCTCGACGTCGTCTTCGGCAACAATGGCGGCAACCGGCTCTACCTCAACGACGGCACGGGCACGTTCGTGAACGCCTCCGGGCTGCTGCTCGGCGCCGGCGGCTACGTCACGTTGTCGGTCGTCGCGGGTGACATCGACGGCGACGCCGACGTCGACCTCGTGTTCGGCACCAATGGGCAGCAGAGCCGCGTCTTCGTCAACACGCCCGCGGGTTTCGTCGACGAGACGGCGACGCGCTTGCCGCCAGACGTCGAGCGGACGAACGACCTCGCGTTCCTCGACGTGGACGGCGACCAGGACCTCGACCTGGTGCTGGCACGGCAATCGCGCGTGCAGATCTACGACAACGACGGCGCGGGTCACTTCACGGACGCAACGGCGCAGCGCCTGCCGCCCACGCTCGCGGAGACCCAGGATCTCGTGGTCGCGGACTTCGACAACGACGGCGACCTCGACCTGCTGGCCGCCGGGCTCCTGCAGAGCAAGGTGTTCTTCGACGACGGCACCGGCGTCTTCACGGCCTCCTTGCCCGGCAGCCTGCCGCTGATCAGCGCCTACGGCGCCGCGGTCGCCGACTTCGACCACGACGGCGACCTCGACGTGGCCGTCGCGTCCTCCTACCTGGCGCCCACCGCGCCGTACAACAATGGCGGGCTGAACCGCCTGTGGTTCAACGACGGCACCGGGCGGTTCACGGACCAGGCCGCACGGCTGCCATTCGATTACGACGAGACGAACTGCGTGCTGGCCGCCGACCTCGACGAGGACGGCTTCAGCGACATCGTGTTCGGCAACGGATCGTGCGCGCGCGGCCAGCACGACGTGCTGTACCGCAACGTGGGCGGCGCGTTCGCACACCCGACGACCCCGCGGCTGCCCGTGCTGCCGTTCGGGACCTTCGAATGGGAGGTCGGCGACCTGGACGGCGATGGCGACCTCGACGTCGTCGCCGGCAACGCCGGGCAGGCCGGCGTGTACGGCGGCACCGCGCTCTACTTCAACACCAACGGCACGTTCGTCGACCGGACGGCCGGGCGCTTGCCACCGGGCCTGATCGGTGGCATCGAGCTCGCCGACGTCGACGGCGACGGCGACCCGGATCTGGTCTTCGCCAGCTACGTGAACAGCAGCGAGCTCTACCTCAACGACGGAACCGGTCGCTTCACGGCGCAGCCGCGGCCGTTCTCCGGGTTCGACTTGCAGGCGACGCGCCTCGGCGACCTCGACGGCGACGGGGACCTCGACCTGGTGACGGTCGCACTGAACGGTCAGGTCACGGTTTGGACGAGCCAGGGGCTCGGGCTCGCGGGCGCCACGCCTGTCGCGCTCCCCGTGCAGGTCTCGAGGGCGTTCACGCTGGCGGACATCGACGGCGACACCGACCTCGACCTCGTCATCGAATCCGGAGCGCTGTTGAACAACGGGGCGGGGGAGCTCGGTGGCACGTCGGGCTGGGTGGCGTTCCCGGCGATCCACCAGCGCCGCCAAGACATCGATGTCGGCGACATCGATGGCGACGGCGACCTCGACGTGCTGTTCGCGAGCTCCGAGCGCAGCGCGAGCGTCGGCCTCGATGGCGGCATCCACCTGTTCGTCAACGGTGGAGCCGGTTCCTTCACGAACGTCACCGGTGTGCAGGTGCCCGCCCTCGCGGAGCCGTGCCGTGCCGCGCGCTTCGGCGACGTCGACGGCGACGGCGACCTCGACATCGCGATGGGCAACGGCGTGCGATTGCCGGGCAGCACCACGGTACTGACGTTCCCGAACCGGCTGTTCCTGAACGACGGCGCCGGCACGTTCACCGAGGCCATCGGCGCGCTGCCGGTCGACAGCGACTTCACGATGACGCTCGCGTTCCTCGACCACGACGACGACGGCGACCAGGACCTGCTGGTGGGCAACTCGCTCCACAGCCGCCTCTACTCGAACCTGACGCGGCACCTGGACGCACCGGTGCCGGTACGTCTCGGCGGCCGCTACCGCGTGGACTGCTACCAGCGCGGGGCGGGCGCCAGCGGGCTCGCGCTCGTCTACGTGTCCCCGGCCCTGCGCCGGGTCGAGGTGCCGCCGCTGGGCGTGCTCGGCATCGCGGCGGCGCAGGCGGTGCACCTGGCGACGATCGTCGTGCCCCAGCCCGCCGGCCAGGGGCGGACCGACATCCCGGTGCCCAGCAGCGCGGTGCTGGTCGGTCTGCCGCTCAACGCGCAGGCGCTGCTGGTCTCGCCGAGTGCGCAGCCCCGGTTCTCGAACGTCGCGATCCGGCTGGTCGAGCAGTGAGGCAGGAGCCCGCGCACCTGGGTGGCGCGCGCCGCCGCGGAACGACGCGGAACGGGGCTGGCCGCATTCCGCGCCCGATCGCGAGGCACCATCGTGGTGCGGCCCCCCAGCGCTGAACTTGCCGGGCCGAAGCCGCCAATGCCGCCACGTCGCTGCTCGGCTGGCGCGGACTCCCGGCGCGACTTCGCTGCCGGCCGCCAAGGAGGTGCCACGAAGGCCACCGTCCTTGGCGGATCCGCGGCGGCTCAACCGCCGATCACGAGATCGACACCGTTGCTGGTGGCGAATCCACCGGGACTCGCCGTCGGGTCGAGCACCAACCACTGGCAGTGGAGGTGAACGCCGACCAGGCTCGGCAGATCCGATCATCGGCGCACCCTGGACGTCGATCGCCATGCCACTGCAGCCGTTGCCGTAGCCACGCCCGCACCGGCGAGAGCCGGCACCGAGTCGACGATCCTGGCCGACGCGAGGGTCTCGGGCAGGCCGTCGCCATCGACGTCGGCCTCGAGCATCAGGTGCAGTTCGTCCTCACAGCGGCTCTCGGCGAACGCCGCGGTGAACGCCTCGATCGCCCCGCTCTGGTTCGGCGCGAGCGTCAGCCTGCCGCTGAGCGGCGCGCCGGGCGGCAAGGCCCCGTTGTTTCGCTTGTCCGCAGGACTGCAGGCCCGTACGGCGGGAGCAGGCCTGGCTCATGCCGACAGTGACTGTGTCTGCACCGCCGCGGCCGCACCGCAAGCGTCAGCCGAGGTACTGCTGCATCAAAGCCACGAGCCGCCGACGCGCATCTGCCGACACCGCGTCCTTGGCCGTCAGCAGCGCGTGCGCCATGCACCCACGCGCCGAGATCGGCGGCGCCGCCGCCAGGCCCTGGGCGATCTCGACGACCACCCGCCGCGCCAGGTCGGCGTTCTGCTTCAGCACGGCGATCACCGCCGCCACATCGACGTCGGCCTCGGTCTGATGCCAGCAGTCGTAGTCGGTGACCAGCGCCACGGTCGTGTAGGCGATCTCGGCTTCACGCGCGAGCTTGGCTTCCTGCAGGTTGGTCATGCCGATCACGTCGACGCCCCAACTGCGGTACAGCCGCGACTCGGCCCGCGTGCTGAAGTGCGGCCCTTCCATGCACAGGTAGGTGCCACCATCGTGCACGGTCGCCCCGGCCCGCCGCGCCGCCGCCAGGGCCACCTGCCGCAGCGGCTCCCACACCGGATCGGCGAAGTGCGCGTGGGCGACGCAACCATCGCCGAAGAACGTCGATTCCTCGGTGCGTCCGCGCGTCCGATCGATGAACTGATCGACCAGCACCAGGTGGCCTGGAACGATGTGTTCGCGCATGGAACCGACGGCGGAGATGCCGACGACGCACTCCATGCCGAGCTGCTTCATCGCGTGCAGGTTGGCGCGGAACGGCAGTTCGTGCGGCGCCAGCCGATGACCGCGGCCATGCCGCGGCAGGAACGCCATCTTGACTCCCGCCATCGTGCCGGTGATCAGCGCATCCGACGGCGCGCCGAACGGCGTCTCCAGCACGACCTCGCGCCGGTCCTGCAGCCCGGCCAGATCGTAGATCCCCGAACCGCCGATGATGCCGAGCGTCCGCTCCGTCATGACTCGAAGTCCTCGTCGTCGGGCGACCAGTTGGGTTCCACGCGCAGATCGTCGTCGCCGCCGGTGCCGGACGCAGCGGCCGCCCCGGCCCTCGGCGCGGCCGGCTCGCGGCGCGGCGGCAGCGGCCGACTGTCGCGGAACGATCGTGGCGGCCCGCCACCGAAGCCACCGGTCGGCGGCAACGGCGTGCCATCGGCGGCCCGCGGATACCACATCGGCGCCAACAGCCGCTTCAGCATCATCGTCGCGTAGGCGCCCCGCGGCAGACTGAACGACAACGTCGCGGCGACGCGACCATCGTGCATTTCGTCCGGCGCGAGGCTGACGTCGGCGAGGTCCTGCGGCTTGATCAGCACCTCGCGCGGCTCCTCCTTCCAGATCATGCCGGGGATCTGGTTGCGGAGGAAATCGTCGCGGTGCAGCCGCAGTTCTTCGAGCACCTCCGCCGTCGCCCGCGCGAACGGCTCACTGCCGCCATCGCCGTCCGGCGCGTACAACGGCGTCCGCATCGCCACGAGCTTCTGCTCGCGCTCCGGATCGAGGTACTTCCAGCCGATCAGGTCGCCGGCCAGCGTCCGGATCCGCACCCGTTGCGCCGAACCGACGCCACCGCGCAGCAGCGAACTGACCGCGCGATTCCACAGCACCGACTGGAACGCGAACGCATGGATCACGCGCTGGCGCAGCGGCAGATGCTCGATCGCCGACCGGAAGTCGTCGGGATGCTGCTGCAGCCAGCCGAACAGCGATTGCCAGATCGGCCCGCGCGCGAGGTCGCGGCAGCCATCCCAGTCGCCCCAGCGCGCATGCAACGCCCGCTTCAGCTTGACGTCGCCCGAGATGGCGACCGGCGATGGCGTCGCGATCAGCCGTCGCAGCGCCAGTTCGAAGTCGCCGCGCACGATGTGCAGCATCGGGAACCCCTGCCCGTGCCGCAGGCTGCCGAAGCGTTGGTCGTCGAAGTAGTTCGGGAAGCCGGTCTTCTGCAGCGACGGCAGGTTGCGGCGCAGTTGCGCAGCGTCGGTCGGCCGCAGATCGCGCACGACGATCGCGAAGGCATTGCCGCGGCTCATCCGGCTGGTGATCGGCCGGTCGGTGCGGCCAACAGGTGTCAACCGGAGATGCGGTTTGCTGATCTCGACCGCGCGGCCAGCGATGCTGATGTACTGGTCGGTGATCGCCTGCCGATCCTTCAGGCCCGCATAGGCGATGCCGGCCCGATCGACGCCAGCTTCCTGCACGACCATGGCCAACGCCTCGGGCGTCGACAACTTCTCCTTGTGCAGCAGATGGACGACGTGTTCGCCGTTCGCCACGGCCTCGAAGTCGAGCAGTTCTCGGACCCGGAAGTCCTCGGGAGTCTCCTTCAGTCGCACGCCTGCCTCCGTGCCGGCGCGAACCGGTCGAGCTTGTCCAGGACCAGGGTCAGAGCCGGCGGCAACGGCGCCGCGACCGAACTCGTGTCGCCGGTCAACTCCGGAAACACGATCTCGGCGGCGTGCAGGAACATCCGTTCCAGCAACGGCCGTTCGACCACGCCGACCCGCTGCTTGTAGTCACGCTTGATCTGCGACAACAGCAGGCGCGGGCCGCCATAGTCGACGTCGCCGGCGATCGGATGCCCGATCGATGCCAGATGCACGCGGAGCTGATGGGTCCGGCCGGTGTGGGGTCGCAACCGGACCAACGTGAACCCACCGAACCGGCGCTCCGGCTCGATCTCGGTCAGGGCGTTCTTGCCTGCGGCACCGCGCACGATGGCCATCTTGCCCGCCCGCGCCGGATCCGCGCCGATCGGCGCTTCGACCATGCGCTTGCCGCGCAACTCGCCAAGAACCAGCGCCAGGTAGCTCTTCTTGACCGCGTGATCGCGGAACGCGCGGTCGAAATGACGCGCGCCTTCGAGGCCCTTGGCCAGCAGCAGGCAGCCCGTGGTGTCGCGGTCGAGCCGATGCACGATGCGCAGGTCTGCGTTCGGGCGCAACCCGGCGAGTTCGCCGTGGATCCCGGCCTCGGTCCCGGATCGATCGGGCACGGTGACCTGCCCCGCGGGCTTGTCGATCACCAGGGCCGCATCGCTCTCGTACAACACCGGCAGCGCGAGCCTGACGGGTGCCGAGGCCGGCGCCGACCGCAGTCCTGTCGATTCCGCCTGTACGACATCGCCACCCCGCAGGCGCCGGTCGGCGAGAACCGGCGAACCGTTGACCCGGACCCGGCCTTCGGCAAGCAGACCTCGCAGGGCCAGGTGCGACACCGCAGGGAACGAACGCCGCAGAAAGTCCGCCATGGCGATGCCACGCAGTTCGTCGGGAACCACCAGAGTCTGCGAGGTCGCGGCCACCAAGGGGCAAACACGATACGGACCCCATTGCGGATGCGCAACCCCGCCGGCTCCGGATCATTCCTGAGACGATCGTCCCGCGCTCGGGACGCCGCATCCCATTGTCGAACCTCGACATCAGAGCCCTCGTAGCGGCACGCAACGGATCCGGCAGCGGCACGAGACTTGCTTTCGGTCGAGCATCGATGCCTGCCGACGGCTGCTGCCAGCTGTCGCCGGCGCGCGAACTGTGTGAGTTGCCGCAACCGCGGCGTGACAATGTGCGAACATGGCCGAAGTCAGGGTGGGCGAGACCCGGACTTCGGTGCGTGACGAAGGACCGGAAACCTGGAAGGCAGCACACCAACAGGGAGGCGAGCCCTGGTGCTGCCAGCGAGGTGTGCAAGCGTGTGCAGGTGAGAACTTGCGACAGGCACCGATTCAACGTCAGGATCAGGGGTGAGAACCCCATTCCACCGCCCGGCGTGGTTCACTCCGCGCCGGGCGGTCTTTTTTTGCACGCATCCCCAGAGCCTCCGCGACCCGAACTGCCGATCAGTTCGGCGTGCAGGTCTCGGCGATCATCCCGTGCCACAACAGCGTCGAGCTGACGCGCGCGTGCATCCGTTCACTGGTGGTTCAGACCGCGGTCACCGAACTCGAGATCCTCGTCGTCGACAACGCCAGCACCGACGACACCCGGAACCTCGCCGCGCTCCATCCGGCAGTTCGCGTCATTTCCCTGCCCGAGAACCGGGGCTTCGCCGCCGGCGTCAACACCGGCCTGCATGCGGCCCGCTTCCCGTTGCTGCTGATCCTCAACAACGACACGCAGGCCGCCCCGAACCTGCTCGAACGACTCGAGGCCGCCCGTCGGCGCCACCCTGGCACGGGCTTCGTCGCGCCGGTCAGCAACCACGTGAAGGGTGAGGCCCGCGTCATGATCGGCAGCGTCGGCCGCGATCCCATCGAACGTGCGGCCATCGCGCAGCAACTCGCCGCGGCGCACCGCGACCAGGTGCAGGATGTCCGCACGCTGGCCGGCCTGTGCCTGTTGCTGCATCGCGACACCTGGCAACGGATCGGCGACCTGGACGAACGGTTCGGCCACGGCAACTTCGAGGACGACGACTGGTGCCTGCGCGCCCGCCTGCACGGCTACCGGCTGCTGATCGTCCGCGATGCGTTCCTGCACCACGAAGGTCACGCGACGTTCAAGGCCCTCGGTCTCGACCTGCCGACCGAACTGCGGCGCCGCCGCGCGCAGTTCGAGGCGCGCTGGCGCGACGATCCGGCCGGCGCCGCGCTGCTGGCCGAGTGGCGCGGCGACACCGTCGCAGCCGGGATGCTGGCGCAGCAGGCCGCCCGCGCCTGGCCGTGCTGGCCCGACGCCGACTGGTTGCAAGCGATCGCCGCCTCGAACCGCGGCGACCACGAACGAGCAAGCGACTACTTCCGCGCCTTCTTGCAGCAGTGTCCCCACCACGGCGAAGCGGCGCTGCGACTTGGCGAACTCGACCTGCGGCGGCAGGAACCGCTGGCCGCGGTGCGCGCCGTGCTGGCGACCCTGCAACGGGAATTCGTCGACGCGTCGGTCGCGACCACGACCCTCGCCCGCTGCGGCGAACAGCTGCAGCTGCGCGGGCGCGAGGACGCCGCGTTCGAATGCCTGGAACTGGCGACCGCGATCTCGCCCGACGACGGCCAGGCACACAACCGGCTCGGCGTGGCGCTGCTGCAGGCCGGTCGCACCGACGAGGCGATCACCGCCCTGACGCGCGCGACCGCACTCGATTTCCCGCTCGCCGACACCAACCTCGGCATCTGCTGGTTCCAGCGTCAGGACCGGGCGCGGGCGCTCACCCACTTCGAAGCCGCGGTCGCGCGATTGCCCGACGACCCGACGGCGCGGCAGAATCTCGAACGCTGTCGCGCGGCGGTCGCGGCGACGCCTCGGCTGACCTTTCAGACCGGCAACGCCAGTTCCTGACGAGCCGCGACGACCAGTTCGCGGACGATCTCGCCGATCGGCCGTTCCGGCGCGCGTCCGGTCAGCGCACGCAGTCGCGACAGGCACGGCACGCGCCGCGGCGGGTCACCGAAGCCGCGCGGAAACACCTCCGCGAACGGCACCAACTCGACCGGCGAACGGCTGCCAGCGACGTCGCGCACCAGATTGGCCAGCGCCAGCACCGACACTTCGCGATCGCTGCCGACGTTGCAGATCGCGCCGTGTGCCGCCGGATTGGCCAGCAGATCGATCAGCGCCACCGCCACTTCCTCGACGTGCGCGAAACAACGGGTCTGGCTGCCATCGCCATAGACGGTGATCGGTTCGCCGCGCACGGCCTGGGCGACGAAGCGCGGCAGCACCATGCCGGCATCGCCCGGCTGGCGCGGCCCGACGGTGTTGAACAGACGCGCGACGACGACCGGCAACCGGTGCTCGTGGGCATGGGCCATCGCCAGCCACTCGCCCATCGCCTTGGCGCACGCATAGCCGCCGCGCAGGCCGTCGGGAACGCCGGGTCGCACCGGATCGCTCTCGCGGAACGGCACCGGCCCGTGGCCATACACTTCGCTGCTGGACGTGATCAGGGTCGGCCTCGCCGCTTCGGCACAGACGCGCAACATCACGTCGGTGCAACGCAGGTTGCGCTCCATCACGACGACGGGCGTGGCCGCCAACAGGCGGACGCCAACCATGCCGGCGAGGTGAAACACCGCCGCCGCATCGGCGACGCACGCCGCCGCGATCTCTGGGTCGGCGGCCGAACCGACCGTCAGGCGGAAGCCCGGCAACTGGCGCAGGGGCGCGATGTTGTCGAGCGATCCCGTCGACAAGTCGTCCAGGACATGCACCGGATGCCCTCGACGCAACAGCGCTGCGGTCAGGTGCGACCCGATGAACCCCGCGCCGCCGGTGACCAGGACAGGGGCGCCAGCGGGCAGCGCGGCAAGCTTGCGGACAGCGGGATCCATGAGCTCATTAGAACGACCGGAGCCCGGCAGGGCGATGATCGACTGCGCCCACGGACGATCGGTTGCGGCGGACTATTCCCGGCCGCCGCGCTGGCGGCGCAGTTCTTCGAGCGCCTTGCGCAACTCGGCGAGTTCCTTGCGCAGGGCCTCGATCTCGGCGCGCATGTCGTTCGCGCTCGGCGGCGCCGCCGCAGCGGGCTTCTGCGTCGGACGCGATTCGGCGCGGGGAAGCGCCACCGGCGCCGGCGTCGCCACCTGTTCGCTCAGGAACGCACTCAGCTTGTCAGCCGGCAGGAACCCGGCGTGCCGGGCGGTCTTGCCGCCGGAGATCACCAGCAGCGTCGGCAGCTCACGCACCTGCTGATGCTCGACGAACTTCTCGTTCTGCTCGGCATCGACGAACACACACTCGAACCCGTTCAGTTGGGTACCGACCTGCTTGTCGCCGAACGCCCGGACCTGCGCCTGGCAGGCGCCGTCGGCCATCGTGCCGACCAGCGCCAGCAACGGCTTGTTCGCACGGTTGGCGCGACGCTCGGCGCGCGCCAGATCGGTGCCGAACGCCTTGGGCAACGCCGCCGGTTCGGTCGCCGCGGCCTCGACCGGCTTCTGGTCCCGGCCGCGGGTCTCCGGCGACCGCACTGGCTTGGCAGGATCCACCGGCGCCGGCGCCACTGGCACGGCCGGATCGCGCGTGCCCAGCGTCACCTTCCTGGTCAACGCCCTGCCGTCGCGCTCGATCCCGACGGTGAGGACCTGACCAGGCCTGGTCTTGGCCATGAACGCCTGCAGCTGGGCCATGTCGTCCAGGCCGTCGCCATCGAACGACACGATCTTGTCGCCAGCCTCGAGACCGCCCTTCGCCGCCGCGCGGTCAGGCGCCACCGAAGCGATCAGGATGCCTTCGTCGGCATCTTCCAGGTTGACGCCGAGCCAACCGCGCTGATCGGCCGGCGCGGGCACGACCAGCGGCGCTGCCGGGGTCACCGGTACCGGCGTCGACGGGGCCGTGGGCTGCGTCGGCGCGGCAACCGGCGCCGTCCCGGCGCTGGCCGGCCGGGTACCGAGCGTCACCTTCCTGGCGATGCGCTGCTCGCCACGCGCCACGTCGACCGTGACGACCTGGCCGGGCTTCGTCTTGCCGAGGAACTCCATCAGTTCGCCGGCGCCGCGAATGTCGTTGCCATCGATGCCGATGATCCGATCGCCGACTTGCAGACCGGCCTTCTCCACCGGACCACCCGCAACCGTGCCGCCAACGCCGACGCCGAGGGCGCTGTTGTCGATGCTGTTGATGCCGAGCCAACCGCGGTCATCCGCAGCCGCCGCGGTCGGCGCGGTCGGCGCGGTCGGCGCGGTCGGCGCGGTCGGCGCCGCCATCGCCGGCTCCGGCTTCGGCACCGGTCGTGGCACCAGACCGCCACTCGCGCGCGCCGCCGGCTTGCTGCCGAGCGTGACGACGACCGACTTGCGGCCAGCATCATGCCGCAACTGCAGTTCGACCTGCTGACCGGGCCTGGCCTTGCCGAGCGCAGCCTCGAGGTCGGCCATCGTCTTGATCGCGGCCTTGCCGAATTGCACCAGCACGTCGTCGACCTCGATCCCGGCCGTCGCCGCCGGACTGGCCGGCACGACTTCGGTGACCTGCAGACCGCCGTCGGCTTCCATCAGGCCAACGCCCAGGAACGGCGAACCGCCGTCCTGCGCGGCGACCGGAGCCTTCGGGGTCACCTCGGCAACCGGCGCCGGCACTTCGTTGCGGCCGGACGAACGCTCGATCGCCTTGGGGTCGGTCGGGGCAGGCGTCGCGCCCGGCGACGACGGCGACGGGATCTCGTCCTCGGGCGGCCGTTCGCCGAGCCGCACCACCACCGCCAGCTCCTTGCCATCGCGCTGCACCTTCAGGCGCACGCGCTGACCGACCTTGCCGGCCTTGATCGCCGTCACGAACGCATCGCGCGTCGGCGTCGCGGTGTCGTCGACACTGACCAGGCGGTCACCCGCCTGCAGCCCGGCCTTGGCCGCTGGCGAGTCCGGGATCACCTCGAGCACCTGCGCATGCTCGGTCGAGTCGAGGAAGACGCCAAGCCAACCGTCGAACACGGTGGCCAGCGTCAGGAACAGGGGCAGCAGGAACGCGGGGAGTTGGCTCATGCGGTCACTCGGGTTTGGGGGCGAGAGAATAGGGATTCTGCTACGTAGCTTCTTCGGCAGAAGACGCGGCTGCGGCGTACTTCCGGGAAGATTCCAACGTTCGGACAAGAGCCCTTGACCGACGCCGGACCAGTTCCTACAAGAGCCGCCCCTACCGCGTGCCCCCTTCGTCTAGCGGCCTAGGATCCGTGGTTCTCAGCCATGTGACAGGGGTTCAAATCCCCTAGGGGGTACCAGTTCCTGAGCACGCCCGGCAGGCGCGACCTGCCGGGCGGTCTCCCTGCCGGTCAATCCGGCCCGCCACCCCTCGCCGCGACCGCACCGGCGTCCTACGCTCCAAGCCGTGGTCTGGCTGCGCCGCGAAGATCTCGAAGACCGCGAACTGCACGAGTTGAGTCCGTGGGCGACGCCAAGCCGCGCCGCCGGCGGTCGCCGGCTGCCGGAAGCCGAGGACCCGCTGCGCACGACGTTCCAGCGCGACCGCGACCGGGTCATCCACAGCACCGCGTTCCGCCGGTTGCAGCACAAGACCCAGGTGCTCGCCGCGTTCGAGGGCGACCACTTCCGCAGCCGGATGACGCATTCGCTCGAGGTCTCGCAGATGGCGCGCAGTGTCACGGCGGCGCTGCGCTTGAACCATGACCTTGCCGAAGCGATCGCGCTGGCGCACGACCTCGGCCACCCGCCGTTCGGCCATGTCGGCGAAGAAGCGCTGCACGAGGTCATGCAGGCGCACGGCGGCTTCCGGCACAACGCCCAGGGCGCGCGGATCGTCGACTATCTCGAGGATCGCTACGGCCATGGCCACGGCCTCAACCTGACGCTCGCCACGCGCCGCAGTCTGCTGAAAGGCCGCGTTCCCGACGGGTTCCCGCTCCCGGCCGATCTGCTGCCAAAGCGCCCGCCGCCGCTCGAGGCCCACGTCGTCGACCTGTGCGACAAGATCGCGTATCTGACGCACGATCTCGATGACGGCCTGCGCGCCGGCCTGTTCACGAACGAGCAGGCCCATGACCTGCGGCTGTGGCAACTCGCCACCGATGCCGCCGCCAGCCCGCTGCGCCAACGCGTGATCAGCGAGATGGTCGCGCTGCTGGTGCACGACCTCGTCGACACGACCGATGCGTCACTGACCGCGCGCCGACCTGGCGAGGAGCCGCCGCGGATCGCGCACAGCGCGACGATGGCGGTGATGGCGCAGGAACTGCTCGAGTTCCTGCGGCAGTCGTTCTACCGCAGCCCGCGCGTGCTGACGGTCATGGAGGACGGCGCGCAGCGGATCCGCCGCCTGTTCGAACGGCTGCTGCAGAACCCACACGAGCTGCCGGCCGCCGCCACCGAACGGCTCGCGCGCGATGGCCTGCACCGCGTCGCCTGCGACCACATCGCCGGCATGACCGACCGCTATCTGCTGCGTCACACGCCGTAGACCGGCCCCTGCTGACCAGCGCCGGATCGGGCGTTCTGGCCGGAATTCCGGCCCCGGCATGCCCCCGTCCCCCCTCTATACATGTGCCGAAGGCCTGACCGCGCGATGCGACTGTGCGTGTGGGAAACAGGGACCTCCAACCAAGACGATGTGATCCTCTGATCCGCGTCGCGCGGTCTGGCCCGAGGCATCGACCCGCAGGGGTCGGTTGACCGAACACGGGCTGGTGATCGGGCGCGCGTCGCCGGGCATGGCGACGAGGACCCGCCGAGCGACGAGACACTTGAGCGACGCCGTCCGATCACCTGCCTTCTTTCGTTCGCCGTATGCCTTTGTCCCGAGGCTGTCCCGCATGCAGGGCCGCGTTGCACATGGCGTCGACGCCATCGACGATGCGCCCGCTGCCGACCTCGTGCGAGGTCGCACCAACTGCCGATTCCAGGAAGTCATGCGCCGACTCGCGTTGTTGCTGCTGCTCGCGATGGGTGCCCTGCTCGCCTGGCTCGGCTACGCCTCGACGGCGGAACCCGAGCTGCCGCCGGCGCCAGCGGCCGCGACCATCGACTCCGACCAGGCCGCGGACGCGCAAGAGGAAGATGCCGATGTCGCGTTCGCGCGGTCAGCCCCCGCCGAGACCGACGAAGACGCCGTCCCGGGCGAAGTCGCGGAACGACGCGAAGTCCTCGTCGCGCCCACGCAGCGCCCGCCCGTCGTCGTGACGGTCGTCCAGGGCAACCCGCGCCGGCCGGTGGCGAAAGCCCGCGTGCACTGGGTGCACGAGGCGAGCGGCTGGCAACGGCACGAGCGGAAACCGCACGGCTCCACACACGTGTGGGACCTGCCCGGCATGTTCGGGACTTCGGCCAGCACCGACGATGCCGGCACCGTGACCATCGTGCCGGCGGCGGACGACGGCAGTGACCTGTTGGTCACGTGTCAGCATGAGGGCCGATTCGGCGCGGTGCGCATCCAGGGTGACCGCGCCAGCGCAACGCTCCGATTGTTCGGCGACCACACGCTGACGTTCACGACCCACTCGCACGACAACCGGCCGGTTGCCGGCGTGCCGTTGCTGATCGCCCAGGGGGAGGGTTTTGGCCGCGCCGAAGACCTGGTGCGCTTGACCAGCGACCAGAAGGGTCACGCCCAGCTGCGCCACGCGCAACTATTCCTGTCGCGCAGGGTGAAGCTGTCCTGCGTCGCCGTCGCCGCGCCGATGCCCGAACCGGTCGGTGCGTTGATCCCGAGGCCGTTCCCGACTGATCCGATCGCGCTGCAGGTGCCGGCCTTGGCGCAGGTCGACCTGCGGCTCGTCGACACGCTCGACCAACCGATCCTGGCCGACGCCTGGCTGTCGGTGCGCGCCGCCCGGCCCCGCGACTTCAAGCTGCCGTGGCCGCTCAACGCGGACTTCGAACGGCTGCTGGCGAGCAAACCGCCGGGCTCGGCACCCATGCGCCTGGGCCCGGTCGGCGTCGGCACCACGCTGGTCGCTGCCGCCCGCATCGGCGAGCTGCGCAACGTCCGCGGCGAGCCGTTCGCCGGCCCGACCACCGCCGAGGACATCGTCAACCACGCGCTGCGGCTGCCGACCGATGCACTGGTGCTGACGGGCCGGCTGCTGCGGCCCGATGGCTCGCCCGGCGGCGGTCTCGAGGTGCCGTTCGCGATCCGCAGCGAACAGGGCCGGATCGCCGGCGGTCGGATCAATCCACTGGACGATGGCCGGTTCGACGTCGTCGTGCGCTTCGCCGCCGCGACGGCAACGATGTTCGAGGCGCGGCTGCAACGCCCCGATGGCGAACAGGAAGGCGCCGAACGTCCGCTGCCGGTGCTGATGCCCGGCACGCGCTACGACCTCGGCGAGCTGCGGCTCGTGCTCGAGCCGATGCTGGTCCAGGGCCAGGTCGTCGACGACCGCGGCCAGCCGGTCGCCGACGCGAGCCTGCGCGTGCAGACGCTGCTGCCGGAATCGAGGCGCGAAGCGTGGCGCGACGCGCCGTTCCGGACCGACAGCACCGACGGCGAGGGTCGCTTCCGGTTGCATGGCTCCCCGCCCCCGGGCACGCAACGCCTGCGCGCCGGCAAGGAGGGCCACTTCCCGACGGCGATTCCGTTGGTTGCGGTCGGCGGCACCGTGCGCCTGGTGTTGCCGCGGGCCGGCGTGCTGCACGGCACGGCCAGGCTGCCCGACTGGCTGCACGACGAGGTCGCGAGCATCCAGCTGCGCTCGCTCGACGACCCAGAACGTCGCCCGGTGGGCACCGCGCTGCGGCAAGGCAAGAACGCCGCGTTCGCGATCGAGAACCTGCAACCCGGCTTGTGGGACGCCACCGTCCATCTGCGCAACCTGCAACAACCCGTGCTGCAGCTCGGTTCGCTGATGATCGCGCCCGATGACAATCGCGATCCACGCTGCGAACCGATCGACCTCACCACCGCGGTCTTCCGTTACCGCCTGCGCGCCATCGACCCACGAGGCCAGACGTTGCCGATCGACGGCCCGATCCTGGCCCGCCTGCAACAGCGCGATGGCAGCCGGCAGGACACCGGTTTCCGCTGGCAGCGCGGCAAGGCCGAACTGATCACGACCAGCGCGCTCGTCGATCTGGTGGCGTTCGCGCGCGGCTACCCACCGACGGCCTTGACCCTCGGTCCCGGCGATCACGACGTGCCGATGCAGGCGCTGCCGCCGGTCGCGATCTCGGTACCCGGCTTGCGCAGCATCGTCGGCCCCGAGCGCCGCGTCCGGATCTCGATGATCCTCGAAGGCGATACCGGCTTTCCGCAGTCTCTGTCCGGCGTCGATCAACGCAGCGGCGAGTCGTTTTCGTTCCCGCGCTGGGAACTCGGCAAGAGCAACGGCGGCTGGCTGCCGGCCTATGATGTCGCCGAGGTCTTGCTGGCGCGGTCTGGCCGCTACGAAGTGGTGGCGCGGATCTATCAAGGCAGCAGCGAGGAAGGAACACAGCGGTCGCTGCCACTCGGACATGTCGACGTCGTGCTGGAGGGCGGCATGGCGCGTGCGTTCACGCTGTCCTTCGATCAAGCGGCGGCCCAGGCGATCGTCGCCGCCTTCGCCAATCTCGCGGCGCCGAACCGGTCGCGCCGCGGGCAGCCGCGCGGCCGCTGACACCGCCGGCCTGCCGCCCAGCGGGAGCCGCGCTTACAAGGCTCATGGTTCGTGCCTCTGCGGGACGCCGAAATCGTGCGCACGATCCGCCGCATCCAGAGGCGCGTGCCGCACCGGTTGCGCCGACTCGGCAGGCTCGACGATGCCGAATCCGCCGCACCTGCCGCACCAGATCCCGACGTCCTGCTGCGACTCCACGCCGCGGTGATCCGGTGGTTGGCGCCATTGGTCTGTGTCCACGGTTGCGTCTGGCCAGGGGCATGGGCCGCCACCAGCAACGCCGCGATTCCGGCCGCCAGTTCACGCGCCTCAGGACCGGCACGTCGTGTCGCTATGATCCGACCGCATCGGCGCCGCGTGTGCGCGCTGGACCCATGCAGTCGAGCCCTGACAGTGCTGTTCCGCCACCCGACATCGAGAAGATGTCGGCGGCGGCGTTGTTGCCGCTGGTCTACGAAGAACTGCGGCGGCTCGCTGCCATGCGCGTGCAGGGCGAAGGGCACGCTGCATCGCTGCGCGCCACGTCGCTGGTGCATGCGGTCTACTTGCGCCTGATCGGCGAGTCGGCGGAACAGGAGGCGATCTGGAACGGCCGCGGCCACTTCTTCGCGGCGGCGGCTCTGGCGATGCGGCGAATCCTCGTCGAGCGCGCGCGGCAGCGCCGTCGGCGGCGCCGAGGCGGGGATCGCGAGCGGCTCGACGCGGCGGTGATGGACGGCCTGCCGGCGGCTCAGCCCGAACACGACTCCGTCGACATGCTGGCGCTCGACGACGCGCTGAAAGCACTCGAAGCCGGGAATCGCGACTTGTACCGCGTGGTGATGCTGCGCTACTTCGGGGGGTTGTCGATCGACGACACCGCTTCGGAGCTGCAGGTGTCGGTCAACACGGTGAAGCGACGCTGGAACGTCGCGCGGCTGTGGCTGCTGGACCGTATCGAGGGATGCGCCAGGACGCCCGGCGAGGATCCGATGCCACGCATCGATTGACCGTGGCCTGGCTCACCGCGGCAAGGCTTCGCCCGGCAGTTCTGCCCGAGCCGGTACCCGCCACAGCAACGCCGTGCCGTCGGCGAACCCGGCCAGCAACGCCGTTCCGTCCGGTGCGGCCACGAGTGTGTGCACCGTCTGATCCGCTTCGCGCAGCGTCAGCAGCGGCATCCAGGAGTCGGTCTCGTCGACGGCGAAATCGAAGATGCCGACACTGCCGTCGGTCGCTCCCACGGCGAGCCGGTCGTTGTCTGGAATGCCGACCAACGACATCGGGTGTTCGGGGATCGGTTGCCGCCGCAGCAGGCGGCCGGTGGTGCTGTCCCACAGGTTCAGATTGGTCTCACGTTGGTTCAGTGCCGCGAGGCGCACGCCGTCGTCAGCGAACGCCGGGTAGATCGGCATGCCGCCCCTGGTGTCGCAGTCGATGCGGCGGTGGGCGCCGGCGACTTCGACGATGCTGAGCCCGGCAGGTTCGTGCGTGATCGCGACCCGCGTGCCATCGGGTGCGAACGCAATGCCGGTGATCCTGCCGGGGAGATGCAGCTCACCACGCGGCACGAGATCGGGCAGCGTGAACAGGCGCACGGTGCCGGACTCACCGGCCAGTGCGAGCAGTTCGCCCTGCGGCTGCAGCGTGAGGCTGTTGTCCTCGGCCGCGAAGCCGTCACGGCTCGCGACCAAGGTGCCGCGCGCGAGGTCATGGACCTGCAACGTCGAGTGCGGTGGCATTCCGGCGAGCACCGCATGACGGCCGTCGCGGGTCATGGCGGCTCGGTGCGGCGGCTGTTGGATGGCAGGCACCGAGGCCAGTGCCGCGAGCGTGCGCAGATCGACGAAATCGACGCGACCGTCGCGTGGCCAGTGCCCGCCGTGGAACGGCAGGTGGAATCGCGTGCCGGCGATGTCGTGTCGCTGCGCGAACGGGATCGGGAACCGCGCGTCCTCCGGCCTGCCGGTGCCCAGCAACTGTGCCATGCAGGCGGATGCGGCAGCGAGATGACGCCACTCGTAGCCCCGTTGCTGCAGCGGGACCTGCTGCAACTGCCGGCGCGCACCGGGCACGTCCTCGGCGCGCAACGCCGCTTCGGCTTCCTGCAGTGCGGCGACATACGCGGCATGGTGACGCTGCCGATTTCCGGCCCCTGCTTGCCGCGCATAGTGCAGCACGGCGCAGAGTGCGGCGATCACGAGCGCGAGTGCAACAGCCGCGATTGCGGCGGCCCGTCGATGGTTGCGCACCAGACGCAGCGCACGATAAGTGGTGGACAACTGGCGAGCCGTGACCGGCTGCCGTGCCAGCACCCTGCGCAGATCGGCGGCGAATGCGGCCGCGGTCCGATACCGGCGCTGTGGATCCCGTTCGAGTGCCTGCCCGATCACCGCTTCGAGATCCCGATTCGCGGCCGGCAGCACGCTGCCGAGCCGCGGGGCCTCGTGTGTGCCGGTGAGCTGGGCGGCGAGAGTCGCCGTGTCATGCCCGGGGAACGGCCTTCTCCCGACCAGCAGTTCGAACAGTATGACGCCGAGTCCCCAGATGTCCGAACGCGCATCCACGCGCTGCCCCTGGAACTGCTCGGGACTCATGTAGGCGAGCGTGCCGACCACCATGCCGGTCTGCGTGCGCAGCGACGTGGCTTCGTGGTGGCCGACCGCCAGCGAGACACCGAAGTCGAGTACCTTGGTGCGTGGCCTGGCCAGAGAGCTTGCAGGGCAGTTGGTGGCGGTGGTCGTTGCGGCGGTGACGAGGATGTTCTCCGGCTTCAGATCGCGATGCACGATGCCGCGTTCGTGTGCGTAGTGCACCGCCTCGGCGACTTCGGCGAGCAGCGCCACCGTGGTCGCCGGGTCCCGCGCGACCGATGCCTGATCGAGCCGTTCGCCGTCGACATACTCCATTGCCAGGAACCACAGGTGTTGGCCGTCGAGGACCGCGGTGCCAGCAGAGTGGATGCGGCAGATGCCGGGGTGGTCGAGCGCACCGAGCAGGTCGGCTTCACGACGGAATCGCTGCGAAGCGCCGGCGCCGGCCAGGATCGAACTCACCAACACCTTCACCGCGACGCGGCGGGACGGAATGCCCTGCGTCGCCTCGTAGACCCGCCCCATGGCGCCGGCACCGAGGCACCGCAGCAGCGTGAAGTCGCCCAGCGTCCGGCCGAGCAGCGGATCCTGCAGCCCGTCGCAGCGCGGATCGAACCCGGCGGGCAACAGTCCGCGCTCCGGCGGTGTCGGCAACCGATCGTCGCCGCGACGGTTTGCGGCGAGCAGTCGCTGCAGCATCGGCAGGCATGGATCCGCGGCAGCTTGCAGCGCCAGCAGGCGGGCGCGCTGTTCCTTGGCGTCGAGTTCGAGCAACTGCCCGAGCAGGTCCTCGAGCCTCGTGAGGTCCTCGGTCATCGCAGGGCATCGCAGCGGGGCTGCGTGCGGAGGATACCGCCCGCAGCAGCGTGTGTCAGTTCAGCGCTGGCCACCGAGCACCAGGTCCTGCGCATTGCTCCAGACCACGCCGGTCGCATTGGCGCCCTGGTCGAAGACCGCGTACTGCGAGTAGGTGTGGGTGCCGATCAGTGCCGCATTGTTCGGCATCGCCGCCCGCAGGCTGCGCGTGCCGCTGGCTGTCGTGTAGCCATGCAGCGTGAAGAACAGCTCGGTG
>JADJPQ010000017.1 GCA_016713175.1 Planctomycetota bacterium
GGCGCAGCGTCAGTCGGCATGGATTGCGCAGGCCGATGGCGAACACGCGGGAACGCGCCGACCGCGGATTGGCGGCGCCGTGAAGAACGGATTGCCCGGCACGCCGTCGCCGGTGGCTGGATCCAGCCGCTACAGCTTGCCGCTCAGCGCGTCGATCTGCGGCGCGCGGAACGCGCCGACGTTGGTGGCCGCGGTCAGGATCCCGTCGGCCAGCGCCTGTTGCCACCAGGCGGTCTCCGGTGCGGATCCGACGTCGGCGCTGACGTGGCTGGCGCTGTCGGCGATGCCCACCAGCAGGGTGCTGTCGCGGCTGAACGTCAGGCGCACGCGCGGGATGTGTAGGTCATCGGGGCTCCGGTCGCCGCCGTCCCCCCGCTGAGCAGCACCTGGCGACCGCCCGCTTTCCGGCAGAGCGCGCGGCGGCCGCCGCCGCCTCGTCGGATCGGTAGAACCGCGTGACCCGGACGATGGTCGGCAAAGCAGTACTCGTCGGCGAGCGGGTCGCAGGCGGCGGTGCCAAGAAGCGCAGGTGGTGCCGGTCGACGACGCGTAGGCGACGTAGAATGGGCCTTTGGCGGCGAATCCTGATCCAGCGGGAAGCCGAGCATCCCGAAGTCACGCCAGCGTTCGGGACCTCATCGCGGATGTCGAGCAGCGGAGCCGCCAGGCGCACCGCTCTGGGGCACTTGGACGGTGCCTCGCCGTTCGAGCACGGTGGTAGATCAGGCTGCTGGCGTCTGGCAGACACCGACTGGCTGCGGGAAACCGCCAAGCGCGAGATCAGCGCTCCGCTGATTGGCTGCGCGGGCATGGGCAACGCCATGACTCCGGGCGAGCGTCGCCGCCGCCGAAGACGACGTTCGATGACGCCATATCACGGCTGGGAAGGTAGCCAGTCCCGTGGCGTTCGCGTGCATGGTCAGCGGTGTCATTTTCTTCGCGGCGCCAGCCAGCAACTTTGGCTGATTCCTGATCACGTTTCTGTTGACGATCCTACTACACGGCCTTCGCTTTCCTGAGGCGGCGGCGCTACGTTCACCAGACTGGCAGCTGGGACGCAGTTGGTCGGCTTCCGGCCCACAGCGCGGCGCCAGTCGCGGCCTGTCGACCTGGCTGGCATCGATCCCGAGCATCGCAGGCGCCGGGCGAACGGCGCTCTGTTCTCAGCCTGGAGCATCTGCGCATCGTCCGAACGGCGCAGTTCGCCAGTCTGGGTTGACGTGAAGAACGTCCGCAGTCCGGGGAGGCGGCGATTGATCGGCCAGGCCGTTATGCACAGTGAGGTGCGAGGTCGCGAGTCCGGCGCGTCCACCCTTGACGCCCTTGGCGACTGGATGCCGGTGCTGAGGCCGTCCGGCAACCACAGGCAGATGCGCCAGTGCGGCTGACCTCGGCGATGCCAATGACGTCGACCTTGCGCAGTTCAGGCGGCGCCAACGGTGGGGCCAACTTGCAGGGTCGTCGGCGCAGCCTGTCCCGGCTGACCAGCCCGCCCAGCGCCGCGCACCTGCTACCCGCGACCGTCGAGGATCGGCACCGATGATCCCCGCCGCCTGGAACTGCTGCTGCGCCGAATACAGCTCTCTTCAGCACCGCGATCGCCAACGCTTCCTGCTGGCGCCGTTCGCGGCCGACTAAAGTCGTGGCACCGTGGCGCCGCCGGCGACGACGCTGACCGCGCAATCAACGTGAGCAGCGTCGAGGTCAAGGTGAACCCGTGTTCGCGAAGGCGGCGATCGGATGCGGCGTGCATGGCTTGTCTCCCAGGCCTGTTTTCAGCTGGGTGACTGGATCCTGGTCTGCGACGGTCTGCGGTGTGAGCCGCCGCCATTGGCGATCCTCGCCGTGAGACCAGGGCCCGGGCTGACCAGGCGCAGGCGCTTCGGTGGTCGGACTCCGGCGCTGCGTCGAATCGCCCCGCCGCCATTGCCGTGGGTTAATTGCTCTGCGTGATGTCCGGTGAACCGTCACCGCCGCTCGTCCCCGAGCGCACGCGCGTCAAGATCTGCGGCCTGCGCCTGGCGACTCCAGGCGCGGCGCTGCCGTCGACCTCGGCGCGACGCACATCGGCCGTGTCGCGACGCCGGGTCTGCTGGCGGTCGGCGATGATCGACGAGATGCGCGGCGTCGCCGAACAGGTCCAGGATCTGGCGCATGCGGTCGGGTGTTCGTCAAACCTGCCACCAGCGATCCGCTGCGCGTTGGGACCGGGACCGCGATCTACCATGCGCAACCGCACGGCGTCGATGAGGCGTTCTGTCGCTTCCCTCGAGCTCGAGGGGCTGGTCGTCTATCGCGTGCACGCCATCGATCGGCAGCAGCCGAAGCTGCCGTGGCCCTCGACTCCGCCTAGTCTGCTCCAGCCGGCACTCTACGATGCCGGTGGTCTCCGACGATGCCGGCCCGTGTCCGCGGACCCGACTGCAGGTCCCCCCACCGCCGTTCGTGGCGTTCTCGCAGCGGCGCCATCACGCCCGAGGAACTCCGCTGCCTTGGGTGCTGCTGCGCGGCGGCCGTGGGGATCGACGTGACCGCCGGCGTCGAACGGGCAAACGCCCGGGGAAGCACGTCGACGAACTCTCGGCTGGCGCGCCTGTTCGCGGCACTGCGGCAGGCGTAGCGCGCCGCGCGATGCGCCGTTCGCCAATCGGCCTCTGGCTCTGGCCGCCGCCACGAACCGACGGGTGAAGTCGACGGCGGTGGCCAGCACGATCCGCGGCGGCGAACCACCGAGGTCAGACCACCGCGCCCTGGGTGAACAGCGACAAGCCGATCAAACCCCGGCGCGGCCGGCACCTGGACGCTGTGGCACCGCTGGCGACGCCGGTCCGTTCCAGACCTCCTCGGACCGTCGATCGCCGCTGCCGAGGCCGGCGACGGGTCGATCAGCTACCCCGCCGGGTCGCCCGCGCCGTAGCCTGCCCACGGCGCCAGCACCTCCGCACGGATGGCCGGATGCTGGCGGACTACGCCGACGCGACCCAGATCGACTGGGCTGCTCCGGGCGCCAGTTGCGCGGTACTGCCCGGATCGCCACAGGCGACTGACCACGGCCGGCCCGGTCGCGGCAAGGCGATCGAACGCAGGCTGTTTGGCGGTGCGATACCTACTTTCAAGGAGTCTGCGGCACCGCTGTCGTCTGTGTGCCGGCGCGCCGTTCCAGCAGATGCCACGTTGCTGGCATACCCGCCCGCCGCGGCGATGACGAAGAGACTGCCAGCGGCGCTGCCTACCCTTCGCGCCGAGGATGGGGCCGGCAGCATCGGCAGCGTCGGGTCGGTGACCCAGGCCACTCCTGTCCCAGCGCAAGTACACCGCCGAGGCCGCCGGCGAACAGGTTGCCGTTGGCGGCGGGCGCAGGGTGGCGATTCTTGCAAGCCTGGACCCCATGCCGGCGCTGGGCGTCCAGGCAGTGCCGTTCCAGCGCCACAGCAGGAACGTCAGGTTGTTGCCGGTCCGCTCTTCGCCGAGCACCAGAACGTCGCTGGCGGCCAACGCCGCTACCGGAACTCATCCCCGCACGTGCTGCCGCTGGTGGCGTCGAGGATCACTGTCATCGTCGTGCCGTCGCTGCGCACCACGTACGGAACCGTGCTTCAGGTAGTTTGGTCCGCCGCCGACGAGCCAGACATTGTTATGCGCGATCGTTGGGCTCCTGAGTCGAAGTTCGAGATCGGCGATCGGCGTGTTGAGCGCGCCGGTGGTGGCGCTGAACTGCATCTGCATGCCTGCGCCATCCCAGCAGCATGGCCAGTGCCTGGATCTGGCGAGGCGGTGACGGCACCGAGGAACCACACGTCGGCGGGGCTGGTGGCGACGAGGTCGGCGATCCAGTGACCGCTGCCGTTCGGCGAGGCGGGTGGCGGTGGGTGACCACGGGCGTCCAGGTCGCGCCGTCCCAGTGCGCGAGCTGACAGGATCACTCTGCGGCAGCCAGTTGAGACCCAGATTTCGCCACGAACCGGCGATCCAGACGTCGCTGGCGGCGAACGCCTTCACTCGTTCGGGTGCACGCGCTGTGGAAGCCGCCGGGCCCGGATTGATTCGGCGCTGGGTACGATGGACCAGGCAGACGGTCCCGTCCCAGTGCATGACCAGCGTGTTCTGCAGTGCGCCGCTTTCCGAGTTGGAAGCGACGATGCAGGAGCCGACGGTTCTGTGACGTCGTTGGGGGACGAGCCTTCGACATCGGGGATCGCAACGGATGCGGCGCCCGCACTGGTGGCAGTGCGTGTGGAAGCCAGATTCGCTGGGCTGGCAGGGCGATGCCAGCGGAATACCAAGGAACTGACGGCCAGGCACCGTCGCGGAGCTGAGTTCGGTCTCATTCGGAGGGCCCGTGGATCTGGATCGGAGCGGACGGGTGCGCCAGCAGCCGCGTCCGGCCAAGAAACCGCGCCCCAGTCGACAACCCACCGAACTCCCGTTCCCGACGTCGACGTCCGGCCGCAAACTCGGTTGCCGCCGGTCACCGACGGCGCCAGCTGCTTGGGCTTCCAGCCCTTCTCCTGGCTCCAGATACAGCGGGATCTTCAACTTCAGGTTCCCCGGCGCGATCCTGACTGACGCCGGATGGGTCGACAGCCACGCCGGCCCGCTGCCATCACCTGAGAGAGCGCCATCCGTTCCCACAGCTCGGCGCTTCCCAGGGGTCGCTGGCGCGGATCGTAGCGGATGCCGATCTCGTCGGCTTCGGTCTCGTGATTGAGGGCTGTAGGGCACGCACCACGCCGACCTGGGGCGCCGATCGCGAACGCCTTCACGACACCCCTGCTGCACGTCCGGACTCATCTCCGACAACGACAGGCCGGCGCCGAGTGCCGAGGTCAGCACGTTGGCGATGTTGCCTTGCGTCATCCGCTTGGCCGTGCCGTTCGGTCGCATGCGCGACTTCGTATTGCCCATGACCGCCGCGAGGCCCGGCTTCGCGTTCTGCGTGATCGGCGGATGCCGGGTGTAGATCCGACCTTGCCGCCGGGCAGGCAGAACGCGTTGGGCGTCATCGGCCTTCGCGCAGCTTGAACTCCACTGCACGTGCGTCTTGCCGGATCTTCGGCGATCTTGCGGCCGACCCGCTGCACCATCTCGTAGTCGTTGCCGCGGGGTGACCCGCGGTGCATTGACGGTCTTTCCTCGGCGTAGGCCTGCGCTCCGAGGCTCGCTTCTTCCTTCCTCGGAGTAGAAGTTCAGGTTGCCGCAGGCGGTCGGCAGCAGCGTTGAGGAGCAGGGCGAACAGGCGCAGGAGTCGCATGGCGCCGGACGTGTAGGTGCAGCCCCAGGAGCGGGCCGGCGCTGAGGTGCCCGGTGGGGCGGGAACTGGCATCGGATGTCCCATGCCCACGGATCTTGCGTTCTGCGGATAAGTTCCGGCCGTGGCCGAAACTCGATACATCGCTGGTGCTACTAATACGCAGAACGCGGGTGGCACCGGCAACGGGGCCCCGTGTTCGTGATGGCGCGCTGCGACCTGCAGGCACGGCCACCGTCAAAACCGCTCTCGCGATTTCGAGGTAGCCATGATTCGTCTCCAGGACCGTGTCGATTCCCTGTCCGATCTGCTCGACCTGCGCGCCCAACTTCGCCGCCAGGAGATGATGGTCGCCGCCGCACTCGGTGACGTCCAGGGCGAGATCAAGAGCTGGCACCGCCACCGCAAGGCGCAGCTGCTCGCCCGGCAGCCGATGCCGCGGGAGCTGTGTCTGTTGTGGGAAGAGCCGGAAGGCCGCGAACGTGAGTTGGCGCTCGATCTGCTGCAGATCCGCGCGGCGCTGGCCGAGGCCAATGCGGAGATCACGCGCAAGCTGGAACGGCCGGCGACGAAGGTCGGCTGAGTTCGCCGCGGCTGTCGGGTTGCGGCCGCGCCAACCCTGAGGATCTGCGGCTGCACGCCAATCGCGTTGGGGGCATGGTGCTCCCCGCCAGCTGCGCGGCGTCATGGGTCGAAGCGGTTGTTCCCGTGCTACCGCACCGCCGAGGCGCCGATGGCGCTGCGGTTGTTGGAAGTCGTGCAGGTCGAACTGGGTGTTGCGACCTCCACAGGAGCTTCGGCGGACGATGCCGACGTCGTGTTGGTGTTGATCGGACCGAAGTGGTTGGCGGTCGATCCGGATCGGCGACGGTGGTGGATGACCCCCGGGACGCGACCCGGCGGAGATCGGAAGTCGCTTGCACGCGCGGCGTCGGGTGCGTGCGTCGTCTTGCCGCTGTTGGTGGACAACACGGCGGGGCCGGAGGCGGAGAGCCTGCCGGAGTCCATGCACCGGCTGGCGGATACCCCGTGGTTGCGGCTTCAGCAGCTCGAGTGGGAAGGCGATGTGGCGTCGATCCTACAGAGGTTGCTCCACCTGGGTTTCGAGCGGCGGTCGGTTCGCCAGGCGTCAGGCGCGGACGGTCGTGACCCAGCGGTGCAACCGCCGGATGCAGCAGGGGACGCCGCGACCGCGCCCAAGTTGGTGAATCCGGAGTGGGTGGCTGGGTGGTGGCCGTTCGCCGCCGCGTTCGGCGTGTCGGTCGGAGTCGGCGCCGGCGCCTGGGTTGCGGGTCGTGAGGTCGGGCTTCAGCTGGCGGCGGTGCCGATGTTCGGCGGTGCTTTGTGGGCGGCGCAGCGGGGACGGCCTCGGCTGGAAGTGATCGAGGAAGTGGTCATCGATCCGGCGAAGCCGCTGGCGGCGGAGACTCCGCGTGCCGAGGCGGCTCAACCTATTGCGTTGGTGCCGGCGACGATGGTACGGGTGCCCAGCGGGACGTTCTTGATGGGGAGTGCTGCGACAGATAGCCGCGCATTCGGGGATGAACGGCCTCAGCACGAAGTCATGGTGCGGCAGTTCCTGCTCTGGAAGACACCACTGACGCGCGGGGAATTCCGCGCGGTGATGCAAAAGGACACATGGCCAGGTGAGTGGACTGAGCCGGAGGACGATCGGTTCCCAGCGAACCATGTGGACTTCCCGACGGCGGCAAAGTGCTGCAACGCGTTGTCGGTGCGGGACAGGTTGCCCGAGTACTACGAGGTTGCCGGGATGGATGCGCGTGCCCGGGACTTGGCCGCGTGGCGTTCGCCGCCGCGTCGTTGTCCGGTTTGCGGGCGACCGAGACGTAGATCCAGCGACTCGAGCACAGCGAGCGCGGCGAGCAAAGGGCTCACTACGCCCCAACTACCCCCCGAGTCTGAGGATCCCGGCGTTCGTCGCCGAACTCACACCAGACGGCGCTTGTGGGTCCAACACCAGGGCCTGAACACCGATCGCCATCCCGGCCAGCTCCGGTTGCAGCGGGACCACCACGGTGACGTTCGCGCTGACACCTGCGTGCGGAACCATGCGCAGCCAGTCAGTCACCGGCGCAACCCACAGCCGACAGTGCGGCAGGCCGATGAGGTGCAACTCGACCGGCAACGTCGTCGATCCCCAGTGCACCAGGTCGTTGCCAAACAGCATCACCGCCAGGCCCGGCGCGGCCGGCAGCGACGTCAGCTGCAGGGTGAACGGGCCACCCAGAACCGGTCGTGAGCCCGCCACCCGATCCAGCAGCGGCGCGCCGGCGCAGCCTGGTCCGTAGCGCGTCCAGGTCGCTGTCGACGACGGGATAAGTTCCAGCGTCTCGGTGCCTTGAACGACGATCCGGCCACGTTGCCGGTCGAACGCGACCACATGGCCGAACAGGTCCAAAGGCGCACCTATGGTCGTCACCTGTTGCCAGGTCGAACTGTCCAGTTCCCACGTGTCCGCGGCTGCCGTACCGTTGGCGGCGCCGATCCACACCGTGCGCCCGCGGCTCGAGTCATGGACGAGTTGGCCCCCTGAGAACAGCGAGGATGGTGCCGTGGTGACTCGTGCCCAGCGGTTTGCCGTAATGATCCCGGGTGTGCGCGAATCGGTCGAGCCGCCGAGCAGGAACGCTGGCCGCGGGCGACATCGAAGCATGCTGTGCCCGGTGCGCCTGGATGGCGAAGCCGTCGGTATCACTTCAGTCCAGTCTGTGCCGTCGTACTCCCAGGTCTCGGTTCCATCGGTGTAGACATGCAGGCTGCCCCCGTACATCACGGATCGCTCGCGAATCGGGTCGTACACCATCGCATGCTGGCTTCGGTGTGGCGGCGAGGTCGCCGGGAGGATCTCCGTCCAGCTCTGGCCGTCGAAATGCCAGGTGTCCCCAAAGAGCGTGTCAAAGGCCGCGCCGCCGAACAACACGCACACGCGTCGTGCCGCGTCGTAGGTCAGCGTGTGGTCGTAGCGCCCCGGTGGCGCGAGGTTCACCGGGACCTCGAGCCAGCCAGTGCCGTTGTATTCCCAGGTATCGGCGAACGATCGGAACGGGTTGATCGGGTCCTGGCCACCGAACAGCACCGTTCGGGCCCGCGCCTCATCGTGCGCCAGCCGGTGCGAACTCCGCATTGGCGGGGCGCTTGCGTTCGGGATCGGCACCCAGGCCGCGCCGTCGTACTCCCAGGTATCGCCAGTGACAGTGGCGAGTGCGACAGTCCGGCCGCGGGTCAGATCGTAGACGGTCGCTCCGAAGCTTCGATTCGGTGGCTTGAGCCCTGCCTGGATCCAGTTGGTGCCGTCGTACTCCCAGGTGTGCGGCCACCCGCCGCTGGACAGGACCATGCGGCGTCGAGGACATCGTACGACAGCGTGCCAAACCACTGATCTGGCGGCGACCCCGTCGTCTCGACCTGGAGCCAACGGGCACCGTCGAATTCCCAGGTGCCTTGCGGCTGGAGCAGCACTGTGCGCGCGCGATGCGGGTCGTAGGCGAGCGTGACTTCGCTGGCCGCAGGTGGCGAGAGGGTCAGCGGGGGCCGGGTCCACGCCGTTCCGTCGTAGAGCCAGGTGTCCGCGAACGGAATACTGGTTCGGCCGCCGTACAGCACCGTTCGGGCAATCGCCGAGTGGTAGGCGAGAGCATGGCCGTGTCGCGCGGCCGGCGCGGCGCCGACGGTGATCGGGGTCCAGCTCATGCCATCGTACTCCCACGTGTCGCCGAATTCGGTGCCGCTGTTGTCGTGTCCGCCAAACAGCACAGTTCGTCCGCGTGCAAGATCGAACGCGAGCGCGTGGTCGGCGCGTGCCGGTGGCGCCACGACGGTGGCGATGCGCCGGCATACCTGCACCGTCATACTCCCAGGTGTCGGCCAGGTCCGTCTGCGGGCGGAAGTCGAACCTGCCGCCGAACAGGATCGTGCGACCGCGATAGACGTCGAAGGTCACCGCGTGGTCGTAGCGGAACATGGGTACGGGTACGACTCGCCACTCCTGGCCACGCAGTCCTCCGACGGTGGTTGCCGCGGCCAAGGCAGCAGCAAGAACGAACGAAGTGTGCGGGTCGCGGCAGACGTTCATGGCCGGAGGATAGCGTGCAACGGCTCGGTAGGTGTGCGGCCCGACGATGACGAAGGGTCGATGTGAACTGGCAGGTGATGCGATGATGAGCGGATGCCGTCGTTATTTCCGTGCCGCGTTCCTGTCGCCGTTGCTGCTACTCACCGCCTGCGGCACCTGTCTGCTCGAAGTGACCCGACCGGTCACGTTCGTGTTGCCGGATGGCACCGGCACCGGGAACACTGACCTACCGCGAACCGGATGGTCCGTTGTTCGACGACGATCAGCCGTTCTACGCGCCGGTGATCGGGCTGATCATGGAGCCGATCGACTGGCTGTTCAGCACCGGTGTCGCGGTGCATCGCTGTTCGCGTCCGACCAGGATGTCGTCGCGGGGCCGGTCGGCTACGTCGCGTCGCTGACGCCGTTCTGACGCTGGTGCCGGTCTGGAACTGCCGCCGCCGACCACGGTGAGGCTCGATGGGCGGCAGCGGGTGGCGCTGCATGACGAGGTTCCGGCGCGGCGCGTGGCGGCGATCGCGGCAGCGGCGAACGATCCGCGCCGCCTCGCGGTGTCGCGAGAGTCGGCCGGGCCGGAGACCTTGGCCTGCACGCTGGTGTTGCTGCGCACGGCGACGTCGGCGCCGACTCTGGACGAAGCTGCGCGCAAGGCCGCGTTCGCCGGGCACTTCGCCAACATGGGGCGGCTGGCGCGCGAGGGTGAACTGCTGATCGCCGGTCCGTACGGTCAGGACAAGCACGCGGCGGATCTGCGCGGCCTGTTCGTGCTCGACACCGGCGACGAGGCGCGAGCGCGCGAACTGGCCGGCAGTGATCCGGCGGTGCAGGCCGGGATCTTCCGGTTGGAGTTCGTGTCGTTCTCGACCGCGGCGCCGTTGCGGCGCTACCTCGCGCGCGAACTCGGCAAGCTCGATGCGGCGGCGGCGGCGGGCAAGGAACTGGCGCCTGGCGAAGGTGGCCGCACGTATGTGTGGGTGACGGGCGCCGTCGACGCCGAACGTTCGGCAAGTGTGCTTGCCGATCCGCGCGTGCTGATCGGCGGCAGGCTCGCCGACGGGCGCTGGATGCTGTTGCTCGATGCCGCGGAGGTCGCGGCCGCCAAGACGCTGGTCCAAGACCTGGGCTTCAGCGCCGACGCGATCGAGTTCGACCACTGGTTCGGCAGCGGCCTGCTCGCCAACCTCCGCTGACCCTCAGTCGCTGCCGAGTTCGTCGAAGATCGACTCGGGGAGAATGGCCTTGAGCCGCGCGCGGGCGCGCAGGAATCGCATCCGCAGCGCGCCGACGTCCGCACGCAGCAGCACGGTCAGATCCTCGTACGGGTGTTCTTCGAGCCCGCGCAGGATCAGGATCTCGCGGTCTTCTTCGTCGAGTTGTTGCAACGCCCGGTTCAGCAGATCGACGTGTTCTTGCCGCGTCAGTCGGTGGATCACATCGAGGGTGCTGGACGCCAGCGAACTCGCGGTCGCCACACCGCCCCCCGGCACTCCGGCGCGAGCTTCGGTGGCGCGACGGCGCAGCCAATTGAGGGCCCGGTTGCGCATCGTCTTGGTCAGGAACGCCGACAGTACCGGCGTCATCCGACCGTCCCTCGGTTCTAGGTCGGAGAGGCGGAACAGCACGACGGCCCAGACATCCTGCGTCAGATCCTCGCAGACATCGGTGGCCTCCGGCAGGCCGCGCAGGTGGTATCGAGCCTGGCTGAGCAGCGCCGGCGTCATCCGTTCGACCAGCCAGTGGATGCTCGCCAGGCTGCCCTTGCACGCGGCACGTACGTGCGCGGTGGTCGGGTCGTGCGGCGGCGAGGGTTCGGGGGCTTCTTCAGTCACGGCTCGGCGGTCGGTGACGATACCGGTGGCCCGCCTGCGCTCCAACGGTGCGCGACGGTTCGGGGCTCTGCCCTGCCGAATGGCAACGGTTGCAATCCGGGGACTTGCAGTGACGCTCCGGGTCGGCGAGACATTGCGGGCCGTCATGGTAGCCCCGCTTTCCGACCGCGACGAACTGTTGGCCATCGCTGCCTGGCGACAGGTGCTGCTGGATCGGGCTGCCGGGCGCGAACAGGCTCCGGAGGTCTACGCGGGGATGTTTCCGTCGGCGGCATCCGTGTTGTTGGCCGAGATGGTCGGCGACTTCGGCGAACGTCCCGGCGTCGTGGTCGGGCACTATCGGCTGATCGAGTTGCTGGGGCGCGGCGGGCAGGGTTCGGTCTGGTGCGCGGCCGACCTGCAGCTCTCCGATCGCCAGGTGGCGCTGAAGCTGATCCCCATGTCCGGTCGCAATGCCCCGGGCGCGGCTCTGCGACTGCGGCGCGAGATCGCGCTGGCGCTGCGGGCCGATGTGCCGGGCGTCTGCCCGGTCTACGACACCGGGCAGGACGGAGACTACGCGTGGATCGCGATGCGGCGGTGCGAGGGTACGACGCTGGCACAACGCCTGTCGGAGTCGCCGTCGGCGGATCGACCCACGGTGGCCCAGATCGAACAGCGCGTGCAGTGGCTCGAGCACGCCGCGCGGGTCGTTCATCACGTGCATGAACGCGGGGTCGTGCATCGGGATCTGAAGCCGGGCAATCTGATGATCGCCGACGATGGGTCGTGCGTGCTGCTGGACTTCGGGGTGGCGCGCGCGCTGGACGATGGTGCGAAGGGGGTGACGGTCACCGGCGCGTCGCCGGGAACGCCGGCGTTCATGGCGCCGGAGCAGGTGCTTGGTCACGAAGTGGGGCCTGCGGCGGACATCTGGGCGCTCGGGGTGATGTTGTTCGAAGGTGTGACGGGGCAGCGGCCGTTCTCGGTGCGACGCGATTCGAGCTGGAACAGCAGATCGTGCACGCGGCGGCGCCGTCGGCGCGGCGGGCGAACCGGGCGGTGGCGGTGGATCTGGCGGCGGTGATCGAGACGACGTTGCAGAAGCGGCAAGAACATCGGTACCAGTCGGCGGTGTTGCTGGCGGAAGATCTGCGGCGGGTGCTGGAACGGCGGCCGGTGCTGGTGCGTCGGATCGGGCCGTGGACGCGGTTGTGGCGGTTTGCGCAGCGGCGGCCGTTGGTGGTGGGGCTGTTGGTGTTGTTGTTTGTTGCGGTGGGGAGTGGGTTGGCGGTGAGTCTGGTGCTGCTCGGGCGGGCGAATCGGGAGGTGGAGCGGGCGGATCAGGCCGAGCAGTTCGTCGAGCGGTTGACGGATCGGACGGAATTGGCGGCGTTGCGGAAGGAGTTGGAGGAGGAGTTGGCGATTGATTCGGCGATGGGGGAACGGTTCCAGGCGTGGCACGACCGTGGGGACCGGTTGCTGGCGCGGCGACAGGCTCATGCGGAGTTCCTGGCGCAGTTGCGGCGGCTGGCGTTGCCGCCGGGGCCGGACACGCCGGCAGCTACCGAGCGGAGACGAGAGGCGGAGCGGGATCTAAGGTACACGCAGGCGCGGACTGCCAACTACATCCGGGAGCTCGCGGAGGCCGAGGCTGCTGGTGACGCCGCGAGGGTCGAGCAGGCGAAGTCGACGTTGCGTGATGCTCGAGATATCGAAGAACGAGCGGCGAAGCGGCTTGCCGATGTCGGCAGTGTGCGTTTCGCCGACCCTGCAGTGCAGGCGATGCACGACCATGTGCGGGCGTTGGTCGACGAACTGGGGGCATTCGCGGAGCGTCGTCCGAACTTGACGACACAGCTCGCGGGGCGGTTGCTCTGGAGGCTTGCGGGGCGGGTCGTCAAGGAGAGCGTCGAACAACACAAGAGTGCATGGGACACAGCGATCGAGCGGATCGCTGCACCCGAGGGGCGTTACGGCGGACTGCGGATCGCGCCACAAGAGGGGCTGGTGCCACTTGGGCCGGACCCGAGGTCGGGGCTGGAGGAGTTCGCACAGCTGTTCACCGGTAGCCTGCCGAGCCGGCTGGAGGGTGGCGAGCTGGACTACGCGCTGGACAGCGCAATCGTGCTGGTGCTGCTGCCGGGTGGGGAAGTGAAGATGGGCCCTGGCCGCGAAGTCGACATCGCTATGCAGCCGCGTTTTCACGGCATTCCCCCCGTTGCGGCGGTTCGGCTGCCGCCCTTCTTCCTCAGCAAACAAGAAGTCACGCAAGCGCAATGGCTTGCGATCGAGTGGAGCAGTCCTGCGATCGAGCAGGAACCCGACGGCAGCCGACGACGACATCCGGTGGAGCACATCACCGTCTTCGAGGCGATGACTTTCGCACGCCGGCTCCGACTTGCGGTGCCGAACGAAGCGCAGTGGGAGTATGCGTGTCGAGCCGGCGCCCGAACCGCGTTCTCGTTCGGTGATGATCTCACGGAGATCCGAGCTCATGGCAACCTGTTCGAAGACCTGCCGATCGCGGAGACGCCACCGGATGGGTTCCATCGTTCGGCGCCGGTCGGCAGCTACCGCGCGAACGGCTACGGACTCTTCGACATGCATGGCAATGTGCGGGAGTGGACCTGTGACTCCATCGGTTGGTACGACGAGACTCACGCCGGTCCTGATGGTCGTCGCGCAACCAGTAGCCAGCGCTCCTTTGTCGTTCGCGGCGGGTCATTCCTGACAGGGGGCGCTGCAGCGCAGTGCTGGTGGCGTGAGTCGGAACCGCCAGGCCACCGGTTCGGCGATCTGGGCTTCCGGGTGGCAAGAAGCGTAGGCGAACGATGACCACGCATGGAATTTGTACTCGTGCTGACCAAGTTTGCAGGATTCTCAGTGACAGACGGCGCGGTCACGACATGGCTCCCGGTCTCTATCCCTTGCGGGTGCATCCGTGACAAGCTTGCGGAGATCCGACTCAACATCCCGAGTTTCGCGGATTGGTGTGTGCCGTACGACGACCTGGAGGATTACGATGCGTAACAAGTTCGGATGGTGGGTGCTGGCCTCTCTTGTGCTCTGCGTCACCTGTGTCCGCAAGGGCAGTTCGGGCCCCGCGGAGTCCAAGATCGGTCCTACGATCGACCCGGTTGCGCAGTACACGAGCTCAATGTCGGTTAAGCTGACAGGCAGAAGCCTGCGGGCCGGGAGCACCCTGCGCGTCGAAGGCGGTGCGTCGCCACAGACGGTGCAGTTGGCGCGGACGGATCGTGCCATCGCCATCGACGTCGATCTGGCGGCAAATCGCCTCAACAGCCTGTTGCTGACCGAGACCTTCGCGGACGGGGGAACGGCAGCGCCGTTGCCGATGCAGATCGTCCAAGACTCGGCGCCACCCGATCTCCAGATCGATGCGCCAGCGCCCATGGGCGAAGTCTATTCGCCTACGATTGCCGTGATCGGCCGCGTCGGAGACTTGGTCACCGGTGCGTTCGGGCTGCAGGTCTTCGTCAATGACGTCGCCGCGGCGGTCGATCTCGGCACGGGGACGAACGGCACTTTCCTCGCGACCGGCATCCCAGTCGTCGAGGGAGGGGCCAACTTGCTTCAGGTCCGTGCTCTCGACGCAGCGGGGAATGAGCGCGTGCGCGAAGTTCCATTCACTCATGTGATCCTGACCGGCAACCGAATCGAGCCGGTGGTCGGCGATCTGCAGACCGCCCCGGTGCGTACGGTGCTACCGACGCCGATTTCAGTGCGGGTGTTGCGGCCTGATGGGTCGCCGTTCGTCGGCAAGGTGGTCGAGTTTCGGGTCATTCGTAGCGACGGGCGTCTCGCTGCCGACGGCGGCGCTGTAGGCGAGCTGACCTATCGGGTCGCGACTGATACCGCTGGAATCGCCTCGGCATTCTGGCGAACGGGTTCCGATGCCGGAGTCGCGAACAACCGCGTC
>JADJPQ010000018.1 GCA_016713175.1 Planctomycetota bacterium
AGCAGCCGGCCATTGCCGCGCGAGACCAGGTCGAAGTCGCCGTCGCCATCCGCATCGGCGAACTGGCAGTCGCTGAGCGGCCCGGGTGGTTGGTTCGCGTGCGGCCGCAGGACCCCGCCCTGATTGACGAGCAGCAACTGCGGACCAAGACCGGTCGGGATCATGGCATCCAGATCGCCATCGTTGTCGATGTCGGCCGCCGGGGCCGTCAGTTCCCAGGGGATGCCATACACCACTGGCACGCCGTTCAGGGCCACGGCCGAAGCATCCGCGAATTGGCCGCTGCCGTTGTTGCGGTAGAACCGGCACCCCGAGTCCTCCACGGTCAGCCAGTCGACGTCGCCATCGCCGTCGAAATCGGCGATGACCTGGTTCTGCACGAACCCGACCGTCGGTGGCAGCGCGGCTGCGGTGACGTCGGTGAACACGCCCGCGCCATTGTTGGTGTGGACGCGCCCCAGCAGGGCGAAGTCGTTGCCGACCAGCAGGTCGAGGTCGCCATCGCCGTCGATGTCGGCGAGGTCCGCGCTCTGCGGCCAGGCCGAGGCGGGTGCCAACAGCTGCGAGAGGCTGGCGGTGGTGAAGGCTCCGCGACCATCACCGAGGAGCAGGCGGTGCGGGCGCCTGGCCGTGCCAGCGACCAGATCGAGATCGCCGTCGCTGTCCACGTCGCCCGCGATGTACCGGCCGTCGCCCAGCACGAACGGCATGGCGGCGTGCCGGGTCGTCCGGAACTGAGCCTGGGCGAAGAGCGGGGCAGCCGTCAGGACCACGCAGGCAACCTTGTTCATGATTCGTTTTCGGGTGGACGTGTTTGCAGGCCTCGCGGGGCGCGGGGGCCTGGCCGAGGCCCGGTCTTTGACAACAAGCGTGCCGTATCTGGGAGGGGGAGAAGTGGAGGTCGGGCAGCTTGCTGGCGGTGCTGGTTGTTTCCAGAACGAACCAACAAAGCAGACCCTGGCCGCGCCGCCCGCCTCCTCGGCCTTGCGTTCGCCGTTGGCGCCGACCGCCTCGGTTATCGGCGCCAGCGAACCCCCACGAGTCCCCCCCGGCACTTCTGGCTGCGCAACCCGATGGCAGAAGCACAGAAACGCAGCGCCGCGAACTGACCCCCGGAGGAGCGCGCCACCTACGGGATTCCGCTGCGGTAGCCGTCCGAGAAGGGGTGCTGCCGGCAGGCTGCGCCGCGAATCCGTTGCCAGGACCCTGACCGCCACCTAACCTTCCACCCCATCGCCGACCCCAGGTAACCCCCGACGGCCGGCACTCCATCCACACCCGCACCAGGAAACGATCCATCGCATGACCAAGAGGCTCCATGAACCGTCCTGAGAGCCGCCCCTCCGGGGGTGGCCGATCCGGTCCGTCGCAGGACCGCGGACCGCGTATCAACCACCAGATCCGCATCAAAGAGATCCGCGTCATCGACGACGAGGGGAAGCAGCTCGGCGTGCTCGCCACCGCCGACGCACTCGCACTTGCCGTGCACAAGGGACTCGACCTGGTCGAGATCGCGCCCAATCAGCGGCCGCCCGTGTGCCGCATCATGGACTACGGCAAGTACAAGTACGAGCAGAAGAAGAAGGACCAGGCCAGCAAGCGCAAGCAGCACCAGGTGCAGATCAAGGAAGTGCGCGTGCGCCCGGCCATCGCCGAGCACGACATCGGCGTCAAGATGAAGCAGGCGCGCGAGTTCCTCGCCGCCGGCGACAAGGTGCTGATCTGCTGCCTGTTCCGCGGCCGGCAGATGGCCCACAAGGAAGTCGGCGAACAGGTCGTTCGCCATGTCGTCGAACTGCTGTCCGACGTCGCCCGTGTCGAAGTGCCGATCCGGATGGAAGGCAAGCGCATGGTGCTGTTGCTGACCAAGAAGTGAACGGCGGGACCGACGCTCGCTGAACGGGCGCCGCGGAACAGCGGCGCCCGCAGTCAGTTCGGTTGGGCTGACCAGCAGGAACCCCGACAACAGTCCGGTGCTGTTGCTGACCAGGAAGTGAGCGTCGGCAGGCCCGGCGCCCGGTTGCAAGTTGTGCGGCCCGGGTCGACAACTGCGGCGTCCCATCCGTCTGCCCGATGAACCGACCCGACTTCGCCGCCATCTTCGGCATCAACGCTGCCTACGCCGAGAAGGTCTACGCCGAGTATCTGGCCGCGCCGGCTGCGGTTCCGGAAGCCTGGCGGCAGTGGTTCGACACCGCGCTGCCACCCGGACTGCGTGCCGTCGCGCCGGTCGTGCCGATCGAAGCGTCGACGCCGGCGCCCCAGGTCGACGAATTGCAACCGCTGATCGGCATCGGCGGTCGCATCGTCAAGAACATGACCGAGAGCCTGTCGGTGCCGACGGCGACGTCGGTGCGCGACGTTCCGGTCAAGGTGCTGGAGGAGAACCGCCACATCCTCAACCGGCACCAGCAGGGCCTGTTCCTGCCCAAGGTCAGCTTCACGCACCTGATCGCGTGGGCGATCGTGCGCGCACTCGAACAGGTGCCCGCGATGGCGGCGACGTTCGTCGAACAGGACGGCAAGCCCCAACGGCGCACGAGCCGCACCCGCAGTCTCGGCATCGCGATCGATCTGCCGGGCAAGGATGGTCGTCGCAGCCTGGTGGTGCCGGCCGTCCGCCTGCAGCCCGCGATGGACTTCAAGGCGTTTTTCGACGCCTACAACCAGCAGATCGACAAGGCGCGCGCGGGCCGGCTCGCGCCCGAGGATTTCGCCGACACGACGTGCACGTTGACCAACCCCGGCACCATCGGCACGGTCAGTTCGCTGCCGCGGTTGATGTCCGGCCAGGCGTTCATCCTGGCGACCGGCGCGATCACGACGCCGGCTGCGTTCGCGGGGGCGGCCGCCGACACGCTGACCGAACTCGGCATCTCGCGCGTGCTGACCCTGACGTCGACCTACGATCACCGCGTGATCCAGGGCGCCGAATCGGGCGCGTTCCTGGATTGGATGCACCGCCTGCTGCTGGGCGAACACGGCTTCTACGCCGCGATCTTCCGTTCGCTGAAGGTGCCCTACCGACCGGTGCACTGGAGCCAGGACCGGCGCCCGCCGCTCGGCAGCAGCCTGCGCGAGGCGCAGAACCTCGAACGCGCGGCCGGCCTGATGACCTACATCCGCAGCTACCGCGTGCGCGGGCACGTGCTGGCCGATCTCGATCCGCTGAGCTACGAGCCCAAGGACTGGCCCGAGCTCGACATGTCGACGTATGGCCTCACCATCTGGGACAAGGAACGCGAGTTCTACAGCGACGGCGTCACCGGCAAACCGTTCGCGACGCTGCGCGAGATCCAGGAGGTGCTGCATCACACCTACTGCCGGCACATCGGCGTCGAGTTCATGCACATCGCCGACCACGAGCAGCGGCAGTGGCTGCGCGCGCGGATGGAAGGCAACCGCAACGCCGAAGAACTGCCCAAGGCGGCGATGCTGCGCGTGCTCGACAAGCTGGTCGAGGCCGAGGCGTTCGAGCGCTTCCTGCACACCCGGTTCGTCGGTCACAAGCGGTTCTCGCTGGAGGGCGGTGACACGCTGATCCCGGTGCTCGACGCGCTGCTGGATCACGGCGCGGCGACCGGCGTGCGGCGCGCGGTGCTCGGCATGGCGCATCGCGGCCGGCTGAACGTACTGGCGCACATCCTGGGCAAGGCGACGCAGAAGATCTTCTCGGAGTTCGAGGGCTGGCTCGATCCGGCGATGGCGCAGGGTTCGGGTGACGTGAAGTACCACCTCGGCGCCGCCGCCGACTATGCGACCGCGTCCGGGGCCGTGCTGCCGCTCGAACTGGCGTGCAATCCGTCGCATCTGGAAGCCGTCGATCCGGTGGTCGAGGGCATGGCGCGCGCGCGCCAGGAACAGTTGCCGCGCGACCAGGACCGCCGCGCCGTGCTGCCGATCCTGATTCACGGCGATGCGGCGTTCGCCGGTCAGGGGGTCGTGCACGAGACGCTGCAGATGTCGCAGCTGCACGGCTATCGCACCGGCGGCACGATCCACATCGTCGTCAACAACCAGATCGGCTACACGACGTCGCCGGCGGATTCGCGCAGTACGCCGTTCTGCACCGATGTGGCCAAGGGCGTGCAGGCGCCGATCTTCCACGTCAACGGCGACGATCCGCTGGCGGCGGTCCGGATGATCCGGCTGTGCCTGGACTACCGGATGACGTTCCAGCGCGATGTCGTGCTCGACATCGTCTGCTATCGCCGGCACGGTCACAACGAGGGTGACGAGCCGAGCTACACGCAGCCGATCCTCTATCGACGGATCGAAGGCCATCCGACGGTGCGCAGTTCCTACCAGGAACTGCTGGTTCGCGCGGGCGTGCTGCCGCGCGACGAAATCGGTCGCTACGACGCGGCGGTGCAGCAGAAGCTGAAGGCAGCGCTCGATGCGATCCGCGCCAGCGAGCCGCCGGTCGTGCAGCTCGTGGCCGAGCCCGAACCGGAGGAATGGACGCCGGCGGTGCCGGCGGTGTCCCTGCCGGTGCTGCAGGATCTGAACGCGCGGCTGCTGCAGTGGCCGGCGACGTTTGCGGCGCATCCGAAGGTGCAGATGGTGCTGCAGCGGCGCGCCGAGATGCTGGCGGGTCGGCAACCGGTGGACTTCGCGACCGCCGAGACGCTGGCGTTCGCGAGCCTGGTGACGTCCGGGGTGCCGGTGCGCCTGGCGGGGCAGGACTCGGGTCGCGGCACGTTCTCGCAGCGGCATGCGGCGCTGCATGACGTCGACACCGGGGCGCGGTATGTGCCGCTGAACCATCTGCAGTCGGGCCAGGCGCCGTTCGTAGTCGTGGATTCGCTGCTGTCGGAGGAGGCGGCGCTGGGGTTCGAGTACGGCTATAGCGTCACGCGCAGCGAGGGGCTGACGTTGTGGGAAGCGCAGTTCGGCGATTTCGTCAACGGCGCGCAGATCCAGATCGATCAGTTCCTGGTCGCGGGCGAGAGCAAGTGGGGGCAGCGTTCCGGTCTCGTGCTGCTGTTGCCGCATGGGTATGACGGGCAGGGGCCGGAGCACAGTTCCGCGCGGCTCGAGCGGTTCCTGCAGTCGTGTGCGGAGAACAACCTGCGGGTCGCGAACGTGTCGACGGCAGCCAACTGGTTCCATCTGCTGCGCGCGCAGGCGCTCGATCCGGCGCGCAAGCCGCTGGTGGTGATGACGCCAAAGAGCCTGTTGCGGATGAAGGAGGCCGGGTCCGCGGCGGCGGCGTTGGCGGCGGGTGGATTCCTGCCGGTGATCGACGATCCGGTGGGCGATCCGGGTTCGGTGCGGCGGGTGGTGGTCTGTTCGGGGAAGGTGTTCTACGACCTGATCGAGGCGAGAGGCGACGACGCGGCGGTCGCGCTGGTGCGGGCCGAGCTGCTGTATCCGTGGCCGGCGGCGGCGTTTTCGGCGCTGCAGCGGCGGTACCGCAAGGCCGAGTGGGTGTGGTGTCAGGAGGAACCGCAGAACATGGGCGCGTGGCAGCATGTGCGCGACCGGTTGCCGGGCGTGACCTATCTCGGCCGGCGCGCGGCCGCGAGTCCGGCGACCGGGTCGTTGCCCAAGCACAAGGCCGAACAGCAGGATCTGGTGCAGCGGGCCGTGGATCTGGGCTGAGAGCCGGTGGGGCAGCCACGCCCTTGCTTCCCACCGCCGAACCCGTAACCAGATGCCCATGTCGTCCCGCTTCGACCCCGTCAAGTCCGACAAGTTCACCTTCGGCCTGTGGACCGTCGGCAATCCCGGCCGCGATCCCTTCGGCGAGGCCGTCCGGCCCGTCGTCGACCCCAACCACCTCGTCCGCAAGCTCGCCGAGTGCGGCGCGTACGGCGTCAACCTGCACGACAACGACCTGATTCCGTTCGGCGCCAGCGCGCAGGAACGCGACCGCATCGTCCGCGACTTCAAGGCCACGCTGAAGGACACCGGCATGGTCGTGCCGATGGCGACGACCAACCTGTTCTCGCATCCGATCTTCAAGGACGGCGCGTTCACCGCCAACGACCCGAAGGTCCGCGCGTTCGCGCTGCAGAAGACCATGGCGGCGATCGACCTCGGCGTCGAACTCGGCGCGACGATCTACGTGTTCTGGGGCGGCCGCGAAGGCAGCGAGGCCGATGCCTGCCGCGACGTGCGCACCGCCTGCAAGCGGATGCGCGACGCGATGGACTTCCTGTGCGGCTACGTCAAGGACCAGCGCTACGACCTGCGCTTCGCGCTCGAGGCCAAGCCCAACGAACCGCGCGGCGACATCTACTTCCCGACCACCGGTCACATGCTGCACTTCATCAGCACGCTGCAGCACAGCGAGATGGTCGGCGTCAATCCGGAGGTCGCGCACGAGACGATGGCCGGCCTGTCGTTCGTGCATGCGGTCGCCGAGTCGATGGCGGTCGGCAAGCTGTTCCACATCGACCTGAACGGCCAGAAGATCGGTCGCTACGATCAGGATCTGCGTTTTGGCAGCGAAGACCAGAAGATGGCGTTCTTCCTGGTGCGGCTGCTGGAGGGCACCGGCGGCCTGCCGCGCTACGACGGGCCGCGCCACTTCGATGCCCACGCCTATCGGACCGAAGACGAAGCCGGAGTCTGGGACTTCGCGCGCGGTTGCATGCGGACCTACAAGATCCTGGCGGCGCGGGCGGCGGCGTTCGATGCCGATCCGGAAGTGCGGGCGCTGATCGCCGAGACCAAGGATCAAGCACTCGACCCGCTGCTGACCGGTGGTTACACGGTCGACAAGGCCAGGGCGTTGCGCGGCCTGCAGCTCGACGCCACCGCGATCGCGCGGCGCGGGCTTGGCTACGAGCGGCTCGATCAACTGACGATCGAACACCTGCTCGGAGCGCGCGGGTGAACGCGCCGCTGTTCTGTGGCCTCGATGTCGGCACGCAGAGCACCAAGGCACTCGTGGTCGACGTCGCGACCGGCACCGTCGTGGCTCGCGCGCAGCATGGCTACGGCCTGATCCCGGGCTTGCCGCCGGGCCATCTCGAACAGCATCCGGATACCTGGTGGGAAGCGGTCGTGGCGTGCTTTGGCGCGCTGCGGAACCAGATCGATCCCGGCCGGATCGCCGGCATCGGCGTCTCCGCTCAGCAGCATGGCTGCGTCGTTCTCGATGAACGCGATCAGGTGGTGCGACCCGCGAAGCTGTGGTGCGACACCGCGACCGCCAGCCAGGCACGAGCGCTGAGCGAACGGCTCGGCCGGCCGGTGCCGACCGGGTTCACCGCCAGCAAGCTGGTCTGGCTGCGCGAGCGCGAACCACAGCAGTGGCAGCGCGTCCGTTCGGTGCTGTTGCCGCATGACTGGATCAATCTGCGGCTGACCGGCCGCAAGACCATGGAGGCCGGCGACGCTTCGGGAACCGGCTGGTTCGATCCGCGCACGCGGACCTTCGACGCGGCGGCGATGGCGGCCATCGACGAACGGTTGCCGGCGATGCTGCCGCCGCTGTTGCCGATGGGCGCACCCGCGGGCGAACTGACGGCGGCAGTCGCTGCGCAACTGGGCCTGCGCGCCGGGATCCCGGTCGCCGCTGGCGGCGGCGACAACATGATGTCGGCGATCGGCGCCGGCGCCACGCGTGCAGGCGTCGTCGTCGTCAGCCTCGGCACGTCGGGCACGGTGTTCACCCGGACGACGGCGCCGGTGATCGATCCGCGCGGCGCGATCGCGCCGTTCTGCAGCAGCGATGGCGGCTGGCTGCCGCTGCTGTGCGTGATGAACCTGACCGGCGTCACCGAGGAAGTCGTGGCGGCCACGGGGCGAAGCCATGCCGAACTGACCGATGCGGCGGCGGCGGTGCCGGTCGGGTGCGAGGGCCTGACCTGGTTGCCGTTCCTGCAGGGCGAACGGGTGCCGGATCTGCCCGAGGCGACGGGAGCGCTGCTGGGCATGCGGCCCGGCCTGTTGCGGCCGGGGCATCTGTACCGCGCGGCCCTCGAGGGCACGTCGCTGAATCTCGGCTGGGGGCTCGATCGACTGCGCGCGCTCGGCATCGAGCCGCGGCAGGTGCATCTGGTCGGCGGCGCGTCGCGCAATCCGCTGTGGCGGCAGATCCTCGCCGATGTGTTCGGTGTCGAGATCGTGCTGCTCGAGGAGACCGAATCGGCGGCCCTCGGCGCAGCAGTCCAGGCTGCGTGGACGGTGCGACGACTCTCGGGCGAACGGCTCGACTGCGACGCCGTCGCCGGGCCGTGCGTGCGCACCAGCGGCGAAGCCGTGCGACCCGATCCGCGCCGGGCCGTGGCGTACCGCGCGTTGGCAACCAGGTTCCGGACCGAGGTGGTCCGGTTGTTCCCGAGCGCCGAGGGAAAGCCGTGAACGCCAGGCCGATCGTGCCGCTGTTCTGGCCGGCGATGCTGACACTGCTGGTGACGGCGGTCCGCTACGTCGGCGAACGTTCGCACGGGCCCGAGTGGCTGTTCGGCAGTGCCGCCGGTGGCGGTGGCGCACTTGTCGGCATCGGCTGGTTGATCCCGGTGTTCGGCTGGTGGTTCGGTCGCCAGCTTTCCGGACTGGGGCTGCGACCACCCGAGCGCGCTTGGATGTTCTTGCTGATCGGCGTCGTGGCGACGGCCGGTGGCGCGGCGTTGGGTGCTTTGGTGTTCCCCGGCGAGTGGCCTGGGTTCGTGCTGGCGTTGCTGGCGGCGGCTGCCGGCGGTGTTGCGGCCTGGCTGGCCTGGCCGGCGCTTGGCGCGGTGCTGCTCCGCTACGCGCTGGTGGCGAGGGGGCCGGTCCTGGTGCTGACCCTGTGGGCCACGACCCAGGACTACGGAACGCATTACGAGAAGCTGCACGAACAGGCGCCAGCGCTCGGCACCGCCGCGCGCATCGCGGTGCTGTGCGCGGCGCAGATCGGCCTGTGGATCCCGGTGACGTTGCTGGGCGGCGCGGTGTTCGGCGTGGCGGCGGCGGTGTGGCGGCGCGCCGAGTGACCTGCCGGATTGTTGTCGCCGGTGCCTGACGGCTATCGCTGGAGCCTGCCGCTGCTCTACACCGTCACCGTAGTCGCTGTCGCGCTGCTGTGGTTGCCATGCCGGCAGTGGGCCCGCCGTCAGGAGCGCGGTCGATTGGCGGCCTTGAACGCATCGGCATAGTCACGCCGCGCGAACTCGAAGGCGATCGTCTTCTTGCCCACAGTGATGTCGACGGCGGGGGGGAAGCACACGTACAGCGCGATCACCGGCGACAAAGCGATCACCGCGATGCCCAGCAGCGTCAGCCGACGCAGATTGCGCGACGCGATCTGGTTGCGCAGCCAAGGATCGATCAGCCAGAACACGGCGACGACGATCGCCACGCCCGCGCCGAACCGCAGCCAGCGCGAACGCATCTGCTGGCGTCGACACGGACTGCAGATCGGCACCTCGAAGGCGCGCCGCTTGCCGAACAAATACAGGATCGGCCAGAACCACGCTGCCACCGAAGTTCGCCGATGGGCAACCGACAGCAGGTTGTCGCACGGCCTTTCGCCACATCCGGGACACAGGTCCGGCCACGTCACTTCCTGCTCCGTAGGCAGCACCACATCGATCGCCATCGGCATGGCGGTGTTTGTCCGGCGTCCGGGTGCCGACAGCAAGCCCTGCGGCTACCGTTCCTGGCCATGAGCCGCCTCGACCGCACCGGCCAGCGCCTGATCGGCGTCCTGATCGAGAAGGAACTGTCCGTTCCCGACATCTACCCGATGAGCGAGAACGCGCTGCTCGATGGCTGCAACCAGAAGAGCAACCGCGAGCCAGTCATGGAGCTGGTCGGCTTCCAGATCACTGGTGCGCTGATGGCCTTGCAGGAGCAGGGCTGGGTGGCACGGATCGACGGTGGTGGGCGGGTGACCAAGTACCGCCACAAGGCCGTCGATCGGTTGCACCTCGACCGGGCGCAGATGGCGATCATTGCCGAACTGCTGGTGCGCGGGCCGCAGGCACCGGGGGCGCTGAAGCCGCGATTGACGCGGATGGGCGTGCACCTCGAGCCCGAGGCGATCGAGTCGCAACTGCGGCAGCTGGCCGGGCGCAATCCGGCGCTGGTCGAGCAGCTGCAGCTCGGGTCGCGCGAGCGCGAACGGCGATGGCGGCATCTGCTGGGGGACGGCAGCGAACAGGTTGCGGTGCCGGAGACCGCCGAGGCAGAGGCGCCATTGGTGCGCAGCAGCGCGCGGTCAGACGACGGCGGGCTCGAGGCGCGGGTGGCGACTCTCGAACAGCAGGTGGCCGCGTTGCAGCGCCAGATCGAACAGATCGTCAAGGGCCGCGTCGGCGACTGACGCATGGCCGATCCGGAAGGCATGTTCGCCGGTGGCCGCGGCAGGATCCTGGTGTTCTGTTGGCTCGGCTGGGTGTTCGAGTTCTGCGATCTGATCCTGTTTGCATTCACCAAGCGGGCGATCGCGCAGGAACTCGGGCTCGAGCTGTGGGGGGCGATCGCGTGGATCGAGGGGCTGACGCTCTTGGCCACGGCACTCGGCGGTTTCCTGTTCGGCCGGTTGGCCGATCGCCATGGCCGTCGGCCGGCGATGGTGGCGGGACTGCTGTTGTTCGGGATCGGGTCGCTGGCCACCGCGGCTGCGGGCGGGTTCTGGTCGCTGCTGCTGGCGCGGCTGCTGACCGGACTCGGCGTTGGCGGCGAGTGGGGCATCGCGCATGCCGTCGTCGCCGAGCACTGGCCGGAACGGCACCGCGATCGGGTGCATGCGATCCTGCAGGCCGGCAGCCCGGTGGCGATGGCGATCGCGGCGGCGCTCGGCTGCTTCCTGGCGCCGCAGATCGGTTGGCGGTTGGTGTTCGTCGTGGCGGCGGTGCCGGCGTTGCTGGCGATGATCGCGCGTCAGGCGATGCCGGGACCGGCTCGGCCGGCGGCGCTCGCCGAACGGTTGCCGGCGCGAGCCTTGTTTGCGGCGCCGCATCGGCAGGCCAGCGTGGTGCTGTTGGTCGTGCTGATGCTGCACATGACCGGCTTCTGGTGCGTCTACGCCGAACTGCCGGCGGCGCTGATGGCGTTGCACGAAGTGCCGATCGCCGCCGTGGGGTGGTTCCAGATCCAGGTAAACGCCGTGCACGTCGTCGCCGACCTGGCGTTCGGCTGGTTGGCGGTCCGCTACGGCCGGCTGTTGATGTTCGTGCTGTTCTGCCTCGTGTTCGCCGCCGGTCAGGCGCTGTTGGTGTGGCAGCTGGCGAACATCACCCGGGACTTCACCGCGTTCACCTGGGCCGTGGCGCTGCTGGGGCTCGGCGCCGGCACCTGGTCGTGCTTTGGCGCGTTGTTCGGAACGTGCTACCCGGCGCCGCTGCGGGCGACCGCGGCGGCGACGTTCTACGCCAGTGCCCGCGGCGTGCAGCTCGTCGTCAAGCCGGCGTTGGCCGGCGCGTTGGCGGCCGGCAGTTTCGCCCCGGCGCTGTGGGTCGGGGTCGTCTGTGCCCTCGGTTCGGCGGTCGCGATCCGCTGGTTGCCGGTCAGGCCGGGCGGCGCGTCCGGATGACCCACTGCTGCGCGGTGGTCGTCAGATCGGGCGCATCGGCCGCCTTCTGGCCGAAGAACCCGGCCTCGAGTTGCGCAATCGTCGCCGTCAGTTCGGCGTGCGCTTGTTTGTCGAGCGAGCCTGTGCGTTCGATGTCGCGCAGCAGCCCGAGCACCGTGAACGGCGTCATCTGCGTCGGCAGCTTGTAGCGGTCGCGCAGCGTGTGCACGACCTGCGGATCGCGGCCGAGGAACCAGGCGCCGGCGCCCAGCCCGCCGAGCACGATCACCAGGACGATCCAGACCCACGACCGGGTGCCATCGCCGTAGCGCTGTTCGAGATCGACTTCGGCGCCGACTTCGATCAGGTCGGCATCGACGTAACGCTGGAACAGCGCCTTGACCTCGCCCTTGGGTCTGGCGAACGCGAACTTCCGCGGCACCTCGGTTCCGGCCACGGCCTTCAGCGTGACCGTCCAGGCCCGTTCGGACACGACCAGCGTCTCCTGGGTGTCCGGATGGAACTTGCTGACGGCCAGCTGGCCGCCCTCGTTGCTGACGATCGCCAGGCCGGTCGGTTGCAGGTCCAGCAAGTCCTCGAACGGCGGCACCAGGCCTTGGCCCTGCGCCTTGATCTCGAGCATCAGCTTGCCGTCCTTGGCCTGCCGTTCGTCGAGGATCTGCGTGATCTCGAGCGCGCGGCACGGCCGTGCATCGCCGGTGCCGGTGGCGACCATCGGCAACGCCGGCGACTCGATCGGCAGCACGACGTAACCCGAGGTGTCGAGGAAGTCGAGGTCGAGCCGCAACGGCGCGATCCGATCGACCTGCTTGCCGCGCGGCTTCAGCAGCAGGTAGGCATACGGCGTCACCCGCCAGCCGTACTCGGGCAGCGTCCGCGAGTTGACCGTCTCGGCCTGGAAGGTCACCGACAGCACCTCGAAGTGCTCGCCCAACGCCTGCCGCGTCGCCTCCGTGAACTTCTCGCGGTAGTTCTCGGTCGGCCGCCCGTAGTTGTACGAGTACGACATGTTGTTCTGGTTCTGCAGGTAGCGGGCGAAGCCACCGCTCTCGCGCTCGATTTCGCGCGTGTGCACCAGGTTGACGAACACGCCGAACGGTTCGGTCGTGTTGACCACGTCGCTGCCGTCGATCACGGTCTGCAGCTTGATCTCGGTGATCAGGTCCTTGTAGTAATCGAAGACCTTCTTCGCCTCGTACGCCTGCTTGTGGTCGCCGATGATCGCGAACGCGCCCTTCAGGTAGCGGAACTTGACCGCCGGCTTGCACGCGCTCATCCGCGTGAAGATCGAATTGGCGAAGCGGCCGCGATGCCACTCGCCGAGTTCGCCGGGCAGCGCGTGCATGCGCTTTTGGATCGCGTCGATCTGGCGCTGGTCCGGCACGGTCTCGTCCGTCACGTTGGCGAGGTCGCTGGCGCCGAGCGCGGCGTAGAACCAGTGCTCATAGGCTTCGGTGGTCTGCTCCTCGCGCGGCAGCGCCGGCAGTTTCTTCTCGTACAGGTCGACCGCCTGTTCGAACGCCTCGAACGCGTGTTGCCGGTTGGCCGAGAAGTCGGTGCTGCGGCCGAGCTCCTTGCCGAAGTTGACCAGGTCGTGGCCGATCATCGCCTGCACCAGGAGCAGCGACCAGTTGTCGTCGTGGGCGTCGATCGCGTCCTGAGTGACCTGCAGCGCGACCTGATAGCCGCGGATCACCTCGGCCTCGATGTCCTTCTGCTTGCGCTTGGTCTTGGCGCGGTCCTGCACATCGGCCTTGCGCCACAGGCCGCCGAGATTGGCCCGCATCTGCTGCGCCAGTGCCGCCAGCGTCGCCGGCTTCAGGCCCTTCAGGTCGCCGAACACCGCTTCGATCGCGTCCTTCTGGTAGACCTCGGCCACGCTGTGGCAGGTGGTGAACGCCCTGACCAGCAGGCGTTGCTCGGGCGGCGGGATCGGCAGCTTGCGCAGCTTCTGCACCCACTGGCCGAGTTCTTCGAGGTTGCGCTGTTGCTTGCTGCGCGTCAGCGGGATGCCTTCTGCGCGCGGCTCGTAGCCGTACATCCAGTAGGCGCGTTCGCTCTGGTTCTCGTTCGGGTCGTGGTTCTTGGTCCATACCCGCAGGAACTCCTCGACCAGGCCCTTGGCCTGCACCGGGTGCGTCGTCGCGAGCTGCTCGATGAACGGGAACGCCTTGTCGGCTTCCTGGATCTTCAGCAGCAACTGTGCGGTGACCATCGCGAACTTCGGCAGCTGCGCCGGATCGACGGTCTGCAACCAGCCGGCGTCGGGCTTCAACTCGAGCACCTCGGCGGCGCGGATACCGTTCATGTTGCCCATGTTCGGGTTCCACATCTGCCCGCCGCCTTCGTCGTCGTCCATGGCGTAGTACCAGTTGCCATAGCGATCGCGCCGCATCGACGGGCCGGTCTGGGTGCTGCGATCGAAGCGCTGCGACATCTGCGCTTCCTTCAGCCAGTTGTTGGCCAGGAGGCCGAGTTGCAGCTGCCATTCCTTGGCCAGCTTCGGTGCGTGCTGCACCAAGGTCGCCACCGCGGTCCGCTGCAGCTCCAGGCTCTTCTTGCGGAACTCGAGGTCGTGCTGATGGGTGAACGTGCCCTCGGCAGCGGCGATGCCGATCGAAGCGAGGATCTTGCGGCCGCGGTCGGGCACGCGGGTGAAGCTGTCGGCCAGCCACTGCATGCCGAGTTCGGTCTTCAGCTTTGGCGCCAGATCGACGGCCTGGCGCAGTGCGGTCGCGAGCTGTTCCTTGACGATGTCGCCGGCGGCGAAGATCGCCTGCAGCGCGTGCCAGGATTTCTCGAGCCACTCCACCTTCGCTTCCTTCTGGTGCTGCGCCTGGAAGTGGCGGGCGAGCAGGTTCAGCGCTTCGTGGTCCTTCTTCTCCACCGCTTGCTCGAGCGACGGCAGGAACGCACCGGCGACGATCGGCTCGCCGGCCGCCAGCAGCACCTTGGCGATCTGTCGCTGCGACAGCACGCGTTCGGCCTCGGGCTTGGCGGCTTCCGCCAGCAGGATCGGCTGGCCCTGTTCGATCAGGTTGCCGCGATCGATGGCCAGTCGCAGCAAGCCGCCGAGGTTGTTCAGCGCCGGATCATCGAGCGGAATCGGCGCCGCGGCGGCCAGCGCGATCACGTCGGCGAACGTGAACACGTTCTGTTCCGGCATCGGATTGTTCTGCTGACGCGGATCGGGCGGCGGCTGGCGCAGCCCCTGCAGCAGCTTCGGCCAGACCATCTTCTTCTCGTCGGCTTCCAGCGACGCGAGGAACGACTTGACGCCGGCCCAGTTGCCGAGCGTGACGTCGCGACCGAACTGCTTCAGCGCGGCATCGAACGGGTCGACTGGCTTCTTCGGCTTCGGTTTGGCGTTCGGGTCAGTGACGGCGCCGGCGGCTGGCGCCGCATCGGTCGATGGTTCGTTCGTCGCGGGCTGATCCGGCGTCGGTGCCGGCGGCGGCGGTGGTGGTGTTTCTTCATTCTGCACGACCTGGCCGTTGACGATGATCACGCCGCCAGGCATCGGTTGGTCGCCTTCGGGTCCACCTGGCTGTCCGGCCGTCGCTTCTTCTTCGCCCGGTGCCGTCGACCACACCTTCAGGATCGTCGCCGGTCGGCGATCGAACACCAGTTGCTGCAGCTTCTGCTGCCGCATCTGCTTCTTCTGCTGGTCTTCGGGGCTTGGGCCCGCCGCCGCGGGTTGACCTGGCTGCGCGCCGGGCTGCGCCGGTGCGGGCGCCTGCTGCGTTTCCGGCAGCAGGTCAGGGACCATCCGCGCACCGCTCGGCGCCGGGCGCAGCGGGGTGGCGGGGATCTGGGCGAACGCCAGTGTGACGGGGACGACGACGGCAGCGACCGCCGCGAGCAAGCGACTCCGTTCCATGCGAGGCCCATGGTAGTGCGCGATCGGCGCACGGAAACCGCCTGTTGACGAAACACTGGCGCCGAGAACAACACCGGCCGGTGCGTCAGGGACGGACCGGCCGGCGATCGCTCAGGATCAGGCTGCGGATCGACTCGGGTTCAGGAACCCGAACCATCCGGCGGCGGGCCGGATCCGGCGCCGCGCGCATCCTCTGGCAGTTTCTGACCCTGACTCGGACCCTTGCCCTTGCTCTTCGAGCCGCGACCGCGGCCCTTGCCACCGCTTCAACCGCTTCACTGACTCGGCAACGGCAGGCCCTGCAGATCCTGGACCTCCAACCGGGCCAGCTTGACCGTTGCTTCGAGGTCACCGCGGCTGCCGGTCGCCAGTTCGTGCTTGCCTGCCTTCTCGGCGTCGAGTGCCAGCAGCTTGTAGTTCTGCCGGGCCGCCTCGATCTCGGGTTCCCACACTTCGCGCGGGGCGCCTTCCAGCCGCATCATCCACGTCATGTAGAAGTGCGTGTTGGCGAGCGCTTCGCGGGTCTGGCGCAAGAGCTCCGGCGCCGCCTTGGCGTCGGTCAGGTCGGCGAGCAGGGAGTTCAGTTCGTCCTGCGCCTGCGGCACCTTCTTCAGGAACATCTGTGCCTTGGCGCGTTCGAGCCGTGTGCGGAACACGGCCTCCTTCTGGTCCGCCGGCAACAGCTTCAGCGCCTCCTCGAGTTTGCCGTCCGCCGTCGCCCAGTCCTGATCGGCAACCGCCTTCGCGGCCGCGACCAGAATGGCGTCGGCGTCGTCGAGCTTCAGCGCGTCCTGCCCCGGGCCGAAGTGGTACGCCACTCCTCCCGCTGGCAACAACAACCAACCGAGCAGCAACAGTGTGCGCATCGAGTGTGTCCTCTCCGGAACCGGTTCCGGAACATCGACGAACCTTAGCCTCGGACGTGAGTCCGGTGAAGGGGGGTGGCGAGGTTCCTGGCACCGATGCAAACGGTTGACACTCCGGCTGCGATGAACTGCCTTGGCCTCGGGCTCGTCGGGCGTCTACCTTCGCCGGGATGCGAGCGCTCGCCTCCGTGTTCGTCACCCTCTCCCTGCTGCCGGCGCAGCGGGCGGCCGATCGGTTCGTCCCGCTGTGGAACGGCAAGGACCTCGCCGGCTGGCATGGCCAGCGCCATTTCAGTCCATACGACCTGGCGACGATGCCACCCGAGGCCCGGGCGAAACTGCGCGCCGAAGATGACGCGACGGTCGCGCAGCACTGGCGGGTCGAGAACGGCGAACTGATCAACGATGGCCAGGGCGCCTATCTGACGACGGATCGGGCGTTCGGCGACGCGGAGTTCGTGCTCGACTACAAGACGGTGGCGCTCGCGGATTCGGGCATCTACCTGCGCGGCACGCCGCAGGTGCAGATCTGGGACACGACCGAGGCCGGCGGCAAATGGAAGATCGGCGCCGACAAGGGCAGCGGCGGGCTGTGGAACAACGAAAAGCACGCCAACCGGCCGCTGGTGCTGGCCGACAAGCCGTTCGGGGAGTGGAACGCGCTGCGGATCAAGCAGCTCGGCGAGCTGACGTGGGTCTGGTTGAACGACCAACTGACGGTCGATGGCGCGGTGATGGAGAACTTCTGGAACCGCAAGATCCCGCTGCCGGCGAACGGGTCACTGCAACTGCAGACGCACGGCGGCGAGATCCGTTTTCGCAACCTGATGGTGCGCGAGATTGCTGCCGACGAGGCGAACGCCGAACTGGCGGCGCGCGCGGCCGATGGTTTCGAGTCGATCTTCGACGGCAAGACGTTGAGCGGCTGGCAGGGCGCGGTCGACGACTACGAGGTCGTCGAGGGCGCGATCCGGTGCAAGGCGGGTCGCGGTGGCAATCTGTTCACGGCGGCGACGTACGGGGACTTCGCGGTGCGGTTGCAGTTCAAGCTGCCGCCGGGCGGCAACAACGGGCTGGCGATCCGGTATGGCGGCAAGGGCGATCCGTCGGCCGAGGCGATCGAGTTGCAGGTGCTGGATGATTCGGCGGCGAAGTACTCGGCGTTGAAGGATTACCAGTACCACGGGTCGGTGTACGGGCTGGTACCCGCGCACCGCGGTCACCTGCGGCCGGTCGGGCAGTGGAACTTCGAGGAAGTGATCGTGCAGGGCAGCAAGATCAAGGTCGTGCTGAACGGCACGGTGATCGTCGATGCGGATGTCGCGACGATCGACAAGCCGATGTCGGGCGGCGAGCACCCGGGCCGGTTCCGCAAGGAAGGCGCGTTCGGCTTCTGCGGGCACAGCGATCCGGTGGAGTTCAAGGACATCAAGATCCGGCGGCTGTGAGCCGACAGCCGATCAGTCCAGGTGCCCGCGGTCGCTGTCGCCCATCGGGATGCCGCCGGCCGGGAAGTACTCGTGCCATCGCCGGCTGACCTTCGCGGCGGTGTCCGGGTCGCAGAACAGCTCCTGTGGATACGTCGGCTTCATCCGCGCATCGATGACGATCGGCGGGGTGTAGCTCGGTTGATGCCGGACGAGTCGCACCGCGCGTGGATGCAGATCCGCCGCGGGTTCGAAGCGGGTGAACGTCGTCCACAGGAAGTTCATCGGGCTGCGCGTCGCCTTGTGGGCATCATCGACCAGCACCACGAGTGGCCAGGCATCGAGCGCCGGCGATGCCGCCAATCGGGCTGCAGCGCCAGGCTCCGCGGTCCATGTCGGTCCGCTGACACACAGGCAGCCGCCGCAGAACGGTAGCGCGGCGGTGAAGCCGCCCGGCAGTTCGCCGGAGAACTCGCGCGGCAGCGACCGCACTTGTTCGCCGAGCCCGAGCAGCACCCCCTTGCTGCCTTCGTTGACCGTCGGCCCGGTGTAGTCGAGCGTGTCCATCGACAGGTTGCCGAACACGTACAGGTCCGTCTCGAACCGCGCCCGTGCCAGGACGTGTGCCAGCGTCGTGCGGAAATCGCGCAGATCGACTGCGCGATCCGTCAACAGTAGGAACTTCGTCAGGCTCAACTGCCCTTCGCCGAGGATCCGGAACGCCGCCGCCATCGCTTCGCGGTGGTAGCGCTGCTGCACGACCGCCGCCGCCAGCGAGTGGTAGCCGGTCTCGCCGTACGACCACAGATCGCGAACCCCGGGCATCGCCAGCTTCGCGAACGGCAACAGCAGGGCCTGCAGGTAGTCGCCGAGAAAGAAGTCCTCCTGCCGCGGCTTGCCGACCACGGTCGCACAGCAGATCGGATCGGGCCGGTGCAGCAGCGCCGTCACTTCGACGAGCGGATAGTCGTGCCGCAACGAGTAGTAGCCGTAGTGATCGCCGAACGGCCCTTCCGGGTGCCGAGCGCCGGGCTTCACCTGGCCGACGAGGCAGAACTCGGCATCGCCGACGACCGGCAGCGGGCCGGCGGGGTTCTGCGCCGAAGTCAGACGCGAACCGAGGATCAAGGACGCGAGCAGGATCTCCGGCACGTTCTCCGGCAGCGGCGCGATGGCGGCGAGGATCAACGCCGGTGGTCCGCCGATGTGGATGTTGACCGGCATCGGGCGATCGAGCCGTTCGTATTCGGCCAGATGGAACCCGCCGCCCTTGCCGATCTGCATGTGCAAGCCGACGCGGTCGTCGGAGTAACGCTGCACTCGGTACATGCCGAGGTTGCTGCCGAGGCCCTGCGGATGCTCGGTGTAGACCAGCGGCAGGGTGACGAACGGCCCGCCGTCGTCCTGCCAGGTGCGCAGCAGCGGCAGGCGGGAGAGTTGCGGTGGCGAGGCGACGTTCGCCAGCAGTGGTGGGCGGCGGCGGAACCGCCGGCCGACGCGGAGGAGCGCGGACAGCAGATCGCGTTGTTGCCAGAGGCGCGAGAGCGAGGGCGGCAACAGCGTGTGCGGTGCGTCGGCGAGCCGTTGGACCAGCGCTTCGGGCCGAGGTCCAAACGCCAGTTCGACGCGGCGCGCGGTGCCGAACAGGTTGGTCACCAGCGGCCACGGCGAGTTGCGAACACGCGTGAACAGCAGCGCCGGCCCGCCGGCGGCGATCACGCGGCGATGGATCTCGGCGGCTTCGAGGTCCGGGTCGACCTCGGCGTCGATCGTCACCAGTTCGCGTTCGTGTCGCAGCGTCTGCAGCAACGCGCGCAGGTCGGTGAGGCCGCGGTGGGCGGGCAGGCGGTTCATCGGGACGAGGTGTGGTCGAGGAACGAACGGACGATCGCGGCGACGCGCGCCGTGGCGCCGGGCTCGCCCAGGCGGGCGCGGACCTCGCGCAGATCGGCGACGGCCTGCGTGCGCGCGGGACCATCGGCCCACAGGGAGCGGGCGGCCGCCAGCACGTCGTCCCAACCGCCGTCGTGGGCAAAGCAGAACTCCGGCACGACCGCGCGGCCGGCGATCAGATTGGCCGCGGCGATCCATGGCACACTGAGGATGTTGTGGTAGCCCAGCGTCGCCAGCAGGCCGCGCAACCGATAGACGACGATCACCGGGTTGCCATGCAGACAGGCTTCCAGCGACCCGGTTCCGGACTTGGCGAGGATGAGGCGGGAACCGGCCAGGAACGGCGCCAGCGGCCCTTCGTGATGTTCGACGAAGGTGGCCTGGCAGCGGGACAGCAGTTCGCGCAGCAGCGGCGTGCGGCGCGGATCGCGATGCGGCAACACGACGCGCAGCGATGGACTGTCGTCACGGAGCGCGGTGGCGACGCGCAGCATGCCGGGCAGGTTGGCTTCGATCTCGGCGCGACGCGAACCCGGCAGCAGGCACAGCGTCGGGCGGGCGGCGATCGCGGCGACGGCGGCAGGGTCGGGCGGATGCAGGTGCAGGTCGTCGAGCAGCGGGTGGCCGATGTAGCGCGCCGGCACGGCGAACCGATGGAAGAACGCGGTCTCGAACGGCAGGATCGTCAACGTCGCGTCGACCGCACGGCGGTAGCGGCGCATCCGCCAGGGGCCCCAGGCCCAGTACTGGGGAGCCACGTAGTGCAGCACCGGGATGCCGCGACGGCGGGCCGCTTTGGCCATCACCACGTGCAGACCCGGATAGTCGACCAGGATCACCAGATCCGGCGGGTCGTCTCGCAGGAGCCGTAGGAACGTCGCGTAGGCGCGCAGGATCAGCGGCAGCTGGCGCAGTACACCGCGCACGCCCATCACCGCGTGTTCGCTGAGCGGGAACGGCGGCTGGCCGGTGGCCTCGTGCAGCGTCGGGCCGCCGAACGTCGACCAGCGCAGTTTGCGATCATGCAGGGCATGGACCAGTCGCGTCGCGTGCAGTTCGCCGCTGGTCTCGCCCGCCGACAGGAACAGGTGGGGCCGCGGGCCATGGCGAGTGCGTTGCCGCGCCAGGAACGCCGCCAGGTCATCGACCGCATCGGTGTGCGTCCGCACCTCGGTCAGCACCTGCCGGGCGACCTTGCGCCAGTGGTGGCGGAATGGCAGGTAGCCGAGCAGGCGGAGCGGGGTCAGGAGCGCGCGCAGGATCTCGCGCAGTAGTGTCAAGGCGACCTGCAGGGCGATCATCGGTCAGGGTTCCGCGCGCCGCAGTTCGCGCCATGCCAGCAGATAGAACACGACGGTGGCGAGCAGGATCCAGGTCGTGAAACCGCGTTCGTGGATCGGGTCGAACATCTGCGCCGGCGTCAGGTTGCCGGTCAGGATCGGCGCGTACCACTCGAAGTCGGCCAGCCGGAACAGCGACGCGACCCGCCAGCGCTGGGTCAAGTAGATGCCGATCTGCAGGATCGTGAAGCCGCCGATGACGAACGCGACGTGCGCCTGCACGCGGCAACGGACCGACATCCAGGTGGTGGCGGCAAGGAAACACAGCGTGAACGCGGCGGCGTGCACGGTGGCCCACAGCAGGCGGTCGACCGGGATGTGCAGATCGATCCGCGCGCTCCAGTACAGCGCGGAGAGATTGGCCAGGAACAGCGGCACCAGCAGGCACAGCGCCGTCGGCCACGACTTCTGCCACAGGATGCTGGTGCGGGACACCGGCCGGGCCAGCAGGAACTCGAACGTGTGCGACTCCCGCTCGCGCGCGAACAGGCCAGTGCCCAGCAGCACCGCGGCCGCGAGACCGACCAGGTTGGCGCTGCGGAAGAACAGCATCACGGCGATCCAGTTCAGGTAGGCGACGTCCTCGTCGCGATTGCTGACGCCCTCGCCGATGCGCTTCAGCCAGTCGACCCCCATGTTGCGGAGCAGCGTCGAGCGCTGCAGGTCGGCGTAGATGTCGGGCCACAGCAGGATCACCGGCACGGTCAGCAATTCGAGGATCGCCAGGTAGACCAGCGCCATCACCCGCAGTTCGCGCCACGTCTTGCCGGCGATCACGTGGCGCTCCCGGGGGTGGCAGTGGGAACGGTCTGTTCGAGCACCTGGTAGAGATCCTCGAGCCGGACGACGCCGACTTCCGCCGCGCGCAGGTGCGCGGCCGGCAGGGAGCGCAACAGATCGAGCGGTTCGCCGTCGGCCTCCACGATCCAGGTGCCATCGGGTTCGTGGCCGAGGATCCGCGCCCCGGCGGGCAGCGTCGTGCCATCGAGCAGGCGCAGGCGCAGCCGATGGCGCAGCCGGGCGCGTGCCGCTTGCAGGGCCGTTGCGTCGACGAAGCGACCGGCGAACAGGAACTCCAGCCGATCGGCGATGGTCTCCAGTTCGCTGAGGTGGTGGGAACTGAGCACGATCGACTTGCCGGCGGCCTTCAGTTCGAGCAGCGCATCGCGCAGCACGCAGCGAACCGAGGCGTCGAGGGCGCGGTCCGGCTCGTCGAGCAGGTAGAGATCGACGTCGGGGACCAAGGTCGCCAACAACGCCAGCTTCTGCTTCATGCCGGCGCTGTAGGAGCGAACGCGCTGTTGCAGCGGCAGGTCGAAGGCGCCGAGCAGTCGTTCGAGCAGATCGTGTCGATGCGAGCGGTAGAAGCCATGGGCGAAGGCCAGGAACTCGGCGCCGGTCATCTGGTGGTAGACACCGGTCTCGCCGGGCAGGTAGCAGGTGCGGCGGCGGATCGCCAACGACTCGACTGCCGGGTCGCGACCGAGCACCTGCACGCGGCCGCGATCGCGCCGGCACAGGCCGATCCACGACCGCAGCAGCGTGGACTTGCCGGCGCCATTGGGACCGACCAGGCCGAGCAGCTGGCCGGCAGGCACGACGAGGTCGATGCCAACGAGCACTCGGCGGGAACCGAAAGCCTTGCCGAGGCCCTGCACTTCGATCGCGTTCATGCCACCTCGCGCAGGAAGTTGGCCAGCAACCGCGGACCGTCGGGCGAACGGAACGACTCGGGGTGGAACTGCACGCCGAACGTCGCGTGGTTCCGGTGGCGCAACGCCATCAGCTCGCCCGCGGCGGTCCAGGCCGTCGGCAGCAGTTCGGGTGGCAGCGTCGTGGGATCGACGCACAGCGAGTGGTAGCGGCAGGCGACCAGGGGTTGCGGCAGGCCGGCGAACAGTCCGGTGCGGTCGTGGGAGATCGGCGACGTCCGGCCGTGGCACGGGTTGCTGCGAACGACTGCGGCGCCGAACGCCGCGCCGATCGCCTGGTGGCCGAGGCAGACACCGAGGATCGGGCGGTGGCCCGACCACCGCCGGATCGCGGCGACGCAGATGCCCGCATCCTCGGGGCGGCCGGGGCCCGGCGACAGCACCAGGGCGCGCGCCTGGCCGGCGCGTTCGACATCGATGCGGTCGCTCCGTTCGACCAGAACCGTGGCGCCGAGGCCACCGAACGCCTGCGCCAGGTTCCAGACGAACGAATCCTGGTTGTCGAGCAGGAGGATCACGGACCGGGCTGCGCAGGCTAACCGGACCTGTCGTCGGCAGCGAGCACGAGGAACGGGACCGTTCGGGCTGTATCTTGGCCAGGCTGCATGAACATCCTGATCGTCGGTCTCGGCGAGGTCGGCTCCTACCTGACCAAGGTGCTGTCGACCGAGGGTCACGCGATCACGGTGGTCGATCCCGACCTGCACCGGTTGCGCCGCGTCGCCGACCTGCTGGATGTGCAGGCGGTGCACGGCGACGGTTCGCGGCCCGACGTGCTCGACAAGGCCGAAGCCCATCAGGCGGATCTGGTGCTGGCCGTGTCGAATGACGACAAGGTCAACATGCTGACCTGCCTGTTCGGCAAGCGGATCGGCGCCAAGAAGACCGTGCTGCGGCTGAAGGACACGACGGCGTTCCGCCGCAGCAAGACGTTCTTCCGCAAGAACCTGTTGTACGACCTGCTGCTGTCGCTCGACGACCTGGCAGCGGAAGAAGTCGTCAAGACGGTGCGCGAGAACCGGGCGGTCGGCGTCGAGAACTTTGCCGAGGGCAAGGTGCAGATGCGTCGCTTCCGGGTCGACGCCGACAGCAACTTCGTCGACGCCGCGGTCAAGGATCTGAAGATCCCGGCGGGCATGTTGATCACCGCGATCGACCGCGACCACCAGGTGATCATCCCCGGCGGCGGCGACGTGATCGCGGCCGGCGACGAGATCTTCGTGCTCGGCGAGCCGAAGGCGATCGCCTCGTTCGAGAAGAAGACCGGCGTCCGGCCGCACTACCTGAAGAGTGTCGTCATCTACGGCAGCTCCGGCGTCGCGCTGCAGGTTGCCCAGGCGATGCAGCGGCGGCATGTGCACACCCGGGTCATCGTCGAAGATCGCGAGGACGCCGAACGGCTGTCGGAAGTGCTCAGCGGCGGCATCGTGCTGCACGCCGACGCCACCGATCTGGCGTTCCTGCAGGAGGAGCGGGTCGGCGAGGTCGATGCGTTCCTGGGCCTGGCAGATCAGGACGAGCGCAACCTGATGTCCTGCCAGCTCAGCCGCAACCTCGGCGTCAAGCGGACGATCGCCCTGGTGCAGAAGCCCGACTACGTCTCGATCTATCAGCAACTCGGCATCGATGTCGCGGTGTCGCCGCGGCTCTTGTGCGCGAACAAGATCCTGGCCTTCGTCCGCAGCCGCAGCATCAGCACGATCGCCACCATCGAGGAAGGCAAGGCCGAGGTGCTGGAGATCGAAGTGCAGCCGGGCAGTCGGCTGGTGGGGCAGATGATCAAGGACGCCGGCTTCCCGCGCGGCTGCGTGGTTGCCGCGATCACGCGGGATGCGGGCGAAGTGTTGATCCCCCGCGGTGAGGACGAGATTGCGGCGCACGATCAACTGGTGATCTTCGTGCTGAACGAAGTGGTCGACCAGGTCATGAACCTGGCCGGAATCGTCCGCGAGTAGCGAGCCCGGCGTGAACTTCGGGCGCCAACGGCTGCCCTGAGCTTGGTAGTTCCTGGACTGTCGGGCTGGCGCGGCTTCGACCGGCTACTACTTGCTCACGTCCATGACGCTGATGTCGTCCGGACGGTAGCGGACCCTCTCGTTGCGTGGAAACGTCGCCGGGACCGCCAACATCTCGCGCAGCCGATCGACGCCGGCGAACGGGTAGTAGGTGCGGTGGTTGTCCACCGTGGCTCGCGCTGCGACCAGGCCGCAAAAGCGCAGGCCGTGGGGTGTTCGCAACAAGACCGCGGCGCCCTGGGGTAGGGCCTCGCCGGGATCCTGCAGCACATCGCCGTCGACACCTTCCTCGCGCGCCAGCGTCACCTCGACCACTCGTTCCTCCGTGCCGTCCGGTGTCCACATCGCCAGCAGGGAGTCGTCTGGCGTAAGCGGTCGATCGAGGACGCGCAGAGGCTGGGTCTCCAGGTCGATTCTCGCGAGCGTGAACGCGCTGCCGGTCGCCTCCAGCCGACCGTCTTCGATCATCGGGGTCGGACCGAGGAAGTAGTGCACCCGGCATGGACCGGCCGCTGCGCTGCGGCCGAGGGTGAGGATGCCGAACTCGGTCGTCGCACCGAACTCGATGCCGCCGGTGGTCTCGACCAGGGCGACGGGTCGGGACCTGTCGGTCTGGGGTACTCCCGAAACGAACCAGTGGCTGCACGAGGCCAGCAGCGGCAGCAGCGCCGCCGCCGGCAGGACGAGCCGCTTCGCCATCACAGCATCTTCTTCTTGACGAAGTCGGCCCAGCAGGCCTCGAGCTTGTCCCAGTCGACGCCCTCGAACGCCTTCTCGACGGCGGTCTTCTGGTTCTTGGTCTCGAGCATCGTCGTCCGGTAGATGTCGAGGATCTGGCTCCAGCGCGGGTCGAACTTGCTGCCCATTGCGTCGGCGCCGCTGCGCAGGAACTCGATCATCGTGTACCCCTGCGAGTAGTACTCGGTCGCTTTGGGGCCGTAGAACTTGTCCTTGTTCCACGTGACGATCTCCTTCCATGGCACCCAGGTCTTGCGGGCGATGAACTGCACGATCTCGGGCTTGCGCGACTGCAGCGTCGTCGGCGACCACTTGCCGCCCTTCTTCTTGCGCGCGCCGTAGTACTCGCCGGTGCCTTCGTCGAACCAGCGATGCAACTCGAAGTCGTTGCCACCGCCGAGCTTACGAGTCGGCGCATTGGTGCCAACCGTGCACCGCCACTTCGACCGGGTCGAGCTTGCCGTAGATGCGCTTGGCGTCTTCGAACACGACCAGCTCTTTGCTGCCGGGGCTGAACCAGCCGACAACACCATAGTTGGTGCCGCTGTACTTCATGAACGACTCATGGTCGTCGCAGACGCGCAGGATGCTGTAAGGCTGGTTGAACTTCTCGTGCGGCGGGTAGTCGCGCAGGTACAGCTCGCGACTCTCCTCGAGCGCTTCGACCAGCTTCTTGGTGAAGCGATACTGCCCGACGCGCCGGCCCGGCTTGTCCGGGTTCCACGACCAGAGGATGATGTAGTTGGGCGTCGTGAAGAAGTCCCAGCCGGGCAGGCCTGAGATGTTGGCCTTGGCCTTCTCGAGCGCTTCCTTGCGTTGAGGGGTGTTGGCGAACTCTTCCTTCTTCGCGGCGCTCGCGCCAGAGCCGTCGTCCTCGACCTCGATGACGTCGAGCGATTCGGCCATCGTCGTCAGCCACTTGTAGTGCTTCTGTTCCGGCTTGCTGCCCTTCTTGTCGAGCACCGGTACGGTCGCCACCAGCGCGATCTGCTTGTCTGGGAAGTCGTAGACGGCGGCGCAGTGGAACCAGACCAGATCTTCGCCGCCGCGCGACGACGACGTGTCGGCGTACTCCCACCATGACCAGGCCGGCTTCTTGCCGATGGCCTTGTTGGCCTTGCCCTTGATCGAGAACGCGCGGTCTTCGATCTTCGGGTCGTCTTCGGTCACCCACGTCTGGAAATCGGCCGAAGTCGCCTTGCGGGTGATCGCATCCTCGATCGCCTTCTTGGTGGTGGTGCCGCCGCCTTCGTCGCCCTCGCCGGCAGGCTTCTCGGCGGGATCGGCGAGGTCGAGGTTCTTCGGGAACACCAGCACGTCGAAGTACCACTCATAGGTGCCGAGGCGGCCGTGGATGTAGTCGCCCGGGTTGCGCGGTTCGAACCGCATCTTCTGATGCGGGTTGATGTCGCCAACCTTCATCGGGATCGCCTGCAGCTTCTTGTGGATCTTGATCTTGATCTTCAGCTCGGCATTCTCGACCGTGTCGTACTCGGCTTGCGCGGTGGCCGTGGTGCCGAACAGCAACAGCGCGGACACGAGGGGAAGGGCGGCTCTGAGCATGGCGGACATCCTCTGGGCTCTGGAAGCGATGATCGAAGTTCCCTGGCGGGGCCCCGAACACGCGCACGTTAGCGGGAGTTGCGGGTGACCGCCAGCAGGGGCAAGGGCAAGCGGGTCAGGACGCTACGGTGGACATCCTGCTCCGTCGAACTGTCGGGAAAGCTTGGCCGGCGGTCCTGCGACGGTCTTTGGAGTCTTCGGCTTCCCCCGATGTCACGAACGAAAGCAACGAAGCGCCAGCGGACGTGCCCGGTTCACGACTTCTTCTTCGGCATCTGGCAGCCGGCGGGTGCGGCATCGGTGCCGCAGGCCGGAGAGCAACCGCCTTTGGGCGCGTCGGCGGCCTTCTCGCCGGCCCTGTAGGAGTCCGACCGGTAGTCGGTCTGGTAGAAGCCCGAGCCCTTGAAGATGACGCCGGCGCCAGTGCCGATCAGGCGTTCGAGCTTGTTCTTGCCACACTGCGGGCACTTGCGCAGCGGGTCGGCGGTCATGCTCTGGAACTGTTCGAAGCGGTGGTCGCAGGCCTGGCAGCGGTAATCGTAGGTGGGCATCGGGAGGGTGTCCGTTGGTTCAGGAACCAGTCTGCGGCGGCGCCGCCGTGACGATGACCTTGGCATGCCGGATGACCTTGTCACCGATCTGGTAACCGGTCTGCAGCACGCGCAGGACCTGGCCGGCGGGGATCCCCGGCGTCGGCTCCGTGCCGACGGCTTCGTGCCGGAGCGGATCGAACGGTACGCCGGCACCGGCCATCTCCTGCAAGCCATGGCGTTCGAGCGCGCCGGATAGCAAGACGCGGACCATCCGGACACCCTCGACCACGCCGGCGGCATCGCCGCGACCGCCCTGGTCGTCCCAGATCTGCAACGCGGCCTTGAACGAGTCCAGCACCGGCAACAGTTCCTGGGCGATGCCCTCGAGCACCCGGCGCCTGCCGTCCTCGAGTTCCTGTCGGGCACGCCGCCGCATGTTGTCGGCGTCGGCCAACGTGCGCTTCAGTTGGAACTCGAGTTGATCGCGTTCCTCCTTGAGTCGCGCCAGTTCCCGTTCGTGGGTCGGGATCTCGATCGTCGGTTCGGACTTCGGTGAAGTGCCGTCGCCGGCCGTGGCGTCCATCGGTGCCTGTTCTGGGTTGGTCACGAGAAGATGTCCTTCACTTTCTCGATGATCGACTTCTTGCCGCCTTTCCTGCCCTTCTTGCCACTGTCGTCCAGATCGTCGAACCTGCGCAGCAGTTCTTCCTGTTCGGCGGTCAGCTTCTTCGGCACGTCGATCTGGATCTGCACGACCAGGGCGCCGCGCTGGTAGCCATCGGGGCGCGGCAGGCCGTGATTGCGGATCCGCAGCCGTTCGCCGGGCTGCGTGCCGGCTGGGATCTTCATCATCACCGGCTCCCCGGTGATCGTCGGAATCTCGATCTCGTCGCCGAGTACTGCCTGCCGGAAGCTGATCCGGGTTAGCATCAGCAGGTCGTCGCCCTGGCGCGAGAACACGGCGTGTTCCTGGATGTGGATGACGACCACCAGGTCGCCGGGCGGGCCGCCACCGTCGCCGGGCTCGCCTTGGCCGGCGATCCGTTCGACGTGGCCGTGTTCGATGCCGGCGGGGATCTGGATCGTGATCGGCACTTCCTTGGCGACGAAGCCGCGGCCGCGGCACTTGCCGCACGGGTCGGTGATCATCTCGCCCTGGCCGCTGCAGGTCGGGCAGGTCTGCCGCAGTTGGAAGAACCCCTGCGAACGGATGACCTCGCCGTGGCCCTTGCAGGTGTCGCAACGCTTCTTGCCGGTACCAGCACGGGCGCCGGTGCCGCCGCACGAACCACAGGGGTCGGGGCGCTTGATGCCGATCGACTTCTTGACGCCGGTGGCGATCTCTTCGAGCGTCAGTTCGAGGTCGACCTTCAGGCTGGCGCCGCGCCGCCCCCGACCACGTCCGCCGCCGTTGCCGAAGAACTGATCGAAGATGCCGCCGGCACCGCCGAACATGTCGCCGAACGCCGCGAACACGTCTTCGACGTTGCTGAAGCCGCCGCCGCCGCGCGCGCCCGGGATGCCATCGACGCCGGCATGGCCGAACTGGTTGTAGCGTTGGCGCTTCGGCGGGTCGGACAGCACCGCGTAGGCCTCGGCCGCTTCCTTGAAGCGCTTTTCGGCCTCGGCGTTGCCCGGGTTGCGGTCCGGGTGGTTCTCGAGCGCGATCTTCCGGTAGGCCTTCTTGATCGAGTCGTCGTCGGCGTCGCGGGCGACGCCGAGGACTTCGTAGTAGTCGCGCTTGTCGGCCATGCTCGGATCCTGCGCCTTCGGTGGGCGGGGGCCTTGGGCCCCGGTCGGGGAACATCGATGCTATCGGCGTTTCCGCCAGCCGGGCTCGACTCGGCCCAGCCCGCGCTAGCTGGTGCTGCCTTGGACCGCCTTCTGGTCGTCCTTGATGGACGTGACCATGGTGTTGGTCGTCAGCATCAGGCCGGCGATCGAGGCGGCGTTCTGCAGCGCCGAACGGACCACCTTGGCCGGATCGACGATGCCGGCCGCGAACATGTCGACCCACTGGCCGGTCAACGCGTTGTAGCCCTCGTTCTGCTTCCTGCCCTGCGCTTCGTCGACGATCACCGCACCGTCCTCGCCGGCATTGGCGGCAATCTGCCACATCGGGGCCTGGCAGCTGCGCTTGATGATCTCGATGCCGAACTGGCGGTCGTCCTTGGCCTTGATGCCATCCAACGCCTTGCAGGCGCGCAGCAGCGCGACGCCGCCCCCGGGCACGATGCCCTCTTCGACGGCCGCGCGCGTGGCGTTCAGCGCGTCCTCGATGCGCTGCTTCTTCTGCTTCATGTCGGCTTCGGTCATCGCGCCGGCGCGGATGATCGCGACACCGCCGCAGAGCTTGGCCAGACGTTCCTGCAGCTTCTCGCGATCGTAGTCCGAGGTCGTCTTCTCGATCTGCGCGCGGATGCTGTCGGCGCGGGCGGTGATGTCGGCCTTCTTGCCGGCGCCGCCGATGATCGTGGTGAAGTCCTTGGTGATCCGAAGCTTCTGGGCCGTGCCGAGGGCGTCGATCGTGACGTTCTCCAGCTTGATGCCCAGATCCTCGCTGATGCACTGCGCGCCGGTCAGCACCGCGATGTCTTGCAGGATCGCCTTGCGGCGGTCGCCGAAGCCCGGCGCTTTGACGCCGGCGATGTTCAGCACGCCCTTCAGGCGGTTGACGACCAGCGTCGCCAGCGCTTCGGACTCGATGTCCTCGGCGATGATCAGCAGCGGCTTGCCGGCGCGCGAGACGGCCTCGAGCAGCGGGATCAGCTCCCGGACGTTCGAGATCTTCTTCTCGTGCACCAGGATCAGCGCGTTCTCGAACGCGCATTCCATCGTCTTCGGGTCGGTGATGAAGTAGGGCGAGATGTAGCCCTTGTCGAACTGCATGCCGTCGACGTGCTCGAGCTCGGTGACCGCGCTCTTGCCTTCTTCGACGGTGACGACGCCCTCGGCGCCGACCTTCATCATCGCATCGGCGATCAGGTTGCCGATCTCGGTGTCGTTGTTGGCGGAGATGGCGCCGACCTGCGCGATCTCGTCGCGGCTCTTGTTGTTGATCTTCTTGGCCATCTTGGCCAGCTCGGCGGTGATCGCGGCGACCGCGTCGTCGATGCCGGCGCGCAGGTCGTTGGGGTCGACGCCCGAGGTCAGGAAGCGCTGACCGGTGGTCAGGATCGCCTCGGCGAGCACCGTCGCGGTGGTGGTGCCATCGCCAGCGGTGTCGTTGGTCTTGCTGGCGACCTCGCGGACGAGCTTGGCGCCCATGTTCTCGAACGGGTCTTCGAGTTCGACTTCCTTGGCGACCGTGACGCCGTCGCGGGTGACCTGCGGGCCACCGAACGACTTCTCGATGATCACGTTCTTGCCGGCCGGGCCGAGCGTGACCTTGACGGCCTTGGCGAGCTTCTGCACGCCCTCGACCGCCTTCCGGCGGGCGACCTCGTCATACATGATCTGCTTGGCCATCGGTCATTCCTCCACGCGCGCAAGGATCTCGTTCTCGCGCAGGATCTTGTAGTCCTCGCCGCCGACCTTGACGTCGCTGCCGGCGTACTTGCCAAAGAGCACGACGTCGCCCTTCTTGACGTCCAGCTTCAGACGCTTGCCGTCCTTGCCGAGCTTGCCGTCGCCGACGGCGGTGACCTTGCCGCGTTGCGGCTTCTCCTTCGCGGTGTCGGGCAGCAGGATGCCGCCAGAGCTCATCTCTTCGGCGTCGAGCACCTTCAGCACGACGCGGTCGTCCAGGGGTCGCAGGGATGCCATGGGTCTGTCTCCGATTGGTTTGTGCGTTGGTTTGTTCGGGGTCGTGGTTGGCGCCGGCTTGTTGGCCGGGCGGCTCACATGTGGCCGGCGGCGCCGGGGCCGTCCGCCTTGTCGTCGTCCTGCTTGACGTCGGTGATCACGCAGTCGGTGGTCAGCAGCAGGCTGGCGACCGAAGCGGCGTTCTGCAGCGCCGAACGGGTGACCTTGGTCGGGTCGACGATGCCCATCTCGAGCATGTCGCCGTACTCGCCGGTCAGCGCGTTGAAGCCGAAGTTCTGGCCCTTGCCCTGCAGCACCTTGCGCGCGACGACGGCGCCATCGAGGCCGCCGTTCTGCGCGATGATGCGGACCGGGCGCTGCGCGACGGTCTTCATCAGCTGCACGCCGAAGCCGGCGTCGCCCTTCAGGTCGATGTTCTCGAGCGCCTTGGCTGCGCGCAGCAGCGCGGTGCCGCCGCCGGGCAGGATGCCTTCGGCGATCGCCGCCTTGGTGGCGTGGTAGGCGTCCTCGACCAGCGCCTTGCGCTCCTTCATCTCGGTCTCGGTGTGCGCGCCGACCCGGATCTCGGCGATGCCGCCGGTCAGCTTGGCGAGGCGCTCCTGCAGCTTCTCGCGGTCGTAGTCCGACGTCGTCGCGTCGATCTCGCGGCGGATCTGCTCGGCGCGCGCCTTCAGGTCGGCCGGCTTGCCCTTGCCTTCGACGATCGTGCAGTTGTCGCCGTCGATCAGCACGCGCTTGGCGACGCCGAGCTGGCGCAGCTGCACTTTCTCGAGGTCCATGCCGAGGTCCTTGAAGATGGCCTCGCCGCCGCACAGGATCGCGATGTCCTGCATCATCGCCTTGCGGCGATCGCCATAGCCCGGCGCCTTGACCGCGCAGACCTTCAGGATGCCGCGCAGCTTGTTGACGACCAGCGTCGCCAGCGCTTCGCCCTCGACGTCCTCGGCGATGATCAGCAGCGGCTTGCTGCTGTCCTTCAGCTTCTCGAGCAGCGGCAGCAGCGAACGGACGTTCGACAGCTTGTCCTCGTGCACCAGCACGTAGGCATCGCGGAAGTCGACCGTCATGTCCTCGGTGTTGGTGACGAAATGCGGCGACAGGTAGCCGCGGTCGAACTGCATGCCCTCGACGACCTTGACTTCGGTCTCCAGGCCCTTGCCTTCCTCGACCGTGACGACGCCGTCGGCACCGACCTGCTTCATCGCGTCGGCGATGATCTTGCCGATCTCGGAGTCGTTGTTGGCCGAGATCGTCGCGACCTGCGAGATCGCCTTGTAGTCGGTGCCAGGCACCGCCTTGGCCATCTTCTGCAACTGCGTGACCAGCGCGTCGGTCGCGACCTTGATGCCGCGGATCAGCTCGGCGTGGTTGGCGCCGGCGGTCAGGTACTTCATGCCCTCCTCGCAGATCGCCGCAGCGAGCAGCGTCGCGGTCGTCGTGCCGTCACCGGCGACGTCGGAGGTCTTGCTGGCCGCCTCCTTGACCAGCTTGGCGCCCATGTTCTCGTAGGCGTCCTCCAGCTCGATCTCCTCGGCGACGGAGACGCCGTCCTTGGTGACGGTGGGGCCGCCCCAGCCTTTGTCGAGGACGGCATTGCGACCGCGTGGGCCGAGCGTGGAGACCACGGCCTTGGCGAGCTTGGACACGCCGGCGAGCACTGCCTCGCGGGCGTCGTTTTCGAACACGAGTTGTTTGACCATCACAACCTCGGGGGGAGAATCTCGATCGTGCGTGCGTGGTGGCGTCCGGTCGCTCGTAGGATCGAGCGCCGCCGCCGAACACCGGCCGCGGGTGCGGTCCGGCGCGTGAGCCGCGCGCAGAGCAAACCCGGTGCCGGTCGTTCTGGCGGTTCCGTCCAGGCTTCGTCGATGATACCTAGCCCTTTGTCTCGCAAGAACTTGTCGCCGATGAACCCCACGCCGTCGCGGTCCGCCCCTTCGCTTGGAAGTGTCAATGTGGCAGCCAAGCCGCCTGTCGGGGCGCTGATTCGGTGTCAATCTGGCATGGCCGACGTTCGTGCAGCTGCTGTCGTTGCCGCGATGACGTCGGTCCTGCTGGCCCAGGAACCTGCCTTCGAGGTCCTGCTCCGAGATGGCAGCGTGCTGCCGGCGTTGACGATCGAGACGGCCGGCGCTGACCGGGTCAAGATCATGACGGCACTGCGCCCGGAAGAACGCTCCTGGTCGCAGGTGCTGTCGATCCAAGGCCGTTCGCAGCCGGATCCTGGTCTGCCGTCGATCCTGCTGGCCGGCGGTGAAGTGCTGCGCGGCGCGATCGCCGGCGGCGACACCGGCGGCGACTTCTGCGATGTGGAGTCGCGGTCGCTCGGGCGGCTGCGCGTGAAGGTCGATCGGATCGAGTGCGTGCTGCTGCGCGACGACCTCGCCTCGGTCGCAGACCTCCGGCTGCCGGACGGCGTCGACGAGGCGTTGTTCACCAAGGCTGGTGTCGGTTTCGACCTGCAGGCCGGCGCCATCTTCCAGTTCGGGCCGCAGGGTGTGTCGTTCCAACCCGATGGCGAAGAGAAGCCGCGCTGGTTCCGGTGGTCGGACCTGGTCGGCATCCGCTTGCGCGATCCGGACCAACGGCCGCAGCCAGCCACTGTCGAACTGGTGACTGCGGGTGGCGATCGGCTCGGGGTCGTCGTCTCGCAATGGCAGCGCGACCGCATCGAATGCGCACTCGAGGACGGCACCGTCGTCCGGCTGCGTCCGGGCGACCTCGCCAGTGCGCTGTTTCTCCGCGACGTCGTGCCGCTGTCGCGGCTGCAGCCGACAGCGGTGACCGAGGCCGGGTTCGAAGGCGACGTGCTCTGGCCGTGGACCCGCGATCGCGCCGTCGGTGGCGGCCTGCTGCGTTGCGGTGGGTTCACGCATGGCACCGGCATTGGCATGCATTCGCGCTCGCGGCTGCAGTTCAAGGTGCCCGCGGGCGTGCAGTTCTTCATGACTCGGGTCGGCATCGATGATGCGGTGCTGGCCCTGCCGGTCCGCGGCGATGTCGATGTGCAGGTGTTGCACAATGGCAAGCCGGTGTTTGCCCAGGTGTCGCTGCGCAGTGGGCATGCGCCGCACTCGACGGGATTGCTCGCGGTGCGACCGGGCGACACGATCGAACTGTTCGCCGACTTCGGCAAAGGTCGCGAACTCGGCGATCGCGTGGATTGGCTGGGCGCGTTGTTCCTGACCTCTGGCGAACGGTGATCACTGCCGCCAGCATCGCAGTGCTCGCGGCGGCGCCAGGGCTCCTGCTGGTGCGAACGGCGCCGCCTTGGGCTCGGCTGGTGGCGCTGCTCTCGATGCTGCTGCTGGCGGCGGCGTTGACGATGCCGCCGTCCGCGGTGACGCAGACGGTGCCAGGTGCGGTCGGCTTTGCGACGACGACTTCCGGTGACCTGCCGCCGTCGATTGCTGCCGAGTTGCAGCGCGCGGGTGCGCTGCTGCGCGCGCACGAACCAGCGGGCGAACGGGGTCTGGCGACGGCCATTGCCGCCGCGCACACGCACGCGCGCAGCGGGCCGGAGCCGGTGCATGTGCTGTGGAACGGACCAATGCGGGCCGCGGTGTCCGACGCACTGCGCGCTGACCTGGCGTTCTCGACGACACCGGCCCTGCCGTTTGCGCCGGATTCACTGCAGTTGAGTTGGGCGCGCACGCCGCAGGTCGGGCGGCCGACGTTGCTGGCGGTGGCGCTGCGCGATCTGCCGATGCCGGCGGCGATCACGGTGACGGTCGGTGGTGAGCCGGTGTTGACCGGCACGAGCAGTGCGACGGTGGAGGGGGCATGGACGCCTTCCGTACCCGGCGAACACGAACTCGAGGTCCGGGCGCAGATCGGGCCGCATCTGCTCGTTCGTCAAGGTCGCCTGACGATTGCTGCGGCGCCAGCAATCACCGTTGTCGATCCATCCGGCGTTGCTGCTGCGGCGCTGCGTGCACAGGGGCTGTCGGTGGTGACTGCCGCGGTGGTTCCCGCGGATCTGCGCGGTGTGCCGGCGCTGGTGCTCGCGACGGCGGTGGATGTGGCGACGCAAGAACGGATCGTCGGCGCGGTCGGCGACGGGATGGGATTGTTGGTCGTCGCGCCGGCGTTTGTGCCGTTGACCGAACCACTTGCCTCACTGTTGCCGATCCGGCCGTTGCCGGATGCCGTGGCCGACGGTTCCGGTACCGGGTCGAATCAGCCCGGGGACCGGCCGCGCCGGGATCCGCCGCCTGCCAACGATCCGCCGGGGCCTCGTCCGGATCAGCCGCCGCCGTCGGCGGACCGGCCGCCGAGTGGCGACACCTCCGAAGCGACGCCGGATCCTGGTGGTCCGAGCGAAGTCGACAAGCATGCGGTGGCGATGATGCTGGTGGTCGACCGTTCGGGGTCGATGGGCGAGGCGCTTGGGCTGGGTCTGACGAAGATGGACTATGCGCGAACGTCGGCCAGTCGGACGGCGCAGCAGCTTTCGGATGGGGATGCGATCGGGGTGGTGACGTTTGGCAACAAGGACCAGGCGCGGATTGCGTTGCCGTTGACGGCGGTCGGGGATCCGGGGATTGCGCCGGCGATTGCGCAGTTGCGGGCGTTTCCGAACGAGCAGACGTATCTGCTGGATGGGATTCGTCGGGCGGCGGCGGAGCTGAAGCAGCGGTTGCTGCCGGTTCGGCATATTGTGGTGATTTCGGATGGGGAGTTCTATGGCGAGGATGTGTCGCTGCGCGCGGAGGCGGCGCGGCTGCGGCGCGAGGGGATCACGCTCGGGATCATTTCGTTCATTTCGACGGAGACGCCGTCGTTGTTCAAGGCGCGGGCTGAGGAGTTGGCGCGGATCGGCGGGGGTTTGTTTACGGCGACGGAGGATCCGACGCGGGTGCCGGTGCATGTGAGTGCGGAAGTGGTGCGGGCGCTGGATCGGGTTGGTCGGCGGCCGCGCACGGACGCGGATTTGCCGGGGACCGGACCGGGAACGGGGGAGTCGACGCCGTCCGACCCAAAGCCAGACGAACCGGTGCCGCCCGAGCCGAAACCGCCGGTCGAGCTGCCGCCGCCGCCGCCGTCGCCGCCACAACCTCCGCGGCGATTGACCGTTCGCGCGGTCGCGAAGTCGCCGCTGCTCGCGCCGCTGCCGACGGTCTGGCCGACGCTCGGCGCAGCAGTGCCGTGCACCGCGCCGCTCGATGCCCACGTGCTCCTGGTCGTCGGCGACGACGGTGCGCCGCTGCTGGCGTTTGGCAACCGCGGTCTCGGGCGCGTCGCCGCGTTCGCTGCCGATCCCGCGGCACCGGCGGCGGCCGAGTTCGTGGCGGATCCCGCGTTCGCGGCTCGACTTGCTCAGTGGCTGCAGGCAGTTCTGCCGCCCGAACCGCGCCTGGAGTCGCGCCTGCCGCTCGGTGAGCCGGTGGTCACGCCGGTGGCTCCAAACCCGGCCGAACTGCGGCAACTGGCGGCGATGGCAAGCGGCGAGGTCGTCGACGTCGCGCAGTTCGCCGCCCCGCCGCCGCACGCGCAGACGACCTTCGAGAGCCAACTGGCCAGGTGGGCCATGATCGGTCTCGCCGCGCTGTTGTTGCTGGCGATCGCCGAACGGATCGCGGCGCATCGCCTGTCAGGCCGCTGACGCCTACTTGTCGTCGCTCCGGCGGATCATCTCGGCTGGCTTGGGCACCGAGTGCTTGGTGGTCGGATCCCAGTAGGTCTCCTCCGGCAGGATCACTTCCTGGTACATCGACGTCGTCATCGAGCCATCGGCGTGTTCGTACCACTCGAACCCTTCGGCATCGACGACGATCGCGACCACCGGCGGCACCAGACCATGCCCGTGGTTGCGTTGCACCGGCGGCGCCCAGGTCATGCCGTTCAAGAACGGCAGCTTGCGGCCATCGGGCAGCGGAATGCCGCGTTCGACTGCCGGCAGCGCCGTGATCAGGCGGCGCGATCCGGGGCGCCCGCCGCTCTTCCTGTGCAGCGGTCGCGGCACCTTGTGGTCGGTCAGCACTTCTGGTTCGCCGCCCGGTGCTGCGGTCGCTGGCGCCGGGGCCGGTTCTGCCCCGGCTGACGTTCGGGAACGTGCCACTGCACCAGGCGGTGCTTCGCTCCGCCACCAGAGCAACGCGGCGATGCCGGCGAGCACGGCGATGGTCGACAGGACGCGCACGATCAGTTGATGATCTTGATCGACACGGCGTTGGTGAGCGCCAGATCGGTCACGCCGGCGACGGGATCGACGTTGGCGACGACGCCCTGCATCTTGATCCACTGATTGAGACCGGCCGGACCGAACCGCGGGATCTGGTACGCCGCACTCTGGGTGAACCAATGCCCCTGGTTGTCGAGCGTGAACAGCTGGCTCGCGTTGGTGAAGCCGAACAGCAGTGGGTCGCCGGGGTTCAGCAACAGGCTGCCGAAGCCATACGGAATCGGGATCTGCCACCACACCGGATCGAAGCTGAACAGCGCCGAGAACGTGCCGTTGCCGGTGCCGTAGCGCGCGCCGCCCTCGAAGTCGAACCACATGTTGGCGGCGGTGCCGGTCCAGGTCTGGTTGGCCCAATCGCAGGCCAGCATCGTGGTGCCGCGGAACCGTTCGTTCTGGCGCGCCCCCGCGTCGTAGCGATTGCCGTGGAAGCCGCCGACGTGGAACACCGGCTCGTCGAGGATCAAGCCGATCTTGAAGCGGTACGGGCCGGCGACCGGCGAGATGGTGCGGACATTGTTCGCGTTGGGCGGCGACGCGAAGCCCTGGTAGACCTGCCCTGGGATGCCCCAGGCGCCCTTCCAGTCGCCCTCGAGCGACTGGCCGCCGGCCGGATCATCGCCCCATTCGCCGCCGCGGTAGGTGGCGAACAGGATCAGCTTCTGCTGCTGGCTCAGCGGCAGTGCGATCGGAGTCGTCAGCGTGAACGAGTGCTCGAAGATCGATTGCCCCGCGGCAGGAACCGACAACGTGCTGCTCGGGATGCGGACGAGGTCGGGCAGGGCGCCGTTGCTGTGGTGGCGGAAGTAGGTCGAGTACGGTTCGGCCGGCGCGATGCCGGTCTCCATCTGGTAGGTCTCGGTCGTCGTCGGGAAGGTGGTGACGGCGGCGCCGACGAAGATGGTCTGGGTGAAGCCGGTGATCGTCATCCAGCGGTTCTGCTGGAACGGGTCGCTGGCGGCGTGGAAGCGTTCGTCGGGGACGTAGGCCCAGCAGCGCCACCCGGCGGCGACGCCTGGCGACGTGACGTAGCCGGGCGGCTGCAAGCCGTTGGCCGGGTAGTTGCGGCCGGTGCCGGTGTGGGTTGCGGTGGAGACGACGTCGAACTCGTTGGCGAACTGGGCCGGACAGTAGTTCTGGGCGATGACCTGGGTCGTCAGCGCGAGGATTGCGGCGGTGGGGATCGCGGTGCGCATGGGTCTCCGGTGCGGTGGTTTCGCCCGGGTTGGGAACCTGGTCCGGGCGGGACGTCCGAGTCGGGCAGGATAGCGCCTTGGTGGTGCCGCCGCCTGGTGGTCGTGGTGATCGTTGGCACGGATCGATGGGAATCGGCCGCGTTCGTACGATGGCAGGCACGGTGGGTGCTTCTGTGCGCGTCGCATGTCTCGCGCTGATGGCGGGCTCGGCGTCTTGCTCCACGGTCCTTGGCTATCCCTCGGCCCGCGCCGGCGATCGACAACGGGTGCCGTGACGTCAGGGTGCGGCGCTCATTGCGCCCGCGCCAATCGCGCTTCGATCTGCCGTGCCGCCGCACCCAGTCGTTGCCCCGTCGCCGCGCGATCGCCGGCCGCTACGCCATCCTGAGCCAGCATCACGACGAACACCACTGGACCATCCGGACCTTCGCGCCAGCCTGCCTCCACCCGCGTGATCGGATCGGAATCGAGCGCGCCGCCCTTCCGGAACACCGGCCGCCCCTGCCCATCCGCCGTACTGGCCAGCACGTCCCGACACGCGTCGATCGTCGCCGCCGACAACCCCGCGACCGCCCGCTGCGCCAACGCACCGTGCACCGCGGCGAGGGCACGCGCCGTCGCCTCGTTGTCCCCGTTGGCCGTGCGATCGGCCAGCATGTAGCGCCGCACGGCCAGGCCGGCCCAATCCGGATGCCGCGCGTGCAACTTGCGGTCTAGGAACAAAGGTCCGCCGCAGAACGCGGTCACCAGGTTGGCGGCGATGTTGTACGTCAGGTTGTCGACCCCGCGGCCGGAGATCATCGCTTCGGCGATCCGCCGCGTGCTCGCCGTCGCCAGCGCCTTGCGCGCGGTCTCCCGCTGTGCCGGCGTGAAGTGCGCGAGTGCCGGGTGCTTGCTGTCGGCGAACAGTTCGGCCACCCCTGGGAGCGGCGCATCGAGTGCGGAGGCGCGCGCCGCGAACAGTTCCACCAGATAGCTCGCCTTGATCGCGCTTGCGCACGGCATCGGTGTCTCGACGTTCCAGGCCATCGTCGGTTGGCCGCCGGCGGGTCCCGACCAGACCGCGGCCCGAACGCCCGGTCCGAGTGTTCGTACGATGTCGCGCACTTCGGCAGCCAGTTGCACGTCGGTGGCGCGGTCGGCGATCGGGACCGGTGCCGAAGTGCAGGCGGCGAACAGCAGGAAGAGGAGGTGTGCGGGTCGATGCATGGGACGGTTCAGCGCGGCGCGGTGGACGTGGTCGACCAGGCCGAACGCAACGTGTCGGTCCGCGCGCGCAGGGCCAGCAGGGTCGCGGCGAACCCGGGGTCGGCAACCAGGTCATGCACCTGGTCCCGATCGGCGCGGTGGTCGTACAGTTCCTCGCTCCCGGGCACCCCATCGAGCCAACTGATGTAGGTGAACCGGTCCGTGCGCACACCCTCGCTGCGCGGAATGCGCGCGTGCACGAAGCGATGCTCGAACAGGAACTCCGAACGCCAGTCGGCCGGCGCGCGGCCGGCCAGCAGCGGCACGACGCTGCGGCCCTGGTGCGCGGCGCTCGGCTCAGCCCCTGCCAGTTGCAGCAGCGTCGGCGCCAGATCGACGTTCAGCACCACGTGATCGGAGGTCGTGCCACGGTGCAACCCCGGCGCACGTGGGTCGTACACCAGCATCGGCACCCGCAGCGACAGTTCATAGCCATACCATTTGTCGGCGAAGCCGCGTTCGCCGAGGAAGTAGCCGTTGTCGGACGTGAACACGACGATCGTGTCGGTCGCCAGTTCGCGACGCGCGAGTTCCTGCCGCAGCCGGCCGACCGCCGCATCGACGCCGCGGATCATCCGGTGGTAGCCGCGGACCATGTCCTGGTACTTGGCCGGCGTATCGAAGCGCCAGCCAAAGCGCACCCGGCTCTCCGATTCGCGCAGGAACGCCGGCAGCCTGGTGAAGAACGCGTCGTCCATCGAGGCCGGCACCGGGAACTCCGTCTGCGCATAGACGGTGTCTTGCTCATGTGGCCAGAAGTACTGCTGCTTGCTGCCGTCGTCCGCATGCGGCGCATTGAAACTGATCGACAGGCACCAGGGTTGGCCGGCGTTGCAGCCGTCGAGGAACTCGAGCGCGCGGTCGGTCTCGAGGTCGGTGAGGTGTCGTTCGGTGCCGTCGTCGCGGCGCTTGCGGTACGGCGGACTCAGTGGCACGAACGAATCGAACATCCGGGCCGTGGCGCCCTCGGGCACCTTGACCCCGAACTTGCCGACGAACCCCGTACGGTAACCGGCGGCGCGCAGGCGCGTTGGATAGGACGCATCGACCCACGAGTCGGCGAGTGGCGGCGTCCCGAAGGTGAAGCGGTGCGCACTCTCGTAGCTGCCACACAGGATCGACGCGCGGCTCGCGGCGCAGATCGGCGTGGTCACGAACGCCTGCCGGAAGTTCACCCCGTCGCGAGCGAGGGCATCGACGTGCGGTGTGTCGACGAACTGGTTGCCGGTGCAGCCGAGGCTGTCGAATCGCTGATCATCGGTCACCAGGATCAGCAGGTTGGGCCGTTTCGCCGGCTCCTGGGCAACCAGGCAATTGGCAAACACCAGCACCGCGCTGAGCCGAAAGGCAGGCATTGTCGTGCTCAGGTTCCCTTGCGGCGTCGCCGTTGTCCACGCCGCGGCCCTCGGATACCGCGCTTTGGCGTGGTCCGGGTGCAGGTCGGCCGGGTCGCAGACTTTCCTGACCCGGCTCCGCTTGACACCCTGCCGCAGCCCACAAGAATCGCGGGGTGCACATCCGCAGTCGCGCATTCGCCGCCGCCTTGAGTCTCGCCGGGTTCGTCCCTGCCCAGGTCGCACCGGGGGGAACCGAGTCGCTGACCGCAACGCCGCTGCGCGAGCGCGCGGCCCGCGAGGGCAAGCGGTTCCAACGCCTGGACCCGGCCACGACGGGCCTGCAGTTCCAGAACGAGCTGCGGCGCGAGAACATCATCCCCTACGTCTACGCCGGCGCGGGCGTCGCCGTCGGCGACTACGACGCCGATGGCCTGCCCGACGTCTTCCTGGTGTCGCAGGATGGCCAGAACAAGCTGTTCCGCCAGACGGCGCCGATGCGTTTCGACGACGTGACCGAACGCGCCGGCAAGCTCGGTGGTGGCGATGCCTGGGGTACGGCGGCGTCGTTCGTCGATGTCGACCAGGACGGCGACCTCGACCTGTATGTGGCCAACCTCGAGGCGCCAAACCAGCTGTGGCGGAATCGCGGCGATGGCACGTTCGCAGAATGCGCGGCCGAGCTCGGCCTCGACGTGGTCGCAGCGACGATGGGCGTCGCGTTCGCCGACTACGATCAGGATGGCGATCTCGATCTGTACGTGTTGACCAACCGCGTGTTCGGCCCGCGCCTGCCGGCGGAGATCGTCGCCGAAGCGACGCTGCCGACCAGCATCAAGAAGACGCGAGCCGAACTGTTCCCGCCGCAGCCGGAGTTTCCGCGCCGCGACGGGCGCGCGACGATCCCGGCCGGCTACGAGGACTTCTACTTCGCGATCGACGACCAGGTGTTCTCCGCCGGCCAGCCGGATCGGCTGCTGCGCAACGATGGCGCGCGCTTCACTGACGTCACCAAGGCGGCCGGCATCCACGATCACGGCCAGGGCCTGTCGGTGCTGTGGTGGGACTTCGATGGCGACGGCCGGCTCGATCTGTATGTCGCCAACGACCTGCAGAGCCCCGACGCGCTGTACCGCAACCGCGGCGACGGCACGTTCGAGGACATCGTCGGCAAGGCCCTGCCGTACACGACGTTCTTCAGCATGGGCAGCGACTTCGGCGACGTCGACGGCGACGGCCGGTTCGACCTGTGCGTCGCCGACATGTCCGCGACGACGCACTACATGGGCAAGATGCTGATGGGCAGCATGAGTGCGCAGCGCTGGTTCCTGATGAACGCGCGGCCGCTGCAGGCGATGCGCAACACGTTGTTCCTCAACAGCGGCACCGGTCGCTGCCTGGAAGCCGCGTATCTCGCTGGCGTCGCCAGCACCGACTGGACCTGGACCATCCGGCTGTGCGATCTCGACGACGACGGCTGGCTCGATCTGTTCGCCACCAACGGCATCCCGAGCTTCGAGGACAACCCGGACCTCGGCCGCCAGATCCAGCGGCTGTGGCGCGCCGGCCGCCACGACGCGGCGCTCGACGTCGCGCGCAACCTGCCGCGGGTCGACGAACGCAATGTCGCGCGCCGGAACACCGGCGATCTGCGTTTCGTCGATTGCGGCGCCGAATGGGGACTCGACGAACTGAGCGTCGGCAACGGGGCCGTCGTCACCGACCTTGATCGCGATGGCGATCTCGACATCGTCGTCAACAACCTGAACGCCGAGGCCAGCGTGTTCGAGAACCGCGGTGCCACGGGGCATCGCGCGCTGGTGTCGTTGGTGGGAACCGCGAGCAATCGCCAGGGCATCGGCGCCAGGATCACGGTCCAGGCCGGGGGCCGTTCGCAGGTGCGGCTGGTGTCGCCGACGCGCGGCTACATGAGCGCGGGTGAGACGGTGGAGCACTTTGGTCTCGGGGAGGCCGAACGGATCGAGCGGCTGCACGTGCGCTGGCCGTCGGGACGCGAACAGGTGTTTGCCGATCTGGCCGCCGATCGGTACTTCGTGATTCGCGAGGCAGGGGACGGCGGGGTGCCCGAGGTCGAAGCGGCGGCGCCGCTGCTGCGTTCGGTGGATGTGATCGCCGCCCGCCATGTCGAACGGCCGTTCGACGACTACGCGGTGCAACCGCTGTTGCCGCACCGACTGTCGCAGATGGGGCCCGGGATCGCCGGTGGCGACGTCGATGGCGATGGGGTCGACGAGGTGTTCGTCGGCGGCGCCGCCGGGCAGGCCGGTTCGCTGTGGACGCGGAAGAACGGCGCGTTCGTGCCGATCGATGGGCCGTGGGCGGCCGACGCCGAGTGCGAGGACATGGGGGCCCTGTTCGTCGATCGCGATCGCGATGGCGACATGGACCTGCTGGTGGCGAGCGGCAGCATCGAGACCGGGCCGGAACTGCGCCGGTTGCGGGTGTATGACAACGATGGTCGCGGTGGTTTCGTCGTTGCGCCGACCGGCGTGGTGCCCGAACTGTCGGTGGCGGCGAGTTCGCTGGGCGCCGCGGATGTCGATCGCGATGGCGACCTCGAAGTGTTCGTCGGCGGCTACACGGTGCCCGGCCGCTATCCGGAAGCGCCGTCGAGTGTGTTGCTGCGCAACGACGACGGCCGCTTCGTCGACGCGACGGCCACGCTCGCGCCGCAGCTGCAGCAGGCGGGCATGGTCACCGGTGCGACGTTCGCCGATGTCGACGGCGACGGCTGGCAGGACCTCGTCGTTGCTGCGCAGTGGCAACCCTTGGTGGTCCATCGCAATGAGCAGGGCAGGTTGGTGGCGATGGCGAACAGCGGTCTGGCCGACCGCCATGGGCAGTGGAACAGCGTCAGCGCCGCCGACCTCGATGGTGACGGGGACCTCGATCTGGTCGCCGGCAACCTCGGGCTCAACACCAAGTACAAGGCCACGGCGGAGTCGCCGCTGCGGCTGTTCGCGCGCGATTTCGACGACAACGGCCAGTTCGATGTCGTCGAAGCCAAGCAGCAGGGCGGGGTCGAACTGCCCGTTCGCGGCCTCAGCTGCAGCAGCGAAGCGATGCCGATGCTGGCCGACCGCTTTCCGACCTATCACGCGTTCGCCAAGGCGACGCTGGCGGAGATCTATGGTCAGGGACCGCTGGCCGGGGCGATGTGCCTCGAAGTGCACGACCTGCAGACCCGGGTGTTCGAGAATCAGGGCGGCAAGTTCGTCGCGCGCGAACTGCCGCGCTTGTTGCAGGGATCGTGCGTGTCCGGCGTCGGCATCGCCGACTTCGACGGCGACGGTGTGCTCGATCTACTGGCGGCGCAGAACTCGTTTGCACCGGAGCCGGAGACCGGGCGCAACGCCGGTGGGCTGGGGCTCCTGTTGCGCGGTGGCAAGGATCTGCGTTTCGAGCCGGTGCCGGCGGATCGTTCGGGAATCGTGATGCCCGAGGATGCCAAGGCGGTGGCGATCGTGGATTTCGACGGTGACGCGCGGCCGGATGTGTTGGTGACCACCAATGACGGCCCGGTCCGCGGGTTCGGCCACGGCGGCAGCGCGGCTGGGCTGGCGGTGACACTGCGCGGCGAGCCGGGCAATCCGACGGCGATCGGCGCCCGGATCGAACTGGTGCCGCCGACCGGGCCGGTGCAGGTGCGCGTCCTGACTGCCGGCAGCGGCTACCTGTCGCAGTCCGCCGCCGTGGCGTTCTTCGCCAACGTGCCGGCGGGCTCGAAGCTGCAGGTGCAATGGCCGGATGGTGGTCGCAGTGAGCATGCGCCAGAAGCCCGGACCGGTATCGTGCGTCTCCAGCGATGAGCACGTTCTCCCGCGTCGCGGCCTGGTCCCTCTCGATGGTGGCCGTGGCCCAGAACCCCGCTCCGGATCGATGGCAGCAGAGCCACGACCGGATGTTGCGCGAACTGCGCGGCATCGCCGACCGCGTCGACCAGGACAACTGGTTCTTCGGCACGTTCCGCGTCCGCGATCTGCGCGCCCAGATGGAACGCGAGGGTGCGCGGGCGCCGTGGAAGCTGCGGATGGACACCGGCATCGCCGAACTGCAGGCCGGCAACGAACGCGCCGGTATCGACGTGCTCGCGGCGACCGTGCGCGATCTGCGCGCGGGCTCGATTCCCGGTGGCCGGGCGGCGCTGAATGCCGTGGTGTTCCATCTCGGTGTCGGCTGGCTGCGGCTGGCGGAGACCGAGAACTGCTGCGCCAGGCCGTCGCTCGACTCCTGCATCCTGCCGATCCAAGGTGCCGGCGTGCACGAGCGGCGCGAAGGCTCGACGGCGGCGATCCCGTGCTTTCTCGACCTGGTCGAGAACACCAGGCCTGACGACTACTGGCATCACGCCGGCCGCTGGTTGTTGAACCTGGCGCACATGACGCTGGGTTCCTGGCCGGATGGTGTGCCCGAGGCCCATCGCCTGCCGGCCAGTGCGTTTGCGCCCGAACGCGAGTTCCCGCGTTTCCGCAACATCGCGCCGACGTTGAAGCTCGATCGCTTCGGCTTGTCCGGTGGCCTGATCGTCGACGACTTCGATGGCGATGAACACCTGGACGTGCTGGTGTCGGATTGGAATCCGCGCGCCCAACTGCGGCTGTATCGCAATGCTCGCGATGGTTCGTTCGAGGAAGTCACCGAACGCGCCGGTCTGACCGGTCTGTTCGGCGGCCTGAACCTGGTGCACGCCGACTACGACAACGACGGCGATCTGGACTTCCTGGTGCTGCGCGGCGCCTGGTGGTTCGAGCGCGGGCAGCATCCCAACTCCCTGGTCCGCAACAATGGCGATGGCACGTTCACCGACGTGACGTTCGCGGCCGGGCTCGGCGAACGGCACTATCCGACGCAGACCGCGGCGTTCGCCGACATCGACCTCGACGGCGATCTCGATCTGTACATCGGCAACGAAGGGTCGCAGCAGTTCCGCTGTCCGTGCCAGCTGTTCGTCAATCAGGGCGACGGCACGTTCGTCGAGCAGGCGGGCCTGGCCGGCGTCGAGAACTTCCGCTTCGCCAAGGGCGTCGCGTTCGGCGATTACGACGGCGATCGGTGGCCGGACCTCTACGTGTCCAACATCGGCGGCCCGAACCGGCTGTATCGCAATCGCGGCGACTCCACGTTCACCGACGTCGCCGAGACGGTGCGGGTCACCGGGCCCGAACAGAGTTTCCCGACCTGGTTCTGGGACTACGACAACGACGGCGCCCAGGACCTGTTCGTCGCTTGCTATGGCACCGGCATCGGCCATGTCGGCGCGTGGTATGCCGGCGCGACGCTGCCGCGCGAGACGCCGAGGCTGTATCGCAACGACGGACGCGGCGGCTTCGCCGACGTCGCCAAGGCGGCGGCGTTCGACTATCCGTCGCTGCCGATGGGCTCGGCGTTCGGCGATCTCGACAACGACGGCTGGCTCGACTGCTACCTCGGCACTGGCGATCCGCAGTACTACAGCCTGATGCCGAACGTGATGTTCCGGAGCCGCGGCGACGGCACGTTCGAGCAGGTCACGATGGCGGGTGGGTTTGGTCACTTGCAGAAGGGGCACGCGGTGGCGTTCGCCGACTGGGATCACGACGGCGACCAGGACGTGTTCGAGAAGATGGGCGGCGCCTATCCCGGGGATGGCGCCTACGACCTGGTGTTCGACAATCCTGGCTTCGGCAACCACTGGCTGACGGTGCGGTTGCGGGGCACGACGAGCAATCGCTGCGCGCTCGGCGCGCGGGTCCGGGTCGATATCGTCGAGGGCGGCAAGACGCGGTCGATCTATCGCCACGTCGGTCCGGCCGGGAGTTTTGGCGGCAATCCGCTGCGGCTGACGTTCGGTCTCGGCAAGGCGGAGTCGATCGCGCGCTGCGAGGTGTTCTGGCCGATGACCGGCAAGACGCAGGTGGTCGCGGACGTGGCGATGGATTCCGCGATCATCATTGCCGAGGGACAGGATGCGTTCGTGACGCTCGACCTCCCGAAGCTGACCGCGAAGCCGCCGGGCGACCAGCGTTGAGGGCAGCGAGCGTGGTTGCGCCTGAGGGGCTCAACCGGGCGTCGTGGCCAACAGCGGTACGCCGTCACGTTCGGCGGCGCGACGCAGCGCGTGGTCCAGGGAAGCGAGTGGCAGCGCTGAACGCACGGCCAGTTCCAGGTAACACGCGTCGTAGACGGTCAGCTGGTGCCGACGAGCCAACGGTACGACTCGGGGAAACACCTCGCGGGCACCGATCAGGTCGACTTCGAGCGGCAGGTCGGCGAGGCGCTTCGTCATCTCGGCGACGTAGGCGCTGTCGATGCGCTTCTGCCTCTCCTTGACGACCAGGGCGTTGGCAACCTCGGCCTGCCAGATGGCCGGCACCAGGGCCGTCGCGTTGGTCAGCGTTCGCAGGATGAAATGGGCATCGGATCCGATCGCTTCATCGCCGAAGATCGCCGCCAGGACGGCGGACGCGTCCATCACGAAGCGAGTCGTCATCGCCTGCCTTCGTCGCGTGCTGCTTGGATCTCATCCAGAGTGAGAGGTGGGCCACCCGCCAGGAAGCGGGCGCGCAGGGACAGCAGTCCGGAAATGGCATCGTTGATTCGTTGGCTGTCCCGCACCGCGTCGCAGGGTGAGAGCTTGGCGACCGGCTTGCCATGTCTGGTGATGATCACGACTTCCCCGCGCTCCGCCAGATCCAGCAGTTCGCTCAGACGGGTCTTGGCGTCGAACGCGCCCACGGTGGTCGTTTTCATGAGGTCGTCAGCAGCCTAGCCGTTATCGGTTGAAACGACCAGTCTAACCAGTTGACTTTCGCGTGGATCACAAGCGATTTACAAGTCACGAGTTATAGACCTTACCGCACTCGGTCCTTCGTCTCTCGAGGATCGCGGATCACTCGGCGCGGGGGAGATGTGCGAGGGCCCGGGCCGGTGCGGTCAGGTCGGTCAAACGCGCTTCCACGCGATGCAGCCGTTCGAGGACGTCGGCGGGAACCGCAACCGCAGGTGCCGCTGGCCGCAGCCAAAGGCCCGCCGCGACGATCGGCAGCAGCCACAACCAAGGGCGTCGTAGTCGCAGAAGTGGAGCGACCCATCGCGTGGCCAGGAACGGCCGTTCGAGCGCGCCTTCGCGCAGCCGGTCGGCAAGTTGTCGCGCGTTCGGCCGCGCCGCCGGTTCGCGTCGGAGACACTCGGTGATCACCGCCGCGAGTGCCGCCGGCAGCCCTTCCGAGTCGATGGCGAACGGTCCGGCCACCGGCCTGCCGGTGAGGCACTCGAACAGCACGCAACCGAGCGCCCAGATGTCACTGTGCGGGCCGACCTCGGTTCCGGCGAGCTGTTCGGGCGCCATGTAGAGCGGCGTGCCGAGCAGATCGCCGTGCTGCGTCAACGCCGGAGTCGCCGCATCCGCCGATCGCGCCAGCCCGAAGTCGAGCACCGTCGGCCGGCCCTGATCGTCGACGATCAGGTTCGCCGGCTTGATGTCGCGATGCACGACGCCGCGGGCATGGGCGAACACCAGCGCGTCGGCGATCGCCGCGAACGTCAGCGCCAGTCGGCGCGGATCGCCGAGCAGTCGGCGCGCCAGCGCATGTTGCGGATGCTCGCGATGCCGGTGTGCCTGCAGCAGCAGGTGCAGTGGTTGTCCGTTGACGCGCTGCATGACCAGGAACGCGCGGCCGTCGTGTTCGCCGAAGTCGAAGATCGGCACGATCGCCGGGTGCGCCAGCGCCGCCGCCAGCCGCGCTTCGCGCGCGAACCGGACTCGCGTCGGCCCATGGCCTGCCACCTGGTCGTGCAGCACCTTGATCGCGACGCGGCGGCCCAGCGCGATCTGTTCGGCTTCGTAGACGGTGCCGGTCGCGCCTTCGCCGAGCCGGCCGAGGATCCGGTAGCCGCCCAGTCGCTGCGGCAGATCGCGCGGCGGCGCGGCGGCGAGCCGGTCGATCTCGGCAAGTTGTTCGATTTCGAGCAGGAAGCGCGAACGGACATCGGCGGGCAGGTCATCGGCGAAGGCCGACGGCATCAGGGCCGGGTCGGTCTCGCGGCGCAGCAGGTAGTCGGCGAGCGCGGCGTCGAGGGTGTCGGCGGCGGTTCTGGGCAGCAGCGTCGTCGTCATCGTGCGAAGGGGTCTACGAAACCGGTCTTCCGCAACCCTGCCGATGGCCTTCCCATCGCCTTCCCAAGTTCTTCCCGGCGACCTCGGCGAGCCGCGGGCAACCCTGGCCGCGATCGGATCGCTCCGCCAGGTGCTCAGGGCCTTGGTTGCCGAACTCGGGCGACCAGTGCGTCGAACTCCCGTTCGCCGCGCAGTTCGTCGAACAGCGGATCGACCGGCAGATACACCATCCGATCGGCGCGGCCGACCAGCGCCGCGCGCAGGTTTGCCAACGCCGCTGCTCGTTCGCCGAGGCCGCACTGGACCAGCGCCATCGCATATTGCGCCGTCGGTGTTTGTCGCGCCAGCCGGGTCAGCTCGTCGAGTCGCGAAACCGCCGCTGCCGCCCGTCCGGCCCGCGCCTGTGCCAGGCCGAGCGCGCCGAGCACGAACGGGAACGGCTGCCCGGCGAGCTGCTGCGCGTGCCCCAGCGTGTCGCACGCGGCATCGGCATCGTGCAGGCACAGCTGCGCCAATCCGAGCACCAGCCACGCCGCCGGGAACTGTGGTGCCTGCGCGACGACGCGCTCGCCGCGCCGTAGCGCCGCGGCGAAGTCGCGCGCATACCACAGGCCCCACCCGACCTCGGTCGCCAGGATCGGCGACAGCGGATCGAGCGCGACCGCGCGTTCGATCGCCGCGCGCTGCTCGGCCACCCGGCCGAGTGCCGTCAGCAGTTCATGGCGCCACTGATGCGCGGTGGCATAGCTCGGCGCCAGTTCGATCGCGCGCAGGAATCCCCGTTCGGCGGCCGCGAAGTCCCAGTCGAACGCGAACTGCACGTACGCGAGCGACGTGTACGCCTCGGCCAGTTCCGGATCGAGCTGCAACGCCCGTTCCGCCGCCGCGCGTGCCTTCGGCATCGATTGCTGTGGCGCGATCGGGGCATACAACCCGGCCAGCGCGTGCGCATCGGCCAGGCCGCTCCAGGCGAGCGCATAGGTCGGATCGGCGTCGATCGCCCGTTCGAAGTGGCGGGCGGCGGCGGCGAGCGCCTCACCGGTGCGCTTGTTCCATTCGTGCCGCCCGCGCAAGTAGTGTTCGTAGGCCTCTGGCACCCTGGTCGTCGCGGTGCCCGGCGCGCGTGCCGACGTCGACAGTCTGGCCGCGATGGCGCCGGCGATGCTGTGCTCGACATCGACCAGGTCCGGCGCGCTGCGTTCGAACCGTTCGCCCCACAGCAGGCTGCCGTCGCGCGTGCGCACCAGTTCGACCGAGATTGCCATCCGTTCACCCCATTGATCGAGGCGACCGAACAGGGCCGTGGCGACGCCGAGTTCGCGGCCGACGTGGCGCGGGTCGGTTTCGCGGCCGCGATAGCGCAGCACCGTGCTCGGCGCCATCACCCGCAGGGTTGGCAGACGCGACAACGCGCGGATCAGCGTCTCGGCGATGCCGGTGGCCAGATACTCGCGCCCCGGGTCGCCGGTCAGGTTGGCGAACGGCAGCACGGCGACGGCGGCATCGTCGGGTGGTGGCGCGGCCGGCGCGGGCGGCGGCGCCGATTCGACGCCGGCGGCGATCTTGGCGTGCAGCGCGGTGGTGGTGGCGTCGGGTTCGGTGCCGAGTTCGCGGCGCAGCTCGGCCCGGCAGTGTTCGTATTGCCGCAGCGCCTGCGTGCGCGACCCGGCGCGCACGAACGCGGTCATCAGCCGGCGATGGGCCGGCTCATGCGTCGGTTCGGCGGCCAGCAGCTGCTGCAGCGTCGCGATGGCCCCGCTGGCGTCGCCATTCTGCGTCTGCAGATCGCCCAGCATCTCGAGCACCTGCAGATGCAGTGCGCGCAGCTGTTCGCGGCGCGCGCGCGCCCATTCGGCGAAGCGGTCGGCGGGCAGCAGGTCGCCGTCGTAGAGCCGCAGCGCCTGCTGGCAGGTGTCGGGGTTGCGGTCCTTCAGCGCCTGGCTGGCCAGCCGTTCGAACTCGTCGGCGTCGACGCGGATGCCGTCCTTGGCGACCAGCGCGAGCTGGCCTTCGCTGCGGGTCAGGAACCGCGAATCGTTGCCGGCGCGCAGTTCGGGCTCGAGCGCATGGCGCGCCAGGTGCACCATCTTGTGCAGGCCGTTGCCGGCGGTGTCGGGATCGGCGCCGGGCCACATCGTCTCCATCACCTGTTCCTGGTGCAGCCGGTGATGGCGGGCGAGCGCGAGCAGCTTGACCAGAACGGCCGCCTGACGGCGCGACCAGCGGGCGTCGTCGACGGGAGTGCCGTCGACGGTGACGGCGAAAGTCCCGAGCAAGCGGATGTCGAGCGGCACGCGGGGAGTCTAGCGGTGTCCGGCCGGCCAGGCGCGGGTTGGTGGCGGCGGGCTGCACGTGCAGGCGCTCGTCATGGGCCCAGGCGCCGATCCGGCTGGCCTGTGGGCGACGCGCCGCATGGTCGCGCTGTCGGAACTGCGCCAAGCGCGAGTCTCCCCGCGGCTGGTCAGCGTCCGGTCGCCACGCCCCTGCGGTCGAAATCGAACACCTGGAGGCGCGGCGGCGCGCTGACGCCTTCGGAGGCGATCACCATGTCGCCATCCGGCAGGAACGTGATGCCTTCGACCTTCGGCATCAGCCGCGAATCGAAGAAATACGCTGCCTGCAGGTCACCGGCCTGATCGACCACCAGCACGGCGCCGTCGACGGCGGACAGCAGGTAGAATTGGCCAGTGTGGGGGTGGACCGCGATGGACGACAGGCGCAGCTTCAGGGTGACCCGTGCCGGGCCGTCGGCGCGCTCCGTGCCGGGCAGCTGGATGCCGCGTTGCCGAGCCGAGGCGGCGATCTGGTCGAGCGAAGTGCTCAGGGCCGGTTCGTCGAGCTGTCGACCGGTGGCCGGGTCGATGGCGAGGATCCGCCGCTGCTGCCGTTCGTCCTTCTTGCCGGCCGGCGGGTCCTTCGGGCTGACCAGGATCAGCTTGCGGAACGGGTCGTAGGCGAGGCCTTCGATGTCGCGATGGTTGGTCCGCAGTTGCAGATTGCGGTGCACGACGAGTTCGTCATCGCTGCGGCGCAGCTGCACCAGCATGCCGTCGCTGCGGAGCGCCCACAGGTCGTCAGCGACGCGGGTCAGCCCCTCGAAGTCACCGGGTTGGCCGAACACCATCGCGCGTCCGACTTCGCCAGTGCGCAGGTCGATGTGGAACACCGCGCCGGCTTCGTCGTGGAGGCAAGCGACGTGGTGCAGGTCGATGTCGGTCAGGGCCGAGATCTCGCGCAGCGTCGGCGGCAGCGCGAACGACGCGGTCGGGCGGTCCATGTCGTAGCCGGGGAGCGCTCCGGACGCGGGACGATGCGTCGGGCCCGAGCTGGAACCCTCCAGCACGACGATCACGAGGCCGACCAGGATTGCGGTGGCGATCAGGATGTGGAGCTTCACGGCGGGATGCTACAGCGTTCGCCGCCCGGCGTGAGCCTCGAGGCCGGCGGCATCGACTACCATGGCCGCGGTGATCCAGTACCACGACATCGCGCGCGGAGTCCGGGCATGACGGCACGCTTCGTCAGGACCGTCCAGCGGCTGGCGGCGTTCGCGGTCGACTGGCTGGTCGTGGTGCTGTGGGGTGGCGTGCTGTTCGGCGTCGTCATGATCGTGACCGCGGGCGAACCCGGTCGGCCACGCTCGCCCTGGACCGGCCAGGCGCTCGGCTTCCTGTCGATGACGTTGCCGGTACTGCTCTACTTCGCCTTCGGCGAGGTCTCCGCGGCACAGGCGTCGCTGGGCAAGCGCGCGCTGCGGTTGGTCGTGGTCGATGCGTCCCGCCGTCGCCTGTCGTTGCCAAAGGCGTTGCTCCGGAATGCCATCAAGTTCGTGCCCTGGGAGGCCGGCCACATGGTTGCGCAGCAGGCGATGTTCGCGGGCGAAGCTGGTCCGCCGGCGTGGGTGTGGGGTGCCTGCGCGGTGGCGATGGGTGTGCCGCTGTGGTGGTCGGTCGCGCTGCTGCGGACCGGCGCCACGCCGTACGATCGTTGGACCGCGACGCAGGTCGTGCAGGCGTCGGGCCACGGCCGCTGAACTGCCGCCCCGGTCGCCGCTCAGCGGCCGTGCACTTGCTGCAGCAGATCGAGTGCCGCCGCGGCGGTCAGTTCGCCCTTCCAGGTCATCGTCGCAACGCCGTTCTCCACGGCGATGTTCAGCTCGGCGAACCAGGCATTGGCGGGCGAGGTCGTCTGGCGCTGGCACCGATCGCGCCACTCGCGCCAGGTCGTCGCCCGCTTCCCGGGATCAACGACCGCGGCGCGAACGGCGATCGACAGTTGCGGCAGGAAGTCGATGGTCACGACGGTGTCTTCCAGGTCCGGCAGCCAGGTCTGGGCCATGAACCCCGGACTGGCGCCGACGGCGATCACGAACGCATGCTCGCCCGCCGCTACCAGGGTCGCGGTGCCGATGCCGCCTTCGGTTTCCGGCCAGCGGCCATGCCTCGCCTGCAGATGCTGCGCGCTGCCGGTCGGGTGTTTGCTGGCGGCCAGCAGCGGTTCCGGGAACTGTCCCGCCAACTCCAGCACTGCCGCGCGGCCGTTCTCGGCGACCGCAAGCCAGCCATGGTCGACCCTCACCGGCCCACACCGACGGACGATCTCGAACGGCAGTTCGCCCGGCAGATCGCACATCAGCATCGCGCCGGCGGCCTGCGGCGGCGACACGGTGCCGCCGGCCGCCAGGATCATCGTCGTGATCTCGTCGAACGCGGCTGCGCGCATCGCCGCCCGTGCCGAATGCAGCGGCGGCAGCCGTGATTGATCGAACCATGCCACCAGGGCCGCGCCGGCTGGCAGTCTTGCGAGCGAACGCGGGACCCGGTCGACCGCCGGTTCCTTGCCGGTCAGCGTCGCGATCGCGCGCTCGGCGGCCGCCGTCGTCAGCGGATCGATCTGGCGCTTGCTCAGCAGTCGCAGTTCGGGGAGTGCGTTGGTGGCCCGCAGCTCCACGAGGCGCCGGCACATGACCGCGAGGTCGACGGCGAGCCGGTGTTGTCGCGCTGGTGTCGCCTGCTCCGGCAGCGGTTGCGCCAGGAACTGGCGGATCTCGACCAGGCCGGTCGGCAGGTCGCCACGCCGCAGATGACGTTCACCATCGGTCGCGTCCAGCAGCTCGCCAGGACCGTGCACGAACCAGAGCGCTCGATTCCAGGTCATCGGGGAGCGCCCCTCGGGCGCCTCGAGGCGCAGCAGGTCGGGGAGCCCGAACTCGACATAGCGCCCGGGAATCGCGGCGCCGGCGGCCGGATCGGGGTTGACCCACAGTTCGCCATCGTCGCGGACCAGGAACGCCGGTTCGATCAGATCCCGGCCCTGATCGCGGAGGTTGCGGACATCCTGCTGTTGCAGCATCGGCCAGTCACGCGGCTCCGGGCCAGCGTGCTGCGCAGGAGTGACGGCAGCGCCCAACAGGGTCGCCAGCGCGCGCACGTTCACAGCGTGATGACCTTCGCGGCCTTGCCGAGTTCGCGGACGATCGAATCCATGTCGCCGACCTTGCCGACCGCCGGCGTGATCGCGAACGCCTGCAGGCACGTGCCGCACGGGATCAGGTCGATGCCGCGTTCTTCCAGCAGCTTCAGCTCGGCGAGCACCGGCGAATCACCGGCCACCAGCTTGACGCCGGCGTTGAACAACACGATCGCCGTGAAGCCCGGCAACGCGATCGACTTCTTCAGGAACGTGGCGAGGATCTTCTGGCCCAGCGCGCGATCGCCGTGGCCCATCTGGTCCTGGTTGAGGACGACAACGGTTTCCATCCGGCCCATCGTGTGGGGCCATGGGGTCCCGGCGCAAGATGGGGGCGCGTGTCGTGCGCCCTGGTCGGTGGCGAAGAGTGCGAAGCCGATCGAAGCCGACTTTCCTTGCGGCGCGTTCAGAGTCGGAGCCGCGGTCCATCGGGCGTCTATGTTGGCCTACTCCTGCCGGCGCCGGTCCTTGTGCGGCCGCTGGTGCCGATATATACCCATGTCATGACACGGGCACGTCTGTTCAAGAACGGCGGCAGCCAGGCGGTTCGGCTGCCGCGCGAGTTTCGCTTCGGCGGTGCCGAGGTCCTGATCCATCGCCAGGGACGCACGATCATCCTCGAACCACTCGACGAGTGGCCCCGCAGCTTCATCGCCATGCTTGGCACGTGGGACGAGCCGATCGAGCGACCACCGGCCGAGCCCATCCGCAGTGCCCGCGATCCGTTCGCGACGAGGTCGAAGCGGTGATCTGGATGCTGGACGCGGACACGGTGAGCTTCGCGATTCGCGGCGAAGGGAAGGTGAAGGACCGTCTGTTGCAACACGCCCCAAGTGACCTGCGCGTCAGCGCGATCACTGCGGCAGAACTCTGGTATGGCGTCGAGCGCCGCGGCGCCACCCGCCTCCGCAAGCTCGTCAAACTGTTCCTGGACACCGTTGGCGTCGAGGCGTTTCCCCCCGACGCCGCCGTGCAATACGGCGCGCTCGTGGTGGCACTGCAAAAGCGCGGTAGGCCAAGCGGGGTCGCCGACGCCATGGTTGCCGCCCACGCCATCGCGGCGAAGGCGGTGCTCGTGTCGCACAACCGCCGCCACTTCGGGCGTGTTCCTGGGCTTCGGTTGGAGGATTGGTACTGATCGACGCACGGCGCGGCTGCGCCTCGCGTTCCTCGACGAATCTGGAGTAGATTGGCTGGACCGCCGGAGTCAGACGTCCGGCATGCCTTGCATGCCAACAAGATCAGGTTCTCCATCGCTGGCTCCCGAACTGCGCGTTCCGATCTGGCTCGATGGCTCGGGTCGGCCGCGTTCGTCGCTTCGCCTGGCCGATCTCGGCGCCGGGCACAAGGTGCTGTTCTTCTTCCAGCACTGGTGACACGGTTGTCATGCGGCGGGGTTCCCGTCGCTCCTGCGGTTGGTGACGACTCTGGCGCCGCACGGCGTCGGCTTCGCGGTCGTGCAGACGGTGTTCGAAGGCGCCGAGGACAACACGGTCGAGCGTTTGCGCGAGACCCAATTGCGGTATGACCTCCGGATTCCGTTCGGTCATGACCCGGGCGACGAGACCGCGCCGCCGGTGACGATGATCGACTACCACACGGGCGGCACGCCTTGGTTCGTCGTCATCGACCCGGCCGGTCAGATCATGCACTCCCACTTCCACATCGACGCCGAACGCGCGATCGCGGCTCTGCTCCGACCAGGGTCATGAGGACGAGGCTCGGCCCGGCGCTGCGCGCCGCGATCGAGCGGTTGCCGTAGCCATCGCGACGGCACGTTCCAGCGGTCGCGAACATGCCGCGCCGAGCGCGTCGTGCAAGGCGTATGGTGGCAGAGACATTTTCGGCGGCAAGTCGGTCCGCTGCGCGGAGGCCTGCACGTGCACGCGATAGACTCCCTGCGCCCCGTTGCCGTCCCATGCTCCGAACCGTTCCCTGCCGTCCCTTTGCATCGATCACGTGGGTGGCCGCCATCCTCGCTTCGCCCCTGGCCGCGCAGATCAGCACGACGACAGAGCCCGATCCGTTCCCCAATACCTCGCCATTCGCGGTGGACCGCCATTGCGACGTCGAGCGCGACACCCCCAAGCGCACGCCGAGCGTGTTGCTGTCGGTTCACGACGTCGAAGGTGACCCGCTGACGGTCGGCGCCTTCACTCAGCCCGCGCACGGCACCGCGGTCGCCAACGACGATGGCACGTTCGTCTACAAGCCCGCAGCCGGATTTGTCGGAACGGACGAGTTCCTGTTCAAGCTCAGCGATGGACGCGGTGGTGTTGCGTCGGCGCGGATGCGGTTGCGCGTGCTGCCGCCGGCACCGGGCTACGCCGCGACCCGGTTCGTCGGCTTGCAGGGCCTGACGGCGGGCGGCGCCCGGATCGATTTCGGCAACGTCGCGATCATGCCGCGCGCGCTCGATTGGGATCGCGATGGCGACGTCGATCTGGTGGCTGGCGTGCAGGGGGCCGTCTGGTGGTATCGCAACACCGGAACACCGACGGCGCCGGTGTTCGCCGCCGGACAGCGCGTGCGCGCCGCCAATCAGCAGATCCAGGCCGGAACGGGGCGGGTGACGGTCGCCGTCGTCGACATGGATGGCGATGGCCAGCGCGATCTCGTCGTCGGCCACGGCGGCACGCGCAAGCTGACCTGGTATCGCACGACGAACTCCACGGGCGATGTCGTGCTGGCCGCCGGCGTCGTCTGTCGCGCGGCCGCCGGCGGGGACTTCATCGCTGCCGACGTGCGCATCGACGTGGCGGACTGGAACGGCGATGGCCGGCCCGATGTGTTCACCGGCGCCGGTTCCGGCCATGTCCAGATCGCCTACGGACTGCCCGGTGGCGGCGCGCCCGTGTTCGCCGCGCCGGTCACCGTGCTCGATGGCGCCGGCCTGCAGATCGAAGGCTCGTACAACGCGTCACCGCGCGCCGTCGACATCTCCCGCGATGGCGTGCCGGATCTGTTCGTCGCGTGGAACTGGGGCAACATCGACTATCGCGTCAATCGCGGCAGCGCCGCGTCGCCGATGCTCTCTGCGAACGCGCAATTGGCGATCAGCCTGCCCGACGGTTCGGCGCCGGACCTGCACGCGCTGACCGACGGCGCGTTCGTGGATCTGGTCGATCTCGATGGCGATTCCGTGCTCGACCTGGTGTTCGGCGGCAATGTCGGCGGCCGGATCCGCTGGGCCCGGGGTGAGAGCGCGGCGTCGTACCTGCCGGCGATCGCGGCGGTGGTGGCGGCGCACCCGCAGGATCTCGGGGCGTTCCTGGAAGGCAACGCGACCGAGAAGAGCCTGCTGCAGCAGCGGCTGGGGGCGCTGTACGACTTCGTCACGGCGCTGGGCACGCCGTCCCAGGTCGCCGCCGTCGCGCAAGGGCTCGAACAGCTGATCGTCGCGCACCCGCGCTACTTCCGCGCCGCGAGCGTCGATCGGACTGCCAATCCGAAGATCCCGTCGCTGGCGGCGATGGTGCACCTGATCCTGCTGCGCTGTGGCTACCACGATCCAGCGCATCGGGCGCGGCTGGTACAGATCACGCAGATGAACGGTGGCTATCGCAAGCTGTGCGAGGACATCGGCGTGCTGCTGCTCGACAACTACCTGAATCCGCAGGGCGCCGAGGCGATCTGGCAGTGGGTGCGGATGATCCCGCGCGATCTGTATCCCGGCGAAGGCATCACCCAGCACGAGTCACTCGGCGGCCGCGACTATCTGGTCCGTGGCCACCTGAAGAACATCTTCGCCGGCTCGGCGACCGGCGGCGGCGAGTATGGGTTTGGCACCGATGCGCGCACCGTCATCGGCGGACGCGGCAGCGAGAACTGGTTCATGACGGTCGTGCACCACGAAGCGGCGCACGACTTCGATGCCTATGTGCGGCAGCGGTTGCCGGCGCCGTGGGCGCGGCGGTGGGGGCAGTTGCTGGTCGCGGCCGGTGGGCATGACGCAGCGGGTGTTCCGTACCTGCAGGCGGATCCGGCGACCGGCTGGTACAGCGAAGCGCTGACGCAGGCGGACTGGCGGCAGCGCGGCTTCTGGGACGGGGTGGCGCCGTGGGCGACGACGCTGCGCGACTTCTACGACCGCGGCGCCGGCGCCGGCTGGAAGCACTTCGGGTTCATGCGCGGCGACATCGTCTTCTTCCTCGGCGCGCCGCAGGAGAGCCTGGCGACGCAGGGCAACCAGTTCTGGAACAGCAGCGAGGGCCGGATCGAGGTGGCGCTCGATCGCTGGCAGCGCGGGTATCGCAGCAACCTCACCGAGGTGTTGTTCTACATCGATCTGCTGAGCAAGGGGGCGGACAAGGTGCGATTTTGCGAGAACGACGATGCCAACAACCTGGTGGTCCGGTATGCGCGGCTGACTCGTGATGCCAAGGGCTTCATCGGCGGGATCCAGGTCGGCAGCCGGTCGTGGCAGTTCACCAACGACGCCAATGGGGTGGTGGTCGCGGTGCGTTGAGGCGTGGTGTTGGACGTCGACTTTCCGGTCGGAATAGCATTCAAGAAGGTGCGAATTCGCATCTGGAGCGACCATGAACTTGATCGACCTGGGCCGTGACGTACGGTCGTTGACCGATTTCAAGCGGCAGACGCCGAGGTTCTTGAAGGACCTCACCAACAGCCGGCGCGCCGTGATGTTGACCGTCAACGGCCAAGCGGAGCTTGCGGTGATGAGCGCCGCGACCTTCCAACGCGTGCTCGAGGCGATGGCGACGCTCGAGGAGCTGCGCTGCATCCAGAAGGGGCTCGAGCAAGGCAGGCGGGGCCAAGGCCTGCCGGCGGCCCAGTTCTTCGCCGACGTCCGGGCTCGGCGGGGTGCAAAGCGTCGGCGAGCATGAACTACCAGGTATCAGAAGATTGGTCCTTCGGCGTGACCGATGGGTCGCGGAACCGCACAGCACCCTCGCCGCCACGCCATCCCGCCGCTACAACGTTCGCCCCATGAAGATCCTGGTGGTCGGCGGCGGTGGCCGCGAACACGCTCTTTGCTGGAAGATCGCGCAGTCGCCCCTGGTGACCAAGGTCTTCTGTGCGCCCGGCAACGCCGGCACCGCGACGATCGCCGAGAACGTCGACCTCGCCGCCGACGACATCGCCGGCATCCGCGCGTTCGCGGTCGACCACAAGATCGACCTGACCGTCGTCGGCCCCGAGGCGCCGCTGTGCCTGGGTCTGGTCGACGAACTGCAGAAGGCCAACCGCAAGTGCTTTGGCCCCAACAAGGCCGCCGCCGAGATCGAGGGCAGCAAGGCCTGGGCGCGCGAACTGTGTCGCCGGCACCGGATCCCATCGCCGCAGCACTGGACGTTCGACGACCTGGCCAAGGCCCGGGCATTCCTGGATCTGCGCGAGCCGGGCCCGATCGTCGTCAAGGCGTCGGGCCTCGCGGCCGGCAAGGGCGTCGCGATCTGCAAGAAGCCTGAGGAGGCCAAGACCGCGATCATCGACTGCTTCGAAAAGCGGCGCTTCGGCGAGGCCGGCGCGGTGGTGGTGTTCGAGGAGTTCCTCGAGGGCCAGGAACTGTCGGTGATGACGCTGACCGATGGCCAGACGATCGTGCCGTTCGAGCCGGCGCGCGATCACAAGGCGGTGTTCGATGGCGACAAAGGGCCCAACACCGGCGGCATGGGGGCGTTTTCGCCGGTGCCGGTGCCGTCGCGGACGATGGCGCAGATCGAGGGGCAGGTCGTGTTTCCGACCATCCACGCGATGAATCGTGAGGGGCGGCGCTACCAGGGGTTCTTGTATGCCGGCCTGATGCTGACTGCGCAGGGACCGCGCGTGCTGGAGTACAACTGTCGTCTCGGCGATCCGGAGACGCAGCCGCTGCTGATGCGGTTGAAGAGCGATCTGGTGCCGCTGATGCTGGCGACCGTCGATGGGACGCTCGACAAGCTCGACGCGCCGGTCTGGGATCCGCGGCCGTGCGTCACGGTGGTGGCGTGCAGCGGTGGCTACCCGGGCGACTACAAGAAGAACGTGCCGATCCAGGGGCTCGCCCAGGTGGTCGGCAGCGCGGACCTGCAGGTGTTCCACAGCGGCACGCAGAAGAAGGGCGGCGACGTGCTGACTGCCGGTGGGCGCGTGCTGGCGGTGACGGCGCTGGGGGCCGATCTGATCGCGGCGCGGGCGGCGGCCTACGCAGCGCTGCAGAAGATCGAGTTCGTCGGCATGCACTACCGGAAGGACATCGGCGGCGGCCGGTAGGAACGGCGCTTCGAGGCGGCCGGGGCAGATGTGTGCTGGCCCCTCCTTGACCGCGGTGGAGGGGCCGTCTGCAATGGGCTGCTCTCCGCCGCCCAACGGCCAGCTCTCCACCGGATGCTCCACACCAAGTTCGCGACCCTGGTCGCCGTCGTCGCGGCCTCGCCGCTGTTCTGCCAGAACCAGGTCGCCGACACCCAGTTCTCCGTCGGCCGCAGTCTGCAATCGGCGCCGTTCGACCTGGTGCTGTCGACCGCGACCCCCGGCGCGACGATCCGCTACACGCTGAACTGCGGCGATCCGCGCACCGCGACCCTGTGGGCCGAAGGGCCAAGCCCCCTGACCGTACGGATCGATCCGCTGAGCACCAACGCCGGCCTGCGCCCGCTGACGCCGGCCGTCGTCATCCGCGCCTACGCCTACAAGACCGGCATGTTGCCGACCAACGTCGACACGCACACCTACGTGTTCGTCGATCGCGTCGTCCAGCAGACCCGGCCTGCGGGCTTTCCGACGCAGGTCTGGTTCGACATGGATCAGAACGTCGTCAACTCGCCGCTCTACAGCGGCCGCATCCGCGCCGACCTGGCCGCGATCCCATCGATGTCGGTCGTCGGCGAGCACGCGCAGATCTTCGGCAGCAACGGTGTGCTGTTCGCCGCCAACAGTTCGATCGAAGTGCCCGGTTCGATCGAAGTGATGCATCCGAACGGCCGCGACGACGCCGCGCGCTGCGGCCTGACGCCGCACTCGTGGACCCAGAACAAGCGCAGCATCCGCGTCTACTTCCGCGCCAGCTACGGCGACGACAAGTGGCGGCACGATCTGTTCCGCGACTCGGCTGAGGGTGCGGGCAGCGGTGTCACGTCGTTCGATGGCCTGGTGCTGCGCGCGGGGTTCAACGACGGCATCCTGTACAACGAACCGGCCCGCCAGGGCCGCTATTCGTTCAGCGTCGACGAGATGGGCCGCAGCTCGCAGATCGCGATGACCGGCTTCGGGCCGCGCGGCATGTTCGTCCACCTGTACCTGAACGGCTGCTACTGGGGTCTCTACAACCCGGTCGAACGGCCGGAATCGGGCTTCTGGTCGGATTGGTTTGGCGGCGACAAGCAGGACTACTTCGCGCGCAACCACGGCGGCACCGTCGATGGCAACCCGAGCTGGTTCAACGGCTTGATCGCCAGCGCGACCAACTGGACGAACGTGCAGGCGCGGCTCGAGGTGCCGAGCTTCTGCGACTACATCCTCTACTGGACGATCTGCGGCGGCGGCGACTGGCCGAGCACTGGCGGCGGCAACAACAACTGGTACGCCGGCAACCGGATGCTGCCGACGCCCGGCAAGGTGCGGTTCTGGGTCTGGGACTGCGAGGACAGCTGGATCAACCTGCCGAATCGGCCCGGCCAGCCGCTGGATGGTGCGCGGATCTGCCCCGATCTGCTGAGCGGCGGCTACGACATCTCGCAGCTGTGGCGCGGCGTGCAGCAGCAGATCGACTTCCGTGTCGCGTTCGCGGATCGCGTCTACCGCCACTGCTACAACGACGGCGCCCTGTCGGAGAAGAACTGCCTCGATCGCTGGAACCGGATCACCAACGTCGTCGATCGCCTGGTCGTCGGCGAATCGGCGCGTTGGGGCCGCTTCGATCCGCGCGGCGTCACCTGGACCCGCAACAACGACTGGGTGCCGTACGCCAACGCGGTCCGCAACATGTTCGTTGGCAACACGCCGCAGTTGGTCGCAGCGCTGCGCAACACGTTCGTGCCGGTGTCGCATCCGCGATTGTATCCGCTGATCGAGCCGCCGCTGTTCCGCAGCACCAACCGGACGATCGACGTGACCGCCGCGACTGTGGCGACGGGGACGCAGGTGGACATGGTTCGCGCAGGCCTGACCGGCACGATCTGGTACACGCTCGATGGCACCGATCCGCGGGCGCCCGGTGGTGCCGCACAGGGCATCTCGGCCGGCACCGGCACGACGCTGGTGATCCAGAATCCGACGATGCTGAAGGCGCGGACGTTCGACGGTAGCGAGTGGAGTGCACTGCACGAACTGGCACTCGATGTCGCATCCCTGCCGATGCTGGACATCCACGAAGTGCTCGCGCAGAACGTCAACGGCATCGTCGACGAAGCCGGCGATCACGACGATTGGCTCGAGCTGCACAACCGCGGCCTGTTCGACATCGACGCCTCCGGCTGGCACCTGACCGACGATCCGGCGGTGCCGACCAAGTGGACGCTGCCGGTCGGTTCGATCGTGCCGGCCGGCGGTACGCTGCTGGTGTGGTGCGACAACGAACTGGAAGGGCCGCTGCACGCCAACTTCCGGCTTTCAGGACTCGGTGAGACGGTGGCGCTGTTCCTGCCCGGTGGTCAGACCGAAGTCGACCGGTTGGTGTTCGGTGTGCAGCGGGACGACGAATCGACCGGACGGCTCGGCACCGATCCGTCGCTGCTGGTGACGTTCCCGAGGCCGTCGCCGCGGCGGCCGAACCGACCGGTGCCGAGCGGACACATGTCGTTCTCGGCACTGGATGCGAGCCAGGATCCGCTGCCAATGCGGGGTCTGGGCGTGCCGTCGCTCGGCGACAACCTGCGCTACGAACTTGGCGGTCTGCCGGGCGCCGGCACTGGCCTGCTGGGGATCGGTCTGACTGCCCGCCACCAGGCGATGCCGGGTCTTGGCGTGCTGCTGGTCGATCCGCTGCTGATCCTGATCGCGACTGCCGATGCGACCGGCGAAGCGAAGTTCTCACTGTCCTTGCCGGACGCCGCAGTGGCGCGCGGTGCCGTGGTCTACGCCCAGGGCGGCGCCGCGTTGCCGGCTGGCGTGCAACTCAGCAACGCCGTGCTGTCGCGGCTGAACCAGTAGGCCAGGGGCAGCGGTCAGAACGACCGCGAGATCGTGTTGGTCCGCGAACTGCCGGCGCCTTGCACGTCAGCGATCGCGTAGATCTCGTCGGTGCCTTCCCAGTCTTCGTTCAGCGTGCCGCGATAGACCATCTGGCTGTACGAGAACGTGCCGTCGAAGCCAGTACGGGCGAAGCCGACGCCGATGCTGAACAGGTGGTCGTCGAACCAGGTGTCGTCGCCATAGACGCGGATGCCCATCGGGACATTCGCTTGCGATGCCTGGCCGGACACGACCACCATGTAGTAGCCGTTGCCGACGTAGGTGATGGACAGCCGAGCGGTCACGATCGGCAGCGGTGGCACCGGGCTCGGCGCGGGAGCCGCGGCGGGCAGCAGGCAGCCAAGCAACAGGGCGGGGAGGAACGCATGACGGAGGGTGGGGAACATCGGCGGAACTCTTGGGTAGGATGACCAGTGGGTCAGAGGTGCCGGTGGAGCGACAGGCACCGGGTTGCTGTTCGCGAAGGCTGTGGATTCCCGGTGGGCCGGCGTCGCGGCCAGCCGGTGGCGATTGCTGCAGATGCGGCCGCTTCCTGCTAGAACCCGTTCGTGCACGAGATCCGCATCGCCCCATCCCTGCTCGCCGCCGACTTTGCGCGTCTGGGTGACGAGATCGCCTCGGTCGAGAATGCCGGTGCCGACTGGCTGCACCTCGATGTCATGGATGGCCACTTCGTGCCGAACCTGACGTTCGGACCGTTCATCGTGCAGGCGATGAAGAAGGTCGCGCGCCGGCCGCTCGATGTGCACCTGATGATCACCGACCCCTGGCGCTACCGCGATGCGTTCCTGGACGCCGGCGCCGACCTGTTCACGTTCCACGTCGAAGTCGCGCAGCACGGCGATGTCGGTGCGCTGCTGGACTCGGTCCGTGCGCGCGGCGTCAAGGTCGGCATGTCGATCCAGCCGGACACGCCGGTCGAACGGCTGCTGCCGTGGTTGCCGCGGCTCGATCTGGTGCTGATCATGAGCGTGTTCGCGGGTTTCGGCGGCCAGAAGTTCATGCCCGAAGTGCTGCCCAAAGCCACCTGGTTGCGGACGGCCGGGTTCCGCGGCGACATCTCGATGGACGGTGGTATCGGTTCGTCGACGATCGCGCAGGCGGCGGCGGCGGGTGTCAATGTGTTCGTGGCCGGAACCGCGGTGTTCGGTGCTCCCGATCGCGCCGCGCGGATCGCGCAGTTGCGGGCCGCGGCAAGCGGTGCGTACGGCACAGCGGCAGCCGGCGCCTGAAACAACGCTTCCGATCGACCCCTCGGGCCGGCTATCCTGCACCCCCCCGACCTCCACGACCCCGAAGAGGAACCCGCGAATGGCTTGGACGCGCTTCGGCAAGAAGAAGGACATGCCCGGTGGGCTCTGGATCAAGTGCGAGTCGTGCGGGGCGATGCTGTTCCGCAAGGAGTTCGAGCAGAAGCACCGGATCTGCGGTACCTGCGGCTACCACTTCACCTTGCCCGGGCGCGAGCGCGTCGCGTTGACGGCCGATGCCGGCACGTTCGAGGAGATGTGGAAGGAACTGCAGCCGGTCGATCGGCTCGGCTTCAACGACCGGGTGCCCTACGCCGAGAAGTTGAAGCAAACGCAGGCGAAGACTTCGGAGACCGAAGCGATGATCGCCGGCACCTGTACGGTCAAGGGTATCCCGTGCGCGCTCGGCGTGATGAACTTCAGCTTCCTCGGCGGCTCGATGGGCATGGTCGTCGGGGAGAAGGTCGCCCGCTCGGCCGAACTGGCGGTCGAGAAAGGCCTGCCGCTGGTGTTGTTCGCCTGTTCGGGTGGCGCGCGAATGCACGAAGGCGCGATCTCGTTGATGCAGATGGCGAAGACCTGTGGCGCGTTGAGCCGGCTGAACCGCGTCGGTGGCTTCTCGATCTCGGTGATGACCCATCCCACGACCGGCGGCGTGACCGCCAGCTTTGCCTCGGTCTGCGACATCCTGCTGGCAGAGCCCGGTGCCCTGATCGGCTTCGCCGGACCACGCGTGATCGCGACGACGATCAAGAAGGAACTGCCGAAGGGCTTCCAGCGCGCCGAGTTCCTGCTCGAGAAGGGCCAGATCGACCGCATCGTGCCGCGCGCTTCGATGCGGGACGAGATGGCGCGCCTGCTGGCCTACGCGACCGGACGCGATCCGGTGGCGGCGTTCAAACCGCAGCCTCAGCCGGCAGCCGAACTCGAGGTCGCCGTGGCGGCCGAGCCGGCGGCCGACAAGAAGAAGGCCAAGAAGGGCAAGAAGGACGCCTGACGGCGCCGATGCCGGCGATCAAACCCACCCGGCCGGTGCCGCGCGGCTGCAGCCAGGGCTTCTTCGCCGGGCGCTACAAGTCCACCCCCGAGGACTTCGTCGTCGACGAACTGCCGGCCTACGAGCCGTCCGGGCAGGGCGATCACGCCTTCCTGTGGATCGAGAAGCGCGGGCTGTCGACAATCGATCTGCTGGACGAACTGGGCCGGCGGCTCGATCGCCATCCGAAGTCGTTCGGCGTCGCCGGCCTGAAGGATGCCCAGGCGGTTTCGCGGCAGTGGGTCTCGGTCGAGCACGTCGATTCGCGTGTGGTCGAGGCGCTGCGCGGCGACCGATTCGCGGTGCTGCGGGTCGCCCGCCATGGCAACAAGCTGAAGCTCGGCCATCTGCGCGGCAACCGGTTCTCGATCACGCTGCGTGGCACCGCGCCGGACGACGTCGCGCGGGCGCAGGCCAACCTGGCGGAGTTGCAGCGCATCGGTGTGCCGAACTACTTCGGCGAACAGCGCTTTGGCAAGCGCGGCGCCAACCTGCAGAAGGGGCTCGACATCCTGCACGGCGATCCGGTGCAGTTCGCGCGCAAGATGCCGCGGCGGGTGTTCGGGCTGGTGATCTCGGCGGTGCAGAGCGAATTGTTCAATCGCGTGGTGATGCAGCGGTTGCAGTGCCTTGGCACGCTGCTGGCCGGCGACCTGGCGTTCCTGCATCGCAACGGCGCGACGTTTCCGGTCGACGACCCGGCGCAGGAACAGCCGCGCGCGGATGCGTTCGAGCTCTCGCCGAGCGGGCCGATGCCGGGGCCGAAGATGGCGGTGCCCGACGGTGAGCCGCGCGCCATCGAAGTGGCGGCGCTCGCCGAACTCGGCGTCGATCCGGACCGGTTCTGGGATCTGCCGTTCGGTGTCGCCGCCGGCGAACGGCGGCCGCTGCGGATCCCGGTCAGCGAGTGCGCGGCGGAGGCGGTCGACGGTGGCCTGCGGCTACAGTTCGCGTTGCCACGCGGCAGCTATGCGACGTCGGTGCTGCGGGAACTGTTGACCGACACGATCTGGTTCGAGCAGCGTTCCTGACGCCTCAGCGCCACAGGTGCACGCCGCCGCAGATGCCGGCGGAGTTGTCGACCAGCGAGATGTCGGCCGGCAATTCGAAGTCGATCTTCCTGGCGTTGCCGCCGCCGATGTAGAGGTGATCGAAGTGCGTCAGCGTGCGCAGCAGCGCGATCGCCTTGCGGACGCGCTTGTTCCATTTCTTGCTGCCGACGTCCTTGCGTGCGGCGTCGCCCAGCTGCACGTCGAAGGTCTCGCCCTTGCGGAATGGCAGGTGCGCGAGCTCCAGATGCGGGCACAGCTTGCCGTCCAGGTACAGCGACGTGCCAAAGCCGGTGCCCAGCGTGATGACCATCTCGAGCCCCTTGCCGGCGATCGCAGCCAGACCCTGCACGTCAGCATCGTTGGCCAGTCGCGCGGGTTTCTGCAGGTTGCGTTCGAGTTCGAGTGCCAGCGGGTAGCCAGCCCAGGCATCGTGGCCGAGATTGGGCGCCGTGCGGACGATGCCATCGCGGACCATGCCCGGGAAACCGACGGCGATCCGGTCGAACGGCGGCAGCTGGTCGCAGAGTGTCACGAGCGCGCGAACGATCTCGTCCGGGTGGCTGCCGACCGGCGTGTCGATGCGCACACGATCGCAGACCATCTCGCCCTTGTCATCGAGCACCGAAGCCTTCAGGCCGGAACCGCCGATGTCGATGGCGAGCGTGTGCAGCGTCGTGGCGGTCACGGGATGGCAGGCGACGAGGGTGGCTTTCATTGTGGCGTCAGTCCGTCGTCGCTGGATCGGCTGGCGCGGCCACCTCGGTGAAGCCGGAACCGACAGTGCCGGTGGCATTGTCGAGGAGCGCGACGAACTTCCAGAGGGGAAGTCTGCGGGAAGAGATCGAACGGCGTTGCCGACCGCAGCCGGTAGCCGGGTTCTTGCAGCCCCGCAGAGGTGCGACTACGGCATGGGTCGCTGCTGCCGCGAGCGGGCAGTGGGCGACATCGAGAAGGGGCCGGCCCGGGCCACGGAAGCCGAGCGTCGTTCCCGGCGCCGGTTCGCCGACGTTCATTCCCGGCCGAGCTGTTCGACCAGCGCGCGCGACTCCGCGAACACCGCCTGCAGCAGCCGGGCCAGCGCCGCCGGCGGAAAACCGTCGGTCGGCGTCGTCGCCCGCAGCAACTCCTGCAGCATCGCAGCCTCGCGTTCGGGGTCCGCCAACGCGATGCCAACGGCCCGTTTGTGCCGCCCGATCGTCCGCGCCAGCGCCGCTCGTTCGTGCAGCAGCAGAACCAGCCGGGAATTCAGAGCATCCATGCGCTGGCGCAGCGCGTGCAGTTGCGGATCGCCGGACATTGCAGGGGAAGCCTCGGTCGCGATACTACCCGGCCCTTGGCTTCGCCCGTTCGCAAACCAGAAGTGCTCGCGCCCGCCGGTTCGCCGGAAGCGCTCGCCGCCGCCCTCGCCGCCGGCGCCGATGCGGTCTACTTCGGCCTGCAGGACGGCTTCAACGCCCGCGCCCGCGCCGCCAACTTCGAGCTGGCCGAACTGCCGGCCACCGTTGCCCGGATCCACCGCGCCGGTGCGCGTGCCTACGTGACGTTGAACACACTGGTGTTCGAACCCGAACTGCCGGCGATGGAACACGTGCTGCGCCAGATCGCCGCCGCCGGTGTCGATGCGCTGATCGTGCAGGATCCCGCGGTCTGCCTGCTGGCCCGCACGATCTGTCCGGAGCTCGAACTGCACGGCAGCACGCAGATGACGATCGCCAGTCCCGCCGCGGCGGCGTTCGCAGCCGCGCTCGGCGTCACCCGCGTCGTCGTGCCGCGCGAACTATCGGTCGCCGAGATCGAACGCTTTGCTGCCGGCACTCCGCTCGAGGTGGAAGTCTTCATCCACGGCGCCCTGTGCGTGTCGTGGAGTGGCCAGTGCCTGACCAGCGAGGCGTGGGGCGGACGTTCGGCCAATCGTGGGCAGTGTGCGCAGAGCTGTCGGATGCCGTACGAGTTCGTCGTCGACGGCAAGACCCACGCGCTCGGTGACGTGCAGTACCTGCTGAGCCCGAAGGACCTGGCCGGCGTGCGCGCGGTGCCCGAGCTGCTGCGGATCGGCGTGCACGGGCTGAAGATCGAGGGGCGGCAGAAGGGCCCGCAGTACGTCGCGACGTCGACGGCTGGCTATCGGCGCTGGGTCGACGCGTTGGCCACGGGCGGCGATCGCAAAGCGGCCGAACGGCAGCTGGCGCAGGATCTGCTGGCGATGTCGCTCAGCTACACGCGCGGCTTCAGCGACGGCTTCCTCGCCGGCAGCGATCACCAGACGCTGGTCGAAGGCCGGTTCCCCAAGCACCGCGGCGTCTACGTCGGTCGCGTCGCCGTGGTCCTCGGCGACTCCGTCACCGTTCGCGTCGACGAATCGGGCCGGCCATGGACCGGTGGTCTCGGGCAGGGACGTGCGGCGGCGCCGCAGGGCGAGGTTGCGTCGCCGTTGCCGACGCAGGTTGGGCCAGCGCCGCTGCAGGTCCGCCCCGGCATGGGCATCGTGTTCGATCAGGGCAACCCGGAACAGAAGAACGAACCGGGTGGTCCGGTGTTCTTCGTCGAGTCGCGCGGCAACGAACTGCGGCTGACGTTCGGCAATCCTGGCCCGGATCTGTCGCGCGTGCGCACCGGCGATCGCGTCTGGGTGACTTCCGACCCGGCCTTGGCGACCGCCGCCGACAAGACCGTTCGTGGCGACGAGCCCGAGGGCAGGAATCCGCTCGCGCTCCATGTGCGCGGTGCTGCCGGTGAACCGTTGCAGGTCACCGCGCGCCACGGCCGACACGAAGCGACGGTGCACTCGGCGACGCCGTTGCAGCCCGCACGCGGCACCGGCCTCGACGCCGCTCTGCTCGCCGACAAGCTCGGCGCGTTCGGTGGCACACCGTTCGCGCTCGCTGCCCTCGACACCGAAGGCCTCGCGCCGGGCCTGCACGTTCCTGCTTCCGAACTGAAGGAACTGCGCCGTCGCTTGGTTGCCGAACTGTTGCCTGCCCTCGAACGCGGTCCAGAGCGGACGGTCCGCGCCGAACCGGCGATGCCCGCCGTGCGCCTTCAACTCGCGGAGGTCGATGCCAACCGGCCGGCGCCGCCGGCCCTGCAGTTGGTGCCGCTGGTCCGCCACGACGCCCAGCTCGAAGCGGTGATCGCGCTGGGTCTGCCCGAAGTCGAACTCGACTGGATGGAGTTCACCGGCCTCGGCAAGGCCGTCGACCGCGCGCGCGCCGCCGGGCTTTCGGTGACCATCGCGACCCCGCGGATCGGCAAGCCCGGCGAGGAAGCGATCGATGACCGCATCCTGCGCCTCTCGCCCGACGGCATCCTGGTTCGGCATCTCGGTGCGCTGATGACCTTCCTGCAAGCGCGCGAACGCGGACTGTCGGCGCTGCTGCACGGCGACTTCTCGCTGAACGTCACCAACTCGCTGACGGCTCGACACCTGCTCGGGCTTGGTCTGGACACGGTCACCGCGTCGTTCGATCTCGACGAAGCGCAGCTGCTGGCGATGCTCGCGCACGTTCCGGCGGCACGTCTGGCGGTGGTCGCGCATCACCGGATCCCCACGTTCCACACCGAGCACTGCATCTACGCGCACCTGCTGTCTTCCGGCCGTGACTTCCGCAGCTGTGGCCGGCCGTGCGAACGCCACCAGGTCGCGGTGCAGGATCATCAGGGCCGCCAGCATCCGGTCATCGTCGACGTCGGTTGCCGCAACACGGTGTTCCATCATGAGCCGCAACAGAGTGCCGCCTGGGCCGGTCGATTGCGCAGCGCCGGCGTCCGCCGCTTCCGCGTCGAGTTCGTCCGCGAGTCGCAGGAGCAGGTGACCACTGTGCTGCGGGCCTGGCGCGAACTGCTGGCCGGACGCTTGGACGCTGCCAGCCTGGCGACCCGCACCGGCGCGCACAGTCAGTTCGGCGTCGCGCAGGGCGGCATGAAGCTGCTCGCGGAGTAGCGGCTACTGCAGAGGTCGGAACCGAGGCGCGCTTCCGCGACACGCGCTCCAGACGGCCAACACCCAGAGCACCTCGTTGCGCGGGGCGTAGTACACATGGTCCGAGTCGCGCGTAGCAGCAGGCGGCGCAGGTCAGGAATCGCCAAGGCACGGAATGACCTGCCTGCTCGCGGCAAGCGGCGGAGCAGGTCAAAGGAGGCTGCGAGTTCTTCGGCGAAAAGGGCCGGCGCCGCGGGCCGATGAACCATCCACCACCTGTCGATCGCCGCGATCGGCTCGTCGGCGTCGGTGTGATCATCAGCCTCATTTGGGCTTGCGCAGGTCGCGAAGGACGTCCTCGGCCGGCCGGCCCCGGCCAAGCTTCGCCGACTCCCAGCCGCTGAGGATTGCCTCGTCGCGGACCATCAGGTCCTGCGGCGAAAGATCGTCGCCCTCGTCGTCGAGGACGAGATCCAGCACGGTGCCCTCAGGCAACGTCGTTGGTTCGTCCAGGATCAATCGGCCATTGACGACCCGTGCTCGCAGCGCTGGCATGATTCTTCGGTACCGCGCTCTGGAGGTGGCGCAAGGAGGGTAGCTCGGCGCGATAGGCGTGCCGGCCGAGAGATCGGTGGCATCGCTGTTGGTAGGCTCTGATAGAATCGCGGGCCTCGAGTTGCCCTCGGGATAGGAGTTTGCATGGAGTTCAAAGTTGCAGGTCTTGGTCTGGCGATCGCGGTGGCCGTGTTTGGAATGGACGTGGCATTCGCCCAAGAGCCAGCGCCCGCGGCCGGCGCCGCTCGTCTCGAGTACGAACTGCCCGTGGATGCGTTGCAGCGTGGGCTACGGGCCGATTCGAAGGCGGATCTCGAGACCGTGCTGGCCGAGACCGTCCGGCGCCTGCAGTACCGCGTCGGTGACGACGCCATCGTCGCCCGCGCCGGCGCCACCGGCTTCACGGTCACCGTCGATGCGGCGGTGGACCTGCCGAAAGTCCGACGGCGAATCGAGCGAGTCGGTGCGCTGGAGTTGCGAATGGTCGCTGTGGCGCCAACCAAGGACGGCGACTTCCCGTTCGACCTCGCCGCCGAGCGCCAACGTCTACAAGCGTGGCTCGCCGCCGGCGGCAAGGAACGCGTGTTGCGCGACGCCAGTGCCCTGGCCGAGTTTCACGCCGATGCGGAACGCGGCCCGGTCGCACACGGCAAGCTGCGCTGGTGCGTTCGCCGCCTGCGCGCCGACCCAATGGATTCGAAGCGGTGGGCGCGTTCGTTGACGCAGTCTCCGGCGGTTGCGCCAGCATGCGTGCCACTCTACGAGGAGGCGCAGTGGGAGGATGGTCCTCCGGCCGCAAGCGTGGGTGAGTCCGCCCCGTCGCTGATCGAGTTGATCGCGATCGACCACGAGCAACGCGGTTTCGATCACCAGGCCATCGATCCGGAGTCCGTGCGAGCCGTCACCCTCGCCAGCGGAACCGGCATCGGCTACGAAGTGGTCGAAGCACGCCGCGAAGCCTACGGCGTCTGGAGTGCGCGCAACCTGAATCGCGCGTCCGCGGTTCTGTGGGATGGCGAAGTGATCTCGACCCCGATCTTCCAAAGCGTCATCTCTCGCAACGGCATGATCCACAGCCAGCAAAGCCAGGAGGAGGCCGAGGAGTTCGCTTCCATCCTGCGCTCCGGCCCGCTCCCCGCCGCCCCAAGACTCCGGAACGAACGCCCAACCGCCCGCTGAGCCATCGCCCAACTCGGCTCTCGGGGCGCAGCTCCGCTGCGCCCCGAGAGCCCGAGTCCACCGATTCCCCCTCCGCCCGCTCCCCCCGCGAAGCGAGCCCTCCGAAACGCACCAAGGCCCGCGCCCTGCGGGCGCGAGCCTTGGTGCCTTCGCCGGAGCGCCGGCGTGGATGCGTGATTCGCCCTTCTGGTTCTCTCGCCAGGTCTCCGGCGGCAGCCAAGAAGCGCGAGGAACTCGGCTCTCTGCTGCGCAGCTCAGCTGCGCAGCGAGAGCCCGAGTTCGTCGAGCTTCGTCTTGATCTCGTTCAGCGAGGTCTGGCCGAAGTTCGGGCAGGCGAGCAGTTCGGCTTCCGTCTTGCTCGACAGGTCGCCGATCGTGCGGATCTTCAGCAGGTCGACGATGCGCCGGCTGCGGACCGACAGGTCCAGCTCGGTGATCGGGCGGCGCGACGGATCGGGGCTGGCCGGATCCGGCTGTTCTTCGGTCGAGACCGCTGGTTCGGTCGCTTCGCCGAGATCCTTGTTCATCAGTTCGTCGGCGGTCATGCCCAGCCGCAGACCCTTGTTGCGCAGGATCTCCTTGATCTCCTGCAGCGACGTCTCGCCGAAGTTCTTGTAGCTGAGCAGCTCGGCCTCGGTCTTCTTGACCAGGTCGCCCAGCGTCCGGATGTTCATCTTCGCGAGGCAGTTGCGGCTGCGGACAGACAACTCGAAGTCGTTGATCGGCGTGCGCAGCAGCTTGTTGCGCTTGTCGTCGCGGCGCTCCTGGTCCTCGTCGTAGTACATGTTGAGGGCCGCGGCCGCATCGCGCCGGAACAACCGGGCGCGGTTGTTGTCCGGATCCGCTTGCAGCGCCAGATCGAAGCACTGCATCGCCCGGCGGTAGTTGCCCATGTCCTCGTACAGCACGCCGAGGTTGATCACGCAGGCGGCGTTGACCGGCGGCGCCATCAGCGAACGTTCGTACAGCTCGCGCGCCTCTTCGTCTTCCCCGCGGAGGTCGACGTTGACCGCCAGGCGGAACAGCGCGTGCTTGTGGCTCGGATCCAGCGCCAGCACGTCGTCGTAGCACGCGATCGCGGCCTCGGTCTCGCGGTGGAACTCGCGAACCCGGCCGTCGAAGTACTTGCGGTCGGTCTCGCGCAGCTGTCCCTTCAGCTTGTCGAGGTCTTGCTGCAGCTTGTCCCCGTCGCCCTTGGCTTCGAGCACGTGCAGCCACGTGAGCGCCTGCTTCTGGTCGGTGTCTTTGCGCGTCAACAGCTTCAGCGCGTCGTCGTAGCGGCCGAGTGCGGCGTAGCTGAAGGCCAGGCAGTCGGCGATGACTGGGTTGCTCTTCTGCTCGGCAAGCACCTCGATCGCTTCGCGATGCCGGCCGAGGGCCCAAAGGGTCAGCGCGCGCGGCATGCCCTTGGCTGTCGGTCCCGACAGCCAGTCCTGCAGGCGTTCGACCGAGCGGATCGACTGGAACGTTGCCCGACGGAACGCCTCCAGCTTGTCGTAGGTGACATCGCCGCTCAGCAGCGCGGCGGGGTCCAGGGAGTCGACCGGTTGGTTGGCGACCGTGTCCGTCATGCAAGCTCCTGCCGTACGTGCATCTCCGCTACCCGGTCCGGAAGTTGCCTGGGCTTGTCCGGAAGATGCGCTCGTCGGGGAAAAGGGGAAGAACAGTAGGCTTCGGCACCCGGCCGGTCAAGCACGGCGCCAGGCCGTATCGCCGGAACGACGGCGGGCGGACAGCAGGTCGGCGTAGATCCGGGCAACGTCGCTTGCCAGTTCGGCAAAGCCGCGCGCCCGTGGCCGGGAGCTGGCGGCCATCGCGCGCAGCCGATCAGGATTGCCGGCGAGTGTCGCGATCGCCGCGGCCCAAGCGTCGACATCCCCGGGTGGCAGTACCAGTCCCTCGGTGCCGTCGGTCACCGCGTCCTGCAGACCGCCGATCCTGGACACCAGCACGGGTCGGCCGGCAGCCAACGCTTCGCGAACGGTCAACCCGAACGCTTCCTGCCACAGTGCGGGCGCCGCGACGACGTCGAGGGCTGCGAGGATCCGGGGTAGATCGGCGGCGACGTACGGGCCGTGGTACCGGACAGGATCGCCCGCGCGCAGTGGCGCAAAGCAACGCGTCAGGTAGCCCTCGTCGCCGTGGTACGGCACGGTGTTGCCGTGGATGTCGAGCGATGCTGTCCCTGGCGGCAGCCGCCGCAGCGCCGCGAGCAGCACGTGCAGACCTTTGCTCGGAATCAACGTGCCAAGGTAGCCGACCCGCAGTGGGCCGGCGAACGTCGGTGGCGGCAGGGTCGCGAGACGCTCGGTGTCGACGCCATTGCCGACGACGGTGATCCGGGTCGGGTCGAGGCCGAAGGCGGCGTACGGCGGGATCGCGCGGGCCGAGGGAATCACGAAGCGGTCGACCTGGGCGAGGGCGGCGCGCGAACGCGCGTGCAGCCGCGCCGTCGCTCCGGCACCAGCGCCCGGTACGACCAGGCCGGTGAAGGTCGCCTCGATGCACGGGCTGCAGCGATCCGGGTCAGCGCGGTCGCAGACTTCCTCGCGGCGATGCCACATCTGCCCGCGCGGGCACAAGAGCCAGTAGTCGTGCAGCGTCAGTACGACCGGGATGCCGGCCGCCTGCAGCACCGCGGGGGCATCGGAAGTGACGCCGGTCAAGTGGTGCAGGTGGGCGAGGTCGAAGCGCTCGCCGGCGGCCGTTCGTGCTTGCAGCCACGTGGCGAGGGCCGCGGCCATCGGCGGGCAGGTGTACAACGTGTCGAGTGAATCGACCCCGTGCCAGCGGAACGCGTAGCGCGTCACCTGCGGATTGCCGTGCGGCCCGGGCAGGAACACGCCTTGATCGAGCAGCGGCAGGGATGCGCGCGCGAGCACGTGCACGTCGTGACCGGCCGCGGCCAGGGCATGGGCAAGGCCGTGAACATGCTGCTCGACGCCGCCGACGCTGTCGGGTGGGAAACCATGGGCAATCAGCAGCACGCGCATCGGGTCACGATTGCGCCGCCGGCGCCGGGTCGCAAGAGCGGCTGCCCCTGGCGCAGACGTTCTGGTAGATCGCCGCCAGCTGTTCGGCGACCGCGTGGTGGGGGCGACCGCTTCGGCGGGCGGCGGCACCCATCCTGGTCACCTGGGCGCGATCGCGCGCGAGTGCGGCCATCGCCGTCGCCCACGCCGCGACATCGCCGGGAGGCAACACCCGCCCTTCGACCCCGTCGGTCACCGCATCCTGCAGGCCACCGATCCGACTGCACAGTGCGGCGCGGCCGGCGCGCAGGCCCTCGCGGACGCCGATGCCGTAGGTTTCCGCCCACAGTGCCGGGGCGGCGATGACATCGATCTCCGCCAGCAGCGCCGGCATCGCTTCCGGACGGTACGGACCGAAGTAGGTGACTTCGCCGCCGGCCCGCAGCGACGCGAAGGTGCGCGTCAGATAGCTGGTGTCGCCGTGGTAGCTGACGGTGTTGCCGTGCAGTCGGATCTCGACCAGGCCCGGCGGCAGTTTCAGCGCGGCTTCGACCAGCACGTGGATGCCCTTGTTGGGGATCAGCGTGCCGAAACAACCGATCCGCAACGGGCGGCGTGGATCCGCGACGACCTCGGGAACTGCGGCGAACGCCGCGGTGTCGATGCCGTACTCGACGACGATCACGCCGGCGAGGTCGACGCCGAGGGCCTGCAGCGGCGGCAACGCGCGAAGTGACGGCACGCACAATTGATCGACCTGCGCGAACAGCGCGCGGGCACGCGCGTGGGTGGCGGTCGCTGCGGCGCGTCCGGCTTCGTCATCGGCGACGAGGCCTGGCCAGGTGCGATGCAGGCAGTTGCCGCAGCGCCCGACTTCGACCTGGCCACAGAACGTGCCGTCCGGATGGAACAGCTGGCCGCGCGGACAGAACGTCCAGTAGTCGTGCATCGTGAACACGATCGGAATGCCGCGCTGGCGCAGTTCGCCGACCGCATCGGTGGACATGCCGGTCAGGTGGTGGATGTGTGCGATGTCGAATCGTTCCCCCGCCGCTGCGCGTTCGTCGAGGAATCGGCCAAGGGCCGCGGCCATCGGCGGACAGCGCTGGATGTCATCGAAGCTCGCGAGCGCTTCCCACCGGTAGGCAACCCGGGTGACCGACGGCCGGCCGCGCTCGGTCGTGAACGTTCCTTGCGGTTGCCCCGGGGCGCTGCTGCGGGCGAACACATGCAGGTCGTGACCGGCGGTCGCGAGGTCCCGCGTGATCGCGTGGACGTGCACTTCGACGCCGCCAAGCGACTCGGGCAGCAGGCCGTGGACGATCTGCAGGATCCGCATCTCTCCACAGGATCGACTCGGACACCCCGACGAGGCAAGCGCGGGCTCGGATCATGGCAATCCCCGAGCCTTTGCCAGCCTGCGGAGCGGGCCGCCGAAGAGCTTCGATCCGGGTCGCGTGCTCCCGTCGCAAGTCGTGCAAAGTTCGGTGGCAACGGCATTGCGTGCGGCGCGCCGTTCGCTACAGTCCGAGGCGTCGCGGTCGTGTCGGAGGTCAGCCACACGGTCGCATGTGGATTGTTTTCAACAGTTGGCGGTCCGGACGGGTCCTGCAACCCGAGCCGGCGA
>JADJPQ010000019.1 GCA_016713175.1 Planctomycetota bacterium
GATCGAACGTCCAGGTGTCGCCGAGCGAAGACCCGTTGTTGCCGCCGACGACGACGAGCCGGTTGCGCAGTTCGTCGTACGCGAAGGCCGCATGGGCGCGGCCCGGGGGCACCGGTGACCAGGCCGCCGGCAACCGTTGCGTCCACGCGAGGTTGCCGCCACTGCCGGTGTCGGCAAGCTCCCAGACGTCGTTGAAGTACGGTGCGCTGCCGCCGCCGCCGAACAGCCAGACCTTGTTGCCGTGCACGGTCGCCGACGTCGCCTGCGTCATCGCGCTGCCGGTGCGCGGCGATGGACCGCCGGCCGGGAACATCGGCTGCACGATGCCCGTGCCGGGCACGACGAGTTGCAGCGTGTGCGACAGGAACGGCGCCGGGCCGGTCGTCACCAGCCGCACGAGCACCCAGCCGAGCTGCGAGCTCTGCAGCGAACCCGCGACCTGATGCAGCGGCGTGAGCGACGCGGTCTGTAGCGGCACGCCGGTCCAGTTCGATCCCGTCCACGTCCACAGCTGGTTGACCGCACCACCGAACTGGCCCACGCCGGGAAACCAGGACACCGCCCCGGTGCTCCGCAGCACGGTTCCCGCGTTGGCGAACGATGGCGGCGGCGAGTTGGCCGGCGTGCGGCGTTGCCAGGTGCGGTCCGCGCCTTCCCACGTGTCGGTCAGCGGAATCTCCTGGATCCCCTGGCGCACCTGGCCGCCGAACAACACCGTCCTGCCCTGGGCATCCTGCGTCAGGGTCGCGAAGCTGCGCGCCCACGGCACCACGGTCGTCGGGCGGTTCGTATTGCGCAACTCCGTCCAGTCGGTGCCGTCCCACGCCCAGGTGTCCGGCAACCCGTTGCCGCCGGTCCAGCCGCTCAACATCAGCACCCGCTGCCATAGCGTGTCCCAGACCAACCGGGCTTCGGTTCGCGGCGGCGGCGAGTGGGCTGGGGCCCGCAGGCTCCAGTCGCTGCCGTTCCAGGTCCAGGTGTCGTTCCGGAACGGGTTGCCCCCGCCGATCGTGCCGCCGAACAGCACGACGTGACCGCGCACCGGGTCGGTGATCGCCTGCACCGAACCCGGCGGCGGACTGTTTTGCGGTTGCCGCTGCAACCAGCGCGTACCGTTGAACGACCACGTGTCGGTGAGGCCACCGCCGCCGAACAGGAGCAGTTCGCCGGTCGCGGGGTCGAACGCCATCGCCGCCGCAGTGCGCGGGCTCGGGCGCGGCGACGTTTGCACTTCGCGCCAGTCGCTGCCGTCCCAGAACCACGTGTCGTCCAGTTCGCCGCCGCTGAGCGGTACGGTGGTATCGCCGCCGAACATGACCGTTCCGACTCCCGGCAGCAACGCCAGCGAGTGCGAGAAACGGGCAGCGGGTCGGGTGGCCGGGTTCACGATCGACCAGGAACGGGCGACTGGATTCCAGATGTTGGTGTCGCCGACGACGAACCAGGACTGCCTGCCGCCGAAATGGACCTGCATGCCAGCGCCGCGGGGGTCGGCACCGATCGGCGAGTCCGTCAAGATGGCGTAAGGCCCTTGCGTCGGCGCGGTCGTCCATGCCGCGCCGTCGAACTCCACCGCGTTGGCGTACGTCGCCCAGGTGACGTTGCCGGTATTCACGAACAGGCAGTTTGCTCGCCCGCGGCTGTCGTCGAAGAACGCCCGCTCCGGCTTGAAGGGGTAGGAGAACGGGAGTGGCCCCTGCTGCACGTGGCGCCCCGGCGGTGGCGTTCCCGCGCCCACCCAGGTCACCTGCGCGGGCAAGGCCGCCGCCAGCCAGAGCACCGCGAACCTGCACCACAGGGGAACCGCGGCCAGGAGCCGCGCCGTACGAGGCCAACCGATCTGCATCGCAACACCTGCACTGCCCGCCGGGTCGGCGAGGTGCACGGGTGATTGCCGAAGGCCGCGGCGCGTCACGCGACGACAGACAGTTTCGCTCAGGCAGGTGGGTCCTGGCGCCGCCCGTCGACGATCCTCTCCATCGCCTCGACATAGGCAACGAGAGCGCGCGACAACAGCATGCGCACGGCTCCCTCGCTGCGGCCGAGAGCCTGCGCGATCTCGGCGTGCGAAAGGCCGACGATCCGCGACAGCGCAATGACCTCGCGATGATCGTCCGCGAGCACGTCGAACGCCCGCTCCATCCGTTCCTGCAACTCGGCGGCCATGGCGACCTGGCTCGCGGATGGCTCCCTGGTGCGGAGACCGCCGTAGTCCGCCTGGCTGCCGGGCGATACCTCGCGGCGCACATCGCGCTTCTGCTGCGTCATGCTGCGCGCGCGCTCACAGATCTTGTTGAGCGCGGTGCGGAACAGCCAGGCGCGGAAGGGCCCCTCGCCCTGCCAGCGGAACCCGTCCTGGCCCTCGAGCACTTCACGGCACACCGACTGCACGAGATCCGAGCACGACTCGCGCTGGCGGACCATGTCGTTGACCCGCAAACGCACGAAGGCCCGCAGGCGGGGCAGATAGCGCACGAGCAGGGCGTCGAGGGAGGGAGCGTCGCCGGTGCCCGCCCGGGCGACCAGGTCCCCGAGTTCGTCGCCGGGCTGCTCGCCAGGGGTCATTCCGGGATCGTAACGTGCCGTGATCCGGCGGCCGCCACGGCAATCCACTCCACGGTGAACGAGACCAGCGACGTCCTGCGCCAGATCCTCGAGCGACCCGAGGCCGAATGGGAGTCGGCGGTAGCCGAGCAGTGTGCGAGCCGGCCCGACCTCGCCGATCGCTTGCGGCAGCGCTTCGCGATCCTGCGCGAGTCGGGGTTCGTCGGCGCCGCGAGCGGCGAGGCGCGGGTGCCGCACCGGCTCGGCGAATTCACGCTCGGGCGCGTGCTGGGACAGGGGGGCATGGGCGTGGTCTACGAAGCGCGCCAGGAACGGCTCGGCCGCAGCGTCGCGCTGAAGCTGGTTCGGCCCGAACACCTGCTGTTCCCGGGCGCGCGCGAGCGCTTCCGGCGCGAAGTCGAAGCGGTGGCGCGGCTGTCGCACCCGAGCATCGTCGCTGTGTTCACGGTCGGCGAGGCCGATTCGGTCCCCTACTTCGCGATGGAGCTGCTGCACGGCGCCAGCCTCGACGCAGTGCTCGAAGAGTTCGCCGGGCGCGATCCGAACGGCATCGGCGGCGCCGATCTCGCCGACGTCGTCGCGCGACGCGCCGGCGTGGACCGGGCCGGGCTGACCGACATGCTGTTCACCGGCGACTGGCAACAGGTCTGCCTGACGATCGGCCGGCGCCTCGCGGAAGCACTGGCGCACGCGCACGCGCGCGGCGTCGTGCACCGCGATGTCAAGCCGAGCAACGTCGTGATCACGCCCGAGGGCCGCGTCGTGCTGCTCGACTTCGGCCTGGCGTTGCCGCGCGGCGTGGATCGCATGACCCGCGACAGCGCCGAGGTCGGTTCGGTGCCGTACATGGCGCCCGAGCAGTTGCGCGGGGAGCCCGGCGATGCGCGCACCGACGTCTACAGCCTCGGCGTCACGCTGCGCGAACTGCTGGGCATGAGGCAGCCCTTCCTGTCGTCAGACCGCGAGCAGACCCGTCGCACCATCCTGACCGGCGCCGGCGCGTCATTGCAGCAGCAGAACCCAGCGGTGTCGTGGGAGCTGCTCACCGTGCTGCACGCGGCGACCGATGTGCAGCCGGAGAACCGCTACCAGACCGCGACCCGGTTCGCGGCCGACCTCGCCAACGTGGCGGCGCGCCGACCGATCACCGCGCGCCCGGCCGGGACGCTGCGGCGCCTCGTGCGATGGGCGCAGCGCCGGCCGGCGCTGGCAACCGGGATCGTGCTCGGACTGCTGACCGTGACGACGACACCGAGTGCGATCGCGATCGGCATCGCCGAGCAGCGCAACCGCGCACGCGCCGCCGAGGCCGCGGCACAGGCCAAGAACTACGAGGCCAATCTGGCGGCCGCCAACAACGCGCTGCAGGTCATCGACAAGCAGGAGGCGCAGCGGCGTCTGCAGGCATGCCCGGAGCCGCGGCGCGGTTTCGAGTGGCATCATCTGTCGCTGGCGCTCGACGGCGGCCTGGCGGTGCTCGCCGGGCACGCGGCGGAAGTCACGGCCGTGGCGATGACGGACGATGCCGGCGTGCTCGCTTCGGGCGACCGGCTCGGCGAGGTGGTGCTGTGGGACGTGCGCCGGAGCGAGGCCGTGCACCGCTTCGCGCACCACGGCGGCCGGCCGGTGCAATGGCTCGCGTTCTCGGCCGACGGCAGCCGGTTGTGGATCGCCGACCACGAGCAGCACCTGAGCACCGTGGATACGGGCAGCCGGGCGGTGCTGGCCCGGCGCCCACCCGCGAACGCGCGCGAGCGCGTCTGGCTCGGCGTGCACGGCGAGAGCGTGCTGGCGATCGCAGGCGGCTGGCAGGTCGACGTGCTGGATCCGGCGACGCTGCAGCGGCGCACCCGCGTCGAGATCGAACAGACCGGCACGGCACCGCACTCGCTGTTGACCGCCGATCGCCGGCATCTGTGCGCGCTCGACGACGGGTTGCTGCAGATCTGGGACCTCGACACCGGCCGCCGCGTCGGTGCAGAGCCGCGCGCGGGCGCCTGCATCGCCCTGGCGATGAGTGTCGATGGCCGGCTGCTGGCCGCGCGCAGTGACGACGGCCGGATCAGCGTGCACCGCGCCGACGATGCCTCGTTGGTTCAGGCGTTCTCCGAACGGCTGCGACTGCTGCCGACGACGGCCTTCACGCGCAGCGGGTTGTGCTTCGACCGTCGCGGCGAGCTGCTCGCGGCGACCGGACCGGACGGCGCGCTGCGCGTGTTCGACCTGGAGTCGGGCACCCTGGTCTCGGTGCGGACCGGCCACGAGGGTCGCGTCAACGGCGTCGCGTTCGGCGGCGCCGGCATGCTCGTGGCGACGGCTGGCGAGGACCGGTGCGTGCGGTTGTGGAGCCCGTACTGCGGACGCGACGTGCAGGTGTTGGAGGGTCATGCCGGCGTCGTGCGTCAGGTGGCGGTGACCGATGACGGCCGGCGCATCGTGTCGGTGTCCGAGGACGGCGCCCTGCGCGTCTGGGACGCGGCGTCCGGACTGCCCGTCGCCACGTTCGGTGGCTTCCGCCATCACGCCAACACGCTGGCGATCATCCGGGGCGGCAAGGCCGCCGTGAGTTCGTACCACGACACGTTGCTGACTTTCGATCTCGAGACGATGCAGCCGGCCGGCTCCTGGGGCACGGCGCTGGCCGTGTTCACCGACCTCGTCGCCGGTGCCGACGGCCGCCTGCTGGCCGCCGGCACGGAAGGCAGGACCCTGCTGCTGGACCCGTCGACACGGCGGGTGCTGCGCGAACTGAACGGCCATCAGGGCGTGGTCACGGCCTGTGCGCTGGCCAGCAGCAACGAGGCGGCGTTCACAGGCGGCGTCGACGGGCGCCTGCTGCGCTGGGATCTGCGCGACGATCGGCCGCCGGTGACGCTAGCCCAGTCGCTGCCGATCAGGGACCTCCACCTCCGCGACAGCACCGGCTTGCTCGCCGTCGCCCGCGGCGGCTTGCGGGCCAGGGGCGCGGTCACCGATCAGGGCGAGGTATCGGTCGTCACCACTGCGGGGGAGGTGCTCTGGCGGCAGCCGTGCAGCAGTCCGGCCACGGCCGTGGTGCTGCTGCCGGACGCCTCCCGCGTCGTCAGCGGGCACCTCGACGGCACCCTGGCGATCTGGGATGCCGCAACCGGAGCCATCGTCCTCGTGCGCCAGGTCATCGCTTCCTCGGTGCGCGCGCTGGCGAGTGAGCCAGGTGGCCGTTGGCTGGTCGCCGGCGACGAGACCGGGAACTGCTACGTCGTCGCGGCGCAGCGGCCGCTGCCGGGAGGCTCGGCGTTCGCCGCCGCAGCGGCTGCCGCCGGGATGCGAATGCACTCGTGTTTGCGCGGCCAACTGCTGACGCCCGAACAGGTCCTCGAAGCGGCCGCGCGCGCCGACCACGCCAAGGACCTGTTGCCCGTGATCGAGGCGTGCGAACGCTGCGCCCCGCTGATGACCTGGAAGGGGCTCATCATCGCGCTCAAGGTGGGTCTGCGCCCGGGACTGCCGGCGGAGCGCTACGCCCAGGCCGGCGCTGCCGCCGAAGCCTATCTGCGCCATCACCCCGACCACGCGCTGAGCCTCAGCGTCGCCTTCATGGCAGCGGTGCGACTGGGTCAGGCCACGCGCGCGCTGGAACTCGGCGAGCGGTTGCAGCGCAGCGAGGGCTGGCAGACCTACGAACCATTCCTGCGAGCCGGCCTGGTGCTCGCCCGAATGCGGCTCGGGCACCGCGACGCGGCCGCCGCGGAACTGCAGCGCCTGCAGAACACCTGCAAGGCGACCGCGGACCAGGAACTGATCTCGGTCCTGCGCGAAGCCGAAGCCGCGCTGCGCTGATCGCCGTCGGTCGGCGAGGTGGCGCCGCCCGGTCCCAACACTCGATCCGCAGCCAATCCGGCCGCGACGCGCCACCACGCCGTCGGCCTGGCAACCCAGGATGTCGCCCGAAGTTCGACGCCCCCAGACCTGCGGCCTCCCGGCCCGAGAACTCCCCGCCACCTGGCGTGCCCGCCGGACTTCGCGAGCGCAGGCTTGACGCAGCCGCCCGAGACCGGCGAACTTTCGCGCCCAAAGGTCCCAATGGTCGCACTCACGAGCCTGCTGCTGCCCATCATCCTGTCCGCGGTGCTGGTGTTCGTCGCCAGCTCCCTGATCCACATGGTCCTCAAGTACCACGCGAGCGATTACCGCAGACTCGCGAACGAAGACGAAGTCGTGGCAGCGGTGCGCAGGAGTGGCGCGACTCCCGGCCAGTACATCTTCCCGCACTGCAGCGATCACAAGCAGCTCGAACAGCCCGAAATGAAGGCCAAGTTCGAGCAGGGCCCGCTGGGCGTGATCTACGTCAAACCGCACGGGCCGATGAACCTGGGTTCCTTCCTGGGCAAGTGGTTCGCGTACTCGCTGATCGTCTCGGCGGCAGTCGCCTATCTCGCGCGCGCCGAACTGCCCGCCGGCGCGCCGTACCTGTCGGTATTCCGCCTCGTCGGCACGACGACCTGGTTCGCCTACGCCTGGCAGGGCCCGGCGGACTCGATCTGGAAGGGCAAACCCTGGTCCTGCACGTTCAAGGACATGTTCGACGGTCTCGTCTACGCGCTGCTGACGGCGGGTGTGTTCGCGTGCCTGTGGCCCGCCGCCACCTGATCGCGGCAGGGGCCCGCGCCGACGCGCAGCTCTGGGTGGAGAAGGCCGGGGCGCGGCGCACAGCCTGGTCGGTCGGCCGCCGGTCGCCAGACCCACGCCAGGTCGGTGCCCCGCAACCAGGCGCGCCGAAGAACGCGCCGCGCTCGCGGCGCAGATCGCGGACCGTCTGGCACCGACCCACCTCGCGTTCTCACCGGCTGGCCAGGAGCTGGCGGTGATGATGCACGAGGGCGAAGTCGCTGAACGGGATCGGCGTGCCAGCGACGCCATCGCCAAGCGCGCGCCGATCAGTTGCCGACATGCAGCCGCACGCCGTTGGTGAGCGCCGCGACGCCGAGCAGCGGCCCGTTGGTCTGCAACACCACGCCCTGCCAGAACACGTCGACACCGACCAGCTGCGGCAGCAACGGCACCGCCAGCGCCAACGACGCCGCGCCGGTCGTCGAGGTGACCGCGACCGCGAAGTGCACCGGCGCGCCTAGCAGCAGCGTGCAGCCGCCGCCGAGCAGCGTGTTCGCCGTGGTCAGGCTCGCGTAGATTGCGGCGGGCGCACCAGCGGGGCAGCGGGTGGCGTCGAGCAATACGTCCGAACCGACCGGCACCGGCCGCCCGACAGCAGACAACGTGGGAACATCCCCGGCGCCGCAGCCGGTGCCGTAGCGGGTGATCGCGGCGAGTTCGCCGCCGAACGACGCCCAGGTTCCCTGCTGGTAGCTCTTGAGCTGACCGTGGAACGGATCCGGCGCGATCGTGGACACGACGGTCGTCCCCCCCGTCGCGATCTGCACCCAGGCATTGCCCTGACGCGCCCACGTCGCGGTCGGGCCGTTGGCGGGGCTCGCCACATACAGCACGCGGTTGCCGATCGCGTCGATCACGAGCTTGCCGTAGGCGGCGGCCGGCAACCCGGTCGTCGTCGCTCGTGTCCAGTTGGTGCCATCCCATTCCCATTCCTCTGCCCCCGCAATCCCGACCGTGATGAACCGCACCCGGCCCACCGCCGCGTCGAACACCGCGGTCGCCGTGGTCGCCGCGTGATGGACGGCCGGCGCGTTCGCCGGCGTGCGCGCGACCCAGACACTGCCGTTCCATTCCCAGGTGCCCTGCAGGCCGACCGCGACCACGACCTGGCGCAGCGGATCGAAACAGAGCCCCTGCCTGGGCATCCAGCCCGGACCGTTGGAGTTCCGCAGCGTCCACGCCGCGCCGTCCCAGGCCCACGTGCGCAGGGCCGGCCGCGAGATGTCGTTGTCGATGCCGAGCAGCTGGTTCTGCACCGGGTCGAACACGAGATCGGTGACCGCCGGCGCCGGCGCCATCTGCGTCCAGTGCAGCCCATCGGACTCCCAGGTCCGATCGTCGTCACAGCCGACGGCCACGATGCGCTGGCGCACCGGATCGACGGCCATCGTCGTCACGCACGGTTGCGCCGACTGCGATTGCAGGTGGAACGAGCCGTCGTAGTACCAGGTGTCGAACTGGACATTGGCGCCGTCATCGCCACCCGAGATCAGCAACCGCCCGGTGCCGAGGTGACGGGCCACCACCGGATGACGCCGCGCCGGCCCGGTCGCGAGCAGGTTCCAGGCGTTGCCATCCCACTCCCACAAGTTGCCCGAGGCACCGCTGCCCTGCAGGGCGCCGCCATACAGCACGAGCCGGTTGCGCAACGGATCAGTGTGCACCGCCATGCCGTAGATCGGCATCGCCGCGGGCACGATCGCAGTCGCGATGTGCACCCACGCAACGCCATCCCACGCCATCACCGCCGACCAGGCGCCGTTGAAGTGGGTCGCGATCACGCGGCCGAGCACCGGATCGAAGCCGAACGCCCGCCAACCGAGCGGCCAACCCAGGTCCGCGGGGATCGTGTGCCACTGCACACCGTCCCATTCGTACACCGAACCCAGGAAGTAGTACACCAGCCGCTGGCGAATGGGATCCCAGGCGTGCGAGTTCGTCGACTGGTCGGTCGGCCACGGGCCCTGCGTCGCGGCGAGCTGCCAGGTGCGCCCGTCGTAGTACCACGTGTTGCCTTGGAGCAGCATGACGATCTTGCCGCGCGCGGTGTCGAACGCGGCGCGCGGCGGATACTGGCTACTGGGCATGCCGGGCACCGTGGCGTCGTACCAGCGCTGGCCGTCCCATTCCCACGCGGTGGGCGGCGCCTGCGTGCGCAGCACGACGACGCGATCGCGAACCGGGTCGTGGATCGCGGTGCTGCCGAAGCCGAACGACGACGTGACCTGCCAGGACTGGGCCTGGACGGCGAGAGCCGTCATGACCAACGACGCGAGCAGCATGCGCATGGGACGCGATTGTCGCTGCCAGCGCCGCTCCCGTCGACGGGGTCGAGCCGAACGCCGTGCGCTCATCCTGGAAACACCAGGACAGCGTCAGCGAAGCATCGAGCACGAACTTCACATCTGCCGACCCGCTTGGATCAGGTCTTGCACCGCTGCGGATTGCCGAGCTCAGACACGGTGTGCAAACAACACCCGAGCGGGTTCGCCGCCGACCGGAAACGACCGCGCTGTCCCGAATCGTCCAGCAACACCTGCAGACCGTTGCCGCGACGCCTCCATGAGCGTCTTGGTCGACCCGGTCACCTTCCTCGAACGACTCGCGGCGTCGGTGCCCCGACCGCGCAACAAACTGGTCAACTCCTTCGGCGTGTTCGCTCCTGCCGCAGCGTGGCGCCATCGGGTCGTGCCACCGCCGCGCCACAGCGTCGAGGCGGGCAAGGAGGCCATGCCGCCGCCGCTGCGGCGCGCAAGCGGCCCGGACACGATCTCTGGCTTCGTTGGTGTGCCTGGTCGCGACCGGCTACTGTCCGGGGATGAAGTTGGCCCCCACGGTCACCCTCTGCGCCGTTGCCTGGCTGCTGACCATCAGCGCGCTGCACTCCTGGCTCAACCTCGACTCGACGCGCGCGGCCGACAGCGGCCCGGCGTTTCGCGTGGGATTCCTGCCGGTCACTTGACACCTGACCTGTCCCGTCAACCACTTCATCCAGAAGAACCTGAATGGAGTCGGCGGGTTCGAACCGGTCCGGTTCAACGCGTGGCCCGAGCTGAAGGAAGCGTTCCTCAGCAAGTACACCAGTGCCACATTCATCCTGGCGCCGATGGCGATCAAGCTGCGCGAGGAAGGCGTGCCGATCAAGATCGTCTACCTCGGGCATCGCGACGGCTCGGCGGCGATGGTACACAAGGATTCGAGCATCTGGCGGGTCGAGGATCTGCGCGGCAAGAAGGTCGCGGTGCCCAACCGCTACAGCAACCAGCGGCTGCTGTTGTTCCGGTCGCTGAAGGCGGTGGGTATGACGTTCGACGATCTCGAACTGCTCGAGATGCCGCCGCCCGACATGCCGGCGGCGCTCTACAGCCACGCGGTCGACGCGATCACGTCGGGGGAACCGTTCATGGCCCAGAGCGAACTCGACGGCTACGGCCGCGTGTTGTGGTTGACCAAGGATGTCTGGCCCGGGTTCATCTCGTGCGTGCTGGCGGTGCGCGAGGACGTGCTCGCCACGCAGCGTGACCGCGTGCAGAACCTCGTCGACGGCATCGCCCGGAGCGGCCTGTGGATCGACGAGCACATGGACCACCGCATGCAGCTCGCGCAGTTCGTCAGCCAGAACTACTACAACCAGGATCCGCGCCTGCTCGAGTTCGTGCTCAGCAAGCCACCGGATCGCGTGACCTACACCAGCCTGGCCTTGCGGCGGCAGGACTTCGAGGAGATCGAACAGCTCGGCAAGGAATCGGGCCTGCTGGACGGCACCGCGCACTTCGACGACTACTGCGACTGTTCGTTCGTGCGGACCGACGGCTCGCTCGGCCGCTGGACGTTCGAGGACGCGGCCTCGGCGGCGGCGGCGCGGGCCAAGGGGCTGCTGCGATGAACGTGGCTGACCGGGGAGTCGCCGCTCGCTTCGGTCTGCCGCTGGCCGTTGCCGTGCTGTTCACGCTGGTCTGGGACCTGGCGGTCCGCTGCTCTGGCAGCGACCTGTTCCCGAAGCCCGTCGACGTGCTCGCCGGTCTGGTCGAACTGGCGAGCAAGGGCCTGCTGCTGAAGTACATCGTCGCCTCGCTGTTCCGGGTCTCGGTCGGCTTCACGCTCGCCGTGCTCGTCGGCGTGCCGCTTGGCCTGGTGTGTGGCTGGTTCCCGCCGCTGTTCCTGGCGCTCAACCCGCTGATCCAGGTGCTGCGCCCGATCTCGCCGATCGCGTGGATCCCGGTCGCGATCCTGTGGTTCGGCGTCGACGATCGCGCGCCGATCTTCCTGATCTTCCTCGCCAGCGTGTTCCCGATCACCGTGTCGTCGATGGCGGCGGTGCAGAACATCCAGCCGGTCTACATCCGCGCCGCGCGCAACTTCGGGTTGTCGCGACTGGAACTGTTCCGCCGCGTGATCCTGCCGGCGACGTTGCCGCAGATCCTGACCGCCGTCCGCATCGCCCTCGGCATCGCCTGGCTGGTGGTCGTCGCCGCCGAGATGATCGCCGTCAACTCGGGTCTCGGGTTCCTGATCATCGATGCCCGCAATGCCGGCAAGCGTTACGACCTCGTCGTCGCGGGCATGTTGATGATCGGACTGATCGGCCTCGGTCTCGACCAGCTGGTGCGTCGGCTCGAACGCTTCGACGAAGTGCGTTGGGGATATGCCCGATGAGCGCTGTCCCAGAAGCGCCGGTGGTGCAGGTGCGCGACCTGTTCGTGCGCTTTCCCGGCAAGGCCGGCGGCAAGCCGATCGAGGTGCTCGAACGCGTCGACCTCGACGTGCAGCGCGGCGAGTTCGTCTGCATCGTCGGCCCGTCCGGTTGCGGCAAGTCGACGCTGCTCAACGCCATCGCCGGGTTCCAGGCGCCGAGCGCCGGCACGATCCTGGTCGACGGCAGGCCGGTGCGCGGCCCGGACCCGCGCCGGATCTTCGTGTTCCAGGAGAACGGCGTGTTCCCGTGGCTGACGGTGGAGGCCAACATCGGCTTCGGCCTCGGTCGGCAGTCTCGCGAGCTCCGGGAACGCACCGTCGCGCACTACATCGAGATGGTCGGTCTGACCGGCTTCGAGAAGGCCTACCCGCGCGAACTGTCGGGCGGCATGCGCCAGCGGGTCGAGATCGCGCGCGCGCTGGCCGCCGACCCCGACCTGATCTACATGGACGAGCCGTTCGGCGCGCTCGACTTCCTGACCCGCCTGAAGATGCGCAGCGATCTGATCCGCATCTGGCGTGAGGAACGGAAGACGGTGCTGTTCGTCACCCACGACATCGACGAGGCCGTGCAGCTTGCCGATCGGGTTCTGGTGATGACGCGACGGCCGGCAACGGTGCAGGAGTCGGTGGCGGTGCCGCTGCCGCGACCGCGCGATCTGGACAGCCCGGGATATCTAGCGATCCGCGACCGCATCTTCGCCACGATGGGCATGCCGGTGTTCGTTGGCGCCGAGAGCGCCGCCGTGGGGGCCGCAGCGGCACCGCTGGCGGCTCCGGCCGCCGGACCTGACGACGTCGTGATCGTCGGCGGCGGCCCGGCCGGCGCGATCCTCGGCGCCTATCTGGCGCGCGCCGGCGTGCGCACGACGATCGTCGACAAAGCCGTGCATCCGCGCCCGCACGTCGGGGAGTCGTTGTTGTGTTCGACGACGCGGGTGTTCGACGAGATCGGCATCCTGCCGACGCTGGAACGAGCGGGCTTCGTCCGCAAGCCGGGCGCGACCTGGACGCGGTGGCCAGACGGCGCGTCCGGTGACGTGCGGTTCCGCGCCATGCCGCACCTCGGCGTGGCCGTCGACTACACCTGGCACGTCGATCGCAGCCGCCTCGACGCCTTGCTGCTCGAACACGCCAAACGGCTCGGCGTGCAGGTGCGAGAAGGTGTCCGGGCGACGCAGGTCGAGTTTGCCGGCGGTCGGGCGACCGGCGTCCGGCTCGCGGACGGCAGTGTGCTGCCCGCCCGGCTCGTCGTCGATGCCTCCGGGCGAGGCACCCTCCTAGGCACCCAGCTCGGCATCAAGCGCGTTGACGCCGGCTTCGATCAGTTCACCGTGCACAACTGGTTCGAGGGTTTCGACCGTGGGCCGCAGGCGACCGCCGAACACGTGCATGTGCACGTGCTGGCACGGCCGCGTTCGTGGCTGTGGCAGATTCCGGTGAGCGCGTCCGTCACGTCGCTTGGCCTGGTGACTCGCCGCGCCGATTTCGTGCACGCCGATGAGGATGTCGCGGCCTGGTTCGCCAGCCGGATCGCCGAACAGCCCGAACTGCAGGCTCGCATCGCGGCCGCGCGGCCGGTGCACGCATTCGTGCGCGAGAGCAACTTCAGCTACCAGCTCGACCGGCTCGCCGGCGATGGCTGGCTGGTGATCGGCGACGCCGGTCGCTTCGTCGATCCGTTGTTCTCGTCGGGCGTCAGCGTCGCGGCCGAGTCGGCGCGACTGGCGGCGACGGCGATCCGCACGGCGCTGGCGACCGACACCGTTGCGGTCGGCGCGTTCGTCGACTGGGAGCGCACGGTGCGCACCGGGGTCGATCGCTGGCGCGAGCTGATCGCCCAGTTCTATCGGCTGCCCGGCTTGTTCCTCGACTGGCTGCGGCAGGACGAACGGCAGGAACAGCTGCGTCCGCTGCTGCAGGGCGAGGTCTGGGGCGCGGCGCCGCTGTCGGTGCTCGAGCAGCTGCGCGCCAGCATCGACGCCATCGCGGCCGATCCGCGGCATCCACGACACGCCGAACTGGGCGTCGATTGAACGAGGTTCGCGGCCTCCTCGGCGTTGCTGCCGAGGATCGGGGTCACGACAGCAGGTGCCGCAGCAAGCCCAGGCTGCCGCCGCTGTGCGCCGCCGCCGATGCGGCGGGCTGACCATTTCGTTGCCGCCAACGAGATGGTCTCGGAGTCATAAGAGTCAAGCCGGGAACGTTTTGCGATGCCCTGATGCCTCGGCCACGGAAGCCGACGTTGCTGGCAAGCCGGCCATCGACCGGGTCGCGCGCCTCGCTCGTTGCTGGCAAGCCGGCCATCGACCGGGTCGCGCGCCACCCTCGCTGCTTCGGACCTGGATGCACCGGGCGAACTGCACGGCGGAACGGTTGCCAGGGAGTCGGCGCCGACCCGGGTCACCGGACCGGACCAGCCGCTGGTCCACGACGTGTGCGGCTTCCGCACGTGGGCGGCGGAGCTCCTTCGAACCCCGAACCCGAAGAAGCAAGACGAGAACCCATGTGGCACAATGTGCCCGTGCTCGGTCAGGCACCATCGGGCCCGCAGGGCCAGGCCCAGGATCCAGGCGCAGCGGTCCTGCTGCAGGATCTCGGCTGGGTCGACGCCACGGCGCTCGCGGTGATCGCGACGTTCTGCATCATCGGCCTGTTCAAGGGCTTCGTCTGGCAGGTCAGCCGGATCGCGATCCTGGCCCTGGCCTACGTGCTCGCCGGCCGCTTCGGCGCCGACCTCGGCGCCTGGCTGCACCATGCGCTCAGCACCCCCGGCGCCACCATCGACGAGACCGCCACCACGCCGGCGACGACGCTGTACGCCGCCTACGTGCTGATCTTCCTCGGCGTGCTGATCGCGCTGTCGCTGCTCGCCCTGCTGCTGCAGGCGCTGGTCAAGAAGGCCGGCATGACGTTCTTCGATCGCCTCGGCGGCGGCGCCATCGGCATCGGCACCGGCGCCTGCGTGGTGTTCTTCCTGCTGGCGCTGGTGCACATGTTCGTGCCGCGAACGCAGATCGCCGCCGCCGCCGCGGAGTCGCACTCGCTGCGCTGGTCCAGGCGGGCGCTCGAGGCGCTCGGCGAGCTGGTGCCCGACGAAGTCCGCGGCGTGTTCGCGTTGCCGCCGCTGCGGCTGCCGGCGAACGTGGTGCCAGGGTCGTTGCCGGGGCCGGTGGATGCCACGCCGCCGGGTCAGGCCGGCGACACCAACGCCCCGCCCGCTCAGCAACAACCAAGGCGCTCGAACTGATAGTCGAGGTCGCTCTCGATCGACCGCCGCGTCGCCTCGATCGCCGCGCGCGAGTCGCCACCGAGGTTGACGACCGCGTACCGGATGCTGTGTCCATCTTCGGCCGCGAAGTCGGCGAGCTCGTCGCCGATCGCGCACTCGCTCCAGACCCGCGCCGCGTGCCGCCGTTCGGTCTGTTCGATCCGGGACCGGTCCGGCGCGGACGTGACCCGTGCCGGCGCAAACAGGCGCAACGGTACGCTGGCGGCAGCGGCGACCGGGCCTTGACGCGGCCGCCAGCGTGGTCGGTCGCCGAGCGCGATCGCCGCGGCGAGCTCGTAGCTGTGCGTGCCGTCGACCGCTTCGTACAGATCGGCGAACTGCCCGCACAGCCGTGGATTGACCTCGACGATCCAGGCCCGCTGCCTCGGCTCGTCCCAGAACAACTCGACGTTGCACAGCGTGTCGCGCAGCGCCGACGCGGCGATCGCGGCGGTGGCGGTGCTCAGCAACTGTCCTTGCGCTGCGGCCGGCAGCAGCGACGGGTAGTCGAACTGCAGGAACGAACCGGTCTGCGGATGACAGCGACTGTCGACGACCCCGAACAGCGTCACCTCATCGCCACGGACCAAGCCCTCGACCGTGACCAGCGCGCCGTGCAGGACTTCTTCGACCAGGCACCCATCCCCTGGCAGCAACTGCGGCGCGAACGCCTGCAGGAGCCGCCGCCACGGCGCGAGCCAGTGGCGGCGGTAGCGTTGGAACGACGGCGTCGCCAGCCGACCGCGCAGGTCGGCGAGATCGGCGACGCGGCCAGCGAAGCGCGAGAACGAACCGCGCACCGGTTTGCAGAACGCCGGTCCTGGCCACGGCCATGCCGTCGGGGCCTCGGGGTCCACGTGCTGCCACTGCGGCACTGCCGCGGGGATCGCCTGCTGCTGCCGCAGGCGGGCGTAGCCCTTGTGCGCCGCCGACAGGACCGCCGTCGGATCCGGTCCCGGCAACCCCAGTTCGCGCGCCAGCGCCGCCGCCAACGCGGCGCCAGGGTAGTCCGAAGAGCTGAAGACGCCATCCAGGCGACCGCGCCAGTCGGCCACCTGTTCGCCAAGCCACGCCTCCGGGTCGAAATCGGCGGCGATGTCGGCATCGTCCGGCCCGATCGTGACGAACTCGAACGGTGTCCCGCGGGCTCGCAGGTGGGCAAGCTGGCGGTGATCCCAGGCGGTCGGCAGCACGAGCGCGACGGTCGGCACGCCGGCAGGATGCCGGCCAGCCCGGCCTTGCGCCACCGCCGCCGATCCCCGATCCTGTCGTTCCTCCTGCTTGGGGGCGTCGGCGCGGTTGCGCCGACTGAGATGCACCCCTCGAACCTGATCCGGATCATGCCGGCGTAGGAAACAGCAGCCATGGAACCTTCGCGTCCGTCGTCGCCCCCTCCCCCGCTGCCGCCGCTGGCGGAGTCGTTCCCGAGTTCCCGCAAGCTCGAACGCGGCGACCTGCAGGTCCCCGAGCGCGAGATCACGCTGACCGACGGCTCGACCTTGTGCGTCTACGACACCACCGGCCCCCAGGGCCACGATCCCGAGCGCGGGCTGCCCCGCCGCCGCCAGCCGTGGATCGACGCACGCGTGCAGCGCGGCGACAGCAACTTCTCGCAGCTGCACTACGCCCGCCGCGGCCTCGTCACCGAAGAGATGCAGTTCTGCGCGCTGCGCGAGAACGTCGACCCGGAGTTCGTCCGCAGCGAGATCGCGCGCGGCCGCGCCATCATCCCGGCCAACCGCAACCACCAGGAAATCGAGCCGATGATCATCGGCCGCAACTTCCTGGTGAAGATCAACGCCAACATCGGCAACTCGGCGCTCGGCTCGTCGATCCGCGAGGAGGTCGACAAGCTGCAGTGGGCGATCCGCTGGGGCGCCGACACCGTGATGGACCTCAGCACCGGCAAGGACCTGAAGACCACCCGCGAGTGGATCCTGCGCAACAGCCCGGTGCCGATCGGCACGGTGCCGATCTACGAAGCGCTCGAGCGCGTGCAGGGCAAGGTCGAGGACCTCGATCTGAAGCTCTACCTCGAGGTCATCGAGGAGCAGGCGGCGCAGGGCGTCGACTACTTCACGGTGCACGCCGGCGTGCTGTTGCGGCATGTGCCGCTGACCGCCGAGCGCGTCACCGGCATCGTCTCCCGCGGCGGTTCGATCATGGCCAAGTGGTGCCTGCACCACCACGAAGAGAACTTCCTGTACACCGGCTTCGACGCGATCTGCAAGATCATGCAGAAGTACGACGTGTCGTTCTCGCTCGGCGACGGCCTGCGGCCGGGCAGCATCGCCGACGCCAACGACGACGCGCAGTTCGGCGAACTCGAGGCGCTCGGCGAACTGACGCAGCGCGCCTGGGCGCACGACGTGCAGGTGATGATCGAGGGCCCCGGCCACGTGCCGATGCACAAGATCCAGGAGAACATGGATCGGCAGCTGCGCATCTGCCACGAGGCGCCGTTCTACACGCTCGGTCCGCTGACCACCGACATCGCGCCGGGCTACGATCACATCACCTCGGCGATCGGCGCCGCGATGATCGGCAGCATGGGCACGGCGATGCTGTGCTACGTGACGCCGAAGGAGCACCTGGGGCTGCCCGATCGCGACGACGTCAAGCAGGGTGTGATCGCCTACAAGATCGCCGCGCACGCCGCCGATCTGGCCAAGGGCCATCGCGGGGCGCAGGCGCGTGACGACGCGCTCAGCAAGGCGCGGTTCGCGTTCCGCTGGCAGGACCAGTTCAACCTGGCGCTCGATCCGGAGACGGCCCGGAAGTACCACGACGCGACGCTGCCGCAGGACGGCGCCAAGGTGGCGCACTTCTGCTCGATGTGCGGCCCGCGCTTCTGCTCGATGAAGCTGACCGAAGAGGTCCGCGACTACGCGCGGCGCGGCATGGCCGACAAGAGCGCCGAGTTCGCCGCGCGCGGTGGGGAGCTGTACGCGGCGCCGTGAGGACCGGCGTCGGCGACTTCACGCTCCCGATGCGAGCGGCAGCGTGACCCAGAACGTGCTGCCGCCGCCGAGCACGCTGTCGACACCGATCTCGCCGTGCAGCGCCCGCACGACGTTCTTCGCGATCGCCAGGCCGAGCCCGGTGCCGCCCAGTTCGCGCGAGCGCGCCTTGTCGACCCGATAGAAGCGCTCGAACACGCGTTCCTTGTCCTCGTCGGACAGCCCGATGCCGGTGTCCGTCACCTCGAGCCGGACTGCGGCGTCCCTCGCCAGCACCCGCACCGTGACGGCGCCGCCCTCGGGCGTGTATTTGATCGCGTTGTCGATCAGGTTGCCGACCACCTGCCGCAGCGATTCGGGCTCGCCTCGGATCGGCACCGGCCGTTCGGTGAGTTCGCCGACGATCCGCAGACGCTTGCGCTCGGCCAACGCGTGCAGATCGCGCAGGGTCTCACGGACGATCGCCGCCAGGTCGGTCGGTTCGGCCGGCAGCAACGCATCGCGTTCTTCATCCAGGCGCGACAGCGTCAACAGGTCGCCGACCAGGGCGGCCAGCCGCTCGGACTGCCGCGCGATCTTGCCGAGGAACCGCTGACGCGTGTCCGCCGCCATCGCCGGGTCGTCGATCAGGGTCTCCACGAACCCCAGGATCGCCGCCAGCGGGGTCTTCAACTCGTGACTGACGTTGGCGACGAAATCGCGCCGGTGCGACTCGAGCTGCCGGAGTCGACTGAGGTCGTCGATGCCGATCACGACCCCGACGCCAGGCACCGCCTGGACGTGGACATCCAGCGTGCGCTTGCGCTCCCGATCGCGATCGTCGAGCAGTTCGAACGTGTGCGGCGCTCCGGTCAGCAGGCTCTGGCGGACGGCCTCGGCAAGGCGCGGCCATGGCGCCACATCCGCGAACCTCTGGCCGATGGACGCCGCGATCGGTCGCTGCAGCAGCCCTGCCGCCGCGCTGTTGCCGGCGACCAGATGCCCCTGGGTATCGACCACCAGGACCCCCTCGCCGGTGCCGTCGAGCGCGCCGTCGAGCCGCTGCAGTCGGACCTGCAGATCGCCGACGACCTGCCGCAGCCGTTCGGTCTCTTCGGCCGCGGTCTTGGCCCTGGCGATCGTGTGCGTATGCACGGCACCGAGCATCACGCAGCCGGCGATGCCTGCCCAGGCGGCCAGCGTCGTGTGGTCGAATTCCCACAGCAGCAGCACGAGCAGCACCACCGTGAGATACAGGAGCGTTTCCTTCCCGAACTGCAGGTCTACCTCCCGACCTCAGCGAACCGGTAACCGACGCCGCGCACGGTCTCGATCAGATTGCCGGCGTCGCCGAGCTTCTGCCGCAGCGAACGCACGTGCACATCGATGTTGCGGTCGGTCACGACCGCGTCCTCGCCGATCACCCGGCTCAGCAGATGCGAACGCGGGAACACCCGGCCCGGATGGCTGGCGAGGAAGTGCAGCAGCCGCATCTCGGTCGGCGTCACGGTGATCAATCGATCGCCGATCCGCAGTTCGTGGCGGGCGAGGTCGATGCTCATCTCGCCGCGCACCACCCGATCACCACCGCCGGACTCCTCGCGCAGCGGTCCACGCCGCAGCACGACCTTGACCCGGGCGATCAGTTCGCGCGGGCTGAACGGCTTGGTGATGTAGTCGTCGGCGCCGATGCCGAGCCCCAACACGATGTCGCTCTCCTCGCTCTTGGCGGTGACCATCACCAGCGGGATCGCGCGGGTGACCGGGTCGGACTTGACCTGACGGCATACTTCGACGCCATCCATGCCGGGCAACATCAGGTCGAGGATCACGAGATCAGGGTTGTCGGTGCGGATGCGGCTGAGGCCCTGCTCGCCGTTGCGGCAGGGCAGAACCTTGTAACCTTCACGCTCGAGGTTGTACTGGATCACTTCGAGGATGTCGGGCTCATCTTCGATGACGAGGATCTTCGGTTTGGCCAAGGCGGTCATCCTTTCGGTCAAGGAACGAGAAGGAGACTCGTCAAGAATCGTGAAGCCACGGTGAAGACTAGCGCAAGTTCGCGTCAGAATCAGCGGTCTCGGCGCCGGTCTCGGTCGGCAGCACCATCAGCAGGCCGTCGGCGGTGGCGGTTGTCTCCAGCTCGACGCCCATCGGCAGACATTGGCGGACCGTGGCCGCAAGCTTCGTCCAGTCCAATCCGAAGGGCAGCAGGCCGGGGCCGGGTTCGAGCCCCCAGCGCAGAGCGAGCGTTGTTGCGTCCGTCGTGGCGGTCAGCGTCAGGACCGCTCCGAGCCCCTGCGGCACCGCGTTCGCGAGGCCGCGAACCGCGCCCAGGATCGCCGGCAACAGCGCTGCCGCGTCGACCACCGCGCCGGCCGGAACGTCTGCCGTCACCAGTCGGAGGCCGAGGTCACGCAGCGGCACACGCAACATCTCGGCGAGCCCGTGCACGCATGCGCCCAGGGCAACCGGGCCGCCGCCGCCCGGCAGCAGATGGCGAACGATGCCGAGCGCGGTCTGGGCCCGCAGCAGGGCCTGCAGCGCTGGCGCCGCGCGTTCCGTGTCCAGTGCCGCCAGTTGCAACTGGCCCCGGGCCGCGAACACCGCGTTGCCGAGGTGGTGCATCAACCCGGGCGCCAGGAACCAGAGATCGTCCGAACGCGCGTGCGCCATGCGGCGGTCAGTGGGTTGGCCCCTGATCCCCGACGCTGGCGACCGTGACCGACATCGGCGGCAACCGTTCGCCTTCGCGCATCACCGACAACAGGACGCTCGAACCGGGGCTCGTCCGCGTGACCCGATCGTGGAAGTCGGCGCCGCTGGCCAGCGGGCCGCCATCGATGCCGTAGACGAGATCACCCTTGCACAGGCCGGCGCGTTCGGCCGGCCCGCCGTGCGCGACCCCGGTGACCAACGCGCCGTCGATCGGCTGGCCGTGCTCGTCGAGCGTCCGGCGCAGCGCCAGCGCGACGCCGAGGAAGCCGCGGCGGACCCGACCGTCGGGGCTGCGGTCGAGTTCATCGAGCACCCATTTGGCGGTCCGGCTCGGAATCGCGAACGACAACCCGGCGGCGTCGTCGGCGGATTGCGTGGTGACGCCGACGACGTTGCCGTCGAGGTCGAGCACGGGGCAACCCGAACTGCCGCGATGCACGGCGGCACTGAACTGCAGGAACTCGGTGGTCACGCCAAAGCCGGAGTTGTGCAGGTGTCGACCGACGAAGCTGACGACCCCGGCGGTGACCGTCTGCGGAAAGCCGTACGGATTGCCGATCGCCATGACCCAGTCGCCCGCGCGCAGATCTTCGCTACGACCCAAGTGCAGCACACACGGGTCGCGCGGCGGCTCGAGCAGGCGGATCACGGCGAGGTCGGAGACCGCGTCCTCGCCGACCAGCTCGGCCGCCTCGGGTTCCTGCTGGCGCACCGACACCAACAGTTCGGTCGCACCGACCACGACATGGCGTGCCGTGACGATCAGTCCGTCGCGATGGATCAGGAACCCGGAGCCCGAACGCAGGCGTCGTCCGACGCGGGCCACGTCGGTCCCGGGATGGGGCGCCGTGGCGGTGTCGGCCTCCGCGTCACTGCTGCCACTGGCCGCGGCTTCGGGCAGGTAGGCGAGCACGGCAACCACTCCGTCGCTGGCGCGTTCGACGATCGGCGCAAAGCTCGGCGTGGCGACCACGCGCGGTGCCTCGGCGCGCTGCGGGGCGGCGGCCCAGACCGGATCGCCGGCGCGACCAAAGCCAGCCCGGCCGACGACGACACCGACGCCAAGACACGACAGTCCCAGCAAGCCGATCGCCAAGCAGGAGCGCGACGCCGCAGCCATGTGCGGCCCACGAGTCTAGCCGTTCGTCCTTCCCACGCCCAGGCCCGCGCGCGAACATCGATGGCACCGATGTTCCGCATGACCATGGTCCTGTCCTGGCTGATCCTGCTGGCCCCGCCCATGCTGGGGCAACGGCCGACTTCGGCCGAGGACGCGCTCGCGAAGTTCCAGGCGGCGCGGGAACGGGGTGACGCCGCGCGGAGGCGGGCACTCGAAGATCTGGGCGAGTTTCCCGATCGGGCGGTCACCGAACTGCTGTTGCGCGAACTGAACGGCGCCACCGATCCCGGCTACCGACAGCAACTGGCCCGGGCGATCGGCCAGCACCCGAGGGACGGCGCGGTACCGGTCCTGGTCGCCGCGCTGCGCCGCGACGCCAACCCGCGGCTGCTGGAGGTCCTCGCCACGGCCCTGGCGGCACAGCAAGAACCGGGAGCCACAGCGTTGCTCGAGTTGCTCGACGAAGCCGGGCAGTCACGGCCGCTGCGTCAGGCAGTGCTGACCGGGCTTGGCCGGAGTCCCGAGCCGGCGGCTCGGGAACGCGTGCTCGCAGAAGCGAGGACGGCAGCCGGTCGCGATCGCCTTCCGGCCCTGCGCGCCCTCGGTGGCGTCACCGATCCGGCAGTCGACGAACTGCGCGTCGTGCTCGCCGGAGACAGTGATCTCGTGGTCGCCGGCGCGGCTTTGGCGCAGTGCGCCGACGGCGCGCTCCCGCGGCTGTTCGAACTCGCCGAAGCGCTGCACCGACGCTGTCCGGCGACGGCACCGGCGGAGGTGCACGCGGCAGTGCTGCGCGGGCTGTTGCCCCGCCCCTCGGCCGACATTGCGCCGGCAATCGTGCTGCATGCCGCACATGGCGATGATCCGTTCGGCAAGAGCCTGCGGTCGGCCTGGACCGCCGCGGTCGCAAACGAGGCATTCTTCGGCTGGCTGCTGCAGCAGGGCAGCGCTCGCAAGCCGCCCGCCGAACGCGCGGTCGTCGCCACCGCCCTCGGCCTGGCGCCGGAAACCCACCGCCGACGCGCGGCCACCGTTCTGGCACAGCTTGCGACCGACAAGGAAGCGGCGGTGGTCGCGGCCAGCGTCGACGCCTTGTCCGCGCTGGGCGGCGACGTCGGCGGCGCCGCGTTGTGGACGCTGCTGGAACGCGGCCCGGCGGCCGCGCGGGTGCCAGCGTTGGCGGCCCTGGTGACGCTGCTGCCGCAGGAACCCCGGACCGCAACCGCAGTCGCCGGTGCCGCCGCTGGCAGGGACCTGCGCCTCAGGACCGCCGCATTGCAGCTGCTGGCGCGACTCGTTCCGCCACCCACCAACGCGCTGGCGCTGGCCCACGACGACCTGGACCATGCCGCATGGCCGGTCCGCGCGGCGGCGATCTCGGCCTGCCGCGCCATGCGGCAGGCGGCGTCGATTCCGCTGCTTTTTGGTCGCCTCGAACACGAACGCGATCGCCTGCGCGAGGACCTGCTCGATGCGTTGGCCGACCTGACCGGGCTGCGCTACCCCCACCTCGCCGCATGGCAGGAGTGGTGGCAGAAGGCGGGGCCGAGGTTCGAGGTGCCGCCGCGCGCAGCCGAGCCAGACGAGGATGGCGACCGGCCTCGCCGCCGGAATCGGGATCGCGACGCCGAACGGCCCGCCGTCGCCGCGGGCACCGTCAGCTACTGGAACATCCCGGTCGTCAGCACCAGGGTCCTGTTCGTCGTCGACGTGTCCGGCAGCATGAACCAGCCGTTCGGCACCGGCAGCACCCGGATCGACGAAGCGCGCCGGCAGTTGCTGCGCGTGCTCGAGTCCGTGCCGGCCGGTTGTCACGGCAACGTGATCGCGTTCGGCAACGGCGCGCGCGGCTTCGCAGAGAAATTGCAGCCGCTCGACCAGAAGCGGCGCGCGGCCTGGCGGCAGCAGATCGAAGGCCTCACCGTCGGTGGCGCCACCGATGTACATGCGGCGTTGCAGCTCGCGTTCGCCGACGCCGATGTCGACACGATCTTCCTGCTGACCGATGGTCAGCCGAGTGCCGGTGCGATCACCGCTCCCGACGCCCTGGCCGACGCCGTCGCCAGCTGGAATCTGACCCGCCAGATCCGGATCCATACGATCGCCCTCGGTGGTCGTTCGGCGTTCCTGGCGCGGCTCGCCGCCGACTCCGGCGGCATCGCCCAGGTGGCCCGATGAGCGGCAGCAAGGCCTATGCGGCCCTGATCGAGTTCGTCCAGCAGACGTCGTTGCTGTCGTCTGCCAGCGCCCTGCTGAGCTGGGACCAGGAGACCGGCATGCCCCCGGGCGGCGGCGATGCGCGGGCCCGGCAACTGGCGCTGCTCGGTCGACTCCAGCACGAACGGCAGACCGATCCGCGCATGGCCGATTGGCTGCAGGCCTGTGCCGCCGACGAGACCTTGGCCGCCGATCCGGTCGCCGCCGCCAATGTTCGCGAACTGCAGCGCGACCACGCCCGCGCGACGAAGCTGCCGGGCGCGCTGGTTGCGGCACTGGCGGAAACCGAAAGCAGGGCGCAACAGGCCTGGGCCGAGGCGCGCACCAGGAGCGATTTTGCCGCGTTCGCACCTTGGTTGCAGAAGCTGCTGCACCTGCACCAGCAGAAGGCCGACTGTCTGCGAGCGCCGACGCAGTCGCGCTGGGATGCGCTGGCCGATCTGTTCGAACCCGGACTGACGGCGGCAGCGTTGCACCGTTGGTTCTTGCCACTGCGAGCCCGGCTGGTGGAGCTGCGCCAACGACTCGCGGCCGGGACCCGACCCGCAGATGGCATCCAGCAGGTGGCGCTGCCGCAACCGGCGCAAGAGGCGTTCGTCCGGGCCGTGATCGGCGCGATGGGCTTCGACTTCCAACGCGGTCGGCTCGATCGTTCGGCGCATCCGTTCTGCACCGGCACGCTCGGCGACGTCCGGCTGACGACGCGCTTCCACGACGCGTTGGTGCTCGACGCACTGGGCTCGACGATGCACGAGGCCGGCCACGGCCTGTACGAACAGGGACTGCCGGAGGCACACGCCGGCACGCCACTCGCCGAGGCCTGTTCGCTGGGCATTCACGAGAGCCAGAGCCGCTTCTGGGAGAACCATGTCGGCCGCAGCCGCGCGTTCTGGCACTGGTGCCAGCCGCTGCTGCAACGGCACTTCGGCGCCGCCGCCGCCGCATTCTCGACCGACGATCTCTGGCGCACCGCCAACATCGTCGAGCCGAGCCTGATCCGCGTCGAGGCCGACGAAGCGACCTACGACCTGCACGTGATGATCCGCTGCGAACTGGAAGTCGCGCTGCTGGCCGGCGATCTGCCGGTCGGCGACCTGCCCGCGGCTTGGAACCGAGCCTACGCCGACTACCTCGGCGTGCAGGTGCCCGACGATCGCCGTGGCTGCCTGCAGGACGTGCACTGGTCGTGCGGCCTGTTCGGCTACTTCCCGACCTACACGCTCGGCAATCTGTATGCGGCGCAGTTCGCCGCCGCACTGCAGCGCGACCTGCCGGTCGACGATCTGGTCGCCCGTGGCGAGTTCGCGCCGCTGCGCTCATGGTTGCAGGCCCACGTGCACGCGCATGGCCGCCGCTACCCGCCCGCAGAACTGTGTGTCCGTGCGACCGGTTCGCCGCTGTCGGCCGAACCGTTCCTGGCCTACCTCGATCGCAAGTTCACCGCCGTCTACCAGGTCCGATGATCCCACGCCTCGTCGTCGTCGCGGTGCTGGCCGCGTTCGCAGCAGCACAAGAACGCGTGTCCCTCGATGGCAACTGGCAACTGGCCAGTGATGCGCAGCAGGAGGCCCTGGTCTTCGACAAGACCGCGTCGGTACCCGCGCCGTTCGAGGATGCCCTCGGCGCCGCCTTCGACGGCGTCGCCTGGTATCAACGGACCCTGCCGCTGCTGCCCGAGCACCAAGGCGCCCGGGTCCGGATCGAGTTCCTCGCGGTCGCCACCCACGCGACCGTGTTCTGCAACGGCATGCAGGTCGGCGAACACCTCGGCGGCTGGACGCCGTTCCGCTGCGACTTGACGGCGGCGCTGCGCGGCGACGGCACCGATGTGCTGCAGGTGCGCGTCGACGAGAAGGTCGGCCACAACACGCAGGGCTTCCTGCCGATCGTGCAACCGCATTTCGGCGGCATCTGGCAATCGGTGACCCTGTGCATCGACCGACAGCCGGTGCTCGACCGGCTCGCGTGCACCGCGTTCGGCCGCGCCGATGGCTCGCTGCAGGCGACGGTGACGACCCTTGCCGGCGACCAGTCGGCCGTCCGGGTCGAGGTGATCGTGCACGATGGCGCGCGCGAGCTGGCACGCGCCGGTACGGAGGTCGCTCCGGGACTGGCGGCGCCGTTGCAGCTGCAGGTGCCGTCGCCGCGCCCCTGGTCTCCGACCACTCCGAGCCTCTATCGCCTGGCCTTTGTCCTGCGCCACCAGGACGGCCGCGAACTCGATCGCCTCGAACGCCGGATCGGCTTCCGCTCGCTCGCTGCCGACGGCACTTCGATCCGCTGGAACGGCGCGCCGCTGCAGGTTCGCGGTGTGCTGCACTGGGGCAATCACCCAGGACACCTGGCGCCCCCGCTCGACCCCGGCCTCTGGCGCCGCCAGCTCGAGGACTACCGTTCACTCGGGTTCAACCTGTTGAAGTGCTGCCTGTGGGTGCCGCCGCGCCAGGTCTACGAACTGTGCGACGAACTGGGCCTGCTCGTCTGGCAGGAGTACCCGACCTGGCATCCGCAGATGGATCAGGCCCACAAGCAGGAACTGCTGGCCGAGTACGCCGAGTTCTTCGTGCACGATCGCTCGCATCCGTCCGTGGCGTTCCGGTCGCTGACCTGCGAGACCGGCCACGGCGCCGATCTCGACGTGATCCGTTCGCTGTACGACGCCTGCAAGTCCGCCGTGCCCGACACGCTGGTCGTCGACGACAGTTCCTGGATCGGCTGGCAGCGCATCGCCGACTTCTGGGATGAGCATCCGTACGGCAACAACCGCTGGTGGCCTGGCCGCCTGGCCGAATTCCAGCGCCACATCGACACCCACGGCAAGAAGCCCCTGCTGCTCGGCGAGTGCATGGCCGCCGACACCTGGTTCGACCTCGACCGTTGGCGACGCGCGCACGGCGAACGCACGCCGTGGTGGCAACCCCTCTGCGTCGCCGAGCAGCAGCGGTTCGCCGACTGGTGCACCGCGCAGTTCGGGCCCGACACGCTTGCGTCGTTGCTGCCGATCTCGCTCGACTACGGTATGCGCACGCGCCGCTACCAGATCGAACTGCTGCGCCGGTCGCTGCCCGATGCCGGCTATGTGGTCTCGGTCGCCCGCGATTTCGCCAAGGCGCGAATGGGCCTCTACGACGACTTCGAACAACTGAAGTGGAGCGCGGCCGACTGGTCGTGGCATCGCGACACGATGCCGGTGCTGGTCACACCGGACGACCGTCGCGCCTTCGTCAGCGCCGCCGCATCCCCGGTGGTGCTGCACACGCAGACCTGCTCGCCCGGAGCGGTCGGCGCCCTCGAGCCCCTGCCGCCGCTGCCGGCGGTCGAACGTCCGACTCGCGTGCGGCTCGAGCGCACGTTCCCCCAGCAGACCTGGGCGTGGGACGTCTGGGCGTTGCCGCGTTTCGACGACGCCCGCCCAGGCGGCGTCACCGTCGTCGACCAGCTCGACCTCGCCACCCTCGACCACCTCGAACGCGGCGGCCGCGTGCTGCTGCGGGTGTCGGGGCAGCGCCACAGCCTCCGTTCGGAGGGCAAGTGGTATCTGACCGGCGCGCCATTCGCGCCGGCGCACCCGGTACACGCGGTGCTGCCGCGCGAACTGCTGATCGACCTGCAGCCGTTCGATCTCGACGGCGGCCGGCTGATGCCATGGACGGTGCTGCGCGACCAGGTCGATCCGATCCTGGCGTTCTGGGAGACGCACGACATCGCCGAAGTCCGCACGCACCTGTTCGCGTTCGACACGCGGGTCGGCAACGGCCGGCTGCTGGCCAGTTGTTTCGACACCTCGACCGACGCCGGTCGCTACGTGGAATCCGCGCTGCTGCACCACCTCGCCCTCGGTCCGGCGGCCGGCCGCGCACTGGCGCCAGCGACCCTTGCTGCCCTCCGTGGTCTCTTGACCGAGAGCAAGCTCGAACTGCCGCTGTGGCGCTTCCGGACCGATGCCGACGATCAGGGCCGGACCGGCAATTGGATGGCCGCCACGACCGACGTCAGCGCGGCGCCCTGGCGCGACATGCGCGCCGGATCGCACTGGGAGAACCAGGGCGACGACGTCAAGCACTACACCGGCATCGCCTGGTACCGCGTGGACTTCACGTTGCCGGCCGATTGGGCCGCGGCGCCAGCGCGGATCGTCTTCGAGGGCGTCGACGACAGCTTCGACGCCTGGCTCGACGGTGAACCGATCGGATCGTTCGGTGATCCGGTCACCAAGACCACGATCTGGCTGCAGCGGCAGGTGGCCGAGGTCGGCGACCGGTTCCGGGCCGGTGGCAAGCACACGCTGGTGTTGCGTGTCGTCGATCACGCCGGTGCCGGCGGGCTGTGGAAGCCGGTGTTCATCACCACCGGCCCGGTCGACGCCAGCAGCAATCTGCTGCAGTAGCCGCGCACGCCGCCGGATTCCCCTTGGGCAGCAGATGCCCCGGGCCGACAAGGCACCCTCCTGCTATCGTGTCCGAACGCATGAACGTCCAGAGCATCCAGCCCACCCCGAACCCCAACGCCTTCAAGTTCCTGGTCGACCGCTCGCTGACGCAAGGCGGCAAGACGCTGTCCTACGGCAAGCCGGAGGAAGCGCGGCAGGATGTGCTGGCGCAAGGCATGTTCGCCGTGCCCGGGGTCGAGACGCTGTTCTTCTGCGACAACTTCGTCACCGTCAGCATGAACGCCAAGGCCGATTGGCGAGCGGTGGCTGAACAGGTCACCAAGCTGCTGGAGAGCCACATCGACGACGCGCCGACGGGCTGCGGCACGACGACCGCAGAGGCTGCGACGGCCAATCCGCTCGCCTCGCTGCCCAAGGGCGGTGACCCCGAAGTGCTCGGCAGGATCAATGCGCTGCTGGACGACCGCGTGCGCCCGGCGCTGGCCGGCGACGGCGGTGGCCTGCAGGTGCTCGGGCTCGAAGGCAAGACGCTGTTCATCCGCTACCAGGGCGCCTGCGGGTCGTGCCCGAGTTCGACGACCGGGACCTTGATGGCGATCCAGAACCTGCTGCAGAGCGAAGTCGACGAAGAACTCGTCGTCACGATGCAGTGAGGCCGTGAGCGCACCCGCCGGCCGTTCACGGGAACGTTGCCCCTGGTGTGGTGCCCGGCTGTCGATCGTGCACGTGCATGGTCATGGGCAGTGCGCTGCGTGCGGCACCAACGTCGAACCGTGTTGCGGCGGTGCCGGCGGTGAAGCCGGCGAGTCGCCGACGCTGCATCCGTTGGACGCGAATCCGCGGTTGTTCGAACGGTTGTTCGAGGGGCTTGGTGGGCCGACCGCAACGGTGGCCGAGGACGCGCTGGTGTTCGCGCTGGCGCAACGGCTGGGTGTCGATCTCGACGAAGCCAGGCTCTTGATCGAAGCCGGGGTCCGGACCGGTCGATTGAACGCCACCGCGGCACACAGCTACCGGATCGGCACCTCCGGCTGACGTTGGCAGAACGCCACGGAAGTCCTCCACGCTCCGTAGTGAACGCAAGGCCACGGCGACTGTACGGCTCCATGCCCTCGCTACGCCTCGTCGCCCCCGCCCTGCTCGCCGCGACCGCCACCGCGCAGTTCGTCGAGCCGACCCGCCTGCACTTCACCATCACCGGCGCCGCCGCTGGTGATCAGTTCGGTTGGGTCTCATCGCCGCTGACCGACGTCGATGGCGATGGCATCGATGACGTTCTGGTCGGCGCGCCCGGCCACGACGCCGGCGGCAACTCTGCCGGCCGCGTCTACCTGTACTCCGGCCGGACCGGCCAGGAACTGTGGCACGCAGATGGCCTGGCGCCGCTGCTGCGGCTCGGTCACGCGGTGCGCGATGCCGGCGACCACGACGGCGATGGCACCCACGATGCGTTGGTCGGCGCGCCGGGCTCGGGCTCCGGGCAGTTCGGCCGCGCGCTGGTGTTGTCGGGCCGGGACGGCACGGTGCTGCAGACGTTGTTCAGCGCAACCGCGAACGACCGCTTCGGCAGCAACGTCGCCGCGCTCGCCAGTATCGATGGCGATCCGATCCCTGACTACGCGATCGGTGCGTTCGACGACGACGTCGCCGGCACCAACGCCGGTCGGGTCGACATCCTCAGCGGCAGCACCGGCGCCTTGCTGTTGCGGCGCACCGGCCAGCGACCCGGGGCCCGCTTCGGCTCGGCGCTGGCCAACGCCGGTGATCTCGACGGCGACCGCCGCGAAGAACTGCTGATCGGCGCCCGCGATGATGGTCCGATGAACGGCGGCCTGGTGTTCGTCTTCGACCTCGTCAACAACGTCGTGCGCTTCACGTTGACGCCGGATCCCGGCGCGGCGGCGTTCGGGGACTTCTTCGTGGCGGCGATCGGCGATGCCGACGGCGACGGCGTCAGCGATCTACTGCGGCGACTATGCCGACAGCGGGTCCGGTGCGTTCGCCGGCAAGGCGTACCTGTTCAGTGGCAACACCGGCGGCAGGCTTCGTGCCTGGTCGGGCGGCGCTGGCGATGGCTTTGGCATCGGCCGCGGCATTGGCGACTTCGATGGCGACGGCCGCGCCGACCTCATCTTGTGCGGCTACACGAACAGTGCCGGCGCTGCGGCCGCCGGTCGGGCCCAGGTGTTCTCGGGTCGGACGGGCGCGCTGCTGCGCACGATCACCAGCCGCTCCGCCGGCGAGGGGTTCGGCTTCGATGCCCACGGTCTTGGCGATGTCGACCTGGACGGCGTGCCCGATCTGTTCGTCACCGCCGCCACCAACAACGCCAACGGCAACTCCGCCGGCCGCTGCTACCTGATCGCCGGCTGTGCTGCGGCTGTCGAGGAGGTGGGCACCGACGTGACGGGGACCGCGGGAATCGCGCCCCGCCTGCTGCTGCCTGGCTGCCCGGGCGTTGGTCGGACGTTCACGCTCGATCTCGATCGGACGCTGCCGGGTGCCCTCGGCGCGCTGCTGCTCGGGACGGCTTTGCTGCCGGTGCCGCCAGCCATGGGCGCGCTGGTGCCAACCCCGGACGACGTCTGGATCCACCAGGCCCCGCGCAGCGGCGCGCGGACCTTCCCGTTCACCGTGCCCGGCGCTGCGGCGCTGTCAGGCCTGATCGTCGGTGCCAAGGCGGTCTATCTCGATGGCGGTGCGGCGAACGGCCTGTCGTGGACCACGACCTTGCAGATGACGATCCGCTGACCGCTCGAGCGGCGGGTGCGAGAATCCCGGGAACGGTGAACCCTCCCACCGTTCCCCAGGATCCAGTCGCCGCATGCCCGCCGAGCCGATCGCCAGACCTTCGCCGGAGCGCCTCACCGGCGCCGCCGCCGAACGCGTGGTGGCGGTGCATCGCCAGGCGATCGCGCGCTACCTGAAGGTCCTCGGCGCGTCAGCACAGGAACTCGACGATCTGCTGCAACAGACGTTCCTGGTGCTGCTGGAACGGCCGTTCGACGATCGGGACCATCGATCGACCCGCACCTTCTTGCGCACGACGGCGCGACAACTGTTCCTGCGTCGGCACCGCGACCGGCTGCCTCAGGTCCGAGCCGCCGACGAAGTGTGGGATCGCCGCTGCGGCGACGACGATGGCGACAGCTACCTGTCGGCGCTGCGCGAATGCGTGGCGGCGCTGCCGGCGCGTTCGCGGGCGTTGCTGCAGCATGCCTACGACGAACGCCACGGCCGGCTGGCCATCGGGGAACGACTCGGCATGACGATGGCTGGCGTCAAGACCGCACTGCGGCGACTGCGCACGGCGCTGCGCCAGTGCATCGAACGGAGACTCTCGCGATGACCACGACTCCCCTGCACGAACAGGCCGAGGAACGGCTGTTCGACGCGCTGCTCGACGAAGCCCTCGTGGCACCGCCGGCCGCCAACGCTCGCTCGAGTCGCCAGTGGCTGGCTGCCGCGCTGATGCTGCTCGGCATCGGCGTCGCCATCGGCGTGGCCGTGCTGGCTCGGCCGTCGCCAACGGCACCGGCACAGGATCCGGAGCCGGCGCCTGCATCGCTGCCGCCGGCCGTGCGGATCGAGGGCCGCGCCGCGCTCGAAGACCTGCTGCGCACCGCCCCCGGCACCCGCAACCTCTGGTGCGTGCTCGAACCCGACGACATCGCGACGTTGGCGTCGTTCCCGGATGTCGAACAACTGCTGCTCGAACCGCGCATCGACTCGGCCAAGGGCAAGCCCGTGGGCGGCTGGGACGTCACGCCGCTGCGCGCGTGCAGGAAGCTGCGGTCGCTGACGCTCGGCATCCTGCCAATGCTGCCGCCGGCGCAACTGGCGAGCCTGCGAGCGCTGCCGGCCCTGCACGAATTCGGGCTGACCGGCACGAGCTGGGTACTCGATGCGCCGCTCGCCGAGGAGCTCAACCAACTGGCGGTGCGTTCGCTCAAACTGCTGGCCGTCCGCTGCACGCCCGATGGCTTTGCGCGCATGGGTGAGCACCCACTGCTGGAACAACTCGAGTTGTGGAACGTGCTGTTCCTCCGGCGCTGCGATCTGACGAAGCTCGGCCGACTGCGCCAGCTACGGCGGCTCGCGCTGATCGGTGTCGGCGATCGGATGGCCGATGCGTTCGAACGCGAGAACCCGCTGCCAGGCGATCCACCGCCCGAGCCAGGAGCAGGCGGAGGACCGCAAGCAGGGTCGTTGGCCATGCGTGGCGACCAGAGCCTCGTCCTGACACCGGCCGCCATGCGCGCGCTTGCCGACTTGCCGAACCTGCGCGAACTCGATCTGCGGTCCTCGGTGGTCGACGCAGCGACGCTCGCAGCCCTGCCGCCAGGCCTGCAGCGTCTTGGGTTGCAGGACCTGTCGCTCATGACACCCGACGCCCTTGCCTCGATCCAGGAACGCACCGTCGACTCGCTTTCGATCTCGGTCGGCGTCGAAGCCGCCGTGCCGCCCGAGGCCTCGCCTTCGCGCCCGGCGGCGGACACGTGGGGCAGGCGCCAGGACGCCACCTGCAACCTGATCCGCCGGCTGGCGCCGCGCGTGCTGCGCTTCGAAGGCTGGATCACGGATGGCGTCGGTGACCTGCTGGCGTCCTTGACCAACGTCGAGGAACTCGAGTTCTCGCAGGTCGGCAGCGAGCGGGTCATCCACACCGCGATGATCGCCAAGATGATCGGCCTGCGCGTGCTGCGCCTCCGGCACATACCCGACGACGCTCCGCCGGAGCCCCTGCGCCAACTGCCGAAGCTCCAGGAAGTGCACCTGATCGACGCCACGTCGGCGATCGTGGAGCGCTACCGCCAGGTGCTCGGCGACAGAGTCACCATCCACGTGCACGACTCGTGACCCGGCGCCGCTGCCGCTACACTGCGGCAATGCGCCGTTCGTCGCTGCTGTGTGCGTTCGCCTCGCTGCTGGCCATCCCCGCGCTGCCCGCGCAGGACACCAGGCCCAAACCCAAAGCACCCGCGAAGAAGGAACAGCCGCACAAGGACGACGCCACCACCGCCAAGGACCCGGTCATCGTCGCGCTCGACAAGGCGCTGGCGAAGCAGAAGCCGAACAAGAAGATCGATGGCTGGCGCGAGAACCTCGACAAGCCACCGCAGCAGAAGTTCGCCGCCGATCGAACCTACCTGTGGCACCTGCGCACCAACCACGGCGAGATCACCATCGAACTGTTCGCCGACACCGCGCCGATGCACGTGACCTCGACGATCTGGCTGACCCGCGTCGGGTTCTACGACGGCCTGACATTCCATCGCGTGATCCAAGGCTTCATGGCGCAGGGCGGCTGCCCCAAGGGCACCGGCAACGGCGGCCCCGGCTACGAGTTGGCGGGCGAATTCGACGACAAGCGCAAGCACGACAAGGCCGGCATCCTGAGCATGGCGAACTCCGGCCCCGACACCGAAGGCTCGCAGTTCTTCATCACCTTCAACCCGACCCCGCATCTGGATGGCAAGCACACGATCTTCGGCCAGGTCAAGGACGGCATGGACGCGGTCAAGGAACTCGAGAAGCGCGCCGGCGACGATGCGAACAACAAGCCGAAGGATGCGCTGGTGATCGAGAAGGCCTGGATCCAGGTCCTGGTCGCTGGCAAATAGGCGCTGGTCACGGCTTGCGCACGGCCTCGAACACGCCTTCCGGCTGGCGAACGCGCAGCCCGGTGACCTTGCCGGCGGCATCGGCGACGAAGCGCACGGAATAGCCCGACAGACCGTGCATCGAAAACACCAGTCCGCGCCCCGGTTCCAGTTCGTGCCGCTGGCCCGGCAGCGTCAGGACCAGCCCCTCGCCCTGCAGTGCGATCGTCGCGACCATCGTGCCGAGGTCGTAGTCGCCGACCAGGGTCCGCAGGAACGCTGCGTCCCGCAGCCGCGCATCCGGTTGCCGCGCGAACACGATCGCCGGCGTGCTCGGCTCGAGCACGACGCGCAGCGCATCGATCTCGCCCTCGAAATCGGTCGTGAACATCAGCTTCATGCCCGCCAGCTCCGGCGAATCGGCATCGTCGCCATAGGCGAACACATCGAAGTGCCAGTGCTCGAGCCGACCGCCCAGCCCATGGAAGTCGGCCCGTAGGACGCCATCGCGCAGCTCGATGCGTCCACGACCATAGCCTGGATGTTCGTAGTCACCGGCATTCCGCCAATGGATGCGATGGCGAAGTGCCGGTGCGCCGTTCGGCCCGCGCGCCCTCCTTGCCCTTCTGCTCCACGCCATCCGCCTGCTTGCGCCGGCTCAACGCCTCGGACTTCCAGTCCTTTGGCTCCAGACCGAGCAGCCGATCGGTGAGCCGCCGGACGACCATCTCGTGCATGCCGCAGGCGTCGAGATTGGTCAGCACGCAGAACCCGAAGCCCGCATCCGGCAGCAGCGTCACCATTGCCGAGAAACCGTCGATGTTGCCGCCGTGATGCACGCGGCGATGACCGCGGTAGACATCGACCATCCAGCCGCTGGCGTAGCTGACGCCGATCAGTTCGGGATTGGGGCGCGCCGAAGGCATCGGCATCCGGACGGTTGCGCAGGTCGGCGATCGCCTCGCGGGCGAGCACGCGCGTGCCATCGACTTCGCCACCTTGCAGGTGCAGCATGACCCAGCGCGCCATCTCGCGGACCGACGCGTTGATCGAGCCGGCCGGTCCGATCGCGGTCAGATCGCGGAACGGAATCTCGACGACCTTGCCGCCCTGCCGCCGATACGGCCGCGCGTGGTCGCGATCCTTCTGCGTGGCGGCGACCGAGAAGTTGGCCCGCCCCATGCCCAGCGGGCCCAGCAGCCGGCGCTGGACCAGTTCTTCCCAGGTCGACCCGGTCAGGTGCTCGGCGAGGTAGCCCGCCGCCAGATACATCAGGTTGTTGTATTGGAACTCCGCCCGCAGGTCCTCCGACAGCGGGAAGTGCCGCAGCCGCGACACCATGTCGGCGCGCGTGAACGTGGCGCCGTACCAGGCCAGATCATGCCGCGGCAGATCGGTCCGGTGCGTGACCAGATCCCGCGGCGTGATCCGCTCCGACAGGGCAGCGTCGGCGACCGTGAACGCCGGCAGCCAGCGCCGCACCGGCTCGTCCCATTCCAGCTTGCCGTCACCGACCAGCGTCGCCAGCACGGCCTCGTCGTGAAGGCCTTGTACTGCTGCCGATCGGGAACAGCGTGTCGGCGGTCACCGGCAGGTCCTTGCCGACATCGCGCTGACCGCTGGCGAACGTCGCCACCAGTTCGCCACCGCGAACGACCGCCACGGCGCAGCCGGGAACTCGAACTGCCCGCGCGTCTCGTCGAGCCACGCCTGCAGGCCGTCGAGCCGCGCCCTGGCCGCCGCGACGGGATCTCCGCGCCGCAGCGCGAACGGCATCTGGGCGCCGCCCTGGGCGAACGTGCCCGCGAGCTCGCTGCCATCGGCTGCCAGCTTGCCTTTGAACGTCGGGTCGCCAGGCACCGGCGATCTGGAAACTCACGTCCGCGGCCAGGACCGCGATCGCGGCCAACGGCAGCGCCCTTGGCGTTCTGCGCCGGGATGTCGATGGTGCCGGTCCACGTTCCGCGCTGTTCGAGCAGGTGGACACTCACTTCGAGCGGCTGGCCTGGACCCTCGATGCGGCCCTGCCAATCGCCGGCCGCGGACTGCGCCAGCAGCGGCAACCGCGACCACAGAACGAACACCACAGCGCTTGGATTCGCGGCATTACGGGAGGAGCAGACCTTGGTCGCTCGACTCCCTGCAATCCCGCGTTTGGCGGGAAGGGTGCACCGGCGGCGCCGAATCGCGCCTGCTCAGTGCGCGGGCCGGCGCGAGGCCGACCCCACGAGGCACTACCAGCCGTCGCGACCGCCGCCGCCGCCGCCGCCGCCGCCACGGCGATCACCGCCGAAGCCGCCGCCGCGGCCGCCGCCACCACCGCCGCCACCACCACCACCACCACCGCCACCCGGACGCGGGCGACGTTCCTCGGCCTCGTTGACGCGCAGCGGCCGACCATCGACCTGCTTGCCGTTCATCGCCGCGATCGCCGCCTGGGCGTCGCCATCGCTGCCCATGTCCACGAACGCGAAGCCGCGCGAACGGCCCGTGTCGCGATCCATCATGATCTGGCAGCTGACGACCTGACGGCCATCGGCGCCGAAGGCGGCCGACAGCGAATCCTCGGTCGTGTCGAAAGACAGATTACCAACGTAGAGACGCGTACCCATCGAACTCACTCACTGGGACCCGGAACCGTCGTTCGTCGTGTGCCTGGTCGACACCAACGCGGTGCCGACGTTCGTTCGTCCGGGTGGTGGCCGTCTTGGCCATTCAGCGGGCGTCCTGCGCAAGCCGCGCAACTGCGCGGGTCCATCCAGTCGTCATCGTCGCGCCGGGCGGCGACTGCCCGTTTTGGCGCGTTGCAGCACAGCCGCAATGGGGGAGAACGGTAGCGAGGCGGTGGTCTTTACGCCAAGAGGTTCCTTGGGAAGTTGTGCAGGACGGCAATCGATCCGATCGGAGCCGATGGCAACGGTGGGTTCGAGGCTTGCGGTCGGGAGCGTCTGGAGCGGCCGCCTGGTGGCCATGGTCGCCTACATGGTGGCCCTCGTGTTGGCGGCGCGGATGGACCTGCGCGCCTGGGAGACGGCGATGCCCTGCGTGAGCCGCCTGTGGATTCTGGTGGCGTTCCTGGTGGTGCCGGCGGCGATCAGCGGTGGGCTCACGCTCGTCCCCGACCGGCGACACCGCCCGGAGGGTCCTGCGGCGATCGGCACCGCTCTGGCGGTGATCGTGGCAGGCGGGTTGCTCCTGCTTGGCTATGCCTGTCACTCACCTTGGCAGGACTGGACGCAGTGGATCCAGTTCAGCGGGTCTGCGCTGTTGTTCGTTTGGCTTCAGATGATGACCGCGCTGCCGGTGCTGATGGTGCTTGCACGACTGCTCGAACGTCGACGGCAGGTGCAGAGCCATGAATGACGGCGTGACCACGGCCCTCTGGGGTGGTCGCACGGCCGCTGCCGGCACGTATGTCCTCACGCACTGGGTTGACTCTCGGAGGCGTGCCGCCGTTCTCCGAACTCGCCTTCCTCGGCATCTTCGGCGTGGCCATCCAGGCGCTGCTTTCTGTGCCGCTGGTCTTGCTGGCACTCCGGCTCGCCCGGCGGATCCAGCCGCCCTGCGGCGTTGCACCCCGGGTACGGACTGGCGTCGCCGACCTGTCGCCATGCTGGCAACTCGGCGCGATCACGACCTACGTCGTCACCCACCAACTGCTTGCCGTCGCGTTGCCCGTTCTCGCCGCGTCGCCGCCAACGCCGAGCCTTCTGGTGCCTGCGTTCGGCGCGGTGGCGATCCAACTGATCGTGCCGGCGACGTTCGCCGGGGTCGTCGCCACCGCGGGCAGCCAACGGCGCGGCGCTCGGGCGCTGACCGCTTTGCCGAACGCGCTGTTCTGCGTGGCCATCGGCGCGTTCGCCGTCGTTCTGGCCCATGCGTTGCACTGGGGTTGGTTCGAGGCGTCGATTGCCTACCCGAGCCTGCTGGCGTGGCCGTTGGTCGGCGTCGGCATGCAGGTGATGTGCGCCGTGTCGCTGTTGTTGGCGCTGGATCTGATGCTGCTCCGGCGCGACCCACCGCAGACTGCCGCATGACAGATCCGCACGGAAGAACCCGGTGCAGCGAATCCAAAGGGGCCCGTGCGCAGACATCGCGATGCTGGTTCGGATCCCTTCCTTGCCTGAATGCGCGACGGTTTCGCCACCGAGGTCGTGCCAAGGCGCTGGTGTCCGGAGTGGCGAGGCCAGGCCGTCGCCGCCGTTGAACTCTCTCTTCCCCGCGCCTCGCGCGGTTCTACGCCGGCGCCGGCGCGGCGGCCCCCCCCCCCCGCCGGCCGGCCCCCCCGGCCCCGGGCGCGCCGGCCCCGCGCCCCCGCGGCCCCCCGGCCGCCCGCCCCCCCCGGCGGCCCCCCCGGCCCCCCCCCCGCCGCCGCGCGGGCCCCCGCCCCCCCCCCCCCCCCCGGCGCGCGCGGCGGCGCGCCGCCCCCGCCCCCCCGGGCGCCCCCCCCCGCCCCGGCGCCCCCCCGCCCGGCCCCCCCCCCCCCCGGCCGGGCCGGCCGGGCGCCCGCCCCCCCCCCCCCCCCCCCCCCCCCCCCCCGGGCCCCCCCCCCCCCCCCCCCCCCCCCCCCCCCCCCCCCCCCCCCCGGGGGTGCGGTCGCGGGCGCGCCCCGGCCGGGCCCCCGCCGGGCGGCGCCCCCGGGCCCCGCGCGCGGGCCCCCCCCCCCGGGGCCCCCGCCGGCGGCGCGGGCCCGCGGCCGCCCGCGCCCCCCCCCCCCCCGGGCGGGGCCCCCCCCCCCCGCGGCGGCCGGGCCCCCCCCCGGCCCCCCCCCCCGGCCGGGCGCCGGGGCCGGGCGCGGGCGCCCCCCCGCGCGGGGCCCCGGCGGCCGCGCCGCCCCCCCCCCCCCCCCCGCCCCCGCCGCGCCCCCCCCCCCCCCCCCCCGAGTCTGTGCACGCTCGGGCCAGCATCGTCCCCCCGAATGGGATCCTCGCCGCAATCCTCAGCAGCAGCAGTCCAGCGGTGTCCGTCGGAGTCGTGGCGCAACTTGCTCCGGGCCCGAATGGGCAGACGACGCAGAACGAACTGGGAATCTCACAACTCCGAAGCGTACTGACCAACCCGCCGGCAAACATCTTCGACCGCAACAGTGGTCAGAGACTGAGTATTCGAACGCGATCTCGGCCAGGCGTACCCGGCATCTCCGGGAGGGAAGCCGGTTGGATTGGCATCAGATACTTCATTGTGACCAAGTCGAATGCCGCCGACGTGAAGGCAACCATCAGTCAGTTGGTCAACAAAGGTGTCTTTGATGGCGGACTACCCTTCCACTACATTCCGCGACGCGTCTTCGAGGTGCCACATGATTGACTCGAACGGGCTTCGCTGCGTCACACGGTTGCGGCCACTGCCGGCAGTCTTCCTCCTGCTCTTCCTCCCGGCTCTGCACGCCCAACCGTTCTGGGTCCGGCGCCACTTCGCCAACGGGCCAGCACCCAGATATGGCGCCACCGCGGCCTTCGACCTCGCTCGCGGAACGCTGGTTCTGTATGGTGGCGCCGACGGCGGGCCGGGATTCTCGGATACGTGGGAATGGGACAGCTCGGACTGGACCCTGCGGACGCCGAGTCACGCACCGTCCGAGCACTGCATTGCATGGTGTACGACACGCGGCGCGCTCGAATGGTGGTATTCGGCGGCAGCTTCGCGAGCGAGACCTGGGAGTACGATGGGCTGGACTGGAGTCAGCGAACCCCGGCGACACCGCCGGCGACACGCGCCGCAGCGGCGATGGCCTATGACGAGGCGAGGGGCGTTTCCGTGCTGTTCGGGGGGCTGTGGTTGGGCGTAGTGATGGGCGACACTTGGGAATGGGACGGCACGAATTGGGTGGCTGCGAGCTACCCTGGTGCACCGCCAGCTCGCAGCCATCACAGCATGGTCTTCGATGCCGCCAGGGCCCGCATCATGATGCGAGGCGGCGGCCCGGTGTCCGGCAACCCGGATGACACATGGATCTGGGACGGAATCTCCTGGTCGACACTGCCTGGCCCGGTGCCGACGACGAGCTTTCGCTTCGAGCCAATGGTCTACGACCGGGATCGCGGCACCGTATTGCACCTGTCGCCCGGTGCCATCGCCGCCGAGTCGATCACGAGGGTCTGGAGTGCAAACGGTTGGGACAGTCACGGAGCACCAGCAACCGGAACAGCACTGCCGTATCGCCACTCATACTCCGCCGCATACGACCCAGTCCGGCGTCGGGCGTGGTTGTTCGGCGGTCGCACCGACCACAGCACCTATGGCGACCTTTGGGAGTGGGATGGCACGGCGGCTTCGAACCTCCTGCCCCATGGGCCAGGTTGCCCCGGCCCTGCCGGCACCCCCACGCTCGAAATGGACCATCCACGTCTGGGCGGCGGCTGGTTTGTCAGCCTGACGGGCCCCTACCCGGCAACCGCCTTTGTCTTCGGCCTCGGCGACACCACTTGGGGGCCGATTCCACTGCCCGCGCCACTCGCCAGCCTCGGCATGCCCGGATGCAGCCTGAATCTGGCACCGGAATCGTGGTGCCTGGTCGCCCCGACCTCGGGCGTTGCTGCCTACATGATCAACGCCACGGCCACGCAGGGACTCTCACCGTTCACCGCATACTGCCAAGCGCTTTGTTTCTCCCCGGGGGCAAACACGTTCGGGGCCGTGGTTTCGGACTCGGTCCGCGTCCTGGTCGGTCGTTATTGAGTCGAGTCAGGGCTCGCTTGGAGTGCCCACGCGGTGTCAGTCCCGACCCGAACATGCAGCGGTCGCTCGAACAACCGCCCGCCGCAGTGCAGCCGCAACGAACAGGGCCCCGGCGGCAACTGGAGATCGAGGTGTTCGCCGACACCGTTGCGTTCAACGACGACCCCGGACTCATGCGCGGCGACGCATGTCCAGGTCGGCGCCGGCAATCCGGACAGGTGAATCCGGACGAGCACCGTCTGCCGCTTCGCCGCGAGCACCGGCGACGGCTCCGGCGGCGGCGCCGCACAGGCCGCCACGACCATCACACCCCACCACCGCACCGGATCACCCCTTAGCAAACCGCGCCAACAACGGCTCCGCCGGCCCGATCCGCTGCACCCGGCCATTCGCCGCCAGATGGCACAGGATCGGCCAGCCATCTGCCGGATCACACCCCGCCGCCTTGGCGATCGCGCACACATCCGCCGGCGCCGCCATCACCGCCGCCAGCACCTTGCGCTGCGTCTCCAGCACCCGCGCCGCCGCCTTCTTGCCGGCTTCGACGCCCGGCTGATGGTAGGCATTGATGTCGACCAGCTCGGCATACAGCCCGACCGCGCGTTCGAACAACGCCAGCAACGCGCCGAGCACCCGCTCATCGAGCTGCTCCACCACCAAGGTCGCCGACGCGCGCCCGTTCTCGAACAGCGCCGTCCGCGTGCCCTGCCAGAAGCCATCGAAATCACCCGACGTGACCCCCGGCTCGACCTCGATCGAAGCACCGGCCCGATCGCGCAACACCCGGACGAACACCGCGAAGAAGTCGTGCCGCCCGTCGCGCAGCTGCTGCACGTAGGCATGCTGGTCGGTCGAGCCCTTGTTGCCGTACACGGCGAGCCCCTGGTGCACGACGTTGCCCTTGCGGTCGTGCTGCTTGCCCAGCGACTCCATGACGAGCTGCTGCAGGTAACGAGACAGCAGCACGGGCGATCGCGGGGCAACACCACCATGTGGCCCGTTCGCCGCGCCCCTTGCCCTGGTCGTGCCACATCGAAGCCAGCATCGCCGCCGGGTTCTGCCGGACGTCCTTGCGCCGCGTGGCCTCGTCCATCGCCGCCGCGCAACCAGGAAAGCGCGCTCCATGCCCAGAGGGGCCGCCGGCAACAGCCCACCGCCGAGAACAGGGACGTCCGGCCGCCGACCCAATCCCACATCAGGAACGTCGCCAGCCAGCCGTTCTGCTGCGCCTTCTGGTGCAGCGCCGAGCCATTCATCGTGATCGCCACCGCCCCGGCCCGGCGAACTGGAGCCGCTGCGTCATACTCGGCGCGCTCGACCTCCAAGCATGCCGTTGCGGAGTCTCCGGCGTGCCGCCGGACTTGCTGATCACGACGATCAGCGCGTCGCGCAGCGTGCCGGAAGCTGACCGAGCGCGCGGTCGATGCCCTCGGGATCGGTGTTGTCGAGCACGCACAGCGGCAGCTTCCCGCCGGGCCCGAACACCTCGCCGAGCAACATCGGCCCGAGCGCGCTGCCGCCGATGCCGACCAGGACCACCTTCTGAAACCTGCCACCCTCCGGCGGCACCAGCCTGCCCTCGTGGACCGCGGCGGCAAACTGCTCGACCGCCGCCAGGTTGCCAGCGATCGCATCTTCGATCTCCGGCTGCGGCGCCAGTCCCGGCGCCCGCAGCCAGTAGTCCCACCATCCGCTGTTCGTCGGCGTTGGCGATGCTGCCGTTCTCGAGTTCCTGCATCGCCGAAAGCGCCTTCTGCAGCGGGCCGTGCAGCGCCACGACTTCGGTCTCGGTCAGCGTGCCGTGGCTGAGGTCCAGCTCGACGAACGGGTCCTCGAGCACGCACCGCCACCGCAGGTATTGATCGAAACGTTCGCTGCTGCCTGGACGAGTCATGGGGCCTCCGCGCCGCCGATGGTAGTCTGCGCCGATGGACCGCTCCATCGCGATCCTCCTGGTCCTGCTCGCTTATCTGCTGGCGCTGCTGTGGATCGGCTGGCGGGCCGGCGGGCACACCCACGGCGCCAGCGGCTTCTACCTCGGCGGTCGAACGCTCGGACCGTGGGTTGCCGCGCTGGCGGCGAACGCCAGTTCGTCGTCGGCCTGGAGTCTCGTCGGCACGTCGGGGTTTGCGTTCCAGCATGGGCTGGCGGCGCTGTGGCTGATCCCCGGTTGCGTCGGCGGATTCCTGTTGAACTGGCTGTGCATCGCACCGCGCGTGCGCGACCGGACCGGCGGCGCCGTCACGATGACCGAACTGCTGGCCGGCAAGCCGGGCGAGCCGGGCCGGGCGGCGGTGCTGGTGCTGGCGACGGTGCTGACGCTCGGCGCACTGCTGACCTATGTCGCGGCGCAGATGCAGGCGGCGGGCGCGGCGTTCTTGCACGCATTCGATGCACCGTTGTGGCTTGGCGTGCTGATCGGCGCGGCGATGACCGTCGGCTACACGCTGCTCGGCGGCTATCTGGCGGCGAGCCTGACCGACACGCTCCAGGGCCTGATGATGGCGGCGGTCGCGGTGCTGGTACCGCTCGCGGCGGTGCTCCACCTTGGCGGTCCCGCCGCGCTGGGCGAGGCGATGGCGACGGTCGATTCGGCTGCGTTCCGCGATCCGTTCGGCGGTCGCACCGGCATGATCGCGGCCGGGTTCGCGTTCGGTCTGTGCGGCATCGCGCTCGGCTATCCGGGGCAACCGCATGCGATCAACAAGTACATGGGCATGGCGCCCGGCGCGTCGATGGCGGTGGCACGTACCGTCGGCATCGGCTGGGCCGTCGTGCTCTACAGCGGCATGATCGTGCTCGGCTGGGCTGGACGCGTGCTGGTGAAGTTGCCGCCCGGCGGGCACGAGGAAGTGCTGTATGCGGTAGCTGATGCGCTGTTCCATCCGGTGCTGGCAGGCGTCGTGCTGGCGGCGGTGCTGGCGGCGATCATGTCGACGGTCGACAGCCAGTTGCTGGTCTGCGGTTCGTGCGTGACCCACGATCTAGGGTTGTTGCGCCCGCGGCCACTGGCTGGCGACGGACGGATGTTGCGGGCCGCGCGGATCACCGTGCTGCTGATCGGCGGCGGTGCGACGGTGGCCGGCATCGTGGTGCCGAAGAACATCTTCGACAACGTGATGTTCGCCTGGGCCGCGCTCGGCTCGGCGTTCGGGCCGGTGCTGATCGTGCACCTGTGGCGCGGACCGATCCGGCCGTGGTGGACGTTCGCGGCGATGGCCGCGGGCGGTGGTGGCGCGATCGCGGGGTTCTACTCGCCGGTGCTGGCCAGTGGCTTTGCCGATCGGGTGCTGGCCTGGCTCATGGCGTTGGCGATCGCGTGGCGCGGCGTGCGACGTTAGCCGCCCGACTTCTCGCCCGCCTTCGGCGCTGCCGCCGCCACCGGCAGCTTCTCGAGCTTGGTGAAACGACCGAGGAAGTTCCAATCCAGCACGTACAGGTTGCCGCTCCGGTCGACGGTGATGCCATGCGGCGACAGGAAGTGGCCATCGGCCCACTGGTCGCGCGGCACGCCGTTCTGCGCGCGCTTTTTCGGATCCGGGTTGTCGCCGAGGTGCACGACGACCTGATCGTCCTTGCCCAGGATCGACACGCGCCCGACCAGATCGGCGACCGCGAGGCCGCCATCGGGCAACAGGCAGGCGTTGCACGGCCGCCGCAGGTCCTTGTCCATCATCCGGACGAACTCGCCGTCCATCGAGAACCACTGCAGCCGGTGGTTTTCGCGATCGCAGACCAGCAGCAGCGGTTCCTTGCCGCGCGGATCGAGCAACACGCCGTGTGGCGTCGCCATCTTGCCCGGCTCCTTGCCAGGGCCACCGAACGACTTGACGTACTTCTGGTCCTTGTCGAACAGGTGGACCCACGAACGGCCGTAGCCGTCGGCGACGAACACCCGGCCATCCGGCCCGACCGCGATCGACGTCGGCGCGTACTGGCCTTCGTTCTCGTAGATGCCGGCTTCCTTCGGATAGGCGATCGTCCACTGCACCTTGCCGTCGAGCGTGGTCTTGACCGCCTCGTGCCGGCGCGTGTGCGCCAGATACAGGTACTCGACGCCACCCTCCTCGCGGATGCACATGCCGTGCAGACCGCCGTGGAACTCCTTGCCCCACGAACCCTGCAGCTTGCCGTCCTCACCGAAGATCAGCACGGCCTGTTCGGTGTCGGTGTTGGCGAAGATGCGACCCTTCTTGTCGACCAGCATCGCGCCGTGCGTGTTGCCGATCTCGCGGTCCTGGAAGCGACCCCAGTCCGGGATCCAGCGGTAGCGATGCGCCCCCTCGCCGAGCACGACCTCGGTTGGCGCGGCGGGCGCCGCGGGTGCCGCGGTCTCCTGGGCGGAGAGCAGAGAACACAGACTCAACGCAGTCGTCGCAACGGGGCTCTTCATCGGATCTCCATCAGTGGGAATGACCATGGTCCTTGCTCTGCATGTGCTGCAGCGCGTGGCGTGCGGCCGCTTCGAACGTGCTACCGGTGCCGGCGGCGGCCAGGTTGCCGAGGATCTGGGTGGCGGCCGCGTCCTGGCCGGACTCGTGCAGCGCCTTGCCGTAGTACAGCAGCGCGCGTTGCCGTTCGTCGCCGAGCTGCTGGTCGAGCGCCTTGCCGAGCACGACGACCGCTTCGGCGTGACGCCGTTCCTTGAACAGCACGTAGCCCTCGGTGACCGCGGCGGCCGCGGTCTTCGGTGAGTCTTGCAGCCAGCGCCGCGCCGACAGCAGATTGCCATCGAGGGCATGCAGCCGGGCGAGCCGATGGCGCGCATCGTGGATACCGGCCATCGCCGCGTCGACGAACAGTGCTTCGGTGCCGACACGGGCGCCGAGTTCGAGGCGCAGGCGCGCCAGTTCGTACTTCAACCGCGCGTCGTCCGGCGCAGCCTCGAGCCGCGCCCGCGCCGCCAGCAACGCCGGCCGGCGCGCGGTGCACAGGCGCAGGTAGGCGGCGAGTTCGTCGGGATCCTGCGGACCAGGTCGTGCGGCCCAGACGTTGGCGTCGGGATCGAGCACCGCGATGCCCATGCCTTCACCGCCGCCGATCCAGGTCGCATACAGCTGCTTGCGCTCGAAGCCATCGACCTTCACCGAACGGAAATCGCCGGCGGCGAGTGCGGCCAGCACTTCGTCGGTCGGCAGCGACTGCCGTTCCATCTTGTCCGACAGGTCGCGGCCCGGCAGCGAGAAGTAGACGACCAGATCGCGCCGTTCGACCTTGGCCGCCGACAGTTCATGTTGCAGGTCGGTGCGCCACGGCAGCGGCGGCGCCGAGCAAGCGGTCCACAGCAACGGCAGCACGGCGAGCCAGACGCGCATGGTGGCAATCGGAACGGGTATCCGAGTCGGGTGCAACACTGCAATCCGCGCCGTGCCGCCAGACAGGCCACCGCGCCCTCTGGACTGGTGTTTGCGGAACGCAGATCATGGCCGAATGGCGCGCAGGTCCCTGTCACCAGGCCTGGTGTTCGCATTGTTCCTTGCCTTGGCGATCGCTTCCTGACTGTGCACCAGGGCAAACCGTTGCGGCTGCACCTCACCTGGATCCCTGCCGAACGGCCCCAAGGGCCTGCCGCGTCGGACGATCAGTCGCCCAATCGCAGCGACAGGGCCGCGGAAGCCACCGCGACACCGAGCAGCGGGCCGCCGGCCGCGAGCGCAAAACCCTGGCTCTCGACGACGACGCCGCGCAACGCGGCGACCATCGGCAGCACCACCGGCTGCACCGCCCACCCGGAGTCGTTCGCCAGCACGAAGCCAGCAACCTGCGGGTTGGCCAGCAACTGCGCGCAACCGCCGGGCAACGGCAAGTTCGCGGCCACCGTGTCGAAAGCGATCACCACCAGCGTCCTTGGCGCGACATTGCCGAGTCGCAGGCCGAACGCCGCGACGCCCAGCCGCGGTTCGCCACCGAACGTGTCCAGCACCGGCATCGGCGAACCACAACCGACCCCGCGCGGTGTCGCCGAGGCCACATCGACAGCCTCGAGATGGTGGTCACGACCGATCGCCAGCAGGCGCTGCCGCCCCGGATCGACACCGACACAATCGATCTGGAAGTCGACCGGATGCGCCACCATCTGCCAGTCGCCACCGGTCCAACGCCAGGACTGCTGCTGGCCGTCGAACCGGCCGAACATCCGAAAGCGCAACGAGCCGGGTTCGGCGCCGGCAGCCAACTGGCCCCGCTGCAGGCCCGGCACGGTGGTCGTCGCCACCGACTGCCACCCGTTCTGCCCGAACATCCAGGTCGCTGGCCCAACGCCACCGTGGATGATGGCGCCACTGGGAAGATCGAGGCCGATCCCTTCGCAGGGGCCGACCGGCGGCAGCGGCGAATTCGCGGTCAGATCGAGCCAGCTGGTCCCATTCCACAACCAGGTGTCGGTGAGTGCGCCGTTGTTGTCGACGCCACCGTGCAACACGATGCCCGCCGAAGCCGGATGCCAGGCCATGCCATGCGAGGTACGGGCCGAGGGCCGACGCGAAACCACATGCGATTGCCAGGTCTGCCCGTCCCAGGTCCAGGTTTCGTCGGCCGGCTGGCCATGAACCCAGGTGCCGAACACGAGTGTGTGCGGCGCATTCGGCAGCCAGGCCAGCGAACGCGAGGTCGGCACCGGCATGGCGGTGGAGCCCGACAAGAAGGTCCAGATGCGGCCATCGAACTCGGCCCAGCCAGTCGGCCCGGCCGCGGCCACCAGCCGCTGTCGCGCCAGGTCGTTGACGCAGGCATAAGCCGTCACGGCGCTGCCCCCCGCGACCTGCCGCCAGTCGGCCCCGTTCCATGCCCACGTCTCGTTGACCAGGGTCAGGATCAGCTGGCGGTGAGTGCCCGACCAGTGCAAGCGCGGGTCGAGATCGGGGCTCGGCGAAGTCGGCGGGGTCAGCGCCGTCCAATTGCCGCCGACGTACTGCCAGGTGTCCCGCAACGGCCCAATCGAATCGACACCGCCGAACAGCAGCATCGCCCCGCTTGCTTCGTCGAAGCCCATCGCGGGTTGCCAACGCCATGACGGCGAAGCGCTGACGGCAATCTGCTGCCAATCCACGCCATCCCACTCCCAGGTCTGCGCCACCGGCTGGCCCAGCACGTCCATGCCGCTGAACAGCACGATGCGGTTCCGCAACGGGTCGGTGACCAGTTCGAGGTTCTGGACGGTGGGCTGGTGCGCCGTCGTCAGGCGGACCCAGGTCGCGCCGTTCCAGGCGAAGGTGCCGAACACCCCGTTCCGCATCCCGATGGCCAGGACCTGCTGCCGCACCGGATCCCATGCCCCGGCGAACAACACCTCCTGGATCGCCCCGTGCCGCGTCCATTGCTGTGGCGTCGCCGGCGACGACCAGGCGGCCATGCCGTTGAGCTCATTGCCGACCGCGACGTAGCGCCGCGCCGCCTCGTCGAACACCAGCAGCGTCGGCGCCAGGCTCTGGGGGCGATCGCCGACGACGCGCCAACCGCCGCCATCCCATTCGCGCAGCGGCCCGTGTCCGACGCGCAACCGCACGTCGCGCTGACGATCGACCGCATCGGTCGAGCCGTAGACCTCCGGCACCGGGGACACGACGGTCCACGTCTGCGCCAGACCGGCGGTGACAAGCGACAGGACCAACAGCGGCGTGGGTTTCATGCGAGGACTTCGCCGGGACTACCGCTCAGGCCAGCCGCGGCAACAGGGCGCCAGCCGGTAACAGCGGGCTTGCCTATTTTCGGCTTCCGGCCCCCTGCCCGCACCAGCGCGCGAGCCAGCCGAAGAACTCGCGCTGCCACAACACGCCGTTCTGCGGCTTCAGGATCCAGTGCCCTTCTTCAGGGAACATCAACAGCCGGCTCGGCACACCGCGGACCTGCGCCGCGGTGAACGCCTGCAGCCCCTGATCGTACGGCACCCGGAAGTCCTGCTCGCCGTGGATCACCAAGAGCGGCGTCTTCCAGTTCGCGACCGCGCGATGCGGCGAGAACTTGTCGTAGTCCTTCTGCACCTCCGGCGAGTTCCAGAACGGCCCGCCGAGGTCCCAGTTGACGAACCACAGTTCCTCGGTCGCCAGGTACATGCTCTCGAGGTTGAACACGCCACAGTGCGCGATCATCGCCGCGAAGCGATCGCCGGCGTGGCCCATCAGCCAGTAGATCGTGTAGCCGCCGAAACTGGCGCCGGCCGCGGCGCAGCGCGCGCGATCGATCCATGGCCGCTCCTGCATCGCGTCGGTGACCGACAACAGGTCCTGCATCGCCTGCCCGCCCCAATCGCGCGAGATCTGGTCGTTCCAGTCCTGGCCGAATCCGGGCAATCCGCGCCGGTTGACCGCGACCACCACGTAGCCCCTGCGCCGCCATCAGGTGGTAGTTCCAGCGGAACGAGAAGCCCTGCCCCACCATCGACTGCGGTCCGCCCTGGCAGATCAGCACCATCGGCCACTTCCGCGCCGGATCGAAGTCGGGCGGCTTGACGACCCACGCGTGGATCTTCTTGCCGTCGGTGGCGGGGAACCACTCCGCCTCGACGCTCGGCACCGCGAGCCTGGCGTAGGCTGCGCCGTTGACGTCGGTCAACGCGGTGATGGCGCCGGTCGCCACCTCGATCCGGACGACCTCGGCCGGCCGTTCCATCGTCGCGCGCAACGCGTAGACGGTGTTGGCGTCCGGTGACACCTGGATGCCGTCGAGCTGATGCCGCCCCCTGGTCACCGCGATCGGCTGCTTGTCGGCGAGCGTGCAGCGATAGACCTGCGTCGTGCCCTCGGTCTCGACGGTGAAGAACAGCTGCTTGCTGTCGAGTGTCCACTGCAGGCCGTGCACCGAGGCGTCGAACTTCGGCAGCAGCTCGGTGTTGGTCTTCGTCTGCCGATCGTGCACGAAGAGCCGCATCCGATCGGCCTCGAAGCCGCCGCGGGCCATGCTGCCGAACGCGATGTAGCGGCCATCCGGCGACCACGCCGGATCCTGGTCGAAGCCGGGCATGCCGGCAGTGATCGACTCGGCCTTGCCGCCTTCCGCCGACACCAGCAACAGCGAACTGTCGGTGCTGGCCTCCGGGTCGCCGACGCGCTTGCAGGTGTAGCACAGCATCGTGCCATCGGGCGACCAGCAGAACTGCTCGGCGCCGCCGAACGGCTTCATCGGCGTGTCGGCCGCCTCGCCGGCCATCAGATCGATCTCTGGCCCACCCGCCAGCGCGCGGACGAACAGGTGGCTGTAGGTGCCATCCTTCCAGCTGTCCCAGTGGCGGACCATCAGATCGTCGTAGGCTCGCGCGTTCGCCAACGGCAGGTCCTGATGGCGATCGTGCAGATCCGGGTCGATCTTGACATCGCGCGTGTAGGCGATGTGCGTGCCGCTCGGCGATACCTTCAGGTTGCCAAAGCCTGCCGGCAGCGCGAGGTCGGAACGGACGGTCGGCGTTCGCGGGTCGACGCGGGCCAATGACTTGCCGTCCGCCAGCACGAGGCCCTGGACATTGCCCGGGATCCACGCCGGCATGCTGCCGGCCCCCAGTTCGACGGGCGGCGTCCTGCCATCGAACGCGAGCAGGAACAGTTTGCTGCTGCCGCGATTCTGCGCCAGGTCCGTACTGCGCACCGAGTGCAGCAGCCGTTCGCCATCCGGCGACAGCTGCAGGTCGCCGACCCGCTGCAGCTGCCACAGGGACTCGGGGGTCAGACGATCCTGGGCGACGGCGGCGACCGCCAACAGGAACACGAACGGACACTTGGCCAGCATCCTGGCATCATCGCGGCGCGGCGACTGCCTTGCCATCGCGCCGGCGGGGAGAAGATGCCGCGGGAAGGAAACCAGCCGAGCCACGTCGAAGGTGTGCTGTCCCGCCCGCGAGTTCCGATACAATCGGAGACGTACCGGCCCGGCCGGCACAGTCCGCATCCGCCCATGAACCAGACCTCCTCCGCACGTCGACGTCGTCGCCAATCCGGTTTCACCCTGATCGAGATCATGGTCGTGATCGTGATCCTCGGCATCCTGGTGACGCTGTTCGCCCGCAACGTGTTCGACCTGCTCTTCACCAGTCAGGTCGACCTGGCCCAGACCAAGGTCAAGACCCTGGCGGACTCGGTCGGTCTCTACCACACCCAGAACCGCCGGTTCCCGAAGTCGCTCGAGGAGCTGACCGAGAAGAATGAGCGCGGGGCGCAGATCGAGCGGGAGATCCCGAAGGATCCCTGGGGCAACGAGTACGAATTGCGCAAAGGCGACCGCCCCAACGAGTACGAGGTGGTGAGCGCCGGTCCCGACGGCGTCTTCGACAACGAAGACGACATCACCAGCACGCCGAAGAAGGACAAGTGATGTCCGGACGGCGACGAGTCCCAGCAACCCGACCGCGGCGGCAACCGGCGGCAGGGTTCACCTTGACCGAACTGCTGGTCGTCGTCGCGATCTTCGGCCTGCTGATGGCGATTGTCGCCCCCAACCTGGGTTCCTTCGTGCCCTCGGCCAAGCTGGATGCCGCGGCCAAGACCCTGGTCCACCAGATCGACTTCCTGCGTTCGGAAGCGCGCATCCACGGCAAGCGCTACGAACTCGAACTCGACCTCGACAAGGCGCGCTGGCGCCGCGTCGTGCCGCCGGAAGAGAAGATCACCACCGACCAGGATGTCCGGACCCTCGAGCCATGGTACGAGAACTGGCAGACCTTCGAGGACGGTGTGCAGTTCGGCGGCGCCGGCGACGCCTTGAACGGCATGGCGCGGCACAAGATCTACAAGATCGTCTTCGACGAGAACGGCCTGACCGGCGATCAGGCGATCGTGCTGAAGCTCGCCGACGAACCGAATCTGGTCTGGACGATCCTGCTGCGCGGCCTGACCGGCCGGGCGACGATCGAGACCGACACCCAGGGGCACGAGCGGCGGCTCGACGACATCCGCGAGGGCGCGTTCTGATGCACCGGCTCCCGCCCCACCACCGACAGGGTGGCTTCACGCTGCTCGAAGCGCTCGTCGCCCTGGCGATCGTCGCGATGGTCGTCACCAGCTTCCTCGGCATCCGCACGGCGTCGTTGACCGACGCCACCGAGGCCCGCAACTGGCGGCTCGCCCGCGAACTGGCCGAAGAGAAGATGTCGGAACTGGCGGCCGGCGCGCGTGAGGTGCAGCCCGAGTCCGGCATGGCGTACGACTTCGAGAAGTACCCTGGCTTCAGCTACAAGATCGTCATCGGCGAATCGGCCGTCGCGCAGGTCGAGAGCGAGATCGCGTCGCTGGGCAGCGAAGAGGAATCCGAGGACGCGCAGGAACGCACCCGCTGGCAGCAGGACCGCGACCAGTTCCGCCGCGCATCATCCCGCGGCCTCAGCTACACCGAGCTGCAGGACGAGATGGCGCAGGAGGACTACCGGCTGAAGCTGGCCGAGAAGGCGCCGACCGAGGACGACTTCGAAGATGTCGCCGTCGTCGTGCTGTTCCCGAACGTGCTCGGCGACGACAACGCGCAGTCGGCCTACGTGATGAAGGCGCGGCTGTCGCTGTTGGCGATCTCCGGCCTGACGCCGGAGGAGTCGTCGCAACAAGCCGCCGCGCGCGGCGAGAACCAGGCTGCTGCTGGCGGTGCCGCCAACGGTGGCGAAGCCGGCGGAGCCAAGGAGTGACCATGCGATCGTCCCACCGAACCTCTGGATGCAGGACCTCTGGATTCACGTTGATCGAACTGCTGATCGCGATCGCGATCACGTCGTCGGTGATGTTGACCGTCGGCACCACGTTCCGCGTGATGCTCGATTCGCGCCAGGTCATCGACGAACTGTCGGAATCGACCGAAGCCGGCCCGCGGATCCTGAACCTGATCGAGCGCGACCTGCGCGCGTTGTGGACCTACAACGTCAAGAAGAACGCGGTGTTGCGCGGCCGCAGCCTCGACATCGGCAGCTTCGAAGCCGACCGGATCGACGTGATCACCGGCACCGACGCCATCGGCTACGTGCTGGACAACGACAACGTGCAGCGGAAGCCGACGGTCTGCGAGGTCGGTTACTGGCTGAAGCAGCACCCGCGCTACGACCTGATGGAGCTGTGGCGGCGCGAAGACCCGATGGTCGACCAGGAACTGATCACGCAGGGCTCGTTCCAGCTGGTGTACGACCGCCTGAAGAGCTTCAAGATCACCTACTACAAGACGCTGGGCCACGAGGCCGAAGAACTCAACGAATGGGACAGTTCGCTCGACGACGAACTGCCGCGGCGGATCAAGATCGAGTTCACGCTCGAGCGCAAGCGCGGCAGCAAGAACGTCGTCAGCGACGCCGAGGTCGAGGACTTCGAGGGCGCCGAGAAGACCTATGTCCGGCACATCGTGCTGGATCGCCGGATGCAGGAGGCACTGCAGGCCGGGATCGCGATGGTGCCGGTGGCGCCGCCCGAGCCGGAAGAAGCCGAGGCCGGGGGTGGCGGCGGCGGCGCCGCGGAACAGGGAATGGCCGGCGGCGCCGGTGGTCGCGCCAAGCCCGATGGCGGCGGCGCCGTCCAGACCAGTGGCAGCATCACGGTCCAAGGCGGAGGTCGGCCGGGTCGCGGCGCCGGGCAGAAGCCGCCGGGCGGCGGGCCGGCACAACCGCCACCGCGGCCGCAGGGCGGCACACCCAATCTCGGCGATCTGCTGCGCGGCGGCGGCAGCGGTGGTCTCAACGGCCTGTTCGGTGGTGGCGGTCGTCGCTGACCGTTCGCGGCAGCACGGCGAGCCCGATCCAGATCGTGAAGTCCGGCGACACGAACGACACCAGATCCTCGCCGACCGTCACTTCGAGCCCGAGGCGCTCGCCGAGCAACAACCGGCCGCCGGTCCACAGTTGCAGCTGATCGCGCGACGCTTTCGGAAAACCCAGTTCGCGCAACGCCGACGTCTCCCATTCGAGCTGCACCACCGCGGCCAGCGACGGTGACAACGGCAGCTCGACGCCGCCACCAACCGAGGTCACGTCGCCGAAGTCCACGCCGGCGCCGCGTGCGGCCGACGGGGTCGCGGCAAACGTGTGTTGCGCATGCGCCGTGAACTCGGCCCAGCTCGTCGGCAGATCCGCCAACACGCCAAAGCCGACATCCACGCCACCGTTGCCGTAGCCGCGGCCCTGGTCGCCCGTCGGCAATTCGACGCCACCGCGCACCGCCAGCCCGATCCGGTCGCGCCCCGACTCGAGCACCGACTGCGTGTAGCTCAACGGCACATCCAGCAGCTCGACCCCACCGGCTTCCAGACGATAGACGGTGCGCCCGGCCGCCGTCGCCTCGACTCCGAACGCATCGCGCGGCGCGTCGTCGCGCCCCTGGTCCGGAAAGCCGAACCATTCGTGGTAGTGGATCACGAAGTCGTCGAGGAACCCGCCGGCCGCATGCGCGAACGGCAGTTCGGCGCCGACCTCGCCGCCACCGCCGACGCCGAGTCGCAGCCGGGTGCCAACGCGAAGCAGTTCGCCATCCATCCGGAACGTCGCACCGTTGCCAACGCCGCCGAGGAAGTAGCTGCTGTGAGCGCTCGCACCATCGCCGTCTCGCCGCGCCGACGGCGCATCGCGCCGCCGGTTGCCGGATCAGAGGCATCACGGTCAACTGCCGCGGGATGCTGGTTTGCGCGCGCACCGGCATCGGGCCCAGGCGCCGCGGCTGCCTGGACACTGTAACTCGCGAAAGCCCATCAAAGTGCCAACAAGGCCGCCCGAGTCCAGCATCCTGACCGCATCGCCGCCAAAGCCTACGGATCCGGAACCGCCGTTCCGACTGGGATTTCGCCTGCCCGGGCCCGGTAGCAAACCGCCGCATGAACCGACCGTCCGCGTCGCGTAGACTGTGCGGCCCCCCGGCTCCGACCCCGCTCCGACCCGCATGCCCGCACCATCGCTCCGCTCCCCCTGCCTGCTGTCGCTGTTGTTGCTGGGCGCCTGCGCCGACGGCGGCAAGGAGGATCGCCCGCAGAGCGACGTCAAGATCGCGGCCAACCATCACCTCTACGGGTTTCGCAGCCTCCGCGGTTTCGGGGCGTTTCCGGTCAAGCCGGAAGCTGCGTTCCCGGACCGCGGCACGCTGTCGATGACGAACGACAGCCGCTACACGATCATCCGGCCTGCTGGCACCACGGCCCCGGACTCGTACGCGATCGAGACCAACGGCGCTTTGTCGGTACTGGTGACCGGCGGCGGTCGCGATCCGTCGGTGGTGTTCCGCGGTGCCTACTCCCGGACGCTGGTCGCCGCCGATGTGCCGTCGGTGTTCTTCTTCACCGATCGGGTGTCGACGACCAGTTCGCCGTCGGTCGGCATCTACTACGGACTGCCGGTCGTCAATGGTCAGGTCGAACTCGGCGGCGCCTGGCATGTGGTCTCGCTGCACACGATCTTCGCGCCCACATCGGCGCTGTTGTCCCAACAACGTCGGCCGGGCCGCCCATGGCGAAGTGCAGATTGCCGTCGGCGACGGAGTACGGCCCGCGCGATCGGCGGCATCGGCACCGAGTCCAGCAATGCCACCCTGACCTTCGGCGGTTCGATCCAGAACCTGCTGGCCGGATCTCCCGCCAGTGGTGACGGCACCGTCAACCTGCTGCTGAACTACACCGCCGGCACCAGCGCGACAGACACCCGATCGTGCGTCGCCGCGGCCAACCCTGATCTGATCTTTGCGCTCGACAACGACGAAACCGACGAGGAGGCCGGCATCGTGCTGATGATGCGCAAGTTCGACGCCGGCTCGCCGGCCCAGGACGGCCGCATCGCCGGCACGTTCCTGGTCGGTGGCCACACGCTGTTCGTCAATCCGACCAATTCCGGATCGGACGCTTTCCTCGGCACGCTGACCTTGACCGCCCAGAATGGCTTCCGGCTCGAGGCCGTCGGCAATGGCGGCCTCGACTTCAGCTACGCCGGGACCTGGCAGGGCAGCATCACCGGGGCGCTGATCCTCACGGTGCAGGGCACCGGCGAGACCTGGTTTGCCGCCGTCTCCCGCGACTACAGCACCGTGATGCTGATCGACGACCAGGTCGAAACCCGCAGCACCGGCGCCTCCGAACTGAACGTGCTGCTCGGCGTCCGCGAGCGCACCGGATCCTGAGCCGACCCTGAACCACCGCCGACCCGACCCTTCGCCTTTCTCGCATGGTGCGCGCCCACGTGCCTTCGCATAATCCGGCCCGTGAACCCCGTACTCTCCCTCGACCTGCCGTTCGCCAAGCGCCTTGGCCGCGGCAAGGTCCGTGAACTGTTCGAACTGAACGGCGACCTGCTGCTGGTCGCCAGCGACCGCATCTCGGCCTTCGACGTCGTGATGCAGGAAGGCATCCCCGGCAAAGGCTGGGTGCTGACCGGAACATCCGCATTCTGGTTCCGCCACCTCGCCGGTGTCTGCGACCACCACCTGCTGTCGGTCGATGTCGACAGCTGGGCCGACGTGCCCGCCGCCTACAAGGATGTGCTGCGCGGCCGCACGATGCGCTGCAAGAAGGCCAGGCCGCTGCCGATCGAATGGGTCGTCCGCGGCTACCTGACCGGCTCCGGCTGGAAGGACTATCAGAAGGACGGCATGGTCTCCGGCGTCCAGCTGCCGGCCGGCCTGCAACACGCCAGCGAACTCGACCCGCCGATCCTGACGCCTTCGACCAAGGCCGAGACCGGTCACGATGAGCCGATCTCGTTCGCGCGGGTCGTCGAGATGGTCGGCCGCGAGGTCGCCGAGCAGGCCCGCGACTACGCGCTCGAGCTGTACCGCCGCGGCCGCGAGTATGCGCGTTCGCGCGGCATCGTGATCGCCGACACCAAGTTCGAGTTCGGCGTGCTCGACGGCAAGGTCGTGCTGATCGACGAGTGCCTGACGCCCGACAGCAGCCGGTTCTGGCCGGCGCACGAGGTGCGGCCCGGCAGCAACCCGACCTCGTTCGACAAGCAGTACCTGCGCGACTGGCTGACCGGCACCGGTTGGAACAAGAACCCGCCGCCGCCGACGCTGCCGCCGGAGGTGATCCAGAAGACCGCGGCGACCTACGCCGAGATCCAGCAGCGCTTGACGGCCCAGAAGCCGATCGCGTTCCTGCTCGGCTCCGACTCCGACCTGCCGGTGCTGGAAGGCGCGTTCGCGGCGCTGTCCGAACTCGGCGTCGGCTTCCACGTGCGGATCCTGTCGGCGCACCGCACTCCCGAGGAGGCCGGCGAGTTCGCCCGCAATGCCCACAAGAACGGCGTGCGGGTGCTGATCGGTGTCGCCGGCATGGCGGCGCACCTCGCCGGTGCGCTCGCCGCGCACTCGACGCTGCCGGTCCTCGGCGTGCCGGTCGACGCCGGCCCGCTGCAGGGTCACGATGCCCTGTTGTCGACGGCGATGATGCCGCCTGGCATCCCGGTCGCCGCGATGGGCATCGGCAAGGCTGCCGCGCGCAACGCCGCGCTGCTCGCGGTCCGGATCCTGGCGTTGTCGGATCCGGCGATCGCCGGCCAACTCGAACGTTCGCGGCGCGCCGAACGCGACAAGACGCTGGCCAAGGACGCCGAAGTCCGCCGCAAGTACGGCTGCTGATGAACCCGCTGCCGCCGTTGCCGCCGACTCTGTGCTGGCAGGGCGACCTGGATGGTGCGCTGCAGATCGTCGATCAGACGTTGCTGCCGCACACGATCGCGGTGCTGACGCTGGCGACATCGGCCGCCGTCGCCGACGCGATCCTGCACTTGCGCGTCCGCGGCGCCCCGGCGATCGGCATCGCCGGCGCCTATGGCCTGTTCCTGGCCGTCCGGCAGCAGCGCCCCGAGCCACGCGCGTTCGTCGAGACGGTGCGCGCCCAGTCGATGGCGCTGGCGGCGACCCGCCCGACCGCGGTCAACCTGCGGTGGGCGCTCGACCGTTGCCTCGCGCGCGCGACGCGCGAGCCGACGCTCGGCCGCCTGCTCGCCGAGGCCCAGGCGATCGCTGCCCAAGACGAAGCGCATGGCCGCCGCCTGGGCGAACACGGCCGCGCGCTGGTGCGCCTGGCGGCACCGTGCTCACCCACTGCAACACGGGCCGCCTCGCGACCGGCGGCGATGGCACCGCGCTGGCGGTCTTGTTCGCGGCGTGGCGGCGCGGCGTCCGGTTCTCGGTGCTGGCCGACGAGACCCGCCCGTTGCTGCAGGGCGCGCGGCTGACCGCACTCGAACTGCAGCGCCAAGGCATCCCGGTCGAACTGATCGTCGACGGCGCCGCCGCCGGCCTGATCGCGCGCGGCCAGGTGCAGTTCGTGCTCGTCGGCGCCGACCGGATCGCCGCCAACGGCGACTTCGCCAACAAGGTCGGCACCTACGGCCTCGCGCTCGCCTGTGCGGCGCACGGCGTGCCGTTCTACTGCGTGGCGCCGAGCTCGACCTTCGACCCGTCGCTGGCCGACGGGGCACGATCCCGATCGAAGAACGCGATGCCACCGAGGTCACGCACCTCGCCGGGCAGCGCATCGCCCCGCTCGGCGTCACCGCCCGCAATCCGGCGTTCGACGTCACGCCGGGGCGCCTCGTGCGCGGCTTCGTCACCGACCGGGGCCTGCTGCGGCCGCCGTTCGCCGCCGGCGTCAAGGCCCTCGGCGCGGCGGTCGATGAACGCCGGCATGGCCACTCGCTACCAAGAACAGCGCACGGCAGTCCGCCAAGGCGGCGTCGTCGCGCACCAAGGCCGCACGGCGGCCCCGCGACGCCGAGCCCAAGCCTGCGGCGCCGAAGCCGCACGGCGGACATCGACGAACCCGATCGTTCTTCCGCAGCCGTTGCCGACATCGATGCCGATGCACTCGAGTTCATCGAAGCGCTCGATCGCTTCAAGAAGCAACACGGCCGGCCGTTCCCGAGCTGGAGCGAAGTGCTGCTGTCGTGCGCCAGCTCGGCTACCGCCGCGGCTGAGGCTCGCCGGACCAGCCGCACGGCAGCCGCGCCAGGAGCCCACGCAGCGAGCGCCGGCGGCGATGCGGTACCCATCGCGAACGGCACGAACGTGTGCCGGCGCAGGAACGCGACGAACGGCCGCACGACCACCAGCGCCGACAGGAACGCGAACGCCGTCGCCACCAGGAACGGCGTCGCCAGCGGCGCCCTGCGCCGCCCAGTGCTTCGCAGCTTCAGCGGCAGGCGCCGTAGAGGATCGGCAGGCCGACCAGGAACGAGAACTCGGCCGCCGCCGGGCGCGACAGCCCGAGCAGCAGGGCGCCGGCGATCGTCGCCGCGCCCGGCTCGTGCCCGGGAACCAGGGCGAGGCACTGGCACACGCCGATGCCGAAGGCCTGGCCGGAGCGACATCGCCGCCAGCTCGCCGCCGGTCGGGCGCCGCCTTGGCCACCGCTCGACGACCAGCAGCAGCACGCCGCCGAGCAGCATGGTGGCCGCCACCACCGCCGGCGAGAACAGGTGGGCGTCGATCCAGTCGTCGGCGGCGAGGCCGAGCCCGGCCGCCGGCAGCGCGCCGCAGAGGATCTGCCACAACAGGTTCGGCTGCCCGCCGGGGGCGCGCAGCATCGTGCCCATCGCGCCGACGAGACGCCGCCAGTAGAGCACCAGGATCGCCGTGATCGCCCCGATCTGGATCGCGATCGCGAACGCGTCGCCTCACCTTCGGGCAGCCCGAGCAGGCGCTGCGCGACGATCAGATGGCCGGTGCTGCTGACCGGCAGGAACTCGGTCAGGCCTTCGACCAGCCCGAGCACCATCGCGTCGATCAGCCCGATCGGCGGCTCCGCCGCCGCGATCACAGCACCGAGCCGGGAGCGCGGAACGGCAGGCCGAAGGCCTCGGCGACGCCCTGGTGCGTGCAGACGCCGCCCAGCACGTTCGCGGCAGTTCCGAGCACCGGGTCCTGGGCCGCGGCCTTGGAGCCCATGCCGGCGAGCTTCTTCGCCCACGGGCTGGTGGCGTTGGTCAGGCCGAAGGTCGAGGTGCGCGGCACGGCGCCGGGCATGTTGGCGACGCAGTAGTGCACGACGCCGTCGACGACGTAGGTCGGGTCGGCGTGCGTGGTCGGCTTGCAGGTCTCGATGCAGCCGCCCTGGTCGACGGCGACGTCGACGATCACCGCGCCTTCCTTCATCTTCTTCAGGTCGTCCTTGCGGATCAGGCGCGGCGCGCGCGCGCCCTGCACGAGCACCGCACCGATCACCAGGTCGGCGTGCACGATCTGTTCGCGGATCGCAATCGGCGAACTGTGCAGCGTCGTCACGTTGGCCGGCATCACATCCGCGAGGTAGCGGAGCCGGTCCAGGTCGATGTCCATCAGCCGCACGTCGGCGCCGAGGCCGGCGGCCATCTTGGCGGCGTTGGTGCCGACGACGCCGCCGCCGAGCACGACCACCGTGGCGGGTTCGACGCCGGGCACACCGCCGAGCAGGATGCCGCGGCCGCCCATGTGCTTCTCGAGACAGGCCGCGCCGACCTGGATCGCCATGCGGCCGGCGACCTCGCTCATCGGCGTCAGCAGCGGCAGCGAGTTGCGGTGCATGAGCGTCTCGTAGGCGAAGCAGTTGGCCCCCGACTTCAGCATCGCAT
>JADJPQ010000020.1 GCA_016713175.1 Planctomycetota bacterium
CACCGTCGACCGGAGCGGCAACCTGTAAATGCTGGATTGGAACTTCCTCGGTCGTTTCACCCAAGCTCGAGAAGCTGCCGGTGGCGGCGGCAGCGCCGAAACGAAGGAAGCGAAGTCAGGCGACTGGCGTCGCACGCCGCGCCACGCGTCGCCAACGCCATGAGCCAGGCCAGCACCCGATCGGCAAAGCCACTGGCCAGCACCGGCGAGTAGAACCCCGCAATCGCGCCACCACCGCCCACGGCCATCGCCGCGAACGTCCACCACAGCCGGATCGGTCCGCGCCACAGGTGCTGATCAGCACCGGAGCCAAACACCGACCCGAAGGCGCAGCCGCACCGAACATCACGTTATCGAAGATGTTCTTCGGCACCTGATGCCAGAAGCCACCGTCGCACCGCCGCCAAAATCAGCAGCACGGTGATCCGCATGACCCGCAACATCCGTTCGTCGCCAGCCAGTGGCGCAGGCGCGGCAACCCTAGATCGTGGGTCACGCACGAACTGCAGACCAACAACTGGCTGTCGACCGTCGACATGGTCGCCGCCAGCACCGCCACCAGCACGACGCCTGCCAGCACCGGATGGAACAGCGCATAAGATACCGCATACAGCACTTCCTCGTGCCCGCCGGGCGGTAGCTTCAGCACGCGTCCCAGCCCAGCCGAGCACGATCATGCCGCTGTAGAGCACGACGCCCAGCCGATGCCGACGGTACGTGCCACCGCCATCGACGCGCCGGGCGCCATGCCCGCTAACTGTTGATCGCATGCGGTTGCCCGGATAGCCGAGCGCGATGCCGCACAGACCGAACGCGAACCCGGCCGCGATCATGCCGGTGCGACCGCCGAACGGGATCGCGGAACGCAGCCGAATCGACCGTCGCCATCGCCTCGCCCAGCGCGGCGGGACCGCCAAGGTGGAGCACCGCCGCGAGCGGTACCAGCACCGCGACCGCCGCCATCATCAGGCCCTGGAGCGTGTCGGTCAGGCTCGCCGCCAGATAGCCGCCGAGCAGCGTATAGCCGACGGTCATCGCCGCGCCGATCAGCACGCCAAGCCACAACGGTGCATCGAATGCGTGCAGGAACGCCGCGCCCGCCGCCTGCATCTGCGCCGCGACATAGGTCAGCAGTGCGCCGAGCGTCAGCACCGTCGCCAGCACCAGCACCGCCGCCCGGCCCGGCTCGCCCGGCTTGCCGGCAGTTCATTCATCGTGACGGCGCCGCCGGTCCGGTCGCGCACGCGCGGTGCGATGCACAGCCAGTTCAGCAGGAAGCCGCCGACGCAGCCGGGGATCAGCCACAGCGCCGCGAGGCCATGCTGAAACGCAAACCCCGACGTGCCGACGAGACTCCAGGCCGACGACGAACTGGCGTTCGCCGCCAGCGCGGCAACCCACGGTCCGAGCGTTCGACCGCCGGTAGAAGCCGCTGGCGCCGTGGGTGTGCCCGCCGGCCCGCCAGCCGATCCACAGCAGCGCCAGCAGATAAGCGAGCAGGACCAGGAGGATCGCGATGGAGCGGTCCATCGGCGCAGACTACCATCGGCGGCGCGGAGGCCCCATGACTCGTCCAGGCAGCAGCGAACGTTTCGATCAATACCTGCGGTGGCGGTGCGTGCTCGAGGACCCGTTCGTCGAGCTGGACCTCAGCCACGGCACGCTGACCGAGACCGAAGTCGTGGCGCTGCACGGCCCGCTGCAGAAGGCGCTTTCGGCGATGCAGGAACTCGAGAACGGCAGCATCGCCAACGCCGACGAACAGCGGATGGTGGGGCACTACTGGCTGCGGGCGCCGGGACTGGCGCCGCAGCCGGAGACCGAAGATGCGATCGCTGGCAACCTGGCGGCGGTCGAGCAGTTTGCCGCCGCGGTCCACGAGGGCAGGCTGGTGCCGCCGGAGGGTGGCAGGTTTCAGAAGGTGGTCCTGGTCGGCATCGGCGGCAGCGCGCTCGGGCCGATGTTGCTCGGCGAGGTGTTCGGGCCCGGCGGCAAGCTGCCGCTGTGCGTGCTCGACAACACCGATCCCGAGGGCATCGACCGCGCGCTCGGTCAGCTCGGCACGCTGCGCGACGCGCTGATCGTCGTGATCAGCAAGTCCGGCGGCACGCCGGAGACCCGCAACGGCATGCTCGAGGTCGAGCGCGCCTGTACGACGCAGCGGCTCCAGTTCGCCGGCCGGGCGGTGGCGATCACGATGAACGGCTCGGCGCTGCACCAGAAGGCGCAGCAGAACGGCTGGCTGGCGACGTTCCCGATGTGGGATTGGGTCGGCGGCCGGACGTCCCTGTTCTCGGCGGTGGGGCTGTTGCCGGCGGCCCTCCTGGGCATGGATCTGCGCGCTTTCCTGGCCGGCGCGGCGGCGATGGACGAGGCCACGCGGCGCAAGGACGTCCGGCAGAACCCGGCGGCGATGCTGGCTTCGATGTGGCACGACCAGGGCAAGGGGCGCGGCGAACGGGCCATGGTGGTGTTGCCCTACAAGGATCGCCTCGTGCTGCTGTCGCGCTATCTGCAGCAACTGGTGATGGAGTCGCTCGGCAAGCAGCACGACCGGCGCGGCAACGTCGTCCATCAGGGCATCGCCGTCTACGGCAACAAGGGCTCGACCGACCAGCATGCCTACGTGCAGCAGCTGCGCGACGGCCGGCACGACTTCTTCGCGCTGTTCGTCCGGGTGTTGCGCGATCGGGCCGGTGCTTCGATCGAGGTCGAGCCGGGGGTCACGTCGGGTGATTTCCTCGATGGCTTCTGGCAGGGCACGCGGACGGCGCTGTTCGAGAACGGGCGCGCGTCGGCGACGCTGGTGGTGGAGCAGCTCGACGAACGGGTGCTCGGTGCTTTGCTGGCCCTGTTCGAACGCGCGGTCGGGCTCTATGCGGAGCTGATCGACATCAACGCCTACCATCAGCCGGGCGTGGAGGCTGGCAAGAAGGCGGCGGCGCGGGTGCTGGAGACGCAGCGCAAGGTGCTGGCGGCACTGGCGGCGGCGCCGGCGGATGTGTTCGCGGTCAGCAAGGCGGCCGGGTGTGACCCGGCGGATGGCTGGCCGATCCTGTGCCATCTGGCGGCGAACGGTCGGGTGCAGCGGATCGGGCCGGCGGAGCCGTTGTTGGCGCGGTTTGCGAAGGTGTGATCCGGTGCGGTGGTTGGGAGTGATGGTGTTGGCGGTGGCGTGTGCGTCGCCGCCGCCAGAAGCTCAGCCGGTGCTCGCGGCGAAGCGGCAGACGGTGCTGGTCCGGATCCACCTGTCCGGGTTGCCGGCGCCGATTTGGCAGTGCATCGCCGCGCATGAGTCCGGCGTCGTCGTCGAGCGACGCGGAGTCGGCGAGGTCATCGAACTCGAACTGCCGCCGGGGCCGTGTTCGCTGCGGTTGCTGTGCGGGGACGAGTGGTTCGAACGGCCGATCCACGTTCGTGCGGGTGAGCCCGCGGCCGCCTGGCGGCTTGAACGTCAGGAAGGCGACAACTTGCAGTCGCGCGACGCCAGCATCAGGTCCAGCGCCAGCAGCAGGGGCGCGGCACACAACACCTGCAGGCCGATGCCGAGCGCCATCCAGACAAGCAGATTCGGGTAGTTGGCCAACGCTTCGAACCAACGCCACTGCAGCGCATAGGCAGCAACGACGGCCAGTGCGCCAGCCATCACACAGAACAGCGCGTTCGGCAAGGCCGTGGGCGCACGGGCGCCGTGGCGCTGGTTGCCCGCAATCGCCACCACGCCGGCAAAGGCCGCCGGAACGATCAGTTGGATCGCTACGGTGCCGAATGTCGGCAACCGAGGGCCCGCGGTCGGCAGCGCGGTCGCGAGCAGGTGGTGGGTGACGACGTAGGTCGTGATGGCTCCGAGTTGCCAGGGGGATGTCAGGTAAAGCCCGCGGGTCGGTCCCACGTCAGGCGGCCTCTCTGCGCATGGCGACTGGAGTCGGCAAGCGACACGGAGGGCCAGGAGCACCAGCGGCACCGCGATCAGCGCCTGGATGGCGACGCCGAAGATGCCTGAGAATGCGAGTTCCGAGAACCGCGTCACAAGGCCAGGAATCGTGATCGTTGCGGCGAGGACCACGACCAACCATGCGGGGCCGAATACCCGTTCGTCCGGGACTTGTCGCCGCTCGCCGAGCACCGCCAGCAGTGCCGCGGCACCGGCGGGCAGGAATGCGAACGCAAGGATGCCGGGAAGCCCATCGCTCCAGGACTCCGCGGCGAACAGCAGCTTGCAGATACCGAGGTAGACCCCGATTGCCAGGATTCGGAAGCACCAGGTCATGGGATCATTGGCCATTGGACCGACGTGCCATTCTGGCGACAAGGGCCAGATCGAGGATCGACACCACGGGCACGGCGATGAGCACGGGCACCGGCCACACCAACAGGACCTGGACTGGAATCGCCTATTCACCTCGCCAGAGTGCGCAGCCGGCCAGGCCGCCGAGTTGCGCGCCAGTGAGCACGAGCACAGCGGTGGGCAGGATCGTGGTCGCAGTCGGCCGTCGGCGGCAGTTCCCCAGCACCACGAACACTCCACCGGCGACTGCCGGCAGCAAGGCCATCGCCGACAGGATCAGGATCGCCAACAGGCACGAGTGCTCGAAGCAGCCGGTTCGGGCCAGAAGTGCCAGCACCTCGTAGGTCAGCCAGCAGGCAATCACTGCGGCAGCGCGGTACTCCACGATCGACGACGGCGCCGAAGCTGGACTCGACCTCGTCACGTCCTGGCCCGGGTGCCGGGCTTCCGGCAGTCGAGGAACTGTTCGAGCACGATCAGGTACGGGATCAAGAACACCGCGTGCACGAAGACCGCGACCAGCAGCGCCACGCCTGCGTCGAGGCCACGCGCCGGGAGCATGTGGGCGGCCAGCGCGAGATGCTGGGCCAGCAGGGCCGTGACCAAGGCCGCAGGTGCCGTGCTGCGGGCATGCGGCCGAAGGCGCCGTTCGCCGAGCAACGCGAGGAACCCGCCGACGGCCACGGGCAGCACCAGCCAGGACAACACCGCCAGGAACAGTCCCGGCCCGGACGACTCCGCTAAGCTAAGACTAGCCATAGCCCCCCGAAGAGCACGGAAACACCCCTCGCTTCGTCATAGGCCATCGCCGCCGCGGCGCGGGTTGCCGGCGGTGTCGCCGGGATTCTCTGACTCCAGTGCAGCCCATCGTACTCCCAGGTCTCGCTGGCGAAGCTGCCGCCAAATACCACCGGGCTCGTCGTCGAGCAAACGGGCGTCGGGGAGTTCCTGGAAGTCGAATTGCCGTCGGGGCCCTGTTCGTTGCGTTTGCAGTGCGGCGGTCAGTGGTTCGAGCGGCCGCTGCACGTTCGCGGGGGCATGGCACTGGAGCCGTGGCAATTCGAGCGCTGACTCAATAGCGGCCGACCAGCACTCGCACCGAGTCCGAGACCACGGCGCCGAAGGTGTTGGCTCCCGGGGAGAAACAAAGCGCCTGGCAGTATGCGGTGAACGGCGAGAGTCCCTGCGTGGTGGTGGCGTTGATCATGTAGGCAGCAACGCCCGAGGTCGGGGTGACCAGGGACCACGATTCCGGGGCCAGGTTCAGGCTGCACCCGGGCATGCCGACGCCGTCGAGTGGCACGGGCAGCGAAATCGGCCCCCAAGTGGTGTCGCCGAGGCCGAAGACGAAGGCGGTTGCGGGGTAGGGGCCCGGCAGGCTGACAAAACCAGCCTGCCGCCCAGGCGTGGATGGTCCATTTCGAGCGTGGGTGCCGGCAGGGCCAGCACAACCTGGCCCATGGGGCAGTATGTTCGAAGCCGCCGTGCCATCCCACTCCCAAAGGTCGCCATAGGTGCTGTGGTCGGTGCGACCGCCGAACAACCATGCCCGACGCCGGACTGGGTCGTATGCAGAGGAGTATGAGTCGCGATACGGTAGTGCTGCTCCAGTTGCTGGTGCTCCATGACTGTCCCAACCGTTCGCTCTCCAGATCCTCGTGATCGACTCGGCGGCGATGGAACCGGGCGAAAGGTGCAGTACGGTGCCGCGATCCCGGTCGTAGACCATCGGTTCGAAGCGAAAGCTCGTCGTCGGCACCTGGCCAGGCAGTGTCGACCAGGAGATCCCGTCCCAGATCCAGGTGTCATCCGGGTTACCGGACACCGGACTGCCGCCACGCATCATGATACGGGTCCTGGCGGCATCGAAGACCATGCTGTGATGGCTGCGGGCTGGCGGTGCACTAGGGTAGTTCGCGGCCACCCAATTCGTACCGTCCCACTCCCAAGTGTCGCCCATCACCACGCCTAGCCACAGCCCCCCGAAGAGCACTGAAACACCCCTTGCTTCGTCATATGCCATCGCCGCCGCGGCGCGTGTTGGCGGCGGTGTCGCCGGGGTTCTCTGACTCCAGTCCAGCCCATCGTACTCCCAGGTCTCACTGGCGAAGCTGCCGCCGAATACCACCATCCGAGCGCGCCGCGTGTCGTACACCATGCAATGCAGTGCTCGGGGGGACGGTTCGTGACTCGGCGTCCGCAGGGTCCAGTTCGAGCCGTCCCATTCCCAGGTATCCGAGAATCCCGGCCCGCCGTCGGCGCCACCATACAGAACCAGTTTTCCGCGCGCGAGGTCGAAGGCCGCGGTGGCGCCATATCTGGGTGCTGGTCCGTTTGCGAAGTGGCGCCGAACCCAGAACGGTTGGGCGTGCAGGGCTGGGAGGAAGAGCAGCAGGAAGACTGCCTGCGGCAGCCGCGACCGCGAGGTGCATTGGACCCATTTCGTGTCAATCATTTGGTACCTCGAAGACGCGTCGCGGAATGTAGTGGAAGGGTAGCCCGCCATCAAAGACACCTTTGTTGACCAACTGGCCGATGGTTGCCTTCACGTCCGCGGCGTTCGACTTGGTCACGATGAAGTGCCTGTGCTGCCGAATTGGGGTTGGCGCGTGTCGCGAGAGTGTAACGGCAGACAGCGCATCTCCCGATTCGCGGAGCTGTCATGCATCCAGGCAAGGACACGCACGCGAATCAGCATCCGGGTGTCCCCGATTGGGTCGCGGTGGACTCTCGGAACCGGCTCCTTTCGTGACGGTCAGAGCCAGACGAGCGGACCTGTCCCTTGCATGGCCGGGCGATGCCGCCGCTCGAGCACCGCCGTGAGCCCACCGCTGAGCACCGCCGGCGCCACCAGGAATGCCACCAGAACCCACCGGCGGCCCACGCAGGGCACCGCCGTCTCCCAGGCGCGCAAGTCCATCCGCGCCGCCAACACCAGGGCAACGATGCAGGCGACCAGCGCCACCCGGCGGCCGCTCGAGACCGCAAGCCTCGAACCCACCGTTGCCATCGGCTCCGATCGTATCGATTGCCGTCCTGCACAACTTCCCAAGGAACCCCTTGGCGCAAAGGGCACCGCCTCGCTACCGTTCTCCCCCGTTGCGGCTGTGCTGCAACGCGCCAAGGCGGGCAGTCGCCGCCCGGCGCGACGATGACGACTGGATGGACCCGCGCAGTTGCGCGGCTTGCGCAGGACGCCCGCTGAATGGCCAAGACGGCCACCACCCGGACGAACGAACGTCGGCACCGCGTTGGTGTCGACCAGGCACACGACGAACGACGGTTCCGGGTCCCAGTGAGTGAGTTCGATGGGGCACGTCTCTACGTTGGTAATCTGTCTTTCGACACGACCGAGGATTCGCTGTCGGCCGCCTTCGGCGCCGATGGCCGTCAGGTCGTCAGCTGCCAGATCATGATGGATCGCGACACGGGCCGTTCGCGCGGCTTCGCGTTCGTGGACATGGGCAGCGATGGCGACGCCCAGGCGGCGATCGCGGCGATGAACGGCAAGCAAGTCGATGGTCGGCCGCTGCGCGTCAACGAGGCCGAGGAACGTCGCCCGCGTCCGGGTGGCGGTGGTGGTGGTGGTGGTGGCGGCGGTGGCCGTGGCGGCCGCGGCGGCGGCTTCGGCGGTGATCGCCGTGGCGGCGGCGGTGGCGGCGGCGGCGGTCGCGACCGCTGGTAGTGCCTCTGGGGGTCGGCCTCGCGCCGGCCCCGCACTGAGCAGGCGCGATTCGGCGCCGCCGGTGCACCCTTCCCGCCAAACGCGGGATTGCAGGAGTCGAGCGACCAAGGTCTGCTCCTCCCGTAATGCCGCGAATCCAAGCGCTGTGGTGTTCGTTCCTGTGGTCATGGTTGCCGCTGCTGGCGCAGTCCGCGGCCGGCGATTGGCAGGGCCGCATCGAGGTTCCAGGCCAGCCGCTCGAAGTGAGTGTCCACCTGCTCGAACAGCGCGGAACGTGGACCGGCACCATCGACATCCCGGCGCAGAACGCCAAGGCGCTGCCGTTGGCCGCGATCGCGGTCCTGGCCGCGGACGTGAGTTTCCAGATCGCCGGTGTGCCTGGCGACCCGACGTTCAAAGGCAAGCTGGCAGCCGATGGCAGCGAGCTCGCGGGCACGTTCGCCCAGGGCGGCGCCCAGATGCCGTTCGCGCTGCGGCGCGGAGATCCCGTCGCGGCGGCCAGGGCGCGGCTCGACGGCCTGCAGGCGTGGCTCGACGAGACGCGCGGGCAGTTCGAGGTTCCCGGCTGCGCCGTGGCGGTCGTTCGCGGTGGCGAACTGGTGGCGACGTTCGCCAGCGGTCAGCGCGATGTCGGCAAGGACCTGCCGGTGACCGCCGACACGCTGTTCCCGATCGGCAGCAGTACGAAGGCCTTCACGACGGCCGTGCTGGCGACGCTGGTCGGTGACGGCAAGCTGGAATGGGACGAGCCGGTGCGGCGCTGGCTGCCGGCGTTCACGGTCGCCGACGCTGCCCTGTCGGAGCGGATCACGCCGCGGGATCTGGTCACGCACCGGACCGGTCTGCCGCGGCATGATCTGGCCCGCACGGCGCCACGTTCACGCGCGCCGACATGGTGTCGCGGCTGCGGCACTTCCCGCTGTCGGAGGACCTGCGGGCGGAGTTCCAATACAACAACCTGATGTATCTGGCGGCGGGCTACCTCGCCGAGCACCTGACCGGGTCGACCTGGGAAGAACTGGTCCAGCGCCGGCTGCTGGGCCCGCTGGGCATGGGGCGGGCCAACTTCTCGGTCGCCGCCACGCAGAAGGATCGCGACCACGCGCGGCCGTATCGGCGGCAGGGCGGCAAGGTCGTCGAGATTCCGTTCCGCGATCTGACCGCGATCGGACCGGCCGGCTCGATCAACGCGTCGGTCCGCGAGATGGCGCGCTGGGTCATGCTGCACCTGCAAGGTGGCGAAGTCGATGGCACGCGCCTGCTCGCCCGCGAGGCGATCGCCGACCTGCATACCGTCCGGATGCCGATGCCTTCGGCGCGCCCCAATCCCGAACTGATCGGCGTCGGCTACGCCAGCGGCTGGATGGTCGATGTCTACCGCGGTCATCGCCGCGTGCATCACGGCGGCAACATCGACGGTTTCTCGGCAATGGTGACGCTGCTGCCGGATGCGGGCTTCGGGTTCTGCGTGCTGACCAATCTCGACGCCTGCGGCATGCACGAGATGGTCGTCCGGCAGCTCACCGATCGGCTGCTCGGTCTGGAGCCAAAGGACTGGAAGTCCGAGGCGTTGAGCCGGCGCAAGCAGGCGGATGGCATGGAGCAGAAGGGCAAGGAGGGCGCGCGGGCCGAACGGCGCACCGGCACTTCGCCATCGCATCCATTGGCGGAGTACGCCGGTGACTACGAACATCCAGGCTATGGTCGTGGACGCATCGAGCTGCGCGATGGCGTCCTACGGGCCGACTTCCATGGGCTGGGCGGTCGGCTCGAGCACTGGCACTTCGATGTGTTCGCCTATGGCGACGATGCCGATTCGCCGGAGCTGGCGGGCATGAAGCTGATGTTCACGACCGATTTCGAGGGCGAGATCGATGCGCTGCGCGTCGTGCTCGAGCCGAGCACGCCGGCGATCGTGTTCGCGCGGCAACCGGATGCGCGGCTGCGGGACGCAGCGTTCCTGCGGACCCTGGTCGGCGACTACGACCTCGGCACGATGGTCGCGACGATCGCACTGCAGGGCGAGGGGCTGGTGCTGACGCTGCCGGGCCAGCGGCACGAACTGGAACCGGGGCGCGGACTGGTGTTTTCGATGCACGGTCTGTCGGGCTATTCCGTGCGCTTCGTCGCCGATGCCGCCGGCAAGGTCACCGGGCTGCGCGTTCGCCAGCCGGAAGGCGTGTTCGAGGCCGTGCGCAAGCCGTGACCAGCGCCTATTTGCCAGCGACCAGGACCTGGATCCAGGCCTTCTCGATCACCAGCGCATC
>JADJPQ010000021.1 GCA_016713175.1 Planctomycetota bacterium
CGCCCTTCTCGCCGCCGGCTTCCGGTTGCGCAACGGCCCGATCCGACATGTCAGCGGCGGCCGTTACTGGGCGAGCACCGCACTGACCGAGGCGGGCCGAATCCTGCAATTCGGGTGCGTAACCCTCACGCTGGCGGACTGGCGCACGCAACTGGCAGACCTGTGCCGTCGGCACGAGCCGGAACGCGTCGATCAATACGTCACCGAGCTCGGCGCGCTGATCGACTGGTGCGAGACTCTCGATAGGGGGCCGGCATGAGCCGCCAGCCATTCCACCCGAACAACGTAGTCGAGATGCGATGCGGCGACTGCCGCCGTCTGGAAGTCGAGTGTCCGCGCGGCTACGTGGCTGAGATTCGGCGATGCGACATGTGTGGCTTCCGGTTCGTCCTGTCCGCTCCCGGCTGCGCTCCGGAATGCTGGTGCCCGCGCGAGGGATGCGCAGGCTCGACGTCGGTCGAGCAGGACGATGGTGCATGACCAACTCCTCTAAGGATTTTCTGTGTCGCGGGTGCGGCGGGACGATCGGAGACCATCTCGCGCCAGACCAAGGCGGATGCCCCGGCGCCTTCTACATCGACGGCGTGATGGTTTTCCCTGTCGCCAATCGTGATGCCGAGATCGCGCGGCTGCGGGCCGAGAACAGCAGCCAGAACAAGGCCCTGACAATGCTGGCCACAGGCATCGGCAACCCTCCACTCGCCATGTTCGACGAACCGATTGAAGACACGTTGGTCAAGACTGCGCTCGGCGAGATCGCGCGGCTTCGGACCGAGCTGAGGCGGTTCGAGAAGCAGGAGCCGCAGCCGTGACCACCAGTCTCAAGGCGAAGCCATGACCATCTCGCGCGACTTCAAGTGCTGGATCCCGGCCAACGGCGACACCGTTTCCGACGCGATCGACGTGTGTAACTGCGACGATCCTGAGCAGGCGGCGCAGGAGCTGTTCGAATACGACCAGGAGGCCATCGACGTGGATGGCGACCCGGTCATCGTTGCGGTGCAGGGCAAGGACGGCAATGTCACGTACTGGCAGGTGCATGCGCGCAGCGATGTCTGGTACGACGCTGAACAAGTCGACGGGGCGGAGCCGAAGCCATGACCCCAACCGAACACCGACAGACGATCCTGTTCGAGGTCTATCGCACGCGTTCCGGCGTCGTCACAGTCACGACTGATCGCGGAGACGGTAGCGGCTCGCGATTGTGCGGCGTGAAGCTGGTCGGCTCGGGCAGCAAGAAGGTTGCTGAGTTCCGCCTCGATCGACGTGGCGCCGAGGCGATCCTCGAAGAGTTTGACGGGATCACGGAGGCCGGATCGTGACCCCAACCGAACACCGCCACGGCACCGACCGCGCCGCGGCACGTGATGCCTGCCTGCCCGCTGACCCGGGCATCGGGCTCGATCTTTCCTTGTCCCGGCAACGGGGCGGTTTGCTTCTTGAGGGGCCTGCGCTTGGCAAGAGCGCGGGTGTTGCCCCGCCGGTATGCATGGGCCGGCGGGGCGCTTTTCATCTTCCGCCCGCCGACGCGAGCAGCGTCGGTCCTGGTGGCCTCGTGGCCATCGGGGAGCGCGCGCCTCTGACACCTTTGTGCATGGGTGTGGGACACGGCGACGGGATGCGCTCGGGCACCTCATTCGCCATCGCGAGGCCGGGCAACCGGTGCGCGGTGGACCATAACCAGGGCAGCGGACTGGAGTCCGAGCTGTCGCTAGGCGGGCGCCCGCTGACGCAGACCGTGAACGCCAACGCTGCTTTCCAAGGCGACCGCCGCATGCGCGGAGCAGATTCAGGCGTGACAGCCGGAGAGACGGCACTTCATCGTCGGGTAGCTCAGTCGGCAGAGCCTTGGGTCGCACGTTCGAGTCGTGCCCCGACGTCCAGTCGTCCTACGGATTCCCCGCGCGTGGGGAAGTGGACCGCAGGGGGCGCATCCGTAGCCCATCCTGCCCCCGGCCGTCGGGGAGAACAATCAGGGCAGCATCCGCCCGATTGGCGACGGTTGAACGATGCCAGCGGGTGGGGGCCGCCGCTGCAAATGCGGCCCCCGTTCTTCTGCGAGGGCCGGTGAATGGAAAGCATGGCCGATAGGTTCTTTTCCGCCGCCTGTTGGGCGCTGTTCGCATCTGCTGTGTGCTGGGGCTTCGCTCGCGAGCGTGAAGCGGCGCTGTTGCTGGCTGGTGTGTCGATCGGTAGCGCCATCGTCAGTCTGGTGGCGCAGAGGATGGGACGGCCATGACCGACGGCTACCGCGACCGCACCGACGGCGACGAGATGCTGCAGCTTGGCGACGAGCAGGGCGGACCGGCGCCGTGGCGGTTCCTGATCGGACTGGCTGTCGGCGTGGTCGGGTTCATCTGGTGGGGGTGCCGGTGAAAACCACAACCATCGAATGGACCGACGCGACCTGGAACCCAGTCACGGGCTGCGCCAAGGTCTCGGCCGGCTGCAAGAACTGCTACGCCGATGGCATCGCGAAACGGTTCTGGGGGGCTCGCAAGTTCACCGACGTGCAGTGCCACGAGGACCGGCTGACCGCGCCGCTGCACTGGCGCAAGCCTCGCCGCGTGTTCGTGAACTCGATGTCGGACCTGTTCCACGAGGACGTTCCCGACTCGTTCCTCGACCGCGTTTTCGCGACGATGGCGATGTGCCCGCAACACACGTTCCAGGTGCTGACGAAGCGGCCGGAGCGGATGCGAAGATACTTCTCCAATGAGTCGCTCCGCCGCGGGCTGACTGAGCAAGCCGCGTTCGAGATGCAGAGGAACAGCCGGAGCGGGATCAAAGACGGTCGCGACTTCCCGGCCAGTCCTTGGCCGCTCCCCAACGTCTGGCTCGGCATCTCGTGCGAGGACCAGAAGGCCGCCGACGAGCGCATCCCGCTGCTCTTGCAGACGCCGGCAGCCGTGCGGTTCCTGTCGTGCGAGCCGTTGCTGGGACCTCTGGATCTTAGCGCGTGGATTGGGTATCATCCACACGATGAGGCCAACGAATCGCGAGGACGTGATCTACGAAGCGGTCAGGATGGGCTGGATCGAAGTCCGCAAGGACGGGTCGGTATGGAGGGTGGCGCAGCGCAGGAAAAGTCGATGGGACGGGTCGGTGACGACGAGTCTGGTAACGCCTCGAAGGATCGATGCAGCGGTGGGGGCAGGTTACCGGACGGTGAAGTTGATGGTCGACGGCGTCCAGACGTCTGCTCTGGCACACCGGCTGGTGTGGAGGGCAAAGTTCGGGCCAATCCCGGCAGGGTTGACGATCAACCACAAGAACGGCAACAAGGCGGACAACGCGCCAGAGAACTTGGAGTTGGCGACGTACTCAGAGCAAGCCCTGCACGCGATCCGCGTCCTCAAGGCGGGACGGACCGATCAGAGCGGCGAGAAGAACGCGATGGCCAAGCTGAATCAGGCCGCCGTCCGCGAGATCCGTCGCAGGAGGTCGGCCGGGGAGAGGTTGTTGGTCCTAGCCCGAGAGTTCGGAGTGTCGGACAGGACGATCTCGAAGATCGCAAGAGGAGATCGGTGGGCCTTGATCTCGTGATCGTCGGTGGCGAGAGCGGCCCTGGAGCGCGGCCGTGCGACGTCGCATGGATCCGGTCGATCGTCGAGCAGTGCGAGGAGGCCATCGTGCCGGTGTTCGTCAAGCAGCTCGGGGCGAAGCCGATCGCGCGCGACCGATGGGACATGACCGAAGAGCAGTTCTTGGACCTCGATGCCGCTGGCTGGACTGAACACGACGGCGCTACCGCGTTGCGCCTGCGTGACCGCAAGGGCGGCGACCCGGCCGAGTGGCCTGAGGACCTGCGCGTGCGTCAGTTCCCGGAGGCGCGGCCGTGAACGGCATCGATCTGTTCGCGGGCGCCGGTGGTTGGTCGCTCGGCTTCGAGCAGGCCAGCGGCTGCTCGCCGGTGGTCGCGGTCAACCACTGCGAACACGCCGTGCATCTGCACGCGCTGAACCATCCGAGCACGCAGCACTTTCTCGATGGCATCAAGGCCGAGCAGATCGCGCGCATCGGAAACTCGGTCGTACCTCAGGTCGCCGCCGCGATCGTGCGCGCGAATGCGCCGGCAGCGCGGATGGCCACCGCATGAGCCGCTACACATCGCAGACCAGCGTTGAGATCGAGCGAGTGATCGCGGAAGCCGAAGACCTGATCCCAAGGCTCCGGGAAATCTGGCTCCTGGCCGAGCGCGGCTATGGATACCGAGCGTGCTTCGGCTACGTCCTGGATGCGGAGCAGGTCCTGCACAAGCTGGTGGACATGATCCGCAAGCGGGAGGCCACCGCATGAGCCGCTACGCCACCACGCCCTGCAGCACGTGCGGCGCGCCAGTCGTGTTCGCGTCGGTACTGCAGTCGGACGGCACGCACCCTCATGGCGAGGCCACCGCATGAGCCGCTACGCCGCGCCCTGCAGCACCGTGCGGCCGGGCCAGTCGTGTTCGCGCGCGTCGCGTAGTCGGACGGCACGCACCCTCATGGCGAGGCCACCGCATGAGCCGCTACGCCACCACGCCCTGCAGCACGTGCGGCGCGCCAGTCGTGTTCGCGTCGGTACTGCAGTCGGACGGCACGCACCGGCCGACGCCGATGGACCCGGCGACCCCGGTCTACCACCGGATCGTAGAGCCCGACGAGGGCAAGGCGTTTTGGATCGAGGACCAGGCGCCGAAGGGCGAGATGCGGCAGGCGCGGCATAGGTGCGCAGCATCGGTGCGAACCGAAGGCGTGAGCGGGTAACGCAGAGTTTTTGCGACTGGCTGATCCCGACCGCTGTCGGTCCCGACTCTACCGCACCAGGACCCGCTTCGCTCTGTGCTGTTCTGGGCTGGCGGGCCAATCCCTGGAGACAGGATTGCGCGGCTGCTTGGGATCTCGCCAGCCAAGGCGTCCGATCTATGTGGCGGTGATGTTGGCCAGTTCTGGTAGACTGTCTCGGACGGGCTCTGCTCACCGATCGACGGGGGTTGCGGTGAGGAATCGAAAAGGTTCCGGGCGGCTGGCTGTAAGCTCACCCATGCGCACTAGGCGAATGCGGAAAGACAGGCGGGCAGTCAAACCCGGAAAGACGCGATCGGCGTGCGCCCGCATCTGCGCGCGCAATGCGGCTCCGCGATACGGGAAAGCGATAGCAACGCAATGCGGACTCCCATCAATAATCAGATGCAGCGCGCACGCCTCAGAAGAGAGAACAGAAGAGAGAAGTTAGCCAGCCAGCCAAGGTTTCTTCTCTCAGTACAGAGAGAGAAGGAAGCCATTCGCTGGAGTCAGCGCGCGCGCGCGACCTCGTCGCCGACGTCGCCAAGGCCAGGAGGGCGCCATGATCACGGCCATCGCGGACGTGCTGCGCGACTACGGCGTTGACCTGGCCTACCCCGATCGGCGAATCGAGAAGGCGCGCGTCGTGGCGGAAGCTGGCGTCGACGCGGACGGCTTCGGCTGCTGGTGCCGCGAAGTCGAGGTTTCGTGCGGCATCGGCGATCCGAAGGTCCCGCGCATCATCGCGGCCGCGATTCTGGAGGGGCCGAAGCGCGTCCAGGCAGCCGTCGGCGACGCGATCGCGTGCTCGGAGGCCCGGAGCCAGCGGGCTGATCCGAAAGCGTCCTACGGGGTCGCAGAGCGCTCTGGGCCGGACCTGCAGGACGAGGCCAGGGTTGCCAGGATCGCGTTCTGCCGGCAGGTCAGCGATCGGAAGCCGGTCGAAACGGTGGCGGCCGAACTGGGCATGAGCCTGCCCGAGCTTGCCCGGCTCGTCGAGATCGGGCGCGACATGCAGGCGCCACGGCTTCCGAATCAGGGGCCGTCGCGAGTCTTGCCGGTCATCGACGACAAGACCCGCGAAAAGTCCTTCGACGAGATGCGCCGTCGAGCCGCCGCACGCATCCCGCAGGACCGGCAAGCCGAGTTCCTCAAGACGATGCACGCGATTCCGCGCACGAAGGACCTGTTGCGGTCCGAGCTGGCGCGCAACGAAGGGTTCGTGAGGTTCGGCGGGGACAAGGCGCGGCGCGCAGCGATCGCGGACCTGGAGGCATCCGGCGAGTGGATCATGGGCAAGATCGACGGCGACGGAAACGTGCGCGTCCAGGTCGTGCCGCCGAAGGATCGGGCAGCGCTTGTGCAGCAGCGGCGCGCCGTGTTCCAGGACGAGATGATGCGTGGCGGCAAGGCGAGGGAAACCACATGAGCACGGTGAGCCACCCAACTACCATTCGACGCCACCGCGCCGGACGGCCCGGCAAGGGCGCGCGCGGTGCAGGCTGCGCGGCGAGCATCACCGACGCTTCTGGGGGCCTGGCGGTTGCGACCGAGGGCGATGCCGACGCTGGCCGTCCCTGGCCGGCCTCGCGCGGTCCGTCGGCAAGCGGATGCACGACGGGGGCGGGCTCGTCGGACAGGCCGCGCGGCCGCGCGGGCGTGGCGCTGCCTATGCGTTGCCGTTGCCAGGGGCTGGGGGTGCGTCCACCCTCAAAGCCGAATACGCCGAGTTCTCCCGCCGCGTCAAAGCGCGACTCGCCAAGGGCGCCGAGTCCTACGGCAACAAGTCGTTCGGCCGCCCCATGGTCGAGACCTGCCGCCAGATCGCGGAGGAACTCGAAGATGTGGCCGGCTGGCTCTACGTGCTGTGGATTCAGGCGCGAATCAAGTGCGGCGAGGCGATCGCCGAACCGGCCGGCGACAAGCACGTGCGCGAGTTCTTCGATGACCTGATGGGCGCGGGCGTGCCCAAAAACGCCGTTGAGCGAATCCATGACATGGCGGCGCACGCGTGCGCCAGGTGGCAGAACATGCGCGTCGGCCTGATGGTCGTGCTGCGCGAACTCGAAACCGGGGAGATAACCAAGTGAAACGATTCGTCTACGCCAGCCCGATCATGTCCGGCGGCTTCTGCCGCGGCTACCGCGCGATCCACGACCCAACCCTCGAATGGCTCGTTCCGGGCAATCCGAGCGCCACCAACCCGCACGCCGAGACGTTCCGCACGCTGCACCTGCACGACGGCACGTTCCTCGTGGTCGGGATCAGCGAGCGGAACGGCGCGATCACGTCGATTCGGCACGTGACGGCTGACGGCACGTCGAGGCACTGGCTCAGGCACTACGACAACGGCCAGTGCTTCCTCGGCAATCTCCGGTGGCGCACGCCGGACGTCGAGGGCAATCCAACCGAGGACGGTGGCAGCGCTGGCACCGCCATCTTCTACCCATCCATCGGCGATCCGGTCGATGTGTGGGTCGACAGCGACGGCTCGCTGCGGGTGCGGCGACGCCGTTACGCCATCATCGACTTCGACCCGGACAACCTCGAAGACGGCTACGGGCGCCGCCCAGTCCCTGCCGGCATGCCGGCCGATACGCAGATGCTGTGGACTGGCGGCACGATGGAGAGCTCGCACACCCTCCACACTGACGGCCGGTGCCACACCTACGAGTTCACGATCCACGACCACGACGGCAGTCCTGCCGACATGACCAAGGCGTGGGCGTCAGCGGGCATGCTGATCGCGGACATCGCGCGCGGCGGCGCGGATCTGCTCGACCTCGCGACCAGCGATCGCCGAATGCTGCGCGGCGACGAGTGGATCGGGGCTCCGCACCCAACTGTTGCAGGGGCGATGCGGCGCGGCTGGAACGGGTTCCGGTCCCGCATTGATCTGCTCGATCCAGCCAAACCGGCCGTGCGCCAGCCACCGGCGTGGGCCAGTGGGCACGCGGCCACGATCCTGCACACCGGCCGCGATGGGGTCCCCGACGGCAAGGCCGCGCTCGGGATCTATGCCCAGCTCGTCGACACGACCGAGCGTGACGCGATCGGTCCGCCCGAACGGATGGAGGTCAAGGTGATGCGCAACCCGGCGGCCGTGGCCGATCTGGAAAGTGACCAGGTCGTCGCGACCAAAGCCATGGCCATGCGAAACTCCGGCTACGGCGTGGTGGTCGGATCGCACGGCAGCGGCGCGTATCCGGCCGGCCATGCCCTGACGATCAGGTTCCACTGGACCACGGGAACGCCCGAACAGGTCGAGGCGGCGCTGCGGCGCGCATACCAGGAGCGACCGTCGATTTACGGTGAGATTGCGCAGGAGCGCCACCTGTCAAGCGTTGCCTGGGGACTCATCGCCAACGTCAGTGGCGGAGACTGGTCACAGCAGTCCGAGGAATGGCGGAAGGCCGCCGAGAACTGGTGATGACGGTGCCTTGCCGATCGCGCCGCAGGCGCCCTGCGCTTGGACGTCTTTTGGTGCGGCATCTCATGCAGTCGCCAGATGTCTCGGCAATGGCGTCAGCCCACCGGATTGCTGTCCTCGGGCGCGCCCTGGGAAGACTCGAAGGCCGGGTCGCCATGCTGGCGATGCTCCTGCGGCGGAACGATCACTACCAGGAGCCCCCGTCGGAGAGCTGAGCATGAGCGCACAACCCATTGGCCACACCATCGTGTTCACCGTATCGCGCCCCGTCGCATCGAAGAAGAACGGCAAGCGATGGCTCAAGCGCGAGGGCTCGCCGAGATCGTAGCCGGTGCCGAGCAGCAACCATCGAGGCGCCACCTGGGCAGCAGGTTGACGCGCTGATGGCGCTGGTGCAGCCATGACTGAGGCCTTGGCCGCATTCGCATTCGTGGTGTCCGTTGCCGCGATTGCCTTCGCTGTGGCGGCATCCGCTCGCAGCATCGCCACGCAGCAGCGACTCGCCGAGATGGCTGGCGCGAGCGCCGCGATCCTTACGCGCATCGCCGACGACGTGATGCGACTCGAAGTGCAGGTCGCGTTGCTGCGGCAGCGTGAGCAAGTTGAGCACCATCCAGAAACCCCGTCGAGGAACTGAGCAATGAGCAAGTGCTTCAAGTCCACCGAAGAAATCGCCGCGAAGAAGAGGCAGCGCGCGATTCGTCAGCGGGCCACTTTTGCGTTCACGGCAACCCTGACCATCTATCTGCTGGTCGCGATCATCGTGTTTCGATTCCGGCATCCGTGGATGACCGGCACCGAGACGCTGATTGCAGCGCCGCAGATCCTGACGTTCGGCACGTGTGTCTACAGCGAGTGGAGGCCCCGATGAGTGCGCAACCCGTCGGCTACACCATCACGTTCACGATCTCGGCTCCGGCCGTGGTGTCGAAGAAGAACAACTATCGGTGGCTGAAGTTCGGAACTCGGATGAAGGTGACGCCGAGCGCCAAGGTCGTCGCATCCGAGCGGGACATCGCGAGTGCGGCGCGGCTCGCCATTGCTCGCAACGGCGGTCGCTCGACCATGCCGTTCGACGGGCAGGACACGATCCGGATCGATTACCAGCACGACATCGACAACGACATGTTGCACGTGCGCGTGACGAAGATCGGGCTGCTGCCGGAGCGCACGCCAAGCGGCAGGGTGAAGGGTGGGAAAAAGCTCGGCACCAAGCGCGACTGCCATGGCATGTTGGAGACGATCGCCGACGCGCTGCAGGGCGTGGCCTATCCGAACGACAACCAGTTGGACGCGGGAAGCTGGGAGCGCCTGCGATGAGACCGCCACGATGGGTCGGCGGCCGATGCGACGCGGGCCACGACGTGACAGACCCGGCAAACGTCGTGACAACGGCGGCCGGACGAGCGTGCCGAGTATGCCGGCGCGAGTCCAAGCGGCTGCACTACCAACGCCAAGCCGAGCGCGATAGCAGGGCGGCGAGGCCCGATCGGTGGGTGGCCGGCAAGTGCCGGAACGGGCACGACACGTCGGCGCCGGGGTCCGTCTATGTCAACTCGCGCGGGTTCCGCGAGTGCATCGCATGCCGGACTGCGAATCGGGAGAAGTCGCGCGCCAAGATGCTCGAGGACCGGCCCGCTACCGACGTGCGCGAGCACCACTTGTCGCCCGCCGCCGTCGAGGCAATCCTCGCACTGAGGCGGCGAGCCGAGGACGCGACGCCATGGGAGCGGGCCGAGCTGATCGCCCAGGCCGAGCGCATCCGGCAGAAGGGCTTGCCGCGTCAGGTCGATCCCGCCGCCACGGTCGACGCGCGCACAGCGAACCGGCGGAAGCTACTCGCCGCGAAGCTGATGGCTCGCCGCGATGGCGGCGCGCACGCGGTCAGCAGGCACGCGGAGAGCGCGAGCGATCAGCGCGACGGTGCCCCGGGTGGGCCTTCCGATCTTGCCGGAAGCGAGATGGTAGATGGTCCGGCCGCTCACCTGGCATCGCTCACCGACGCGGGCGTAGCTGAGGGTCGGGCAGACGGAATCGAGTAGCTCGTTGAACGTCTCGGCGGCATTGGTCATGCGGCGACGGTAGGTGGCCGCCAGAAACTTTTCAAGTTTCCCGTTGAATCTTGGGGCCGATCTGCCGATAGTCCTTCTGTCACCCAAACGAGGACTCAAAACATGAACCAGTCAAAGTTCGACCCGCCGTTCAACTGCTACGTGCCGACCCGCCAGGACATCATCGAAGACCTGGCCAGCGGCTACGCCAACGTCGCGCACCGCGACGAAATCACACTCGAAAGGTTTGCCGCCAAGGTGGGCCGATACCTTCTGGCGCGCGAATGTCTACGTGCCGGACGGAACCATTGTGGCCGACCAAGCTACGCTAGACGAAGTCATCGCATGGATCGATGCGCACCCGATGTGCGCCGAGTGCTGCGACGACATGCCGGGAACGGATGTCTTGGAAGGGCACGCGGTCTACTGCTCGGAGAAGTGCCGTGACAAGGGCGAGTTCTCGCCGCCGGATGGCGAGGGCTACGACTGGGGATGCCCCTGAGATGGCCACCAACGACGGAGACTTCGCGGTCGAGGTGGCAGCGCGCCTGCAGCGACTGCACGCCGATGCATGCGCGCTCCTGGCCGACCTGGACCGGCACGACTTCGACTGGCAGGGTCCGTTCTGGGTGGCGAGTGCGCAGTGCCGGACGCTGCTGCGACTCGCCGTGCTCGGGGCGCTGCTGCGCGCGAGCGACGCGATGGCGGGGCCGGCGTTTCGGCACCAGATCGCGGTCGAGGCGGCGAAGGCCGTGCGTCGAGATCGAAAAGGGGGCCGCCCATGGCTGAGATCCTGAACCTTTCGTTCGCCGACTACCTCGACCACCCCGGCTACGGCTCGTCGGACCTCCGCGCGTTCAAGTTGGGGCCGCCCGCGATGGTGCCGTGGCAGCGCGCCAACCGCGACGACGGGACCAACGCGACCAAGATCGGGCAGGCCGCGCACTGTGCGATCCTGACCCCGCACCTGTTTGGCGATTGCTTCGTGCGCCGGCCCGATGACGTGGACTTCCGGACCAAGGTGGGGCGCGAGTGGCGCGACGCGCAGACCCGCGAGATCCTGACGGCCGACGAGTGGGATCAGGTCGCGCAGATCGAGGATGCGTTCAACGGCAGTCGGGCGCGAGTGAGCGCAGACCTTGCCGAACGATCGGTGATCTGGAACTGCTCGGCCTCCGGCTTGCTGTGCAAGAGTCGACCGGACTGGTTCGACGAAGTCGCGGTCTATGACCTCAAGATCAGCGTGGTTGCGACCAGGTCATTCGAGGACCTCGCATACCTCGCGCACGCCAACGGCTGGCTGAACCAGCTTGCGCACAACCGAGCCGGACTGCACGCGGCCGGAATCACATCGATCAAGGTCGGCAGGCTCGTCGTCATCGCGCCGAAGCCGCCGCAACACCTTCGCGTCTGGCTCCTGGAAGTCCGAGAGAACGACATGGACTTCCTGGAGATGGACAACGAGAACACGCGCAAGGCCATGGCCAAGTGCGTGCGGGATGACCACTGGCCGGGCACACCCGACACGTGGCAGACCATCGAGCTGCCGGCGTCGGCAGCCTTCAACGAGGCCGACTTGGAAGGAGCAGAGGAGATTCCCGTATGACACAAGCAGACGTTCCGCCGGGCACCGACTACAAGGGGCCGTCCGGCATCGCGCGCGACTCGAACTGGCTGACCAACGAGGACATCCCCCACGATCGCGATACGGTCGTGACCATCGAGTCGGTGAAGCTCCGACGCAACCTGACCATGCAGGGTGGGCGACCGAAGGCCGTAGCCCTGTCCCTGACGTTCGTAGGCAAGTCGCGCGAACTCATGCTCAACGCGACGAACCGGAAGACGCTCGCAGCCCTGTTCGAGTCGAACGCCTGCGACGCGTGGTATGGGAAGCGGATCGCGCTCTACGTCGAGCAGGACGTGCGCCGGCCAGATGGGACTCGCGGTCCTGCCGTCAGGATCCGGGCGAAGCGGATCGAACAGCGGCGCGACGAGGCGGGCGCTCCCGAGGACAATCCGTTGCTGACCGATCAGCCGAAGGCGTGACCGGGTTGGCTCTGTCGCGCGGGGCTGGCCGCACCCGCGCGTCAAGGACATGTCGCGGCCACAAACTGGAGACTGGTATGGACATGAACGTGCTGCAGAAGGCTCAGGGGTTGGCTGGTGCGAAGATCGACGGTAACGCGGACATGGTGCGCCGCATCCTGAACGTGATGGCTGACGGCGACGCGAGTCCGCCGGCCAAGTTCGTTGCGATTTCCAGGTGGCTCAGCCGGGCGCCGAGCGATGAGGCGCGGGTTGCGGTGGTGGAGGCTGTTGCGGCGGTTGTGGGGAGTGCATGACCACCGAACTGCCGAAGGTGGTGTGGACGAGCCCGGACGGTGAGACCAGGGCCGTGCTTCGTGCCGTCAGGAATGCCGAGCTTTCCAAAGCTGTGGTCGACATCGAGGATCGGTCGTCGAATGCGATGCACGAGCCGACCTGGGTCGGCGCCGAGCTGGGCTTCGGGGAACTGGTGGACCAGATGGCCGAGATCGTCGCCGACCTGTCCGGCGTGAAGTGGCGGGAGGCGAAGGCGTAGGCTGGCGGCGCCGAGCCACAAGTCCTATACTTTGGTCCCATGAGTGAGACCGGCGACCAGCCCAAGGTGGGCAGGCCGAGGCGTGTCCCGTTGGTCGACCCGACGATTGCCGACGAGGTCTGCGAGTGGATCGCAGAGGGCAAGACCTTGCGCAGCTACTGCCGGCAGCCTGGGAAGCCGGCAAGGCGGACGATTGACGAGTGGAGGGCGCAGGACGACGAGTTCGCTGCCCGGGTCGCGCGCGCGCGGGACATCGGCTTCGACCAGATCGCGGACGAGTGCATGCACATTGCCGACGACGACAGCGGCGACGCAGTCGTTGACGACGAGGGCCGCGAGCGCCTGGACTCGGAGTTCGTCCAACGCAGCAAGGTCAGGATCGAGACCCGCTTGAAGCTGCTCGCGTGCTGGGACCCGCGCCGTTACGGCAACAAGCCGGCGGACGGTGAAAGCGCTATTGCCAGCGCCGCCAAGCTGCTGGCCGACCTCAACGAGATCGACCTGCGCAGCGGCGCGCAGGAGCCAGATGCTCCCTGACCGATGGATGACGCTGTTGCCAGCCGCAGAGCAGGTGCGGCTGGAGCGCTCGCCGGCCCGGTTCCGAGTGGTCGCGGGCGGCCGGCGCAGCGGCAAGACCGAGCGGGCCAAGCGCCGGCTGATCCGCTGCTGCCTGCGCCCGCCACTTGTCGGCGCGCGCTACTTCGCCGCGGCGCCGACTCGCGACCAGGCCAAGCGCATCTTCTGGGAGGACCTGAAGGCGCTGGCACCCCGCGAGTGGGTGTCCGACGTGCGCGAGTCCGAGCTTGAGATCCGATTCCGCCAGGGCTCGACGCTCGTTGTGGTCGGGCTCGACCGACCGCAGCGCATCGAGGGCACGCCGTGGGACGGCGGCGTGGTCGACGAGTACGCCGAGGTCAAGGCGTCGGCGTGGAAGTCGTCGATCCGGCCCGGCTTGTCGACTCTCGGCCGTCCTGGCTGGTGCTGGTTCACCGGCCGACCGAAGGGCCGCAACCACTTCTACGACCTGTGGCGCAACGCCGCGTCGCTCGAAGGCTGGGCCGCGTTCCACTGGAAGAGCGCCGACGTCCTTCCACCCGACGAGATCGAGGCGGCGCGGCGCGAGCTCGACCCGCTCACCTTCGCGCAGGAATACGAAGCGGACTGGGTCAACTTCACCGGGCTCGCCTACCACTGCTGGAGCCCGATTCGGAACCTGCGCCAAGTCGACTACGACAACAGGTTGCCGCTGGTCTTCTGCTTCGACTTCAACGTGCAGCCCGGGGTCGCGGTCGTGCTGCAGGAGCGGCAGGAAGGGACGTGCGTCATCGGGCAGGTGCACATCAGGAACAGCAGCAACTCGACTCGGGTTTGCCGACGCTTGCTCAAGGACTGGCGACACATCCACAACGGCCCGGTCCTGATCTACGGCGACGCAACTGGCGGCCGGCGCGACACCAGATCCGAGACGAACGACTGGGACGTGATCCGCGACTACCTGACCAAGGGCGACGTCGAGGAACGCATCCAAGGATGGCCAGACGTCCGCACGCGCGTCGGCAAGTCCAACCCGTTCGAGCGCGACCGCGTGAACTCGATGAACACGCGCCTGCAAAACGCGAGCGGACAGGTGCGTCTGTTCGTCGACCCGAACAAGGCTCCCGACGTGGTTCGGTGCTTCGAGGGCACGGTGGTGCTCGAAGGCGGTAGCGGCGAGATCGACAAGAAGCGCACGCCCGACCTGACGCACTGGACGGACGCGCTTGGATACTACGTGCATGCCGATTTCCCCGTCACTGGGGGAGGACTGAAGCGAGTATGACGACGGCGATCGGAACCATGTCGGCAACGCGCCGCATGATGGAGGACGAGTTCTCTTGGGATCTTCTGCGCGACCTGCGCGGCAGCACCAAGGCCATGCGTACGGCTGGCGCCAAGTGGCTGATCCCGGACAACGAGGAGCGGAGGGACGCCAAGCGGTTCGCCGAGCGGTTGCAGCGCTCGACGCTTTGGCCGGCCTACGACGACGCAATCAACAACCTCGCAGCCATGCCGTTCCAGCGGCCGGTCATGGTCGGGGATCTGCCGGACCCGATGGCCCGCATCGAGACGAACGCGGACCGGCAGGGAACGTCGCTGACCCGGTTCGGCAAGCTGCTGCTCGAAGACCTCGCCGACCGGGGCATGGCCCTGCTGCTGGTCGACAACGTGCCGGCGCAGATCCAGGACGGCGATACCGTGCGCGTGATGAACCGGGCCGAGGCCGAGCAGATGGACGCGCGCCCCTACTTCGCGCGCATCGCTCCCGACAACCTGATCGGTGGTCGACACGAGATCCGGAACGGTCGCGAGGTCATCACCGAGCTGCGCGTGCGCGAGTGGACAACGAAGGTTGACGCGAACGGCAACGAGGTCGCGGTCGAGCGAGTGCGTTGGTGGACCGAGACCGGATTCGAGGTGTGGGAGCACGACGAGCAGGACACGGGGCGCATCGCTCTGGCGACGGCCAGCGGGCAGAAGTCCTACCGGAAGGTGCAGGACATGACGCCACACGGGTTCCCCGACGGGATTCCTCTGGTCGTGATCTACGCCAAGAAGTTGGCCCCGCTGGTGGCGAAGCCGCCTCTGCTCGGCCTTGCGTGGGAGAACGTCGGGCACTGGAACAGCAGCAGCCAACAGAACTGGATCCTGCACTACGCCCGCGCGCCCCTGCTCGTCATCACCAACGTCTCGCACGCGACCGCCGAATCCCCGCCGAAGCTCGGGGCTGGCGCATCGCTGATCGACAGCGGCGACGCCAAGGTGTTCTACGTCGAGCCTGCCGGCACGTCGATTGCGGCCGGCGAGCGGGACATCGCGACGCGCGAGCAACGCATGCGGGCCATGTCGATGGCACCGGCGATCGACCGGGTCAGTGGGCCAGAGACCGCAACCGGCGAGATCAGGGCCGAGAAGAAGCAGCAGACGCCATTGCAGTCGTGGATCGAGGCGTTGGAGTGGGGGCTCTACGACGCCTACGCGATGGCGGCGCGGTGGCTCGACCAGGAACTGCCCGAGGACTTCGACGTGGCCATCTTCCGCGACATGGCTGTGATCGGCGGCGGCGCGCAGGAGATCGGCATCCTGCAGACCGACGTTCGCGAGGGACGCATCACGCACCAGACCTACCTGGTCGAGTGCCAGAAGCGCGGTTGGTATCCGGACCTGGACGTCGAGGCCGAGGTCGAGCTGACCGCGACGGGGCCGGAGCCGGAGCCAGATCCCGTGCCCATCCCGATGCCGTCGGATGGCGTGCCGCCTGTCGAGGGAGACGCCGTCGAGGACGATGCGGCATGACGCGGGCGCAGGAGGTGGTAAGTCGCTGTGTGAAGTGCGGGGCCAGGATGCCAAACACGCCAAGCCGGGCCTACTGCAGCGAATGCGATGGATCGCACCGAGCGACGCACTTCGCCGGCAACCCGTGGGTCCACCCCTACGAGCCAGATCCGCTACGACGGCGGTGGCGTGTCGGACCTCGAGCAGCACATCATGGACCAGGAGGACGACGCAACATGACCACCGAGCCAGAGAACTGCGACCGGTGCCACTACCAGCGCGGCGGCGTCTGCCGGCGCCTGCCGCCTGTCGTGCGCGACAGCGGCCAGCTTGGCGGCCTGCCCACGGCGTGCTGGCCGATCGTGAAGCCGGCGGACTGGTGCGGCGAGTATCGGCGGCGTGAGGGGCGCGAGGACTGATGCCCCGCAAGCCCACCATCAACACCCGCCTGCAGGACCGCTACCTGCGCCAGGCCATCCGGCTGCAGCGCTACGTCGGCGGCCAGCAGCGGCAGGTGGTCCGGTTCCTTGACCGCGACGTGTTCCCGTCGGTGCTCGGGCGCCTGCAGACGCGCCTGGAGTCCATCCGGTCCCGGGGCTTTGACCGCGGCCCGCACACCACGAAGCGCTACACCCAGATGCTCGTCGACACGCGCGAGGTGCTCAAGGATGGGCTCGGCAAGGCCCGCAAGCGCCTCACCGGCGACCTGCGCGACCTGGCCAAGGTCGAGGCCGAAGCGTCGCTCAAGGCCATGGAAGCCGAGGCCGGGCCGGTTGGCGTGACGTTCCGCGGGATCGACATGCGCACGATCCAGACCGTCGCGAGCCAGCCGGTGGACGGCCAGCCGCTGGCGAAGTGGTGGCGCGACATCGAGCGCGGGACCATGCGCCGGATCGAGCGCGAGATCGGCGTCGGGCTGGCGCAGGGCGAGACCGTCGACCAGATGGTCACGCGCGTGCGCACGAACGCGTTCCCCACGACGCGGCGCAACGCCGAGGCCTTGGTCCGGACGGCCGCGACGCACGTGTCCGCGCAGGCGCGCGAGGCCTCGTTCCGCGAGAACGCGGACACGATCAAGGGCGTGCAGTGGGTGTCGACGCTGGACCTGCGCACGTCCGACACGTGCAAGGCTCTTGACGGCCGGGTCTTCCCCGTTGGCGAAGGCCCGCGCCCGCCAGCGCACCCGAACTGCAGGTCGACGCTCGTGCCCGTGCTGAAGTCGTGGCGCGAGCTGGGCATCGACCTGGACGAGGCTCCCGACGGCACGCGCGCGAGCATGGATGGGCAGGTGCCGGCCAACCTGAGCTACGGCGACTGGTTGGATGAGCAGCCTGCCGATCGCCAGGACGCGGCGCTTGGCCCGTCCCGCGCGCGGCTGTTCCGCGCCGGCCGCATCACAGTCGCCGACCTGACGACGTCGTCGGGCAGGCCGTTGACCCTGGACGAACTCAGGGAGTCTTGACGAAACGTGCAGTATCCTGCATGCTGGAGAAAGCAGAATGGCGTTGACTCTCATCGCTGACTCACTCGACGAGCTGCCCGAGGCGGTCCGGAAGGATGCGGCCCAGGCGAACGGCAAGTTCGCGCTGGCCGTGCCTGCTGGCTGGTCGGTCGAGGACACGAAGGGCTTGAAGAAGGCCCTGCAGGACGAGCGCGGAGCCCGGTCGAAGGCCGAGCAGGCGCTTGCCTCGTTCGAGGGCATCGACGACGCCAAGGCAGCGCGCGAGGCGCTGGAGAAGCTGCGGGCCGGCGGGCTCAAGTCCGCGGCCGACATCGACGCGTTCAAGGCGTCGCTGGAGAAGAAGTTCGGCGAGGACCGGGCGAAGCTCGAAGGGCAGGTCAAAGCCTACCGCGGGCAGCTTGAGTCCGAGCTTGTTGAGAGGGCCGCGATTGCGGCCATCACTGCCAAGGGCGGCGGGAAGTCGCTCCGGGCGTTGCTTCCGCTCGTGAAGCAGGCAACGCGCGTGGAACATCTGGCAGACGGCAAGCTCAGGGTGACGCTCGTCAACGAAGACGGCTCACCGATCGTCACGAAGCGGTCCGGTTCCACGGACCCGATGGGTGTCGACGAATACGTTGAGGTCCTGCGGGACGCACCGGACCTCAAGCCTTTGTTCGACGCGACCAGTGCCGGGGGATCCGGCGCGCACAGTCAGGGCGGGGGATCCGCACGAGCTGCAAACAACACCAACCAACCCCTCACGGGGTATGGGCTGTTGCAGCGTGCGAACGAGCAATCTGCACACGCGTAGTCGCGAGCCCGTCCAGTTTCCCGTGGGGATGTTCCTCACGGAGTAACTGCAATGGTTCTGACGATCGTCGAGGCCGGCAAACTCGCCGCCTCCAACGGACAGGACAAGAAGGCCGGCGTCATCATGACGTTTGCCGAGTCCTCGCCCCTCCTGGCAGCAATGCCAGTCGTGCCCATCGCGGGCAACAGCTACGCATGGACGCGCGAGAAGACGCTGCCGAGCGTCGCGTTTCGCGGCGTCAACGAGGCATACACCGAATCGACGGGCGACGTCGAGACGGTCACCGAGCCGCTGAAGTTGATCGGCGGCGATCTGGACGTGGATCGGTTCCTGATCCAGACCAACGGCCCCGCGGTGCGCACCGCGCACGAGCGAATGAAGGCGGTGGCGATGGGCCAGACCATCGGCGCCAAGCTCATCACCGGCAGCACGGCGTCATCCAAGAAGGAGTTCGACGGGCTGGCGTTCCGGTTCGGCGGCGGCATCACGTCGGTCACGGCCAGCACGCAGGTCGTCAGCAATGGCGCAGCGGCCCTGTCGATGAAGAACTTGGACTCGGTCATCGACGCTGTCGACCCGTCGATCGGCAGGCGCGTGCTCGTCATGACGCTGGCGATGCGCCGCAACATGACCGCGTTCCTGCGCGGCAGCGGCACGGCGATTCAGATCACGCAAGACGCGTTCGGCAACCCGGTCGAGACCTATCAGGGACTCCCGATCCTGGTCGCCGACGAGAACGGCAACCAGGCGGCGATGGCGTTCAACGAAAACGGTAACACGACCTCGTCGATCTACGTCTGCGCTCTCGGTCCGACCGGACTGCACATGATCGAGAACGGCGGTATCGACGTTCGCGACCTCGGCGAGATCAACACGTCGCCGGTCTTCCGAACTCGCGTCGAGTGGTACACCGGCCTCGTGCCGGAGCATCCGCGCTGCGTCGCGCGGCTCTACAACATCACCAACGCCACGGCCGTGGCCTGATCGAAAGGGGCTGAACAATGGTTCTCTACGGAATGGACGCGACGTTCGATTCGCGTCTGCGACTCAAGGACTCGTCCGCACACACGACTGGCACGACTGTCGGCCAGGTCGACGGCGCGGATGCCAGCCTCTACATCGGCTCCGGCCGGGTGAAAGGCGAGGTCAAGATCAACGTCACAGCCTGCGACGTCGCCAGCGCGGACGAGGTCTACAAGATCCAGCTCGTCGGCAATGCCGATGGGGCCTGGGGCTCGACTCACGTGCTTGCCGAGTTGACGCTCGGCATCGCGGCGTCGATCCCGAACCAGGTCAACAAGACGACCGGGTTCTACTCGCTGCCGTTCATCAACGCGGCGCCGCTCACTGCTGGCGCCGAGCCGTCCTACCTCGGATATCTGCGCATTCGCACGGTCGGGAGCGGCACGACGCCGTCCGTGACCTACGAGGCGTGGGTCGCCAAGGACGAGTGACCTTTTGGTGACGGGGTCGCCTGGCGTCGCCGGTGTCATGCCGACGGCGCCAGGCCTTTCGAGTCTGCATTCGACAGGAGTAGACAGCGATGGCGGTCCGCAAAGGCGTGCTGTTCACGGGCTACCTGGCCGGCATCAGTCCGCCGTCCTTGCTCCAGCCGGGCGACAACGGCACGAACAGCTTCGGCGACCTGTCGTTCAAGTACTCGAGCGGCAGCGGCACGCCGTTCGTCGCGAACCGGATCATCACGGGCGGAACCACCGGCGCGAAGGCGCGCGTTGTCCGCGATGAGGGCAGCGGCCGACTGATCTGCGAGATGGTCAGCATCGGCGGGCTGCCTGGCACGTTCCGTCCTGGCGAGGTCATCACGGACAACAGCGACACGCCGAAGTCGGCGACGCTGGCCGAGGTCGCGGGCGTGCTCTCGACCAACGCGGTTATCGACTACCCGCTGGACGTGACCACGCCGAAGAACCTGCTTGCGCAGCTCTACAACCCGAAGCTGAACGCGGCGGTCCCGTCGGACCTGTCGCAGAACGTGTTCTGGTATGGCGCCGCGACGCTGGGCAACACGCTCACGGTCGCGAGCACGACCAGCATCAACAGGTGGGACGTGGTCGTCGGCGCGACGAGCGGGGCGAAGGCGTTGGTCGAGGCCAAGAGCGCGACGCAACTGGTGCTGACGCCCTACAACGCGACGGCCTGGACTGCCGGCGAGAACGTCAACATCGTCGGTGGTGCGTCCGGCGTCACGACGGTTGGGAGCGGATCGCCCTACACCACCAAGACCGCTGGCGAGTGGGGACCGTTCGCGACCCTGCCGAACCTCGGCGGCGGCGGTTCGCAGTGGCAGGTCCGGCCGAACGGTGCGAACACGACGCCGGTGGCCAATCCTCGGCCACTGCTCGGCCTCGAATCGATCGCGATCAACCGGGCCTACACGCAGTGGGGTTCGGATCTGCGCGTGCTGCGCGTCGACGCGGCGGCCGACCTTGCTATCTCGGCCGGCATCATCACGAACGTGCTGGTCCTGTCGTCGTGGACATCCGGCTCCGGCACGTTTGTCGCGGGCGAGACCGTCACGAGTTCGGCACGCGCAGGCTGGTCGGCTGTCGTCAGGTCGTTCGACTCCAACGCGTCGAGCGCGAGATACAAGTGGCTCTATCTGACCGACATCACGATCGGAGCCGGTGGCGCCCTGATCAACGGCGACCCGATCGTTGGCGGGACCAGCGGCGCGACCGCGACCGTGCCAGGGTCGAGCGGCGAGGCGGTCTACGGCTACCAGAAGGGCGGGCGCGCGTTCAAGCGCATCACCGACCAGCTCACGGCCGCGCTGGCCAAGGCCGGCGGCGACACGCTCGATTTCCAGTGGGTCGTGGTCAGTCCGCCGATCGACGACTTCGCCATGCCGGCCAGCTCGTTCGACGCGGCGATCGTGCAGCGCAACTACGGCCAGTTCGTCGCGGACCTGCGCACAGCCCTGTCGTCCACCGGCGCGAAGGTGTCGCTCCTGCTGCCGGATCTGCGCAACCTCGCGACCACGTTCCCGGGCGCCGCGTCGGTGCTGCGCGAAGGCATCCTGCGGCTGTGCCGCGACGACGCGTCGGTTGTCTACTTCTACGCGGACGGCTTCGAGGTGTCGGCCGGGACTCTCGGCGGGACCACGTCGCCGGACAGCCTGACATACGAGGTCGCGGCATACCCGCAACTCGGCGAGCGCGCGTGGAACAGCTACCTCGGGGCGATCGCACCGGTCGTGCCGTCGAGCTACACGGGCGCGCCGGTCGTCATCCTGACCGGCAATTCGATCCTGGCCTCGAACTCCTACAGCTACCTCGTCGCCAATCAGGACCCGGAATACACGAAGCTCCCGGCCGGAAACCCGCTTGTGGCGGGCGTGCCCGTGTCGACGCTCGACTCGCGCATCGGCCAGTGGAACTCGCTGACCAAGGCATGGGAGCTTCTCGACGTCAGCTCGAACGCGGCCGGATGGGGCAACACGGTGCCGGGTCAGTTCGGCATGAGCGTGTCGCTGCTGAAGCATCTCGCCGACCGATACGGCACGATCTACTGCATCTACCTGCCGATGGGCGGATCGACGATGGAGCCGTCGGCCGGTTCGCCTGGAGCGTGGGACCCGGACGGATTCACGTCGACCGTGGCGTCCGCGTCGATGACCATCACGGCGTCGAACAAGCGCATCACCGCGGCGGCCGGCACGTTCACCGGCTGGCTGGTGAATCAGTATGTGCAGATCGCTGGCAGCAGCGGCTACATCCTGCTCGGCGGGAACAACTCGTTCCCGGTGCGCCCGTTCCTGATTTCGGCGGTGGCTGGCGACGGCAGCTACATCGAGGTCAATCCGGGGACCGGGATCTCGATGGTCGACGAGGGGCCAAAGACCTTCACCGTCACGCTCGGCCCGGTCAACCTGAAGACCGAAGCCGAGCGCGAGGTGCGCGAGGCCATCACGGCCCTGACGCTCAGCGGCAAGATCCCGCGTGTCGTGTTGACCGGCTCGCAGCACGGCGAGAACGACACGTCGCGCACGACCAACTTCTACGCGAAGTATTCGGGCCACATCGATTGGCTGCGATCGATCAGCGGGTTCCGCGTCGGGCAGGAAGACGTGGCTCCGCACTTCGTCGTGCGGATCTCGCCCTACAACCCGACCGGCACGGACGTGCAGCTCGCGTCGATCCAGGCGTCGCAAGATCAACTCGCGACCGACAAGGATCGGGTGTTCATCGTGGGCAAGGCCGGCTTCCACCGGAAGTCCGACCACAAGGCAGAGTTCACGCTGACCGGCGCCGCGACCTGGCCACGCACGTCGCGCACGCACTACGGCATCCATCTGACGCCCGAATGCGTCATGCGGATTGGCCAGATGGTCGACGTCGAGTTGACCGTGCAGGCGTTTCCCGAAATCCCGGTCAACCCGAGCCCGGTCGAGATCCTTGGCGGTGGTGACTCCGAGTCCACTGGCGGCGGGGACTCGGAGTCGGTCGACGGCAGCGCCGCCGCGGCGACGTTCGTGGTCGAGGACGGGACGATCGTGGCCGGCGCGAACAGCTACTCGACCGTCGAGTTCGCCGATAGCTACTCGTCCGACTACGGCGCGCCGACGGCCTGGACATCGAGCACGACCGCGCAGAAGGAAGAGGCGCTGCGCCTCGGCACGCGCGACATCGACGCCCTGTTCGAGGAGCGGTTTATTGGGTCCAGGGCGGACGAGGATCAGAGCCTCGCATGGCCAAGGATCTACGCCTACGACCGCGACGGGTTCGCGATCGCGTCCGACGTGGTGCCGACCGTTATCAAGAACATCACAGTCCTGGCCGCGATCGCGCGCCGCCGCGGTGACGTGGTCGTCCCCGAAGTGACTTCCAGCGGCGACATCGCCAGCGAATCGGTTGGCGTCGGCGAGATCACCAAGTCGGTTACCTACCTTGGCGGCAAGCCGCAGTCTGCCGTCCTGTCCATGGTCGAACGCATCCTGCGCCAGCGTGGACTGATCGACGGCGGCGGCGGGTGGGGGTATGCGTCGCGGTGACCTCGCTCTTCGACGACCTGCCTGCCGACATCGCCGCGATCGTGGCCGAGGTTGGCCGCACGGCCACGGTGTCCGTTGTGACCACCGCCGGCACCTACGATCCGTCGACCGGCGAGACCACGGGCACGGTCTACACCGACACGACCATCACGACGACGCCTGTGCTCGGCCGGTCCCAGTCGCTCGACGGCGTCGCGGGCCGTCAGGCCACGGGCTACGTGCTCCTGTCTTCGGACGGGCTCACCATCTCTCCGGACCTGATCCAGCGCCTGACGATCGGTGGCGAGGTCTGGACGGTGGTCGAGGTCCGACCCTACGCGGTCAACTCGACGAACGTCGGCTGGCGCCTGTCGCTGGCGAAGGGGGCGCGGTGAGCAACGACGCGAACGTCCGGCGTTTCCAACTTGAGCTTGCCGACGTCATCAAGAACCGGGTTCCAGCACAGGCCGCGGTCATTGTGCGCAAGGTGGCGCAGCAGGCACTTCAGGGCGTCGTGCGTTCGTCTCCGGTCGACACGGGCCGGTTCCGCGGCAACTGGCAGATGCAGGCCGGGACGCCCGCCACCGGCGTGCTCGACAGGCTGGACCCGTCGGGATCGGCCGCGCTCGCTGCCGGCGAGTCCGTCATCGCGCAGGCCACGATCGACGCGCCGTTGTGGCTGACGAACAACGTGCCGTATGCCGGCCGCCTCGAAGACGGGCACAGCGACCAGGCGCCCGAGGGCGTGCTCGGCATCACGGTCGAGCGGCTGCGGTCGCAGTTCGGGAGGACCCGGCTGTGACCGTCGAGGCTCTGCACAGCGCGTTGCGCGCGGAGGTCGCGGCGAACCTGCCCGACAACATCGGCACGGTCGTCTACGACAACCAGGACCTGGCTTCCGTGCCAGGCTCCGGCCGCTATGCGCGCGTTCGCATCCTCGGCCACGACCACGAGCAGGTCACATGCGGGGCGACGGCCCGGTTCCGCGCGCGTGGCCGCGTCGTGATCGAGGTGTTCGAGCCGCTGGGCCAGGGCGACCGGACCTTGCTGGAGAACATCGACACGCTGCGCACCGCGTTCCTCGGCCATCGCGTTGCGTCGCCGCAGATCGCATTCGACCCGCCGTCCGTGACCGACGGCACCCGCGCGGGCGCGTTCTACATGCGTTCGCTCGTGATCCCCTTCCGCGCTGACGAACTGGTGACCACATGACCGACTCTTCGAGACTTCAACTGACGATGGTCGAGGAATCGACCTTCGGGACGACGCCGACCGACCCGGCGATGATCCCGATCCCGTGCACCGGCCAGTCGCTTGCCGACCAGATCGGCTACGCCCAGTCGCGCATCCTGCAGCCGAACCGGAACGTGCAGGACCTCGTCCGCCTGTCGCTCGGCGCTGGCGGCGACATCCCGATGGAGCTGGTATGGGGCGACGCGGCGTCCGGAACCTCGAGCACGATCGAGGCGACCTACGCGATCGTGCGGGCCGCGATCTGCTCGGCGGCTGCGACCGCCGTGGCCGATGTGGCGTCCTGCACGACGACCGCCGGCGCCAAGACAATCACGCGCGGGTCCGGCTCGTTCATCTCGGACGGCTTCGAGGTCGGCGACGTGGTGCGCACGAGCGGGAGCACAGGCACGGCCGACGACGGGTTCCAGATCGTTACGGCGGTTGTCGCACTGACGCTCACCGTCGCGCGCCCGTCGAACTTCACGGGCAGCGTCGGCAATGTCACGGTGCGCCGCGGCGCCCGGTTGAAGAATGGGACGACGGACCGGAGCTTCTCGATCGAGGCGAAGCACAGCGACGGCACGAGCAACTTCCACCAGCTCTTCGCCGGCATGGTGTGTGACGGCATCGAAGTCGCGGTTGCAGATGGCCAGATTTCGACGCTGTCGAGCCGCTGGGTTGGCAAGACGTCGACCACCGGAACGAGCGAGGGCATCCCGGGCACCCCGACATACCCGGCGTTGGTGTCCCGACCAGTCATGGACTGCATCGGCGTCCCGACGTTCCGCGTCGCCGGCGTCGACTACGCGGCCAAGTCGATCCGGATCGCGACGTCCCTGTCCGCGGCAGCGCGCACGCAGATCGGATCGCTCGGCGCCCAGTCTGTTCGACGTGGATCGTTCGTCGTGACGGGCGCGATCGAGGCCTACTTCTCGTCGTGGAGCGAGGTCGACAAGTTCCGTAACAACACGGCGACCGACATCCTGCTGGTGACTCGCGACAGCGCCGACCGCGCGTGGTCGTTCTCGCTGCCCGAGGTCAAGTATTCGACCGGATCGGTGCGGACCCCGGGGCAGAACGACGACGAGTTCGTGACGCTCAACTTCCAGGCCATCATCGACGCTACCGAGGCCCTGACCCTCCGCTTCCAGGTGTTCGACGCATGAGACTTGCCGACCTGACGATTGACACGACCCGCGCCGACTCTGGCGTGTGGTGGTCCTACGAGACGCGCCAGCCGTGCATCGGCAACGTGCCGCACCAAGACCAGTTCTGCGTGCAGGCGCGCGCGCTCGGCGACGCGTTCCACAGCGCCATGCGCGAAGCGATCGCTCCATACGCGATGGCCGCGCGCCGCGGCAAGATCGACGACGACGGGTTCCGCAGGGCGGTCGCGAAGGTGTGGGCCGACCACGTCGTGGTGTCGTGGGCAAACCTCGACGGCATCCCGTTCTCGCCGGCCAAGGCCGTCGAGTTCATGGCCGAGCCGCGCTACCGGCTCATCCGCGAGTTCGTCGAACAGATCGCGAAAGCCGAGTGGGCCTACCTCGCCGATGCCGAGAAGGAGGCGCAGGGAAACTGACGGGCGTGCTGTTGTGGACGCTGCGCCACGGCAAGCACGAGCGATTCCTCGAACGACTGGCGCAGCAGAAGGGCGTGCACGGCGCGGACAAAGCAGCCGAGACGCTCGCGACGAGGCCGACACTTCACCAGGACCTGCAGGACGTATGGCACGCATGGCACTACCTGAGCATGACGCGGACTGCGGGCTTCGCCGCGGTCAACGCGATCCAGCTGTCCGACATGGTCGCGTGGCTCGACGTGCACGGCGTGCCGGTGCGGTGGCGGCCGTGGTGGGTGCGCCTCCTGCTCGCGATGGACGCGACCTACCTGCAGCACGCAAGGAGACCGACCAATGGTGACGCTGGAGATGGTCCTGGATCCGAGGGGGGTCCAGACCGGAGCGGCTGAAGTCGGCCGGGCGGCTCGAAGGGATCGGCGCCGCCGCCGGCCGAGCGGGGCGGGCGGTCGACTCGGCGTTCGACGTCCTGACGTTTGTCGGGAGCAACGGGACCAGGGACCTGCGCCAGCTTCCGGCCGCTTTCGATGCGATCTACGGGAGCGCTTCGCGCGCGGCGACCGGCGTCGGCAACCTGTCGAACGCGTTCCAGTCGGTCGGCGGCTCGATTCAGGTCGGCCAAGGCATCACGCAGACACTTGCCGCGCTGGAGCGCGCGGACGTGGCGGGCGCCGGGACCAACGTGGCGCGCACGTTGCTCGAGATCAGCAAGACCGGCGCCGACTTCCGACAGCTTGCGTCCGGGGTTGGCGCGACCGGCGGGGCGTTCACCGCATTGCGGGCCGTGATGACCGCGCATCCAATCCTGACGATCGCCACCGTCGTCGGTTTGGCAGCCACAGCATTCAGCGTGTTCTCCGACAACGCAGACAAGGCGACGGCATCCATCGACAGACAGGCGTCATCGCTCGACAGGCTCCGCGAAGGTTTGCGTGAGGTCGAGGCGCGGGCGAAGTTAGGCGGCGGTGATCCGCGCACGACTTCCAGCGGCACGCTTGACACGCTCACAGCCCTTTCGCTCAGTGATCAGAAGTCGTTCCAGTCTGCCGACGTGGCCAGGTTGCTCGGTATCAGCGACCAGGACTTCCGCTACCTGCTCTACCGTGGCGGCGCTGGCGAGTCGGCACTTCGGCCGTCGCAGTTCGATCGTCGTCTCGGTCTTGGCCAGTTCCAGAACGTCACGTTCGACCGATCAACCACCCTCAACGCGGCCGAGATCCTGCTGCGCCAGCGTCGCGAGCAGGAGCAGATCGGCGCATTCCAGCGCAGCGCCCCACAACCGAACCTTGACGCGATTGGCGGCGAGCGGTCGCCGCTGACGCAATACGGCCCGACCGAGCAGGACTTCCAGGCCGAGATGGCGCGACGCGAGTCCGAGATCGAAGCGTTCAACGAGCAGCTGCAGGAGCTCCGCGACATCGGGTCGCAGGTCGGCGCCACCTTCGCCAGCGCGTTCGAGTCCGTCGTCAGCGGCGCGAACAGCGCGCGCGAAGCGGTGGCCAGCCTCGCCAGGTCGCTCAGCTCGTCGGTTCTGCAACAGGTCTTCCGCAGTCTCGGCGCCAACATCGCGGGCAGCTTCGCGCGCGACGGCGGCCCGTCCGCCACGACGCGCGCGGCAACCGGACAGGGGTGGCAACAGGCATGACGTTTCACGACGTGCGATTCCCGACGACTCTCTCGGACGGCTACTCCGGCGGCCCAGGCTTCCGCACGGACATCGTCGAGACCGACGGCGGGCACGAGGAGCGCATTGCCCGATGGTCCGAGGCGCGACGCCGGTGGACGTGTGCGCGCGACCTCGCGACCCAGGCTCAGGCGTCCGAACTGAAGACGTTCTTCCTCGCGCGCATGGGCGCGCTGCACAGCTTCCGGTGGAAGGACTGGACCGACTACACGAGCAACGCGGACGGCCGCACGGCACCGACACACCTGGACCAGGCATGCGGAACGATCGACGGCAGCACGACCCAGTTCCAGCTCTACAAGTCCTACGTCAGCGGATCGCAGAGCTACTCGCGCCGCATCCTGCTGCCGGTGAGCGGGACGGTGCGGATCGGGGTCAGCGGCAGCGAAGTCTTGTCGGGCTGGACCGTGAACCTGCTGACCGGCGTGGTCACGTTCTCGTCGGCGCCGGCCGCGACGCCGACGGCCGGGTTCGAGTTCGACTGCGAGGCGCGGTTCGGGATCGAGGCCGACCGGAACCTGCCGATGCGCATCGACGCATACGACGTCGCGACCATCAGCAACATTCCGATTGTCGAGGTCAAGGACGAGTCGCCGTATCACGAGTGTGCCGATCCCGGCGGCGGTGGGTCCGAGTCGTTCAGCGCCGACGTGACGCTCACGTTCAGCGAGAACCGGGTCCGCAAGATGACGCCGACGACGTCGGGCCTGAGCGTGTTCTTGCCCGCGCCGTCGTCGCAGATGGGCACGGGCGGCCCATACTTCAAGCTGAAGAACGGGAGCGGCAGCAACACGTTCGCGCTGCGCGATGACTCGGGAACGTCGATCAAGACCGTGGCCACCGGCGAGGTCGTTGAGTGCTGGATCCTGGACAACGGCAGCGGCACGCGCGCATGGGAGGTCGCTTGATCCAGTTCCCGAGCGCGGTCGAAGCGCACTTCGGCGGCTCGACCAAGATCGCGCCGAGCGGCAACGTCGCGGTGTCTCGGCGATATCGGCTCTACGACGTGGACCCGGCGAGCGCTGGCCTCAAGCTGGTCCTGCCCGATGCGCGCGGGTTCGCGCCTGGCACCGCGTTCTCGGCCGCGTTCGCGCGCACGGGTGGACCCTACTGGGCGTTCATCAATCGGAGCGCAACGCATTCGATCGGTGTCTACGCGAACGACGGCACGACGCTGATCACGACCGTTGCAGTCGGGACGTGCGAGGTGTTGTGGTGCATCGACAACAGCACGGCCAACGGCGAATGGATCGCGGAGGCCAAGGGCACGGTTTCGCGCTCGGGGTCGCTCGCGGCGAACCGGCTGGCCCACACGATCAACATCGGGACGACCAGCGAATCGATCCACTGCCAGAACATCTTGCTGGCGCGCGGGTGGGACGGGACGACGCCGGTGGCCCTGCTCGTCGAGTGTCCCGTCGGCGCGGTGTGGGGCGGACCGAACGAGAACGCCTACGGCATGGACACGGGCACGCTGCCGGCGGGCTCGACGTGCCTGATCATCTGCCGCGGCATCATGAGCGGGCCGGGCGGTGGCGGTGGGCGCGGCGGTGTCGCGGCCACGGTCACGGCGCCGCAGGCCGGCGGCACGGGCGGGCCGGCGATCATCACGCGGCTGGACGTCGCGATCGTGAACCACGGCACGATCCAGGGCGGTGGCGGTGGTGGTGGCGGCGGCGGATACATCAGCGGCGACCCCTCGTCAGTCGGTGGCGGCGGCGGCGGCGGGGCTGGCTGGGGTCCGTCGCCTGGCGCAGCGGCTCGCCCGGGCGGCCTGGGCGGCGGCAGCGGCTACGAAACGATCCCGGGGCCTGGCGGGGACGGCTCGCCTGGCGCTGGCGCTGGCGGCGGCGGCGGGGCTCCTGGAGCCAACGGGACGGCCGGCGCGACGATTGGCGGGGTGGCTGGCGGCTCCGGCGGTGCGGCTGGCCCATACCTGAAGCGCCTCAGCACGACCACCGCGACCTGGATCCGGAACGGTACGCGGCACGGCGCGGAGGTCACGTTCTGATGACGACGCGCCCGACAGGATCCTGCGAGGCCAAGCGCCTGCACCGCGGCAAGACGTGGTGCACCGTCTGGAGGATTACGCGTACGGACGGCGAGGTGTTCCGCTTCACCGACCACGACAAGACGTTGTCGCACGGCGGCGAGGACTACTCGCCGCTGCTCTCGCCAGTCGCCGGCACCGAGACGCGCGAATCCGGCATGAAGGAACTGAGCCAGTCCATGGGTGGGGTCCTGTCGGCCGATGCGATCACGCAAGAGGATCTGCTCGCCGGGCGGTTCGACAACGCGATAGTCGAGATCGGGATCGTCGACTGGCGCGCGCCGTGGATCCAATCGGTCAGGAGTTCGAAGCGATGGATCCAGAACGTCAGGCTCGACGGCCAGGCGTTCGACGCGCAGACCGAGGGCCTGACCGTGTTCCTGCATGCGCCGGTCGCCGGCCCGTCGGGTGGCGTCTGGTCGCCGTCGTGCCCATACAAGCTCGGCCAGGCGATCGTTGCCGGCAAGGGATGCGGCAAGGACATCAGCGCGGACGTCAAGACCGGCATCGTGGTCGACACGGTCAGCGACGATCGGCAGGTTTGGACCGCGACCGCGGGCTCGTGGGGGTTCAGCTACGCGGACGACTACTTCAAGGACGGGGAAGCGACCTTCACCAGCGGCGACAACGACGGGTTTACCGTGCCGCTGATCCGCTCGCGCAACGGAACTCGCGAGTTCACCGCGTTCATCCCGACACCGTTCCCGGTGGTCGCTGGCGACACGTTCACGGTCAAGCCAGGGTGCGACGGCCAGAAGGCAACGTGCGTCAGCAAGTGGAACAACCTCGTGCAGTTCGGCGGCGACCCGTTCGTGCCGGGCAGCTCGCAGATCCTGGAGCCGCCGCTATGACCTCAGCCCATGACTTCGCCGCGGCCGCGCTGCAGCTCGTCGGCACGCCGTGGCATCACCAAGGCCGGCTTCCTGGCGTCGGGCTCGACTGCGTCGGGGTCGTGGTCGCGGCGGCGAAGACATGCGGCGTCGAGGTCGAGGACCGGCGCGACTACACCCTGCCGGCGGACCCGAACCTGTTCCTTCTGCTGCTCGCCGAGAACTGCGAGCGCGACGCCGCGCCGACGCTCGAGGTCGGGCGCCTCGTCGTGTTCCGGATCGGACCGCATCCGCAGCACATCGCGATCGTGGTCGAGGGCGACCGGATCGTGCATAGCGTCGATCGGAAGCGCCGCGGCGTGGCGGTCGAATCCCTGACGGAGTCATGGCGGTATCGCGTGCATTCGACGTGGGCGCTGAGAGGATTATCATGGCAACCCTAGTATTGGGAGCTGTATCAGCCACCTACATCGGCAGCGCCACGATCGGAAGCGCTTTACTTAGCTCGATCATCATCACAGGCGCGCAATATCTGGATGAGAAATACATATTCCCAGCCTTGTTTGGCAGTCGAAACCAAGCAAGACCAAATAGGTTTATGGATCTCCAGATTCCTACGGCAGATCCAGGGGAGCCGGTGGTGCTCGCGTTCGGGTCTGATGGAGTCAGGGTTCCGTGCCATGTCATCTTTTTCAAAGCGACAAGCGAAACAACGTCTTCTGGCAACCCAAGAAAGCAGGGTGTCGTCTTTTCAACCGAGTCGTTCGCGGATGTTGCCGTTGCTATCAATGCCAGAAAAACTTCGTCATTAGCCAGCATGACGGCCGATGGCCGAATAGTATTTTTCTCCACTCGCAATGCGGTGCTTCTTAGGTCGCATCGGATGACCGTGGCAGAGGTGTCAACGAACCTTGTGCTTTCGTCGCAATCGGTTCTCGATGATGACTTCTCCTACTACTTCACTGTTGGGGATGCAGTGCTTCTGGCGGGGTTCTCGCCAGCCGATAACAACGGTTATTTCTCCGTATCTGTAGTATCCAGTCATAGCGGCGATACGCCGTCGTCGATGACGCTCTTAAGAAAGCAGGGTCAGAACCCGGTCAACGGTAGCGCAGGGACCGTCACGAGTCCCGCCGTTATTGAAAGGGCCAGCGATTCCGCGATTGTCGGCCACGACTACTCCGTGCTATCCGTTGACACTCGCGACCTATACATTACTCGGGCACCATCATCGGTGTCGCCATCACTGATGCGGCCGTTTGTAGTTGGCGATGAGGTGACCCTGTCGGGGTACACGCCAGATTTCTTCAACTCGAATACTTGGTATGTGCAGGCTCTCGATGAGGCCCCTAATGGGTGGCAGACGCTAGCGCTGCGGAGACTTTCGCAGAACGGATCTATGCCAGGAACTCCGCAGACTGCTGGCACATCTACCGAATCTGGGATCATCAGATTCCTGCAGTCCAGCGGGCACGCTAGCATGTTTCGGTCTGGAACACTGGACCCGTTCACGTTCTATGATGGGGCAGCCGACCAATCGGCGCCGGCACTGATCGACGTGCACGAAAATGACGTGCCGGCATACCGGGGGGTCGCGATCGTCACGCTTGATGACTTGCTGCGCTCGCAGTTCGGCAACCGCATCCCAATCTTTGAGGCGGTAGTTCGGCCAGACGCCTCCATGACGTTCGCCGACGCGGTGCGCGAGATCGTCAAGCTCGGCAAGATGCCGAACGTCGATTCGGTGCTCGATCTGTCCGGCGCATCGGCTGAGCAACTGCGCGGCTACTACGTGCGCGGCCCGCAGCCGATCGTGCAGAGCCTGCAACCGATCATGCTCGCGGCCGAGATGGTCACGCAGGAACGCCGCGACCAACTCGCCGTGTTCAAGGTCGAGCAGGCCGACGCGGTCGCGGTGCAGGCGCAGGACCTGGGCGCGGTGCGCGAAGGCGACACGGGCAAGGCCGCGTTCTCGGTGCAGCGCGTGCCGGACTCGCAGTTGCCGACGGCGGTTGGCGTGTCGTTCATCGACTCCAGCCGCAACTATGGGCGCGGCTACGAGTCCTACGGCATGCGCAACCCCGCGACCCTGCCGCACGACAACCGGGTCGAGATCGATCTGCGACCGCTCTCGCTGACTCGGCCGCAAGCTCAGGCCGTGGCCGCGCGCATCCTGCGGAAGGCGTGGATCGGCCGCGAGATCGTCGGGTTCTCGCTGCCACCGAGTTATGCGCATGTGCTGGAAAACGACCTGCTGAGCCTGACCGCTCTCGGCCGCGGCTGGGTCGTTCGGGTCGTGCAGGTGAATGTCGAGACCGACTGGACGGTGAAGATCCGGGCCATCGTCGAGGACGTGGACGTGCAGGTTGCGAACCTGGGTGCGCGAGGTCCTGGCGGCTCGACGCCGCCGCGCACCACGCCGCCGGCCGTGCTGGTTCCGCACGCGCTCGACATCCCCGCAGTCTCGGAGTTGCACGTCAACGAGCCGGGCCTCTACCTGTGCGCGGCACCGACAACGAATGGATGGGCCGGCGCGGTCGCCTACTACTCGGACGACAACGTTTCGTGGAACCTGATCGGCACGCTCCAGACACCGCACGTTCTCGGCGAGGCCACGACCGCACTGGCGTCCGGCTCGTTGCTCACGGTCGACGTGACGAACACGGTGACGGTGCGCATGTTCAACGGCGAGACGCTGGCGAGCGTCACGATCGACGACGTCGGCCGCGGCGCGAACTGGTTCCTGCTCGGTGACGAGGTGCTCGCGTTCCTGACCGCGACGCTGCAATCGGACGGGACCTACATCCTGTCGAACCTCGTGCGCGGCCTGCGCGACACCGCCGACCACATCGGCACGCACGCGATCGGCGACCGGTTTGTGCGACTGACCGCGCTCGGCGAGCACGCGACGTGGTGGCCGTTCCCTGACGGCTGGGCTGGCAACGGCAGGCGGCGCTACGTCAAGATCGTGCCTGCCGGCGGTATGCTCGCCGACGTGACTGCGATCGACATCACGCCGCGCGCCGAGACCGCACGCTGCTTCCGGCCGGTTAACGTGGTGGTGACTCGCGCGAGCAACAACGCCAAGATCGAATGGGAGCCCGTGCCGCGGTCGCCGCTGGTCCAGATGTTCCAGCGCATGCAGCTCGACGAGCGGGCCGAGGAATACGTCGTCCAGGTGTTCAGCGACTCGACGTTCGGGACCGCGGTGCATCAGTTCCGCCTGACCGCTGCGAACGGCGTCGTGGTCAAGCGGTCCCTCTACTACTCGGCGACCGACCAGACCGCGCACGGCCTGACTGCAGGCGCGACGCTGCACATGCGCATCTGGCAGGTCGGGATCGCCGGTGACGGCAACTACCAGCAGGTGAGCCTATGACGAGCATTCGCGGCTTCGAGCTTTGGACGCAGGTCGATCCGGCGGCCCACACCAAACTGAACACGCTCGCGTTCTGGACGATCGCGCAGCTCGGCGGCGGCTTCAAGGTGGCCGACAACGACCTGACTGCTCCGCCTGGGTCACCGACGACGGGCGCGGTCTACATCATCGCGGCATCGGCTACCGGCGCGTGGGCCAGCAAGGACGGGCAGTTCGCCGGCTGGGACGGGGCGCAGTGGCTCTATCTGACGCCGACCGAGGGCGATCAGGCACGCATCCTCGACGAGAACACGAACGTGGTCTACGACGGCGCGGCGTGGGGGGGCATCTGATGGTCGACGAGACCGAAGTCCAACGCGACGCGGTGCAGGTGCTCGGCGAGCCGACCGACGGGCAGGTGCCAGAGTGGGACGCGGCGCAAGGCGAATGGGTGCCGGCGACGCCTGCCGGCGGATCTGTCGACACGTTCAAGACGATCGCGGTCAGTGGGCAGAGCGACGTGGTTGCGGACTCGTCGACCGACACGCTGACGCTGGTTGCTGGTAGCAACGTCACGATCACGACCGATGCGGCGACGGACTCGATCACGATCGCGGCGACCGGATCAGGCGGGAACGCCTTCGGGGTGATCGCCGTATCGGGTCAGGCGAACGTCGAGGCTGATGCCGCCGACGACACGCTGACTCTGGTTGCTGGCTCGAACGTGACCATCACGACGAATGCGGCCACGGACACCGTGACGATCGCGGCTTCGACCCCGGCGCACGCCAGTTCGCACGCTGAGGGCGGGTCCGACCGTATCACGTCGCTGGCGCTGGCGAACACGGGCCTGACTGTTCGAGACACCGACGACAGCCACGAACTGACGATCGCGCCAGGCAGCAACCTGACCGCCAACCGCACGCTGACAGTCAACACCGGCGACGCGAGCCGCGCGGTCACGATCACGGGCACGGCCAGCATCGAAGGCACGAACACTGGCGATCAGAGCACGTTCAAGACGATTGACGTGGCCGGGTCTGATTCGATTGTTGCGGCGACCGCAGCCGACACGCTTACGTTCGTCGCCGGATCCAACATCACGATCACGACGGACGCGCCGAGCAACGAGGTTCACATCGCGGCGACTGGCGGCGTCAGCGATGGCGACAAGGGTGACATCACGGTCAGTGCGTCGGGCGCGACCTGGACGATCGACAACGACGCGGTCACGAACGCCAAGCTTGCCAACGTCGCGACGGCCACGATCAAGGGGCGATCGACCGCCGGCACCGGTGACCCCGAGGATCTGACCGGCACGCAGGCGACGGCCCTGCTCGACAACTTCACCAGCACGACGAAGGGGCTTGTGCCCCTGTCTGGCGGCGGCACAACCAAGTCCTGCTGGCTGACGCGACGTGGTCGCAGGTCGGCACGACGCAGTTGTCGGACGACGCGGTCACCTACGCCAAGATGCAGAACGTCAGGCTCGCCGACGGCTGGCGCAGGCAACGTCGAGGAAATCGCGCACGGCGGCGGGCCGCGCGCTGATCGACGACGCCGACGCATCGGCGCAACGCACGACGCTCGGACTCGGGGCGCTCGCCACACTCGCAACAGTCGGGACGTCGCAGATCGACAACGACGCGGTCACGCTAGCCAAGGTCGCGAACATCGCGACCGACCGACTCCTCGGTCGCGACACCGCGGGGAGCGGCGACCCGGAGGAGCTGACCGTCGGCGGCGGCGTCGAGTTCACGGGCACTGGCGGGATTCAGCGCAGCGCGATCAGCGGCGAGGTCACGATCGCAGCCGGCAGCAACACCGCCCAGATCCAGATTCCGGAATCACACTGGATCATGTGCGACGACTGCTTCTGGGCGTCGCTGCCGAACCAGGGCTGGACGCAAGGAAGCAGCGGCACCGGCACTTCGGCCGCCAGCAGTTCGTTCGGCGTCGACTCGACGGAGAAGGCGCAAGGCGTCGTGGCGGTGTCGACCGGCACGGACGCGGGGACCGGGCGCAGCTCGTTCTATCAGTGCCTGAACAGCCTGCTGCTCGGGCAGGGCACGGCGTTCGAGTATGAGGCGCGCGTCTGCATGTCGGCGCTGTCGACAGTCAGCGAAGAGTACGTCGCGCACTTCGGGTTCATCGACAACGCGAACTCCAGTTCGGAGCCGGCGGACTCGGCCGCGTTCGCCTATCGCCGGACCACTGACGGTGACTTCTGGGTCTGCCAGACCAGGAGCAACAGCAGCGAGACCAAGACGGTCACGGCGATTGAGCCGAGCACATCGGCGTTCGCCATCTTCAAGATCGTGGTGGCGTCCGATGGGGCCTCGGTCAAGTTCTACATCAACGGGTCCGAGGTGGCGTCGCACAGCGCCAACATCCCGACCGGCTCCGGGCGATACACCGGCATCGGGCAGCGCATCTACAAGACCGCTGGATCGACCGCGCGGTTGATGTACTTCGACTGGATTCGAATCAAGGCAACCGGGAGCGCGCGATGATCCTGCAAGACCTGACCGCGATCGCGTGGGACAAGCTCGGCATCGTCGGCACGACGGTGGTTGGCATCCTGATCGTGGTCCTGTTCTTCCTGCGCTACCTGTCGGAGCAGCGGAAGCACGAGGCCGAGCAGCGCGGCGAGTTCTTCAAAATGCTCGGCGATCAACGCTCGGAGTACAGCGCGACGCTGAAGGACCTGTCCAAGCAGTTCGGCGACCGGGTTGAAGGGATCGCGGACTCGGTCACGGCGAGCAACGAGCGGGTCGAGACCGCAATGCGCGATCTGGCAATCGAGATGCGCGGCGCACAGCCGCATGGAGCGAAGAAATGAGAACGCTGTGTCGAGTCCTGGCAGTCCTGTTCACCCTGGCCCTGGTCCTG
>JADJPQ010000022.1 GCA_016713175.1 Planctomycetota bacterium
CCCGTCGAGGCGGACAAACACCTGTGCGCCGTCCGTGCCAACCGATCCGGCTGGAGTCAACGCGTTCAGTCGCGCCAGCGCGGAGAAGACGTCTCCGGGCGAGATGCCCAGCATCGTCAGCTGCGAATACGACAACTCGACGAATACCCGCTCTTGCTGCTCCCCGACGATGTCCACCTTCTTGACCCCGGGCACGTGGAGGAAACTCTGGCGGAGCTCTTCGGCGACGCGGGTGAGTTTTGCGCGGCATCCCCGGAGCCTCGACGGAGTAGAGCGCGAACGAGACGTCCGAGTACTCGTCGTTGACGAAGGGCCCGATCGCGCCCTGCGGCAGCTTGCGCGCCTCATCTCCCAGTTTCTTGCGCGCCTGATAGAACTGGTCGGGGACTTCCTTCGGAGGAGTCTTGTCGAGGAGTTGCAACGTCATCAACGCCAGGCCGGGCCGCCCGTGATGGTCTCGACTCAGTCATGCCAGCGGAGCTCCTGGAGCCACTCTTCTTTTCCTGCGCGGTCGCTCCGGGCCACACCCCGGTCACCGTGAGCACTTTGATGGTGAAGGACGGGTCCTCGGCTCGTCCCAACTGCAGATAGGCATAGAGACCCGCGCATGCCGAGGCGACGATGAGGAACAGCGTGATCGCGCGTTCCCGCACCGCCAGCGCGGAGAGGTTAATGCCGCCCATGGGACACCGCGTTTTCCTCGACCGGGGTGATGACGCGTCCCTCGTGCAGAAGGTGCGCGCCGAGCGCCACTACCGTCTCTCCGGCCTCGATCCCCCGAGAGACGACGACTTCCTCCTTGCCCAACGAGGCAACGTGGACAACGCGGAAGTTCACTTCCGACCGGTTGTTCACGATCCAAACGCCCGGTCCGTTACCGCGATCGGTTACGGACCCGACGGGCACTACGACGGGCCGGTTGTCGGAGACTTGACTAGTGGGTAATGCAATGGTGACGGTCGAGCCGAGCGGCGCCGACGCGGCTTCACCTTCGAGCACGAAGCGAGCTTCAAAGGTCCGGCTAGCCGGGTCCGCCGCATCGGAAAGCTGTCGCAACCGCGCTTGATTGACCTGGTCCTGCCCGTACAGCCGGGCCAGGGCGGTCGTTCGAGCAGGTCGCACGCCTTCGGGCAAGTTGATCACAGCCTCGCGGGGACCGTTGTGCGCCAGCTGGATCACGGTTTGCCCCGCGACGACGACCTGGCCCGGTTCGCTCGACGTCTGAACAATCACTCCCTCAGCATCAGCCCGCAGGACGGCGTATTCGCTGGAGTTGTGGCTGACTCGCGCCTCGGCCTCCGCCGCCTCCAGCAGCTGCCTTGGAGACGTCCAGCTCCGTCGGGCCGCGTCATCCCCTCGCGATGCCACCATACTCAATCGCCTCGGCGAACCTCGCCTCATCCGCCTTGGCGCGCACGTATCTGGCCCGGGCCGCCACGACCTTTGCTTGCTGCGCAGCAAGCGCGAGTTCGAGGTCCTGGGAATCGAGCCGCATCAGGACCTGACCCTCTTGGACCCGCTGTCCAACATCACAGCTCGTTCAGGATCACCCCCGACTCGAAAGCAAAGGTTGCTCTGCACGCGGGCTTCCACGATCCCAGTGAAGGTCCTGCCATTCGTGCCGGCCGTCTTCGCTTCGACGACCTGCACCCTCGGAGGCTGCAGGCGTGGATCTTCCATTGGCGACCTCCAGCACCCAGCGGCCAGCAGGAGCACTGTCAGGCATCCTGCGAACAATCCAGGAGGCGCCACGAGGGACTTAGGGAAGTCGAAGGTAATAGTGAGGAGGGGCATGAAGATCACGGGCGCTCCTTTGGTAGTTGTAGATACATCTATCACGGCAAAGAACAAACTCACGCTGTCATCGCCGCCAACGCCAGGTCAGGAAAGCGCTCTCGGAAGTGATCGAACTCACCCGAAGCGGGGAGGCACGCATTCGCTTCTGAGCACGGTCCCAGCGGGGACGCACTCTGTCGAGCAGCGGCCCCCCCGCGCCGGTGAGCGAAAGCCACTCGCTCTCGTGCGTCCTGGCCGCGGTCAGGGTACCCCTTGTGCCGCTCAAGACCCTGATGTTTCGACTGATGGTGGTCTTGTCGACGGCGAGGCGCTCGCCGAGAGCCCCCAGAGGTACTGGCCCAAGCGCCTTCAGGAGCATCAGGATCGAGAACTGCGTGACCTCGATGCCTTCGGAGCGGAGTTCCTCGTTGTAGAGCCTGGTGACCGAGCGTGCGGCGACCAGTAGCGCGCCGCAGAAGCAGGGGACCTGCCTGAACACCTGTTCCGGGCTGGGGAGGTTGCTGCTCATGATGGTAGCATATACAACTTGTTTCGGGTGTGTCAATCCACCAACCGCAGGAAAAGCATGGCGGCGACGAAAGTCGTCACAACAACTTGCAGAAACATGAGTTGTGGTTGTGTTCACAAGCCTCCGTAGAGTCGAGGCTGCTCCTAACGCGCCCCTACTCCGCCTAGGGATTGGGAGGAGGCGGGCGGAAACCGCGGACGCCACAGCTTGACCGATTTCGGCAACGGCGTCAGGACGCACCCTGCCCGACGCGCCTCCAGTTGCCGCCCGATTCGGTCGATCCCAGAACTTGACAGTTTCTGGGATCACCCTACCCTTCTCTCATGGCCAGCGACAACGACTTGACCAGCATGACCGTGTCCCTACCCACCGCGCAGAAGGACTACGTGAAGGAACAGGCGACCGCTTCGGGCTGCAGCACGCCGAGCGAGTACATCCGCCGGCTCATCCACGCGGACCAGAAGGCCCGGGAGCAAGAGGTCCTCGAGCGCAGAATCCTCGAAGGGCTCGACTCCCCGGCGCGCCAGATGAGCAACGAGGACTGGAAGGACGTTCGCGCCACCCTCAAGGCGAAGCTCGGAAAGCGCCAGAAGGCGCAGTAGAACCCGCCCATGACTGGACGGGCGACTTGGCACCGCCTGGCCGAAGAGGACCTCGCCGAGGCATATCTCCACATCGGCAGCGACTCAGCAGTCGCCGCGGAGCGACTTCTGGACGCGGTTGAACACGCGATTACGTTGCTCCTGTCGCGGCCACGCGCAGGTCGTGCGCGCGAGTTTCGCTCGCCACGGGCCTTCGGGTTGCGTTCGTGGGTCGTGAGCGGCTTCGAGAACTACCTCATCTTCTACCGACCACGCCCAGAGGGCATCGAGGTGGTCCGATTCATCCACGGTGCTCGCGACATTCCGAGCCTGCTCGAAGAAGACTCCTGAGACGTAACGCCGCAGGCGATGCCTGCCGTGGCACGTCCGCTCGATGGAGGTAGCCTCAGAGCCACCGACGCACATGGCCTTTATATGCCATTTGCGCGTGAAGCGATAGACGCCGGTGGTGACCAACGACGAGGCGGCGCTGGCTTTGGTCGGGTTGATTGTGGTTCTTGCGCGGCGGAAGGTGACCATGCCAGCGATACCGATGCTCTGCCCGATGAGGACAAGGACGAGTGCCATGCCAACGCGGACTTGGAGCGACACCTCAGGCTGGCCAAGTGAAGGCGCAAACCACATGAGGAATGCGAGCACAGAGCCACGACCGGAGGAGGCACCTTGAGTTCAAGACGATACATGATCAGACCCGCTCGACGTCTTCTTTCACCAAGGCGCGTTGAACGGCCACGCCCACCATGCTGCCATCCAACACCGCTTCGGACACGCTCTGAATGCCGGCGGACGACGCGTCACCGATGACATACAAGCCGGGGACTGAGGTCGCACCGAACTCGTCCGTCTCGATGGTGCCGGCCTGCCGACCCTCCGTCAGCACCTTGCACCCGAGCTTCTTCGGCAGGTCGGAGCGCTGAACAAACTCCGGAAGGACAAACACCGCCCGCACGCCGAGCGGTTGGCCGCCGTCGAACGTCACCCCGGTCAATTTCCCTTCCTTGCCGACCAGCCCGGCGATCTTCTCCTCCCGCACGGCAACGCGGTGGTCCTTGAGCCACTTCAACTGGTCGGCGGTCGGCCGCGGTCCGCCGTTGGTGAGGTAGGTGATGGACTTGCTCCAGCCCGAGAGCAGCGTCGCCCACTCGACCGCACGCTCGGCGGGGGCGATGCACGCCCACGGCTCGTCCCGCACCTCCCACCCGTGGCAGAACGGGCAGTGCAGTACCCCGATCCCCCACCAATCCCGGATGGCAGGGATGTCGGGAAGCTTGTCGGTGACACCGGTGGCGAGTACGAGCTTCCGCGCGACGACAACCTTGTCCTTTCCCAGCGTGACCTTGAACCCGGTCTCCACCTTCTCGGCCTCGTCGACCCGTCCGTCGTGCCACTCCACGGCGTAGGGTTCGAGCTGGTCCCGCCCGATCTTCAGCAGCTCGGCGGGGCTGATTCCGTCGCGCGAGAAGAACGCGTGAACGGCCGCGGAGGTGTGGTTCCGCGACTTCCCCGCGTCGCACACCAGCACCTTGCGGCACGACCGGCCCAGGACCAGGGCGGCACTCAGGCCCGCCGGCCCGCCGCCGACGATCACCACGTCGTAGTCGAACTTCGCTTGCGGGGTCTGCTTCTCCTCGGCTTGGGCGATCGTCTCGGCGGCCAGAAAGCCGGCTGCCGTCCCGCCGGCGAGCAGGGCGATCGCCTCTCGGCGACTGACGGTCTTCGTCTCGTTCATGGCGGCGGAACCTGCCTGAACAACCTGTTCCGAGCTGGGAGTGCACTGCTCATGATGGTCGTATATACAACTAGCTCGTGGACGTCAGCGCGGGGGCACTGAAAGCATGGGCGGCGGCATCGAGATCGCGCGCTTCGTCCACGTCGCGCGACATTCCCAACCTGCTCGACGACGAGTCCTGAGAGTGGATGAGTGCCAACTTGATGCCATGAATTCGCCCCGCGGGTGCCCTCACCTGTCCGGAGCGCGCTCGCAAGCCGGTCCCTCGAGTTCCCCGGAAGCCGTTGTCACGTCCTGGTTTGTCCGCTCTTTTCCCTCGCCGCCTGACTCTGGCCGCTCGTCGCCCGGACTCGTTCCCAAGCTGAATGTCGTGGGTTCGATCCCCATCACCCGCTCCAGTCTTCTCGTCCGGAACGAACGCGCGAACGAGCGCAACACCTTCCTCCTGCTGCGGCTGCGCCGGCAGATGTTGGTCGGTTTCGAGGACGCACACGACCCCTTGCTCCAGCGGCTTGCCGACGCGCAGGTGAGCGCGATGCAGCGCGGCTACGACCGGTATCCGTTGGCGTCGAGGCACTCACCTGACGCTGGCGGTCTTCCGGCGTAAAGCCGCGCCCTTGGATGCGATCACATCCAGAGATCATCCGGACGTTGCGACGGCAGCATCGTGCCGTCGCCACCGTGGGCTTGAACGAGCCTTACCGCTGCGCACTTGGAACGGGGCCGGAGCCCAGGTGCGCGTACCTGATCGCAGCTTGATCACCTACCCTTCGCCGCCAGCACCTTCGCCAGACCCAGCAGGTCCACGACCTGCACCTGCTCGACGGTCTTGCCGAACAGGTGGCCGAAGTCCCGGCGATCTCCGGTCGCGAAGTGCGTGCACTTGGCGCGGATCGCGGCGCAGAGCAGGGGCCGGTCCTTGTCGTCGAGGCTCACCGGTAGACCGAACAGAGCAGAAGGCACCTCCTCGACTCTCAGCATCAGCTGCTCGTAGGCCGGCAGCCTGTCCTTGCGCTTCATGGCGAGGTTGCGGCGCGCCTCCTCGCGGGCGAGGTCGCTCGTCACGGCGGTCGCCTCGGCGAGCAGCCAGTCCACGAGCCGCGCGATGTTGCTGCCCACGTTGCTCGCCGAGAACAACACGTTGGCGTCGAGGAAGACGCGCATGCGCTCAGGAACGCTTCTTGGGCAGCAGCTTGCCGATCGCCTTGTCGTCGCTGGCGAACTCGGCGATGCGCTTCTCGGTGTAGATCTCGAGCGGGACGCTCAGCATAGGCCGGATGAGCAGGCCCTGCTCGGTCTGCTCGATGAGCACCTCGTCGTTGGGCTCGAGCCCGAGGGCTTGCCGCATCGCGGCCGGGATGGTGATGACCCCGCGGTCGCTGATGGTGGCTTTGGCTTGCACCGGGGCCGTACGGCAGTTTTTCTGCTTTACTGCAATCCAGGGGAGGCTGCACGGCGCCCGCCCCGAAGTAGAGCCCGTGCCTGATCGGACGGGCCACTTGGCACTGCCTCGCTGAGGAAGACCTCGCCGAGGCCCATGTTCACATCGGCAGCGACTCGCCAGCGTCCGCGGAGCGCCTTCTCGACGCCATGGAACACGCTGTCGCCGTGCCCTGTCGAAGCCACGGGCAGGCCGTGCGCGCGAGTTTCGTTCGCCGCGGGCCCATGGACTGCGTTCGTGGGTCGTGAGCGGCTTCGAGAACTGCCTCATCTTCTACCGACCGCAGCCATGGGGCATCGAGGTCGTGCGCTTCGTGCATGGCGCCCGCGACATGCCGAGCCTGCTCGACGACGAAACCTGAGCAGTTGACGAGTGCCAACTTGATGCCATGAATTCGCCCCGCAGATGCCCTCAGGTGTCCGGATCGCCCAGAGCCCCGGCCTCGGCGAGGTCACCGGCAAGCGCGCCTCCTGCCGACGACGAACTTCTGGCGCAGCCCACCCCACCTCCCACGCCACGTCCACATCGTTGCAATCGGAGAACACGACCGGGAACCGCGACCACCACGCACAATCGCATCCGCCCATGAGTTCGTTGTCAGCAACGACCTACCCGGCTAGTCACAAGCCGTGCCCACCGACCTCGCCCCGCTGTTGTCGTTCGCCCACCACCTCGGCGACCTCGCGCGCCCGATCGCCCGCCAGCACTTCCGCCACCTCCAATCCGTCGACCGCAAGTCCGACCGCACCCCCGTCACCGCCGCCGATCGCGCGATCGAGCGCACACTGCGCGACCACATCACCCGCCACCACCCAGCCCACGGCATCCTCGGCGAAGAAGAAGGCCAACACCGCGTCGACGCCGAGTTCGTCTGGGTGCTCGACCCGATCGACGGCACCAAGGCCTTCGCCACCGGCAATCCGCTGTTCGGCACCCTGATCGGACTGCTGCACCGCGGCACTCCCGTCGTCGGCATCCTCGAAGCCCCGGCACTCGGCGAACGATGGGCGGCGGCGCACGGCCTCGGCGCCACCCACCAGAACCAGCCGATCCGCGTTCGCCCGCACCGCGCCCTCGCCGACTCGGTGCTGTACTGCACGACCCCCGACCCGATGAGCGGCGACCCGGCATTCGCGCGGCTGCGCCAACAGGTCCAGTGGACCAGCTACGGCGGCGACTGCTGCGCCTACGCCTTCGTCGCGATGGGCGGCGCCGATCTGCTGGTGGATCGCGGCCTCAAACCGTACGACTGGTGCGCCTTGGTGCCCATCCTGCAAGAAGCCGGCGGCGTGCTGCTCGACTGGCGACTCCAACCCCTGACCCTGGACAGCGACGGCGCCGTCGTCGCCGCGACCACTCGCGAACTCGCGCGCACCGCGATGGCCACCCTCGGCCACGAGAGCCTGCCATGAACCACCGCTGGTTGCTGCCTCTGCTCCCGCTCGCGCCGAGCTGGGCGCCGGAATGCCGACAGCAACCGAACCGGTTGGGACGGGAGCATGACCGATGCACCTCGACGAACGGGGCGACAGTTTGGCCTGACGCCTGAAACGCCGCGCCCGCCGCCAGGGCCAGGGCGCATGCAATCCTCATCGCCCGCCCTCGCCGACCACGAACCCAAGTCGCTGGCAAATGGGTTAGCGGATCACGCGACAAGGGCAATTGGTCAGGCGGGCGTCGCCGGTGGCGATCTCGATGTCCAGGGCCTGAACGCACGCGTTGGCGCCGACCAGCGCGGCGATGTTGGGTATCAGGATCGGGATCGTCAGTTCGGCGCGCTGGGAGTAGTGGTCGACGCGATAGAGGGTGAACAGGTTGGGATCGAGCCAGAACCAACCGAGCGGCGGTATCGACATGCCGACGGCTCCGAGGGAGATGCCGTGCAGGAACACGTGGCCGGCGCTGCCGAACGCCGACACGTTCATCGCACTGCCGCGCACGGGGTCGTTGCGGATCAGCAGCTGGCGGGTTGTGTTCGCGAGAATCCGACCGCCGGTTTGGAAGTTGTTGCCCTCGAGCACATCCTCGTCCCCATCGCCGTCGATGTCCCCGACAAACAGGCCCAGCGTCGCGTCCAGTTGGGAAACCTGGATCCGGTGGCTGATGTCGCGAAATTGGAAGCCACCGAGGTTCTCGAGCAAACGCGTCCCGAGCGGCGCCGCGCCGCGAGCGAAGATCAGGTCCTGGTCACCGTCGCCGTCGGCATCCAGGATGCCCGTAGCCGTCACAAAGTTCATCGTTGCCGGAAACGGTACAGAAGTCTCAAACAACGCCCCTTGCTGATTAAGCAGAATATGGCTCCGTCCATACTCGGTTGCAAAAACATCCAGGTACCCATTGCCATCGATATCGCCGACCGCGATCCACCACCACGGCACAGGCGCAGCGGTGATGATCCCATCGGTGAACACGCCTGTGCCGTCGTTCACGTAGAGCGTTGGCAATGTGGCAAGAGCCATCCCATTACCGACCAGAATGTCTTGGTCCCCGTCATTATCGACATCCAAGGCCGTTGCCACACTGGCTGCTAGCGTTCTTGGCGGTGGCAGTCTGGTCGGCGTTTCATCAACGAATATCCCTTGGCCGTTATTGATGAGCAGTTGATTCGATGGGTTGATGGCCGCAAGGAAGAGGTCGAGGTCGCCATCACGATCGACATCCACCAGCAGCGGCTGCTGGCCGCACCGGATACCGGGCGAAGTTGCCGTCGCGTCGAACACGAACTGCCCGGCGCCATTGTTGCGATGTACCGTCAGCGCCCACATCGACGGCGACGGCGTGCCACAACACGTCGCCACAATGTCCAGCAAACCGTCACCATCGACGTCCCCGACAGCGATGCGATACGAACCGCATGGCGGCCCAGACGGGGCGGCTACGAGTGTTGGTTGCTGCGGAACCAGGCCATCGCGAATGCCCGGGCGAATCTCGGCGACGTTCCCCGCGTAGATCATGTTCGCGAAGACGCGATCCGGCAGCCCGTCGCCAGTGATGTCGGCTATGAACTGCCGACCGGCGTAGAACTGCGGCGACCAGGCCACATGCGTCTCGGCAAACAGGGCGGCGCTTTGCGCTGCGGCCGAGGCTGCGACCGCAGCAAGCACCAGGCTCGTGCGCCCGGGGCTCATCGCGCCCTCCCGAGTCGCCAGCGCAGCCACGGCTCAACCACCCGCAGGTCGTCCATCTGCGTACCGAACCCAGATCCTTCGCCAGGTCCTGATCCACCCTGTGCGCGGAGCAGGAACCCGCCGTTGGGGATCGCCAACAGCGTCTGCATGTTGTTGGCTGTGACCGACATTCCTGGTCGCAGCAGCGACGGCACTTCACAGTTGGCCCGGACACCCACCGACAAGGAAATCGGGTTCAAGACGTCGAGACACCCCGACGCCGCTGTGTTGACGCCCCACGTGTCAGCCGTGTATGAGGTTTGGCCGAGACACATCTGCAGACCGAACACACTATTGGCCGCCGTTGCAAAACGCAGCGGGCCAAGCGGAATCGGAACGAAGGTGCCCGGCGGGTGAGTGTGTGTCACTACAACCAAAGTTCGGTCGGTGATTTGGGTTGGACCAAAACCAACCGTGGCACCCGTCAGACCATGCCCGTTGGCAAACACCGGGTCATCGTTGAAGAACAGACCAGGGTTATCGCATGGCGGCTGCGAACCGGGAAACCACGGGCTCTCGTACCATGGGTTTGCCGCGAATGGGTCCGATAACGCCGAGCCGTAAGAAATCAGGTTGCCCCAGAACGGCACCCGGTCCAGCAACAGTTTCGGCGCAAAGTCGCACTGCAAGTTCCGCATGAATGCAGGCATGGCCGGGCCGCCTATCACGGCCGGATCCGTGAACTGCCGCCGCGACGAATTCGGCGCCAACCCCAACGTGTAGTTCCCCTGAAGTACCAGACTCATTCCGGGCGGCATGGGCACCGTCTGCGGCGCCTGCACATTCAGATACCAATCCAGCCCGCCCACCAAGAACTGCGAGAACGGCCGCGGCGCCGCGACCCCAGGCTGATCCACGAAGTGGATCGTGTCATAGCAACACGTCGTCCCACCCGTCACCGTCGCCGCGAACATCCGCGTGTCGGGGATGAACCCCGCCATGATCAGCAACCCAACCTGGTCGGCGCCCAAATCGACATCACCGAACAACCCGGTCGGCGGTTCGTTGACGCCCAATGTGCTTGGCTGCACGGTGCCGGTCGGCGCAATGCGTCGCTCCAATCGCGGATTGCCAAACCCCTCGCAGTCGAAGTCCCAGCCGGTGATCGGCGCTTCTTCCGCGCCGGCCACGAGCCCAGGGCCATCCGCGGTCAAGAACGCTCCATTCGCCGTCGCGATCTGCGGTCCCGGCCCGCTCCCCAGCAGACTGACGCCACGCCCGATGAACGGGCTGAACAGCATCGGATTCTGCGAACCGACCGGCACCGTCAGTGAGTTGCTGACGAACGGCACCAGCCGGAAGTCATGCGGCGAAACCTCGGCACCATACGTCTGCCGCAGCGCGTCGGCCACGTAGAGCGTCGCTTTGCGCGGTGGTCCCGGCGACGGGAACATCCCCAGATCGAACCGCGGCTGGATCGGGCCACTGGTCACGCCGCCGGTGGTGCCCTTCCAGTTGGTCCAGATGGCAGACGGCAGGTTGCCGAGATTGCGCTTGCTCGAGTCCCAGGCGTTGAAGTCATGCACGAGCGGCGGACTGACCGGCAGCCCGGCGATGATCACGACTTGCAGCGCCGTGTCGCGGACGCCTTCCATGCAGGAGAGACCGGCCAGGCCATAGCTGGCCGGCGTTGCCGGGTCGAAGATGTTGTTGATCAGCAGCGGCGCATGGTTGTTGATGTAGTCGGCTGTCGGAAATGGCGCAAACAGGTCGGGCGTCAGCGTGCCGGCCCAGATCCCGACTTCGCAGAACGCGATCGTGTTGTTGACGATCCTCGGCTCGTGCAGGCCGGCGAATAACTGGACCCCGCCGCCACTGGCGAACTCCGCCGCATCCGCTGCGTCGAGCGCGATGCCGACGACGCAGTCGACGATGAAGCAGTTGGAGATCGTGATCTGCACGGACGCCTGATTGCCGGTGATGAAGATGCCAGCGCCACTTGGATTCGCCACCGCGCCTGGGTCGACCTCGCCGCGAGCGCCACGGATCGTGATTCCGTCGATGAACGCCTGTGTGTGATCCGCGAACCCTGGGTAGAAGCCGGAAGGGGTGATCGGGCGCCCCGCGACCTCGAAGACGTAGCCGGTTCTCTGACTTGCAGGCAAAGCCGGGTCATCACCTCGCGCGTCGAAGATCGTGTCCAGCGCCGAGGTGCCCTGGATGCTGATGCGGTCGCACGTTGGCAGAAACAAGTCCCGCCGCGTGCCCAACCGGATCGGAAAGACCTCGCCGTTCCACGGCAGCCCACTCACCGGGTCGATGTCGGGCACGGCCGGCGGCAACGAGCCATTGCGCGGGCCGTAGAGCCCCGGAAGGCAGTGGATCACGACGTGGTCGACTGCGCGCAGCCCAGGACTCGAAGACGGGTGCTGCCACGGCAGCCGGGTCTGGAAGGCGCCTTGGAACTGCTCGGTGAACAGCATGTTCACGTAGTGGAGCGCACCCCGAGCGCCCGAGAGTGTCCGGAACGAGTAGGGGGCGTTCTGCAGGTAGCCGCTGACGGCGGGATTGGCGTCCTGGGCGTTGATGTCGTTTCGCGTGTCGAGCGGCTTGCCGGGACGAGGCCACAGGATCTGCACCGGTGAGGTGGGATCGTTGGGATTCCCAGGGTTCTGAGCCCACGCCAGGTCATCGTCACCGAAGATCGGATCTACATAGACGTGGAACACGAACTGGGTGCGCGAACCAGACGGGGGCTGTTGGGTCTGCGCCGAGAGCACCGACGTCAGCAGCAGGCTAGCCGCGCCGAGAGCCGAGAGCCGGTTTCATATCAAACCTCCATTCGTGCAGTCTACCCTCCCCTGCCATTCGTGGCAACTGGGCCAGAGTGCCTATCACCCCCATGCCACGGCAACCCGCCGACCACCCGCCGACCCCAGACCACTCACGACCTGTTCCACGACCCCCGACCCGATGAGCGGCGACCCGGCATTCGCGCGGCTGCGCCAACAGGTCCAGTGGACCAGCTACGGCGGCGACTGCTGCGCCTACGCCTTCGTCGCGATGGGCGGAGCCGATCTGCTGGTGGATCGCGGCGTCAAACCGTACGAGTGGTGCGCCTTGGTGCCCATCCTGCAAGAAGCCGGCGGCGTGCTGCTCGACTGGCGACTCCAACCCCTGACCCTGGACAGCGACGGCGCCGTCGTCGCCGCGACCACTCGCGAACTCGCGCGCACCGCGATGGCCACCCTCGGCCACGAGAACCTGCCATGAACCACCGCTGGTTGCTGCCTCTGCTGCTGACCGCGCTGCTGCCGGCGCAACGAACGCAACTGACCAACGTGCCGCTGCCCGGCGGCGCGACGCTGCGCTGCGCGATCGCGCTGCCCGCTGGCCATGACGCGGCGCGCGCGTGGCCGACCGTGTTCGCGCTGCCAGGAGCCAATGTCGACGAACGCGCGATCGACCGCGCGGCAAACGGCCGCCTGCAGGGCCTGACGGCCAACGGCTGGATGGTCGTCATCCCGCTGCTCGGCGATCGCCTCGACAACCTGCCGGCACTGTGCGCGTGGCTGCGCACCAGACACCGGATCGAACGCGGCGGCATGCACCTGCTCGGCTGCGACGGCGGCGGCGACCTGGCGTTCGCGGCGATGGTCGACCAGCCGTTCGAGTTCGCGTCGCTGACCGTGCTCGGAACGGGCGCGCCGGCGGCAAGCGCGCCGGTCGCGCGGTTGCGGGGCAAGCGGATCCGCCTGCACGTCGGCGATGCCGATCGGCAGTCGGCGAGTGCCAGTGAGGCCACCGCGGCAACGCTGAACAAGGCCGGAATCGATGCGGGCTGCGCGATCGTTCCGGGCGACACCGGTTGTCCCGACCTCGAACGCGACGCCTTGCGACAGTCGCTGGCATCGCTGCATGCGACCACCGCGTTGAACGGAACGGCGGCGGCGGTCAGCGACGTCCTGGATGCCTTCCACGACGCCGCAGCGCGCGCCGACGAGGACAGCTACTTCGCGATCTTCCCCGACGATGGCGTGTTCCTGGGCACCGACGCCACCGAACGGTGGCCCGGCAGCGAGTTCAAGGCCTTCGCGATGCCATGGTTCCAGAAGGACTCGGCGTGGATCTACGTGCCGCAACGGCGCCACGTCACCGTCGCCGCCGATGGCGCGTTCGCGTGGTTCGACGAAGCGCTCGGCAGCGCCGCCTACGGCGAGTGCCGCGGCACCGGCGTGCTGCAGCGGCGCGGCGAGCGCTGGTGCATCCTGCAGTACGACCTGACCATCCCGGTCCCCAATGACATCGCCGGCAATGTCGTCGCCCAGATCCGTGCGTTCACCGACGGTCTGCCCGAAGTCGCGACCACGGTGATCGTCGTCCGTCACGCCGAGAAGGCCGACGATGGCGACGACCCCGAACTGAGCCCCGCGGGCCGCGAACGCGCCGAACGGCTGGCGCGCATGCTGCAGGATCTGCCGATCCGCGCCGTGTTCCACAGCCAGTATCGCCGCACCGCCGCGACCGTCGAACCGCTGTGCACCGCGCTGCATGTTCCCGCGCACGCGATCGCCGCCGCGGCGACGAAGGAACTGGCGCAGAAGATCCGGCAGCAGCACCGCGGCCAGACCGTCGTCGTCGTCGGCCACTCCAACACCGTGCCGGCGATCCTGAAAGACCTCGGCGTCCGCGAACCGGTGACGATGACCGAGAAGGACTACGACCGCCTGTTCGTCGTGACGATCCAGGGCAAGAACGCGCGGCTGCTGCCGCTGCGCCATGGCACCCCGGTGCCCGCGCCGCGCTGAACCGTGGATCTCACGCTCGTCGTCTTCCTGGTCGTCTATGCCGCGATGATCGTCGGCGGCATTCCCGGGCTGCGGCTGGATCGCGCCGGCACCGCGCTGGTCGGCGCCATCGTCCTGCTGGGCGCTGGCAGCCTCGACACGGGCGCGGCGTGGCAGGCGATCGACGCGCCGACGATCCTGCTGTTGTTCGGCTTGATGCTGGTCAGCGCGCAGTTCTCGGCTTCGGGTTTCTACGCCAAGATCACCCGGCTGATCGCCGCGCGCGACCAGTCGCCGTCGCGGCTCCTGCTCGAACTGATGCTGGTCACTGGCCTGCTGTCGGCGCTGCTGACCAACGACGTCGTCTGTCTCGCCGTCGCGCCGATCCTGGTCGAGGTCTGCGCGCGCCGCCGCCTCGACCCGGTGCCGTTCCTGCTCGGACTGGCCGCGGCGTCCAATGTCGGCTCGGCGGCGACCGTGATCGGCAACCCGCAGAACATGCTGATCGGTCAGGCGCTGAAGCTGTCGTTCGCCGACTACCTGCGCGACGGCGCGGTGCCGGCGGTCCTCGGGCTGGTGGTCACCTGGTGGCTCCTGGCGCGCGCGTGGCAGGGTCGCCTCGAACGGCCGGGCGAACTGGTGACGCCGATCGAACCGCCGTTCGATCGCGGCCAGACCACCAAAGGCCTGCTGATCCTCGGCGCCCTGATCGTCGGCTTCTGCAGCAATGCGCTGCCGCGCGAGGTCCTGGCGATGGCCGGCGGCGCCGCGGTGCTGTGTTCGCGCCGGCAGACGACCCGTTCGCTGCTGCATCATGTCGACTGGCACCTGCTGGTGCTGTTCGCCGGGCTGTTCGTCGTCAATCATGCGCTGGCGGCTGCCGGCCACGCCGCACGTGGTTTTGCCTGGTTGCGCGACAGCGGCGTCGACATCGGCGAAGCGCCGGCGCTGTTTGGCGTATCGGTCGTCGGGTCCAACCTGATCTCCAACGTGCCGCTGACGATGCTGCTCTTGCCGGCCGCGACGCATCCGCAATCGGGTGCGATCCTGTGCCTGGCGACGACGCTGGCGGGCAATCTGCTGCTGGTCGGTTCGATCGCCAACCTGATCGTCGTCGAACAGGCCACGCGGCTCGGCGTCCGGCCGCCGAGCCGTGGCTGGGCGCGCGAGCACCTGCGGACCGGCATCCCGATCACCTTGGTGACGCTGGCGATCGCGGCTGGCTGGCTGTGGCTTCGTCGCTGATCGCCGCCAAAGCGCCGCTGTCATGGGCACCCGGCGCCGGGATTGCCCCGCGACCGCGACGTGGTCGAAGAGAGGCTCGCCGTGTCCTCGCCGTCACCGACTCGCTCGCTGCCCGATCTGCCGACCATGCGCCGTCGACTCGCGGCCGAGCTGCGCGCCGGGCGCCGCGAACGGCGTGAACGCGACCGGCGGCACCAGTTCTTCGAACGCCAGCATCGGGTGTTCCTCGACCTGGCTCGCCTCGATCACGGCGATTTCGACAAGGCCACGCGCGCCATCGTGCAACGGACAGCCGAGCTGCTCGCCACGGCCCGCGTCAGTGTCTGGCTGTTCAACGCCGAGCGCTCGGCGATGGTCTGCCAGGTGCTGTTCATGCGTGCCGACGGCACGTACCAGTGCGGCCTGGCGCTGCCGGTGGCGGCGTTCCCGGCCTACTTCCGTGCCCTCGGTGAACATCGGATGCTGGCGGCCCACACGGCGCAGACGGATCCACGCACCTCCGAGTTCACGACCGCGTATCTGCAGCCGCTCGGCATCACTTCGATGCTCGATTGCGGCATCTGGCGAGCGGGCCAGGTGATGGGCGTGGTGTGCGCCGAGCACACCGGCCCGGCGCGCACGTGGACGGTCGAAGAACAGGACTTCATCGCCTCGATCGCCGACATCGCGATGCTGATCGTCGAGTCCTCGCAACGCCGCACCGCCCTGCTCGAAATCGAGGCCGCGCAGCGGACCGCCGAACGGACCAACCAGAGCCTGCAGCGCGTCAATCGCCAGTTGCAGGACAGCCTGGTCGAGGCCGAACGGCTGGCGACGATCGCGCAGAACGCCAATCAGGCGAAGTCGGAGTTCCTGGCCAACATGAGCCATGAGATCCGCACGCCGATGAACGGCATCCTCGGCTACACCGAACTGCTGATCGGCACCTCGCTCGACGACCGCCAGCGGGAATGGGTCACGACGGTCGATCAGTCGGCGCGCGCGCTGCTGACCGTCATCAATGACATCCTCGACGTCTCGCAGATGGAGAGCGGCAAGCTGCGCGTCGAACGGCAACCGTTCGATCTGTTCACGCAGATCCGCTCGGTGCTGCAACTGTTCCAGCCGGCCGCAGCCGCCAAGGGACTGTCCCTGGGATCGATCGAACACGACGCCAAGGTGGCGCATGTCCAAGGCGATCCGATCCGGGTTCGGCAGGTGTTGACCAACCTGGTCGGCAACGCGCTGAAGTTCACCGACCGCGGTGCGGTCACCGTCCGGCTCGAACTGCTGCCGGACCTCCGCCAGGTGCGCTGCGAGGTGATCGACTCCGGCGTGGGCATTCCGGCCGACAAACAGGATCTGTTGTTCCAGAAGTTCAGCCAGGTCGATGCCAGCCCGGCACGCCGACATGCCGGCACGGGCTTGGGGCTCGCGATCTCGAAGAACCTGATCGAACGGATGGGCGGCAGCGTCGGTGTGCACAGCGAGGCCGGCGCCGGCGCGACGTTCTGGTTCACGTTGCCGCTGGCCGCGAGCGCACCGGTCGCAACCGCAGGCGCTCCGGCATCTGGTCAGGCCGCGCCGACCGTCGGCGCCTCGCGCGCACCGGTCCTGTTGGTCGAGGACAACCTCGTCAACCAGCGCCTGGTGGCCGCGATGCTGCAGAAGCTCGGGCGCACGGTCGAGATCGCCGGCGATGGCGAAGCGGCGGTGAAACGGGCAGGCGAACGGCCGTTCGACGTCATCCTGATGGACTGCCAGTTGCCGGTGATGGACGGGTTTGCCGCGACCGAGGCGATCCGCCGGTGCGAAACCGTGGGGCAGCGGCCCCGCACACCGATCATCGCGCTGACCGCGCACGCGCTGGCGGGTGACCGGGAACGTTGCCTCGACGCCGGCATGGACGATCACATCACCAAACCGCTGTCACTCGGCGACCTGCAGGCCGCGTTGACGCGCTGGTCGCGGCAACCGGGCTGACGCATCGCCGCGCTCTGGCCCGACCGCTAGACTGCGGGACCCCGATCGCAGTCACCCGCACGATGAACCGACCGTTCGCCGCCAGTGTCCTCCTGCTGCTCGCCCTGCCAGCCGCTGCCCAGAACGACGATGCCGACCTCGACAAGCGCCAGGCGAAGACCCTGAATGCGTTCGCCAAGAAGGCGTTCGACAAGGGCTTCCCGCGCCAGGCCAAGCTGATCTGGCTGCAGGTGCTGAAGCTCTACGACAGCGAAGATGCCGAGGCGCACAAGGGGCTGGGGCACGTCAAGACCGGCTCGTCGTGGAATCCGGATCCGAAGAGTCCGTACCCGACCGCCGACACCGGCACCGGCGCCGACGGCGCGTCGCTGTTCTCGCAGTACGAGCAGATGAAGAAGACCCTGGCGCAGGGCCACCGCGCGCAGGCCGAGAAGTGGGAGAAGGCCGGCAACACGCCGCGGGCCCGCCATCACTGGGAGATGGTGCTGCGCTGGGTCGCCAGCGACGACAAGGCCAAGAAGGCGCTCGAACACCGCGACTTCGGCGGTGTCAGCGGCTCGGCGATCGAACAGACGCTGTACGAGAACAGCAAGAAGATCGAGCAGGCGGTCGTCGATCAGAGCCGCACCGACTACCCGGTGCAGAAGACCGCCGACCACCGCAACGAGATCCTCGACAAGGCCCAGGTCAAGTACATCACGCTGACCAGCGAGCACTTCGTCCTGCACGGCGATGCCGAAGAAGAGGCGACGTTGGCCGAGTCGCTGCGCTGGGCCGAACGGACGCTGCGGGTCTGCGAAGTGGCGTTCCCGTGGAAGCCGCCGTTCGTCGATCAGGGCAAGTGGCCGAACGAATGGGCGTTCTTCGTCGCCAAGGAGACGTATCAGCAGATCCTGCAGGCGCACAAGGACAAGGTGCAGGACCTCGAGTGGAAGCTGAAGCACACGACGACCTCCGGCATCGGCAACACGGCGCTGGCGGCGACCTCGGGCAAGCAGGTGTCGTTCGACGCCGCGGTGCGCAACGTCGCCCGCGCCTGGGCGGGCTTTGGCACCGATGGCCTGAACGAGGGCATCGGCCACACGTTCGTCGGCATGATCTTCAACAACAACCGGCTGTTCTCGGTCGACCTGAAGAAGCAGCAGGGCACCGCCGCGAGCGAAGAGGATCGCGAGTACCAGTCGCCGGACTTCGACGTCTGGAAGAACCTGAATCTCGAACTGGCGTGGAAGGCGACCGGTGGCGTGCCGGCGCGCGACCTGCCGTTCTGCGACGCGGCCGCGTTCACCAACGAGCAGCGCATCAAGGCCTGGTCGTTCAGCGATTACGTGATGCGGCGCGACCCGAACCTGCTGCTCGCCATGGACCGGCTCGGGCTGGAAATGCAGGCCGCGAAGCAGAAGCAGCCGCTCGAGTTCGAAGCCCGGTTCGATGCCGCGCACGACGTCAAGCTCGATCAGCTCGAGAAGGAATGGGTGGCGTTCTGGACCGAGGCGAGTCCGGTGCTGAAGGCGATCCAGAACAACACGCCGCCGCTGGCCGCGGTCAGCAAGGGCGTCGAGAAGTGGCTGGAGGCGTTCAATCTGGCGCGCAAGGAGGCCAACCGGACGCCGGTCACCTGGTCGTCCAACCTGTCGACGCGCTGCCACGACCACGCCGAGTACCTGGCCAGGAACAAGCAGGAACGCGGTCCGATCGCCGAGCACCAGCAGAAGGTCGAACTCGGCGGCAGCTACGTCGGCAGCATGTTCGCCGAGACCGCGATCGTCGAGATCGGCGCCAAACCTGCCAACGCCAAGAAGATGTTCGCGCGCTGGCTCGAGATCCCCGGCTACCGCGATGCGATCGTCAACAGCTTCCTGGTCAGCGTCGGCATCTACAGCGACAACGACATCCTGGTGATGAACGTCGTCTCCGGCATCGGCCAGCCGACCTCACGCGGCGCTGGCTACGGCAGCTACCCGCTCGACAACCAGGAGAACGTGCCGGTCGAGGTCGCGGTGGCCGACATCGGCCCCGAACTCGTGGCGCTGCTCGAGAAGCACGGCAAGGCCGGCAAGAAGACCGTCGGCTTCCCGCTGACCCTGCACTTTGGCAGCGTGATCGGCGGCAACCGCCACACCTATTCCTGCGCCGTCCAGGACGCCCGCGGCAACGATGTTCCCGGCGCGATCCTGCTCGACGACGGCCACATCCGCCGTTCGTCAGCGCCAGGGATGGTGACGTTCTATCCGTTCGATCCGCTCCCGCGCGGCGAAGTGACCGCGCACTGGAGCTGGAACTCCGAGGGCGGTCCGCAAAAGCTCGCCGTCAAGTTCAAGACCAGGTAGCGCGGGCGCCGTCGCGCCACCTCACGAACCCGGCACCAGTCGCAGCCCGCGGCTGAACGCGATGCCAAAGCGGGCGCCGGTGTCCCAGCTCAGCGCCTGCACGTGCAGCGTCGCGCCGAGCAACTGCGGCGTCGCCGGGATGGTCATCGGCAACGCCAGGCCGCCGGCAGGCAGGAACGAGCCGACCACCAGATCCGGCTCGACGAGCAACGCGCCACCATGCCCGGTCGGCAGGTTGGCGGCTTCCGGCGCGGCCACGAACACCGCCAGTGCCGGGACCGCGGCCGGGTTGGCGAGCAACAAGTGCACGGTCGTGCCAAGCACGGGGTTGGCGTCCGCAGCCAGGTCGGGGACGACACCGCCGGCGCCGGGATAACCGAGACCGTAGCTGCTCCGGTTGGCCTGCCGCGTCACCGACACGACGCCAGGCGCCGAGTCGTGCGCCGCATCGTGCGCCACGAACGTGAACGTGTCGACGCCGGCGAAGCCCGCTTCAGGGAAGTAGGTCGCGCGACGGCCCGCGAGCGCCACGGTCCCGTGGGCTGGCTGCGACAGGATCCGGAAGGTCAGCGGATCGGCATTCGGATCGGTCGCGACCAGGTCGAGCGCTACCGCCTGGTCACCGCAAGTTGCGGTGGCGTTCTGCGCGACCGGCCGCGCATTCGCGTTCGTGTTGCTGCTGTTCGGGCCGTTGTGACACTCGTAGCAACCGATCCTCGCTCCGCGCGCGAAGGTCTTGACGCCGAAGTGGGTCGAGAACGTGCGGTCGCCCTGGGCCTGCGACAACACGGTGCCCCGGTAGTCGGCGCCGTGACAGGCCCGGCACTGGCCCGGCCCGCCGTTGCGCTCGACGAGGTCGGCGTGATCGTCGACAAACCGCGAACTGATCGAGTGCATGCCGTGCGGCCCGCCGTTCAGCACGTAGTCACGGCCGGAATGGCAGGCCGCGCAGTCGGACAACGTGCCGACGTGGCCCTGCAATCCGAGCACCTGCAGGTTGTCGTTGGCGTGGGCGCCCGGGTACTCGGCATGGGTGCTGCCGTGGCACGCCTCGCAACGCAGTCCGCCGTGACCGGCCGAGAACCGGTACAACGACTTGCCGGGCAGCGGCGTGTCGGGCTGGGTCGCGAACGTCGGGTCGACTGCGGTGCGCAGAACGCCCGGCGCAGTGAACGCATCCACGTAGCGGATCTGGCCGTTGTTCTGCATCGCGGTGCCGGTGTGGCAATTCTGGCAGTTCGGTTCGTCGAACCAGCCTTCGCGGGCCGGGTGTCCGACGGTCGCCATCGAGCCGTGGCAGCTCTGGCACTGCATCGCGCGGCTGCCATCGGCGGCCACGGCATTGCCCATCGCGCCGCGCAGGCAACGGGTGTCCGAGCCGGGATGGCAGCGATAGCACGACGCCCGGTTGGCACTGGCCTCGAGGGTCAGGCCGGAGATCGGATCGACCACGTCGGCGTGGCCGCTATGGACCGCGGCGGTCAACGGCGAGATGCCGGCGATGCCCGTTCCTGGCAACGCGTTGGAACGGTGACAGGCAGCGCACAGGATCGGCGTGCCCGCGTTCGCGGTCGCGAACAGGCCGCCTGGCAGGTAGCCGGCCTGTGCCAGCGCCGCGGTGTAGACCGGCTGGCCGGCGTGGCGTTCGTCGTGCCGCCGCAGGATGTTCAACCGGTAGTCGCGTTCGGAATCGGCATCGTGTACCCACCCGCCCGCCGGCATCGCCGCCGGACCGGCCGTCGAACCGTGGCACAGCCGGCAGTCCATCTCGTCGCTGACCGGCAACACCACATCGGCAGTGGCGAGCAATGCACCTGCTGCACTGCGCGCGCGCACACGCATGAGCGGATATGGCCGCTTGTGCCGGGCATCATCGTACGGCGTGATCGGAACACCGGTCGCGTGGAACACCGCGGCGGCGGTGTCGAAAGCCATCGCCCGCGGCGTGTTGGTCGGGCCGGGCATGGCGAACCCCGCCAGCCCCAGATCCGGCGTCGCGGAGCCGCCGTACAGCGCCGGGGCGAACTGCCAGAAGTTGGTCTTGCCGGTCGACGAGCGATTGATCGATCCGGACGGATCGGCGACCGCTTCGTAGGTGAGCGTCAGGCCAGCGGCGGAACGGACCAACCGGCCGTCAGCGCCGATCAGCTGCGCGTCGAACGAATTGAACGGCGGCAGGATCGAGAACACGCTGTAGTCGGAATCCATGCAGTGCATGCCGAGATCGTTCCAGGCGATCAGGCGCATCGACTGGCAACGGAGATCGGCGGTGGACAGCAACAGCGCGACGATGGCGACGCCGGGCAACACGGCGGAACGCATGGGAACTCCGGTGGCAAGGGGAAGCGGGGGCGGCCGAATGACATCCACATGACGCGCGCAGTGCCTCGAGTGGCTTGCCGCAAAGTGCGTAGACGCCCCCGGACAGCCACGGAGCTGCTGCGGACGCGCCTGCTTGCCCGACCGCCGCAGCTACCAGAGCAGCGGCGTGGCGTCGATGTCGATCACCTCGATGCGATCGCCGCGCCCGATCCAACAGCGAAAGCGCACCGCCTTCATGGTGCTGCGATCGTGCTTTTGGAACAGCTCCTGCACATCCGCAGTCGTCAGGAACTTGTGCAGATCGCGGGCCGTGCCGGCCGCCGAGTCCTTCGGCAGTTCTGCCGCCAGCAGCAGATCGCCGACCTGCAGCCCCGAGTCGCGAAGCCGCGGGTGCAGCCGGACGATCCGGACGGCTTGTTCGTCGATCAACGGCGGTTCGCCATCACTCTTGGTCCACTTGCGGTGAACGCCGATCCAGCCGGCGCGGATCGCTTCCGGATCCTGCTGGAACGGCACCTCGCCGCACTCGATGCCGGCCATCGAGAAGACCGCCCAGGCCTTCGGCGACAGCGGCGTCAATGTCACGTCGCGTTCTCGACCATCGCGCAGGACGCGCAGAGTCAACGGTTGACCGGCGGTCGCAGCGCGCAGCGTCAACGCGTAACCGGGAACCCAGGTCACCGGGGTCCCACCGATCGCCACGAGTGTGTCACCAACCAGCAATCCGGCCCGTGCCGCCGGCCCATCGTCGGCAACGGTGTGCACGATGACGCGATCGCCCTGCTGCGCGACCGCGATGCCGAGCGCCGGCGAACGCAACTTCTTCTCGGACAGCAACAGTTCCAGCACCTGACGGCGAACATGATCGATCGCGATCGCATAGCCCCGCGATTCGCTGCCGCGGCTGCCCGCGCTGTTGATCCCGACCAGCCGGCCGGCCAGGTCGATCAGGGCGCCACCGCTGTTGCCGCCGTTGATCGCCGCATCGGTCTCGATCAGGTGCTGCAACTCGGCCCAACGCCCCTTGACGCGGATCGCCTGTTCCTTGGCGGTCACCACGCCGGCAGTGATCGTGTTGCTCTGGCCGTGTGGATTGCCGATCGCGATCACGGTCTCGCCTGGCAGCAGTGCATCGGAGTCGCCCAGTTCCACCGGCTGCACGGTCTCGCCTTCGGGCAGGATCAGCTGCAGCAAGGCCAGATCGTCCTCACGCGAGATCGCCAGCACCCGCACGTCGAACGACCGACCGTCGAACCGCCGGACCTGCACGACGTGGTCCTGGCGTTCCTGGCCATCCGGCTCGGTCGCGGCGTCGACGACGTGCCAGTTGGTGATCGCCAGTCCGGACGCGGTGACGATGACGCCCGAACCCAGGCTCTCGCCCTCGGTGCGGACCTCCTTGCGATCGGCGAACGGGTTGTCATCGGCGCTGACCGGTGTGGTGACGCGGCTGACGTAGACGTTCAGCATCGCCGCCGCCGACTTCTGCACCGCCGCCGCCACCTTGGTGGTGCGCAGCGCCCGCTCCGCCGCAGTCACGACCAACGGCGTCCGGATCGACTCGGTCGCCGCCGCATGCTCTTCGATCTCTTCGGCAAAAGCCTGCCTCAGCGCCTCGACGCCCACGCACAGATTCAGGTTGGTCTCGGTCTTGGCCTCGGATCCCTCCATCGCGAACGCGCGGTCGACCCGATCGACCCGACCGCCATCGACGATCGCCAGCAGCCGTCCGGTCAGATCGACCAGTGCGCCGCCGCCATTCTGGTTGCCGAGATCGGGATCGGCCTGCAGCACGCCGCGTTGCCGCACCGCGGACAACACGCCGATCGTGACACCCGGCGCGCGCCCGGTCGGATTGCCGATGCCGAGCACGGTCTCGCCGAGGATCAGGTCCGTGCCGTCGCCGCAAGCGATCGGTTCGAGTTCGATGCCGGACGGCAGTTCGCAGCGCAGCAGCGCAAGATTGGCGGCCGTTCGCCGCTTCAACAACCGCGCCGAGACAGTCCGGCCATCGGTCAACGTGACCGTGGCTTGTTCGCCGGGCACCAGATGGGCATTGGTCGCCACGAGTCCGGATCGACTCAGCACCACACCCGAGCCCAGACCTTCGCGACGCCGCTCGCCGAATGGATCTTCGTCGCCGAGCGTCGGCACCGTTCCATCGCCACCCCACACACCCACCACGCTTCGCCCCGCCTTGGCCAAGGCGACGGCCGTCGCCGATGGCGTCGCCACCGCCGGCTTGGCCTGTTCACCGAGCTGCTGCGCGAACGCACTGCGGATCGCCGCGGCGGGCAACGCGAAGCCGAAGTTCTTGCTCTTCAGTTCTGCCAGCGTCGGCTCCGAGGTCTCGCGGCGGACATGTTCGGCACTGCAGATGCCGAGCAGTTCGCCCCTCGCACCGACCAGCGCACCACCCTCGCAGCGCAGATCGATGCGCGCATCGGTCAGCAGCAGCCCGGTCGGCGCCAGCGCACGACCCCGGTGCACGACGCCAGCCTGCGCGGGTGTGGTCACACCGGCGAACACGATCAGTTCCTTGCCTTCCGGATTGGCGATCACGACCGCCGGTTCGCCATTGCCGACGCCACCCGCGAGTTCGAACGCCACCAGCGGCCCGTCGCTGGCGACCTGCAGCAACGCCAGTCCCGTCGCGGCGTCGTTCGCGACGACCTTCGCCGGCAAGCGCGCGTCCGGCTGGCCGGCGCGTTGCACGAACAGGCTCGCACCGTCGGCACCTCCCACGGCCGTCGACCAGGTGACGACGTAGCCGGCCGGATGCACCACCAGGCCCGTCCGCGGCCCCTGCAATTCGAACGGGGTGCCGCCGGCCGTCACCTCGACGACGATCTTGACAACCGCATCGGCCTTGCCGAACACGACCCCGGCGGCGCCGCTCGCCCGCAACGCCGCGGTCGCCTCGTCGACGGCCGGCGCCGACAACAGCGTTGGCGCGATGATCCCCTGCGCTGGCAACGTCGCCAGCAGAACTCCCAGCAGCCACGGCACGGCCGCGGCCCGAGCCCCGGTTCGCATCACTTGTCCTTCTTGTCGCCAACGACCTTGGCGTTCGCCTCGGCCCGCACGAGACACAGTTCGACCAGGCGCTTCTGGTGCTTCAGGTAGTACTGCGTCGACTCGATCCACGTCTTCATCGTGTTCGCTTCCATGTCCTCGTGGCCGTCGAACATCGAGCCGCCGTAGGTCTTGTCCATCATCTCGTCGAGGAACTTCGGGCTGCGTTTGATCGGCGGCAGGTCCTTGCCCTTGTCCAGGATGCCGAGCAGTTCCTTCATCTCCTTCCTGGTGTTCTTGCCGGTCGGCTGGAACTTCTCGAGCGCCGCGAGCAGCCCGTCGATCTGGTCCTTGGTCTTGGTCAGCGCGGCGACCGTCGCGTCCTCGAGACTCGGTTTGAACGTCACCGAATCGACGACGCGGGCGCCACTACAGACGCCACATTTGTAGATGCCGACGCCGCGACAGGCGGCGCACTTGAGCTTCTTGTCGCCGCTGCCCTGCACCTTCTGCCAGGTGCGGCCATCACAGACATGGCAACGGAACGCGCCGGCGCCGTAGCAACCGGGGCAGTTGACCTTCTTCCTCGGGTCGGGCCAGTGACCGAGCGCCCCGCAGGAACGGCACGGCGCTTTCCGCGTCCCCTTGCATTCGGGACAGGCCTTGTTGTCGTCCAGCCGCGCGCACAGCATGCAGCCGGCTTCCTTGGTGCCGGCGCAGTTGACGCACTTCTCTTCCTTGAACGGTTCGAACTGCAGCAGCCCCTTGTCGTCGGCTTTCGTCGGCAACTCGAACGTGGTCGGCACGACCATCTTCAATTCGATCTTCTCGGGCTCCTGCGCGCACAGGCTGGCGGCGCACAGCAGGATGGTCAGCAGGATCCAGAACGGGTGGCGGGTCTCTGTGGGCACGATTGGCTCCGGGTCGGCGATGGCGCAGTTTTCGCACTCGCGGGCGGCGCGGGCAAGCGGCTCGGCGTCACCATCGAGCCGTCGTCGTTACGCCGGGACAATCTCTCACCGACCGCTGGGTTCGCGATCGGCACGACCAGACCTTGCTCACACCTGCTCGCCCTCACCTTCGGGCGCCTCGTCGTCCGCCAACCCCGCCTTCTGCAGCTTCAGCCGCACCCGCCGATTCTGCCGCCGCAGCCGGTCATTGCTCTGCTGCAGCCGCCCCAATTCGTCGACCAGAAGCCGCAGCTGCGCACCCGCCAGCGCGAACGTGTCACCGTCGGCGTGATCGCGCAACCAGTGACGGAACTGCTTGCGCAGCGCTTCGAGATCGACCGGGCCGTTCGTGGACATCCACCGATCTTGCCCGGTATGCCCGCGCCGGGCGAGGCCCGAACTACTCCGGCTGTGGCGGCAGGGCCGGGCCGGGTTCGGTGTCGCTGAAATCGAACCGTTTGCCCTTGGCCGGACCGAGCAGGAAGACACCTTCGTGCACGACGCGCTGCAACACGATGTCGACCAGGGTCGTCTCGTGCGGCCGCACCACATCGCGCAGCAGCTTGCTGGTCGCCGCGAACGTGGCCTTCCGGTAGTGCACGAAACCCTCGCTCGGCCGCGGCTCGATCCGGAGGCCGAGCATGTCGACGCCGGGTTGCTCGGGCCGCAACACGGTCTGCTTGCCGGGCTCGCGCGGGTCGAGAACCAATGGACAACCGACCATCAGATCGTGATTCAGGAAGAACGTCAGCGTCTGCCTGCTGCGCAGATTGCGCTGGCGGTCGGCCAGGAAGCCCTCCGGCAGGAAGTCGGGGTCGTTGTTGGCGCCGGTCAACAGCAGATCGAGGTCGGTGACCGGGTAACCCTCGGAATCGGTGATCCGGAAGATCACCAGACTCATCGCATCGTGGATCCACGCGCGGTCGCGCCACAACTTGACGACCTCATGCTCGCCGCGTTCAGCCTGCGCGACCTGCTCGGTCTCGGCGTCGAACGCATCGCACAACGCGGCGTAGTCGTCGGCATCCTCGACCTGCAGACAACGCAGGATCGCTGCGGTCACTTCACCGCCGTGCCCTCCCGCCTTGGCAACCACCGAACGCATGATCCCCAGGTCCTCGCCAGAGTGACTGGCGCCGGCGATCAGCCGGAACGCTGAGCGCGGCGAACGCAGCACCTTGCCGACGGGCTGCAGCGCGACGCCATCCTTGCCGGGTTCGCCAGACTGCACCAGCCGCACCATCGCCGCATTCAGGTTGGCCGCCGCCACACGAACGACGCCATCGCTGCCGAGCTCGCCGGTGTACGAGTTCAGGTGGTCATAGAACTTGCGGTCGATCGCCTGCCCGGTCAGCACGAACGGGAACACACCGTTCTCGTCGATCGGGCCGCATTTGCGGCGGATCCACGCCTCGTTGAGCTGCCAGCCTTCGTCGCTGCCGTGCTCCAGCCAGTCGAGCACACCCTGCCCCGTGTCGACGCCACCGGCCCAGCTCTTCAACCGGCTCAATCGACCCTTGCCGAGCTGCGCCAGCGCGCTGCCGAAGTTCGCCGGCGCCAGCATCACCAGATGACTCATCGGGCAGGCCTTGCCGGCGCCGGCCCAGAACTCGTACTGCCAGGCACGCGCCACCGGCCCGCCGGTGCTGTGGGTGATCACCGCAAAGCGCTCGCCGGCGGCCAGCAGGTGCCCGAGATCGCGCTGCACGGCGTTTTCCATCGCCCACGCCAGATCCGCCATCCGCACTTCGTCCTTGAACGACACATAGCGCGAAAGCCACAGGTGTTCGATCGCCAACGGCACGCCGGCGGCCTTGGCCTCGGCCGCGAGCCGCTGCGGCAGTTCGCCGTAGGTGTCGGTGTGGGTGACGGACCAACCATGGACGAAGACGACGGTCTTGGGCGGCATCGGATCGGCTCCTGGATGGAGCCTACAACGTAGCCTCAGGCCCGCGAGCGACGCGCTACCAACGTGATTTCCTGACCGCTGCCCACCTGACCACCACCCGAATGCACGCTGCCATCGCGCAGGAAGTTGCCGACCACTTGCCAATGGAGATCCGGCAGACCGCGGAACTGCGCCACGCCATCCGGTCCAGTCAGGGCGCACACCGCGGCGCTGGCGCCGCCAAAACCGGGCAACTGCGGCTGTCCATTGCTGCTCGCGATCAGGCTGACCCAGCCGCCGGCGACCGGCTGGCCGTCGCTGTCCCGCAGGATCACCGTCACGCTCTCGCCCGCGGCGAACGCGAGATCACACCGCTCGGCCGTGGCCGAGAACGTGGCGTTCGCAAAACCGTGCGCGCTGCCTTCGGCATCGAGGGTCACGGCACCCGGCGGCGCCGACGCGAACACGAACTCGCCGCGCCGATCGGTGAACGTGACCCACTCGAGCGGCCATTGCATCGCGGTGCCGCGAAGCACCACCCGGACCGCCGGCAGCGGCACACCGTCGCTGGCGCGCACGCGACCGGTGATCCGACGCGTCGGCGGCATCGTCGCCTGCCGCCAGGTCGCCACGTTCTCGGCAGCGCTATCACCGACCCAATGCCACAGGCCGGCGCGCCGTGCGAAGCACTGGACGGCAAGCCGCGGCGCGATCGGCGGCACCGCCACCTGGCCGCGTTCGTCCGTCCGCGCCGACAGTTCGATCCTTGGTTCACCGAGCCGGAGGTCGCCGATCGGGTCGTGGATGACCCACAACACCTCGGCGCCAGCCAGCGCGGCACCGGCATGGTCGACCAGCATGAGCATTGCCGCGGGCGCGCGCGCCAGCGTCAACGGATACGGGTTCGCCGGCGCACCCTTGCCGCCGCAGGCGATCGGTGTCAGCACATGCCCGTCGAGACGCACCCACAGCACCGTCGCCCGTGACGCCAGGATGGGGAACACGAACGCGCCGTCCGCATCGGTCGACGTGCTCAGCCATGGCCGCTGGCGATCGAAGATCTCGGCACCGACTGCCGGGGTGCCGTTGGCCTGCAGGATCCGACCCTGTTCGACCGCAACGGCACCGGCCTTCAGTTCGAGCTGTTGGCAGCGCTTCGTCGGCCGCAGCAGTTCGTTCTCCTGATGCAGCAACCGACCATCGCGCAACTGCAGCGACACGAACGGTTCGTACACCGGCGCCTGCAGGTAGCCCTCGTGCCACTCGAGCGCGAACGTGCCATCAGCGGCGGTCACGGTGTCGCCCCGGGCCTCGGGCAACCGATACGCCGCCATCCGAGCCCATGAAGTCGGGTTGGGCACCGCGGTCAGCGCGGCGCCGGCGATCGGCTCACCTGCCGCATCCCTGAGGGTCCCGGCGACGACGAACGCCGGCCGCAGCGTCAGGTCGACGAAGTCGCCGGCCAGCACCGGGAACTTCGGCACCGAACGCGACCCCGGCGCCCGGGCCGTGATCTCGAACGGACCATGCACCGGCACGACGATGCTGGCGCGCCCGCGCTCGTCCGCCGTCGCCGCCAGCGTCGCGACACCATCGCCGCCCAGCGAACGTCCCACCAGCCCCGGCAGTTCGGGAAACGCGCGCCAGCGCACCTCGATCGCCGCCGCCGGCGCCGCCGCACCCTCCGCATCGAGCACGCGCACGCCGACGCTCGGCTGCTGGGCGACGATCGCGGTCATCAGGAACATCACGACGCTGCGCATGCTGCGGCCTCCACGTTCACACGGCCTGATCCGGCACGATCTCGACGAGCCGACCGCCGTCGACGTGCCAGCGCCGCGTGATCCGGACTGTATCCAGCATCCGCCGGTCGTGGGTCACCAGCAGCACGGTGCCATCGAACGAGTCCATCGCCTGTTCCAACTGTTCGATCGCTTCGAGGTCCAGATGGTTGGTCGGCTCGTCGAGCACCAGCAGGTTGACGCCACGCGCCTGCAGCAACGCCATCGCGACGCGGGTCCGTTCGCCGGGCGACAGCGACGCCGCCGACCGATCGAGCAATCCGGTCCCGACACCGAACTTGGCGAGCAGCGTGCGCACATCCGCGGTGGCCCACGCCGGCAGGCAACGGCCGAACACCTCGATCACCGGCGCCTCCGCGACGAACGTCGCGCGCGCCTGGTCGACTTCGCCGATGACGACGTTGGTGCCGAGGCTCACCGTTCCGGCCGTCGGCAACAGCCGCCCCAGCAGCATCTGCAGCAGCGTGCTCTTGCCGCCGCCGTTCGGCCCGGTGATCGCCACGCGATCGCGGAACATCAGCTGCAGGTCGATCGGTCCGAGCGTGAACGTGCCGCGCTGCACGACGGCGCCGCGCGCCGCCGCGACCACTTCGCCCGAACGGCCGGCCGACGCGATCGTGAACTGCAGCTTCCATTCCTTGCGCGGCGCCTGCACGGCATCCAGCCGCTCGATCATCCGTTCGGTCTGCCTGACCTTGGCGGCTTGCTGCTCGGTCGATTCGGCGCGGAAGGCGCGGCCGATCTTGTCGCGATCGCGGGCCTTGCGCCGCGCGTTCTTGACGCCCTTCTCCATCCACGCGCGCTGCATCCGGGCCCGCGCCTCCAGTTCGCCCTTGCGCCGCGAAAACTCGGCGAACGCCTCGGCGGCGTGGCGGCGCGCGATCGACCGTTCTTCGAGGAACTCGTCGTAGCCGCCGCCGTACGTGGTGACGCGCTGCAGGCTGCGATCGATCTCGACGACCTTCGTAACGGTGCGGCTCAGGAACTCGCGGTCGTGGCTGACCAGCACGGTCGGCGCCGTCAGATCCTGGACGAACTCCTCGAGGCGGTCGAGGCCATCGATGTCGAGGTCGTTGGTCGGCTCGTCGAGCAGGTAGACGTCGTAGCGCGACAACAGCAGGGCGGCGAGGCCCGCGCGGGCGGCCTGGCCGCCGGAGAGCGCGGTCATCGGCAGTTCGAGGTCGACGGTCAGGCCGAGGTCGGCGAGGACGGCCGCGGTGCGTTCTTGCAGGTCGGCGCCGCCGAGTGCGAGCCAGCGGTCGAGGGCGAGGGTGTAGCGGTCGTCGGCGCCTGGGACGCCGTCGGCCATCGCGTTGGCGGCGTCGTTCATCGTCGTCTCGGCGTCGGCAACGCCGGTGCGGCGGGTCAGGAACGCGCGGAGGGTTTCGCCGGGGAGGCGTTCGGGTTCTTGGGCGAGGTAGCCGAGGGTGGCGGTTGGGGGTGCGAGGGTGATGGTGCCGGCGTCGGGTGGGCGGAGGTTGGCGAGGATGCGGAGCAGAGTGGACTTGCCGGAACCGTTGGGGCCGATGAGGCCTATGACGTCGCCGGGGGCGACGACGAGGTCGAGGTTGGTGAAGAGTTCGCGGGCGCCGTAGGTGGCGGCGAGGTTTTTGGTGTGGAGGGTTGCGGGCAAGGGGCCCAGGCTAGGGCGGCGGGGGTGGGTTGGAAGTGGTGGGTCCTTGGGCTCTCGCTATCGCGGGATCTCTTGGACGCGAACGTAGACCACGAACTGTTCCCGGCTGCCGTGAGCCGGGGCGGTGTGGAGGAGAGTCCACTCGTCCAATTCAACGGGTGCGCTGACGTCGCAACCATTCCATGTAACGTTCGCCTTCTCGATCAGCCCGACGTCCTTCAGGTGGGTCTGCTCGATGGGGCCATCGAGTTCGGTGCGCAACAGGCGGACATCAACCCGGACGTGACGTCCGAACATTGGCATGACGCCTATGCTTGTCTGATTGCCAACGATTGCCTGGCCCACCAAGGGCTCGAGGATAACAACGCCTGGGGCAGTTACGACGTCATAGTCGCGCAGGTAACTATGCTCCTCCCACGCGAAACATCGGAACGATGTTCCTAGACCGGCGATCCCTCGCACTTGGCCAGCGAGACTTTCGACCAGCCCCTCTGGAATCGCTTTCGGAAGAGCTGAGCTTCCCTCAGGAATGCACCCATAGCGCACCTCAACGTTGAATTCCCGCGCGACCTCCGCAGCCATCTGTGTGATCTCTGCCAGCGCTCGCGCACGTGCCTCCCTCGGGACGACTAGAGATCCCATCTCTGGAACGTAATTCACGTAGGATTCAGGGACACCCAACCGCAACCGGCCCGCGAAGAAATTCATCATTGCTTCAGAGTCTATCAATGGTGGTGGTGCGTCACCCTCTACCGTGTAGAACACAGGCTCACCGTCTCGGGGCAAGCCCGACAAGACCGGGGCCCCGCGAGATCGGCGCCCAGGTTCCACCAGGTCTCCAACCGGAAGCAACGCGACAGTCGGCAGCTCGACCGCAATCAAGGGCTCAGGACGCAGCACACGAACACACCATAGCGCACCAGTCGTCAACGCATCTCCGACAACTACGGCTTCCCCGTTACCCAAGACGGTTTTCACGGAAGTCGCTGACCATCGCAACGACGCTCGCGAGACGAGTGCCGCCGCGCTGGCATCCGCGGCATTCGTATCGCAGAGCTGCCGCGGTGCACTATCAATGGGCTCCGCGAATTGCACATCCAGGTGGCACGCTACCCGACCATCGTGCGTCCGCCGTAGTATTCCCTGCAGGAGCCTCCCGAATCGGCGATCGTCCACCCTCGGAATCAACACTCCTTCCTGCTCGTTGGCCTTGCCCTCGAAGCCAGCAACAACGCTTCTCTGCGTTCCCTGGTCAACCACGAATCGGCTCTCGAGCCTAACGCGCTGTGCAATACGGCAGTGGTCGCCGAGCCCGTCTACGAATGCCTGCGCCGCGGCGCGCGCCATTACGGCACCCTTCTCCGCCGCCACGCTCTTGCGCGGCACCTCGTGCACCTCGAGGACGACAGATTCCAACACGTACGCACACAGATCGCGCCAAGCGCCTGCAATCCGTTCATGTTCGTCCGGCCGACACGTCACCCTGAGCCACCCGGTATCCGCCGGAAACAACTCGACGCTGTCCGCATCGAACACCACGCCGAAGTGGTTCCGGACTACCGAGACTACGACGTCCAGGGGCACCACGGGGCGCATTTCGCCTCCCGCAGCGACATCTGCCCACGCCAGGTCGTAATGCCCAAGTGCCGTTGACCGCCATTGCCACGTCGCATCGGGCGTTGTCAACGCCGCGGTCGAATAGAATCGCGTAATGGAAGAGTCTCTCCCTGCCGGGCCTCGTTGCCCCAGGCCATCCACGCTCTCTAGTGACGTTTTGATAGTGGCAGGCGCTCGCACAGCCCCTTGTTGCGCTTGACAAAACGTAGACGCGACCGCCAGACCACCTTGGACCAGCCATCTGAGGCATTCGGCACCAACGCGCACACTCCACAAACTGATCAGCGAGTGAGTCATGTTCATCATCGTTGTAGCTCCAAGAGAGCGCGTACTGTGCGCAACACCAAGACCTGACGCGCCAGGCGCAATTGAAATGCGCAACCGTTTCCCAGCAAACGATCTACTTCCCACGGGCTACTCATGCGTACCCCAACAGCGGATGCCACGAGCGACTGCAGGGCCGACGACAGGAAGAGGCCACATCGCATCTCGGATTGTGCGCAACAGATCTCGGCGCTCGACCACCGCTTTGCCCAACGCCGACGCGACTGCCTTCGCATCTACTGCATCTCCGGCCACCGTAACCACCCTGCCGACGCCCGCGGCGAGCAGCGCCCGCGCTATTACCGAGTCCGAGCCGTCCCGGAGATCAACGGGCAGGATCACGATCGCGACTTCTGCCAACGTAGTCCAGCTTGCCAGTGGCCCCAGTCCACCACCCGACCAATCCCCGACTTCCACCTGTCGCCATGCGACCGGCACGTTCACCGAAGTGTCTTGCGGCCGCACCCCGAGACCGATTGCGCGGCACGATTCCAAAGCGGGCGCCCAAGAACTCCTCGTCGCTGCGTCAAGGACAAACAACCCGCCGCGGCTCGCGGGAGGTAACAGACCAAGGCGCTCCGCCAGGAGCCAGTCGAGCCGTGGAATGTCCGCAGCCTCGGAGAATGGCTCAGCGAATGCACGAAGCTGATCACCGCCGGACCAGCGTGGTTGCGTCGTTCTCGCCACCCCGAGGACCAGACCCTTCAATGACGACCGATCACGCCGCCGACCAGCGACGACATCCAACCACGCAGTCGCCGACCACGTGCACACCACCTCATACGAGCGTCCCAGTGGGCTCACGGCGCCGCCGACCGCCACCAAGCATTCCTCCAGCGGCACCCGAGCCAGTGCCATGGGCGCCGCCAGGACCAGGTGCGTCACCCCTCGATCAGGCCCTCCAGCCTCGCGGATCATCGGACCCAGAAGCAGCGACCCCAGCACACGTAGGCGTGCCGCGACCCGGGCGTTGCCTGCGGGAACCGCGTGCAATTCGGCAAGTTCGGAATCGACTTGGGCCGTTGCCGCGAGCGGCATCAGAGCCGTCCTGTCCCTGCTGACCACGAACCCGACCGTCCGCGCACGACCCGCAGCAAACACCAAGATCGCTTGGTCCGGTCGAAGCGCCTGACGCACCGCGGCAAGACTCGCCGTATGGGGCGCCGCCAGATTGGTTCGCACCGGCGCACTGGAACGGAAGTGGCGCTCATACTGCGGCACATCGCCATCCAGACGGAAGGACCGCCGCTTCCTCTCGAAAACCGCCAGTTCGGCCCGCTCCAGCAGATCGGCGCGCGCCGCCTCGAAACGAGGTGACCAACCTCCGACGTGCGAACACGCCGCCCGCACTCCCGGTTCCGCAAACACCTCCATGACAGTCCAGGCCAAGGCAAGATCCTCTGGGCGGACCCGCTCCGCCATCCCGGCCAACAAGTCGATCGCCTCCTCGCCATGCCGAGCCATCATCCCCGAAAACAGCCACGGCTCGAACTCCGCGCCCGGCCGATCGAACCGGGAGTACATCGTCAAACAACGTTCTGCCGCAGTCGCCGCGCTTGCCAACCGTTGCAATCCCAACACCGGATCGTCCGCCGCGACACTCGCAAGATGCAACCAGGCCCGCATCGCCACGTCCGGCCGCACGAGATCCGACAGCTCTCGCTGCAGCTTCTGCGCAGCGTCGGCAGCCAGCGGTGAACGGACGCGCTGCAGGGCCTGCGAGTCCAGCAGCCGCCACCGGACCTCGCCGGTCGGCACTTCCAGTTCTTCCACGCGGATCCGGCTCCTCAGCCCATCGACCAACTCATGCTCGCCGCAAGCCGCTGCGATCTCGGCGACCGACAACAGACCCTCCGCTGAGAAGTCCCAGATCGCCGCGGGCGACAGCATCGCCAATGCCTGCTGGGGATGCCGTTCCACGAGGAGCCTGACGCGCAACAGGAGCACTGCTTCCTTGTCAGCCCCAGGCAGCCGCAGGGCTGAATCGAGCGACCGGTCTGCTTTGTCCGTCTCCCCTGCCATCGCCGCCGCCCGAGCCTGCGCCACCAGACTTACCAGCCGCGCTCGCGGCAAGACCGTTGCCCCCAGCCGCCGCAGATCCTCTTCGACACGGACCAGAGCTTCCTGGGGCCGGTGCAACGCGAGCAAACACCTCACCGCCTGCACTGCCATAGCGTGCTGGTCCCGCAACGTCACCACGTCGGGCACCGCCACCGCCTTCAGCGCTCCCTCCGCGCGCCCCAGGCGCAGCAGGATGTCGGCGCTGAGATCGGCCACCAACCCAGGGTCCGGCATGCCCTCCAGCGCCTTCAACGCAACCGCCAACCTCCCGCTCGCCGCATCCAATGCCGCCTGCAGCAATCGCAACTCCGGCGCCAACGTGACCGGCGCATCAGACCGAAGTGATCGACCGGCCGAGCGGATCTGGCGCAGCGGCGGCCAGTCGCCGAGCACCCCCGCCAGTTCGCGCCGTGCCGACAGGTGCGCGTCACGCAACAGCCGCGCGATGTCCCGTGCAATCCGCACCGCCATTCGTTCCAGCCCGACCCGTTCGGGCGCCCCGACCTCGATGGTCAGCAGACGCAGTACGCCCCGCAGACGATCGAGCGCAGCCAGGTTTGCCGTCACTGCTGCGCGCAGGTCGCCCAACCCCGCCGCCGCACCACCGCTCGCCGAATGCACGGCCGCCGACAACAGTCCGGCCAAGGGATCGCTCTTCACCGCATCTGCGGTCGGCAGCGCCGGGTCCAGCACCCGAAGGGCCGCAACATGGTCGCCATGGATCACCAGCAATCGACCGCGCACCCAGGGCAACCAATCCTGGGAACCACCACCGGCGATACCCCGGGCAAGCCGGTCGAGGATCGTCGGAATGGACGCAGCGATCGCCTCGCCTGTCGCGGCTGGATCGGCGACTCCCACAATTCCGGTGAGACTGTCCTCCACAGATTCGATAGCCTGCACCGCATCCGTCGCTCGGCTGCGGATCTCTCCCAACGCCTGCTGTTGCACTGCGCGTCGTCGCTTGGTCGTTTCGGCGACGGACTTCTTCTGCTCGGCCTGGAAGTTGGTCAAGGCCGCCTCTGCCTCCTTCGCCGCACGGTCGGCCTTCTTGGTCTGTTCCGTAAGCGCTACGTTGGCGGCATTGGCTTTCTCTGTTTCTTTCTCCAATCTCAGATTGCGCTCAGACAGGGCGCCCCCCTGAATATACAAAACAGTGCCTGAAGTCCCCATTGCGACAAACAACGCCAATAGACTTGCCGCCACACCGCGGTTTCGGCGCAGCCACAACGCTGTCTCGACATACCACCCGGTCCGATAGGCCCTGACGACACGGTTGTCGACATAGGCGCGCAAGTCCGCTGCAAGCGTCGGCATGTCCTGATAGCGGCTACCCGGATCGCGAGCCATCGCCTTGTCGCAGATTGCCGCGAGCTGAGGCGGCACCGTCTTGTCGAGACGGTGGATCGGCGTTGGCGGCCCGGCCTTCACTGCCTCGACCACGCGTTCCGAACTGATCGTTGAATCAGCGGCGACGTACGGCGCCTGGCCAGTCAACAACTGATACAGCATCGCCCCGATCGCATAGACATCCGCGCGCTGATCGATCTCCGCGAAGCGCCCGGCAGCCTGTTCCGGCGGCATGAAGCTCGGAGTACCAATCGCCTTCCCATCGACTGTGAGAACGGCCTTCCCCGACTCACCACCCTCGCCACCGGCACCGCCGGTCGACCGTTCCTGAACACCGAGATCACATTGCTCCGCCTCGCCGACGATCTTCGCCAGCCCCCAATCCATCACATAGACTTCACCAAAGTCACCGACCATCACGTTGGACGGCTTCAGATCCCGATGCAGCACCCCCTTGCGGTGCGCGAACGCCATCGTATCGCACACCTTCAGGATCACTTCCAACGCCCGCGTCCGCGTCCAGCCATCGGCACCGGCCCGCGCCGCCGCAAACACCGCGTGCGCCGTGTGCCCGCGCACCAAGCGCATCGTGAAGAACGGCCGCCCGGACGCATCGACCCCCAGTTCGTGCACCGGCACCACACCGGGGTGATCGAGCTGACCCGTGATGTGCGCCTCGTGCAGAAACCGCTGCAGAGCCCCCGGACCACCCGGACCGTTGGCCACCGATTCGCGCACCACCTTCATCGCCAGATCGCGATCCAGATCGGCGTCGTGGACGCGCAGCACCTCGCCCATGCCGCCGTGGCCGATCTTCCCTTCCTGCCGATAGCGCGCCGCCGCACTCCCCTGCTTGCTCTGCAGCCGCGCCAGCGTCTCTTCCGCCGAACCCGCGCCGCGGACTGGCTGCGGCGTCGGCATCGGCGGCAGCACGGTGTCCGGTTGATCCGGCGTCACCGCGTCCCGAACCGCCTGTTGCACGTCTTGCAAGAACGACTCGTCAGCGCCGGTCGATTCGAGCATCGCCATCACGGCGGCGACAACGTCGGGCTCGTTTGGCGCCGCGGCAGTCAAGATGGCAAGCCATTGCTCGCGCGGCTGGTCGACGGCGAGTGCGAACAGATCTTGCAGGCGCTGGAGCTCGGGGTTCACCACGGGCAATCAGGAACGTAGAGGCGACGGCTGAAAGTGCGGAGGGGGATTTCGACGAATCGCGGTTACCGCGTCACTTCGGGAGGACGTACCGGTACGGCGACTGCAGCGCCAACAAAGCCATCGCAGTCATGTAGACGCGGCCGCCGACGTCCGACCACGGATCCTCCGGCTTCCACGAACCCGCCGAGTGACCGTCCTTGGCCTGATGCGGCACCAGGGCTTCGCGCAAGTGCCGACCCCAGCTCGACTCCCATGGCCCCCCCATCGACGACATCGCGGCGGCACCGTGGTACCAGTAGTACAGGTCGATGTACTTGTCCTGCCACATCGGCGGCAGGGCAAGCACGTAGTCCGCCGACGTCCGCGCGATCGGCGATTTCGCTTGCCCGAGCAACGCCCGAATGGTGAGCGCTGCGGCCGTCGAAGCCCGTGAACACGCGTGCGGGAAGCCTTCTGCGCGGTGAGCAAGCCGCGACGGCCCGGTCCAGCCCTTCGTCATGTACGCCGTCTCCCCGGTAGATGCCTCGGTGATGGCGTCGAGCCAACCGAGGATCTGCGTGAACGCGTGTGAGTCGACCTTGATACCAATCTCGCGCGCCGCCACCAGCGCATTGACACACCACACCGTCACCGACACGTCGCTTTCGCCAAGTTTTTCGTATCGCCAACCCGCCGACCGCTGCCGCGCCCCTTCGAGGAACCCGACCGCACGCTCCACAGCCGCCAAGTGCTCCGGATCACGCGTCATCCCAATGCTTTCACACAGCACCAGCGTCGCAATCGCATGACAGTAGAGCCGCTCCTGCATCCGCGGAGCGAAACTCCCATCGGGAGCCTGCTGTCCAAGCAGCCACTTGACCCCGCGCGCCACCACCTCCTTGTGGGGCCCAGTGACCGGCGTATTCCCCTCCGCCAGGAACGGCAGCAGCGCCAGCCCGGTGACCCCGACTGTCAAGTTCCACTGCGCCTCCCCATCGCAGCAATCCGCTGCCGGACACCGTGTTTTCACACAATCATGCCGCCAGCTGCCATCCGGATCCTGATGCGCCGCCAGCCACGCCAATCCCGCCTGAACCGACTGCTGCACCTCCGCCGGCACCATCGAACCACGCTTCTCCCGCCGCTCGAACAGCCGCGCTTTCGGCACCGTCCTGACCGCCGCGTCGCCCCGAACGTTCATCACATCCGCACGAACACCCGCCGCCTCGGCGGCCTTCGGCAACCACGGCGCCCGGATCCGCGCCACCAGCTCCGCGACCTCCGGCACCGCCGGCAGCTCCCCCTTCGGATCGACCTTCGCCAACCGTTCGTTGACCCGTGCGAGATCCGCATCCTTGGCGACCCGCTGCGCCAACCGATACAGGAACGCCGCGTGCTTCTGCATCGCGTCGTGGTCGGCTTTCGACACACCCGCCATCAGCGCCCGCTCCCACCATTGATCGGCGAACAATAGCCGCCGCAGCGGATCGGCAGCCTCACATTCCTGACGCCACAGCCTGGCCAAGTCGCGATCCTTGCGCGCCAACGCGTCCACGCCGACAGCGTCCTCGACATGCGCGCCCACCCATGCCGCTTCCTGCCGAAGGGCGGCGTGGAGGTCCCTCGAACCCACACACGAGGCGATGCGCTCCGGTGTTCGCTTCATGGCGCGGACACCGAGTCCGGCGTCACCCACGACCACGCCATCCAGCGCCGCGAGGAAGAACAGCCGGGCCCGGTCCTGCGCCGGACACCGGGTTCCCTCCAAACGGTCGGCGCTCTCCAACCGCATCTGCCCCACTTCGATCATGAACTCGGCGCCGACGATGCCGACACAGCGATCCACCGCTGCCGCCATGCCGGCTTCTTCCACTGCAGCAATCGCCTCGAGCAGAGCGGCATATCGCGCCACCGAACCGACCGACCGTTCGGGACACGGAGTGCACAACCACAACATGATCCGCTCGGCATCCGCCGGCTGCAGCCCACCGGCGGGACGCTGCAGCCGATCCGCGAAGTCCTTGCGCAACTGGGCGCGGGCCTCCTGGACGCGAGCAGCCGGCGGCACCGGTGCCAGCGGGACCGCTGCCGCCTGCTGCGACCCCAAGGGGATCGTCAGGATCGCGAGGGCCGCCAAGAAGGCCATCACGAGTGGCCGGAACCGGAGTAACGACGGGCGGGATGAACGCATGGGACGCCGGGACAACGAGGACCGCCCGCCGTGGCAACCTTCGTCGACGCCGCGGGCGAACACGCCGACGCCGATTCCGCGCCATCGATGCGGACTTCGCGCAGTGATTTCCACGGTCACTCCGGCGAAGTGCACCTCGAGGACTCCCGACGCCCGGGCCGGGAGCCCCACGAGGTCGGTCGTCGCCGGTCCAGCTGCGCAGTCACTTGGCGCGGGAGTCGCGAGCCGCTCCTGTGTGCAGGGTCAGTCCGTGATGTCCCAATTTATGTCCGGAAAACAGCTTACGACTCCGACTGGAATCTCGACTTCTCAGAAGTCGAGATTGCCTTGAATCTCGACTTCCTAGGAGTCGAGAATGACCCGGTGACCGAACCGATCCCCAACCAGCGCCGATCGCGCCTCGTCACCAAGACCGAAGAGGCACTGATCGCCCCGATCCCAACGGGCACCCGGCGATGGGTCCAAGGCCGCCACCACCTGCACGGCAAGGCAACCGCGGTCATCGGCATGCGCCGCGCCGGCAAGACGACGTTCCTGCACCAGGTGCGCCGCGACCTGCTGGCCAGCGGCGCCCGCCGCGAGCAGCTTCCCTACGTCAACTTCGAAGACGAACTGCTGGTCGGCATGCCGGCAACCAGTCTGGGCATCCTCGTCGAAGAGCACTTTCGTCGCTGCCCCGACCTGCGCGGCAAAGCCACCGTCACCTGGTGCTTCGACGAGATCCAGGTCGTTCCCGGCTGGGAACGGTTCGTCCGCCGGCTGCTCGACTCCGAGAACATCGACGTGTTCGTCAGCGGCTCATCTGCGGCCATGCTGTCGCGCGAGATCGCCACGGCGATGCGGGGCCGCGCTTGGGAGGTGGTCATCCATCCGTTCAGCTTCCGCGAGTTTCTGGCCCACCGAGGCGAGCCGGCGCCGGCGCCAGATGCGCTGCTCGATTCGGCCTCGCGCTCACGCCTCGAGCGCGCGTTCCAAGAGTACTTGACGACCGGCGGCTTTCCGGAAGCACAGGGACTCGAGCCCGCCTCGCGCTTCCAACTGCTGCGCGACTACGTCGACGTCGCGATGATGCGCGACGTCGTCGAACGCCACCGCGTCAGCAATGTCGTCGGCGTGCGCTGGCTGATGCGCCATCTGCTCGGCAACGCCGGCGGCACGTTCAGCGTCGAGAAGTTCTACCGGGCGCTGCGGTCCCAGGGCATCAGCATCGCGCGGCAGACGGTGCATGAACTCGTCGGCCACTTGCAGGACTGCTTCCTCGTGCGTGCGCTCTGGATGGAGACGGATTCGGAACGTCAGCGGATGGCAAACCCGCGCAAGGCGTATCCGATCGACCCCGGGTTGATCCCCGTGTTCGATCGCACCGGCCGCGCCAACGTCGGCCATGCACTCGAAACCGCGGTGCTGATCGAACTGGAGCGGCGGCGGTGCGAAGTGACCTACGTGCGTACGCCGGATGGTTTCGAAGTGGATTTCTTCGCCAAGCAGGCAACTGGCGAACTGGAACTGATCCAGGTGTGCGCCGATGCGTCGGATCCGGTGGTCGCTGCCCGCGAACTGCGGGCACTGGCCGAGGCTGGCAAGGCCTACCCGGCCGCCGCCCGCCGCCTGTTGCTCGCGACCCGCGACGGTCTCCCGGCCGACGTGCCGGTGGGCATCCAGGCCGAGACGGTCTACGAGTGGGCCCTGAGGAGCGGCGAGCCGGCCTGAAGCTCGACGAACCGGCGATCGATCCGGTGGCAAACGACAAGTCGGCCCGTCGGCCCCAAGAGCCGGCGGCGCCGCCGCAACTGGCCCCGCCTCGTGGCCTACGCCAACCGCTCCCTCACGGCAGAAACACGATGCCGCCGATGATCAACGGGTGCCGCTGTCCGTTTGCCTCGCGCGCCAGCACATCCAGGCCGAAGAAGCCCGTCGGGCCGCGGAAGGTCTGGTGGAACGGCGTCACGGCGGTGGCACTTGGCGACAGGATGAACTGCCCTTCCGGCGTCAGCTCGATCTGGCTGCCGGTGGTGGTGCCGACCTGCAACCCGCCGAGCGGGAACCACTGGAACGCACCGGCGATGTTCTGCGCAAAGGCCGCCGCGCCGCCACCGGAGTTGATGAACTGCACGATGTCCGGCCCGCGTTGATTGATCAGGGCCAGGTCCGCAACCGACAGCCCACCACCCACGTCGGCCGCACCGGTCGGCATGTAGATCGCATCGAAATCGAGGAAATTGACGGTCGTGATCGCCGCGCCAGTCATGTGCGTGTGCGTGAACCCGAGTGGCGTCACGGCCGACAGCGCAATCGACGCATTCGCCACGCTGCCACCGAGCTGCAGCACCCGCGACGGCTGGGCCGAGATCGCCGAGTTCACCACGACGAACCGGATCACATCCTGGATCATCTGCCAGCCCTGCCCGCCCGGGTTCGGCCCGTGGTCTTCCGGATCCATGCCGGACAGGATCACCGGTCCGAAGCCACCGGTCGCGCCGAGCACCGTGATGCCGGCATCGGTGAAGCCACCGGGCACCGGAATCAAGCCGGTCTCCGAGCCGAGGAACGTCTGCGTGCCGACCCGGGCAACCGCCCGCAGGTTGTACTCCGGCACACCACGCGTCGGCAGGCCGGCAAACGCATACTCCCCATTGGCGCCGGAGGTCGACCGCTGCGGCAACCCGACGATCCGCACTTCGGCTCCGGCCACCCGCGTGCCATCCGCCATTTCGACGAAACCGATGACCGTGGTCAACGGATCGGTTGCGTCGGTGACCACGACTTCGGCCACTGCCGTGGCGCCACCGTTGGTCGCGGTGATGAAGGCCCGGCCGGGCCGGTCGGACGTCAGCACCCCGTTCTCGGTGACCGTAACCACTTCCGGATTGCTGGTCCGGTAGCTGGTCCACGCGGTCGCCGGGGTGACGTTCACCTGACTGCCATTGCCCAGCGTCGCCATCGTGCTGGCCAACGCCTGCTGCGCGACGCCGTTCAGGATCGATCGGCTGAGGGTCAGCCGCAACGACACCGGCAACGGCGGTGGCACCGTGGTGATCGTGAACAAACCGTTGACGCCGGTGGTCTGCCCCTGCAGCACCTGGAACGGTTCACTGAACGCCCATCGGCGCTCACCCTGCACGAACCCGACGCCGACGATCCGCAGGAAGTCGTCACTGCGGAAGTCGGGCCGCGACCCAGGGCCGCCAGCACCGAACTGGTCGGGCGCCGAGACATTGAAGACCGAGAACGAGCCGTCGGCGCGCACCTGGGCGGTCTGCCCGGCCACACTGATCTGGAACGTCTCGTTGAGGCGCTGGCGCTGGGCGCGCAGGGCTCCCGGGAGAACACCGGCAAGGCAGACGGCGGCAGCCAACAGCAACCGCAAGCCGCACCGCTGACTCGAGGACCATGGGTTCATTGTCGTTTCTCCGGCTTCTTGACGAGGATCTGCTGATGAAAGGTGTAGTCGGCTGGCGGTGCCAAGGGCGCCTTGTGATAGCGCTGCTCGGCCCAGGCAACGACGGATTCGTAGTACGCGCGGCGCCCGGCCAGACCCGTCGCATCGTCACCGGCGCGTGCCAGACGTTCGATCGTGGTGGTCAGCTCGGGTACGCCCGGGTGCAGCCGGCCGAGCGCCCGGATCAACGGCATCCGCACGGATACGCGTTCGTAGGGGCCGACCAGCAGCAACGGCGAACCCAGCGCACCGATCAGCGCACCAATGATCTCGTCGCCGCCGGCGTAGCCGGCCTCCACCGCCGCCCGTTGCAGCGCATCGAAGTCCGCGGCCCCGGCCAGCGCGGCCATGATCTCCGTGCGGGACCTCGCGTCGCCGAGTCGGGCCCGGACTTCGCGCGCGAAGACAGCTTCGACCGCGGTTGGCCACCACTGACGGGGCAGACGTGCCAGCAAGCGCTCGCCACCGCGCAACGACCGCGCGCGCACCAGGCTAGCGAGCCGCTCAGCAAACGGATCGAGCGCGCCCTCGGGGGTCGCGTCGCCAAGCCACGCCACCACCCGTTCGACCACCGCGGCATCGTCGTCGGCGAGCGCTTCGACCAGCACGCCGACGACCGCGGACTCGCGCAGGTATGCCGTATGGGCTTCTACCGGGCCGGCATACCGACCCACCGCATAGAGGTCGTGCACCAAGGCCAGACGGCCAGCGCCGTCGACGTCGGCGCCGGCAAACACCGCTTCCCAGGCCTGACGGCGTTCGTCGGCGAGCACACTGGTCGCCGCGAGCAGCGGCGCCAAGGCCAGCCGCTGCAAACGCGCCTGATGGAGCCAGGAGTCTTGCGGTTGGCTGGTCTCGGTGGCAGGTGTCATCGACGATCTCGAAGGAGTCGGCGCCGGCTTCGCGGCAGCCGGCGCGGCCACAGCAGGGTCCGGGCCGCAGGCCGCCGCCAGCAGACTGACGGCCAACCAGGCGAGCGCGGTTCGTGATGGCAGCTTGAGGCTCATCGGGCGACACGATTCCATTGATTCTCCGTGCCGCCGGTCGGGACTCCGGTACCAGTGTCGACGATGGTCTGCCCGCGATAGCGCAACATCCCGGCGCCCGTACCACCGGTCGTGTAGTAGAGGATGTTGTCGGTCTCCGCGACGTCGGCAAGCGACCCGAACGAGGGCCGATGCAGCATCTCGTGCACCAGGGTGATGATCAGTTCGCCACCGGCATCGGTGACCAACTGCGGATTCGACGACAGACCTGCCAGCCCCTGATAGACCGTGTCGGTAGCCGCGTGATTGTTGGCCAGCGCCGCTGCGAGCACCAGTTCGTTGGTGGCCGCAGCGATCGATGCCACGGTGATCGTCTCGGCGGCACCGGTCGCCGGCCCCAGGTCATACTGCCCCGGAGCCAGGCCGGCCACCGAGACCAGCCGCACGCGATTCTGGCCAGACGCCGCTGCCGCCGCCAGACGCCAGTTGTCCCGCATTTCCTCGACGTAGGCGATCTTGGGATCGCCGGCCAGGCCGGCGCCCGTGATCGCGTCCCGTTCCGGGTTTGCCCCGTCGTTGTAGTAATCCAGCTTGCCGTTGCCGTTCAGGTCATAGGCGATCTGCTGATCGCGATTGCCGTTGACCGCGCCGACATCGATGACCGCCTGCTTGTAGACGTTATTCATCGCTGTCCGCAATTCGGCGAACGTCGGATTCTGCGCCGGCGTCGTGGCGGCGACGCCCGGGTCGCGGATGCGATAGAACGACACGGTCGCGACGTTCAGCTTCTTGTAGACCTCGACATTGAGGGTCCCGCACACGGCCCCGGCAGCATCATTGGCCCGCACCTGCAGCAGCGCGCTTGCCCGATCGGCTCCGCCGTTGGCACCGGTCAGCACGACTTCGGTGCTGGCACCTGACAACGCCACCGACCCGCCGGCAACGGTGAACACCGCCGGGTTGCTGCTGGTCACGACGAACCCATCGCCAGACGGCGCGGCTTGCACGATCACGCGCGTGCTGCCGGCCCGGTCGAGCGAAACGTAGTCGACAGCGCTGCCGGCCACCTCGTCATAGCCATACGATTGCGCCGCGCTCGAGGTGAACGAAAACGTCGCATCGGCACACTTGCGCTCCTCCTCGCAGTCGCCGGTCACCGCATACGGCGGGCAATTGCAGCCCCAGCCGGCCAGCGTCAGCCCGGCACCCGGATCCGACTCGATCATCGACCCATCCGCCGAAACGCGACCACTGCCGACCACCTCGAAACGACCCGTGTCGTGGTCGAAGGTCAGGAAGTACGACAAGGAACCCGCCGCCAGCCCGCTCATGTTGGGATAGCTGATCCGCGCCGGCGGTTCAAAGCGCGCCCCACCCGGCTGCACCGTCCAGGTGAACACCGGCGACGCGCCATCCGGAATCGGCATCGGCACCGAGTCGTAATGCACCTGGTTGATCGCGACCGGAATGGCCGCCGGCAATGGCGTCTGCGGGGTCGGCCGGCGCCCGTCCGGCAGCGTCATCGACCCGGCGGCGATCGTCACACTGAGTCCGGCGATGCCAGCGCAAGTCAGCACGACATCCTGCGAGCCGTCGTACATCCGATCGTTCACTGGGTCGAGGACAGGCAGCAGCACCGCGCTCGGCAGTCGATTGACGGCACCCGAGATGATGGTGACTTCCCAGTGCAGCGCCGGGAACCGCATGCGCTGCGGATCCCGCGGCCGACCCGCGATCGCAGTCACCGAGGCGCCGTCAACGAACAGATCCGCACGGCCGGATTGTGGCAGATCGTCGACCATGAATTCCCCGGCCGCGTCGGTCGTGGCCAGTCGTTCGGTACCGTCGCCGAACACGATGCGCGCCACGGCATCCTGCAAGGGTTGCTGCGCATTGTCGAACACCTGCCCGAGGAAGGCAGTCGACCCGCCAGTTGCGGCCACCCCGACGACGGTGAACATCGCCGGTCGACCGGGGTTGCCCGGCCAGGTCGCCGCCACGAGGTTGTCGCCGGGGGCCGGCCCGAGGGTCAACTCGGCGCTGGCGTGTCCACTGCTGTCGGTGGTCACCGTGACCGCCGGCAACGAGAAACTCTGACCAGCCGTCAGCACGCCGGCACCGGCGACGACCGCGAACGTCACCGGCACGCCACCGACACCGTTGCAGCCGTCGTTGACCCAGACCGCCAACAGTTCCGCCGCCGGTCCGGTGGTCTGCCCCACTTGCCGCCCGCCGGACGCGACGTTGATCTGGCGTGCCGCGCCGACCCGGCCACTGGCGACGAACGTCGCCACGCCCGCGACATCGAGGCTGGTTGCCCGCACCCGGTTGTTGCCGACGCCAGCGTCACTGCCGAGCCGCCAGAAGACACTGGCGACGCCGTTGCCATCGGTCACGGCAGCGAACTGTTGCCGCGGCTCCAGTCCACGATCGCCCGACAACCGGCCGTTGCTGCGCGTGACGGTGAACGTCACGACCTTGCCGACGAACGGCGAGCCGTCGGGCCGCGTCAACCGCACTGCAATCGGCTGACCGAGGTATTCGCTGACCGTACCGCTCTGCCCATCACCGGCGAACGGCAGCAATCCGTTCCCGGATGGAGTCTCCTGCCGGACGTCGACGGTGGCCGCAGCGGTGTTGCCGACGGTGTCCGTGGCTTCGACCCGGATGGTGTTGGTCTGTCCCGCCACGAGCGCCACACCGCCGAGGGAAAACGAACTCTGCGAGCCGATCCCCCGCGCGGTGGGGGCGTCGACGCCATTGACCGTCACCTTGATGCCAGCCGCACCGCTGAGAACGTCCCCGACGCTGCCGACGACCGTGGTCGCCGACCCGGAGACCACGTCGCCGTTGAGCGGATACGAGATGGTGACTGCAGGCGGCACCGAGTCCTGGGTGACTGGCACGATCACCGCCGGGCTGATGGTGCCGTCCGCAAACAGCTCGCGGACCACCAACTGGTTCAATCGATTCGGCCGCAACGGCACTTCGAGCGAAAAGCTGCGGTTGTCCTGCGCCCGGGTCGAGACCGTGTCCTGACCGCCTGCGACTTCGACCATGCTCGCGCCGCGCAACGCACGACCCGTCAGGGTCACTGACGCCGCAGCGGTGAACGGTGCCACGACTGCGAGCGTCGGCCCAGTCTTCGAATCCGGGCGCACCGCCGGGGCACCTCCCGATCGGTGACGACAGGCGCCCACGATCATCACGAGCAGCAGGACAGAGTGCAGGAACGAGGGACGCACGCGCATGGCCAAACTCCGTAGCAACGGGACGAGAGGCGACCGCCCATGTCGTGGCGAACCCTCTGCAATGGACGCTACGCCAGCAGGCGTCGGGCGACAAGTGGGGCAGGGAGGCCCGGGAGGCCCGGCAGGCCAGGTCGCCTCAGCCGCCTCGGACGACGCACGCCGTCGCGACCCGGCCAGATGCGTCGCGGTGGCAGAGCAGCCCCCGGTTTACGTTCAGGCACACGATAGGCAGCGCCAGGCGCGGAGGATCACGCCCAGGGAACCACCACGTCACACCACGACACCAGCAAGCCCCTCCGCCAACGCCGCCACCAGCTCCCCCGGAAACGCGGAACCCGCCGCTTCCGCCGCCAGCCGCGCCACCGCCTCATCCACCGCCAACCGTTCGCCGCGCAACAACGCATCCGCGCGCACCGCCAACGCCACGCACGCCGCACTCAGCGAACTCTCGGCCACCAGCTCGCTGACCGTCCGCCCATGCGCCTGCCCGCGATTGCGCGCCACCAGCGACGCCCGCAGCCACAGATCCTCGGCCCCGCGCCCGAGCAGCCACAGCGAACCCGCCAGCGCCGGGTCGCTGCGATCGAGCTGCCGGCCGAGGTCGTGCAACAAGCCGGCCACCGCGATCTCCGACAACAACCGATCCGGCGCCCCCGCCGCGCGCGCGATCAACGCCGTCAGCACACAGACGTGCACCGCGGTCGGCAGCGCCGTCCGTTCCTGCTGCAACAGCATCAGCGGCTCCGTCCCCGCCGCCGACAGCAGATGCTCGACCACGGCCTGCAGCACGATGTGCCCGGTGGCCGCCGACACCGGACCCGACCGATCGAACGCCGCCATCAATTCATGGTGCAGATAGACCGAACGCAGCTGCGAACCATCGGTGTTCGCGGTGCCGCGACGAACGGCAACCGGCGCGACCACCGGCTCGGCGGCGCGCTTGCTGGCATGCACGCCGTCGGCAGCGGCCGCGCGCAATTCGGCTTCCGGATCGGCATCGGGGGCCGGCCGTTCGTGCGCATGGCAGCGCGCCCAGGCCAGCAGGCCAGCGGCCGTGGCCGCCGCCGAAAACAGCAATTCGCCGATGCCGCGCCGCTGCAACAGCCGCACGATCGCTTCAGCCGCCGGCAGGCCGGCAATGTCGAACCGGAGCCGCACGCCGTTGCAATGCAGGGCCCCCTCGCGTTCCTGCAGCAAGAGGTGCGACTCGTCGCCGAGCGCCTGCTGCAGCGCGGCCTGGGCCGCGGTCGCTGCCGCCGTGTCGGCGCGCTCGTCCACGGCGCGCGTAGAGACCGTGCGCAGCAGCACCCACAGGGCGACCACCGCCCGGCGCCACGGCTCATCGCTGCCCATCGCGTCCGCCCGCCTCAGGCGCGCTGACCGACGTGCTTCTCGACCAGTTCGATCAGTTCGTCCGGCTCGAACGGCTTGCGGAAGTAGTCGGCGGCCCCCATCTCGGCGCTCTTCTGGTGG
>JADJPQ010000023.1 GCA_016713175.1 Planctomycetota bacterium
CGACGGGGATGTGATCGCACATCGTGTCGTCCGGCAGCGCTGGTCGCCGTGGGGGTTGCGATGGCGTTGAGTTAGTGTGACTAACACAGGAATGAGACGCAATGCGGTCGCCGTGGACCGGGTTCGCCGCGGTGAGCCTGGTAGGCCGCGGCACGGCGGCGGTGGTGCTGGGCAGCTTCGCAGCCGGCGGCTGTTGGCTGTTCCTGCCGTTGGTGGTACCTCCGCCGCGGTCGGGCTGCCGACGACGGCAGCTGCGCTCTCAGGATCGTCTGGGTGTGGCCCGGCGCCGCCTTGCCCGGCGTTGATCATCACGTGCCTGCTCGCCCCCGGACCTCGGCCCAATTCGCCGCCGCCGCATTGTGGCGCCGGTGGCGGATGATCGTGAACCTCCGATCGCCGGCAGTTCCTGTTCGCGGCTCGGTCTGACGACCTGCAGGGCGAACCGGCGGCGGCGTCACCGCCCTGGCTCGACGCACGTGCATCTGTTCCGGCACCGGCGATGCTGGCTCCGGGTGCTTCCTGTCCGACGCGCAACGGCGCCACGGTGACCTTCAGGCTGCTGCAGCGGCTGCTCGCGCTGCCGGCGACCGGCATGGACGAGACCTACGTCGAGCGGTTGACGACGCAGCTTCGCGGCTCGCCGGTGCAGCGCGCGCTGCTGTTCGCGCAGGACGGCCGCTATGACCGTGACGGCGTGCTCGATCGTGCGGCGACGCCGGCGTTCGTTCCCAACGACTGGTTGTTTTGCCGTCTGCCGCCGCGATCCGCGGCGGCTGTTGCCGTGCGTCTCGATCAACCCGAAGCGCCGCGATGCGCTGGCGGAGCTCGAACGCTGTCGCCGGACTCGGCGCGCGCGCGCCGTCAGGTGCATCCGCCGATCAGGACTGCGATCCAGCGGACCGCGGTTCCTGCCGTTCTGGGAACGGGTCGCGGCGCTCGGCCTGGTGCTGGTCGTGCACACCGGGTCGGAGAATGCCGCGGCGATCACGAAATGCGAAAGTCTGCGATCCGGCGCAGCTCGAGAACGCGCTGCGCGCCGGTTGCACAGTGGTTGCGGCGCATGCCGGGTTCGGCTCTCTCGTTCCTCGACGGGCTCGACTTCGTTTCCGTCGCTGCAGCGGATGATGACACACGGCACGAACAACTCTCTGCGACACCGCGGTGCTCGGGTCGATGTTCCGCTGGCGCAACCTGCCCCGATTGCTCGAGGATGATGAAGTGGTGGTGGCGCGGACGCTGCATGCCAGCGATTGCCGTTCCCGAGCAATCCGACGGTGTTCTGGAACAAGCTGGCGCCGGGGACGCTGGCGCGGCTCGCGGGCGAACGGAACCTGTTCACCCGCGATCTGCTGCTCAAGCGCGGGCTCGGGTTGCCACCGGCGGTGTTCACTCGCGGCAACGTGCTGTTGGCCGAGTGATCGTCGCGACCTCGCGGATGGGCCTGCCGCCTTGCGTTCTCAGGGCCGACCGGGATCGAGGAGCGCGATGCCCTCGCGCTCCTGGTCTTCCTGCGCGGTCCTTGGCCTGTTCGGCCTGTGCACCTGCCAGGGCGTCGGAGGCGACTCCGACCGGACGAGGCGCTTGCGATGGGAGCGGGTGGCGACACTGCCGGACACTCCCGGCGTTGCGTCGCCGTTCGCCGGCGTGCATGCAGCCACCATGTTGATCGCCGGCGGCGCCAACTTTCCGGACGCGCCGCCCTGGGCCGGCGGAACGAAGGTCTGGCATGACACGATCCTGGCGACGAGTTCTCACGACCGCTGGCGGGTGGTCGGCCGCTTGCCGCGCCCGTTGGCGTATGGCGTATCGGCTTCAATCGAAGACGGTCTGTTGTGCGCTGGCGGCAGCGACGCAACGCAGCACCATCCCGACGTGTTCGTGTTGTCGCTCGGCGAGGATGGCCCGCGAACGCGCCCGTTGGCGTCGTTGCCGACACCGCTGGCGCACGCCTGCGGCGCGTTGGTCGGGCGATCGGTGTTCATCGCCGGTGGTAGCACCACACCGGATGCCACGTCGGCCACGAACACGTTCCTGCGGCTCGATCTCGACGACCTGGCCGCTGGATGGCAACGGCTGCCGCCCTGGCCTGGTCCGCCACGACTGCTGGCGGTCGCGGCGGCCGCGGCGCCCGAGTTTGTGCTGCTCGGCGGGGTCGACCTGAGCGCGGATGCCGCCGGTCGACCGTTGCGGCGCTACCTGAGCGATGCGTACGGCTGGTCGCCGATGAGCGGCTGGCGGCGTCTGCCGGACCTGCCGCGGCCGTGTGCGGCCGCGCCGTCCCCCGCGCCGGTGTTGCCGGATGGCACGATCCTGTTGCTCGGCGGCGACGACGGCTCGCAGGTCGGGGTCTCGCCGCAGCATCACCAGGGCTTCTCGAGCGAGATCCTCGCGCTCGCCCGCGACCGACAACGGTGGTGGGTCGCCGGTTCCGGTCCCGCGCCGCGCGCGTCACTGCGCCGGTTGTCGTCGGCGACGGCGAGTTCTGGATCGTCAGCGGCGATGTCCGGCCGGGGGTGCGTTCGCCGGAGGTGTGGCGCTAATTCGTGGCCCTGCCATGAACGGTGACTCGATCCGCCGCGCCTGGCTGGCCGTCGCGTTGCTGGTACCGGTCGCGCTGCTGAACTACCTCGATCGGCAGATGCTGGCGGCGATGAAGGGCTCGGTGATGGCCGACTTGCCGGACATCGCCAGCAAGGCCAACTGGGGGCTGGTGCTCGGCAGCTTCAAGTGGGTCTACGCGGTCCTGAGTCCGTTCGCCGGCTGGATCGCCGATCGGGTGGGTCGTGCTGGCGCTGGCGGTGATCGAGCGGCAGGCAGAACATCTGCTGGCGCAGGGGCTGGACACGGTGTTCGTCTGCGGCAGCACCGGTGAAAGTCATTCGCTGACGGTGGATGAACGGCTGGCGATCGCGCGGCGGTGGGCGGAGGTGATTCGGGGCACTCGGTTGCGGCTGGTCGTGCACGTTGGGGCCAATTGTCTCGCGGATGCGCGCGTGCTGGCGGCGGATGCGCAGAGGCTCTCTGCGGTCGCGATCTCGGCGCTGGCGCCGAGCTACTTCAAGCCGCGAACGGTCGAACTGCTGGTCCAGTGCGCCGCGGACATCGCGGCGGCGGCGCCGGCGACGCCGTTCTATTTCTATGACATTCCGGCGCTGACCGGAGTGTCGTTGCCGATGCCGGAGTTCCTGGCGCTGGCGGGGACGCGGATTCCGACGCTGGCTGGGTTGAAGTTCACCAACACCGACCTGCTGGCGTATCAGTTGTGTCTGCGGGCGGAGAACGGCCGCTATGACGTGCCGTTCGGCAACGACGAATTCGTGCTGGCGGCGCTGGCGCTCGGCGCGCAGGGAGCAGTCGGCAGTTCGTATGCGTTTGCGGCGCCGGTCTACCAGCGGTTGTCGGCGTCCTTTGCGCGCGGCGATCTGGCGGCGGCGAGGGATGAACAGTTCCGCAGCGTGCAGTTGATCCAGCGGCTGGCGGCGAACGGCTATCTCGGCGCGGCGAAGGCGGTGATGGGGATGCTCGGGGTGCCGGTCGGACCGGCGCGACTGCCGAACGGCAATCCGGACGCGGCGGCGCTGGTGGCGCTGCGGCGGGACCTGGAAGTCATGGGGTTCTTCGAGTGGATCCGGCAATGAACGAGCCGTTGGCGACTCCGGCGGGGCGGGCCGAGCTGGCGGCGACCTATCGCGACTGCCTGTTGCGGGACATCGTGCCGTTCTGGTTTCCGCAGTGCGTCGACTCGCTACACGGCGGATTCCTGCACTGCCGCAATCGCGATGGTTCGCTGCTCGACACCGACAAGTGGGTGTGGGCGCAGGGACGGATGACGTGGATGCTGTTGATGCTGTACCTGACGGTCGAACCGCGCCCGGATTGGCTGAGTTGGGCGCAACGCGGGCTCGACTTCCTGGAGCGGAACTGTTTCGATCGCGACGGGCGGATGTTCTTCCACGTGACGCGGGATGGGCAGCCGCTGCGCAAGCGGCGCTATGCGTACTCGGAGTCGTTCGCGGCGATCGCGCATGCGGCGCACGCGGCAGCGACCGGGTCGGCGGCGTCGGCGGATCGGGCAAAGGCACTGTTCGCGCAATTCGTCGATTGGAACTTCACGCCCGGCAAGATGCCGCCGAAGTTCACCGACGTGCGACCGATGCTCGGGATGGGGCCGCGGATGATCGCCATCGTGACCGGGCAGGAACTGCGGCGGTGGCTCGGGCCGGATGAGTTCGTGAACGGCTGGATCGAGCGTTGCGTGGATGAGATCGCGCGCTGGTTCGTGCGGCCGGAGCTACGCGCGGTACTGGAGTCGGTCGGTGCCGATGGCGCCGTGGTCGATCATTTCGATGGCCGGTTGCTGAATCCCGGGCATGCGATCGAGGGCGCGTGGTTTCTGATGGCCGAGGGGGAGTATCGGCGCGACGCGGCGCTGGTGCGGCTCGGCTGCGACATGCTCGATTGGATGTGGGAGCGCGGTTGGGATCCGGAGTTCGGCGGGTTGTTCTACTTCCGCGATCTGCATGGCAGGCCGGTGCAGGAGTACTGGCACGACATGAAGTTCTGGTGGCCGCACGACGAAGCGATCCTGGCGACGGTGCTGGCGCATCGGTTGACAGGGGAGGCGAAGTACGCACGGATGCATGCGCTGGTGCATGACTGGAGCTTCCGGCACTTTGCGGATCCGCAGTTTGGGGAGTGGTATGGGTATCTGCATCGGGATGGGCGGGTGTCGTCGCCGGTGAAGGGGAATCTGTGGAAGAGCTTCTTCCATCACCCGCGGATGGCGTGGCAGTGCTGGCAGTGGCTCGCGCCGGAGCCCCGCTCCGGCGCGTTCAGAGCAGAGCCGCCAGGCTGAACCAAGGCGTCTTTGGCCGTGGGCGCAGGCCGCGGCGCCGTCGGCTTGGCGCGGCGGCGGCGGTTCGATCTCGTGTTCCCTGCAGTTGCCAGGTTGAATGCGCAGAAATGAATTAGAGCCGAGGATGCAGGAGTAGTTCTCGAGCTCGCGAGCCTGCGGTTGACCGCAGCGGCCATGGCGACGACGGCGGTGGTGGTGACCGCGACGGCCATGGTGGCCGTGACGGAGGTGGTCGGGAGGCCGGGCGTCGCCGGATCTGGCCTGGCCGCAACGGACGCAAAACAAGCGCTGGCCGCGCTGGCGGGACGGGATCGACGAACCGTCAGGCGTCGCCGTCGATACCGGGTCAGCGGCCGCCGATCGTGATCTGGACGCCGTTCGACATCGAGTCGATGCAGCCAGCCGCGACATCGAAGGTGACGGCCTGCGCGAACAGAGTGCCACCGAGCAGCGAGGCGACGTTGGGGATGGCCAGCGACCAGGTGGCGTTGTTGCCGGCTGGGGTCAGCAGATACGAAGCGTCGGGTGAGGCAAGCAGTGTGCAGTCGGGGCGGCAGAACAGGCCGGCGGTTCCGGGGTTGGTGAAGCCGGCGACGAGGATCGGGGTCATCAGCGTTCTTGGGAGGCCGGTGATCTCCAGATCGAGGGTGTCGCCGAGCCAGGGAAGGGAACCGCTGGCGGCAGTCACGGTCGGGGTGCCAAGGACGCCGGCGCAGCCGGGGCCGGTGCTGGAGACGTCGGCGTGGACGACGGGGGCGAGGATCCAGGTGTCGCCTAGATGAACGACGCTGTAGTAGATGCCACCGCCGAACATCACAGTCTCACGCCGAATCGGATCGTAAACCATGAGCATGGCATAGCGTGCACTAGGGATCTGAGGCCCGGCCGCCATGCGCTGCGTCCAAGTGCTCCCGTCCCACTCCCAGAGGTCGTTCAATTCGTAGACGAGACTGCCGTTTTGAGCGTAACCCCCAAAGAGAACAGCGCGCGACCTGCCACTGTCCCAAATCAGACGGGCAGTTTGTCGAGGCGTCGGGGACACGGCCACCGATCGTAGGAGCCAGGACGATCCGTCCCACTCATAGGTGTCGTTGGACATTCTGGTGTGGTAAGCTCCGCCGAACATAAGCACTCGTTGCCGGACCGTGTCATAGGTCATCGCGTGTTGGTACCTCGCCATTGGCGACGAGGGCGTATTTATCTGCGACCAGTTGGATCCATTCCATTCCCAGGTGTCGCCAAGGATGGTTCCTGTACGTATGCCACCGAACAACGCCACGACGCCACGGTGCGAGTCGAAGGCCATTGCGGACCCATGTCTTGGCGGGGGTGAGTTCGCGGGGGTCAATTGCGACCAAGTGGAACCGTTCCATCGCCAAGTGTCCGCAAGGTCTGTCGTTCCTCCGTTCGGGTGCCCGCCAAAAATGATCAGACGGTTGTTGGTCTCTTGGCTGATTGCGGCGTCATACCGAGACAACAAGCCTGCTGCGGACGAGAGAAGGCTCCAAGTTCGCTGGCTCCCGTTCCAGGCCCAAAGGTCATCGTGAAACCCGGGATGGGTGTACCCGCCGTATGCCAACACAAGCCCGTTCGCGGGGTCGAACACGCCGGTCATGTTGATCCTGTTGGTCGGTGCGGCCGCGCCCGGACTCACGCTAACCCACTGCACCTGCGCAGGCGGTGTGGGACTGAGTGCCGACAGCACGAACCCCAAGACCGCGACGCCGTAGACCGAGCCCAAGCGAGCCATGCAACACACGCTTGGCGTCACCTTTGCAAGCGCTCGGCCTTGCTGACTTTCGCTCGCCAAGAACATCGCAGCAGCAAGGCGCTGCAGTGAGGGCGGCACATGGCGGATCCAACGTTGAATTTGTGACTTTGTCATCGTGAACTCCAGCGGCAAGGTCGACATCGACCACGCTTGCCGCTGGCGTTCTGGAGAGGTCGCCGATCGAGAAACCGTTGACCTTTCTGGGTATTCCTGACGCATCCGCGATTCAGTTGACGCCAGTCGTTGCAGGAGCGGCCAGCCACCGTCGTTGTTCCAGCAGAGCAAGAGCTCGTGCGACCGTTCGGCGACCGACATGCTCTGCCACCACAGCGCTGCGAGTTCAGCGAGCTGTGGCCCGTGCTCCGGCCTCGAGGTTCCGAACTCCACGAGCTCCAGCAGTCGTTCCAGCGCCGGCCGGAACTCTCGTTCGCGTTGTAGCAGTTCGATATGGCGCAACCGCGTGGGCTCCTGGCTGTGGATCTGCGGATGCCAGACGATCGCCTCGTAGGCTGCCTTTGCATTCGCGGTGTCGCCTTGGGCTGCCAACATGTTGGCGCGAACCCAGGCGCAGCGCATGCCTGCGGCTCCCAGGCGCTCGGCGGTTTGCAGGCGCGCTTTCGCTTCGCGGAACTCGCCCACCTGCACCATGCAGTCGGCCAGGGCGACCGCGAGAAGCCCGACCTGGGGCATCTCGTCAAAGGCGCGCGTCAATCGCATGTAGGCAGCGGCAGGGTTGCCGCGTGCGAGCAGCGCCTGCCCGAGCGCTCCGTCCACCAGCGGATCCGGCGCTCCAGGAACGAGATCGAGCTCTGCCCATGCCTCCGTGCTGGCTTGCAGATCATCGAGCAAGAACGCATACAAGCCGCGCAGCCGGGGATCCGAAGCGAGATGGAGTGGCAAGCGCTCGGCCAGGGCGTAGTGGTCTGGTCTCGTCCCGCTGGCAGCGGCCATCCTGGCCAGAACGCCATCTGCCAGTGCCACGACTTCGCGTTCGCGTGCGGCGCCAAGGTCGTCAGAGCACTGGAGAGCGAGGTCGAAGTGTCCCAGCGCCTGGGTCGTACGCTGGAGCAGCCGGTCGGTTGGCGTGCGCGGGCGGGTTGCGTCGCGTCCCGGGCCCTCGTCGTAGAACTCGCGAAGGAGGGCGGCATGCGCATTGCGCAAGTGCTCCTTGAATGCGATCGGCGCAGTCAATCGTGCTGCAACCTGCCAGGTCGCCAGAACCGTCACCAGCGCCATGACCAGCGCCGCAAGGCCGGCCGCTACGACAGCGCGCCGGTTTCGGCGCGCCAGGCGCCACAATCGCGGCAAGGCCGCGATCGGCCTTGCCGCGATCGGCCGCAGCGCCAGCACATTCTCGAGATCCGCCGCCACCGCATCTGCCGTCGCATACCGGTCCGCCATACGCGGCTCCAGGCACTTGCCGACGACCGTCTCCAGGTCGCGCGGCAACCCGAGCTTCGTCAGTGGCTGTCGCCTGCGCGCCTCGATGCTGGCGCACAATTCGACCGCCGATTGCCCCGGGAACGCCGGCGAGCCCGCCAGTGCCAAGTGCAGCATCGCGCCGAGCGCGAACACGTCCGACGGTGGCCCGATCCGCTCGTTGGCGCCGGCCAACTGTTCGGGCGGTGCAAACGCGAGTGTGCCGACGATCTGTCCCGACCGCGTCAGGCTGGTATCCGTGTCGTGCACCAACCCGAAGTCCGACAACAACGGTGTGCCGTCGGCGCGCAGCAGGATGTTGCTCGGCTTGACATCGCGATGCACCAGCCCGCAGCGATGCACTTCGGCGAGGGCGCGCGCGATCGCGATCCCGAGACGGCAGAACCACACCATCGGGTCGCGCGGCAACCGTTCGCTGCCTGCCCGGCCGAAGCTGATCTCGGGAACCGACGGATCGCGCCGTTGGCTGCCCAGTTCGGCCAGCACATCCGCCAGGCTCTTGCCGTCGATCCACTCCATCGCATAAGCGAGCAGCGAGCCGGTCTCGAACACGTCGACGATCGTCACCACGTGCGGATGCCGCACCTTGGCAAGGCCCCGTGCCTCGGCGAGAAAGCGCCGCCGCGCCCGTTCACTGCCGGCGACGAACTCCGGCAGCACCTTCAACGCCACCAGGCGATCGAGCCCGAGCTGGCGCGCGGCGTAGACGATCCCCATACCGCCGCGACCGATCTCGTGCAGGACGTCGTAGCCCGGAACCCGCGGCAAGGGTTGTGGGCGCACCAGGGCGGTGCCGCGAGCCGTCGTCACCAGTTCCTCGATTTCGGCGCGCAGATCCGGCCGTTCGGCGGCCAGTTCGTCGGCCGTCAGTTCGTGCCCTGCGGACCAGGCGCGCAGGATGCGGTCGAGCGCGGTGTCGAGGAACGCCTGCGCTGCGGCGTCCGGCGGCGGGCAGGATTGGTTCACGGTGGGCGGTAGAGGTTCTCGCGCCGCCACCCGTTCACCTATTCCGGAAAAAGGCCGCGCGAATCGACAAGATGTGCCTGGCGCAGGGCGCGGTGATAGCAGTCCAGACCGCGGCGGAAGCGGTAGCGAACGCCTTCGACGCCGAGGCCCAGCCTTTCGCCGACCTCCTCCATCGTGAGGTCCTCGAACAGCCGCAGCCGGACGACATCGCGGCCGTCTTCGGGAACGGCAGCCAGCGCGGCTTCCATCCGAGCGGCCAGTTCGCGATCGGCTTCGGCGCGGCCGGGGGAGGTGGTCTGCACCGGACCGGCGTAGCAGGAGCCGCTGCTGTCGGACGAGGGGCTGCGCATGTCCGAGAACGCCACCAGTTTGCCGCGGATGCCAGCGACGGCGTGAGCGGCGAGATCGCGGATGCGATTGTCGGCGACCTGAAGCAACCAGCGGCGGAACGAGCCAGGGCCGCGCCACTGGAAGGACTCCCGGTCGCGCCAGGCCATGAGCAAGGTCTCTTGCCAGGCGTCTTCGGCGTCGAGGTGTTGGCGGATCCGGTCGCCCATCTTGCTGCGGATCGCGACCAGCATGGATGCCGGATTGGCTTCCGCGACCATGCGGTCCCAGTTGGCGTGGGTGCCCAGGGTCAGTGGGTGCGGTGGGTCGGCAGGCATGGCTGGCGAGGAGCATAGCCTCGGCGCGGGGCCGCGGTGCGGGGGTGCAGCGATTGGCGAGCGGTCGTTCAGCCTGTGGCATCGCTAACGTTGAGTAGTCCGCGTCGCCGCCAGCCGATCGTCAGTAGCCAGGTGCGGGAATCGGTGATCGGGCGGACGATTGCTTCGAGGCCACGAACGCGAATCGTCTGCCGGAACCCATCGAACCAGGGCGCCGAGGTGAACGTGTCGATCGGCGCAATCGCGTCCACCATGCGGCCTTCGGCCGCATGGTGACGCGCGTTCTGCAGCACGTAGCGCAGCGCGTTTCTGGTCTCCCGCGGCGACTTCAGGATGTGGTCGTGGTACCGATCGGCGAACACCGAGCCCTTGCGTCGCCACAGTTTGTTGAGCTTGCGTGCGATCCGGATCAGCAGGCCCTGCAGGCCGCGACTCAGCGATTGGCGGTCATGGGCTTCGACGATCAGGTGCAGGTGGTCGTTCAGCACGGCGTAGTGGCACAGACGGAACGCCCCGGCTGCCGCGGCTGGGCCGCGGCAGCCGGCGACGAACGCCGCGCGCAGCGCGGCGTATTCGTCGCGGCGGCGCAGTCGCGGCAGCCCTGATCGCAGCTTGACCGTCACATGCACCGGAAATCGCGGCGCCAGCGCCGCGCGGGTCCGGTGGTCGACGCCGGCCTCCGGTCCGTTCGGTTTGCGTCCGGCGCCGGGCCGACGGCCACCGTGCTGCGGCCGGAACGGCAACAGCGGCGCCGTTGGCTTGGCGCGACGGCGGCAGTTCGACTTCGGGGCCCGTGCCGTGGTCATGTTGAATGCGCAGAAATATGGTGGAGCCGGGGCAAAGATGCAAGAACCGTTGTCGAGTTCGCGAGAGTGCGGGTGATTGCAACTGTCATGGCGACGCCCGGGGATGGCGACGGCGACCGCGGTCGCGACGGCGGTGGCCGGGAGGCCGGACGTCGCCGGAGCCGATCAGCCGGCCTGCTCCGGCAACGGCGGCAACCACGCGCTGGCGCAACGGGAGCCACGAGGCGTCGGGCGTCGATGCCCGCGCGCGCCGCGGCTTGGCGACAGGTTGGCCAGCCAGGGTGCCAATAGCGCGCCGGCGTCGGTCAACGGCGACCGGCAGCCCCGCCGCTTCAGCGCTTCAGCTTCGCCTGCAGCCCCTGATCCAGCGCATCCAGGAACTGCTCGGTCGTCAACCACGGCGCCTTGGCGTCGATCAGGATCGCCAGATCCTTCGTCATCCGCCCCGACTCCACGCGTCTCGACGCACCTTCTCCAGCGCATCGGCGAACGCGACGACATCCGGCGTGCCGTCGAACTTGCCGCGGAACTTCAACCCTTGCGTCCACGCGAAGATCGACGCGATCGGGTTGGTCGACGTCGGCTTGCCCTTCTGGTGCTCGCGGTAGTGCCGCGTCACCGTGCCGTGCGCCGCCTCGGCTTCGACCGTCTTGCCGTCCGGCGTCATCAGCACCGACGTCATCAGGCCCAGCGGGCCGAAACCCTGCGCGACCGAATCGCTCTGCACGTCGCCGTGGTAGTTCTTGCAGGCCCAGACGAACCCGCCGTCCCACTTCATCGCCGACGCGACCATGTCGTCGATCAGCCGGTGCTCGTAGACGATGTTCTTCGCCTTGAACTTGTCGGCGAACTCCTGGTCGAACACCTGCTGGAACAGATCCTTGAAGCGGCCGTCATAGCGCTTCAGGATCGTGTTCTTGGTCGACAGGTAGACCGGCCAGCCGCGTTCGAGGCCGTAACGCGTGTGAACGAGTGCGGGCAAAGCCGATGATCTGATCGTCGAGGTTGGCCATCGCCAGCGCGACGCCGCCGGCTGGGAAGTCGAACCACCTTGTGCTCGATGGTCTGCGTCGCCCTTGGGCGTGAACGTGACGGTCAGCGTGCCGGCGCCAGGCACCACGAAGTCGGTGGCGCGATACTGATCGCCGAAGGCGTGCCGGCCGATGACGATCGGCCTGGTCCAGCCCGGCACCAGCCGCGGCACGTTCTTGCAGATGATCGGTTCGCGGAAGATCGTGCCGCCGACGATGTTGCGGATCGTGCCGTTCGGCGACTTCCACATCTCCTTCAGCTTGAACTCCTGCACCCGCGCCTCGTCCGGCGTGATGGTCGCGCACTTGACCGCGACGCCGTATTGCTTCGTGGCGTTGGCGGAGTCGACGGTGACCTGGTCGTTGGTGGCATCGCGGTGCTCGATGCCGAGGTCGTAGTACTTCAGGTCGATGTCGAGGTACGGAAGGATCAGCTTCTGCTTGATGAACTTCCAGATGATGCGGGTCATCTCGTCGCCATCCATCTCGACGACGGGATTCCTGACCTTGATCTTGCTCATGGGCGCGATGTGCTAGCCGACGGCCCGGCGGGAAGGCAATGGTCTGTTGGACTTGTTGCCGCGTCGAACGGTTCAGCGCACGACGATCGTCGGCGACACGTCGACGTGCCAGTTCACGCGGCCGTGAGCGCCGTTCTCGGTATTGGCGCAGAGCGTCCGGCGGACCAGGGGCAGGTAGGCGCGAAACCAGCCATCCCGGCCGGATCCGGCGATCGGCAGGTCGTGTTCGCCGGGGTCGGCCTCGCCGGCGACGGCATGCAGCGACGCGTAGACGCCCTTGCCGGCCGCATCGACGACGCGGCCGACGACGGTGGTGAAGCCGGGATCGCGGGTTGAGATCGGCAACGTGGCGGTCGCCGCGAAGTCGCCGTCGAGGAACGCCACTTCGGTGAAGCGGTCGCGAACGACCAGTTCGGTGAACGGGTTGCGTCGACCACAGTGAAGGTGCCGTCGGCGCGCGGCTTCTGGTGCTGGCGATGGGTGAACTGCGGCGGCGGGCGGCGACCTTTGGCGTGTGCGACCGCGTTGCCGAGGTCGTCGCGGATCCGCCGGTGATCGTGAACCAGCCGCGGTCGAGCACGCGCAGGTCCAGCCTGGTCTCGATCGCGTGGTCGAACGGGCCCGCGACGTCGACGGCCCAGCCGACCGGATCGATGCGGAGTTGCCGGGCGGGTTGCTCGAGGTGGACGGCGAATGCGCCGGTCTCGTCGGTGGTGGCGGTGACGGCGGTGTCGGCGTCGGCGCCAAACGATCGGATGTCGGCGAACGCAACCAGCTGGCGTAAGGCGCGAACAGGCGGGCGCGGAACGACATGCGGCGTCGCCGCGAAGCGGGTCGTCACGTCGGTGTCGGCGGCGGCGACCGGCGCTGGACGACGCAGACGCCGTCGATCCACGCGGTGATAGTGGAACCGGTTGGAATGAGTGGGTGAAGCGGCCGGCGGCGTCGGTCAGCACTTCGCCAAGGCACGTTATCGCTCTGGAAATGGATCGTGGCGCGGGGCGAACGCCGTCGAAGCCGAGGACGGTGCCGGTGAGATCCTGGGCGCTGGCAGTGGCGGCCAGCAGCAATGCGTGAAAGGCGGTGAACAGGCACGAGCGTGGCGAAGATAACCGGTCCGGCTGCAAGTTGTTTGACCGCATGACTCTGGCGTGTAATTCTTAGCTCCGCGACCTCAATCCCCCTCGAGTGGTGACCAGGGGTTGCGGGTTGCGGGGTCGGGGGGTTACGTCCCCGCTGGTTCCTTGTATCAAGGCGACCGTCGTCGACCGTTCTGAAGCCCAGACGCCACCGGAGGAGGTTCGATGAGATGCTCTCTCTCTCTCTCTCTCTCGAACGCGGATCTTGTGGCGCGGCCCGCGGCCCGCGCCGCGACAGTCGTGCTTGCAGGCCTTCGCAAGCAGGCGGATCGCTGCTGGCCGGTCTGCTGGCACGTTGCGGTCGCGCAGGCGCCAGTTCCGCCATGCCCGAAGCCCAGGTGTACGCGATGACCACGGCATGCCGCGTCGCCGGCGACGAGGTGCTGGCCTGATACGCGCTGGGCTACGAACAAGCGCGGGATGCGCTCTTGTGGAATCCAGTATGCGTGCAAGGCGGCGAAGGGTGGTGACCTGGGTGCGTCGGGATCACCGAACCGACGAACGATGTCGGAGTCAAGGTCTTGGGGACGCACGAACGCATCGCTGCGATGAATCTCGCGCAACGACGTGCATTGCTGGCGCCGGTGAATCCAGCGATCCGGGCGAACTTCCCCGATATGCGTAGCGTTTGCGGATGGCGCAAACGCGTGCGCTGTTGGTGCTGAATGCTCTCCCGCGAGCCCGATGACCCCGGGCGCGACTCCGGGGTGGCTCGGCTCCAACAACCTCGTCCTGTAAGTCTGGCTTGGGTCTACCAACACCCGATCGACGTCGTGGGCGTGCGGCGCAGGGTGGCTGGACCTCGGCGTTTTCTGCAGCTTCCAGTGGCCGGGGATCGGTGAACCGGTCGGTTCGAGTTTCGGCGTCAGGGGTCACGCCTGGGGAACCGCGTTGGTTTCCCGGCAGATCCATTCTCGCCGGAGTTCATGCGGCAGTGGTTAGATGAACTGCGACAGCAGAGTTTGATGGTCGGCAGTGCTCCCGCGGCAATGTCTGGAATCGAACGGTTTTGCGTGGTCTGGTCTATGCTGTCAGGATGCGTCATGGGAACGACAGA
>JADJPQ010000024.1 GCA_016713175.1 Planctomycetota bacterium
GGTTGTTGACCCAGTTCGGGATGGAGACCTTGCCGCCGCCGGTGATGGCGGCGTTGTCGCCGGTCATTTCGAACAGGCCGATCGCTCCGCTGTGCGATGGAACGAGCGTTGACCCGCGCTCCAGCACGATTTCCAGATTGGCGTTGGGCAGCGTCGCGGAACTGGAGAACAGGTACACCCCAGGCTGGAAGACGACCCGGCCGGAGAAAGCGTTGTTGCGCACCCAGTCGAGCACCGCGTTCGGCGAATCGGCCGTGAAGACGCCGTGCCGGCCGTTCTCGATGGAGACGTAGCCCGATCCAACAACCGCCGTATGACTCATGTCGTGGTCCCTGATACGTCACCAGAACCGAGTCCGGTGCCGGAGATGGAGATGGATTCCAGTTCGAAGCCGATGCCCGGGAACAGGCCTCGCCAGCGCAGCCGATGGCGCATGCCCCGGGCGTTGTCGCGCAACTGCTTCTGCAGGTGCGTCGCGTTCAGGTCGACGTTCGCGACCGAGAAGTTCGATGGCTCGTTCGCGATGCCGCGCGTCGCCTTCCACCCCAGCTCGCCGTAGGTCCCCACCGTCACGTCCTGCGACCGCAGAACGACGTGCACCGCCAGCGCCCGCGCCTCGCGGTGCTGCCCGACCAGCGACATGTCCCCGCTCTCCCAGTGCGCCGGGATCAGACCCACCACCAGGATGTCCCCGGCCTGCGGGTTCTCGGTCCACGGGTGGTCGACCGTCAGGACCGACGGCGAGGCGAGCGAGTCCGCCACCACCAGCCGCGTCTCGCGGAACCACCCATCGCGCCGGAGACGTGGTTCAGCGTGACCCACAACCCCTTGTGCCCGTCCGGTAGGTTCGACAGCGTCGCTTGCGGTACCGTCACCGTCGTCGATGACCCTGCGCTCACCACAAGCGATACCGTCGTCAGGATGGCGGAACCATCCCAGTTTCCGGCGTACTTCCCGACACCGTACTCGTAGATGTATCCGAACGTGTCCGCGAAGAACAACCGCTCCGCGCGGTTCTCGCTCTGCACCAGCGCCCAGAGCGTGGCGTTGATCGCCGTCTGGATGGTCCACCCGTAGATGCGGCCGTCCGGCCCGCGGCCGACCTGGTAGTTGTACCAGAGCACCTGATCGTTCACCTTGGCGCCGTCCACCAGCGTCTCGCCGGTCGAGCTGGCCCAGCCGACCACGTTCTCCCGCTCGTAGAGCGCGCCCGCGATGTTCGATCGGGTGGACGGGTCCAACGCCTCGTAGGTGTCCTCGATGACTTCCGTCAGGTCGGTGACGCTCGACGTGTCGTAGGCGATGATGCCCTCATCGTCCGGCCACATGGCGGTACCCATCACCTCAACCGCTCCGAACGCGGCGACCGCGCCGGTGTTGCGGAACCGGGTTGCCGACTGGAAAGGAACGTTGGGGTTGCCGGTCGGCGTGAGCACCAGCACCTCGGTGTTCTTGCAGAGGATCACGTTGTCCTCCGCCCCGATCGCCATCGTCAGTTCGAGGTCGCGCCCGTCCACGAACTCCACCGCCGCGCCGTCGCGCACGAACCACGGCCGGTTCGGCTCGGAGATGTAGAGGGTCTGCGGTTCGAGGGGATCGCCGAAGTACAGCCGGCGCGCTCCGAACGGCACGACGTAGCGGCACTTCGGGACCGGACCCAGGTCGTTTTCCAGTACCTCGCCGGTCAGAAGCTCGTCGGATACCTGGATCTTGTAGGACTCGGTTCCACGTGGAACGCGCGCCACTAGGCGCATGTCGTTGGCGTTGCCGTCCGCCAGCGTCATCCAGATTTCCAGGTGTGTGACCTGCTTGTCCTCCGGGAACGGCAGCGGGATGCTGTGGCCCGAGACGCCGGTGCCGTCGATGATGTCGGTGTCGGTCAGGATTGCCGACTCGTCGTCCAGGTTGGCCGTGAACGATGCTGCCGCGAACGTCAGCACGGTCGCCGAGATGCCTGTGATTGTCCAGTCGCCGTCGTTCGCGGCGTCCTCGGCGTTGGAGATGCGCGGGGTCTTTCCGATCGCCCAGCCGTCCGTGATCCACGAGCCAGCGGCGCGCGTGATCGTGGTTGCGGCGAACACAAGCCCGGTGCCGGAGAACGGACCGGAGCTGAACCCCATCGGGGTTGACGACCCGAACACAACGTCGATCGTGTCCGCGCCGCCCGCGGCGTTCTGGACCTTGAGGCGCGCGTCACTCCCCAAGAAGCGCGAGTGGATCTCGAAGGTGTCGTCGCCGAACGTCTTGACGAAGACGCGTTTGGCGCGCAGTTCGATGGCGTTTGCCATCTCTTCGAGCGTTACGCTGTCCTTGTCGCTGATCCACGGCTTCTTGTTGCCGGCGTTGTCCGTGAACTTGACGTGGGTGTTGCCAGGGTCACCGGTTCCGGGTCCGCCCTCCTCGCCGTCCAGCCACGCCTGGATGCGCAGCCAGGTGTCGTTGCCTGTCAGGTCATAGGGCGCCTTGAGGCTGCGGATGGTGCGGGCGGTGGTCTGCATCATCTCGGCGTCGAGTCCGAGCACGACGTTCGCCTCGTGGCGTAACTCGAAGCTGATGGTCGCGCCGAGCGGCGATCGCTTGCCCTGGAAGTCGCTCCAGTAGGTGAAGCCGATCGTGCGCCGGCCGCGCTTGAGGTTGCCGCCCTCCAACTGGTCCGTCACGCCCCATGGGATGAAGCCGGTCGGCGGCTCGATGGACAGCGGATACAGTTCGTCCCGCCAGATCATCATGTTCGGCTGTTCGCCGGTGCACAGGATGACCGTGTCGCGCCAGCGCGACAGGCCGATGATGTTGTTGGCGTTGTTGCGGATGCCGTCGAACAGGTGGTCGAGAGTGGCAGTCGACTCGTCGATCTCGGCGATGCCGCCGTTGTGCACCGCCAGTAGGCGCTTCGCCGCACCGGTAGGAGTGCGGTAGTGCTGATCGACGATGCCGAGCACCTTGCCGCGGGCGATCGTGTCGATGCGCGAGTTGGCGCGGAGGTTCTGCGGGCTCTCCAGGAACGTGAACGCGTTCCCCTGGATGCCGATGTCCTCCAGCACGTCGCCGGCGCCCTCGTGGAGCAGCCAGCACGACAGCACGGACGTGTTGAGCGAGGCGATCATCGCCCGCGTCAGGTACTCGCTGGACAGCAGCTTGCCGCGCAGGTTGACCGTGGTCGTTGCAGGAGGCAGGCCGGAACCGATGACGACCTGATCCAGCGCGCCCGCGAAGTAGCGCGTGCCGTCCGGCTGCCAGTCGATGTCGTTCGGATCGGCCTGGTTCGACTCGCCCTTGCGCGAGCGCGCCGCCGCGCCGCCGATGAGCATCAGGTACTTCTGCGCCGATCCGATGGGATCGTTGTCGGTTGGGATGAGGCGGTAGTCCAGCAATCCGGCGGACGTGAAGAACTGCGTGTCCGGCGACGCGTTGCTGTTCTCCCCGTCCAGCCAGATTTTGAGCACGCCCGGAGTGGTCGTCGCGTCATAGGTGACCATGACGTGATACGACGTTCCGACCGCAATCCCGCCACCGGCTCCGGTGGAAAGGTCCGTCGAGACGCATTCCGCATGAATTTCCGTCGGGTCGATGGCCTCGTGTCCCATGACGATGGCGCGGAACTCGTACTCTCCCGCGTGCGTTGCGTCCTCGGCGACCTCCAGAATGATGCCGAAGCGCTCGTCTGTGAACGTCACTGCTCCGCTCATCACCGTGGCGGAGACCACGTTGTCCACGTAGTCGGATTTGGACAGGTGGGTGTAGTGCAGGATCGTCGAGTGGTCGGTGAGCACGTCGACGCGGACCTGCATCGCAAACCACCAGGACTCGTAGGCCAGCAGCTTGCCATCCTCGTCCGCGTTCGGGCTGCGGTAGAGGTAGGCGTTCGGCACGACCAGGACGTCGTTCTTGCCGTCGAAGGCCAGCGCCTTGCCGTCGCGCGACGCGATGAGCCCCTGATCCTCCCACGTCGCCCGCGTCGGCTCCATGGACAGGATCACGTCGTTGCCCGTGTCGTCCGTGATCTGCGTGCCGTCGCCGCCGGTGAGGAAGTAGCCGATGACCGTGGCTGTGTCGGCGATCTGGGATTCGCTGTTGTCCTCAAGCTCCGTCGCCGTGCGGATGTCGTCCCAGATGCGCAGCTCTTGGATGACGCCCTGGAAGTGGTACTGCGACACCTGATCCTCGCGGACGATCGCCGTATCGAGGATCGGCTGGCCGCCGACGTAGAAGCTCCCGAACGAGTTCTGGACCGCGATCGGCGATCCGGTGACGGCCGTTCCCGGGGCTTCGCCGGGCTTGTAGACGAACAGCTCCGCCTCGCCTGCGTTCTCGTCGTAGGTGAAGGCGATCCAGAGCGGCGTGTTCGGCAGGATCGGGTCGCCGTTGGACGTGGTCACCGCCGTCTTCAAGACGTGGAACGAGATCGTGTCGCTGATGCGCAGGTACACCGACAGCACGTCCGTGCCGGCGGACGTGTCGTATTCGAGCGTCACCATCCAGTCGGTGTTCGCCAGCGCGGGCGTGGCGCCGATCGCAGCTCCCTTGCCCTTGTAGAGCACGGTCTGCGGGCCAGCGATGCTGGACGTGTCGATCAGGACCTCGACGGTGTGCGCCGGCTCGTCGATCGCAAACGGCGTCGTGCCGATGCCAAGGATCGAGCGGAGCATGTGCGTCGTGCCGTCGAACAGCAGCGCCGGCGAGCGCGGCAGGACGTTCGTGACCCGGGCATAGCCGGGCGCGTCGCGCAGGTTGCCGCGGTAGAGCGACACGTTGTCCGCCCCCGTCGCCGCGCCGTGCGGGATCTTCGTCGAGCGGTCCTTCGTCGCCAGGCCCAAGCCAAGGCCGGCGATCTCGACCGTTCCGACACCGTCGCCCGATGCGTCGCTGACAGCCATGCTCAGATCCCGTACGGCAGCGCCAGGCCGTCACCGTCGTTCGACCAGCCCATCGTGTCCTGGATGTTCTCGTACGTGCGGTAGCTGCGCCGGCTGGCGTCCGCGATGAGCCGCTGATACCACTCGTCCGCCTGCTGCTGGAAGTAGGCCTGCTGCTCGCGCAGGCCGAACATTGCCGCGATGTCCTTCGCCGCCTCGACGATCACCGCCTGCTGGTACTCGACATCCAGAACGCACTCGTCCTCGTCGGCCATCAGCGGCACGATGGTCGCGATGTAGGTCATGCGGAACGTGCCGGTCGGCGCCTGTGACGTCAGGAACCGCAGCTTGTTGTCCGAGATGATCGCCGCCACCGGCGCGCCGATGTTCGGGCTGTCCACGACCTGCGGCAAGAACGAGTAGGTGGACAGTTCTTGGTCGATCGAGCGGACGATCGGCACTTCCACCCAGCCCAGGTTGCCGGCGTCCGCCGTCGTCTGGTGCTGCAGGAGGATGTGGGACTTGAAGCCGCGCGGCAGGAGGATCTCTGACGCGCCGTTGCCCATGTCGAAGATCCAGGCCTTCTCCATGTGCGTTGAGAAGACGCTCTTGATCGTCAGGGCGATGCGCTGCTGCGCATCGTTCAGCATGACGACGAGCAGGTCACGGGTGAGCTTGTCGCCGCCCACGGACGGCGCCATGCGCACGCGCAGGCGCTCCATGAGGCGGAACAGGGACCCATCCGTGAAGTCCTGCGCGAGCCGCGGCGTCGTCGCTCCGCTGCGCAGTTCGGCGAACAGGCCGGACTGCTGCTGGAGCTGCTCGACCCAGTCCGCCAGGTCGGCGATCGCGCGGTTTGCGAGAGTCGCGTCGTTGGTGGCCTCGGCGGCCTTCTGCGCCGCGCGCAGCCACACGTACTCGTGCAGGTCCGGGCTGAGCTGGCAGACGTCCGACGTGTTCGCGAGATCCGGAACGCGCTGGATGTACTGGAGGCGGTAACCGCCGGTCGGGAAGGCCGAGCCCTTCGCGCGGATCTTGCCGCGCTCGGACACCCAGACCTCTTCCGAGCCGGTGTTCTGCCACTTGTGCTCTTCCTCCGGGCGGATGAGGCGGATCTGCTCCCATGCCGCGTCGCCGGACTTCGAGCCGTTCCACTTGTACAGCGCCACCTCGACGATGATGTCGGCGGGCAGCAGCACCGTTCCGGACGTTCCGTCGGTGTTGAACAGGAAGAACTCGGTGCGTCGCTCGTAGTGCGACGAGAGCGCTTTGCGCTGCACCCAGTTCTGGGCGCGGTTCAGCAGGTCGCGGCGCTCGGTGGTGTCCCAGTGCGCCGCGGCGTTGTCCGTGATCAGCAGGTACGCCTTGAGCGCGTCGTCCAGCTCATCGAGCGTCATCCCGGTCTGGATCGACATAGGCCGTCACCTCACGGGAAGCTGACACTGTGCTGCGCCGTACCAAAGACCCGCCCAAACTCGTGCTCGGCCGCGGCGTTCATCTCCGCGCGCCACTCGGCGTCTTCCTTCGCCTTGTGCCGGGCGGCGGCGTCCCGACTCTCCTTGATCAGCCGCCAGGCCTCCGCGGACCGGAAGCTCGACACCACCAGGAGTTCCGCCATCTCCTGTTCCCGGCCAATCGGGTTCAGATACTTGCCGTCCTTGTCGCGCACCGCGAACAGTGCGCGCATGTCGGTCATGGGTGGCGGGTTGTCCGGGTTTGGTAGGCAGCCGACGACCAGCGCATCGAGCGGGAACTTGGCTTCCTTCACGCGCTGCACGACGACCCAGCGGTTGGTGTGTTTGTTCCAGACGATGTCGATGTCGTCCTGACCCGACATCGACCGAATCTGCGCCACACACCGCGCCATGTCGAAGGAGTAGTCGGCCGAGATCATCAGGCGAACGTCGTGTTGAGGTTGTAGATCACCGCATGGCAGTTGCGCAGCTTCGGCGCCATGTTCTCGCTGCCCTGGAACTCGAAGTCGATCTGGGGCTTGCGGGCGTAGTTCTTGTGCAGGCCGCCGTCGCCCTGATCCCAGAGAGCGAACTTCTCCAGCACGCCGAACCGGATGTAGTTCTTCATCACGACATACGCCTTGTCGACGTCGAAGTACCGGCTGTCGCACAGCGGGATGCCGGCGTAGGTAGGGTACTTCCGTTCGTGACGCTGGAACCGCATGCCGCGGTTGCCGGACTGCTCGCCGTTCTCCGGGGAGAGCATGACACGCTCCTCGGCGTACCGGTTGCTCGCCCAGGTGTCGAGGTGATCGGAGTGCAGGTAGATGTCCGAGACCTCGTCGATCGCCTTGCCGGACATGTTCTTCAGCGTGGTCATCGCGCGCTGGAACAGCCGCGGATCCGGATCGGCGCCGTCCGCGTTGATCGCCACCGGCCGCCACTGCGGAGTCGTCGACGGCGCGATGCCGTAGAACGAATCCGTCGCGTTCGGGGACGGGTCGTCGGTCTGCTGCTGGAACGTCGCGCCGTAGGTCTTGAGGTCGTACGGGCTGGAGGTGTAGTTGCGCGACATGCCCACGATGCCGCCGATGCCCATCTCGACCGTGGTGTAGACCTGGCCGCTGATCGCCCGGAGAGCGCCCGCGATTGTGATGTAGTCGCCGGTCGCCACGGCCGCGTCCATCGCCTCTTCGAGCGTGACGAGCGCGGCCTTCTGGTTGGTGTGTCCGAACTCGTTCGTCACCAGGTTGGTGTCGTCGAAGTCGACCGAGCTGACGGTGTAGTGAGCGTGCGACGCCGGGTTGGCGCGCATGGTGGTGGTGGTCGCGTTGTCGAAGTCGGTGGTGTCACCCACGACCCAGAACTGCAGCTCGTAGCCGGCTTCGAGGCGGTAGGCGTTGGCGCGCGGGATGCGGAAGGTGGTGGACGACACCTTCACGATCTGCGCCAGCAGGCCGGAACCGTCGGTGCAGGCGGTCATCTCGGTCTTGTTGTTGACGTCGTCCTTGATGCCCTGCATTTCCAGGGTGAGCGCCTTGGCGAACGATGCCGCCATGCTGGTGCGCTTCTGCGTGGAGTAGGACACCGAGCCGGCGCCGCGGAGGAAGGTTGGGAACCAGGCCGTGTTCTTGACCACGGCGACCTGCGGTTCGGGGAACGCTTCCTGCTCGGTCACGTACCGAGCGGTGTTGTTCCGCCGCACCTGCACCGCGTCAACGACTCGGGAACCGTCCTGAATGACGGTCTCGAAGTCCATCTTGAAACGCTTGCGGATGACGTTCTTGTTGTACAGCGAGTCCTGGAGACCCGCGGTGTACTTGATCTGCAGAAGCTGCTTGTGTGCGTTGGTCAGGTCAACCATGGGTTACTCCAGATTGCTGCGCTGAGAAAGCGCCTTCATGTCGCGTAGGATCGAACTTTCCCATTCGTCGTGCGTGTCTCCCATGGGGGTCAGTCCGGAGCTTGGCATGGTCGTCGCGGTGACCCGCGGCGCGGCTGCTTTCGGCATGGACTTCGCCTTGGCCACGGCTTGCTGGGCCACGCGACCGAGTGACTGACGGCCGTCGGTGACCCAGGCGGCCACCTCGGCATTGACGATCTGCGCGAGGGTCGCCTGAATCTGCTGTGCGGCGTGCCGCGGCGAGATGCGCTGCGCATGGAACGCACGCACCACGGCGTCGCGCACGTCGCGCTGCACCGCTGCCAGATGCCGCGGGCTGAGCTTGGCGGCCGCCGGGTGGGAGGCGACCATTTGGTCGGCGTGCGAGTCGACCTGGTGCCCCCAGCCGACGATCTGCTGGTGCTGCTGCTGCTGCTGGACCGATCGCTCGTGCTCCTGGCGAGCCTGCGCCTCCTGCGCCAGCCGCGCCTCGAAGGACTGCTGCATGCGCTGGTTGCTGGCGAGGAAGGCCTGCTGGATGGACGCCGGGTCCGACCAGTCGACCTGCGAGAAGTCGGGTGCCGATGCCATGGGATCGGGCTGGAGGGGCGCCTGCCGCGCTGCCGGCACCGGCACACCGAGCAGTTGAAGGATGGCGTCCGCGTTGCCCTGGCGGACGAACGCGCCAAGCTGCTCGATCTGCTGGCGAGCCTGCGCGGCCTCGGCGCGCGCCTGCTGAACCGCATCGAGCGCGGCGCGCTCGTTGAGCAACGCCTGTTCGGTGCCCGAGATCAGGGCCTCGACGTGCTGCTTGGACAGCGGGATCTTCGAGCCGTCCGCCGACTGGTACTCGAGCAGCGGGGCGTCGTCGTCTGCCGGCACAGCCTCGGCGTCGGCAGCAACGCCTTCGGCCGGCACTTGTTCGTCCTCGGCGGTCATGGCCGCATCGAGCGCCACGGCGTCGATCGGCTCCGCGGCCGGCGGCGGCGGGGCGGCCTTGGCCTTGGCCGGGCGCTTGGCCGGCCGCGGCGCGGCAAGTTCGTCGAGCGTGGTGGGGGCGTCGTCCTCGAAGCCCGGGATGCCCTCGGTGAGCTGCGCGAGTTCTTCGTCGCTCCAACTCACGTTGAGCGGCTCGCCGACCGAATTGCCCTCGCGGGGGTTCACGGTCGTCTCGCCCGCCTGCGCGTGATACTGGGGGTTGGGGACTTGCTCAGCCATTACTGAGCCCGCCGACCGAAGAGCGTGACGCGAGCGGTGAGCGTCTGGACGAGGAAGTCGGTCGCCGTCTTGACCTCCGAGAGCTGGGAAACCATGTCGCGACCCGACGGGATCGGGTAGATCGTCACGGTCGTCGCGCCTTCGTCAGAGGACGTCACCTTGCTGACCGGGTCGATGATGAGCGTGTTGTTGTCGCCGCCCGTGCTGATTCGGCCGACGACCGCGCCGTTCGTGGCCGTGGCGAAGCCTTCGATTGCGACGAGTTGGCCGATCAGGTAGGTCGGCAGGGTTTGCGCGGCGAACTCGTACGTGTTCGTCGCGCCGGTGACGGCGCACGAACCGGTGTAGGTCTGGTTGCCGCCGAGCACCTGGATCTCGACCCGCGGCGTCGAGCCGAAGTCCCACTCGGCTTCGTAGAAGATCGCGCCGTTGCCGATGCGGAAGTGCGGGTCGGTCCAGATGTGGTTGCGGTCCAGGCCGAGATAGCTGGCGTGGGCCGGGTCGAACAGGTTGGTCAGGGGGACCTTCGCGGCGGTCGTGTAGACCGCCGTGTTGCCCGAGCCGACGTTGACGGTGAGGGTGCCGTGGATGAAGCGGATGTCCTCGCCCGCGTGGTTCTCCGGCCCGTAGATTTGGAACTCACGGATCTTCGTGAACGAGACGTGCGACGCCGCGATATCGGTTGCTGCCATGGATCAGGCTCCTACGAATTCCACTCGGAACGCCGTCGCCGCATTCGCAAAGGCGTTGACCTCTTGTTCGGACGGCGCACCGTCGGTTCCCGTTTCGGCCCACACGAAGCCGCCCGTGGCCGGGTGCCAGATGGCGGGGGTGAGCAGGACCGGCGAGGAGGTGGTGTCGAGGAACTGACCGTCGAAGTTGATGCGGTCGACCCGACGCATGTTGAGGGTGTGCAGGTTGGCGAGCGTCAGCGGGTTCCCGCCGTCCGCGATCGCCACCGGCGTTCCGGTCACGGTGACGTCCGCGACGACCGTCCGCCCGACACCGGCTTTCATCCCCAGGTCCCGATAGACCGTCAACGCATACGTCACTGCCATGGATCACCTCGGCTCTTTCCGCCAGTACTGCGCATTGGGTGTACATGCCTGTACACCCAATGTACAGAGAATTTGGCGGACCGGTGCCTTGGTTACCCTGGTTCGTGCGGTCCGGCGGAGTTGGGGAGGATGGCGTTCCCGAAGCCTTGGGTCATGGTCTGCTGACCACCCATGGGCTCGCCCGGACCGATCGCGGCGGCGGACGCGAGCTGCGGGTTTTCCCCACCACCACCAACCGTCGCCCCGCCGGCGAGCGCGGCCTGCATCATCGTGGCCTGCATGGCCTGGCGCTGGAGGAGAAGCTGGACGATGCCGTGGAGCTGCTGCAGGCGGAGCTGCGCCATCGGGTTCCAGGCCTTGAACTGGTCGGTCTTGAGGAAGTTGCGGTAGACCTGCTCGTGGACGCCGAGATCGTCGACCTGCGGGTTGACGAGCGGCTGCTGCTGCGCGAGGTCCTGCGCTAGGTGGATGTTGTGCTCGGCGTTCTCGTAGTCCTGCCGCATGTCGGACAGGGTGCCCATGGCGTCGCCCCAGCGCATGTCCTGGTAGAACTTCTGGCGGATCGACGGTTCCAGCGGGTTGATCATGCCGCTCTTCGCGCCCTCCGCCCAGAAGGCGAGGGACGCGAGCGTGGATGTCGGCAGCGCCGATCCCTGATCGACGATGGCCTGGATGTCGCCTTCCACGTCGGCGGCCGAGTACCACTCCTGGCGCCAGCGCCCGGTGCGTGGCTGGAACGAGCCGCGGCCGGCCGGCGCCATGGGGACGCTGATGTTGACCGGGATGCCCTGATGCCGCTGGAACATGCGCAGCTCCAGGTTGGAGTGCGCCTCCCACGATCCTTCCCACTCGTCGACGAGCGGGCCGGCCTTCGTGCGCTTCTCCTCGAGCATGGCCGCGTAGTGGTAGCCGGAACTGCCCTTGGTCTCGGTCTGGCCGAACGGAGAGACGATGTAGGACAGGATCGACAGCGCCGCGCGTCCGGCCTCGACGACGTAGTTCGGCATCTGAGGCGGCTGGACCCACTGTGGCAGCCAGCTTGTGTGCGCCGGACCCTCGTACATGCGCGCGGGGTCATTGGACAGGCTGTGCTTGAAGGTCGAGAAGCCGATGGGGTAGATGAACGGTCCGCTGGCGACGCGGTTGGCGTGCTCCATCTGCTGCGACTGGCGGCGGTTCAGCTCGGTTTGCGGCGAGCGGATGTGCTTCAACCACGAGTCGAACCACATGGCGCCCGGCCGGCGGATGGCGCCGAAGTGCGTGCATCCGAGCCCGCCGACCAGCTCGCCCTCCTGCTCCCAGGTGTACGGGTTGTCGCCGATGTCGATGACGGCGTGGATGTACTCCGGGCTGCCGATCGCGGTGGCGACGAAGCCCTCGGGGAACTCGCCGTCCGGACCCTCGGGGCAGTGGCGGTACTCAAGGCACGAGATGAACCCGTCCTCATCGTCCGGCTCGTTCTTCTGCACGCCGCCATAGGCGTTGTTCATGCGGTAGCGGCCGACGGACGCGGTGTCGAGCCCAAGGCGGTTTCCCAGTACACCTGATCGCCGCCGATGCCGGGGCACTTGAGGATGGCGTCGATGATGCGCGGGTCGCCGTTGGCGAAGGCGCGGATGGCGGCCTGGCGGGACAGGTTGTAGCGCCGCATGACGTACGGGCTGGCGCACAGCTCGGTGGCGTGCGGCGAGGCGTAGACCTGCATCGGCGAAATGGCATCGACGAGCGACTTGCCCGCTCGGATGATTTGACCGGGTGCGCCGAACTGCTCCCCATCCAGTGCGGCGCCTCGGTTCTGGTCCCAAGTGTACCAGAGGAAGGCGTTGCCGGTCGAGCACAGCCACGCCATGAGCTTCTTGCGCAGCTCGGACCAGCGGTCATGCGCCGCCTTCCACTTCAACACGTCGTCGCCGTGGCGCGCTGCCTGCACGGACATCCAGTCCCCGTTCATGGGAACGACGTTGATCTCCGGGGCGTTCTGGAGCAGCAGCGCCTTCATGTCCTCGATGACGCGCAGGCACACGTTCCACGCCATGCGGACGGTGCGCTGCGAGGAGGCGGAGTAGCCGATGATCTTGGATAGCTGGCGGTCCCACTGCTGGTACTGCTGCCCGTAGAGGAACTGGGTGTCGGCGGACCCAGGTACCTTCCAGGTCGAGTCGGCTGGACTCCTGGCTGAGCCATGCTCGTTCGATGACGCGCCGCACGCGATCCTCGGGCGAGGTGCCTTGTTCGTGCTTGCGGAACATGGGCTGCGGCGGCGCGTAGAGCATGGATCAGGTCTCCCCCATCGCGAACCAGTAGACGTCGATCACCTTGTTCTTGAACGGGTCGTAGTTGTCGCTCACCGAGATGGTGAACCCGGTCTTGGCGATGCTGGTGGCGGTGACGGCGCCGGCGGTCATGCCGCGCGGCGGGACGACCATGACGACCGGGATGTCCTGGTAGGCCACGTCGAACAGCACGGCGGTGGAGCCAACGGCCGGATCGGCGTTGGAGAGCGTGACCGTGGCCCGCTCCGGGCCGTGGTAGGGCTTGGATTCGAACGTCTTGACCGTGACCATGACGACCTCCTCAGATCAGGGCGAGCAGCGCCGGCCCGGCCGCGGAGAGCAGCGATCCCAGACCGCCGGCCGCGCTGGTGAGTCCGGCCGCGGCGCCGGACCCGAGCGCGCCAAGGCCGCTGCCAAGACCGCTCACGGCCGAGCCGAGCCCTCCGCCGAGCCCGCCCAGTGCCGAGCCCACGCCGGAACCCAGCGATGACAGGCCGCCCGCCAGGAAGCCGGGCAGCCAGCCGCCAGCACCACCGCCGCCACCACCGAGAGGTGCCCGAGCAGCGGGCCCAGCCCTGCTGCTGCCACCGGACGCCTGCTGCTGCTGTTGCGGCGCACCGCCGCCCATCGGGGGCGTGATGGCCTGCGATGCCCCCTGGAACGCCGGCTAATGCGGGCGGCCCGCGGGCTGCCCTGCGGCGACGCGGTCCCCGCCTCCGCGCATGTTGGCAAACGGGTCTTTGTACGTGTTCGTCGTTCCGGTGTAGACCATGGTTAACCGTGTCCTTCTGCGTTGGGGTGAGGCGTGAACGTGTTGACGTTGCCGTTCTGCGCCGGGCGCGCGCGGCGCACGGGCGGGGTGTCCTCGGTCTCGCGCTCGGCCGGCCCGCGGCGCTCGTTCAGCAGGATGGAGAGGATCTGGCGCTCGTTGTGCTGCGCGCGCTCCTGCGCCTCGACGCACCGACCCTCCAGGGCCTTGAAGCTGGCCTGCGCGTAGGCGGTCAGGTCGCGCATGACCTGCGCCATGTCGCGTACGTGGGTGGCCTCGGCGGCGTGCTGGGCGCGGAGCATCTCCCCCATGTGGCCGACGGAGCGCATGGCGTCGTGCCGATAGAGCAGGGTGAACGCTACGCTGACAATGGCGACGAGTGACGCGCAGAATGCTTCCATGTTCTCTCTTTCGTGGTCAGGCTATCGGAACCACTCGTCGAAGTCGATTTCGAAGTCGTCCTCGACGAGCGCTCGCTGCCGCTCCAGTTGTCGTTCCCGGAATGCGAACGCGGCATCGCGGCCGCGCATGGACGGCGCGTCGGTGGTGTAGACGCCGATCTGCTTGCATCCCTGCCAGGCGAGCGCCTGCGCCATGACGCGATCGTCCTTCTTCTTCCGCGACGACGGTCCGAAGCCGTGGTATCCGGGCTGATGCTTCTTGAGCTGGACGAAGGACTGCATCTGCTGGACGGTGTCTTCGTCGCGCACGACGCATACTCGGTTGAGCAGGCCGTGCTTGAGGTCGTGGACCATGCCGGGCTTGGTGGTTTGGGTGGTCATCCAGCCGAACGAGTCGAGTTCCGGGTTGGAGCGGCTTTGCGACTGCCGGCGGTAGATGCGGTGCTCCGGGTAGTGCAGCCGGCGGATGGCGGTGTTGACGGACTGCCCCCATCCAGCGTTCATCTCGACGACGAGCAGGGCGTCGTTGTAGTGCTTGCCGGCGCCGAAGATGAGCTGGGCGAGGTTGTTCACGTCCGTGCGGCCGGCGAACACGGCGACGTCTTCACCGGTCAAGACGTCCTTGACCACGATGACGGAGTCGTCGGAGTTCTCGCCGCCCTTGGCCGGATCGACGCCGATGGCGTAGGCGTGTCCCTCGGTGGCCGGTTTCCAGACGCGGAACACGTACTCGGAATCGGCGCGTGACTCGACGAGCAGGCCTTCCTGATTGAAGGTGCCGAACGCGACCGGCTCGCGGCAGGTGGAGAATGCCCAGGCGAGGTTGTCCGAGCCGAAGGCGTTCTCGCCGCAGAGCACGCGGTACTGGCCTTCGATGCGGATCAGGATCTCGTCCTCGTCCATGCCCGCTTCTTCGATGCGGAGCTGGATCGCCTCCTCGGTGAGGTAGGGGTTGTCGCGCATCTTGCCTGTGAACCAGGCCATCGGGCCGCGCTGCTTCTCGAAGCACTTCTTGCCCTTGGGCGTGTCGCCGAGCCCGTAGAGCGGACCGTCGTAGAGCCAGGTCGTTCCCTCGACCGGGGTCATCGTGCGCAGCAGGATGCCGTTGTGATCGACGAGGCGCATGAGTTGCTCGGCGTTGATGAACTCCGGCTCTTCCTCGTCATTCCACACGCCATACAGGGCGGCACCCTGGAAGGCGCGGCGCTTCATGCCGTAGGACTTCATCTGCGCCCACGATCCGTTGCGCAACTCGACGCGCTGGTGTTGTGGCTTATTGGAGACGCGGACGATCTCCTGATCCGGAATGAATGACAGAAGCGTGTCGAAGTTGTCCTTTACGCGCTCGGGTTCGGTGCAGGCCCACCAGAACTGCGGGACCTTGTAGGTGCGCTTGAGCGGATGGTGGAGACCGTCATAGAACGGGTCGAATCCAAGCAACCGGGCCGCTACGAGCCTTGCGCCGCCCTGTGTCTTTCCGGCGCGGTTGGCGGAGATGACGTTGATGTTCTTCGCATCACAACGCAGCACCTTGTGCTGGAAGGATTCCTTGCCGTCCGACTTGTTGTGATATGGCCTCCAGGAGTAGAATTTGTGTTCTTGCCCCGTTGGATCGAGACGCAGGCTGTCGAGCAGCAGTTGAAGCTGCGCGTCGGACAGTTCGGCGAGCGGGTTGCTGTTTTTGGATGCCATACGAGGAGTGTAGCCGTGAGCAGTGGTGAAGGTGTGTGGGTTTTGGACGAGGACAACCTGCCGTTGATCTGGTTGTCGCCGATGCTGGCGGATCGGGAAGACCTGGAGAAGGCGGCCGGCGACCTGATCGCGATGTACCACGGCGCGACGGAGGAGGACTTGAAGCGCAGCGCGGAGGAGGCGGAGGCGGCGCGGAAGCTGGCGGAGGCGGCGCGCGAGAAGGCGGTGGAGTTCCTGGCCGCGAACGCCGAGCGACTGGCGGCGGAGCGTGCGGCGATCGGCACGGCGCGCAGC
>JADJPQ010000025.1 GCA_016713175.1 Planctomycetota bacterium
CGCCGCCATGCGAAGAGGCGGGCATGGTGGGCACCGGCCTGAGTCGGAAGGTGGTGCTGGTCGGCGGTGCCGGTGCAACCGGCGCCAACGACCAGTGGAGCTGGGACGGAAATGACTGGACGCCGCTCGCAACGGCCACTCGTCCCAGCCATCGCGAGTGGTTGGAGCTGGTCTACGATTCGCAACGGGACGTTTGCGTCCTGTTCGACGACTTCAGCAGCCCGGTTGTGACCAATCACTGGGAGCTGACCGTGCCGGTGCAACACCCTGGGACGGTCAGCACGATCGGCAGCGGGTGCCCCAGCAGCGCAGGCGTTCCCACACTCGCCGCTGCGCCCGGATCCTTGCCGTTCGTCGGTCATGGATTCGAACTGCGAATGACCGGCGTTCCTAGCTCCATCTTCAGTCCGGCGTTCCTGATGACGGGCTACTCGACGACACAATGGTCCGGGCGGCCGCTGCCATGGGCTCTCGGCTCCTATGGCATGCCAGGGTGTACCGCGTGGGTTGCGGCGGAGGCAACGGACCTCATGTCGGGCCTGGGCGGTGTCGCTACGAAGGCATGGAACATTCCGGTGTCGACGAGCTTTGTTGGGGTCGAGTTCCATGCGCAGGGTGCGGTGCTCGATCTTGGACTCAACGCGGCTGGCTTCGCGGTTTCGAACGGAGTCACCGTGCACGTCGGGCAGCTGTGAACACACCAGCCACGCGGTCAGGCCCGGTAGGACGCCAGGGTTGTGATCCAAGGGCAACTGGGCGCGTGCGGACGCCGAGTTCGCGCACGATCCGGGCGCGTGCTGTCCGTTCTCTAGAACGCGGCAATCTGCCAACTCCGGGTCGTCGGCGCGCGGTGTTTCATGGGCTCGGCCGAAGTAGGCACCATCGCTACGGACCGGAAGCCCGAAGCCGGGCCTGAAGCCGGTGTTTCTCGCCATTCCGGCCGCGACCGCGGCTGCGTCGCATTTCCTTGAGCATGTGACCTCCGCGGCGCGGGTCGGCGGCCATGCAAGACCTGGGTCGGCCGTCGGCGCCAGCCGTTACCAACGGTCGATCAACGGTGAATCGCAAATCGCGGAGAAGTTCCTCGGAAGAGCGAGCCGCGGGTCGTGTTCGCACCGGCGGGCGGGGTGGTGCCCAAGCCAGTTGCCGACGCGAACCCGTGGCGCTGGTTGACAGAAATGCGAACCGGTGCCGGATGGCGGAGTGTCGTCGCCAGCTACCGCGCCGCCTGGATCCGCCGGGTGTTCGTGGTGTCGCTGCCGGCGTGACTTGCCGAAGCCAAACGCCTGCGGCGTCGATTGGGTGCCATCCGGTCGACCTACCCGACGGCCGCTTGCAGGATCGCCACCGCCTTGCGCACGGCGTCCTTGAGCCGCTCGCTGTCGGCAGCACCCTGCGTCTGGATCCTGCCGACCACCTGCCGGATCAACGCCTCGGTGTCGACGGGCGGCTCAGCGGCGCGAACTCGGCGCGGCTGGCGTTGTGCTGCCGGGGCCGTGATCGCCGCGCCAGCGGGCGCCTGCGCGTTGCCTTCAGCCATCAGGCGGCGGGCCGCCGTGACGCTGGCGCCGGTGACGCGCAGACCGTGCAGCGCGGCCTGCGCCTTCAGGTCGTCGAGGCCGATGTCCGGGCTCTGCATCAGGGCGTGAACGCAGAACACGATCGTGTCCTTGGCGTGCGGGAACCGCGCCTTCAGGGCGGCGAACTCAGCGTTCCAGTTGGCGGTCGTGGTGGCCGGGGAAGTCTGGTCGAGAACGGTCGTCATCAGCGGTCTCCAGTTGGAGGTCGGGGAACAGAACATGGAAGGCACGCCTCTGGTCCTGCCAGAGCGCGTGCCGTCCCGACAGCACGTAGATGGCGATCGCGCGGCTCGACCCTGCCGAGGAGCACGGCGGCCTGGATGTCCGGTGCCAGAAGCGCGAGGTCGCAGATCTGCGTCAGGCGCGCCCGCGACAGGCCGAGGCGCCGGGCCGCGGCGGCGTAGTCGCGAAGATCGCCGCGCTCGATGAGGGCCTCGATGTGGTGGGCGAGCGCGATGCGGCGGGCAATGCCGGTGGCGAGTTTGTGCACGGGCGGCGCCGGCTCGGGCGCGGTGCGTCGCCGTGCCGTGCGGAACCGGACCGTCATCGTGATCGCGGTCACGCTGACCTCCGGTTGGCCGTGTCGCGCGCGAGCGCCTCGATGGCGTTGTCGCGGAACTCGATCGTGAGTTCGCCGGTCGCGCCGGTGAACCGGACCTCGGCGATCAGCAACCGCAGGATGCGCGCGCGTTCCTTGGGCAGCAGCTGATCCCAGATCGGCGCGAACTCGGCGAGAGCGGTTCGCAACGCGACTTCGTCGATCGAGTCGTTCTGCATGGCGGCGAGTGCGGTCGCGATCTCGTCGTGCCGCGCCTGCAGCCGGCTGATCTGTTCGTCGACCTCGGCCAGCCGGCCGGCGATCGTGTTGGCCGCGACGCCGCCGTGCTGCAGGGCGTCGAGCAGGTTCTTGCGCTGACCGGTGAGTTCGGTCCGGTCGTTGGTGATGCGGCGTGACTCGGCGATCAGCTCGGGCTGCTGGGCAAGGCGGGCTTGGCGCGCGGCGTTCAGTGTGGCGAGCAGGACGGTCGGGTCGGCGCCGATGCCCCGGATCTTGGCCGTGACCACCTCCTCGATCTGGGCGGCAGGTGCGCGACTGCCGGGGCAGGCGTCGGCGCCCTCCTTCATCACGGTCTGGCAAATGTAGTAGCGGTGGATCCGGTTGCCGCGCGTGTTGGCGGCGTGCGACATGGCTGCCCCGCATCGGCCGCAACGCAGGATGCCGCTCAGGATGGCACCCCAGCGGTTGGTCGTGTTCCTGGGCGCGCCGCGTCGATGGTTGCGCAGCGCGTCTTGGACCTCGTCGAACAGCGCCACGTCGACGATCGCGTCGTGCCGGCCGGCGACCAGTTCGCTGCCGCACCGGACCTTGCCGGTGTAGAGCGGGTTGGTCAGCAGCGCGCGCAGGCCGTTCTTGTCGAAGGGCGTACCGTGAACCGGCTTGCCGGCCTTGTTCACCCACGACTTGTTCTTGATGCCGCGGCGTTCAAGTTCCGCGACCGTCGCGACCAGCCCGCCGTGGTCGAGGTAGAGGCGGAAGATCTCGCGGACCAGATCGGCTTCCGTCTTGTTGATCACCAACGCCTTGTCCCGCACGTCGTAGCCCAAGACCGGTCGGCCGCCGGTCCAGGCACCGCGGCGACGTGTCGCGAGCACCTTGTCTTTGGTGCGCTCGCTGATCACCTCGCGTTCGAACTGCGCGAAGCTCATCAAGATTCCGAGCGTCAGCTTGCCGAGGCTGGTAGCCGTCGAGAACTGCTGGGTGACCGAGACCAGCGCGATGCCGCGCTTCTGGAGCAAGTCGACGATCTTGGCGAAGTCCACCAAGCTGCGGCTGAGCCGGTCGAGTTTGTAGATGGCGACCACGTCGACCTTGGCGGCCGCGACGTCGGTCATCAGCCGCGGGAACGCGGGCCGGTCGGCGTTGCCGCCGAGAACCCATGGTCGTCGTAGCGATCCGGGAGGCGACCCAGCCCTCGCCGCGTTGGCTGGTGACGTAGGCCTCGACGGCTTCGCGTTGCGCATCGATGCTGTCGAACTCGAGTTCGCTGGCGAACGCTGGCGGGCGTAGATCGCGACGCGGGTCTGCGGCGTTGCCGTGGCGGGGACTTGGCTTCTTGATCACGCCTTTCGCTCCGTGAGTCCGAAGAACAACTTCCCGTTCCACTTCGCGCCGGTGATCGCGAACGCCACCGCCGAAAGCGAGCCGTAGCGGTTGCCGTTCCAGACGAAGCCATCGGCCGTGACCTCGACGCGGATCTGCTGGCCGCGCCATTCCCGCTGTAGGACCGTGCCGGGGCGCGGCCCGGTGCTGGTGATTGGTGTCGATCGTGGCGGCGCCGCGGTTGGCACCGTGACGTCGGCGTTGAGTCTGGCGATCGCGCCCTGGCGACCGACGGCAGGCCTCCGAACGCCGCGACCTGCAGCGCGTGCGCGATCCGCTTTCGCATCCAGGCCGGTTGGCGGTAGCGCGGCGGCTTGCCGATCACGCGTTCGAACTCGGCGGCCAACTCCGGTGTCGACAGGCTGTCGAGGGCGGCGATCTGGTTGGCAATGCTCATGCGGGCGACTCCATGGTCGACCGACATGAAGCCTCGGATTGCCCGAGGACATCAAGCTGTTCAGCCGAGTTCCTGGGCGCAGAACTGGGCTGATTGCGTTGGCTGCCATCCGCTGGAACCCGGCCGCCATGATCTCGCCGATCTCGGCCAACCGTTCGTTCCGCGACATGCGCGCGGCGTCGATGGTCTTCACGACGTCACCTCAGTGTGCTGACCGAGCTGAGCCAAGATCTGGGATTCGATCTCGCGGCGTGCGGCGTCATCGGCCGGGCGGATGTAGCTGTGCCGACGGCCGGCGCGGTCGGTTCGGGCCGGGAACGAGATCGCGAACCGGCCCTCGGCGGTCCGGCGCAGCACCAGGCCATCGAGGACGAGCGTGCCGTAGCTGACCGACAAATAGCCCAGCAGACCGCTGCGGACGTCATCGTCGGAGCCGCGGACCCAGGATCGAACACGAGCTTCAGGCGCGACCATCGATTTCTCCCTTGCCGGCCGCGGCAATGCGCTGGCGCAGCCGTTCCAACCGAACCCACAGCAACAACGACCAGCCGCAGACGTCCTCAAGCTCCTGCTGCACCTCATCCACCAGCTCGCCCGCCGGCCGGGTGAACGAGCGGTCGCCGTAGGTCGCGGCACCGGCAGCCAGTCGGGCACGCAGGCGGGCAACGAAGCGATCGATGTCAGCGTCGAGCACGGACATGGTCATGAGGCACCTGTCTTGCGCCGGCGGCGCCGAGCGCTGCCCGGCTGCTCGGGCATGCCGTCGTCGATCGAGTCGCCCCGGCTTCGCTTCCGGGGTGACCTCGGTTTCGACTGTTCGCAATGTGTGTGCGAGTCAGTGTGTGTGCGCACCCCTATAGGGGTGTGCGCACACACACTCTCAGCAGGACTCGCGGCAGTCGCCCCGGGGTGACTTGGGGTGACTCGGGGCGACTCGGGGTGACTCGGTTGTTCGGGCGGGTTGCTGGGGCGTGGTGCAGCGGGTCTGACCGACGCGGCCACTACCGGTCGATCTGCAATCGGAATGGCGTTGACGACATCTGGCGGGACGGCGCCACCGTCGATGTAGAGGAGCTTGCTGTTGGCGGCCCCAAGGATGTCGACCAGTGCCGATCCCAGGCGCCCGCGACCCGCTCGGAAGCGGCTGTCGCCGGCCCCTCCTCCCGGCTGTGCGGTGAACAGTTCCTTGCAGCGCGTGGCGCTCACGCCAGGCTGTTTGGAGATGATGACCGCCAGCAGTGCGGCGTCGCGCAGAATGCGACTCTCGTTCTTGGCGGCCTTGGCGCGCGCGCCCGCATCGTCCTGCGGTGGCGCGGTGTAGTCGTTGGCCTCAGTGAGCGTTTGCTGCGGCCGATCGATGCGCAGGTAGGCCCCAGCCTCATCGGACGGTGTGCGCGGCCCGAGCTTGTTCTTCACTACTCGCATCTCGATCAGATCGCTTTCGCCCTGCACGCTGCGCAGCGAGATCATCACTCGCGCCGAGTACTCGATTGCGCCGGACTCTTTCGCCGCAGCCATGTCGTCGGTTCGCTCCGCCGCGAGCACCGACCGGTAGGCACCACGGTTCATCTCCGAGGTCGCGATCACGATCATCCGGTGCTGTGTGGCGGCGACGCGTAGCGCCGCCACGCGGGCGGTCACGACGTCGTAGCGCGCGTCCTTGCCTGACTCGGCGGCGGACCGGGCCGTCTGCACGCTGTCGACCAACAACGCCGCCCGGGCGCCAATCGACTTGGCGTAGGTAGCCAAGTCGGTGGCAGCGGCTTCGATGGTCCAGTCGCTGTCGTAGATTCGCAGCTCGTCGAGCGGTCCGGTTGCCGCGCGCATTGAGTCGAGCACCACGTTGTCTCGGAGTTCGCATGCGCGCCTGGTGAACCCGCGGCGCTGCAGCAGGCGTTGCGTGACATCGCCCGGTTCTTCGTCGATTGCCAGGATGCCGACGACGACACCGGCCTGCTGGTAGACGTCCGCCACCTGAACCAGGAACTGCGTCTTGCCGGCATCCGGGGCACCCAAGACGTAGACGCGGCATCCGAAGGTTGGTCCGCCGCCAGTCATTTCGTCGAGCTTGGCGATCCCCGTTGGCACGTGGATGAGTGGCCCGTCAACGCGCCACTGGCCGAGAACGTCGGCGATGCTGAGCGGACGGCGCGCGCACTTGTCGGACTCAGGTGCTGCGCCTTGGGCGGAACCCGCACTTGTCGATGAAGATCCGACGTCTGGCCGCGCGCGCTGTTGTTGGAAGCGACTCCGCCAGGTCGCGTCGGCGTCGTCGAACATCCCGAACAAGGAGTTGATGCTGCTGCCGGTCAGGCCGGGCCACTTGCGGCGGATCTCGGCCTCGTCGAAGTCCTTCGATGGACGCGATGCTTCGATCCAGAGCCGAAGCCCTGCATCGCCGAGAGCCTTCAGTGCCGCACCGATGCGGAGCCACTCGTCGTAGCCGCGGTCTGGGTCAAGCAGGCGCTGCTGGAGCAGACCCCACTCAGCTCGTTCCAGATCGTCCGCTGACCAGTCGCCGCTGCGGGCCTCCGACAGGATGTCCTCCAGGTTGCCGATGAGCCCGATTGCCCGCTGCCATTCCTGGCTGGGAACGACTGGCTCGCACGCCAGGATCGACCGTCCCTGAACCCACTCGTACCGGTGGCCCGACTTGTGCATCGATGGTGGCGCCACGACCTGGTTCTTGCAGGTGCGCAGGTCGATGCCCGGGCCGAGCGCCTTCAGCGAGCGGTTGATCCTGGGCGTGGCGATGGCGATGTCGATGCCGGATCGCAGCTTGAGCCAGTAGTGGCGGCCACCGCCCCCGGTGAGCGCGCACGGGCCAGTGAGGTCGCCGAACTCGTCGATCAGCTTCCCAATGGTGGCGTCGCCACCGTTCCGTGGATCGACATCGAGGACGATCTGGTCCTCGCGTGGGCAAAGACCCACGTTGGCGTTGGGGTAGCGGCCCCATGCAGTCGTGGCAGCGCGCTCGTCGGTGATCAGGTCCTTCGACCACTCCTTGAGTCGTGGGTGCTTCGCCGTTGAGTCCTTCCCGTTCGGTGCGGGACACGTCTGGTTTCGGTTCTTACACGAGCAGGAACCATCCGGCTGCACCTCGTGCAGCAAGACGACACGGCAGCCGCGGCGCACGTAGGCAAGTGCGCTGTCCGAGCGGGAGACCTCCGTTGAGTCATCCGAGGGGCGCGGTGCACCTTCTGGGCCATCACCGTCGGACTTGGAGTTGCGGGCCATTCCTCGCAAGGATTGCGCGAAGAATTGACACCCGGCAACTGATGGCTGTCGGCGGGTCCGTAGGAGTCCGTTCGGGTCCGAAGAAGTCCGAGCGGAATCCGTGGCTACTTCTGCTTCCGCCCCGGTGGCCGTCGATTGGCGGACTTCTGCGAGTGCAATCGCATGAGACCGGAAAGCAGCGGTTGCTGGGCGGCGACCCTGCCTTTCGGGTTGACGTCGAGGTCGGCAGCCGCTTGGGGATCGCGGCACCAGGTCCGGTAGGTCGTCTTCGGCGTGCGCGGAAGCCCCAGGTCCGGGCGCCCATCGATCACGTCGTGGTAGGAGATCCGGACGTCGGACAGAACCTCGGTCTTGGCTGGCACGCTGCCTTCGGGTTGCTCGCTCGGTGAGGGCGTTGGCAGCGGTGGCAGTAGGACCCGCAGTGCCTCCCTCAGTCGCCCGCGGCACTGCTGCACTTCGCCATCGTCCCAGGCAGAGAGCGCAGGGCTGATGGTGATGATCCGATCGTCGTACATTCCGAGCGGATCGTTGTCGCGAGGTCCTCGTCGTTGCTTGATGGCTGGATGCGGTCGCTCGGTGCGCCAGCGATCCGCCAACTCCAGCATCTCGGCCAAGTCGCGAACTCCGCGCTCGTCGCCGCGATCGGCCAAACGCTTCTCGATCTCCCCCAAGCCCACGAGTTCGGTTCTTCGCAGCTCCACAAGTCGATCGGGCTTGGTCTCTCCCAGAGCGTCGAAAGTCCGTTGGACCAGCGACGTGTTGTTGACGCTGCTGGGGAGATCCTCGATGGGCAGATCGGAAGGCATGCTGGTCGTGTCGAAAGTGATTCTGGTGGTTGACTCGGCGGCCGAGGGGGCCGCTCCATCGAGCAATGGCACTCGCTTGTGCGGGCGGTCCGGATTGGCCAGGGCAGCGTGAACCGCGTCATGGATCGTCTCCCTCAGGCGCTCCCAGGCAGCCTCGGACGCGCGTTGCTGCAGCGAGAGGAGTTGACTGTAGTCGTAGATATCGTGAATACCGGGTGGCGTTGGCCACGTCCCAGTGCGCCCGACTCCTGGGGCCAGTGGCGTCCGACCAGTGGAGATGCGCGAAAGACTGCG
>JADJPQ010000026.1 GCA_016713175.1 Planctomycetota bacterium
TCTCCTGCACGAAAGCCGAGACGTCCATCAGCTGCCCTCCTGCAAGGCGATCTCGAACGTGAACTTGACGCGGCTCTCGCTGCTGTTGTCGGGAATGTAGTTCAATTTCATGCCCTGCTTGTCGAGTTCGGCGCGCAGCTTCGTCGCGTAGTCGCCGAGCACCGAGCCGACGTCCTCGCCGGACAGTTCCTTGCCGAAACCGTTGACCAGCAGCACCGGCTTCCTGGCGTTGTTGGCGCCCTTCTGCTGCAACTCCACCTTGGTCAGCCAGACCTGCGGCGGCACGTGCGTGGTGACCGCCCGCAGCGCGCGCAGCGAACCGTGCAGCGGCGCGGCGTGCCCGGACAGATGCTCGACGATCGCGCGATCGATCTTGTTGGCCTCGATCCGCGCCACCGCGTCCTGATGCGTGCCTTCCGCCAGGCTCTTCTGCCGTTGCACCGCGGCCAACGCCTTGCCGGCGTCCTCCATGCCGGACATCCCCTGCGTGGCGGCGACCGCCAGCAGGCCTGTGCCGATGGCGCCGGCGGCGATGTTCCAGACCGTCCGTTCGGCGAAGCGCTTCTTCTTCCGGACGGCCTCCGGCAGGATCTCCAGCGAATACAACGAATCGTCGCAGCGCGACACCGCCAGACCGAGCGCGATCACCGCTTCGCTGCGCATCGCCGCCAGCTGTTCCTGGTCCTCGGGCGGCAGCCCGCTCAGATCCAGGTTGGCGAACGGATCGTAGATCTCGACCGGACAGCGCAACGCCTCTCGCAGCAGGCCGCGCAGGCCCTTCAGCCGCGCGCTACCGCCGGCCAGCAGGACCTTGTCGAGCCGCAGGTCGGCGATCTTGGTCTGCGCCTTGCAGAACGCCAGGGAACTCTGGATCGCCGCAACGATCGCGTTGGCGGCACCACCCGCCGCCAGCGTGACCTTCTCGGCCTGTCCGGAGGCGAACCGGCCGCGACTCTGCGGGTCGAGGTCGAGCAGGTCGCGCTTGAGCGTCTCGGCCTTGCGTTCACTGACATTGAACGCAGCGGCGATCGCATCGTCGAGCACCTTGCCGCCGCCCGACAGATTGCGCGCGAACAACAGGTCCTGGCCGCGCACCAGCGCGATGTCGATCGTTTCGTGACCGACGTTGGCCAGACACACCACCGCGTCATCCTCGGCCGGCCCGCACTTCAACCAGGCGTTGTAGAGCGCGACGCAGTTGGGAATGAACGCATCGATCGACCCGCCGGCACCACCGAGCAGATCCTGCTGTCGGGCCAGGGCGTCGTCCTTGGCAAGTGCCAGCAGCACGGTATCCACGCCGGCTTCCGGATCGGCCGGCGGCAACAGGTTGTAGTCGGCCGACAGCGCGCCGCCCGACTGTTGCGCGAGATCCTGGATCTCGAGATCCATCAGGTTCTTCAACTGCCAATCCGGCGTCGGCGGCACCTGGCTGTAGCGCAGGTTCATGTCGCGGCCCGACAGGCCACAGACCGCGCCCTTCAACCCGATGCCGGCAGCACGCAGCGGGCCGACGCCTTCGCCGGCCGGAGTGCACCCAAAGCGCGTCACCGCCAACCCGGTCTTGCCGACCTGCACGCCGATCGCCTTGATGCTGTGGCTGCCGACGTCGATCGCGATTGCCTTGCCCGCCATGTCACTTCCCTCCCTGCTGGGCGCCGAGTCGACGCGCGGCGTAATCGCGGACCATCGCCGCGAGCCCGGCCTGCGAACTCTGTTCGAACGCGGCGGCCATCTTGTCCAACTGCGCGCGGATCTCGTCGCTGCGCTGCCCATCGATCGCGGCCAGTTGCTCGCTCGCCGACTGCCGCAGCGACGTCACCATCGCCTTGTCCTCGAGCCCGTCTTCGCCGTAAGTGACGACCAACTCACCGATGCCGGCGACGACCCGCTCGAACCCACCGCGGGTCCGGAAGAACATCGCCTCGTCGAGATCCTGCGACAGCCGCCGCAACCGTTCCGCCGCCGCGGCCTGCAGTTCGCCGCGCAGACCGCTGGCACCGGCCAGCACTTCGGAATCGTGCGGCACGGTCGCGTGCAGCCTGGCGATCACCGCCAGCGCCTCGCCCGGCCGCGCCGCCTGGGCCGCACGCTGCGCTTCCTCGAGCAGGTCGCGCGCGGCCTGCCGTTCGGCCTTGAACCCGGTGGTCAACTCGCAACTGGCGCCCGTGAGCTGCAACCGATAGCGCCCGCCGCCGACCCTGCCGATGCACGCGGTCGGCGCGGGCAGCGTGCACAGACAGCGGGTGCCACCCTCGCCGAGCAGCGCCTGCGCGGCGGTGAACGCACCCGTCGACGGTGACGCTGCGAAACCGGCGTCCTGGCGCGTCAGCAGCGAGCCCGCGGATTCTGCCGGGAACACCAGCACGAAGCCGTCGACCCCGGTCACCTGCAACTGGAACGACTTCGTCGTCGGCGTCGCCGTCACCGACGCGCCGAGGTCCGACAAGGCGAGCAACCCGGCATCCGCCAACGCCTGCTGGGCCGGCGTCGGCGCCGGCTCGACGGCGAGCAACGTCACCGGTTGTTCGGGGTCGGTCGACCGGATCGCCAGCGCGGCGGCGTTGCCGAGCAGCGTCTGGCTCGACTCCTCGAGCGTGTGCTGCACCGGCTTGCCGTCACCGCCATCGACCAGCGCCACATCGTCGACCAGCGCCACGGCGCCATCGGCGGACAACAGCGCCACCAGTTCGACGGTGCAGCGATCGCAACCCGGCGGCACGACGACCTGGGCTTGCACCCGCGTCCACCCGTCGGCCGCCTGCAGCCGGGTGCCACTGCGAAACCGGAACGGACTGTTCTCGGCGCTCGGGAACGCGACGACGCGCACCGCCACCTGCGCCTGGCCTTCGGTCCGCACCTGCGCCGCAATCGTCAACGCGCGACCCGCCATCACCTGGATCGGGTCCTTGCTGATCGCGACGGCAAAGTCCGGTGCCGTGCCGCTCTGGCGCGTGGCGCGCGACGCCGCCAGCGAACCGCTGCCCGAATGCGCCCGCCCATCGGTCGCGAAACCGCTACCGGCGAACTGCAGGTTCCAGCCGGCATCCGACTCGCAGGCGCCGGTCTCGCCGGCAAGCTTGTTGCCCGCGACCGTCTGCGGCGCCGTCGGCCCCTGGTTGGCGACCACGCCACCTTCCCCACCCGCGCCGGCCTTGCCCTGTTGCCAGAACAGGTAGCCAGCGACGCCCAGCGCCACGACCAGCAGACCGGCCAGCAGGCCGACCGAACGCCCGCCGCGCGCCGCGCGCAGCCGCGACGCATCGAGCGTCTTGACCTGCAGCGCCGGATCGAGTCCCGCCGCCGGCGCCGTCTCGCCTTCGGCCCGGAACCGGACGCGCAGCCGGCCGATCACGAACGTGTCGCCCGGCGTCAACACCAGTTCGGTCACCTTGCGGTCGTCGAGGAACGTGCCGTTGGTCGACCCGAGGTCGCGCAGCACGAAACGATCGCCTTCGGGAACGATCTCGGCGTGCACACCGGAGGTCTTCTCGTCGGCCAGAACGATGTCATTTCCCGGCTTGCGGCCGAAGCGCAGTGCGCGATCGGCGATGGGAACGACTTCGCCTGCGCGATCCCCGTCGAGGATCTCGAGGACGTATTGGGCCATGCTGTGTCAGGGGTGCGATCGAGGGGCCGATCGCGAGGGAGAATGGGGCCGGCACACCCACGCCGCAACCGCCACGACGGACCCGGACACCAGGCTTCCAGAGCGGCTGGCAGCGACCAGCCGACGCCCAGGGGCAGGCCCTGGACCCGCGCGCGCAGCAACGGCGCACGAACTAGAGAGCCGGCGGCCAGGGGTAACGTCAGTCTGACGGCCCCGAACGCAGGTCCGGACAAGCTAACGGGGATCAGCCCGGAGTCAAACGCGTGGTAGCGACCCGGCACAGATGTACAACCGCCTGCCGATGGCGCGTCGCTACCTGACCGATCCACTGCCGACCCCCGGTTCTTCCCGTCTGCCGGACGACGTTGCCCACCACGTCGGCTCGGTCCTGCGGCTGCGTCCCGGAGACGGCATCGTGCTGTTCGATGGCCGCGGCAACCAGTGCGCCGCCGAACTCACCGCCGTCAGGCGGGCGCAGGTCGACGTCCAGATCGGCCCCACGGTGACCGTGCCTCCACCACCCCGCCGACTGCACCTGGCCTTCGCCCCGCCCCGCTGGCAGCGGGCCGAATGGCTGTTCGAGCACGGCACCGAACTCGGCGTCATGGTGTTCCACCCGCTGTGGACCGAACGGACCCGGCCGCAGGGCGAACGCGCCGACCGCTGGCGCAAACTGACGGTCGCCGCCGCCGGGCAGTGCGACCGGGCATGGTTGCCGGAAGTCACCGAACTGCGCTCGCTGGCGGAGTTCCTGGTGGATCCGACCCTGCCCGCGATCCGGTTCGTCGGGGTTGGCGGCGCCGCTCGGCCCGACCCCCGCGGTGCGCCCGAGTGCGTGCTGCTGGTCGGCCCCGAAGGCGGCCTGACCCCCGCGGAACTCGCGGCCGCGCAGTCGGCGGGGTTCGTGCCCTGCGGCCTCGGTCCCCACGTGTTGCGGACCGAAACGGCGGCGCTGGTCGGCGCGGCGCTGCTTCTGGTGTAGCCGTTCAGTGCAACGCGAAGAACTTCTCGTCGGCGAACGAATAGAACCGGTCGCTGCCGACGACGACGTGGTCCAGCAGTTCGATGCCCACCAGGTCCCCCGCCTGCCGCAGCCGGGTCGTCAGCATCCGGTCGGCGGTGCTCGGCGTCGCATCGCCACTGGGATGATTGTGCGCCACCACCACCGCCGCCGCGCCGCCACGCAGCGCCGACGCGAACACTTCGCGCGGATGCGCCGCGGTCTCGCTCAGCGAGCCGATGCTGATCGTCTGCAGCGCCAGCACCCGGTGCCGGACGTCGAGCAGGATCGAGAAGAAGCTCTCGGCCCGGGCCCCCCGCACGGTCTCCAGGACCACACGGGCGACGTCGGCCGGACTCTCGATCCGGACGCCAGGCAGCAGCCGCGCTTCGCCGAGCCGACGGGCCAACCCGAACGCCGCCGCGATCGCCGCTGCGCGCACCGGGCCCACACCGGGCACCAGCGCCAGTTCGCCGGCGTGCGCATCGGCGAGGCCCGGGAGGCCCCCGAACTGCCGCAGCAGCCGCAGCGCCAGCTGTTCGACCGGTTCGCCCTTGCGGCCGGTACGGAGGATCAGCGCCAGGGCCTCGGCGTCCGACAGGCGGCGTTCGCCGAGTTGGAAGATGCGCTCGCGCGGGCCATGACGCTGCGGCCGGCCGAGCAGGACGATCGGATGGTTCATCGTCCTCTCTGTGCACCGGGTACGCCGCCGGTTGCACGCAAACGCAGAACTTTCAGCGCGGCGCAACTGTCGGCGGCACGAAGCCCTCGGCGTCGCCGAGTTCGGCGCGCAGGCGTGCCAGTTCGCGTTCGAGTTCCTGCCGGATGCCGGCGTGCGCCGGATCGGCCGCCAGATTGTGGAGTTCGTGCGGGTCGGTGCGCAGGTCGAACAATTCCCATGCCTGCAGGCTCGGGAACCAGATCAGCTTGTGCGACGCGGTCCGGACGCCCCAATGCGCCGGCACGTCGTGCGTCGCCATGTGTTCGTAGTAGCGATAGTAGATCGCGGTCCGATCGACGAACGGCTGACCCAGCAGTGCCGGCAGCAGGTTGCGGCCCTGCACCGCGGCCGGCGTCGGGATCCCCGCGGCGGCCAGCAGCGTCGGCGTCAGGTCGACGTTCAGCGCCATCGCCGCCGGCGTGCTGCCCGGCGCGATCTTGCCGGGCCAGCGGACCAGCATCGGCACACGCAGCGATTCCTCGTACATGAAGCGCTTGTCGTAGAAGCCGTGGTCGCCGAGGAAGAAGCCGTTGTCGCTGGTGTAGAGCACGATCGTGTCGTCGGCGAGACCCGCGGCGTCCAGCCAGTCGCACAGCCGGCCGATGTTCTCGTCCATCGAGCGCACGCAGGCCAGGTAGTCCTGGATGTAGCGCTGGTAGTACCAGCGCGTCAGGTCGTCGCCCGTCAGACCGGCCGGCGGTTCACCCTTCACGTCGGTCTTGGTCAGGTGCCGGGCCACCGTCATCGTCGTGTTGCGGCTGGCGTCGGATCGCGTCTGCCAGTCGTCGAACAGCGTCGGCGGTTCGGGGAACTTCCGGGCCCGGTACTCGGCGGCCAGCCCCTCGGGCGGCACCCAGGCGCGATGCGGGGCCTTGTGGCCCAGGAACAGGAAGAACGGCTGGTCCGGCGAGCGGGTGCGCAGCCATTCGATCGCGTGGTCGGTGATCTTGTCGGTCGCGTAGCCGGGTTCAGTCGTGCGACCGCCGGGCCCCATGAACACCGGATCGACGTAGCGGCCCTGGCCTGGCAGCACGTGCCAATGATCGAAGCCGGTCGGATCGGTGCCGAGGTGCCACTTGCCGATCGCGGCGGTGGCGTAGCCGTTCTGCTGCAGTTCCTTCGCCACGTGCCACTGGCTGCCGTCGAACTTCTCCTCGTTCTGCCGGAAGCCGTTCACGTGCGAATACTTGCCGGTCAGGATGCAGGCGCGCGACGGGCCGCACAGAGCGTTGGTGACGAACGCATTGGTCAGCCGGGCGCCCTGGCCAGCCAGCCGGTCGAGCGCCGGCGTGGTGTCGAGCTTGCCGCCATGGCAGGACATGGCGTGCGCGGCGTGATCGTCGCTGACGATCAGGATGATGTTGGGGCGGCGCTTGTTGGCCGCCGACGCCGCGCAGGCGGCGAACAGCAGCGCGAGCGGGGCCAGCAACAGGAACGAACGGCGGGCGCATGCGGGCATGGTGCCGGCACGGTAACGCGACGCTGGGCGCGCCGCCGCAGCCGTTGCGGGTCCTAGTAGATGATGCCGGAGATCGTCGGCGAGAACCGCAGACTCGGCCACGACACCGCCTGCGTCGTCACCTGCAGGCACGGCGGGATCCCGATCACCGGCAGCGCCAGGCTCATCGTCGAATTCCCGACCGCATTCGCCGACGTCGACAGCAGCACGCTGGCCGACGGATCCAAACCACAGGCAGTTGCCCGGCGCGAAGCACGGGCCGGGCCCTGGGCCGAAGAGGGTCGCGAACAACGCCACCAGCTCACCGGGCACCGAGCCGGACGTGTTCCACACCACCGTCGTGCCACGGACCAGCGGCGTCTGCGTCATCCGCAGATCGCAGTCGCTCGGCGCGCCGCTGACGATCCGCAGCACCGCGTAGTCGACCCGCGTGTCGTCCTGCACGTAGAAATCCAGGCACCGGATGCAGTTCAAGTGCGCAATCAAGCTGGTGCCGCCCGGCAGGTTGGCCAGATCGAAACGCAGCGTCTGGTTGCCACCGGCCGGCCACGCGTAGTTGGTCTGCGGCAATGCGGCCAGCGCGCGGCTCCACAAGAACGTCGACGAGGCCGGATCGAAGCCGATCGCCAGCCCATCGTTGGTCGCGCCAGCCAGCGTGCTCGCCCACAACCGGATCTCCAGCGTCGCCGAAATGACGTTCCCCGGCAGTTGCGTGAAGCTGTGGATGAAGTGTTCGTTCAGCACCTGCTGGTCGAAGTCGGGTTCGCGCGGCGAACCGATCGTCGCCGACCAGGCCAGGATCGGCGGGCACGGGCAGCTCGGTTCGGGCCACACCGGGCTGCTCGGATTCGCCTGGTCGTTGATGCCACCGTAGTACTCGTGGCAGCAGATCTGGCAGACGTTGCGCAGCACGGACAGGCTCGGGGTCATGTCATTGCCGGTCGCGACATCGGCGGTGCCGTCGTTGGTGAAGTCGTCGGTGCACAGTCGCGGCTGTCCGCCGATGCCGGTGGTCGCCGAGAACACCGGGGGCGCGAACGCCAGGCCACCGAGATACCGCGCCACGCCGACCTGCGCCGGCGCGCCGTTCTGGATCACCAGGATGTCGGCGTCGCCATCGCAGTCGACGTCGCCAGCGGCCACGTCGTAGGTGAGCCCAGGCCCGCCGATCAGCTGGAAGGCGTGCACGAAGTTGACGATCGGACCGCTCGGCGGATTGCCCCACAGCACCGACACGTTCGGACTGCCGCGCGTACCGGCGATGACGTCGTCGAAGCCATTGCAGTCGAAGTCGGCGACCGCCAGCGTCTCCGGCCGCAGCACCATGTTGGGCAGGCCGAAGTTCTGCGCCGCAGCGAACGCTGGCGTGCCGGGCACGCCGGTGTTGACCAGGGCCGACACCGAACTGCTGGCCTGGTTGGCGACGGCGAGATCCTGGATGTGATCGCCGTTGAAGTCGCCGTGCACGATGTCGCGCGGGAAGCGCCCGACCGGCCAATTGACGCCCCAGGTCGCAAACGCCATCGGCCCGGTCTGCCGCAGCAGGAACACCGTGCCCGAACCGAGCGGATCCTCGCAGGCGACCGCGATGTCCTCGCGGCCATCGCGATCGGCATCGACGATCGTGCACGCGCGCGGGATCCAGCCGGGGAACGTGTAGGTCTGCAACACGCCGGCCGGCTGGAAGCGCACGTGCACCGCGCCGGCACCACCTTCGTCGGCAACCGCGACGTCGGCCTCGGCGTTGGCCTCGAGCCGACCGGTCGCCAGATGGCGCGGCCTGGCACCGGCCGGCAACGGCACGACCAGCGTCGGCCCGGCCGACAGCGTGCCGACCGGCGCGTTGGTGTAGAACAGCAACTGCGCGGCGACGTTGTGCGCGGCGACCAGATCGCGATCGCCGTCGGCATCGAAGTCGCCGGCGGCGACGTCGGTCGGCGTCGACGGCGCGCCCGGCACGACATGGGGCGTCGGCGCGCTGAATTGGGCCAGCAGGGTGCCGCTGCAGGCGGCGAGAAGTGCGATCCGGATGGGGAGCATGGCGTTCCTGGCAGGGGGCCTTGGCGGGTCGACCATACCGGGAAGGGCCGACTCGTGCCGACCGCACGCAGATTGCGACGACCGATCCGGTGCGCGCCGCCGCCGGGCCGCTGCTGGCCACCGCCCCCGGTGGCTGGCACGATGCCGGCGACGATGCACGATCTCGCCACGGCACTGCAGCAGACATTCGGTCACGCGCATTTTCGGGGCCAGCAGCAGGCCGTGATCACGACGTTCCTGAACGGCGGCTCGGCGCTGGTCGTGATGGCGACCGGCGACGGCAAGTCGCTGTGCTACCAGCTGCCGGCGTTCGTCGGCGACGGCCTCACGCTGGTGATCTCGCCGCTGATCGCGCTGATGGACGATCAGGTCGCGGCGCTGCAGCGGCGGCAGCTGCCGGCCACCTGCGTGCACAGCATGCTGGATCGCGACGAGCGGGAACGGCGGCTCGCGGCCGTCGCCGCCGGCCACATCCGCCTGCTGTACGTGACGCCCGAGCGCTTCCGGGTGCCGGGGTTCCTGGCGAGCCTCGGCAGCGTCCGCATCACCCGGCTGGCGGTCGACGAAGCGCATTGCGTGTCCCAGTGGGGCCACGATTTCCGGCCCGACTTCCTGCGCCTAGGCGAGATCCGTGCGCAGCTCGGCAACCCACCCTGTCTGGCATTGACGGCGACCGCGACCCCAGAAGTACAGCGTGACATCCGCACGGTGCTGCAGCTCGGCGACGCGCCGCTGTTCCACACCGGCATTGAACGGCCGAACCTGTACCTGTCGGTGCAACACTGCGCGACCGACGAGGACAAGTTCGACCACCTGCACGCCCGTCTGCAGCGCACCGGCGGCCCGGCGATCGTCTACTGCGCGCTGATCCAGTCCTTGCTGGCGCTCGAAGGCGAACTGCTGCGCCGCGGCGTCCGCCCGCTGGTCTATCACGGCAAGCTGTCGGCCAACGAACGGCGCGAGCAGCAGCGCGCCTTCCAGGCCAGCGACGACGCGGTGATCCTCGCCACCAATGCGTTTGGCATGGGCGTCGACAAAGCCGACATCCGCGCGATCCTGCATTGGCAATTGCCGCGCACGCTGGAGGCCTACTATCAGGAAATCGGGCGCGCCGGCCGCGACGGGCAGGGTGCGTTCTGTGAGTTGCTGTATCGCGAACAGGATCTGACGATCCAGCGCGACTTCACCGAGTGGGCCAATCCCGAACCGGCGTTCGTGCGGCAGATCGCCGAACATCTGCAGGGACTCGGTGACCGCATCCACGCCCTCGATCTGGACTCCCTGCGCGGCACGTTCCTGCTGAAGAACCGGCACGACGGCCGCGTCGAGACCGCGCTGCGACTGCTGCGCAGCAGCGGCTGCGTCACCGGCGAGCCAGGGCGCGATCTGACGTTCGTGCGCCTGCCGGAAGACGACGAACTGGCGGACTGGCTGCCCGACGAGAAGCGCAAACGCGATCTGATGGCGCTGCTGCGGATGGTCCGCTACGCCACCGAAGACGGCTGTCGCAAGCGGACGATCCACTCGCACTTCGGCTTCGACGAGTTCGCCGCGGGCTGTGGCGCCTGTGACGTCTGCGTGCCGGTCGACGACTGGCTCACCGCCAAACTGGCTTCGCCACGCCCGCTACCGGCCGTCGCCGAGGTCGAGAGTGCCGCGCCGGTGCAACGCGGCGAGTGGCTCGATGTCGCCGGACTAGGGCTGTGCCACGTCACCCGCGTGCATGTGCACGGCAAGAACGTCCGGGCCGACGTCGAACTGGCGGGGTCGCTGGAGTCGCGGCGGATCGATCTGATGCGGATGCGTTGGCGGCGGGTCGAGGGGTAGCGTGGTATCGTGCAAGACCATGATCCAGCGGCTCCTGATCGAGAACTTCCGGTGCCTGCGCAAGGTCGAAATCGCGCTCGAACCGCTGACCGTGTTCGTCGGCGCCAATGCCTCCGGCAAGAGCAGCGTGTTCGCGGCGCTCGAGAGCGCCAAGATCTCCGCAACGGACACTTGGCGAGGCCAGGGTGGCGCCGCCAAAATCACCGGCGATCTGCGACGGTCGAAGCGTGGTTCGAACGCGTACCGAACGGGACTTCGGCGGGCCCGGCTGGGTTCCCCGACTGCCTATTGGTGCAGATGGACCTGCAGCAACTCCGCAGCCCAGTGCAAGTGCATGAGTCACGGCGTTTGCAGCCCAGTGGGTTCGGTTTGGCCAACGTGTTCGCTTCGCTGCCGCGCCGAACGCAGGATGAGGTCGCCGGGCACTTTGTCCGCTTGGTACCGATGTTCGGCGACGTCGGCGCTCGCCCATTGGCACAAGGCAACCACCGGTTGGTCTTCCAGGACCGCTGGCAATCCGACCTTTGGTACGAGCCAACCCAGGTGTCCGACGGCTCGATGTTCACGCTCGCGCTGCTTCTGCTGGCCTACCAATCGCCGCCACCTGATCTGGTCGCCATCGAAGAGCCCGAACGCGGCCTGCATCCGTACCTGCTCGGCCAGATGATCGACACGTTGCGGAAGCTGGCAACCGGCCAGATCGGCCCCAAGCCAGTGCAGATCCTGGTCGCGACCCACTCTGCCGAACTCCTCGAGTTCGTAGCGCCACGGGAAGTCCGCTTCTTCCGCCGCGACAAGGAGGCGGGCGAGACCATCGTCGAACAAGCGCCGACCGACGACGAGAACTGGCTGCAGACCCTGCGCGAATACGACGATTCCCTCGGCGACCTGTGGTTGTCGGGCGGACTGGGCGGCGTTCCCGGGCGTTGATCGATGTCGCTGCGCGTCGTGCTGTATGCCGAAGGCCGCGGCGACGACCGCGGCACTGCGGCTTGGCTCCCGGAACCCGGCGAGCCACTCCCTGCCGACTGCCTCGGCCCAGCCCACCTGCTCATGGCCCGCGTGATCGAACGTACTCGTCGGATCCCCGCTCGCGCCGTCCAGTTCCTGTCGCCGCTGCGCATTCTCGGCCGCACGCACCGAGGCAGCGATCTGCTGCTGAAGAAGAACCTGCGCCGCCTGCTGACCTTTGCCAGCCCCGCGCGGACTCCGCAACTTGGTGTCATCCTGGTCGATGAGGATGGTGATCCGGGTCGACGACGCCAGCTCATCGCGGACACCGAGGGCCTGCCGCTGCCCCGGGTGATCGCCGTCGCCGTGCGCGAATTCGAGTCGTGGCGGATCGCGGATTCCGCCGCCTTGGCGAAGGTCCTCGCCATCACGGACACCCAGCGTTCCCCGGAGAACATGCGCGCCGGTGACGCAAAGGAACTGTTGGCGCGCTGGATCGCCACCGCGACGAGTTCGCCATCGGATCGGCACGGCCTTCGACTGGACCTCGCCCGCACCGCCAGTCTCGACGCCCTCGCGGAGCTGCGCGCGTTCGCGGCGTTCCTCGCCGACATCGCGAATGCACCGCTGGCCGTCGACCGATAGCCCTCCCAAGGCAGCTCGCCCGGGGTCGGGCAACTCGCCCATGGCGGTGACCGACTCACCGCACCGGCGCAAGGTACGATGCCGACAAGTCGCCGTCCGACCGCGAGGCCGCACACCCGATGACGACCATGCACGCCCACCTGTCTGTCTGCTTGCTGACCGCACCGATGCTGGCGCAGATCCAGGGTGGCCACGCCCTCGTCGTCACCAACCTGCCAGGCCAGAACCCGCGCTGCGAACTGCTCGACGTCGATCCCGCGGGCGGCACGATCGCGCGCATCGGCCGGTTCGTCAGCGACAACCTGCCCGCCCGCGCCGTCGCCATCGATCCCGTGCAGGGCGATGCGCTGCTGGCCCTCGACAGCGGCAGCGGCACGCGCATCGTCCGGATCGCACTGACCGGCGGCCGCGCCGGCGCCGAACTGCCACTCGGGACGATCCCTGGCGTCGTGAGCGACCTGACCGTCGGCCTCGAATGTCGGGTCTACTGCACGACCGGCGGCACCGGCGGCGCCGTGTTCGAACTGCCGCGGATGGGCGGCTCGCCGCGCGTGCTCGCCGCCGCACCGTTCGCGACGGCCATCGGCAACCCGGGCATCGAGTCCGGCATGCTGCTGATCGGCATCAGCGGCGATCCGAACGGCGATCCCCGGCCGGCCTATGGCGCCATCGACCTGTGGACCGGCCAGTTCGGCATGCACCGACTGCCGGGCCTGCCCTCGCTTGCTGTCACCGGTCTTGGGGTGCGCCCATTCGGCAACGACGTGCTGACCGACGGCAGTCGCGTCTGGCACGTGCTGCTGCCGACGACGACCCTCGGCTATCAGGTGCCGGCCTTGCCAGCCGATGGCATCCGCGCCCTCGAACGGGACGACCAACAACGCCTGCTGGCGATCGGCGGCAACGGCCATCCGTTCCTCGGCTTCCTGCTCGACGCACCGTCGCTCAGTCAGAACTGGACGACGCTGGCCGGACCGCTGCCGGGAGATCCGATCGACTTCGCAATCCAGTCCACGGATTGGTGGGGCGCGACCTTCGGCGGCACCTGCCGACACTCCGGGCCGCCTGGGCCGACCCTGACCGGCGCCGGGCTGTCGCGACTGGGCAACCCCAACTACTGGCTGGCCGTGCAGAACGCCGCCTCGATGACGCTGGCGATCTTCGTCGCGGGCACCAGCGATCGGCAGGCGCTTGGCGTCCAACTGCCGCTACCGGCGCCGGGCGGTTGTCCGTTGCTGGTCGCTCCCGACATCGCGCTGTTGCATGTCACCGACAACCTTGGCCAGGCCCGGCAGACGGTGCCATTGCCCGGCGTCGCGACCTTGCAGGGGTTGGTCGTGTTCACGCAGTGGCTGATCGTCCCGCCAGACTTGCGCGTCGCGACCACGCCGGCCGCTGGTTTGCACCTGCGCTTCTAGCCGGCCTGGAGCGGTTCGATCTGCTCCAGGAGGCTCTTCGCCGCGACCGCGGCGGCTGCTGGGTCAGTTCACGTCGAGCAACGGGCTGCTGATGCGGATCGGCAACTCCAGGTCGGGCTGCCCGTGATCCCCGGGCGGCGGATTCAGGCGGCGGCTCCGCCGATCGACAGCAGCAGCATGTCGATGACCTGCAGGATGCAGAACCCGGCGCCCACGAACATGCCGAGCACGCCGACCGCGAGGATCCCGGTGCCGACGCCGAGCCCGAACAACCACCGGAACAGCGCCCACGCAATGCCGAGGTCGAGCAGTGCCGCAGTGACGAGCACCGGGGTCGCCGACGGCAGGATCGCGACCTGGAGGATGGTCGACACCAGGATCCACGCCGCCAGCCAACAACTGCGGCCGAACAGCAGGTTCTCGCTGAGCGCGATGCGAGCCGACCCGTGCACGCACAGCGACAGCAAGGCAAACAGCGTCAGGCCGAGGCTGAACCACTGCACCGGCTGCTCGGGCGCCAGCCACGGGTAGGCACGATCCAGGGCCTCCAGGCGCCGGCGACCCGGCGACCGACGGTCCTTGGCTCCGGCTGGCGGTTCTGGCGGCGGCCGGCGAACGCGCGTTCGCGCCGACGACTTCGGCGGCTTGCCGGTCCCGGCCTGATCGGCGGACTCCGGCTCAGGCTCCCCGCCGGTGCCAGTCGTCCCCCCTTCCGTCGCGTCACCCGATGACGGCGGCGCCGTCACTTCCGGTGCCGTTCCCGGGTCGCTCCCGGTCGCGGAGCCCGGATTGCCGGACTCACCGCTTTCCTGGCCCGATTCCTCCGCCGGTGGCTCACCTACGGTCGTGAACGTGCAGACGCGGATCGTCCGCGCATCGATCGCGACTTCGAGACCGTCGACCTCGATGCGCATGCCGGCGATGTCCATCGCCACCACCCGCCCCTGCAGCACTCGGCCATCCTCGAGTTCGACCTTGGCGATGCGATCCTGGGCCACGGCCGGCAACGCCAACAGGCACCACAGCATCAGCAACAACCAGCGCGGCATGTTCGCCGAATCGACGGCAACGCCTCCGGGCCTTGAACCGATCCGCGAGGCTCACCAACGGCCCATGCCGTCGGCGCCCCGCGGCGGCTCGGCAGCTCAGCCCTGCTCGAGCAACTGCTGCCAGAGCGGCCGGCGGGCATCATCGCCGGCGGCATGCTTCTGCAGCCAGGCCAGATGCGCGTCGCGCTGTCGCAACGCCTCGGTCCGTGCTGCACCGGTGGCCGCCATCGCGCGAGCGTGCCAGGCGACGGCGCCGACATGGCGGACGAGCACGATCGCCGGGCCGCCAGCAACCAGACGTTCGAGCACGGTGATCGCGTCGTCGATCGCGCCGCGCTGCAACAGCACCTGCGCGCGCATCAGGTCGAGCTCCAGCGGCGGCTCGGCGAATTCGACCCGCAACTCGTCGAGGGGTTCCAGCGGGCCTTCGAGCGTGAAGGCCTTGGCGGCGGCCACCAGTTTCGCTTCCTTGCCGCCGAGCGCCGCCAGCGCGTCGCCGAGCCGTTGCAACGCCGCCGGGTCACCGAGCCGGAACGCTGCCAGCCACGCCAGCAACAACACCGACGCATCGGCGCGGCGCCCGTGCGCCGCCTCGGCGAAAGCCAGCGCCTGCCGCAACACCGCGTCGGGAGCATCGGCGCCAATGCTGCCGGAAGCGTGCCGCGCCAACTGGATGCGGGCCGCCAGCAGCAGTTCGTCGGCAGTCGGATCGACCCCGTCGGCCCAGGACCGGATCGCCATCAGCGCCCGGTCGAGCCGGCCGCGGGCCCACTCGATCTGCGCCAGGGCCAGGCACAGGCCGCGATCGGTTTCGTGCCCCTCGATCTGCTGGATCCTGGTCATCAGTTGCGACAACGCCGAAGCATCGGCCGGCGCGTCGGCGGTGGCCGTGGCGACGTCGGCCAGGATCTGGTCGACGACCTGCTGCCGCGCCGCCTGGGAACGCCACCAGACGGCGGTTCCGGCAGCCAGCAGCAACACGACGATGAACACCAGCACGCGCGCCAGGCCGCGTGAACGCGAAGGAGGAGTCGGAGGCATCGGTCTACGCCAGTTTGACGGCGATCATCGTGAAATCGTCCTGTACTGGCGCACCGGCCATGTGGGCGCGCATCGCCGCCTCCACCGCGGTCAGCACCGCTTCGGCCGACTCGCCTCGCAACGACGCCAGCCGTTCGTGCAGGCGCTTCTCGCCGAAGGTCTCGCGCCGCGGCGACATCGCCTCGTCGACGCCATCGGTGTGCAAGAACAGCAGATCGCCGGCCGCCAGCGGCACTGCCGGCGACACTTCGTAGGTCTCGCCGCCGACGACACCGAGGACCATGCCGGTCTTGTCCATCGCGCGGACGCCGGTCTTGCTGACGTGGATCAGCCCAGGGTGCCCGGCGTTGACGTAGCGCAACGACCGCTGCGCCGGATCAACGATCACCAACAGCAGCGACATGAAGTTGCCGGTCTCGATGCTCGCCGCCAGGCGATGGTTCAACCGGGTCACGACGTCGGACGGATCGTCGAGCAGTTCCAGGTAGCTGCGCAGCGCTGCCTGCGCGGCGTGGGTCAACAGCGCCGCGCCGATGCCGTGGCCGGTGACATCGCCGACCATCACCGCCACCCGACCGTCGCGCAACGGCACCAGATCGTAGGTGTCGCCAGACGCGCGCTCGGCCGCCACGTAGCGCAGGGCCAGATCGATCCTGGGCAGGCCCTTGGGCACCGGCGGCAGCAGGTGCTGCTGGATCCGCCGCGCGATCTCGACGTCCTTCTCGAGCCGCACCTTCTCCAGCGAATCGGCGTGCAGCCGCGCGTTCTCGACCGAGATCGCCAATTGCGTCGAGATCGCGTCGAACAGCGCCAGGTCGCGGGCCGAGAACTCGCGCCGCACGGCCCGCGAGTCGACGTAGATGGCGCCGATCGTGTGTTCGCGAACGCGCAATGGCGCGCACATCACGGCGCGCAACTTCAGGTCGTAGACCGACTGCCCGAGCTCGAGCGCTTCCTGGTCGGATTGCACGACCGAACGGACGGCCTGCGCTTCTTCGAGGCAGCGCCGGACGATGCTGCGGCTGTAGGCCAGATCGCCGGTCAGCGGCTGGCCATCCTTGTCCTGCGCCACCCGGATGACCAGGGTGTCGGCCTTGTCGCCAAGGAACAGGATCGCCCGTTCGGCCGAGGTCACCTGCAGCGACCGGGCCACGATGTCGGACAGCACGCTGTCCAGGTCGATGTTGGCGGAGACCGACGCGATCGTGTCGAGCAGGATCTCGAGCGACCGTTGGTCCTGGCGGGGATCGCCGGTGAGCAGCCCGGTCTGCTCCGCAGGCGGGGTTCCGGCCGTCGGCTGCCGCCCCGGGTCGTCGCCGCCGCCGCCGTCGCGCTTCCAGAAGAAAAAGCGTTTCATGTCCGCGGGACGAATCTAACGCATTGCCAACCCCGGGGCGACACGCCAAAATCCGGGGTTTCCCACTCCCGCCCTCGAGACCCCTCTCCCTCCGCCATGAAGATCGACAAGTCCCTGCACGACGACTACGCCGTCCTGACCCTGAAGGGCGAGTTCGACACGTTCTACTGCCCGGCCCTGCAGCAGGAGGTCGAGGCGCTGATCGAACGCGGCATCAGCCACCTGGTGATCGACATGCGGCTGGTCAAGTTCATCAACTCGACGGCGCTCGGCGCGGTCATCAAGGCACACAAACGGTGCAAGGCCGAGGGCGGCGAACTGGTCGTCGCGCAACCGAGCCCGTTTGTCCGCGACGTCGTCAAGAAGGTCGGCATCGACAAGCTGATCCCGCTGCACGACAGCGAGCAGGATGCGGTCAAGGCGGTCATCAAGCACCTGAACCAGAAAGAACTCGCCGGCGACGCGCCGGTCGATCACGAGAAGGTGCTGTTGACGTTCCCGGACGACACGCGCAACCAGATGCTCGGTGGCAAGAAGCCGCTGGTCGGCACGATGGCCAACGTCGACGGGCACAAGGTGCAGTTCCTGTGGAACGGCGCCAAAGCCGGGTTTTCGAATGATCAGGGCAAGACGCTGTTCTTCGTCGGTGGCGAAGTGCACCTGAAGTTCCAGGTCAAGATGATCAAGAAGGCGTTCTTCGAGGTCGATGCGAAGGTCAGCCAGGTCGAAGCCACGACGGATGGCGTGCGGGTCACCGCCAGCTACGTGAAGATCGCCGACGCGGATCGCGCGGCGCTCGGTCAGTTCGCCGAGGACATGGCGTTCTTGAAGCGGCAGTTGCCGGGGCAGTAGGCCTCGCAGCACAGTAGAGGCCTCGCAGCACAGCAGGCCTCGCCGCAGTTGGCGCACTGCAACAGGTCTCGCGGCAGCCCTGCAGCCGCAACTTCCGGGAGCAACAGCCCCCGGCATCGCGCGCGGCCAGGCGGCACCGAACCGATGGGATCTGGCGCTGACTGCTGGCGCTGACTGCCGGCGCCAGCGCTGCCGCCGCCAGCGTATCGACTCGACTAACCGACGCGGAACTTGCCAGCGCGCTTGATCTTGCGCTTGATCACCTTGCGACCGCCGGTCGTCTTGCTGCGGGTGCGGAAACCAACCTTCTTGAGGCGCTTGGCCTTGGACCGACGGACTTTGAGCTTCATGGCGGGGCGAAGAGTGTAGCCACGCCCCTGACCACCGTCAAACCCGGTCTGCGACAAGGCGACGAGGTTGGCGCGGGACTAGACGATTTCCCGGCCACCCCCTACACATCCCCCCGCGCACGGTGCGACCGGAGTCCGGTCCCCTTTGCCACTCGATCCCCACCCGAAACCAACAACTTCGACCCACTCACCATGGCCTGCCCCCGCACTTCCCTCGCCTGCGCCATCGCGGCCCTGCTCGGCGCCCACTCGCCTGCCCAGAGCACGATGACGCCGCTCGCCACGTTCGGCACCAACGGATGGCTGGCTCCGGCGTCGATCCCGCACCTCGGCATCGCCAACAACGAACGTGGCCTCGCTTACAACCCGCAGACCGGCAATCTGGTGCTGGTCAGCCGGACCGGCGGAACCAACCTACGCGTGCTGAACGGCACGACCGGCGTCGACCTCGGCGCCCTGAACGCGACCGGCATCACCGGTGGCACGTTCGCGGTCAACATGGCCGACATCGCCGCCGACGGCTCGATCTACGTCTGCAACCTGAGCACCTCGCTGACCGCCAATTTCAAGGTGTACAAGTGGGACTCGGAAGCCCTCGGCATGACGAACGCGCCGACCGTCGCCTACGACGCGTTGACGACGGTGCCACGCACCGGTGACGCGTTCGCGGTGACGGGCGGCGTCGGCGCCAATCCGGTGCTCTTCGCCGCCTCCGGCTCGAACAGTGCCACACCGGCCCTGAACGGCTACTTCGTGGTAGGCGCGGCCGACGGCACCAATGCCGCGACTGCCTACACGGCAGTCGCCGGCACCGCCGCACCGAACAACGGCTATCGCCTCGGCATGACCTTCGTCGATCAGAACACCATCATCGGCACGCAGGGCGCCAGTGCGCTGGTGACGGCGTTCAACGGCAGCACGGCGACGCTGACCGGCTCGATCCCGACCGCGTTGGCCCAGCGCGCGCTGGACTACGCGGTGATCGGTGGCACACCGATCCTGGCGATCATCGATTCGAACTCGTCGGTCGTGTCGATCTACGACATCACGGTGCCGGGCACCCCGACCCTGCTCGCGTCGGCAACGACCACCAGCGGCGCGCTGACCGGCAACACCAACGGCGCCGGGGCGGTGCAATGGGGTGCCATCACCGGCAACTCCGCAACGCTCTACGCGATGAACACCAACCAGGGCATCCAGGCGTTCTCGGTGACCATCCAACTGCCGGCCAGCGCCCGTTCGTTTGGCGTGGGCTGTGGCGCGCCCGCGCTGGCGCTCGCGGCGTCGGCGGCGCCGGTGCTCGGCACCACCATCAACCTGGACCTCACCGACATCCCGGCCACCACGGCGTTCGCGATCTACGCGCTCGGCTTCGTCGGCATCCCCGGCGGTGTGCCGCTGCCGATCGCGCCGGGCTGCAACCAGTACCTGGTGCCGTTCACGACCGAACTGCAGGTCACCGGCGGCGCCACCAGCGCGCAGTTGCCGTTGATCCTGCCCAACGTCGGCTATCTGGTCGGCGTCGAAGTGTTCGGCCAGGGCGTGACGCTCGATGGCGTCTCGTCGGCGATCCTGACCTCGAACGGCCTACGCCTCTACCTCGAGACGTTCTGACCGCGGCTGCGGTCAGGCCTTGAACAGCTTGATGAAGCCGAGCGCCAGCCGCTCGTCGAAGCAGCCGCGATAGGCCTGCGCCAGGATCCGCAGCGCGTCGAACACGCCGACCCGCGGCTGCTGCGTCGAATAGACCTTGTCGAACGCATCGACCAGCCCGACCAGCCGGGCCATCTCCGGGATCTGTGCACCGCGCAGCCCGTGCGGGAATCCCGAGCCATCGTGCCGTTCGTGGTGCGCAGCGGCGGCATCGATGACGGGTCCTGGCACGCCGAGCGAAGCCAGGATCTGCGCCCCGCGCTGCGTGTGTTCGGGATCGTGGTCGAGTTGCTCGTAGCCGACCTTGCCGACGTCGTGCAGCATGCCGGACATGCCGGCCAACAACAGCACGTTGGCCTCGGCCGACAGCACGTGCCGCGCCAGGCCCATGGCCAGGAACGACACCGTCAGGCTATGCGTCACCAGCCCTTTGCTGGCGCCGAGAACCCGCCGGACTGCCTGGAATCCCTGCTGTTCGCGCAGCAGCAGCCCGGACGTCGCGATCATCACCTTCTTGGTGCGCGCGATCCGTTCGGCGTCCGGCCGCTTGCCGAGCAGATCCTCGGCCGCCGCCAGCGCGACACCGTGCAGAACGTCGGCGCGGCGCTCGAGCGGCGTGTTCTTGTCCTTCAGGATGCCATCCAGTTCGCCCTCGATGCGCTGGTAGTACGCCGCGCGATCGGACTCCCGGATGTACAGCTCGTGACAGCCTTCCGCCTGCAGTCGACCGAGGTGTTCCTCGTTGACCGCGGTGGCGACATCCTTGTAGAGCACCCACGTGGTCGCCGATGTGCGCAGGAACACGGGGAACCGCAACGGCTCCCGGCCCGCGAGCCCAAGCAGCGGTACCGGGGCGTAGCTGGTGCGCACTTCTTCGGCAACCGCGGCTCCCCCCATCGCCGTGCAGATCGACGGCCGCACATCGCAGGCTTGAACGCGACCGGGTCGCGACCGTGGCACCGCCGCCGTCAGTTCACTTCTTCTTCTTGCCGAGCTTGTCCAGCAGCTTGCTGGTCGAGTGCGTCTTCTTGTCGCCGACGAAGATCGCCTTCAGGTCGAGTTGCTTCAGCGTGTCGCGCTCGGGCAGCGTCTTCAACGTGTACTCGGTGCCCTTGGCATACAACGACGGCCGCAACTGCTCGAGCAGCTTGTCGGCAGTCGGCTCGTCGAAGCACGTCACGTAGTCGACGAACCACAACCCGGCGAGCACTTCCATGCGCTCCTCGCACGGTACCAGCGGCCGCCCTCTGCCCTTCAGCTTCTCGGTACAGGAGTCACTGTTGACCGCGACGACCAGGAAGTCGCCGCGCGAACGCGCATCCTCCAGATAGCGCACGTGGCCGACGTGCAGCAGGTCGAACACGCCGTTGGTCAGCACGACGATCTTGCCGTTGGCCGTCAGGCCACCGAGGATCGCTGCCAGACTCCGGCGATCGGTGACGATCTTGTCTTTGCTGCGCTGCTTGCGCGGTACGACGACCAAGGAAGTCCTCCAGAGCGAGAGGGTTGCGAGGGGCCGCACGATAGCGTGCGGAGGTGCCGATGCCAACGCGACCTTCCGACACTTCGCGCGGTCGTTCAGCCGCCCGCCGGACGGCGCAGCCGTTCGACGATGCCGGTGGTCGACTTGCCGGCCTGTAGCGGCACCAGCACGACCTGACCGCCGTGGGCCTCGACCCATTCGCGGCCGACGACGCCCTTGTCGCGCCAGTCTTCGCCCTTGGCCAGCACGTGCGGCGTGACCCGCTCGATCACCGCCGCCGGCGTGTCGTCGTCGAACGGCACCACGTAGTCGACCGCCTGCAGCGCCGCCAGCACGGCCATCCGATCAGCCAACGGGTTGATCGGGCGTTCGGGCCCCTTGCCCTGCCGCCGGACGCTGGCATCGGTGTTGACCGCGACCATCAGCGCATCGCCGTAGGAGCGCGCCTTCTGCAGGTAGTCGCAGTGGCCGCGGTGCAGGATGTCGAAGCAGCCGTTGGTGAACACGAGCCGCCGGCCTTCGGCGCGCAACCGGGTCGCCACCACGCCGCCTCGTCCAGGGTCAGGACCTTGTGCCGTTCGCCGAGCATCGCCAGGATCTCGGATCGCGAGGGCGCCCAGGTGCCGAACTTGCCGACGGTGATCCCGGCGGCGCAGTTGGCCAGCCGCAGCGAGTCTTCGAGCGACACGCCGCAGGCGCGGCAATAGGTCAGCACCGCCACCACGGTGTCACCGGCACCGGTCACATCGAACACCTGCCGGGCCTCGGTCGGCAGGATCTGGTGGGAGCCGTCCTCGGTCTCGAAGAAGATGCCGTCCTTGCCGAGCGTGATGACCGCGTTCTCGATGCCGGTGATCTCACGCAGCCGCTGCGCGGCCCGGTGCAGGCTCCGCGAGCCGCGGATGGTGATGCCGGTCGCGGCCTCGGCCTCTTCGCGGTTCGGCGTCAGCAGATCGACGCCGCGGTAGATCGAGTAGTCCTTGCCCTTCGGGTCGACGACGACGACGCCACCGACCGTCCCCGCCGCCGCCACCGCCGCGGCGATCACGCGCGGCGTCAGCACGCCCTTGCCGTAGTCGCTGAGCAGCACGCCCTGCCAGGGGAACGGCCGCTGCGCCAGCACCGCCAGCATCGCCTGCTCGGCCTCGCCGCCGACCGGCTTGCGGCTCTCCTCGTCGACCCGCAGCACCTGCGCGGTCTTGCTGACATACCGGGTCTTCCGCGTCGTCGGCCGGGTCCGGTCGACGACCAGGCACCCGGTGTCGATGCCGTCATCGCCCAGCAACTGCCGCAACCGCCGACCGGCCTCGTCGTCGCCGATCGCGCCAAGCACCGCCGTCTTGCCGCCGAGCGCCCGCAGGTTGGCGGCGACATTGCAGGCACCGCCGAGCAGGTAGCGTTCGCTCTCGAACTCGAACACCAGCACCGGTGCTTCCGGCGACACGCGGCTGGCGCGGCCGTCGACGTAGCGGTCGAGGATCAGGTCGCCGACCACCAGGATGCGCGTCGACGGCAACTGGCTCAGCAGATCGGCGCGCCATCGGCGCGACTCGTCCATCAGCGCAGCTCCATCGGCAGCCGCGCGCTCGGCCGTGCACAACAGGGCCTGGTGCAGCAGCGGCAGCACGATCTCGTGCATCGCCAGCACCGACAGACCTTCCTTCGGTGGCCGGCTGACGACGTTGGTGACGGCGCGATACTGCTGGATCATGTCGAAGTTGCAGGTCAGGAAGTCGCGGCCGAGCTGACCGCGGTTGCGTGCGATCGACACGGCCTTCAGGAACACCTCGGGCATGATGACCGCCGAGCCGATGTTGAGCCACACACCGTGGTCGAGCCGGCCGACGGTGTCGGCGAACGTCCAGAAGTCGCGCAGCGTCGCCTCGCCGAGCGCGCGGCCGTCGAGTTCGGGATCCATGTGGACGATGTCGCAACCGACGGCCGCATGCACGGTCGCCGGAATGCCGAGCCGCGCCGCTTCGGCGAACACCGACAGATGGCGGAACGGCAGGTCGTCGTCGAGGATCTGCCGGCCGATCGCGAGTCCCAGTCCTTCGCCGCGCGCCGCCGCGCGTTTGGTCGCGCCGTTGATGCGCGTCGAGCGTCTCGCGCCAGAAGCCGAACGAGCCGTCGGGCAGGTTTTGCGCGACGTCCTCGCTGGTCGCCCCCTGGTAGGCGGTCTCCCAGTCGTGGATCGCCGACGCACCGTTGGTGGCGACGTGGGTGAGGAGGCCGCGGCGCATCAGGTCGATCAGCAGCGGCGACAGGCCGACCTTCAGCACGTGGGCGCCGAGCGAGACGCCGACTTCACGGCCGGCGGCGCGGGCGGTGACGATGCGGTCGACGACCTTCTTCAGCGCCTTGCTGCCGTAGATGTCGGGCAGGGCAGAGAACCAGGTCAGGAAGCCGTCGACCGGCGGCAGGACCTTGGCGAAGTCCTCTTTGCGGACCAGGTTCTTGCGTTCCTGCAGCGGGCGGATGCGCAGCGGGCGGGGCGGTCGGCCGGGCTCTTGCATGGGGCGCGTGCATGGTGCAGGGGGCGGGGGTCCGGCGCCATGGTTTTGCCGAGTGGACCGGCCCGTTCCCCCGTTCCTGAACCCCACTGGCCACGCGCGAACCTCGACTGCATGATTCCTGGCATGAACTGGCGCGAACGCATCGTCGCCGACCCTGCGGTGCTCGTCGGCAAAGCCGTCATCAAGGGCACCCGCATCAGTGTCGAACTGGTGGTCGACCAGATGTCCCGAGGCTATTCCGTCGCCGACATCCTGCTGCAGTATCCGCACCTGGTCGAGCTCGACGTGCATGCCTGCCTCGCCTACGCGGCCGAGTTGCTGCGCTCCGAACGAACGTTCCGGCTGCCGGCATGACGCTGCGCCTGCTCGCGAACGAGAACATTCACCAGCAACACGGACTGGCGGTCGTCCTTCGCCATCGTCGAGAACGACCGGATACGCATTCGGCGCCTGCCTTCATCATGCTGAGTGCGGAAGAGTCATCCGTTCAGGCCCGTGCGCGTTGCCGACTCGCGCTGAGCGCTCCACGCGGCTCGAAGGCGTCCGCACGTGGCATGTCCGCGGGTTTCGAAATTGGTTGATCCACTACCGCCAGGTCAGCGACGGCATCGAGGTACTCGACGTGATGCACGGCGCACGTGATCAGGAGCGTCACCTCGGCGAAAAGCTCGACGAGACCTGACCCGGTTGACGCCTACGATCGAACCGCCTTCGGTTCCAGCATCGCCCGATGCATGCGCAGTGCCTCGACCGCCAACGGCGACAGTCCCGCCCCACCACCATCCAGATGCGCGAGGATCCCGCGCCGCATCCGCGGTTCCCAGAACCGCTTCAGATGCCCGGCCAGCCCGGCCATCGCCGTCGCCTTGTCCGGCTCCGCCGCGAAGAACGCGCCGATCTCATTGCACATCTTGACCAGCTTCTGCGCGTCCATCACTGCCCCCTCGGCAACAACGACGCCTGCTGCTGCGCAAACGCCGCGAACTCCTGCTGCCACGCCGACGCCGGCACCAGCACCTTGCTGACCTGCACCGCGGTGACCTTGTATTCCGGACAATTGTCGCCCAGTCCGAGTTCTCGGTCGTCACGACATTGGCGCCCGACTCGGGATGGTGGAACGTGGTGTAGACGACGCCCGGCTGCATCCGTTCGGTCACCTCCGCGCGCAGCACCGTCTTGCCGGCGCGGCTCTCGACCTCAACGCGGTCGCCGTCGCGGATGCCGCGCGCTTCGGCGTCGTGCGGGTGCAACTCGAGCACGTCGGCGGCATGCCAGGCGGTGTTGGCCGTCCGCCGCGTCTGCGCCCCGACGTTGTATTGCGACAGGATCCGCCCGGTCGTCAGGATCAGCGGGAACTTGCGCGACGTCCGCTCCGGCGTCGCCACGTATTCGGTGATCACGAACCGACCCTTGCCGCGGACGAACTGGTCGACATGCATCACCGGCGTGCCGGTCGGCGCCTGGTCGTTGCACGGCCACTGGATCGAACCCAGCTGGTCGATCTTGTCGTAGGTCACGCCGGTGAACGTCGGTGTCAGCGCCGCGATCTCCGCCATGATCTGGCTCGGATGGTCGTAGTGCATCGGGTAGCCGAGCGCCTTCGCCAGCGCCATCGTCGCCTCCCAATCGGCGAGCCCCGCCAGCGGCGGCATCACCCGCCGGACCCGGCTGATCCGCCGTTCGGCATTGGTGAACGTGCCGTCCTTCTCGAGGAACGACGCCCCCGGCAGGAACACGTGCGCGTACTTGGCGGTCTCGTTGATGAACAGGTCCTGGACGATCACGCACTCCATCGCCGTCAACGCCGCCTGCACATGGTGCGTGTCCGGATCGCTCTGCGCGATGTCCTCACCCTGCACGTAGAGCGCCTTGAACGAACCATCCAGCGCCGCGTCGAACATGTTGGGGATGCGCAAGCCCGGCTCGTCATCGATCGGCACGCCCCACGATTGGCCGAACAGTTCGCGCACCGTCGGATCCGAGACGTGGCGATAGCCCGGCAGTTCGTGCGGGAACGACCCCATGTCGCAGGAGCCCTGGACGTTGTTCTGACCGCGCAGCGGATTGACGCCGACGCCAGGCCGACCGAGGTTGCCGGTCAGCATCGCCAGATTGGCGATCGCCATCACCGTGGTCGAGCCCTGACTGTGCTCGGTTACGCCGAGACCGTAGTAGATCGCCGCATTGCGCGCGGTCGCATACAGCCGCGCCGCATCGCGCAGCGTCGTTGCCGGCACGCCGATCACCGGGCCCAGCACTTCCGGCGAGTTCTTCGGGTCGCGGATGAACGCCTGCCACTTGTCGAATTCCGGCAGTTCGCAGCGGGCGCGGACATAGTCGACCTTGGCCAGCCCTTCGGTGACCACCACGTGCGCCAGCGCGTTCATCACCGCGACGTTGGTGCCCGGCTGAAGCTGGATGTGGAACGCCGCCCTGGTGTGCGGCGAGTCGACCAGATCGATCTTGCGCGGATCGATGACGATCAGCTGCGCCCCTTCGCGCAACCGCTTCTTCATCCGGGAAGCGAACACCGGATGGGCATCGGTCGGATTGGCGCCCATCACGACGACGACATCGGCGTGCATGACCGAATCGAAATCCTGCGTGCCGGCCGATTCGCCCAGCGTGGTCTTCAGACCATAACCGGTCGGTGAGTGGCAGACACGGGCGCAGGTGTCGACGTTGTTGTTGCCGAACGCCGCGCGGACCAGCTTCTGGACCAGATAGGTCTCTTCATTGGTGCAGCGCGAACTGGTGATGCCGCCGACCGAACCGCGGCCGTACTTGCCTTGGATCCGGCGGATCTCGCTGGCGGCGTGCGCGATCGCCTGCTCCCAGGTCACCTCGCGCCACGGCTCCTGGATCGACGCCCGGATCATCGGCTGCTTGATCCGGTCCTTGTGCGTCGCGTAGCCGAACGCGAACCGGCCTTTGACGCACGAATGGCCGCGGTTGGCGCGGCCATCCTTGTGCGGCACCATCCGGACCACCTGGTCGCCCTTCATCTCGGCGCGGAACGAGCAGCCGACGCCGCAATAGGCGCAGGTCGTGATTGCGCTGTGGTCGGGCTGCCCCTGGTCGTACACCGACTTCTCCATCAGCGTCGCGGTCGGACAGGCCTGCACGCAGGCGCCGCACGACACGCATTCGGACTCCAGGAACGAACCGGGGCCCGGCGCGATCTTCGAATCGAAGCCGCGGCCCTGCACGGTCAGCGCGAACGTGCCCTGGATCTCCTCGCAGGCACGCACGCAGCGCGAACAGACGATGCACTTGCTGGGATCGAAGGTGAAGTACGGGTTGCTCTGGTCCTTCGGCGCCGCCAGATGGTTCTCGCCTTGATAGCCGTAGCGCACTTCGCGCAGGCCGACGACGCCGGCCATGTCCTGCAGTTCGCAGTTGCCGTTCGCCGGGCAGGTCAAGCAGTCGAGCGGATGGTCGCTGATGTACAGCTCCATCGTCGACCGGCGCAGCTTCGCCAGCTTGTCGGTCTGGGTCTTGACCTTCATGCCGGGCTCGCACGGCGTCGTGCACGACGCCGGATAGCCGCGCCGGCCCTCGACCTCGACCAGGCACAGCCGGCAGCTGCCGAACGCATCGAGCGAATCGGTGGCACACAGCTTGGGCACCTTGACGCCAGCGTCATGGGCCGCACGCATCAGCGACGTGCCGGCCGGCACGGTCACCGCGACGCCGTCGATCTGCAGGGTCACCGGCGCGCCCACCCGGGCGCTGCGATCCGGCGTGCCACGATCCAGGATCTTGTTGCTATCCATGGCTCAGCCTCTGGCCCGCGCGCCGCGGGCGAAGTCTTCGGGGAAATGGTCGAGGGCCGACAGCACCGGCATCGGCGTCAGGCCGCCCATCGCGCACAGCGACGCATGCGTCATCGTGTCGCACAGATCGCGCAGCAGCGCCACCTGCGGTCCTGGCCCGGCGATCTGGTCGATCACCTCGACACCACGCGTACTGCCGATCCGGCACGGCGTGCACTTGCCGCACGACTCGACGGCGCAGAACTCCATCGCGTAGCGGGCCATCGCCTTCATGTCGACGGTGTCGTCGAACACGACGATGCCGCCGTGGCCCAGCATGCCGCCGGCCTGCGCAAACGCTTCATAGTCGAGCGGCGTGTCGAACTTCGCCGGCGGCAGATAGGCGCCGAGCGGGCCGCCGACCTGCACGGCCTTGATTGGCCTGCCCGATGCCGTGCCGCCGCCGAAGTCGTACAGCAGTTCGCGCAGGGTCATGCCGAACGGCACTTCGACGAGACCGCCGTGCTTGACGTTCCCGGCCAATTGGAACGGCAGGGTGCCCTTGCTCCTGCCGACACCCAGGCCGGCATGGAACGCGCCGCCCTTCTCGACGATCGTCGGCACCGCCGCGAGCGACATCACGTTGTGGATCAGGCTCGGCTTGCCGAACAGGCCGGCAATCGCCGGCAGCGGTGGCTTCGGGCGCACCATGCCGCGCTTGCCTTCCAGGCTCTCGAGCATCGCGGTCTCTTCGCCACAGATGTAGGCGCCAGCACCGCGGCGCAGGTGCAGATCGAACGCGCGCCCGCTGCCGAGCACCGACTTGCCGAGCAGACCCTCGCGGCGCGCCATGTCGATTGCCGCCATCAGCGCGACTTCCGCATCGGGGTATTCGGAGCGCAGGTAGATCCAGCCCTGGTCGGCGCCGACCGCCAGGCCGGCAATGAGCATCCCTTCGATCAGCAGGAACGGATCGCCTTCGATCACCATCCGGTCCGAATAGGTGCCCGAATCGCCTTCGTCGGCATTGCAGACGACGTATTTCTGACCCGGCGGCTGTTGCGCCACGGTCTTCCATTTGATGCCGGCCGGAAACGCGGCGCCGCCGCGACCGCGCAGGCCCGAAGTCATCACTTCGTCGACGATCTGGGCCGGCGCCATCGCCAACGCCGCGCGCAGGCCGCGCAGGCCGCCGTGCGCTTCATAGTCGCGCAGCGAACGCGGATCGACGACGCCGACGCGCGCGAAGGTCACGCGCTGCTGGCGCTTCAGGAACGCCAACTCCTCGGTCTTGCCGTGCAGCAGCGGATGTTTGCCGCCCTGCAGGAACCCGGCGGCGAACAGTCCCGGCACATCGGCCGCTGTCACCGGGCCATAGGCCACGCGGCCCGCCGCGGTCGCGACTTCGACCAGCGGTTCGAGCCAGAACATGCCGCGCGAGCCGGTGCGGATCAGTTCGATGGCCACACCCAGCCTCTTCGCCTCGGCCTGGACTGCCGCAGCGACTTCGTCGGCACCCACCGATCGGGCGGCGGCGTCGATCGGCACGAACACCTTGACCGCCGTCATCGCTGCGCCTCCTTGCCGTCGTGCACGCAGGTGTCGAGCACGCGATCGAGACGTTCCTTGCTGACTCGACCCTGCAGGCGGCCGTCGACGAGCAGCGCGGGCGACAGGGCGCAGTTGCCGAGGCAGTAGACGGCTTCCAGGGTCACGGCGCCGTCCGCGGAGGTCTGGCCGAAGGTGATCCCGAGGCGATCTTGGACGTGCTGTTCGAGGCGCTGGCAACCCATCGCCTGGCAGGCTTCGGCGCGGCACAGCTTGACGACGTGGCGGCCGGGCGGGGTGGTGCGGAAGTCGTGGTAGAACGTGATGACGCCGTGGACGTCGGCTTGCGAGAGACCCAGGGCTTTGGCGATCGGCGGGATGCTTGCCGGGGGGACGTAGCCGAGCTGTTCTTGCAGCTTGTGCAGCAGCGGCAGCAGGGCGCCGGGAAGATCGCGGCAGGCGGCGATCGCCACGTCGATCGCGGCGCGCTGGGCGGCGGTCAGGGGGACTGGGGTAGCGCCGGGGTCGGCGGTGGGTTGCATCGGTTCGAAGTGCCGGTCGGGTCGGGACCTTGGGGCGAAGAGAGTAGCAGAACGGGGTAGCCTGCGCCCGAGTAACGCACCCCCCCACGGCCTGGACGCTGCATTACCCTTGACCGATGGCACGGAGGCCGTCAGGCCAGGTGTTGAACATCCCGCCGACGCCGCCGGGCGTGCGAGGTCAACCTGTTCTCGCGGTGGCTGGGCAGCGAAGCCGCCGCACCCAACGACATGGCGTCGTGGATGCGTATCCCGCGAATTGGTCACGCCGCAGGCGCGGTGGCGCCTCCCGAGTCCGACTCCCCCACACGACGCGCACGCAACTGTCGACGACGTTCACGCAGAACATCACCTCGCCGCTGCAGGACGTGCTCGTCGCGCTCCACAGCAATCGCGAGGCGGAGATGCTCGCCAACGCGACCTCGTCGTCGCCCATGTTCGGACCCGAGCAGGCATCTGGGTCAGTATGATGGTCCGTTGGAGCCGCTTGCGCGTAAGCCTCAGTTCGGAGCCCGGCCATGACGTTCCCACGAATCCCTGACCGCTTTCCCACCGCACTCGCGGCGGCCTTCCTCTCGTTCCTCGGCATGCAAACGGCCTTGGCCCAGTGCGACCCGCCAGCGTGGGCGCGGGGCTTCAATACCTTGGGGCCCGATGGCGGCGAGGTCCGGGCGACCGCGCTGTGGGATCCCGACGGACCGGGCCCGTTGTCGGCCCGGCTCGTCGTCGCTGGCGTCTTCGAGACCGTCGGCGGCATCCGAGTCAACAACGTCGCGGCCTGGGATCCGGCCACGGGAACCTGGCATGCGTTTGCGGACGGTGTCGACGGTGAGGTCAACTGCGTCATCGTTCGGCCGAATGGCGAGTTGGTCGTCGCCGGGACCTTCGTGACCGCGAGCGGCGTGACCGTCAACAGCATCGCCCGCTGGACCGGCTCTGGTTGGCTCGATCTTGCCGGCGGCCTCACCTACTGGCTGATCCCGGCGACTGTCCGCGCGCTGACGACGACGCCCACCGGCGAGCTGTTGGTCGGCGGGACCTTCCTTTCGGCGGGTGGGGTGGGCACCTCCCACCTGGCGAGGTGGAACGGATCCAACTGGTTCTCAATGGGCGGCCCAGGCCCCATAACGGCTCTCGCCGTGCGGCCGAACGGCCGGATCGTGGCATCGGGCCCGTTCACCCAGATGGTGCTCTTCTTCACGTATTACTACTCGACTGCCGAGTGGACCGGCTCGAGTTGGGTGCCGCTGGACACACCGACTCCGAGCTCCCAGGGGTCGGTGCGGGCAGTCGCCTTGCTTGCGAGTGGCGATGTCATCGCGGGGGGCACATTCACCGGCATGGATGGGGTCGCCGCGGCGAACATCGCGCGGTGGAACGGTACGAACTGGTCGGCCATCGGTGCTGGCACCAGCGGTCCGGTGGAGGCGTTGTTGCCACAGTCGGGCGGAGCCTTCCTTGTCGGTGGCCGGTTCACCACGGCCGGCGGTATCGCGGTGAACAACGTGGCGCGGTACACGGGTACCTCCTGGACAGCCGCCGGCGCCGGTGTCACCCAGAGCAGCGGCCCCACGGCGCGCGTGTGCACGTTCACGGTGCTGTCGGCCGGCAACGTCGCCATGGGCGGCACGTTCGACCGCGCCGGCGGCGCCACTGCCGCCAATCTCGCCCACTGGGACGGCGTCACCGTGACGCCGTTGGGTCTGGCCACCGACGCCCAGGTGCGCGCGCTCGCGGCATTGCCGAATGGCCAGTTGCTCGTCGGCGGCGACTTCACGCGGATCTGGAGCCTGCCTGCCAACCGCATAGCGCGGTGGACGGGTACCGAGTGGACGGCGCTGGGCAGCGGCATGAATGGCACCGTCGACGCGGTGGCGCGACTGACCAACGGCGATCTGGTTGCCGGCGGTACGTTCACCATGGCCGGCGGCGTCGCCGCCAATCGCATCGCGCGCTGGAACGGCTCGAGTTGGTCGGCGCTCGGCACGGGCATGCCGGCGCGGGTGCGCGCACTCGCGGTGACCTCCAACGGCGACCTCTGGGTCGGTGGCGACTTCGCAGGCGGCGTGCAACGCTGGAACAGCAGCTCGGGCTGGTCGATCCCCGGAGGCAGCGGGGCGCTGACCGGAACCGTCTGGTCGCTGGTGCAGACGCCGAACCTGGACGTCATCGCGGGCGGCCAGCTGACGTTCGTCGGGACCGTGCCTGCGGGTAACATCGCCCGCTGGAACGGCATCGCCTGGTCGACGATGGGAACCGGCATGAACAACCCGGTGACGAGCCTCGCGGCGCTGCCTGGCGGCGAGGTGATTGCCGGCGGCCTGTTCACGACCGCCGGCGGCATCGCCGCGAACCGCATCGCCCGATGGAGCGGCAGGAACTGGTCAGCGATGGGCGCTGGCTTCAATGGGTCGGTGCGTGCGCTCGGCAGGCTGCCGACGGGCGATCTGATCGCCGGCGGCGAGTTCTCGGTGTCGGGCGCGGTGGTGCTCGATCGCATCGCGCGGTGGAACCGCAACGTCTGGGAAGCTGTCGCCGGTGGCATGCCGGGTCTGACGTCGAACGTCTCGGCGCTGGCGACGACGAGCGACTTCGAGCTGATTGCCGGTGGCACGTTCCAGACCGCAGGCGGCGTGCACTCACCCAACATCGCGCGCCTGCAGTCGCATTGTCGACCCCAGGTGGCCGCCTACGGCACCGCCTGCGGACCGCATCATCTGACGGCGACGAACCTGCCGTGGCTCGGCACGACGTTCCAGGCGCAGACGACGTGCACTGCGCCGTGCCTCGCCGCCGTGGTGAACGGCTTCACGACAATGTCGATGCCATTGGCGAACCTCCTGCCGCAGGCATTGCCGGGGTGTCTGCTGCTGGTGTCGAACGATATCGTCGAGACACCGCTGATCCTCTTCGGCTCCATGGTGCTCACCGCGGTACCGCTCCCGGCCTCGCCGAGCCTGGCCGGACTGACGTTCCACCAGCAGGTGGTCGAGGCGCGGCTCGACGCCGCCGGCGCCATCAGCGCGTTCCGCAGCACCAATGCCCTGACGATGACGCTCGGCGGCTTCTGATCAGCGAAGCGCCGCCCGGTCGCAAACCGCCGACCCCGGCGACGCGCGTGCTGTGGCAGCCGCCGACCGCGATCGCTCATTCGCCAGCGGCGGGGAACGCGCGGCCGAGCCACACCCACCCTGCACCGCAATTGCGCAAGTCCGTTTCCGGGTAGATCCCGGATCGGGAGTGCCGGGCTGTTACTGGCCGATTCCGGCCCCAACCACGCACGACTGCGGTAACGAAAGCGCATACTGCCTGCTGTACTCAATCCGGCCTCCTCTCCAAAGGAACTCATCCACCATGCGTTCGCCCATCAACTCCATCCTGTTCATTGCGGCCATGACCGCCGTTCCCGTCTCTGCCCAAGTCGGATCGGCCGTCACCATCACCAACGGCAACGTCACCTACACCCAGGGCGCCATCGCGACCGGCGAGACCCCGGGTGTCGCAGAAGTGCTGAACGGCAGCGGCGGCGACATCCTGTACCAGCACTGGTGGTGGTTCCGCGTCGCCGGCGACACCCGCGAGTTCTCGTTCAAGGCCGACGCGAACGCGACCCGCGTCGCGAGTGGCTCGTCGATGACGACCACCTGGCCGGACGTCGACTCCCGCGGCGTGTTCAGCGCGACGCTGCAGCAGGACGTGTTCTCGACCGGTGCCACCAGCGGCTACCTGCGCGAGATCATGACCATCCAGAACCTGACCGCCAACCCGCTGGCGATCGACCTGTTCGCCTACACCGACTTCGACGTCGCCGGCGCCGGCACCGACCTGGCGCGCGGCAACCTCTCGTCGCAGGGCGTGATCGACCAGACCAACACGGTGCTCAGCGCCGAGTTCTTCGGCCTCGGCAACACCGGCAACCAGGTCGGCGCCTTCGCCACCGTGCGGACCTTGCTGACCAACACCGCGGTGGACAACCTCGCTGGATGGAACGGCAGCTTCGGCGCTGGCGACTACACCGGCGCGATGCAGTGGACGCTGATGGTCCCGGCCAACGGCTCGGCTTCCGTGCTCGATTTCCTGGCCACCATGGCCTGCCGGCCGCAACTGACCGGCTACGGCGCCGGCGGGGCGGGGGTCAGCGGCGTGCCGACGATCAACACGGACGGCTACCTGCTGCAGAATGCCATCGGGCCGCGTCCGGCCACCATCGGCCTCGGAAACGGCGCCCCCAACGCGCTTGCCGCGTGTCTGCTGAGCCTCAACCAGGGCAACAGCACGCTGCTCGGCATCAACATCCTGGTCGACCTGGGAACGATGGACGCGGCGTTCACCCTGACCGACCCCACGGGCGCCGCCAGCCGGGTGTTGAACATCCCGCCGACGCCGCCGGCGCTGTGCGGCATCAACCTGTTCTCGCAGTGGCTGGTCAGCGACACTGCCGCGGCCAACGGCGTGGCATCGTGGAGTGCCGGCTTGCAGATGCTCTCGGGCGGCTGGTAGCCCGTTGCGGCCGGACGCACGGTCGTCGCCACGGCGGCCGCTTTGCGTCCATCTGCGAATGGCTAGACTTGCCGTGACCACGGTGCATTCCTGGCACTCGTGGTCGGCAAGCCATGCACAGCCCCAGATCCGCGCGTCGTTCCCTGCTGTTCGCGACCACGCTGTTGCTCGCCGCCTGCGGCGGCGGCGGCGGCGGTAGCTCGCCCCCCGTCCAGCCCCGCAGTTCCGTCGCCGGCCAGATCCGGGTCCCTGCCGCGCCGTTGCGCCTGCCGCAGGAGGCCGAGGTGCGCCGCGAGATGCTTCGCGGCGAAGTGGTCGTCTGGCTCGACGCCGGCGCGACCCCGCCCGACCTGACCGCACGCGGGCTCGATCTCGTGCAACCGCAGCACGGCCCGGTTGCCCTGTACCGGCTGCGCACGGCCCAGTACTTGCCAACGCTGGCCGAGGGCGCCGAACTGACCCGCAGCGCCGAGTTCGCGACCTGCGAAACCGCGATCGCACTCGAAGCGGTGCCCGGCATCACCTGCGCCAGTCCCAACCTGACCTACCGCCCGTGCCGCCAGCCCAACGACGAACACTTCGGCAAGCAGTGGCACTACCCGCAGATCAACCTGCCGCAGGCCTGGGACATCACCCAGGGCTCGGCCAACGTCATCGTGGCGGTGATCGACACCGGCATCGTGTCGGCCCACCCGGACCTGCAGGGCCGCATCATCGCCGGCTTCGACATGATCTCCGACCCGGCCAACGCCGCCGACGGCGACGGTCGCGACGCCAACCCCGAAGACGTCGGTGACGGCAGCGGTGGTCAGCCCAGCAGCTTCCACGGCACGCACGTGGCCGGCACCATCGGCGCCAACAGCGACAACAACATCGGCGTCGCCGGCATCGACTGGAACTGCCGGCTGATGCCGATCCGCGCGCTGGGCCGCCAGGGCGGCAGCACCGCCGACATCGCCGACGCGATCCTGTTCGCGGCGCGGCTGCCCAACGGCAGCGCGTCGCTGCCGGCGGCGCGCGCGACGATCGTCAACATGAGCCTCGGCGCCCCGGGCAGCAACCCGGTGATGCAGCAAGCCTGCGACCAGGCCGCGGCGGCGGGCGTGCTGCTGATCGCGGCCGCGGGCAACGACAACACCGGCAACCCGGGTTCGCCGGCGCAGTTCAGTTCGGTGATCTCGGTCGGCGCCGTCGACCTCGCCCGCGAACGCGCCCCGTACTCGAACTTCCACACCTCGATCGACATCTGGGCCCCCGGCGGCGACATGACCCAGGATCGCAACGGCGACACCTTCGCCGACGGCGTGCTGTCGACGATGGCGGATGATCGCGGCCTGCACTTCTTCGCGTTCGAACAGGGCACCTCGATGGCCGCGCCGCACGTCGCCGGCGTCGCCGCGCTGATCAAGGCCGCACTGCCGACGGCCGATGCCGCGCGGATCCGGCAGATCCTGTTGTCGCGGACCCAGGCCGGCAGCAACCTGCCCAACGGCGGCCGCATGCTCGATGCGCTGGCGGCGGTGCAGGAAGCGGCCGGCGGCAATCCAGGCGTCGAGCCGCTGCTGGTGATCACGCCGTCGGCGATCGACTTCGGCGCGACGCGAACGACCGATCGCGTGACCCTCGAGAACCGCGGCGGCGGCTCGCTGGTGTTCGACGATGCGTTCGAGGATCCGCCAGCGCCGTGGCTGCAGGGAACCCTGATCCCGAGTGCGTCGGGCACCATCGACGTCGGCGCCATCGATCTGGTCGTCGATCGGACCGGGCTGCCGGCCGGCACGTTCCAGACGCGGATCACCGTGCAGTTCCTGAACGGTGCCAACCTGGTGTTCTCGACCTTCGACGTGCGACTGCAGGTCGGCGCACCGCCGATCAGCAACGACACGGTGTTCGTGCTGCTGGTCGACGCCGCGACGTTCGAGAACAAGTCGCAGAGCGAAGCGACGGCCGCGACCTCGTTCCGCTACAGCAACACCGGCGTGCCGCCGGGCACCTACCTGCTGTTTGCGGGCACCGATCGCGACGACGACGGCTTCCTCGGCGACGAGGGTGAACTGTTCGGCGCCTGGCCCAACCTCGACACCCGGCTGCAGCTCGGCATCGACGGCGGCCAGAACCTGACGGGGCTCGACTTCTCGCTGCGCGAACTGGTGGTGATCTCGTCGACGCGACCGGCTGGACTGCCGGGGCCACTGCGGCGACTCCGGTAGCCACGCCCAGCGCGAGTGCCTGACGCGCGGGGGAAGCGCAAGGCATTGCCCGGCCCGATCGCCGCGATCGCCGCGAGAATTGCAGAATCCGTTCCGCTCGCGCCCCTGCCTGGCGGTGATCCGAACGCAACCTGCACGGGCGGCCCATCGCCGCCTTGGCAGGATGGGCATCTGTCCCGAACCTTCGGATTCGCCGATGACATGCGGAACACGGTGCCGCCCGGCGCACGTCCATAGCCCCGTTTTGCGCGCTCGACGTGCAGCGCGCCTCACCACAGAACCGGACCGGCATTGCCAGTCCCCAAGGAGGTTCCATGCGCACGCGTTCCTTCGCCACCGTCATTCCCTGCCTGATCGGCATTGCCAATGCCCAGATCGGCTTCCAGACCGGTTTCGAGAGCCCGGGATTCTCCGGCAGTCCCACCGGCACGCCGTGCGCCGGTCAGGGCGCGTTCTTCGTGCCGCCGGTCGCCGGCTCGATCGACGCCGCGATCTACACCTATGCCGGCAATCCGCTCGGCGTGCCCGCCAACCCGGCGGGCGGCAACACGTTCTTCGGCGCCCAGAGCGGCGGCACCAACCTGTTCGCCCGCGCCCAACGCCCGATTCCGCTGCCGGCCGGCGCGACGGTCGTCATCGACTTCGACGTCTGCGCCGCGTTCACCGGGTCGGTCACGCCGACCAACAACCTCGGCTCGTTCTCGTTCCAGCCATCGACGACCAACCTGTCCGTCAATCTGCTCGCCCGGTGGCCGACCGGCGTGTCGTTCCCGCCGAGCACCTGGAACGCCGACTTCGTGCTGGGCCCGACCGCTGCCGGCGTGCAGAGCACGATCCCCGATCCGAACTTCCAGAACCTGCCGCTGAACATCTGGCATCGCTGGGGCTGCACGGTCGACCTCGCGAGCGGCCAGTATGTCGAGTTCCGTTTGACCAACGGTGCCACCAACGTGACGACGGTGTTCACGCCGGCCCCGGGTTCGATGCCGTTGCCCAATCAGGGGCAGGCGATGCCCACCGACTTCCGGTTGTTTGCCGGGGGCACCGCGGCGGGCAATGTCTTCGCCGTTGACAATCTCTCCGTGCTGGCCCCGGGAACGCTCGGCGGCGTGCACGAACTCGGCACCGGCGGCATCGGCTCGAACGGCAATCCGACGCGCCTCCAGTCGGGCTCGCCGGTGCTCGGCACCACGGTGCCGGTGTCGGTCACGTCGGCGCCGCCGAACTCGCTCGCGTTCGTGCTGCTGTCGTTCGGCAACCAGGGTCTGCTGCAAGGCACGCCGCTGCCGCCGCTCGTCGCCGGGCGCATCCACGTCGATCTCGGTCTGGCGGCGACGCACGGACCGGTCGTCACCGATCCGACCGGGAACGCGCAGTTGTCGTTCGCGGTGCCGAACCTGCCACCGCTGCTCGGTGCCCCGATGCCGCTGCAAGGCGCCGTGCTCGACACCCTGTCGACCACACCCGTCGTCGCCAGCAATGCGCTGACCTGGAGCTTCGGCGACGTCGCGTTGCCGCCCGAACCCCATCGGATCGAGACCACGCCGCTGGCCGGCCCATTGCTCGCGCAGGTGCAGGCCAGCCCGCTGGTGCAGGGCTACGCCGCGACCATGGTCGGCAATGGCTTCGGCGCCCCGTCGTTCGCCGAAGGCGTCGAGATCGCCGTGATCGGCGGCAACGTCGGTCCGGCCGGCGCGGTGTTCGCCGGCGTGCCGGTGCGCCGCGCGGGCGACGTCGTCGGCCTGTTGTTCTACACGCACGGCACCGACAGTCGCGGCACGCGTGAAGGTGTCGATGTGATCGAATGGCAGCCCCAGTCGTTCGGCATGCGCTACCGGATGTATGCGCGGCCGGACATGTCGGCCTGGATGGACCTCGACGTCAACCAGTCCGGCGTGCCGATCTCGATGGCATTCGGCGGCGCGTTCCAGACGCCGTACGAAGTGTGTTTTGGCGCCTGCGTCACCGCCCTGATCGCTGCCGGCAAGGCCTTTGGCCTGACCGCCGCGTGCAGCACCGCGTGTGCCACCTGTGCGGTGCCGCCCCATGTGTCGTGCGCGTTCTGCATCACCTGCGCCATCGGCCTGGGTGTCGGCCTGGTCGGCTGCTGGTGGAGTTGCTGATCGCGGCGGCGGGTCGCGCGACACGGTAGTCTGCGGCCGGCGTCGCCGACTGCCGCTTGCGCGGTAGTGCTGCAGCGGCCGTCACCCTCGGATCCGGGAGACGCGATGGCTCGGGTTCGGGCACATTCATGCCTCGGGTCCGGGAAAGCCCTAGCCTCGGTTTCGGGAGTATCCATGGCTCCGATTCGGGAACTTATGGCCATCGGAATCGGGAACATCCGATAAGCTGAAGGCATGCGGGCGACGAACCACCTGAAGAAGCTGCAGGACCGCCGCGCGCTGGCATGCGCCAGCGAACGGCTTGCCGACGCCCAGGTCGTCGTGCTCACCGGCCCCCGTTCGGTCGGCAAGTCGACCGTTCTGCAGGCGCTCGCGGCGCGCTGCCAGCGCTCGGTACTCGATCTGGACGACCCAGCCACCCGTCGCGCGGTCGCCACCGACCCTTCGCGCTTCCTCGACGTCCCGCGTCCGGTACTGATCGACGAGTACGCCCGCGTGCCCGAAGTCCTCGACGTGCTCAAGCACCTGCTGAACCGGGACGGCTCGCCCGGCCAGTTCGTGCTCGCGGGTTCCACCCGTTACGGCGCGGTGCCGGCGGTCGCTCAGGCGCTGACCGGCCGCGCGCATGTGCTGCCGCTGTGGCCGCTCAGTCAGGGCGAGATCGGTCGCCGCCACGAGACGTTCGTCCACGACCTGCTCGCTGGCCAGGATCCCGAACTCGGCGCCGTGACCGCCGATCGCCACGACTACGCCGAACGCGCGATCGCCGGCGGCATGCCGATGGCGCTGCGACTGCCGACGACGGCCAGCCGCGCGCGCTGGTTCGATCAGTACCTGACCCTGACCCTCGACAAGGACGTCGCCGAACTGGCGAAGGTCCGGCGCCGCGTCGTGCTGCCGCGTCTGGCCCAGGCCGTCGCCGCGCGTTCGGCGCAATTGGCGAACACCGCCGAACTCGCCCGTTCGCTCGACCTCGACCGCAGCACCACCGAGGACTACCTGCGGCTGCTGGAAGCGGTGTTCTTGCATCACACGCTGCCAGCGTGGGGCACGACGCTGTCGGCGCGTTCGGCGGCAACGCCGAAGCTGCACTTCCTCGATTCGGGGCTGGCGGCGCGTCTGCTGCGCCTGACGCCCGCCGCCCTGCTGGCGGCGAAGGCCAGTGCGCTGCAACAGTTCGGCCATCTGCTGGAGACGTTCGTCGTCAACGAACTGTGCAAGCAGTCGCACTGGGAAGACGACCCGGTCGCGCTCGGCCATTGGCGCACACACGACGGTGCCGAAGTCGACCTGGTGATGGAACGGACGGATGGCTCGGTGCTCGCGTTCGAAGTGAACGCGGCGCCGGATGTGCGCGCCGAGGACCTGCGCGGGATCGCGGCACTGGCGCGCCGGCTCGGCGACGACCAGGTCACCGGCATCGTGCTGCACACCGGCAAGCACGGCTGGCGTCTCGGCCCGCGCCGGTTCGCGGTGCCGATCGCGCGGCTGTGGCTACCGTAAGGCCGGCGCCTACCGGATCGAGAACGCCTGGTAGTTCGACAGCCGCACGGAGTTGGCCAGCGACGTGCCAGCCAGCGCCTGCAGACCGATCCGCATGCCCGACAACGCCATCGAGGCCGGGATCTGGTAGCCGAGTTGCGCTTCCCCGCTGGCGCCGACCATCGTCGTGCCGAGCAGCGAAATCGTGCCTGGAGCCAGGTACAGACTGCCCCATGGCGCCATCGGGATCGGCGGCCACGCATCGGTCAGACTGGTCAGCACATCGACCCGCTGCCCCGGCTGCCACTGCACCGACACCATGTCGGCGGCACCCGGCGTGAACGCCATCGCCATCTCCGGAATCGACAGGATCGGCATCTGTTGCGTCGGCGAACGATCGTGCGCATCGGCCAGCCCGTCGCCATCGGCATCGCCCTGGTAGTCGAACAGCGCGACCATGCCGTTCATCATGTGCATCTGGTCGTGACAGTGGATCATCCAGCGACCCGGATTGTCGGCGGTGAACTGCACCGACCCGATGCTCCACGGCTGGCCGCTGCGATGCAGCAGCAGCGTGTCCTTCAGCGGCGCATGCGTCACCCCGCCGGCGGTGCCGAGCACCCGGAAGCTGTGCCCGTGCAGGTGCATCGGGTGGTACATCGACATCATCGGCATCGGGTTGCTGAAGTCGACCTGCACGACATCGCCCTGCCGCACCGGCATCGGCGTGATGTTGGGGAACGCCTGACCGTTGATCGTCCACAGCATGTTGCCGCCGCTCATCTGCATGCCGAGCACTGCCGGCTGCGTGCGCGTCGCCGGCAGGATCGGGTTGGGCAGCAGACTCGCGAGCATGCCGTAGTTCAGCAGCGTGCCGGTCGACAGGCTCGGCGGGACGAACGTGGGCGTCGGCACCGCACCGGTCTGCCCGGCGTATTGGACGACGCCGCGCACCAGGGTCGCGTAGCGGTTCTGCAGCGAGGATGCCGCCAGACTCCAGATGCCGGGATTGCTGCAATCGACGATGACGTCGTAGCGCTCGCCGACGCCGATCGGCAGCGTCTGCACGGTCACCGGTTGCACGCGATAGCCATCGGTGTGCGTGACGGTCATCGGATGGCCATCCAGCGACACCGCATAGGTCGTGGTCGCCGCCGCATTCAGGAACCGCAAGCGCAGCTTCTGACCGGGCTGCACGACGATGGGCGACTGGCCGAGGCTCGACTTGCCGTTCATCAGATGGCCGGAGAAGCCGGTGCCGAACGGCTGCAACCAGTCGTCGAGGACGATCACGCGATCGACGTCGGCCGGCGGTTCGTGGACCGGGTTGGCCGGATCGACGATCAACACGCCGTACAGCCCCGAGTCGAGCTGTTCCATGTGGTGATGGCTGTGCGGGTGGAACCAGTAGGTGCCCGGCTGCAGGCTCGGGAACTCGTAGAGGTGCTCCTGTCCCGGCGCGATCGAGTTCTGCGAGATCTCCGACATGCCGTCCTGGCGCAGCGGCAACGGCTGGCCGTGGAAGTGCACGGTCGTGTCCTGGTCGTCGATCCGGTTGTGGAACCGGATGCGCAACTGCTGGCCTTCCGTGACGTGGATCGTCGGTCCGGGCAGCGTGCCGTCGTAGAGCATCGCCGGCTCGGCGGTGAAGCCAGGGCCGAGGTCGACGGTGCCGCGCGCGGCGGCCAGCGTGACGTCGACCGTTCCCTGGGCCAACAGCGGAGCGAACAGGAACAGGCAGGCGCCGGCGGCGCGGAACGGAAGAACCATGGTGTTTGGCGGAGTGTGCAGGCGGCGGCATTCTTGCGCCGCGACGCCGGTGCCGCCAATGGGCGACTTCGCGTAGGGCCCGCCTCGATGGCCACCGCCGCACTGCGTTGCGACTGCCCTGCGCAGCACCAGTCGCCTCTCCCTTCTGCGGGCCCCAGGGGCGATACGCTTCGCCGCGTGCCGGCGCCGGGCGGTCGCCGGCGATCAGCGCACCATCGCCGCCGCCACGCCGCCACGCCTTCAAGCTGAGCCGTTGCCGGAATTCCGGACCGCGCTGCTCGGTCACAGGCCGCCATACCGCTTGTCCAGGCAACCAACACCTGGAGCCCATGAACCCTGTCCACGCTTCCCGTCTGCTCGGCCTGTTCGCCGCCACTGCCTGTGTGCTCGCCCAAACCGTCACGTTCCCCAGCGATCACACCGCGATTCCCGACGGTTCGACCAGCCAGAACTGGTTTCCGTACTCCTACGGCATCAGCCGGATGCAGGCGGTCTATGAGCGCTGGGATCTGGGAATTCCGGCCGGGCGGATGATCACCCGGATCGGCTTCCGCGCCGATCCGAACGTGGTGTCGTTCGGCCGTTCGCTGCAGCTCGAAGTGCGCATGGGTCGGACCAATCGCGACGCCGACACGCTGGACCCGACCTATGCCGCCAACTGGGCCGCCACCCCGACCACCGTCTTCGGACCGGCGCTGTTCACGCTGCCCGACCTCAACAACCCGATGAACCCCAACCCCGGCGGCCCGAACGCCTGGCTGAACCTGACGACACCGATCGCGATGCCCGCCAGTGGCAACCTGCTGGTCGAATGGCGGATCCTGGCCAACAACAACGGCGGCGCCTCATTCCCGTACGAACTCGACGTCGCGACGTTCGTGTCGCCGATCGTCCAGGGCGTGCCCGGCTGCCCGCACTCGGGCAATCAAGTGCCGACGCTGCAGAGCCAGCCAGTCCATGTCGGCGGCGCCTGGTACGACCAGCTCTATGGCGCCCCGGCTTCGCAGTTCGCGTTGCTGGTGGTGAACGTCAACTCGCCGCTAACGACGCCGTTCCCGCTCAGCGCCTTCGTGCCGGGCATCTCGCCGAGCTGCCAGGGCCAGGTGGCGCCCGGCAACCTGTTCACGCTCGGCGCGTTCACCGACGGCGGCGGCGGCGCCTGGTTCACCACGGCCATCCCGAACGATCGGTTGTTCAACGACACGATCCTCGCCACGCAAGCCGTCTGCTTCGACTTCTTTGCGCCCGGCGGCATCGTCGTCTCCAATGCCGAACAGGTGCAGATCGGCATCGATCCGGCATCCTCGGTGCTGTGGAGCCAGGGCGACGCCAACGCCACCACCGGCTCGGTCTACTATCATTGGGGACCGGTGACGCTGTTCGCCCACAACTGAATCGCGATGAATGACGCCGAGGAGACGCGCCTGCTGCTGCAGCGCTGGCATCAAGGCGACCGCGACGCGGTCGACCTGCTGATCCGGCGCGACCTGCCGTGGATCCGCGACTTCGTGTCGGCGCGGCTCGGGCCGCTGCTGCGGGCCCGCGGCGAAACGCAGGACTACCTGCAGGATGCGATGCTCGAGGTGCTGACCTGGTGCCCGCGCTTTCTGACCGCCGACCGGCAGCGGTTCCGCGCGCTGCTGGCCAGGATCATCGAGAACCGGCTGCGCGACGCCCACGACCACCATGCCGCCGCCCGTCGTTCGCCCGCGGTCGAGCGCGCCTTGCCCAACGACTCGGTGCTCGATCTCGATACCCCACGGCGCAGCGTGACCGCACCCGAGGCAGCAGCCGAGCGCCACGAACGCGACGCCTGGGTCCGCCTGGCGGTCGAACTGCTCGATCCCGAGGATCGGCGGGTCGTGCTGTTGCGGCAGTGGCAGGAACTCGAGTTCGAAGCGATCGGCCGCGAACTGGGGATCAGTACCGATGCGGCGCGCTTCCGGTTCCAACGGGCGATGCCACGCCTGCTGCAGAAACTGGTCGAATTGCGCCATGGCCACGACGGCGGTGCCGCCAGCCCAAGCGTCCCCGGATAGAACCGCAAGACCCACCAGACCCCGCGCCTTGACGACCAGGCCGTTTGTGGCATCGTCAGGGGCGTCGAGTCCCTGACCACCGCGATGTCCGACTCCATTCGACGCCTCGGCGACGCAATGCAGATCTGGCTCGAGCATCGCGCCGCGCCGCAGTGCTCCGATGCCGAGCTGCTGGCCCGCCATGCCGACCTGCACGAACTGCTGGCGCCGCTGTGCACCGAGCCGCCACCGGCCGAACGCCGCTTCGGCGACTTCCGGCTCGAACACGAACTCGGCCGCGGCGGCATGGGCATCGTCTGGTCGGCGGTGCAGGAGTCGCTCGGCCGCCATGTGGCGCTGAAGGTGCTCGCCGGCGGCGGCAGCCAGGATCCCCGCGCGGTGGCCCGGCTGCACCGCGAACGCGAGCTGCTGGCGCGCCTGCGCCACGAGCATCTGGTGCCGGTATTCGACGCCGGCACGACCGACGGTGCGCCGTGGTTCGCGATGGAACGGATCGATGGTTGTCCGCTCGGCGCCGTGCTGCAGCACCTGCGGCTGGCGCGACCGACCGCGCCCGATGGCAACACCCTGGCGCAGGCGCAGGCGGCGGTCCTCGGCGACGCCAACGCCGGCACCCGGCTCGCGGCCGGCAGTCACACCGCCGCCGCCGTGCGCTGCGTGCTGCCGATCGCACGCGCCCTCGCCTACGCCCACGCCAACCAGATCCTGCACCGGGACGTCAAGCCCGGCAACATCCTGCTGCGCCGCGATGGCACGCCGCTGCTGGCCGACTTCGGTCTGGCGCGCGATCTGCGCGACCCGACGCTGACGCAGACCGGCACCTTCGCCGGCACGCCGTACTACGTGGCGCCAGAACAGGCCGCCGGTCGCCGCGGCGAAGTCGATGAACGCGCCGACGTGTTCGCGCTCGGAGCCGTGCTGTACGAACTGCTGCTGCTCGAACGGCCGTTCGACGGCGACACCAGTGCGGCGGTACTGCAGCAGGTGCAATGGACCGATCCGCCAGCGCTGCGCGGTCGCGGCCGCCGGCTGTCCGCCGACGTGTTGGCCGTGCTCGACAAGGCCCTGCAGAAGCGACCCGCCGACCGCTATCCCGACATGCAGCAGTTCGCCGCGGACCTGCAGCGACTGCTTGACCTCCAGCCGGTCAGTGTACGACGCCAAGGTCCGTTGCCGCGTCTGTGGCGCGCGGTCCACCGCCAACCGCGGCGCGCCGTGTTCGGCCTGCTGCTGGCGCTGTCGGTGTTGTCGACGGCCTCCCTGCTGGCGTGGGCCGCATGGCAGCGGCCGAAGTTGCAGGCGGCGGCGTACGCCGAGCGCTTGCTCCGCGTCGAAACGCTGGTGCAGGAGGCGATCCTCGCCCGTCTCGCCAACGATGCCAGGGCCGCAGCGGAGGCCCTGGACACCGCCGACGCCTTGGTGCCGGATCTGCCGGAAGTGCTGGCCGAACGGGCTCGTTGGGGGCCTGCCACCGCGGTCGCGATCCCCGCGCCCGGCGACGAACCGCGGAATGCCGCCGATTGGTACCAGCTCGGGTGCACGGCAATGGCCCAGTGCCGGTCCGCCGGTGACGACGCGTTGCGGCAGTTCGCGGTGCGCGCGCTGCAACACGCGGTGGCACGAGCCCCGACGCCGCGCGCCCACTACCATGGCCAGTTGGCGATGGCGCTGGCGGCCGCCGGCGACCATGCCAGGGCCACGTACCTGCTGGCGGACATCGAGCACTTGTGGCCGGACAATCCGTTCGCCTGCGGCGTGCTGGCATCCGCGCGCCACTTCACCGATCCGGTTGCCGCAGCCGCCGACCTGCGGCGCGGCCTGGCGGCGAATCCAGGGCATGCGCACCTGCTGGCTCGACTGGCGGCGCTACAGGTCGACTCGGCCCCGACCGAAGCACTCGCCAACGCCAACGCCGCATTGCGCCAACGCCCGGATTGGATCGAGTGCCGGATCGTCGCCGCGCGCGCGTTGGCCAGCACCGGTGCCGTTGGTGACGCCCTCGCCGCCGTCGACGGAATCCTGACCGTGGCCCCGGATTCAGCGCCCGCCCATGCCCGGCGGGCCATGCTGCTGGGCGATCTCGCACGCGACGACGAAGCGCTGGCCGCGAGCGATCGGGCCTGCGCTCTGGCGGAGAACACCGCCCTGCCGTTCATCCTGCGCGCCAGCATGTTGGAACGCCGCGGCGAACCGGACCTCGCCCTCGCCGCGGCCGAACGGGCCATCGCCAACGAACCGGGCGAACCGACGGCCTGGCGCGCGCTTGGCACCGCGCAGCTGCGTGCCGGCCACCACGGCCCCGCGGTCGCCACGTTCGAACGCCTGGTAGCCGCGGCGCCGCGCCTGACCGCCGGCTGGCTCGATCTGGCCGACGCCAGATGTCGCCACGGCGACGCCGTCGGTGCGATCGCCGCCGCGCAGCAAGCACTGCGACTGGAGCCGAACTCGGCCACCGGTCATGTCCGGCTCGCCCTCGCGCAGGCCAAAGGCGGCGATCCCGACGCTGCCGAGGCAACGCTGCGCCGTGCGATCGCCTTGCATCCGAACGATGCCGAGATCTGCGTGCGACTCGCGGGTTCGCTGTTCCATCGCCGCGCGTTCGACGAGGGTCTCGAGCTCTGCGCCCGGGCCCGAGCCGCCGGCCCACAGATCGACAACGGCTACACGATGGCGGTGAGCGCGCTGCTGGTCCTCGAGCGCCTCCAGGCGGCGGTGGCGCTGCAGCAGGAGTTCTGCAAGGCCCGTCCGCGTGCCGTGGAGCCGCGACTGCTCCTATGTGAACTGCTGCTGGATGGTCGGCGCACCGCGCTCGATCCGACGCCCGCCGAACACGCCCTGCAGGACCTGCAACGGCTGGCGCCACAGCGAGCCGAGGTCGACTACTGGCGCGCCGAACTCGCCTGGCGCCAGGGGCGGATCGACAACGCGCGGGCCTTGCTGGTCACCACCATCGACCGCGAGGAACTGCCGCCGAAGCTGCAGGAACAGGCCGAGGAACGCCTGCGCTCCCTGTCGAAATGACTCGGGCCTGCCGCGTGATGCGTTCGGTCGGCGGCCGGCCTATGCTCCCCTGATCCAGAGCAGGGCGTTTGCCCTTGCCTCGCAACCGGAAGCAACTGACGACATGGCGAAGAAGAGTGCAGGCGGCGGTGTCTACCGCGTCACCGAGATCATCGGCACCAGCGCGGTTTCGTGGGAGGACGCGGCCCGGTGCGCCATCGAGACGGCGGCGAAGACGCTACGCGATCTGCGCGTGGCCGAAGTCAGCAAGCTCGACCTGAAGGTCGAGGACGGCAAGGTCGTCGCCTACCGGGCGCGCGTGAGCCTGTCGTTCAAGTACGAAGGCTGAGCAGACCGCGCCTCAGCGTCGGCCCGCGATCACTGCCCGCGGCAGCCGATCGCGTCGCGGAAGTGCAGACGCTCAGGCATGGCCCGATGCCGCGGAACTCGAAGCCATGCACCGCGAGCGGCACGCCGAGGAACGCGCGTTCCATCGGGATCGACAACGCGAAGGTGTTGGCCAACACCGAGATGCCGTCGACGCCGATCGTGCACCCGGGGCACGGGCTGACGGGCACGGTCGTGGGCACGCCGACCAGGCCGTTGGCCACTCCGAGCGACCACACCGCGGTGCCGCTCAGCATGTCGAACCACCGCGGCCGATGTCACACCCCGAGTCGACTCACGGCCGGAGCGCGAGGCTGACGGCATTTCCGGTGTCGGCGTTGGCGCCAGCCACCGCCGAGCGGGCGCCGGTGGCACCAGCGCTGGAGTGCTCCACGAACGCGGCGCACAGCGAGATCCCGGCGGCGCTCTGCACCGTGCCGCTGGCGACATCGACGGCTTCGGTCATGCCCGTCGGCGGCGTCCAATCCGAACTGGAAGTGAAGGCGTGCAGCGTCACCAGCATCGTGTCGGCCACCGTGGTGGTGACCGACGGCGCAGCATGGGTCAACGAACTGGCCGTGGCCTGCCCGCCACTGACATCGATGATCTGCCCAGGGTCACCCCCCTGGAACGTCAGGATGCCGCCGACCGAACCGCTCGAACTCGAGAACGTCCAATCGTGGCTCACCGGCTCACCGCCCGCGGCAACCCGGGTGTAGAACGCCAGCGAACTGGCGTTCGGAGTGGAGTTGTCGACGCGTTGCACGAGTGCCCAGCCGCTGGGAGGCGTGATCGTGGCCGTCGACGGCCGTACGGCGATGGCGGCGATCATCACGTCGCCCGCGACCGAACCGTTCGGCGTTGGCACCGTCAGCGTCGTCGTGCCGGCCCCAGCCGAAGCGGAACTGGCGGCACGGAACGCGATCGCCGCCGTCACCGTCAGCGTCGTCGAGCCCGCGATGCTGGTCGCCGCATGCGTCGCCGTGATCGTCGTCGTCCCGGTCGCCACGCTGGTCGCCAGACCCTCCGTGCCGCCGGCATTGCTGATCGTCGCCGTCGCCAGCGTCCTGAACTCCACGTCACCGCCGTCGTCAGATCCTGCGTGCTGTTGTCCGAGAACGTCCCGGTCGCCGCAAACTGCTGCGTGTAGCCCAACGCAATGCTCGGCAACGCCGGCGTCACCGCGATCGACACCAGCACCGCCGCGGTCACCGTCAACGTCGTCGAGCCCGCGATGCTGGTCGCCGCATGCGTCGCCGTGATCGTCGTCGTCCCGGTCGCCACGCTGGTCGCCAGACCCTCCGTGCCGCCGGCATTGCTGATCGTCGCCGTCGCCAGCGTGCCCGAACTCCACGTCACCGCCGTCGTCAGATCCTGCGTGCTGTTGTCCGAGAACGTCCCGGTCGCCGCAAACTGCTGCGTGTAGCCCAACGCAATGCTCGGCAACGCCGGCGTCACCGCGATCGACACCAGCACCGCCGCGGTCACCGTCAGCGTCGTCGAGCCCGCGATGCTGGTCGCCGCATGCGTCGCCGTGATCACCGTCGTCCCGGTCGCCACGCTGGTCGCCAGACCCTCCGTTCCGCCGGCATTGCTGATCGTCGCCGTCGCCAGCGTCCCTGAACTCCACGTCACCGCCGTCGTCAGATCCTGCGTGCTGTTGTCCGAGAACGTCCCGGTCGCCGCAAACTGCTGCGTGTAGCCCAGCGCAATGCTCGGCAACGCCGGCGTCACCGCGATCGACACCAGCACCGCCGCCGTCACCGTCAGCGTCGTCGAGCCCGCGATGCTGGTCGCCGCATGCGTCGCCGTGATCGCCGTCGTCCCGGTCGCCACGCTGGTCGCCAGACCCTCCGTGCCGCCGGCATTGCTGATCGTCGCCGTCGCCAGCGTCCCTGAACTCCACGTCACCGCCGTCGTCAGATCCTGCGTGCTGTTGTCCGAGAACGTCCCGGTCGCCGCAAACTGCTGCGTGTAGCCCAGCGCAATGCTCGGCAACGCCGGCGTCACCGCGATCGATACCAGCGCCGCCGCCGTCACCGTCAGCGTCGTCGAGCCCGCGATGCTGGTCGCCGCATGCGTCGCCGTGATCGCCGTCGTCCCGGTCGCCACGCTGGTGGCCAGACCCTCCGTTCCGCCCGCATTGCTGATCGTCGCCGTCGCCAGCGTCCCCGAACTCCACGTCACCGCCGTCGTCAGATCCTGCGTGCTGTTGTCCGAGAACGTCCCGGTCGCCGCAAACTGCTGCGCGTAGCCCAGCGCAATGCTCGGCAACGCCGGCGTCACCGCGATCGATACCAGCGCCGCCGCCGTCACCGTCAGCGTCGTCGAACCAACGACACCGACGATCGGATCCGTCGCCGTGATCACGGTCGTTCCGACGCCGACGCCGCGAATCTGCTGCTGGCCGGAAACCACGCCATCGACGACTGCGACCCCTTCGTTCGTGGAAGCCCAGACGACTGCCGTGGTCAGATCCCGCGTCGTCAGATCCGTGTAGGTCCCTGTCGCCGCGAACGGAACGTTGTAGCCAACGGCCACCGACGGCAATGGCGGACTGACTTCGATCGCAGTCAACTCTGCCGAAATCACCCGCAGGTCCATCGTCGCCACCACGCGATCAGCGGGAACCGTGGCCCGAACCGTCGCCAGACCCGGCGCCATCCCTGTTGCCAGGCCGCGCGTCCCCGCGGCCGTGGCAAACTGGACGACACCCGGTGGCGACGCCTCCCACAGGACCTCCTCGGTGACCGTCATCGACGAGCCATCGGGCCAGCGAACGATCGCATCGAGTTGCAACGAGGTGCCGTGCGACATCGTCGACCCTGCTGCCAGGATCGCCAGGGAATAGCGCGGGGGAGAATGGCCGCCGCCCTGCGTGCACGTCGACAGCACGCTGCACAGCAGCGCCAACAAGATCCCTGGCCCGCGCATGTTTCTCCGACCCTCGTATCGACCGGAGGAACGGATCGACCGCAACGAGAACCGACAACCAGCACGGCGGTGTCGGGATCTGCGACAGGATTGCTGCCAATGCCGGAGCGTCCGGTCAGGCCGGGATGCAGGATCGCCTCTGGCCATTCCCGCACAAGAAACAGCCCGGTCGGCCCAGCGGATGCGCCGCGCCGACGATCGCCCTGCCGGTCGCCGCAACCGCGTTGCCGATGCGGACGCCGGCGACCCCATCCCGCCCGCAACGTGCATCCCACTGGCGTCCGGGCAGCACGCAATGACGGCGCCATCCAAGAGCTTCGCCAGCGGAATCGGGGAAGCCGCCAGACCACTGCCCATCGCCTCGAAGGCATGGCCATTCCAGCGCGCGGCATGGTTGGCCGCGATGCCGCCCGCCAGGGCGAACTCACCGCCCGCACCAATCGACCCGGATGCCGACAACCGCGAAGGGCCGGTGCACCTGGTGACCTTGGCCGCATTCCTGATCGGCAAACACGAGGTCCACCAGGCGGCATGGCAGCGGATGACGGGCGCCAATCCGAGCCGGCACCGGCCCAGCCCCGAGCGCTGGCGCGACGGCTTCCACGTGCATGCGCCAATCGATGCGTTGGCCGCCAATCCGTTCGGCCTCATGCACATGCTTGGCAACGTTCGCGAGTGGTGCCTGGACACGCTGCAGTCGTACGCTCTGCCGGTCCGCCCCGGCGATGGCGCCCGGCAGATCGGCGAGAACACCAAACTGCGCGTCACCCGCGGCGGCCACTTCGCCGACCCGGCGAGCGCCTGCCGTTCGGCAGGCCGCGCCCAATTCGCACCCGGCGACGCGGCGAACACTGCCGGGTTGCGGGCGGTGATCGAGATCCCGGACTGATCCTGCCGGCGGCGCTCAGTTCTCGAGCCGCGAGAACAGCACGTGGTTCTCGAGATGGATGTGCTGCATCACCTCGCTCTCGAGTTCCGCCAGACCGAGGTACAGCGCCCGCCAGGTGCCACAGGCCATCGGCGGCGGCACGAACCCATGTGCCAGTTCGCGCAGCCGGGCCAGATTCCGGCCGTGCTCGTCGTGCTCGTGTCGCATCACTTCGATCGGGCCATGCACGAACCCGAGGTTGCCGCCGAGGATCATCGGGAACAGCACCTGTTCCTCCTTCTGCATGTGCGACTCCAACTCGTGGGCGATGTGGCGCAGGTGCGCCGCCAGCCCGCGCGGGCACTCCGGCTTGGCGCCGTGCACGTGTTCGACGCGCTCGGCCATGTGCAGCAGCCGCGGCAGTTCGGCGCGGTGACCGGCGTGGAAACGGTCGAGGATGTGGGTGATCAGCGCCGCCGTCGCCAGTTCGCCGACGCGGTCGCCGCCATCGCGCGGTCGTAGTTCGGCGCGGAGTTCGTCCATCACCTGCTCGGTCGACAGACCCTTGCGGCGGCAAGCGTCGGCCACCGTCTGTCTGCCCTGGCAACAGAAGTCCAAGCCATGGCGCAAGAACACGCGGGAGGCACCGGCCCAGGCGGTGGCCAGTTCGGCAAGGCTCTGGTCGGGCGCGATCGTCGCGGTGGATGGTTCGTTCATGGTCGTGGCTTTCAGTGGATCATCGTATCCATGATTGCACGAGACCGGCTGGCCAATGTGCGTAGCCGGGGTGCCTCAGGCCCGGATCTGGGCCCCGGGGGACGCAGGGGGGTGCCGGGGGCGGCAGAAGAAGGCATGGTTCTCACCTCGCAAACGGTTCTGCTCGCAGCAGGTGCGTTGCCGATCGATCGTGACCTGGTTTCCCGACGGGGGGCAGAGGGCCCCGACCAGCCACCGCAACGCGTACTTCACGGTCCCGCCCAGCAGGGCCAGGATGATCAGCGCGACAGCACCCGCGTCGCGACGGATCCACCCGCCGACGGCGGGCCAGCCGGCATGGCACCCGCATGGTGGTCGCGCAGCGCAAGCACCGACCGCCACCGGCCAGACGATGGACGCCACACCGCGGACAGAACGGGGCCATGACAACCCGAAGGGGCCCAACGGGTGACCGCGATCGATCAGCCGCGCGCGTGCCAGGCGGCCAGCAGTTCGCGCTCGCGCTCGGGCGACATCCCGGCCTTCGGCGCCGCGCGACGTTCCGCCGGCAAGGTCCGCCACCATTCCCACGTGTCGCGCGCCGTGACTGTGGTGGACCGGAACCGCAACCCCACCGCGATCTCCGCCGACAGATCGAACCTGCCGAACCCGGCGGTGTTGCCGCGCATCACCTGGAATGCCGGCAGTTCGCGACCATACGGCCGAACGCCGCGTTCGATCAGGAAGTCGGCATCGACCCAGGTGAACGTCGGCTGCGAGCCGACACCCTCGGCGATCGCCGCCAGGAAGGTCCGATAGGGCTGCCCACCCTGCGGGCCGACGGCGTTGAACACGCCGAACGTGCCGTTCTCGACCAGTGTCGCCTGGAACTCGACCAGATCGCGCACATCGATGTTCTGCACATGGTCACTGCCATCGCCCGGCGCCAGCACGTCGCCGCCGCGCGCGATCCGGACCGGCCAGTACGTGAAGCGATCGGTGTCGTCCTCGGGCCCGATGATCAGACCCGGACGCACCACCGTCACGCGACCCGGCATCGCGTCGTGCGCCGCACGCTCCGCATAGGCCTTGGCGTGGCCATACGGCAGCGGCCGATCGACTGGCACCGGCGAGTTCTCGCGGGTCAGCACCGGCGCCGCCGCGGTCATCGGCACCATCGCCATGTCGCGATAGACCGAGCGCGTCGACACGAACAGGTACTGATCGACCTGATCGCGCAGCAGCCCTGCCGAACGCGCCACCCATTCGGGCGCCGTGCTCTGCGACGCCGACTCGTCGATCACGGCATCCCAGCGCCGTCCCGCCAGCGCGCCGAGGTCGCCGTTGCGATCGCCGATCAGTTCTTCGACGTCCTTGCCGAACAGACCGCGACCGCTGCGACCGCGGTTGAACACGGTCACCTGATGGCCCCGTGCCAGCAGGTGACGGACTTGATGCGGGCCGATGAAGCCGGTGCCGCCGAGGATCAGGATCCGCCGCGAACGCGCCGGCGGCAGAGCCGCGTGGCAACCGGCGGCGAGCAGCGAACCGAGAAAGACACGGCGATCCATGGCGACTCCGGCGTGATGACCGCGCTCATCGGAGGCGACGCCGCGTTCGTGGTCAAGGGCTACGGTCCTTGCACGGTCAACGCCAACGCGTCGCTGACCAGGAAGCACTGGCCCGGCGCATCGAACGTGAGGGCCTGGATGCCAAGTCCCATGCCGAGCGTCCACGCCGGCAGGCCGAACTGCAGGTTGCCCGGATTGCCGCCGATCTGCGCGACGATCGGCTGCAGGCCGTAGAACCACCCCTGGCTGCCGCAGATCACCGGCGGATCGACGACGTGCGTCCGGTACGGCGACACGCCGAGATGGATCGCCACCCACGCGAAACCCGACGCGCTCGGGAACGTGAACGCGATGTCGCGGCCGGCGACCGGCACCTTGGTGCAACGGATCTGGAACGCGCCGGCCGACTGCCCCGGCGCGTAACGATCCACGACCGAATGCAGTTGCCAGGTCTCGTCGTCGTGGGACGTCAATGGCCCCGGGCCGCCGCCGAACTGCACGAACGTCTGGCGGCGCGTGTCGTAGCCAAACGCCGCACCTTCGCGCCCGCGCGGCGTCACGCCGGCGACCGGCTCGGCGAACAGTGCGTTCGGACCAGTCCGCGGCCGCCAACTGACACCATCGTACTCCCAGACATCGTGCAGATGGCTGGCGCAGAAGTTCCCGCACTGCGGATTGCCGTAGCCACCGGTCAACACGACGACCTGCCGCGCCGGGTCGTAATCCATCACGTGGTTCCAACGCCGTGGCGGACTCGTCGGCGGCGCCTGCTGCGTCCAGCCGAGCGGACCGCCGGTGTAGGTCCAGGTGTCGCCGAGGAACTGGCCGTTCGGATCCGAACCGCCGAACAGGACCGTCCGCTGATTGCGCACGTCATAGGCCATCTTGTGGGAATTGCGCGCCGGGGGCGCCACCGCCGACGAGGTCTGCACCCACGTGCCGGCAATCGTTCCCGCGGGGTTCCATTCCCAGGTGTCGCCGAGGTTGCCGAAGCCATTCCAGCCGCCAAACATCACCGCCACGCCGCGGGCCCGGTCCCAGACCATGTCGTGGCCGCTGCGGTCCGCCGGCCACGGGCCGCTGGCGCCAGTCGAGGTCCAGCCGTTCCCGTGCCAGCGGTGCAGGTCGCCAAAGACGCTGAAATTGCCGCTGCCGCCATTGCCGCCGCCAAACAGCACCACCTCGCCCGTCGTTTCGCAGTAGAACATGGCCTGGTGCCGTCGGGCCGCCAGATGGGTGTGCGTCGGATACGACGTCCAGGTCACGCCATCGAAGGTCCACGTGTCAGCCATGGGCGCGCCGTTCCACCCGCCGGCCAGCACGAACAGTCCGCGCCCCTGATCGTATGCCATCTCGGTGTAGATCCGCGCCGGCGGCCGCGTCGCGACCGGCGCCCGAGTCGTCCACGAGCCGGTGGTCGGCAGTTCGTGCAATGACCCGAGAACGGTGCTGCTGGCCAGCGAACGACCGCCGAAGAACACGGTCCGCTGGCGCGCGTCGTCGAACACCGCGGCACCGAGGTGCCTCGGCTCCGGGGTCACGATCTGCGTAGTGGGGTCCAGATTGCTCTGGACCGTCCATTGCACCGTGGCGCTGTTGACGACATTGCCGAGCCAGGTGAACTCCTGGCCGAACGCCCCGCTGTTGCCGCCGATCAGCACGAGCCGATTGCGGCCGCCATCCCAGGTCAGCGACGCCGCATGGGTGCTGCCGGGCACCGTTCCGCTGTTGGTCGCCTGGCTCCACGCGCTGCCGTTCCAGGCCCAGGTCTCCTGCGTCGCGGTCGTCGGCGGCGTGCCGGTCAGGCCACCGACCAGCAGCACGCGCTGCACCGGCGGCACCCAGACCATGCCGCAGTTCTCGCGCGGGCCCGGACCGGCCTGGGTTCGCCAGAGCCAGCGGGTGCCGTTGAAGCTGTACGTGTCGCTGCTCGGCGCGCAGAAGTCCTTGCACCCGTAACGGCCGCCGAACACCAGCACTTCCTGCTCGATGCCCGACCAGCACATGCTGACGTTGCCGAGCGTCGGCATCGCGACCTGGACCTGGCGCCAATCACGACCGGTCCATTCCCAGGTGTCGTCGAGCGCGTTGGCATTGCCCTGCTGGTGCGTGAAGCCGCCGAACATCACGGCCACGCCGCGGCGCGGATCCCACGCCATGCCGTGACCCACGCGGCCGGGCGGCACGGTGGTCGGACTGGTGCGGATCCACCCACGACGGTCGAGTTCCCAGGTGTCGTCGAGGCCGAACGTCGCGCCGGTGGCGCCGCCGAACAGCACCGTGCGACCGCGGCCGGCGTCGTAGGCCATGGCGTGGGCCTGGCGCGCCGATGGGGCGTCGTTTGGGGAGGACCAGGTGAGGCTCTGGGCGACCGCTGAGGCGGTCAACAGCAGCGGGAAGAACCGCACATGCGGTGCAGGGGATTGGCGCACGAACGTGGCAGCGGCATGGCCGCGGCAACCACACGCCGGATTCCACTTTCGACGGCGACGCATGGCGAACAGCACCACACGGACAATCTCCTGGAACCCGCGGGCGGCGTGCGCCCGATGGCTGCTGGTGTCGTGCGGTTCGGCGTCCCGATCGCCGTGACACCGAAGCCCTGATCCGCGATCCGGCAAACGTCTCGAATGGCCCGGCCGCTGCCTTCTTGGAGTGCTTCCATGCCCAACGAACTGCTGCAGCGCGGCCTTCTCACGCTCCCCCTCGTCCTCGGCGCGTTGCTGGCGCAGACCACCACTCGCGACGGGGTGTCCTCGACCGGGAGCCAACCGATCGGCACCGCGGCCACCGCGCCGGTGTTGTCGCAGGACGCCCGGTTCGTCGCCTTCCACAGTGCCGCGGCCAACCTCGTGCCGAACGACACCAATGGCGTCAACGATGTGTTCGTGAGGGACCGGCTCGCCGGCGTGACGACCCGCGTCAGTCAAGGCGCCGGCGGCGTCCAGTCCAATGGCGGCAGCCAGGTGGCGAGGATCACGCCGGATGGTCGCTTCGTCGCGTTCCAGAGTTCGGGGAGCAACCTCGTCGCCAACGACACGAACGGCGTCCCGGACATCTTCGTGCACGACCGGCTGACCGGTGTGACCTCGATCGCCAGCCTCGGCAGCAGCGGCCAGCAGGCCACGGCCACCTCCTCGCACTGCTCGATCTCCGACGACGGCCGGTTCGTCGCGTTCCAGAACCAGGACTACTACTTCGTCGCCGGCAACAACTGCGTCGCGACCAACGTCTACGTGCGCGATCGCCTGCTCGCACAGACGTGGCTCGTCAACGTCGGTCCGCAACAGGGTCAGCAGTTCAACCCGCGGGCCAACGCGCAGATCTCGGGCAATGGCCAGTACGTCGTGTTCGACAGCCCCGCGCCCGACATCGTGCCGAATGACACGAACGCGTTCGCCGACGTGTTCGTGTACCGGTTGGCAACCGGGGCGGTGAGCCGCGTCAGCGTCTCCAGCGCCGGAACCCAGGCCAACCAGCAGTCGTCCGCGGGGCGCCTCAGTGCCGACGCGCGCTACGTCACGTTCCGTGGCTACGCGTCGAACCTGGTCGCGGGCGACACCAACGGCGCCGCCGACGTGTTCGTGCACGATCGCGTGCTCGCTTCGACCACGCGGGTCAGCGTCAGTTCCGCCGGCGTCCAGGCCAACTCGGAGAACGGCAATCCGGTGATCTCCGGCGACGGCCGTTTCGTGGCGTTCTGGAGCGTGGGAACGAACCTCGTGCCTGGCGACACCAACAACACCTTCGACTGCTTCCTGCACGACCGCATGCTCGGCGCGACGCAGCGGATCAACGTGTCGCCCACCGGCGCCCAGGCCAGTGGGCAGGCGATCGACGCCGAGTTGTCGGCCGACGGCAACCACGTCGCGTTCTCGAGCGCCGCGACCGACCTGATCGTGCCCGACGGCAACGGCGCGGTCGGCGATGTGTTCCTGCGTCACCCCGGCAGCTACGCGGCGGCGCTGAACTACGGCACGGGCTGTCCCGGCACCGGCAACGTCGTGCCCGCGATCGTGCCGATCGGCACGCCGCTGCTCGGCAACGCCGCATTCGCGGTCGGTCTGCTGCAGGGGCTGCCGTCGTCGTTTGCCCTGCTCGTTGCGAGCCTTTCGCCTGGCAGCACGCCGTTCAGCGGTTGCACCGTGTGGCTCGGTGGCAACATCGTGACCGTCGGCTTCGTCCCGATCGATGCCACGGGCGCAGCGCAAGTGCCGTTCGCGATCTCGGCCAGTCCCGTCGCCCTCGGCATCACGGTCTACGCGCAGTTCCTCGTTGCCGATCCGCAGGGTCCGCAGAACGGTGGTGTCACGTTCAGCAACGCGTTGTCGATCCTGATCGGCAACTAGTCGTCGCTCGACGACTCGGAGAAGTCGTCAGTGGCACAGGCATCGCGACATCCGATCACGATCATCGCCAACGTCCACGTCGCCGCAACCACGAGGCCGGCCGTCCCGAGGCGGCCGCCGCTTTGGCAGTACACCGCGAGTCCGACAAGAGCCGGGGTGGTCCAGATCAAGGCTTGTCGCCAGCGCTGCACGAGCACCGCAGCGCCCGTTGGCAGGCGAAGCGGACAGTTCGCCATGCAGCAGTCTGCACTCACGTCACCGGAGCGTGGAGATCACTTCGACGAGGATCACCTCGAAGTTCGGCCAGTGGCCGGTGCTGACAGACAAGATCGCCCCCCCCGACCAGACCACGGGTATGCGTGCCCGCCCGTCAGGACCTACAGGGTATGACGTGACCACGCCGTCGCTTGCCTCGCTGACTTCCACGGACGTAGTTCCGTTGGTCACTTCGACTACTAGCACGCCGCCGGAATCGACCGCTGAAGGGCCGCGCACTCCACCCCCCGGATTCTGGCTCACTTTGCCACCGCCTGGAGTTGTGGGACCATGGATTGAAGTTCGGCGTCGCGCGAAGCACGACCCACTCCAAGGTCCCGAAGCAGGAAGCGCGCCCGCAACCCACGATCGGGCAATTGCGTGGCCAAGACGTGGCGGACGAGCCGCCGAAGCCCGACGACCAGAACTTCATCCTCCGCAAACGCGCGACCACGCCGAGTGACAAACTCGACATAGCGCGTCGACAGTTCCTCGATCGGCGCCTCGACCGCGAGACGGCGCAGTTCGTCGAGTTCGGGATTGCCGGTCTTCTCGGGCTTCTGCGGCACCGGCGTACCCGGCTCCTGCAACACCCGCAGCCCGTAGCCACCAGCGCCACCGAGCACGAACGCGCCAGCCGCCATCAGGAACACGCGGCGATCCGCCCGCGGCTGCACCAGCCAGACTGGATCGATCTTCATGACCGCCTCACTGGTGCTCGAGCCGGAAGACGTGCGCCATGTGCACGCGCACATTGCCTGTCGGCTGCGACGGATGACCTTCGACCAATGCCATGTCGAGCGTCGGCGCGACGCCGCAGATGCTCCATTCGATGGCGTTGCTGGTCGCCGGCCCCGAGAACTCGAACCACTGCGTCGTCAACGTCAGGTTCAGGCTGGTCGGCGTGTTCGGGATCGGGAAGAACAGGTCGGCGATGCCATCCCGCGACGCCAGCCGCGGATCACCGGCGGGCACGAACGGCGCAATCACGGTCGCGACGACCGACGGCGGCAGCAGGTTCAGGTTGCAGCCGGGTGCGTTGAGCCCGAACGTCGCCAGCGGCAGGCCGGGCGTCAGACCCTGACCGAAGACGGCGATGCCGAAGCTGTTGACCGGGCCCTGCGCCCAGAAATGCGCGGCAGCGCCGACCAGCAGCGTGCGGGTGTCGACAAAGCTCCAGCGGCCGGTCGCACCGCCGTAGCCCCCACAACCGTCCGCCAGTTCGCTCGCGGTGCCGCTGAGATCCTCGAAGACCGCGTCGGCGGGCCACCAATCGGCGGTCTGGCCCGCGATCGCGGTGCCGTGCAGGTCGATCACCAGCGTGCCGCCGGAATAGACGAACGGTTGCTGCAATTGGACCCGCACCGTGTCGTTCGCGGTCCAGGCCGGAGTCGTCGTCGTCGCCGGCGAGGTCGGGATGGTGATGGTGCCCGTGAAGGCCTGGATCGCGTTGCTGCCGAGGTTGTCGGCGAACGTCCGGGACGCCGTCAGCGGCGTGCGGGTCGTCGTCGCGAGCGTGACGGCCAGGCCGGCGGCGCCGCCGGTGAAGACCTCGTCGGCCACGGAACGACGCAACTGCAGCGCGGTGATCGTGCGGCCCTGCAGGTTCTGCAGGTGGCTCTGGCCGATCAGCGTCTGGTGGCGGACGTCGCGGCTGGCGCCGGGAATCCACAGCATGGAGACGGCGTCTTGCGACGTGTAAGCGGCGGGGATCACTTGGAACTGCTGGGCCAGCAGCGTCGGCGTCAGCAGTAGAGAGAACGGAACGAGGTTGCGGAGCATGGTTGTGCTGGACAAGAGGGAATGCGATTGGGTGGCGAACATGGGTTCACCTGAGAGTGGAAATGACTTCGACGAGGATGAACTGCTGAGTCGGCCACCGGCCGACGCTGACGAACAGAATCGTGCCGCCGGGCCAATCTGCTGGGACGCGAGCCTTGCCATCCGGACCAACCGGGAAAGTCACGATTGGGCCACCGGAGGCCGAACTGACCTCGATCTGCGAATCCCCGGTCATCACGTTGACTGGTATGAATCCGCCTTCCGGAACGGAAGACGGGGCTCGAATGCCACCACCTTGGATCGGCCTCATCGGGCTGCCGCCTGCAGCGCAGGAATACGCCGCTGCAGCGCCCCATCCGTCTTCGCGGCGCCGAGCCCGAAGGACTGGAGCAGCGTCCTCGCGCACAGCCCTCGCTGCGGAAACGCAGCATCTGCGATCACTCGATCCGCGAGCCGCCCCAAGCCACCGATCAGAATCGGATCGTCGGGGTAGCCTCGGTTGCGAAGCCCGACAAACCAGGCCCGGCGCCCAGCCAGTTCTTCAACCGTCGCCGAGACGGCGAGTCGTCGGAGTTCGTCCAGTTCCGGATTGCCGGTCGGGCCGGACGCAGCGCCAGTCGGCACCGCTACCGAGTTCACCCCGATCGCGAACCCACCCGCCCCTCCCACCACGACCCCGCCAGCAAAGGCTCCCCCCGCCAGCAAGAACGCTCGCCGCGTCGGCCGCGGCGCAACCAGATACACCGGTTCGAGCTTCATCGCGACCTCCGCGACGGCGACCGCCGATTCGAGGCCGCGCGGGCCCCGCCGAGACGACTGTTCATGGGCACAGCTCCGATGGAATCAGACCGAGGACACGGCCGACCTTATCCGGCTACGACCTGATCGTCAAGTATCTATCCATATAGTCATGATGCCGACACGTCATTTCCGCTTGCACGCATCCACCCGTGCCACTTGTTTACGGAACATCGCCGTAATCATGACTCCGGACGTAATTCCATTGCGGCGTGCAGCGCACGCCAGGAAAGGCGCCGCACCGACTCTCAAATACTGCCCGGCAGATCCACGCCAACCCAGCCATTGGCTGGCAACTCGGCCCCAGAGACCGCCAGCCGCGCCGCATACCGCGCCAGCAACCGCGTCGTGTCGAGGGTCGGCAGCGCCGAGTTCGCGTCGTCGACAATGATCGGGATCTCCGTACAGCCGAGAATCACCGCCTCCGCCCCGCGGGCGCGCAGCCGCTCGATCGCCCGCAAGAACGGTGCGGTGACCGCCGGACCGAACCGGCCATTGCACAGCTCCGCGAAGATCAGCCCGTGCAGCACCTCCTGTTCGTCCGGCTCCGGCACGAGGCGCTCGACCGCGGCCGCCGCCAGCGCCCGGCGGTAGACCTCACCCGCCATCGTCCAACGGGTCCCGAGCAGCCCGACGCGGGAGAAACCGCGGCGGCGGATCTCGCTGCCGATCACTTCGGCGATGTGCAACCCGGGCAGTGGCAACCGGTCGATGCAGCGTTCCAGCGCCAGGTGCGCGGTGTTGTCCGGGCAGACGAAGAAGTCCGCACCGGCGCGCGCGAGGCGATGGGCACCTTCGAGCAGCTGCGGTTCGACCTGCGCCAGATCGTTGGCCCGCCAGCCCGGCATCGACAACCCCATCGGAATCGCCGACAGCACGATCGGCGGGTGCATGTGCTCGCCGAGCAGCTCGCTGCCGGCATGGCAGATGGTGCGGAAACACAGCGACGCACCTTCCGAACTGTGCGCGAGGATGCCGATCGTCAACATCGGGATCACAGGCGCGAGAGCACGTCTTCCGCCGCCGCGAGGTAGACCGGATCGGGCGCCAGACGATGCTCGGTCAGCAGCACCTCACTCAGCTTGATCGCGTGCACGTCGTCGTGGGCGATCGCGGCGTCGGTGAGTTGCGCGACGGTCCTGGTGCTGGTGCCCGCGCCGTCATCGGCCGGCCGCGAGAACGCACACCACAGCGCCGCGGCCGCCTGCCACGCAAAGGGCAACGCCGCCTTGGCGGTCTCGGGCCGGATGCACGGCAGCAACTTGCGGAGCGCGCCGGGTGCCGTGATTGCGTGCACGAACACAATGGTGTTGTGCTGCGTTCCGGATTGCAGATAGACCCGCGCGAACGTCGCGGTCAGCGCCGACAATTGGGCCGCCGGGTCCGCCGGCGCCACCAGGTCACGCGCATCGGCCAGACCATCGAGCGACGCCGCGTCCCGCAAAGCGGCGACGATGTTCGGCCCATGCGGCAGGCGCTGGCGTTCGACCTGCAATCGCGGCAGGCGCTCGAGGGCCGCCGCGTAGGTGGCAACCGGCGAAATCACGCGGCGGGCCGGCAGCTCTTCATAGACCGTTGCCCAGTAGGCGAGTCCGCGCGCCAGTTCCGCCAGCCGCACCGGCGACGTCCGCTCGTGCAGCGCCGCGGCGGCATGCCCCGAACGGATGATCCCATGCGTTGCACCACCGGACAGACCCGGCGCCAGGCGTCCGGCCCAGAGATCGAGAACGTCGCGCCACGGCTGCTCTGCCAGTTGTCGTTCGAAGAACTGCAGCCAGTCGCCATAGCGGGCAATGGCGGCCTTCCGATCGGCGGTGTCACGACGGGGTCCGAGCGCCGGCCGCCAGTCGGCCGGATCGATCGGCGTCGTCGGCTGCGGCAGCGCCACCGGCCGATCGGTGCTCAGGCGCACGTAGGCACGGAGTCGCTCGCCCGAGGCGCCAAGTGCCGACAGTGCCTGCAGCGCCATCGGCGCGTGCGAAGAGAGGCCGCCGCGGGTCGACGGGCCCTCGGAATGCAGGAGTTGCCAGACCTCGTCGAGCGCATCGCCCGCCGGCACGGGCGCGGCGGCAGTGCCGCACGCCGCACTGGTGACTGCACCCAGGCAGAACGAGATCGCCTCACGGCGGGTCGGCGTCGGGACCATGGCCTGATTCTCCCTCGCCGTGGCGGCGCGCGCTCGGGAACATCGCCCCGACCCGGCAGAAGACGACTGCGCATTGCAGACCCGTTGCGAACCCGCCACCATGCCGCGCCTGATGACCCGCTTGCATGCTGTCGCTGATCCTGAGTCCGCCATCACCGCCGAGCGCTTCGACGCCGTCGTGGCAATCGTCCACGATTTCGCCGCCTTGGATCTGCCCCCCGTGTGCGCGCTGCTCGAGAACGCGCTGCGGATCGACGCGCAGGCGAAGTCCGCGGTCACGCTGCTCCTCGATCCAGGCCTGGCCGGTCGCCGGCTGATCGTCGCGCCGACCGGGCCGTTGACCCGCGACTATGACGACGTCCGCCGCTTCGCCGAAGCCGCCGCCGCCGGCATCCGCCGCGCCCGCGATGCCGGGGCGCGTCGCCCCCTGCTGCTGCTGCAGGCGCCGCCAGCCGACGAACGCCATGCGGAGGCGCCGCGCGTCACCGCCATCGCGGCATTGGGCGCCTTGTGGGAACCGCTCGAAGCGCGCGAGGCGCTCGGTGCCGCCAAGGCCGAGCCGGTCACCGACGTCGGCTTCGCCGTTCTCGGTGGCGCGTTCACGGCAGCCGACGCCGAACACGTCACTGCGATCGACGGCGGCCTGCGACTGACCAAGGACCTGTGCGGCACCGAGCCAGAACGGATGGCTCCGCCGCGCTTTGCCGAGTACGTCAAGCAGGCGTTCGCCGGCTTGCCGGTGAAGGTCACGGTCGTCGATTCCCACCTGAAACTGCAGAAGCAGTACCCGCTGCTGTTCGCGGTGGCGCGCGCCTCGCTGCTGGTGCCGCGGCATTGGCCCTGCGTGATCCGGCTCGAATACGCACCGAAGGGCAAGCACGAACGCACGCTGCTGTTCGCCGGCAAGGGCCTGACCTACGACACCGGCGGCGCCGATCTGAAGGTCAACGGCCACATGTCCGGCATGAGCCGCGACAAGGGCGGCGCGGCGGCCGTCGCGGGCCTGATCTGGACCGCGGCGAAGCTCGGGAAGAAGGGCATCCGGCTGTACGCCGAACTCGGCGTCGTCCGCAACAGCATCGGCCCCGACGCGTTCGTCACCGACGAGATCATCCGTTCGCATGCCGGTGTGCGGGTCCGGATCGGCAACACCGACGCCGAGGGCCGGCTCGTGCTCGCCGATCTGCTGTCGCACCTGCGCGAGGTCGCCGGCAAGGCCACCGATCCGCGGCTGTTCACCTGTGCGACGCTGACCGGACATGCGGGGCGGGCGATGGGCACCTACAACATCGCGCTCGACAACGGCCCGGCGCGGGCGCTCGGCACCGCCGAGTCACTCGGCGAACTCGGCGATCGGCACGGCGATCCGTTCGAGGTGTCGCGCTTGCGGCGCGAGGACTTCCAGTTCGTGCGACCGCGGTCGGCGGCCGACGACGTGCTGTCGTGCAACAACGAGCCGAGCTCGGCCACCGCGCGCGGGCATCAGTTCCCGATGGCGTTCCTGGCGATCGCGTCGGGGCTGGATCGACATGGCAGTGACAGCGAGCAGCCGATCCCGTTCACGCACATCGACATCGGCGGCAGTGCGGTCGAGGGCGGGGATTGGCAGCATGGGCGGCCGACCGGGCGGCCGCTGGTGGCGATGCTGCGGGCGCTCTGCGGCGGGTGAGTCCGTCGGCGTCGGGCCCCAGCGAGCGCTCTGTTAGGGACGAGCGGAACCAACGTCAAGCCACAGGAAGCCGCGAGGTTGCCCAACAACAACGCGTCCCGGCGCAGGACCGGTGATCGGTCGTGCGGAGCCCATCACCATTCAGCCGCACCTGGGCGACTCGACGACTCGACCATCAGCACTTGACACGCTCCCGCGGCTGATGCATGCTGCATTGGAAGTGGAGCGATATCGGACTTGCTCCTCAACGGTAGCGGCCTTTGTCCCTGGTGAACCCCGAGTCTGAATGGTGGTTGCGAGCGCAGAACCGCCTCGAGGGTGCAGTTCCATCAGATCTTCGTTTTCTTCGCGATGACTTGGTACAGGAAGCTCTGTACGAAGTGTCGCGACGTTCAATGCATCCGAACGAAGCAACACTGGCATTCGCCTTTGGCGTACTCCGCAACCTCGCAGGCAAGGCGCGTCGCGAGCGTACCGTGAGCCGACGCGCCATGCGCGAGTACGCGTACCGAAGCCTTCCAACCAAGTCCTGCCAATCGCCTGAGAGAGAGAGAGAGAGAGAGAGAGAGAGAGAGAGAGAGAGAGAGAGAGAGAGAGATTCCATCATGGCGAATCTCCTCGTTCTTCTTCGGCTTGGTCGCTTTCAAAAGAGACTCGTGCGAGTGGTGCAAGCCACTTCATCGGAAGAGGTTGCGTGCGAGATGCTCGAGTGTTCAACGAGCCGATTCCGTCGGGCCCTGCGGGCAATGCTTCGCAGAATCCGGCTCGCAAATGAACCTCCAGGGTACTTCTTGCGAGAATCGCCCCTTTCAGAATCACGCAAGAACAAGCAACCAACGAGGAAAAGATGTCGATAGGAATTCTGTGGCTCCTGAGCCTGCTCTCACCAGACGCAACGCGGCCGGCCAGCGCGGTTAGCGCACCTCTGCGGCGAGTCGTCGTAGCCGTGCCAGTCGCGGCCGAATGCAAGTGCAAGCTCGTCGATAACGGCACCACGCACGGGCCCGCTGCAACCTGCCCGGCACCCGGCGGCACTGGTCCATACTTCACCGTAGTCACGGTCGACAACCTCACCGAAAACGGCAAGTGCAAGACGCTACAGACTGGTTGTGGAGCGATAGCGGACGCCAAGTGCAAGCACACCGTGGACGTTACCCTGCGCTGGCAGGCCAACCCAGCCACCGGGTGCGATGTTGTCTGCCTCCATGGAGGCAACCTGGGCCCACCGGCGTATCAGACAGCCTATGCCTCGGCCGCGGTGACCGCAAGGTTGACCGTCACCGCTATCTGCACTGAGACGACTGATAACGCCGCAGACGGAGCGGTGCGTCTTTGGCTCGGGGCTTGTGCAACAACCCCCAATGGTCCGCCGAACGCTGGCAGTCCCAACGTCGAATACGTGCTGAGAATCAAGTGCGAAGCTTGTTTGCTACAATGAACAGGCGGGATCGTTGCTTTCTCGCGACGGCGGTCGGCGCAGCGTTGCTTGTGATTTGCATTCCGTTCCTGAGGTCAAACACTGCCGAGATGCCAAGTCCTCGGCCCACGGAGGACCAGAAAGAACAGGTGCACCCGGTGGCAAACACGGCTGACTGGCTCGAGAACCAGGACAGCCGCGTGGCGGTCAGCTTCGTTCCGAACAGACCATCGGCGGGAAGCTCTGGCCCATTGCCCGCGGAAGCGCTCGCAGAAGTCGAGCACCAAGGACCGTTGGCCGGCGAGGATCTCGAAGCACTGAAACGGTCTGCGCAAGAGTACACCAAACTGCGAGCGGACGTGCTGACCAAGTTCTCGGCCCAGGTCCAGGCGAACAATCCGGAGCAGATCGCCGAGGAGGCAAACCTGCTTGCCATCCTGCAGATAGCCATCGCGGCCGAGGACGCCATTGCCAGGGGGGCCTATCTGACGCTGACGCCGCCGAAGACCTTGATGCGTCTGCCCGGCTGCGACCTGCTCTCAACCTCTACCACGAGGGACGGCAAGCCAATCAACATCGTTGCGGTCATGCCACTCGAGCGATACCCGGCGCTCCGCGATGCCCGGCAGTACCAGGGTGAGACAAACCTGGTAGCGGCGCAGGAGGTTGCGCACCGGTTCAACAGCAAGAACGACGGCGAACGCGCCCGTCTCGCCGCGAGGCGCCAGGAGATCGAACGACGGCGCGCAGCAGGTCAGACGCCCTCGGTCGAAGAGATTCAGTTCCTTTACACGGAGATGGGCCTGGCGTTACCGCTCCGTCTGGATCCGGTCGGCAACCTGATGATTGTCGAGGGCTGACGCGATCCACGTCGCTCCCGCCGGCAACACTACCGGCCGCCGATGACGCCAGCCGCCGCGTTGCTGAACAGCACGCCAGCCGCATTGGCGCCCGGAGCGAACGTCGCCGCCTGGCTGAGGAACGACACGCCGAACAGCGCCGTCTGGTTCGGAATCGCCAGCGTCCACGTCGCCGCGCCCGACGCGACGGCGATCGGCACGCTGACGCCGAGCTCGACGAACAACGTGCAGCCCTGCATGCCGAACACCGCCAGATTCAACGGCCCAGCGGGCGCTCGGCACCGCCGAGTCACTCGCTTCCAGTTCGTGCGACCGCGGTCGGCGGCCGACGACGTGCTGTCGTGCAACAACGAGCCGAGCTCGGCCACCGCGCGCGGGCATCAGTTCCCGATGGCGTTCCTGGCGATCGCGTCGGGGCTGGATCGACATGGCAGTGACAGCGAGCAGCCGATCCCGTTCACGCACATCGACATCGGCGGCAGTGCGGTCGAGGGCGGGGATTGGCAGCATGGGCGGCCGACCGGGCGGCCGCTGGTGGCGATGCTGCGGGCGCTCTGCGGCGGGTGAGTCGACGGTGGCATGCGGACGTGCTGGCCGTCGTAGCGGAAATGCCGGCGCAGAACCTCACGCCCTCGGCTTCGGCGGCGGCAGTTCGCGCGCCGGGCACGACGACTGCCAGCCCTGGCGAGCGTGGGCACCGTCGCAAAACGGCTTGTTGGCCGATAGGCCGCAGCGGCACAGCGAGACCACCGTGCGACCCGCGAGCCCGAATGGCTTGCCGGTGGCGTCGCACAGCTGGATGGCCTCACCTTCGATGCGCAACGGGCCATGGTCGTTGACGATGATCTTGGTCATCCCGGCACGGTAATGGAACGCAGCCCGCGATTCGCCAGATCGACAGTTCTTGGTGGCCGGTGGGGCATCGCCGCGGATCAGCGCAGCAGGATCCGCTGCGGCCCCGGCTGCGGCGTCATGGACACGGCCGCCCTACCGCCCCGGCGATCGAACGCCTGGATGACGCCGTTCGGATCGCGGAACGAGCGCCGGATGCGGGCCGTGCCGTCCTCGGCAATCGGCGCATGCACACGCTCCCGCCAGACCGTACTGCCACCAGGGCCGCAAACGACGAGGTCGAGCATCGTCATCGCCTCGCGCACGACCACGTGCCGGTAGTCGAACACCAGCTCCAGCTCGACTCCAGGCACCGACACGAGATCCAGCTCGTTCGCCCCTGGCTGGGCGTCGACGTCGACGCGCATGCAGGCGCCACCCTCGTAGCCGTAGTAGACCGAATACGGACCTGGAACGGCGACCATCGGGGCCGCCAGTTCGGTGCGCGGGCCAAGGGGGAGGATCGCATCACCGCGACACAGCGACAACGTGCGCAGCGGCGCGCCGCCAGGCGCGGAGCGGCGTCGCCTGGCGGCCCGCCTACCGCCCGCCCACCACTCCCGCCGCCGCGTTGCTGACGATCACCCCGGCCGCGTTGGCGCCCGGAGCGAACGTCGCCGCCTGGTTGAAGAACGACACGCCGAGCAGCGCCGTCTGGTTCGGAATCGGCAGCGTCCACGTCGCCACGCCCGACGCCGCGGCGATCGGCACGCTGACGCCGATCTCGACGAACAACGTGCACCCCTGCATGCCGAACACCGCCAGATTCAACGGCAGCGCGAACGCACCCCAGTTCGTCGAAGAGAACCCGGTGACCATGAACGTCAACGGACTGCCGGCCGGCAACGACTGCACCTGCACGTCGAACGCATCGCCGATCCACGGCCGTTCACTGGCGGTCAACACCGGGGTCGCGTGGCCGCCGCCGCTGCAACCGTTGCCGAACGGCGCATAGCGGCCCGGCGCCGTCGGCCCGTACTGCCAGGTGTCCGTGCCGTTGTGCGTGCCGCCGAACATCACCACGCGCTGCCGCAGGTCGTCGTAGCACAACCACGTGTCGTAGCGCGCGAGCGGCGAGGTCGGCGTGCTCCGCTGGGTCCACGTCAGGCCATCCCATTCCCAGGTGTCATTCGTCGGCGCACCGCCAAACAACACGATCCGTGACCGCAGCGTGTCGGTGACCAATGAATGGTCATAGCGCGCCGCCGGCGAGGACGGCGGCGTCAGCAACTGCCAGTCGAGCCCATCGAAGTACCAGGTGTCGTTGCCCTGCAGGTAGCCCGAGAACAGCAGCAGGCCGCCGCCGATCGGGTCCCACGCCATGTCGCTGGCGCGCCGCGGCGCCGGGGAAGTCGTCGTCAGGATGGCCGACCAATCGACGCCGTTCCACTCCCACATGTCGTTCAGGTCGCCGGTGCCAAACCCTCCCCACATCACCGTGGTGCCGCGCGCTGGATGGAACACCAGCGGCTGCGAACGGCGGGCCGGCGGCACCGTTGCCGGCTGCGACTGGACCCAATCGAGTCCGTCCCATTCCCACGTGTCGGCCAGCACACCGGCCGGCCCGATGCCGCCGAACATCACGACGCGTGCCCGGCCCGGATCGTAGGCAAGCGGAAACCCGGCCCGCGCCGGCGGCAGGTTGGTCGGCGCGCCCACGGCCCAGTTGGTGCCGTCGAACAACCAGGTGTCACCGACGCGAACGCCGCCGGCCAGGCCGCCGAACAGCACGACGCGGTCGCGCGCGGAGTCGTAGGCCATGCCATGCCCGACGCGGCCGGTTGGCGCCGCGGTGGTCGCGATCGATGCCCAATCGACCTGGGCCGCGAGGGATGCCGGGATCGCGATGCAGAACAAGCAAGAACGAGCGCTCACAGCCACCTCCGGTGCAACGAAACGACGATGTCGCCGACGCCGTGCGCCAGCCACGGCAGACGGTATCCTGCGCGGTCCATGCCGTCAGCCCGTTCGCTCGTTCCCCTCCTGCTGCTGCCCGCGCTCGCCGCCCAGGGCACGCTGTTCTTCCGCAACGGCAATCTGGTGCAGGCCCAACCCATCGACTTCGAGCTGGGCGCCGCATTGCACCGGCTGGGTGCCGGCCCCACGGCCGGCGAACTCGCCGCCGGAGTGACTTCGCACGTGCCGGCTGGCACTCGTCTGCTGGCGATCCGCGGCGAAGGCGACGAACGCACACTGGTGTTCGATGCGGGCCTGCTGCGCGCGCTGCGGACCGGCGGCCTCGAGCACGCGATCGAACAGATCACCAAGACCGCACTGCGCACCGGCAACCTGAGGACCGCGCACATCAAGATCGCCGACAGCACCGGCGCCGAGCGCGACCTCAGCGAACTGCTGCCGCCGCCGCCGGCGCTCGCGCCTCGGATCAGCGGCGCCCCCGCCGCATTCGGCCCGAGCGTGCAGGGCGCACTGACCGGCCGCAAGATCGCGATCTCCCCCGGCCACGGCTACTACTGGCACAGTTCCCTCGGCTGGACCACCCAGCGCGGCAACATCGACGGCCTGATCGAGGACATCCACACGGCCGAGATCTGCAATCACTACCTGCAACCGCTGCTCGAGAATCTCGGCGCCACGGTGGTCAGCTGCCGCGAGCGCGGCGCGATCGATCAGGAACTGATCCGCGACAACGACGGCGGCGCGCCGAACTACACCGAGACCGGCGTGTGGACGACGTCCGGCTCGTCGGGCTACGCCGGCGGCGGCTATCGCTATGCCAGCACCGGCCCGACGGTCACCGCGACCGCGAACTGGCACTTCGCCGTCCCGCGCGACGGCCTGTATCCGGTCTACACCTGGTTTCGCGCCAGCAGCAATCGCGCCACCGATGCACAGTTCTCGATCCAGCACAGCGGCGGCACGACCGCAGTGACGATCGACCAGACCACCGACAATCTCAGTTGGGTGTGGCTCGGGGAATACTGGTTCACCGTGGCCGGCGGCGCGCGGGTGACGCTCGACAATCGCAGCGCCATCGCCGGCCGGGTCGTCATCGCCGACGCGGTCCGGATCGGTGCCGGTCGTGGTTCGATCGTTCGCGGCAGCGGCACCAGCAACCAGTTGCGTTGGCGGGAGAGCGCGCGCTACCAGGCGCAGTTCAACGGCGCACCGGCGACGGTCTACGACAGCATCGCCGGCGGCGAGGACAACGACGACGACGTCACCACGCGACCGCGCTTCGCCGAATGGCGGACCGCCGACCTGTTCTTCTCGCTGCACACCAACGCCGGCGGCGGCGCCGGCACCGACACCTTCATCTACGACGGTGGCGCCACCGCCGGTTCGGCGACGCTGCAGAATCTGGTGCAGACGCAACTGATCACCGACATCCGCGCCGGCTACAACGCCGCGTGGGTCGACCGCGGCCGCCCGACCGCCAACTTCGGCGAGCTGCGGGTGTTGAGTTCGATGCCGGGTGTGCTGACCGAACTGGCATTCCACGACACCGCCGGCTCGGTGGACCATCGCGCGCTGCACGATCCCGCCTTCCGCGCGCTCGCCGCCCGCGCGATCGCCCGCGCGATCCTGCGCTACTTCGCGCCGGCGGCGCCGTTCCCGCCCGAAGCGCCGACCGCATTGCGCGTCACCCAGGATGGCGCGCGCGGCCTGCGCGTGGCCTGGGACGCGGTCGCCGGTGCCACCCGCTACACGATCGAACAGAGCCCGGACGGCAAGGGCTTCGTCGAAGTCGGCGACGTGACGACGACTTCCTGGTCGACCGGACCGCTGCCGCATCACGCAATCGCGTCCTTCCGGGTGCGGGCATGGAACGGATCCGGGCGATCACCGACCACGGAAGTGCTGACCGCCGGCACCGACCATCGAACCGACGCGCAGGTGCTGCTGGTGCAGGGCTTCGATCGCTTCGACCGTTCGGTCAAGTTCCCCGACAACACGCGCGACTATCTGCGCTTGCTCGGCGACGCGCTGCGCCGCGACGCGACGTTCTCGCTCGGCTTCGACGCCGCCTCCAATGAAGCAGTGAGCCTGGGTCGTGTCGCGCTGTCGAACTACGCGGCGGTGGCCTGGTCGCTCGGCGAGGAGAGCACGCAACACGAGACGTTCAGTGCCCCGGAACAGATCTTGGTGGCCGCCTATCTGGCCGGCGGTGGCCGACTGCTGGTCAGCGGCGCCGAACTGGCATGGGATCTCGATGCCCAGGGCAGCGCCGCCGATCGCGCGTTCTTGCGTGGTCAGCTCGGCGTCAGCTACACGGCGGATGATGCCGGCACCTACGCGCTGCAGCCAGGCCTTGCGGGCACGGTCAGCGCCGGTCTGGCGGCCCTGACGTTCGACAATGGCACCAATGGCACATTCGATGTCGATTGGCCCGACGTGCTGGCGCCGGCAGACGCCAACAGCAGCGTCTGTCTGCGCTATGGGAACGGCCAGGTCGCCGGCATCCAGCGGCAGGCCGGCAATGCCCGCGTCGTCGCCTTCGGCTTTCCGTTGGCGACCATCGTGTCGGCGACCGGTCGCGCGCAGCTCGTGCGCCAATCGCTGCAGTTCCTGCTGGCGCCGCTGCCGCTGCAAGCACCGACGACGGCGCCGATCGGCCAACGACTGCATCTGCAGCTCACGCTGCCGGGCGAAGCGAACTTCCCGTACCTGCTGGCGATCAGCGACGCGTTCACGCCGGGCATCGCGTTGCCCGGCGGCGGCCTGCTGCCGCTGCGCGACGGCTTCCTGGTCGCCGCCAGCATCGATCCGTTCAACCCGTTCTTCGGCAACTTCCTCGGCACGCTGTCCGGCAGCGGCACGGCCGCCGCGTGGGTCGATGTGCCGCCGCTGCCGTTTCTGGCGGGGCAGGACTTCTGGTTCGCCGGCGTGACGATGGCGGCGGGCAGTCCGCTGCTGGTACGCGAACTGACCAATTGGTGCCGGGTCCGCCTGCAGTGATCGCGACGGCCACGCTGTTCGCGCTGCTCCCGACCGCCGAAACCGCGGGCGAACTGCTGACCGCTGCGGCCATCGACGCCACCCGCCTCGCGGTGCGCCTGTACCCGGCGGCGGACGACGCCACCCACCTGCTCGGCCTGGTGCGTGCCGGCCGCGATCCGCGCGCCACGCGTTGGCTGCGCGGCATGGTCCTGGCGATCGGCCTCGGCGCCTTGTTGGGTTCCGGCACGATGGCGGTGCTGGCCGGCGCCGCCGACATGTTCGGCGGCCTGCTCGAACTGGCCGTGCCCTTCGGCCTGCTCGTCGGCGCGTTCCTCGGCGGTTTCTCCGCCGCCATGGCCGGCACCGAGAGTGCGTGCGACGAAGTCCGCGCCCTGGCGACACGTCTTCGACGCGGCGACGTGCTGTTGCAAGTGACCTCGGCCGACGGCGCGGCGCTGCGGGCCTTGCGCGCAGCCTGCACCGCGCGCCAGCTGCCGACGCAGCAGCGCGATTGACCCACCTGCCGATACCGGGGGACCACTCCTCGCGGCTTCCTCGTTGACCCCGACGACCCGCGCGGTGAGAACCTGACCGCGACCGCGTCGCCCCCGCGTGACAGCCCAAGCCGACGACTTCCGTCCGAAGAACCACCGCTCCGCCGCCGCCAGCGCCGGCTGGACGGCGATCGGGCAGTTCGGCTCACAAGGCATCGCCTTCGCCGCCAACCTGGCGCTGGTGCCGTTCCTCGACCCGGCCGAGTACGGCGTGATCGTGTTCGCCTGGGCGCTGCTGGCGCTGCTCGACTCGCTGGTCGACTTCGGCACCGGCATGGCGCTGGTGCAGCGACCGACCTTCACCCAGGGGCTGCTCGACACCGCGTTCACGATCAACCTGGCGCTGGCAGCGCTCGGCACCGTGTTCCTGATCGCGGTCGGCTTCGTCGTGCGCGGCACCGAGACCGCCGATTTCCACGGCGGTGCCACGGCGACCATGCTGTGGCAACTGGCGGCCAGCTGCCTGCTGACCGCGCTGCTCGGCATCCACCGCTCGGTGCTGCAACGGCGCCTCGAACTGGTGGCCGTCGCCAAGATCCAGTTCGCCAACGCCGTGCTTCGCGGCGGCGTCAGTGTCGCGCTGGCCGCGACCGGGCATGGCGTGCAGAGCCTGGTGATCGGCTACTACGCCGGCGTGTTGTTCGGCGTGGTCGCCCTGTGGCGGACCTCGCGCCTCCGGCTGCATCTGCGCCTCGATCCGCACGAACGGCGCGAACTGCTCGGCTACGGCGTCCGCATCGTCATCTACAACCTGTGGAACACCACGCTGCAGCGGATCGACGCCTTCGTGCTGTCGGCGACGCTGGGCTCGGCGGCGGTCGGCCTGTTCTCGCTGGCGCGGCAACTGCTGTTGCAACCGGTCGAGATGGGCGGCCTGGTGGTCCGTTCGGTGCTGCTGCCGCGGCTGGCGCGACTGCAGGGTCGGCCCTGGCGCGCGCGCCAGATCTATCGCCGCTGCGATCAGATGCTGGCCGGCCTGATGGTGCCCGGACTGCTGGCGATCGCGATCCTGTTCGAACCGATCGCGGGGCTGTTGCCCGAGCGCTGGCACGCCGTCGGGCCCCTGGTGTTGCCGTTGTTGCCGGCAGCACTGGCGGCATTGTTGATGCAGAGCCCCGGCTCGATGATGCTGGCCAACGCCCAGCACGACGCGATGCTGCGCTGGGCGACGCTGCGCGGTGGCGTGCTGGTGGCGGCCTCGACGGCCGGTTTGTGGCTCGATCTGCGCGGCGTCGCGCTGCTGCTGGGCCTGTTGTCGTTGGCCGTGCTGCCCGGGCTGCTGACCGGACCGGCGGTGCTGCTGCGGCTGCCGCGGCGGGTGCTGGCGCGCGCGCTGGGCGAACTGCTGCCGGCGGCGGCGTTGACCGGGGCGGTCATGGCCGCCAGCCGTTGGCTGCTGGCGCGTGCCGAGCTGCATCCGGTGCCGCTGGTCCTGATCGCCGGCATCGCCGGGGCGTTCACCTGGCTGCTCAGCACGCTGTTGCTGCGCGCGCCGGTGGCCCGGATCAGCCGCCGGCTCTGGCGACACCGGCAGGCAAGGCGGTGAGCGGCGCCGCCGCCAGTTCGCGGTAGTGCTCGGCGAGTCGCCCGGCCTGGCTCAGCGCATCGTGTCGCTCGCCGATCCGGGCCCGCGCCGCGGCCTGCATCGCCGCCCAGTCCTGCGGCCGGGCCGACGCCCGCCGCAGACACCACGCCAGCCCCTCGACGCAGCGTTCGTCGGCGAGCCAGCCAGTGACGCCATCCTCGACGATGTCCGGGATGTCGCAATGGCGCGAACCGATCACCAGCATCCCCGACGCCGCCATCTCGATGACGGTGACCGGCGCCCCACCCTCGGTGTCACCGTTGCCGGCGGTGACGCTCGGCGCCAGGAACAGGTGCTGCTCGCGCGCCAGCTCGTGCAATGCCGCGTGCGACAGGAAGCCACGCATCGTGGTGATCGCACGCAGGCCGGCCTCGTCGATCGCGCGTTCGATCCGCTGGGCCTCGAACTGCCCTTCGATGCCGGTGCCCGGGCCACCGACGATGTCGATCCGCAGCGGCACCTGCTCGCGGATCCGCCCCAGCGCCGCCAGACCGAACGGCAGTCCCTTCTTCTCGCGAAACGACGCCGCCATCAGGACCCGCAGCGGCTGGCCGGGTTGCCAGACGCGCGGCGCAAACGGGATCCTGGCCAGATCCACGCCGAGCCGATGCACGACGACCTTGTCGGCCGGGCAACCGAGCGCGATCAGGCACTGGCGCATGTGCGGGCCTTCGCACAGCACCCGGTCCACCGACGCGAACAGTTCGCCGTAGCGCCGCCGCCAGCCGACCCGCGGCAGGTAGTTGACGTCGAGGCCGTAGAACGTCACCACGTGGCGCGCGCCGGTCCACTTGACTGCCGGCACCATCTCCCAGCCCATCGACCCGAAGTGCGAATGCACGATCGTCGGGCGCAGTTGCCGCGCGACGCTCGCCGACCAGCCGACCTGCCGGTGCAGCCGCGCCCGCTGCACGAACCGGTGCCAGGCGCCCGGCAGACGCGAGTCGGAGCGGGCATGGATGCGCGGGAACGGGAACTCGTCGAGGTGCACGGTGGTGTGGCAGGCGACGTGGCTCTCGATCGCCGGCGGCAGCGACGCGATCTGCTGGTACAGCCACGCCTGCGTCCGCTCCAGCCAGAACTCCCCGACCGCGTGCAGGACCAGCATCGGTGTCTCAGGGGCGCGCCAGCACACGCTTGACCGCGGTGATCGTGTCGGCAACGTCGGCATCGGTCATCGCCGCCGACAGCGGCAGACTCAGGATGCGCTGGCCGACCTCGAAGGCGACCGGGACGTCGCCGCCCTGCCAGCCGTAGCGCTCACGGTAGTACGGATGTTCGACCAGGCTGCGGTAGTGCACGCCGACGCCGATGTTGTTCGCGCTCATGCCGTTCATGAACGAGTCGCGATCGAGGCCGCAGCGCGCCGGGTCGACCTGCACCGTGTACAGGTGCAGCGCATGCCGTTCGTGCGCGCGCGCCGGCGCCGGCAGGCCGAGCCCGGTGCCGGCGAGTTCGCGATCGAAGGTCTGCCAGATCTGCTGGCGGCGCAGCCAGTTCTGCTCCAGGCGCGCCAGCTGATGGATGCCGATCGCCGCCTGCAGGTCCATCATGTTGTACTTGAAGCCACAGGCGACGACGTCGTAGTGCTTGTAGCCGTCGTCGGAGAAGCGCTTCCAGGCGTCCTTGGACATGCCGTGCAACGCCAGCACCTTGACGCGGTCGACATCGTCGCGATGGCGCGCGATCACCATGCCGCCTTCGCCGGTGGTCAGGTTCTTGGTCGCGTAGAAGCTGAAGCAGCCGTAGCGGCCGAAGGTGCCGACGTGCACACCCTTGTACTGGGTCTCGATCGCGTGCGCGCAGTCCTCGATCAAGGTGATGCCGTGTCGTTCGCAGAGCGTCGTGATGGCGTCGAGATCGCATGGCCGGCCGGCGAAGTGCACGATCACGGCTGCGCGCGTGCGCGGCGTGACCCTGGCGGCCAGCGCCGCCGGATCGATGTTCAACGTCACCGGGTCGATGTCGGCCAGCACCGGCGTACCGCCGGCGTGGATGATCGCGTTCGCCGTCGCGCAGAACGTCATCGGCGTGGTGATGACCTCATCGCCCGGCTGCAGGCCCATCGCCACCAGCGACAGATGCAACGCCGCGGTGCACGAGTTGACAGCCGCGGCGTGGTTGCCACCGATGTAGGCCTTGAAGTCGTTCTCGAAGCGCGCGACCTTCGGACCGGTGCCGAGCCAACGCGCCTTCATGCTGGCGACGACCTCATCGATCTCGGCCTCGGCGATCTCGGGCGCGCCAAAGACCAGGAACCGGTCCTTGCTGCGGACCGGCGGAACCGCCGACTGACCCGACCGACGCATGGAATTCATGAAGGGGAACCTGCCTTGCCGCCCAGCATCGTCGCCAGCCGGCGACGCAGATTGGCAACGCCGCGACGCAGCCGCGGCACGAAGTACTTGAGCTGGTTGCGCGGCGACAGGCTGCCGGGCTGCCGTTGCACCATCGCCGGCGCCGGTTCCCCGCCTCGCGCGACCACGAAGAACGGCGGCTCGATGAACGGATCGACTTCGCCCAGGCGCATGAACTCGATCACGTAGGCCAGTCGCGACCGGTCCTTGGTGATGTTGGCGTTGGTCTTGTGCAGCATCAGGGACGAGAACACCAGCGCGTCGCCCGGCTGCGCCGGCAGCAGCACGGCCTTGGTCTCGTCACCGTTGTTGAACGCGTGCGAACCGTCGTAGGAGTGCGGGATCTTGCCGAGTTTGTGGCTGCCCGGCTGCAGCCACAGACCGCCGTTGTCGACGTCCATCGGCGTCAGCGCGATCCAGAACTGGTAGTGCATGTCGAGCAAGCCGTTGTAGCCGTTGTCCTGATGCCACGGGAAGGCGGCACCACCCGGCTTCTTCTCGATGGTCTGGTCCCAACGGATCCAGAAATCCGGCCCGGCCACGTCGCGCAGGAAGTGCACGATCTTCGGCGACGCCAGGAAGTCGCGCAGCTTCGGGCTGAAGCGCCACAGGTTGTGCTTGAAGGTCATGCCGTGGCGATCGAGATGGCTGTCGGCAGCGGCCTGCTGCGCCTCGCGCAGCGCGGCCAGCAGCGCGGCGACCTCCTCCGGGGAAAGAAAACCGCGCTGCAGGGTGTAGCCCTGTTCGTCGAACTGCCGTTTGCGTTCCTCTGGTGTCATGGCGTCCTGCTTCCCACGCGCTCCTGCGCGTCCGTGGCCGCGACGGTCCGGCCCGGCACGTTCTCATCGGAACTTCGTGGCCCCGGATGTTAGCGCTGCCCCCCCTGCACTTGCACGGAACCGCTGCCGGCATCGACCGCGACGCCGTCAACACCCCCGCCAACCCACGCTGAAGTGCGGTCAGTGATCGCCGTTCATCCGCGTCGGCTCGGCCGCGCTTCCTGGCGGAACGCGGCGTGGCACTTCTGCTGGCCATCAGGACACCTCGAGCAACGTTCCACCAGTGGGACGATCCACCGACGACCCGGGCATCGGGTTTCCGACAGGGCGATTCCGGCAACCGAAGGTCGGTGCCGGCACAATGCGAGGTACCGCGGTGCAACCGTGCCCCCTGGCACGGCGGACCGTTTCTTGCTGAAACTGGCTCACCCATGCGACCTGTCGTTCCTTGCGTTCTCGTCCTGGCCACCGCCGCCGCCACCCAACAGGTGCAGTTCCAGCCCGACACGCAGCGGGTCGGAGCCTCGTGCATCCCGGACCAGTATGGCCGAACGTGGCTGACGATCGCCGATGCCGACAACGATGGCGATGCCGACGTGATCGGCACCGGCGGCCAGATCGCGATGCTGCACACGCGCGGCGCCGGGTCGTGGTCGACGACGAACTTCGCGGCTGCCGGCGGCATCGCCGCGCTCGCCGACTTCGACCTCGACGGCGATCAGGATGTGCTGATCGTGCCGCCGAGTCCGTTGACTCCGGCACTGCCCGCGCTGTGGGCCCGGCAAGGCAACGCGTTCACGGCCACGCCGTTGCCGGCCGCCATGAACGCCGTTCCGGTGCAGGGGGCACTGCTCGATGATGTCGACGGCGATGGCGACGTCGACGTGCTGCTGGCCCACGCCGGCGGCGGCCCGGTGGCATTCCAGTTGTGGCGCAACACCGGCGCCCTGACGTTCACGCTCGATCCCGCCGGCGTGCCGGCCAACCTGCCGTTCTCGTGCTGGCCGTCGTGGCTCGACTTCGACCGCGATGGCGATCGCGACGTGATCGCCAGCTCTCCGGGCGCCGGCACCGTGCTGCTGCGGAACCAGGGCGGCGTGTTCGTCGACGCGCGCAGCGCGCTGCCGACCATGCGGATCGGCCACGCCGATCTGCGCGTCGGTGACTTCGACCGCGATGGCCGCGACGACGCGGTGCTGAGCTGGTGGAACGGCGACTTGGACGCCTTGTGGGGAACGGCCACCGGCGGCTTCACCTTCCAGCCTGCCCTGGCACCGGCGCTGTCCGCCCAGCAGGTCGTGCCGGCCGACCTCGACGCCGACGGTGATCCGGACCTGCTGGTCATCAGAGGCAGCAACCTCGGCCTGATCCGCAACCCGGGCAACCGCACCTTGCCGGCCGTGACCACGCTGGTGCCGGCGTTCTTCGGCTTGGGCGTCGGCGACCTCGATGGCGATGGCGCCGCCGACCTGATCTTCGGCGATGTCGCGACCAGCCGGCTGCAGTGCTGGCTGCGGGCAAGTCCCGAGACCGCCGATGTGGCGTTGTTCCAGGGCATACGTTCGCCGGTCCGTTACGACCAGGGCGAACATGCGCCGGTTGCCGGCGATGTCGATGGCGATGGCCGCACCGACATCCTGCTGCCGAGCACGGTCGGCCTGGTGGTGCAGCATGCGCTCGGCTTCGGCCGCTGGCGCTCGACGATCACCGCTCCGGCGGCGGCTCCGGGAGCCATCGAACACTACCGCCTGGCCGATCTCGACGGCGATGGCGACCTCGACCTGGTGGTCGCGTCGGGCAGTTCGGTGCGCGTACTGACGAATGATGGCAGCGGCGATTTCGATCCCGCGGCCCTGGCCACCGAGCCCGGAGGCCCGGCGGATGGGCTGCGCCTGGCGGATCTCGACGGCGACGAGAACGTCGACCTCGTGCGCATCAACAGCAGCGGCGTGCTGTGGAACCGCAATCTCGGCGGCGGCCAGTTCGGGCCCAACGTCGTCCTGCTGCCCGACGCGACGGCGGTCCAGGGCACGCTCGACGTCGGCGATTTCGACGGCGATGGCGACAACGATGTCCTGACGACGGTGGCCACCACGGGCAGCGACCGCGCCATCCTCGTCAACGACGGCAGCGGCAACTTCGCGGTCAGCCCGACGATGCGTTGGACCTCGACCGATACCCCGTACTACATGGCCGTCGCCGATCTCGACGGCGACGGCGATCTCGATCTGGTCGAGCACCGCTGGGAACTGCGGCTGCACCGCAACCTTGGCGCCGGTGTGTTCGCCGACGCCACCGCCGGCAATCTGCCGCCGTCGCTGGCGCCCAACTCGATTCCGCAGTTGCAGGACCTCGACGGCGACGGCGACCGCGACCTGTTCTGCGCCGTCGGCATCAACCAGCCGTTCGGCCTGCTGCTCGTCAACGACGGCACCGGGCGCTTCACCGACGTGACCGGCAGCCGCTGGCGCCCACAACTCGACCGCTTCACCGGTGTGCCGGACTGCACGCTGCACGACATCGACCACGACGGCGACCTCGATGTGCTGATGGGGACGTCCCGGATCCTCAACATCCAGCCTTCGCAGCACATCGTGCTGAACCACCAGCGCCAGCTCAGCAGCCGGCAAGTGCCGCGTCCGGGTGGCTCGTTCGAACTCGATTCGTTCGTGTTGCCGGGCTTCGCGCCGCCGGGCTTCGCGCTGCTGCTGGCGTCGTTCGGGTCGCAGTCGCCGCTGACCCTCCCCGGTATCGACGGCGGGTTGCAACTGCAGGGCACGTTGTTCACCGTCGGTGGCGTCGTGACGACGCCGGTCGGAGTGTTCCGGACCAGCGTGCCGATCCCGCCGTCGCTGCAGTTCCTCGGCGCCCGATTGTTCTGGCAGCAACTGGCGGTGCCACAGAACGGCCGGCCGGGCTTCAGCAATGCCGTCGAGGAAGTGGTGATCTGGTAGGCCCGTCTCGTCGTGAAGGTCGCGCAGTCGAGTGACCGGTGCGATTCCGGTGCAGCGCCAGCGAAGTCTCGGCCGGCACCAAGAACCGGCAAACCGCACGCCGCCGACAAGACGCTATGCTGCCGGCTTCTCGCCCCCGACCACCTTCCCTCGAAGGCTGACTGATGTCCCTGCCCCGATCCGCGGCCATGGTCGCCGCATTCACTGCAGCCTCCTCCACGCTTGCCATCGCCCAGACCGGCCTGCTCGACCTGATGCGACCGCAGTTCGCACTGCGCGGCGGCATCCCGACCGGGGAAGTCCTGGCGGTGTTCGAGTCCGATCTCCAACGCGGCCTGGCTGGGTTCGTCAGTCCCGCCATCGGCGAACTGACCGGCGTCCGCGCCATCGTGCAGGACATCGACGGCATGACGCCCGGCACCTTCGTGTTGCACCTCTACGGCGAGGGCGCGACCAACCTGCCGACGATTCCGGCGAACGCGCCGCCCGGCACCACGGCCCTCGGCTCGGTGCCGGTGACGCCACCGGCCACCCCCGGCCAGCAGGCTTGGATCCTCACGGTGTCGTTCAGCAATCCCGTGCCGGTCCAGACCGGCGACGACCTGTTCGTCGGCGTGGAGTTCGCAGGCCCTTCCCAGGTCGAACTGTCCGTCCAAGCGATGCTCGGCAGCAGTTCACCGAACGTGACCATCGCCGAACCGGCCGGCCCGGGCCTGGTCCAGGGCACGACGTGGACGCTGGCGCACAACACCACGAACAACAGCCTCACCCGGCTGGTCCAGTTCGGCGCCGGTGTCCAACTGCTGGTCGAACCGCGCTTTGCCGGCGCTTCCGGGCTCGGCATCACGCAGACCATGCCGGGGGCCCAGGTGACGGGGTCGTTCTTCGCCGGGCTGCACCCGGACACCGCGCAGCCGCCGGTGCATGCGGGCCGCGCCGACATCCCGGGCTATCAGTTCGCCGCCAACGGCACCGTGCCGACCGGCTCGCTGGTCGTGCTGGTCGTGTCGCTGAATCCGTTCGCGCCGCTCAATCAGGTACCGGTACTGCCCGGCCCGGCGCCAATGTGGCTCGACGCCGGTGCCATCGTCACGATGGGCAGCGCCGTGCTCCCCGCCACCGGCCAGGTGCGCTTCCTGTGGAACCTGCCACCGAACCCGCCGGTCGCCGGCCTCGGCGTCTTCACGCAGGCACTGGCGCTCGACCCGACGACGTTCCGGCTGGCTGCCGGCGCCGCGGTCCGCCACCAGTTCTGAGCCGCGAGCCGAACCAGCGCTTGCCGATCCCGCGCCGCAGGAGGACCATGGCGGCGCCCCCCGGATCCGCATGCGCCGTTCGCACCGCCTCGCGTTCCTGCTGTTCCCGACCCTGCTGCTGGCACAGGCGCCACCCGGCAGTTCGATCCCACGCGCTGACGATGGCCGCGACACCGCGCCGACGGCTGGCGCCGCAGCCACGCGCTGGCGGGTCGCGCGCGACGCGCTGCAGGCGGGCAAGCCCGACGACGCGATCCCGCACCTGCTTGCGGCGCTCGAATACCACCCGGCCGCACCAGCGCTGCTGCTGGATCTCGCCACCGCCACCCTTGCCAATGCCGACGCCAGTGCTTTGTGGCGCGAACGGTTCGTGCGCGCGCTCACCGATGGCCAGGGCCGCAGCAAGCTCGATCCCGCGCAACGCAAGGCGCTGCCGGCCGACGAACTGAAAGCGCTGCAGAAACTGTGCGAACTGCGCGCGCAGGCCGCCGCCGAACTGACCAAGGGCGCGGAAAGTCGCAGGCACGATCCCAAGGGCCCGCCCGGCAATGCGATCGTCGCCCGGCAGTTGGTCGAAGCCGCCTTGGTCGTGATGGACCAGGCCGCCGGACTGCAACGCACGCACGCGCCGGCACTGCAGCGCGCGCTCGACGCGCACCCGGTCGACCACGAACGGGTGTTCGCCGCGCTGCGCCGGGTGATGGCCGCCGGCGCCGACAGTGCCAGGAACGCGCCGACCACCGGTCCCGCCGCCGATCCGGCCAGCCGCCGCGCCCAGGCCGTCGCCGCCGCCCGGATCGCCGCGGGCCTGTGCCGTCAGGCCGGATTCAGGGACCTGCAGGGCCCACCGCCACCCGCCCTCGGCACCCTGGGCGAAGAAGCCGCCGCGGTGATCGCCGCCCACCACGAACTGGTGCGGCAGAACGCACGCGTCTGGTCGATCGCCGAACTCGAAGCCCTCGATCCCGCCGCGCGAGTCGAGTTCACGCTGGCGCATCGCAGCGAGGACCATCCGGGGGTCGCGCTGTCGACCACCGGCCGCTACCGGATCGAGACCGTCTGCGGTCACGACACGTTGCTCGGCACCGCGCGCACGGTCGAACTGCACCACGCGCGCCTCGTCGCCCACTACGGCAGCGATCCGTTCCTGCAGCAGCAGGGCCTGGTCCGCATCGTGCCTGGCCACGACGACCTCGAGAGCGACGGTGCGCCGTTCTGGTGGGCGGGCGGCTTCCAGGCCGGCCAGGTCACCACGATCCGCTTCGCCTGGAGTTCGATCCCGGCTCTCGGCCGGATCCTGACGCACGAACTGACCCATCGCTTCGACGGCGTGCTGCGCGCGTTCTGCCCGAGCTGGTACGGCGAGGGCCACGCGCAATGGACCGGCGGCCACTACGCGTTGATGACGGATCCGACCTGCGTCGAGGACTGGCTCGACCGCGGGCCGATGCTGACGGCGCTGAACAAGGGCTACGCCGACCGCGCCAACTTCGAGAAGCTGCTGCGCGGGCAGCTCGACGAGTATCGCGACAACTACGATGTCGGCTATTCGCTGTATGCGTTCCTGCGCGGCTATCCGCCGACCGCACCGCGCTATCGCGATGCGCTCGATCGCTGGGAGGCCAATCTGCGCGCCGGGGTGAAGGACCCGGCCCGCAGGCCGTGGTCATCCAAACGGTGCCGTGACTACCATGGTCGCGTGGGCGACTCGGCCACTCCGACTCCAAAGCGCGAGATCACGGGACGCCTGCTTCGGTGCGGCGATCAGATGGGCGTGCCCCCGACCCGCGTCGCATCCTGACGATCGTCGAAGTGCTCCAGTTCGCCGCCTGCTGGCCACGCCGTGCGATCGCCCGGCTTGCCGACGTCGACGTCGCCTGCTGGTCACGCGAGGATCTGATCACCAACAAGCGCTCCATCGGGCGACCAGAGGACCTCGACGCCGCACGCGAACGGGAACGTCGGCGCGAACCTGACGACGTTCGGTGAAGGGCGACCCGCAGGAGCGGCTCGCGCCCGGTCGGCGGCTTTTTCGACTGCCCTCGCGCCAACCACCCCTATCCTGCCGACGCCATGTTTCCGGTCCACGACTCCATCCTGCTGCCCCAGGGCTTCCGTGCCGCCGGCCTGCACTGCGGCCTCAAGAAGACGGCCGACCAGTACGACCTCGGCCTGTTGCTCGCCGACCAACCCGTTCCCGCCGCCGCGATCTACACGCAGAACCAGCTCTGCGGTGCCCACATCCACGTCTGCCGCGACCACCTCACGCGCAGCAACGGCATGGTCCGCGCCGTGCTCGTCAATGCCAGGAACGCCAACTGCGCCACTGGCCAGCAGGGCATCGAAGACGCCCGGAACTGCTGCCGGCAGCTCGCCGAACGGCTGCGCTGCCCGACCGAACAGGTGCTGATGTGCAGCACCGGCCCGATCGGCGCGCCGCTGCCCGTGGAAAAGATCGTCACCCACCTCGACGCGCTGCTCGCCAAGGCCACGCCGACCGGCGCGATGGACTTCGCGCGCGCGATCATGACGACCGACACGTTCCCCAAAGGCGTGCACGGCACTGGCGAAGGCGTCGCGGTCACCGGCTTCGCCAAGGGGGCCGGCATGATCCACCCCGACATGGCGACGATGCTCGGGTTCCTGCTGACCGACGGCAAGCCGGCGGGGAACGTCCCGGCGCTGCTGCGCACCGTCGCCGACCGCAGCTTCCACCGCGTGACCATCGATGGCGACACCTCGCCGAACGACACGTTGATCCTGCTGGCCAGCGGCAAGGGTGGCGGCGCCGCGGCAGCCACCGAACGCGTGCTGACCGACACCGCGCAGCAGCTCGCGCGCCGCATCGCCGCCGACGGCGAAGGCGCGACGCGGCTGTTGACCGTGCAGGTGCGCGGCGCGCGCAGTGAGGCCGAGGCGACGCTGGTCGGTCGCACGATCGCGACCAGTCCGCTGGTCAAGACCGCGGTCGCCGGCCGCGATCCCAACTGGGGCCGCATCCTGTCGGCGGCTGGACGGTGTGGTGTGCAATTCGACGCGGCGCGGGCGCAGGTGTGGGTCGGCAAGGCCGATGTCTACAGCGGCGGCAAGCCGCATCCGGAAAACGAACCCGTGGCACATCGCCACCTGCTGGACGATCGCGAGACGATCCTCGGCGTCGATCTGGCGGTCGGCGGGGCCAGCGCCGATGTCTGGTCGTGTGATCTGACCAAGGACTACGTGCAGATCAACGCCGACTACCGGACCTGAGCGCCCGGCGACGGACTCCGCGGAACAGCGAGCGACGCCTACCGCCCCTTGGCCGCATCACCCCGCAACTGCCGCAGCAGCACTTCGTCCTCGCCACCCAACCGTTCCGCCAGCCGCCGCAACAACGCCCGCAACGCCGCCACCGACTCCGCCGACAGTCCCGCTTCCGGCAACAACAACGCCAGGTTGCCGAGCTGGTACGGATCGTCCGGATTCGTCGCCCGCATCGCCTCCATCAGGAGCCGCACCGCGGCATTGCGGTCCTGCTGCTGCAGCGCCGCAGCGAACGCACGGGCCTTCTGCACGCGCGCGTTGGCCTTCGCCGCCGACAACGCCACGTCATAGTGCGCCACGGCCACCGCCGCGGCCGGCGCCGGATCGCCACCGGCGCGCAACGCCGCCACCGCCTCGAACGTCGCGATGCTGCCGAGCAGCTCGGGCTGCTTGACCGACCACAGTTCGCGCGCCGTCGGTTCGATCGCCGCCGCCAGTTCGCGGGCCTTGGCAAAATCGCCGCGATCGCGATGCAACTGCGCCAGCGCATGCTTGCTGTTGTCGGCGAACGGCCGCAGCTGCAGAGATCGCTCGAGGTGCTGCTGCGCCTCGTCGACCCTGGTCTCGTGGCGCAGCGCGATGCCGAGGTTCAGGTGCGGGCCGTGCCGGTCCGGGCGCAGTCGCAGCGATTCCTCGAGCACCGGAATCGCCTGCCGGTAGCGCCGCAGCGACACCAGCGCCGCGCCCCGCATCGCCAACGTCCGCGCCGTCGGACCGCCGTAGATGCCTTCCAGCACCAGGCTCTCGCTGCAGATCTCTTCGAGCAGCGTTGCGGCGTCGGCCGGCCGTTCGTCGACGCAGGCCATCCGCGAGATCAGCCGCAGATCACGCGCCCACGGATAGTTCGCCTCGGCCGCCGCCAGCAGGGCGTCGGCGCGCCCGCCGTAACCGGCCACGTGCCGCGCCCGCAGTTCGTGCAGACCGGCGACGAACTGCTCTTCCGGCGTCGCCGGTGCCGGCAGGCCGGTCAGGTCGAGCGCCAGCGCGCCGGCCTGCTGCGGATCGGCGCAGCGGTAGCGGTCCAGCAATGCGCGCAGGAACGGCCCGTCGTGCGACGCCTCGATCGCCGCCAGATCGGCGGCCATGCCGTCGTGATCGCCGAGGTCGGCTCGCAGCAACAACCGGAACAGCCGGACCGGCAGTTCGTCCGGATCGAGTTCGAGCAGCCGATCGAGTTGCGCGAGGGCGGCCTGATGTTCGCTACGCAGCACGGCGAGAAGGCGTTGGTCGGGCCAGCCTTCGATCGCCAGCAGCGACGGCAGCCGCGCCAGCAGTTGCTGCTTCTCCTGCGCCATGGCGTCGGCGCGGGCGGCGTTCCAGATCGGCAGCACGACGGCCAGCACGAACAGCACCAGCACGCCGACCAGCACGGCGAGCGGTCGGGCCGGCGCACGACGGTACGCGCGGAGCCGACGGGCCAGCGGCCCGATCGGCCGCGCCGACACCGGCTGATGGCGCAAGAACGCATCCAGGTCGGCAGCGAGGGCGTTGCCATCGGCGTAACGGCGTGCTGGTTGCCGTTCCATGCCATGCTCGACGATCGCCGCGAGGTCACGCGGGATGTCCGGGCGGACCTGCCGCAGCGGCGGCGGATCGGTCGTCGCGACCGCCACCAGCACGGCGGCAGGGTCGCCCTGATACGGCGGCCGGCCAGCCAGCAGATGCCACAACGACGCGCACAGGCCATAGACGTCGGCCGGCGGCGCGGCATTGGCGGCGGCGCGGATCTGTTCGGGCGCCATGTACCACGGCGTGCCGAGCGTCGTCGCCGTCGCCGTCAACGGCGAATCGTCGAGGCGCGAAGCGATGCCGAAGTCGAGCAGCATGGCACGGCCGTCGCGGCACAGGAACGCGTTCGACGGCTTGACGTCGCGATGCACGATGCCGACCTGATGCGCGGCGCCGAGGCCGTCGGCGAGTTGCCGGGCCCAGCGCGCACATTGCCGATGCCAATCCGGTTCGGTCGCGGCCAAATCGAGCGCCGCCAGGGCCCGCAGGGACTCCGGCGGCGGACAGCGCTCGACGATCTGGGCGAACGACGCGCCGGCCAGCAGTTCCATCACCAGGAACGCAATGCCGTCGGGCGTGCGGCCGCGATCGAAGATCGCGACCACCGCCGGATGGCGGACCGCCGCCAGCGCCTGCCCTTCCCGCAGGAAGCGCGGGAGGCTGCTCGGATCGGCAAACAACCGTGCATCGAGGATCTTGATGGCGACGGCGCGCTGCAGTTCGGTGTCGAGTGCGCGGTAGACGACACCCATCGCACCCCGGCCCAGGCACTGCTCCAGCCGATAGCGGCCGGCGAGCACCATGCCTTCGAGCGGATCGGCGGCCCGGGCGACCGCCTGCAGCTGCGGCAGGTCGGCCGCCAGGCCCAGCGCATCGGCGAGAGCCGGCGCCAGTTCGGGATGGTCGCGACAGAGGTCGGCGGGGTGCACCGTCTCGCCACGCTCGAGCCGTTCGAGCGCCTGGCGCACATAGCCAATCAGCCGTTCGTCGTCGGCACCGGCATCGGGACTGGTCACCGCACCATGCTAGCCGGCCAACGACGACGCCGCGCCGGCCGGCGCCGTCGGCCTCAGGCGCCTCGCTGCCGGACGAGAAACCCGGCGAGCACATCCAGGAGCCGCTTGCCGCGCGCGAACCCGCGCTGCTCGATCAGCTTCGCACCGGCCTTCGCCAGTTCGATTTCGCGCGAGCTGGCCACGCGGATCAGTGCCTGCAGGTCGCTGCGATCCTGCAGCCGGACCTCGCTCTCCGACAACAGCTCCATCGCGATCAGGTGACCGACATTCGCGACCGGCACCGTGCCGAGGGCAGCCAGGTCCAGGACACAAGAGCCGGCGACGATCTCGTTCTCGATGCCACAGGTCGCAAACAGCAGATCCAGGTCGGGTGCTCCACCCCCGCGCGATCCGGGCACGAACAACCGGGCCGTCGCCAGCCGCCCCGACTCGTGCTCCAGGATCGCGCCGTGCCGGTAGCCAGCCTGGAGGCACGCACGCACGATCTGCTCGGCTTCGGTGTCGCCATCGACCGCAACCGAGATGTCGACGTCTTTCGTCATCCGCGGTCGCGTGTGCACGCTGACCGCCAGGCCGCCCACCAGGGCCACGCGGGCGCCGAATCGCCGCAGATCCGCGAACGCGCGCCGCACGACTTCGCCATGGTCAGCCGCCAAGGATCCTCCGCAACCGATCGTCACTGACCGGGCGGAACGGGGAGTCGGGCTGCGGCTGCCCCTGATCGTGCAACCAGGTTGCCAGACGCCGGTCGAGGTCGGCTTCGGTGTCGCCCGGGAACTCGCGCCGCAATCGCTCCCGCGTCAGCAGCAACCCGGTCTGCATCAGGTCGATGGCCTCGCGCAGGCGATCGGCGTGCAGCAGTTCCTCGCCGCGCGCAAGGCTGCTGCGCACTTCGAGCCAGACCATGGGCGGAATCGACCGCAGCGCGCCGGCCTTGTCGGCAGCGGCGGCCGCAACCGTCCGTTCGAAAGCGGCGCGGTCGGCGTCGCGCTGATCGCGGCGGATCAGGTCGCGGATGTAATCGCTCACCGAGCCGAAGCCGCCGCCACGGACCCGGACCGCAACGAACTCACGGAGCGGCTTGGGCAGAGAAACGGTCATGGTGGCAGCGTTCTGGCCGACTGGCATGGCCACATCATCGTCTGGATAAGCGTTATTGTCAATTCTTCTTATCCTCATAAGAATATGTTATGAAACAGTTTACGATCTGACGGCGCAATAGTGCCCGCTCCCCCGCCGACACTTCAGTCGCGCCAGCCTGTCACCTGACAAGACTCAGTCCTGTCCGCCGCGGCCACTGCCGGTCGCCGGCTGCGGCGTCGCGGTCGGGGCCGGAGCTTCACCACCGCGTTCGCCGCCGCGATTGCCACCCTGCTCACCGCCGCCACCACCGCGGCGCCGCGCCGGCAGGTCGTCCTTCTTCATCTTGCCGTCGAACGTCTGGTCGCCGCGCTTGAACGTGAAGGTGACGTCGTCACCCTCCGACTCGCGCGCGATCTGGAAGATCTGGAACATCTGCTCGATCTCCTGGCCGTTCACCTTCTGCAGCAGATCGCCTTCCTTGACGCCCATCTTGTCGGCGCGGCCGCCGGCGTTGACCTTGGTGAACTTGAAGCCGTCCATCTCGCCGTCGAACAGCGCCGCTGCATACGAACCGGCCTGCCGCCCCTCACCACCGCGCGCGACTCCCGAACGGTCGAGCAGTTCGGGCAGGTTGGCGGTGCCGAGCGCCGCCATCGCGATCACCGTGCACGTGTGGCGCTGATACTCGGGGATCGCGACGTCGATCTTGTCCCACTGCGTGTGCCAGGTGTACTGGAAGTAGTCGGAGCGGCCCTTCAGCCCCCACGACCACGCCGGCACGCCCGCGGCGATGAACGAGGCGTGGTCGCTGCCGCCGCCACCGGCGACGCGATTGGCCTTGCTGAGCCGGAACACCGGTCCGTCGTGGTCCTCGTCCGGCGCCGTCAACGGCATCACGTTCGCGAACACCGCCGACAGCGGACCGAACATCCCTTCGGTGACGCCAAGCGAGTAGGCCCAGTTGGTGCCGGTGTCGTGGTTGTAGACCGCCGAGATCTTGTCCATCTCGGTCCGGTGCCGCTGCACGTATGCCTTGCTGCCGAGCAGCCCCTCCTCCTCGCCGCCCCACAGGCAGAACCGGATCGTGCGCTCGGGCTTGGCGCCGACCGCAGCCAGGATCCGCGCCGCCTCCATCGTCGACGTCGCGCCGGTGCCATTGTCGGTGGTGCCCTGCGCCTGATGCCACGAATCGAGGTGGCCGCAGACGACCACCACTTCGTCCGGCTTCTTGGTGCCCGGAATCTCGGCGATCACGTTGTGCAATTCGATCGGGCCCTCGCGGAACGAGTTCTGGATGTCGAACTCGCAGATCGGTGCTTCGCCCTTCTCGAGCAGGTCGCGCAGCTTGTCGGCGTCGTCGGCGCGGACCGCGATCTCGGGCAGCTTGGGCAGATCTTCGAGCGTCCGCTGCGCGGTCATGTGGTTGCCGAACACGCGCACCCGCGTCGGGTACTTGGCGTCCGGATCGCCGGCGCGATAGACCCAGCCGAGAATCCCGAGGCCTTCGCAGGCATCGCGGACGGCATTGTTCGGCTTGCGCGAGTAATAGACGAACGCCCCCTTCAACTGGCTCTTCAGGCTCTCGACATCCTCGACCGACTTCGGCGCCGGCACCAGCGGACCACGCTGCAGACCGTTCGTCCCGGCGGTCCAGGCTTCGGTGGCGACGTACATGTCGAGCTGGATCGGGTGCACCACGCGACCGGTCCACGCGCCGCGGTTCCAAACCAGTTTCCACTCGCCCCACTTCTCCAGGTGGACGTTGGACAACCCCATCGCCTTGAACTCGTCGACCGCCCAGTTGCACGCCTTGGTGAAGTTGTCGGAACCAGTCAGCCGGTGCCCGACCTTGCCGCACAGGTCGCCGAGCAGCCGCATCGCCTGCGACTTCTCGATGCCCTCCATCCGGATCGCGGCGGCGGTGGCCTCGTCGATCGGGTTGGCGATCGCCGGCACGGCAGCCGGCGTTTTTGGAGCGGGGGTTTCCTGCGCGAACAGCAACGTCGGCAGCAACAGCAACGGCAGACCGGCTCGGGATTGCATCGGATGGACTCGGGAAGCGGAAAAAGGGAACCTTGGTTTACGTTGCCGCGGGGTCGGTTGCGAGCCGCGGTTCGTACCGGGGATGCGAACGCGGCAAGAACGGCCGGGCGATGGCCGCGGCGACGCGACCGGGACCTGTTCATCGATCGCCCCGCTCCGGTCCCGGCCGAGGGGCAACCACCGGCGGCCCATCGTGCGGCCACGTTCGCCGAACGGACGTTCAGGGCTGCACGGGTCTGGCAGCGCGCAGGCCCAACCCGAAGTGTCGCCGGGTCGGCGGCCCACCGGCGCGATTGGCGACCCGCGCCTCGCTGGCCGGCTGATCGAAGGCGCCGCCGCGATACAGCACGGTGGTCGGCAACGCGCCGCGCGGCCGGGCCCCGGTGGCCGCCGCCGGCGGCGTCGTGTACGCCACGTACTCGTCATCGACCCATTCGGCGACGTTGCCGAGCATGTCGAACAGTCCGAACGCGTTCGGTGCGAACGAGCCGACCGGTGCATGCATCACGAAGCCATCGGCGAGTCCCGGAGTCGGCGACCAGCCCTGGGTGCCGAGCGCCTGCGCCGAGGTGGCATCGGCCAGATTGGCGCCGGCAGGCGTGATCAGTTCGGCGAGGGACGTCCAGTTCCCCCACGGGGCCGAGGTCCCGGCACGGGCCGCGTACTCCCACTGCGCCTCGGTCGGCAACGCCAGGCCGAGCTTGTGCAGCAACGCCTTCGCCGTCCACCAGTCGATCGACTCCACCGGATGGCGCGGCGCATCGACGTCGACGACATGGATGCTGACGGCCGAATGCAACGCCGGATTGTCACCAGCCACCCGCTGCCACTGCGCCTGCGTCATCTCCGTCGTCGCCAGGAAGAACGGCGCCAGCGTCACCTCGTGCACCGGTCCTTCATTGATCGTTTCGGCAAGGGGATCGACGTTGTGCTCGCCAGCAGGCGACGCGCCCATCCGGAACGTGCCACCCGGCAACAGCGCCAGCACGATGCCGGACTGCCGATGCGCGAACTCGAACAATCCGCTGTGCGCATTCTTCGCCAACGGCAACAGTCCGTCCTGCGGTCGCAGGCGCAAGCCGCCGTAACGCGGATCGGCGGCAATCGCCCGCGTGGCCGTCTGCCAGACAGCGGCCGCCTCGGTCCCGACCGTCGTCGCGACTGCCAGAGCGTCGATCGCCGGCAGGCGCGCCGCCACCGCGGCCATCGTGGAATCGAGCGACAGTGCCGGCGTGGCGGGCGCGGGCGCCCAGAACGCATCGGCGGCCGCGATCGCCTCCTCCAGCAGGTGCTGCCGCCAGCGCCATTCCACGGACGCACCCGCGGCGACGGCGGCGCCGGCGAACCGCTCGCGCCGCGCGCGCAGACCAGCCAGCGCCGGCTGCAGAGCCGCCGCCTCGCGCAGCCAGGCCTCGACTGCCGGCCGCCGCCGCGGCGCCAGCGGCCACAATTCCGAGTCGGCCCGTCGCCGCAGATCGCGGATCTGTTCGACCACGGCCAGATCGAGCACCTCGCGCAGATGCGCCGCGGTCTCGTCGCGAGCCTGGCGCAGACGCACGACGAACCAGGCGCTGGCCAGCAACGCCAGACCGCCGGTGACCAGGAGCGTGACCGCGGTGGTCCGATTGCGGATCGCCCACTTGCGGATCGCGAGCAGTGGCCCACCGCCATGCGCCGCGACGATCCGATGTTCGCAATAGGCGCGCAGGTCGGCAACCAACTCACGCATGTCCCGGTACCGCGCAGCTGGATTGCGGTGCATCGCCCGGGCGCAGATCGCCGCCAGTTCGGTGTCGACGTCGGGCACGACCGTCGTCAGCGCCGCGGGTGGCCGTTCGCCGATCGCCGCCAGCATCGTCGCCACCGTCCAATCCGGCCGCTCGCGAACGTACGGCGGCGCGCCGCGCAACATCTCATACAACATCGCCCCGACGGCATAGATGTCAGCGGCCACCGTGGTCGCACCGCGATCGTCGCCGAGCACGCGTTCTGGGGCCAGGTAGGCCGGGGTGCCGACCACGGTGCCGTCGAGAGTCAGCGTCAGCGCGCCACCCGAAGGCGCGGCCCCGGTCGTCGGCTCGGCCGCACCGATCGTCCTCGCCAGCCCCCAATCCATCACCCAGACCTCACCGCATGCGCCGAGCATGATGTTGGCCGGTTTCAGATCGCGATGGATGACGCCGCGTTCGTGCGCATGCGCCATCGTCTCGGCGACGCGACGCAGGATCTCGAGCCGGCGCGCCCGCCACTGCCAGGCCGCGGCCCCGGTCCGCGGCGCCGCCAGCAATTCGGCCAGCGACTGGCCGACCACCCGCGGCATCACGAAGAACGGTTCGCCGTCGTCGTCGACACCATGATCGTGCATCGGCACGATGCCGGGATGCTGCAACCGGCCCAGCATCGCCGCTTCGGCGAGCAGCCGCAGCCGCACGCGCTCGCCGCCACCCTCGGCGCGCGGCGCCGGCCGTTTGATCGCGACCTCACGGCCGACCGCCGTGTCGATCGCCGCCCAGACGATGCCCATGCCGCCGCGAGCCAGGATCCGCTGCCGGCGATATCGCCCGGGCGCGACGCGCGGCAACGCCACCAGGCGTTCGCGCAGCGGTTCCGCGAACGCCAGATCGCCGTCGCCGCCGCTGGCATCGGCGCCGTAGTGCGCCCGCAGCCGCAAGGTCAACGTCTGCAGCCACGCCGCGTCGACGTCGGCGTCAGCTCCGGGCACCGGACACCTCCGCGCTCGCCAGCCGCGGTCCTGCCGCCCTATGATCGTCACTGACACCGTGGACCCGACGCGACCGACCGCCGAACTGATCACCCGGGCGCGCACCGGCGATGCCGCCGCCCGCGAATGGCTGTGCCGGCACTGGTTGCCGCGCGTTCGCGGCCTCGCAGCCGTCCGGATGGGCAGGACGTTGCTCGACCTGTGCGACGACGACGACATCGTGCAGGAGACGATGCTGGCCGCGCTGCGCGGTCTCGACCAGCTCGAACCGCGGCCCGACGGCAGCCTGGTCGGCTGGCTGGCACGGATCGTCGAGCACAAGGTCGCCAACGCCGCGCGACAAGGCGGCGCGGCGCGCCGCGGCGGTGGTCAGGTGCAGCGCCGCGCCGATCTCGGGGTCAGCACGCTCAGCGGGCTCGCCGGCGCCGACGCCGGCCGTTCGCCCAGTCAGGAGGCCGCCGCGCACGAACTGGATCCGGCCCTCGAACGCGCGCTGCTGGCGCTCGGCTCGCCGCGGCGCGAGCTGGTCTATTGCCGTCTGGTGCTCGAACTGGACTTCGCGACGATCGCCCAGGACCTCGGCCTGGCGAACGGCGATTCGGCGCGCGCGCTGTTCCACAAAGCGCTCGCCGTGCTGCGCGAACGGCTCGGCGCCGGGCAGCACGACGAACCAGCGCGTTGACGCCTTGACGTTCACGGCACGATGGGCAACGTCAGACCCGCTGACAGACGGGCGCCGGCGAGGTTGTCGACCGGAACGAACACCGCCTGGCTGGTCGCGTCCATGCCCTGCAGCACCGGCGAGTTCGGAATGGCGACGGTCACTGCCGCGGTCACGGCGCCATCTTGCAGCACATGGACGCCGGCAACGCCGAGAGCCGCCGGATCGATCACCAGCGTACCGAGGCCCGGGATGCGGAGCGGCACGGCCAATCGCCCCGGCGCGACGACCACGATCGCCAGCGTTCCGGCGGCGCTGGTGGTGGCCTGCACGCGCAGCCGCCAGGGATGCCCCAGGCGCGGCCAGGTCATCGACCGCAGGTCCGAACGCAGATTCCACAGCACGCCGATCTGCGCCGTCGCCCATTGCGGTCCCTGGAACCCGATCAGGCAGGCCGCCACGACGTCGAGGTCCTGGTCGCCATCGAGATCGACGGGCAACACGCGGTGATCCCAGGGGTTCCAGCCGAAGACCACACTCTGCCCGCCCAGCACCAGGCCGAAGCTCCCGCTCAGTACGTCGTCCGGCAAACCGACACCATCGAGATCGGCGGCCAACAGGCGGCTGGAAGGCCCTGGCATCGCCGTGAACACGCCGCGGCCATCGTTCTGCAGCGTCCCGTCGCGCTGCGCCAGATCGAGGTCACCATCGCGGTCGAGATCGATGGCGTTGACACCGGAGCCCAGGTTGCCCGCCGGCACCGCGGTCGCCGTGACGTCGCGGAAACGCCCCGTGCCGTCGTTCTGATAGAGGCGTGTCCCCAGTCCCACCGTCTGCAGGAAGCCGACGGCGATCGCGAGATCCAGGTCGCCATCGCCATCGAAGTCCCGCAAGGCCAGTTGGTCGGCATCGAGCGGCTGCGCCGGCAACTGCGCCGACGCATCGTCGAACACGCCGTTGCCGCGGTTCGTCAACAGGTGCAGCGGGGCGTTGCCGTTGAGCGTTATGTCGAACTCGCCGAGCACCAGATCCTGGTCGCCGTCGCCATCGACGTCGCCGGCCGCGCACGAGGCGCCATGCACCCACAGCGGGGGCAGAGCCGTCGCCGACACATCGGTGAACACGCCGTGGCCGTCGTTCTGTGCCAGCAGCGGACGCCGCGCGAGACTGAATCCGGTCGGGCCTCCACCGGTGGCGCCGAACAGGTCGAGGTCCCCGTCACCGTCGACGTCGACGAGCGTCAGGCCCGAGACCTCGACGGGCAGCAGCGCGGTCGGCGCGAAGGTGCCGGCGTCGTCCTGGCGCCAGATCGCGACCCCTGTCGGCTGATTGCCGTAGCCGAGGTAGCCGAACGCGAGATCGATATCGCTGTCGCCGTCGATGTCGCCGGCGGCGAGCGCCGAGGCCTGTTGCTGCACCCACGGGAACGCCGGCTGCCCGACTTCGTGGAAGCGCTGCTGCGCCACATTGACAAACACCTTCGGCGGGATGCCGACCGTCGTCGACGACCCGCTGCGGCCCTCGCTGCCGCCGGTCACGAAGTCGGCATCCCCGTCACCGTCGAGATCCGCCGCGATGCACGTGCCGAAGCCATAGCCCGCGGTGCGGTCGATCAGCGATCCGGGCGCGAACCAGGTCGTGGTGACGTCGGCCCAGACGAAGGCCGCGGTCGATCGCAACGCCACGGCACGGGCCTGCGGATCGACGCCGAGCAGGTCGCGACGGCCATCGCCATCGAAATCGACGACCCGAAGACTGAGACCGTAGACCGGCGGCAGGGAACCGACCGCGGTGAACACCCCACCGCCGTCGTTGCGGCGCACGCCCTGCGCCTGGATCAGATCGATGTCCCCATCGCCGTCGAGATCGCCGACCTCGACGCACGGCAGCGTCACGCCGGCCACTGGCGTGAACACGCCGTGACCATCGTTGTGCAGCAGCGCGCCATCCAGGTGCAGGATGTCGAGGTCACCGTCGCCATCGTGGTCGAACACGCGACCGGCGCGGTAGCCGGCGCCCGCGGGCACGCTGCTGCCGGACACGTCGGTGAACGTTCCGCCGCCGTCGTTGCGCCAGATGCGCAGCCGTGAATCCCCGGGGAAGAACACGGCATCGGCATCGCCATCGCCATCGAGATCGCCGGTGCCCAGCGCGTGGGTCGTGAAGTACTGGCCGACCGGCGTCGGCGGGATCGTCGCAACCGCCGTGAACCGGCCAAGGCCATCGTTGATCGCCAGGGCACATGACGCGGGTCCCTCATAGGTCGTGCGACCGCCGCCCAGCAACGCATCGAGGTCCGCATCGCCATCGACATCGACGAGCGCGACGCAGCGGACGCTGCCGGCGCCCGGCAGGTCTTCGCGTCCGAACGCCGCATGGCCGTCGTTGCGCCAGAGCCACGTGCCGGCATTGCCCCCGGCCAGCACATCGGGATCGCCGTCGCCATCGACGTCGCCGACCGCGAAGTCGTTCAGGTGGATCGGCGATTCGTACTGCAGCGCATCGACATGCGCATCCCAGCGCCAGCCAAAGCGCGCCTGCGCGGCCAGGCCGCCGGCGGCGAACAGGGTTGCCGCGACCACGGGGACCAGATCACGACACCACGACCTGCGAACGTTCATCGGGCAGACTCCTGACCGGGCGGCGAAACCAGGAGCCACCGAGTCTACTTCTGGAAACACGGGCCCGACCGACAGACGAAACCGGTTTCCGGGGATTCCGGGTAGCCTGCGGGCACTTCCCGCCATGACGTCCGCCCGCAAGACTGCCGCGGTGTTCACCGACGGCTGCTTCCACACCTCCGATGCCAAGACCGCGCATGGCCTGATCCGCGGCCCCAGTCGCTACGACATCCTCGCGCTGCTCGACCAGAACTCGGCCGGTCGCGACGCCGGTGAGGTGCTCGATGGCAAGCCGCGCGGCATCCCGACGTTCGCCGATCTCGACGCGCTGCTCGCCGCTTTGCCGCGCCGCCCCGATTACCTGGTGGTCGGTGTCGCCACCCATGGCGGCGTGCTGCCACCGGCGATGAAGGAAACGCTGCACGCGGCGCTGCAACGCGGTCTGTCGCTGGTCTCGGGCCTGCACGAGTTCCTGGCCGATGATCCGCGGTTGGCTGCCGCCGCTCGCGAACACGGCGCTGACCTGATCGACGTCCGGCGACCACGACCGGCACGCGAACGGCACTTCTGGACCGGCGCGATCACCACGGTCCGCGCGCCGCGGATCGCCGTGCTCGGCACCGACTGCGCGCTCGGCAAGCGGACCACCTGCCATGTCGTGCAGCAGGCCTGCGCCCGCCATGGGCTCCGCGCCGCGATCGTGCACACCGGCCAGACCGGTTGGCTGCAGGGCATCCCGCACGGCTTCGTGCTCGACGCCACGCCCAACGACTTCGTCTGCGGCGAACTCGAACACGCCATCGTGTCGTGCGACCAGGACCTCGCGCCCGACTTGATCCTGCTCGAAGGCCAATCGGCGCTGCGCAACCCGTCAGGCCCCTGCGGCGCCGAACTGCTGCTGGCCGGCGGCGCCCGCGGCACGCTCCTGCAGCACGCCCCGGGCCGCCGCGACTACGACGGCCACGATGGCTGGCCGATCCCGCCGGTCCCGGACGAGATCGAGCTCCTGCGCCACTACGGCACGCGCGTGCTGGGGCTGACGTTGAACCACGAGAACCTGACGGCCGCGCAGCGCAGCTCGGCGCAGCAGGAGCTCGAAGCGAGCACCGGACTGCCGGCGGTCTGGCCGCTGCTGGAAGGCGCGGATCGGCTGGTCCCCGCGATCCGCCAGTTCGTCCAGCAACACCGCCGATGACGCTCGCCGCGCTCGAGATCGAACGCCACGACGTGCCGCTGCGGCGCCCGTACGCGGTCGCCACCTACACGACGGCCGCGGTCGCGATGGTGCGTGTGCGTCTGCTCGACGACCGCGGCGAACAGGGACTCGGGGCCGCGACCCCCGAACCCGAAGTCAACGGCGAGACCATCGACGCCTGCATCGCGGCCCTGCGCGGTGCAGCCGACACGCTGCGCGGTCAGGCGTTGGCGACGCCGGCGGACCTGACCTTGGTGCTCGACGCCTTGTTCCCGCATACGCCCGGCGCCCGTGCCGCGATCGACATCGCGTTGCACGATCTGTGGGCCAGACTCCAGGGCCGACCGCTGGTCGAACTGTTCGGGCGCGTGCACGACGCGCTGCCGACGTCGATCACGATCGGCGTCACCGACGTCGCGACCACGCTCGCCGAGGCAGAGGAGCATCTGGCGCGCGGGTTCCGGATGCTCAAGGTCAAGATCGGCGCCGATCTCGAACTCGACCTCGAACGGCTGCATCGACTACGTGAGACCATTGGCCCGCGCGTGCCGTTGCTGGTCGACGCCAACATCGGCTACACGCTGCCGCAACTGCGGCAGTTCCTGGACGCGACCCGCGGTCTGGATCTGCAGGTGATCGAACAGCCGCTGCCGCCCGCCGCCAGCACCGGCCAGCGCGAACTGCCGCCCGCCGACATCACCCGACTGCTCGCCGACGAGAGCCTGCATGGGGTCGCCGATGTCGAACGGCTGCTGGCGGCGCCGCGAGCGTTCGGCGCGTTCAACATCAAGCTGATGAAGTGCGGCGGCATCGGACCCGCGCGCGCGATCGCCAGCCGGGCGAGCACCGCGGGCGTGCCGCTGATGTGGGGCTGCATGGACGAGAGCGCGATCGGCATCGCCGCCGCGCTGCACACCGCCTACGCGAGTCCGGCGACGCGCTGGCTCGACCTCGATGGCAGTTTCGATCTGGCCCGCGACTTCACGACCGGCGGCTTCGCGCTCGTCGATGGCTGCCTGCACACGCTGGATCGGCCCGGCCTGGGTGCCTGGTCAGCAACTGGCTAGAATGCGCACCAGGCGCCAGGAGCACTGCCTACGACGGCCACCTTGGGGCGCCCGGCGACTACCCCACACCGAACCCATGCGCCTGATCCGCCTTGCCAGCGCCGCGTTCGCACTGGTTGCCACCACCCCATGCCGCGCGCAGGGCTGGGTACAGACCTCGCCGGACGTTCCACCGCGAGCCAGCGACACGGCGATGGTCGCAGACCACCACCGCGGCCGCGTCGTCATGTTCGGTGGTCGTATCGATCTCGGTGGTTTCCGCTCCGAGACCTGGGAGTGGGACGGCCAGTCCTGGCAGATGCATCGAACAGCCCACGGCCCGACCGGCCGGGTCGGCCACATGCTCGCCTACGACCCGACGCGCGCCAAGACCGTCTTGTTCGGCGGCATGGGCGCCGCTGGCGTGCTGTCCGACACCTGGACCTACGACGGGTTCGACTGGCGGGAACACCCGGTGACGGGCCCGGCGCCGCGGTCGCGACACATCCTGGCGTTCGATCCGACTCGCGACCGCACGCTGGTGGCCGGTGGGCTGGACGTCCACGGCGTCCTGCTCGGCGATCAGTGGGAATGGGACGGCACGAACTGGCAACCAGGCCCGGTCGCCCTGCCGCCGCGCAGCGAAGCCGCCGCATGTACGGACACGGTGCGGAACCGCGTGTTGGTGTTCGGTGGTCGCAGCGGCCCACTGCCGAATGACGCGACCCAGGATCTGTTCGAGTGGGATGGCAACCAGTGGCACAACATCACGCCGGTCAGTGGTCCGGCACGCCGCTACGACGCCGCGCTGGCGTTTGCCGCCGACTGGCGGCGCGTCGTGCTCACGGGCGGTCGCAACCGCGCCGACGTACCACTCGCCGACACCTGGGAATGGGACGGCACCACCTGGCGCCGGCGGGCCGACCTACCGTGGCCGCGCCGCCTGCACGCCACCGCCTGGCACGCGCCAACGGGCCGCGTGCTGGCAGGCTTCGGCTACGGCGCATTCCCCGCCACCGACCTCGGCGACCTGCAGGCGTGGGACGGCCTGCAATGGCAGCAGGTGCACGGCGCACGCGGCTCCGAGTTCGACGGCGCGAACTGTGCGTTCACCGGCTTCCGGCTCGGTGATCGGACCCTGGCACTCGGCACGCGCGACTACAACGACCCGACCGCGTGGTGGCTGGCGTGGAACGGCCACGGCTGGCAGCAGGTCAGCACTCCCGGCAGCAACGTGCTACCCGACGGACTCCGCGCCTCGACCTTCGTCGTCGACCCGGATCGGCAACTGTTGCTCCGGTTTGGCGGTCGCGATCGCACCGGCTCGCCGCCCGTTCCCTACGACGCGCTGTGGACCTGGGATGGCACGACGTGGACCCAGACGCCGCGCCAGGGCAGTTGGCCGTCGCCGCGCTACGGCGCCGGGGCTGCCTGGAATCCGAACGCGCGGCAGATCTGGCTGTTTGGCGGCATGGGCAACAGCGGGCCACTCGACGACCTGTGGCTGTGGGATGGCAGCCAGTGGTTCCTGCGCAGCGCGGCAACCCGACCGCCGCCGACGTTCGAGGCGCTGCTCGCCTGGGACCCGACGGCCCTGGCGATGATGCTGTGCGGTGGCAAGACCGGACCGACGACCTGGATGAACGAGACCTGGCACTGGTCCTGGATCACCGGTGGCTGGACGCAGAGCCACATCGGCGGTTCGCAACAAGGCTGGAAGCTCGTCGGCAGACACCCGAGCCTGAACCGCGTGGTCCGCGTCGGCTGGCGCACCTTCACCGGACCGCCGTTGGCGCCCGGCGCCCAGTACTGGGAACACAACCGCTGGGTCGATCTGAACTGGCTGTCGATGGCGCCCACGTCGCCGGTCCAGGGCACGCTGGCACCGGATCCGGTGCGCAACCTGCTGGTGATGCCCGACGCCGCGTCGGCGGCAGCGGATGTTCCAAACGTGGCTTCCGCGTCGGTCACGACCGAGACCCAGGGTTGCGCCGCAGGACTGCCATCCCCCGCCTTCGCCATCGGCCTGCCGTGGCTTGGCTGTCCAGCCGTGCCGCTGGACGTGTCCGCGGCGCCCGGCGACCTCGTGGCGATCGCACTGTCCGTGCGGAGTCTCACGACTTCACCGGCCCCCGGCTGCGCGATGCTCGCCGGGCTCGACTGGCTCGCGGTCGGCTTCGCCGGCCCGAGCGGCTTCGCGACGACGAGCATCCCGGTGCCGCTGATCCTTGCCCTGACCAACCGCGCGGTGTTCGGGCAGGCGGTCACGGTGTCGAGCGCGGGCTTCGGCCTGTCGCCGATCGAACGCCTGCGGATCGGCTTTTGAACGGCTGCGCGGACAGCCCGAAAAGAACACACCCCCGAACCGTCACCTGGACGGCCCGGGGGTGCGGATGCCAAGCGATCGTGGATCCGACCGCGGCGACTGCCGTCGATCAGACGTTGCCGATCGTCCAGGCGACGCCGTTCGACGAGATCGCGCCGAGCACCGTCAGGTTGGCCGCCGGAGCGTAGACCGCCGACTGCAGGAACACGTTCAGGCCCAGGAACGCGTTGTTGTTCGGGATCAGGAACGGCAACACGTGCGGATTGGCGGGGCCGAAGAACGACAGCGTCTCGCTGCCGTTCGTGTACTGGAAGCAGCCGGCCATTGCCGGGGCGAGGCTGACTCCCGGGTTGAACTGCACGAAGCCGAGCAGCACGGCGCCGAACGGCGCACCGGCGGGGATGTTGCCAGTCGTCAGATTGACGGTCGTGCCCAGGATCGGACGGCTGCCCGACGTCAGGGTCAGTGGCAGCAGGTCCGCCGCCGCAAGCTGGATCTGGCCGGCGCCGAGCGCCACCGACAGGTCGGTGCTGCCCGGATCCGCGTTGGGACCGCCCGGCGAGTAGCCGACCACCACGCCGTTGCCGGCGCCGCTCGTCGTCTGCCAGACGATGTGGACGTCGCCTGAAGCCAGGACGAACTGGAACTGGAAGGTGTTCGTGCTGGTCAGGCCGAAGTCGACCACGCTGTTGAACGTGACGTAGGCAATGCCACCGACTTCTTCGAAGGTGACCGTGCCGCCTGCGGCCGGGTTCATGTCATGCCAGTAGGCCGCCCAGGCGGTCTGCGGGAAGGCCAGGAACGCGTTCGAGTCCGGCGTGAACGCCGTGCCATTGCCGGTCGCCACCGACACGAACCCGTTCGAGCAGACGGTCAGACTGTTGGTCCCACCGCCGGGGTAGGGCATCGTACCGGACAACGCGACATTGGTCTCGGTGTCGTCGCCCAGCGTCAGCACGGTCGCGCCGCCACCCGGGGGCACGAACGCGTTGATGCCGTTCAGCACCGTGTAGGAATTGCCGCCATTGATCATCGACACGCCGGTGTTGGCGAGGTCGAAGGACGCCGCGGTGCCAAAGCTCTCGTAGACCGAGGCGTTGGCCCGCACGCAACCGGTGCCGTAGTTGGACAGCAACGCCGGGGTGCCGGACGGCGGCGCGTAGCCGAGTTCCATCACGATCGCCAGGCCGGGTTGGTTGTTGCCGGACGCCGGGGCCTGCTGCGTTGCTCCGGGCGTGAAGTCCCACACGCGGGCGCCATCGGCGCCCAGCGTGGTGATCTGGTCGACCGCCGGACCACCGGCCGGGCCACCCTGATTGCTGATGTCGACGCAGAGGTCGCCGCCGTTCGGGTCGTACAGGAACGGCGTGGTCAACGTGATGTCGACGATGAAGCCGTTCGGCGAACTCCCGGTCGTCGCCAGCGTCGTCACCTGGCCCGTGAACACGGTCGCGACATCAGGACCGTGGTTGTTGGCGAATACGGCGTTCGGCGCCAGGATCGAACCGGCCGCCGCCGTCGACAACTGGACCGTGACGTTGGGGAACACGAGGCCGCCCGCCTGGACCAGCCCACCGTTGCCGCGCCACCTGACCTGGTTGATCAGGATCGGGCCGGTGACGCTCTGGTTCAGGAACGCATTGCGCGTGTAGAAGTACTGCGAGCGGATCGAGCACGAGGCGTTGAGGCACGGATTCCACGGATACGACGTGGAGCCGTTGCCTTCGACGCCAGCGGCCTGCTGCGGAATCGTGATGTTCAACTGCGCCGACACGGCGGAACACAACAGCAACGCACCGAGCGCTGCCGGAACGAACTTGCTTTGGAACATGATTCGAACGGGGATGTGACGGAGAGGGAGCCCCGTGATCGCCGAACCGATTCGGACGACCTGGGCGCCGCAAAGGATACTCCACGCCGGCCGGAGCCGCGAACGCGCGTGGCATGGAAACCGCCGGGAAAGTCGCCGCCGGTGCCTCCCCGCAGAATCGCCCGGCAGCGAGTCCCGAAACTGGACAACTGCGCAAGCACACGACCTCTCCGGCAACCGACGGCTTCCGATCGCGACCGGCGGGACCATCGGCTATACGGTTCGCCCCATGACCGGACCCGGCCTGCCGATCCTCGACTTCGTCACCCGCAACTTCCGCAACTTCAACGCCCGTTCGACGCGCGACGCACTCTACGCGTACTGGGACCACATCCGCGCCGGTGGCCGGATGTACTGGGCGATGGCCGGCGCGATGTCATCGGCGCAACTCGGCATCACGCTGGCCCCGGCGATCCGCGCTGGCCTGATCCACGGCCTGTCGGTCACCGGTGCCAACCTCGAGGAGTCCCTGTTCCGGCTGGTCGCGCATGACAGCTACAAGGACTTCCCCGATTACCGCTACTTCACCAAGAGCGACGACACGAAGATCCTGCAGCAGCGGATGCGGCGCGTGACCGACACCAGCATCCCCGAGGACGAAGCGTTCCGCGCGGTCGAGAAGATCCTGGTGCCGATGTGGAAGCGCGCCACGCAGAACGGCGAGCGGCGGTTCTGGCACGAGTACTTCTACGAACTGGTGCAGGCGCTGCCGAGCAAGGCGTTCGAAGGCAACCCCGACGAGTGCTGGCTGCTGGCGGCCGCCAAGGCCAACCTGCCGCTGGTGGTTCCTGGCCACGAGGACTCGACCTTCGGCAACATCTTCGCGTCGCACGTCAAACTCGGCGACTGCAGCGCCGGCATCGTCAAGTCCGGCATCGAGTACATGACCCAGCTGTACGACGACTACCGGCAGCTGTCGAAGGGCAAGGGCATCGGCTTCTTCCAGATCGGCGGCGGCATCGCCGGCGACTTCCCGATCTGCGTGGTGCCGTCGATCAAGTACGACCTCGAGGAGAAGGTCCGGCCGTGGGCCTACTTCTGCCAGATCTCGGATTCGACGACTTCCTACGGGTCGTATTCGGGAGCCACGCCCAACGAGAAAATCACCTGGGACAAGCTGACCGAGAACACGCCGATGTTCGTGATCGAGTCGGATGCGACGATCATTGCGCCGCTGATGCTGTCGGCCCTGCTCGAATGCCGGCAACAACCCGATGCCGCCGACTCGATGATCAAGCAACTGCGCGCCGAGCAACGGAAGTTCCGGGCCCGCTGAATCGCACGGGATACGCCACAGCGGATCCCGTCCCATCTTTCCCACCCACAGGGGTTTGACCGAGTTACATTCTCCATGCATAAGTTGAACCCACGCTGTTCGAGCCCCTTCGCCTGGACAGCGTTTCGAACCACTTCGAGAACCAAGCACATGCGCAACGTCTCCATGCTCGCCCTGGCAACCCTGGTCGCCAGCGCGGTCACCGCTCAGTCCCCGATGATCTACAGCAACGGTCCGCTGATCACCGAGGACCACCCGTCCGGTCCCCCGTTCCAGTCGAGCCGCCTGCAGTCGGGCGCCGCCCCGGCGGGCCTGCAGCTCAACGTTCTGGGCTTTGGGGCCCAGCAAGGCGCCGGCAACGCGCTGGCCGATGACTTCACGGTCTGCGCCAATGGCATGGTCATCGACGGGATCGAGGTGTTCGGCTACGCCACTGGCGCGGTGCCGACGCCCCCCGCCCCGGTGACCGGCGTGTTCGTCGAGATCCTCGACCGCGACCCTGCCGATCCATTGGCCGTGCCCGTTGCGGGCAGCCCCGGCATCGCCAACAACCAGATCGCCAACTCCACGATCACGTGGCCGAACCTCTACCGCGTGACCACGACGACCCTGACCGCCACCAACCGCGCGGTGATGAGCTCGCGCGTGAACCTGGCCAACCCGATCATCCTCGCCCCGGGCACCTACTGGCTGGTGTTCCAGTTCACCGGCGTCAACTTCGTGCCGCCGATCACCGCGATGGGAGCCTCTGATACCGGCAATGCCAAGCAGCGCATTGGTGCCGCCGGCGCGTGGGCGGCCCTCGTCGACACCGGCGCCCCGGCGCTGCCGGTTCCGGCGCCCCAGGGCGTCCCGTTCAACCTGTACGGCCTGTCGGGCAACGCGATCGGCTCGATCACCAACACCGGGCTCCTGCCTTGCGGCCCGACGACCATCCAGGTCACCGGCTCGCCGGCCATCGGTGGTTTCATCCAGACCACGCTCGGCGGCACCACCGGCTTCCCGCTGATCGGCTTCGGCTTCCTTGGTGTGCCCACGCCGTTCTGCGGCTGCATCGTTGGTCACTCCTGGGACTCGATTGTCAGCGGATCCAACAGCTCCCGCCTGGCGATCCCGACCGACGGCATCTTCTGCGGTCTGTCCGTCTTCGTCCAGGGCGCTGACCTGGGCGGCGCCGGCGGCTGCGCGACCCCGCCGCTGACGTTCACCGAGACCTTCCAGGTCACCCTGCAGAACTGAGGCTGGCCGCGATCGCGGCATTCGTGATCACCCGGCTCCGAGCTGCCCGCGAGGGTTGGCCCGGGGCCGGTTGTTGGGGGGGGGGGGGTGCAGCGGTCCCCGCCCCCAACCCCAGTACCCACGCAACCGCGCCCGCCGTCCCGTGCCACCGCCCCGGGGCGCCACCGCCCAGAACCCGCCGTTCCCGCCCACCCGACCCGACAACCGCCGCCGCCGACGCGCCGCCGGGCCGCCCCGACCGCCGGCCCCGTTGGGACGAGGCGCGCAGCCAGTTCCTGTTCCCCGCGGCCTTCCTGCCCGGCGCCGGCGTGATCACCGCGATCGAGTGGGTCGCCAACACCAATGGCACGACGCCGTACCAGCGCTTCGAGATCTGGCTCGACCACACGACGAACTCGACGCTGTCGACCACGTTCGCCAACAACCTGACCGCACCGCAACTGGTCTACGCGCAGTCGCCGGGCTCGATCACCTGGGTCGGCGGCGCCTGGAATACGCTGCAGTTCCAGACCCCGTTCGCGCACGACGGCCAGCGCAACATCGTGATGGAGATCCGCAAGCAGATCGACCGCGTCAACAATCCGCCGACGAGCACGGTCTCGCAGCGCGTGCTGGTCTGGCCGCGGCGCGCCGACCTGCGGCCGCCGATCTGGGCTTACGGCGCCTTCGGCAGCGGCATGGTCGACGCGGTCATGGCAACGTCCACCTACACCACGCAGATCCTGACGCGATTCCAGTGGCAGGGTCCGCGGACCCTGACCGTCAACTCCACACGCGATGTCACCGGCAACGCCTCGCGCGCCTACTTCCACCTCGGCGCGACGATCACGACGACCGTGCAGGGCGTTCCGGGTGAATTCGAGATCAGCGCGATCGACGTCGCGTTCTCGCCAGTGCCGATTTCCCTGCCCGGCATCAACGGCAACCTCTGGCTGTTCGGACCGTCGACGTTCGCCAGCGGCACGATCGATCCCAGCGGCATCAGCGCGCACACCACGACCATCCCGAGCGATCCGGTGCTGGTCGGGCTGCGCGTCCTGTTCCAATCCGGCGTGCTCGGCACAGGCATCCAGTTGACCAACGTCGTCGACGCACCGATCGCGGTCTACTAGCAGCCGGCGGATCGACCGCCGCCGCGGCCGTTCACAGTTCGACCACGATCGGCGGCTGCACCGGTTCGTACTGCAGGTCGCAGTTGGCGGCGTTGACGAACGTGCAACCGTCGGCCACGTGGCGCCCGTAGGCCTCGTGGATGTGCCCGAACACATGCAGCCGCGGTCGCACCCGCAGAAGGGCTGTGCGCAGATCGGCACAACCGACCGCTTCGCCGCGCGCAGTCCGGTCCAGGATGCCGGCCGGAGGCCCGTGCGTGACCAGCACGTCGATGCCATCGGGGATCAACGCCCACTTCGCGGCCAGCTGCGGCCCGCGTTCGAGGTTGAACGCCCAGTCCCAGAACCATGGCTGCCACGGCGAACCATGGATCCGGAAGCCTTCGATCTCGACCGCCGTGTCCTGCAGGTAGGTCGCCGACCGCAACAGCGAACGGGCCAGCCCCGGGTCGCGTTGGAACAGCCAATCGTGGTTGCCGGCGATGACCACCTTGTGCCGGTGCGGCAGCCGCAGAAGCCACTGGTCGAACGCGGCGATCTGGGCGACCGTGCCCATGCCAGTCGCGTCGCCGGCGTGGATCAGCAGGTCGCCATCGGGCACCTCGATGCGGTCATGCAGCCCATGCGTGTCGGACAGACAGACGATGCGCATGCACCGTCACTTCGCCAGACACTCGGCCAGGAAGGCGAGCAGCATCGACCAAGAACGCGCATCGGCTTTGGCGTCATACGCCATCCCCTGGCTCTTGTCGTTGCCGGCTTCCTTGACCGTGAACGAATGCACCGCGCCGCCGAACGACACCAGTTGCCAGTCGGCCTTGGCTTCGCGCATCTCCTTCTCGAAGCCAGGCAGCCCCGGATTGACCCAGGCATCGTCGGCGCCATGGAACACGATGACCTTCGCCGCCACCGCACCCGCCGCCGCCGGCTGCGGCGACGTCAGGTTGCCGTGGAACGACGCGACGCCACGCACGCCGGGCATGCCGGCGCGAGCACACTCGAGCGACGTGGTGCCGCCAAAGCAGTAACCCATGACGAACAGCCGGTCCTTGTCGACCTCGGGTCGCGCCCGCAGCACGTCGAGCCCGGCGGCCGCGCGCGTGCGCATCTTGCTGCGATCCTGGAAGAACACGCCGGCGAGCTTGCCGGCCTCGTCGTGGTCCTTGGCGAACACGCCCTTGCCGTACATGTCGCAGGCGAGCGCGACGTAGCCGGCCCGGGCCAGCATCTCGGCGCGGTGGCGCGCGTAGTCACCGTGACCCTTCCATTCGTGCACGACCATGATCGCTGGCGCGGCCTTGGCGTTCACCGGCACTGCCAGGTAGCCCTGCAGCGCGGTGTCGCCATCGCGGTAGTCGATGACCTCGGTGACAATCGCGGGCGCCGCACCGGCATCCTGGGCCGGCAGCGACGCGAACAGGGACAGCAGACCGAACACGAATCGACGGGCGACGTGGATCATGGCAACGCCGACGCTACCAAAGGCGACGCGCCGAACGCAAACCGATCACGGCGCGATCATGCCCAGGCGCTGCAGCACCCGCGCCAGCGACTCGTACTGCCGCTCCAGCAGCTGCAGCTCCAGCAGTGTCGCCGCCGCATCGACGTTGGAGCGCTCGAGGAAGCCCTGTTTGAGCGCGCCGAGGCCGGAGCGACCCGGGGTGGCGGTGATCGGCGGCCCCGACGCCTCGCTGCTGCCCCGCAGACCGTCGCCGAGCAGCCGCAACCCCGCCGGATTGACGAACCGATGCAGCGTCAGCTGCCCGAACGACGTGTGTGCGTCCGGACTGCCGGCCGTGCGGCCGCCGACCCGCCCTTCCGGATCGATGTGGATCTCGAGCAGATCCGTGGGCACGGTGATCTCCGGCAGCAGCACGCAGCCGCACGCGCTGACCAGCTTGCCGTCGGCGTTGAGCTGCAGGTTGCCGGCGCGGGTGTAGGCGGTCGTGCCATCGGCCACGACCACCACCAGCCAGCCATCGCCGTCGATCGCGACGTCCAGCGCCCGGCCGGTCTGTTCGAGCACGCCTGGGCTCAGGTCCGGATCGACGCCGAGCACCACCGGCGTCTGACACCGTTCGCCCCCCGGGCCGTCGATGGTCTGGGTGCCGATCGCGACCCGCTGCCGTTTGAAGGCCGGAGTCGCGACGTTGGCGAGATTCTGCAACAGCACGCGCCGCTGCGCGGCGTGCGCGGCGAACGCTGACCGCAACAGGCTGCCGATCACCGGATCCACGGCGATCACCTCCGGGTCGTCCGGCACCCGGCGCCAGGAAGCCTCGACGGCGGCCAGCGCGTCCGTCGGCGGCGGTGCCGGCACCTGGCATGCGGTCCACAGCAGCAGGCAGGGGACGATCGGCAGAACGCGTCGCATCATGAGTCTCTCCGTGTTCGCGGCGGCGACACCCGGCCGCCCACCGTCCCGTCCTTCGGCAGGCCAACGTCGCAAAATGAAGCCGGGGACGGTAACGACGCCGGTCCCGCCCGGATCCAGTTGCCGTGACCTCGACCGAACGCCTGTTCGAAGCCATTGCCGCCGGTGACGAAGCGGCCCTGCGCCAGCTGCTCGACGCCGGTGCCGACCCTGAGACCGCGCGGACCTACGAAGCGGTCGTCGACCGCGATCGGCGCACCGGTCGTGAGTCACTGCTGCACGCAGCGGTCGGGCGCGGGCACGCCGCCCTGGTGCAACTGCTGCTGCAGCACGGCGCCGACCCGAACGTCACCGACAGCGCCTCGGGCGCGTCCCCGCTGTTGCTGGCCTGCGAACAACGCCGACCGGACCTGACGGCCCTGCTGCTCGCGGCTGGAGCGACGCCCGCCGCCGCGACGATCCAGGCCGCGGTGTGGTCGGGTGACGTCGCCCTGGCCCAGGCGGTCGTCGCCGCCGGCGGCGCCGTCGACCTCGGCGCCGCGTTGCCGACCGCCGCGATGGGCGGACACGCGGCGATGCTGCGCTGGCTGTTCGCCCAGGGCGCCGAACCGGCGCGCGATGGCGGCGCCGCGCTGGTCGAGGCCGCGAACGCGGGCCACGCCGACGCCTGCCGCTTCCTGGTCCAGGCCGGCGCCCCGGTCGACGCCCGCACGACGTTCGGCTGGCCGGCGCTGCACTGCGCCGCCTACAACGGCAACGAGGCGACGGTTGCCGCACTGCTCGCACTCGGCGCCGATCCGACGGCCCGCGACGATCAGGGGCGCGACGCCGCGAGCTGGGCGGAGGAGAACGGCAAGGCCGCGTCACTGGCGTTGCTGCAACGGGCCCTGCGGCAGCGAGCGTGAACGGGCCGGCCGACGCTCAACCGCCGGCGACCCAGCGACCGTCGACCCACAGTTCGTGCGGCCGGTAGTCCGCCTTGTAGTGCATCGTCCGCGCGCCCTCGACCCAGTAGCCGAGGTAGTAGTGCGGGATGCCCTGCTGCTTCGTCCACTCGATCTCGGCCAGCACCGAGTACACGCCGAGGCTGCGCCGGGCGAGCTCCGGATCGAAGAAGTGGTAGACGCTGGACACCGAACGCGAGCAGACATCGAGAATCGTCACCGCAGCCAGACGTTCACCGAGCCAGTAGGTGGCTTCGACGGTGTCGACGATCGGTTGGTACAGGAACGAACGCAACGTCGACTCGTCCGCGGCTTGCTCGCTGCCCCGGTGCTGCCGCGCCAGATAGCGCTGGTACAGTTCGACGCGCGCCGCGTCGAGATCGGGTGCGCCGATCCGCAGTTCGACGTCGCGGTTGCGCAGCAGCGCCCGCCGTTGACTGCGACTCGGCGTGAACGTCACGACCGGCACGCGGATCGGCACGCACCGGCGACAACCGCGACAATCCGGTGCATAGAAGAAGTCGCCGCTGCGGCGGAAGCCGCGGTCCATCAGTTCGTGATAGACCTCGGGATCGAGGCCCGAAGTGACGAAGCCCTGCATCCGCGCCTGCCGCTCCGGCAGATACGAGCAGGGATGCTCAGGCATCCGCGGCAGCTTGCCGGCGTCGACCCAGGCCAGGAACTCGGCGGCATCCACGCCGCCATCCTAGTGCCGGCGCCGCTGTCGGACGAACGGGTGCGCGAGGTGACGGGTCAGTTGCCGACCTTCTGCTTCAGTTCGTCGCTGTCCGGGTGGCGCCGCGCGCCCTTCTGCCAGATCGCGCGCGCCTCGTCGCTCTTGCCGCGCTGTTCGAGCAGGTTGCCGAGGAACAGGTAGGTCTGCGCGTGCTGGCTCTCGGGCGGCATCGACTCCTGCTGCTGGATCAGCGTCTCGAAGTGCTTCATCGCCTCGGGCTTCTTGCCGAGGAAGTCCGGCCAGAACGTGTAGCTGACGGCCTTGCTGAAGCGCGCATTCCAGTGCTTGTCGTCGAGCGCCAGCACCTTGTCGAACTCGGCGTCGGCCTTCTGCGACAGCGGGTACTTGCTCTGGTCCATCTGCAGATACGACAGGTAGGCGCTGGCAAGCTGCATGTGCGCGTCGGGATCGTTCGGCGCGTTCTTGACCGCCTCCTCGAACAGCGCGATGACCTCGTCCATCCGCCCTTCCTCGAACGCGCGCCGCCACAGCTTGCTGTTCTGCCAGAAGTCGGCGCCACGCAGCTCGGCGTAGATCGCCTGGACATCCCGTGGCGCGCTGGCGGCCGCAGTCGCCGCATCGACCGGCGTGCCGTCACCGCGCTGGCGCAGGTAGCGCTCGACCGCCGCGGCCACCTGGTCGTCACTGACAGCCGGCAGAGAGGTGCGCTCGGCAGTTGCTGGCGTCGGGCTGGCGGTCGCGGCGCCGACAGCGTCGATCGCCGCGCGCAGCGCCTTGGTCTGCTCGTCGAGCCGGCTCAACGCCGCCTGCACCTCCGGACTGACCGTGACCGGGGCGGCCTCGGCCGGGCGCAGGGCGAAGGCGACTCCACCGCCGGTGACGGCGGCAACGACGATCGAACTGATCAGGATGGCGGATGGGTTCATCTTGGGTGGCCTCCTTGCAGGACAGTTGCCCGGATATTCCAGGTTCTCTCGTTCAGTCGATCCGGAAGGCGATCGCCGGACTGGCGGCAAGTCCTGCGGTCACGACTGGCAGCCATTGCGCGAAGAACAACGACCCGCGCAGCGACGGTGCCGGTGGGATCGGGACGTTCTGTCGCGCCGTTCCGGCCGGCGCCACGGGCTGGATGGCGGCAAACAGCGGTTCGACGTGCAACCGGCAGCCGCCTGGAAGCGGCGCCGGCAACAGGCCGAGCGGAGTCAGGAAGTCCGACGCGCCGATCGCGAACCAGGCGGCCGTCACTGACGCGGCGCTCATCAGATCGAACCCGAACTGCGCGTTGCCGAGCGTCGGCTGGCCTGGACCCGTCCCGATGGCGGTCGCCGGTGGACCGCACGCCGCAGCGAACGACCGGACCCACGCACCGGATGGCTGGGCCAACGCGAAGTCGATCGGCGTCCCCGGCAACGTCGGCGGCTGCAGTGCAACTGCGCCGGAAAACGCGTCGATCGTGTAGAGCTGCGGTAGCGCTGCCGCCCCGAGCCCGAATGGGGTGATGCTGCTGCCGCCGTCGGCCTTCAGTGCGACAGCCTGCGCCGGGGGCAGCGGCGGCAGGGTCGGCAACGGCGTCGGCGGCCCCAGGCCACCCACGTGCAGCGCGAACGTGCCGTCGGCGAACGCCAGCAACTGCCGCGACAAGCCCGTCGGCAGATCGACGACGCCAGTGATCGCCGACGCCGCGCCGAACAGGAACGGGCCGAACACGAACTGCCCGTTCGTCACGTCGAAGAAGCCGACGCCGGCGTTGAGTCCGGGCGGCCCCGACCCGGACCAGGCCAGCACGACCACCGTGCCGTAAGGGCCGAACGTCGCCATCGCGCCGAGGTCACTGCGGGCCAACAGCAGCGTCGGCTGGGCGTTGACGCCACGGCGCGGCAGGCGCCACAGGCCGGACAGTGCGGGAGATGGTCCGTCGGCGATCGCCAGCAGGGTGTCGTCGACGACCGCGAGTTGTCGACACGGACCCGGTAGGTCGCCGATCCGGATCGCCGCGGTCAACTGCAGGCCTTGCGGAATCAGCCGGTAGACGCGCGTCAGCGTCGGACCCGCTTCGAGCGCGAGCAGGATGTGGCCGTCGTACGGATCGACTTCGATCGCGGTCGGCGGCATCTGGTCGACGGCGAAGCGTCCGAACGGTTGGGGTTGGGCGGTGCTGGGGCCGCCGAGGATCTGTGCCGCCGGATTGGTACTGGGGAGGCGGGTGGCGTAGACGATCCAGTCGGCGGGAACCTGCGTGGCTGCGGCAGTGGCGAGGATGAACGCGGACAGCAGGCGCGGCAGCATGGTCTCGGCATCGTAGCCGATCGGGTCATCGAGCGCAGAATGCCCGCAGCGCGCCGCCGGCAGCACGAACGACACGGTCATCAGGATCGCGCAACGCTTCGATGACGCGCAGCATTGCGCGCCCGACGCGCGGGCGATCCACGATCGCCAATGCCGCCGAGACGGCAGCCTCGCGGACGTTGGCGGGCCCATCCCGCGACAACGCGATCACCTGCGGGAACGCGGGATCGGTCAACGCCAGGAGACGAATTGCCGAGAGCGCCGCGCAACGCACTCTCAGTTCGCGGTCGAGTGTGAAAGCGCGCACCTCGTCGTGGGCTGGCGCCGCCGCCGCGCCGCAACTGCCGAGGCCATGAATCACCGTGCCGCGCAAACCTCGGCGACATCCGAGATCGCTCTTCGGAACTGGCGCCTGGCAGGCCAACGGGAGTGTCAGCAGAACGACAATGGCCCGGACGCGGGCGGCACGGGCAAGAGCCCGTGCCGGCGCCAGCCGATCGTCAGAAGCCACGTGCGCGCCTCGGTGACCGGCCGAACGATCGCCTCGAGGCCGCGAACGCGGATCGGTTCGCGGAAGCCATCGAACCACGGTGCCGACGTGAACGGGTCGATCGGCGACCTCGCGTCCACCATGCGGCCTTCGGCCGCATGGTGGCGCGCGCTCTGGAGCACGTACTTCAGTGCGTTGCGCGTCTCACGCGGGTTCCTCAGGATGTGCTCGTGGTAGCGGTCGGCGAAGACGGTGCCTTGGCGATGCCACAGCTTGTTGAGGGCGCGGGCGATCCGGACCAGCAGGCCTTGCAGGCCGCGGCTGAGGAACTGACGGCTTTGGGCCTCGGCGATGAGATGGAGATGGTCGTTGAGGATGGCGAAGTGACAGAGACGGAAGGCAGCCACGGCGCCCTTGGCGCCGTGGCTGGACGCGGGCGCGCTGCACGCGGCGACGAACGCCGCGCGCAGCGCGGCGTATTCGTCGCAACGGCGCAGGCGGGGCAGATGCGGTCGCAGCTTGATGGTGACGTGCACCGGATGGCGTGCGGCCAGCGGTGGTCGCGGCAGATGCGGAACGCCGGCCTGTGCACCGTTCGGCTTGCGGCCGGCGCCCGGGCGACGACCGCCGTGCTGGGCGGGGAAGGGCAGCAGCGCTGCTCGCGGCGATCGCGGCGATCGCGCGCGACGTTTGTGCTGCGATCGGGATCGCGCTTCCATCTTGATTCAGCAGACTTCTAACGCCACCACGTCGCCAGCGCAAGCGGATTCCGGCGATCGGGCCAATCGCACCAGAAGACTGGCCATGGCCACGGCAGGTCGCGTCCGGTTTTTGATTCGGCAGAGTTCTGGTCGCCCCACGCCGACACCTGGATCGTTGCGGCTTTCCGCAAGACCGCCGGTCAAGGACTGAGCTGGCGACCCCCGCTGCCCTGCGCGCTCGGCGAGTTCCCGAGTTCCCGAGTTCCCGAGTTCCCGAGTTCCCGAGTTCGAGTTCCCGAGATCCCGAGTCCCCGATTCCACACGGCCCTTGTAACCACACAAATGTGTGGTATAGAGAAACCATGGGCCGCACCCCGACAGGCCAGACCCGCACCCGCGTGCTCGCGTTCGTGCAAGAACGGCTGCTGGCCGGCACACCGCCCACGGTTCGCGAAGTCCAGCAGGCCATGGGGTTCCGTTCGGTCGGCACCGCGCGGCAACACCTCGACGCGCTGGTCGACACAGGCCAACTGACCCGCACCGACGACAGCCAGCACCGCGGATTGCGGCTGCCGGGCAGGTCAACCGGCGGGCCAGGCGGCCGACCAACAGGCGGGCGCGGCAGCAGCCGCCCCCGCCTGGTCCCACTGCTCGGTCGCGTGCAGGCCGGCCCGCTGACCACCGCGCTGCAGGACATCGAAGACCACGTCGTCGTGACGACCCGCCATCCACCGACCGAACTGTTCGCGCTGCGCGTCCGCGGCGACAGCATGGCGCCAGAGATCCTGGCCGACGACGTCGTGATCGTGCGCCGCCAACCCAAGGCCGAGCACGGCCAGCTCGTCGTCGCGATGGTCGACGACGAAGCGACGATCAAACGGCTGCACCGGCGCGGCTCCGGTGCGGATCTGCGGATCGAGTTGCGTGCGACCAACCCGCGCTATGCACCGATCGCGCCGGATCCGGCGGCTTTGGTGATTCTCGGACTGGTGATCGAGTTGCGACGGGAGTTCACGGGCGCATGAAACCACACGATGACGAAGCGCCATTGCACACGGCGTCACGGCAAACGACGATGCTGCACACCGCGCCGGCAGTCACGACTGCCGGCGCGGTGCTGCCCTGGCTGCCGCCAGGCCGCATCGTCGAACTGACCGGCCGCTTCGACAGTTCCTGCACGACGATGGCCGTCGCCGCGATCGCCCGTGCCCAAACCGACGGCGAAACCACCGCCTGGCTGCAAGCCGAAGACGGCCCCCTGTTCCCCCCCGACCTGCAACAAGGCGGTGTCGACCTCGACGCGCTGCTGGTCGTGCACGTGCCAGCCCGGACCGGCCCGCACGGCATCCCGCGCGCGGCCGAACTGCTGCTGCAGTCCGGCGCGTTCGGCCTGTTGGTGCTCGACCTGCGTCCACACACGCCACCGCGCGGCGCGTGGCTGGCCCGCCTGCTGTCGGCCGCCCGTCAACACAAAAGCCGCGTGCTGCTGCTGACCGAGAACGCCACCGAATCGCTCGGCAGTCTCGTCAGCCTGCGCGTGCAACCGCGCCGTCGGCGCCGCGACCTCGCGTTCGCGATCGACCCGCACGTGCTGACCGACAAGCTGCACGGCCAGGGTCGCGCCGCCACGCAGGACCTCGCGACGACGCCACTGCACGTTCCCGAGGGACTGTGAGCCCCGTGCCCACTGCCGATGAACGCGCGTTTGCCAACTGCCGACGGCCGCCGCATCGCCTGCATCGACGTGCCGGCGCTGCCGCTGCAGATCGTGCTACGCGCGCATCCCGACTGGCACGATGACCCCGTCGTCGTCGTCGAAGACGACCGCCCGCAAGCCCGCATCCTGTGGGCCAACCACCACGCCCGCCGCGAACAGATCATCCCCGGCCTGCGCTTCCAGCAAGCCAAAGCCCTGGTGCCGCGCGTGCACGCCGCCGCCGTCCCGCCGGCCGACATCGACCAGACCACCACCGAACTGCTGCGCCTGCTGCTCGCGTTCTCGCCCGAGATCGAACCCGCCCGCGATCAGCCCGGCCAGTTCTTCGCCGACGCCCACGGCCTGCACGCGCTCTACACCGGCCTCGATCACTGGGCGCACACCGTCCACCAGACGCTGACCGCGCGCCGCTTCGTCGCCGCGATCGTCGTCGGCTTCACGCGCTTTGCCGTCGCCGCGCTGGCGCGCCAGCTCGCCAGCAAGAACTCCGGCTGGCTGGTGCTGCGCGATCTCGCCGACGAACAGACCCGCGCCGCCGCCGTGCCGCTGACCGCCCTCGACATCCCGTTTGCGCTGCGCGACCAGCTGCACACGCTGGGCCTGCAGACGCTCGGCGAGTTCCTGGCGCTGCCGCCCGCCGACCTGCGCCGGCGCTTTGGCGAACCGGCCGCCGCCCTGCACACCCGCGCCCACACCACCTGGGCACCGCTGACCGGCACCCGCCCCGCCGAGCCGGTCACGTTCGCGTTCGACTTCGAGCTGCCCGACACCGACCTGCAACGCCTGCTCGCCGCCTTCGCCGACCGCCTGCATGGCGCCCTGCAGCAACTCGCCGACCGCCGCCACCTGCTGACCGGCCTGCAGCTGACCCTGTTCCTCGAGCACCATCCACCGCATCGCGAACGGCTGACCACCGCCGCACCGACCCGCGACACCGACCAGGTGCTCGAACTGGTCCGCCTGCGCCTCGAGCAGACCCGCCTGCCGTCGCCGATCGAACGCTTCGAGACGACGCTGGCCAGCGTCGAGGCCACGCGCCAGCAGCTCGAACTGCTGGCCACCGCCCGCCGCCGCGACCTCGCCGCCGCCGACCGCGCGCTGGCCCGGGTCCGCGCCGCGTTCGGCGATGCCGCGATCACCCGCGCCCGCTTGCTGCCGCACCATCTGCCCGAGCAGACGTTCCGCTATGAGCCGCTGACCAACCTGACGCTGCCGCGCGAGCGCACCGCCGCACCATCCGCGCCGCGACCGCTGGTCCGCACGTTGCTGCGCGCACCACAACTGCTCGGCTCGCTGCCAGTCCACGAACCGGAATCCTGGTTGCCCGAGTTCGGCGCCGTGCAGCGCGCGCACGGTCCGTTCCGCGTGCGCTCCGGCTGGTGGCAACAGCTGGTCGAGCGCGACTACTTCTTTCTGGAGACCGACCGCGGCGCGATCCTGTGGGTGTTCCACGACCGTCGGCAGCGCCGCTGGTACCTGCACGGACGCGTCGACTGATGACCTACGCGCCGCTGTGGGTCAAATCGAACTTCTCGTTCCTCGAAGGTGCGAGTCACCCGCCCGAACTGGTCGAGCAGGCGCATGCCCATGGCCTGCCGGCGGTGGCACTGACCGATCGCGACGGCGTGCATGGCGTCGTCGCCGCGCATGCGCGCGCGAAGGATCTCGGGATCAAGCTGCTGCTCGGCGCCGAAGTGACGATCGGCGATCCCGACGATCCCACGGTCGTGCCGCAGGCGGTCGTGCTGCTGGCCACCGACCGATCGGGCTACGGCAACCTGTGCCAACTGCTGTCGCGCGCGCGCCAGCGCTGCGCCAAAGGCCACGCCCTGGCGACCCTGGCCGACGTCGCCGCCGCCGCGTCCGGATTGCTGGCACTGTGCCCGCGCCCCGCGCTGCTGCCACCGCTGCGCGACCCGTTCGGCGACCGCCTCTACGCGCTCTGCTGCCGCCACCTGCTCGCGCGCGAACGCCCGGCCGAAGCCGCCCTGCGAGCCGCCGCCCGCGCATTCGACGTCAAGGTCGCCGGCGGCAACGAAGTGCTCTACCACCATCGCGATCGCCAGCGCCTGCAGGACGTGCTGACCTGCATCCGCCACGGCACCACGCTGGCCACGGCCGGCACGCTGCTCTGCGCCAACGCCGAACACGACCTGAAGTCCCCGTTCGCGATGCAGCAACTGTTCAGCGACGACCCGAAGGCGCTGGCGACCACGCTGCAGATCGCCGAGCGCTGCACGTTCTCGCTGACCGAACTGCGCTACCGCTATCCACTCGAACGGTTGCCCGACGGCCAGACCCCGAGCACGTGGCTCCGCGAACTGACGCTGCAGGGCGCCGCCGAACGCTATCCCGACGGCATCCCCGAGCCGGTCCAGAACCAGCTCGAACGCGAGCTCGCCCTGATCGACGAACTCGACTACGGCGGCTACTTCCTGACCATGCACGAGGTCGTGCGCTTCTGCCGGCAGCAGGGCATCCTGTGCCAGGGCCGCGGCAGCGCCGCCAACAGCGCCGTCTGCTATTGCCTCGGCGTCACCGCCGTCGACCCGACGCGCATCGATCTGCTGTTCGAACGCTTCCTGAGCCGCGAACGGGCCGAACCGCCCGACATCGACCTCGACATCGAGCACGAGCGCCGCGAGGAGGTCATCCAATGGGTCTACCAACGCCACGGTCGCCGGCACGCGGCGATGGTCGCCAACGTGATCCGCTACCGCGTGCGTTCGTCGGTGCGCGAGGTCGGCAAGGCGCTCGGCATCCCGGCCACCGCGCTCGACCGGATGGGCAAGCTGCTCGGCAGCCGCTTCGCCAGCATGGACACCGGCGCGCTGGCGCACGCCGGCCTGCATGACATCGCCGAGATCCACGAACACCTGCTCGAGCTGGTCGCGCAGATCGAGGACTTCCCGCGCCATCTGTCGATCCATCCCGGCGGCTTCCTGCTCGGCAGCGACCCGGTCGACACCATCGTGCCGATCGAGCCGGCGACGATGCCGGGTCGGACGGTGATCCAGTGGGACAAGTACGCGATCGAGGAACTCGGCCTGTTCAAGCTCGACCTGCTCGGGCTCGGGGCGCTGCACCACATCCATCTGGCGCTCGACCTGATCCGAAAGCACGAAGGCCGCGAGCTGACGATGGCGACGATCCCGGCCGAGGATCCGGCGACCTACGAACGCATCTGCCGCGCCGACACCGTCGGCGTGTTCCAGATCGAGAGCCGCGCGCAGATGTCGATGCTGCCACGGCTGCAACCGCGCACGTTCTACGACCTGGTGATCGAGGTCGCGATCGTCCGTCCGGGCCCGATCCAGGGCGACATGGTGCATCCATACCTGCGCCGCCGGCGCGGCGACGAGCAGCCCGAATACCCGCATCCGTCGCTGCAGCAGGTGCTGCAGAAGACGCTCGGCGTGCCGATCTTCCAGGAACAGGTGATGAAGATCGCGATGCTCGCCGGCGGCTACACGCCCGGCGAGGCCGACCAATTGCGGCGCGACATGGCGGCGTGGCGGTCGCAGGGCCAGATCGAACGGCACCGCGACAAGCTGATCGGCCGGATGGTGCACAACGGCATCCCGGCGGAGTTCGCCGAACGGGTGTTCTCACAGATCCTCGGCTTCGGCGAATACGGCTTCCCGGAGTCGCACGCGGCCAGCTTCGCGCTGATCACCTACGTGACCGCGTGGCTGCGGCAACACCATCCGGCGGCATTCGTCTGCGGGCTGCTGAACGCGCTGCCGATGGGCTTCTATTCGGCGGCGACGATCGTCGACGACGGCAAACGCCGCGGCGTCCCGATCCGGCCTCTCGATGTCTGCTGGAGCCGTTGGGATTGCACGCTCGAGCGCGGCGAAGACGACGAACTGGCGGTCCGGATGGGGCTGGGCTTCGTCAAGGGTCTGACGGCGCGCGATCGGCAACTGCTGGACGCGGTGGCACCGCCGTTCGAGAGCTTCGACGACTTCGTCGTCCGCACGCGTTTGCCAGTTCCGGCGCTGGTCCGGCTGGCCGAAGCCGGCGCGTTCGACAGCTTCGGGCTGTCGCGGCGGCAGGCGCTGTGGCATGCCCGCAATGCCACGCCACCGCCCGCCCACGCGCTGCCGCTACCCGCCGCCGAAGGGCCGGTGCCGGTGTTGCCAGGGCTGTCGACATCAGAGCGGATCGAGTGGGACTACCGTTCGTCGTGCCACAGCACGCGCGGCCATCCGTTGGCGGCGTTGCGCGCAGTCCTGCAACAGCGGCGGATGCCAACAGCGGCGCAATTGAACGCGCTGCCCGACGGCAAGCACACGCGCTTCGTCGGACTGGTGATCTGCCGGCAACAGCCGGGAACCGCGTCGGGCGTGACGTTCTACACGCTCGAGGACGAGACCGGGTTCGTCAATCTGGTGGTCTGGCGGCCGGTGTTCGAACGGCATGCGATCATCGCGCGCACGGCGGTGCTGCTCGGCGTCGACGGCAAGGTGCAGGCGGAGGGCGCGGTGGTGCACCTGATCGCCGATCGGCTGTTCGTGCCGGAGCTGGCGGTGGCGGTCGACGGGGCGACGACGCGCAGCTTCCATTGAGCGCAAACTGCCCGCACCAACGGCGACAGATGACCCGTTCTCCGATCCGTTAGACTGGCCCCATGTCCACGAGCGGCGCCGACGCCGACGACTTCGAGAACCTGCTCGCCGAGGCGGTCGTTGCCCATGAACGCGGCGGCGACACCGCCGTCGGCGACCTGCTGACCCGCCACCCGGCCCACGCCGACGCGGTCCGGCGCAGCCTGCAGGATCTTGCCCGCTCCGGCCTGTTGCGCGCGCCGACGACGCACGGCCTGTACCCACAGCGCCTCGGCGAGTTCCAGCTGCTCGAACGGATCGGCAGCGGCGGCATGGGCGTAGTGTTCCTGGCCGAACAGCAGAGCCTGCGCCGCAAGGTCGCGGTCAAGATCGTCCGCCCCGAACTGCTGCTGTCCGACGTCGCCCGCGAACGCTTCCAGCGCGAGATCGAGACGATCGCGCAACTGCAGCACCCAGGCATCGTGCCGATCGTCGCGGTCGGCAGCGAAGGCGGCATCCCGTACTTCGCGATGGACTACGTCGCCGGCAAGACGCTGGATGACGTGATCACGACGCTGCACGAACGCGATCCAGCGGCGCTGCACGGCAGCGACTTCGCCAGGACCATCGGTCTGCTCGGCGCGCGGACCGGCACCCAGGCAGCCCGGCTGTTCGCCGGCCCGTGGTGGGAGACGTGCGTTCGCGTGATCGCCTCGGTCGCCAGGACGATGGCCTATGTGCACGCCCGCGGCATCGTGCACCGCGATCTGAAGCCCTCCAATGTCGTGGTGACCCCGCTCGGCCAGACGCTGTTGCTCGACTTCGGCCTCGCGCACATGGCCCACGCCGAGAAGCTGACCCGCAGCGGTGCCGAGGTCGGTTCGCCGGCCTACATGTCGCCGGAGCAACTCCGCGGCGATGCGCTCGACGAACGCACCGATATCTACTCGCTGGCAGTGACGCTGCATCAGCTGCTGGCGCTGGAACTGCCGTTCGCCGGCGGCAGCAGCGACGATCTGCGGCGCCGGATCCTGACCGGCCAGCCGCGCCCGTTGCGACCCCGCAATCTGCCGCGCGAACTGGCGATCGTCGTCGCGGTCGCCATGGATCTCGATCGCGATCGTCGCTACCGCGACATGACCGGATTCGCCGCCGACCTCGAGGCCGTGCTGGCGCGTCAACCCATTGCCGCGCGACCGCTCGGGCTCGGCCTGCGCCTGGTCCGTTCGTGCCAACGCCACCCCGCGCGCGCTGCCGCCGCCGGCGTCGCCGTGCTGTTCTCCAGCCTGCTGCCGCTGTTGCTGTGGGCCGTGCAACGGGATGCCAATCAGCAGCTCGATCAGGCCCTGACGCTGGCCACCGCCGACTATGGCGATGCCCGGGCCGCGATCGAGCGGATGCTGGTCGACTTCGGCTACTCGGAACTGCACGGCATCCCGCAGGCCGAACCACTGCGCGCCAACATGCTGCGCACCGCCGTGCAATACTACGAACGCCTGGCGACACGGCGACCGGACGATCTCGCGCTGATGGCCGACCTGGCGGTCGCCCGACGGGCGCTCGGCACCGTGCTGCGCGAGGTCGGTGACCAGCCGGGCGCGGTGGCCGAACTGCAAGCCGCACTCACCGTGCTCGATCGCGACGATCTGCCACGCCATGGCGAACTGCCGATGCACGCCGCCATCGGCCACAAGGCCCTGGCCAAAGCGTTCCGCGACCTCGGGCGGCTCGACGACGCCCTGCGCGAGGTCGCAGCGATGACCGCCTGCCTGCAACGACTGGCGCGCGAACGGCCGAACGACTTCGACACCCGCATCCAGAGTGCGGAGGCCGACAACCTGCGCGCCGACTTGCTGCAACGCGCCAATCGACCCGGCGACCACGAGGCGGCGCTGCGCGCGGCCCTGGCCAGCAAGCGGGAGCTGCTGCGCGACTTCCCCGATCACGAACTGGCCGTGCAGGGTGTCGCCGTGCAGTGCATCAATGTCGCCGATGCATTGCGGGCCGATCCCCTGACCGCCGCGGAGGCGGTCGCGCTGTATCGCGAGGCGATCGCCACGGTGCAAGGCCGAACGTTCTCCGCCGGCGAACGGGCGATGGGTGAACAACTGCTCGGCGACGCCCGGGCGAGCCTCGGGGTCATCGCGCTGCGGGCCGGCGACGCCAACGCTGCGACCGCCGAACTCGAACCGGCGCTGGCCACCCGGGCGGCGTTGATCCGCGACTTCCCCACGACCCTGCGGCACCATCTCCGCTACGCCGAGGCCCAGCTGCTGGTTGCCGACCTGCGCTGCCGTCAAGGCCGTTTCGCCGACGCCGAGACTCTGGCGCGCGAAGCGTTGGGGCGCACCGGACCACACCTGGGCGACGGCGTCGAACGAGCGCCCTGGCGCTCCTGCCGGGCCGAGGCCCAGGCCAGGATCGGCATCGCGATGCTCGCTCGAGGGCAAGTCGGAGAACCGTTGGCGCTGCTGGCCGAACTGCAGAGTCGCAGCGATCCGCATGACCGCCTCGCGGCCGCACTGCTGGCCGCGGCCTTGGCGACCACGGCCGCTGGCGACGAACGGAGCCGGGCGCAGCATCGGCAGACGGCGATCGCGGCGGCATTGGCGGCCAGCAACGCCGGCGCCGATTGCCGACCACTGCTCGCCGATCCGGTGTTCGCACCGCTGCGCGACGATCCGGCGCTGGCCGATCTCCGCGCCGCGCGCTGATCAACGCCAAGCCGTCCGCCGCCAGTCGTTCGCTGCCGACGCGGCCGCGCGCGCCGCGAGCCGCGCCTGCAAGGCAACGATGTCGGCCTTGACCAGGTCCGGCAACCGACTCGGCGACCCACCGGCGACATACACGGTCAGATCCCCGAGCCCGAACAGCCGCTGCAGTGGCGAACGCCGCGCCACCGCCGACTGCACCTTCGCCGCCGGCACGAACGCGACGTAGCGCCCGAGGATGCCAAAGCGCAGCGCCAGGACCTCGTCGTCGCAGGCCCACGCCAGATTGCCCCACGACAGCACGCCGATCAGGAACCACACCGGCAGCAGCAGCAGCGCCAGCAATCCCCATGGCCCGGAAAGCGGCATCGCCACCGCCAGCGCGAGCGCGGCGAGCAATGCGCCCTGGATCCCGTAGCGGCCGATCAGCCGCGGGGACGCGCGCCGCCAAGCGAACTGCGCCCGTTCGATACCGACCACCAGCGCCGGCAACGCCGCGAACGCCGCGTCGAGTCGCGCCATCGGCACGACGATGTCCCAACCGCCGGTCGATTCATCGCCAGCGGCGCGGTTCTGTCCGGCACTGTCCGCCTTGACCACGGCGAGTCCGAGCAGCCGCCGCAACCAGGTCTGCTCGACCGTCACCCGCTGCACGCGTCGCCGCGGCAGCGTCTTGCTGCGGGTCGTCAGCAAGCCGTAGCGCCGTTGCAACACGTCGCCGCGCAGCGTCAGCCGGAAGCCGTGGAACATCACCAGATTGCCGAGCGCCGACATCACGACCGAGGCCACCATCACGGCAACGACGAGGCCGACGAGCGCGACCACCACCCAGACGAACGGGAAGCTCCGGACCCAGTCGAAGAACGAATCGGCCACGCCGCGCAGCCGCACCGCCAGTCCCAGCGAATCGGCGAGCTGCAGTGACGCGAATCCCGACACCAGGATCGCCCCCACGCGCAGATCGGTGAACCCCCGCAGCAGCAGATCGCCGGTCGACGCCGTCAACACGGTCCACTCCGGTTCTTGCACCACGGGCGCGGTCACCGGCACACCGACCACCGCCGCCTGCCGTTCCGCAGCCCGCTGCTGGCGCGTCGCCAGCAGCACTTCGCGCAACCGTTCGGCGGCCGACCGATCGAGCGAATCGAGCGTGGCCTCGGCGCCCTTGCCGGCCGCGGTCTCGACGGCAACGACCACCAGCCCAAGGACGCGCCGCAGCAGCGTCGATTCGAAGCCGAGGTCCTGGATCCGATCGACCGGGATCCGCCGTTCCTGCCGTTCGAGGATGCCCTCGCGCGTCACCAGTTCATCCGGCGTCAGGGTGTACTGGAACGTCAGGTAGCGGATCAGCGCATGGCCGAGATGGCCGAGGAACAGCACCGCGGCGACCACCAGGAACCAGCGCTCGAAGACGATGCCGAACACGACCGCGAACGCGGCGTTGCGCAGCGCGTCGATCAGCTTCAGCAGCAGGATCGCCGGGTGCAGGTGGCCTTGCGCCAGCACCACCGACGGCGCCGTCGCGACACCGCTGGCCACCAGCGGCGGTTCAGACGACGTCATCGCCCCGCGCCAGCAGGATCTGATCGCGCAGCCGCTGCGCCTGTTCGGGCAGCAGACCGGGCACGCGGAACGCGGAGCCTTCGTTGCCGGCCGTGTGCACGACGAGCGTCGCCAGGCCGAACAGCCGCTCGATCGGGCCGCGCATCAGATCGACGTGCTGCATGCGGCGCACCGGCACGATCCGTTCTTCGCGCCACAGGATGCCGTAGCGCATGTGCAGCAGATCGTGCGCGAAGCCATAGCGCCAGAAGCGGAACGACAGCGGCGGCCCCACCAGCGCCTGCAGCAGCACGATCGAGCCGAGCGTGATCGCGACCGGGTTGGCCAGCCACAGCCACTTTTCAGCGTGGTCGCGGATGAACCAATGGCCGCCGAACAACAGGCCGCCCAGGATCACGGCGCCGATCAGGTCCATCACGTACCAGTACGCGACCGTGCGCGGTTGCAGTCGTTCGAGACCACCCCCCGCCGGCGCCCCGGCAGGCGGAACCATCGACGGGAGCACCGGCGGAATGTCCGTCATGCCAGTCAGCGGTTGCCCGGTTCGACCGGCGCCGTGGCCTTGACCTTGCCCTTCTTGCCGGATGCCGGCGGCTTCATCTGCTCATGGAGCAGCAGGTAGCCGGCGCCAAGGATCAAGGCCGCGAGCAGGAACGCGAGCTTCTTCGACCACGGCCGGCAGGCCTGCAGGTCCTGGGTCGCCAGCAGCGTCAGGTCAGGGCGGTACGACACGCCGGCAGTGTAGCTCAGGCCCGCGCGGCGGCCAGCGCCGACTCGACGCGGGCCAGCACGACGTCGGCGAGGACCTGCCGGGTCAGCCGGCAGTGCGCCGTCGCGGTGGCAGCGAACGTTCCCCGCTCCGCGAGCTTGTTGGACGGACAGCCGCCACCGCACAGCCGGAAGTACTCGCATTGCTGCCGGCAGGCCGAGATGCCCTGTTCGATCGCCGCATGCAGCGGACCGAACGCCGGGCCCTCGGCGAGTTCGTCGAGCGACTGCTGCACCAGGTTGCCGAGCGTCAGATCGCCCGCCACCGGATGCCGCAGACCGAGCAGTTCGGGCGACCAGGTGGCGGCGTTGCCCTGCCAGTCGACATTGAGCATCGCGAACGCCTGGTTGTCCTGTGCCCGCATCGAGTCGTCGCCAAAGCGCAACGCGGCGAGCATCGAGTTGAACTCACGGATCACCAACGGGCCGCCGGCCTGCGCATTCAGCGTCCACATCCGGTCGAGGAACCGCTGCCACGCCGCCGCGACCGCATCGCCGCCGATGTGGTCGTGCGCGTGCGCCCCTTCCTGTTCTTCGATGTTGAAGCCGACGCGCAGGAGCCCTTGCTCGCGATAGAACGCGAACAGTTCGTCCGGCTTGTCCATCGCCGCGCGGGTGATCACCGAGATCACGTGGAACGGCACGTCGTGGCGGCGCAGCAGCGCGACACCCGCCATGGCCCGATCGAACGAGCCGTGACCCTTGCGGTCGACGCGGTTCTGGTCGTGCAGCTCGCGCGGTCCGTCGATCGACACGCCGACGCGGACGTCGTGCTGCTTCAGGAACTCACACCACGCCGGGGTCAACGTGGTGGCGTTGGTCTGCACCGAATGCGTGATCCGCACGGGACTGCCGGTTGCCCGCACGACCCCGCCGACCACCGCGAACGCGCGTTCGTAGAACGCGATCGGCAGCGCCAGCGGCTCGCCGGCGTGCCAGACGATCGTCAGTTCGCGGCCGACGATGCGACTCTGCAGCACGCGGGTCAGCACCGCGCGCAGCGTGTCGTCGGTCATCCGCGCGCGATTGCCGCGATCGGGCAGATAGCAGTAACGGCAATCGAGATTGCAGAACGGGCTGCCCTGCAAGACCAGCAACTGCAGCCGGCCGGCGAAGTCGTGCGTCACGTCGTTCCCCCGTTCACCAATTGCGCCAGCAGTTGCTCCAGTTCTGCCAGTTGTTCCAGTTGTTCCAGCAGTTGTGCCAGTTGTTCCAGTTCTGCCAGTTGTTCCAGCAGTTCTGCCAGCAGTTGTTCCACGCGAGGTCGAGGGTCTGCCGGGCGTCCTGGTCCTGTTGCACGACGGCTGCGGTCTCGAGCGCCGCGAGCTTGTTGCGGACCGCGTCGATGCGTTGGGTCAGCGTCGGTTGGGTGAGTGCTTCTGTGGAGGTCGGGGTCGATGCGACCGAGATGCCGCAGGCAGCGAGTGCCGCCAACGCGGACTTGGGCAACGAACGGATGCTCATTGTCGGATCAGTCCTTCGAACGGGACAACGCGGCGCGGTCGCAGGACATCTGCGGCGCGACGCGGCCGCGGAAAGCAAGCGGCGGGCCGTTGGGCGCGAGTCTCTGCAAGAAGAACCGGTCACAGCCACCATGTCGTCGATGTCGAGGCCGACCACGACCGCGTGCCAACTCGCCAACCTGCCTGGCGACGACGATCGCTTCGAGCTGGTCGCGGGAGAGTTGCGGCCCATGACCCCGGGCGGCCCGGATCACGGCTTCGTCGCACTGAACATCGGCGGCGCGTTCGCCACTCATGCCCGGCGCCATCGCCTGGGCCGCGCGTTCGGCGCGGACACCGGCTTCCTGCTGACCACGGACCCGGACACCGTGCTGACACCCGATGCGGCCTTTGTTCGTGCCGACCGCTGCCGACTGCCGAAGACGCGCGGGTTCTTCCATGGGCCGCCGGATCTCGCCGTCGAGGTCCGATCGCCGAACGATTCGCGCGCGGCGATGAAACGCAAAGCCCGGCTGTGGCCCGAACATGGCTGTCCGTGCGTGCTGACGATCGATCCGGAGGAACGTTCGGCAACCGTTTGGACACGGCCTGCACCGCCGGTCGAGTTGGACGAGCACGAGAACCTCGATTTGGAGGCGATTCTGCCGGGTCTGCGGGTCCGGATCGGCGACCTGTTCGACGACGGGCTCGACCAGGATCCTCGGTAGCGGCTGATTTTCCGCGGATCCCGTGTAACCGCGGAGACTTCCCACTCCACAGAAGGGAGGTCAGCGCATGGGGCGCTGCCAAGGAGTGGAAAGTGATATCATGTCGATCATGTCCGATCCGTTGTTCACTGCGGCCCAATTGGCGTGCCTCCCGAGCGACCGGGATCGCTTCGAGCTCGTTCGCGGGGAGATGCGGCGGATGAATCCCGGCAACTTCACGCACGGGGCCATTGCTTCGCGAGCCGACCGGAGCGTCCGTGCATGCCTGCCAGTCGGCGCAGGCGAGGTCTGCGCCGCCGACACCGGCTTCTTGCTCGCGACCAATCCCGACACCGTCCTGGCCCCCGACGTCGCGTTCGTCCGCGCCGAGCGCTGCCGCATCGCCGATCCCGAGTCGTTCTTCCCCGGGCCGCCAGATCTTGCCGTCGAAGTGAAATCACCACGCGACACCCGGGCCGCACTCGCCAGGAAGGCCCGACTGTGGCTTTACTTCGGCTGCCCGCTGGTGCTGACGATCGACCCGACGCGCCGCACGCTGACCGTCTGGAAGGACGACGCGCCGCCGTGCCAGTTCGCCGTCACCGATGAGTTCCGCGATGACTCGGTGATCGCCGGCCTGCGGATCCAGGTCGCCGACCTGTTCCCGAGCTGACCGCTACTCCGACTCGCGCGCCTGGCCAAGCTGCGACGCCAGCCGCGCCAGCCCCCGCGCCACCAACCCCCGCACCGCCGCCTCCGAGATCCCCTTCTGCCGGGCGATCTCCTGATAGCTGAGCCCCGCGATCCGCGACAACAACACCGCATCGCGCTGCGCCTCCGGCAACCCCTGCAACGCCTGCTCGACGCGCGACAACTCTTCCTTGGCGCCGACCACCCGCGACGGCGTCGCCAGCGGCGCATACGCGCCCATCACCTCGGCCGCCTCGGTATCCGTCGGCAACCCCTCCTGCCGCGCCGGATCGCGCATCTCCTGTTTGTGGTAGCGATAGCGATCCACGACCTTCCGCGTCGCCTGCAGGAACAGATAGCTGCGGAACTGCTCCTCGCCGCGGAACTCGAGCTGGTCGAGATCGCGCAGCACCTCGCGGCAGACACTCTGCGCCAGATCGCGAACCGACTCGCGCTCGGCGAGTTCGCCGCCGACCTTGGCCCGCAGGAACGCCACCAGCGCCGGCAGGTTGCGGGTGAACAACTCGTCGTAGGCCGCCCGATCACCCGAACGCGCCTGATGGATCGTCGTCTGGAAGTGGTCACTCACCGCCGGCCTCCGCGATCGGAGAGAGCGCAACGGCCGGCCGGGCGCCGGGCAAGACGTGGGGTTCGCGAACGGGCATGGGGTCCTGGGCCGGAGGAACAGTATCCCCTGGGCCAGCGACCGGCCGCCGGCGGACGTTCGCGGAACCGCGGAAAACGTGACAGACCCGGCTGAAACCGGTGCCTGGCGGAATGGGGTGGCTGACGGGATTTGAACCCGCGACCCCCAGGACCACAACCTGGTGCTCTGACCAACTGAGCTACAGCCACCATGCGCCGTGATGCGCGGGACGCGTCACGGGGCGAAGGATCTTGCCGACCTCCGGCGCGATCGTCAAGCGCACCAGCGGAATCCGTCCGCTCGACCTTGCAAGGCGCGGGGATGCTCGCTACCGTCTGCGCCCCAAATCGCGCCTCCGTAGCTCAGCTGGTAGAGCAGCGGATTCTTAATCCGCGGGTCGAAGGTTCGAGCCCTTCCGGAGGTACCAGACGCCGACGCCGTGCCGCCACTCGTGGCTGCGCGGCGTTCGTGCTTTTCAGCGGTCCCGCGCGGCGCTGGCCGACGTCAACGGGCAATGCGCCGCCTGAACCGGCGCCTTGGGCAGCACGACCGCGAACGTCGTGCCCTGCCCCTCCAGCGACTCGAACGTCACCTGGCCGCCGTGGCCCTGGGCAATCTCGCGGACGATGTGGAGCCCGAGTCCCGTGCCGCTGATGCCGCCGGTGTTGCTGCCGCGCTCGAAGCGCCTGAACAACCGTTCGCGATCGTTGGTCGGGATGCCGATGCCGTTGTCCTGCACCAGGAAGCGCCACTCGGCCCCCTGATCCTCCACCCGGATCGAGATCACCGGCTGCCGCGCCGGGTCGGCGTACTGGATCGCGTTGCCGACCAGGTTCAAGAACGCCTTGGTCAGCCCCCAGGCATCGGCAGCGATGACCGGCATCGGCTCGAGCCGCACGTGCACGTCCTTCTGTTCGATCTCGTAGCGCAGGGTCCGCAACACGTCGGCCAGCAGCAACGTCATGTCGACTTCGCGGAACTGCAGCCGCACGCCATCGTGGTCGAGTCGACTGCTGTCGATCAGATCGCGCATCAGCCGTTCCATCAGCACGACCGCCTGCTGGCCGTTCTCGATCGCCTGCTGTTGCGGCTCGGCGAGCTTGCCGAGGTAGCCCTTGGCCATCGTCGACAGCATCAGCTTGATCGCCGACACCGGCTTGGCCAGGTCGTGCACGGTGTTCTGCGCCACCTCGACCAGTTCCTGGACCTTGCGCTCGAGCAGCGACCGCCGTTCGTCGAGGTCGCCGAAGCGTTGCGCCAGTTCGAGATTGGAACGGACCGTCTGGTCGAGCAGCGTACTGTCGTGGTCGTCGACCTTCGCCTCGGCCTCGGCGGTGAAGTCGATCACTTCGGTGCCGAGCCGGATGTCGAGATCGGCGTCGGTCAGGACCTCGCGCGAACCTGTGGCCGTCGGCGTGCCGTCGTGCACCCGGTACTGGAGATCGAAGTCGTCACCGGTCTTGCCGCCGCCCGGAGACGTCGACAATTCGGGCAACGCCGGCGCCGTGATCGGCGCCGGTTCGGCGACGACCACCGCGGGTTTCGGGCGATCGCCAGCGCCCAGCGACACGCGCGTCACCGGCAGATCCGGCAACGCCACGCCGGAACGGTCGCGCCGCACCTGGTCGCAGATCTCCCACAGCTTCCTGCGCGCACTGTCGGCGACCTCACGCGCGGTCGCGGCGCCACGGCCGAGCCGGTACATCTGCACCTTGCTCTCCACCAGCAGCCCGGCGGCGTGGACGAACGCCTCGAACACGCCCTGGCCCTCGGTCGCCACCGACGGGAACGTCTCGATATCGGGTCGGAAGCGGAAGTGCCGCGCCAGTTCGCTCTCCGGCAGGATGTCGGGCAGATCGCGCTTGTTGTACTGCAGCACGATCGGGATGTCCTCGGCCCCGGACGCGCGCAGGTTCTCGCGCATGTTCTGCAGCGAGTCGAGGTTCTCCTGCAACCGGCTGCGCTGGCTGTCGACGACGAACACCACCGCGTCGGCGCCGGACAGCACGTACTTGCGCATCTGTTTGTACTTCGGCTGGCCGGGCACCGTGAACCCCTGGATCTTGATCTTGAAGCCGCCGACGTCGCCGAGGTTGATCGGCAGGAAGTCGAACAGCAGCGTCTGATCCTCTTCGGTGTTGATCGACACCAGCTGCACTTCGTTGCGCGGGCACAGGATGCCGTGCACCTGCTGCAGGCTGGTGGTCTTGCCGCCGACGCCGACGCCGAAGTAGACGAGCTTGGCGTTGATCGTGCGTTCGGCGACGTTGATGAAACCCATGGGCGCTCGGTCCGGCGCGCGTCCGGACCCGGTGTCGGATTCTCGACCGTCGCCTACATCGGCACGCCGGGGGCCCGCACTTCACCGCGGCCCGACATCGTCCGGTGGCGGCTGCGTCGGAACGAGACCGCCCCACCAGGCCTTCGCCGGGTCCAGCAACCGGAGCCACTCCGACTGGACTTCGGACAGCGATGCCAACGCCAATTCCGCCAACCGGGCCTGCATGCCGCGGAACCGCACGACCGCCGTCGTGATCGCCCGGGCCGGGAGGAGTGCCGGCGTCGCCGCCAGTTCGCTGGCATCGACGGCATCGACCGGCACGGTCCGCAGGCCGTGCCACAGCAGCCGGCGGGCCAGGTCGAGTTCCGCCGCGGTGATTGCCGTCGCCCGGGCCTCGGCCAGGAACGCCTCGAGTTCGGCGCGCGGCTGCGCGAACGGCCGCCAGTGGATCCCGCGACGGCAGAGCACCAGCACCGGGTCGCCAGCCAACCAGTCGCCGGACACGAACGGCGTCGCGGCGAAGCTCTCCTCGACTGCGCGCCGCTGGTTCAGGAAGCGGCGGCTCATCCGTTCGCGCAGGATCGAGACGGCCAGAGCCGTGGCCGGCGCCACCTTGGCGTCGGGTGGCGGCAGCGGCGTGGCGAACACCGCGATCGGCGCCATCAGCATCGCGTAGCCGGCGACGTCCTCGACGGCTGGCGGCACCACTGGCGCCGACCAGATCGGCACGGGCAGCGGCGCGTCCACCGGCGGCAAGGCCGTGCGCAGCGCCGTAGCCACGGCCGCCATGTCGGCGCCACCGAACGCCAACAAACGCGGTTCTGGCCACTGGCCCGCCGCCGCGCGCAGTTGCCCGGCGGTGCACACCTGCACGTGGCGCGCGTGCCCCGCCAACGGCCGTGCCGCCGCACCGACCAACAACCGCTGCCGCGCCAGCGATTGCAATCGCAGGCCCGGAATCGTGAACTCGGCATCGTCGGCCGCCAGCGCCGCCTGCCCGATGGCCACCGCCGCCAGATCGTCGGTCGCGCCATCGCCGGGCGGGCGCAGCGCCGCCGCGAGACACTTCGCGCCAGCGTCGAGACTGCCGACCGGAACCTGCAGCCACACCAGCACGTGATCGAGCCGGACTTCGCTGCCACACGGCAATGGTCTGTCCGCCGACCACGCCGCGCGCAGTGCCAGCAGACGCCACCGCGCGACCGCCGCCGCCAGTCCTGCGGCGCCTTCCGGATCGTCGCCGAGCCCCGTCGGCCACAGCGCGACCAGGGCCAGATCCGACGCACCGGCGACCAACACGGCGTCCACCTCGATGCCGTCACCGAGCCGGACCGGCTGTTGCGCCAACGCCGGCATGGCCAGCGTGGGAACGATCCACGACCACATCTGCCGAACGCTCATGCGACGATCCTCCCGTCCTGCAACCGCAGCACCCGGTGCGCAATGGTGCGCGCCAGATCTTCGTCATGCGTGATGACCAGCAATGCCAGGCCGCGATGCGCCTGCTGTTCGAGCAGCACCTGCATCACCTGCACCGCCGACTGTCGGTCGAGCGACGCCGTCGGTTCATCGAGCACGAGCACATCGGGCTGCACCGCCAGCACCCGCAGCAGCGCGGCGCGCCGCCGTTCGCCGCCCGACAGACCATCGCCGGTCCGCGCCAGCAGCGCCGGTTCGATGCCGATCTGCCGCGCTGTCGCCAGCGGCTGGAAGAACGGCGCCTGCGCCTCGGCCAGCAGCGAGCCGATCGCCCGCCCGGGCGTCAGCGTGCCGGGCGCATCCTGGAACAGCAGCTGCACGGCGTTCTTGCGCGACGGCCGGATGACTTCACCGCCGGTCGGCAGCAGGTGCCCGGCCAGCACACGCGCCAACGTGCTCTTGCCGGCGCCGGACTCACCGACCAACGCGACGATCTCGCCGCGGCGGATGCCGACGTCGACACCGCTGAGCACGGGGCGATCGCCGAGCCGGACGTGCACGCCGCGCGCGGCCAGCACCTCCTGACTGCCGACACCGTGTCCCTGCTTGCGCAGGGGCCACGGCGCCGGTTGCGGCGAAGCCGGCACGAAGCGCCCCTCGGCGAAGCCGAGCACCCGGGCCTGCAGCGCCGTCAGCAGCCGATGGTCATGCGTCGCCATCAGCACAGCCGTCTGGTGCCGCTGCTGCAGTTCGCGCAGCCGTTCGACCAATTCGGCGAAGTTGCCGCCATCGAGGCTGGCCGACGGCTCATCGGCGACGACCAAACGCGGCCGCCGCAGGAACGCCACGGCCAGCAGCACGCGCTGCGCCTGGCCGCCGCTGATCTCGTGCGGCCGGCGGCGGATCAGCTCGGCCGCGTCGCCGATGCCCAGCCGTTGCAGTTCGGCCACGATCTCCGCCGGACTCCGGCCGGTGGCCTGCACGACCTGCCGACCGATCGCGACGAACGGATCGAGCGCGCCGTGCGCATCCTGCATGACCCAGGCGACGTCGTGGCGCAGCATCTGTCGCCGGGCCGCCGGGTTCCGGGCCGCCAGATCCTGGCCGAACAGGGCGACACTGCCGCGACACTTCGAGTGCGGCAACAGCCCGAACAACGCGGTCAGCACGCTGGTCTTGCCGCAGCCGGACGGACCGAAGAGCGCCACCACGCCGCCGCCCGTGAGTTCGAGCCGCGGCACGGCCACCCGCCAGCCGTCGACGCGCGCCAGTTCGAAGTCGGTGACCTGCAACACCGGTTGCACACCGCCATCGCACGGATCGACCCGTCACTCTGCAAGCCCGAATCGCTCCCGACCGCGTTTTGCCGCACCGTTCCTCATCGGTGGCACGCTGTCTGCGTAGCAGACCGGCCGTCGCCTGCTACAGTCGCACCCTTCCACCGAGAAACCCATGCTCCGGATCGCCCTGACTGCACTCCTGACGACCCTGGCGTTGGCGCAGCAAGTGCCTTCGCAACGGACCCTGGCCGACGTGCAGCGCGCGTTCGGCGACCAGCTCCGCGCCCTGCACCAGGGTGAGTTCGATGGCAAGAAGGAACGTGACCTGCTGCAGCGTCAGGTGGCGGAACTGGCGGCCTTCGTGCAGCACGAAGCCGCCGGGGACGACCGCTGGAACGCCCGCCTGATGCTCGCCGACCTGCGCCTGGGCCTCGGCGATCGCGACGGCGCCGCCAAGGCCCTGACCGAACTCGACCCGGCGGCGGCGCCGGCACTGGTGCAGGCGTCGGCGGCGGCCCTGGCGCAACACGCCGGCCTCACCGAACTGCGCGGCAAGCTGATCGACGGGGCATTGGCCCGACCCGCCGAACTGCCGGACCGGCTGGCGATCGGTCGGTTGTTGATGACCGTGCTGCGCGAGATCGAGCGCGGCGAAGCGATCTTCACGGCCGCGTTGCAGGCCGCCAAGGACGACGAGGCCAAGGCGGCGATCCGCTGGCACCGGGCCGACGCGCTGCGCGATCGCGAAGATCTGCCGGACAACGCCGCCTACGAGGCCCTCGCCGAACTGGCCAAGGATCTGCCCGGCACCTACTACGCCTCGGTGGCACGCGATCGGCTGGCGGCGTCGCAGTTGACCATCGGCAAGGACGCCATTCCGTTCGCGGCGAAGACCACGACCGGCAACGACGTCTCGCTCGCCGGCTACCAGGGCCGCGTGCTGGTGCTGCTGTTCTGGTCGGTGGCGGATCCGGACAACGACGTGACACTGCGCACGTTGGCCGCGCTGAAGAAGGATCACGGCGATGCACTCTCGGTCCTTGGCATCGCGCTCGACCCGGACGTCAAGACGGTTGCAGCCGCCGCCACGGCGATGGGCATCGAGTTCCCGCTGGTCTGCGACGGCAAGGGGATCCACACCGACATGGCGCTGCGCTGGCACGTCGAGATGCCGGCGGTGTTCGTGATCGGACGCGACGGCAAGATGGCGGGGCTGGGCCTCAATGCCGGGACAGCCGATGGCCGCCGCGACGTCAATGACACGATCACGCGCGCGGTGCAGCAGAAGGGCTGACCGGAGGCCACTGTCGCCGGTCCACGCCTGACCGATTCTCACCGCGGCCGCCGCCGCCCCTGCCACAGCATCGCGCCGACGATCACCGTCGCGACCGCGCCTTCGGCCAGCACGAACGCCATCGGCACGCAGGCCATCAGCGCATCGTTGCCATCGCCGCGCACACCGCGATGCAGCAGCAGCACCGCGCAGAACAGCCCGAGCACGAACTCGGCACCGAGGCGGCCACGGCGGCCAAAACCGCAGGCCGACGCGGAACACCAGTGCCACCGAACCGACGACCAGCAGCAACTGCAGCGGCCAGCGCCACAGCGGCGCCGTCGGCAGCAACGGCGCCAGCGTCGCCGTCGGCAGCAGTTCGTCGGCGTAGCCGCGGAACGACGCCTTCGCCAGCACCATCGCCACCACCAGTGACGCTGCCCCCACCACGACCCACGGCCACAACCGCCGCGTGATCGCATGCAACGGCAGCACTGGCCACTTGCGCCGCAACATCGTCCGGATCAATCGGTAGGCGAGCTGCACACCGGCTGCAGTCATCGCCGCACCGCCGACCAGCAGGTAGATCCCGGCCGACGGCAACGCCGCCACCGCCATGCCACTCGCCAACGCCGCCATCGTCGCCATCGCCAGCACGACGATCCGCCGCCGCCACGGACTGCGCCGCGCCGTCGCGCGCTGCAGCGGCGGGATGCCCTGCAGCAATAGCAGTTGCAGACCGCCGAACAGCGCCGCCGGCGTCTCCGGCCGCAACAGATGGCCTTCTTGAGCGATCGGCGGCAGGCACAGCAGGAACAGGCAGGTCAGCAGCGCGCGCGAACGGCCGAACGCGAGCGTCACCGCCAGATAGCCGAGCATCGTGATCGCCGCCAGCGAGCCGAGTTGTGCCAGCCGGGCATCCGTCAACAGCTGCTGCTGTCCAACGGCCTCGATCGGCACTGGTCGGTCGGCGATCGCGGAGCCGTAGAACAGCCGGGCCAGCACGCTGTCCGGCGTATCGGCCTCCGGACCGGCGGCCCCGGCGAGCACCCGTCGGTACTCGCCGGGCGCCGCCGGCTCGGCGATCCGGCGCCCGGCCAGCAGCATCGGCAGCACGACGAACACGACGATCAGCCCAGCGCCCAGCAGCCGTCGGACGCCGCTCTGGCCGATCATCCGGTCACGGCGACGCAGTCGATCTCGACCAGCGCCCCCTTGGGCAGTTCCTTGACCGCCACCGTCGCGCGCGCCGGCTTGTGCGCCGTGAACGACTTGCCGTAGACCTCGTTGACCGCGGCGAAGTCGTTCATCGACACCAGGAAGATCGTCGTCCGGACGACCCTGTCGAAGCCGCTGCCGGACGCCGCCAGCACGGCACCGAGGTTCTTCATCACCTGTTCGGCCTGTTTGCCCACGGTATCGCCGACCAGCGCGCCGCTCTGCGGGTCGAGCGCGATCTGGCCGCTGCAGTAGACGGTGTTGCCGGCGACGATGGCCTGGCTGTAGGGGCCGATGGCGGCGGGAGCGGACGCGGTCTGGATCGTGCGGAGGTTCATCAGCGGGGGAACGGAGGGGTCAGGAGGGGCGACGCAGCTTCTGCTGCAGCCGTTGTTCGACGAGCGGCGGCACGAACGAGGAGACATCGCCGCCGTTGCGGACGATCTCCTTGATCAGCGACGACGACACGTAGCTGTACTGCACGCTCGGCATCACGAAGATGGTCTCGATCCGCGATTCCAGGTGCCGGTTGGTCAGCGCCATCTGGTACTCGTACTCGAAATCGGACACGGTGCGGACGCCGCGCAGGATCGCGCCGATGCCCTGCTGCTTGCAGAACTCGACGACCAGGCCGGAGAACGTCGTCACGCTGAGCCGGCTGTCCTTGGGCAGCACCGCCTGCAGCAGTTCGATGCGTTCCTCGATCGGCAGCAGCGGCGCCTTGCTGCTGTTGGTGGCGACGGCGACGGTCAAGCGGTCGAACAGCGGCAGCGCGCGTTCGACGAGGTCGATGTGACCGCGGGTCACCGGATCGAAACTGCCGGGGTAGAGGGCGGAAACCACGATTCGAATGTAACCGGGGACGATTCCTGCGCACGGAGAGAGGTGATGGAACCATCCCGCATTCATCCTCTCTGGCTGTGCTGCCTGTGGGCCTGTCCGGCGGCGGCGCTGGCACGTACCCACCTGCCGCTGGCCGCCGCGATCGCTGCTGCCGGCATCCTTTGGGCCTTGTGGCGGCACCGCGGCCCGTCGCTGGCGGCGTTGCCCGCTCTGCTGGCGGCCCTGCCGGCGCCACCCGTTCCCGCGCCGGCTTCGGCACCCGGCCCGACCAGGGTCTTTGGCACGGTGACCGAGGTCGTCGTCGATCCGCTGGCGGCGACCACGCGGTTGCGACTGCGCTGCAGCGACGGCACGCGGCAGATCACCTGCGATGGCACCATCGCAGTCCTTCCCGGCGACGCGATCCACGCGATCGCGCGCTGCAGCGAACCGACGATTCCCGAACTGCCGCCGACGCTGCACGTTCCTGCCGGCGGTCTGCACGTTCGTCCGGGCCCCTGGTCGATTCCCCGGCTGTGTGCCGCCGCCCACCGTCGGCTCGAAGACGCCCTGTTGGCCCTTTTTCCGGGCGAGCTCGGCCCCCTCCTGTGCACGCTGGCGCTCGGCCGCGGCACCCGGATCGACGACGAACTGGCGGCGGCGCACCGCGCAACCGGGGTCAGCCACCTGCTGGCGGTCTCCGGCGCGCATGCGGCGATGCTGGCCTGGTTGCTCGGGCTGCAGCCGTTCGGCCGTGGCCCGCGGCGGCGGGTCGGCCGGCGACAGGCCGTCGCCGCCCTGACACTCCTCGGACTCTATGCGGCGATCACCGGTTGTGAACCGCCGGTGTTCCGGGCGTTGTGCGCGTGCGCGATCGCGGTCCTTGGCCAGCATGTCGGCCGCCGCGCGAGCCTGGCGGCCGTTCTCGGCCTGCCAGCTCTGCTGACGGCGATCCTGTGGCCAACTGAGCTGACGCGACCGAGTTTCCAGCTCTCCTACGCTGCTGTCATCGGACTGTGGCTGGCGGGCGCGCCGGGCACCGGGCGGATGGAACGGTGGTTCTGGCTGCCGCTGCGCGCGTCGGCCTGGGCGACCACGACGACCGCGCCGTTCACGTTGTTCTGGTTCCAGCAGTTGGCGCCGTGGACGATCCTGCTGACGCCGCTGCTGGCGCCGCTGGTCGGCGCGCTGCTGATCGCGGCGCTCGGTCTGGCGGTTCTCGCGTGCTTCCTGCAACGGCTGGCGACCCTGCTCGCGCCTCTGGTTGCGGCCTTGGCAGAACTCTACGCCGGCGCGGTCACCGCCTGTGATGCGCTGCCCGGCACGCCGATCCATGCGCTGGCGACGCCGGCGCCAGCATTGCTCGCCGCCGCGGCGCTGCTGGCACTCGCCTGCCTGTCGTTCTGGCGCCATCGCCGAGCCGTCGCCGCCGCCTGTGCGATGTTCGCATTGCCGTGGTTCCTGCCGCCGTTGACCACCGGCCCAGCCGCGCTCCGCCTGTTCGCCGTCGGCCACGGCCAGGCCGCGCTGTTGACCGACGCCGACGGCACCAACGTCGCCATCGACTGCGGCAGCATGCAGCGCGAAAGCCTGCCGGCGCGCAAGCTGGTCGCTGCACTGATCCGGCGGCGGATCGATCTGCTGATCCTGACGCACGGCGACATGGACCATTGCAGCGGCGTACAGGAACTGCTGCGGCGCGTGCCGGTGACGCGGGCACTGCTGCCCGAACAGCTACGCGACGCGCCGACGGCGGCGGCCCTGGTCGCAGCCGGAACGGAACTGTCGTGGCTGCCGGCCGGCACTTCGGCGCGACCATGGCCGCACGTTCAGGTGCATGCACCACCGCTGCATGCGCCGAGTGACAACGACGGCAGTCTGTGGGTCCGGGTCCAGGTCGACGGCACTTCGGTGCTGTTGACCGGTGATGCCCAGGAGGCTGGAGTCGCGGTGGCGCTGGCGGACAACACCGCGACTCCGAGCGACATACTCGTACTCCCGCACCACGGCCGCGAGAACGTGCTCGCGTCGCAACTGCTCGCGGCGGTGCGACCGGCGGCGTGTCTGGTCAGTTGTCGGGTGCGGGATGGATTGTCGGCTCAAGGGGCACTGGCGTCGAGCGTCGGTATTCCGGTGCATGCGACCGGACTTCTCGGCGACTTGTGTGTGAACGGTGGTCCACGACCATCGATCACGTTCGCACTGCCGGCGCCTCTCGCGTATGGGCGCCTCAACTTCAAGTGAGCAGTCAGACAGCAGGGCCCGCTCGAGCCAACCGCGAAGCAGCCAACACCGGCCACACCATCACCGATGTCGGAGCATTACGGTTCCGCGCCGGTGCTTGCGCCCATCGCGCGAGCGTTCTGGCTTTGATGCCATTCCAGGGCCTCGACCGCCTCTACAAATGTCAGCAAGTGGCCATGTAGACGCTGCATGGCTGTCTTCACCTCCGTGGCGGAGACGCGGAAATACTCGCGATGGAGATTGACCAAATTGATCCGCCGATCGGCAAACTCCCGGTGCAGCGCCGTCTCCAGAGCCACAGCGTCGTGACTGAACACGATCGCGTGCACATCGAATCGGAATGGGACAGAGGCGTCTCCCAACTCGCGGACGCGCTCCGTTGGATCAACGCGACGGGTCATCCCGATCTTCACGACGCCATCGCCAAACGAGCCCACGTTGGAGATGACGTAGACGTAGCCGGCCCTTACGTTGGCTTCGCGCTCGACGACGCCCTGCAGAGCACTCTGGATCTCAGCCAACTTCTCGGCCGTTGACGCAATCCCAGCGGAATCTCCGCGCATGGTGAGCGCGTTCAGCGCGGTCTCGTATTGCTGCCGTTCCTTCTCCAGGCGTGCACGTTCAGCCTCCAGCTCACGCTGGGCGGCCGCCTCCTCCCGTAGGCGGGCCCGCTCTTCCCGCTCGCGTTCCTTCTCCTCGGCTGACTTGGCCAGAAAGTCCGAGGTCAGTCGCAGCTCCCGAAGGCGCAACATGTGGTACTCGTCGGTGATCGCGAGCTGCATGTTGGCACCGAGCTTCGCGATCGACCCCCGCAGTTTCTCCAAACGAGTCTCAGCAGCGGCAAGGCTGTAGGGCCGCAGGGTCCGAATCACGCTGTCGGCCTCGGTGTTGTAGGCGCGGAGCATCAGCTTCGCGAGGTCGCGCATCAGCTTCCCGCCGTCAACCTCAGAACCGTTCACCGCCCACTTTTTTGCGCAGGAGATCGCACCGCCCCCTTTCACCAGAGTCGCGATCTCGGCCTGCAATTTCTCCAGTGCAGCTTCATAGGCTACGGCGTTGTCCAGAGGATGCGAGTAGCGGTAAAGCCCCACTTCTTGGAGCAACACCAAGTCCGATACCTCGACAATCTCTGCGCGCAAACGCCGCAACTCGGCCCCGAGACGCTCTGCCTCCCCAAGCGGGGACAGGTCCTTGCACTCTTCCCCAGCCGATCCTCTGGAGACCGATGCCTGCCCTTCCTTCGGCCCATCCGAGATATCCGATGAGGGGACCGTGCTCGCCGGTCGCGGCGATTGATCTGACCGCAATCTCGCTTGCTTGGTCCACTGGCGACCATCCCACCACCGCTCGAAGGTTGGGGCATTCGGGTCTTGGTACCAGCCCGCGGCGCCAGGCATCATTGCACCCAATTGTCGCTCAGCACGATTGCTGAGACGCGCTCGAACCCTGACGTCTTCTTGAAGGTCATTCGCCAGTCGAAGTTCGTCAGGGAGTCCGACGCATCAACACCATCGACATTGATCGCCGCAAGCGCCTGTCGCGTGAAATGTGTCGCGAGAATAGTCGTAGGTTCGATGTGCCCATTACTCGTGTTGAGCATTCGCGTCGACACATTCACTACGACGCGACTGATCGGCAACAATCCCAACGCTTCTCGCGCCAGACGCAACGCACAGCCACAGACGAAGTCCTGATATAGTCCCCAGTACTTCGACTCAGCCCATTTTTTGGTGGTGAGCTTGCCGGCGGCAGACAGCTTCACCTCTTCCGGTGGCACGATCTCGGCATCGCGGACAGCACAATTCAGCGCAACCGCATCCGACTCAACCTCATTCGCCGTCACCTCGATGCCGAGCTCCAACAGATCATCCAGACGCTGCAACCCTTCCAGGGCCCGCCGATACCACATCGGGTCGCGCCGGAGGACGCCGTGTGCAAGCTCAACTTGCGCCGCGTGACGACTCATCTGGGCCTGATGCTGCTCAACGGCAGCCCGGTACAGGGTTCCCATCTTTGGCCTTTGCTTCCCGGACTGCTGCTTCCAACTGCTCTCGCCTTTGGCGCGCCGCCCCCGTCAACCGCGCAAGAACACTTGGCGCGTAGGCCGTGAGAGCGGCTCGAGCTTCAGCTTCGTGCGCTGTACCGGGCAACGGCACGTCCGCCGCGACCCTGGAGCCTTCCGCGACCCAGTCCACATCCAAGACAAGGTCTCGGTGAACCGAAGTCAGGACATCCAGGTAGCTTTCGAACAATGCAACCTCGTCGGCAGCCCGTTGACGCTCGGCAGCCTTTGCCTGCTCCTGCTCCTCTTTCTTTGACCGCTGATACTGCGCCTGCGCCATCCGCTCATGTTCCGCCAACGCAGCCGCCCGCTCCTGGACCTGGCGCACCAACTCCCGATGACGTTCGACCGCAGCCCTACGGGCGCGCCGCTGCGTTGCCGCCACTCCACCACCTACTTCCCTAAAAAAGCGCTGCCAACTCATGCCTTGGACCTGCTTGTGCCACGATAGCGAAGCGGCTGGTCGAATCAAGGACTACGCGGAGTTGCCGGAGCTGCAGATGCCCAACAACTACTACCCGGAGCTTCGCAATAGTACCCGCCCTACCGCCCCGCGGCCGCCCGCTCCAACGCATCCAGACACAACAACGCCATCGCCGTCCCGTACGTCCGCCCGAGCTCATGGCTGTCGACGAAACAGCCATCGAACTCCGGCAGATCCAAGACCAGCTTCTTCTGCTGCGCCGCCCGCAGATCCCGCGTCGGCACATCGGTCAACGCCATCGTCGCTTCCGCCCGCCCGAGCATGTCGAACCAGAAGAAGAACCCGCCATACGCATGCTGATCGGCGTGATCGTCGTACTTGCGCACCGCCGCCAGCAACCCGTGATGCCGGAACCCGGTCTCGACCGCGCGCCCAAGCTGTTCCTGATCACTGTCGCCCCAGAGCAGCCGCGCCAGTTCGCACAGCGGCATCCGCCCCGCCGCCGCTTCCAGCGAACTCTGCGGCTTGCCGCGCCCCGGGTGGCCATACGAGAACGCGCCGTTCTCGAGCCGGCACTGCGCCAATGCCCGCAGCCCGCGATCGATCTTCTGCTGATCGACCGTCGCCCCGAGCTGCCGCGCCTCGTGCAGCGCCTGCAACGCCGTCGCGATCGCGAACGGATTGCCGTACTCGTGGAACCAGACGCCGTTCTCCGGCTGCAGCAACTGCATCGCATCGACCGCCGCCTGCAATCGCGTCACCATCTGGTCGCGATCCGCCGGCCGCAGCGTGATCCACGCCGACAGGAAGCGCGCCCGGTAGGCATGCGCCCACAGGATCTCGTCGCGATCCTGCAGCGCCAGCACCGCGACGTCGCCGCCGCCGCCGAGCAGCCGCTGCAGCATCGCCTCCAGCCGCTGCTGGGTGTTGGCATCGAGGTCGAGCACACCCTGCTGCTGCCGCGCCTGCGCCACCAGCAACGCCTTGCCCGCCAGGCAACTGACCGCAGCCCAGACGTTCGGCAGGCTGTCGGTGCCACCGAAGTCGTACGTCGAATCGCGCAACATGCCGTCGCCATCGTCCATCGCCAGCAGGAACGCCACCGAGCGCTGCCACAACTGCGCTTCGGTGAACGTGCCGCGCGGCGCGCGCGAGCCCTCGTCGCGCTCCTTCATGACGCGTTCGGGCAACGGCAGGTAGTCCTCGAAGCCATGCACGAACGGCCCATGCCCCTCGGCTTCCATCGCCGCTTTCCATGCAAACGGCTGCTCCGGCAACGACTCGGCAAGCTGATTCCAGATGGCCACCGCCTTGGTCCGCTGATTGTCGCGACACAATGCCGCACCGTGCAGCCACATCGCCTCGGCGCGAACCGGATCGGCGGGCTGCTGCCCGAGCACCTGCCGCACGCGTTCGACCGCCTGGCCGCGGTTGCCATCGCGATAGGCCGACCAGGCTTCGCGCAGCGCTGGTGCACAGGCAAAGCCCGGGTCCGGCTGGCCCACCGCCTGCAATAGCGGCGCCAGGAACCACTGCGGATCCAGGGTGCTCAACTGATCGAGCCGCGCCTTCTCGTTGCCGTCGCCATCGAGCAACAGCCACCCCGGCTCGATGAACTTCTGCCGGACCAGGCCGTACTGCTTCTGCAGTTCACCGCTGGCAGTCGCCTTGACCGGCACGAAGCGCTGCTGCAGCACGTCGACGATCGCGGGCCACGAGAACGGCCCGGCCATCAGATAGCGATCGATCTCGGGTTTCCGATCCATCGGCGAACCCTTGACCGTCGGCACGTACCAGAACACCAGCTTGCCCTGTTCCTTGGCGATGCCGATGGCTTCGGCGACATCGGTGCGCCAGGCGATCGCGGTGCCGGCGCGTTCGGCGGTCGCCGACGGCTTGTTGCGGACCTTGCGGGTCGAGTTCTGCGCGAACGCAACGTTCGTCAGGAACGGGACCAGCGCGACGAACGACAGCCACCGGTGCAGGCTTGCCATGCGGGATGGGTTACGGGCGCGGCGGCCATTCGCAAGCCGGCGGCGACGAATCCGTGGCGCCGGCGCCGCTCGTCAGTCGAATCGCCAGTCGAATCGCGGCAAGTCGCGAACGGCCCGTCGGTGCACGGAATCGCGTTGCACGGGCCGCGCCGACTTGCCCGTGCCAGGCGCTACGACCCGGGTCGACCACTGGTGCTTGCCCACCTCGCACCGCAGTCGGATAGTCTCCGCGCCATGCCGTTCACCGCCCTGGCGTTGCCGTTGGCCCTGTTGGGGGTCTTCCTCGCGGCACCAGCCACGGCCGGTGCGCAAACGCCGGAGCCCTCGCCGACCGCGCGACCGCAGCAGTATCTGCTGCGCCTGCAGTTCCGACCCGACGAACGCCAGTTCTACCGCGAGACGCTCGAGGTCACCGGCAAACAGCACGAGCTGCGGGCCGTGCTGACGCGCGAGTGCCGTTGCCGCACGGCCGGCGACCAATGGACGATCGAACAGTCGATCCGCCGACTCCAATTGACCGCAACGGCACCGGAACCGGTCGATTACGACTCCGCGTCCGACAAGCCACTCCACGCCAGTTTCCGGCAGTTCCTGACGCCGGTCGGGACCACGATCACCTGCCGCCGCGATGAGCGCGGCCGGACCAGCGACCGCGTGGTGGCTGGGCCCGTCGATGCCGACGGTCACGTGCGCTTCAGCGGCAGCGACAGCGACAACGCCGCGTTCGGTTGCTGGCCCGAGCTGCCCGAGCAACCGGTCGCGATCGACGACACCTGGACGCAGACGGTCGAGGTCGCGCTCCAGCCGGGCGTGCGCTTGCCGATGCAAGTGAAATGGCGACTCGTCCGCGTCGAGCGCGGGGTCGCGTGGCTCGACTCTGTCGGCGTGATCGACACCGCGGAAGTGCAAGAGGCGATGCGGCCGGCAGCGGGCCAGATGAAGGGCATGACGGGCGGCTGCGCCCTCGACCTCCGCACCGGCCGGGTGATCCGGACCGATTGCCGGCTGCGGTTGCAGTCGCCGGCGGGCGAACGGACTTTCGTCACGACTGCCGAAGCCATCGAGCCGCCGAAGGAACCGGCGATGCCGCCGAAGACGACCGGGAAGTGATGGCCGCGACCGCGCCGCGCGCGAGTTGTCGCCAGCAGACCAGCGTCCGGTCAGCCACCGCCGCCCAGGTGTAGTTCCGCGCCTGCGCCAGCCCGCGCCGCCGCAATTCGTCCGCCAGTTCGGACTCGTCCAGCAGCCGCTGCAGCGCCGCCGCCGCGCCACCGACATCGTCGGGTGCCACCAGCATCGCGGCGTCGCCCGCCACCTCCGGATGCGACGTCGCGTCGCTGGCGATCACCGGACACCCACCGGCCATCGCCTCGAGGATCGGCAGACCAAAACCCTCTGCCCGCGACAAGAACAGCAGCGCCGTCGCCTCGGCATACAGCGCGTCGAGGTGCGCCCGCGGCAACCAGCCGGTGAACACGACATCCGGCACGCGCTTGGCAGCGCAGGTGGCTGCCGCGTACTCGATGCCGGGATCGACCGCGCCGACTACGACCAGTTGCAGCGGCCGCCGCGCCCGTACCGTCAGGAAGGCCTGTAGCGCGTTCCAGAAGTTCTTGTGCGGGTCGAGGGCGCCGACGTGCAGCACGAACGGTCCGTGGATGCCAAGGCGACGGCGCAACGCCGCGACGGCCGCGACCGGCGGTTCGTCACGTTCGCGCTGCACCAGACCGGCGAGGATCGGCGTCACCCGTTCGGGCGGCAGTTGCAGTCGCGCGATCACATCCTGCGCCGTGAACCGCGAGTTGGCGAGCAGCTGGCAGTCGCTGCCGACGATCTGCTGCAGCCGATCCTGATAGGCCTCGCGATTGCGCCGCGGCCACTTGTCGACATAGTGATCCAGCGGTGTCAGGTCGTGGAACGTCAGCGTCGTCCGCAAGTGCCGGAACACACGCAGCGGCGAATCGAAGCCGAAGGCGAGGTTCATCGGATCGGGGACGTGCATCACATCGATGTCGCCTGGCCGGAAGGCGTCGGGCGACGCCAGCCGGCAACCGGCACGCCGCAGCCCGGCAGGGAGGCGATCGGTCGCACAGCCATAGCCAGTCCACGCCACTTCGGGCGCGGCCGCGGCCAGTGCTTCCAGATGCTGGGTGGTGAAGTTGCCGATCCCGCGCGAACGGGAATCGGCGTAGCCGAGCGTACGCAGGTCGACGCCGACGCGCAGCGCCGGACTCGGGCGCGGCCTGGCGGGCGTCAGGACCGGATCGGCCACGACGACGCCGCGCACAGCGCCGACCACGAACGACGTGCGCAGTTGCGCGCCGGCAAGGCCGCACAGTCGCGGTCCGGGGGTGTCCAGCGCCGTCGCGCACGCCTCCAGCAATTCGTCGTCGACCGCCAGATGCAGCGGCGCGACCGCCTGCAGTCCGATGCGAACCAGCAGATCGTCGGTCAGCTGATGCGGGCGCGGCACGTCGCACGATGGCACGCCGTTCAGGGCGACGTCACCGCACAGCAGCACCAGCCCCGCCGCCGGCAACACTTCGCCGATCGTGCCCGCGACCGCATCGACGTCGAGCACCCGTCGGAAGATGGCCGCCGCGAACGAACCGGGCGCGCCACCGCCAGGTGCAACGCGGGTCATGGCGATCTGCTGGCGCCGCAACCAGCGCTCGAGGCTCTCCGGCAAGCCCCCCTGCACCAGCACGCGATCGCCGACCCCGATACCCGCCCGGCGCAGATGCGCCGCCAGGGCCACACACTCCCACTGTTCACGATCGCGTGCGTACGGATCGCGGATCAGTTCGCCGAAGCCGAGTTCGTGGGCCAGCGCCACGAACTCCGGGTCGACGAAGTCCGCCGCGCGACAGATGCCCTGACCGACCGGCGCCGCGACCGGCACCTCCTCGCCGACGATCCAGGGGCGCAGCACGGTGGCGTTGCGTGCTCGCTCGAGCACGGCGGCGACCAGCGCCAGCCGATCCGCGAGTTCGCGATCGCCAGCGCGCGTCGCCTGTTGCTGCTGCAGGTGCAGCAGTGCCGGCAGGCAGGATGGCACCGGCTGACGTGCCGCCGCGAACTCCCGCAGCGGGTCCTCGGCAGCGACCAAACGGTTGCCGAGCACCAGAGCGAACGCCAGTTCGGTGCGACCGATCGGCGTCGTCCGGCCCTGCTGGCGTTGCAGCGCGTCGCGCACCGACGGCGGCACCCATGGCCCCTGCCGGCGGATCACGAACCCGTCGCGATCGACGAAGCCGTACTGGCGCCACTTCTGGACCAGATACCGCTGATTGGCGAGGGAGCCGCCGGCCTCGAGGTCCGGAGTCGCGACACCCGAAGCGTGCTCGTGATGGACGATCGTGGCTTCCGGGACAGCGACGACGTCGTGGCCGAGTTGCAGCGCGCGCACGCAGTAGTCGTCGTCCTCGTGCCAGAACAGCCCGAGCCGTTCGTCGAAGTGGCCGATCGACCTCGCGGCGTCAGCACGGACGAAGCAGGCAAAGCCACCGGAGACGACGTCGACCGGGCCGGTCGCGCGCGGTTCGGGCAACAGCGTCCGCCGCTCGGGGCCGACGACCAGGAAGTGCCCGACCTTGCCGAACACACGCGCTTCCGGATGCGCCGCCATGGCGCGGAGGAACGCCTCGAACCAGCCCGGCTGGAACTCGAGATCGTTGTCGATGAACACCAACCAATCGTCGGGCGCGGCGTCGGGCAGCGCGAAATCGAGCAGGTCGTTGCGACCGCCGGGCACGCCGCGGTTGTGCGCACTGTGCCGCACCTGCAGCCACGGCTCGGTTCTGCTGGCGAGCCAATCGCGCGTGCCGTCGGTCGAACCGTTGTCGACCACGTACAGCCGGAACGGCTCCGGCATCGTCGCCACCAACGACTGTACGCAGCGCCGCGTCGCGGCGAGCGCACCGTAGGTCAGCATCAGGAAGCGGATCCGCGGCCGCGACCGAGCGCCGTTCATGGCGAGTCCTGGTGGAAGTAGCCCATCCACAGTTCCTTCTCGTGGATCCGCGCCAGCGGCAGCGGCACCAGGTCGCCGCCGTCGGCGACGACGCGCAACGGATAGCCGGCGGCCTCGACGTCGCGCAGCCACGGCTCGGTGGCCGAGTTCACCGAGATCTCGGCGAAGACATGCATGTCCGGGTTGTTGGCCAGCACGCGCTGCATGCCGCGCCAGATCGCCGGTTCGCTGCCCTCGCAGTCGATCTTCATCACCTGGATCGGGGCGCGGTCGCCGAGGATCTCGTCGAGCGTGCGCACCGGCACATCGATGCCTTGCGGCCGCGGATCGTCGGGCGGCACCAGCGCCGAGCCGCCGAGGTTGTCGTCACCATGCACGAACAGCCGGGCCTTGCCGGAGCGATCGGCGACCGCACACGGCACCACTTCGAGCTGCGGCCAGCCGTTGCGCGCCGCGGTCATGCGCAGGCGCCGCACCAGTTCCGGATGCGGTTCGACCGCGATCACCGCCGCCGCGCCGAGCGAACAGAAAAGCGCGCTGAAGTAGCCGGCATTGGCGCCGAGATCGACGCAGGTGGTGCCCGGCCGCATGCAGTCCGCGATCGCCTTGGTGATCCACCACTCCCAGAAACCCACCGTCAGCAAATGGTGCGCGACCGCCTGGTCGCGCGGATCGACGACCAGGTCGCAGGTCTCCAGCACGCGCGCCACCGCGTCGTGGCCGCGATCGTCCGAGCGGTCGCGATGCCGGGCGGCGATCGCGCAGCGCAGTTCCGAGGCCGACCGCGGCACCTGCAGCAACGAGTAGTTCATGAGCTCCGTGGGCTTGCCGTGGCGCGTATCGGAACATCCAATGCCATCGCTCAAGCCCCACCGCCAGCGCACCCGATGCATCGGCATGCCCGCCGTGCTGCCGAGGCCGCCATTCGTGACTGCCGTGCTCGACGACGCCGCGTCGTGGCAACGCCGGCTGGTGACCACCGCGGCACTCGACTGGGCCCACGTTGCGCCCACGCGACTGTGCCGGCACGACCGGCTGATCGGACGTGACCTGCTGACCGGTAACCGCCTGGTGGTGCTCGACTGGCGCCACCTCGCGCAAGCCGTGCATCTGCACGAACTGCTGCGCCAGCGCCGTGGCATGACGATCGTGTTCGTTGCCGAGGACGACGCCGTGGACGGCGAGGCCGTGCGCACCTTGCGCCGCTTCGCCGGCCACGTCGTGGCAGTCGCCACGCCGGCTGCGGCGACACTGTCGCAACGCCTGCTGATCCCCATCGACCTGGTGCCGCGCAGCGAGACGCCGCGGGCGCTGGCAAAGGCCGTGCTCCGTGGGGCGGACGCCCTCGACGACGTCGAACGGCACCTTGGCGATGCGCGCGAATTCGTTCGCCGCAACGACCCGGAAGCCGCGCTGGGCGAAGCCACGCGGGCGCTGGTCCAGGCCCCGGATCAGCCCGGCATCGTCGCCGACGCCGCCCGTCTGCTGTTCCAGCTCGGCCGCCGTCGTGACGCGATCGCCATCTGCGAACGATTCCTGGCGCAACGGCCGGACGCCGAACGCGTACTGGCGGCACGCGACGAAATCCGGGCCCTGACACCGAACTGACGGTTCGTGCGGACCGCCCCGTCCCCGCCCACCGCGCCGTCCCCGGCCCCGGCCCGGCGACAACCTGCACCCGTGAAGTCCGTCGTTTCCCTGTGCGCGGTGACCCTCTGCCAGTTGCCGTCCCCGTCCCAGTCGATCGGCTGCCACGATCTCGCTGGCATCCCGCCGATCGCCCAGGAGCTGCTGGCGCAGTTCCCGTTCACCGGCAGTTCGTGTGTGCGCGTCGATCTGCTCGGCGCCACCGTCTTCCAGCAGGCCTTCGGGTCGTTCACGCTGCAGCAGGTGGTGCCGATCGCCTCGGCGACGAAGACGTTGTCCGCGGCGGTGCTGCTGGCGCTGGTCGACAGCGGTCTGCTGGCGCTCGACGACCGCGTTGGCCAGTACCTGCCCGAATGGAACGTCGGCAGCAAGGCGCAGATCACGCTGCGCATGTGCTTCACGCACACCGCGGGCATGGCCGGCAGCAGTCCGTGGATCAGCGACGACTCGATCACGCTGCGCCAGGCTGCCGCACTGCTCGCCAACGACCCGTTGCAGTCCGCGCCGGGCTCGCAGTTCCTCTACGGCGGCGTGTCGATGCACGTGGCCGGCGCGGTGTGCGAGGTCCGCACCGGGCTGTCGTGGGCGCAGTTGTTCCAGCAGCGCATCGCCACCCCGCTGCAGATGACGGCGACCGACTTCGAGGCGTTCGGCCCGACCCAGAACCCACGCATCGCCGGGGGCGCGCGCAGCAACCTGCGCGACTACGCCGTTTTCGTCGACATGCTGCGCGCAGGCGGCGCCTGGAACGGGCAGCAGGTGCTGTCCGCTGCCAGCGTCGACGCGATGTTGGCCGACCAGACCTCGTCGATCCCGATCGCCAGCACGCCGCATCCGGACCAGGCGCCGTACGGCATCGGCATCTGGCTCGACCGCCGCGACCGCCAGGGCCGTACGGTGCTGGCCAGCGGCGTGGGCGCGTTCGGGTTCGCCGGCTGGGTCGACCTGGCGCATGGCGCGAGCGGCGTGTTCCTGGTGCGCAACCAGAACGCCAACACCTTCCCGCGCGTGCAGCGCATCTGGCGCGAGATCGACGACGCCGTCCTGCCGCTCGGCGTGGCGTGCGTCGGCGCCGGCTCACCGGGGTGCGCCGCCGGGGCGTGGTGCAACGGCTCCGGGCCGGCGCGCGCCGGCAACCTCGACTTCGCGCTGCTGGCCGCCAGGGCGCCGGCCAACGCGTTCGGAGTCGTCGCGCTCGGCGCCCCATTGCCGGCCGGCCTGCCGCTGCTGGGCGTGGTCGCGCATGTCGGTCCGACCTTCGACCTGATCGCCGGCCTGACGGCGGACACCAACGGCCGCGCCGCGGTCGCCGCACCGTTGGCAAGTGCATTCGCCGGGCTGACGTTCGGGCTGCAGGTGGCCTGGTTGTCGCCACTGCCATGTGCGCCGCTGGGGTTGCAGGCCACCCACGGGCTCGCGGTCGCGGTGCAGCCGTAGCGGGAGCGGCGCCATCGCACCGCTTCGCTGGTCCTGAAACGGCGCAGCCTCGCTCGCTACTTCGTGGCCCGATCCGGCGCTGGTGCCGCGCGTTCCGAGTCGGGCCGGAGGTCGCGCCGGGGTGCGTCCTGGGCGGTCCATCAGGCCGCAGGACCCGCGGTCCGCAGCAGAGCCGACGCCGACCGCAGCGGCATTCGCGGGTCCTGCCGCTATCCTCTCCGGCAACCCCCTTGACCGTGTCGCCCATGCAGAGACCGCCACTCCACCACTTCGTACCGATCCTGCTGTCGTTGTCGGCCCCGGCACTCGCGCAGACGCCAGCGCAAGCTGCCGTACAGGTCACCGCCGTCGCGACGACCAGCCCACCGTCCCTGACGTTCAGCTGGCCGCTGGACGCCACCGCCACCGGTTACACGGTCGCCCGACGCCTCGCGGGGGCGACGAGCTGGGGACCGTTGACCGGCATCCCGGGGGCCGGCGCCGCAACCACCTGGACCGACAGCAACGTCGTCGTCGGCACCCGGTACGAGTACTGGTTCAACAAGAACGGCAACCCGGCGGCGCGCGGGTTCCTCACCGCTGGCATCGAAGCGAGCGCACTGGAGAACCGTGGCAAGCTGGTGCTGTTGGTCGACGCCACGCAGGCGACGGCCCTGGCCCCCCGCATCGATCGGCTGATCCTCGATCTGGTCGGTGATGGCTGGTTGGTGCTGCGCCACGACGTGCAACCGACGGATCCGGTGACCGCCGTCAAAGCTCTGATCGCGGCCGACGTCGCGGCCAATCCGGGCCAGATCAAGTCGGTGTTCGTGCTCGGCCACGTGCCGGTGCCATATTCGGGCTCGATCGCGCCCGATGGCCATCCCGACCACACCGGTGCCTGGGCCGCCGACGTCTACTACGGCGAGCTGAACGGGCCGTGGACCGACAACCTGCTCAACACGACGTCGGCTTCGCGACCCGAGAACCGCAACATCCCCGGCGACGGCAAGTTCGACCAGAGCGGCCTGCCGAGCGACATGGACCTGCAGGTCGGCCGCGTCGATCTCGCCAACATGCCGGCGTTCGGCGTCAGCGAGACCGTGCTGCTCGAACGCTATCTCGACAAGGACCATGATTACCGCCACCAGGTCTTCGCGGTCGACCAGCGCGCAGTGATCGACGACAACTTCGGCTGGTTCGGCGGCGAAGCCTTCGCCGCATCGGGCTGGCGCAACTTCGGCGTGCTGGTCGGTGCCGGCAACATCGTCGCCGCCGATTACTTCGCGACGCTGAACACCGGTTCCGGCAACGGCCATGTCTGGTCGTACGGCTGCGGCGGCGGCAGCTACCAGAGCGCCGGCGGCATCGGCGCGACCAACGACTTCGTCAACGCCACCAACCGGTCGGTGTTCACGATGCTGTTCGGCAGCTACTTCGGCGATTGGGACGTCGCCAACAACTTCCTGCGGGCGCCGCTGTGCAGCGGCTGGACGCTGACCAATGCCTGGGCCGGACGGCCGCACTGGTCGTTCCATCCGATGGTGCTCGGCGAGACGATCGGCTACTGCGCGCGCTACAGCCAGAACGACACCACCGCCGGCGGGTTCGGCGCCCGCTCGATCCACGTCGCGCTGATGGGCGATCCGACCTTGCGGCAGCACGTGATCGCGCCGCCGACGCAGGCGACGATCGTCGACCAGTGGCCGCAGGTGCACGTGACCTGGACGGCATCGACCGACCCGGTCGCCGGCTACCACGTCTATCGCGCGCCGTCGGCGCTCGGACCGTTCACCCGGCTCAACACCGCGCCGATCGCCGGTACGGTGTTCACCGACCCGTCGCCGATCGTCGGCGAGATCACCTATCTCGTGCGCGCGCTGCGACTCGAGACGACGTCGGGCGGTTCGTACTGGAACCTCAGCCAGGGTGCGTTCGCGACCGCGACGCTGCCCGGCCAGGCCGCCAATCACACCGAGTATGGCGTCGGTTGCTACCCGATCTCCGATTCGTTCCGCACCTGGTTCGCGACCCCCGCCGCAGCGAGCGCAGCGCTGTCCGGCCAATCCCTGACACTGACGCCGAACGGTTCGGGCTACACCCTCAGCCAGGGCGGTGGCACCTGGACGGCGCCGACCGGCGCGGCGACCACACTGACGTTGCTCGATGACGATCAGGTCGCGGTGGCCCTGTCGCAGGCGATGCCGTCCCCGGGCGGCTCGACCGCCACCTTGCACGTGCACAGCAACGGCATCGTCGGTGCCGCGCCGTTGGCAATGACGCCGGCCGCATCCGCGGTGCCGACGGTCGCTGCGTTGCTCGGGGAAGCGAGCACCGCGTGGTACTGCTGGCATGACTTCGATCCGACCGAGCCGGGCTCCGGCCCGATCCAGGTGGAAGAACTCGCCGGCACCGTCTACGTGACCTGGAACGGCGTCGAGAGCCGACCGGCGGGCCTCGTCAATCCGGGTTCGCAGCAACTGCAGTTCGAACTGGCGACCGGCGTCGTCCGCTACGTCTGGTTGGCGCTGGCTATTGCCGGCACCGGGCAGACGCAGGCACCGGCCGAACAACACCTGATCGGTTTCTCGCCGGGCGGTCCGTCCGTCGACGCGGGCGATCTCGACCTGACCACCGGCCTGCCGTTCACGCTCGGCAACCAGAACGTCGCGGCGGTGCACCTGTCGGCAACCCCGGCGCCGATCGTCACACCGGGCGCCGGGGTGACGCTGACCTACGCGATCGACAACGTGCCCGAACTGTCGCCCGGCAGTCGCGTCGCGTTCGCGATCTTCAGCCTGACGCAGGATGCCGCCGGCACGTCGCTGGCGCCGCTGCAGATGCCTGGATGCAGCCGCTATCTGGGGCCACTCGATCTGTTCGTGCTGACGACCGGAGCGTCGCCGACGTTGCTCGCGTCGTTGGTGATCCCACCGGGTATTGCGCCGGGCGGCACGCTGTTCGCGCAGGCGATCGCCCTGTTCCCGCCCGGCAGCCTGCCCAATGGGCAGAATCCATTCGGCGCAATCTCCAGCAACGGCGTCGCGACGTTCGTCAACGACCACTGAGCGAGGGCGACCGTACCGGCGCACCCGCATGCACCGGCAATCGGGGGGTTGCGCCGCGCGAGCACGCAACCGACGATGGCATCGGCGGTCGTTCGTCGCGCGGCCCCAAGGAGATTCTGACCATGCATTCCGTCATCTGCGGCCCGCTTCGCCGGGCCGCATCGGCATCCCTGTTCGTGTTGGCCGCCAGCCTGACCGGCCAATCGCCGAATCTACGAGTCCTGGCAGTCGATCCGACTGGCGCGATCGTCGATGCGCAGGCCCTCGCGCTGACCGGCAGCGCCAACGCCACGATCGACAACAACGGCGCCGGCAACGCCAACGGTCCGTTCACCGTGCTGTTCTTCGAGGACACCGACCATTCCGGTGACTGGACACCGAGCGGCGATCGCCGCCTCGGTTCGACCAACGTCGCGGCCCTGGCCGCCGGTGCGAACACCACCGTCAGCGCCGCGGTCGCCGGGCCGGTGCTGTTCGCCGGCAATCTGATCTTCGCACTCGTCGATGCCGACGACGCAATCACCGAGACGAACGAAACCGACAACCTCGGCGATTCCGGCCGAGCCTGCCTGTACCAACCACAGCCGGGTGCCTTCAGCCCGATCATCGAGTGGCAGAAGACCACGCACACCGTCGAACCGGGCAGCAACCAGATCATGATGACGCCGGCGATCGTCGACCTGACGGCCGACGGCATCCCGGACATCGTCTTCAGCACGTTCACCGGGGGTGGCTACGTCACCAACGGCCGGTTGCGGGCGATCAGCGGCAACGGCGGCGCCGAGCTGTGGACCGTGGTCGACCCGTCCCACCGCGTGCGTGGTGCCGCGAGCGTCGCTGCCGGCGACATCGACGCGGATGGGCGACCGGAGGTGCTGGCGGTCGCCGAGAGCGGCAATGTGCTGCTCGCATTCGAACACGACGGCACATTCAAGTGGCAGAGCCCCGCGCTGGAGACCATCAACTGGGGCGGACCGGCCATCACCGACCTGGACGGCGAAGGCACGCCAGAGATCGTCGTCGGCCGGCAGGTGCTGAATCACGACGGCACACTGCGCTGGACCGGCGCCGGTGCACGCGGCGACAACGGTGTCGGCCCGCTGTCGGTCGTCGCCGATGTCGACGTCGATGGCCTACCGAACATCGTGGCCGGTACGACCGTCTACGACCATCTCGGCGCGATCCGTTGGTCCAACCCCGGGCTCGGTGACGGCTTCAATGCGGTCGCGAACTTCGATGCCGATCCGCAAGCCGAAGTCGTGCTCGTCCGGGTCGGCCAGGTGTTCTTGCTGCAGCACGACATGACCGTGATCTGGCAGACTGCGCTGCCGGGCGGTGGCCGCGGCGGGCCGCCAACGGTGGCGGACTTCGACGGCGATGGCCTGCCGGAGATCGGCGTGGCTGGCGCCGGTGCCTACGCAGTGTTCGACACCGGCGGCACCGTGTTGTGGAGCAGTCCGACACAGGACAACAGTTCGAACGTCACCGGCTCGTCGGTGTTCGACTTCGAAGGCGACGGCGCTGCCGAGGTGGTCTATCGCGACGAACTGTTCCTGCGCGTGTACCGGGGCAGCACCGGCCAGGTGTTGTTCCAGGAACCGATGGGCTCGGGAACCACCTACGAGTACGTGCAGATCGTCGACATCGACGCCGACGGCAACGCCGAGATCGTCGCCGTGGCCAACAACTACGCGTTCGGCAACCGCACCGGCGTGTTCGTCTACGGCGACGCCAACGACAACTGGGTGACGACGCGGCGGATCTGGAATCAGCACACGTATCACATCACCAACGTCAACGACGATGGCACCATCCCGGCGGTCGCCGCGATCAACTGGCTGACGCCTGCCGGCAACGTCTACAACAACTTCCGGCAGAACCTGCCGTCCGGCAATCCGCCGGCGACGATCGCCCCGGACCTGACCGCGTCACTGCTGCGCTGCAGCAGCACCGCCGCCAGCACCGCGCTGGTCGTCCGGATCGGCAATGGCGGCGCCAATCGGGTAGGCACCGGCCTGCCGGTGTCGTTCTACGATGGTGACCCGGCCGCCGGCGGTCAGCTGCTCGGCACCGCCAACACCCAGGGACCGATCGAGCCCGGTGCCTACGAGGACGTGACGCTGACACGACCAGGCCCCTTGAACCTGGTCAACCCGATCACGGCGGTCGCCGACGACGCCGGTGGACTGAACGGTATCGCCAACGAGTGCAACGAGAACAACAACCGACACACGGTCGCCAACTGCACGTTCTTCCCGCCGACGTTCGATCCACCGAGTCCCTGCGGCCAACGCCTGACGATCGTCAACGGCGCCAGACTGACGTTCCAGATCGTCGCCTCGGATGTCGACCCGGGCGACCTGGTCACGCTCGCCGCAACCGTGCTGCCGACGGGTGCCACGTGGACACCGCTGCTGCCAGCCACCGGCAACCCGGTCAGCACCGTTTTCTCGTGGACACCGACCCTCGCGCAGATCGGGACCTGGCACCTCGAGCTGACCGCGACCGATCGCGGCGGCCTGCAGACCCGTTGCCCGATCACCATCGACGTGCACTCCGAGTGCCACCTGCTGCTGGGCCCGCAGTCCGCCAACATCCCGATCGGCGGCGGCGACGCACTGCTGGTGTTGCCGACCGAGTACTTCCCCGTGATCACGTCGGTCGTACCGACACTGCCGATCCCGCGGTCCAACAGCCTGCGCGGATTGCAGGTGTTCGCCCAGGTGTTGATGTACAACCCCTGGGTGTTCCCGACCGATCCGGTGCGCGTATCGAACGGAGTTCGAATCGTCATCGACGGCGCAACTTCGCCGTACGGCCAGGCGCGCGGCCTGACCCTGACAGTCCCAGGGGGTGCCCCGCTCGGCGGCACGACGACCTTCCAGTTCCAGCTGAACTGAACGGCGTCGCGGAAGCGGCGGATCCTGCATTCGGAGATCACCGCCACCTACAACGTCGTAGTGCCGTGCGAACGCTCGCTCGTCGGCTTCGTGCTGGGGTTCCAGGGCATCGACTGCGGCGCCTCGTTCGGCTGCTCGGGTGCGGTGTTCGGCACCCCGCTACGGACGACGGACACGCCGGTGGTGACGTTCCGCTGAGCGGTCTGGCGACTCGCCGCTCGGATCCGCGGAACGGAAGAGTCGAACGCTTCCCGTCACCATGACCGCCGCCTATCCTGCCGGGCTTCCGCACAGGATCCCGAACTTGACCGACGGCATCGCCAAGGACCGACTCGAAAAGCTGCAGGCCATGCGCGGCGCGGGTGTCGACCCGTTCCCGCCCCGAGTGCCGCGCGGCATCCCGCTGCACGAACTGCTCGCCGACTTCGACCAGAGGGTCGGCCAGGCCGTGACCGTCTGCGGCCGGCTGTCGCAGATCCGCGACTTCGGCAAGTTGCGCTTTTCCCACTTGCAGGATCGCACCGGCACGCTGCAGATCGGCTTCGAACGCGATCGGCTGCCGGCATTCTGGCCCGACCGCAAGCGCGTCGAGGGCAACGACCTGGTGGCGATCACCGGCATCGTCGGCCACACCCAGAAGGGCGAACGGACGCTGTGGGCGACCGAAGTGGTGCTGGCCAGCAAGGCGCTGCGCGCGGCGCCGGAGAAGTGGCACGGCCTGCAGGACGTCGAACAGCGCTACCGGATGCGCTACGTCGACCTGTTCGCCAACCCCGACGTGCGCGCCGCGTTCGCCAAACGGTCGCAGATCGTCCGCGAAGTCCGCGCCTACTTCGACTCGCTCGGCTACCTCGAGGTCGAGACGCCGATCCTGCAACCGATCTTCGGCGGCGCCGCGGCGCGGCCGTTCAAGACGCACCACAACGCGCTGGACATGCCGCTCTTCCTGCGCATCGCGCCGGAGCTCTACCTGAAGCGCCTGATCGTCGGCGGCATGGAGCGCGTCTACGAGATCGGCCGGGTGTTCCGCAACGAGGGCATCAGCACGCGCCACAATCCCGAGTTCACGATGCTCGAGAGCTACGAGGCGTGGGCCGACTACAAGGACATCATGGCCCGCGTCGAAGGCCTGTTCGCGCACCTGTGCGCGACGGTGCTCGGCGGCCAGACGGTGGTGACGTTCCGCGGCAAGAGCTTCGACCTGAAGCCGCCGTTCCAGAAGGCACGCTATCTCGATCTGTTCGCGCAGCAGAATCCGGGTTGCGACTGGTTCGACCACCAGAGCGTGCTGCGGCGCGCGCGCGAACTCGGCCTGAAGACCGACGGCCTGCCGCCGGAGAAGCTCGCCAACGACGTGTTCGAGGCGACGGTCGAGGACACGCTGCAGGGGCCGATCTTCGTGCACGACTATCCGGTGGCGATCTCGCCGCTGGCCAAGCGCATGCCCGAGGATGCGCGCGTGACCGAGCGCTTCGAACTGTTCCTCAGCGGCATGGAGCTCGGCAACGCGTTCTCCGAGCTGAACGACCCGATCGATCAGGAACAGCGCTTCCAGGCGCAGCTGCTGCACAAGGACGACGAGACGCCGGGCGAGGTCGACGTCGACTACGTCACCGCGCTGGAGTACGGCATGCCGCCGGCCGGCGGGCTCGGCATCGGCATCGACCGGCTGACGATGCTGCTGACCGGCAGCGACTCGATCCGCGATGTCGTGCTGTTCCCGCTGCTGCGGCGGGTCGATCCGACCGCGCCAACAGCCGAACCGGCGCCGCCGCAGGAGCGCTGAGCTTGCTGCAGGCCTCGAGCTGTCTGCTCGCCGTCCGTTACCTGCGGTCGCGCTGGGTCAACGTGCTCGGCATCGTCGGCGTCGCCGTCGCGGTGTGGGCGATGATCCTGGTCCGGGCGGTGTTCTCGGGCTTCATCGGCAACATCCAGGACGATGTCCGCCGCACGTCCACGGATCTGCTGGTCACCGATCTGCCGCACGACACCGGCTACGCGTCGCTACGCGACGCGATCGCCGGCGTCGACGGCGTTGCGGCGTTGGCGCCGCGGCTGCGCCACTTCGGCGTGTTCCACGTGCTGACGCCGCAGGCCCAGGGCGGCGCCGCGCAGTTCGTCGACTTCAGTTCGGCGAGCACGGCGTTCGTGCAGCTGGTTGGCATCGACCCCGCCGCCGAAGGCAGAGTCTCGGCGCAGACGCAGTGGTATCAGCACGAACACGAACGGCTGAAGCCACAGGATCTCGACGCCACCCCCGCCGACCAGGCCGACCCGATCAAGCGCCTGCACGTCCCCGCGTGGCTCGAATGGCAGGGCCGCCGCCGCGCCGGCCTGCCGGTGCCGACGCAACCGTCGCTGCACCGGACGCTGTCGCCAGGCTTGCTGCTCAGTCTCGATCGCCTGTATTCGCACCATCTCGAACCCGGCTTCCCGCTCGACATCATCTCCGCCCGCTTCGACGGGCAGGCGGACGGCGCCGGCAAGGAGACCGTGGCGATCCGCGAACGCTTCACTTTCGCCGGTGCATTCAAGACCAGGCATCGGATCTTCGACGACACCACCGCGATCGTGCCGATCGAGACGCTGCGCTCGATGCTCGGGCACGACTTCCACGACGATGGCTCGATCGATCTGATCACCGACGTCGCGATCGCCGTCGTCGCCGGCCAGGATCCGGCGGTCGTGCAGGCGCGCGTACGGCAGCGGGTTCGCGCGCTGCCCGGACTGCAGCAGGCCAACGTGCTCGACTGGGTGCAGCAGAACCAGGTGTTCCTGGACGCCGTCGGCCACGAACGCGCGATGATGCAGATCGTGCTGTTCGTCGTGATGCTGATCGCCGCCTTCCTGGTCTATGCGACGCTGCACATGATGGTCGCGCAGAAGACCAAGGACATCGGCATCCTGTGCGCGATCGGCAGCACGCCGCGCGGCATCGGCGCAACGTTCCTGACCTGCGGCATCGTGATCGGGCTGATCGGCAGTCTCGCCGGCCTCGTGCTCGGGGTGCTGTCGACCCGCTGGATCAACCCCGTCAACGACTGGTTGTTCGAGAACTTCGGGTTGGAGATGTTCCCGCGCCGGCTGTTCGACCTGCCCGAGATCCCGTGCCGGCTGGAGCCGGCGTGGCTCATCGGCGTGCCGGTCGCCGCGTTCCTGTTGACGCTGCTGGTCGCGTGGCTGCCCGCGCGCCGGGCGGCGCGCATGCTGCCCGTCGAGGCACTGAGCTACGAATGACGACTCCCGTTCTCGCCGCCGAAGGTCTGCACAAGAGCTATCGACTCGGGCGCACCGAGATCCCGGTGCTGAAGGGCGTCGACCTGCAGGTCCTGCCCGGCGAGATGGTCGCGCTGCTCGGCATGTCCGGCGCCGGCAAGTCGACGCTGCTGCACCTGCTCGGCCTGCTCGACGTGCCGACCGGCGGGGCGGTCCGTTACGACGGTGCCGCGACCACCGGCTTGTCGGCGGCGGCCCGCGCGCGGTTGCGGCATCGCCACGTCGGCTTCGTGTTCCAGTTCTACCACCTGATCCCGGAGCTGACCGCGCTGCAGAACGTGCTGCTCGGCAAGATGATGCACCGCTCCGTGCTGCAGTACCTCGGCGAACGGCGGCAGGTGAAGCAGCAGGCGATCGATCTGTTGACCCAGGTCGGGCTCGCCCAGCGGCTGCGCCATCGACCGGCCGAACTGTCCGGCGGCGAACGCCAGCGCGTCGCGATCGCTCGGGCGCTGATGACCGCGCCGCGGGTGATCCTGGCCGACGAGCCGACCGGCAACCTCGACTCGGCGACCGCCGAAGGCGTCATCGAACTGCTGTTCCAGATCAACCAGGAACGCGGCATCGCGTTCGTCATCGTCACCCACAACGAAGACATCGCCGCGCGCTGCCACCGCACCGTGCGCCTGCGGGACGGCCGGGTGGTGAACTGATGTACCGGCTGTTCCTGGCGCTGCGCTACCTGCTGACGCGGCCGATCAACATCCTGGGCATGCTCGGCGTCACACTGGGCGTCTGGGCCCTGATCGTCGTGGTGTCGATCTTCTCCGGCTTCATCGCCGTGGTCACCGAGCACATCCGTTCGGCCGGCGCCGACCTGAGCCTGCTCGCCCGCGACGGTGCCGACTCGCCGTTTGAACGGGAACGGCCTGCCCAGCCGCTGGACGAACACAAGCTGCGCGAACTGCTCGAAGCCGACCCGGACGTGGCCGGCACCGCGCCGCGACTGGTGCACTTCGGCCTGGTGCACCGCCGGGGCCATCGGCCGCCACCACCACCGCTGCTCGGTCGCAGCGCACTGCAGGGCGGCGACGTGCCGTTCCTGTTCGTGCTCGGCATCGATCCGGCGCGCGAGGCGACGGCGACCGGTTTCCGGTCGTGGCTTCAGGTCCGCGATCCGGCGCTGGCGGTCGCCGATCCAGACGACCCGCTGCGCCGCATCGACGACCTGCCGACGATGCTGCTCGGCGAAGAACGGATGCGCGCCGAGGGTCTGAAGCCCGGCGACAAGGTCGTGCTGACGACCGGCCGGGTCGCGGCCGGCAACGTCGCCGCCACGGCGATCGAACCGCTGCATGTCGAATTCGCGGTCGCCGGCGCCTACCGGACCCGCCACGGCGGCTTCGACGGCAACAACCTGCTCGTCGACCTCGTCACGCTCGGCAAGTTGCTGCGCCCCGACCAGGCCCATCCGGTGCAGGAACTCTCGATCCGGCTGCACCCCGGCGCCGACCTCACCGCCGCGCGCAACCGGATCGCCGAACTGGCGCGCCAGGCGGCCGGCACGCGTCCGGGCGAGACCGGGCCCGTCGTCCGGACGTGGCGCGAACGCAACCAGAGCCTGCTGCAGTCGGTCGAACACCAACGCGCACTGATGAAGATCGTGCTGATCGTCATCATGGTGGTCGCAGCGTTCCTGATGTATGCGACGCTGTCGATGATGGTCGCCGAGAAGACCGGCGACATCGGCATCCTGACGGCGATGGGCGGCTCCGCCTTCGGGATCATGCAGGTGTTCTTGTCGTGCGGCGTGGCGATCACGCTGGCCGGCGTGCTGCTCGGCACCGTCACCGGCTGTCTGTCGGCGATCTATCTGGAGGAGTTCCGTCAGTTCGTGCTGGGCCTGACCGGCGTCGATCTGTTCCCGTTGAAGGTCTACAACCTCGATCGGGTGCCGCACGAACTCGATCCGGTGTGGATCGCGCAGGTCGCGGCGATGGCGATGCTGATCGGCGCGCTGGTGTCGGCCCTTCCGGCCCTGCGGGCGGCGCGGCATGATCCGCTGGTGTCCTTGCGCGGGGCGTGAACCGCGCGTCCTTGCATGCGCCATTTCGCGTGGTCAGGCATCCTGCTGCTGTCCGCCTGCTCGGCGACGCCGGGCCGGAACGACGCCCTCGGCTCGCCGCACGGCCTGTGGGTCCGCTTCCTGTCGCCGACCGCAATCGGCAACGACCTGGCGGGCATGACCAGGAGCGCCGCCGGCGCCGCCAACGGCGAGCTGGCGCGCAGCGGCAGATTGCCTCATCGCACCGGCGAACTGGCCGGCCGGGAGCTGGCTCGCGGTGGGCAGCTGCCCGCCGCCACGAGCTGGGTCAGCGGCGAAACGGAACGACTCGGTGACGCCACCGCATCGGCGCGCCGCCTGGTCGACGACCTCGCCGGCAACCCGATCCAGGCCCTGGCCACGGCCCCCACGGTCATCGATCTCGACCGACCGCTGCTACCCGAATCGGACGACCGCCGCCACCGCACCGACCCGCGCGACGACCGCCCGGAAGCCACGTTCTGGGAACGGCTGCGCCGACGCCTCCGCCTGTGAGCGGCCGGCCGTTCGTCCGGTCCTTGCAACTCCGCGATCAAGCCCTTCCTCGCGCCCCATCGGGCCGCTACGTAGCAGCGCCATGCGCGCCAATCGCCTTCTCTCCTTTGCCGTCGCCGCCGCGCTGGCCGCGACGCTGACCGCCCAACAACCGCTGCCGCCAGACCGTGCCACGGGCGGCACCACGATCACCGCCGAACAATGCAGCAAGTGGCTGCACACGCTCGCGTCGCCGGAGTTCGGCGGCCGCGGCACCGGTCAGGAGGGCTTCCAGAAGGCAGCCGACTTCGTCGCTGCACACTTCCAGAGCCTCGGCCTGGAGCCGCGCGGCGACAACAAGACGTTCTTCCAGCAGGTGCCCTGGGGTGCGGTCAAGATCGACTCGACCAGGACGTTCGTGGCGTTCGCGCTCGGCGATCAGAAGGTCGTCGAGATCCCGGCCGAACGGCTGGGCGGCAACGCCTCCGCCAACCTCGAGGCCAAGGGTGAACCGGTGCTCTTGTGCTTCAAACCGCCGGCCCGCCGCGACGACGGCATCGCCGGCCTCCAGGACGTCGACCTGGCCGGCAAGGTCGCGATCGTGTTCCTCTTGACCGACGGCACCGAGACCCAGGGGCAGGGGACGATGGCGCGCTTTGCCGTGCAGCGGGCCCTCGCCGACAAGAAGGCGGCGGCGCTGCTGTTCGCCAGCAAGGATCCGGTCACCGGCGGCATCCAGGGCCGTGCGGGAGCCGGCCGGCGCGCCAGCCCGGCGGCTGCCGGCGCGGCGATGAGTCCGGCCAACCTGTCGTTCGGCGGCGACGACCTGACGGCGCTGTTGGCTGCGGCGAAGCTCGACGCCGACACGCTGAAGGGCGCCGCGGTCGCCACGCCGATGCCCGGGCTGCAAGCGACGATCCAGGTCACCACCAGCAAGAGTCAGGCACCGGCCTGCAACGTCGTCGGCGTGCTGCCGGGGAGCGATCCGAAACTGCGCGACGAGTATGTCGTGATCGGCAGCCACCTCGACCATCTCGGCCGCCGCGGCGAGACGTTCTTTCCGGGCGCCGACGACGACGGCTCGGGTTCGACCGGCGTGATGGCCGTCGCGCAGGCGTTCGCCAAGAACAAGTCGCGACCCAAGCGCAGCGTGCTGTTCGTCGCGTTCTGCGGCGAGGAGAACGGCCTGATCGGTTCCGACTTCTTCGTCCGCAACTGCCCGATCCCGCTGTCGTCGATCGTCGGCGAACTGCAGATGGACATGATCGGCCGCGACGAGGAGGAAAGCGTCGAAGGCAACCGCGGCGAGAAGGCCGAGGAGAACCGCAACACCGTGCACCTGATCGGCACGAAGAAGCTGTCGCCGGCCCTGCACGAGCTGTGCCTGCAGAAGAACGCCGCCGCCGCGTTCGACATCGAGTACGACGAGGAGGGCATGTTCGGCCGCAGCGACCATGCCAACTTCGCGCGCGAGGGCGTGCCGATCGCGTTCTTCTTCACCGGCTTGCACGGCGACTACCACAAGCAGAGTGACACGCCGGACAAGATCAACTACGAGAAGCTCGTTCGGATCGCGCAGTGGGTCTACGACATCGGCTACGAGCTCGCCGAACAGCCCGGCCGGCCGGAGATCGACCCCGAACTGTGGAAGAAGGCCGGCGGGCGCAACGGCAAGGATCCGGCGGCGCCGTTGATCGGGGGCGGCGCCAGGGACGACAAGTAGCGGTCAGGCCGGGATCAGACGCCCGGCCCAGAGTTCGCCAAGAAACTCCTGCCAGGGCAGCACCCGGACGTCGTCCACCACGAGTGCCCGGGGCCCGGAGTAGACCCCGATGGCCTTGACGTTGCCGTCCGGGACCCGCTCGCGCAGCGAGTGGATTCCGGCCGCGAACCTCGGATCCCATCGCGTTCCGGCCTTTGCCTCGATCGCCAGCAATCCGGCACGGGTCTCGATCACGAAGTCGACCTCGTTGCCGCCGTGCGGTTGCCAGTAGGCGATCGGATACTCGAGTTCCGAGTAGTGCAGGAAGGCCCGCAGCTCGTGCAGCAGGAACGTCTCGATCAGTGCGCCGCGCTCCTCCGGGTGCAAGTCGAGAGCCGCGGTGCCAGCGAGCTGCCGGGCTACGCCCGGGTCGAACAGATAGAACTTCGGATGCGCGATCTGCTTGACGGCGCGCTTGAGCTTCCACGCCGGCAACCAGGTGCCGAGCAGCGTGTCGACGAGGATCTGGAAGAACTGGCTGGCGGTCTGCCTGGCGATGCCGGCATCGCGGGCGATCCCGGTGACGTTCACCGTCTGGCCGTTGACGCGTGCCGCAACTTCGAGGAACCGGTGGAACGGGCCGATCTGCCGGACTAGCGCCTCCTGCTGCACTTCCTCCTTCAGGTAGGTATCGCAATAGGCGCGCAGGAATGCCGCGGGTCGCCGGCCAGTCACCGCCATCGGCAGCATGCCTTCGGTCAGGATCGCATCGAGCGCACGATCGAAGCCGGTCTCCGCGGAGACCAGCGGAAACATCTGGCGCAGTTCGGCGCGACCGGCAAGCAGGTTGACCCCGCTGCGTTTGAGCTTGCGTGCGCTCGATCCGGACAGCACGAAGCGCTGCCGTTTCTTCGTCATCAGGTACTGCACTTCGTCGAGGAGCGCCGGCACGCGCTGCACCTCGTCGATGACGATCCAGGCATCGTCGGGAAGCGCGGCGCATTCCGCCCGCAACAGGCCCGGCTCCCGCGAAAGTCGCAGACTCTCGTCGGTGAGCAGCAGGTCGTAGTTTTCGGCTTTCGGAAAATGCTGTTGGATCCAGGTTGTCTTGCCGGTGGCGCGGGCGCCCAACAGGAAGAACGACTGCTCGGGCGGACGAAGACGTCGCGTAAACATCGATGGCGTTTTTACTGGAAAAACGCCATCGACATCTACCAAAATCAGCGACTGATCGCTGGCCGCGAACCGGCGCGCGGCCACGATGATCCGAGCCTACCGCTCGTCGAGGTGCCGGCCGCGCAGCGCCAACGGCGCGTCGAAGATCTCGCGCAGCACGAGCGCGCGCTTGAGATCGTGCAGATCGACCAGCCGAGACCCGTCGCGCCGTCGGACCCGCGACCCGGCCTGACTGCGACCGCCGAGATCGCCGATCGCATGTGTGCCGACCGCGCCACTGACGGGCGAAGAGCGCTTCCGGATGCCCTCGCCGACGTGGGGATCGACGTGGAGCTCGAGCTGGCGCCTCTGGGTGGTGGGCATCACCGGCGTCGGCGCCCGTTCGGCAGAGGCGTCCCACTTCGGGCGCGGTCGCGGCGGCGGCGCCTCGGCCACCGGTCGCCGACGCAACACCGGCTCGGGCTCGGAGGTCTTGCCGGCGTCGCCGGCCGACGGTTCCATGCCCAGGATCCGGCGCATCTCGCGCGCCACCGCCTCGGGGTCCTGCCGTACCGGACGCGGCGGTGCGGGTGCCGGCATCGCCACTGGCGCCGTCGGCTCCTGCCGCGGCACCTGCATCGACGGCAGCGACTCGCGACGGCGCCGCGCCTCCTGCGCCTTCTTCGCCTTCTGCAGCATCGAGGCGATGAAGCCGACCACCCAGATCACGACGATGATCAGGACTTCCGGGTGCTTCTTCAGCAGGCGAAGCAGTTCCTGCACGACGCGCTACTCCTGCCCCGACTTGCGCCGGGACCGTTCATCGGCCATGTGCGCCTCCTCGCCGGCGGCGATCTGCCCGCGCATCCGCGTGTCGGCCTCGAGGTTCTTCATGCGCTGATAGTCCATGATGCCCATGTTGCCACTGCGGAACGCATCGGCCATCGCCTGCGGCACCTCGGCCTCGGCCAGCACCAGCTTGGCACGGTTGGCGGCGATCTCGGCAATGTTCTCCTGCTCGGCAGCGACGGCCATTGCGCGCCGCGACTCGGCGGCGGCCTGCGCCACGCGCTTGTCGGCTTCGGCCTGGTCGGCCTGCAACCGGGCGCCGATGTTGTCGCCGATGTCGACGTCGGCGATGTCGATCGACAGGATCTCGAACGCGGTGCCGGCATCGAGGCCCTTGGCGAGCACGCCCTTGCTGATCCGGTCGGGGTTCTCGAGCACGTCCTTGTGCGTGTCCGAACTGCCGATCGTCGACACGATGCCTTCGCCGACGCGGGCGATGATCGTCTCCTCGGTGGCGCCGCCGACCAGCCGCTTGATGTTGGTCCGCACGGTCACCCGCGCCTTGGCCAGCACCTGGATGCCGTTCTTGGCCATCGCCGCGACCTTGCCCTCGGGCGGACAGTCGATGACCTTCGGCGTCACCGAGGTCTGCACGGCGTCGAGTACGTCACGACCGGCCAGGTCGATCGCCGCCGCCTGCGTGAACGCCAACCCGAGGTTGGCGCGGTCGGCGGCGATCAGCGCGCGGACGACGTTCAGCACGTTGCCGCCGGCAAGGTAGTGCGCCTCGATTTCGTTGGTGCGCAGCGGCAAACCGGCCTGCGTCGCCGAGATCATGCCGCGGACGATCACCGTCGGATTGACCTTGCGCAACTGCATGCCGACCAGCTGGAAGAAGCTGATCGGGGTACGCGACATGTAGGCCTGGATCCACAGGTTGATGAACTTCAGCGAGATCAGGACCAGGACGACCAGGACGACCAGCCCGATGATCAGCAGGTACTTCAGCAGTTCGCTGTCGGCGTCGGCGTACGTCAGCATCGGAGCACTCCAGTTGGGTGGTGAGTGGGAGACGAACGAAGGCGCGGGCTCAACTCGTGATCGCAGCGACCACGACGCGATTGCCCTGCACCTGGATGACTTTGACGGCGACGCCCTCGTCGAGCATCTCCCCGCGGGTGATCACGTCGACGCGACGGCCGTCGACCTTCGCATAACCGGCCGGCCGCAGCGGCGAGACCGTGACGCCCTGGCGATCGAGCAGCGCCCGCAGCGCCGGATCCTCGCCGGCACCGCTGACCTCGGCGGGCTTGGGCCCTTCAAGCAGGATCGCCTTGCCGAGACGCGTGTTGGGCAGGAGCTTCAGCGCCATCGTGAACACCACGGGTGCGGCGATCGATTCGACGATCACCATCGTGACGCCGAACGCGAACGACTCGGCGAACGCCATGAACACCGCGCCGATCAGCGCGACACCCGCAAGGATCAGCAGCGTGCCGAACGACACCAGCACGACCTCGGCGACCAGCAGCGCCAGGCCGACCACGGCAACCAGCAGCACCAGGCCGACGCTGCCGCGTTCGCCCTGCCTCGGCGGCACCGCTTCGACGACGATCCGGGTGCCCTGCACCTCGACGACGCGGACTTCGGTGCCGGCCTCGATGAACTCGCCCGCGGTGACGACATCGATGCGCTCGCCACCGACCGCCATCGTCCCCGAGGGCCGCAGCACGGTGGCCGCACGGCCGAGCTGGCCCACCGGCACGGTGCCGACCGCGGCGACGGCCGCGTTCCCGGCCATCGCCGGTTGCGGCGCCGGCGGCCGCAGCAACACGCGATTCAGGAACGGCACCTTCGGCAGCAGCTTCCAGGTCAGGATCGTCGCCGCGATCACCGACAGGAAGATCAGCGTCAGGTTGGTCAGGTTCTGCAGCAGGATCTCGTCCTCGGACACCGTGTCCGGAATCACGAAGCTCTGCTGCGACAGGATCAACGCGAACACCAGGCAGAGGAAGCCGACGGCACCGAACACGATCGTGCCCGGCAACAGGAAGATCTCGACCGCCAGCGCCGCCAGCCCGAGGAAGAACAACAGCACTTCGGCGCCTTCCGCCAGGCCCACGAGGTAGCTGTAGAACAGCGCCAGCGCCAGGAACGCGGTGCCGAGCACGCCCGGCAGGCCGACGCCAGGAGTCTTGACCTCGACCATCAGCAGCACGAAGCCGAGCACGAGCAGCACCGGCTGGATCAGTTGCAGCCAGCCGACCAGGTTCTCGGACCAGTCGGCGGTCAGCTCGACGACGTCGTCGCGGGGCACCGTCAGCGCGTCGGCGCAGAACTGGTCGAAGTCCTGGACGATCTCCTTGGCGAGACCGACGTCCACCGACTCGGCGGCGCCGAGGACGACCGGGCTCGGCAGCTCCGTCGGCGCCAGCACCGTCGCGCCGCCGCCCTTCAGCGCCAGCAGTTCGGCCTGGGTCAACAACCGGTTGGTCTCGATGCCGCCCTCGCGGACGACGGCGCGCGTCAGCTTCAGCGTCGGATCGACCATGCCCTCGCACAGCTTGACCGCGTCGGGCCGCATCTTGACCTTGCGCTGCTCGAGCCGCTCGCGCAACTCGCCACGGAAGGCGGTCAGGAACTTCCGTTCGCCGTCGTCTTCGGTCAGTTGCCGCAGTTCTTCGAGCGGCGTCGGCACCGGGACCATCGGGCCGAGCTCGGCTCCCTTCATCACGTACAGGTCGTCGCAGCACAGGGCGACATACAGCGGCCCCGAGTAGCACTTGCCGCGCACCAGCGCCACCGTCTTGACCCCGGCGGTTTCGGAACGTGCATCGGCGTCACTGCTGTACTGCAGCCGGTCCAGCAGGCTCTGCACCTCGGTCGCCGAGTAGCCCATGTCACCGGCATCCTCGAACCAGAACACGACCTTGGCGACGCCCTCGGCCTGGGCCAGACGCAGCGCCCGGTGGCAACGGGCGATCTCCGGCGTGCCGAGCGCCCCGGTGATCCTGACGATCAGCGCTTGTGGCGTGCGCGGGCCTGCGCCGGAGGGGGCCTGGATCGGGCGCAGTCCGCCGCCACAGGCCACTGCCACGAGCAGCATCCCCAGACAGAGCAGTAGGTCGCGCGTTCTCACGAAGGGACACTTCTAGCACAGCCTCGACGGCTTTTCCCACGGCTTCAGGGCGGTCGCCACCGACCAGTTCGCGGTCGAGCCGCGGCGCTCGCATGGCCGATACAGTTCCAGTGACCGAGCCGCCGCGACCCACCGCGCCCGAACGCACGCAGTTGCGTGCCGCATTGGCGGCATTGCACCATGCCGGCGCGGCCGTTCGGCTGCACCCGGCGGGCCATCGTGTGCGGCAGGACGCCCTGCGGCAGTTCGCCAGCCGGATGCTGGCTGCCGCGGCTGCCGGTCCGCTGAACCTGGATCTGATCGGCAGTCAGGTGGTCGTCGATGGCGACCCGGTCTGGGCGGACGGCGACCAGGACGGCATCCTCGCCCGCTTGACGCGGATCGGCATCGGCCGGCTCACGGTGGCCCCCGGCGTCACCGCCAAGGCGTTGATCGCATTCGCCGAACTGCTGGCCCAGGATCCGCCGCGAGCGGCCCCGGACGACGATCTGGTCAGCCGCTGGCAGCAACTGCAGCTCGACGGCATCGACTTGCGCGCGGCCGTCGGGCCAGCCCCGGCCCAGGTCACCGCGACGCCAAGCCCTTGGGCCGCGTTGCCACCGGCTGGCCGCGCCGCCCTGGACCTGGAACCGGCGGTCGCGCACGAACTGGCCGCCAATCTGCCGGTGGTCGCCGCCCGTTGGCTGCTCGCGGATCTGGAAGCCGCCCCGGTCGACGGCGCCCTGGTCACCGCGCGCCTGACCCCACTGGTGGCGGCCCTGCTCGCTCGCCGGGAGGTCTCGGGCTGCGCCTGGCTGGTGGATGCCGTGCAGCAGCACCCGGCCATCGCCCCGGAGACGGCACTGGCAGTACGCGGTCGCGTGCAGACGGCGTTCGCCGGGCCATGGCTTGCCGAACTGCTCGCCGACGGCAGCGTGGATGCCACGGCACTGCTGGCGCTGGCGATGCAACTCGGCGAGGCCTCGGTCCAGGGGCTGATCGCGACCGCCGAACGCGTGGGCCGACCGTTGCCCGCCTGGCTGCTCGACATGATTCCGAAGGGCTGACCGCGGTCGGCCGCATCGGGGCGCCGCAGCGGCGACGCCGCTGCCACGGTTCTCGGCTCCGCTGCTTGCTCGCACCGGCCGGTCGCAGACAATCCTGGGTCCCCTCCTTCGTAGCTGCCCGCATGACCCAGACCGAACCCGCCACCCCTCCCGCCGTCGACCTGCGCACGCCCGAGAGCGTGATCATCCGACCCTGGCCGAAGGTCGTGTTCCTCTACCCGACGTTCCTGTTCGCGACGGTGTTCTTCCTGCTGCGCTGGCTCGACTGGGTGTCGCCCACCACGCTCGGCAACGTGTTCATGGCCGTCCTGCTCGGCAACCTGCTGGTGTTCTCGTTCGACTTCTCGCGCATCAAGTCGATCACCATCGTCATCGGCATCATCGCCGCGGCGCTGTTGATCCTGTGGGTCGACACCAAGTGGGACCTCACCGGTTTCCTGGGCAGCGCGCTGCGCGCCATCGACATCCAGATGAACGCGCAGTTCTACGGCTTCTTCAGCATCGGCCTTGGCCTGATCTTCCTGCTGATCTTCGTCAACTCGCGCTTCCACTACTACGAGGTCAACGCCCGCGAGATCCTGCACCACCACGGCTACCTCGGCGACATCACCCGGTGGTCGACCGAAGGCCTGGAGATGAACAAGCGGATCGAGGACGTCGTCGAGTATGCGTTGCTGCGGTCCGGCCGGCTGATCTTCATGCCGGCGAGTTCGAAGCAGGCGATCGTGATGGACAACGTCGCCAACGTCAACCGCATCGAAGAACGGGTGAACGACCTGCTGTCGGTCGTCGCCGTGCGCGTCAACCAGCGGCCAGGCCCGGGCTAGAGCTCGACGTGGCGACGCTCCTGTTCGTCGTCGGCGGCTGCGCCGACGCCCTGTCGGTCGCGCCGCTGGTGCACGCAGCCAGCGCCGCCGGACATCGCGCCCGCCTCGTCCACCTCGGCGATGCCGCCGCGATCGAAGCCGCCCGAGCCTTCGGCCTGCCGGCTCCGGCGATCGCGCTCGGCCTGGCGGCCAGTCGCTCGCTCGCGGCCACGGCGGCGACCCGGTTGCTGGCGCTGGCCGAACTGCACACGGTCGATCTGGTGCTGGCCTGTGGGCACGGCGCCGGCGCGGTCGCTGCGATGCAGTTCGCCGATGCGCTCGAGCTGCCGCGGGTCCAGCTCGACGCCGGTGTGCGCGACCACGGCGACACCGCCGCCGAACGCCGCCGCAAGATGCTCGACGCCGGCGCTTCGCTGCGTCTGTGCGGCCACGAACTGCAGCGGCTCGAACTGCTGCGCGAACGGCACGACTTCGGCTCGATTGCGGTGATCGGCAGCCTCGCGCATGCCGGCGCACTCGCGGTCACCGGCGCCAGCGCCGCGACGACATCCTGCGTCGGCCTCGCGCTCGAACACCCTGCCGCGAACGCGGCGTTGCGGCAGACGATCCACGACTGCCTCGCGCCTCCTGGCCTGCCGATCCAGGACCTCGGACCGGCCGCCCTCGAGCCGCTCGCGGCCCTGCGGCAGGCCCGCCTGCTGCTGACCGACAGCCACGGCTGGCAGGAACTCGCCGCGGCGTTCGCGATTCCGTGCGTGACGATCGGCGACCGCACCGGCAAGCCGGAGACCGTCGAGTGCGGCGGCAACCGGTTGACGTCCGCTCGCCGGGAGGAGCTGGCCCAGGCCATCGACCTGGCGCTGGCGGCACCGGCCGTCCGTTCGCCATACGCCCTGGATGCCCCCGCCGCGGCGCTCGCCGCGATCGCCGCGTTCCTGGCACCGCGCACCGCGCCGGCCGCGCCGGCCGCGACGACGACCGCGTTGCCCGGCGATGGCGACTGGACCGGCCGCCTGCTCGGCGCCGCCGAACTCGAACGCGTCGGTCGCGCCATCCGCAGCGGCACACTGAACTCCACCAAAGGCACGTTCGTCACCCGCTTCGAACAGGACTTCGCGGCCCGGATGGGCCGAAAGCACGCGATCGCATGCGCCAGTGGCTCGGCGGCCGTGCACGTCGCGATCGCCGCGCTGCGGCTGCAGGCCGGCGATGAAGTCATCACCACGCCGATCACCGACATGGGCGCACTGACGCCGATCCTCTACGAGGGCGGTGTGCCGGTGTTCGCCGACGTCGATCCGGTGACGCTGAACGTCACGGTCGACACGTTGCGCCGGCAGCGGACCGCGCGCACACGCGCCATCGTCGTGACCCATCTGTTCGGTCGCTGCTGCGACATGGCGCCGATCACCGGCTGGGCGAACGAACACGGTCTGCGCGTCATCGAAGACTGTGCCCAGTCGTTCCTGGCCGAGGACCGCGGCCGCATCGCGGGCACGCAGAGCCACCTGGCGACGTTCTCGCTGCAGCAGGGCAAGCACATGACCACCGGCGAGGGCGGCGTGGTCACCACCGACGACCCGCAGCTCGCGCGCGCCGTGTTCCTCGCCGTCAACAAGGCCTGGGGCTACGGCGATCGCGATCCGGATCACTACTTCCCGGCGTTGAACTACCGACTGACCGAACTGCAGGGCGCGGTGGCGTTGGCGCAACTCGACAAACTGGCGTGGGTCGTCCAGCGGCGCGGCGATGTCGCCACCGCCTTGACCCGCCGCCTGGCCGCGATCCCCGGACTGCAGCTGCCGGAGGACCCGGTCGGCGGTCGCCACACGTACTGGAAGTACGCGTTCCTGGTCGATCCCGACGTGATCCACGGCGGTGCCCTCGAACTCGGCAAGCGGATGCGCGCGCGGGGCGTCGCCTGTGTGCCGCGTTACATCCAGAAGCCGGCCTTCGAGTGCCGGCTGTTCCAACTGTGGCGGCAGTCGCCGGTGAGCGCGTTGCCGCTGTCCTGCAACGACCGCGGCCGGACCGATGGTCCATTGTTCCAGCGCGCCGACTATCCAGGGGCGGTGCGGGCCCTGGAGCGCGTCGTCGTGCTGCCGATCAACGAACTGTGGCAGCAGCAACACCTCGATCAGGTCGCCTCGGTGATCGAGCAGGAAGCGCGGGTGCTGGCCCATGCCTGAGCCGCGCCCGCTGGCGATCGTCGGCTGCGGCGGCATTGCCCAGGCGTATCTGCAGGCACTCGGCGACAGCCCGTTCCGTGTCATCGCCGCCGTCGACCCGGACCCGGCGCGCCTTCAGGCGCTGGCGACGCGTCCGGGACTCGCCCGCCACGCCTCGCTCCAGGAGCTGCTCGCTGCCCGGCAACAGGGGGCCCGCCTCGACGCGGCGTTGGTGCTGACGCCCCCCGACACGCACGAAGCGATCAGCACCGCCCTGCTGCGGGCCGGCGTGCACGTGCTGTGCGAGAAACCGCTGGCGCCGTCCCCCGCCGCGGCCGAACGGATGGTCGAGGCCGCTGCCACCGCCGGTCGCGTGCTGATGATGGGCAGCAAGTTCCGCTACACCCAGGACATCGTCCGCGCCCGGCGGTTGCTCGACGAACGCATCGTCGGCGACGTGCTGCTGTTCGAGAACGTGTTCTGCTCGCACGTCGACATGACCGGCCGCTGGAACAGCAACCCGGCGATCGCCGGCGGCGGCGTGCTGATCGACAACGGCTGCCATTCGGTCGATCTCGCGCGCTACCTGCTCGGCCCGATCGCGCGCGTGCAGGCCTGGTTTCCCCGCCGCGTGCAGCCCTTGCCGGTCGAGGACACCGCGCGCTTGATGTTCGAATCGCAGCAGGGCGCCATGGGCACGATCGACCTGTCGTGGAGCCTGCACAAGGAAGTCACGTCGTATGTCCGGGTCTACGGCTCGCGCGGCACGCTCGAGGTCGGCTGGAAGCAATCGCGCTGGAAGCGCCAGGGTGAACGCGACTGGACGGGGTTCGGTCACGGTTACGACAAGGTCGCCGCGTTCGCGGCGCAGCTGGCCGACTTCGCCCGCGCGATCGGCGGCGGCGGCAGCGAGATCACCACGGCCGATGCGCTGGCGTCGGTGCAGGTGATCGACCTCGCCTACCGTTCGGCGGCCGGTCAACACTGGCTGGAACTGGACCAATGACCGCGCCGCGGATCGATCCCACCGCACTGATCGAAGCGGACGTCGCCATCGGCGCCGGCACCTCGGTCTGGGACCACGTCCACATCCGCCGCGGCGCCAGCCTCGGCGTCGACTGCATCGTCGGCGAGAAGACCTACATCGCCTACGGCGTCCGCATCGGCAACCGCTGCAAGCTGAACGCGTGCGTCTACGTCTGCGCCGAAGTCGTGATCGAGGACGGCGTGATGATCGCGGCCCACACCGTGTTCACCAACGACCGCTTCCCGCGGGCCTGCGACCCGGACCTGACTTCGCTGCTGACCAGCGCCCCGACCGACGCGACGCTGACGACCACGGTGCGTCGCGGCGCGACGATCGGCGCCAACTGCACGATCGGTCCCGGCCTCGAGCTCGGCGAGTTCTGCATGATCGGCATGGGCAGCGTGGTGACCCGCAGCGTGCCGCCGCACGCGCTGGTGCTCGGCAATCCGGCGCGCCTGTGCGGCATCGTCTGCCGCTGCGGCGAACCGGTCTGGCGCGGCGATGCGGCGACCGCGCCACCCGCCGGCAGCCGGTTGCCGTGCCGCCACTGTCAGCGCGAAGTCACCTGGTCGGGGCTTCCGCCGGCAGCTCCAGCGCACTGACCGCCAGCCGGAAGCCGAACCACGACAGCGCCGCGGCGATCGCGCTACAGGAACCAGTCGGCGCGTTCGGCGGCCGGCGCATCCGCCGGCAACGGCGTGCTGCTGGCGATCAGACCCTCGAGCCACCAGTTGGTGCCGTGGTACAGGCAGGTCACCTGCGCGCACTCGGTGCTGGCGTCGAACGCGCCCAGGATCCGCTGGGTCGCCGCCATCGCGAAGCCTGGCTGCTGCCACAGCGCCGCCTCGCCGACGCGCGCCTTGGCGACGCCGCGATGGGCCGGGCAGTTGAAGGTGCCGAGCGGGGTCACCACCTGCCGCAGCATCTGCATGTGGCACTGCCGCGGCTGCCGGGTGAACGCCTGCCAGGTGCCGGCCAGCAGTTGCCGCAGGTTGGTGCTCTCGAGCACGGCAAACCCTGCCGGCGCCCGGGCCCGCGCGCGCGCGACCGCCGCTCGGATCCGTTCGACGATCTGCTGCAGTTCGGCCGCGACCTTGTGCGGATCCATCACCTCGGCGCCGTCGGGCTGCCGTTCGAGGAATGGCTTGAACGAGATGTAGTCGAAGCCGGCGCGCCACGCGCGTTCGGCCGCAGCCTCGATCTCGTGGATGTTCTCGATCACGCGCACGTCGCCGCGCGAACCGCCGTGCCAGGTGATCACGAACGAGAAGCCGATCTCGAACGCCGGATTGACTGCCTTGATGCGCGGGATCCAGCCGCAGATCTCGTCGAGCGTCAGCGACTGGCTCGACGGTTTGTGCATCTGCCGGAACACCTCGTTGCTGCCCGCATCCAGGGACAGCCGGACCCAGTCACCACGCTGCAGGTACGGCGCCGCCTGCAGGATCCGATCGTTGCGGGAGCCGTTGCTGACCACCGCGGTCTGCAGGCCGAGTTCCTTGACGAAGCGGACGAACTCGGCAAAGCCCGGATACAGCGTCGGCTCACCGCCGCCGATCAGGATCACCGAACGCAGCCCGCGCAGCGCCATCGCCCGGATGCTGGCGCGCAGCCGTTCGTCTTCGTGCCGGACCTTGCTGTTGAGGATCTCCCAGTCGATGCAGTGATCGCACGCGTAGTTGCATGCCGTCGTCAGGTCCAGATTGATCGACAACGGCGCCAATGCCGGCAGTTCTGGTTCGGGCTGCCCTGCGGCCGCTGCTGCCCGGCTGGCGCGCTGCCAGCGCACGTAGTCGACCACGTACGGCCACAGCGCCGGCTGCTGCAGCTTGGCGGCAAAGTCGTGCTTCTGCTCGACCGCCGGTGAGCCTTCAGCCGGCGGCGCCTGGCTCGAGCCGGCGGAGGATCTCGTCGTAGAGCCGGAGACGTTCGGCGATGGCGTCGGCGCTTGTGTGGATTCGGTCAAGTTGCTGGTGCGGCAGCTGGGAGACGAAACGATACACGAGTGCGGCCATCGGGTCAGGTGCCGCGACGGAACGTTCCGCCGTCGCGAACTCGAGGCGATAACCCGCCCCGATCCGACGGTCGACCCGGACCCCATCGATGGCCACGAACGCCGGCCGTGGCTGCTGCGGGCAGGCCCGCAGTTCGAGACGGGCAGCGAGCCCGGGGGCGTCGAACTGCAGCTCGAGGATCTGGGCATCGCCGTCGGCAGGCCCCTGCCGGCGGACCGAACACAACCGGGTCGTCGCCGCGATGGGCGCGACCGCCTGGGCGACGGACAGCAGATGCGTCAGGGAATCGACGATCATTCCGGGCCCCGGCGCCGAAGGCGACAACCCCATCACCAGCGTCCGGACCGGCCGCTGCCGCCAATCCGGAACGATCTGATCGAACACGGGCAGCATGAACGGCCACTGACAGTTCTCCTCCAGCAGCACCCCGCGCTGCCGGAACCCGGCCACGACCTGCAGGCCAGCCGCCGCCTGCGCCGGCAGAACGAGCGGCTTTTCGCAGAGTGTCGGCAGGCCGCGGGCCAGGGCCACCTGCAAGAACGCCAGGTGGGTTTCCGGCGGCGACGCCACAATCACGCCATCCAGATCGACGGTGCCAAGCTGGAACGGATCGGAAAGCGGCTGAACTGTATGTCCGAGGCGAGCCGCCAGTTCGGCAGCTTGCCGGTCACTGCGCGCCTGGTCGCGACCGAGAACGGCCACGATCCGGGCTCCGGCCCGTTCGGCGTGATCCGCCAGGAACGGCCCGAGGCCATTGCGCGTGCGCCCTGCGCCGACGATGCAAAGCCGTGGCCCCACGCCCGCAGCCTAGGCGGCGGCCAAGAAAATGAAACCCAATGTCGGGTTCCTGACGCGTACGGCGTTCCTACTTGTCGTGGGCGGCTGAGCCCCCTGTCGCCCCAGGCTCGTTCTCCTGCCACGCCCCACCTGTCCGCACGTCCGCAACCACCGTGTTCCGCTCGCCGCCAACACGCACCAACCGGCACACCACGCCGCGCACGCATTCAGGCCACGCGCCCGCCTTCACCGGCAGCCATTGGCCACTTCGGAGCCGAGGGGACGAAGCACCCGTGATGCCCGAGCGTTCACCACGCCCGGAGCATCACGGGCTGCACTTTGCCGCATCCTGCCGGCATGTCACCGACCGAAACCACCGGAATGACCGGGTTGCAGGGCACATTTCCCAATTCGGCGAGGCCCGGTAGCATCCAGGGCGGGAGCGGTAGCCACCGCTCCGCAGAGGAAGCTCGGACCCGCCCCATGGAACCAGAACCGCAGGCCGGGGATCTGTTCGATCGGATCCGCAACGGCGACCCCATCGCAGCGGACCAGCTCTTCCAATCGGTCCATGACGACTTGCGACGCGTCGCCGGCAAGATCGCGCGCCACGAGAAGGGTCGCACGATGCACGCCACCGTGCTGGTGCATGAGGTGTGGCTCCGGCTCTTCGCCTCGGGCCAGCGCGCCTACAACGACCGCTCGCACTTCATCCGTTGCGCGGCGAAAGCCATGCGGCAGATCCTGATCGACTACAAGCGCGCCAAGAAGGCCAGGAAGCGACCCCAGGACGCCGATCGGGTCAGCTTCGACATTCTGCTCGAGCAATTCGAAGAACGGTCCGGCGACCTGCTCGCCCTCGACGCCGCTCTCGAGCGACTGCGGCTTGCCCATCCGGATCTGGAGCAACTGATCGAACTGCGGTTCTTCGCCGGCCAGACCGAGAGCGAGTGCGCCCAGGCCCTGGGGGTCGTCGGGCGGACGATCCAACGCCGTTGGAAGATCGCCCAGGCCTATCTGAAGCACGAGCTGGAGCGCAATGACTGACCCGCGCCAGACCATGATCCGGTCGCTGTTCGAGCGGGCCCTGGAGCTGCCGCCGCACGAACGACTGGCTTTCCTGCTGCAGCAATGCGGCGGCGACGACGCGCTGCGCCGCGAGATCCAGATGCTGCTGGACTCGGTGCCAACCGACGACTTCCTGGACCCACCGGCTGTGGTGCGGGTCGCGTTGCCCGACCAGATCGGGCCGTGGGCGATCCGCGGCGAACTGGGGCGCGGCAACCACCCCGTCTGCCTGGCCCAACGCGACGACCAGGTGGTCGCGCTGAAGGTGCTGGCGCTCGCCACCGCCTCGCAGACGCTGCAGCAACGTTTCCTGCGCGACGCCGCCAGTGCCCAGCGACTGCAGCACCCGCACATCGTCGCGGTCAAGGACAGCGGCAGCACCACCGAGCACGCCTGGATCGCGATGGATCTGATCGACGGCCACGACCTTGCGCGCGAGCTGAAGCTGCAGCTCGAGGACGCGCCGACGGTACCACGGCTGTTGCCTGACTTCGGTTCGCCCGACTGGTATCGCGCCGTGGCCAGGATCTGCGAGCAGGCCGCCAGCGCGCTCGGTTGTGCGCACGAGGGCGGCATCTGGCACCGCGACGTCAAACCGCAGAACCTGCTGCTCGACCGCCAGGGCAACGTGCTGCTGACCGACTTCGGGGTCGCTCGCGACACCCACGCCACGCGCCTGACCCGCACCGGCGAACTGGCCGGCACGCTGCACTACATGAGTCCGGAGCAGGCGCAGCAGGTCCACGGCCAGGATCTCGATCACCGGACCGACCTCTGGTCGCTCGGCGTCGTGCTGTACGAACTGCTGACGCTGGACGTGCCGTATCGCGGCGACACCGCCGTCGCGGTGCTGACCGCGATCCAGCGCGGTCGACCGCAGCCGATCCAGCGGCGCAACCCCGACGCCCCCGCCGCGTTGGCAGCGATCTGCGCGCGCGCCATGGCGTTCCATCGCGACGATCGCTATCCGTCGGCCGCGGCGATGGCGGCCGATCTGCGGCGCTTCCTGGTCGGCCAGCCGCCGGCGCCGGATCGCGGCGCCAGATTCCGGCCGCTGCTGCGGCATGTCCGGCAGCACCGGCGGCGGTACTCGATGCTGGGCGGCGCCGCGGCGATCGCCATGGCCGCGTGGGCCGCCGCCCCGTCGGTGCTCGCCAGTGGGCGCCAGTCGCAGGTCCGTCTGCTGGAGGAGGTCTGCGCACCGCAATCCTGGGAGAGCCTTTCCACGACCGAACTGCGACTTGCCGTGGTCGCCGCCGACCAACTGGCTGGCGCTCGGATCACCGCAGCAGAGGGGGCCGTAGTCGCCGCGTTCTCCGACCGGCTCATGAAGCACCTGGCGGCCGGCAAGGACAGGGTCCGCAACCTGCTGCGACCCGACGCACCGGGCTCCCCGGAAAAAAACCAACAGGAGGCGGCACGGCTGGCCAGCGCCCTGGTGACCGTGGCCCCCGACGACGACGAGCTGCGGAGCCTGTTGCCCCACGACCTCGACTCCGCCGCGGTCATGTTCGTCGTCAGCCAGTCCGACCGAGGCCCGCCCGCCGCCACGCGGTCCCTGCACATCGCCGCGATCGACACCGCCACGGGCAGCCGCACGCCGGGGCCGCAAGTGCCAGCCCGGACCGGAACCCACTTCGTCAAGCCCGGGCTATGGCGCTTCTCGATCGTCGAAGCCGGCAAGCCAGTCCGCGAGTACACGCGCATGCTGCGAGAACCGGCGACCCGCCATCGCATCGATGCGGCCGGCGAGCCGGCTGTGGATCCAGTGCCGATGATCGCCTTTGGCAGCGGGCGACTGACGATGCCAGCAGAAGCGCCGTGGCGCCCGCTCGCCGAGCCGATCGAGGTCGCGCCGTTCGAGATCGACCAGCACGAAGTCAGCAACCGCCAGTTCCTGCGCTTCGTGGACGCCACCGGGTCCCCGATCGACCGGCAGTGGTTCGACCTGATCCGCGCCGATGCCGAACTGCTCGATCGGCCGGCCGTGTTCGTCACCTTCGCCGCCGCCCAGGCCTATGCCGAGTGGGTCGGCAAGCGCCTGCCGACCTGGCCCGAGTGGCTGGTCGCCTGTGGTGGTTGCACCAAGGAACAGCCATTCCCGTGGGGAACGCTCGGCCCCGACGGCCTGCGCGGCGCCGTCACCGGCAGTTTCCGTCCGAGCCTGCCCTGGGCTCTGGCACTCGAGGAGTATCGCGCCCACACCAGGAACGTCACCGACGGCGCCGGCAGCAACCGCGAAGGCGGCCCGCTGCATCTGCTCGGCAACGTCGCCGAATGGACCGAGACGCCGGCGTGGTCGCCCGACCTGTCGGAACACCGGGGGACCTGGACCTTGCTCGAGGCCTCGCACCTCGTCGCCGGGCGCAACTGGGCCCTCTCGAGCGTGCCGCGCTACGACAGCGCCGCGGCCTACGCCGAGATCAGTGAGATCACTCTCAGTCACTGCAACCACGGCCGCGGCTTCCGCTGCGCCAGGAGTCTGCCATGACCACCACGACAACCCAGCGCCGCGGCGGCAATGCGCCGCCCGACCCGACGGCCGCAGCGTTCGCCGAACGGCTGCGCCGCATTGCCAGAGAGTCCGACCCGAAGCGCCGGCGGGCGATGAAGGTCCTCTACGACATCGACCTGCAGACCTGGTCGCCGGCCCTGCGGCCCAAGCGACCCGACCTGGCCTTTGCCATCGACCAGTTGCGCGTCTACCTGCCTTGGCGCAATCGCCGTCGTGCGGCGCTCGCCTTGCGCGGTCGCGACTTCCATCGCCTGCAGGAAGACGGGCAATGGACGGCGGAAGCGAGCCTGGTGGCGCCGCACTTTCGCCGCGTGCTGTGCCAGGCCGCCGGTCAGGGCAAGGGCAAGGACAAGAACGCCTGGGATCGCGAACTGCTGGCCTCGTCGTTCTGCCGCTTCGCCTGCGGTGATCTGCAGTTCGAAACCAAGGGCAAACAGGGGCCGCCCGAGGACGGCGTGCCCGACGGCGCGATGTTCTTCTGCTTCACTGAAGCGGCGCTGTACTTCGCCAGTCTCGGCCTCGATCGGGCGTTCTGGCTCGAGCTGCTGCCGACGTTCGTCGTCGGCACCGAGCTGTTCGTGCACCACTGCTGGAGCGGCCGCGGTCGCTGTGTCGACGACTACGGTCCGCGCTTCGTCAAGCAGCACACGCTGACCGACCCGGGCATGACCGAACTGCGGCGGTCGCTCGCCGCGCTGCCCGCCGAGCAGTGGGTCCGCCGTTTCAACGCCTTGTGTGCGCTCGGTCTGACCACCGAAGCCACCTCCATCCGCCCCGACGAACTCCCCGAACTGGACTGAGCCATGGCGACCACCCAAGTCACCTACAAGTGCTTCAAGCGCAACGCCAACAACTCCTTCGACGAAGCCACCGACACCGAGCCCGCCAACCGGCTGGTCGACCTGCTGCGCACGTTGGACAACACGGCCGCCGTGACCAGCACGGCGCCGCCGTGGCAACAGAACGATCTGCTGCATTACCACCTGCGCCAGGTCATCGCGGCGCTCGAGGCCGCCGGCACCAACGACACCGGCATGCGGGTCGACCTGACGCGGCGCTATGAGTCGATCTGGAATCCGATCATCAAGAAGTGGGTTCCGGTCGACGATGGCGGCAGTCTGCACTTCCCGCTGGTGCTGACCGCCGAGTCCGAGACGCCCGAGACCCCCGCCTCGTTCTACCTGCAGATCAGCTGCAACTGAGCCGCCCCGGCGGGCGCGCGGATTGTCGGCGGGTTGGCGGCCCCCTCACGGACCGCATGCTACGGTGATCCACCATGCATCGCGTGCTCTCCCCGTTGCTCGCCATTCTGGCGACCGGCCTGCCGGCCCAGGCCCCGCAGATCCACACCAGCCGCACGGCGGGCAAGGAGCTGCTGCGTCTGCCCAAGACCGACGAGGCCTTCGGCTTCGTCGTGTTCGGCGACCGCACCGGCGGCCCGCCCGACGGCATCAAGGTGCTCGCGCAGGCCGTCGCCGACACCAACCTGCTCGACCCCGACCTCGTGTTCACCGTCGGCGACCTGGTCAACGGCTACAACACGACGCCGCAGTGGCTGCTGCAGGCCGCCGAATACAAGGGCGCGATGCAGAAGCTGCGGATGCCGTGGTATCCGGTCGCGGGCAACCACGACATCTACTGGCGCGGCGCCGGCAAGCCGCCGGGCGAACACGAAGGCGACTACGAACAGCACTTCGGGCCGCTGTGGTACGCGATCGAACACAAACAATGCTGGTTCATCGCCCTCTACAGTGACGAGGGCGACCCGGCGACCGGCGAGAAGGACTTCAGCAAGCCGGCGGCGCAGAAGATGAGCGAGGCGCAGTTCAGCTGGCTGGCGGAAACCCTGCAGCAGGCCAAGGGCGCGCGGCACGTGTTCTTGTTCCTGCATCACCCGCGTTGGGTGCAGAGCCGTGGCTACGGCGACGACTGGCAGCGCGTGCACGAACTGCTGGCCAAGGCCGGCAACGTCACGGCGGTGTTCGGCGGTCACATCCACCGGATGCGCTTCGATGGCGTGCGCGATGGCATCCAGTACTACACGGTGGCATCGGTCGGCGCCTACCTCGAGATGGAGGCGCCGCGCGCCGGCTACCTGCACGAGTTCCATGTCGTCACCGTGCGGCCACAGGGGATCACCGTCGCGGCGTTGCCGGTCGGCACCGTGCTCGATCCGCAGCAGATCACCGGCGAGCTCAGCGAAGACGTCGAGCACGTGCACGAACGACTGCGACCGACGTATGTCGCGATCCCCGACGTCGATGCGCACGGCGGCATCGACGGGCTGCTGGAGATGACGTTCACCAACCCCGGGGAGCGCCCGATCGAGCTGACCATCGTGCCGCTGAACGAAGCGCCGATGGTGTTCGCGCCCGACCACGCGCACCTGACGCTGGCGCCGGGTGCGTCGGCACCGGCGACGCTGCACGTGCATCGCGAAGGCGACCACGGGCACCCGTTCGCCGGCTTCGAGCTGCCGCGATTCGAACTGCGCTGCGACTACCTGGCGGAAGGTGTCCGGATCGGACTGCCGAAGAAGGAATACGAAGTGATGCTGGCGCCGCCGGCCAAGCCTCACATCGCCGGCCAGGGGCCCGGCGCGTTGCAGCTCGACGGCAAGAAGGGCTGCCTCGAGCTCGCCAGCCAGCGACTGGCGTTGCCGGACGGACCGTTCACGGTGCAGGCGAGGATCCGCGCGCGGGACTACCAGGGCCGCCGCGGTCTGGCGTCGAAGATGCAGAGCAGCGAGTTCGGGCTGATGGTCAGCGACGGCAAGGTCGAGTTCCTGGTGCATCTCGATGGCAAGTACGCGACGGCCGAGACCACTGCGCCGGTGCTGCAGGTCGACACCTGGCATCACGTCGCCGGTGTGTTCGATGGCGCCGAGCTGCGGGCCTATGTCGATGGCAGGTTGGTCGCCAGGAAGGCCGGCAAGGGCGTGCGGACGCGCAATGAACTGCCGCTGATCCTCGGCGGCGATCCGGATGGCGCCGGCAAGCGGGTGTCGTTCGTCGATGGGCTGATCGACGAGGTGATGATCTCGATCGGGGCGCTGTGGACCGGCGACACCTTCGAGGTGCCGGCGGTGCTGCCGCCGGCGGATGCGACGACCGTGCTGCGCCTGCCGTTCGATCGCGAATCGGGCACTGCGCTGCCGTGGTGCCTGGACAGCTCGGCGAACGGCGCGCATCCGCGGCGCCATCCCGGCGCGACCGTGACGGCAACCAACTCGGCTCGCTGAGGCCAGCGGCGGCAGTCGCCGTCACAGCGTCACCGACTGCAGCGCATGGCTCGCCGCGACCCCGAACGGTGCCGCCGGATCGATCACGCCGAGCTGCCAGTACAATGACGTTCCCGCGGGCCACCCCGGCAACCAGTTCGTCGTCAGCGACCACGCGCCCTGCGCATCGAGCAGCGCACTGACGGTGCCATCGACCGTCGGCACCAGCGTGCCCCCGAACAGCGGCACATTGCCGGCGCCGAAGCCGACCACGAGCACCCCGAACGCGCCGGGCCGGCCGTTCTGCAGCGCCAGCGTCACATCATTGCCGGGCGTCAGCGTGCCGCGCCCGGAGAGCGCCGGCACTCCGTTCGTGCCGGCAATCCCACCACCGAGCTGCGTCCACGGACTCGGCGAACGGAATGCGCGCAGGAATGTGCCGATCCCCGCCACCACCAGCGTGCCATCGACGCCCAGCACCGGCCCGCCGATGTTGATGTTCGTCACCGGCACCGACCAGCGCAGCGTCAGATCCGGATCGAACGAGTCTGCCGGTGCCAAACCCGCCATTCGAGACGAACACCCGGCCGTCGGCATCGATCGCAAAGCGCGTCGTCGAGTAGCCAAGCGCCGTCGGATACGTGTTCATCACCGCACCGGTCCCCGGATCCAGTCGTGTCAGGATCTCGCCCGGCTGCATCATGTAGACCGAACCGTCCTTGCCGACGCCGTACTCGGCGCCAGCCCCCGGCATCGACGGCACCGCCCAGCGCTGCACGAAGCCGCTGCCGGTGTCGGTGAACGCATAGAAGAAATCCACCGCCGCATTGTTCTGCGCGCGGTTGTAATAGACCGTGCCATCGGGGCCGACCATCGGCGTGTGCTGGCTCAGGAATCCGGTCATCACCGGGCTCGCATACTGGAAGACACCGGTCGTCAGGTCGAACCGCTTGATCACATTGCCGCCCGGCGCCGCATCGGCCACATACACCGCGTCGGCGAACACCGCCGCCCCGCAGTTGCCGGAGACCGAACCCAGCCGTGGCGCCGTCCACACCGTGCTGCCGTCGGTCGCGCGGATCCGCCAGATCGTCCGGAACGACGCGACGATCAGATCGCCATCGGGCGCGAACACCACACCGTCATAGGCGCCGGCATCGATCGACGCGGCCGACACCCAGCCCGGCGCACCGCTGGCCTGGTCATAGGCGTGCACGCGCGCCGACACCGACGCCCCATTGCCGGCCCGCGATGCGTAGACCCGCCCCTGGCTGGTGCCGAGGATCCACGTCGTCCAATCCCCGGTGTTGAACGGCACGTTCGCGGTCCACAGGATCGAACCGGTATCCAGGTCCTGCGCGACGATCGGCGAGCCGTTCGGTTCGCCGCCCGGCGGGAAGCCCGTCTGCCGCACCGTGAACAACCGGCGGCCGGCGGTCACCGGCTGCCAGGCGATGATCGAATTCGGCGCACTGTTCCACAACACCGTCGCCGCGCGCGGACCGAACTCCGCCGCCTGACCGTTGCGCTGCGAATTGCCGCCCGAGTTCGTCCAGTCCTGCGCGACCAGGGAAACCGACCACACCACCAACAGCAACGTTCGCATGGGGAGCCTCGGGGCGCAGCGTCCCGCCGAGGCGAGCTGCTGACAATCCCCGACTTGCGTGGCGGTCCTGAGCCTCTACGCTGCCGCGGATGTTGGGAAAACTGAAGTGGTTGTTCATCGCGTTGGTGATCGGTGGCCCGGTGCTCGGTTGGCAGGGCTGGCAGGACCGGCAGAAGTGGGGCCGACTCGAAGCGAACGGCAAGACGACGGCCGGCGTGCTCGAGGAGGGCTCCGTCAGCAAGGGCCGGCGCGGCCGCAAGTCGTATGAGTTCACCGTCAGCTACACGCCGGACGGCGGCACCGTGCAGCAGCGGGCCTTCGCGGTCAGCAAGGCGTTTGCCGAACGGGTGACCCGCGACGACCAGATCGTGCAGGACCAGTGCACGGTCCGCTACGACCCGACCGACCCGGCGATCGCGATCATCGTCGATGGCTCCGAAGACCAGCGGGCGATGCTGCCGATCGGCATCGGCATGTTCGTCGTCGGCGCCATCGGCGCGTTCTTCATGTTCCGCAAGAAGGCCGACGCCGCATCGACCGCCGGCTGAACGCCGCAACGAACGGTGGCGACGCGCACCGTGGTTCGGTACAGAAGCAGCGATGCCCGAGCGCGCCGCCTCCAGACGCCGTCCGCAACCGCCCCGCAAGCCGAAGAAGAAGCCCCCGTTCACCGCCCGCACCGCCGACCGGCACGTGCTCTACCAGCTCGCGGTGCAGTCACCCGACAGCGATGCCCGCTTCTATGCGCGCTACTTCCAGAAGATCAACGGCCAGCCGCTGCGTCGCTTCCGCGAGGATTTCTGTGGCACCGCCGCGCTGTCGTGTGAGTTCGTCAAGCTGCATCGGCAGAACACCGCCGTCGGCGTCGATCTGCACTGGCCGACCCTGGCCTGGGGCCGGATCCACAACGTCAAGCAGCGTCTGGATCAGGACCAGCAACGGCGACTGACGCTGGTGCAGCAGGATGTCCGCGACGTCCGGACGCCGCAGGTCCAGTTCCTGTGCGCGGTCAACTTCAGCTACTCGGTGTTCCACACCCGCGTCGAACTGGCGGCCTACATCCGCAACTGCTTCGACTCGCTGGAACCCGGCGGCATGCTGATGCTCGACGCCTGGGGTGGCGGGCTGGTGCAACGCGCGTGCGTCGATCGGCGGCGGCTGCACGGCTTCGACTATCTGTGGGATCAGCACGCCTTCGATCCGATCTCGCACAAGATCGACTGCCGGATCCACTTCTGGTTCCGCGACGGCACCCGGATGAACAACGCGTTCACCTATGACTGGCGGCTGTGGACGCTGCCGGAGCTGCGCGAACTGTTCACCGAGGCGGGCTTCGACGATGTACACGTGCTGTGGGAGTGCACCGACTCGAAGACCAAGAGCGGCAACGGCGTGTTCTTGAAGAAAGAGGTCGGCGACGACGATCCGGCGTGGATCACCTATGTGGTCGGCTGCAAGCCGCGACGCGAACGGCCTGGCTCCGCACGGAAGCGCCGATAGCCGTCGCTTCGCTCCCAGAGCGCCCTGGGATCGCCGGTTTCCGATCGAACGACTTGACCATGACGCGTTGCGCCTTACAATATCTGCTGAATCAAGATGCCAACACGACGCGTTCAACCCCGGCCGCCAACGCCAGCCCTGCTGCCCTTCCCCGCCCAGCATGGCGGCAGGCGGCGCGGCGCTGGCCGCAAGCCAAAGGGCGAACGCCCACTGGTGCCACACACTTGCCGGCCGGCCCTTGCCGCGCGATTCCCAGTGCACGTCACCGTCAAGCTGTGCCAGCACCTGCCACGCCTGCGGCGGCGCGACGAGCACGCCGCGCTGCGCGCGGCGTTCGTCGCCGCGCGCAGCGCGGCCGCTGCTGTCGCCAAAGGCGCCAGCAGCGCCTTCCGTCTCTGCCACTACGCCATCCTCAACGACCATGTGCACCTGCTCGTCGAAGCCACGGACCGCCTCACCCTCAGTCGTGGCCTGCAAGGCCTGCTGATCCGCATTGCCAAGACTCTCAACAAGCTCTGGCGCCGCCGCGGCACCGTCTTCGCCGACCGCTACCATGACCACATCCTGAAGTCACCGCGTGAGACCAGAAACGCCCTGCGCTACGTGCTGCAGAATGCCCGCCACCATGCGGCCAAGGGCCGCATGGTGGACGCCAGCGCTCCGATCGACCCGTTCTCGTCGGCGCCCTGGTTCGACGGCTTCCGCGAACCCATCCACGTCCGCGGCCTGGAAGCGATCGTTCGGCCCGTCCTGGACCCGCAGACCTGGCTGCTGCGGGTCGGCTGGCGCCGCCACGGCCTGCTTGCGGTCGGACCATGATCCCGCTCGCGCGGCGGAGAATGTCCTGACCTGCACAGGATCCGCGTTCGGCTCCGTGTAGAGCGCGGATGCCACCCGCAACCGACTTCGACACGCTGCTGACGCAGACCGGCTGGTTGCGCGGTTTCGCGCGTCAGCTCGTGCGTTCGGCGGATGCCGACGACCTGGTGCAGGACACGCTGCTGACGGCGTTGCAGCAGCCGCCGCGGAGCGGCGCGGGTCTGCGCGCGTGGCTTGGCCGCGTGATGCAGAACCGCCGCATCGACCTGCAACGCAGCCAGCGCGCCACCAGCGCCCGCGAGCGCCGCGTTGCGCGCGGCGAGGCCACCGCCGACACCGCCGAGGTGCTCGCCAAAGCGCAGATGCAACGCGAACTGGTCGACCTCGTGCTCCTGCTCGACGAGCCGTACCGGACCACGACGTTGCTGCGGTTCTTCGAACGCCTGCCACCGCGCGCAATCGCACGGCAACAACGCGTCGCGGTGGCCACCGTCCACAGCCGGTTGCAGCGCGCCTTGGCGATGCTGCGCGCGCGCCTCGACCAGAACGGTGGCCGCGAACGGTGGCTGGCGGCGGCGTTGCCGCTGGCGTGGCCGCGATCGACATGGCTTCCCTGGTTCCTCGGAGTTCCCGTCATGCATGGAGTCGTCAAGGGTGCGGTCGGAGTCGGCGTCATTGCGCTCGCGTGGCTGTGCTGGCCAGATGAGCCGGAGGTCCTGCCGGAACGAACGGCGGTGGCGGCGACCACGCAGCCGGCAGCGGCCATGTCGGGTGACGCGGCCAACGCCCCGGCCGAAGGTGCGCACGAGCGCAGCCGCAGCACCGAGGGGCCGAGTGCGGCGGCGGCCACGCAGCCGGCGGAGCCGGCTGCGGCCGCCGTCGTTCGCGGGCGCGTGATCGACACCCAGGGCATCGGCATCGTCGGCGTGCCCTTGGCCACCGAACCACGCCGCAAGGCTGACGCTCGCCCCATCCTCAGTGGCGAGCAGGGTCGTTTCGAACTGCCCGTTCCACCTGGAGCCACCGCCATCGTCACCGCCGATCCGCGCTGGGCCACCGTGCTCGCCGGCGCCGCCCAGACCAGAAGCGACCGCGAATGCGTGGTGCTGATCGCGCCGCGGATCGACCTCGCCGGCCGCGTCCTCGATCCTGCCGGCAGCCCGCTGCCGGGCGCCGAAATCGCGCTGCACCAGAAGGCCCACCTCGGTGCCGAACTCGGTGTATTGCTCGATCACGCCCTGGTCCGGCACTGGCGCACGACCACCGACGGCACCGGGGCGTTCGCGCTGACCGGTGTGCCAGCGCTCGCGGGAGCGACACTGGCCGCGACGCTCGGCGGATTCCTGCCGCACCAACAGTCGGCGCCGACGGCGACCGACCTGGCGATGCAAGTCACGCTCGAACGTCCCGCCGCGAGTGCGGACGTGATCACCGGCATCGTGATCGATCCGTTCGGTGCCACGGTTGCCGGCGCCAACGTCGGTGCCGGGGGCGGCATCGCGCGCACCGACCAGAGCGGCGCGTTCACGCTGGATCTGCGCGAACAGGCGCTGCCGCGGCTCGTCGCCGTGGCGCCCGGCTTCCAGCCCGGCGTGTACGAGGCGCCGCGCGATGCCGCCGGCAAGCCGCAGTGGCCGGCCCGCGTGCAACTGCGGCTTGGCCCAGCACCGCTGACGATCGCCGGTCGGGTGCGAAACCACGACGGTCAGCCGCTCGCGGGCGCACGCGTCTGGATCGCCGACCCGCTGCTGCTCGGCGAACGCGACGGCGACGCGCTGCTCGCCGAGACGGTGCTGGGCCGCGCCGATCGGCCGTTCTGGGCGTTCGTAGTCACCGATGCCGGCGGGCGCTTCGAACTGCACGGGCTGCTGGCGCGTACCTACCGGCTGGCCGCGCTCGACCCGACGACCCTGCTGGCCACCGAACAACCGGTCGCCGCCGGCAGCACGGGCGTCGAACTGCAGCTGCGCGGCAACGTGCGGCGCCTGGTCTCGGGCCACGTGCGCGCCCGCGATGGTTCGCCGATCGCCGGCGTGCAGGTCAAGGCGCAACGCCCCGCGCTCGAAGTGAACGTTCCGGGCGGCACCCGCGACGAGTGGCATGACACCCGGCCGGTCACCACCGACGCCGACGGTGCGTTCGCGCTGCGCGACATCGCCGAAGGCGTCGAGTTGTTCGCGTATGGCGATGCGATCCTGTTCGCCAGCGTGCAACTCGAACCGGGGGCACCGGTCGACGACGTGGTCATCACCGCCGATCGACGCGCGCACGTGCAGATCGAACTGGCCGCGCCGCACGACCGCGCCGATTCGGCGCGGGTCCTCGATGCCAGCGACCGGCCGATGCTGCTGCGCGTCATGCGCGGCGATACGTCCTACACCAGCCGGGTCGCGCCCCTGCTGGATGGTCGCTCGCAGATCCTGTCGGTCGGCGAGGGCGCCGCGAACGTGGCGCTGTTTCGCGGCGGACGCGAAGTCGCGCGGCTGCCGGTGGCACTGGCACCCGGCGCGCCGACGACGGTGCGTTGGTAGTCGTTCGGCGGCGCGGACTCGGCCCTCCGTACGAGCCGACGCTTGCCAACGCGATGGGCGATCCCAACAATGCTCGCCCCCATGAACGACCTCGTGATCCTCGGCGCCGGCAAGATCGGCCGGATGGTGTGCCACCTGATGACCACCTGCGGCGACTACGCGGTGCGCATCGGCGATGTCGCCCAACCCGCGGTCGACCACGTGACGAAGAAATACCCGAAGGTGAAGGGCCAGGTCGTCGACTTCGCCTCGGCGCAGAGCCTCGATGCGATCCTGAAGGGCGCCTGGGCCGTGATCTCGTGCGCGCCGTTCCATTGCAATCCGCTGATCGCGCAGCGCGCCAAGGCCCACGGCGTGCATTACTTCGATCTGACCGAGGACGTCGAGGTCACGCAGCAGGTCAAGCAGCTCGCCGACGGCAGCAAGACGGCGTTCGCGCCGCAGTGCGGCCTGGCACCCGGCTTCATCACGATCGTGGCCAATCACCTGATGAAGTCGATGACCACGGTCACCGACCTGCATCTGCGCGTCGGCGCGCTGCCGCGCTATCCGAGCAACCGGCTCAAGTACAACCTGACCTGGAGCACCGAAGGCCTGATCAACGAATACTGCAACCCGTGCGAGTCGGTCGAGAACGGCCAGCTGACGGCCGTGCCGCCGATGGAACAGCTCGAGCACATCACCATCGACGGCGTCGAATACGAAGCGTTCAACACCTCCGGCGGCCTCGGCACGCTGGCGATCACGCTGAAGGACCGTGTCGCCAATGTCAACTACAAGACGATCCGCTATCCCGGGCACTGCGACCTGATGAAGCTCCTGCTGCACGATCTGCAGATGCAGCACCACCAGGGTCAGCTGAAGGAGATCTTCGAACGCAGCCTGCCGGCGACGTTCCAGGATCAGATCGTCATCTACGTGGCGGCGACCGGCACCTACCTCGGCCGGCTGACCGAGCGCACGTATGCCAAGACCATCTATCACCAGCCGATCGACGGCGAGAACTGGAGCGGCATCCAGATCACCACGGCGGCGGGCGTCTGCGCGATCGTCGACCTGCTGCACGACGGCAAGCTGCCGGCGGCCGGGCTGATCAGGATGGAGACGGTCGACTACGACGCGTTCCTGAAGAACCGCTTCGGCCGGTACTACGCGTAGCGCCGGCCGCGCCCTGGCCTCAGAGCCTGGTCGCCTTGGCGAAGGCGCTTTGTTCGAGGGCCCAGTCGCGCCATTCTGCCTCCAACTCGCCGACGGTCATGCCGAGTTCGGCAGCGAACACCGCCGCGCATTGCTCGGGCAGGCCGGCGTCCGGTTTCGGGAACGCGAACATCAGCGAGATGAAGCGCTCCGGATGCCGACAGATCCCCCACAGCACGAAGCTCCAGGCCTTGATGCGGACCTGCGGCCGGAACCGCTCGAGCCGTTCGCGTGGCAGCTGCGCCAGCGGCCAGTCCTCGCCTTTGTCGATCTGCGCCTTCAACCTGGTCAGCCACTCGTCCGGGTCGAAACTCAACGGCTCGCGGCTTGCCTCGGTACCGGGCAGCCGCCCCCACCACGACCGCATGCTGCCGCACAGGAGCCAGGTCATCGCGTGCTGGAACCCTTCACCCAGGGCATCGTTCGCCGAGCCGCAGAAACCCTCGTGCGCGACCCATGCCGTCATCCAATCGGCATCGTTCCCGGCTGCTCCGACGCTGACGTACGCCGGTTGGCCGCCGAGGGTCGCGAAGTGGCCGCTCCAGCGCTGCAGATCCTCGAGCGTTTCCTTGCCGAACACGGCCGGTTGCAGCGCTTGCAGGCGATCGCGCTCACCGGCGGTGCGCAGTCGCAGGATCCACTTGCGACCATGCGCGCGCCACCGCACACCACGCTGCCTCGCCTGCCGATCGCCGATCACGAACTCCACCAGCTCCAGGGATCGCTCGGCGGCCTGCGCGATCTTGTTGGCCTCGCCCTGGTCACCGTGCACCCAGATCGCGAAGCCTTCCGTGCGCGCGCCGGACAGCTTCAACCCGCACCGGTCCAGCGGCGCGGGCAACTCGGACAGCGCCATCGGGGCCACCTCCGGCTGCCAGGCTCGCAGCTCGGCGACCTTGCCGCGGATGTCGTGCACCCGCTGGACCATGGCGATCTGCTCGTCGGAGCCACGGAACCCGGCGAACTCGCGGTGACCCAGCTTGTCGTGGGCCACTGGATCGTCGGGGTCGTAGAACAGGGTCTGCTCGAAGTGGTGCGCCGCACGCACAGCTCATCCGCCGCAAGCAAGCGGAGCCCGAACGCCCGGTGCAGGTCCGCCAGCTTTTTCGCCGCCAGCCGCCACTCCGTCTCCAGACGAGTGCGTCCGGCGGTGGCCACCGCCTCGACCGCCTTCGGCTTGCCGGCCGGTGCCACCTGCCACTCCCCGGCGACCTTGCGGTAGCCGAGAGCCGCCCGTGCCGCCGCGTGTTCCTTGTCGTGATGATCGAGGATCCGTTCCCAGATGGCGCGGGCCCGGTCGACCGCCTTGCAGGCCTCGGCGCTGCGCGCGAACGCCGCCAACGTCTGCGCGGCAATCTTGTCGACCTCGGCCTCGGTGGTCGGTTCGGCTGGCGCCGGGCGCGCCTGAGCCGCCAGCGCCAAAGACAGTACCAAGACGAGAGCCGACAGCCGCACGTGCTTCATGACAGGGCAATGGACATCCGCCGCCGGCAAGTGTAGCAGGGGTGACCGACCAGACCATATGTTCCTGCAAGAGCGCCAGAGCGGCCGCGACCTTGCCCGCGTCGTCGAGGACCGGGGTGCGCTCGTGCCGATCACACCACGCAGCGCAACCGGGCCCGACCATCCGTCATGACCGTGCCCCGCCGCCGCCGGATCCTGTTCGGTTTCGTGATGTTGCTGCTGCTCGCCGTGCTGCTGGAGCTGGCCGGCGCCACGACCTGGTGGTGGCTGCGCGGCGAATGGTTCACCTGGCAACGCGGCGATGCCGCCCGCGCGATCGCCGCCAACGCCTTCGATCCGACCGCCGACCAGCAGCAGCAGCGCGAACGCGCGACCCTGCGCCTGCTGCAGGGCAATCTGGCCCAGCATCCGTTCCTCGGCTACGTCAACGATGCCGACGTCGCCGCGCAACAGGCGCACGCCGTGCCGGTGTCGCGCTTTGGCTTCCTCGACGTCGCACCGCCGATCAGGCAGCGCGGCCCCGACCGCTTCGTCGTCGCGATCACCGGCGGCTCGGTCGCGGCGCAGATGTGGGATCAGGCCCGCGGCGAACTGGCGGCCGAACTGCAGCTCAGCCGAGCGATCGCCGGCCGACGCGTCGAGTTCGTCAACCTCGCGCTCGGTGGCTGGCGGCAGCCGCAGCAACTGCTCGCCGTGCAACTCGTCACGCTGCTCGGCGGCGAGTTCGACCTGGTGATCAACCTGGATGGGTTCAACGAAGTCGCGCTGGTGCACGAGAACCTGCCGCATGGCGTGCCGGCGTGGTTTCCGCGCGGCTGGGCGCGGTTGCTCGACCAACCGACGCCGGCGCAACAACTGCGGCTCGGTCGACTGGCGCTGGCCCGCCAGCAACGCATCGACGCCGCGAACACCGCAGCCCTGATGCGCTGGTCGGCACTGGCGCAGGCGTTCTGGCTGCTCGCCGATCGCGGCCACGACCGGGCGATCGCCACCGCCGCGGCGGCGGTCGAACAGGGCGCGACCGCACCGTCCTTTGCGGTCACCGGGCCCGGAACCGGCGGCCTGGACCTGCCCGCCGCCTGGGCCCAGATGGCGGATCTGTGGGCCGCCAGTTCGCTCGAACTCGCGGCGGCGTGCGCGCGACACGGCACCCGCTACTGCCACTTCCTGCAGCCCAATCAATACGTGCCCGGCAGCAAGCCGATCGGCGAGGCCGAGCGCCGGGTCGCCTGGCTGGGAACCCACCCGTTCAAGCGCGCGGTCGAGAACGGTTACCCGCTGCTCCGACAACGCGCCGAACGGCTGCGCGCCGGCGGCGTCGAGTTGCACGATCTCACGCACCTCTTCGCCGATCATCACGAGCCGCTGTACACCGACACCTGTTGCCACCTGAGTCCCACCGGCTACGCACTGCTGGCCAGGCGCATCGGCGCGACGGTCCGCGGCGAACTCGATCTGGCCGGCGTCACGATCGCGGCGTTGCGCGCGTCGCCGCCGGAGTTGCAGTTCACCGATCCACTGGCGCGCCAGGAGCTGCGGGTGCTGGCGATCACCGACGATGGCCGCGAAGTCGACATCACTGGCCAACCCGACACGACGATCCTGGTACCACCGAGCCAGCTGGTGCGCGACCAGCATGGGTTTCGGGCCGCCGCGCGCGGGCGCGCCGAACTGGTGGTGACTCGCGGCCCCCTGCGCCTCGCCGTGCCGGTCCGGTCCACCTGGCCCGACCGCATCCGGGCCGACGATGCGTTCCCAAGCGGGGCGGCGCCGCGGCTGACCCTGGCCGAGGACGAGCCGACGGGCACGACGCTCGCTGCGGTCTGCACCGGACTGCCGACCGGTGGTCACCGCGTGCTCGTGGTCGGACTCGTTCCCATCCGGGCCGAGGCGCCCGACGCCAAGGCGGCCGAACATGGCCTGGCGCTGACGCAACTGCCGGGCGACCAGCCGTCGGTGCCGGTGCAGTTGCCGTGGCCGGACCGCACGCCGCTGCGCGATGTGCCGATGTTCGCCCGCGTGCTGGTGCTGGACGACAAGGCGCGGGTGATCGCCGCCAGCAACACGGTGGTGGTGACGCGGTCGTGAGTCAGCGGCGCAGGCGGGCCAACAGCGCCGCCGCCAACATCCGGCCGGCGCGCGGCTCATGGCGGAAGAACAGCGACGGTTCGACCAGTTCGAGTTCCGTCAGAACGCACTCGCCGTCATCGGCCCACAGGAAGTCGGCGCGGCCGTACACCAAGGGCGAGCCGTCGGCGCCCGGGCAGGGACCGCCCCGTCGCTGCACGCTGGTGAACGCGTGTTCGGCGAGGGCGCGCTCGGTCGCGGTCGGTTCGTAGCGTTCGTCGCGAGCGCCGAAGTCGTCCTGCACGCGATAATCACCGGGCACCGGAATCTTGCGGACGCAGTGCGAGATGCGGCCGTCGATGCTGATTGCCGACCATTCGCCGCGCACCAGCACTTGACCGAGGAACGGCTGCAGCATCAGATCCTCGTGCGGCAGCAGACGATCGAGATGGGCCTGGGCGGCGGCGAGTCCGGCCGCGTCGGTCAGGAACCGCAGCGTCTCGCGCGCGGTCGCACCGACGCAAGGCTTCAGGAAGCCTTCGCGGATGCCGTGCCGGTCGACCAGGTCGCCGCTCGCGACCTGCTGGCCGCGGTCGAGCCAGACCGTAGGCGCCAATGGCACGCCAGCGGCGGCGAGCTGGCGGAGGTAATGCTTGTGCGTGTTCCACGCCACCACCGGTGCGGGGTTGAAGAGTCTGGTCGTCGCGGCGACGCGACGGCTCCAGGCCAGGAACGCCGGCAGCTTGTCCTGGTAGTCCCAGGTGGTCCGGATCAGCACGGCGTCGTAGCGCGACCAGTCGGCGGTCGGGTCGTCCCAGATCGGGCGTTCGAACGGCACGCCGAGGTCCTGCAGGGCTTGATGCAGGAACCGGTCGTCGATCTCCCATGCCGGCAGGTCGGAACGGGTCGCGAGCGCAAGCAGCATCGGCGCAGCATCGCGCGACATCGCGTGGTTGCAACGACGAGCAGTTCGGCGCCTGGGAGGCCATCGCCGCAGCTCCGTTCCCGTTGGACTTTTTCTTGAATCAGCCGATATTTGGACGTAGTCTACCTTTCAACCAACTCTGCCAAAGCGGACGCCCCCCCCATGAACACGATCCGTTCTCGCCTCACGTCCCCCGCGCCGGCCGACGCCCGTAGCCGGCACTCCACGCATCCTGCCTTGCTGCTGGCGCTGGTCGCCACCGCGTGCGCCGCGCCGGACTCCCACCCGGACGCATCTCCAGCCGCTCCCGGCACGTGCCCGGTGACCGGTCGAGGCGGGGACGATCCCGCCGCGTTGTCGCCGCGAGACACCCCCGCCGGCGCGATGACCAACGCCGACTGGTGGCCGAACCAGCTCGACCTGCGCGTGCTGCACCAGAACGCCGCGGCCGGCAACCCGCTCGGCGCGGGCTTCGACTACGCCGCCGAGTTCCAGAAGCTCGACCTGACCGCATTGAAGCGGGACCTCGCGCAGGTGCTCACGACATCGCAGGACTGGTGGCCCGCCGATTGGGGACACTACGGCCCGTTGATGATCCGACTGGCATGGCACAGCGCCGGCACCTACCGGGTCGCCGACGGCCGCGGCGGCGCTTGCGACGGCACCATCCGCTTCGCGCCGCTGAACAGCTGGCCCGACAACGCCAACCTCGACAAGGCCAGGCGCCTGTTGTGGCCGATCAAGCAGAAGTACGGCAACCGCATCTCGTGGGCCGACCTGATCGTGCTGGCCGGCAACGTGGCGCTGGAGTCCATGGGTTTCCAGACGCTCGGCTTCGCCGGCGGCCGCGAAGACGTCTTCGAGCCGCAGATGGATGTGTTCTGGGGCCCGGAGAAGACCTGGCTCGACGACCAGCGCCACGCCGCCGAACGCAACCTCGACAATCCGCTGGCCGCGACCCAGATGGGTCTGATCTACGTCAATCCGGAAGGCCCGAACGGCAACCCCGACCCGCTGGCGGCCGCGCGCGACATCCGGGTCACGTTCGGCAGGATGGCGATGAACGACGAAGAGACCGTCGCGCTGATCGCCGGCGGCCACACGTTCGGCAAGGTGCATGGCGCCGCCGATCCCAAGACGCACGTCGGTCCCGAGCCGGAAGCCGCAGCGCTCGAGGAACAGGGACTCGGCTGGAAGAACGCCTTCGGCAGCGGCAAAGGCAAGGACACGATCACCAGCGGTCTCGAAGGCGCCTGGACCAACACCCCGGTGCAGTGGTCGCAGGGCTACTGGAAGAACCTGTTCCGCTACGAATGGGAACTGACCCGGAGCCCGGCCGGCGGCAAGCAGTGGCAGCCCAAGGGCAATGCCAAGGCGGACGTGCCGGACGCGCACGACGCGAGCCGATCGCACCTGCCGATCATGCTGACCACGGACCTCGCGCTGATCATGGATCCGGCCTATCGCAAGATCGCCGAGCGCTTCCACCAGCACCCCGAGGAGTTCGAACGGGCGTTCGCCCACGCCTGGTTCAAGCTGACCCACCGCGACATGGGGCCGCACGCGCGGCTGCTCGGCCCGGAAGTGCCACCGGTGCAACCTTGGCAGGATCCGCTGCCGGCAGTCGATCATCCGCTGATCGACGCCGACGACCAGACCGCCCTGAAGGCACGCGTGCTGGCCTCCGGCCTGACGGTGCCGGAGCTGGTGACCACCGCGTGGGCGGCGGCCTCATCGTTCCGCGCTTCGGACTTGCGCGGCGGTGCCAACGGGGCGCGTGTGCGTCTGTCGCCGCAGAAGGACTGGGCGGTCAACCAGCCGGCCAAGCTGGCGAAGGTGGTGAAGACCCTGACCGACATCCAGGAACAGTTCGCGCAGCAGGCCACCGGCGGCAAGCGGATCGCACTCGCCGATCTGATCGTGCTGGCCGGCAACGCGGCGATCGAAGCCGCGGCGAAGGCCGCCGGGCACACGATCACCGTGCCGTTCCACCCGGGGCGCACCGATGCCAGCCAGGCGGACACCGACGTGGCGTCGTTCGCGGTGCTGGAGCCCGTGGCCGACGGCTTCCGCAACTACGACAGCGGCAGGTCGACGCGGCCGATCGGGGAACTGCTGCTCGATCGGGCGCAGCAGCTGCGACTCACCGCGCCGGAGATGACGGTGCTCGTCGGCGGTCTGCGGGCGCTCGGTGCCAACTACGACGGCAGCCGGCTCGGAGTGTTGACCGCGCGACCTGGCACGCTCGACAACGCGTTCTTCGTCAACCTGCTCGACATGGGCACCGCGTGGTCGAAGGCGGGTTCGCACTACGTGGGCAGCGATCGGGCCAGCGGGCAGGCCAGGTGGACCGCCACTGGTGTCGACCTGCTGTTCGGCGCCAATTCCCAGTTGCGAGCGATCGCCGAGGTCTATGCCAGTGCCGACGCCGGGGCTTCGTTCGTCGCCGACTTCGTGGCCGCCTGGACGAAGGTGATGGAGCTGGATCGCTTCGACCTTCGCCGCTGAACGGGCATCCTGCTGCCGAGCCGGCGTTGTGCCGGGTCGACGGTTTCGATGTCGTCGAGTTCGCGGCACCACCCGAGGCGCCGCGCTCGACCTGGTGGCCCTCGACCGCGTGCTGATGCCGCTGGCGCAGCACGATGAGGGGATGGCACAGGGCGTCCCCCTGCGGTTCTTCGTCGGGTTTTCGGTCGAAGAGACTGCCGATGTGCTCGACGTGTCGCCACGCACGGTCAAGCGCGCATGGGCGGTGTGGAGCGCGCCTGGCCCCACCAGCGAATGACCCGATTCTCACGCAATCCTGGCCCCTGGCAGCCCGGTTTGGCGCAGGACCGACCGTATGCAAAGTCGCTCCAACGTGTGGCGCCCCGGGGCGCTGTTCGCCCGCTGCCTTTGCCTGCTCGGACTGCTGACGGCACTGCTGCCGGCGCAGCGGCTGGGCCGGCTCGGTGAGAAGGTCGCGCCGCCTCCCCCTGCCCTGGCCGGCCGCCTCGAGGGCATCGCGCGCGAACCGCTGTCGGACGGCAAGGTGCTCGAGTATCCGATCGCCCTGACGGTCTCGGGCGCTGACGACGCGCTGCGCTTTCAGGTCTCGGCGACCGCGCAGGTGCCGGTCGAAGGGGGCGGCCAGATCGATGTCGCGATCACGGCCATCTATGCCGGCAAGATCGCCGCCGGCGAAGTCACCATGCGCAGCGAACAAATCCGCACGCGCATCGTCACGACCGGCGAGGAGGTACCGGTAGCGCCCCAGCAGTTGATTGCCACCTGGCGCAATGGCGTGCTCAGCGGCAAGACCGGTTCCGACGCCGAGGGCTGGACGACGTTCGAGGCGCGGCCGGTTGCCGAGCGCGACGGCCGGCTCCCGATTGGCCGGCCGGCGGCGGGTCTCCGTGGCACGTTCCGCGGGCAAGGCCGCGAGCCCGGGCCGAATGGCCGCGAACTGGTCTACCCGGTGCTCTTCCAGGCCACCGAACAGGCGGCGGACTTCGCCGTCGAAGTCAAGGCCGACATCGACTACCCGATCGACGGTGGCGGCACGATCGCGACTGAGTACCGCGCGAAGTTCCTGCTGACCGAAGCTGACGGGGCCTTTGCGGGCCGCTCGGAGAAGGCCGAACTGCACATCCCGAGCCAGCAGCGCACGGTGCCGTTGCCGGGGCAGCAGATCAAAGCTCGTTTCGACGGCGAGACCCTGCGCGTTCAGATCGGCGACGATCGCGAGGGCTGGTCGCGGATCGAGCTGCGCCGCGACCAGGTCGAGATTCCGCGGGATGCGGACCATCGCGAAGTCCGCCCGGTCGGCGAAGGCGGTCAGCCGGTCGACGAGATCGTGACTGGCGGCGACCGGTCGGCCGGCGTCGGCGAGCAACGTCAACCGCCGTTGCGTACGGCGACGAAGAGCGCCTACCAGACGCTGGTCCTCGAGCGCCGCGAACTGACCGACCCGGGGTTTGGCGGCATCGCTTCGCATTCGCTGCTGGTGCCCAAGGGCTGGCAGCTCGAAGGCGGTGTGCAATGGACGGGCCACCCGGAGGTCTATGTCCATCTGGTCGCGGCGGTACGCGGCGAGCACGGCGAATCGCTGCACTTCGACTGGAACCGCGCGCTCTGCTACAGCAACGCGCCGGACGCCGGCGGCCAGCCGTTGCGCGACGGCGAGCCACAGCCCGACGGCAGCATCGTAGCGGCGCCGCCTCAGCGCGCCGGCGACGCGGCGATGCGGGTGATCCTGCCGTCGCTGCGCCCGGGCGCGACCGACATCGAACAGCTCAGCGCCGACACGCTGCCCGACGTCGAAGAGCAACAACGCGCGGCGCTGGCGCCACTGTTGAAGATGCTCGAGGAAGGCGCCGCTGGCCTGCGGCAGATGGGCGTGGACAACCGGCACTGGCTGCACTGCGAGCGCGTCCGCGTACGCTATCGGCAGGACGGTCAGGCGTTCGAAGAGGAGCTCCGGTACACCGTGACCGGGATGCACCAGAGCATTCGCACCGACCTGAGTCGGTCCGATTCGGGCAACTGGCGCGTGCTCGACGTGGCCACCGTGCGGGCGCCTGCCGGTCGACTCGACGCCTGCCTACCGACCCTGTGGAGTCTGTCGGCGACCCTCCAGGCGACACCACGCTGGCACGCGGCACTCGGCGAGCTCCGTCGGCAGATCATGGCGGCCAAGACCCAGGGCATCATTGCCAGCATCTCGGCGGCGCGCGATCGGGCGCTCCAGGAGTCGCGGCAATGGCAGTCGCTGTCGGACGAGCAGCATCGATCGTGGCGTGAGCAGAACGACGCCAGCGATCGCGTGCACAAGGCGCAGGTCGATGCCCTCAAGGAGGTGCACGATTTCCGGGACAGCGACGGCGACGTGCACACGGTCACCAACCACTTCGATCGCGCGTTCAAGAACCCGAATGGCGGCATGATCCTGAGCAATGACCCGAACTACCGGCCGGCCGGCGACGCGTCGGTCAATCAGGTCCGGTGGGAGGAGCTGCAGCGGGTCGACCCGTTCCGGTCGCGTTGAGGTCCCGGACTCCGGACCGGCCGGTGGCACGCCGCAGGGACGCAGTGAAGCGCTATCCTGGGCCTGATGCAGTTCGATGCCCAGGACGTGCGATGTGCAGTGGCCGGTGACCAGTCCCGCCTGGAGACACTGTTGCGCGTCGCACTCCCGGCCGTGCGCCAGAGTCTCAGCATCGACGCCAGATTCCGTCGCTCCATCGACGTCGAGGACGTCGTGCAGGTGACGTGTCTGGAGGCGTTCCTTCGCATCCGCAGCCTCGACAACTGCACCGTGCCAGGCTTCCTGCAGTGGATCCGCCGCATGGCCGAAAACAACCTGACCGACGCCATCCGCGCGCTCGATCGCCAGAAGCGTCCACAGGCCGGCGACCGCATCACGCAGGGGCCCGCCGGACAGTCGGCGCGGACCCTGTTGCTGGCGGTCGCCGATCCGCGTGCGACTGCCGGCGGCCAGGCCGAACTCGCCGACGAACTGGTCCGCCTGCGCACCGCCATCGCCGCCCTGCCGGTCAGCTACCGGCAGGTCGTCGAGCAGGTCGATCTCGCCGAACGTCCGGTCGGCGATGTGGCTGTCGACATGGGCCGCAGCGAAGGCGCGGTGCACATGCTGCGCTCGCGGGCACACGACCGGCTGCAGGAACTGCTTCGGGATTGACCACCGTCGACCGCATCGCCGCTCCGGTCTGTGAGGCGGTGCCGCACGCTCGTGTTCGCGGGCACGCCCGACGCCCCCGCCCCGACGTGCTGGTCGACGTGATCGACGGCGGCGAAGCCGGGCCCTTCGCGGTCGTGCCCACCAGGCCGCGCTCGCCCACTCGCCTGCCAGTCCAATCGGCCGCCCCGTTCAGCTGCCGATCACCCCACCATCCACCTTCTGGATCACCACCGTCGCCGGCCGCGGTCGCCCACCGAAAGGCCAGCTGCTGACCGTGCTCGGACTCGCCGGGCTCGGCGCGCCGAACTGGTTGTTCCAGAACGTCGTCGACTCGCCCGGGTGCTGCACGTTGATGAACATCGTCCGCTGATCGGGCGTCGTGACCACCCCGGTGATCTCGCAGCCGCGCGGTCCGACCAGGAACCGCCGCACGTCGCCGGTCCGCGGATCGGCAACCACCATGCCGTTGTTCTTGATGTTGTCGTAGCCGCGGTCGGGCCGGTTCTGCGACGAGTTGGAGATGTCGGTCTCGATGAACACCCGTCCATCGGGGTCGATCCAGATGCCGTCCGGCGAACCGAACGCGATCTGCTGTGGCGGCACCGCCGGGTCGTAGGCCGGATCGCCGGCCAGCAGGAACACCTCCCAGCCGAACGTCGTCCGCGTGTGGTCGCCGCGTTCCTCGCGGAAGCGGACGATGTGGCCGTAGGGGTTCGGATCGCGTCCGGAGTTGACCGCCGCGCCGTTGCCCGAACCGTTGGTCAGTGTCACGTAGACGTCGCCGGTCTTCGGATGCACCGCGACCCATTCCGGCCGATGCAGCCGCGTCGCACCGACGGCGTCGGCCGCCTGACGCGTGCGGATCAGCACGTCGGCCTGATCGATCCAACCATTGGCAACGGTCAGCGGCCCCTGGCCATGCACCAGCGGCAGCCAGCTGCCGGTGCCGTCGGCCTCGAACTTCGCGACGTAGAGCGTGCCGTGATCGAGCGGGCTGCGGCCATGCGCGCGCTCCTGGCGCCATGGGCGCTCGCCGACGAACTTGTACAGGTAGTCACCGTTCTCGTCGTCGCCGCTGTAGACGACCACGCGCCCCCGCGCCTCGGTCACCGTCGCACCTTCGTGCTTGAAGCGGCCGAGTGCCGTGCGCTTGACCGGTGTGCCGTTCGGATCGGTCGGGTCGATCTCCACCACCCAACCGTAGTGATTCAGTTCGTTGCGGTTGACGGCCAGGTCGAAGCGCGGCTCGGCGCGGTGCCAGTTGTAGCTGAAGCCGGTGCGCGTGACCCCATAGCGGGTCTCGAGCGCGGTCGGCGTCCAGTTCGGGTCGTCGGTGCCGAAGTAGCCGTTCCAGTTCTCCTCGCACGTCAGGTAGGTGCCCCACGGCGTGTGGCCATTGGCGCAGTTGTTCAGCGTGCCCTTCGGCGATGGCGTGATCGTCGACGCCAGCGCCGGGTGGTTCGCCGCCACCGGCCCGCGGAACAGCATCGGCGTGTTGCCGGTGATGCGCCGATTCCAGCGCGAACCGCGGACGTGCCGCCACTGGCGATGGCGATCGCATTCGACCTCGACGACCGTGACGCCGTGCGCAGCCAACGCCTTCTGCACCTTCTCGCGACCGGCCGCATCGTTGGTGATCACGTTGCCCTGCGTCGCCGAATAGATCTGGTTGGCGTCGGTGTACTCGTGATTGAGCACCAGCAGCCCGCGCTGGCTGGCGGCCGGGCCGCGACCCAACGGGAAGAAGTGCATGCCGTCGTGGTTGAAGCCGACCTGACCCTCCTGATCGGCGGCGCTGTTCGAGGCATCCTCCTGGAACATCGCGCTGTGGCGGAACAACGGTGTGCCCCACGGAATCAGCACCTGCGCGGTGTAGCCCGCCGGCACCTGCAACTGGTCGGCGTCGCTGGCCTGGATGCCGGTGAAACCGAGCAACGGACCATGACCGTGCCCACGACCACCCGGATCCTGCGCCGCAGCCGCGCCGGCCAGCAGCGAACCACCGCCGAGGAACCGCACCGCGGCGATGCCGCCGAATGCGGAGGCGAGCAGGCTGCGGCGAGTCGGCTGGCTCTGGATCAGCTGTTCGAGGTGTGGGTTGGTCGTCGGGTTGGAGCCGGCGGGATTCTCGTCGCGGACAATGGGATCCATGGGCGTTCCTTGGGCGTCGGTGCAGCGTCGGTCGCAGCGTCGCGATCCGGCGGTCCCTGGTGTCCTCGCCGCGAAGTGGAATCGGCGATGCCTGGATGAAGCGATGGTGAATCCGTTCAGGCTGCCGACACCGGGCGGCTCTCAGCTACGGACGCACGCGACAACGCAGCGTCACTGCGTCACCGACCACGGGCGCCAGCAGCGCCACGATCCGCGCCTCGCTCCAAGGCGACGCGAACGGGCCGATCACGACGAGCGTCTTCTTCTCGTCGACATGCGGCCGCACGAGCCAGCTCCCCGGCACACCAGCAGCACGCAACGCCGCCTCGCATCGTTGCCCGAGCGCCTGGCGCGCCTGCAGCCTCTGACCCCGCTTCGACGCAGCGAACTGTCGTTCGGCCAGCCGCTGACGCAGCTCTTCGAGCACCGCCGCGACGGCTGGTCGCACGAACGGCGCGCCGCGCTGCTGCTTGCCAAACGCCGTGATCCGCCGGATCCGCGCCCGCAGCGCCGCCGCATCGTCGTTCTCGGGGACCAAGAACTCGGGTAGGAACGCGACGTAGTCCCGCAGCTGTGTCAGCGACGCGAAGGCAAGGGTCTTCGACTCCCAGTTCCCGGCCCCGTGCAAGAACGACCACACGCGCCCCTCCTCGTCGACCGCGAGCGGATCGCCCGTCTCGTCGCGGCCGACCGGCGTGAACCCTCGTGGGAAACCCGCGAGACCGCGCCGACTTCGACCAAGGGTGACGTTCACCATGCCGCATCACGGTATGCTCCGGCAATGCGAACGCACGGGATGACTTGCGTGTTGCTGGCGTGTGCCGCGTTGCCTGCACAGGATGGGGGCGCGTTGGTCGGCCGCGTCGTCGACGAGCGCGGCGATCCGTGCGTCGCCAAAGTGCGGTTGTGCGAAGAGCCAGTCAATCCCGCCGACCCACGTCCACGGCACCGCCTCGAATTGCAGACCGACGAACGCGGCTACTTCCGCGCCGAAGTCCGACCGCAGACGTTCTATCGCGGCCATGCCGAAGGCGCAGAACCGCGCGGTGACCACCGGCTGGTCTCGGCTTCCCGTTCGCTGTTGGTGCCTGGCACCAATCCGGTGTTCGTCACCTGCCCGACCGCGCCAGCGCAGGCATACAGCCGCGTGGCCGCCGGGTGGGAGCGCGAAGACCTCCACCTGTTCGCACTGCTCGATGGCCTGCCTGGAAACGAAATCGAACTGGAGCGCCCGACTGCCACCGGCACCGCACACCAGGGCTGCTTTGGCCCTCCGGGTACGTTCGCGCTCGAACTGCGCACCGGCGACGGCGCGTTGTTCGCCAACCGCTGGACCCACACCCCGTACCGCATGCTGATCGACGTGTTGCCGCCAGAAGAAGTCCTGATCGAGGTCGTCGATGCCGCCGGGCGTCCGATTCCCGATGCCCTGGTCGAAGAACTCGCGGGCAATCCGGTCACCCGGGCCGTCGCGCTGCAGCGAGGGCAGATCGTCCGCCGCTGGCGCCCACTCGGTCGCACTGGCGGCGACGGCGCTCTGATGACCCGCCTGCCGTGGGACGGCAAGCTGCTCCCGGCCGAGTTCCGCTTTGGCCCCGCGGGTGACCTGCTGACGGTCAAACGACCCGAATTGCAACCGGGCACCGATTGGTGGAGTGGCTCACCGAACCGGATCCGCCTGACCTGGACACCATCGCCGCCAGTCACCGGCTGCGTGCTGCGCGATGGCGTACCGGTCCCGCATCTGCGCATCGAGGTCGGCCCGGCCAGCGGCGTCGCCGAACACGCCACCACGACCACCGGCGCCGACGGCACGTTCCTGATCGACGCGCTGTCGGCGACGGTCCGCGATCTGTCGCTGCACCTGCCAGATGACGAACGCGACGGCCAGCCGCGACGACGGCGGGTGCTGCCGCTGTTGAAGCATGGTCGCCGCGATTTCGGCACGATCGAGCTCAACAAGTTCCGCGATGCCACCGTGCAGGTGCTCGACGAACGCGGTGGACCGGCGGTCGGTGTGTTGGTGATCGTGCATCCACTGCACCCGCACTACACCGAAGCGTCGGCATCGCTGCAGCGCCTGCCGACCGATGCCGCCGGACGCGTGCATCTGTCGCTGGCCCCGGGCAACTGGGTCGTGTTCGCCGGTGATGATCGACGCCTTGGCGCCGCGGCGGTACGCGAGGGACGAACCACGACGATTGCCTTGACCCAGCTGACGACCCTTCGATGCACCGTCGTCGGTCAGGACGGCCACCCGGTCGCCGGACAACGGGTCGGCCTCCTGATCCAACCGCGCCGCGGGGCAGCCACCGCCGACGCCGAGTTGCGCGGCGACTTCAACGCCGAGGAAGCCAGCATCGTACGGACCTGCCTGGCGGACTTCCTTGGCAACGGCTGGCCAGAAGGTGTGCGGACCGACGCTCAGGGGGTCGCCGACCTGCCGATCCCGGAATGGCTCGTCGGCCGGGTCCGCGTCAGCGTCGCCAGCGGCCAGGGCCATGCGGGGATGGTGGAGGACTTGGACCGGGACACGATGGCCACCGGACTGACGCTGACTCTGCAACCGGCGCGTTGACCGCCACCCTTGCACCACGCGTTCCGCCGATCCGCGTTCACTTGCCAAAGCCGATCGTGACGCTGGCGACGCGATCGGAGCGACCCGGCGCGATGCGCAATTCGGGCCGTTCGCCGAGCGACATCACGACGCTCGCATAGGTGCCGTCATTGCAGATACCGGGCTTGCTGTCGGTCGAACCCAGCAGCTTGCCGATCGCCGCCAGATCCGGCGCACTGTCCGCCGACCAGGCCGACAGCGCCCAGTCCATGCGCGGACACCGCCCACCCACCGCCGGCAGTCCCGGCGCGCGGGACTTCGCCCGTTCGGTCAGTTCGTCATTGGCGAACGGATGATTGGTGTGCACGACGAACGGCGCCCCCGGATGCGATTCGCACCGAACGACCTTGCCGGCGGAACACTCGTATGCCCGCGCATGTTCGCGCCCGCCGATCGTGTAGCACTGCCCGGACGCATGCCGGACGCCTTGCACGAACGCGACGGCCGCAGCCTCGTCGCGCTGCGCCAGCACGCCGCGGACGACGAACGCCACCGGCAGACCATCGCGACAAGGCTGCAACTGCAGCAGCGTGTTGCAAGCGATCGCGATCCCATCGCGGTTCAGGCCACAGGCACCGATGACGCCCGGAATGGTCACGACCAGCGCCTCGCGTTCGCCCTCGCGGATCTGCAGCACGACCTGGAACCCGTGGTACCACGTCGGAATGTCGAGATTCTGCGCCACGATCGTCGGCTGCTCGCCGCGGCGATCGACCCCGATGGCAGTGCACTTGTCGCGCACGACCGCCGGGCCGCTGGCCCAGACCTCGTCGATCAGCTGCCAGACGAGGATCTTCTCGTAGGAGACGCCGCTGCCCTCGGCGATGCCCCGCACTTCCTCGAGCAGGTCCGGCGTCGCCTTGGTGATCGCGGATTCGAACCAGGTCTTGGCCAGGAACCGGGTCACGAACTCGTCGAGCGACAGCCCGAACGTCTGCTGGATGTCCGCCGCCCAGCGTTCGTGCAATGTCGCGATCTCCGTGCGCAACGCTTGCCCGTGCTGAACGCCGCGCTCGTGCGGCGTGCCGGTCAACGTCAGCACGAGCGGGCGCGTCTGCGCCACGGCCACGGTCAGCAACAACGGAACAGCGAGGATCCTGCGCATCGAGACGTTGTAGCACAGCGACTCCGGTCGAGATGCCCTGGTCGACGACCACGCCGCTGCCGTAGCCTTCGCCCCTCCAACGCGTGCCCGCACCACCCACCACCCCGACCGAACGGCTGCTGCTCGACTTCGCCCGTTCGCCGCTGACCGAACGCGTGCTCGAGCAACTCGACCTGGGCGCCCAGCGCCGGGTCGGCGGTCTCTGGGGCGCTTCTGCCGCGCTGCTGTTGACCCTCGTGCAGCGCCACTGGCGCGGCCCCTTGCTGGTGTTGACCGCCGACGACGTCGAGTCGCTGCAACTGCAGATGGACCTCGCTTCGTTCGGGTGTCCTTGCCACGTGCTGCCCCGCCAGGAGATCGGCGACGACGGGCAGCCCGACGCCCAGTCGAAAAGCGACCGCCAGCGCGCGCTGCTGCGCTTTGCCGAAATCCGCGCGCCTTTGCTGGCCAGCCTGGAGGCGATGCTCGCGCCGGCGCCATCGCGCAAAGCGCTGCGCAAGGGCCGCCTCGACCTGCACGCCGGCCAGCCGCTCGGCCGCGAACTGCTGCTGCAGAAGGGCGCGGCCGCCGGCCTGCGGACCGTGCCGCTGGTGCTGGCACCCGGCGAGATCTCGGTCCGCGGCGATGTCGTCGACGTCTTTCCGGTCGCCGCCGAGACCGCGGTCCGCCTCGAGTTCTTCGACGACAAGCTCGAGTCGATCCGGACGTTCGATCCGGTCAGCCAACGCACGATCGCGGTGCTCGACCACCTGGCGTTGCCGCTCGGCGAAACCGGCGACAGCGAGGACGGCCGCGTCGTCGACCATCTGGCGATCGGCGAACTGGCGGTGATCGCCTACGAGCCGCTGCGAATCGACGAACGCTCCGCGGCGCTGACCGCGTTCGGCGGTGATCCGCCGCGCCTGATCGCCGCCCTGCACGAAGCGATCCGCGGCCGCCCGCGACTGGACCTGCAATCCCTGCCGACCCACGACCTCGACTACAAGATCCTGTCGGCCGGCTCGGCCGCCGGTTCCGGCGAAGCCGACCCGGTCGGCAGACTGCGCAGCATCCGCGGCGTGCAGGGGCGTGTGTTGCTGTACTGCCGCAGCGACGACGAACGCGATCGGCTGGTCGAGATCTTCGCCCACAAGCAGGTCGATCTCGGTCGCGAACAGGTGCATCTGCTGCTCGGCGGCATCAGCCGCGGCTTCCGGCTGCCCGACATCGGCGCCACCGTGCTGTCCAACGTCGAGTTCGCCGGCGTGCCGCAGCAGGCGCGCGTGCGCGAACGCGTCGCGGTGCCCAGCCGCGCGATCCAGAGCTTCTTCGAACTCGGCCCCGGCGATCTGGTCGTGCACGCCGTGCACGGCATCGCCCGTTTCCTCGGCACCGAACTCGTGCATCGCGGCGAAGGCGCCGAAGACCACCTGCGACTGTGTTTCCAGGACGAAGTGATCCTGCTGGTGCCGGCCAGCAAGATCCACCTGGTCCAGAAGTACATCGGCGCCGGCGGCCAGGCCCCGCTCGACAAGCTCGGCGGCAAGGGCTTCCAACGGCGCAAGGAACAGGTCCAGGAAGCGCTGTTCGACCTCGCCGCCGATCTGTTGCAGGTGCAGGCCGAACGCGCACAGCTGACTCGACCGCCGTATCCGCAGGAGCCGCAGGAGCGCGACTTCCTCGACGCGTTCCCGTTCCGCGACACCCCCGATCAGGCCACCGCGTGGACCGAGATAGCCGCTGACCTGGGCAAACCGTCGCCGATGGATCGGCTGCTGTGCGGCGACGTCGGCTTCGGCAAGACCGAGCTGGCGCTGCGCGCCGCGTTCCGCGTCGCCGTGCAGGGCCGCCAGGTCGCCGTGCTGGTGCCGACGACGATCCTCGCCGAACAACACGCGCGCAACTTCAAGGCCCGCTGCGAACCGTTCGGGCTTTCGGTCGACATGCTGTCGCGCTACCGCACCACCGCCGAACGCAAGGAGATCCACGCCCGGCTGCTGCGCGGCCAGATCGACATCCTGGTCGGCACCCACCAGATCCTGTCGCAGGACGTCGAGTTCAAGGACCTGGCGCTGTGCATCATCGATGAAGAGCAGCGTTTTGGCGTGCGCCAGAAAGAACGGCTGAAGCAGCTGCGCACCCAGGTCGACGTGCTGACGCTGTCGGCGACGCCGATCCCGCGCACGCTGCACGCGTCGCTGCTCGGCATCCGCGGCATCAGCACGCTGTCGACGCCGCCGCCGGGCCGTCAGGAAGTCGAGACCCGCGTCGTGCAAGCCGACGACGTGGTGATCCAGGAGGCGCTGCTGCGCGAGCTCGGCCGCGGCGGCCAGGTGTTCGTGCTGCACAACCGGATCGCCGAACTGCCGCTGTGGGCGCAACGGATCCGCACGCTGGCGCCCGGCGCGCGCGTCGCGATCGGCCACGGCCAGATGACCGAAGCGGAGGTCGAGAAGACGGTACGCGCGTTCGTGCGCGGCGACTTCGACGTGCTGGTCAGCACCACGATCGTCGAGAACGGCCTCGACCTGCCGCGCGCCAACACGATCCTGATCGATCACGCCGATCAGTTCGGACTCGCCGAGCTGCACCAGCTTCGCGGTCGCGTCGGTCGTTCGGAGCAGAAGGCATTCTGCCTGCTGATGCTGTCGCGCGACGAGCCGCCGGGCATGGAAGCGCGGAAGCGACTGAAGGCGCTCGAGGAGTTCTCGCACCTCGGCGCCGGCTTCGCGATCGCGATGAAGGACCTCGAGATCCGTGGCGCCGGCAACCTGCTCGGGCCGCAACAGTCCGGCCACATCGCCGCCGTCGGCTACGACATGTACTGCCAGCTGCTGCGCGCCGCCGTGCAGGCCGCCAAGGACCAACGACCGGCGACCACGACGATCGTCGAAGTCGACGTCGACCTGCGGGTGCAGGCCTACCTGCCGCAGGACTTCCTGCCCGGCCCGCGGCAGCGCCTCGAACTGCTGCGCGAGATGGACGAAGCGATCGACGACGAGCATCTGGCAGCGCTGGAGAACGAACTGCGCGATCGCTACGGCAAGCTGCCGCCGCAGGTGCGCGCGCTGCTGCGCGTGTTCCGGCTCAAGCACGGACTGCAGGGGCTCTCTGTGCTCGGCGTGCAATGGGTCGAGGACGATCGCCTGATCGTCCGGCACCCGGTCGGCGTGCCGCTCGGCGGTTCCTGGCTCGACTGCTTCGCCGACGTCCGACCCGTCGAGGCCGGCAAGACCCATCTGATGCTGCCGCCAGGACCCCGCGGCCGGACGCGCAAGGGCGACGACGTGCTGCAGTTCCTGCTCGAGGTCTTGTCGGGCAAGGCCCCGGCGAAGAACATGGCGCCGAGATGGTCAGGTTCAGAACCGCGGCGCTGAAGTCCTCTGTCGTGCTGCTGCTGGCGACCGCCGCGTGGGCGCAGGAGCCGGCGCAGGAACAGGGACCGCCGCCGCCGCCGGGCGAGCTGTTGCCGATCGACGGCGTCGCCGCAACCGTCAACGACGTCGCGATCCTGGTGTCGCAGCTGCGGATGGCGACGCGCGCCGAACAGCGCACGCGCGAGACCGAGCTCGGCCACCCGCCGGGCCCGGCGGAGACCCGGCGAATCCTGGCCAACGAACTGCAGAAGCTCGTCGACAGCCACGCGTTGGCGCAGAGCGCCAAGACCCTGGGCATCCTGCCGCCCGACCGCGTCGAGCAGATCTTCCAGGACCAGCTGCGCGAGCAGCAGGAGAGCGAGGTCCGCGAACTCGGTTCCTGGCTCGAGTTCTCGCGGTCGCTGAAGAACACCAACCGGACCTGGGAGACGTACTACCTCGAGCAACGGCTCGACAAGATGCACCAGCTGGCGGAAGAACTGACGGTGTGGGCGCGGCTGCAGAACAGCGGCAACCTGTTCATCACGCCGCAGATGATGCGCGACTACTACCGCCGGCAACGCGACGAGTTCGTCCACGACGGCGCCGCGATGGTCGCGATCTGCGCGTTCGTCGGCCAGGACGCCGAGCAGGTCGCCCAGGAAGCGGCGGCAATCTGGCGGACCGAATCGGTCACGTCGCAGGACCTCGAGAAGCGCTTCGGCGACCGCGGCGCCCGGGCGCTGTCGGACGTCGGCCCGATCTCGGCGGCCAGTCGCGAATCGCAGCCCAAGGAACTGGTCGACTTCGCGCTGGCGGGTCCGAAGGACCAGGTCCATGCGCCGATCCAGATCGGTACGACCTGGCGGGTGTGGAAAGTTGTCGACCATCGGCCGGCCGAGGCCCGGCAGTTCGACGATCCGGCCGTCCAGGCGGAGATCCGCCGCCGGCTGACCCGCTTGATCCACGCATCCCTGCGACTGCAGGCACTGGGCATGGCCCGCGACCGGACCCATGTCTGGTACGCGGCAGACTTCCGGGATCTGGGCCGCTAGCCGCCGTTGATCGACTCGTGCCCGCCGAACGCGCGGTACCTTCGGTGACCCGACCCCCCCGTTGCACCGCCTCGATCGAGCCCGCGGGCGTCTGCGCCAAGTCTTGTCAGGACCTGTCCGGGCTGCTCTACTTTCCCGTCCCCTCCGCTGAACCCAAGACCCCGGCGACCCGTTGTGCGGATCGCTGCGCCGATGACGAACGTGACGTCCACGTCGATCCCGGCACCCTGCACCCACCGGCGCTTGTGACCGGTACCTACTGCTGACCGAGCCGTCCCATGGCCCAACTCGACCCCACCAAGATCAAAGTCGAATCGAATGCGGTTCCCATCTGGGAGACCGAAACATCCTTCCAGGATGTGATGGCCGAGCAGTTGCGGCATGCGCCGTGGCTGATGCTGTCGATCGTGCTGCACGTCATCGTGTTCGGCCTGCTGTATGTGCTGATGCCGGCGGACAACAAGAACGCCGCCAAGAACATCACGCAGGTGCAGATGAACGAGGAGCAGAAGGTCGAGGAGCCGCCGCCGCCGCCGCCGCCGGAGCCGAAGAAGGAAGAGACCAAGGAAGAGCCGATCATCCAGGACAACGAGGTCACCGAGCAGCAGAACGAGGCGTTCGACAACGTCGACAACAACGTCACGTCGAAGGAGTCGGCGTTCGATTCCAACCAGTGGAACTCGGCGGTCGGGTTGGGTGGCGGCGCCGGTGGCAAGTATGGCGGTCGGCGCGGTGGTCGCGGCGGCGGCGGCGGCGGCAAGGCGCAAGCCAAGGCGATCGAAGCCGGTCTGGAGTGGCTGAAGAACCACCAGGACGAAGACGGCAAGTGGGACACCGACGGGTTCATGAAGCACGACGTCAACGGCGAGCCGTGCGACGGCCCGGGCAACCCGGTGCATGACGTCGGCGTCACCGGCCTGGCGCTGCTGGCGTTCCTCGGCGACGGCAGCACGATGCGCAGCGGCCCGTACAAGGAGACCGTCCGCAAGGCGGTCAAGTGGCTGCGCGATCAACAGGACCCCAACAACGGCCTGTTCGGCACCAACGCCTCGCACGACTTCATCTACAGCCACGCGATCGCCGCCTATGCGATGTGCGAGGCCTATGGGCTGTCGGAGTCGACCACCATCAAGAAGAACGCCCAGATGGGCATCAACTATCTGGAGTCGCACCGCAACCCGTACTCGGTGTGGCGCTATCAGCCGCGCGACAACGACAACGACACCTCGGTGACCGGCTGGTGCATCATGGCCTACGAGTCGGCGCAGTTCTTCAAGCTCGACGTCTCGACCGCCGCGCTGAAGCTGTGTGAAACCTGGCTCGACCAGGTCACCGACTCGACGGGCCGGTGCGGCTACACCAAGGCCGGCGAGCCGAGCTCGCGGCACCCGGGCGACCACGGCACTCGCTTCCCGACCGAGAAGGGCGAGGCGATGACCGCCGTCGGCCTGTTCTGCCGGTACTTCATGGGCCAGGGCGGCGAGAAGGACGATGCCCACAAGGCCGTGATGACTGCGGCCGCCGACCTGATCCTCACCAAGCCGCCGATCTGGGACACCAAGGCCGGCACGATCGATGAGTACTACTGGTACTACGCCACCTACGCGCTGTTCCAAAAGGGCGGTCGCCACTGGACCGACTGGTCCAAGAAGCTGGTCGACGCCGTCGTCAAGCCGCAGCGCAGCGACGGCAACTTCAAGGGTTCCTGGGATCCGATCGGCGCCTGGGGCGAGGACGGCGGGCGCGTCTACACGACGGCGATCCTGGTGCTGACGCTGGAAGCCTACTACCGCTACACCAAGCTGGTCCGCTGATCCGGAACGCGACGACCAACGCCGCGGCCTGAACCGGTCGCCGGCAATCTCGAGGCCCGCGCTGCCCCTGGCTCGCGGGCCTCGCTGTTTCACCGAGGCCCGTTCGCAGCACCTCGGTGCCCGCCCGCCCTTCGCCTGCGACCGCCGCGGGATTTCAGACCCGCGGCGAACGCAAGCGCGCGCGGCCTCGTTGCATCTGGTCGACGCGATCGTCCCGCCATCGTCCCGGCCAGACATCGCCCAACCCGGAGGTCATTGCCGATGCATCCTCTCCCGCTCGAAGTCCGTACCCACGGCAACGAGGCGATGTCGTTCCCCGACTTGATGGCCGAGCAGTTGCGGCGCGCGCCGTGGATCCTGCTGTCGGCGCTGCTGCATGGCACCGCCCTGCTGCTGCTGTGGGCGCTGCTGCCCACCCACGCCAAGGCATCACCGATGGCCGCAGCCGAAGTGCAGTTCGCCAACCAGCCGCCGCTCGACCAACCGCCGCCGCCGCCCGAACCGCCGACGGTCACCGAGACCAGCGAGGTCACGCCGACGATCGCCGACGTCGACCTGCCGGCGACCGACGATGCCACACCAGCCGAGTCGACCGCGTTCGATCCGTTCGACGTCGATCGCGAACTGGCTTCAGCCACCGTCGGCATCGCCGGCGGCCCACGCTTTGGCCCCACCGGGCGAGGGCAACGGGGTGGCCCGGGCGGTGGCGGCACGCCACTTCCGGCCTGCAAAGCGATCGAGAACGGCCTGCAATGGCTCGCCGCGCATCAGGATGACGACGGCCGTTGGGATGCCGACGGCTTCATGAAGCACGACCTGGCCGGCGAACCCTGCGATGGTCCGGGCAACCCGGTACACGACGTCGGCGTCACCGGCCTGGCACTGCTGGCATTCCTGGGCGATGGCAGCACCCTGCGCACCGGCCCCTACAAGGAGAACGTCCGCCGGGCCGTCCGCTGGTTGCGCGAGCAACAGCACGCCGATACCGGCCTGTTCGGCAGCACGTCGTCGCACGACTTCATCTACGACCACGCGATCGCCGCCTACGCGATGTGCGAGGCCTACGGGCTGTCGGATTCGGCGACGATCAAGAGGAACGCCCAGGCCGGCATCGACTACCTCGAGCGGCACCGCAACCCGTACGCAGTCTGGCGCTACCAGCCGCGCGATGGCGACAACGACGCGTCGGTGACCGGCTGGTGCGTGATGGCCTACGAGTCGGCCAAGGATCACGGTCTGCTGGTCAACGCCAACGCGCTGCGCCTCGCCGCCACCTGGATCGACGAGGCCACCGGCCCGGACGGCCATTGCGGCTACCAGCGTCGTGGCGAACCGGGTTCGCGCCACCCCGGCGACCACGGCACCCGCTTCCCGGTCGAGAAGAGCGAAGCGATGACCGCCGTCGGCCTGTTCTGCCGCTACTTCCTCGGCCAGGATCATCGCGACTCCCCGGTGATGGTAGCAGCCGCGGACCGCCTGCTGCAGCGCCCGCCGGTCTGGGATCCGCGCGCCGGCACGATCGACGAGTACTACTGGTACTACGGCACCTACGCGCTCTATCAGCGCGGCGGCGAACCGTGGGTCCGGTGGTCCAAACACCTGCACGGCGCGGTGGTCAAGACGCAGCTGCAGGACGGCAACCAGAAGGGCTCCTGGGATCCCATCGGCGCCTGGGGCCAGGACGGCGGTCGCGTCTACTCGACCGCGATCCTGACGCTGACCCTCGAGGCCCACTACCGGTACACCCGACTGGTCCGCTGACCACCAAGGCTGCCGTCGCGGCCGACAGGGCCTCGTTTCGCGTCGGTTCCGACGACACCGCGGCACCGTTCCTGGACAGCCCAGGAAGACCGCCCGCCGGCAGCACCGGTGGCATCGACGACCTGGCGCCTGCTGTCCAACCGCGGGAATTCCTGAAGTAGGACTCAAGCCACAGCCGATGGATCCGGCGACGGCGAAGAGCGCAGCAACGCCCGACGCCAGGCAAAGGAACGAGGAACGAACGAATGGGCTTGCGGGTCAACTCGAACATCGCCTCCCTGAACGCGCAGCGTTCGCTGTCGACGACGACCGAGCGGCTGCAGTCGAACTTCCGCCGGCTGTCGACGGGCCTGCGGATCTCGACCGCGGCCGACGACGCCGCCGGCCTGGCGATCTCGGAGCGGTTCCGCGCCCAGATCCGGTCGACCAACCAGGCGATCCGCAACGCCCAGGACGGCATCTCGCTGACGCAGACCGGCGAAGGCGCACTGAACGAAGTGTCGTCGATCCTGATCCGCATGCGCGAACTGGCGATCCAGGCCAACAACGGCACCGTGTCGTCGGCCGACCGCGCGACGCTGAACCAGGAATTCGTCGATCTGATCAACGAGATCGACCGCATCGCCCAGTCGACGACCTTCAACGGCGTGCACCTGCTGGACGGCACGGGCTCGACCATCACGTTCCAGGTCGGTACCGGCATCACGGTCGGCATCGACACGATCCAGCTCAGCACCTCGGACACGCTGGCTTCGACGCTCGGCCTGTCGACCCTCGACATCGGCAGCGGCAGCCCGACCATCGCGATCAACCGGCTCGACACCGCGATCAACCAGGTCAGCCGCGTCCGCGGTCAGTTCGGCGCCGCCCAGAATCGGTTGACGACGACGATCGCCAACCTGCAGATCCAGACCGAGAACCTGAGCGCCGCCGAGTCACGCATCCGCGACGTCGACGTCGCGGTGGAAACCGCCGCGTTGACGAGGAACTCGATCCTGCAGCAGGCGGCGATCTCGATCCTGGCCCAGGCGAACACGCAGCCGCAGGCGGCGCTGCAGTTGCTGCAGTCCTAGCGTGCCATCCTCGCCACCGGACCGGCCGACAGCGGCGGCGCCGGCGGCGACGCGAGCCTCACTTCATCGCGCCGACGGCGCGCATGACCTGGCTCTTGTGGCGCGCGGCCTTGTTGGCGTGGATCGTGTTGTTCTCGGCAGCCTTGTCGATCGACTTGCAGGCCTTGACGGCCAACGTCGCCGCCTTGGCCTTGTCGCCGGTCTGCACGGCGGCCATGACCGCCTTCATGGTCGTCTTCAGGGTGGACATGCGGGCCTTGTTGGCCAGCCGGTTCTTCTCGCTCTGACGGTGGCGCTTGAGCGCCTGCTTGCTGTGGGCCATGGATTCTGGGTTTGGGTTCGGAGTTCTCGGAGTTCGTTCTCTGGTGGGCCGGAGCGGCGCTCCGGTCAGGATGCCTTCAGTCGTTCGATCTTCTGGGCGACGTCGCGGAAGCCGATGTCCTGTTCGAGGATGCGGGAGAAGTGCTGCAGCGCCGCGTCGCGCTTGCCTAGCGTCTCGTTGACGACGCCCATTTCGTAGAGCGCTTCCTTGGCCAGCGGCGACGTGCCCGCCGCGGCCAGCGCCTTCTCGAACTGGCCGAGCGCGAGGTCTGGCAGGTTCTTCTTCTGGAACGCGCGCCCGAGCAGGAACAGGGCCTCGACCTTGCGGCGCGGGTCCTTGATCGCCTGCTGCAGCTCGGCGATCGAAGCATCGGCATCGCCGGTGTCGAGCAGGGCGGCACCGAGCTGGAAGCGCAGGCCGAAGTCGGCCGGGTTGCGCTCGACGCGCCGCCGGGCCTCCAGCACGCGCGCCTCGAACAGCGCCTGGCGGGCCCGCTGCGCTGCGGCTTCGTCGCCGCGCGCCGCGGCCTTCTGCACCATCTGTTCCTGCAGCCGCAGCCGGATCTCACCGGCCTGGTCGGCGACATCGCCATCGCCGGGCGCGAGTTGCCGCAGCCGGTCCAGGCAATCGAGCGCTCCCTGCAGGTCCTTGTCGAGCTCGCGCAGCTTGGCAACGCGACGAAGCACCTTCTGGTCGTCGGGATTCTCCGCCAGCCTGGCCTCCATCTGCTCCAGTTCGCTGCCGATCTCCTCGGCCGACAACTGCAGTCGCTCCTGCCGTTCGAGCTGGCGCTGCTGCTCCTTGTCCTTGATCAGCTCGCGCGAACTCTGCGCCTTGTCGATGCCGGTCGAGCGCAGCGCGCCCTCGGCCGCCAGGTCCTTGCGAGCCTTCAGCGACTCCTGGTCGCGCGGATCGACCTTCAGCGCCTGCTCGTACATCTGCAGCGCCTGCGCGACCTGGCCGTGCTCGTAGTACAGCGCCCCTGCCGCTCGCGCCGCCGTCAGACAGCGCGGCTGCGCCTCGGCGAAGCTCGCGAACACCGCCAGCGCCGACTTGCGCAGGCCGGCCTTGCGCAGCGCCTGGCCGAGCTTCAGGTTGGCCGATTCGGCCATCGGATCGAACACCAGGTAGCGCTCGTAGGCGCGCGCCACGGCGGCGTGGCGGCGGAACATCCCGCACAATCCGGCGGTCAGCAGATGGATGCCGCCACCCAGCATCGCCGCCAGCTTCGACGGCGGCTTCTGCGCGGCCTTGGCGAACAACGCCTTGCGCAACCCGCCGCGCGCATCGCCGTAATCGGGCTGGATCTGCAGCACCTGGGAATAGATCTTGATCGCGAGCGGGAAGTTGCGCCGCTTGACGGCTTCTGCTGCGTTCTCGAGATGCTTGCCTAGGTCCATGTCGCGAGAGTGGGGCGCCCCCGGTGCCTTGACGCGGGGGAAAGGGGCGAAGAATCTACCGGCCCACGTTCGCGGCCGCAACGGCCGCCAGAGGCCCTTGATGCAAGTCGTCGTCTACCCGGACCCCGTGCTGCGCCGCGGCGGCAAAGAGGTCACCGAATTCACCCCCGATCTGAAGGCCCTGGCCGACCGTATGTTCGCCGCCATGTACCAGGAGGGCGGGGTCGGCCTGGCGGCCCCGCAGGTGGCGATCGAGCTGAAACTGCTGGTCCTGAATCCCGAAGGCAACACCAAGGACCGGTCCGGCGAACGCGTCCTGTGCAACCCGAAGATCACCAGGAAGAAGGGGCGGGAATGGGGTGAAGAAGGCTGCTTGTCGTTCCCGGGCATCCACGCCGAAGTCGAGCGCTGGCAGAAGATCACGGTGACCTACCGCGACCTCGATGGCACCGAACAGTCGCTCGACACCGAGGGCTGGCTGGCGCGGATCATCCAGCACGAGATGGACCACCTCGACGGGGTGCTGTTCGTCGACCGCCTGTCGCCGGCGGACCGGTTGCGGGTCCGCGGCACCCTCGCCGAGCTGGAGAGCCGCGCGAGCCGCTGAGACGCCATGCGCCTGATCGAAGGCCTGGACGCGCTGCTGCAACTCGACCTGCCCACGGTCTACGGCGAACGCGCCGCCGACAGCCGCTCGGTCGTCGCGGTCGGCGTGTTCGATGGCGTGCACCTCGGCCACCAGCGACTCCTGCACGAACTGCTCGAGCTGTCGGCGACCCTGCAGGCGACGCCGACGGCGATCACGTTCGCCAACCATCCCGACCAGGTGTTGCGCGGCGAGGCCCCGCCATTGCTGGTTTCGGTGCCACACCGGCTCCGGCTGTTGCGCCGAACCGGCGTCCGGCGGCTGGTGCTGCTGCAGTTCGAGCCGCGACTGCAGTCGATGACCGCACGCATGTTCGCCGAACAGGTGCTGGTACACCGGCTGCGCACGCGGGCGTTGCTGCTCGGATACGACTCGGCACTCGGCCAGGGTCGCGAAGGCACCCCGACGCGCTTTGCCGAACTCGGCAGCGAACTCGGCTTCAAGGTCCGCACCGGCCAGCCGTTCACCATCGACGGGGTCCCGGTGTCGTCGACGGCCATCCGCACCGCGATCACCGCCGGTGACCTGCAACTCGCACAGCGCTACCTCGGCCGCTTCCCGTCGACCTTCGGCGAGGTCTTGCGCGGTGATGGCCGCGGCCGTGGCCTGGGCTTCCCCACGGCCAACATCGCGCCGCAGACGCCGGTATTGCCGCCGCACGGGGTCTACGCGGTCGAAGTGATCCTCGATGGCAATGTGCTGCGCGGGGTCGCCAACCTCGGCGTGCGGCCGACGTTCGCCGGCCGCGATGCCGTTCTCGAAGTGCATCTGTTCGACTACCAGGGCAACCTGTACGGCCGCGAACTGGAGGTCTGCTTCGTCGTGTTCCTGCGCGGCGAACGGCGTTTTGCCGACGCCGACGAGCTGCGAACCCAGATCGCGCTCGACGTGGTCAGGGCGCGGCAGGCACTGCGGGCATAGCCGTTGGCCGATACGGGTCGGCGACGACGCCACGGTCGTCGTGCCGCACCGGCGGCAGCGCGCACCCCGGACGAACGAACACCATCTGCTGCACGCCGAGTTTGCGTTCGGCGAAGCCGCCTTCGCAGTAGGCGAGGTACCAATCGAACGTGCGCAGCAGCCGGGCGTCGTAGCCCCGGGCCAGCAGCGCCTCGCGCTGCGCCAGGAACTGCTGCCGCCAGCGCCGCAGGGTCTCGGCGTAGTGCGGCGCCAGATCCTCGGCGTGCCACAGCCGCAGATCGCTGGCCGCGGTGGCCGCCGACACCATGGCGGTCACCGACGGGATGAAGCTGCCGGGGAACACGTGCCGCTTGATGAAGTCGACGCGGCGCAGGGCCGACGCGTAGTCCTGGTCGCGGATCGTGATCGCCTGCAGGCCGAGACAGCCGCCGGGTCGCAGTCGGGCGGCACAGGTGGCGAAGAACGTCGGCAGCTGCCGCGCGCCGATCGCCTCGATCATCTCGACCGAGACGATCTTGTCCCAGGTGCCGACCAGGTCGCGGTAGTCCTGCTGCAGCACGACGACGCGGTCGTCGCGGCCGGCGGCGGCGACCCGCGCCCGCGCGGCCGCGAACTGGCGGGCGGAGATGGTCGTCGTGGTCACGCGACACCCCCGCCCGGCCGCCGCCAGCGCCATGCTGCCCCAGCCGGTACCGATCTCGAGCAGCCGATCCGCCTCGCCGGCATCGACTGCGGCCAGCAGCCGTTCCAGCTTGGCGCGCTGCGCGTCGGCCAGCGACGTCATCGCCGTCGCGAAGAAGGCCGACGAGTAGGTCATCGACGGGTCGAGGAACGCGGCGAAGAAGTCGTCGCCCAGATCGTAGTGCGCCGCGATGTTGCGCCGTGCGCCGGCGCGGGTGTTCCTCCGGCACGCCTGCCACAACCGCTGCAGCGGCTGCGCCAGCGCCGCCAGCCCGCGGTCGACGCCCGACAGCACGTCCTGGTCCCGGACGAACAGACGCACCAGCCGGGCCGGATCCGCCGACGTCCACAGTTCGTCCTGCCAGGCTTCGCCGGCGCCGAGCGCACCGCGCCGCATGACCGCGGTCCAGAACGCCGCAGAACGCACGCGCACGACGACCTGGCCGAATGGCCCGTCGGCCGCGCCGACCGGTGTCCGTTCGGCGCCTTCGTCGAACAGCACCCCGCCGCTGCGCAGGCGCCGCAGCCGGGCCAGCACCGCGGCGCGTGCCTGCCGTTGCCAGAAAGTCGCGCCGGCGGTGACGCCGGCCGGGATGGGAATCGATCCGGTGATGCTCATGGGCGGCTTCCTGAAGTGACGGCTCCGGCCGTCGCCGTTTTCCTCGGGTGCGGATGGAACGGCACACCCTTCCACCACAGCCGCGCGGCATGCAGCCAGATCGCGGCGATGACCCACAACGCGATCGGCCCCTGCCGCCAGGCATAGCGACGCAGCGCGGCCGGGCTCCACGCCACCCGCCGCAGCGACAGCGACGCGTCGAACACCACGTCGTCGCCATCGCGATCGGCCATCGCGACGTTCAGCGTCGTTCCTGGCGGCGCGAACGACCAGTCGTAGTGCAGGCCCGGCGGCAGGAACGGACTGACATGGAACGCCTTGGCGAACGCCGCGCGCAACGGCGCGTCGGCGCCCTCGCCCGTCGTGGCGCCGACGACGTAGCAGTGCCGTTCGCGCCAGGGTGTATTGGTGATCTCGGCGACCACCGCGGCGAGGCGCTCGTCGCCGCCCGCGGCGGGCTCGTAGACGTAGTAGAACGTCACCGGGTTGAACGCGAAGCCGAACGTCCGCGGCAGTGTCAGCATCCGGATCGGCCCCGTCGGGCGGCAGCCGAGATGGCGCTCCACCACGTCCAGCACGGCGTCCCGCAGCGGCCGTTCGGGCGGTCCGAGCAGGTCGCGCCGGCGCACCTGCCATGGCGCCCGGCGACCGGTCGACCACAGCCAGCGCCCCGCGAACACCGACTCATGTTCGTCGAGATCGATCCACAGCATCGCGATGCGATGGACGAACCGGTGCGGCACCGGCAGGTGCCGGCGGTGCTGCACCAGCCCCTCGTAGATCGCCGAGTGCTGCACCGCCATCATGACGACTCCAGGTCGTCGAGGCCGAGCCCGAACGCCGTGGTCACCGCCAGCGCGGACACGACGCCAGCCTCGTGGAAGCCGTTGCCGCACCAGGCGCCGCAGAACCAGGTGCGCCGGCGGCCCTGCAGCCGGGTCAATGCGGCCTGCGCCCGCACGGCCGCGCCGTCGAAGGTCGGATGCTCATAACGCAGTTGCCGCAGCACCCGCGCCGGCGCGATCGCCGCGGTGCGGTTCAGGGTCACGCAGTAGCGCTCGGTCGTGCGCAGCCCCTGCAGCACGTTCATGTCGTAGGTGACGGTGGCCCGCGGCACCGGCATGGCGGGCACGTGGTAGTTCCAGGCGGCGCGCGCCGCGGCCCGCCGCGGCAGCAGGGTTCCGTCGGTGTGCAGCACGACGTCGTTGGGCTGGAACCGCACGGCGGCGAGAGCCGCACGTTCGTCGGGATCGGCATCGGCCAGCATCGTCAGCGCCTGGTCGGCGTGACACGCCAGCACGACATCGTCGAACGCCTCCTGTCGGGTGTTGGTCTCGACGACGACGCCGGCATCGGTCCGACGCACCGCGATCACCGGAGTGTTGAGCCGGATCCTGGCAAGCAGCGGCCGGACCAGCGGCTCGACGTAGTTGCGCGACCCGCCGACGATCGTCCGCCAGGCCGGCCGGCCGCGGATCTGCAGCATGCCGTGGTTGGCCAGGAAGTCGACCAGGAACCGTGCCGGCATGCTCCGCAGGCTCTCCGGCTCTGCCGACCAGATCGCCGCCGCCATCGGCACCAGGTAGTGGTCCACGAACGCGCGGCCAAAGCGACCGATCGCCAGCAGGTCCGCGAGCGCGATGCCATCGACGGCGGCGGCCGGCGCCAGCCGGTGGAACTTCACGATGTCGCGCAGCATCCCCCAGAACGCCGGCCGCAGCAGGTTGCGCGGTTGCGCGAACAGCGTGCGCGGCGACGAACCGCAGTACTCGAGGCCGGTGCGCTCGCAGCGGACACTGAAGCTCATCGTGCTCGCCCGGGTCACCACCCGCAGACGCGCCAGCAGCCGGGTGAACAGCGGGTAGTTGCGTTCGTTGTAGACGATGAAGCCGGTGTCGACCGCGACCGGGCCGCCCGCGGCGTCGACGTCGACCGTGTGCGTGTGGCCACCGAGCCGGCCGGCAGCTTCGAACACCGTCACCTCGTGGCGGGCGTGCAGGACCCGCGCCGCGACCAGTCCAGCAACACCGGCGCCGACCACCGCGATCCGCCGTCGCGCCGTTGGTGCGTTCATGCCAAAGAGCTCCGCGCCGCCAGCCGCGCGCGCGCCGGCAGCGGCCGCAGCGGCCGCACCAGCCGCAACCACGCCATCACGACCAGCAGGTACCAGGTCAGGTCGAACTGCCACCAGCGGAAGCCCTGGCGCACCGCACCAGGACACCAGTGATGATTGTTGTGCCAGCCTTCGCCGAAGGTCAGCAGCGCGAGCAGAGTCGAATTGCGGCTGTCGTCGCGCGTCGGCCAGACCCGCCGGCCGAAGCGGTGCGCGCAGCTGTTGATCGCGGCGGTGGCGTGGAACAGGACCACGGTCGACAGGCAGAACCCCCACACCATCATCTGGACGGGACCGGTGCCGGACGCCGGCCAGCCCCACGCCAGCACCGCGCCGAACGCCCCGAGCAGCAACAGCAGCGCGAACGGCACGAACATGTCGTAGCGATCGAGCCAGCGCAGCACGCGGCAGGCCGCCAGGTCCGGCACCGCCGCGAGGTCAGTGGTCAGGTTGCGACGGGTCAGGAACCAGCCCATGTGCGACCACCAGAAGCCATGCTGGGGCGCGTGCCGGTCCTCGCCGGTGTCGGCGACGCGATGGTGTCGCCGATGGTGCGCCGCCCACCACAACGGTCCGCGCTGCGCCGAGGCAGTGCCGATGATCGCCCCGATCCACCACACCCAGCGGGGCGCCGCGAAGGCCCGGTGCGAAAAGGCGCGATGATAGAACGCCGTGATCGCGAACATCCGCAACCCGTACAGGAGCACCGCCGTGGCCACCGCGATCGGGCTCCAGCCGACCCAGGGGATCAGCAGGCAGGCGGCATGCATGGCCAGGAACGGCACGATGCGCTGCCATTCGACCGCGTCGAGCCCGGCCACGCGCAGCGGCCGACGAGCCCGCCGTTCCGCGTCGAACGGCAGGAGCAGCCACTTCAGACCGGTCGGGGACTCGGGAATCGGGGAAGTCGAAGCGGACAAGGCCCCACCGTTCGCCACCGCCGGCAGGGCGGATGCACGGATCTGCATCCGGCGGGCACATTCCGACGAACCGACGGGAGTTGGCCGTGGACCATCCCCTCACCGACCTGCTGATCGCCGCCGCCCTGTTGTCACCGGTGATGGCGGTCCTCTGGTGGCGACAGTTGCAGACCGCGGATGCGACGTCCGTCGACGTCGCGTGGGCCGCCGCCATCGGAGTGATCGGCCTCGGGATCGCCGCCTCCGGCACCGGCTCGACGAGCCAGCGCGGGTTGGCCGCATTGCTCGCCGGCGCCTGGAGCGGTCGGCTGACCTGGCACCTGCTGATCGACCGGGTGCTGGCGGGACACGGCGAGGACGGCCGCTACCGGCACCTCCGGGCCCACTGGGGCGAACGCGCCGGTCGCGGCTTCTTCTGGGTCTATCAGGCGCAGGCGGCGTTCGCGGTCGTGTTCGCCCTGCCGTTCGCGCTGCTCGCCCACCACGGAGCGGCCGAGTTGTCCGCGATCCAGTGGAGCGGCACCGCGCTGGCCGCCGCGGGCGCCACGCTGACGACGGTCGCCGACCGGCAACTGCGGCGGCATCGCCGCGACCCGGCGGCCGCCGGCCGCACGTGCCGTCGCGGCACCTGGTCCTGGTGCCGCCACCCGAACTACCTCGGCGAATGGCTGACCTGGTGCGGCTTCGCGCTGGCGGCCTCGCCTGCGCCGACCGGCATGGTCGCCTGGTCGGTGCCAGCGTTGCTGTTCGTGCTGATCCACCGTGTCAGCGGCATCCCGTTCACCGAACAACAGGCCCTGCGCTCGCGTGGCGACGACTACCGCCGCTACCAGCAGGAGGTGCCGGCGTTCTTCCCCTGGCCACGACCCCGACCAGACGCATGACCGTCACCTCGACACTCTCCGAACGTCTGCTGGCCAACGGCCGCCTGCCCGACTGGCTGGTCCGCGCCGGCATCCGCCGGCGGTTGCGCGCGCGTCTGCGCCGCCAGCACGTCGACGATCCCGAACGCGTGCAGGGGGAACTGATGCGCTGGGTGCGCGAGTGCGAACGGCAGCCACTGGCCGTGGCCACCGCCGCCGCCAACGCCCAGCACTACGAAGTGCCGGCCGGCTTCTTCGCCGCGGTGCTGGGCAAGCACCGCAAGTACTCGTGCGGGCTGTGGACACACCCGACGGCAACGCTCGACGAGGCCGATGCGGCGATGCTCGAGCTGACCTGCCGGCGCGGCCAGCTGGCCGACGGCATGACCGTGCTCGACCTCGGCTGCGGCTGGGGCGCGCTGTCGCTGTGGATCGCCGAACGCCACCCGCGCTGCCGCGTGCTCGGCGTCAGCAACAGCCGGACGCAGCGCGACGACATCCTCGCCCGCGCGCGCGCCCGCGGCCTGACCAACGTCGACATCGTCACCGCCGACGTCAACACCTTCGCCACCGACCACCGGTTCGACCGCGTGTTCTCGGTCGAGATGATGGAACATTGCCGGAACTGGCGGGAACTGCTGCGCCGGATCGCCGGCTGGCTGCAACCCGACGGCCGGCTGTTCGTGCACGTGTTCACCCACCGCAACGCCGGCTACCCGTTCGCCGTCGACGGCGACGGCGACTGGATGGCGCGGCAGTTCTTCACCGGCGGCCAGATGCCGGCCGACAGCCAGCTGCTGTACTGGCAGGACGACCTGCGCATCGAGGACCACTGGCGCGTCAGCGGCGACCACTACCGGCGCACGTCGGAGGCGTGGCTCCACAACCTGGATCGCGCGCGGGAGCAGGTGTTGCCGCTGCTCGGCGACGACGCGGCCAGCTCACGGCGGCAGTTCCACGCCTGGCGGACGTTCTTCCTCGCCTGCGCCGAACTGTGGGGCCATGCCGGGGGCCGCGAATGGTTCGTGTCGCACTACCTCGCCGCGCGCCGTTGATCCGGTCGCAGCCGCCGCGCCGCCGTCACCGCCGCGGCGGCATCGCCGGCGCTCGCGTCGGCGCCGAGCACCAGATGCAGATCCGGACACAAGGCGAACGGCTCGCCGCCGAGCAGCACCCGCGGCGGCCGCGGCAGCGCCCGCAACATGGCAACCGCGCGTTTCGCCGAGCTCAAGTGCAGCGCCATCGACACCGAGATCGCCACCAGGTCGACGTCGCGATCGGCAAAGTACCACTCCAGATCGTCGGCCGGCATGTTGGCGCCGAGGCTCACCACGCGCCAACCGTCGGCCTGGAGCCGCTGCGCCACGATCCGCAGGCCGATGTCGTGCAGGTTGCCTCCGGCCGCCAGCGCCAGCACGCGCGGCGCATCGGCCGGCAGCGGTGGGAGGTGCTCGTGCAACATCTCGAGCACCCGACCTGCGATCATGGTGCCGAAGTGCTCGTCGGCGATCGGGATCTCGCCGTGCAGCCACATGCGCCCGACCTCGCGCTGCGTGACGGTCAGCAGGTCGTCATGGACCGCGGCGATCGGCGCGCCGGCGGCCAGCATGCCGCGGGCGATCCCGACGGCGTCGTCGCCGCGGCCCTCCAGCACGGCGAGCAGATAGCGGCGCGCCGTGTCGAGCCACGGACCGCCGGTCGCCAGCAGGCTCGGTTCCGGCTCGACCGCGCTGCCCGTTTCGCGCAGAGCGGCATCGACGTGCGTCAGCACGACGCCACGGTAGGCGGCCGGCAGTTCCTGTTCGAAGGTCGTCTGCAGCGCCCGCAGGTTGTCGGGCAGCCAGGAATCGGCGACGCCGCGAGCCGCGAAGGCGCTGCGGTACCAGCGCAGGACACCGGCCAGCAGCCGCGGCCGTTCGACCGCCAGCGATTCGGCGATCTGCAGGATGCGCGCTTCGGTGTCGGCCAGCGGATCGGCGAACGTCGCCGGCAGACGGTCGACCGGAGCCGAACCGCTGTCGCGCAGGTGGCGCAATGCGGCCGCCGCGTAGGCACGCGAGGAAGCGCGCAACAGGGCGGAGGCGAACTCAGCAGCCGTGCTCATGCGTGACCCATCCTATTCGCACGCGGAGCTGCTTGGGATGCGCCGCCGCGCAGCGGCCAGGAAAACCGTCGCGGAACGGCGCCAGCGCATCCAAGCCGATCGGCCTGACGAACTCAGGCCCGTTCCCCAACACCACCAACCGATCATGAAGAACCACTTCGCATTCACCATCCTGTTCGCCACCGTCGCGTCGCTCCAAGCCCAGCACGAGCCGACCGACAAGAACCTGGTCACGATCGCGGTCGAAGCCGGCCAGTTCACCACCCTGGTCAAGGCGGTGAAGGCGGCGGGCCTCGCCGAGACGCTGTCCGGCAAGGGGCCGTTCACGATCTTCGCGCCGACGGACTCTGCGTTCGCCAAGCTGGGCGAGAAGACGCTGAGCGAACTGCTGCTGCCGGAGAACAAGGCGAAGCTGACCGCGATCCTGACCTACCACGTGGTCGGCGAGTCGCTGCCGGCCGCCAAGGTCGTCGCCGCCAAGGAACTGACGTCGCTGCAGGGCAGCCCGCTGGCCGTCGCCGCCGACAAGAGCGGCGTCAAGATCGCCGGCGCGAAGGTCCTGAAGACCGACGTGATGGGCAGCAACGGCGTGATCCACATCCTCGATGACGTCATGCTGCCGCCGGCCGATCTGGTCGCGACCGCGCAGAAGGCCGGAGCGTTCCAAACGCTGCTGAAGGCCGCCGTCGCGGCGGGCCTGGCCGACACGCTGGCCAACGGTGGCCCGTTCACCGTGTTCGCGCCGACCGATGCCGCGTTCGCCAAGCTCGGCGACGCGACGATCACCGAGCTGCTGCAGCCCGCCAACAAGGAGCGCCTTGCCAGCATCCTGAAGCACCACGTGGTCGCCGGCCGGGTGATGGCCGCGCAGGCGGTCAAGCTGACCAGCGCCAAGACGATCGGCGGCACCGAACTGAAGCTCGCCGTCCAGGGCAAGACGCTGACGATCGGCGGCGCGAACGTGACCCAGGCGGACGTGATCGCCGGCAACGGCGTGATCCACGTGATCGACGCGGTCCTGCTGCCGCAGAACTGATCCCCGCGCATCCATGCCCGCCCTGCGCGCGAACCCCTTGCCAGCTCCGACCCGGGCGCCTGTAATCGCCCGGGGTCGAACCGCGCGCATGCCAGAACTGTTGCTACCACAAGTCGCCGCCGGCGACCCAGCCGCCGTCGAGCAGTTCCTGCGCCGACACTCCGCCACCATCCATGGTCTGGCGCGGCGCTACTGCCCGACGGTCGAGGACGCCGAAGACGCGACGCAGGAGATCTTCGTCGAGATCTGGCGTTCGGCCGAGCGCTTCGATCCGGCAGCAGGCAGTGAAATGACGTTCGCGCTGACGATCGCGCGGCGACGCCTGATCGACCGCGGCCGTCGACTCGGCCGCCGGCCGCCGGCGGAGTTGCTCGAGGATGCCGGCATCCTGCCGGCCCCGGCCGACGTCGATCGGTCCGAAATCACCGACGAGGTCAACCGCGCCCGCGCCGCGCTGGCGCAACTGCGCGGTGAGCAGCAACAAGTGCTCGACCTCGCCCTGGCCCACGGCCAGACGCACCAGCAGATCGCGGCCGCGATCGGCATCCCGCTGGGCACGGTGAAGAGCCACGCACGCCGCGGGCTGTTGCGCCTGCGCGAGTTGCTCGGCATCACGCCGCCCGCGGAGGGGTCGTCATGAACGAGACTCCGATCGATCCGACGATGGAACGTCTGCTCGACGCCGCCCTGACCGGCGAGGACGGTGGCGCGATCAGCGACACCCCGACGCTGCGTTCGTTCCGCGACACGGCCGCGTTGGCGACCGCCGCGGTCACCAGCACCACCCCGGTCCCCGGCCGGTTGTTCGACCGGCTGGCGGCGGACGCGCTGCGGCACTGCGCCAGCGTGCGGCCGCGGCCGTCGGCGCCAATCCGGCAGTTCCGCCCGTCGCGATGGCCACTGGTCGCGGCGGCGGCGGCCGGCGTCCTGATCACATGGCTGGTGATGCCGCGAGAGGCGCAGGCGATCGACCCGGCGACCCAACGCACCGCGCTGCTGGCGGACAGCGGTTCGTTCCACCAGTCGTGGAAGTCGGGCCCCAGCCCGTTGCAAGGGGCGGTGTCCGGCGACGTGGTCTGGAACGACCAGCAGCAGCGCGGCGTGCTGCGCCTGCAGGGCCTGCCCGCGGCGCCCGAGGGGCGGCAGTTCCAGCTGTGGATCGTCGATCGCGAACGCGAGGGCGCGCCGGTCGACGGCGGCCTGTTCGACGTGTCGGCGAACGGCGAAACGCTGGTGCCGGTCCAGGCCCGGCTGCACATCGGCAAGGCGGCGGCGTTCGTGATCACGGTCGAACGGCACGGTGGCGTGGTCGTCTCCAAGCAGGAAGACGTGGTCGCGATCGCCGGACTGTAGGGTCGGGCCCTGGCACCTGGTGGCCTTCTGCAGGTCGGACTTGCGCGACGTGCGTCCGGTCGCTACGGTCCTCGCCCTCGCTGCGGCACGCAGCGGTGTGGGCAGGTAGCTCAGCTGGTAGAGCACAGCACTGAAAATGCTGGGGTCGCCGGTTCAATCCCGGCCCTGCCCACCACACAACTCTCTGAGGAACAAGGGGTTGTGGTCGCTACCAGATCGGCCATCGGTGCGCGAGAGCGCAGGTGTCCCCCAAGGTGTCCCCCAGCGATCGGGTTTGGTTGCCGCCGCGAACACTCGGCCGTGACGATCGGCATGAATCGAGTTCGGGCACCAGTGTTGACCAGCCCATGGTGAGCAGCGGCACCGGGCCGTTCAGGATCCATGCGCCCTTGGCGGTAGCCTGCGCCAACCATGAAGGACGTCCCCCCGAATCGCCGCCACCTGTTGGCCGATCTCGTGATCCTCACCGCCGCCCCTGCCGTGCTGCTCGCTGGCGTCTCGTGCTTCCGCCAGATCTGCCGCTTGTTCGACAGCTTGGTGCCGGCCGGGTCGCACGATTGGGAAGCGATCGCGATCCACGCCAGGACGACCGCCACGGGCTTCGCGATGCTGTCCGGCTCTCTGCTGGCGATCCTCGCGGCGCGAGCGTTCGGGCGCTACCTCGCCCAACGCTAGGGCTTCGTCCGCCGCCCTTCGGCGAGGCGTTGGGATCTACAACTCGACGATGGCCAGGGACCGCCGCGCATGTGGCGGTTGCCGATCCTACGAGTTGCCCAGCGCCCACTTGACGCCGTTGATGACGATGGTGTCGCTTGGGTTTGCACCTGGGGATACGGCCCAACCCTGGAGGTAGACATGTAGACCGATGTATGCGGTGCTGTTTGGTATGAAGAGACTGTAGGTCGCGGCGCCGGGGCCATTCGACGACAAGGGGAGCGCAGCGACGTCCGCTGATTGCAGGAGATCGCAACCGGGCATGCCGAAACCGGACAGCGAGAGTGGTAGGGAGAAAGCGCCGAGGACCGTGCGGCTCCAGCCGAGCGCGACAAACGCGAGCGACGCCGGGATGTTGGTCAACGATACTTGCGCCGTTGTGTTGATCGACGGACGACCGTTGGCCACCGGTGACAGAGCGAGGGCGGGTCTGCCGCAGCCGGAGCCAAAGGCAACGGCGATGCTGGTCCAGTAGCCGTTCCATTCCCATGTGTCTCCAAGGACGACGTTGGTCGTGCCACCGAACAGCACGGTGCGCTGGCGATGACTGTCATACGCCATCGCATGGGTACTGCGAGCCGATGGTCCAGTTGACGCCGTTCGCGTCCAACTCGTGCCGTCCCACTCCCAAGTGTCGCCAAATGGGGTGGCCGCGGAGCCACCGAACAGCACGGTGCGCTGCCGATGGTTGTCGTAGACCATGGCGTGGTTCATCCGGGCTGGTGGTCCGGAGAATGCGGCTGCAGCCCAACTGGTGCCGTCCCACTCCCAGGTCCATGAGTCGCCGCTGTAGTTGGCGAGGATGCCGCCGAACACCACTGTGCGCTGCCGATGACTGTCATACACCATGGCGTGGCCGAAGCGCGATGCGGGCCCGGTAGTGGCCAACTGCGCCCAGGTCGTGCCGCTCCACTCCCAAGTGTCGTTCAAGAAGCCGCCGCTGCCGTAGCCACCGAACAGCAGAGTGCGCCCACGCTGGCTGTCGTAGGCCATGGCGTGGTTTCTGCGAGGCACCGGCCCCGCAGCGAGAAGCTGAGGTTGCCATGCGCTGCCGGTCCACTCCCAGGTGTCGCCAAGGTAGATGCTGAGGCTGCGTTCGCCTCCGAACAGCACGGTCCGTCCTCGCCGACTGTCGAAGGCCATGCCGTGGCTGTGTCGGGCCAAAGGCCCGGTTGCAGCCAACAGCGTCCAACTGGTTCCGTCCCAGTGCCAAGTGTCCGCGTAGTTGTTGTGGCCACCGAAGAGCATCGCCCGTTGGCGTTGGCTGTCGTAGACCATCGAATGAAACTGACGAGCCCCCGGTCCCGTCGTCGCCGCGAGAGCCCACGACGGCGGTATCTGGCAAACCACGGTCGCGCAAGAAAGCAGAGACAACGCTGCGGCCAGCTTCGTGTTCATGGGATCCAGAACTCAGGGCCGGCGACGCGGCCCCAACTACGGGAATCAAGGCTACACGGCTCAGGTAGCGACCGAGGCGGTTGGCGACAGATTTCGGCGCATGCGACCTTGTCCCAGAAGCCAAGCCGACACCTGCCCGACCGTCTCGTCTGCAGACCGATGCCCGAGTCAGCGACGGCGCGTGTGCGGGCGCACGTACGTTCCGTCCTTCCGGTAGTAGCCGCGCACTTGCTCGACTCCGCCCGAAGTCGACGCTGGTGACGATGCGTTGGTGGGGGTCCGCGTCGAAGGCGGCGCCCCGAGGTGAACCGCGAGGCGGCGGAAGTCACCAACCACGTTGGTCCCGAAGAGAACCTGGAACCACCGCCGCACTTCAGCAACGTTGGACTGCCGCGCCCTTCGGATCGTGACGCGGGAACGTCCTTCTCGTGGCTCAACCAAGTAGCCGACCAGCGTTCCGTCGGCATGTCGCACCCTCAGGTTAACCGGCTGCCAACTGGCCTCGACCGCTGCCCCTGGACTGGCCTGGACGTGTCGCTGGATCGCTTCGAATGCCGCCGCCGTTGGCATGTCGACGTCGGCAACGACATCCTCAAGCTCAACTCCACGGGCTACAACCGCATGCCAGGGAGAAATCGGGTCGAGCGCGTCGAAGGCATCCGCCGAGTTCTGGCACCCTGAAGCGGCCAGGACCAGAGGCCAAAGAAGCGAAACTGGGCGACTCAACATTCGGTCGCCCATGCTATCGGCCGCAATCAGTTCTTGCGCGAAGAACTGCTACGCCGCGCGTCGCGGCCGACCGTCGACCAGCTCGGCCAATCGCTCGCGCAGCGCTTCGAGCAACTCGAAGCTGCCCTTGACCATGTCCTGCAGGTCGTCCAGCAGGGGCGGCCGACGGCGACGACGGCTCAGCCGGGAGAACATGGCGGAGTAGCGCCGGTGCAGACGCGCGACCCGCTCGACCATGCACCACGTCTCGGCCTGGTTGGACAGGTCCGAGTCCGACGGAGGCAGAGTCGAGTTCATCCCTCAGCTCGACGGACAGAGAAGCCGGTGTTGATCTGCAGCACCGGCGCGATCGCCGGCAGCTCCGCAGGCGGCGCGGCAGGCTGGTCCGTCTCGACTTGCGGCACGCCCGTCACCACCTGCACGGACACGCTGCCTTCGTGATGCAGTTGCGTCCGGTTGCCGTAGTTGCGCGGGCACCACACCGCCAACAGCCGGAGGCGAGTCTCGACCCGCAGGCGCTGACGCGCGACGAACGCGCCATCGAAGGCGACCCCCTCCTGCGGGTCCTCGTCGGCGATCTGCAAGGCCTCGTCGGCCAGCGTATCGAACCCGACGTCGCGGGCATGCTGGTACGCCGCGGCGAACGCCTCGTCGGCGGCGCGCCAATCCAAGATGGTTCTGGCTGACGGATTGCCCCGCTGGCTGGCGAACTCGCGCAAGGTGCGGCCGTGAGCCAGGTGCTCGAACAGGGCCTTGGCGACGGTCTGGGGGATCGGCTCAGGGCCGGGTGGACGGCCGGGCTTGCCTGTGCGGGCCATGGTTCAGTAACCCCCCGGGTAGATCTGCACGCCGCTGTCGACGTTGGTCTGCGGCTGGCCGGCCGCGATCGACTCGACCAGCGCCCAGTAGCGGGCCTGCTGCGCGGTCAGCGCGCGCTGATCGGCCGCGGCGTCCTGCGCGAATCGAACGTCCAGGAGGGCAAGGGGCTCAGTCGTGGTCGTCATCGGAAGGAACCTCTTGTGCTATGTTGTGCAAAGTGGTCGTCAAACACAAGTTGTCGCCAACGCCAAGTGAGTGCGAAGAAAACCGGGTGTGCGAATGCAGATTGCCGAGCGCGATCCACCCGAACCGGCACCGGTCGCGGCAAGACCGCGTCCGACCCGATCGGACTCGGTCGCCGTCAGGTGTCGCGCAAACGGCAGCCACGGCCAACGACCGAAACGACCGAACGACAAAAGGGGGGCTTTGGTCGTTCGGTCGTTTCGGTCGTTAGGGGCACCCGCTCAATCGGTCCACTTCGGGGGGTCCTTCATGCGGTAGACCGTTCTTGGTCGTCCGCCCGTCTGCTCAGTCTCTGCCACCACCTTGCCCTGGTCGACGAGCCTTGACAACGCGGCATCGACTTCGGCACCTGGCTTGTTGCGCTGGAACTGGTCGCGAATCTGGGTCTTGGTCAGCGGCCCGGTGGCCAGGAACTGCAGGACCTGTTGCTCAACTTCCAGTTCCTGTTTCTTCGCGGCCTTCGAGTAGATGCGGTAGGCCTCGTGTGCGAACCACCTGGCCAACATGATCCCGCCGACCATCGATTCCAAGCCGATCGTCTGTGTCAGTTCGGCATGCCCTGACTCTGCATCCCGGGCCAACTGCAGGACCAGCGCGAACCTGCCAGCACCGCCCCGCAGCTTACTCAGGACGGACGCATAGGGGGCGAACTCGGCCGCGAAGGACTGTTCGCCGTTGTCGTTGTTCCATTCGATGAACGCGGCGCGCGCTTCCGGGGACATGCTGAGCGACTTCGGTTCCTTGTCGTCGTGCGTCAGGTCCAACAGCGAGTCCACCACCTTGCCGAAGGCGCTGGACACCGCCGCCGGAATGGTGTCGTCGGTCCATTTCGCCGCGACCACGGGAGGTTGAGCGAGCAGCACGCGGGCAGCTAGGCCAGACTCGGTCGCTTCCTCGTTCAGCAGGTATTTCGCGGCGACACCCGGCTGGATCGTGCCACAGACGCTCACCGCGGCCGCGTAGACGTAGATGCGATTGGACTCGGCAGCGCCGTTGCCCTTCCGGTCGATCTTGATCGAGCCGGCGCTGTGGATCTGCAGCCAGCGCTGCACGTCACCACCGCCCGACTTGGCGTAACGGTCGAACCCGCGCACCCACCCGGCGAGTTCGTCCATGGCCAGCAGCAGACCGCGCGGGTTGTCACGCAGCCGAACCGCGAGCGCTTCCGTCGTCGTGTCCTCGACCATCGCGGCGAGCATTGGCGGGTATGCCGGCCGTTCTGGCGGGGTGACGCCCTCCTTCGCGGTGGCCCGCCGGCACGCCTCCCAGACCGCCAGGTCAGCTTCGTATTTCGCGATCGCCAGTTTGCACCGCTCGTGCAATTGCTGGTCATGAATGCGCACGGGACGCAGCAGTTCGAGCAACGGCGGCGACTTGCCGGCACCAGACGGCGCGATCGTCGCGGCCCACAGGATCGCTGGCTCGTTCCACCCGATCTTGATGCGCGCGCGGCGTGCGTTGCCGATGCACCCGGCGAGGATCGACAGCAGCGGCACGGCCCAGAACGCCGGGTCGACGCCCTGCGCGCGTGCTCCATGCTCGACGATCGAACGGCAAGCCGGCGGCAACACGTCCAGCGGGAACGGCCGGAACTCGGTGTCGTCGTCCGTGTCGTCGTGGGCGTGGCTGGCAGGCGTCGACGGCGTCGCCCCGCTGAGCAGCTCGTCGAGCCGTTCGGCGACCGCGGCTTGATCGAGTGCGGCGGCAGCCTGAGTCTCCGCCCAATCGACAACATCGCCTTTGTCTGGCAGGTCCGGCAGATCGAGCACGGACACGCGGGCCGGAGGCTGCAGGGCCAGCAGGCGCTGCGCGACATCGGCAGCGTGCTCCCGGCCGACCTGGTCGTTGTCAGGCAGGACCACGACGTCACGGCCGGCGAGCGGAGTCAGGTCCGCAAGGCTCGCTTGGCGGGCGCCGCAAGGTGTCGTCGTCGCGGTGAACCCGAACGACATAACGACCGAAGCACACTTCTCGCCCTCGACGAACAGCACCCTGGCCGTCGGGTTCTCGATCAACTTCGGCAGCCCGAAGATCGGGTAGGGCTTCTCACCACCACCGGATGCCCAGCCCCCCGGGACTGCATGCGCAAGCCGGAACGACTTGCTGCCGTTCTGCTCGTTCCGGCGCACGGCCAGCAGGCGAGGCGTGCCGTCGGCCAGGTCGTATCGCCAGTGCCCGCCGAGCGCAGCCCCTCGCGCCAGGTCGGCCGCGGCGTCGTCAGGCGTTCGCCAGGTTGCGGCCTTCGGCGCTGCCGCTTTCGGTGCCGGTCGCGTTGCGCCATGCGTCCCGTTCCGCCGGTTGTTCGGCGCGAACAGATCGCGCTCGGTCAGGCCGACGGCCTTGACGATGTCGCTGGTCGAGCAACCACCCGATCGACACTTGAGCAGGATGCAGTCGTCCTCGCCCAGGTCGATCGACAGGCTCGGGTTCTGGTCGTTGTGGGCGGGGCAGCAGGCAATCCAACCGTCCCGCGCGGACTTGACGTTGGACAGGCGCCGCAGGAACTCGGCCACGTGCGGCGGTGCGGTGTCGGTGCGCGCGATCATGGGCACACCCCCATGTCGACGACGCTGACTCTCGGCGCCACGCGCTCGGCAGCATGCACCAGCGATTGCCGCAATTCGGCGGTCACTCGGCCTGAGAGCGCCGGCAGCAGAACGACCGCGACCCGGTGTCCAGGAGCCACTGGAGCCTCTCGCGCAAACAACCTGATCCACTCAGCCGCGGCGAGCACCACCCGGACCCGGAGGACCACCGCGCCCGCCCAGGCCACGCCGACCAGATCGTCGAGCACCAGGTCGTCTTCGGGCGTCTCCGCGACGCCGAGGACGTCAACCCCACCGGTGCGCGACGCGATCGTGCAGGCGACCGTCAGGAGCGACCTTTCGTGCTGGTCACTGACCACCCTGCCGGATTGCGGCCGGCGCCGGTTTCCACTACTATTCCCCATGGTGCCCCCTCGCGTCCCCGCGCGTCCGGGTGTGCCTGTTGATCCCGCCGACCCGATCCCCCACCGCCGCCAAGCTGACGGGGGACCGGGTCGCGCCCTGTACGGGCCACGGATCCGGCGGCCGGATCGCTCGCGCGAAGACAGCTTTCCTGGCGCAAGTCATGCGACCCCCATCGCGCGCAGTTCGCGCTCGTGGGCCCCCTGCTCGATGCCAAGCCAGCGCAACACGTCGCCGCGCGCGTACAGGGTCTTCGTGCTCCCGACGCCACCGCGACGCACCGCGCGGAGTAGGCCGGAGCACTCGGCCCGCTGGACAGTCCGCACGCAACAGCGGGCAAGCTTGGCAACCTCCGAGCGAGTGAGCAGCGTCGGCAGCCGGTCGCTGGTGAGAAAGAACGCGTCTGTGTCGGTGTCCGTCATGATGCCAAGACGCTATGGCTGGACAGGCGGGTTATGTGGCACCCTGAACGCTCAGGCACCCGACGCGGCAACACCGCAGCACTCGCCAGGCGCCCCCCCGCCTGCCGCTGCCACGATCCGCTTGGCGATCGCCTCGACGCCGACCGCCGCCTCGATGCTGCGCGCATCCCCCGGCAGATCGCGCAGCACGTCGACGTAGTGCCTTTCCGCGATCGCGACCGAATGCCCCGCGCGCTTCGCCGAACGGTATGCACTCGCCGCCCCGAAGATCGCCGGCGCATTCGTCAGGATCGCCGCACAGGTCCGCCGCGGGTGCTGCCACGAGAACACCGGCGCCCCGAACTCCGACATCAGCCGCCGCTTCGTCGCCTTCGCCAGATCCGCAGTCCAGGCCGGGAACACCCGGTCGCCCGGCACTCGCAGCCGCAGCGCACGCAACAGATCCCACGCGGCAGGCGACTCGGCCAGCGTCACGGTCCGGGCCGAACTGGTCTTCGTCCGCGCCGCCGGCAACCGCACCTCCCCCGCCGACAGGTCGACTTCGTCCCAGCGCAGCCCGATCAGTTCTTGCAACCGCATCCCGAGCAGCAACGCCGCCAACACGAACGGCGCCGCCGGTTCGTAGCGCAACGTCGTGCCGCGCGGCTGCAACCCGTCGTGCTCGGCCCGCGTCAGATCGAACTTCGCCGCATCGTGCCGCTGCGCCGATCGCAGCAGTTCGACGACCTGCCCCGGTCGCAGGATCTGCACCGCTTCACGTTCGGCACGCATCGGCTTGAGCCGGTCCGCGATCGCGTCCGAATCCAGGTGCGGCGTCCACCCGGTGCGCCGCGCCCAGCCCAGGAACAGCTTGCACACCGTGAGCGTCTTGTTGACCGTCGCGGCCGCGTGCCGGCGCCCGCCCGAACGCTTCGCACCGCGGGTCGCACCGACCGCCGGCACCGCAGCCTTGCCCTTCACGCAGGTGTCCCGGAACGTGGTCAGGTGCCGGGGCTGCAGGTCCTGCACCAGCCGGATGCCGTGGTCCTCGGCCCAGGACCGCAACCGGGCGAACGACGGTTCGTAGCCCGACAGCGTGCTCGCCTTCGCCGTCGAGGTGGACCGGAACCGCTCGATCGCTGCCGCGAGCGGCACCCGTTCGGCGACCGCACTGCCGGCGGCGACGGCGGCAGCGGTGCGGTGGATCTGCTCGGCTTTGGCGATCGCCCATTGCCGGCGCGCCTCGGCGGTCGACAGCCCGAGCGCATCGAGCGACTGCTGCGCTTCCGCCCCCGTCAGCGGGTCCGTCCAACGCGCCACCCACGATCGCGTGCCGTGCCGGGTCAGCCGGTTCTTCAGCTTGACGCCCACATGCGACGTGCGGGCCCGGCGACGCTTCGTTGCCATGAATCGCCACGTTAGCAGGTGTCCCCCAAGGTGTCCCCCAACGATTGACTTTCAGTGTCAAGAAACGTCAGGGTGCGAGAATCGCCGAATGGACCTCATCCTCGCAGTTCCACAGCACTTAGCGCAACACAGCATGACATGCGAGGACCCCGTGGAGAGCACTGAAAATGCTGGGGTCGCCGGTTCAACCCCGGCCCTGCCCACCACACAACCCGGCCTCCCCGCGGGGACGGCGACCGCCACTGACGCCTACGGCTGGATCGTCACCGCCAGCCCGCGCGAACTCGACACCAGGATCGCCGACGGGCTGCAAGACTGCCCCACCCGGCCCTGCCACAACTGCTGCGCATACAACGCCAGCCCCGCCAGCGACGGCGACGCCGGAATGGGTTCCAGCACGACCGACGCCCCGTGCAGATCGCTGCGGGTGAACCGCGACACCAACAAGCCGAAGCCGAGGTGCAGGTTGAAACCGAGCCCGAACGCATCAGAACCGGCGAGATCCGGCGGCCCGCCCATCAACAGGAACCCGACCGCGTCCGCCGGAGCATTGGAACCAAGGAACGCGAAGCCGGTGTTGCCGACCCGCGGGATGCCGTTCGCCGTCAGGCCGATCGAACCGGCGCAATCGGCCGTGCCGGCGCCGTAGTGCGCGATGCCGAGCGGCACCGGTCTCGGGTTCTTCAGCAACGCCACCACGTCGGAGCCGACCAGGAAGGCGAGATCCACCAACCCGTCACGCGTGAACTCGCCAGCCACCAGCGCCGAGATCGCCGCGCCCTCGGTGGTCAGGATCTCCGGCGCACCGAACGCGCCGGCGCCATCGCCGTAGCAGGCGATCACCTGCCGATCGACGGCAACAATCAGATCGACGGCGCCATTGACGTCGAGATCGACGGCCACCACGGCTGCACCGATTCCGGGCAATGTGCGCGTCTGCGCAACCGCGAACCGGCCCGCGCCGTCGCCGCGCAGCACGACCACCGCCGTGCGTTGGAAGTCCAGCGCCACGACGTCGAGCTTGCCGTCGCGATCGACGTCGGCAGCCGACAGGACTCCGGATTGCAGCGGCACCGCCGACTGGATCGGCGCTTGAAACCCGCCAGCTCCGTCGGCCAGCAACACCTGCAGCTGCGACCCGAACGGTCCGGCCGTCACCAGATCCGGCCGCCCGTCAGCATTGCAATCCCCGACCACCAGGTCGCCCGGTTGCGCCGAGAGCCCGATGACCTGCGTCGCCGCCGTTCCACCGGCGCCGTCCCCGACCAGCACCGACAGACTCGGCACCGCCAGATGCGCTACGACCAGATCCGCACGACCGTCGCCGGTGACGTCGCCGACTCGCAGGTCCCGAGCCGGGGCCGACAGAACAGTGGTGACCGGCGGCGCAAAGGCCGCCGCACCCCGGTTCTGCGCGGTGACGACATCACCGGCCACCACACTGGCAACCGCGAGATCGGCAAGCCGGTCGCCGTTCAGGTCTCCGGTGGCCAACGGTCCGGCCTGGCCGGGCGCCGGCAGCAACTGGCCACCGGCAAACCCGCCGGTCAGGACGCCAGGCAGCAACGAGACACTGCCTTGGTCGCCGTTGCTGATCAAGGCATCGACGATGCCATCCTGCGTGACGTCGGCGAGCACCAGATCGCGCCCACCCTGTCCGCCGGTGGGATACCGCTCGGGGGCGGCAAACGAGAGCGTCGGCGGCAGCGCACCACCGCCACCGCCGCCACCCCCGCACGAGGCGACGACCATCGACAGGAACGAAACGACGACAACAGCACAGCAGCAGTACCCAGGTTGCATCGGCATGAACGCGAACGTCCTCCGGGGTCGGATCGTAGCGTCACGCTACGGCACCGCCGAAGGACTTTCCCAAGGCGGCGACCCGGCGACGACGCTGCCCTGGCGACCTCCTACTGCTTGCCGACCTGGGTCACCAGGCCGCCGGTGAACGCCGCGATCGGCTCCATGGGATCCAGGTAGAAGAACTGGTGGTAGAGCGGGAAGCCGCAGAGATAGGGGCCGGGCAGAACCGGGTAGGTGTAGAACGCCTCGCCAGTCGGGCTGGTGACGCCGATCGGGAACTGCGGCACGCCGGCGATCGGGTCGACCCAGATCAACACGCCGAGGTAGGAAACGCCGGGCACCGGGAAGTAGTTGCTCAGCAGGCCGACCGGCGAATTGGGCACCGCGTTCTTCAGCTTGATGTCGATGAAGCGCAGCGCTCCGACCTCCTGAACCGGCAACGTCTCGACGTAGATCTCCGGCGTCGTGCTGCTGCCGGCACCATAGTTCTCGACGGACGGGGGGCAGTTGGCGATCGTGTCGGCAGCGAACACCACGGTGAACGTGCGCCACTCGCCCGGCTGCAGCGTGCGCGCCGACCACTGGAACATGCCGGTGTAGTCACCCATGAACGGGAACGCCGGAGCCGTCAGGTTGTCGGCCGCGGCGTCGTCGAGCCGGTTGCGCAGTGCGGGATACGCCGCGACCTCGCTGGCGTCGGCACCAAGGGCGCGCACCTCGAGGCTGTTGCCGGAGAGGTCCGTGATCCGATGGCTGCCGATCGAGCCGCCGGCCTGGTCGTCGTTCGCCGTCGCGGTCAGGTCGATGTCGACGTAGTGGAACAGGTCGACGGTGACCGGTGCCGCAGTCACATTGACCAGGGTCAGGCGGTTCATCACCACGCCGCTGGACGGACCCGCGTCATAGCAGTCGACATCGATGCGGGCCTTCAGCACGCCGCGGCCATCGACATCGTCGAAGTCGCGATCGATGTGGGTGTTGCCGGTCGTCACGCCCTGGCTGACCGGGCCGATGTTCTTCAGCGCAAACTCGCGCGTGTCGCCCCCAAGGCGGAAGTGCCACCACTGCTCGAAGCCGTGGTTGAAGGCCAGCGCGTCGGTGCGGAGCTGCATCCCGCGCGGCAGGTTGGACGTCGCCGACAGCGCGCCGGTCTGAAAGGCGGTATTGCCATCGGAAATGGCGAACTGAGCCGGCAGTACCGCCGAGATGGCCGCGATCGCGGCCAACAACTTGGTCTGGTGGTGCATGTCTGGTTGTCTGAGAGTGCAGTTGGGACTGGCGAAGGATCGGCGCGACCGAATGAACCGAAGCACGAAGGGACAGTGGGCGCGATTCTCGCCATCGACAAGGATCGCACAAAACGCGAGTGTTGTCATGGGGAGAACGGCGGGGACGTCATTTCGAGGTTGGTCAGACGGCACTGTTGCTGCGCACCGTCAATCCGACCCACGATCGGTGGCCGAACGAACGAACCGTTCTGCTATCCTCGTTGCCAACGCGGAATGATCCGTGTCAGGCAACCGCACTCGAACATGCACGTCCTCGGGCTGGCGACCAGTGTTTTCCTCCTGACCGTCAACGCCGCGAGGCCGCAGAGTCCTGGGACGCAGGCAGATATCCGCACCAACGCTGCGGCGACCGTGCGCCTGACCGGTCGTGTGGTCGACGGTCAGGGAACGGTGCTCGCGGACGCCGCAATCGGCTGGGCCGACTGCCGTGAGATGTCGACGGCGACACTGTTGGCGCAACCGCTTGTCCGTACAGGCGCCGACGGTGGGTTCACGATCGAAGTCCGCCCGCCTGGTCGCCGCGACACCATCCAGCCCCGATTGCTGGTCGGCGCCAAAGGCAAAGCCGCCATCGCGATCCGACCCGGGTTCAAACTCGCCAGCGACGAAGCCGTCGCGGCGTGGGTGGACCCCGAGGGCGACACCGAACCGCCGGAACCGCGGTACGCCGCGGAGACGACCGTCGGCGACCTGGTGCTGGCCGATGGCGCGCGGCTGTTCGGCCGGGTCCGCGACCTCGACGGCAAGCCGCTCGCCGAGGTGCTGGTCATCGCGCGCGATGTGCTGCAGCAAGGCAGCCGACGCCAACCCGATGCGTTCTCGTTCCACTGCGTCGCGCGCACCGACGACCGCGGCATCTTCGAGCTGCCGTGTGCGTTGCCGCAGGGCGTGGAGCTCGAGTTCAGTCGCGACGGCCACTACAGCGAACGCCTCGGACCGGTGGCCGCCGGGTCGCCACTCGAGGTGACGATGGCGCGTTCGGGCGCAATCGCAGGCCGCGTCCTCGACACCGCTGGCAAGGCCGTTGCCGGCGCCGGCGTCAGCATCGGCTACGAGCGCCACGCCTTCCCGCAAACGCTGACGACGGGCGCTGACGGGGCCTTCCGGTTCACGCTGGCGCAGCGCGGACGCTGGCGCGTGCAAGTCGACAAGCGCGAACGCCACCGCAACACCACGGCGGCATCGCCGGTGTTCGAACAGCCGCGAGAAAACCTCGAGATCGTGCTGCGTCCCAAGGCGGGCGATCCAGCGGGTCGCGAGCGGCTGGTCGTCCGTGCCATCGACCAGCGCAGCGGCGCCCCCGTGGCGGAGTTCCGCGCCACGGCGATCTGGAACCAGTACGCCAATGGCAACGGCTCCTACCGGGATCACATGCTGCGCCAGGGGCTGCGGCGCGCGGCCGTGGCCGCCGACGGCAAGGTCGAAGTCGCGGGCCCGGACGAGAGCGATGCCCGGGTCGGTTGCGTACGCGTGATTGCCGCCGGATTCGCACCGCAGACCGTCACCGAGGTCGAATGGCAAGAGGCCGACGCGGGCAAACCTCGCGCGCCGCTGACCGTCGAACTGCAACCGGAAGCAACCGTGCAAGGACAGGTCCGCGATGATCGGACCGGTGAGCCCGTCGCCGGTGCGCGCGTCTGGGCCCGCCCGCCGGCATCGCCGAACGAGGGGGCCTACGAACAACACCCTGGCGACTGGCCCGCGGATGCGATCACGACGGCCGCCGACGGCAGCTTCACTCTGCCGGCACTCGGTGAGGGAGAGTGGCTGGTGCGCGCACGACACCCGGAACGGCCGCCGGCCATCGACGAATCCATCACGCTGGCCGCGGCGGAAGCGAAGTCGGGCCTCGTGGTGAAGATCCCCGGCGGCGGCAAGGTCAGCGGCCGCATCGTCGGCATGGCGATCCCGACCGGCAGCAAGGTGTTCCTGCACCCGTTGCCGCGGCAGACGTTCGGCGTGCAGCAGCAGTACTGGTTCGGCGGCAGCGGTGTGGAGCCGCTGGCCAAAGCGATCCCCGTCGGTGCCGATGGCGCCTTCTCGTGGTCGGGCGTCGAACTCGACAACCACCTGTTGGTGCTGCTGTTGCCGGCGCGACCGCGCTGCGGCAACCCGCTGTATGTGCCGCTCGAACCGTTCCGGGTCCGGCGTCAGGGCATCCAGCGTGACTTCGATGCCAGCGACGACCGGCCGGGGACGATCACCGGCAAGGTCGCGTTCCCCGAAGGCGCGGTGCCATTCGAACGCCTGCTCGTGGTCGCGGACACGGTCAGCGAAGGGCAACAGGTCTACCACGATCCGTGGGGCGATCCGGTGGCGGGCAATCGCTCCTTCGTCGCCGCCGATGGCACCTTCGCGATCGCGGTCGGGCCGGGAACCTACCGCCTGAACCTGCACGAGATCGGCAGCAACCTGCGCTTGCTCGGCGACCGGACACTGCTGCGGGTTCGCGCCGCCGAGACGGTGACGCAGGCCCTGGCCGCACGGCTGGTGACCGTCAAGGTGACGCTCGAACCGGACGCCGACGTCAAGACCATGGCCGACGTCGATCGGCTCGAACTGCGGGTCGTCGCCAAGGACCAGGACGCGGGCATGATCCGCTTCGGCGACAACGATCAGTACGATTTCGGCGTTGGCGTGCCGGTGCCACCCGGCTGCCGCGAACTCGAGCTACTGTTGCCGCCGGCCAGCATCACGTTGCTGGCACGCAATCACGTCGGCGCGATCCGCACCGACGACCAGCGCTGGCAGGTGTCGCCCGTCGGCCGCGGCGAGATCGATCTGTCGGCGAGCAAGGAGCCACGGGCCGAGTGCACGATCAAGGTCGGCGCGCCGCCCGAGATTCCCGAACCGGAGGCGAAGAAGCCGGACGGCGAGCCGACCGACACCAAGAAGGACGGCTGAAACGGGCGCTACAGGCCGAGTTCCTTCAGCCGCCGGTAGAACGTGCTGCGCGACATGCCGAGAGCGCGGGCAGCGAGCTGCTTGTCGCCGCTGGCGCCCGCAAGCGCCTGCAGGATCGCCTCGCGCTCGGCCTGATCGCGCAGCGTGCGCAGATCCAGGATCGGCGGCGTGGTGGCTGTCGCCGCGATCTGCATCCCAGGGTCGCGGGACACCGTCGTGCCGAGCACCGACTGGCCGTGAATCACATGCGCCGGCAGATCCTCTTCCTGGACCAGGTCGCCGACGCCGAGCGCGAACGCCCGATCGATCACGTTCTCGAGTTCGCGCACATTGCCCGGCCACGGGTAGGCGAGCAGTCGTGCGATCGCCGCCTGCGAGATGCCGCCGACCGGATGGGCATCGCGGCGATGCCGCCGGTTGGCGCGTTGGATGAAGTGGGCCACCAGCACCGGAATGTCTTCGACACGATCGCGCAGCGCCGGGACCGGCAACGTGACGACCTCGAGCCGGAAGTACAGATCCTCGCGGAAGCGGCCATCGCGGACCATCTGCAGCAGATCGCGGTTGGTCGCGGCCAGGATCCGGACATCGACCAACCGCGGCTGGTTGGCGCCCACCGGCCGGATCTCCCCCATCTGCAACACCCGGAGCAGCTTGACCTGCACGTCCATCGACGTCTCGGCGATCTCGTCGAGGAAGATCGTGCCGCCGTCGGCCGCCGAGAACAGGCCTTCGCGGCTCTGCTGGGCGCCGGTGAAGGCACCCTTCTCGTAGCCGAACAGTTCGCTCTCGATCAGGTCCGGCGAGATCGCACCGCAGTGGATCGGAATGAACGGGCTGTGCCGGTTGGCGCCGTCGAAGTGCAACGCCCGCGCGATCAATTCCTTGCCGGTGCCGCTCTCGCCGACGATCAGCACGGTGGAACGGTTCTGCCGCAGGCGCTCGACCAGACCAGCCAGTTCGGCGATCCGCGCCGAGCCACCGACGAACCCGGTCATCGCGTAGCCGGGCACGCGGACGGCTGGTCCCGGCGACGGCGCCGCTTCGCGTTCGCCGATCTGCTCGCGCAGGCCGAGCAGCGCGGTGATGTCGCGCAGCACGACGATGACCTGCTCACCGCCCGCCAGGTCGTGGATGTGCGCCGAAACGGTCCGCTGCTCACCGCCGATCGCCAACGCGATCTCCGCCTGCGTCGCGCCATCGCCGAGCAAGCGCTCCAGCCGCGCGGCCGCATGGCCGGCGGTCGTCAACGCCGAGCCGACCGCCAGGTCGCCCAGACACTGGCGCGTGAACGCATCGGCCGCCAGCACGCGGTGTTGCCGGTCGAGCAGCAGCACGCCACCGCCGGCGGCGTTCTCGGTCAGCGAGCGCACCGATTCCAGCGCCGTCGCGCGCCGGCCGACCTCGGCCAGCGCCCGCCGGGCCTCCTGCAGCGATGCCGCCAGCCCGGCGTTCTCGCGCTCGAGCCGCGAACGCGCATCTTCGAGCCGCAGCATCACCTTGATGCGCGCCACCAGTTCCTCACGCTGCACGGGCTTCCTGATGTAGTCGACGGCCCCCATCTCGTAGGCCTGCAGCTTGTCGGACTCGTCCCCCATGTGCGCGGTCAGGAAGATCACCGGCACGAACGCGGTGCGCGCATTGGCCTTCAGGCGCCGGCAGACCTCGAAGCCATCGACGCCGGGCATCACGACATCCAGCAGGATCAGGTCGAACGCCTGCTTGCTGCACAGCTCGAGCCCCTGCCGACCGCTCTGCGCACACACGACCTCGAACTCCCCGCCGCGCAGGTAGAGCTCGATCATCATCAGGTTCTGCTCGGAATCGTCGACCGCCAGGATCCGCGCCATCTGACCTCCGTTCGGAAGCCGCCGATCGTAGCGCCCCGGAGGTTGTTGACGCCAACGGTGGCCAGGCCAGCCGGGCATGGTCACGCGGCCGGGGGCACCGTACGCTGCCGCACCCGATGCAACCGGCGCGCGTACCCCTGTGGTTCCTCCTCGCCGTCTGGTTGCTGGTGGTCGGCGCCTTCGGTCTGGGCCTGTGGCTGGGTGCGCAGCGCGGTCTCGATCTGCCCGAACCGCAGCGCACGGCCTTCCGGCTGGTGCTGAACGAGATCCTCCGTTCGCACGTCGAGCCACAGGACGAGGCAAGACTCGCCGAAACCGCGATCGGCGGCATGGTCAGCGCCCTCGATGAGTACAGCCGCTACGTACCGCCGGCGAAGGCGGCGAAGTTCGACGAGGACACCACCGGCTCCTACGACGGCATCGGCCTGTTGATGGTGCAGCACGGCGATGACCTGATCGTGCACTTCCCGTTCGTCGACAGCCCCGCCGAACGCGCGGGGTTGCGGCCCGGGGACCGCATCCTGGCGGTCGACGGTACGCCGGTGACCTCGTTCCCGGTCGCGGAGCGGACCACGGCGACCAACCAGCGGGTGCGCGGGCCGGCCGGCACCAAGGTCCTGCTGCAGGTGGCCCGCGGTGGACAACCGCCGTTCGACGTCGAGGTCGGACGCGGCGCCGTGCTGCGGCCGTGTGTCAAGTGGGCCCACCTGGTCGATGCCGACGCCGGACTCGGCTACGTGCACATCGCCGACTTCCACCAGGACACCGCCCGCCAGCTGGCGGCCGCGATCACGGCGTTGCAACAGGAACCCAGCGGCCTGCGCGGCCTGATCGTCGACCTGCGCTTCGATGGCGGCGGCCTGCTCGACGAAGGTGTCGACACTGCCCGGCTGTTCGTGCCGAAGGGCACGCTGGTGACCACCCGCCGACGCGGCCAGGTCGTCGAGTCGTACGATGCGATCGCCGCCCGGTGCCAGTTCCCCGAGTTGCCGCTGATCGTGCTGGTCAATGAACAATCCGCCAGCGCCAGCGAGGTGCTGACCGGCGCACTGCAAGACCATCGCCGCGCGGCAGTCGTCGGCGTGCGCACCTACGGCAAGGGCATGGTCAACACCATCTTCAGCTGGCAGCGGCACGACTTCCGACTGAAGCTGACGACGGCGCATTACTACACGCCGTCCGGCCGCAACATCGACCAGAGCCACGCACCCGGTGCCACGCCGGCAGACCGCGGCGGCATCGCCCCCGACATCGAAGCGACGGCCACCAGGCAGCAAGCGCAGGCGATCCTGCAGGCCCTGTCGCAGCACGAGGCTCCGCGCCGCTATCGCGACGACCTCCGGGAACTCGCGAGCCGGCTGGCGTTCGTGGTGCCGGGGCCAGTGCCCCCGAGCGAGGATCCGCAGCTCGCGGCGGCAATCGCCGCGCTGCGCGAACGGGTCGCCAGCACCGCCGTCGGCGACGCGCCATCCAAGGACCGACTGGACCAGCCGCCACACGGTGGCAACGGCCAAGGTCGCTGAGCTAGAGTCGGCACCGTCATGGTGGATCGGATCCTCGGCATCGAGACCTCGTGTGACGAGACGGCGGCAGCCGTGCTGATCGACGGCCGGCACGTCGCCAGCAACATCGTGCACTCGCAGACCGCGCTGCACGAACGCTGGCGCGGCGTGGTGCCCGAGGTCGCGAGTCGTTCCCACACGCAGCGGATCCTGCCGATCGTCGACGAGGCGTTGCGGGTCGCCGACGTGCGCCCGCACGAACTCGACGCCATCGCCGTCACCCACCGGCCCGGCATGATCGGTTGCCTGCTGGTCGGCCTCGCGGCGGCAAAAGCACTGGCCTGGCGCTACGCGCGGCCGCTGATCGGCGTCGATCACGTACAGGCCCACATCCACGCCGCGTTCCTGGCCGAACCCGACATGCCGCTGCCGGCGCTGGCGCTGGTCGCATCCGGCGGCCACACCGCGTTGTGGCTCGTGCACGAACCAGGTCGTACCGAACGTCTGGGAACGACGCGCGACGATGCTGCTGGCGAAGCACTCGACAAGGGCGCGGCTCTGCTCGGCCTGCCCTATCCGGGCGGCCCGTCGATCCAGGCCGCCGCCGTCGGCGGTGACCCGCGCGCCATCGATCTGCCGCGCAGCATGCTCGGCGACTCGCTCGACTTCTCGTTCTCGGGCGTCAAGACCGCGCTGCTGTACGGGTTGCGCGGGCCGGGCGCGACCGCGCCGATGCCAGCACTGCCACCCGAACGCGTGCGCGATCTGGCCTGCGCCTACCAGGAAGCGATCGTCGACGTGCTGATCAGGAAGCTGGCCCGCGCCGCCGAACGCCATCCGGTGCAGGCGCTGTGCATCGGCGGCGGTGTCGCGCGCAACACGCGGTTGCGCGAGCGACTGCAGACGCACCGTTCCCTGGCTGGTCTGCGTCTGGTGCTGCCGCCGCTCGCGCTGTGCTCCGACAATGGCGCGATGATCGCGGCGCTCGGCCGGCTGCACTGGCAACGCGGCGAAATCGCCGACCTCGACCTCGACGCCATCGCCACGCCGCAAGCCGGCGGCAAGGCGCGGCGACCGGCATGAACGCCGCACGCGAGATCCTGGCGCAACTGCAGGCGGGCGCCATCGATGTCGACACCGCCCTGCGGTCGCTGCCCCTGCAGCCGGCGACCGATCTCGGCTTCGCGCGCATCGATCACGAACGGGCGAGCCGCTGCGGGTTCCCGGAAGTCGTGTTCTGTCCGGGCAAGACTCCGGCCCAGGCCGCCGCGATCGCCACCGAGATCCTGACGCGGTCAGAGCGCGTGCTGTTGACCCGCGCCGACCAGGGTCACGCGGACGCGGTCACGGCCGCCGTGCCGGACAGCCGCTGGCACGCCTCCGCTCGCTGCCTGACCGTGCACCGTGGCCGCAAGGAGCCGATCGGCCTGGTCGCCGTGGTCGCCGCCGGCACCGCCGACCTGCCGGTCGCCGAGGAGGCCGCCGTCACGCTGGAGATCGCCGACAACCGCGTCGAACGCCACTTCGATGTCGGCGTCGCCGGCCTGCACCGGCTGCTCGACCGGCTGCCGGCGATCCGCCGTGCCCACGCCGTCGTCGCCATCGCCGGCATGGAAGGCGCCCTGCCGTCCGTGCTGGCCGGACTGCTGGCCCGTCCGGTGTTCGCCGTGCCGACTTCGGTCGGCTACGGCGCGTCGTTCGGCGGGCTGACGGCGTTGTTGGCGATGCTGAACTCATGCGCCGCCGGGGTGGCCGTGGTCAACGTTGACAATGGCTTCGGGGCCGGCTATCTCGCGTCGCTCGTGAACCGGCAGACGCGCTGCCCGGACCCCGACGACGCCGAGATGACGCCCCGTTGAACCCCACCCAGTCGCATACCCCGTTGGCGCCTGCCCGCCTCGCGCTCGAAGACGGCACGGTCCTGACCGGACGGGGCTTCGGCGCCGACATCGAGACCGTCGGCGAACTGGTGTTCAACACTTCGATGACCGGCTACCAGGAGATCCTGTCGGATCCCAGCTACCGCGGTCAGACCGTGTTGCTGACGCAGCCGCACATCGGCAACTACGGCGTCAACAGCGAGGATGAGGAGTCGACGCGGATCTGGACCTCGGGCCTGATCGTTCGCGAGGCCTGTGATCGCGCCAGCAACTTCCGCTCCGGCATGGAGCTGTCGGCCTGGCTTCTGCAGCACGGCGTTCCCGGCATCGACGGCGTCGACACCCGGATGCTGACCCGCAAGGTCCGCGACGGCGGCGAACAGCGGGTGCTGATCACCCGCGACCGCCATGCCACCGACGAACAACTGGTCGCCCGCGTCCGCACCGCGCCGCGGGTCGCCGACGTCGACCACGTGCTGCAGGTGACGACCAAGGAGCCGTACGCCTGGTCGCGTGGCTACGAATCACCGTTCTCGGCGCCGGCTCGCGGCAAGGCCGCGCGGCCGTTCAAGATCGTGGCCTACGATTTCGGCGCCAAGACCAACATCCTGCGCTCGCTGGTTGCACATGGCCTCGACGTCACGGTCGTGCCGGCGACCACCCCGGGCGAAGCGGTGCTCGAACGGCAGCCTGACGGCGTGTTCTTGAGCAACGGTCCGGGCGATCCGGCGATCTGCCGCTACGCCATCACCGCCGCGCAGCTGCTGGTCCGCAAGCTGCCGGTGTTCGGCATCTGCCTCGGCCATCAGATCCTCGGCCACGTGTTCGGCGGCAAGACCTACAAGATGAAGTTCGGCCATCACGGCGGCAACCAGCCGGTGATGGACTTGACCACCGGCAAGGTCGAGATCACCGCGCAGAACCACAGCTACGCGATCGATCCGCAGTCGCTGCCCGACGCCGTCGAGGTCACGCACAAGAACCTGAACGACCAGACGGTCGAGGGCCTGCGCCACAAGGAACTGCCGGTGTTCTCGGTGCAGTACCATCCGGAAGCGGCGCCTGGTCCGCACGATGCGCTGTACCTGTTCGCGCGCTTCGTCGAGCTGCTGCAGCGGCACCGCTGATCGCCGGTTCGCGGGCCCGCCGGGGCCAGCGGCCTACCGGCGCAGGAACTCGTCGCGCTTGTACTGCGGCAGGTAGAACTCGACCAGGAACGGATTCCAGGCCTTCTCATCGGCGGCGAACTGATCCATCTCCGAATACTCGAGCGCCAGATCCCGCGGCTCGTCCTGCAGATCGATCGGCTGCACGCGCAGCCCGTGCCGTTCTTCGCGCAGCACCAGCGGGAACAGCTTGCCGCCGTCGCCATTGTCGCGACGGACCATGATCGAACGGCTGCGGCGCAACACGTAGACGCGGTTCTCCTCGTTGCGCTTGTAGAGCGTCGCCATGTGGATCGAGAACACGTCCGACTTGGTCGTCACCGAGCGGATGAAGTCCGACTTCAACTCCGGGTCGGGCAGGTTGGCGAACTCCTGCACCTTCTCCAGGTCCGAAGGCTCGGCGAAGAACTTGTACTTGACGTCTTCCCCCAGCCGCAGATCGCCGAAGTCGGCGGCCTCGGTGCCGCTTTCCTCACGCGCCGCTTCCTCCGCCTCTTCGTCGACCTCGTTGCGGTAGCGCAGGATCGCATCGATCACCTGATCGCTGATCTTGTCGGGCGGGAACAACGCGCGCAGCACCGGACGGGTCGCGGTGTTGATGTTGACACGGATGCCCTCACCCTCGGGCTGCGGCGGCGGCGCTTCGGGATCCGCAGCCTGCCCCTGCCCGGCATTGCCACTCGCAGCCGCGCCACCCGTCGCCGCCCCACCGTCAGCCGACGGCTCCCCGCCCTCCGCCTGGCGCCGCGCCTCGCGCCGCGCATTCTTCTCCGGATCGCCCGGATCGGCGATCAAGGCCGTCCAAACGGTCAAGGCGGACTCCAGACCCTGGATGACCTTGCCATCGAGGACCTTGTCGTAGAACAGTTCCTCGGTGACCGTGCGCAGCATCAGCATCTCGTCGAGATGCATTGGCAACGAGATGTCGCGCTGCTTGTCGTTGTCGCTCTTCAGCGGCGGCCGCGGGATCGCCTCGGTGCCGGAGCGCTTCGCCCAGTCGTCGAGTTCGCGCACGATCTGCTCGGCATCGGAGGTGGTGACGTCGAACTCGGTGTCCTCGCGCAAGGTGTCGATCAACCGCACCAGCCGATCGCGCGAAAACCGGGCGAACTCCTCGTCCGGGCTCCACAGCGCCAGGATGTTGAACTTGCGGTTCTCGTCCTCGACCCAGACGTAGGTCGTCAGATCGCCATCGGCATAGGCCTGGGGCTTGAACCACGAATCGCGCGTGCTGTCGCAGCCGGCAGCCGGATCGGTCTCACCCTCGCCTTCGCCGCCGGCCCCGCCGGTCGGCAGCCCACCGCCACTGGCGCCCGCGCCACCCAGGGCCCCGGCCAGCCCACCGCCGCCACCCTCTTCGCCGCCAGCACCGGCGAGGTCGTCGAGCAGCGCGTCCTCGACCTGACCGAGCTGGAAGTCCATCTGGTTGTTCATCCGCGCCAGCAGCGCGTCGTTCTCGCCGGTCAAGCGGACCATGCGACCGGACACCACCAGTTCAGCGACCAGGATGTAGAGCAGGATCGCGAAGATCAGGGTCAACACCAGCGCCACGCCATGTTCGGCGGAGCGTTCGTGGCGCAGGGCGATCGGCGATGACGTCATGTCCAGGATCCGATTGGGACGGTGATCGTAGCACCTGCCTTCCCACGGAATCGTCCGATCCTGCGAACGGGCGAACGCGGATCCGCGGGAGTCAGTCGTCCGGTCCGCTGCCAACGGGCGTGCCGCGATCGGTGACGATCCGCGGCGTGATCTGGAACGCGACGTTGGTGTCGCTGCGCTGGATCGATGTCGACCGGAACAGGAAGCCGAGGATCGGGATGTCGCCGAGGATCGGCACCTTCTGCTCGTTCTCGAACGTCGTCTGCGACTTCAGCCCGCCGATCAGCAGGCTGTGCTTGTCCTTCAGATACACCGTCGTGACCGCGGTCCGCGTGCTGGTGATCGGAGTCACCACCGGATCGGTGTCGGCGAAGCCGGTGATCGCGGAGACATCGGCGTAGACCTGCAGCAGGATCGAGTCGGTGCCGGCAATCGTCGGAATGATGTTCATCTTGACGCCGACCGGCTTGAACTGGATGTCCGTCGCCACCTGACTGCCGAGCTGGCTGATCTTGGCTCGCGGGAACGGCACCTGCGTCAGCGTCGAGATCGCGGCGACGCCGCCGTTGCGGACCACCAGCTTCGGCGAGCTGGTGATGTCGGCGATGTTGTTGGCTTCCAGTGCCTGCAGCAGCACGTTCAGCTCGATGCTGTCGTGGATGCCGCCGAGCGTGAACAGACCGACGTCGGTCACCGGGCTGGCGCCGACGATCGGCTGTCGCAGCGGGAAGATCGACGTGTATGCCTGCACGAGTTGGCTGGAACTCAGGTTGGCGAAGTTCGGCGTGCCCGTGGTATCGATGCCGCTGACCCCGAATGCCAGAGCGTCAGCGGTGGAGTATTCGATCACCTGCACAGTGATCTCGACTTGCGGAATGCTGGCGTAGAACAAGTTGAGCGCCGCTTCGAACGCCGCCAGCGACGACGGCAAGCCGGTGATCAGCGCAAGCGCGACGGACGGCGCCTTGCCTGCCGGCAGGGGCCCACCGCGGACCGAGGACGGGACGATGCCCGCTGCTGGTGGATCCGCCAGGTCAGCGCTGTTGAGCACCTCGAAGTCCGGCACATAGGTCACTTCGACTTCGCGGCCGCCAAGCATCCGGCCGAGGATGCTCTGGCTTTGCGCGCCACCGATCCTGGTGCCGGGCGGCGGCACCGGTGACGCGCCAGCTACTGCCGGCTTGTCCGGCGCGATGTCGGTCACCAGCTTCAGGAACGTCGCTCCCAGGTCGCCGACCAAGAAGTACTGCTTGGTGACCCGACCATCCGCCCCGATCAGCACCGACGAACCGAACTGCGTCCGGATGCGCGCTTCTTCGGCCTCCTTCTCCGTGGGCGGTCCCTGCCGCCCGGGAGCCTGCGCTGCAGGGTCCTGCGGGGCACCGAGAGGCCGCTCGAGCGCACCAACGGAACCGGGCGCCGGACCGACACTCCATGCCAGAGCGCCAACTGCGGTGCCGTCTGCAGTCGCCGCCACGACGCGCGTGGTGGGGCGGACCTCGGTCCCGGACGCAACGCAGGCCGGTGCGAGGGAGAGCCAAACGCCAGCGACGAGCCGAACCGAAAACCTGGCCGCGCTGTTCATGGGGTGCTTGGACCCGCGACCGATCGAGACGTCCGACCGCGGCGCGCGCATCGTGGGGCGACTTGCCGCGTGCCGCAACTCACAGCTTGGCAATCACCTTGTCCGTCAGGTCGACGATCTCTTTGCCCTGCGCGTTGGCCACGTCACCCGAGCGCACGACCAGATCCTTGCTCGCCCCCGCCGCCACGTTCTTGACGGCCTCCCGGATCCGCTTGTCCATTTCGGCGGCCAGCAACCGGTAGCGCGCGGAGCCTGGGCGTACGCCCTCGGCTTGAATGGTCTGCCACTCTGTGGTCGCTTCCTTGACCTTCGTTTCGTCGATGGACGCCGGAGCCGAAGTGTTGGCTGCGGCACCGAAGTAGACCACCGCATCGCCATTCAGCGTGACCTGCGCGTGGACAAGACCGGCCAGAAGACCAGCCAGCGACCAGGCGAAAACGCAGCGACGAAGCAGGTGCATGGAGAAGACAGAGCATTCCGCGTGCCAGGCCCTCGTGGCCGAAATAGCAAGATCTCCACAAAGTGCCAAGAACAAACAATTAACAACACAAGTCAATAGTTATCGGCCATTTGCCCGGTGGCCTGGGAACTCGGGTTACTCTGGTGCTGACGTCGTCAGGTTGGCGAATTCCCGAATTCCGCCACCGGCCCAACTGGCCGATATCTAGCCCCCCGGCGGGAGCCAACTCGGACGACCAGGCCGGCATCGACCAATGCCATCATGTCCCGCAGCGCCGTCCGCGCGGAAACCCCGTTCACTTCCATGTGCTCTTGCGTGCCGAGCGCGCCGCGTTGCACGAGCCAGTCGTACAGCTGGCGCAACCGAGGCGGCAACGATCTGGCGTCCACCGGTGGATGTGCATCGGCACCGGCGGACGCCTTGGGAGGAGCGGGCAGGATGACCGCCGACTCGGTCGACTCTGGGGCATCACGCTGGACAGCAATGGCCGGTGCGTCCGGGGCAGCCTGGCCAGGCTGGTCGCCAACTGGCGCCGATAGGGTTGGCGTCGGCGGCACTGCTACGCCAGGCACAGGCACCGGCGCCATTGGCGCAGTCGCCAGAACTGCCGGCACGAGCGGCGCACCTCCAGGCACCCCGGGTCCCGCGGGCGCTGCCGCCATCAGGTCTCGAAGCTGCACGGTCTCGCCGGTGGCCAGCACGACCGCACGAAACACCGCGTTGCGCAGTTCACGCACGTTGCCCGGCCATTCACGCCGGAACAACTCGTCCATCGCGTCGGTCGAGAATCCCTTCACCTGGGACTGGCCCGCGCCGCGCAGCTCGCGCAGGAACGCCTCGACCAGCGCCGGAATCTCCTGCCGCCGTTCGCGCAGCGGCGGCACCCGGACCAGGATCCCCTGCAACCGGTAGTACAGATCCTCGCGGAAGGCACCGTCGCGGACCATTTGCGCAAGGTCACGATGCGTTGCGGCGACGACCCGCACATCGACCGGTACCGGCGTCGCGCCGCCGACACGATCGACCTCGCGTTCCTGCAACACCCGGAGCAGTTTGACCTGCACGTCGAGCGGAATCTCGCCGACCTCGTCGAGGAACAACGTGCCGCCGTTCGCCTGTTCGAACTTGCCGATCTTGCGCCGGTCGGCGCCGGTGAACGCCCCTTTCTCGTGGCCGAACAGCTCGGACGCGAGCAGCGTCTCGGACAACGCGGCGCAGTGCACCTTCACCAGGGGGCCGGGCGCCCGCCGGCTCCAGCGGTGGAGCAGGTTGGTCAGCACCTCCTTGCCGGTGCCGGTCTCGCCTTCGAGCAAGACCGTCAGATCGCTGCCCGCAACACGGCGCAACGTGCGCCACACCTCGCGCATCGCCGGGCTCACCGCGGTGACGCCGGCCGCCTGCAGCGTGGCATCCGACTCGAACGCGGCGGCGCCGACCGGGTCGCTCGACTGCAGTCGTTCGCGCACGGCATCGAACAGGAACTCCGCCGACGCCGCCTCCTCCGGGAAGGCCACCAGTGCGGTTGCCAACGGCCGTTCGTCGACCTCGCCCTCGGCGGCGGCGTCGACGATCGCCCGCCACGCCGTGGCAATCCTCTGCAGCAACGCCGAGCCGGCCTCACGATCCAGCCCACGCGCCGCCAACTGGAAGCCGCCGGCACCCTGGTGGCACAGAACAGCGCCCGGCCCGACGATCTCGTGCAGCAGGGCCGCGAACCGCCGCAACCCGCGCGGTCGCCGCAGCCCGTCACCGAGCATCGCCGCCGCCAACACCAGCGGCTGCCCGCGTTGCTGCGCGATCGACACCTCGTCGGCAGTCCGCCACCGAAAGTACTCGGCCGTGAACGCACCGGTGATCGGATCCTGGATCGCGTGCTGGTAGAGGTCCGCGTTCTCGAGCGCCACCGCCGCCTGCGCCGCGACGGTGCCGAGCAGCGCCAGGTCCACGGCCGGCGCTTTCTGCGCCTCGAACAGCAGCAGCACCGCGCCGCGCCCCCGATCCGCATAGACCAGCGGAATCGCGACCGCAGCGCGCATGCCAGGCAGGTAGCGGGCAAGCCAGGGCAAGCCGCCTGGCGGCACCCACAGACTCGACGCCCCGACGGCCCGGACGAGGAACGCCAGCTCGGCAACCACCGGTGCCTCGCCATCGGGCTGCAGGACCAGCCGAGGTTCCGAGGCTCCCGCCGCCAGCATCAACACCGCGACGCGATCGGCTGCGGCGTGCTGTTCGCAGAAGCGGCGCAACACCGCCAGCGTGTGTTGCGGATCGAGCTGCGCCGACAGCTCCTGGATCGTCCGGTTCAGTTGCTGCAGATCCTGCAGCCGGGCTTGCAGATCCGCGGCCATGGCATTGAACGTGCTCGACAAACGGCCGATCTGGCCCGGCTCGTCGACCGGCACGCGAACATCCAGTTCGCCGCGCGACAGGGCCTGCGCACCGCGCTCGAGCCGCTCGATCGGCCGACTGATGCGACCGCTGACGACGAACGCAACGAACGCGGCCAACACGGCCAGCAACCCGGCCACCAGCAGGAAGAACGCGCGCACCGACAGCCGCCCGAACGGCAGATCGAACGCCGCGCGCTGGTCGGGAGCCGCAAGCACCAACAGCGCGCGCGGTGTGTCCTGCAGGTCGGTCAACACGCCATAGCCGCACAGCACGCCATCGACGCCATCGGTCGACCGGTCGACCACCGGCTGACGCCGTTCGATCGCATCCAGCGCCGCCCGCTCCCGTGCCGCCATCACTGCATGGTCGCGACCGGACCAGAACAGGCGCTGGGCTTCGGGGGTATCCGCGCCCGCCAGCGGATAGCCCTTGATGTCGGCCAACAAGATCGCGCGGCCCGGTGCCAGCGCCGCCAGGAAGTCCTGCCCCAGAGGCCGGCCAACCGTCAGCGCCAACGAGCCGCCGCGCACCGCTTGTTCGCTGCGGACGCCGATCAACACCTGGCCCCAATGCAGCAGAACGCTGGGCTCCGGCCGCGCCACCGCCTCGGCGGCCGCCATGCGTTCGTTGCCGGCCGTCACCGTCCACGTCCGACCGGCAACGCCATCACCAGGTCGCCATTCGAGCTGCAGGAATCCACCCCGCCACTCCGGCGGCAACTGACCATTCAACAGTTTGGTCAGCTCCGGCATCGCCGCCGCGACCGCTTCACCCAGCTGCGCGTCGGCGACACCGTTGGTTCGCGTCTGCACGAGTGTCGCCAGATCCTGACGCCATTGTCCGGCCGACTCGTGCAGCGCCGCCTTCTGGCCATCGAGCTGCTGCAACGCCGATCGTACCTGTTGCCGCAGCGCATCGCGCTGGTTGGCGGCGTGGCCGCGTTCCATCGACTGGGCCAGCCAGAACGACAACAACAGCAGCGGCGCCAGCGATGCCACCGTGAGCACCGAGATCAGCCGCAGCCGGAGGTTGGCGACGGCAGTCAGCAGTTCGGTCAGTGCGAGCAACAAGAACGGGGTCGCCAACAGACACAACGCCAGCCCGACCCGGCTCGCCCACGCCCGGCCGCGCGCCCAGTGTGGATCCGACAGCGACACGCCCAGCACCGCCCCGTCCCACCCGTCACCGGTCAACGGCTCGAACACGGTGAGCCGACGCGAACCGTCAGGGAGGTCGGCACTGGCCACCCGACCATCCGGTCCGGGCGCCAGCGCCACGCGCGGCATGATCTTCAGGTCCTGACAACGCTCGGGCGCCACCGACGCGAGGCTCAGCCGCCCTTCGCGATGGATGGTGACCAGCGCATCGGCGTGCTCCGTCACCAGATCGGGCCGCAGCCGGCGATCCTGCCCGTCGCGCAAGAGCGGCGAATCGTCCGGGTCCTGCGGCGCCGCAGCCTTCTCGGCGCCGAACACCACCGAACGGAAACGCATCCGGTAATCGGCGAGATTGCGGAACTCGATCGCCTCGAACTCGACGTTCGGCGGCAGATCGAGCACCGGATAGACCATGTTGATGTGCTGTTCCTGGGTGTCGTCGACCCAGGAGATCGCGATGCTGGCCGGTGAGCCGGGCGGCGGCCGATCGCGGGTGTTCTGGACCAGCAGTTCGTAGAACATGCTGACCTGGTGCTCGAGCACGATGGTGCGCGCTGGCACGCCGCCGCGGAAGTGCAGCACCACTTCGCCCACGCGCGCGCCCGGATTGGCGACCGGAACGCCTGGCCAGGTGGCGCGGTAGAAGAGCCACACCTTGCTGCCGAGGTCCTGTCCGGGAGGGATCTCGATCCTGGCGGTAGCGTTGGCGCCGAGTTCGAGACCGGCATCGTGCGGATGCGGTCCGCGCAGATCGGTCATCACGCCACCCAGCGACGGCGCTCCGAGCGACAACGGCCGGGCGGCCTCGCCACGCCGGGGGAGCAACGACAAGCCCGCAAGCGAGATCTCGGCGCCGGCAGAAACGCGCAGTCCGAGCGTTCGCAGTTCACCCTGCAGCGCCACCCGCCGCGACGCCACTTCATGACCATCGCGCCCGAGCGGTCCGCCGGGCAGGAACTCGGCCGCAAGTTCGAGGCGCTGAACGATCGACTCGGCCTGGCCGACGCAGACCTGTTCGACCTCCACGGCGACGACGTCGGTGGGGTCGGTCACGAACGGGACCGACGGCACGAAAGGCCGGCCAAGAACCAGGTACAAGGCCTCGCCTTGCAACGGCGGGTCGAAGTGCAACGTCTCGGTCCGGTGCGCAGGCAGGGGCAACCAGACCGGGCGGACCGGAAAGTCCTCCGGATACTCGCGCGTCGGCGGGCCGAACGCATCGCCCACCACATCGGCCAGCGTCCGGTAGCTGGTGATCTTCTGCCGCGTGATCGCGTTGCCCGCCAACAGGTCGATCAACGCCCGATCGCGGCTCTGGCCGCGGTAGCTCGCCAATGTACCCGCTTCGAGCTGGCCAATCGTCGCTGCCAACAGCGATCGTTGCTGATCGGCACGGCGCCACAAGTCGCCCTGCTGCCAGCGCGCGTACACCGCCGGCAACCACCAGCCAAGAGCGAACCCCGCTGCGGCGACGAACACGAGGGCGCGCCGCAGCCGACGCGATCTGGGTCGCACCCACGACCACGAGCGCGAGGACAGCCAGAGCAGGACCATTGCCCCGAACGGGATGCACAGCCACGGCAGGTCGGCGACGACTTCCGGTGACAGCAACGGGATACCCGCGGCCGGACGCGCCAGGACGCCGTTACCCTGCAGCCGCAGCGATTCGAGGCCACCGGCTGCGCGCGGATCGCGACCGTTCCAGGTCAGGGTCGTCGACGGTGCGGCTGCATCGTCACGGCGGTCGTTGAGCGCCAGGTTGAAACCCAGCAAGCGGCACCCTGGACGCGCTGACCGGAAATGGTGGAACGGAATCGCGCACTCGAAGTCGAACGAACTGGCGTCCCGTCGTCGGGAGACGACCTCGAGGCCGGTCCAGTGCGATCCGCTCTGTCGCTGAGCCGAGAACGAGCCTGCGCCGACGACGGCCCACGGGCGAGCACTCCGCAGCGGCGCCAGCAGGATCCGATCATCGTCGGCGCGAACCGGCCCGGCCTCGCGTTCGTCCGCGCCGAAGCCGACGGTCAGTTCCAGGCAGTCGGTCTGATCCCACGCCAGCGTCGAGTCGACTTCTGGATGGTCGTCGACCACGGTACCACCGACGAACAGGTGGTTGCTGTCGTACGCCAGCAGGAATCGGCCCGAACTGTCGGCAGGCCCGCGCCACGGCGTTCCGCCAAACAACTGCTCATTTCGCTCGAGCGATATTACCGTCGCGTCCGCCGGCCAGTCTGCCAGATCTGCGTCCACGGTGATGGCTGCCGCCACCATGGGGACCTGGAATTCGGTCAATGGCGGATTCTGCCCTGAGGCGGAATCCGCCATCAACGTCACGGAGAACAGGGCTGGCCAGACCCGATGCAAGCTGAGCCAAGGCTATCCGGTGCCGAGACGGTCCGCCACCCCTCGGGTGGCGGACACACGCAACGCCGGAATCAATCGCGAGTGCGCCGCGGCCCACGATGTCGCGGACCACGCGACCGAGGGCCAGCGTCACCAAGGAAAGCACCCGGTTCCTCGAGGTCTCCGACGTTCGCCGGACTCGCAGGCGGTGGCGTCAGGTCTTCATCCGTGGTGTCGAACTCGGCCATCGGCGGTCCGCGGCGATCACCCCGGTCCGGCCGCCCGCCCCGATCACGCCCTTCGCGATCGCCCGGCCGGGGCGCTCGCTCGGCCGCATCACTGCGCCCCCGAGGACCGCGGTCTTCGCCGATCGGACGCGCCGCAGCCGGACGTTCCGTCACCGGGCGATCCGGCGCAGGACGATCCGTGGGCAACGGCCGGTCCTGGCCGACGCGGAACGGTGCCGGCTCTGGGCGGGGCGACCGCGCCTCCCGTCGGTCGCCACCATCCCCGCGTTCATCGCGAGGACCACGTTCGCCCCGGGGATCGCGTTCGCCGCGATCCGCAAGCGGACGCTCCGGCCGATCGAGCCCCTCGGCACGCGGGCCACGCAACTCGCGTTCGGGCCGACCCGGCCGCGGCGCCGCGCCGAGATCGTCGCGCGACGGCCGACCGTCGCGCGGAGCGCGATCGCCTCGGGTCGAACGTTCGTCTCGCAGGCCGCGTTCTCCATGCGGGGCACGGTCGTCGCGAGGGCCACGATCTTCACGCGGACCGCGGTCGTCGCGCGGACCACGGTCGTCACGCGGACCACGCTCATCGCGAGGGCCGCGCTCTTCACGCGGACCACGGTCGTCTCGCGGACCACGCTCATCGCGAGGGCCGCGCTCTTCACGCGGACCACGCTCGTCTCGCGGACCACGCTCATCGCGAGGGCCACGCTCTTCACGCGGACCACGCTCGTCGCGCGGGCCACGCTCATCGCGAGGGCCGCGCTCTTCACGCGGACCACGCTCGTCTCGTGGGCCACGCTCATCGCGAGGACCGCGCTCGTCGCGCGGACCACGTTCGCGTGGACCATCGTCGCGCGCCGGCCGATCTTCACGGGGCCCACGATCGTCGCGGATCGGCCTTTCTGGGCGATCCCCCAACAAACGCTCGCCTCGATCCTGGCGGTCGCCGCGTTCGCTCCGCCCGCGATCGACGAACGGCCGTTCGCCACGCTCCGGCCGGTCTTCGCGATCCGGGCGCGGCCGCGACTCGAACCCGCGATCCTGATGCGCGGATTCGGGACGCTCGCTGCGATCGCCGCGCCGCCCGAAGCCTTCGCCACGGTCCGGACGATCGCCGCGAGGCGCGCGCTCGAACTCACCCGGCCGTGCGTCGGGACGGGGACCACGATCCTCGCGCTCGCGACGCTCCGGCCGACCTCCTCGATCGTGTCCATCGGCACCGTCCGGGCGTGGGCCACGCTCGGGGCGGTCCTGACGCGGATGCTCGCCGCGGGGCGCACCCTCGGGCCGGGCGGCCGCAGGCGCCGCACTCGGCGTCCCGACAGGCGTCGCCGTTGGCGTCGGCGATCCAGTCGGCGCAGCCGCGCCGCCGCGTTCGGCCAGGATCACCGCCTTGCGGCTCAGCTTGACCTTGCCGAAGTCGTCGATGCCGATGACCTTGACCTTGACCTGGTCGCCGATCCGGACGACGTCGGTGACCGAACGGATGAACGTGTCCGACAGCTCCGACACGTGGCACAGGCCTTCCTGGCCGGGCAGGATCTCGAGGAAGGCACCGAACTCCTTGATCGCGGTGACCCGGCCTTCATAGATCTTGTTGACCTCGACCTCGGCGGTCATCGACCGGATGTAATCGACACACGCCATCACTTTCGTGGCGTTGACGCCGGTGATCGTGCACAGGCCGCCATCCTCGATCGAGATCTTGCACTCGAACTCTTCCTGCATGTGCCGGATGTTGCGGCCGGCCGGGCCGATGATCAGGCCGATCTTCTCCGACGGCACCGTCAGGGACTCCAGGCGCGGCGCGTTCGGGCTGAGCTGTTCGCGCGGTGACCGCAGCGCCTTCAACATCTCGCGCAGCACGTGCAACCGGCCCTGCCGCGCCTGTTCGAGCGCCTCGGCCAGGATCGCGCGCGTCAGGCCATCGCACTTGATGTCCATCTGCAGGCCGGTGATGCCGCGGCCGGTGCCGGTGACCTTGAAGTCCATGTCACCACAGGCATCCTCGCTGCCGAGAATGTCGGACAGGATCGCGTACTTCTTGCCCTCCATCACCAGACCCATCGCGACGCCGGCGACCGGCTGCTTGATCTTGATGCCGGCATCCATCATCGCCAGCGTGCCGGCGCATACCGTCGCCATCGACGAACTGCCGTTCGACTCGAGGATCTCGCTGGTGATGCGCACCGTGTAGGGAAACTCTTCGCGCGGCGGCAGCACGGTCTCGAGCGAACGCTCGGCCAGCGCGCCGTGGCCGATCTCGCGGCGGCCTGGAGTGCCGACGCGCTTGACCTCGCCGACGCTGAACGGCGGGAAGTTGTAGTGCAGCAGGAAGCGCTTGCGGCCCTCGGGCATCAGGCCATCGACGATCTGCTGGTCGTCGACGCCGCCGAGCGTCACCACGCCGAGCGCCTGCGTCTCACCTCGGGTGAACAGCACCGAACCGTGCACGCGCGGCAACACCGAGACCTCGACCGTGATCGGCCGGATCGTGGTGTGGTCGCGACCATCGGCGCGGGCTCCGCGCAGGATCGACTGCCGTTCGCCATCCTTGACGATGTCACCGATGATCTCGGCGAGGTTGGCATTCCAGACCTTGGTCTGCGCCTCGGTCGCGCCGGCGGGTGCCGGGAATGCCGCAACTGCTTTCTCCTTCGCGGCCTTGGTGGCGGCGCTCCGCACCTGCTTGGTCCCGGGCGTCAGCGGCGCTTGCCGCAGCAACTTGCCGAACTGGTCCTCGATCTGCGCGACCAGCGAAACGTCGCGGACCGGCGGCGTGAAGGCCATCTTGGGCTTCCCGGCCTTGGCGCACAGCTCATCGACCATCGCCGCAATCTCACCGGCGACCTTGTGACCCAGTTGCAGCGCATCGAGCATCTGCTCCTCGACGACCTCCTTGGCGCCGGCCTCGACCATGATGATCGCGTCACCGTGCCCAGCGACCGTCAGGTTCAGTTTGTTGTCGGCGCTTTGGACGTCGGACCACAGCGGATTGACGACCAGCTTGTCACCCTTGCAACCGATGCGGCACATGCCGAGCGATCGGCCGTGCGGGATCGAACTGATCGCCAACGCCGCAAAGCAGGCAACTGCGGCCACCACGTCAGGATCGTTCTCGCGATCGGTGGACAGCACCTGCGACAACACCTGGACCTCGCGCCGGAAACCGTCCGGGAACATCGGGCGGATCGAACGGTCGATCAGCCGCGAACCCAGGATCTCCTTGGTCGAGGGGCGGCCCTCGCGCTTGAAGAACCCGCCCGGGATGATGCCGGCTGCGGCGCTCTTCTCCCGGTACTCGACCGTCAGCGGGAAGAAGTCGATGCCCTCGGGGGCCTTCTGGCTGTTGACCGTCGCCAGCACCATCGTGTCGCCGTAGCGAACGACGACCGCGCCGTCGGACAGCTTGGCCATCCGCCCCGTCTCGATCGACAGCGTGCGACCACCGATCTCGCGCTGGACGACGACCTTGCCGGTCGGTGGGACTGCGGAAACTGCAGCCGGTGCGGACTTCGTCGCCGGCACCGATTCGCCAGCGGCCGGAGCCGCGGCCTTCTTCACCGCTGCGCGCGGCTTGGCCGCCGGCGCCGCGCCGGTCTTGCTCGCGCCGGACTTGCCGCGCGCATTCTTGGAGGTTGGGGACTGGCCGGTGTCGGCCTTGGTCTTCTTGCTTGCCATGGTTCTCTTCGTTGTCATCTTCGAACCCGACGATCAGACCGCCCCCACATGGGGCCCTGCCAGACCGCCGGCCGCGGAACGCGTGCCCGCCTCGCCTCGCGCGGATCCTCCTTCGGATCCTCATTGGCCGCGAAGCCTTCGCGGGGGCGGCGGCGCTTCGTGCACCGTCCGCCAGCGGCGTTGCCGCATTGAGTTCGGTGGCTCTGGGCACAACCAGGGCCCGGACACGTGCCGGGATGGCTCAGCAGCAGAACGACCGGGTTCGGCGCGGTTGAACCGCGCCGGAAATCATGCTTGGGTTGTTTGCAGTCCTCGAGGGTTTGGGCAGGAGCCCACCCTGTCCGGTCCCGCTACGCGCGCAGACCGAGCTTCTGGGTGAGCTTCACGAACGCTTGCCGGTTGGCGCGCTTCAGGTAGGTCAGCAGCTTGTTGCGGCGATTGACCTTCAACAACAGACCGTGGCGACTGGCGTAGTCCTTGGGCTGACGCTGCATGTGCTCGGTGAGCTGCTGGATGTCCTTGGTCAGGATCGCGATCTGGACCTCGGGTGAGCCCGAGTCCTTGTCGTGTCGCTTGTTGTCCTGGATCGCTTGCTGCTTGACTTGCGCGTTGAGAGGCATCCCTGAATCCTTGTTTTCGTCAAAACCAGCGCACCAGAACAGGGTTTCCAGCGTCGCGGTCGGCCTTGGCGGCAGTTGGATGGTATTGGAAAGCGAAGCAGGATACCGATCCTGCCCATGCCGAAGCAATGGTTTCTTCTACTGAACCGCCCCGGACTGCGGCCAGGCAGCCGCGAGCCGCTCTACGGCGACCGCGGCGTCAGCTGGCTGACGAGCTCGGTCATCACGATCTCGGCGCAACTGCGCGCCATCGCGTCCCTGCCGAGCGGCGCGGCGCCGAGCCCGCCCGCTTTCGCCGCGCCGGTCATGGACCCATTCCACAACACCTCGCCGTCGTTGGCCACCATGGCGGCCTGCAGCCGGAAGTGGCAGGTCCGATCGACCATCAGGCGCCCTTCATCCCACTCCTCGAGCCGCACGACCAGGACGGCGTCCTCGGTGGCCTTGCCGGCGATCCGCTTCAAGAACGCCGGCGCCTGCACGGTCTCCCCCGCGGCCGGTGAGATGCCCCCGACGTATGCGTCGACCGCGGTGGCGGCCAGGGGCGAGTAGCGGCGATCCGGCAGCTTCCGGATCAGCAGTTCGCGCATCAGGTCCAGATGACGCTCCGCCGATCGGGCCGGCGTGCCGTCCTCGACCCGGAGCACCGCGATGTCGGCAGGCTTGCGGATGGCCAGCATCGGACTGGTGACGAACGACGCGCGCACTTCGGGCACCGGCGCCGACTGACAAGCCGCCAGCACAGCGGTGAGCGCGAACACGAGATTCCTTGGAGCCATGGCGATTCTGTGGACCGCGCCGACTGCGTGCCGGCGAATCGAGCGTCCGGGTCCGACAATAGCCCCGGGCAGCGCACCGCGCACCTGTCAGCCGGCGAACGCGCGGGCGCTCCGCAGGCACGACTCACATTCTCCACATGGCGCGGCTTCGCCGCGATAGCACGACCACAGGTCCGCCGGCTCGAGCCCGAACCGGCGCGCATGCGCCGCGATGGCGACTTTGTCGAGGTGCAAGGTCGGGCTTTCGGCGCGCACTCGCGAACGCGTACCGGTGGCAAGGAACGCAGTGGCGGCCTGCAGGAACTCCGGCGAATTGTCCGGAAACGTCGCAGCCTCCTCGCGATTGAACCCCGCGAGCACGACGGGGGCCCCGAGCGCCTCGGCCCAGGCGGCGCCGATCGCAACGAACACCGCGTTGCGGGCGGGCACCCAGACTGCGGCCGCCGAGCGCTGGTCACCGGGATTGGCAGCGGTGCCGACCGGCACCGTCGTGCCGAGATCGACCAGCGCCGACCCCGCGATCTGCGAGGCGGCGCCAAGCCACGGCAGTTCGAGCCGTTGCCAGGGCACCTGCCACCGTTTCGCCAGCGCCTGCGCCGCCGCCGCTTCGCGCGCAGCCGCGCGTTGGCCGTAGTCGAACGTCAGACACAGCGCCAGCGTGCCCCCATCGGCCAGCCAGGCCGCGGCGGCGACGGCAGAATCGAGTCCGCCGGAAAGCAGTCCGACAGCGGCCTTCGTCACTGGACTGTGAACGAGACCGTCGCCGAACGGGCGTAGGTGATCTCCATGCGGCGAACCTCCGCCAACACCACGCTGCCGGTGGTACCGTTCAACGACAAGAACAACCTCGCGTCGGCCCGCAACGACCAGTTGCCGGAACGCAAGCGGACCAGCTGGTTAGCCGCAAGGTCCGGAAACTGCACCGTGCGCATGCCGCCTGCAGCATCGGCGTCTTCGTACCAGATCGTCCACTGACGGCCATCGGCGTCCTGCGCCAGCAACTCACCCCTGCCGAGGAAGCCAGGCCTGGCACCGGTGTCGATGGCGAGTTGGTCCGCGAACGTCACCGCCGGGGCGACGGTGAATGGCCCCGCGGGCGCGGTGATCACCGGCACACCGGGTGGCGACTCCCGATCGTCGATGATCCCGAGTGCCGGCAACACCAGTGTACGCACCCGACTGACGCGACCGCCGGTGTCGCGGGCATCGCTGACGATCCAGGCTACCGGTCCGAACCCGGTCAACCCGGTAGCCAACGCCAGCGAGTAGGTGCTCTGGATGTTGTACGATGCGCCGGTCAGCACCGAAGCGAAGCCCGTGCCGAACAGTACCTGGCCGCCAAACCCGCTGAGCGACAGCGTCGCCCGGACCAAAGGCTTGCCGCCGACGAGATTGTCGGTATCGAGCCCGGTCGCCAACGCGAAGTTCTTGGTGATCGCGGCGAGCGGGCTCTGCGTCGTCCCCGTCGCCGGCAACAAGGTCAACGACTGGTTGCTCTCTTGCCCGGGCGTTGCCGGCGCCGCCGGCGGCGTGAGCGTCAACAGCGTCGCACCGAGTTGTTGGCAACCGTGCGACGTGAACGCGGGCAACGCCGTCGGCTCGAACACGCCGGCGAGCGCGGTGACGATCTGCGGCCGGTTCGGTCGGATCGGCGTACTCGGAATCGCCGTCGCCGCGGCGCTCGTGGTATTGACCGCGAGGGTCAGCGGCTCGTCATAGCCACTGTGCCCCACCAACGCCGTGACGTTGGGCGTCGGCGCCATCACCGCCGTACCGCGGAACGTCGCCGTCGCGTCGGCCTGCGGTCGCAGCGGCAGCGAGACGCTGCTTGCCGTCGTTCGATACAGCGTACGCAGGTGATAGCCGTTTCGGATCGCAGTGATGGTGGCGGTTGCGCTCGCAACGGCGAACGAAGCCCGCCCGTCGGCATCGGTGACGGCGATCTGCTGGTCCGTCGGCGGCACCGTTGGCGCATCGGGATCGACCACGACCGTGGTACCGGCCAGCGGCAGCAACGTGGCATCGTCGTAGATCTCGACCGCAAGTGTTCCTGGCAACGTGCCGGCCACGAAGCCGCGCAAGACGATCGGTCCGCTCTCGGCCCCGGCGGCCTGGTTGCCTGCCTTGTCGGTCAACAGCAACGACCAGTTGCGCGCGGTGCCGAACGGCGCGCGCGGCAACGGCAGCATGGCGAAACGACCATCGCTGGCCGAAGCGAACAGGTTCACCGTCACGGCACCGTCGGTCAGCGTCGCCACCCCGATCTCCTCCGACGCTGTGCCGAACAGCACGAGGCTGTCCTGGTCGGTGATCGCCTGCCGCCCGCCTTCGGTACCGGGCGGACCGAGGCGCCGCAACGTCGGCCGAGTGACATCGAAACGCGGATCGACGGCCGCCGCCGCATGGGCGAACCCGGAGTGCTGGTCGCCGCGCCGCAGCTGCGCAACCAACGAAATCGACCCATCGTCGAGCTTCGGTCGCTCGACCGAACCGAGCGCACCGGCAAAATCGACCGTCAGGTCCTGCGCGCCTGCGGTGGCAACCGCGACCAGACGTTCCACGAAGATCTGGTCGGACATCGAGGTTGTCGACCGATCGCCGCCGTAGACCCGGACGACCACGCGGTCCCCAACCGCAGCGGTGGCCGGCAGCGTGACCTTCAGCTGCAGCGCCGCCAGATTGTCGAGGTTGACCTTGCCGGGAAAACCGGGCGAGAAATTGGCGACGTCGACCGCCGTCGGGGCTTCGACTCCCACCGTGTCGAACCGGGCAAACGGCGTCCGGCCGCTGAAGTCGAGGACGCCGCTCTCGCCGAAGGTGATGCCATCGGTGACCGTCACCTCGTGGCGCACGGACGGTGCGAGCGGATTCTCAGGGGTGAAGCGGATGATCCGCGGGTCATCGATGCCGGCAACCGCCAGCGGCAGATCGATGTCACCGAGCACCCGTGCTCCGCCAGCGCCGCGCAGCTGGAATGTCGTCGCCGACACGCTGGCAGCGTTGGGCGCCTTGGTGAAGAACAGCAGGACCGCGGTCTCGGCGACGGCGTCGCGGACGTTGTCGCGCGGAAACACCGCCAGGATGCGGCCATCCGCCTGCTCGGCGTCCTCATCGACAGTGAACTCGGCCAGGATCTCCTCGGTCTCCACCTGGAAGCGGGTGCCATCGGCGTCGCGCACCCCGGGCAGCAGCACCACCTCGTAGGCCGAGTCCTGCGCGTTGGTCAGTGCCGGCGTCGGTCGCAGCACCAGCATCCGCCCGTCGGCGACGAAATCGTACAACGCCGGCAGCACCGTGGTCGTGCCCTTCAACCGGACGATCACCTTGCCGTCGGTGCCACCGGCACGGGTCGGCTTGATCGAGGCTTCGTTCATGCTCTCGGAGAACTCGATGACGATCGGCACCGAGGTCGGCCAGCCGCCACCGCGGGGCGCCGTCGTGCGCACCCGGGGTCGGCCGTCACGAACATCGCCACCCGCCGGCACCACCTGGATCGTCGAGGGGCCGGTCGTGCCGCCGCCGCCGCCGCCGTCACCGACGTCGCGATCGAAGGCGCGCCCGACGTTGTCGCAAGCGGCCAGGCCGAGCAAGAACAGGAAGAGCCACGGCAAAGTCTGGGTGCTGCGCATGCGGATCGGAAGAAGCCGGCCACGGACGGTCCGGCCGGCCGCATTATTCCCGCACCGGGGTGCGGGTGACAGCAGTTCTGCGACTCGCGGGTCGGAACGACGGATCAGCGCGGCGGCTGCGCGTCCGGCAGCGGCGCCAGGGCGAACAGGCCGGCGGCGCGCATCCGGACAACCAACTGATCGACGACCTCGGCCAAGGCCTTCGACAGCGCTTGCACGGCGCCCGCCGCGCCCGCTTCGGCGATCGGCACGGTGGCAACGAATTCGCCGTGCAGCACCGGCCGTCCCTGCCGTTCGACCCAGAGTTCGAGGGCCACCCGCCCGACAGCTGCCGGCTGCAGTTCGGTGAAGTCCAGGATCCGGCCTTGCAGGGTCAGTTCCTCGGTGCCGCCATCCGCCGCGCCGCGCACCAGCGCGAATGCGCGCGTCCGCATCAGCCCCATCGCTACCGCATCGGTGACCAGACGGTCCAACGGCGCGATCCAACGTTCGAACTCGCGCGGCCACAACTGCACATCGCCGCTGCCGACCAGCAACTGATCGCCCGACAATGCCTGACCGAGTTGCAGATCGGCGACCCGCAGCACACCACCAGCCATTACCGGCGCGCTGCGGACCGGTGGCAACAGCAACCGGTAGTAGCGGGTGCTCGGCACGGCAACGCTGCCGCACCCGGCCAGCAACCCCGCGAACCCCCACGCCAAAGCCCGACACCAATTCATCGGTCACCACCTGGCGGCATCGCCGCCTCGGGTCGCGCCACGCCGAACAACAACGCGTCGGGCGCCAGGCGCAGTTGCCGGGCCAGCGCCCGGACATCCTCGAAGCACGAACGCAAGGCCAGCAGCGCCGACTGTGTCGGCGAGCGCAGCCCGCCCAGCAGCGCGTCGGCTTGCGCCAGGACAGCCGCCCCCTGCTGCTCGAGTCGCGTCACTCCGGCCAACGCCTGCCGGGCCTGTTGCAACGTCGCCGTCGCCTCGGGACCAGCGGCGTCGGCGATGCCGACCAGCGAACGTTCGACCGCGGCCACGCTGGCCCGCGTCTGGGCCAACAGATCGTCGACGCCGTGCAGACTGGTGTCCAAACGAGCGGCCAGCGGCGCCGTCGCGCGTTCGAGGTTGCCGAGAATCGCGCTGATCTGCTGCTGGTTGGCATCGCCGAGCATGGCATCGACGCGCCGGACCACAGTGTCGAGGTGGTCGACCAGACGACCGACTTGATCGAGCACCTCCGGCACGGTGCGGGCCAACGACTGCAACGGGTCCGCTTTGGGTTCGATCCGCGATCCCGGGGCCAGGTTGTGCCCGAGCGCGTCCCAGCCCTCGAGCTCGACGGTGACCTGGCCGGTCACCAGCAGTCGATCGAGCCGCGCCCGCGTCTGGTTCTGGATCTCGGCCCGCTGCGGATCGACGGCGATCTCGACCAGCGTCCGACCCTTCAGGAAACGGATGTCCGCCACCTGGCCGATCGGCACACCCTGGAAGTTGACCTTGCTGCCGACCACCATGCCCTTGACGTTCTCCTCGAACAAGATGTGGTAGAGCACGCGCGAAGTCCGCAGGCTGCCCGCCAGGATGAACCCCACCATCGCCATGAACAGGCCGCCGGTACCGAGCACCAGCAGTCCGAGTCGGAAGCGCCGGCCGCGTGTCTGCATCGTCAGATCTCCATGTGCGCCGCGATGTCCATGCCGCGGGTCTGTTCGGGTGGCAGCCGCCGATCGATGAAGTCGCGCAGTCGTGGGTCCTGCGTGTGCCACACCTCGTCGCGGGTGCCGAGCGCCGCCACGCGACCGCCGAGCAGCACGACGATGCGGTCGGCGATCTCCCAGGCCGACGGCAGATCGTGGGTCACCACCACCATCGTCAGGCCGAACACCTGGTTGAGCTTGACGATCAGGTTGTCGACCTCGGCGGCGGTGATCGGATCGAGCCCCGCCGATGGTTCGTCGAACCAGACGATCTCCGGATCGAGTGCGATCGCGCGCGCGATCGCCGCCCGCTTCTTCATGCCGCCCGACAGGGAACTCGGCAACAGCGCGGCAGCGTGCAGCAGGCCGACCATGTCGAGCTTCATCCGCGCGGTCTGCACGATGACGTCCTCCGGGAGGTCGGTGTTCTCACGCAGCGGCAGGGCGACGTTGTCGAGCACCGACAGCGAACCGAGCAGCGCGCCGCCCTGGAACGACAGGCCGCTGCGCAGCCGCAGCGCCTGCAGTTCGTGCGGCGGCAACGAGTAGAGGTCGCGACCATCGACCGAAACCGCGCCGAGTGTCGGCGGCAGCAGGCCGCACAGATGGCGGAGCAGCGTCGTCTTGCCGCAGCCCGACGGCCCCATGACGACGAACACCTCGCCGCGGCGGATCGCCAGATCGACGCCATCGAGCACCGTGCGGTCGCCGAACACCGAGGTCAGGGCCAGACAACGCACCAGGTCGTCGTGCTCGCGCCGGTGCGCGCGCCGCTGGGCGAGGTCGACGTTCATGCCCACACCATCCGCTGCACGGTCACGAACGCGGCATCGACCACGATGATCAGGAACACGCCGAGCACCACCGCCTGGGTGGTCGCGCGACCGACCCCTTCGCTGCCGCCCTGCACACGCATGCCGAGCGCGCAACCGACAACCCCGACACCGGCGCCGAACGCGACGCTCTTGCCCATCGCGACGGTGAAATCGCCGATCTGCAAGGCGGTGCGCAGTTGCTCGGCGAACGCCGCCAGTTCGATGTCGGCCACCAGATGCGCGAACAGCCCGCCGCCGCAGATCGCCACCACGTCGAACACCACGCCGAGCGCCACCGCGGCGAACGCACACGCCAGCACCTTCGGCACCACCAGGAACGCGAGCGGCCGGATCCCCATCTGTTCGAGCGCCGCGATCTCCTCGTTGACGACCATGGCGCCGAGCTGCGCCGCGTTGCTGCTGCCCGAGCGCGCCGCCAGCACGATCGCCGTCATCAGCGGCCCGATCTCGGACAGCACCGACACGCCGACCATGTCGGCGACATAGATCTCGGCGCCCCAAACCCGCAACTGCACCCACGCCTGCATCGCCAGGATCAGACCGAGCAGGAACGCGATCAGCGCCACGATCGGCAGGGCGCCGACCGCACACGAGTCGATCTCGATCGCCAGCCGGTCCAGTCTGATGCCGCGCCGCCGGAACGGCGCCACCGCCAGTTCTTGCACCACCGCCGCCGCCGTGCCGACCACCGCCGAGAACGCATCGGCCAGCGGCTCGACCATCGCGCCGGCAGCGCGCACCAGCCCCGCCCGCGGGTTGTCGCCGGCGCCCGGCTGCAACATCCGCTGCACCGACACCAGCGAGAAGAAGTCCAGCATCGGCTGGCTCAGGCCTTTCAGCCGGACTTCGGTGCCGACCGTCTTGCCGCGCCGCATCGCGTCGACGACACCCCCGAGCCCGGCAGAATCGAACGACTCGACGGCGGTCAGATCGATGGTCAATCGCGCCGGCCGCCCGCGCAGCGCGGTGTCGACCGCGCCGAGCAACGGCGTGATGGTCCTGCGGTCGAGCGCCGCCGCCGCCGCGATCGTGGAAGTTGCCGACACTGCAGTACCTGGGGCTGCCGCCGGTGCTATCGGCACAACCTGGACAAGCACTGGAGCGAGGTTCCGCCCTCCCGGTCGCCCGCCGTTGCCGCGACTCCCGCGTTCTGGACTTGCCGGCGGACGGTGTGGAAGAGGACAATCGGAGGACCGGTCTCACCCCTCCTCTACCGCGCGTCCCATCCCATCTCGACGCAGCCTCCGGAACCACGTTCCGGAGCGGATCTGCTTTGTTCCTGAACATGAAGACCCCGACGCTCCTGTGGAGTGTTTCCCTGATCGCGGCCTGCGCCGCCGGTGCCGCCCCTGACCAGGCCGACCAGCAGCGACTGGCCGATGCCCGCCGGCTGATGGCCGCAGACCCCGACCGGGCGCTGCTGATCACCGACGACTTGAAGAAGACCCATCCGGACTGGGCCGACGTCTGGTTCGTGTCCGGCCAGGGCTCGCTGCAATTGGCGCGGACCCGCGACAAGCTGCGCGAACAGCTGCTGCGCGACGCCGTGCGCGACCTCGGCCGCGTCATCGACGCCGACGCCACCAACGTCGACGCGTTGCTCGATCTGGCCAACGCCCACTACGAGCTCGGCGAGTTTGCGGCCGCTCGCGACGCCGCCGGTCAGGCGGGCCGCGAACTCAGCACCGCCAAGGCCGCTCCCGAACGGATTTCCGCCGCCGCATGGATCGCCGCGCGAGCCGAGGTGCAGCAGTTCGTGGCCGCCCGGCGCCAGGAGATCCAGGATGGCACGCCCGACAACACCGGCCTGGTCCGGCCCGGCAAGGACGTGCTGGCCGTGGCCGACAGCGCGCTGAATCTGCTGCGTCAAGGCAGCATCGCGCAACCGGTCGAGGCCTCGCGGCAATCCGCCACCGTGATGCAGTGGCTCGGTCGCCACCACGAAGCGTTGCTCGAGCTCGAGCGCGGCATCCGCAGAAACCCCGATGCCGCCGATCTGCACCTCGCGCTGCAGGATGCCTACGTGCAGAACGGCCAGTTCCGCGGCCTCGGCGGCGCCTACTCGCAACTGGTCCGCGAACTGCCCGGCACGCCGATACTGCGCTGGTTCCAGGGCCGGGCGCAGGTGCTGGTGGCAGACGAACTGCGTCGGCAGGGGAGTTTCCAGCCAGCGATCGACACCTATCGCAAGGCGCACGAGTGCTACGCCGAGTACCGGGCGATGGTCCCGGCCCACGCCGCCGCCGCCAGCCAGTGGCTGGCGATCTGCAACCTGTCGATCGCGCGCACCTGCGTGGACATGGGCGACCTGACCTCCGCGCAGGAGCAACTCTGGGCCGCCGCCGACGCGTCACCGGCAGCCACGGAGTACGACGGCATGACACCCGTGCTGGTCGACAGCTTCGGCAGCCACTTCGCCGGCGTCGTGTTCGCGATCAGCCGCGCGCTGAGCCAGGGCGGTGTCGAAGCGCTGCCGCAGACCATGGCGTTCAACGAGGCCGTGATCGGCCGCTGCCCGGGCAAATTCGGGTTCGTCTACAACAACGCCGCGCTGCCGGCGCGCGACCTCGGGGTCCGGCTCGAGCAACAGGCGCAGGCCGACGGCGTCACCCCCGCGCAACGCCAGCAGCTGCTGACCGAGGCGATGGCGCTGTGGGAGAAGTCGTACCGGTGGTACGAGGAGGCGGCGAAGCTGTCCCCCGATGACCCGCGGATCGTCAACGACTGCGGCCTGATGCTGATCTACCACCTGAACCGCGACTTCGACCACGCGCGCAAGCTGTTCGAACAGGCGATCGCCGTCGGCCAGCCGCAGATCGACGCGCTGGCCGCCGACACGCCCGAGAGCGAACGGACGTTCCTCGAGGAAGCGGTCGGCGACGCCTGGCAGAACATCGCCGTGCTGATGGCGCGACACCAGCAGCGGCCGTTCGCCGAATACCGGCAGTTCTGCGAGCAGGCCGTCAAGTACTACCCCTACCAGCAGCGTGCCGCAGCGCACATGCTGAAGAACGCGGGCAAGGAGCCCGAGGACAACGCCCGGATGCCGGCGACGTTGCGCTCGGCGCTGGCGCAGAGCGGCACGGCGATGCAGGGCGGTGCCGCCGAGGAATTCGCCAAGATCAAGCCGGCCGCGGTCGCGAAGGCGGCAGCCGGCGACTTCGATGGCGCCCTGGTCGTGCTCGACGCGGCGCTGAAGGCGCTGAAGGACCACGCGCCGTTCAAGGCGCTCCAGGGCGAGTACACGCTGCGCTTTGCCGAACAGAAGGCCGCCGCCGGCAAGCGCGAAGCCGACTTCTTGTTTGCGGATGCCGTGACGGCGCTGAAGCGCGCCGTCGAGCTCGACAGCGACCCGAACGCGCCGCGGCTGCTGTTGGCGCAGGCGCAACTCGCCAAGGGCGACACCGCCGACGCGGTCGACACCGCTTCGCGCCTGCTGCTGCACATGCAGTCGGGTGGCGGCGGCAAAGCCGACGAGATCACCGCCACGCACCGGATCCGGGCAGCGGCTGGCGCGCGGGCCTATGCCGAACAGAAGCAGGCTGGCAAGGACCAGCCCGAACTGCTGGCCGACGTCCGGACGTCGATGCGCCATCTCGAACAGCAAGGCACGCTCGACGCGGCGCTGCTGCAGACCTGGTCGGCCACCGAACAGTGGGCCGGCGCCGGCGCCGAAGCGGTCGGCATCTGGGCGCGCGCGCTGACCAAAGCCAAGGACGATCAGGCTCTGCTCTCCGGCCTGGTCGACACCGCCGCCAACGTCGGCCAATCGACGCTCGCCGTCACCGCGTTGAAGAACCACACCGACGCCACCGCGATCTGGTTCCGCGGCCGCGCGCACTTCAACGCCGCCGGCGAAATCCGCCTCGCCGGCTCCGCCAAGGAAGCTCTCGGCGAACTGACCGCGGCCCGCGACGACTTCGGCAAGTCGATGGCGGCGAACGCCGGCTTCCGCGACAGCTGTGAACAGTGGCAGGCGCTGTGCCTGGGCCGGATGGGCAACATCGCGTTCCAGATGGACGATCTGGCCAAGGCCGAAGAGTACCTGGTCGCCGCCGTGCAACTGCGCGGTGACCAGGTGGCCACGGACCTCGGCATGTCGGAGAGCATCAAGCTCGGCCTGCTGCGCGTCGCCGATGCCTGGTTCAAGAAAGGTGACCTCGGCCACGCCGAGAGGATCTTCCGCGCCGGCGCCGACGCGGCGAACTCCGACATCGATCTGCTGAACAACGCCGGCCTGTTCGCGCGCGACTACGGCGACCAGCTGGCCGAGGCCGGCAAGCACAAGGACGCGGCGCCGCTCTACGAACAGAGCTACAAGGCTTACGCCCGGGCCCAGGAGCTGGACCCGACCAACGTCCGCCTGCGCAATGACACCGCCCTGATCCTGATCTGGCACCTCGAACGCGACTGGGACAAGGCGCGCACGTTGCTCGACGCTGCGATCGTCGAAGGCGAGAAGACGCTGAACGACAACCCGCCTGCCGAACCGCAGGCCAGGCAGGACCTCGCCGAGGCCGTCGGCGATTGCTACGAGAACCTGGCGCTGTGGCATCTCAAGCACAGCAAGGACGGTGCTGCCGCCAAGGCCGCGGCCCAGAAGAGCCAGACGTTCCATCCGGGAGAACGGCGGCCCGGCGCCCGCCGCCACCTCGCCGCCGCCGAACGACTGTTGAAGGGCAACTGACATGCGCACCCTGTTGCTGACCGCCTGGCTGTTCTGCGCGGCCGGCACGGCCGGCTGCCAGTCACCGGCGACGCCGGTACTGCCGCCGGCCGCGGCCCAGGAACCCTCGCTGCGCGAGCGCGCCGCCGCCGCGGAGAACCAGGGCCGTTTCAGCGAGGCCGGCGATCTGTGGCTGCAGCTGTGCGCCCAGGAGCCCATGCGCATCGACTGGATCGTCGCCGCTGGCCGCTGCCTCGGCCGCGCCGGCCGGTTCAACGACGCGCTCGATCTGCTGGACGCCAAACGCCAGGCGATGCCAGGCGCTCTCGACATCGCCGCGATGATGGCGCGGACCTTGCTGCTGAAGGCCGAACGGGATCCCGGCGCGATCGCGCCCGGGCAACTGCTGGTCGACGCCGCGGCGATGACCGCGACGATCCTGCAAACCGACGCCAACCACGAGGACGCGCGGCTGATCCGCGCCCAAGCGCTGTACATGCAGGGCGATCGCGACGGCGCCCTGACCGAGACCGAAGAAGCCGTCCGACGCCATCCTCATCGACCAGGAGCCCACGTGCTCCGCGGTCGGATGGCGATCGAGCAGTTCCGCCGATTGCTGGCACAGCGGCAGGAACAACGACCCGAAGGCCAGGCCGACGCCGATCTGGTCGCCGCCATCGATCGCCACCGGACGATGGCGCGCGAGTCGTTCACCAAGGCCGCCGAACTCGACGCGACCCGGGCGTTCCCGCATCTGGCTCTCGGTGACCTTGCCGTCGAGGACGGCAAGAGCAAGGACGCTCTGCAACACTACGGCAACGCGCTGCTGGTCGATCCGGATGCCCAGGCGCCGGTGCCGTGGATCGAGAAGGAACTGGCCTGGGAACCGCGAGTTCGCTGGTTTGCCGATCTGCTGACCCGTTATCGGGCCCGCGGCGACGCGGTGCCAGCCAAGGCCGCAACGCTGCGCTGGCACCAGGGCCGTGCCGAATTCGAGGGCGCACAGTGGCGGGCCGCCAGGCAGTCGTTCGCCACGGTACTGACCGACAATCCCACGTTCGTCAACGCCGGCTACTACGCGGCGATCGCGGCGTTCCGGCTCGAGGACCACGACGGCGCCGAAGCGGCGGCGGCGAAGTTCGCGGCCGCCGGCGCCACCGCGTTCGCCGACATCCTGCGGGCGATGTCGGTCGAGAGCCGCGGCGAGGTCGCCGCGATGCTGCAGTTCCTCGCCGATCGAGCCTGGCAGCAAAAGCGCATCGACCACAGCCGCGATCTGAACCACGTGATCGCCTGCCTGCGTGATTCCGCCGACGCCTGGAACAACTACGCGTTCCTGTGCCGGGAGACCGGCCAATTCCATGACAGCCTGCGCGGCTACCTGATGGCGCTCGAACGCGAACCGGGTTCGCCGCAACTGCTGAACGACACCGGCGTCATCCTGCAGTACCACTTGGCGACGCCCGAGAACCTGGCCAAGGCGCGCGAGTACTATCAGCAGGCGCTGCAGGCCGCCGCGGCGATGCTGGCTCGCAAGGACCTCGGCGAGCTCGATCGTCAACGCGCGACGCAAGCCCGCGGCGACGCCGAGCAGAATCTCGCCAAGCTGCCGAAGTAGGTTCTCAACTGCCCGCCGGCTCAGCGACGCGCACCAGCGACTCGCCGTCGCTCGACAGCACCGAGACACCGTCGGCGATCACCGCCTGGGCATGCAACCGCAGGCCCCGGCGACGACTCACGGAAGATCGGCGTCCGGCAACAGGCGCCGGCCCAGGTTGCCGTAATCACGGAATGGAACCCGGTCGGGAGCGCCAGCGGCATACAGCCACAACAGCCGGGTCGGCTCCCCCGCGGGCACGGCCAACAGCGAACTCGAGACGGTTCCGCGCTCACCAGCATCCTTCAGCACCGGATGCCGACCGTCACCGCCACGATCGAGCAGCAGCGGTCGCAGGTGGGAAAGCCGTGCGGCGGCATCGGCGGCCGGCGCTGCCAGCGCTGCCGACAACCCAGGGAGCACCAACGCGCCCGGTGCATGCTCGTTGCTGAGCACGGTCGTCGCCGGATGTTCGCTGACGGTCGTGTCGCCGCGGCAGTGCCGGATCACCACCGTCGTACGCCCGTCGCACAGCACCAACTGACAACCCGACCACGGCCGGGCGACGAGCTCGGCCCGAACCACCGCGACGGCCTGTTCGAGTCCGTCGCAGTCGAGCGCGGCGTGCGGCAGGCTTCCGCGCGAAGCCGAGCCGGGTATCGGCGGCTCGCTGGCGAGGTTGGTGATGCCAGCGAACAGACCACGATCGTTGACGCCGAGCCAGGTGCCGCCCGCCACGCGATCACGCGGCGCGATCACCCGTCGACGCCGACCGATCCACAAGCCGGGCGGCGAAGATGGCCGGTCCTTGCGTTCGTCGCGGTTGGCGGCGACGACGATCGGGTGGTCGGCGAACTCGCCGCGCAGGACGATCAGCAGACACATCGACTGCAACGATAGCACCCGGTCGTGGCCCTCGCCGAGGCCCACACCACACACTGCACTCGCTGCTGCGGAACTTCGTGCATCGAAGGAGGCGTCGTGGCGCTGCCGACGGCGCCTCGCCACCGAGCTTCTCAGGCCTGATCCTGTCCGAGCGTGGCCTCGCCGGGTTCGGAACGGGTCGTCGACCGGCGGCGCAAGACCCACATGCCCGCGGCAGCGAGCAGACACAGCCCACCGGCGACCACGAAGGGCAGGCGGAAGTGGGCGCGCTGGTCAGCGGCACCGATTGCGGCAACCGCCGAACCGATCTGCGGTCCCAAAGCGAAGCCGAATTGCATGCAGCTCTGCACCAGCGAGAACGCCAGTGTGCGCCGTTCACTGACGACGCGCTTGCTTGCCGCCGCGTAGGCGAGGGTCATCGAGCCTGCCATGAAACAAGCCGCCACGGCGCGCAGCAGCAGGAACTGATCGACCGAAGCGACCACTGCCGTGCCGGCGAGCAACAGCCCCAGCACCAGCGCCAGCAGGATCAGGCAGCGCAGCGGCCCGTGTCGATCGGCCAGTCGCCCCCAGGCCGGTGTGCAGATCCATTGCGCCACCGCGAGCACGGCGAACGCCACGGCGACGGTGCGATCGAGCGCCAGTTCGGGGGTGGCCGAGACCTGCACGCACGGTCCCCATGCGCCGAGGTCGCGCACGAACAGCGCGACGAACGGCTCGAGCATGTTCTGGCCCAACCGCAGCAGCAGCACCAGCGCCAGCAGCCACGCGAATGCGCGGTTGCCCAACAGCTGGCCACAACCGGCGAGCAGTTCGCGGACGAACGGGCGGCGCACCGTCGGCGCCGGCGGCACTTCGCGGGCGAACCACCACAACTGCACCGATGCCAGCGTCGACAATACGCTGGTGACCCAGAACAGCGCCGCCCGCCCCCACCAGTGCGCGACCTCGGCCCCGAGGACCGGCCCGAGGAACGACCCGACCGCCATCCACACCTGCATCCGCGCGATGCACAGCCCATGCACCGCCCGCGGCGCGTCGTGGGTCACCAACGCCATCGCCGGCGCGACATAGCCGGCAAAGGCCCCCTGGATCGTGCGCAACAGCAGGAGCCACCCTGGCGTCGGCGCGAACGGCATCAGCGCCGTCGTCGCCGCGATCGCCAGGTTGGCGCGGATCGCCATCGGCTTCTTGCCGAGCCGGTCGCCGAGCCCGCCCCAGATCGGGCCGCACACCGCCGCCGCGAACGGCGCCGTGCCGTAGATGATCCCGGCCCAGAACGCCAGCTCGATCGGATCGGTGATGCCAAAGCGTTCTTCGACGTAGAGCGCGAGCACCGGCAGGTAGGCCATGATGCCCATCGAGGTCGCGAACAGGCTCGGCCAGACCGCGAGGTAGTTGCGCTGCCAGGGGTGCAAGTGCAGGGTTCTACCGTACGGCGACGCGCCGCAGAAAAGGCGCCGACGGGTTGTCGCAGCGTCACCGCACCGTTCCACTGCCGGCATGCGCCCGACGGTCCTGTGCCTGACCGCGATGATCGGCTGCCTGCACGCCAGCGCCGGCGCGCAGCGGCCGACCGAGGCATTCGGGCAGCTCGGCCCAAGCTTGCTCGACACCGTGCCGTGGCGCGCCACGCTGACGACGACGAGCGAACTGCCCCTGCCGCGACTGCGGCTCGGCGACCGCGACGTGCCGCTGATGTTCGCCCGCATCCGGCGCACCGATGTGCTGGTCGCGAGCAGCGAACTGCCCGGCGGCACACTCCTCGCCGTCCTGGTCGCCAGTGCGCCTGGTCACGACACTCTGTTGCTGGCCGCCCCGCGCGCCGCAGCCATGGCGCCAGCGACTCTGGACCTCGGCGAGGGAACATCGCCCATTCGGCTCGCGACCAACCTGGCGCCGGACCAGCCGTTCCATCTGGTTCTCAGCCGACCCGCCCTCGACCAGACCGGCGATTGGGCAGGCGGCGTGGCGCGGCTGGCCAACCGGCTCACACACTGGCAAGCGCAATGGCAGGACTCGACGACGCTGGCGACCGACCCGCCGCAACTCGCCGATGATGCCGAGGCCGTGACCACGCAGCTGCTGGCCCAGTTGGACCCCGGGTCGGGACTCGCCCGCCCGCGACGCGGAACCGCTGCCATCCTGGATCAGCTGGGCACCCTGGTCGGACTGCTGCAGACAGGCCGACACGAGCGCGCCGGAACACTGTTGCGCGCCTGGACCTCAGCGGTTGCCGACCACGGCCAGATCGGGAACGAGCTGCAGACTCCGGAGCCGGTGGGCGAACGGGTCACCGCCGACTCGATGGCGATCACCGCCCCGACGGCGGCCTGCTGGCTCGTCATCGCCCACTACTGGTACCTGCGCGCCACACAGGACGTGACCACGGTGCGCGCGCACTGGTCCCTGCTCGAGACCTGCGTCAAGCGACTGCCGCGTCAGGACGAACTGTTGCTCGCGGTCGACGGTGACGACGGCGGCTTCTGGCGGTTCGACGCTGCGGTCCTGTTCTTGCACGCGGTGGCGTGCATCGGCGGAGCGATCGACGCGATCGACCGGATCGAACACGCCGAGCGGTGGGCCCATGGCGCGCCGACACCGCGACCCGGCGCCGTGTGGAACGACCGCTTCTTGCAATTGCTGGCCACCTTCGAGACCAGGTTCTGGTCCGAAGGGGCGGGACGCTTCACTGCTGGTCGAGCCCGCACCGGCGATGCGGCGTGGCCCGACCTGGTCACCGCCGACTTGCTGCTGCCGGCGTGGAGCGGCATGTTGACCACCACCGGCGACCGGACTCTGCGCAACATCCACACGGTGCTGGCGAACGTGGCGACCGAACGCGCCGCGCCGTGGCGTTCGCTCACGCCGCCATTCGCCGACGCCGCCAGGGTCAGCGCCGAGGTGCTGATCGACGGGCCCGGGCGATTCCCGACGCTGCAGCGGATGCTCGAGCACGTTCACCGCAACACCGCACCGCCATCGCCCTGGCTGTGCGGCCTGGCGCTCGACGCGATCCACCACGCCACCACCGGCCTGCGGGTGACGACCGGGCCGGGGATCGACGAAGACTGGATACGCGTGCGGCCGGCGCTGCCGCCGGGCGGTCGGACGCTGGACGTTCGCGGCCTGCGCCACGACGGCTGGCGCGCCGATCTGTGGCTCGAACACCGGGTCGGACCGCTGGATGCCGAGGAGCGCGCTGCCAACGAGGCCTTGCCGACGGCGAGACGCCGGGATCCTGCCGGCGACCACCCACGGAGCCACTTTGCGCTGGTGCTACGCTCCGCGGACCCGAATGCGGGCCCACGGCTTGGCGTCGTGCACTGCAACGGCACTCAGTTCCAGGACCACCTTCGGCGCGACCAGCCGCTCACCGGCTCCGCATTCGCCGACGTCGCCCGGGCCCCGCGCGACCGGTGATCATCATTTCTTGCCGTCGCCGCTGGTGGTCGACGGTGGCGCGCCGGCTTCGGCCGGCGGCGGCAACGGCGGCAGTTCGCGGAACAACAGCACGACCCGCCGCGGTGGGACCTCGGCATCGGCCGGTGGCGGTTTGGCCGCCGTCGGTGCCGGCTTGGGCTCGGGCACCGTCCGACCTGCTGCCGTCGCAGCACCAGCCGATGGCGTGCCGCCGGCGACGGAGCCGTCAGGGCCCGCACCCCCGCCAGCCACCGCCGGGAAACCCGTGGAAGCGGCGGTCAACAGCGATTCGCGGGCCTGCTGCACCATCGCCTCCACCTGCGATTCGCCAAGCTCAGCCGTGCTCAACTCGAGCCCCTCAGCCCGGGCAAACCGACCGACCTGCCGGAGGACCTGCGCCACGGCATCATCGCCACCTTCGACCAGCCAACCCGACGCTGCCGTCGCCTCTGCCGGCAAGAGGCTCACCGACAACGCCATCGCTGCCTGATCGCGGTTTGCCCGCTCCGAGTTGGCAGCCATCGGCGCCAATTCCACAGGAACGGCTGCGCGGAACGACAGCCGTTGCAGCAGCGGCGCCTTGGCTTCGAGACCCGCCAACCACTGTCCGGCAGACTCCTCGCGATCGGCGAACAGCTTGCGCAGGTCTTGCGTCGTCGCGCCTCGCGATCGCGCGAGGTCGGTCTCCACCCATCGAGAAACCTTGCCAGCTCGCGAAGTGACGACGAGAACCGGGACTTGCGGCTCCGCAGCGTCGGCCTTGGCCAACCGCAGTCGCTCTTCCGGCATCGCCACACCGTCGGTCGCCACGTTGGACTGACCATCGCCGGTCGGCGCCGCGGTCCGGGCAGCGGAATCGTCGCCGTTCTCGTTGCTCTTGGCCTTCGGACGCCCCAACGGCGCGCCGCGGCCAGAGCGACCGGGTGCGACGTCCTTCTTGGCATCGATGGACTTGGCCACCGCCGTGTCGTCGCGCTCGGACGGAACGTCGCTCTTGGCGCGGTCCTGCTCACGCAGGCCGCCAGTCTGGGCTTCCTTCGGCTGGGCATCCGTCGGCTGGGGCTGCTTGTCGGCTGCGCCTTCTTCCTTGGCATCTTCAGGTCGTGGAGTCACGTGCCCCTTGTCCGTCACCGGCGCCGTCGGATCGACGGCCGCTAACGCCTGGGCAGACTGGCTTGGCGCAACAGAACTCGCGGGATCGACCATCTTCGTGGCTTCGCCGGCCTTGGCCTCCGCGGCACCAGAACCGGCGATCGGCAACCCAGGGACCGCAGCGGGTGACGGCACGCCGTCATCGGTCGTCGACCGCATCAGCAGCACCGTGCGATCTGGCGCGTTCGCGGGCGGGGGCGGACCGAGCACCAGCGCCCCCTCGCCTTGACCCTGGCCGAGCAAGCCGCCCGGTGCCGTGAACGAAACGCTCCCATCCGGCTGCGGTGCAGCGACCATGCCGCGCAACGCATCCGCCAACTCCGGCTGGGCCGCGACGTCCTTCGATAGCGGCGCCCCCGGCGACCACGCATCGATCGCCACGATCGAGATCACGATCGCCGCCGCCGCCGCCAACGACGCCATGATCGGCAACGGCCGCCAGGGCGCGCGAGAACGGACGACGACGGCTGGCGCCGGACGCTCACGCAACTTCGCCAGCACCCGATCGGCGAGATCGACGCGGGGCCCGGACGCTCGCAGCGCCGCCTGCACGGCCTGCACCGAACGGCGGTAGGCCTCGGCCTCCTCGCGCAGGCGCGGCGACACGCGCATCTCGGCTTCGAAGCGCTCGCGATCCCGCGACGACAAGCGGCCGTCGACCCAGTCGGCCAACCGTTCATCGACATCGCGGAACGGATCCTCCTCGGTGCGCGAGTTCATGCGAACTCCTTCAGCATCTGCTGCAGCAGCAATCGGCCCCGGTGGATCCGCGAGCGCACGGTGCCGGCTGGCACACCCAGGGCTTCAGCGATCTCTTCGTAGGACAGATTCTCCATGTCACGCAGGATCACGGCCTCACGGAACTCGTCCGGCAACTCGCGCACGCAGGTGCGCACCCGCGCCGCGAACTCGTTCTGATTGGCGGCTTCGCCCGGATCCAGCTCGTCGCCGACCGGCTCGACGTGGAGGTCGTCGGTGCCGGCGATCGGGGCATCGATGCTGGTGGTCTTGCGGGCCCGCTTCTGGGCCTTGCGCCGCCGGTACTCGGTGATCGCGACGTTGGTGGCGATGGTCGACACCCAGGTCACCATCCGCGCCTGGCCATCGAACTGCGGCAGGCCCTTGTGCACGCGCAGAAACACCTCCTGACTCATGTCCTCGGCCGTCGCGCGGTCACAGTGCAGGATCGACGTCACGATGCGATACACCCGGTCCTGGAACATCTCGATCAGCACCCGGAACGCGTCGAGGTCGCCTTTCTGCGCGCGCAGCATCGGCTCGCGCGCCGGGTCATCGGCAGCATCCACGGGCGTTTCCCGCGTGTCGACGCGGGCACCGACCACCAGACGGGGACCGAACCCGGTGGTTCCGGAGGGCAACGGCTTTTTCTCGGCGGTCAAGGCAGGATCGCGTTCGGGCGATGCCACGGCGTGGTCGGCGGGGCGCGGCCGGTCCGGACGGACTGGCTGCCCCAGCATCGGGCAGGATAACGTGGCAGACCGACCGACGGCTCGTTCCGAACCGAACTTCCATGCCCGACAACGTCTTCCAATTCTCCTGCCCGTGCTGCGGCAAGATGGTCGAGGTCGACACCCGTTCAGGACGCGCCCGCGCGGTTCGTCCGGACGAGGCCAAGGGCGGTCAGAATCTCGACACGCTGCTGCGGTCCCACAAAGGCGAAAGCCAGCGGCTGGCCGATGTGTTCGACGACGCGCAACGGCAGCAGAAGCGACAGGGCGAACGGCTGGACGACGTGCTCAAGCGGGCCAAGGACGAAGCCAGGAAGGACAAGGACGACAAGCCGCGCAACATCTTCGACCTCGAGTGAGGTCGCGGTTCATCCCCGCCGCTTCAGCTTCTCGATCGCTTCCTTGCCGGCGTCGTTGTAGGCGGGCCTGGCTTCGCCGTCGGCCAGTTCGCGGACGAACTCGCGCAACGCGCGGATGATCGTCGTCATGTGCTCGAGATCCAGCTTGTCGACCTCGTCGCTCGGCTGGTGATAGTCGGAGTGCAAGGACCCCGCGCTGATCGAGTGAGCGACGACCCCTTCCCGGGCGAACGACAGGTTGTCGCTGGCTCCGAACAGCTGGCGAGCCATCTTGAACTCGACCAGGCCGACGCCCGCACGCCCCATCGCGGTACCGGCCATCGTCGCGAAGTCGGAAAGCTCGGCACCGGTGATCCAGGCCTTGTGGCGCTTGCCCTCCTCGGGTCGCCCGATCATCTCGATGTTGACGTTGGCGACGATCCGATCGAGCGGGAACGGCGGGTTCTGCGCGAACGCCCGCGACCCCCGCAGCCCCTTCTCCTCGGCCGAGAAACAGACAAACGCGACGCTGCGCGCGAGCTTCGGGCCCTTGGCAAGCGCTTCCGCCAGCAGCACGACTGCCGTGGTGCCGCTGGCGTCATCGTCGGCGCCATTGGCGATCGCATCGCCCTTGACCGGAGCCACCATGCCGATGTGGTCGTAGTGGGCCGTCACCACGACCCACTCGTCCGGGCGGGATGCACCGCGCAGCATGCCGACCACATTCTGCAACGCCACTTCCGTCGCCGCGGGCTTCGGCGCCGACCAGTCGATGGTCCAGCTTGCGCGTTCGAACTCCTTGCCAGCCGGCAACACGCCCTCGCGCACCAGGAACACCGGCCGCGCCGCCGCCCGTCGGCCGCCAAGCTGTTCATGCACGCCGGCCGCCTTCTGCCACAACGGATGATCGGTCGCGACCTCGACGACGATGGGGCGACGCCCGCCAGGCGACATCAGCAGGTCGAGCGCGCGTGGGTCGCCGACCGGCACGACCGTGGCGCCCTCGGCCTGCCCTTCCGTCGCGTCGGCGGGCCGCAACAACCGGACGTCCTGATCCGGGGTCAGCGTCGCCGACGGCGTCTGGTCGCCTTCGTGTCGCGTGATCTTGAACTGGATCGCCGTCGAGTCCAGCCGGACACCGGGCAGCGTGTAGCCGTGCAACCAGCTGTTGTCGTAGACCTGCTGCAGTCCAGCCGCCTGGAACTGTTCACCAAGCCACTGCGCCGCGGCGGCCTGCCCGGCGCTGGGCGAATCGCGCCCCCCGCGCTCGTCGGCCGCCAACCAGGTCACGACCTCGCGCACCCGGGCCTCGTGGATCGGATCGGCCGCCGTTTGCGCGGCGGCCGAAGTCAACAGCGCGACACCGCAGAACACGCGCAACCGGGACACCAAGATCATGACAACACCTCGTTCAAAGCTCCGGATCGGTAGCCAAAGACATCGAGCGCAACCCACGTGTAGCCGGCAGCGCGCACGGCCTTGCCGATCGCTTCGCGCTGCGCGAACGCCTGTTCGAGTTCGTCGACCGCCACCTCGACACGCGCCAGCTGGTCGTGATGTCGGACACGCACCTGGCGCAGACCGAGGGCGCGCACTGCCTGCTCGGCCCGTTCGATCTGCGTCAGCATCGGGGCGTCGATCGGCGTACCGTACGGCACGCGCGACGACAGACACGCCATCGCCGGTTTGTCGGCATTTGGCAGCCCGGCCGCGCGACACAACGCCCGAACGTCGGCTTTGCCGAAGCCGGCATCGACGAGCGGCGCCTGCACTGCGAACTCGGCAGCCGCACGCTGCCCCGGCCGATGGTCGCCGAGGTCGTCGACGATCGCTCCGTAGACGACAACCCAGTCCGCTGGCGCCACGTCGGCGCGGCGCGCTGCCACCGTCGTGAACAGCTCCTTCTTGCAGTAGTAGCAACGATCACCGGCGTTCCGCCGGTAGCCGGACTGCAGCAGCTCCTGCGTCGGCAACACGACGTGGCGAACGCCGATCCGTGCGGCCAGCGCCCGCGTCTCGGCCAGTTCGGCGCGCGGCATCGAGGGCGAATCCGCGGTCACCGCCACGACCCGATCGCCAAGCGCGGCCTTGCAGGCCTGCAGCAGCGCCGTCGAATCGACGCCGCCGGAGAACGCGACGATCGCGCCGGGCAGGCCGGCGAGCCGCTCCTGCAAAGCAGCGATCTTCCGATCGTACGACCAGGCGGCCGCTGCCGGCACCACGACCATGTTCAGCTCCCGGCCTCGTAGACCACCACGCCACCGATGATCGTCAGCTTGACCTTGGCCTGCAGCAGTTCGTCATCGGTGCAGGTCAGCAAGTCGCGATCGAGGATGGTCAGGTCCGCCAGTCGCCCCGGCGCGATTTCGCCGAGGTCGTTCTCGGCGAACATGGCGAATGCGGCATCGCGCGTGAAGCCGGCCAACGCCGCGGCGCGGTCGAGCTTCTGCTCGGGTCGGAGACCCTCCGCCGGCCCACCCTGCACCGCCCGTGTCGTGCAGGCGGCGAACAGCCCCAGCCTTGGATCGACGGACTCGACCGGGAAGTCGGAGCCGAACGGCACGCGCACACCGATCGCGTGGAACGACCGCCAGGCGTAGGCGCTGGCCACCCGATCCGTGCCGAGCCGCGTCGGTGCCCACGGCATGTCGGAGGTCAGATGAGTCGGCTGCATCGACGGCAGCACCCCGAGGCTCTGGAAGCGCGCGACATCCGCCGGCGCCACGACCTGTGCGTGCTCGATCCGGAAGCGGGCCGCGGCGCGGTCGCCGGCAAAACGCGTCGCTTCGTAGACATCGAGCACCGTGCGATTGGCAGCATCGCCGATCGCATGGGTGCACAGTTGCATGCCCGCGTCGGCGCAAATCTGCGCCAGCTTCTGCAGTTCAGGCTTCGGGGTCAGCAGCAGTCCCTTCCAGCCCTTGCGATCCGCATACGGCTGCAGCAACGCGGCGCCGTAGGAACCCAGGGCGCCGTCGGCGTAGCCCTTGACCGCGCGCACGTCGATCAACCCGTCCTTGCTGCGCCACGGTCCCTTCTGGATCAGTTCGGTCTCGCCGGCCGACAGCATCACGTAGGTCCGCAGCTTCCACTTCCCGGCCAGGTGCAAGAGCCGCAGATCCTCGAGACCATGGCGACTCACGCCGGCATCGTGCACGCAGGTCAGGCCGTGGGCAAAGCACTCCTGTTGCGCCCGCAAGAGCCGAGCCTGCGCCTGTTCGGGCGTCACGTCGGTCGTGTTGACGAAGTCCATCGCCCGATCGACCAGCACGCCGGTGGGTTCACCGTCGTCGTCGTGCAGGATCTCACCGCCAGACGGCGCTTCCGTCGCCTTGGTGATGCCGCTCTTGAACAGGCCGGTCAGGTTCAGCAGACCGGCGTGCCCATCGACGCGGACCAGCCACACCGGATGATCGGGCACTTCGGCCGACAGTTCGGCGTGGTGCGGCATCTGCTTGACGCCCCATTTGTTCTGATCCCAACCACGACCGAGGATCCACGCGCCCTTCTTGGTCTTGCTCGCCGCCGCCTTGACGCGTTCGATCACCTCGTCGTACGACCTCGCACCGACCAGATCGACCTGTTCGAGAGCAGCACCCAGTCCGCCCAGATGGCCATGCGCATCCTGCAGGCCGGGCGTCACGAACGCGCCGTGCAGGTCGAGGCGACGCGCGCCGGCCGCCGGCGGCGTTCCTGGCGGCTGGATCCGACCGGCGGTGACCACCAGTGGCCCCTCCCAGGCAGTGCCGGTGCCGGTGTGTACCCGGCCACCGACCAGTTCGAGGTCCTGCGGAACGAGACCAGCCAGCAACGACAAGACGACGGCGAACATCGACGGTCCATGCTACGTGAGGCAGGGCGGGCCCGGGCTCGGGAATTCCGCAGCCATCAGGCGGTCGGCGGTTCGTCGCAGCGGATCTCGGCATCAGGCGTGAACACGACCCGGCGACACTCGCGCCCGGCCGCGACCTTGGTTCCAGGGAACAGCAGGCACTCGGTCAGCCGCGCACCGCTGCCGACCTCCGCGCCGTTCATGACCATGCAGCGCTGTAGGCGTGCATCCGGCGCGACCGCCGTCGCCTCGCCGCGCCAGTTCGGCTGGCCGATCCGATCGAGACAGAGCAGGTTCAAGTGCAACAGATCGGCGGGATAGCTCAGATTGAGGTCGGCCCGCACGACCTCGGCGGCCTCCACCCGGTAGCCGTCGTCGATGAAGATCTGGATCGAATCGGTGATCTCGTATTCGTTGCGCATCGCGGTGCGCGGCGTGCGCCGCACGGCATCGAAGAACGACAGATCGAACAGATAGATGCCGCAACCTTTCAGGTCGGTGCGCGGGTGGCGTGGCTTCTCGATCACGCGGTGCACCAGTCCGTTCTCGCCGATCAACACGACGAAGTTGCGCTTGATCGCGTCGAGGTTCGGCTCGCGCCGGCACGCCAGCACGCCGTCGACGCCGCGGCCGACTCGCAGCCGCTGCGCCATCGACTCCAGGTTCTCGGTCTCGAAGAAGATGTCGCCCAGGAACAGGAAGAACGGCCGATCGACATAGGGCTCGAGCCGCGACACCGCGTGCGCGATGCCGAGCATCTCCTCCTGTTCGACATAGCGGATCTGGACACCAAAGCGTGCGCCATCGCCGAGTTCGCGAACCACCTCATGACCGAGATGGCCGATCACGATGACGATCTTGCGGATTCCGAGCGCCGCCAGCATCTCGAGCTGGTAGGCCATCAGCGGCTTGCCGAGGACTGGCAGGATCGGCTTCGGCCACCGCTCGGAGAACGGCCGCATCCGCGTGCCCTTGCCGGCGGCGAGGATGACGCCCATCAGGTCGCTGGTGTCCGCCATGGTTCGAAAGCCTAGCCGGCGGCGGGCGCGTTCATTGCGTGATGTTGTTGACGACCGACACGCGCGTGGTGATCTGGCTGGCGATCAACAGCTCAGGCCGGGCGTCGCCGTTCAGATCCTGCAACACCGCGCCGGTCGCGCCGGAAGTCCCCGGGAACCCGAACTGCCCGGCGAAGCCGCCAACGCCATCGCCGACCAGCACACGGAAGTCGCCGCCGACCAGCGAGGCGACCAGGATGTCCGGCAGTCCATCGTTGGTCAGATCGCGCGCCAGCAACGCCGTGGGCGTCTGGCCGGCCGGATGCCGCTGGCTGGTGAACCCGTTGGCCCCGGCGAACAGCACGGTCACCGAAGCATCGTTGCCGTTGCTGACCACCAGGTCGCTGCGTCGATCGCCATTGAAGTCGGCCGTCACCAGATAGTTGGGCGCGGTGCCGACGGCCAGGTTGATGAAGTCCGTGAACCCGGCGTTGCCATCATTGCGCAGGATCAGGATGTCTCCCTGGTTGGCACGCGACACCGCCAGATCGACGATGCCCTCGCCGGTGAAATCGGCAGCGACGACATCGACCGGCCCACCGCCGACCGGGAGCACGAGAGGTGCCGTCGGGAACTCGAACGGCTGCGGCGAGCCGAGCAGCACGGAGACCTCCCCGCGCCGGAAGTCGGCCACGGCGATGTCGTGACTGCCATCGCGGTTGTAGTCGGCGACGGCGACGCCGAACGGCCCCTCGGCGCCACCAAGCACGACGTTGCCACCGGGCAGCACCTCGAAAGCGAACTGGCCCGGCGACGACACGTTGTGCAAGAGCTTGACCCCGCCCGCGACCGGCACGACCAGATCGAGGCGGCCATCGGTGTCGAGGTCGATCGCCTCGAGGTTGAAGACCGGGCGCCCGACTTCGACGAACGCGTCGGGCACCAGCGCCCCGTCGGCGCGTCGGCGCAGCAACGAAACCCGCGAACTGCCGTTGCCGCCGACCGCGGTGTCGGCGACGCCGTCGCGATCGAAGTCGCCGCCGGCAACGTACGACGCCTGCGGCAGACCGCTGTCGTAGTTCCGCGCACCGATCAGTTCGCCGCCCGAGCGCGCGAGCCACAGATTCAGGCGATCGCCAAGGCCGGACAGGATCAGCAGGTCGTTGCGACCGTTGCGATCGACATCGCCAACCGAGGGCCGCAACGGCAGGCCGGTGGCATCGAGCTGGAACGCTTCGCCGAGCTGACCGCTCGCCGACTGCGGCACGACCACGATCGACGCCTGACCGGCGATGCACCCGACCAGATCCTGCCGGCCGTCGCCGGTGACATCGGCGATGATGCTGAGCGACGCCGGCCCGGCCAGCGGCACATCGAACGACGTGAAGGGCCGGACCCCGCCCGGGCCGTTGCGATCGAAATCGGTGATCACGACGAACCTCGCGGCGTCGTAGGCCGACACCGCGAGGTCGGCCACGCCGTCACCGGTCAGGTCACCGATCGACGTTGCCCCGGGTGACCCCGGGACCATCAGTTCGATCGGGTCGCCGTAGCTGGTCTCCGGACCGGTCAGGGTCTCGCCGCGGTAGAGCAGCACGCGTTCGTGGTGCGGGTCACTGACGACCAGATCGGGCAACGTGTCGCCGGTGACCTCGCCCATGCGCATCGTCATCGGCACGCCCCCACCCGGCAGTGCGATCGGCGAAGCTGCCACGAATTGGCCGTGGCCGTCGCCATGGTGCACGAGGATCTCCGGGGAAACCGGTCGCGACACCAGCACATCGAGCAGGTCGTCGTCATTGGTGTCGCCGATCACGACCGCGAGCGCGTCGCTGCCGACCGGCAGCGTCGCCGCGACCGCGAACGTCGCCAGACCGTTGTTCAGCAAGATGCTGGTCTGGTTGGCGAAGTCGCGGACAACCGCCAGATCCTGGTCGCCGTCGCGATCGAAGTCGGCGGCCGCCACCCAGATCGGCCCACCGCCGAGGTTCAGTTCCTGACCAGCTGCAAACGTGCCATTGCCGCCACCGAGCAGGATCCGCAATTCGCCGGTCAGGCTGATCACGGCAAGATCCAGGTCGGAGTCGTTGTCGAGGTCCACCAGCGCGTAGTCGGAGTGGCCGCCCGACCCTGGCGCGATCTCGATGCGTGTTTCGAACCGGGGCGTCGGCGGGGGTTGGACACCCGGCCCGCCACCCTTGTGGCGCGCACAGGCGGCGGAGAAGAGGGCCAGACCGAGCAGCACGCAGAGGCGGGGGTACTTCATGGACGAACGGGAACGTTGCGAAACCGGGCTGGCAGAGTCTAGCACGGAATGTCGCTCGAGCCGGTGGGCCGCAACACTGGGTACGGTCACCCGCTGGAGAAGCCGACTCATGGCGGCTCAACCGGCGCTGGCAACGGCCCCTCACGCAGGCGCCAGGCGGTGTACCGTTGGTTCCCTCGTCGGCGGCGGGTCTCAGGTTTCCGCAACCAGGTAGCTGCGCGCCCGCTGGACATAATGGCGCGCCCGCCAGACCATGTCGGCGGCCTCGGCCTCGGTGACCTGACGGACGATCCGCCCGGGCATGCCGAACACGACCGATCGCGGCGGGATCACCGCGTTCTCCTTGATCAGCGCGCCGGCACCGATCAGCGAGAACGCGCCGATCCTCGCACCACCGAGCACGATGCTGCCCATGCCGATCAGCGCGTGTTCGCCGACCTCGACGCCGTGCAGGATCACGCCGTGGCCGATGGTCACCCCGCGACCGATCCGCAACGGTGCGTCGATGTCGACGTGGATGCAGGTGTTGTCCTGCACGTTGGTGTCGTCGCCGATCTCGATCCAACTGTCGTCGCCGCGCATCGTCACACCAAACCAGATGTTGACGTCGTGGCCGAGCCGCACATCGCCGACGACGGTCGCGTTGTCGGCGACCATCGCGCCGCCGCGTCGCCGCAGGCGGCCAACCATGTCGGGGTGGACGAGGAACTGGCGGGATTCGAGGGTCATTGCGGGTAGAGCAGATCCAGATGGGCCGGCCACGACACGGTCACCAGCACGGTGAGGCCGTTGTGCACGGCATGAGCGAACACCGCCGGCGCCAGTGCCCGTTCGCGCTCGCGCAACCTCGCGAACAACAGCGACAGCAGGCCGATCGGCAACGCGTAGCCGACACCGTGGACGAGGCCGAACGCCGCGGCCGTCAGCAGATGCGTGGCGGTCCTGGACAGCAGGCCGTGCAGCGCCGTGAACAGGTAGCCGCGAAACAGCAGTTCTTCGGCCAGCGGCGCCAGCACGGCGATGCCGACCACCTGCGGCCAGAACCCCGGCAGCGAACTCCCCTGGGCCGCGAGCTGTTGCAACATCGGCTGCGGTGCCAACGGAGCACCACACCACGCCAGGACGCGCAGGTAGACGATCACGAACAACAGCCAGCCCAATGCAAACGGCACGTAGGCGCGCAGCACCGGCCAGGGCCGCAGTGGCAACCAGGCCACCGCCGGCGGCCAGACGACCGCCATCGCCGTGAGCAACACCAGCGCGGCCGGCAGATCGACGAGCCAACCGAGCGCCGCCACCGTGAACGCGACGGCAGCCTGCAACGGCGGCTGTGCTGGCAATCGACCGCGGTCGGTCATTCGCCAGCGATCAGGCCCGAGGTCGGGGAGGACGCACTGGCGTAGAGCCGGCGCGGTATGCGCCCGGCGAGGAACGCGTCGCGGCCCGCCTCGGCCGCTGCCTTCATCGCCCGCGCCATCCGCACCGGGTCCTTCGCCAGCGCGACCCCGGTGTTCAGCAGGACGCCGACCGCGCCGAGTTCGAACGCCACCGCGACGTCGCTGGCAGTGCCGACACCGGCATCGACGATGACCGGGACCCTGGCGCGCTCGAGGATGATCCGGATGTTGTTGGGATTCAGGATGCCCTGACCGCTGCCGATCGGCGCGCCAGCCGGCATCACCGCGGTGACCCCGGCGTCCTCGAGCCGCTGCGCCAGGATCGGATCGTCGCTGGTGTAACACAGCACCGTGAAACCCTCCTTGACCAGCGCCTTGGCCGCCGCCAACGTGCCGATCGGGTCGGGCAGCAACGTCTGCTGGTCGCCGAGCACCTCGAGCTTGACCATGTCGCTGATGCCGAGTTCGCGGCCGAGCATGGCGGTGCGCACGGCGGTCTCGGCATCGAAACAGCCGGCCGTGTTCGGCAGCAGCGCGTAGCGGTCGCGCGGCAACCAATCGAGCAGCGACTTGCCGTTCGGCACGCCGACCTGCATCCGGCGCACCGCCACCGTGACGCACTGGGTGCCCGACGCCGCCAACGCCAGGACCATGGTGTCCATGTCCGGGTACTTGCCGGTGCCGAGGAACAGCCGCGACGTGAAGGTGTACTTGCCGAGTTGCAGCGGAGGGTCGACGAGCGTCACGACCCCGATCGTGCGATCTGGCATCGGCTGGCACAAGGGCCATACTGCTGCCGCCCGTGCTCTTGGCCGGAGAAGCGGTCCCACGACCACCTTCTCTCTCCGGGGCTACCCCGGGGGATTCCCGCTGCGACCTTCCGACGCCGGACCGTGGGCGGCAGCCACCGCCACTTGTCCGTGCCCGACACGTCACGCAAGAGCACGGGCGTTCCTCATGCCAACCCGCCAGCGAGTTCGCCAACGCCAGGGACGGCTCGCCGCCGCGGCGATCCTGGCCGGACCGTTCGAACCGCGCCCCATCACCCGTGCCCTGGCACGGCTCGGGCCCCGCCTGAACTCCGCGTTGTGGCGACTCGGATCGGTCATCGCACGGCACTTCGTGGCGCGGCCGGACGAACCCGAACTGGCGGCGTTCCTGCAGGGGAATGCCGGCTTCCGGCGCGCCTTCGCCGGGATCCATCCGCGTCTCGAGGACTTGCCGACACCGGTGATGGAACCCGCGTTGGGTCCACCACGAACCTGGCCGGTACCGCCGATCCACACCGCCGGCGAGCTGGCGCGTTGGCTCGACCTCGATCCGGCGGAATTGCGCGGCCTCGCGCGGCAATGGCGGCGCGACGTCGGAACGCGCCCGACGCGCTGCCAGCACTATCACTACCAGTGGATTCCCCGCCGCGGTCGGTTGCCGCGGCTCTTGGAAGCGCCCAAGTCACGCATGAAGAACTGCCAGCACCGGATCCTGACCGGCATCCTGGCGCACATTCCCGCTCACCCGGCGGCGCACGGTTTCGTCCGCGGCCGCGATTGCCGTTCGCACGCGACCCCGCACGTCGGCCGCGACTGCGTGCTGCGAATGGATGTCGCCGACTTCTTCCCGTCGCTGCGCCGGGCGCGCGTGCAAGCGGTGTTCGCGACGGCGGGCTACCCGCGCGCCGTTGCGGGCCTGCTCGCCGACCTCTGCACGACCAGGACGCCGACGGCCGTACGCGAACAGGAACTCGGCGACTGCCGCCGGCAGAAGCGCGGGCACTGCGCGCGATGCTGGCCGAACGCCATCTGCCACAAGGCGCACCGACGTCGCCCGCCCTCGCCAATCTGTGCGCGTTCCGGCTCGACCGCCGGCTGCACGGACTGGCCGACCGCTTTGCCGCGACCTACACCCGCTACGCCGACGATCTGGTGTTCTCCGGCGATGGCGAGTTCGCGCGCGCGGTCGACCGCGGCGCCGATCGCGTGGCCGCGATCCTGCTGGCCGAAAGACTGCGCGTAGCCCACCGCAAGACTCGGGTGCTGCGCCGCGGCACAGCTCAGTCGGTGTGCGGACTGATCGTCAACGACCGGGTCTCGATCCCGCGCCGCGAACGCGAACGGCTCGAGGCCATCCTGCACAACAGCGTCCGCTTCGGGCCCGCAACCCAGAATCGGGCCGGCGTGCCAGACTTCCGCGCCTGGCTGCTCGGCCACCTGGCTCGCGTGACCTGGCTGCATCCGACGCTCGGAGCGCGGCTGCGCTGCCTGTTCGAACGCATCGACTGGTCGCCGCCGTGACCCGTTCGGTACGCACGATCCCCGCGCGGCGACTACGATGCGGCGCTCCCGTCCTCCGAGATCCCGCCATGAACCACCCGTTTGCGCTCGCCACGAGTCTGTTGCTCTCGCTGCCACTGCTGGCCCAGCAGAAGGTCCTGCCCCCGGGCATGGATCACGTCGAAGGTCCGCTGGTCTACACCTACCCGTTCGGCCGCGCCGATGGCGCGATGCAGGTGCTGGTCGACGGCGACCGCCTGACGATGGCGCAAGGCGTCATCACCGGCATCAGCTTCCGACCGAGCCAGGTCACATCCACGCAGATCGGCACCGGCTACACCAAGAACTATCGCATCACCGCGTACACCGTGACGCGCCCGGCTTCGATGATGGTCACGGATCCGGTCACCAACATCGGTGGCGCCCCCGGCACCGTTGTCTTCAACGGCCCGGTCACGTTGCCGAACTCCGGGATCCTGACGCAGCAGCCCGCGCCGTTCCTGATCCCGATGCCATTCAGCGCGCCCTACCCGTTCGATGGCAGCCAAGGCAACCTGCTGCTGCTGATCGAGACCACCGACCTGACACCGGTACCAAGCCTCTATCGCATCGACGCGGTCAACTTCCGGAACACCACGGTCACCGGCCTGGTCAGCGACATCGACCCGAACGGCGGCTGCCCCGGCGCCGGCGGTTCGCTGTCGATCGCGACCGCGGAAGCCCAGGCCATCGTCGGCGGGGTGATCGACACGACGATCACCTCGACCACGAATGGCGCGTTCCCGGTGGCGCTGGCGACGCTGTCGCTCGCCTGGCAACCGACCGACCTGACGCCGTTCGGGTTGCCCGGCTGCTCGAGCTTCGGTGGACTCGGGTTCGCGCTCCAGTTCCTGTTCGAGAACGGCGGCGGCGGCTATCCGCATGCGCTGTGGAACGTGCCGGTCGATCCGATCTTCGAGGGCGTCGCGCTCTACACCCAGGTTCTCGGCATCCCGCCGAGCAACACGCTGGCCGGTGCGGCGTTGAGCCAGGGCCAGGCGATCCGGATCGGCTCCAGTTCGTTCCCGGCGCAGAAGATGATGGCGGCGTTCCGCAGCAGCACGGGCTGGTTCATCGGCACCGCCGGTGAGTTCACGCCGGTCATCCTGTTCGACGGCGTGTTCCCGTAGCGCCTGGGTTCACTGGAACAGGAGCGCCAGCCGGATCGTGCCGGCGAACGCACCGAGCGCTGCAAACAGCGTCACCGGCATCACGCGACCGCGCAGATGTGCCGCCGACTCGCCGCGCCAGAACCAGGCCATCGCCAGCAGGAAGCAGGTGAAGTTGCAGGCCATCGCGTCGACGCCCATCGTCCACGGCACGAACCCGTGCGCGAGCGCGCGTGAGCCGCCCTCGACGCCCGGCCAAGGCAGGCCGGCGATCCGATCGACCGGATGTTCGCCCGGAGCGGGGTGCCCGTGCATCCACGGTCGACTGGCCAGCGGGAACACCGCAACCAGCATGGTCAGCATCGTCGCCGCAAACGCACTGCCGATCGTCACGAACGACCGCACGGCCGACAGGGAGTCACTGCGGTGGCGACGAACCAGGATGCCAATGCCGAGCCAAACCGGAATACCGAGCATCAGCCAGAACACGCTGTCGGCGGTCGCCGCGAGCAGAGCGTACGCGCAGCCGAGCAAGCCAAGGGCAGCAGGGTTCTTCATGGCGGTAGGTGAGCGTATCGCCCGAAGTCCCGGTCGGAAATCACCGAGGCGTCGAGGTCCCAACGCCCTGCCAAGGCTGGCTGACGACCAACGGCACGGTCGCGGCGGCAACCCGACCACTCACACGCGTAACGCCAACGCGGCGCCGCGGTCTCGCCGCTGCAACCGCACAGTTCGCCGATCGCGCGGGAACTCAGTTCCTCGAACACGTGCAGCACGACGACCTCGCGCTGTTCGATCGGCAGCGCCGCCAGCGCCACCTGCACCGACAACGTGCGTTCGCCGCGCATCGCCGCGACCATCGGCCCGTCTTCTTTCCGCCGGAACTTCGTCGCGTCCGGCGACTGGCTGCGGTCGCGGGCGTCGGTGCAGATCGCGGGCTCGGTTCAGCGTCACCGTCAGCAGCCATCCACGCGGGGCGTCCGGGCAGGTCTGCTGCCGCGCCAGGGCCAGCAACGCCTCCTGCAGCACGTCCTCGGCCGCGGCCGCGTCGCCGAGCAGATGCCAGGCGGCGTTGAACACCGCGGCAGCGTGCGCGGAGAACGCACCGAGCAGGACCGTTTGGGGATCACGACAGGAAGGACGCCTGGCGCCTGCATCTGGTCTGGCGATTCGTTGAGATGCGCCACACCTGGACGGAATCCGCGCTGCGGCCCGATTCGCTATCCTTCGGATCCGCCTAACCGTCAGACCACCCTCATGCGATACCTCGAGCTCGCTCCGACGTTCGCTTCGCCGTTCCTGGCGGCGCTCTTCCTGTCCGCGGTCACCGCCCAGTCCCCCAGTCCTGACCCGACTGGCACACCGGAACAACAGGCCCAGGAACCCGAGCCGGCCGGGGCCGGACTGGCGCCCACGGCTGGATTCGACGACTTCGGCGACCGGCTCGAGGTCCACCGCGAACAGGAACCGTCGGATCGTCCGCGCCGCTGGTTCGGCCGCGGTGAACTCGCGTTCGGGTGGGCCAGTCTCGACCTCGACGCCGGGCGACTCGGCCGCGACCGCGACGAAGGCTCGGCCGCGCTGCGGTTCGATCTGCAGGCGATGCCCGAGCGCTGGCTCGGCGGCGGCCTCACGTTCGAGCTGCTCGGCAGCGCCGACCTGTTCGAGGGCCAGACGATCGACAACGGTGCGGCGTTGGCGCCCGCCGACGCGGCCTTCAGCATGATCGATCTGGACGCCCACGTGACCTTGGCCCCCATCGCGACCAGTCGCTTCGCACTGCCCATCCAGATCGGACCGTGGATCCAGAGCGGCACCCTCGACTACGACGATGCCAACGCGACCTACGAGTTCGCCACCATCGGCCTGCGCGTCGGCGTTCGCCCCGAATGGACGATCGTGCGCTCGCGGCGCACCGACGTCACGCTGTATTGCGGCGCGACCTTCGGCGTCGGCGGCACGCTGCTCGACGAAGACATCGTCGACCGCGAGGAGTCGTACGACAGCTCGGCGACGCAGTTCCGCGCCGAGGGCGGCATCCGCTGCGGCCTGGGCGCCTTCACCATCGGCCTCGGCTACGTCTATTCCGACACGCGGATCGACGACAGCGATCCGGAGAACGGCCGCAGCCTGCCCGACATCGACTTCGACGCCAGCATGTTCCTGCTCACGATCGGTGGGCGGTTCTGAATCGAGTCGATCGCAGCAGGGCATCCAGATGCGGCAACCCGCCGCGCGCCAACGGCACTCCCGGCGCGACCAGGACCGCCCGCAATTCGTCGAGCAGGACCCGGAAACACGCCTCGTCACCTGGGAACTTGCGGACCACGTCGACCACCAGCCGGCATTCCTGACTGAACGCCTCCGGCCGGCGGTCGGCCTCGGCGGCCAGCCGGCGGCGCACGTCGTCGATCACCCGCGCAATCGCGACCCCGCTGGCATCGCGAACCTCGGCAGGCAACGGTGGCGGCACCGCGTCCCGCAGCCGGACCAGGGCATCGACACCGCCATCCGCACGCAGCTGTCGCGCCAGTTCGGCCAGGGACACGACATCGCTGGCAATCACGCCTGCCCCCGTGCCGCGACGATGGCGCCGCACCAGCACCACGGCAACCGAGCCGGCGGCCGCCACGGCAACGGCCATGATCCACAACGGAGCATTCACGGCCTGACGATCCGGAGAACCGTCAGGCCGTGCCGGGAAATCGAGGATTACTCCAGTTCGAGCAGCAACGCGCCGTTGGCGACCGCTTCGCCCTGTTTGCACAGCACGCGGGTGACCTTGCCCGCGGCCTCCGCGGCCAGCGGATTCTGCATCTTCATCGCTTCGAGCACGACGAGCGTCTGCCCCTCGGCAACCTGGTCGCCGACCGCGACCTTGACGGCCACGACGATGCCCGGCATCGCCGCCCGCAGTTCCTGCTTGCCGCCGCCCTTCTGGCCCACGACCGCATGCGCCGCGCGTTCCCGTTCGTCCTCGACGTGCACCTGGAAACGCTCACCGACCATCTGCAAGGCAACCTTCTCGCCCTGCACGTCGGCCATCACGTCGTAACTCCGACCATCGACCAGCAGCGAGAACGCCGCACCATCGCCGATCAACGACAGATCGAGCTGGAACGTCCGGTCGCCGCGGCGCGCCATCAGACGATCGCCATGCCGTTCGATCGCGAACTCGCATTCCTCGCCATCCAGCTTGCAGAAGTACTTCATCGGCCGGTCCTCCGCAGTCGTTCGGCGCGTCCCAGCAAACCCCATCGCGGCGTGATCGACGCCGCCGCCGTCGCCTCCGCCGAACGGGCACCGGCCCGTTCCTGCACCAGGAAGCGCGCTGCTGCCGCCGCCAGCATCGCCAGCTCGCGCCGCGACGCCGCCGCCTTCTTCGGGATCCGCTCCAGGATGCCGGTGTCGTAGTCGCCGCCCTGGAACTCGTCGCTCGCCAGCGTCCGCAACGCCACCGGCAGCGAAGTCGCGACGCCGACGATCCGCAATTCGCGCAGCGCCCGCTGGCAGCGCGCGATCGCCTGGGCGCGGTCCTCGCCCCAGACCACCAGCTTGGCCAGCATGCTGTCGTAGAACGGCGTCACCTCGAGGCCGCGGAACAGCGCACTGTCGAGCCGCACGCCCGGTCCGCCGGGCAGGCTCAGGCGCGTGATCAGGCCGAGCGACGGGAAGTAGTTCTCCGGATCCTCGGCGTTGACGCGCACTTCGATCGCATGGCCGCGCGGCTCGGGCACCGGCGCGAGCTTCTCGCCGGCGCCGATGCGGATCTGCTCCCGCACCAGGTCGACGCCAAAGCGCATCTCGGTGACCGGATGCTCGACCTGCAACCGGGTGTTCATCTCCAGGAAGTAGAACCGCCCGCCCGAGAACAGGAACTCGACGGTGCCGGCGCCGACGTAGCCGACGGCGCGCGCCAACTGGCAGGCAGCGTCGCCCATCGCCTTGCGGATCGCCGGGGTCAACGCCGCGCACGGCGACTCCTCGACCAGCTTCTGATGGCGGCGTTGCACCGAACACTCGCGTTCGCCATACGAGACGACGTTGCCGTGCTTGTCGGCGAGCACCTGGATCTCGACGTGGCGCGGCCGGGTGACGAACTTCTCCAGGTAGACGCGATCGTCGCCGAACGCGCCCTTCGCTTCGGCGCGCGCCATGTGGAACGCCTCGAGCAGCTGGCTCTCGTCGCGGACGATCCGGATGCCCTTGCCGCCACCGCCGGCCGCCGCCTTCAGCATCACCGGGTAGCCGACCTGCAGCGCCGCCGCCTTCAACCGCGGTTCATCGACGTCTTCCTGCAGGCCCGGCACCAGCGGCACGCCGGCCTTCTGCGCGATCTTGCGCGCCTCGACCTTGTCGCCCATCGCCAGGATCGCCGCGGGCGGCGGCCCGAGGAACTCGATCTTGTGGTCCAGGCAGGCCTGCGAGAAGTCCTCGTTCTCGGACAAGAAGCCGTAGCCCGGATGGATCGCATCGGCGCCCGCACTCCTGGCTGCGGCGATGATCTTGCCGATGTCGAGGTAGCTCTCGGCGGGCTTGCTGCCGCCGATGTGCACGGCGTGGCTGGCGCGGCGCACGTGCAGGGCGTTGCGGTCGGCGTCGGAGTAGACGGCGACCGTTTCGATGCCCATCTCCTGGGCGGTGCGGATCACGCGCAGCGCGATCTCGCCGCGGTTGGCCACGAGGATGCGTTGGAACAACGGCATGGGGGTCGGGAAGGGTAGCGCCCGGCGGCGCAGTTCCAACGGCGCAAGCCCGTCGGCCAGTCGAGGGGACCACGAGAACGGGTCAGTTCGCGTCGGTGGGTCGACTCGGGTCGGGGCTCACACCATCGTAGACCTCGGCCAGAGGCAACTCACAGTCGACTTCGGGCAACGGGATCACCGCGGCATCCGAATGCACTTCGCGCACGAACCCATGCTCACCACGGCGCCAGGCAACGACCCTGTGGATCTGCTGCTCGATCAGCAAGTAGACCGCCAGCGACGGGACGGTCAGGTAGGCGTCGCACTTCTCTCCTTCATCGGTTCGCCGGGTCGACGCCGAAACGACCTCGACCACGACCACCGGCTGATCCTGGTAGGAGTCCGTCGGGGGATTGGGCCGACAAACCACCTGTGCGTCGGGATAGTAGAAACGAGTCTGCGTCGGAGACTGAATCCGGACTTTCGTGTCGGAATTGAAGGCGCGGCAAGGACGTCCACGCAGCCGACCCACCAGCGCACCCAGCAAGTTCGTGGCGATCTGGTTGTGGACGTTGCTGGCGCCGCTCATCGCGTAGACCGCGCCGCCCAAGTACTCATGACGCACCGACGACCGCAGTTCGCCGGCAAGGTAGTCCCTGATCGGAACCAGCCTGGCGTTCGTGATCTCGGACACGCCCACAAGATACGACCCGAACGCACCTCCGCAACGGCGTCCTTGCGCCCTACCGTGTCGCCGGTCCTGTCCCCGACGACACCGGCTCAGCCAACATCGCCACCGGCCACTCCGCGACCGCCTGCTATCCTGACCTGGCGGTCCGACCGCGTCACCCCAACCAGTACACATGCTCCGCACCACCGCCTGTTCGCTCTTCGCCCTCGCCGCCGCCCTGCCTGCCCAGCTCGCCCTCGACAAGACCGGCGGTGGCATCGGCGCCAACGTGACGTTCCGCCTGCAAGGCGCCGCCAACCAGCAGTTCATCCTGCTGTTCGCGCTCAACGAAGCCGCGACGCCGATGCCCCAGTTCGGCATCACGCTCGACATCCCGGATGACTTCGCGGGCACCTGCATCGGCATCCCGGGATTCTTCAGCGCACTGAACGGCACCGGCACCGCGCAGCCGTCGCTCGCGATCCCGAACCTGCCCGAACTGGCGGGCCTCAGCGTGCCGTTCCAGGCGATCGGCGACCTGACTGCGAACTCCGTCGTTTCCAACCTGGTGCGCGTGACGCCGCAGATGCCCGGCACGTTTGCGCCAGCGCTCAACGACCCGGCCGTCCCGATCCTCGCCGGCGGCACGGTCGCCGCGGCGGACGGCGGTGTGCTGTTCGTCGGCGGCTCCGGCCCGGTCGCGCAACGCTACAACTCGCGGATCGAGACCTGGGAGAACGCCGGGCTGACGTTCGGTGTCGGCCTGTTGTCGCAGACGACCGGTCTCGCCGATGGCCGCGTGCTGTTCACCGGCGGCCTCGATCTGACCACCGGCCAGCCGACCAACGCCGCGGCGCTCTACGATCCGACCACGCAGACGACGACGACGCTGACGATGAGCGTCGCGCGCGCCGGCCACGGCGCCTCGCTGATGGGCAACGGCCGCGTGCTGATCACCGGCGGCATGCGCACGTTCGATCTCACCAACCCACTATCGCTGTTTGCGGGCATCGAAGGCTCGACCGAGATCTTCGATCCGGCCACCGGCACGTTCGCCGCGGGCCCGACGCTGCTCGAGCCGCGCGCGCTGCACACGTCGTCGACGCTGTCGACCGGTCAGGTGCTGATCGCCGGCGGTCTGACGCTGCTGCCGATCGTCAACATCCCGACGGTGTCGCAGACGGCGTATCGCTTCAACCCGGCCAGCAACAGCTTCGGCTTGCCGGCCCTGTTCACCGGCTCGCGCTTCCTGCATAGCGCGGTCGGGCTCAGCAACGGCAAGGTGCTGCTGGTCGGCGGCCTGACGCTGGATCTGACGGTGTTCCTGCAGACCGGCAACATCCAGGATCTGATCATCGGCACGCGCAGCGACTGCCAGGTCTACACGCCGGGCGTGCTGGGCTTTGGCACGTTCGCGACGGTCAATGGCATGCAGGAAGGCCGCGCCGGCGCGGCTGTCGCGGCACTGCCGAATGGTGGCGCGCTGATCGCCGGCGGGTTCCGGCTGACGATCGACATCCCGAACTCGACGTTCGAGGCGACGGCGACGGCGTCGGCGGACCAGTTCACGCAGAGCCCGAACGCGCTGGCGCCGACGGGATCGATGGCGAACGTGCGGCTGTTCCCGCTGGCGACGAATCTGCCGGATGGGACGGTGATGGTCGTCGGTGGCGGCGTGGGTGGCGCGGAGATCTGGCAGAACAACTGATCGGCTGGCCCATCGCTTCGCCCGACCCCGGATCGACTGATCAGGAAGCTGGTCGCCCTTTGGCTCGACCCGGCCGCACTTCGGGGCCAGGGTCAACTACGACGTATCGCTGCAAGCGAGCCACCGTTTGCAAACAACTCTGTGGCGCCTACGATTCGGACCAACGGTGCAACCCAGGTCGCTGGATTCACTCCTGGGCTGGACCTGCGCCCCAGCAATTTGTCGAGTGCCAATCTGCCAATCCATGCATTCCCACATTCGCCTAGCCACACTCTTTTTCTCTTGCGCACTCGCGCCGTCGGCCACGGCGAGTGCACAGTCAGGGATCGCGGACATCGGCCTGCTGCCGGGAACTGTCTCGACGCACACCTTCGCCCTTAGTGCCGATGGAACAACCGCCGTTGGACATTGCGGCGATACTCGACAGTACCACGCCTTCCGATGGACCGCAGCCTCCGGCATACAGGCCATCTTGGTAGGGTGCTCCTCCGGCAGTGCCCGTAGAGTCAGTGCTGACGACGCAACCGTGGTTGGCGTTTGCGGAACTTCACCGGCCCTTTGGTCGACTGCCCACGGAACGACGCTCCTGCCAATGCTCCCGAATGCCGTCTCTGGGGCCGCAGTCGCGGTCTCAGGTAATGGGCAAGTCATTGCAGGGGTTATCGGGGAGTCAACCTCAACGGGAAGTCGGTGGCACTTAGTTCGATGGACCGTTGGTAGCCCGACTCGGGTTCAGAGCCTCTTGGCGGGCCTGGAAATTGAGGATGTTCAAATCAGTGATGATGGCTCCACCATTGTGGCAATTCACGTTTTCGGACAGGGCCGTCGCTGTGTTCGGTGGACACAAACTCACGGTCTACAAGACCTGGGCACTCTAGCCGGGTTCTCTGGTGTCGCGCTACCCTGCCCCAATGCCGACGGCTCGCAGGTCTTCATGACAGCCTATCGCAACATTAGCCCGAGCGCACAAGAAGGGCACATGGCGCGCTGGATGGCCGGCACGGTAGAGAATCTCGGATGCCAACCACACGCTGGGCATCCGTGTTTCCACTATTCGCGGGACGCTGCTGGCGATGGCAGCGCCGTCGTCGGCAGCATGCTCGCCCCTCCCACCCGGCGGTCGGTAGCGTCCATTTGGACGCCTTCCATGTCTCTTCGACGCGCGGGCGACTATTTTCGCGACCGGGCATTGACCCGTCAGCCTGGGGGCGGCTGGATGAAAGCTGTCGGAATATCCGACGACAAGACTGTCATTGCCGGCAACGGCCTGATGCAAGGCTATCCGTTTGAGAGGTCCTGGATAGTCAGGCTAGACCACGACTCGGACGGGGACGGCCTCTTTGATGACTGGGAGCGCAATGGCGTCCCATACCGAGACTCCTCTGGGGCCGTGCAACGCTACCTGCTTCCGGACGCCAACCCCCTGCGAAAGGACATTTACGTCGAGGTTGACTACATGCAGGGCTTTCGGCCGAGCCAGAGTTCAATCTCGCGAGTCGTGGCAGCATTTCGCAACACAGCCGCCACACAGTCGGTTCCGGCCCCGCCAGTTGCGGGAGGTCTGCCCGGAATCGAACTGCACGTCATCGTCGACCCCACCGAGAGCCTTCCCCCGCGTGACTATCCACAGGCATGGACAGACTTTCATGCCGACAAGGCGACGCACTTCGGCCTCGCCAACCAGCTCGAGAGAAACCATCCAAGTTGGAATCTGACAACGGGAATACGATATGCAAAATCCTCGCGTTTCGCTACTGCATATTCGGGCGCCGCTATTGGTTGCCAAGCCCAGGCACCTGGAACTCAGGTGGCCTCGCGGAACTCTCTGGCAACGACTTCATGGTGACACTTGCAGCGTTCATGGCAAACCCTGGATCGGGATCGATTGAGGACTATGAGGCAGGAGCATTCATGCATGAACTCGGGCACACATTAGGGCTGCGACACGGCGGCGACCAGGAAGACCCCAGTCAACCAGGCCGCTTCAATTACAAGCCAAACTACTTTAGTGTAATGAACTACTCGTGGTGTTTTCCGGCGAACTGGATGCCCTCAGCGGACCATCGCCCAGGAGCACAGACATGGGGCCAGTACTTCCCTGATTTTTCAGACAGACAGCTGCCCACCCTGCGAACAAGCGGCCTCAGCGAACGGGATGGCATACAGGGACAGCACAACATCTGGATTCCCTATGGGATAACACCGGGCTCCATCAACTGCGATTCTCGCGTGGCGTGCACGGCATCCCAGCAAGAGTCCTGCGTGCGTCTCGCACGCTTCGTTGGCCCCGTCGACTGGGACAACAACTGCGCACAGTCGCCGGGGATGGTCCCTGCGGTAGTCAATGCCATCAATGGCACCGGCGCGCAATTGGGCGACACCCTGCTTGGCCACAACGATTGGGCGAATCTGGACTACGACTTCAAGGACTCAGCCAACTTCGCGGACAACGCGCCCGCTCCACTTCCGCCGTACTCAGACATCAACCACGACGCACTGGCCCCGTTCTTAGGTGGCGAAACGCTCGCGACTTATCGCGTTTTCGGCGGCGGTTGCCCGGGGAGCCAAGGCAACACTATCACACAGGCGCAGTCGCCACCTCGTCTTGGGGACCATTTCTGTTGGACGTTTCTCCACTCCCCCATGACATTGCGATTGTCCTGACCGGACTCCAGCAATACCAACGCAGCCTGGGGCCCCTTGCCAACGGACCTGTCTGCGTTCGGAATGGCGGGCTGCCACCTACGCGTCAGCAATGATTCACACACCTTGATAGCTGGGACCGGTGGTACCGCCCGTTATTCACTGAACATTCCTAACTCTGCGACATTGCTCGGGCTTCGCCTCTTCCTTCAGGCCGCAGTTCCCGATCAGCAAGCGCCGAACGGCGTGGGGCTGGTCCTTTCGGATGCCGGCGTAGCAACCGCTGGGCGATAGACGCCGAGGCACCACCCGGTCGCGCCCCCGACCATGCTCCGCCACTACAGCGGAATGTTGCCGTGCTTGCGCGGCGGATTGCTGTCGCGCTTCCCAGCCAGCAGTTCCAACGCCTGGATCAACATCGGCCGGGTCTTCCGCGGCTCGATCACGTCATCCACATACCCGCGCGCCGCCGCCATCCACGGGTTGTTGAACTTCGCCTTGTAGTCGGCCACCAGCCGCTTCTCTTCGGCCTTCGGATCCTTCGCCGCCGCGATCTCGCGCCGGAACACGATCTTCGCCGCGCCCTCCGCCCCCATCACCGCGATCTCCGCGGTCGGCCAAGCCAGGTTCATGTCGGCGCGGATGTGCTTGCTGTTCATCACGTCGTACGCCCCGCCATACGCCTTGCGCGTGATCACCGTGATCTTCGGCACCGTCGCTTCGCAGTACGCATACAGCAGCTTGGCGCCGTGCGTGATGATGCCGCCCCATTCCTGATCCTTGCCGGGCAGGAACCCCGGCACGTCCTCGAACGTGATCAGCGGGATGTTGAACGCGTCGCAGAAGCGGATGAACCGCGCGCCCTTCAGGCTGGCCTTGATGTCGAGCACGCCGGCCAGATGCGCCGGTTGGTTGCCGACGATGCCGACGACCCGACCGCCGAGGCGGCCGAAGCCGACGATGATGTTCTTGGCGAAGCGCGCATGGGCTTCGAAGAACTTGCCGTCGTCGACGATCTTCTTGACCACCTGCCGCATGTCGTACGGCTGGTCCGGTGACTCCGGCACGATGCTGTCGAGCGCCTCGTCCATCCGCGCCGGATCGTCATCGGTCGGGCTGAACGGCGGATCCTCGCCATTGTTGAGCGGCAGGTAGCCCAGCAGTTCGCGCAGCTGCAGCAGGCACTGCGCGTCGTCGCGGGCGGTGAAGTGCGCGACGCCGGAGACCTCGGCATGCACGCGTGCACCGCCGAGTTCCTCGCTGGTCGTGTCCTCGTGGGTCACCGTCTTGACCACGTCGGGTCCGGTGATGTGCATGAAGGACGTGCCTTCGACCATGAAGATGAAGTCGGTGATCGACGGCGAATAGACGGCGCCGCCGGCGCACGGCCCGAGGATCGCCGACAGCTGCGGCACCACGCCGCTCGCCATCGTGTTGCGCAGGAAGATGTCGGCATAGCCACCGAGCGACACCACGCCTTCCTGGATGCGCGCGCCGCCGGAGTCGTTGAGGCCGATCACCGGCACCCCCATCTTGACCGCGAGGTCCATGATCTTGCAGATCTTGGCCGCGTGCGTCTCCGACAGGCTGCCGCCGAACACCGTGAAGTCCTGCGAGTAGAGATAGACGGGCCGGCCGTCGATCCGCGCGCTGCCGGTGACCACGCCGTCGCCGAGGATCTGGTTCTTCTCGCCGTCCATGCCGAAGTCGCGGCAACGGTGCACGACGAAGCGATCGATCTCGACGAACGTGCCGGCGTCGACCAGCAGGTCGATGCGTTCGCGGGCCGTCAGCTTGCCCTTCTGATGCTGCGCCTCGATGCGCTCCTGGCCGCCGCCGAGCAGCGAGCGCTCGCGCAGGTCCTGCAGTTTCTTGATCGCGTCGTTCATGATTGGTTTCGGGGGGCGCGGGACTGTAGCGACCGCGAGGCCAACGCGCGAGAAACGCCGCGCCGGTCAGTGCGAATGCGGATCCTCGACCAGCTCGGCGAGGACGCCGCCGAGGTACTTCGGATGCACGAACGCCACTTTGCAGTCGTGCGCGCCGGGCCGCGGCGCTTGATCGAGCATCGGCGCCGAGGCGTCGGTCAGCACGCGGATCTGCTGCTGGCAATCGCCGACATGGAACGCGAGGTGGTGGACACCGGGCCCGCGCTTGTCAAGGAACTTCGCGATCGGCGACTCCGGCGACGTCGGCTCGAGCAGTTCGATGCGCGTGCTGCCGGCCAGCAGCACCGCGACCTTGACCTTCTCGGTCGGCACTTCTTCGATCGACTGCAGCACCAATCCCATGCCCTGGCTCCAGCGCGGGATCGCCTCCGCGAGCGAAGGCACGGCGACCCCGATGTGGTGAAGGCCCAGAAGCGACGGCGCTGGCATGGCAATCGTTGTGACACCGGCCCGGCGAAGATGCAAGCGCGAGCGATTCCCGGGTTGCCTGGGCTAGGCTGTCGGCGTGCATCCCGCCGTCCCAGAACTGCCCGCGCGACTCGTGGTCGCGCGCTGCATCCCGTGGCTGACGCAGCTGACGTCGACCGCGCCGGCCCAGGAACCGACCGCAACCGACACGACCGCGGCGATGCGCCAGGTACTGTCGGGAGCAACGGCCACGTTCGTCGACGTCGCGTTCACCGCCGCCGACGCGACCACGGCGCGCGAACGCAGGTGGGCCGGCCGCGAGCGGCGCTCGACCGCGGTGGTCGCCGACACCACGGTCCGGTCCGGCGATCCGCTGCGGTGTTCTCGGCGCGGATCGAGTTGTCGCTGCCGCCGCCCGAGGGGCATCGCCGATGACGGACCTTCGCCCCGAGGAACGCAGCGGTCGCATCTCGCCGCTCGCCCAATTGGTGCGCTCGGACGTGTTCCCGAGCCTGCTGCTGGTCGCCGCGACGATCGCCGCCATCGCCGCCGCCAACCTCTGGCCGGATGGCTGGCTGCACCTGTGGCATCAGGACTTCACGCTCCGGCTTCGACGACGCCCGGCTGACGAAGTCGGTCGCGCACTGGATCAACGACGGCCTGATGGTGGTGTTCTTCTTCTTCGTCGGCCTCGAGCTCAAGCACGAGGCCCGCGACGGGCATCTGCAGTCGCTGCGCCACGCGGCGCTGCCGATCGCCGCGGCGATCGGCGGCATGGCGGTGCCTGCGGCCGTCTACGCCACGACCGTCCTCGCCTGCGGCGCGGAAGCGACGGCGCTGCGCGGCTGGGGCATCCCGATGGCGACCGACATCGCGTTCGCGCTCGGTGTGCTGGCCCTGCTCGGGCGCCGCGTGCCGGCCGGGCTGAAGGTGTTCCTGGCGACGCTCGCGATCGCCGACGACCTCGGCGCCGTGCTGGTGATCGCGATCTTCTACACCGACGAGATCGCGTGGCACTACCTGGCGATCGGCGCCGCGATCCTGGCGGCCTCGTACGGCGCCAACCGCGCCGGCGTGCGCACCACGTGGCCGTACGTGATCTGCGGCGTGCTGATCTGGCTGACCTTCCTGCAGTCCGGCGTGCACGCGACCATCGCCGGCGTGGCGCTGGCACTGACGGTGCCCGCCCGCCGCGGCCTGGACGAACGCGAGTTCTCGCGCCGTGGCCGCGCGCTGCTCGACGAGTTCGACCGCGTCGCCGACCCGACGCCGCGCACCAACGCCGAGCAGCTCGTCGTGGTGCACGAACTGCAGCGTCACGCCGAAGCGGTACAGGCACCGCTGCAACGCATGGCGCACGGCCTGGCGCCGCGGGTCGCCCACGGCATCGTCCCGGTGTTCGCGCTGGCCAACGCCGGCATCGACCTGCGCAGCGGCCTCGGCGACGCCATCGACCATCCAGCAGCGCGCGCGGTGTTCCTTGGCCTGCTCGTCGGCAAGCCGGCGGGCGTGCTGCTGGCGAGTCTGCTGGCGGTGAGGCTTCTCGGTTGCGCACTGCCGGCCAGGGTCACCTGGCGGCACCTGCACGGCGCCGCCTGGCTGGCCGGCATCGGCTTCCCATGTCGCTGTTCATCGACAGCCTGGCGTTCGCGAACGCTCCGGCTGCGTTCGACGCCGCCAAGATCGCGATCGTCGCCGCGTCGGCGGTCGCCGGCGCGGTCGGGTTCCTGCTGCGCGGAGCCAGGCCGGCACCCGGCCGTGACCCGGAGGGTCCGAGCGACTGGCGCCGGCGAGCATTCGCGCGTGAAGTGCCGGGCCATGCGCGCCGCCCTGTCCCCGTTCCTGCTCACGACCCTGCTCCACGCCCAGAGTGCGGCGGCGCCACTCGCGCCGCAGACGGTTCCAAAGCGACCGGCCACGCAGACGTCGCGGCTCGCCGACGTGCAGAAGTTCCTCGATACGCTGATGAAGCTGCCGCACGGCAACCGCGTCGAGGTCTCGGTGCTCGGCAAGAGCCACGAAGGGCGGCCGTTGCTGCTCGCCAAGGCGGCGCTGCCGGCGGCGGATCCGCAGCGCCTGCGCGCCGTCGTGATCGCCAACATCCACGCCGGAGAATGCGAAGGCAAGGAGGCGGTGCAGATGCTGCTCCGCGAGTTCGCGCTCGGGCAGCACGAAGACCTGCTGCGCGGCGCCGAGCTGTGGTTTCTGCCGGTCTACAACCCCGACGGCAACGAAGCCGTCGATCGCAAGAACCGCCCCGAACAGAACGGCCCGGACACCGTCGGCAAGCGCCCGAACGGCCAGGGCCTCGACCTCAACCGCGACTTCGTCAAGGCCGATGCACCGGAGACGCGCGCTGCTGCGGCTGATCGACACCGTCGATCCGCACGTGTTCATGGACCTGCACACGACCGACGGCAGCACGCACGGCTACCACCTGACGTTCGCGCCCAGCCTGGCGACGTCACTCGATCCGGAGATCGCCAGCTACGCGCGCAAGCTGCTCGATGGCGTGACCACGACGATGCAGCAAGCCCACGGCTACCGCGTGTTCGACTACGGCAACTTCGAGACCCGCGATTGGGAAGGCAACGGCGCGCCGGAGAGCAAGGGGCAACGCGGCTGGTGGACCTACGACTGGCGGGCCCGCTACGGCATCAATTGGTTCGGTCTGCGCAACCGGATCGCCGTGCTCAGCGAGGCCTACAGCTATGCCGACTTCCAGACCCGGATCGCCGCGACTCGCGCGTTCGTGCTGACGGTGCTCGGCAAGGCGGCGGCCGATCGCGACAAGCTGCGCGCCACCTGCGAACGCGCCGACCGGCGACTGGTGCGGCCGGACGCGCCGCAGTATCTCGGCTTCGATTCGGCGTTCGGCGACCCCGAGTTCCTGCCTGGTGCTGGTCGGCGAGGTCGACCGGATCGACCTGCCGGACGGTGTCGGCACGCGACTGGCGATGAAGTCCGGTTTCACCACCGAGACGATGCCGGTGGTCCGCCGTTTCCGCGCGCGGCAGCAGATCGCGCTGCCGTTCGGTTGGGCGCTGGCCGATGCCGAGGCCGCGGTGCTCGATGCCTTGCAGTTGCAAGGTATTGTCTTCGAAAAACTGGCAGAACCGCGACGCGTCGTCGTGCAGCAGTTCGCCGTGACCAACAAGCGCAAGCCCAAGCGGCCCTACCAGGGCCATCAGGAACTGCAGCTGTCGGGGACCTGGCAACCCGAGGCGACGATCGAACTGCCGGCCGGCACGACCTGGATCCCGGGCCGGCAGCCGCGGGCGCGAGTGGCGGCGCAGCTGCTGGAGCCGCAGAGCGAGGATTCGTTGTCGACCTGGAACTACCTGGAGGCGCGGACGACCGATACGTATCCGGTGTTGCGCGTGCTGCGGCAGCCATAGACGTGGATCCGTCGGCGCGAGAACCGCCGATGCGACTCGGCCGAACCCTTGACCACGGCCGGCGCCATGCGATGCTGCCCGGGCCTCTCTCGACCATGCCTGCACTGCTCCGTATCGAACTCCTTGGCGTGCACGAACTGTGGCGCACCGGCGGCCCCGCGGCCGCCGATGAAGCGTTCGCCGATCTGCACGATCTCGTCCTCGACACCGCACGCAACCTCGACGTCGCCCAAAGCCTCGTCGGCGACCTCGACGGTGAAGGCTGCACGATCGTCTGTCCGGTGCCCGAAGCGGCGCTGGCGCTCGGTCGCAAGGTCTTCCGCCGCGCGTGGCTGGAACCGCGCACACCGGACGAACCCCGGATGTGGCTGCGCGGCGTCATCGTCGACGGCCGCGACGGCCGGGCGCCCCGAGCGCAGGTACCGAGCGACGAACTGGCGGGCATCCAGGAGAGCCGCTGGAACGGCGCGGCATTCGAAGCGATGGCGGTCTTGCGCGCCGGCTGGCGCGGCATGCGCCTGCTGGTCGCCGACTCCGTGCTGACCGACCCGCTGCGCGGCATGTTCCGGATCCCGCTCGGGCGACTCGGCGTCATCCCGTTCCGGCGCATGAACCACACGCCGTATCCGGGACCCTTGGCGCGCGGTTTCCAGGACCTGATGTGGATGGCCGAGGTGCGGCACGAATGGGGCCAGTATGTCAACCGGATGAAGCAGCGGATGTTGTGGAGTTCGCACGACGACGGCGAACTCGGCCACGCGGCGGCGACGCAGGTGATGTTCTGGGAATGCGACGCGATCCTGCAGTCCGTGGTGCGCAAGAACGAGCAGCAGGACCGGCTGGGCCACGGCGCCTTCGATCGCCACGACGAGCCTGCCGGCGAGCCGGTCGAGGGCCAGCCGCCCGAACAGCCGGAGACGCCGGCGTCGTGATCGCGCGCTGACCGCTGGCACGCGGTGACCCTGGCGCCGACGATGCGGCGATGACCGAGGCGTTCGATCTGGCCAACGCGCCGCTGACCGACGGCACCGTGCTGCTCGAGGCCAGCGCTGGCACCGGCAAGACCTGGACGCTGTGCGGCATCGTGCTCAGGCTGCTGCTGGAGAAGAGCGTCGACGATCTGACCCAGGTGCTGGTGGTCACGTTCACGATCGCGGCGACCGAAGAACTGAAAACCCGGCTGCGCACCGGGCTGCAGCGCGCCGAGGCGGCGTGTCGCACCGGCGACGATCCCGATCCGTTCTATCGCGGCCTGCGTCGGCACGGTGAAGCTGGCGCGCGACGTTGCGCGCAGGCGCTCGCCGAGTTCGACCGGTTGACGATCTCGACGATCCACGGGTTCTGCAAACGACTGCTCGAGGAAGCGGCGTTCGAGAGTCACACGCCGTTCCACGTGGAATTCGTCGAGGACGAAGTGCCGCTGCTGCATGCGGCCGCCGAGGATGCGCTGCGGCAGCATGGCTTCGTCGACGAGCCGATGCGCGGCGCCGCAGTCGCGGTCGCCGAGGTGACGCCGACCGCGCTGGTGCGCGACTTCCGGACCTGGCAGCATACCCCGCGGGTGCGGCTGGTGGACGACGGCGGCGATCCGGAGGCCGCGGTGGCCGAGATCGGCCAACGATTGGCCGACTGCCGCGATGCGCTCGATGAGCGCGCGCTGCAGATCCTGGGGACCCTGCGCCTGAAGAAGGACGAGCAACCAAAACACCCGCTCGGCCTCGATCCGACGGCAATGGGCAAGGAACTGCGACAGCGGCTGCAACACCAGCCGGCGACCGCATTGGCCCAGTGTCAGGCGATCCCCGGGCTGCGCAAGCAGGTCCTGAGCGAGTACGTCACGTTGCTGGACCACCCGTTCTTCGCCGCCTGTGACGGCGTCCGTGCCGCCCACGACCGCTTCGTCGTCGCCTTCCGCCACCAACTGCTGACGACGATGGCCCGCCGGCTGCGCGGCCACAAGCAGACCCGCGCCGTGCTGACGTTCCAGGATCTGCTCGAACGGACCGAAGCAGCACTGCGCGATCCGCACCGCAGGAAACACCTGATCGACGCGGTACAGCAGAAGTGGCGGATCGCGCTGATCGACGAGTTCCAGGACACCGATCCCGTCCAGTACCGGATCTTCGCCACCTGCTTCCGCGACGCCCCGCTGTTCCTGATCGGCGACCCCAAGCAGTCGATCTACGCGTTCCGCGGCGCCGACATCGAGTCGTATCTGGCGGCCCGCAACGACGCGGTGCATCGATGGAGCCTGACCACCAACTGGCGTTCGAACGCGCGACTCGTCGCCGCTGTCGATCGGCTGTTCGCGCGGCCGCGGCCGTTCGTGCACACCGGCATCGCGATGACCAGGGTGGCCGCAGCGTGCGCTGCGGGCGAACGCGAGGTGGGCAACGATGCCGGCGGCGCGCTGCGCTGGCGCTTCGTGCCCGCGGTGGGCAAGAGCAGGCAACTGCCGCGGATCGATGCCGAAGCCGCGATCGCCGCCGATGTTGCCACCGAGGTCACCCGACTGCTCCGCAGTACGGTGCAGATCGATGATCGGGCCCTGGCCGCCAGCGACATCGCCGTGCTGACCCGCACCAACGCGCAGGCGCTGGACGTGCAAGCCGCTCTGCGCCGCGCCGGCGTGCCGTCGGCGATCGGCAAGGCCGGCGACATCTTCGAAGCCGAAGAGATCGAGGAGATCGAGACGTTCCTGCACGCGGTGCTGCACTGCCGCCAGGCCGGCCGACTGCGCGCCGCCGCGGCGACCCGCCTGTATGGCCTCGACGCCGAGGGGCTCGCCCGGCTGCACGACGACACGCTGCTGGAGAGCCTGATCCGCCAGTTCGAGGACTGGCGCCGGCTCTGGCACCGCCACGGTTTCGTCGTGCTGTTCGAGCAACTGCTCGCCGACCGCGCGGTGCGTTCGCGGATGCTGCAGCGCGCCGATGGCCAACGCCGGCTGACCAACTGGTTGCAGATCGTTGAACTGCTGCACCACGCCGAACACACGCACCGGCTCGCACCGGACGCGCTGGTGACCTGGTTGCAGCGCGAACGGGCGCACCGCCAGGAGATCGACTTCCGCGAACGCGAACTGCGGCTCGAGACCGATGCTGAAGCGGTGCAGATCCTGACCGTGCACGGCAGCAAGGGCCTCGAGTACGAAGTCGTGTTCTGTCCCTATCTCTGGGACTCGCGCGCCGCGCCGACCGCCGGCGTCGTCGTTGCCGAACCGCGCCCCGAGGCCGACCCCGACGGCATCGCGCCGACGCATGCCCTGGCCTTCGATGTCGACAGGAACGATCCGCTGTGGCTTCGCGCCGAGACCGAACGGCTGGCCGAGGACCTGCGCCTGTGCTACGTGGCGCTGACGCGGGCGCGCCGCCGCTGCTACGTGCATTGGGGCCCCCTCGGACATCAGCTCCGCAACGCCCCGCGCTCGGCGCTGGCGTGGCTGCTGATGGGACCGACCGATCTGACCGACGACCGATGGCCGGCGACGTGGCCGGAGTCCTGCAACAGCCAGATCGGGCAATGGCGCAGCGACCTGGCCAGGTTCGTGGCCGCCGCTGACGACCTGATGCAGATCGACAGCGCCACGACTGCGGAACCCCAGGCTTGGAGCCTGCCCGCCGCACCGGCTCGCCCGGCGCCGCGCGCCTTGCCCGAACCGGCGAAGCCGTGGCACGTGCAGAGTTTCACGGCGCTGGTGGCCGAACTGCCGACCGACGACGTGCCGCGCGATCGCGACGAGATCGCCGCCGCGCCGACCACCACGGCCACCGCGCCGGCCACCGGCATGTTCGCGTTCGCCCGCGGTGCCCGCGCCGGACAGTGCCTGCACGCGATCCTCGAGCACGTCGACCTGCAACGGCTGGACGAACCGGCGGCCCGGCGGCTGGTGACCACGACGCTGCAACGTCACGGTCTGAACGACCCGGCGGCGCACGGCGGCCCCCTGCAACCGGTCGACGACGTGCTGGCGATGCTGCGCGAACTGGCGGCGACGGCGATACCGCGCGTCGCAGCGACGTTCGCACAGGTGTGCGGCGGCGATCGCCTGCCCGAATGGCAGTTCCACTTGCGCACCGGTGTCGCCCGCGTCCCGGCGCTGGCGTCGGTGTTTGCCCAGCACGCTGCCGCGCCGATTGCCGGCTACGCCGATCGTTTGCGCGAACTGACCGGCCGCCAGGTCGACGCGCTGCTGACCGGTTGCCTCGATCTGGTCGTCGCCTGGCATGGCCGTCACTGGATCATCGACTGGAAGTCCAACCATCTCGGCAACGACGTCGCCGACTATGCGCCGGCCGCGTTGCAGCGCGACATGTTCGATCACGACTACGTGCTGCAGTACCACCTGTATGCACTGGCGCTCCATCGCCATCTGCGCCTGCGCTTGCACGACTACGATTTCGACCGCCACTTCGGCGGCATCGTCTATGTCTATCTGCGCGGTATCCGCACCGGCACCGACCACGGCCTGTTCGTCGACCAACCGAGCGCCGCGCTGATCGCTGCCCTCGATCGCTGGGCGGAGGGCGGATCATGAACGAACAGCCCGCCGACGACCTGCTGCCCGAGGTCGCCGTACACACGGCCGCCTTGCTGCAGAGCCTGGGGCCACGTGCCGAGTCCGACCTGCTGCGCGCGACGATGCTGCTGCTCGAACTGGCGCGCGCCGACGGTGATGCCTGCGTCACGCTCGCCGATCACCAGGGCCACGTGGCGCCGACCTGCAGCCAGCCGTTGCCACTCGCGGCGGCATGGCAACAACGACTGCTGGCGACGACGCTGTGCGGTGACGGCACCACGGACACGCCGCTGGTGCTGCGCTCCGGGCGCCTGTGGCTGCTGCGCCAGTTCCGCTGCGAACAACGAATCGCCGCGTGGGTCCGACAACGGCTGCAGATGCCTCCGCTGCACTCCCCTGCCGCCGTCGCCACCGCGATGCGCGAAGTCGGCGCCGCCCCCACCGGCGCGACGGACTGGCAGGCCGTCGGTGTGTTCGCTGCGGCGCGTTCACCGCTCGCGATCCTGACCGGCGGCCCCGGCACCGGCAAGACGACGACCGTCGCCCGACTGTTCGCGGTGCTGCAGCGCCTGCAACCCGGCATGACCGCTGCGTTCGCCGCCCCGACCGGCAAGGCCGCGGCGCGCCTGCAGCAGGCCATCGCCGAGCGCTCCGCCGCGCTCGGCCTGACGCTCGACGAAGACCGGGTCACTACGCAGACGCTGCATCGGCTGCTCGGCTACCTGCCAGTCGACGATGCGTTCCGGCATGGCCCACAACGCCCATTGCCGTGGGATCTGGTGGTCGTCGACGAGGCGTCGATGGTCGACCTGGCGTTGGTCGATGCGTTGCTGGCGGCCCTGCGACCCGATGCCCGGCTGCTCCTCGTCGGCGACCAGGATCAGCTCGCTTCGATCGCGAGCGGTCAGGTACTCGGCGATCTGTGCCGGGCCGCAACGCCACGAACTGGCGTCGGCACCCGACTCGCCGCCGACTGGCGGCTGGCGTTCGACGCATCACTACCGATCCAGCCGGACCCCAACCCCCTCGCCGACGTGACGATCGCGTTGCGCCAGAACCACCGCTTCGCCACGCAACCCGGCATCGGCACGTTCGCGCAGGCGATGCAGCAACGCGATGCCGGCATGGCACTCGCCGCCCTGCGCCACGGCCACGCCGATCTGCGGCTGCTGCCCCCTGCCGCCACCGACACGCTGCTGCCGTCGCTGCAACAGCACGTACTCGCCGTCGCCAACGCCAGGGACGCCGGCGACGCGCTGGCGACGCTGGCTCGAGCGCGCATCCTGTGCGCGACTCGCCACGGCCAGAACGGCGTGTTGACCTGGAACCGACGCTGTGAAGAACTGCTGCATCGCGGCGGGCACCGGCTGACCGGCCCCTGGTATCGCGGTCGCCCCATCCTGATCACCGCGAACGACCCGCAGACGCGCCTGTTCAACGGCGACCTCGGCGTCGCCTGGCCGGATGCCGAGGGTCGCGAGCTGATCTGGTTCGGCGAAGGCGAGTCGCTGCGCGCGGTGTCGCCGTTGCGCCTGCCGGCCCACGAGACCGCATGGGCGATGACGGTGCACAAGGCGCAGGGCAGCGAGTTCGCGCAGGTGCTGCTGATGATGCCGGACAAACCCGGGCCATCCTGGCAGGCGGCGCTGATCTACACCGCGATCACGCGTGCCCAGCGAACGGCAACCGTCGTCGCCGACCCCGATCTGCTGGCCCCGGCGCTGGCCAACTGGCAGAGCCGCAGTTCTGGCCTGGCGGAAGCTCTCGCCGACTGAAGCGGTCGGGCGCAACCGGCAACGAGGAAGGGCCGCCGCCACCAGGACTCACGGCGAGCGCCGCGACGAAACTATCGAACAAGATGCACTCGACCCATCACCGCAGTTCGATTCCAGTCGATCTCACGTCGTTCGGCCTGAACGGTTGCAGCGGCTACACGTCGGTCGATGTCGTGGACCTGGTGGGCAGTGCCGGCGGCACGGCGACGGCGAGAACGTCGATTCCGAACAATCCAGCGCTCGCCGGCCTGGTGGTGTTCCACCAGGCGATGCACGTGGCTCCGGCGACGGTGCGGCCGCTGCCGGGTGCGTTGTCGAATGCGGCGGAATCGACGCTGCGCTGAAGCCTACTGCGTCGTCAGCCGCCAGACGTGCGCGTGACTGACGTGCACCGTGCCATGCGCCGCCGCCGCATGCCCTTCGACCAGCGCCAGGTCGAGCGTCGGCATCTCGCCGCACACCGACCAGGTGATCGCGTTGCTGGTGGCCGGCTGGCTCAGGTCCAACCATTGCGTCGTCAGCGACAGGCTCAGGCTGCTCGGCACGTTGGGGATCGCAAAGCGCACGTCGGCATCGCCGCCCCAATTGGCCAGCGCCGGATGGGGATCCTGGACGAACGGCACGATCGCGGCACCGAGGATCGACGTCGGATCGAGATGACAGAAGCAACCGGGCGCCGGAATGCCCCACGTCGTCAGTGCAATCGGCTGCGCCGCGGGCTGGCCGAACACGATCGCGGCGAAGCCGTTGGCGGGACCGACGGCGTGGAAGTGGGCGTGACCGCCAACCTGCAGCGAACGCGCATCGACGAAGCTCCAGGTGCCTTGATTGCCGCCGAACGTGCCGCAGCCGGTGCCGATCTGTGCGGTCGCGCCGGCGACGTCTTCGAACTCGGCGTCGGCCAGCCACCAATCGGCGGTCTGGCCGGAGATCGCGGTGCCGGTGACATCGATCAGCAGCGTGCCGCCGTGGTAGGTGAACGGTTGCTGCAGGTCGATCCGTATGGTGTTCTCGGGTGTCCACGCGACGTTCGGGCCGGTGGTCGCGGGTGACGTCGGCAAGGTCACGGCGCCGCGGAACACGATCGTCGCGTCGATGCCGAGATTGGTCGCGAACGCATCGGTGGCGGTCAGCGGGTTGTTGGGCGAGGTCGAGAGCGTGATGGTCAGATTGGCGGTGCCGCCGGTGAACTGTTCGTTGGCGGCGCTGCGGCGCAGTTCGAGGGTCGTGATCGTGCGGTTCTGGATCGGTTGCAGATGGCTGCTGCCGATCAGGGTCTGCTGGCGAACGTCGCGGCTGGCGCCGGCGAGCCACAGGTGGGAAGTGGCGTCGGTCGTCGTTGCGGATTGCGGGACGACGAGTGTTTGCGTTTGTGCGGCGAGCGGCGCGATGGTCGCGAGAACAAGGAGCGAAGTGCGAGGCATGGTTGCGAGGTTCATGGGTGTTCTGGAGCAACGAGGGTTTCGACCACTTCGATGAGAATGACCTTGGCGTCCACGCCTCGACCGGCGCGAACCCAAAGCAGTGTTCCTCCGGGAACAGCAGGGACGGGGATGACCGACCTTCGGCTGGGCCCACCGGATACGTTCCAGCCCTCCTTGTGCCGGCTACGCCGATGCACAGACGTGTCGGCAGAGCCAACATCGACAACGATGCTGCCGCCGTGCGGCACGGTCGACGGACCACGAATGCCTTGCCCTGGTCCTTGCATCATCGTCCGAGCGCCTCCAACGCAGAACGCTTCGAAGCAAGGTCACCGACAACGTCGGGTGCGCCGTTCCGAACCAAAGACGCCAGCAGGCGCGCTACTTCACGCTGCCCCGTTCGCCCTGACCCTGAGAGCACGTCGTCCACCAGCCGGCCAACGCCGCGCCAGAGTACGGCATCGCGTGGGTAATCGACTTGGACCGCTGTGACGAGCGCGAACTGCTTGTCCCGCAGTTCGTCGAGCGGCGCCTCGATCGCCAGCCGCCGCAGCCGATCCAGTTCCGGATCTCCGCTCGGCCTCAGTGCCTCCTCCGCCGGCGCAGCACGAGACCGCTCGTACTGGATCCCAAGCGCCCCTCCGCCGCAGCGCCACCGAAGAACGACAACCCGGCGAACAGCACCGCACGCCGAGTGGGAATCAGGGACGGTCGCTCCGGGGCGACCAGGTAGACAGGCTCGAGTTTCACGGCATGGCTCCGATGGAATCGGACCGAGGACACGGCCCACCTTATCCACCTCCGGCCGCATCGTCAAGTATCTCGCCAAACAGTCACGGTTCCATTCCGTCAGTTCCCATTTCCCGTATCCGTATCACGCCGCAACGCATTCCATCATTGCGTCGTGTCGCTGTCCACTTCCGCTCCACCATTACAGTCGCAGCCGGACCGACGCTCCATTGCTGAACTGCATCCCGCCGGGCGCATTGCTCAACGACATGTGCTGCAGGTGAAACACCAGCCCTTCCAGCCCGAGCGGCACCGCAATCGGAACGTTCATCTGCCCGGATTGGTCAGCCGTCGCCGCCACCGTCAACTCGGCGCCGGCGTAGCCAAAGCAATCCGGTGCGGTTCCGAAGATGCTGGTCAGACGAACTGGCAACGGCAGACCACCGAAATTGCGATCCGAGAAGCCGAGGAACATCATGCCAAGCGCCTGCGGCTGGTTGCCCACCGAGACACTCGTGATGGTCGAACCCGCGTTCGGCGTGCCGCTGATCGCCATCGACATGCCGGCACAGCCCGCGCCGAACGTGTACATCACGCCAAATCGCGCTTCCGCGCCGCGCAGGTCGGAATAGGCGCCGGACCCCCGGAGCGAGGGAATGCCGGTGTTCGGATCGATGAGGAACAGCGAGTCCTCCCCGCCCAACAGGAGGTCCCCGTCGAAGGTGGACAGGAACTGGATGTTCGCGCCGGCGCTGCCGACCGCCGGGTCGACGTCAGTGCCGGCACCGGTGGAGGGGCTGATCCGGATGAGACCCTGGACAAGGTCCCAGCCAAACAGCCGGCCTCGGCGCACGGCCAGGCCCTGCAGCGAGGAGAAGCCGGTGGGACCGACGACGGTGATCGCACCGGTGTTGACCTGGATCCGCACGAGTTCATCCGTGGGTGAAGCCTGGGCGATGCCGAACAGTTCGCTGCCGCTGGCCTCCGCCAGCGCGCGAATGTCGCGAGTGAGGGTCCGGGTGCGGACGGCGGCGCCGGTGACGTCGCTGATGCGGTTCAGGAAGTACTGGGCGTTGTTGCCGATGCCGACCTGTTCGGTCGTCCAGACGGTGGCACCGATGCGCGCCATGCCGTTGTGACCGGTGCTGCCGGTCGGACCGACGTGGCGGCCAAGGCCCGTGTAGGGGTCGAGGACGACGGCCGAGCCGCTGGCGGTGACGCCAAGCACGGGTTCTGGGAAAGGGGTCTGTGCGAACGTCTGCGCGGCGGTCAGGGTCAGCGCCAGGAGGGCGGTCTTGTGGGGAGTCATGCTCCCGCAGGAGTTCCAGGCGGATTGGATCTTACGCGGCGTGCGCGCGTCGGACGGCGGTGGTGAAGACGGCGTCGATGGGAACGCGTCCACTCTCGGCGATCTGCTTGCGCAGCTCGCGCAGCTTCGAGAAGCGGGCGAACACGTCGGGCGGCAGGACTTCCTTGTAGTCGATCCGGTCCTTGCGCATCCCTGGATTGGCGGCATTCGTGTCGCGGACGCCGTACGCGGGCACGATGTACTCGATCGCGAAGCACCAGACCGGCGCGCCGTTGGCCGAGCCCAAGTGACGATCGATGGAAACGACCTGGTGCCCGCCCAGGAAACGGTTCAGTTCGGCTTCGGCTTCGCCGGGCAGGGTCGCAGGTACGCAGAAGAACTTGATCGGCATGATGCGTCACTCCCGGCCGTCGCAGCACGCGGCTGCGGGCGGGCCGCTCCGCTTCCCCCGCCGCGCAGCCGCGTGCAGCGCCGGCCGACTTGCTTGTACCTTGGTACTGATCACTTGTTGTCGGACCTGGCGGCGAGCACCGGCCGGAACCCGAGGTTGTAGACCTGGGCGGCCGGCTCGCTCACGTACCGATCCGCGGACCGTGCGTACCGCGCCGAGTTGACCCAGCAACCGCCCCGAAGGGCCCGGTGCGAGCCGCTTGTCCCGATGGGATCAACGGCCCCTTCCTTGTCGGCGTTGCTGACAACCTTGCTCTGCCAATCAACCACGTCGAGGCACCACTCCCAGACGTTGCCGTGCATGTCGTAGAGCCCCCACGGGTTGGGTTTCTTGGTCTTCACGCGATGCGCATGCTGCCCGTCGCGTGCGCCGTCGAACACACCGTACTTGCCGAGATCTGCTTCGTTGTCCCCGAACGACCACCGGGTCGTCGTGCCAGCGCGAGCCGCACACTCCCACTCCGCCTCGGTCGGAAGCCGGTACTCCATGTTCATCGCCAGGCGCCCTGCTGCGCGTTCCCGCTCGGTGAGCTTGCGACAGAACTCCATGGCGTCATTCCAGGAGATGAACGTCGCCGCCACGTCGTCGCCATCGATCACCGAACTCCGCCCCTTCCACGGCCGCGTCCCCATCACCTCGAACCACTGCTTCTGCGTGATCTCGGTCTCCGCGGGCGCGAACGGCCGCGTAATCGTCACCGCGTGCTGCGTCTCATCGCTGTCGCGGCCGGCCTCGCTCGCGGGACTTCCCATGCGGAACGTGCAGGGTTCGGCCCGGATCATCACCATCCCGATCCCATTCGTGAACCGCGCGGGAATCACATCCTCCGCCGCCTTCGGCTTCGCCGTTTCTTTGGCCGCAACCTTCGTCGCCGCATCGGCAACCGCCGCCGCGAACTCGCCGCGGACCTTCGCAACCTCGGCCTCCGCCGCCTCCTTCGCCTTCGTCAACCGTTCGATCTGCGCACCGAGTTCCTTCTTGGCTGCCTCCGCCGCATCGCGCTCCTGCGCCACCGTCGCCACCTGCCCTTTGAACCCATCGCGTTCGCGCTCGACTTCCGCGACCCGCTTCGCCAGATCCTCACGAGCCGTCGTCAACTGCGCCACCTCGGCCTCCAACGCCGTGATCCGCGTCTCCATCTCGCCGATTCGCGTGCCATCGATCGTCAGCCGCGCCCGTCGTTCCAGCTCCGTCTCATTCTTGACCAGGAACGCCTCGACCTGCGCCTTCACCTGCGAATACTCCGTGGTCGCCCCCGGCCCCGCCGCATCCGCGAACTGCCCCGCCAACAACAACCGCTCCGCCTCCGCCGCCCGGTCGCGACACGCCGCGAACGTTGCATGCTTCTGCAATCGCTCGCACACGCCGCGCTCGAGCCGCCGATAGTCCGCCCGCGCCTGCTCGCTCTGCTTCGCCGCCAGATTGTCCGCCCCGAGCTGCGCCAGATCACCCTGCAGCTTGCGCATCCCGGTCCACGCCGGCTGCCACTCGCCGCGCTCGATCTGCTCGTCGAGGTCGCGATACACCTTGGCAAGCTCCGCCTCGCGCGCTGCGATCGTGGGACACGTTCGCACCCATGGCGTCCGCAGCAGCACTTCGCCGAGCAGCGCCCGGACCGGGTCCAGCCCCTCGACCTCGTGACTGGTCGCGATCACGGCCTGCAACGCAGGCACCAACTCCGCCACGGTCTGCGCCGCCCCGTCATTGGCGCCGGCCTGCACTTCCGAACGCCACTTCGAACGCATCCGCTCGACGCCCTCGAGCGCCCGCGCCACCGCCGGATGCGAACGGTTGGGCCGCAACGCCAGCTGCCGATCCAGGTCCTGCATCCGCCGCGCATCCGCATCGGCAACCGCCGACCGGTACTCGGTCCACAGGATCCGTCCGCCCCAGGTGCCCGCGCTGCCGAGAACGACGATCGCCGCCAGCAACCACGCCGCCTGCCGCGCCCGTCGTTGCGCCCGTGCATGCTCCGCGATCGCAGCCGCGAACTTCGCCGCGCCCTGCTGCAGATGCAGTGGCTCAGCATCCGTCGCCGACGCGGCGGCCGCCTCGCGCCGCAGTTCGATCAGCTGCGCGGTGATCGCCTTCGGCACGCCCTCGGCATCCGCGAGCGCGCGCCAGGCACCCACATCCTCCGGTGCCGTGCCGACCAGGATCTCGAAGACCACCGCCGCGACGGCGTGCAGTTCGCGCGGCTCGGTCGCCGGCGCGCCTTCCTTCCGCTCCTTCGTCGCGAACCGGCTCGTGCCGCCGACGTGCTGCAGCGAGTTCTCCGACCGCGCCACCGAACGCAACCGCCCGGCCTGACCGAAGTCGACGAACCGGACCCTGCCGCGCCGGTCGACCAGCGTGTTGTTGCACGTCGGATCGCCGAACGACACGCCCATCGCGTGCACCTCGGCAACCGCCAGCAGGTACTGGCGCGCCAGTTCGCAACGCGCGGCAAGACCCAGCGACCGCGCCGCCTTGTCGATCGGCTGCCCATCGATCCACTCCAGCACCAGGAACGGCTGGTGCTGGTGCCGTTCGTTCTTCTTGTTCTCATAGGAGCCGACCAGCCGGCACACGGATGCCGGCAACCCGGTCACCGCCAGCGCCGCCGCTTCCTTCTGGAACGACGCGGCACAGCCCTGATGGTGCGGATCGATCGTCACCTTCAGTGCGCGGATCTGGCGCGAACGCGGATGCTCCGCGCGCAGGATGCAGCCATAGCCGCCGCGAGCGACGATCTTGACGTTGGTGAACCCGGCGGCGCGGATCGCCTCGTACGTGGCCGGCCAGATCGGGTCGTCCGCCGGCTGACCGCCGAGACCCATTGGCTGATTCAGGTTGCCCGGTGGCGGCGAGGACTCTTCCGCGGTCACGGCCGGCCTCCGCGGGGAGAGGCGCCCAGTTCGGCCCGCAACGCCTCGATCGCGCGATCGTGATGGTCCTTCGCCGTCGACGTCGGCAGTCCGGTCTGTTCCTCGATCTCGGCGTACTTCATGCCGATCACATAGCGCAGCCGCAACACCATCGCGCGCTGCGGCCACGGTGCCGGCCGATGATCCCACGCATCCAGGTCCAGCGCCGTCGCAAGGTCCAGTCCGTGCTTGTGCAGCATGTGCGACGCCCGCGACTCGGCGAGTTCGAGCAGTTCGTCGTCACCGATCGGCTCGCGTTTGCTGCGGCGGCGCAGCAGGTCGCGGATGTCATTGGCGATCGCCGTCGCCGCGTAGGTGCGCATGGCCTGCAACGACTTCTGCCGCCAGAACGGATCGTCGCGCCGATCCAGCACCTCGGTGAAGAACTGGTTGACCATCACGCTGTAGCGCGCGCTGGTGTCGCCGGAAGCCTCGCGGAACCAATGGACCAGCAGCGGTCGCAGGTGACGGCGGAAGTAGCCGTCGATCGCAGCCAGCAGTTCGTCGCTGGCGGTCTTGTCACCCTGGAGATGACGGGTGAGCAGGCACGCCATCTCTTCCGGTGTCAGGTCGCGTTCGGGGGCAGGCATGGGAGTTCTCCGCAACAGATGTTCGCAGGGGCAACCGCGCCGGGGAACCCTCGGCGCGTCAATCGCGTGGCTACTTGATGATCTCGCCGCCGGTCGCCGGGGTCGGTGTCGCGGGTGCCGGAACGGCTGGCGCCTCGACCGCCGCTTCGACCTTCGGCGTCACCTCCGCGCCACCGTGGATCGCCTTGAGCCGCTCCAGCCGTTCCCAATCCCGCGCGACCACGTTCTTCGAACCCGCCGCCGGCACCGCCGCACGCCGCGCTTCGTTGCCAGCCTCCATCTTGCCGACATCCTGGCGCAGCCGTTCGGTCTCGGCACCCACCGGCGAAGACGACCCCGGCACCGCCGCGACCGCCGACACCATGTCCAGCGTCTTGCCCTCGAGCTCGGCTTGTTCGCGCCGCGTGCGCAGCAGCTCGATCTCCTGCTCGAGTGCCACCAGCGCCGAACGCATGTCGACGAGCGCGCGCTCGCCATCCGTCACCGACGCCTGCAGCTTCTGCAGACCTTCCTTGCGGATGCCGAGCACGCGCGTCTCGCGTTCGTCTTCGGTGAGCAGCGCATCGAGGTTGCGCTGGAAGTCAGCGAGCGCGTGCTTGCTGCCGGCGAACTCCACCTCGGCGCGGTTCTCGACCGTCGCCTGCTGCAGCACCGGATACGCCTCGGCCAGCAGACGCTGACGGCGACCCTTGCGTTCTTCGAGCTGCTGGACCTGCTCGGCGAGGGAATCGAGTTCGCGGCGCGACAGATTCAATGCGACCTGGTGGTCGGTCAGCTGCTGCCGCTGCTGCTGCACGTCGTGGTCGAGCTTGCGGTCGCGGACCTCGGTCGGGATCTGGTCGATCGCGGAGTCGACGGCGACGTCGGCGCCGGCGGCGAACAGACCCGTCAGTTCGCGCAGCGGGCGGCCGGCGATGACGAACGTGCCGAGCAGCAGCGCGACGACGGTGGCGGTGATCTTCAGGAAGAGCTTCATGGCATTGTCCGGAATGGGTTGCGGTGGGCGGCCGCGTCCGGCATGGATCGGTCCGCCATAAAGCAGGCGGATGACGGGCCGGGTTTTCCGGGGCGACTTTGAGGTCGCATGCCAAGTGGTCCACAAACTGTTGTTGGACAACAGTTTGCAGCACCCAGAAATCTGGATGCCGGCCGCAGCGAACGGTTCGGACGGTCCGCGTCAACGCGAAGGCCAGATGCGGTCAGAACATCCGGTCGAACGTCGTGCCGTTGAACCGGAAGACGCCCTGACCACACAACAACAGGTCACCACGGCGATCCGTGTAGATCCCCATGACGTCCTTGCTGGTCAGCCCGTCCGCGACCCCGAAGTTCCGCAGCGTCTTGCCATCCCACCGCCACGCGCCGTGCTCGACGGTGCCAAACCAGATGTTCCCCGCGCGATCCTCGCCGATTGAAAACACCCGATGCAGCGTCGGCGAACCATCCGTCACATCGCCAGGGAGCGGCACCCTCCGGTCGCCGTGCATCCCCATCTTGCCAAGCCCCATCTGCTGCGTGAACTGAGTGATCACAGCGCCGTCGCGCAGGATCACGCCGATGCCGTTGTTGCCGATCCACAGCCGTCCCTTGCTGTCCTCCAGAACGCAACGCACGTGCAACCGGCCCGTGCGTTCGTCCAGACCCAGGCTGTGGTCGTCGATCACCGTGAACGACTTGCCGTCGTGCCCGAACACCGCGGCGTAGGTCGCAAACCAGACTCTGCCGTCCTTGCCTTTGGCGATGCCCGTCGTCGCATGCGCACTGGCCGGCTCGCGCCCGGAGAGCACCGGATACGCGAGCCAGGTGAACGTCGTGCCGTCGTAGCGATACGCGCCAGGACCGGCTTCGAGATCGGTGGCGCCGATCCGGCCGTCCTCCTTGAACCAGAGATCGTCGGCGGCGAACCGCCAGTCGTTCTTCGCCGTGTAGTCCTTCGCGGTTGGTGTGCAGATGCGCTGGCCGTCGAAGCCGCAGAGTCCGAATCCGCACTCGAACCAGATCACGCCGTGGCGATCTTCGTGGATCGAGCGGACCTGATTGTCGGTCAGGCCGTCGGCGGTGGTGAAGTAGGTCAGGGCCTTGCCGTCGAAGCGGCAGACGCCTTCGTTCCAGCTGCCGAACCAGTAGTTGCCGTTGGTGTCGTGGAGCATGGAGCGCACGGTTTCGAACCGGAGGCGCGCGGGCGGACCGATCGGTCCGGCGTCTGGCGGCGAAGGCGGTCCGGCGGGGTTCGTGGTGCACGAAGTCGCGTGGATCAGCGTGAACGTCAGGATCGCGGCCAGCGTCGACTCGCGCGCGCCTCGGGCATCTCGTGGGGAATCCATCGCGTTGCCATGTAACCACGGCGGGTTTTCCATGCACAGAATGGGCGGGGAACGCTGGTCATGGTGACCGGCAGTTCCCCGAAGGAGCCGCTATGATCCGATGTCTCGAGACTCCGCCCGTGACGACCACGACCACGATCGCCACCCGCAAGCTCCCGCGCGCCAAGCGCTGGACCTACACCGACTACTGCAAGATCCCAGCAGACCTGGAGCGGCACGAGATTCTCGCCGGGGAGCACTTCGTGACCCCCGCCCCTGACATCTCGCACCAGGACGCGTTGGGCGGCCTCTACGTGCAATTCCACGATCGCCTGGTCCGGCCCGGCCATGGCCGGGTGATGCTCGCGCCGTGCGATGTCGTGCTTGCCGAGGACACTGTCGTGCAACCCGACCTGGTCGTCGTGCTTGCCGAGCGCACCGCGATCATCCGCAGCAAGGCGATCCACGGCACTCCGGACCTGCTGATCGAGATCCTGTCGCCATCCAGCGACGCCCACGATCGCAAACGCAAGCGTGCGATCTACGCCGCCGCCGGCGTCCGCGAGTATTGGATCGTCGACACGCGTCGTCGACGGATCGAACGGTTGACTCTCGTGAACGGCGGGTATGGCCGCGCCAGCATTCACTCGCGCCGCATCCGCGCGCACGTGCTGCCGGTGCTGCAGATCGAGCTGGACCAGATCTGGAACGCCGGCCGCCCTTCGTGAACGGGCACTGCGGCGGGTGAAAGCCTGCGTTCGCGTGTCACCGGCGCGCATTCCTGTGCACCGAGAGGGCGGGGCAACGTTGGTCATGGTGACCGGCAGTTCCCCGAAGGAGCCGTTATGATCCGATGTCTCGAGACGCCGCCCGTGACCACGACCACCACCAACCGGAAGCTGCCGCGCGGCAAGCGCTGGACCTACGCCGACTACTGCAGGATCCCGCCGGATCGCAAACGACACGAGATCATCGACGGGAGGCACTTCGTGAGCCCGTCGCCTAGCCGGCCTCATCAGTGGATCGTGGGACAACTGTTCGGGCAGCTGAACAACAGAATCACGCTCGCGGACCTCGGCCATGTCTACCTTGCCCCGCTGGACGTGCACCTGGGCCGCGGCACCATCGTGCAACCAGACATCCTCGTGTTGACCGCAAGCCTGGCCGGTGCACTGACCGAGCGCAAGGTGGTTGGCGCCCCGGATCTGCTGATCGAAGTGCTGTCGCCGTCGACCCGCACGCACGATCGCAACCGGAAATTCGAACGCTACCAGCGCGCCGGCGTCCGAGAGTTCTGGATCGTCGATCCCTCGGCGCGCCGGATCGAGCAGTTCGTGCTGCAGGACGGGCGCTATGGCGAACCGGTGGTCGCGACCGATCGCATCCGGCTGCACATCTTGCCGCAGGTCGAATTCGCTCTCGCGATCGTGTGGGATCCGGGCTGCACTTCGTGAACCGCAGGGCGGTGCCGGAAATCCATCGCGTTCGGGTGTAACCGCTCCGGGTTCGCAAGGCACAGAGAGGGCGGGGCAACGTTGGTCATGGTGACCGGCAGTTCCCCGAAGGAGCCGTTATGATCCGATGCCTCGAGACGCCGCCCGTGACCACGACCACCACCACCAACCGGAAGCTGCCGCGCGGCAAACGCTGGACCTACGCCGATTACTGCAGGATCCCGCCGGATCGCAAACGGCACGAGATCATCGACGGGAGGCACTTCGTGAGCCCGTCGCCTAGCCCGTTCCACCAGTGGATCCAGGTTCAACTGTTGGTGGAACTCTGCAACCGGATCGGGCGAACGAATCTCGGCCGCGTGTTTTCCGCACCGCTCGACGTTCATCTCGGCCGTGGCACCGTCGTGCAGCCGGACATCGTCGTGTTGGTCACGACGCCATGTCGCGTGGAGACCGACAAGAAAATCAGCGGCGCTCCGGATCTGCTGATCGAAGTGCTGTCGCCGTCGACCCGCACGCACGATCGCAAGCGGAAGTTCGAACGCTACCAGCGCGCCGGCGTCCGGGAGTTCTGGATCGTCGATCCCTCGGCGCGCCGGATCGAGCAGTTCGTGCTGCAGGACGGGCGCTATGGCGAACCGGTGGTCGCGACCGATCGCATCCGGCTGCACATCTTGCCGCAGGTCGAATTCGATCTCGCGATCGTGTGGGATCCGGGCCGCACTTCGTGACCTGCAGGGTGGCGAACGGAATTCCGGCACGTTCGCGAGTAACCGCTCCGGGTGCGCGAGGCACAGAGAGGGCGGGGCAACGTTGGTCATGGTGACCGGCAGTTCCCCGAAGGAGCCGTTATGATCCGATGCCTCGAGACGCCGCCCGTGACCACGACCACCACCAGCAACCGGAAGCTGCCGCGCGGCAAACGCTGGACCTACGCCGATTACTGCAGGATCCCGCCGGATCGCAAACGGCACGAGATCATCGACGGTAGGCACTACGTGAGCCCGTCGCCTAGCCACCCACATCAGTGGGTCCAGGGACAGTTGTCCGGTGAACTCAACAACCGCATTTCGCGAAAGCGGTTGGGGCGTGTCTACGGCGCACCGCTGGATGTCCACCTCGGCCGCGGCACCGTCGTGCAACCCGACATCGTCGTGCTGACCGACAGTCTGGGCCGCGCGCTGACCGAGAAGAAGGTGGTCGGTGCGCCAGACCTTCTGGTCGAGGTCCTGTCGCCATCGACGCGCACTCACGATCGCAAGCGGAAGTTCGAACGCTACCAACGCGGTGGTTCGCGAGTTCTAGCTCGTCGACCCGGAGGTGCACCGGATCGAGCAGTTCGTGCTGCAAGGTGGCAAGTATGGCCAACCAGTGTTCGCCGAGGATCGCATCCGACTGCACATCCTGCCGCAGGTCGCGTTCGATCTCGCGATCGTCTGGGATCCGAATGCCGCGTGAACGGCAAGCCCGGCGCCTCACTCGCCGAGCACGAACTCCGGCACGACGACCAGCCAGCGTTCGCAACGCACCGCGGCGAGGAACTCCGCTTCGACCTGATCGCGCCGCCGCTGCAACACCACTGCGACGCGCACCGATCGCACCGACGATCGTGGTGACCGCCAGCGTTCGCTGCCGGCGCGGGACAGTTCACCGACGACCATGCCGTCGAATTGACCGCCGTCGACGACCAATCGCAGACGGTTTGGCCCATCGACCAGACGCAGCGGCGAGCCGCTGACCAGCGACGCCAGCACCGCATGGACCGGCGCCTCGACAGACTGACGACCGACGAAGTCCAGATAGACGTGCTCCAATGCGGCCAGTTCGAAGCGGACCGGCGGCGGCGGCGGCGCCGCATCGACGACCACCGAACGGAACACGACCGCCGACGGCAACGCCGCAGGCATCGGCGTGCGCTCGTTGCGCGCCTGCACCATCGTCAACGTCTGCCGCGCCCGGGTCATCGCGACATAGAACAGCCGGACCCGCTCGTCGAGTGTGTCGCTTTCGCGCGGCTGCCAGCCGCCGTCGAGCACGAACGTGATCGAACTCCGCGCCCTTGACGCCATGCACCGTGCCGAGCAACACCCCCTGACCGACGATCCGTTCGCGCCGTTGTTCGCCGAGCAGTTCGCCAGCCAGCGCCGCGACGAGGGTCTTCGGTTGCGACGCGTCGCCATGCTCGGCGCCGAACGCATCGACGACCTGCTGGACCAGATCGAGCCACCGTTCGCCGCAACGCCGCTGCCGCGCCGCCGCCAGCAGTTCGGTCAACTGTTCCCGCTTCACGTCGTTGCCGGGCAACGCCGTCACCGCCGCCAGGAACTCCTGGACTTCGCGGACCAAGAACAGCGAGAACGACCGCTCGGCGTCGACGCGCACCCGCACCGGCAAGCCGCGCGCCTCGGCCAGCGCCCGCACCGGATCGAGCGGCGCATGCCGCGCCGACAGGATCGCGCACTGGTCGAGCGTCAGGGACGAATCACACGCGCGCAACCGTTCGATTTCCGCCAGCACCACCGCAGCCTGCGAAGCGACTGCGGCGACCTCGAGGACGTGCACGCGTCCCTGCACCCGCGGATCCAGCGCCGCAAACCGCCCGCCGGCCGGACCGTTCGCCCGCGCCGAATCGACCCGGATCGGCGCCTCGACCTTCATCCGTTCGCGCACCATCGCGATCACGCCATTGGCGGCGGCGACGATGTGACCCGTGGAACGGAAGTTCTCGACCAGCGGCACCGACTCCGCCTGATAGTCGGTCTGGAACGCGCGCAGGAACCGCGTGCTGCTGCCGCGCCAGGAATAGATGTTCTGGTCGTCGTCGCCGACCGCCAGGATCGCGAGCTTGTGTTCGGCTTCGCCGAGCGTGCGCCCGGCGATCGCCGATACGAGCCGGTATTGCGCGTCATCGATGTCCTGATACTCGTCGACCAGGATGTGCCGATAGCCGGCGAGCAGACTGTCGCGCAGCTCTTCGTCACCGGCATTGGCCGCGGCCTCGGCATCGCCCTGCAGCAGCGCCACGGCCGCGTCGATCACGCCATCGAACGCCCGCGCCGCGCCGTCCGCACCATCCGGCCAGCGACCGCACAACCGCGAGGCCAGCCCGTGGTAGGTCTGCACCGTGACGCCATCGGCATCGCCGCCGACCAGTTCGCGCAGCCGACGTCGCAGCTCGAACGCCGCGCTGCGATTGAAGCACAGCACCAGGATCGCCGACGCCGGCACCCGGCGGACCCGCAACAGCCAGGCGCAGCGATGCACGACGACCCTGGTCTTGCCCGAACCGGGGCCGGCGAGCACCAGCAGCGAAGCGTCGTCCTCGGCGCCGACGATCTCGCGCTGCACGGGACTCAGCGAATCGACGATCGCGTGCCACGACTGCGAACTGGTCGGGCGCTCGACGTCCTGCCGCCGGCCGCCGAACCAGCGCTGCAGGAACTCCGGCTGGTCGAGCCGGAACCAGTCGGCGAGCAGGCGCAGCCCGGTCCGCCGGTCCTGCACCATCCGCTCGGCGAACTCGTGCATCGCATGGATCTGCACCGTGCGTTCGTGCTGGTGCTCGTCGATCGGCGCGAAGTCGGCGCGGGTGAAGCGCGCCCGTGCGACATCCGGCACCGTCAGGGTCATGGCCTGCCGGAACACCGCCAGCCCGCGATGCAGCACGACGACGTCGAGCCCATGCAACAGCAGCAGCGCCCGCTCGACGCGTGGCACCCGTTCCGCCTGTGCGATCGGCGCGAACGGCAGTTGCCGGTCGATTGCCGCCACCAGATCCTCGAAGCCGAACTCGACCAGCAGGTCCTTGCCGCGCGCCTCGGCCCGATCGACCCGGCGCAGCAGTTCTTCGAGGCAGATGGCCGCCAGCTGCATCGCCAGGGCCGCCTGTTCCTTCACCGCCGGCCAACCACCGCGGACGTGAACGCGCAACCGGTCGCGCGCGATCGCATGGACGCGCAGCCCGGGCGAGCCTGGCGCCGCACCGGTCGACGTGGCGGCAGCGGCTTCGACCACACGTCGAAGTTCCGGCGCCGTGGTCGCGATGCCGCGTTCGTGCAGCGCCTTCTGCAGCAGCGGCACGTGCAGATGCTGCGGTGCCTCGCCATCGGCATCGGGCGCGTGCTCGGGCAGCAAGTCGAACAACGCGTCCAGGAGTCTTTGCGCCGTGAGCAGACGAGCGCGCGAACTGTCGGCGATGCCGGCGCGGACGAATGCCGTCATCCGGAGCCCGTTCGACAACAGCCGTGCTTTCTGCATCGCCACCAGCGTGTCGATCACCGCGCTGCGCCCGCCGTGCCGCACCGGGTCCGCCGCGGCGATCGCGGGCAGCAGCGCCAGATCGTCTTCGTTCAGCCCTTGATCGACGTCGGCAGTGAGCAAGGCCTGCAGCAGCGAAAGCCACACCGCGGCGGTCGCCGGCGCCACGCGCAGCTCGGCGATCCGGCGCCTGGCCTCGTCGAGATCGCGCACCAGCGGCCGCCCCGAGAACACCACCGGCCGATTCTCGTCGCGACGCAGGAACTGGCCGCGCTCGAGCCAGGCCACCGCGGTGACCACCCTGGTCGGTGCCCCGCGATCCCCCGGGTCGAACTCCTGCGCCAGCGTCGGATCGCGCAGGATCTCGCCCGTCGTGCAGATCGCGACGCGATCCTTGCGCTCGCGCCCGGATCGGGCCAGGGAGCGCACCCGCTTCAGGATCGCCTGCAGATCGGACTGGTGCAGCCGACTGCCGGCGGCGAGCCGGAACTGCGTCTCGATGTCGGCCGGTGCAAACAGCAGCACCGCGCGCGCCGGCGCGCCATCGCGCCCGGCGCGACCGACCTCCTGCACGTAGTTCTCGATCGACCCGGGGATCTCATGATGGACGACCAGGCGGATGTCCGGCTTGTCGACCCCCATGCCGAACGCGTTGGTCGCGCAGATGACGCGGACCTCGCCGGCCACGAACGCTGCCTGCACACGCTTCTTCTCCGGCGGTTCCAGCCCGGCATGGAACTCGAGCGCGTCGATCGCGCACGCCCGCAACCGGTTGGCCAGCACCTCGGTCTGCTTGCGTGTCGCGGTGTAGACCAGTACGCAACCGCCGAGCGAATCGCCGAGTTGTGCGGCCACCAGCGCGTGCAGCCGTTCGAACTTGTCGCCGGCCGCACAGGATTCCACGCCCAGCTCGAGATTGGCGCGTTCGCTGGTGCCATCGAACACCTCCAGTTGCTGACCGAGCACGTCACGGAAGTGCCGCACGATCTCGTCGCGGACTTCCGGACGGGCAGTCGCGGTCACGCAGACCACCGGGGCCGGCGCGGACTCTGCCTCGGCCGCCAGTTCGCCGATGCAGCGCGCGGCGTAGAGATAGTCGGGCCGGAAGTCGTGTCCCCACTTGGCCAGACAGTGCGCCTCATCGAACACCCAGGCGCCGATCTCACGCTGCCGCAGGACCGCCTTCACGCTGCGGTTGCGCAACTGTTCGGGCGCCAGGTACAGCAAGCCGCAGGCACCGGAACGAACCGCTTCCAGCGTGGCGCGGCGTTCGGGCGGCGTCAGCAAGCCGTTCAGCGCCGCCGCATTCTTCAGGCCGGTCGTGCGCTCGAAATTGACGACCTGGTCGAGCATCAACGCCTGCAGCGGCGAGATCACGACCGTCAGGCAACCGCGCCGGACCGAACGCGCGATCGCCGGCAGCTGGAAGCACAGCGACTTGCCGCCGCCGGTCGGCATCAACGCCAGCAGCGGTCGGTCGGCAAACCCTGCGGCGGCCACCGCCTGTTGCAGCGAACTGCCATCGGGCAGCGCCGGCTGCGGCCGGAACGACGGAAAGCCGTACCAGCGCGACAGCCAGCCGACGGGGTCGTGCGCATTGACGCACCAGTTGCACGACGGCTCGCCGCAGCGGACATCGCGCAGCGAATGGAGCAGCGACGACAGCTCCGGGAACCGGCGTCGGACCCACGGCATCGGCACCGACGCCACCGGTCCATCGAGCTTGCCGGCGACACGCAGCCACGACAGCGCGAACGCGAACACCAGGCGTCGCGCGGCGTCCCAGCCGGCCACCGGCCCGAGTCGGTGCAGCGCCGTGAGGCAGACAAGGCCATCCAGTTCGTGCTGTAGCGCCCCATCCAGTTCGTTTGCCGACAACGCCCGACTCGGCGCAAACAGCGACCATCCCGCCGCCGCCAGGTCGCCACCCACCGACCGCAGACCATCGGCGACCAGTGCCATCAGCAGGTCGAAGAACCTCGGCCGAGCCGCCGCCAATCGCTGCAGGGAGTGCCAGCCATCGCGCAACAACCGCTGCGCCAGCATGCAGTCGCGCACCGGATCCGGCAGGGACTCGGCGACCAGCTTGTGGTCCTTGACCAAAGCGTGGTACGGGTGCTCGGGGAACGCCAGCACCGACAGCACCAGCGTGTCGACGACCGGCAGACGCAGCAACGCTGACTCCGACGCGTTCTCGCGCAGCCACGGCAGGTCGTGCCACAGCACATTGTGGCCGAACACGAACGGCGCCCCGGCAACGAATCCGTTCAGCGCGGCGAGTTCTGCGCCGCGCTTGCCGGTCAGTGTGCGTTCCCCCGCCAACGCGCCGAAGGCATGGAGCCGCTCGTCCCTCCCGAGTTCGAGGTCGAAGCCAACCGCATGGACGAGGCGCTCCGCGTTGATCGCGGCAGTGTACGAACACCACCAGCTCTGCGACATCGTTGTTACCGGCAGGAGCGCCGCGGCTAATTCCCGATGTCCCAAGCCCCCAACCACCTCGCGCGCGGCCCGACGGAACGGAACCGCGCCTGAACGGAGGAAGTCATGATCCGCGCCCTCTGCATCGCTTCGTGTCTGCTGCTCTGCTCGTTCGTCACCGCCCCGGCCAATCACCACAATGCCCGCCCGCGCATCGTCAAGGTCGCCATGCCGGCTCCGGCACTGGCCATGGAGTGCTATTGCCGCGCCACCACCAGCGAACCGGCCGGCAATGACGTGACCCTCGAGTGTGCCGACGGCAGCGTCGGCATCCTGCTGATCCCGATGGAACCCAGGACCAGCGATGGCGCCTGCGATGTCCGCAACAACGCGTGCGCGACCCGGCGCGGCAGCATCTGCCGCTTCACCGGCAAGGTCCGCGTGTCGTTCAGCGCGGGTTCCTGCTACTCGCTGATCTGGGTCCAGGGCGGCACCACGTTCCCGACCCCGCGCCTGGTCAATGCCAGTGTCGACGTCAACCTGGACATCTCCTCGACCTGCCAGGCCAACGCGCAGGGCCACCCGACGGGCAGCAGCGGCGGCGTGTCGCTATCGCACTCTTCAGGTGCCTCGGCCGTCGCGTCGTATCACGTCGACCTGCATTGCGCCGCGTGCGCCGAGAAGAAGACCGAGGAGGGTCAGGTCGGCCAGGCCGGAGAACCCCGCTGACCACTGCGCCCGAACGGAGGAACCTGTCATGCGCGCCCACCCGCTGCTGCTTGCCGCCGTGGCCCTGGCCACCGGCACCATCCTGATCGCACCGTCGCCTGACGCGGCCCCCGCCGCGCCGGCGGCGGTCGCCGACGACGCCCCGCTGCCCCTGGCCGCTGCCGACCAATGGGTCGCCGAACTCGAACGCGGCAACACCGTCCGCTTCGTGCTCGCCGATTCGCCCGCCACCGACCACACCGCGGCCAGTCCTGTAGCCGGCCTGCCGGACGACATCGTGCCGCTGCCGACCTTGACCGATCGCGAGCGCGCCGAACTGATCGGTCGCTGCCGCCGCCTGGCGCACGACTGCCGCGCCCAGCTCGACGAGTTCCTGACGTCGTTCGACGACCGGGATCCGGAGCAGCAACGCCGGTGGGGCGAACTGGTCCACGACGTCGAACTGTTCACCGCCTGCGAACGAGCCGTCGCCGCCGGCACGTTCTTCGTCGAGGGCAAGAGCACCTGGCACCAGGTCGCCGGCATGACGATCTTCCGGATGCCGCAGCCGCGCCAGGACGGCATGGCCTGGACCCAGATCGTGCTGCGCCACCGAGACCACTCCGGCGTCGAGAACGCCAAGGCTTTCGCCGCCCACCAGGACCGCCTCGCCAACGACATGGTGGCCACACGGTTCAACGGCCTGTCCCACGAGCAGCGGCTGGCACTGGTCGATCGGCGCGACGAAATCGCTCGGAACGGCAGCGGCAGCGCCGCCGAGCAGCACTTCATGGCGACGGAGTTCCCGCTCGGCGTCCGGATCGATGACCAGACCTTGCTGATGACGGCCCGCTGAATCGACGCAGAGCGCGGGTTTTCACGCCAGCCTGCTGCGCGAACGGACGGATTGCAGTTTCATGTCCGCCCTCCCACTCCGCCCTCCACTGCATGAGCGCTTCCGACCGCCGACGCCGTTTCGACCGCAAGTCCGATTCCAAGCCCGTGCCTGACACCGGCAAACAGCCGCCGGCCGGCGATGCCGGCGACCTGCCCGAACTCGAGCCGATCGACGACGCGCTCGACTCGCTCGAGCCGATCGTCGAGGACAAGTCCGGCATCGTCGTGACCGTCACGGCCGCGACCGACAAGGCGTTCCACACCGCCGTGCAGATCCAGGTGCCGGAGATGGACAAGAAGGCGATCGCCGACGCGTTGCCCGCACCGCTCGAGCGCGCGCTGGCCAGCGCCGCCAACAGCCTCCGCTGGCGCCGCATCGTGGTGACGTTCGGCGGTGATGCGATGATCGGCAGCAGCGCGCGCGATGCGGTCGCCCAGGTCCTGCGGGCCCACAAGGCCGCGCGCGTGATCGTCCGCCGCGGCTACGGCGACGAGAACGTGCACGAAGCGACACCACCCAAGGCCAACGTGACGACGCGCCAGGAAGGCAACGCGCTGCACGTCGAGGTGCAGAGCTTCGAACTCGAGAGTGCCGACCTGCCCGGCGCGATGGCCGCCGACCTCGAGAAGATCGTCGCCACCGTCCGCGGCAAGGCGGTGACGCTGCAGTTCACCGGCGCGGCCCCGGACGCGGCGTTCGCGCAGCACCTGCACCATTCGCTGGCCGATGCCGGTGCGGTGCGCGGCACGCTGAGCGGTCGCCTGCTGTTCGATCGCGACCTCGAAGCGCGCGTGCAGATCAGCGGCAACGCCCAGGAAGCGCGGCTGGCCGTCTCGCCGGCCGACGATCCGGCGGTCACCGCGGCCGCGCTCGAACTGGTGTTGCCCGGTGCCCGCAGCCAGATCACCGGCCGGCGCGTTCGCGTCGCGTTCACCGGTCGCAGCCCAAAGCCGCAGGAGCTCGAACACCTGCAGACCCTGGTCGCCGCCGCCAGGCCGACCCGCATCGAACTCGACCACGGCTCGGCCGACGCCGACATCCTGTGGCCGCCGTTGCTGCAACTCCAGGAGCGCGACGGCCAGGTGCAGATCGCCGTGGCACCGAACGGCCGCACCGCGGCGGCGCTGCCGGCCGCGTTCGCGCGCGAAGCGAAGGCCCTGGCGAAGGTGCTCGCCGGCAAGGGGGTGACGATCCACTTCCCGGCCGACCTGACGCTCGATGCCGCGCTCGAGCGCGCCTGCGTGCACGACGCGATCGGTGGCCAGGGCAGCAAGAGCGTGCACTGCACGTTCGGCGGCGACCACAAGGAGCCGTTCCTGCCACCACCGGTGACGATCACGACCGGCAAGGACGGTCTGCGCGCGATCGCGATCGATGTCGATTCGGGCAAGCCGCCGGAGGTCATCCGCGCGATCGAACGCCGGCTGCGGAACCACGGCGAACTGAAGGGCCAACGCGTCCGCATCGGCTTCACCGGTTCGGCGGCACCGTCCCGGACGCTCTTGCGTTCGGCGGTCGACGAAGTGCTGCGCGGCGGCGCGACGCGGGTCGAACTCGAAGACCGCGGCAAGGTCGACGTGCTGGTGCCGGCGCTGCTGACGATCCAGAAGGATGGCGATTCGGCGCGGATCAGCGGCGATGCCGGCGGCCGCGACGAGGCCCAGGTGCAGACCGCGATGGCACGCGAACTGGAGGCCGGCGGCGTCACGGCCGGCGGCAAGTGCATCGTGATGCCGGGCCCGCTGGCCGAGACGATGATCTCGGTGCTGGTCGGTCGCGGCGCCGCTCGCATCACGCTCGCCGACAAGGTTCCGGTCCTCGTGCATCCGGCGCTGTTCGCGCCGGCCGAACGGAAGGGCGACACGGTGACGTTCAAGGCCGCGCCGGCCGACGCCGCCGCGGCGCCAGCGCAGGCAATGCGCGAAGTGCCGGCAATGCTGGCCAAAGCCGGCGACCTCAAGACCACGGCGATCGCGCTGGTGTGGCCGGGCGCCAAGGATGCCAGAACGGCGCCGGTCGCCGCCGTGCTGAGGATGCTGGTCGACGCCAGGCCGGCGAAGGTGCTGTTCGACAATGGCTCCGGCAAGGCGGTCCAGGTGTTCCCGGAGGTGGTGGCGGCGCCGGCGCCCGCGACGACGCCGACGCCAGCCGCCGCAGCCAGTGCCCCGGCCGCGCCACCGGCGGCCGTGGCGCCGACTGTCGCGCGCGATCCGATCGTCGTGCTCGGTCGCAAGCACGGCGCCAAGCCGCCGTTGCTGATGTTCGGTCTCGACGCCACCGCCGACGCAGCCAAGGTCAACGGGAAGCTGGATGGCCTGGCGGGCCAGGCCGATGGGTGTTCGGTGCTGCTGGTGTTGCAGAAGAACGGTCGCGACGTCGCCGCTGCCGACGGCGATCCGGTGCTGGTCGCGGTGCGAGCGCGCCTCGACGCCAAGGCGGCCGCCGTCATGGTATTCCGCGGTCCTGGCCGCGGGTTCGAGGTCGTGGCCTCGACGACCGAGGCCATCGCGATTGGCAGCAAGTTCGCCGATCCGCGGGCACCGCGAGCGTAGGTGTCGGTGCAGCCGGCACCGGAACACGACTGGACGGCCCGGAAGCTCGGACGCTGATCTGGCTCACAGATCCCATGGCCCCATCACCGAGATCGCTGAGGGAATGGTTCGAGGAACTGCTGCCGTTGCTCGCCGAAGAACGGGAACGGCGGCTTGCCGAGTGCGCCATCGACAATCCGGCCCTGGCCGCCGAACTGCGCGAGGTGCTGGCCGCCGTGATCGGCGACGATGCGTTCCTCGCGGGTCTGCCCGATCCGGCCGGCGCGCTACCGCCTGCCCGGGCAACCGCGACCACGATCGGCCCGTACCGACGCGTGCGCACGCTCGGCGAAGGCGGGATGGGCACGGTGTGGCTCTGCGAGCAGGACGCCCCCGTCCACCGGCGCGTTGCGATCAAGCAGATCAAACCCGGCCTGGCAAATGCGGACTTCGCGCGGCGTTTTGGCCGCGAACGCCAGGTATTGGCTTCACTGCAACACCCAGGCATCGCCGCGGTTTTCGACTGCGGCGACAGCGACGATGGTCCCTGGTTCGCGATGGAGTTCGTCGAGGGCACGCCCCTGCTGCAGTACTGCGACGAACATCGACTACCGATCCAGGCCCGACTCGGCCTGGTGCTCGACCTGTGCGCCGCCGTGCAGCACGCCCACGATCGCCAGATCGTGCACCGCGATCTGAAGCCCTCCAACATCCTGGTGGCCACGGTCGACGGCCGGCCGTTCCCGAAGGTGATCGACTTCGGTCTGGCGGCGCTGATCGCCGAGTCGGCCGGCGATGAGCGGCTCACCCGCCCCGATCAGTGGCTTGGCACACCCGAATACATGGCGCCCGAACAGCGGGTCGCAGACAGCAGAGTCGATGCGCGGGCCGACGTCTACGCGCTTGGCGTCGTCGCCTACGAACTGCTCTGCGGCGCGTTGCCGTTCGCGCCCCGTCGGTCGCGTTCGACGCCGACCACGCCCGTCGACCCGCCACGCCCCAGCGATCGCCTGGGCCAGCTCGGCGCCGACCTCGCCGAGGTCGCGGCAACACGCGGCATGCGTCCCAGCCAGCTGCGCTCGGCCCTGCGAGCCGAACTCGACTGGATCGTGTTGATGGCGATCGAACGCGATCCGGCGCGGCGCTACGCCAGCGTCGCGGCATTCGCGGAGGACTTGCGCCGCCATCTGCAGCATCAGCCGATCCGGGCCAGGGCGCCATCGACGATGCAACGGCTGCGCAAGTTCGTGCGGCGGCGGCGCGCCTCGCTGGGAATCGCAGCCGGTGCCGCGATCGCGCTCACGGCCTCCATGATGGCGGCCGAAGCAGCGCGCGCCGAACGACAACAGCGGGCAGACGCCGCGCTACAGGCCGGTCGGTTGGCCGCTCGAGACGGTCGCTGGTCCGAAGCACTGGCCGATTTCGATCGCTCCTCCGCGGAAGGGCCCGATGACCCGCTGGTCATCGACATCGAGCGACACGAGGTCCTGTCGGCCAGCGGTGACACCGCCGCTGCCAACGATCTGCTCGCCCGCATCAGTCCGCTGGCACCTGGTACCCGACACGAAGCCCTGGTGCTGCTCCTGCGCGGCGCGGCGACCATCGCCGGCAATCGCGCGGAAGGCCGCCGGTTCATCGAACAGGCACTCGCCGCCGATCGACTCGGACACTCCAGACTGCCACCACCCGATCATGAGTTCGCCGCGGCGATGCTGGCCAACGACCTGGACACGGCGCAGCAGCACCTGCAAGCAGCGTTGGCCCATGACAGCCGGCACCTTCGAACGATGCACATGCTAGGACCGGTGCTGCTGAGCAACGGTCAGCCTGAACTGGGCCTGCAGCTGGCCGACCGCTACCAGACCCGGTTGCCGCATGCCGTGGAACCCAGGATGTTGCGCGCCGTCGCGCACGCCACGGCCGGCCGGCACACCGAGGCGCTGGCTGCCTGCGAGGCCGTCGACGAAATCGACGAAGCCGTCGGCGACCTCGTTCGACAGGTAGTGCGATTGTTCCACATCCTGGATCGAGGCACGGAATGGATAGCACGTCACCAAGTGATGCGTGGCTTCTTCGGTCATGCGCGAGCCAACGTCGCGCCGGTCGTGCAAATGCCGCCTCTGGCCCTGCCCAGCGATCTGGCGCTCAGCATGGAGCTCGGCGCCCTGCAAGTCGAGCTCCTTGGTTGCGCCGGCCGGTTCCTGCAACGCAATGGCCTGGCCGCTCCCGCCATGGTTGGAATCCAGGTCGGCTGGCACCCCGTGATTCTCGACAGCTACGCCCAGCCAAAGATCCTGGCGACCTTGACTGCGGCCCGGACCCAACGCCTGCCGGACAATCCCGACGATGTCATCCCCGAGTCGATCCTCGGTGTCCTTTGGAAGGTCGGCGCCAGGCCATCCGTTCCCGAATGGACCGGCTGGTCGGCCGCGATGCCCGCCGTCCGTCGGTTGCATGCTTGGATGGACTTTTCCCACTGGCTGGCGATTCCGCGGCATGATTCTTGGCAACTGGCTCCCGAACATCAGGCCAAGTTCGCCGAGGCCGCAGATCGACTCGCGGTCATGAGGCTCTCGGACGATGAGTTCCTGCTCCTCGGCTACCTGGTGGTCAACTTCCGGCATCCCGACAACAGCGACAGGATCGACCGCGTGTTGACGGCATGGGAAACGCCCGACAAGCCATCGACCAAATGGCTCTTGTTCAAGGCCGAACTCAACCTGTCCCGCGGCGCCCGCGCCGAAGCCCAACGCCTGGTCGACCGGGTCCCGGCCAACGACCAACCGGCGTGGGTCCAGTCGCTGCGCGACCGACTCCGCTGACCCGCAGTTGCGCGATAGCGCATTCGTCCAGGTCGCCGCCTCGAAACCGCGGGATTCGCCGCCGATTTCCGCGTGCGCTTGCCGCCGCCCTGGTTTCCTGAGCAGAGCCCGCGAGGTGCAGGAGGAGGACGGCATCGCCGAAACCCGATGCCATCACGACATGATCCTGGACCTACAGCCTGCCACCGTCCCGCTCCGGCTGGACGCGGACGGCACTGAGCGAGTCGGCGGTACGCGGGTCACCTTGGAGTGCGTTCTGCGTGCGTGGGCCCCACGATCACGACGCCGTCGGCAAGTCGACGATCGCCAGCGCCATCGGAATCGATGCCTGCAGCGAACAGTTCGGCAGCAACACCAGGGCCTGCAGAGCGATGATCGTGCCGGTGGGCAGATCCGCCGTGAAGCGGAACGACGAGACCCCATGGCTCGACGCGGGGGCGACGCCAACGATCGTGGTGACCGCCGGATCGAGGTGCCACAGTCCGACCGACGTCACGATCGGCAACTGCATCGGGTAGCCGGCGCCAAGCGCCACGAGCGCGCCCGGACTCGTCGCCACGGTGGCGTCGGCACGCAGCCCTTGCCATGCCGACGACGCCTCCACCGAGTGGACGTCCTGCACGACGCCCAGCACCGGACACTGTTGTGAGGATCTGGGATCCAGAATCACGGTACTGTCGCGCGCCTCGATCGAGCCCTCAGTGGCGCAACCGCCGCTGCTGTATCCGCACAACCAATGCGAACTGCCCACGAGCATGTTGCCTTCGGCGCGCGCGGCCCGGCCCATGCGCAGGACACAACGCTCGACGCGAATACCAGGCGCCGACGGGTCGCTCCTGCACTCGTAATAATAGACGAAGTAGAAGCGTTGCGTTGCCCCCTCGATCCGGGAGTCCAGAACGGTGACTTCGCTGTCCCGCGCAACGAGCGAAGTGCAGGCAGCCGTCGGCCGTTCGGGAGCGTACTTGCCGCCGCAACGGAAGTGGGAACCCGAGATCCGGACATTGCACCGCTCGAACACCGCGGCCGTGTCCAACTGGAAGTCCCCTCGCGTGATCGTCAGGCGAGCACAGTCCTCGAATCTCACCACTGAGTTCGCAGGAAAGCCGTAATGGATCCTGCAGCCGTCCAACACCACTTGCCCGGCGCACGCCTGCACGATGAGACCAAAGCTGCTAAAATCCTGGGTGCTCCCGCTGAGTGACACGTTCTGCAGAATCACCGACTGGCTCGCCGGAACATTCGCGATCACGAGCTGACCATCCACGTTGATGGCGGTTTGGGTTCCCACCAAGCGCAGGCCCTTGTCGATCATCGGCGCCGTGTAGAGGCCAGGGAACGGCGAACACGCCTGACCAACGATCACGAGGGTGTCGCCTGGCGCGGCCGCCGCCACCGCTGGTGGCAAGTCGAGGAAGTCAGTGCCCGGACCATTGGCACGGTCGACGACCCAGGTTCGTTGACCAGGAAGAACCGAGACCGCCGCCGCAGCGACGAACAGGGAGACCGGAACTCGCATGGGACCTCCGCTAGCGAAGACGACCAACACCTCCACCGCGGCGAGCATCGTAGTCGACCTCGTATTGCGCGGCAACGCATTGGCCCTGCTGCCTTGGTCACCGCGTCGATCGCACCCGCGTTTTCCAGCCGATTCCGCGTGCGCTCGCCGCCGCCCTGCCCTTCCTGAGCAGAGCCCGCGATGCCCACCGCCACCGCCAACCCGCACCCCGCCCCCCTCACGGCGGCCACCACCCGCCGCGGGGTGCTTCCGCGACTGCCCTGGAGGCGGCACAATCCGAAGGCCCGCCCGGCCTTCCCCTTGGACGAAAACACCCGCAGCCTCGTCAGCCGCGCGCTCGAACAGGACCGCGAGGCCATCGACACGCTCTTCCGGCGCTACCGCGACCGGCTGCGCGCGGCATTGCGCAAGTTGATCGGTCCCAAGTACCGCCTGCTGCTCGCCGACAGCGAAGACGCGACCCACGACGCGATCCTGTCGGCGCTCAACCGGTTGCATCAGTTCGAGTACCGCGGCGACGGCAGCTTCCTGGCCTGGCTGCTGAAAGGCGCCGAATACGAGATCATCCGCCGGATCCGCGGCATCGAGGCCAAGAAGCGGACCGCCGAAGGCGGCATCGTCGGCATCGATTCGGTCGTCGAACAGGCGATCGCCGCCAAGGACGCGACCCCGAGCCAGCATCTGGACGAGAGCGAACTGGCCGAGCGCGTGCGCGTCGCCATGCAGCAGATGCCCGATCGCGAACGCGAGATCATCATGCTGCGCCGCTACCTCGAACTCGACACCGAGGAGAGATCTGCGCCGAGATGGGCCTGCCGACCGCGGGCTCCGTGCGGGCCCTGCTGTCGCGCGCCCAGGCGCGGCTGTCGGGCCTGCTGGCGCGCACCGACGGGGGCTAGCATGGTCGCGCCGCAAGAAGGGCACGGCGGCGACGCGGTCCTGGTGCAGACCGCGGTCGAGGAGTTCATCGACAGCCATGGCGCCGGCGATCCGCCCGATCTGGCGCAGTTCGTGTCGCGCTATCCCGAGCACGTGCGACCGCAGATCTTCAGCCAATGCCGTGAGTTCCTCGCCTTCGATGGCTTCGTCGGCAAACAGGCGTGGGAACCCGAGGCGATCGCCACGCCCGCCGGCCGCGCGTTCGGCGACTTCGTGATCAAGGAAGAACTCGGCCGCGGCGGCATGGGCATCGTCTACCTGGCGCACCAGCGATCGCTGAACCGCCGCGTCGCGCTGAAGGTGATGGCCAGCGGCCTGACGCTGAGCAAACGCCACGTCGAGCGCTTCCGGCGCGAAGCGGCGGCGGCGGCGCAGGTGCGGCATCCGGGCATCGTGCCGGTGCACTCCTTCACCGAAGTGGACGGCACCCTCGCGTTCGCGATGGACTACATCGCCGGCCGGAATCTCGGCGACATCCTCGACGACCTGCGGTTGGCCAACGGCAATGAACCGACGGCGATCGAAGGCAGCCTCGGCATGCAGCCGGAGAAGGGTTACGTCGCCGAGTGCGCGCTGCTGTGCGCGCAATTGGCTTCGGCACTCGGCGCCGCGCACAAGGCCGGCATCGCGCATCGCGACCTGAAGCCGCGCAACGTGATGCTCGACGAGAACCGCCAGGCCAGGCTGCTCGACTTCGGCCTGGCCAAGAGCCTCGATCAGGGTTCGATCTCGGTGTCCGGCGAGATCACCGGCACGGTGCACTACATGAGTCCCGAGCAGACGCTGGCCAAGCGCGTCGCCGTCGACCACCGCACCGACATCTTCTCGCTCGGCGTGATCCTGTACGAACTGCTGACGCTGAAGCGGCCGTTCGACGGCCGCAACCTGCAGCAGGTCGTCTACGAGATCTGCTTCAAGGAGCCGGTGCCGCCGAACCGCCGCAACCCGAAGGTGCCGCGCGACCTCGTCACCATCTGCCAGCAAGGCGCTCGAGAAGGACCCGCAGAACCGCTACCAGACGGCCGCCGAGTTCGAAGCCGATCTGCTGCGCTTCCTGCGCTGGGAACCGATCCACGCCCGGCCCGCCGGACCGCTGGTGCGACTGGGCAAGTGGGTGCAACGCCATCGGGCGGGCGCCATCGCCGCGACCTTGCTGCTCGGCGCCGCGTGTGCCGCGTTGGGCTACAACTGGTTTGCTGCTGCCGAGAACCGCCGCCAGGCCGGTGTGCTGCTGGCGCAGGCCGAAACCGACGCCGGCCGGGGCGACTACGACCAGGCGGTGCGGCGCGCGGCCGAAGCCGCCCGGTTGTTGCCCGACGACGAGCGCGTGGTCGGCAAGGCCGAACTGTTCCAGACGCAACAGATCGCCGACGTCCGGGCCAAGGAAGCCCGCCGCGCCGATGCCTACCGGCTGATCGGCGAGAGCCAGAAGGCGTTGCGCCGCGACCCGCAGCTCGGCCTGCTGCTCGCACTCGAAGCGGTCGGGCTCGAAGACGCCCCGAAATCGCGATCCGCGGTGCTCGACGCATTGCGTTCGGGTTTCGTCACCAAGACCCTGGGCGGCCACGACAAGGGCCTCTACCAGGCGCGGTTCTCCCCGGACGGTCGCTACGTGGCCACCACCGGCCGCGACGACCCGATCGCGCTGATCCACGACCCCGGCACCGGCAGACGGATCGCGGCCTTGACCGGCCATTCCGGCTGGACGTTCGACGCGATGTTCCAGCCCGGCGGCGATCTGATCGCGACGGTGTCGCAAGACCAGACCTGCAAGCTGTGGCGCGTGCCGGACGGCACGCTGGTCGGCACGCTGACGCACCGCGGCGCCGTCGAGATCGTCGACTGGTCGGCCGATGGCAAGCGGCTGCTGACCGTCTGCAACGAGCAGCAGTTCACGGCCCTGGTCTGGGACGTCCAGAGTCAGCGCCCACTCGCCGAACTGACGGGCCACGCCAATTCGGTTCAGCTCGCACGCCTGAGTCCGGACGGCAAGCACGCGGTCACCTCCGGTGATTCGGGCTTCCTGCGCGTGTTCGGGGTCGACACCGGCGCCGAGGTCGCGCAACTGCGCGGCCACAAGACCGTCACCGCGATCGCGTTCCACGCCGACTCGCAGTGGCTGGCCACCGCCGATGCCGCCGGCACCGCCCGCGTGTTCGAGATCCCGAGCGGCCTGCTGCTGCGCGCCGTGCAACACTCCGACCGCGTCACCTCGGTGTGCTTTGGCACCGGCGACCGGCTGTTGACCGCATCCAACGACAAGACCGCGCGGCTGTGGGACCTCGGTCTGCTCGGCGAAGAACACGGCGACCTGCGAGCGCCGCGCGAGCTGCGGACGTTCACCGGGCACGGCGGCGTGGTCGCCAGCGCGCGCTTCGATGCGCTGGCGCAACTGGTGGTCACCGCCGATGAGGATCGCCGTGTGATCGTGTTCGATGCGCAGACCGGCGCCGAACTGGCGCGCCTCGATCTGCCCGGCATCGCCAAGTCGGCGGAGTTCGATCCGCATGGCCGCGTGCTGGCGCTGCCGCGCGGCCAGCGTTCTGGCGCCGTGGTCTGGGACTTCACCGACACCAGCGGCACGGTGACGATGCGGCACGACCAGTTCGTCCGCGCCGCGTTCGTCGCCGATCCACACCTGGTCACCGTCTGCGAGGACGGCACCGTCAGCACCTGGATGCAGCCGAACGGCCGGTTCGTCGATTCGTTCGCGCTGCGGCTCGGCGAACGCGAAGCGGTGCAGGCGGCCGACCTCGATCCCGCCGGTGAACGGCTGGCGGTCGGCACGACCAGCGGCCGGGTCGCGATCTTCGCCCGCAAGACCGGGCGGCTGTTGTTCCAGCTCGACGGCCACAAGGATCGCGTGCGGTCCGTCGCGTTCGCGCGCGATGGCCGGCTGCTGGCGACCTGCTCGGACGATCGCACCGTCTGCGTGTGGAACTCGCTGGACCCGAGCTGCGTGTTGCGCCAGCAACTCGACCAGCCGGTGCTGGCCTGTGCGTTGTCACCGGACGGCATCCTGCTGGGCACGGTGGAGACCGGCGCGAACGCGGCGCGGCTGTGGACGATCGCCGACGGCAGCCCGCGCGGCAGCGCTGGCGCGCATCAGGGCCAGGTGACCTGGGTCGGGTTCCGCCCCACCGGCGACGCCGCGGTGGTGACCACCTCGGTCGATCGCACCTGGCAACTCAGCGACCTCACCGGCCGTCGCCTGGCTTCCGGCACCGCGGATCGTCCGCTCGACCGTGCGGCCTTTGCGGCCGACGGTCTACGGCTGTTGACCGCCGGCAGTTCGACCAACCACGCCGTGCAACTGTGGGAACTGCGGACCGACGGCCAGCCGTCCACACCGGCGTTGACGTTCACCGATCATCTCGCCGCGGTCGTCAGCGGCACGTTCACCCGCGACGGCAGCCAGGTGCTGACCGGATCCCGCGATCGCACCGTGCGCCTGTGGCCAACCGATCCTGTAGGCCTGGCCAGGAGCCTGCCGCTGCGCGCGCTGACGTCGGACGAGATCGCCGAGATCGTCGCGGTGTCCGCCGCGCCGCCCGGACCGAAATAGACTTCCCCTGCCACTCACCACCACCACACCTTCGAGACTGCCATGAACCCGCGCCTCCCGCAGCGCCTTGCCGCTGGCCTCGTGCTGGCCCAGGCCCTTGCCCTGCTGCCTGCCCAAGAGAACGCACCACCGTGGTGGGGTGTCGCCGACAACAACACCGTCAGTCTGGCGTGGGACTTCGAAGGCCCGGCGCCGCTGCAGCCGTCATTCGTCAGGGCACCCGCGTGGTACAACCCCACGGTCACCGCGCTGGTCCCATCGCCCGGCATCCAGGTGCTCGGTGGCGTCGCCGGTCACGGTCAGGTGCTCGCGTTGGCCGGCAACGGCACGCCGCGCAGCGAGTCGATCGCACTGAAGGTCGACAACGATCCACGGCCGTACTGGATCAAGGAGTTCTGGGTCCAGTTCGAGGCCAACGAATCGGCGACCGGCTCGATCCGCGCCAAGTTGCGGGAGGCACTGAACTCACCGAACAACGCCTACAAGCGCGCCGACATCGTCGAGTCCGAGGAATCGCTCGGCGGCGGCTGGGCGCGCGTGACGATCGAAGCGAATCTGATCCCGCAACCGTGGGACGAGGACATCGACTGGACGCTGATCGAGTCGGCGCTGGGCACCGACATGATCGACAACCTGTTCGTCAACAGCCGCTGCGTGGCGCCGCCGCCGGACGAAACCGGGGATGCGCTGGGGCTGGTCGAATCGTCGACCGTGATCGACCTCGCGGTCGCCACCGGCAACGCCAACTGCTTCGCCGCCTGCGCGTTCACGACCGGCGCCGGCACCCGGCGTTACTTCGTGTCGGCGCAATCGCCCGCCGCCAACCAGCAGTTGCTGATCTTCGAAGTGCAGGGGCCTACCGCCGCGATCCCGATCACCACCCCGATCCAACCGTCGCCGCTGCCGGTCAGCCTGCACGATCTTGCCCTCGCCGACATCCCGGGCCGCGGCACGCTCATCTTCGGCGTCGCCGATGAACGCGGCACCGTTGGCGTCGGCACCGTCACCCTGAAGGCACTGAACCCGAACGTGGTGCCCGCCGTGTTCCTGCCGGGCGCCGACATCGTGCTGCAGAACTTCCCGGCGGGCCTGCAGCCGCCGTTCGGCCTGGCGTTCAACCCCGATGGCGCGCAGGGTGCGGGCACGTTCTGGATCACCGAACGCACTGGCGTCGCGATCGAATACCGGGTCAACGGCACGCCGACCGGCGAACTGATCACCACCGGCGAAGGCATGCCGCTCGGCGTCGTCGGTGCCGGCTACGACCGCTTCACCGGGATGCTCTACTGGTGGAGCCAGCGGCCGACGCCGGGTCCCGTCGGACCCGTGCAGGTCTGTGGCTTCGAACACAGCCTCTACACGCAGCGGCCGACCGGCGTCGAGTTCTTCGGCGATCTGACGCTCGCCGGCGCGCCGGCCGGCGGCATTGCGACCGGCATGGAGGTCTATCGCCGTGCGGGTGACGACCTGCGGCTGTTGGTCGTCGCCAACGTCGGCGGGCGGTCGGTGATGTATGAGATGAAGGGTCCGTTCCGCTACGGCTGGAGTCTCGAAGGCCGGATCGGCATGGAGGGCGGCGCACCGTTCCGCGGCAATGCGAACTGGGGCCTCACGCTGCGTGGCGTGCCGGACGCGAGCTTCGCGATGCTGTTCCTGGGCTTCGACAACCGCAACTATGCCGGCCAGCAATTGCCGGTGTACCTGAGCACGCTCGGCCTGGCCGAGACCGCGATCTCGGTCGCGCTCGACCTGCAGGCGACGCTGCGCCCGATCGTCAACGGCGGCACCCGCGAACCGGTGCCGATCCCGGCGCTGGCCGGTCTGCAGGGCGTGCCGATGTTCAGCCAGTGGCTGATCCTCGACCCCACGGTGCCGCAGGGCCTGACGATGTCGCAGGCGGGCAAGACCATCATCTGGTGATGCCCGCGGCGGCTCAGCCCTTCTTGGCCTTCAGCGCGGCGAGCCGTTCTTCCAGCGTCGAGAGGTAGCGCGCCAGGCGCTGATCGCCGGCCTTCTTCTCCTTGACGACGGCCAGCAACTTCTCGAACAACGGCACGTTCTCCTTCGCGGCAGCGAACTCGAACATGTACTGCCAGAACGAAGTCTCGGTGCTGGTGTCGGGGATGCGCCCGGCTTCGAACATCGCGACGAACTGCTCGCCGCCGATCGGCTGCTGATCGCGCGGCGTCTGGCGCAGGATCTCGGTGAACTGCAGGTTGACCAGCGGTTGCTCGGTTGCCTTCAACTCGTCCGGGCTCAGCGACAGCGCGTCGCGGCGCTTCTGCATCTCGGCGAACGGCCGATTGCCCATCGTCAGTTCGAGCAGGAACAGAGCCTTGGTCTTCTGCGCGTCGGCGCCCTTCTCGACCTCGGTGCGCAGCGCCCGCCAGCTCATCAGTTCGCCGTGCGCCTTCTCGAGCTGGTCGACCGGCGTCACGTGACCGACCTGCTTCAACAGGCTGCCATCGGCATCCAGGTATGACATCGTCGGGAAGCCGACCCCGCCCATCTGGAACAGCAGGTTCGGGTACTTCTCGTCGTCACACCGCGAGGTGTTGTGCAGGAACAGCACGACCTTCGACGACCACTCGGCGAACTCCTTGGTCGAGAGCACCCGGCTCTCGAGGTTGTCGCACGGGCCTCAACCCGCGTAGCTGCGGGTGAAGTAGACCAGGATCAGCTTGCCCTCGGCGGCAGCCCGCTGCTTCGCGGCATCGTAGTCGGTGGTCCAGGCGGCGTTCTTGAACACCGCCTTGCCGAGCTTCTCGGCGCGCAGCTTCTTCAGGTTCTCCTGATCCTGTTGCTGCGGCGCTCCGGCGGGCACCAGCTTGGCGGCGGGACGGGTCGGCAGCGCTGGCGTCTCCGCCTGCGCCAACCCGGGAACGGCCAGCAACAGGGTGCCGGCCACGGTCAGGAATCGCATCATCGATCTTGGCTCCAAATGGAAGTCAACCGGTTCAGGTGGCGGATGCCAGTGCCTCGAGCCACCGATCCAGCTGTTCGAAGTCTTCGACAACCATGGGACGTACGGCGACTGCGCGATCCCGCAGCGAGGAGAGCCGCACCGGATCGAGCGCCACCTGGTACGCATCGCGGAAGAAATGCCGGAACGACAGGATCTCACGCAGATCGGGAACCGCCGCGGCACGGAGCACCGCCGGACGGAGGCCGGGAACCTCCATCGCCATGGTCTCCAGCAAGGAACGGTGCCAGTTGATCCCACTCGGTTCGGTGCCAAACACCCTGGCCACGCGGGCCATGCCGGCTTCGATCGCACAGTAGGCGTGATGCAGTGCGACTGCCGCGCGGGCGATCAGGTTCGCATCCGTCGTGGCTGCCGAAAGAACCAGGCCAGCGAGTTCGTCAATCCGGCAAACGAACGCCTGCACGTCGCTTCGGACCTCGAGACGCTGGACTGCAAGACTGCCGTTCATGCGTCTGGCGCCTTGATCTCGACGCCCTCGAGTTGCAACCGGGCCAGCAGACTCGACGACGCCCGTTCGATCTCGACGAGATCCACCGGTGACTCGAACAAGCCGCCGAGTTCGGCCAAGGCCTTGAAGTAATCCTCGGAACGCAGACCGAGGACCGCCAGGTCGACATCACTGCGCTCGGTCACATCACCGCGGGCCAACGAACCGAACAACACGACCCGCCGGGCACCAAACCGTTCGACCAGCAGACTCCGTGCCGCCGGCAGCCGCCCACGAAGAACCTTTGCCCGGGCTGTGGCCCGAGCGAGCGCATCGGCCTCACGCCGACGCCAGTGCGCAGCGGCCTCTTCGATGGAGACAGTCACGGGCCCATCGTAGCGCATCGCGAGGCGCCAGCGAACGGCCAGTCGCAGCGAACCATCGGGCTCGAGGCAACCGTGATCTACTTGCCGTCGCCCTTCCCGGGCTCCTTGCCCTCGGCCGCCGCCTTGGCCGCGGCTGCCTTCGCGGCGGCTTCCTCCGCGGCGATCTCCTTCGCCACGCGCGCCTCGCGCTCGACACAGAGCTTCGGCTGCTTCCTGTGGAACGTGATCGTCATCTCGGTGCCCGGCGGTGGGCACGCTTCGGTGGTCCACCAGTTCGATTCGTCGCGCGCATCCTCGTGCACACCGGTGCCAAGGTGGTTCTCCGGCGTCATGTAGCAGATCGACACCAGGTTGCCCTCGAAGTCGGCCACGAACACCGGTTCTTCACCGCGCAACAGCGACGCCATCCGGCCACCGAGGAACACCCAGTGGATGCCGCGCACCGGCTGCTGCCGGCGCAGGTCGAAGATCAGGTCCTCGACCGCCAGTTCCTGCGGCTTGCCGGCTTCGTCCTTCCACGCCACCGTCATCCAGTACGGCATGCCCTCCGGCGGCGTGATGATCACCGGGTCGACGCCCTTCTCGATCTCTTCGATGGTCGGCGGCGGCACCTTCTCCTTGACCTCGGCGTTCTTGCCCGGCGTCAGCCCGAGCATCAGCATCGCGCCATTCAGCAGGCTCGGCTTGCTCTTGGTGATCAGCAACGCCTCGTGCCGCTTGCCGCGGGCGTGGATCAAGAGGTACTCGCACGGATCGGGCGGCGCATTCATCGTGCAGGGGATCGTCACCGTGCCGGCCTTCAGGTCGACCTGGATGTTCTCGGCGGCGAACTGCTTCATCGCCTCCGCCAGCAGCGCCTGCGGGTCCTGGGCCGCAGGCGGCGCCGGTTCTGGCACCGGCGGGATCTGGCCGCAGGCGCACACCACGAGCAACGACAACGACAACACGGTTCTCATCGCGACAACTCCACGTTCAGTGACTCGATCTGTGCCAGCGTCGCGGCATCGCGACCGGCGAACTCGGCAGCGGCGGTCAGGGCTTGTCGCGCGAGCGCGCGATCGCCGGCCACCAGCGCCTGCCTGGCGTCGCAGAGCCACGGCCGGGCGGCCAACGCGGCGCAAGGATCGACGCCAGCGGCCGGATCGCGCTCGCCGACGAGCACGCGCACCGACATGCCGTCCTCGGCGCCGCGCAGCAGCCCGTGGATCGCCGTTCGCGCCTGCGCCGCCGCCGCGCCGAACTCGCCACGGTGCTCGGCTGCGGCCGACAACCACATCGCCGCCACCCCCCCACCGCGGTCGGCAGCATCGGGAATCGAGGGCAGCAACGCCGCCGTCACCCGGCCGATCGCCTGCTGTTGCGCCGGCACCGCGACCAACGCGGTCCACAGGCAGAGCAGCCGCTGCCGCGCCAGCAACGCCAGGTCCGGGTCGTCGGCCACCGCGGCCGCGGCCGCGGCAAATGCGGCCGGCGCCAGGTCATCGGCGTCATGGCGCAGCCGTTCGGCGATCGCCGCCACCATCGGAAAGCCGGTGCGCCCCTCCGGGAACTGCCGCGCGCGCCGCAAATCGTCGTCAGGCATCGCCAGCGGCAGCTGCAGGCACAGCGACGCCAGCAAGGCGGCATCGTCCCTGGTCAACGGGGCGGCGGTCGTGGCAATCGCCTCCCAGGCCACGCCGAGCATCCGGTCGTCGACCCGGCGCGCCGCGATCGCGGCGCCGAGCCGCTCGACCATCGCCGCGCGACCGGCGCCGGCCAGGATGCCGCGCAGCGCCGCCTCCCGCAGTTCTTCGTCCGCGGACCGTTCCCACAGTTCTTGCAGCGCCGCGGTGACTTCCGGAGCGGTGCAACGGCCGGCCCACGACGCCAACTCGACGCGCACGTCGCCGTCGTCCGTGGTGGCCATCGCCGACAGCAGCTGATGCGCGAGCGGCGTCGACAATGGCAGGTCCACATGTCGGCAGCGGCGCAGGAACGCCGCCGACCGGCGCCCGGCATTGGCGACCAGGTCCGCCAGCTGCCGACGGTCGCCGAGTTCGAGCAGCCCGATGCGCACGTGATCGAGCAGTTCGTCGCGGAACGCCGCCTGCCCGGCCGACAGCCGTGACGGATCGGCGGCCAGTTCGGCCAGCAGCAGGGCATGGACGAACGGTTCCTTCCGGCGCGCCAGGAACTCGGCGGCACTGAGGGCCGATGCCTGCGTGGTCCTGGCCTGTTCCCACATCGCCGTCACCGCCGCCTCGCTGCCCTTCGCCGCCAACAGCGAGATCGCCGCAGCCCGCGCCGCAGGCGCGTCGCGGCGACCGTCGTCGACCACCACCAGTTGCAGGACGCGCTCGACCAACGTGTCGGTCAGTTGGCAACGCGGCAGCGCCGCCAGCGCGATGCCTCGACTCTCGCCATCGCCCAACGCGTCGAGCAGCACATCCTCCGGCAACACGCTGGGGTCGCCGGTGCACAGGCGACGGAAGCGCGCGACGTGGTCCTCCTGGACGAATGCGCGCATCGCCGGATCCCAGACCCTGGCGTCGACCAGGGCATCGAAGGCGCGCAGCCGCAACGCCGGATCGGCGTTCGGATCGCTCATCGCGGCAACGACCCGCTCGATCCGCGCCGGTCGATCGAGCAATGGGCCGGCGCGCAGCAGCCAGACCGATTCCAGGTCGATCTCGCCATCGAGCGCCGCCCGCGCCCGTTCCCCGTATCCGACCATATCGTGCGCGGCGAGATGCCGGCAGAGATCGTCCCGGGCCGCGGCCGGCAACGGTGCCAGCGCCGACAGCAGTTCGACATGGCCTCCAGGCGACATCCGGTCGACCAGCGGCAACAGCCGGCCGAGCGGCGTCCCGGCCTGCAGACGCTCGACGACCGCTGCCACCGCACCATCGGCAACGTTGGCCGGCAGCAGGGCCAGGGCCAGCGCGAAACCATCGCCCGCCTGTTCCTCGCGCAGCGCCTGCAGCGGCAACGCGAAGTCGGTCCGGGTCAGCACCTTGCCCGTCGCCGCCAGCGCCAGGCAGCGGACATCCAGCGGCAACGCAACATCGGCCAGACACTCGTCGACGAACGCCCGGGCCGCCGGCCGCGGTGCCAGCGCCAGGACCCGCAGCACCAGTTCGGTCGCGGCCACGTGCTGGCGGATGCCAGCCAGCAGCGGCGCTGGCAACTCGCGCCATTCGTGCCGCAGGATCGCTGCCGCCACGACCGGCAACGTCGGCTGCTCGGCCCGCAACGCGGCCAGCATCGACGCCACGTCCAGCGAGCCGCGTTGCTGCAGCAGGGCCAGCATGCGGACGGCGGTGTCGTTGTCGGTCGCCGGATCGCGCAACAGCGCGCGCGCCGCCGCATCGTCGAGCGCGGTCGCCGGCATCGCCGCTGGTGACCGCGACGGCAACGGCTGTTCGTGATGGCGCAACAATGCCAGCGCCCGGGCCAGTTCGCGTTCGCTTTCGACCGCCGCCAGCGCGGCCGCCGGCACCTGATCGCGCGGCAGCAGCCACAACCGGCGGAACGCGCGCTCGGCGACGATTTCATCGTCACCCTGCAACTGCACGACCAGTTCGGCCGGCGTCTGCGTCATCACCGCGACGGTCAACAGACACGCCACCAGTGCTCTCATGGCCGCAGTTCCTCGGCGATGGCCAGCGGCAGGTCCTCGGCGATCAGGCCGGTCTGCGACCATCGCGCCGCGACGCGGTCGCCGGCGCGGCCATGAACATGAACGGCCAGCCGCGCGGCATCGAACGGTACCAGGCCCTGCGCCAGCAGCGCGCCGAGCAAGCCGCTCAACACATCGCCGCTGCCGCCGGTGGCCATGCCCGGATTGCCGGTCGTGTTGGTGAACAACCGTTCACCATCGCCGACGAGCGTGCCGGCGCCTTTCAGCACGACGCAGTGACCGCTGCGCATGCACAGCTGCTGCAGCGCGCCACGCCGGTCGATCTGCACCAGCGCCGGCTCGGTGCCGAGCAGGCGCGCGGCTTCGCCGGGATGCGGCGTCAGGACCACGCGAGCCCGGGTCGGCAACGGCCGCAGCGGCACCAGCACGTTCAGCGCGTCGGCATCGACGACGACCGGCACGTCGGCGCTCCGCAGGACCGCATGTACGATCGCCTTGGTGGTGCCGGAGAGGCCGAGTCCCGGCCCGATCACGATCGCATCGGCACCAGCGAGCGCCGCGACCGCATCGCGACCCGACCGCCGCGGCAACGTCGTCGCCCCTGGCACCGCCACCATGAACGGCGAGCGCAGATCCGGCGGCAGCACCGCCCGCACCAGTCCGGCGCCGCCCCGGAGTGCCGCACGCGCACACAGGATCGCCGCCCCGAGCATGCCGTCGCTGCCGGCGATCACGACGACGGTGCCGAACGTGCCCTTGTGGGCGTCGCGCGGCCTGGGCGGCAACCGTGGCACCGAGCGCACCGGCTTCATGCCCGACTCCAGTCGATCGCACAGCGAACTTCGCCGATCGGTTCGCGCCGCGTGTTCGACAACGGCAACACGTGCCACGGCCGCAGCGCGTCCGGCACGCCATCGCCAAAAACCCCGAGGTGCAAGAGCAGATCCACCAGCACCGGCTGGTAGCCGCGTTCGTTGCCATCGCGGATCTTGATCGCGATGCCCAGTCCGCCAGGACAGGCCCGCCGCGACGGGTCGGGCGCGACCCCGATCGCGTAGACGCCCTCGGCGCCGTTCTTGGCGAACATCCGCCCCGGCAGAGTCCGCACCAACGCCGTACAGAACCGGCCCTCGCCGGCCAACAGCACCGGTTCGCGACCGACCGCGTGCAGGATCGTGCGGCATGCCGTTGCTCGAACGGACGGCTGACCGTTCGGGTTTGCCAGACGGGCAAATCCCCGGGCCAGCGCGCGCAGCGGCAGCCAGAACGTCGGTGCACCGCAACCGTCGACCCCGACGTCGAGCGGCCCGGTGCCGGCCATCGCCGCGACCGCCGCCGCCACTTCGCGCTGGCTCCGACAACCCGGATCGAGGTAATGCGCCAGGTCATCGCCGCAAGCCGCGGCCAGATGCAGGAAGCCGGTGTGCTTGCCCCAACAGTTGTTGTGCACGCGCAGCGGCTTGCCGCCCGCCAACAGCAGCGCGCGGCGCGACGCGGCATCGTACGGCGCGTGTGGCCCGCAGCCGAGCTGCTCCTCCCGCAGCCCGCCGCGGGCGAGGAACTGCCGCACCGTCGCGACATGCGCCTCGGTCCCTTCATGGCTGGCGCACAACACGGCGATCTCGCCGTCGCTCAGTGCCAGTGAACGATCGAGCCCGCGATCGAAGAACGGCAGTGCTTGCAGCGGTTTGGTCGCCGAGCGGGCGTAGACCCCGGCGCCGACGTCGCCGACCGCCAGCAGCAGTTCGTCGTCGTGGTGGACCGCCAGCGCACCGCAGTGCCAGCTCTCGACCCGGCCGCTGCGCGACACGGTGGCGAGGATCGGATCGACGGGGCTGCTCGGGCTCGGTTTCACGCTCGGTCGCCGTTATAACCGCCAGTGCCGAAAGCCCATGGATGTCGTCGAAGTCGAACTTGCCCGCGTGATCACCCAGCTCAAGGGTGAACAGTATCTGTACCTGCGGGAGAAGGAGACCGGCCGCAGCTTCCCGATCGTGATCGGCTTCCACGAAGTCGAGGAGATCAATCGCAAGCTGACGGGCCAGCAGGTGCCACGCCCGCTGACCCACGATCTGATGGGCCGGATCATCAAGACGCTCGGCTGGCGGCTGTCGCGGGTGGTGATCACCGAGATCCGCGAAGCGACGTTCTACGCCAACCTGGTGCTGGTGCCCGGTGACGCCGTCGGCGACAAGGGCAACGGCGAACGGCTGGTCGACTGCCGGCCGTCCGATGCGATCGCACTGGCGGTGCAGACCGGGGCGCGGATCTTCGCCGCGCGCGACGTGATCGACGCGCTGACCGCCGGCTGAACGGGCGGGACGGGCGGATCGGGTGCCCGCTCGACCGCGCCGGCCGGCGACGCTACGTTGCCGGCGTTGGCCGCAACCCCGCGGTGGGGTGGCAGAGTGGCCTAATGCGGCAGTCTTGAAAACTGCAGTTGGCGCAAGTCAACCGAGGGTTCGAATCCCTCCCCCACCGCCACATCCGTTCCATCAGCCCTCGGCGGCGCGGATCACGTCACCCTTCCACGACGACCCGCAGCCCGAACTTGTCATCGGCGCGATCGTCGTCCTCGTTCGCGATCCAGGCGCACCGCACGGTCGCCTCGTTCATGCACCATGGCCCGCCGCGCAGGTTGCCGGCTTCGGTCCACTCCCAGATGTTGCCGGCCATGTCGTGCACGCCATCCACCGTCGTCCCGGCCGGGAACGACCCCACCGGCGCCGACTGGGCGAACCCGTCGGCCGGACTGCCCCAGTTGCAGCGCATCGGATCCCACTCGTCGCCCCACGGATAGACCCGGTCGGTACCGCCGGTCGCCGCCAGTTCCCACTCGGCGTCGGTCGGCAGCCGGACCCGCCGTCCCGTGCGTTCGGACAACCACCGGCAAAACGCCCGCGCGTGGTGCAGGTTGAGGTTGCAGACCGGGTGCAGGTCCGCGCCGGCCGGCGGCCTGCCGTCCTGGAAATGCCCGAGGAACGGCTCGGTCGGTTTCGAACTCGGGTGCCCGCCGCCGTCGTACCCGGTCGCCGCGACGAACGCCGCGAACTGCGCGTTGGTGACCTCGAAACGACCGATCCAGAACGCCGGGCCGTCGCGGCCGGTCGCGATCCGTACCAGTTCCAGATCGGGACCGCACCCGGTCAACCGGTCGACCGGTGGCGAGGGCGGCGCCCCGTGGCACCCGCACAACAGAACACACGTCAGCATCGAGCGCATGGCGCACTGGTCGTCGCGCACGCCCCGGTTGTTAGCCGCGTACGAGCCAATCGTCGGCACCGTTGGCCCGGACGGTTCTCTTTGCCGATACCGAGTAGAATTGCTAGGTTCTTCGCCCATTCTTCGCCTTCGCCTGACCCGACCGTGACCGGGTTCGGACCCCCATGCGCCGCCGCACCCTCCAACGCCTCGCCAACCTAGGACGCCTCGCGCTGCTGGCCGTCGTCGTCGCCGCCGCCGCCACCGCCTGGGTGTGGAGCTACCGGCCCACCTGGGTCGACAGCCTGGACGCGTGGTTGATCCGCAAGGCCCGTGGCACCTACGAACAACGCCTGAACGACGCACTGGCGATCCGACAACCGCAGGAATGCGAAGCGGCACTCGAACGACTCGCAGCCGACCTGCACTTCGTCAAGCGCCAGGACCACCTCGCCTACGTGGCCACGCAGTGCCTCGTCCGCCTGTCCGAACTGCGCGACCAGGCCGGCGACCTGGCCGCGGCAACCGAGTGGATGAGCGAAGCCGTGGCGTTCGACGACCACAACCTGCGCTCGCTCGTGCGGCTGCACGAACTGCGCTGCCGACGACCCGAAACCCAGAAACAAGGCGACGAGGACCTCGCGAGTTTGTGGGCGCAGTTCCCCGGCAGTCCCTGGGTCGCACCGGCCTACATCCAACGCCTGGCGAGTACGGGTCAGGGCGAAGGCGCGCTCGACGCGATCGAGAAGGCCATCGGCGCCATCGAATCCAACCTGTGGACCTTCGTCTGGGATCCGGGCCCCAGCCCCGACGGCAAACCGCCGAACGTCACCGACGGACTCGATCGCGGCACCCGGCGCGCCGACATCATGCCGACGATCGAAGACGGCGTGCTGCGGGTCCGGTTCTGTGTCAACGAACCCTGCGCGCAGGTCCGCTGGTTCCTGCCGCCGTTCTGCAGCTTCGGACTGGTGCAACCGCGGCTGCGCATGCTGTCGCCCGGCAAGTACCACGAGATCGACCTCGCCGCCGACAACGGTGAGTCCGTGCATCTTCGGCGCAGCGAGGGTCGCATCGACACGTTCGGCGAAAGCGGGCCGTGGTTGACGGTCAAGCTGCCCGAACGGTTGCCGCCGATGACGATCTACGAGTTCTCCGGCCGGTTCGAACCGACGCACTCGGCGCTGCTGCTGGCGCCACTGCGCGGCCCGGCGTTCGCGCCGATCGAACAGGCACTGCTCGCCGCCAAGGCCGACGCCAAGGTGCAGCGACTGCGCGAACTGCGCGGGCTGGCACTCGGCCAGGCGACGGTACAGGTGTTCTGGCGGACCGCGGCCGCGGACTTCGGTAGCCAGAGCAGTCGGCCAGTCGCGCTCGGCCTGCGCATCGACGGCGGCGCACCGGTGTTTTCGACCACGGTCCGGATCGACGCCCCGGCGACGCAGATCCGGATCGACCTGCCCGAGAACGTCGGCATCCGCTACCGGCTGGACGACCTGACGCTGATGCGCGGTGGCCAGACCGTGGCGCTGGAACCGGGCAAGCTCGAGTTCGCGTTCAGCAACGACCTGCAGCGCGACGGCAACGAACTGCTGGTCACCGGCAGCGATCCGTACTTCGGCTTCGCCGTGCCGGCCGGCGACGGCACGATCGAGTCGGTGACCTTCCGCGGAGGGATCCGATGAAGCGCCTGCTCGGCATGCTCTGGAACTGGAGCTGGATCGTCACGTTGCCGATCGTCGCGCTGTTCGCATACTGGGCACTGGGCACCTGGCGGCAGTTCAAGGCCTTCGCGATCGACTACGACGCCAGCCCGGTCGCAGTGACGCTGCGCGCAACCGGCGTCGAAGCGGCGCAACGGCTGCAGCACCAGGCGCGCGTCGCGTTGACCGGCGGCAGACTGACCGACATTCCGACGAGTCTGCAGCTGCGCACGATCCAGCTGCGGGTCCCGGACAAGGAACTGAGCAAGCTGAACCGCGACCTGCCGTACTCGGGCTACCAGGACGTCGAGGGCGAACTGATGTACCCGGACGGCCTGAAGAAGGTCGACGTCCGCTACCGCGGCGACTTCCTGGTGCACTGGGGCTACGAGAAGAAGTCGATCCGTGTCACCACCGACACCGACGACCTGTTCGAAGGCCTGCGCAAGTTCAACCTGATCGTCGCCAAGTTCCCCGAGCAACTGAACAACTACCTCGGCTACCGGCTGGCGAAGATCATGGGCCTGATCTCGCCGCGCTGCGAACTGGTCAACGTCGTGATGAACGGCAAGAACCTCGGCGTGCACGAGTTCACCGAGCAGCTGGAGGAGGGGACGTTGCGGTCGTGGGACCGGATGGCCGGCGATATGTACTCCGGCGACCTGATCAGCAAGGATCAGTGGGCCGGCTGCACCAACCGGGTGTTCGAACTGCCCGAGCTGTGGACCAAGATCGCCGCCAACAACCACTTCGAACTGACCAGCAAGGCGCCGCTCGAGCACCTGCTGCGGTTGCTGAACGACACCCAGAACGAGCAGAATCACGCCGAGTTGAGCCGCCTGCTCGACATGCAGGCGTGGGGCACGTTCGCGGCGTTCGAACTGATCAACCAGACGCACCACTACGACGAAGCGCACAACTGGCGGCTCAACTGGGACGGTTGGAAGCTGAAGTTCGTGCCGATCGTCTGGGATCCGATCGGTTGGGCACCGGAGATGCGGCCGCCGGGCAATGCCCCGATTGCGCAGGATCTGGTGATCTCCCGGCTGCACCAGTGGCTGCTCGGCAACGGCGATTTCCTCGCGGCGCGCCAGGCCGCGATCGAGGACTTCTTCCGCAGCGGCAAGGCCGAGAAATTCCGGGCCGAAGTCGACTGGACGATGGCGGCCGCGCGCGAGGCTCTGGCGCGTGACCCCAACATGCGGCCCGCTGACCCGGCGCGCGTCGACCAGGCGATCACCGCGATGGGCGCGTTCATCGACCGCGTGCTGCGCGAACTGCGGCTGGCGTGGCTGGAGAAGTCCGGAGCAGTCGCCTGGGCCGATCTCGGCCGCACCGACGGCCAGCCGTGGACACTGCGCTGCCAGGTCACCGGCCGGCGACCGGTGCACGCGGTGTCGCTGCGGTTCGAACGCGCACTGACGTCGCTGCCGCACGCCGCCCTGCGCTACACGCGCTTTGGCAAGCCCCACGAAATCGACCTGACCGGCGCCGTCACCGTGCAAGGCAACGTCGTCCGCGTCGGCGCCCGCATGTTCACCCAGCTGGTGCCGACCTTCCAGTTCATGCCAAACCGCGTGCTGCGGCAGCACACGCGCCTGGAGTGGCCCGGCATCTACGACCTGGTGGTGGACGGCATCCCGGCCGACAACCGGTTGCTGCACGTCGCTGCCGCCCGTGACCTCGGCGCACCGGAGGCCTTCGAACCGGCGATGCCGACCGCCGGCCTGCCGCCGCCCGAACTCGAGTTCGTCTACCGGCCCAGTCCCCCGCGACCGCTGATCGTGCCGCAGCACTGGCACGGCGTGGTCGACATCGCGACCTCGCGCGAGGTCTTCGACGAAGTCGTCATCGCCGCCGGCACGACGATCCGCCTCGGACCGGGCGCCAACCTGATCTTCCGCAAGCGCCTGACGGCGGAAGGCACCGAGCAGGCGCCGATCCGCTTCCTCCCCCAGAAGGACGGCCAGGATCCATGGGGCACACTGGCGATCAACCACCCCGATTGCAGCGGCTCGACGATGCGCTGGTGCGAAGTGCGCGGCGGCAGCGGCTGGGGCTGGCCGAAGCCGGGCTGGGTGCCGATGGAGGAGTACTGCTCGATGTTCTCGGTGCACAACTGCAAGGACATCCGCATCGAGCACTGCACGTTCGCCGACAACCACCTGTACGACGACATGATCCACGTGATGTACGCCGAGGTGATCCTCGACGACATCCGGTTGCTGAACGCGCGGATGGACGCTCTCGACTGCGACATCAGCAAGGTCGTGCTGCGCAACAGCCGGTTCATCAAGAGCGGCAACGACGGCGTCGACCTGATGACCGCGACCGCCATCGTGCACGACTGCGTGTTCGAGAAGAACGGCGACAAGGGCATCTCGATCGGCGAAGGCACCTCCCTGGTCGCGGCCCGCAACGTGTTCGACGGCTGCGTCAAGGCGATGGAAGCCAAGGACAGCTCGATCGCGCACGTGTTCAACTGCGAGATCGTCAACTGCAACCGCGCGTTCAACAGCTACAAGAAGAACTGGCGCTACGACGCCGGCGGCAACATCTTCGTCTACAAGTCGTTCCTGGCGAAGAACCGCGAGATGCCGACCGCCGATCAATGGTCGATCGCCGAGCTGATCGACTGCGCGGTCGAGAAAGGCGCCACGATCGCGCCGATGTGCGACATGTCGTATGTCGACGGCACGACCGTCCGGATGGTCAACCACGCGCGCATGACCGACTGCGACGGCGGCCGGGGCCCGAAGCGCCAACGCCCCATCCCGTTCCCGGCCGCGCTGCAGCACATGGAAGGCATGGCCCGCGGCCTCTGGGACAGCATGCAGATCAAGTTCCGCGGGGTGCCGCGATGAGCCAGAAAGGCGATGCCAAGCTGCACTTCCTGCGCTTCGAGTTCAAGTACGTGCTGCCGCAGGCGCAGCGCTCCGAGGTGGAGGCCGAGCTGCGCCACTTCGTCGAACTCGACCCGTACGTGGCCGACCAACCGGGCCAGCAGTACTTCGTCCGCAGCCTCTACTTCGACGACCCGACGCTGTCGTCGTTCCACGAGAAGCAGGACGGCCAGCACACGCGCAGCAAGTTCCGGATCCGGACCTACGCGCGCACGGTCGACAGCGACACCCCGTGGTTCCTGGAGATCAAGGGGCGCTACAACAACCTCGTGTTCAAGCACCGTGCGCCGATCCGGGCGCCGTTCGACCGCCGGCTGCGCGGCGACGCGCTGGTCAACATGATCCTCGAGCGCTGCGCGCCTGGCCCGGTGCGCGACCAGTTCGCCTACGAACGATTCCGCAAGCAGATCGCGCCGGTCGCGCTGATCGACTACCTGCGGCGGCCGTACATCAGCAAGTTCGACCCGGAGTTCCGGCTGACCTTCGACTGCGATCTGACGGCCAGCGAGTCCGACGCGATGTTCCCGCCGCATCCGCGCCTGCGGCAGCTGCTGCCGGGTCGCACGGTGATGGAGGTCAAGTTCCGCCACCACGTGCCGTCCTGGTTCCACCGCATCATCCAGGCCTGGGAGCTGCGCCGCCGGTCGATCTCCAAGATCTGCACCGGCATCGAAGCGCTCGGCCTGCAACTCGATCCTTCCTGATCTCCCCCGTTCCCGGAAACCGCATGCTCTCCTTCCTCTTCCAGGCGCCGCAGGGCGTCGGCCAGACCGCGGCGGAAGCCACCGTCGTGTTCACCATCTACGACTTCGTCGTCAACATCGGCGTCGCCACGCTGCTCGGCGTCGTGCTGGCGCTGGTCTACCGCCACACGCACAAGGGCCTGTCGTACTCGCAGTCGTTCACGCAGACGATCCTGCTGATCGCGGTGATCGTCGCGATCGTGATGATGACGATCGGCAACAACCTGGCGCGCGCGTTCGCGCTGGTCGGCGCGCTGTCGATCATCCGCTTCCGGACGGTGGTCAAGGACACGCGCGACACCGCCTTCGTGTTCGCCGCGCTGGCGGTCGGCATGGCGGCCGGCACCGGCCTGTGGCAGCTGGCGTGCATCGGCGCGGCGTTCCTGGTGGTCATCGTGCTGCTGCTCTACGCGACCAACTTCGGCGCGCTCTACAAGAGCGAGTTCATCCTGCGCTTCTCGTTCGACCAGAACCAGGACAGCGCCGCCTACCTGGCGAAGATCGGCGAGTTCGCCAAGCGCTCGAACATGCTGCACATCGAACCGTCGGGCGATGGTCGCAGCCTGCGGCTGACCTACGACATCACGCTCGAGAAGGACGCGTCGGCGGAGAAGTTGACGGCGGCGCTGGGTCAGGTGTCGGGAGTGTCGGATGTCGTGCTGATCGTCAGCAAGAACGACGTCGACTACTGATTCTCTGGCGCGCAGCGCCAGAGAATCAGGTCTTGCCCTGGCGCCGCGACGCGGGAGTGCCCGATGGCCCGGTGCCGAGGAGGCGGTGCCCATGCGGGCAAAGGCGCGGGCGCCGTTGGTCGCAGAACGCCCGCGTGACGAACCTCCAGGACTCCTGGGAGTGGCCTTGCTGTCTTCGGCTCGGGGGTCGCCTTGCGTCGGCTTCGGGGAGGCTTGGTGGACCTGCCCGGCGCCGGAAACCGTTGGCTCCGCTTGCGCACGTCGGCCCGGGCGGCTACTAGTAGGCTCTTCCCCGATCCACCGGAGAGGTGGCAGAGTGGCCGAATGCGGCACCTTGCTAAGGTGTTGTACTGGCAAACCCGGTACCGGGGGTTCGAATCCCCCCCTCTCCGCCAGCTTCCCGCGCATCGCGCGGGAAGCCGGGTGGCTCATCCGCGCGCCGCGCGGGAAGCCAGTGGCTCCACCCGCGCCCCGTCCCGCCCCATGGCCCACCCCCACTGGCGCCTGCCGGCTGCGTTGCTGACCTGGCTTCTCGCCGGCTGCGCCGGTCCCGCCACCTCGATCGCCGCGCCGGACCTGGCACTCCTCGACGGCCGCCAGCTCCCTCCCCCCGACCCGATCACCGGCACCCGCACGCTGCCGTTCCGCTACTACGGCACGACCATCGTCGATGCGCTGCCCGGAACCGCCACCGACGAACGCCCGGACTTCACGCTGACGCCGACCCGCGTCCACGGAACCCTCGCCGAACCGGTGTCGCCGTGGCTGTTCCCGTTCGACTTCCCCCTCGAACTGCTCGGCTTTGCCTTCGGCGGCCAGCAACCCCAGGTCCTCGGCGTGCACCTGCCAGAAAACCCCGACAAGGTCGCCGCCGGTTTCCGACCTGCCGGACTGATCCCGCTGCGCGACCGCGCGCTGCGCGCGAGGATCGAACGGTGACACTGGCTGCCGGCATGCGCGTCCTGGTGCACGGCCTCGGCCGCTTTGGCGGCGGTCTCGAAGCGATCCGTTTCCTCCACCGCCGCGGCTGCAACGTCAGGATCGCCGACAAGAACACCGGACCCGACCTCGATCACAGCCGGCAAGCGCTGGCGGGCCTGCCGGATCTCGACTGGCAGCTCGGCCGCGAAGACGAAGCGCTCCTGCACGGCATCGACCTGTTCGTCGCCAACCCGGCCGTGCCCGACCACCACCCGCTGCTCGCCGCGGCGCGCAAGCGCGGCCTGCCGGTGACGCAGGAAGTGGACCTGTTCTTGAGCGCCTATCCGGGCACGGTCGTCGCGATCACCGGCACCAACGGCAAGTCGACGACGTCGACGCTGACGCACGCCGCGCTGCAGCGCGGCGGCCAGCCGGCGCTGCTCGGCGGCAACATCGGCCACAGCCTGCTCGCCGACGAAGCGGCCTGGGAGCGCGACCAGGTCGCGGTGCTCGAGATCTCGAGCTTCCAGCTGGAACGGCTCGACCCGTGCTCGCGCGTGCACGGCGCCGTGTTCACGCGCGTGCTGAAGGACCACGTCGACCGCCACGGCACGCTCGACGCCTACCACGCCGCCAGGGCCGGCTGGCGACCGCCGCGGTCGACTTCGTCGTGCACCCCGCCGACGATCCGGTCGCCGCCGCGTATCCAGTCGGCCGCGCCGCGTGCGGCTCTGCGGCGACCGAACCGGCGCCCGACAGCATCGGCCTGGTCGACGGCTGCATCACCGCGTCCGCCTCGGCCAGCGGCAGCCAACGCATCGTGCACCGCCAGGCCGCCTGCGCCTGCTCGGCGAGTTCCAGCTGGAGAACGTGATGGCCGCCAGCCGCCGCCGCGCGCTGCCTCGGCGCCCCTCGGCATGCAATCGGCATCGCCATGGCCGCCGCCGCGCCCCTGCCGTTCCGGCTGCAGCTGCTCGGCCTGGTCGATGGCGTCCGGATCTACGACAACGGCGTGTCCACGGAAATCGAGTCGACGCGCAGCGCGCTGCGTTCGCTGACCGGCAGGATCCACTGGGTCGGCGGCGGCAAGAGCAAGGATGGCGACTTCCAGACCGTCGCCGACGGTGTGGTGCCCCACATCGCCGCGCGCACCTGTTCGGTGCGGCCGCAAAACCGCTGCAAGCGGCGATCGCCGGCCGGCGCCCGGTGACCGCACATACGACGCTGGCCGAAGCGCTGACCGCCGCGTTCGCCGCGGCGGCCCCCGGCGACGCGATCCTGTTCAGCCCCGCGTTCGCGTCGTTCGACCAGTACCCCAACTTCCGCGCCCGCGCGCTGGAGTTCCATCCGCTGGCTCGCCCCGGCGTGCGGCAAGCGCGGCGAGCGACTCGTCGGCGACCTGAATCGCGGTTCCCCGCCGATGGGCCGTGGCACAGCGTGCCAGAAGGCGATCGCGTCCATCGTGATCATGGATCTCAACGGCGGCGCCGTGACCAGCCCGTCATGCACCTGGCCGGTGGTGACACCGGCAGCAGCAACTGGGCTGCCTGCGCCAGCTCGGCAAGGCGAAGCCCCACCAAGATCTCGCCCGAGATCCTCGAGGACCTGCTCAGCGGCCTCAAGGCACCAGCCGACCGGGACGGCTCAGGAGGCCGCGCGCCGAGCGATGCGTCGTTTGCCCTGGCTGTGGCCTGACGCCGCAGGACTTCAAGGTCAAGGGCCGCCTCGGCTGCCCGCGCTGCTACGAGACGTTCCGCGGCGAGCTCGTGCCGCTGCTGCAGCGCGTGCACGAAGCCGCCGCCCATCGCGGTCGCTTGCCTGGCAGGACGACTGCCGTTCCGCCCCGGTGGTCACCGACGAGAAGAACCTCGCCGACCTGCGGCGCCGGCTCGAAGAGGCCGTTCGCGGCGAACGGTATGAGGAGGCTGCCCGCCTGCGCGACGACCTGCGGCGCGCCGAACGCGGCGAGCGAGCACGTCCGTGAGCTCCGAGGGCCAGGTCGGTGACAAGCTGCCACCAGTTCCGCCGGTCGGCCTGGCTGCAGGGCAAGGGCCCTGGCACGGACATCGCGATCTGCACCCGCTGCGGCTGGCGCGCAACCTGCAGGGCTTCCCCTTCTCGCCGTGCATGGCCGACCACGAGGCCCGCGAGCTCGTGCACTTCGTCGTGCAGCGCCTCAAGCAAGAGCGGCATGCCCGAGCGCCTGACCTGGTGCGACCTCGACACCATCGACGACCTCGAACGCACCGTGCTCGTCGAGCGCCACCTGATCAGCCGCGAACTCGCCGGCAGCAAACGCGCGCGCGGCGTCGCCACCGATACCGAAGAGGCGGTCGCGATCATGATCAACGAGGAAGACCACCTGCGCGTGCAGGTGTTCGCCTCGGGCCTGCAGACCGAAGCCGCCTGGCGGCGCGCCGAACGGCTCGACGACGCCCTGATGCGGCGGCTGCCGTACGCCTGGTCCGAGGAGTTCGGGTTCCTGACCAGCTGCCCGACCAACACCGGCACCGGCCTGCGGTTGTCGGTGATGGTCCACCTTCCGGGCCTGGTGTGGGCCGAAGAGATCGAGAAAGCGACCAACACCGCGCAGAAGATCCACCTCGCGGTCCGCGGCCTCTACGGCGAAGGCAGCCGGGCGCTGGGCGACTTCTATCAGGTCAGCAATCAGGTCACGCTCGGTCGTTCCGAGTCGCAGATCCAAGGCGATGTCGAACTGGCGGTCAGCGCTGCTGCGCGGCACCGCCCGTTCGCGGACCCTCGACCGCATCTACCGGGCCCTGGGCACCCTCGAACGGGCCCAGATCCTCAGCAGCGAGGAGGCCCTGGGTTGCCTCTCGGCCCTGCGATTCGGCATCCACACAGGCGCTTGGCCGGCTTCACGGTCGCGGCCGTGAATCGGGCCCTGCTGCTGTCGCAACCCGGCCACCTGCAGCGCCACCGCGAACCGCTCAGCCCAACGGGCTCGTCCGCCGCCACCTGCGCGCGAAGTGCTCGGCCGCGCCCGGATCGGGCGCCAGATCCCCCCGGTTGCGGAGCCGGACCGGATTGGCGGTCGCCCGTAGACATCGCCAACCTGGCCATCGGCCCGGGGCGACCCTACCCACCGGCCCGGAGGCCCAGGCATCCGCAGAAGTCAAAGAAGCCGGCGAGATGGACCTGGAACTTCAACTGAAAATCCTATATCGCTGGCGTCCGATCTAAGGACCGAGCCAGCAACGGTCACCGGAGTCCCACCCAGATGTTCGATCGCTTCACCGACCGCGCCAAGAAGGTCATGAGCTTCGCCCGCCAGGAGGCGATGAAGTTCAACCACGAGTACATCGGCACCGAGCACATCCTGCTCGGGCTGGTCCAGGAGGGCTCCGGCGTGGCCGCCAATGTCCTCAAGAACATGAACGTGGATCTCGAGAAGATCCGCCACGAGGTCGAGAAGATCGTCAAGACCGGCCCGTCGATGGTGACCATGGGGCAGCTGCCGTTCACGCCGCGCGCCAAGAAGGTGCTCGAGCTGTCGATGGAGGAGGCGAGCCAGCTCGCCACAACTACATCGGCACCGAGCACCTGCTGCTCGGGCTGATCCGCGAGAACGAGGGCATCGCCGCGCAGGTGCTGATGAACCTCGGCGTCAAGCTCGACGAGGTGCGCGAGGAGGTCCTCGAGTTCCTCGGCGCCTCCGAGAACAACAACGCCAGAGGAAGAGGGCGAGAGGCGAGATCGGGCGGCGGCGGCGGGGGAGCGGCGGCAGCGGCGGCCTGGCACGGCGCCGGCCCCCGCCAGCAACGCAACAGCAAGAGCAAGACGCCCGCGCTCGACAGCTTCGGCCGCGACCTGACCGACCTGGCGCGCGAAGGCAAGCTCGACCCGGTGATCGGTCGCGACTCGGAGATCGAGCGCGTGATCCAGATCCTGTCGCGCCGCACCAAGAACAACCCGGTGCTGCTCGGCGAAGCCGGCGTCGGCAAGACCGCGATCGTCGAGGGCCTCGCCCAGCGCATCGTCAAGGGCACCGTGCCCGAGATCCTGCGCCGGAAGCGCCTCGTCGTGCTCGACCTCGCGATGATGGTCGCCGGCACCAAGTACCGCGGCCAGTTCGAGGAGCGCATCAAGGCGGTGATGACCGAAGTGCGCCGCGCCAAGGACGTGATGCTGTTCATCGACGAACTGCACACGCTGGTCGGCGCCGGCGGCGCCGAAGGCGCGATCGACGCCAGCAACGTGCTGAAGCCGGCGCTGTCGCGCGGCGAAGTGCAGTGCATCGGCGCCACCACGCTCGACGAGTACCGCAAGTACATCGAGAAGGACGGCGCGCTCGAGCGCCGCTTCCAGACCGTCAACGTCGAACCGCCGACGCCCGAGCAGACGCTCGAGATCCTCAAGGGTCTGCGCGACAAGTACGAGGCGCACCACCGCGTCACCTACACCGATGGGGCGCTGCAGTCGGCGGTCGACCTGTCGACCCGCTACATCACCGGCCGGTTCCTGCCCGACAAGGCGATCGACGTGATCGACGAGGCCGGCGCCCGCATCCGCATCAAGTCGATGACGGCGCCGCCGGACCTGCGGGAGATGGACACCGAGATCACCCGCCTGTCCAAGGAGAAGGAAGAAGCGGTCGCCAACCAGGACTTCGAGCGCGCCGCCGACCTGCGCGACCAGGCGTTCAAGCTCGGCAAGAAGAAGGAAGAGATCCAGCGCGAATGGCGTGAGCGCGAGACCAACAAGGAGTCGGGCGGCATCGTCGACGAAGACGTGATCGCCGAGACGGTCAGCAAGATGACCGGCATCCCGCTCAACCGCCTCGACCAGGCCGAAGCCGACCGCCTGCTGCACATGGAAGGCGATCTCGGCAAGGACGTGATCAACCAGGAGCGCGCGATCACCGCGATCGCCAAGGCGGTCCGCCGCGGCCGCGCCGGCCTCAAGGACCCGAACCGGCCGATGGGCTGCTTCATCTTCCTGGGCCCCTCCGGCGTCGGCAAGACGTGGCTGTCGAAGTGCCTCGCCAAGTTCATGTTCGGCAGCGAGGAAGCGATCATCCAGATCGACATGTCCGAGTACATGGAGAAGTACAACGCCTCCAGGCTGGTCGGCGCGCCCCCGGGCTACGTCGGCTACGAGGAAGGCGGCCAGCTGACCGAGAAGGTCCGCCGGCGCCCGTACTCGGTCGTGCTGCTCGACGAGATCGAGAAGGCGCACCCGGACATCTTCAACATGCTGCTGCAGATCATGGAGGAAGGCCGGCTGACCGACTCGTTCGGGCGGCACATCGACTTCCGCAACGTGATCCTGATCATGACGTCGAACATCGGCGCCAACCTGATCAAGAACAGCACCGGCCTGAGCTTCGGCAAGACCGGCAAGGACAACGGCCACGAGAAGATGCGCGAGATGATCCAGGGCGAGGTCGAACGGCACTTCCGCCCCGAGTTCATCAACCGCCTCGACGAAGTCGTGGTGTTCAACCAGCTCGGCCGCGACGACATGCAGCGCATCGTCGAGAACGAACTGCGCAAGGTCTCGGGCCGCCTGAAGCAGAAGGGCCACACGTTCGAAGTCGACCAGGCGGTCATCGACAATCTGATCGAGAAGTCGTTCCACGAGGACTTCGGCGCCCGCCCGCTCAAGCGCGGCATCGAGAAGCACCTCGAGGACCCGCTGTCCGAGCAGGTGCTGAAGGGCCAGCTGGACACGCCGTACGCGATCAAGGCGACCATGAAGGATGGCGAGATCGCGTTCGAGATGACGCCGCGGCCCGTGCCGGAGAAACCGGCGGACGAACGGGCGGAAGCGAAGAAGAAGTAGCTCGCGCCCGCGCGGGCCCGGCCCGCGCGCCGGTTGAGCGCCCGCGCGAGGGGCGCACCGTGCGCGCGAGGGGGCACCTTCAGCAGAGCGGCGACCGAAGCGGCGGTGCAGCCTCCGACCTCGTGCCGCCCCCAGCCAGGCGCCGGCACGCGCTCAGCGCCACCAGACAGCCATTCGCCGGGGAGCAGCGCGTCGGGCGTCCCCGGGTCGCTCCCCCCGCGCGCTCGCCGCTCCCCGCGCGCTCGCCGCTCCCCGCGCGCTCGCCGCTCCCCGCGCGCTCGCCGCTCCCCGCGCGCTCGCCGCTCCCCAGTAGTCACCGGCCGCATTCCGCGGACAGCGGTTGACATCCGCAAGCCACCGAATACCATTTCTGCTGAATCAAATGGCGACCGGCGTCCCCCGCAAACGAACGACCGCCCCCCTGCTGCCCTTCCGTCCCGGCCGCGGCGGCGCTCGCCCGGGCGCCGGTCGCAAACCCAACGGCGCGCAGGCAGGCATTCCGCACACCACCCGAACGACACTGGCACCGCGCTTCCCGGTGCACGTCACCGTCAAGCTGCGCCAGCACCTCCCCCGCCTGCGCCATCCCGCCGCCTACGCCGCGCTGCGCGCGGCGTTCGCGGCAGGCTGCCGCGGTCCCGGCGGCAACGCCGCCGGGACCGCGTTCCGCCTCTGCCACTTCGCCATCCTGAACGACCACCTGCACCTGATCGTCGAGGCCAAGGACCGCCAATCCCTCGCTCGCGGTCTGCAGGGCCTGCTGATCCGGATCGCCAAGAAGCTCAACAGGCTGTGGCAGCGCCGCGGCAGCGTGTTCGCCGACCGCTACCACGACCACATCCTGAAGACGCCACGCGAGACCAGGAACGCACTGAAGTACGTCCTGCAGAACGCACGCCACCATGCGGCCAAAGGCCGCATGGTGGACGCGCGCTCGCCGGTCGATCCGTTCACATCAGCACCTTGGTTCTCCGGATTCCGCGAGACCATTCGCTGGCGCAACCTCGAAATCGTGATCCGGCCGGTGACCGACGCGAAGACCTGGCTGCTGACCATCGGTTGGCGGCGGCACGGTCTGCTCAGCGTGCACGAATCGACCTGCGGCACCGGCTGAGCCGGCGGCACCCACCGGCGACAGCCTCCGCCCCGGCTCTGCCGGGGCGGAGGCTGGAATCCCCTGGGCCGCCACCTACTCTGTTCCGCCCCCTTCCCATGACCTACGACGTCCTCGTCCTCGGTGCCGGCCCGGCCGGCTATGTCTGCGCCATCCGCTGCGCCCAGCTCGGCCTGAAGACCGCAGTCGTCGAGCGCGAGAACCTCGGCGGCGTCTGTCTCAACGTCGGCTGCATCCCGAGCAAGGCGCTGATCGCCGCCGCCAAGCTGGTCGACAAGATCCAGCACGCCGACCTGATGGGCATCAAGGCGAAGTTCGAGGGGCTGGACGTCGCCGCGCTGGTCGCCTGGAAGGCCGGCATTGTGAACAAGCTGACCTCCGGTGTCGGCGGTCTGCTGAAGAACCACAAGGTCGACGTGCACATGGGTGCCGCGACCGTGACCGCGCGCAACAAGGTCGAGGTCACCGGCAAGGACGGCAAGAGGACGCTCGAGAGCAAGAACATCGTGATCGCCACCGGCAGCACGCCGATCGAAGTGCCGGGTTTTGCGTTCGACGGCGAAAACGTCTGGTCCTCGACGCACGCCCTGGCCCCGAAGGCGATCCCGAAGCGGATGATCGTCATCGGCGGCGGCTACATCGGCCTCGAACTCGGCCTCGTCTACCACAAGCTCGGCACCCAGATCCGCGTGCTCGAGTTCATGGACCGCGTGCTGCCGGGCATGGAGGAAGAACTGTCCAAGGAGATGGGCCGTTCGCTGAAGAAGAAGAAGATCGACGTCCACCTGAAGACCAAGGCCACCGGCTTCCAGAAGACCAAGACTGGCTTGCAGGTCACCGCCGAGGTCGAGGGCAAGCCGCAGACGTTCGAGTGCGACGTCGTGCTGTCGTGCGTCGGCCGCCGCCCGAACGGCAAGGGCCTCGGCCTCGAAGCCGTCGGCGGCAAGGTCGACGAACGCGGCTTCATTCCGGTCGACGCCCGCCGGATGACCAACGTCCCTGGCATCTACGCGATCGGCGACGTCGCCGGCCAGCCGATGCTGGCGCACAAGGGCTCGCACGAAGGCCTGGTCGCCGCGGCGGCGATCGCCGGCGACCAGGGTGTCGCCTACGACCCGGCCTGCATCCCTGCGGTCATCTTCACCGATCCGGAGATTGCCAGCGTCGGTCTGTCGGTCGACGAAGCGAAGAAGGCCGGTTTCGAGCCGGTCGAGGGCAAGTTCCCGTTCGGCGCGTCGGGTCGCGCGATGTCGTTGAACGAAACCGAAGGCTGGGTCAAGGTCGTCGGCGATGCCAAGACCGACAAGCTGCTCGGCGTGCACATGATCGGCCCGGAAGTGACCGAACTGGTCGCCGAGGCGGCGCTGGCGATCGAGATGGGCGCGACGGTGTCCGACCTCGCGCAGACGATCCACGCGCACCCGACGCTGCCCGAAGCGATGATGGAAGCGGCGGAGGCCGTGCACAGCATGGCGGTGCACATCTTCCAGGTGCCGAAGAAGCACTGACCGCGCCGGCACGCGCACAGCCCAAGCCGCGGTATCCTGTGGCGCCGTGCTCGACGACACCCCGCCTCACATCCACGATCTCGTCGCGCGCCTGATCGCTCGGCGATCGATCTCGCAGCGGGTGGCGATGGTTCAGGATCTGACCGCGCAGACGATCCGCTGGTCGCGCGCCGCGATCCGCGACACGATGCCGGATGCCTCCGAGCACGACGTGTTGCTGCGCTGGGTCGAAGTGACCTACGGCAAGGAACTGGCAGGTCGGCTGCGGGCTTCCGGGAGGCGGCTTGGCACCTGAGTCCGATGTGCTGGTTGCGCTGACCCCGGTGATCGAGGTGCTCGAAAGCCTCGGAGTCGCCTACCACCTCGGCGGATCCGTCGCCAGTTCAGTCTGGGGTGTGGCGCGTGCCACCAACGATGTGGACGTCGTCGCGGGGATCCACGACTTGCTGGAACGTGCCCTGGCGGAAGCCTCGGCCCGCTGACCTAACGTCGCCGCCCGCTGCTACCGGCTCTGGCCCTTCTCCAGCGCCTCGGCCCACTCCGGCGTCTCCAGGTACTGCTGCGCGCCGCCGAAGTTCTGCACCCAGTAGCGCCCGAGGTTGCCGACACCGAACTCGCGATGCGTCGGGCTCAGCAGGTTGCGATGGTGCCCGGACGAATGGCACCAGGCGTTGTGCGAAGCCTCGGCGCCGTCGTTCAACGCGATGTTCTCGCTGACGCCGAAGTCGTAGCCGGCGAGTTTCATCCGGTCGAACGGCGTCCGCCGACCCGGCGTCGGCGAGAAGTGCGCGAAGTAGCCGAGCGTGCTCATCTCCTCGGCATGACCGCGCGCGGCGGTGACGATCTTCAGGTTCAGCGCCAGCGGTCGGTGCCGGAACATCGCGCGGTAGGCGTTGGTGACCGCCAGCTGCTCCTTCTCGCCGGCCGCGACCTTGCGGACGACGATCGCGTTGTAGGCCTCGACCTTCTGCCATTCGACCAGTTGCTCGCGCTCGAGCGACGTGACGCAGTAGGTCGTGATGTCGATCGCGTCGCCCGGCGGCAACGCGCGCGCCCATTCGACTTCGGCCATCGCGCTGGCGTCGAGTTCGCCGAGTTCGGCCAGCGTCCTGGCGACCCAGTCGAGCCGCGACAGATCGTCCTGCAGCGTCGCCGGCACCTTGATGCGCAGCCGATCGTCGTTCCAGATCGCGCGCACCGAGGCGACCCGGCGGTCGACCTCGGCCTGCACTTCCGCGTACTCCTTGGCCTTCTCGGCCGACACGGCCGGCGGCTTGTACGGATAGAAGTACTTGACCTCGTCGTAGATCAGTTCGATCGCATGCTTCCTGGCGTCGTCGAGCGCGGCGCGTTGCACCGCCAGCTTGTCGACCTGCTTCTTCAGGTTGGACTTGCCGATCCGCTCGATCTGCCCCGCCAGTTCCTTCCGGAACGCCAGCACGACGGCGCCGAGCGCGTCGGGGCCCTGCGCGAGCAGGTCGGTGACGAATGCATCGCGCGCTTTGTGATCGCGGCCGCGCAACACGGTCTGCAACTGCGCCAGCAGCCGCACCGACGCCTTCTCGGCGTCGATCTGCTTCGCCGCCACGAACAGGCCGTCGCGCAGGGTGTAGCCCCGCGGATCGGCGGGCTCACCGCGACCGGCGGCGATCGCCGCGTCGATCCGCGGTTTCAGCGCCGGTTCGGCCTTCACCGCCTTGGCCAGCACGGTCTCCGCCGCCGCCGGCTCGCCGTTGCGGTACAGCATCGTCGCCGCGCCCAGCGCGGCATCGCCGCCGAGTTTCGCGGTGACCAGCAGCGTGCCAAGGCCATCCGCCGTCAGGTCCAGCAACGTCAGCCGCTGTGGGCCGTCGGTCGTGTCGGCCAGCAGCGCCGCGCCGTCGACGCCATGCAGCAGGCCGAGCCGGCCCGACCGCAACGGCAATTCGATCTTGCCGCCGCCCTGCAGGAACTTCGCGATCGCAGCGTGCAAACCGCCGATCCGTTCGCACTCATCGGCGCGAACGACCAACCGGCCGGCGTAGTCGGGATCGCGTTCGCGCACCAGGTCGGCGCCTTCGCGGAGCAGCGTCGCCGCCGTCGCGGCGTCGCCAGCGAGTTCAGCGGTGCGGATCCGATCGAGCAACGCTTGCAGGCTGGCCAGCGTGACGCGGCGTTGCCCTTCGTCGACCGCCTTCGCCGGCGCCGCCGGTGCCGGCCGCGCCGCCGCGATCCTGGCCTGACGTTCCTTGGCAACCGCGCGTTCCTGCAGGTCGCGGTGCGTGCTGCCGAGCACGGCGAAGTCGACGTGCACCGGGAACCGGTGGGCCTGCTTGCCGAGCAGATCCGCCGCCGCGGCCAGTTCGCCCTTCTCCACCATCCCCCGCGTCGTCGCCAGCAGTTCGTCGCGGGCGGTCAGCGCGGCCTTCCGGGTCGCTTCGATCTGCGTCTGCACGCGCTGCTGCACCGACGCGTCGCCGTTGGCGAGGGCTGCCTGCAGCGCATCCAGCGCCTGCAGGAACAGGCCCTGCTGTTGCAGTCGCATGGCGTCGTCGAGCTGCGACTGCACGGCCACCGCGTCGACCGTGTTGTCAGCCACCGCCGTCTGGGCCTGGGCAACGGTTGCGGTGGTGGGCTTGGCGCCTTCGGGCGACGTCGGCTGCTCCACGGTCGGCACAATCGGCACAACCGGCGCGCCTGGCCGTCCGGCGAGGATCTCGGTCAGCGACGAACGGACGATCCGCGCTGCCTCGCCGACAATCCCGGCCTGCTTCTCTTCGCGCTGCAACTGGCGACTGATCTGGGCGTAGTCCTGGTCGACGGCCGCAATCACGGCCTGACGCCGTTCTTCCACCGCGCCTTCGGTGACAGTGATCCTGTCGTCCAGTGCGTCGAGCTTGCGCAGACGGTTCTCGTCACCCGCGGCCCAATCGGTGCGCAACCGCGTGACCTCGGCGCGGGCCGCGGCAAAGCTGCCGGCGCGGCGCAGGCGATCGATGCCGGAGAAGTTGTGATTGCCGTCATCGCCGCCGCCGAAGATCGCGAACGCGACCGCGGCTCCGGCGACCACTGCGGCACCCACGAATGGCAACCAGCGGGAACTGCGGCGTGCCGGCCGTTCGGCGCGAATGCGCGCGGCGGCTCGGGTCTCGCCGACGACGTCGTCGGCGCTGGCGGTACGGGCGACCGAACGGCCGACCACGAGCACCGCGGCGCCGATCTCGATGCGGTCGCCGAGTGCGAGGTCGGCGTCGCGGACGGGTCGGCCGTTCAGGCGCAGTTCGCCGGCAAGGGCTTGGAGGCGGAGCTGGTCGCCGGACCGCTCGAAGCGAGCGTGGCGGTCGGCGATGCCGGATTCCTGGAGCCGGAGTTCACAGCTCGGACCGCTGCCGACATGGATCGGGCGGTCGTCGAGCGGGAACAGGAAGGTCTGTCCGCGGTCGAGTACTTGGAGCGTGAACATCAGGGCGCTTGCGACGGCCAGGGGGCGGGGCCGACCCCGGCGAGGCTGTGCCGGGGTGGCGGGATCTTATCCGCGGAGGGCGGAGTGGCAATCCGGGCGTGTGGCTCATGTGGCTGCATGGCTGCATCTGGGCTGACCAGGGCAGGGGTCGTGCTTGCAGAGTGTCGGGGAGCATGCGGATCTGCGGCAGGCTTGCCGGTCCAACCCAGGATCGGCCCAGCCCGCTTGCCCGGACTCTCGTGGTCCCGTTTGCCCGATCTTGCGTGGTCCCGCTTGCCCGAGCCGGGGTGGTCCCGGTTGCCCGAACTCAGCGGTCCCGCTTGGCCGAACCGAGACCGGTCCTGATAGCCCGGACTCCTACATCTATTCGCCCATCCACCACTCGCGCCCCCCTCGGCAGGTGTTGCCGTCGAGCGCATGGTCACCTGGCACATCGGTGCCAAACGCCAGTCTCGCAGTTCCCAGCTCTCCAATGCGCATGCGCACGATGGCGCCGATGTCCGACGCGGCAATCATCGTCGCCCTGGCAGGGCAGCGCCCCCTGCACTTGGAGTCACTCTGAGCCGTTGGCGAGGCCTTGGGCAGCCCTCGTGGTCAACGCGCGGGACCTGCAAAGAGCAAGAGCCGTTTCCACAGTCCGTCACCAAAGCCCGACCCGTGCACAGCGAACGTCCGCACCTCGCCGACCGCTACGCTTCTTGCAGCAACCCCGAACTCCTTTCGCGTCCATTCCGAACAACCATAGAGGGCGCAGGAATCGCCAGTGGCAATGTCGAGTTCCGGGGCCGCCGACAGACACTCCAAACACACGAATCCGTCACGAGCGTACTGCACCCGGCCGGTGAGCAAGCTCGTCACTGCACGTGATCGCGGGATCAGGAAATCCGGCGCGGGGAACTTCTCAGGAGCGGCGCGCAGCATCGCCGCGACGACTTCACGATCGCCCTCGAGGAAATCCGCCAGGGACGGTTGGTGCGGCGTTCCTTCGCGTTCGGCCCGCTTGGACCCATCGCCGGGCTGCGCTGGGGCCATCGAACATATCGAACACGCGGCGAAGCCGGCGGCCACTGCGAGGCTTGACAGGAGCATCCAGGATCCAGTTCTGATCGTCGCCCATCCACTTGCCCGGACCGGGCAGCGACAGCCGCACAGAGAGCAACACGATGCGACGACGGGCGGCACGCCGATCCGGCGACAGGTTACCATTCGAGTCGTAGTTGGAGGTCGTGTGGGACCGACCCATAAGGACCCGCGGATCGTCTGGCCGCAGCCCGATCCCGCAGAGACAATGCCGCGAACCGGCCTCGACCATCTGCCGCTCGCCGGTGCCCCCACGTACTACGCGGTCCGTATCGCGTACGCTTCCCCCGTGGCGTCATCAGGTCCGTCGCCGCCTGCTGCCACGCGCACAGCACCGAGACGCCGGCAACGTCCTCGCGATCGCGCACGCCACGCAGCGTCGATTGTCGTCGACACAACCGTCGACACAACGTCAAGAAGTCCACCTGGATCATGAGTCCTCCGGAGCTGACGCCTCTCGTACGATCAAGCCCATGGCGTAGCTCTTGTGGTCAACGAGCAGGGCCTGGAAAGATCAGGAAACGTTTCCACAGTCGGCCACCAAAGCCCGCACCATGCACAACGCAGGTCCGCACGTCACCGACCGCCACGCGCCGGGCCGAAACCCCGAACTCCTCTCGCGTCCATTCCGAACAACCCTGAAAGTCGCATCGATCGCCGATGGCAATGTCGAGTTCCGGAGCCGCAGACAGACACTCCAAACTTACGAAATCATCAAGGGCTACCCGCACACGGCCGGTGAGCAAGATCGTCACGGCACGCGATCCCGGCAACACAGAGTACGGCGTGGGGAACTTCCGCGGGACGTCGCGCAGCATCGCCGCGACGACTTCACGATCGGACTCAGAAAAGTCTGTCAGGGACGGCTGGTGCGGCGATTCACCTTGTTCGGCATCCTCGGACCCTTCGTCGCGCTGCGCTGGCGCCATCGAACATGCAGCGAAGCCGGCCGCCACCACGAGGCCTGACAGAACGGCCCAGGCTCTGGTTCCAATCGCCGCCCAACCGCTTGCCCGAGCCGGGCAGCGACTGTCGCCGAAAGATTGACTCGATACGCCGAGTGGCGGCGCAGCGAAGCGGTGACAGGTTACCATCCGGGTATTGATTTAACGTCGTCTGGGACGTGGTACACGACTGCGCACAGAGTCAGTGGTACAGTACTGTAGGTGACTCTCTTGTCCGGGCGCATGGGTGACACTCTGCACGGCCAAGCCAACGGCGCAGACCAGAGACCGCGTGGTTCGGGGGAGGCTGCAATCCGAGGAGCGGAGCGACGAGGTTGCGGGTTCCCCCGAGCCACGCGGCGCGCCAGGGTGGCCGGCCTTGCGGGATCCCGAGCACAAGCGCAGATCGTCATGCCGCACCGCGTCCCGGGACATGGGTGACACCGCGTCGAGCGGAACAACCGGCTCGTCAGTCCCACGGAATCCAGAAGACAGTAAGTGGCCACACGAGTATCGTCCAGAAGATGGCCAGAACGAGCCCGGCTGCAGCATTCCAACGAAGCAATGGGAGCATCGCCAATACGTACGCCAGATGCAACACCCACAAAGACCTGCCGTACGCCCACCATACCCACAAGTCGGTCAACATGTGGACTGCGACAAGGAACTGAGCCGTAAGGTTCAGCCAAACTCGCCAGCGCGGCCTTGCGCTGTTATCTTGGGTATTCTGACTCACAGCACCTCATGCACATCTCGTGCGAGATCTCCGAATCCATCGGCTGGAAGAAAACTGAGGCCGCTGCACTGATGTTGGCCGCGCACTTGATGCCAACCTGGTTCGCAATCATGTCATCGGCACTTTCCACAACGGTGTTACTGCCCGTGTTCCTATCCCACACCTCCTTACCAAGCGCAGCTAAGTCGAAGGCGAGATTTGCTGCTTCTCCCTTGTCAAGCAGCCTAAAACAGCAGTTGAGGTAGCAGTGCGCTCGCTTGTCAGGATTCCGGACACCCTTTTCCTCAGATATCCCTTCTGCTGTCGCCAGGCAGTCACGAGCACTCCCTTCAGGAGCGGAATGAATGCGCATCTTCGGACAGTTGGGCTCGTGGCCGCACCGCGCAATGTAGAGCAGCGTTTCATCTAGGCAGCTACGGAACCACCGAAGCCAATCGTCATATCCGGTCGGCGGATTGGAGCAAGCGGCTTGGGCCCGGTCATGGGCTTTGCGACATTCCGGTGGGCACGACGGACCCACCTGACAGTACCGACACACTTCGCAGTCTTGCCCATAACAAATCATTTCTCCACGTGGACCCAATCGATACAGTCCCCTGACCAACTGACCGTCAACGATACATGCATGGCCAGTGCACCACCACGGCTGACCATTCTGAAGAGAACCCCCGCTCGACTCACCAACTGCCGCCCCCTGCATGCCCTCTCGCGAACTGTGAGGCGAGGCACTGCAGGACGATCGGCGTTGTCTCTTGTCACGACGACGCAGGCTGTCAGACTTCCAGGAACCGCATGCGCCACGTCCGCTTCCGCTGCAATCGCACCGAGAACCGCGACCGCATTCAGCGCCGCAACCTCCGTCGCACTTCTCGCCACAGGCGCAGTGATTGGACTGCCCGCGCCCCCAATCAAAGACGACATCGGCCGGCCGCACCAACGACGCCAGCGTGCGACCGAACTGCGGCAGACTGCGGCTCTCGGGCATGGCGAGCATGATTCGACCTCGCTGATCTCGGTTCGGGCTCGATCGCTACCGGTTCACCTGCCACGACGGCATCAGCGCGCGAACGCGCACCCACTTCGCCAGATCCGCAGTGCCGCCAGTCGCGAACTTGAAGCGGATCCACTGCTTCGCCTTGCCGGTGGAATTCGCCCAATGCACGTTGACGGAGTTCGCCGACTGGTTCGAGAGAACGTCTACGACGGTCGTCGCGTCCTCGGCAGTGCGAGTCTCCACGTTCCACGTCAGCGTCACGCCCGAGATCGCCGTCACCTCGATCGCCAGGGTCGCGAAGTCGCCCTGCACCTCGATCCACGGCGTGTAGACCCACTGCCCCGCGCCCGAGTCGATGCCCTTGAACAGAATCTCACCTTGCACCTGGTTCGTCATGTTCGTGTCCTCCGGTTTCAGTTGGGTGCCCACATCGGTTGCAAGAACTGCGCATGCATCCAGATCCCGCCCGTGCTGGCCGAGATCGCGTAGCGCACCAGGTCCTTGGCGTCGTTGACGTCGAACTTGACCACGCCCGGTGTGGTACCAACCGTGCCCGATCCGATGTCGACCGCCGCCGAGTCCGCCTCGTCCGACTTCTTCGTCTGCAGCACCACGGTGAACCCGGTGGCACTGACGTAGAACGTCTCCAGACCGGCGACCCCATCGTTGCCCTTGGCGGCCATCCAGTGACCGGCGCACACCGTTCCCGCAGCTTCGGCGCGGATCAACTCTCCGAGCAGCATCATGTCCATGGCTTGGGTCCTCAGTTGGGTTGCCAGACCGGGGGATTCATCCGCAGGTGCACCCACCGGTCGGTCGACACGCCAGTGAGCGTGTACTTGTAGCGCACCAGTTCGAGGCAGCCAGTGAACAGCGCTTCTTCGACGCCAACGTCGTTGACCGTGATCGACCCCGACAGCGCCGTCGACGGATCGATGTCCTCCTCGTTCTTGGTCTGCACTTCGACCTTGACCGTGAAGTTGCCGACGGTGGTCGAGGCCAGGAACACCTGGAGCACCGCCAGGAAGCCGTTGCCGCGACGCGGCATCCATGGACCGTAGTAGGTCGCCCCCGCCGTCGGGGCCATCACTGTTTGTCCGAGCAGCATGTTGTCTCCTCGTGATTCCTCCAAACGACTATGAGCTGCGGAAGTTGGGCTAGGATAGCGTATTGGAGTCAGTCGGAGTATTCACTCCCGACCGAACTCGACGGCGCAGATACCTGCCTCCGAGGTAGCCGAGAGCTTCACAAAAGAGGAGAAAGACCGAAGCGCGTAGCAACGCCGACCAAACACGCTCGGCCGGCAATTGGTATTGCATGCTGAAAAAGAAGAGCACCATCGCACCGGAAAGGCTCGCGATTCCAGCCGTCCACTTCGCGAACTCTCTTGCCAGGAGCGTATCGCCATCTTGGGTACCGATCGTTTTCATGGTCAAGAACTCATCACGACTACGGTCGCCCACACAGCATGCAGCGGACCTTCCAGGCTTGCTCAGCGGCCGTGCATCCAGCAACGCCAATACCGACACACTCGAAGTAGGGAGCACCGAAGAGCCTGAGGGGCAAACACGCCGCGAGAACCTGAGCATAACAGACAGTGCCAAACCGACTTGCCTCGGTCTCGCACTGGCTGCGGCTGCAGTCCGTTGCCCAGCTGGGCCCGTCTTTCGTCGTGCACCTTCTTGCGAACCGATCTCCAGCCTCCTTGCAGAGGAGACCGTGGTTCGGCGGCTTCTTGGCGCTCGGTGGGCAGAAACACCACTTCTTCCACTCCATGCAGTTCGCCACGTTGTTCATGCTTGGACAACCAAGCATTGCCGTCAGCTTCTTGCACTCTTCGAGATCCTCCTTCTCTGTCTCGTCGTCTTGGTCTCCACACTCTCGCCATGCATAGCGACAAGGTTGCATCGGGCAGTCGTCGTACCGCGCACAGAAATACTCATAGATAAGCCCCATCTGCTGACAGCCGTCCATCTTGAACTCATATTGCCCACGAGTCGTGGAGGTTCTCCACGCCTCGTCGCAGCACTTCTGATACTGTTCGTACTCCAAGAGACACGATTGTGGACAGGGATCGTGATTCCGACCTCCACCAGTCCGAGGCCCGTCGCCCCCGGTTCGGCTCCTTGCCCGGTAATCCTGTTCCCTGTTTGGAACAACCAGAGCCCACTCCCCTGACGCTATTCCAGGAATTCCAGAACCAGGGGAAGAAGCACCGCGATCACTCCCACCGCCTCCGCTGCGAGCAGTGGAGCCACTCTTGCAACTGCATCCGCCACTACCGGGGCTACAACGCCCGCTGCAGCCGCCGCCGCAAGCAGATCCACCGCCACACTTGCCGCCGCACCCACATTGACCGCCAGTTTCCTTGGCGCCGCCAAAAACGACCTCCGCCGGTCGCATCAACGACTTCAGCGTGCGACCGAACTGCGGCAGACTGCGGCTCTCGGGCATGGCGAGCATGATTCGACCTCGCGGATCTCGGTTCGGACTCGATCGCTACCGGTTCACCTGCCACGACGGCATCAGCGCGCGAACGCGCACCCACTTCGCCAGATCCGCAGTGCCGCCAGTCGCGAACTGGAAGCGGATCCACTGCTTCGCCTTGCCGGTGGAATTCGCCCAATGCACGTTGACGGAGTTCGCCGACTGGTTCGAGAGAACGTCTACGACGGTCGTCGCGTCCTCGGCAGTGCGAGTCTCCACGTTCCACGTCAGCGTCACGCCCGAGATCGCCGTCACCTCGATCGCCAGGGTCGCGAAGTCGCCCTGCACCTCGATCCACGGCGTGTAGACCCACTGCCCCGCGCCCGAGTCGATGCCCTTGAACAGAATCTCACCTTGCACCTGGTTCGTCATGTTCGTGTCCTCCGGTTTCAGTTGGGTGCCCACATCGGTTGCAAGAACTGCGCATGCATCCAGATCCCGCCCGTGCTGGCCGAGATCGCGTAGCGCACCAGGTCCTTGGCGTCGTTGACGTCGAACTTGACCACGCCCGGTGTGGTGCTCAACCGTGCCCGATCCGATGTCGACCGCCGCCGAGTCCGCCTCGTCCGACTTCTTCGTCTGCAGCACCACGGTGAACCCGGTGGCACTGACGTAGAACGTCTCCAGACCGGCGACCCCATCGTTGCCCTTGGCGGCCATCCAGTGACCGGCGCACACCGTTCCCGCAGCTTCGGCGCGGATCAACTCTCCGAGCAGCATCATGTCCATGGCTTGGGTCCTCAGTTGGGTTGCCAGACCGGGGATTCATCCGCAGGTGCACCACCGGTCGGTCGACACGCCAGTGAGCGTGCTGTAGCGCACCAGTTCGAGGCAGCCAGTGAACAGCGCTTCTTCGACGCCAACGTCGTTGACCGTGATCGACCCCGACAGCGCCGTCGACGGATCGATGTCCTCCTCGTTCTTGGTCTGCACTTCGACCTTGACCGTGAAGTTGCCGACGGTGGTCGAGGCCAGGAACACCTGGAGCACCGCCAGGAAGCCGTTGCCGCGACGCGGCATCCATGGACCGTAGTAGGTCGCCCCCGCCGTCGGGGCCATCACTGTTTGTCCGAGCAGCATGTTGTCTCCTCGTGATTCTTGCCGACCTGCCGGCAGTGCCTTGACTCGTGCACTCGTCCCGCGGCCGGTCGCGCACAGGAGAAGACGCTGGCCGTCAACCCATCGCGAGTTTTTTCCTGATCGCACAGGCCTTGTCGGTAATCGAGTCGCGCAGCACTGCCACGGCCTGGCGAGAACAGCCGCGACGGGTCCCGATCTCCTCGTTGTTGATCACACCCTCGCGAAGCAGCAGGTAGACCTCCTGTTCGGCCGGGGTCAGCACCGTGACCAGTTCGGCCAGCAACCTGGAGATCGGATTCTCTGGCTCCTGGCTCCTGGCTCCTGGCTCCTGGCTCCTGGAAGTCACTCCCGGCTGCCGCCGCCATCGCGTCCATGTCCGCACTCACCACCCGCGGCCGCCGCTTCGCCCGCCGAATCAGATCGACTTCCACGTGCTTCGCGGTCTGCCGCGCGTACGCCTCCCCCCGAGGCGTCATCAGATCCGCCGCCAGCTGCTGCCACGAAAGCAGCACCGAGGCGCCCGCCACGTCCTCGCGATCGTGCTCGCACCGGAGAGTCGATGGTCGCCGACGCAGCCGTCGCCACAGCTTCGAGAAGTTCACCTCGATCATGGAGTCCTCCAAGGCGACGCCCGCCACGCCCGCCACACCGTCGCCACCTCCACCATAGCACCCGCACAGTCGGCCGTCACACCCCAAGAACAAGCCCAACAAGCCCACCCTCGCCGCTGTTGCCGCAACGCTCCGCCGCCGCAAACCGTTCGCCAGCCCCCGACTACCCACGCAGACGCCGCCGCACCTCATCGAGCGCCTGTCCCAGCAAGTTCTCCCCGCGCCACTGCGCCGGATCCAGCGCCCGCGGATCATCGGCCCGCAGACCGATCCCCCAGATGCAATCCCGCGGACTGGCCTCCACCAATCGCCGTTCGCCAATCTCCAGCAACGCCCGCCGCAGTTTCTCCGACTGCCCGAACTTGGCGAGATTGCCGCGCACGACGATGTCCATCCGATGCTGCCGCCAGGCCTCCTCGACGAACCCACGAACGGCCTTGCCGAGCTTCTTCTGCGTCTCCGGTGCGTCGCCTGCAGGATTCTCGCCCGCATCGCATCGTCACCGAACAGCCGGGCCTTCGCCGCCATCATGAACTCGGCATGCGTGTACTCGACCCATCCACAGTGAAGTGCGAACGCGTCCACGGCGAAAACGGCGCCGGCGGCTTCCAGAAGAAACAGAAGTCCGCCGTCATCACCACCTCACTGCCGTCGAGTTCCATGCCGAACGTATCGTCGCCGCGACGGGGCGCGAACTCCAACCCCCGCGCCCGCGGGCGGCACGCCGTGCCCGCCAAAAATCCTGCGCGCTGCCGTGTAACCGCTGACGATTCCTGCGCACAGAGAACATGACCGCGGCGGGTGCCGGGGTCCCGCCGGCGCTACGGATCGCGCGCCGACGTTCGTTCTCGATCCGTGTCAGTTCAGGAGAAGTCATGAAGAACCGACTGTTCCTTGCCGCCATGCTGGCGGCAGTCTTCGGCACTGCCGCCTCCGCCCAGGAGTGCCCGCACAACACCGTCACCGAGGTGCCGACCCGCTCCGCGCTGCTCTCGGCGGAGCCGTGCAGCGCCGGCATCGATGTGGACTTCGGAGCCGTCCGCATCACCGTCGCACAACGCGTCTGCCCGACGATCCGGGTGGAGCCGGCCCACAACATGCCCAAGCACGAGGACGGCTGCGGCACCTTGGCCGAGTTCGCCAACATCGTGCCGGTCGAGATCCACGCCTGGGATTGCTACGACCCGTTCGATGCGTGGTTCTGGCTGACGGCTGCCTGCCAACGCCAGCCGCTGACGACGGTAGGGGGCCTGGACAACTACCGGACCGTCAACTGCAGCACCAAATCGGAAGGCCGGGACGGCAACTGAGGATCCGGCGCCAGTCATTCCCCCCTACCCCTCCAGGTAGTGGTAGCGAGCGCCGTCGGCGGAGTCGGCGCTCGCGTTTTGTAATCGAGGAACAAACATGCACACGGAAACTGTCTCGACCGGTTCGTTCTTGCCCAAGGGTCGCCGCGCGCTGTCAGTGGCGACGATTGCCATCCTGTTGTCACTCGGTCTCGGCTGGTGGCTGTGGTCCAGTTCGATGGCCGCGCCGCGGGATCGGGTTGCGGCCGCTACCGGCAATCCGATCGCCGCCGCCGCGCCGGTGGCCGCTGTGGAGCCCGCCGCGGAGGCTGCGGCCATCCAGCTTCGGCAGTTGATCCCGGAACCGGCCCAGGCCGCGCGTTCCTTCGACGACTACCTGGAGGAACTGGTCCGCATCGGGATGCAGACCGGTGCCGCCATGGAAGGCAAGAACGAAGACGCCGCCAAGGCCTCGGACCTGCGCGCGCGAACGGTCTTCGAGCAGATGCTGGCCGAGGTCGACAACGTCCACGGCCTGGCCGTCCGCCGGATCAGCGAACTGCCGGAGCCGCGGGCGACGATCGCCGATCAGCTCCGGCAGCGGGTGTGCGTGCTGACCATCGCGCATGGACTCCAGTTCCGCCTCGACCAGGTCACCGCGGGACAGCCCCGCGAAGGCCTCGACGCGCTGGTCACCGGCATGCTCACCGTGTTGCCCGTCAACGCCACCACGGCCCGGGAACTCGGGCACCCGCTGCTGGTCGACAAACCGTACCTCGGCGCGGCGCACGAACCGACCGTGCTCGAGCTCGTCGACATGGCCGGCGCCGGCAAGTTCGACGGCACCCTCGCCACGCGGCTATTGACCACGCTCTGGCACAATCTCGGCCGCAGCGGCGAACGCTCGGCCGACAGTATCTCGCGCCTCGCGCTGCTGTGGATGCACGACGCCAACCCGGCGCAGCGGCTGGCGGCACTCGAGATGCTGCTGGGTGACCTCAGGTACCGCGACATGGTGATCGACATCGTGCAGAAGAGTGGCGATCAGCAACTACAGCACGGGCTCGCGCTTGCCGCCGCAGAACGACTGCCGCCCGAGGTCGCCTTGCAGGTCCTCGAACAGTGCGGCCTGCGCCCGGCGGAACTGATGGGGCCCTATCTGAGTCTCGGCAATCGACATCCACGGCTCCTGCGCGAACTCTATGAGCGGCGCCTGGCCGACAACAGCGAACCCGCACAACGCGCCGAATTGGTGCGCGCGGCGGGCTTCGCACGCAGCCAGGAGTGCCTCGACCTGGCGCAGTTCGCGCTGCAGAGCGACCCCGATCGCGATGTCCGGATCAGCGCCGCCTTCGTCGTGACCGCCCGGGCTGGTGAAGCGTCTGGTGAGCAGGCGATTGCCGATCTGCTCGACGATCCGGACAACCACACCACGCGACGACTTGGCACCATCGCGTGTGCGTTGCGCAACCTCGCGCACCAGGGCCAGATCAACGCCGTGGACCGGCTCGGCCAGCGGCTCCGGCAGATGCCACAACTCGGCGCCGCCGACCGGGCCAGTCTGGATGCGCTGCTGGCGGAGACGCTACCGGGCGGGTCGACCTCGAATGGGTCGAGCAACGGCCGGTGACCAGGCGGCGGCGCCGCTCACGACCGGCCGACGTCCGCTGACAGATCCGCGACCCGAACCTCGACGCCATCGCACAACGCCGCGACCCGCTGCATCTCGTTCTGCAACTGCCGGACGTTCCCCGGCCAGGTTGCCGCCGCGATCGCCGCCTCCGCCGCTGCCGACAAGCGTAGCACCCGCCCGACCTTCCCCGCCGACTCGGCCAGGAACACTCGCGCCAGCAGCACGATGTCCTCGCCACGCGCCCGCAGCGGCGGCAGATCGAGCCGCAGCACGTTCAGGCGGAAGTACAGATCCTCGCGAAAGCGCCCCGCCTTGACCGCCGATTCGAGATTCTGGTTGGTCGCCGCGATCACCCGCACATCGACCTTCCTGACCTTGCTGCCACCGACCGGCCGCACCTCGCCTTCCTGCAAGGTGCGCAGCAGCTTGACCTGCATCGGCAACTTCATGTCGCCAATCTCGTCGAGGAACAGGGTGCCGCCATCGGCGGCGACGAAGTGCCCCGGGTGGTCCTTCACCGCCCCGGTGAACGCGCCCTTGACGTGCCCGAACAGCACCGACTCGAGCAGCGTCTCCGGAATCGCCGCGCAGTTCTCCGCGACCCAGGCCTTGTCGGCCCGCTTCGAGGTCGCGTGCAGCGCGTGCGCCACCCGCTCCTTGCCGGTGCCGCTCTCGCCGGTGATCAAGACCGACGCCTGCGTCGGCCCGAACTTCTGGATCAGCTTGCGGACCGCCAGCATCGGCGGACAGCGGCCGATGATGCCGTGCCAGATCGCGTCGGGATCAACGCCGGCAAGCGGGGGTGCGGCCGGCAGCGGCGGTGGCACCAGCGCCGCGCGCCACAGCTCGAGCAGGGACGGATCGCCGAGCGCCTGCGCGCGCGCCAGCAAGGCCAGGAACTCAGCCTGCAGCGATTCGCGTTCGTTCACCACGACGCGCCACCGCTGTCGAGCACGCGCAACCCCGCGTACTCGAGGATCAGTTCGCGTTCGATGCCATCGTCGAAGGCGACCACCGCGCGACTGCCACCGCGACCCGACAACCGCCGGACCCGGCCGTCACCGTAGATCTTGTGCCGCACCCGCATGCCGGGCTCGAGCGCCGTCACCGTCGCGCCATCGTCGATCGCCTCGCCCTGATGCTCGTCGACGGCCGCGTCCTCGACCGCGTCCCAGCGCGACCAGGTGTGCTGGTGCTCGCGCAGATACTCGCGCGGAATCTCCTTCAGGAAGCACGACGGCGACATCCGCTCCATCTGGCCGTTGACCATCCGTTCGCGCACGTGGCTCAAGAACAGCGTCTGCCGGCCGCGCGTCAGCGCCACGTACATCAGCCGCCGCTCTTCCTCGATGCCGTTCTTGTCTTCCAGCGCGCGCATGCTCGGGAACACGCCGTCTTCGAGGCCGGCGACGAACACATGGTCGAACTCGAGGCCCTTGGCGGCGTGAATCGTCATCATCTGCACCGCCGGTCCTTCGCCCTGCGTGTCCGCGGAAGTCAGCAACGACACGTGCTGCAGGTAGCCGGCGAGGCCCTCGCCGACCTTGTCGTCGAATTGCACGACGTCGGACATCAGTTCCTGGATGTTCTCTTCGCGCGCACCCTCTTCCGGATCGCCGATGCCCGCGACATAGGCAAGGTAGTCGGTGCCATCGAGGATCACCTTCAGTGCGCCGTGCACGCCGAGCACCTGGCCGGCCGCCTTGGCTTCGTGCAGCACCGCTGCCAGCGCCAACAGCGCCTTCCTGGCCTTCGGCGGCAGACCCGCGTGGGTCTCGGGCTCGGCCACCGCTTCGCGCAGCGACATGCCGGCGGCCGCGGCCGCGGCCTTCAGCTTGTCGAGCGACGCCTTGCCAAAGCCCCGCGGCGGCACATTGATGATCCGCTCCATGCTGACGTCGTCGAGCGGATTGACCAGCACCCGCAGATAGGCCAGCAGATCCTTGATCTCGCGCCGTTCGAAGAACGTCAGGCCGCCGACGATCACGTACGGCAAGCCCGCATCCTTCATCGACTGCTCGATCGCGCGCGACAGCCAGTGTGCGCGGTAGAACACCGCGATCTGGTCCAGCGCCGTGCCGGCGGCGGCGAGCTTCTTGATCCGCCCTGCGATTGCGTCGGCCTCCTCGGCCGGCCCACCGGCGCGGAACCGGATCAGCGGCTCGCCCGCGTCGTTGTCGGTGCGCAACCGCTTGTCCTTGCGCAGCCGGTTGTTGGCGATCACGTTCTCGGCCGCGTGCAGGATGTTGGCGGAACTGCGGTAGTTCTGCTCCAGCCGGACCACCGTCGTCGTCGGGAAGTCGTTCTCGAAGTCGAGGATGTTGCGGATCTCGGCGCCGCGGAAGCCGTAGATCGACTGATCGGGATCACCGACCACGCACAGGTTGCCGTCCGGTGGGCTCAGTTGGCGCAGCAGGTCGTATTGCACCCGGTTGGTGTCCTGGAACTCGTCGACCAAGACCCACGGGAACCGTTCGCGGTACTGCTCGGCGACGGCGGGGTGCTCGCGCAAGAGCCGCAGGAAGTGCAGCAGCAGGTCGTCGAAGTCCATCGCGCCGAGCTTCTGCAGCCGTTCGGCATACGGCGTCCACAGCCGCTCGACGACGCGCGCCAGTTCGGAGAATCCGGTCGCCAGGTCACCCGGCGTCGCCGCGCAGTTCTTCAGCCGGCTGATCTGCTGGCCGACCTGGGCCGGTTTGACGCCCTTGTCGAGCAGGTTGTGCTCGTCGAGCAGCGACTTGATCAGCGAGTCGCGGTCGTAGACGTCGTAGATCGTGAAGTCCTGCGGGAAGCCGAGCCGCGGCGCCTCATGGCGCAGGAACCGGGCGCAGGCGGAATGGAACGTCGCCACCCGGACCCACGGCCCGCCGAGCTGCTGCACGCGGTGCGCCATCTCGCCGGCGGCCTTGTTGGTGAACGTCATCGCCAGGACCTGGCTGCCGCGCACCCCATCGCGCAACAGCCGCGCGATCCGCCGCGTCACCACGCGCGTCTTGCCGGAGCCGGCGCCGGCCAGCACCATCAGCGGCCCCTTGTCATGCGCGACGGCGGCGCGTTGTTCGTCGTTCAGGTCCTGGTAGAGCGGGTCGTCCATTCCGGGGGCGAAGGAGGATACGCAGGGAACCGCCGCGCTACCATCGCGCCCCGCGATGTCCCTCGCCCTTCTCGTGCTCTCGTGCCTGTGCGTGTTCCTGCTCGCGCATCGGCTGTACGGTCGCCTGCTGGCGCGCCTGTTCGGCCTCGACCCGCAGGCCACCACGCCAGCGCACAGCTGTCGCGACGGCGAGGACTTCGTGCCGACGCCGCGCTTCTACCTGCTGTCGCAGCACTTCTCGGCGATCTCGGCCGCCGGACCGATCGCCGGGCCGATCCTGGCGGCGACGATGTTCGGCTGGGTGCCGGCGTTCTGGTGGATCATGCTCGGCTGCGTGTTCATCGGCGCGATGCACGACTTCGCCGCGCTGACCGGGTCGCTGCGCCACGGCGCGCAGTCGGTGGCCGAGGTGCTCAAGCGCAACCTGAACCCGCGCAGCTACGCCGTGTTCACCGTCTACATCTGGCTGGCGCTGGTCTACGTGATCATCGCCTTCACCGACGTCACCGCGCGCGCGTTCGTCGAGACGCTCGATGTCGCCTTGCCGGGGGCCACCGACGGTCGGCTGGTGGTGCCGGGTGCCGGCGTCGCGTCGAGTTCGATGCTGTATCTGGGGATCAGCCTGCTGATGGGCGTGGTCGTGCGAACGCTGCGGCCGCCGCTGTGGTTGACGACGCTGGTGTTCGTGCCGGCCGTCGGTGCGGCGATCTGGCTCGGTCCACAGTTGCCGATCGATCTGCGTGCGAACGGCGACAACCCGGCGCTCTGGTGGGCCTGGCTGATCCTCGGCTACTGCGGCGTGGCGTCGGTGCTGCCGATGTGGCTCTTGCTGCAGCCGCGCGGCTACCTGGGCGGGTTCTTCCTGTACCTGACGCTCGGCGGCGGTCTGCTCGGCCTGTTGCTCGCCAACCCGGCGATCCAATGGCCGGCGAGCAAGGGCTTCGAACCGGTGGCGGGACAACCGCTGCTGCCGTTCCTGTTCATCACGATCGCCTGCGGCGCGTGTTCGGGGTTCCACGGCCTGGTGTGCTCGGGCACCACCAGCAAACAGATCGATCGGGAGCCGGATGCGCATCTGGTCGGCTACGGCGGCATGCTGCTCGAAGGCGTCGTCGCGCTGATCGCGCTGGCCTGCGTGATGATGCTCCCGCCCGATGCGGCGCTGGCCAAACAGCCGCCGGACAAGGTGTTCGGCGTCGGCGTCGGCAACTTCCTGCACGAACTGGGCGTGCCGCTGCAATTCGCGGTGACGTTCGGCATGCTGGCATTCGCGACCTTCGTCTACGACACGCTGGATGTCTGCACGCGATTGGCGCGCTATCTGTTCACCGAGTTCACCGGTTGGCGAACGCGCATGGCCGGCGTCGTCGGCACCATCGTGTCGCTCGGGCTGCCGTTCTGGTTCGTCGCCCAGACCGCGACCGACGCCAGAGGGAACGTGATCCCGGCGTATCGGGTGATCTGGCCGCTGTTCGGCTCGACCAATCAGCTGCTCGCCGGCCTGACGCTGGTGGGCCTCAGCCTGTGGCTGTGCAACAGCAACAAACCGGTGCTGCTGCGCTGGCTGGTCGGCGTGCCGATGGTGTTCATGATGGGCATGACGATCAGTGCGCTGGTGCTGCAGATTGCCAATGCGCCCAATGCGCTGCTGTGCAGTGTCGCCGCCGTGCTGCTGGTGCTGGCGCTGTGGATCACCGTCGAGGCGGTGCTGTCGCTGCTGCGGCGCCGCGGCGCCTGAGACTCAGAACAGTTCGATCGTCAGACCGCCGGTCGTGCCTTCCAGAACCCCCGGCTGGCCGATCGGCCCGGCCAAGGTGGTCCACTGCGCGTGCAGCACGACGCCGCGCAGCCTGGCCGCGTTCGGGATCGGGCAACCCGTCGTGCAAGCACCCGCGGAATCGGTTGGCAACAGCATCCAGTGCAGCACCGAGACTGCCTGCGCGCAGCCGGGCAGACCGTACGGATCGAGCGGCCGCGGCAACGGCATGCCGTTCCACGACGTGGTACTGTCGCCGAGCGCCAGCATCGCCGCGGCATCGGCGACGCCGCCGCGCAGGTCGAACGCAAACGCCGCGTTGCCGAGTTCGGGCAGGCCGCCGCTCGCGGCGACGATCGCCAACCGACGGCCATTGCCGCCACACTGGCTGCCGAACGGGAACCGGCCGGCGTACTCGTCGGCGCCGATGTCGACCGCCGTTCCGACGACCCGGGGATCGCCGAACCAGTCGGTGGCCTGCAGCTCGGCGCGCGGCATCCCCGCATCGCGCGCCGGTGAGCCGGCGGCCAGCTGCAGGCCGTCGGCGCGCAACTGCGCTGGGGCGCTGATGACCCCGGCGTTGCCGCTCCAGTCCGGCCACTGCGCGCCGAAGACCGTCGGCGCGTCGAGCAGATTGTGCGTGAACACGTGCTGGATCTCGGGCCGCCACAGATCGCCGTACAGCAGCGTGCCGGTGCCGGCCATCAGGTTGTTGACGAACGTCAGCACCGCGATCGGCCGATACGCGTAGACCGCGCTGCCCGTGCCGGCGTTGCCGACGATCGTGTTGTTCAACACGACGATGTTGCCGTTGGTGTGCGCGATGCCGCCGCCGCGCGCCGCGGTGTTGCCGTCGATGACGTTCTGCACGACCAGGGCGTCGCTGCCGTTCTGGAACACCAGACCGCCGCCCTCGGTCGCGTTGTTGCCGCGGATCCGGTTGCCCCGAATCGTCGGCGTGCCCGCGGCGTTACCGGCGATGCCGCCGCCAGTCAGCGCATCGTTCTGCTCGATCACGTTGTCCAGGATCTCGGCCGCGCCAGCACCGAGCAGGCTGATGCCGCCGCCGAACACCTGGCGGATCGACTGCGTGCTCTGCGCGATCCGGTTGCGTTCGATCCGCGGGCTGCCGAAGTTCACGCCGATGCCGCCGCCACGCGCGCTGGTGCGGTTCTGGACGATCCAGTTGTCGCGGATGGTCGGCGAACAACGATCGACGTGGATCCCACCGGCGTCGAAGCCATTGCCGCCACGGATCGTGAAGCCCTCGATGACCGCAAGCCGCGTGCTGCCGGGCGCGCAGGTGATCACGGGCTCGAACCCGACACCCTGCAGGATCGTCGTCGCTGCCCCACCGCCGCGCAGCACGACATCACGGCCCGGAAAGAGCAGCGCGCCAGCGTAGGTGCCGGGCGCCACCAGCACGGTGTCGCCAGCGGCGGCCGCATCGAGCGCGCTCTGCACGGTGGCGTACTGCGCCGGCACGTGCAGCGTGTTCTGGGCAGCGACGAACGGGGACAGCGCCAGCAGCGCCAACGGACGGAGGAGTCGCGACGACATCGGTGAGGCATGCTGCCAGACCGATGTGGACTCCGCGAGTGGATCGCCACGGCGAACGATTGCGGGGCGCCGCAACCAGCACGTTCAGCAAACGCGTTCCAGCAAGCGGGCGTCGAAGCAACTGCGCGTGCCGTCGGCCAGCACCGCGATCGCAGCGACAGTGTGTTCGCCGGCCAGCAATTCGGCGGCCGGGCCCTCGGTGTACCAGTCGAACTGATCGAACCAGCGGCCGCCTTCGCCATCCGGTAGCGCCTGCGGATGTGGTCGCCATTCAGCCCGCACCAATCGGGCGCCATCGACACCCAGCCAGACCTCGCGCGGCGCCCCCAGCACGCGGGGCAGCCGGACGAAGCCACCGACCCAGGCATGACCATCGGCCCGCAACTCGGCGCGCACGATCGACCCGCGCGCGATCGGCGTCGGCCGCCAGTGCCGCAGGCCCGGCAGGTCGCGGCGCGACGCCACGTGCACATCCTGGATCCGCCAGACCTCGCGCTCGAGCGTCGCCACCGCGGTCAATCCCTGTGCCTTCGCGATCGCCTGCACCAACGCCGGCTCGACGAAGGTCGAACCATAGTCCGCCGTCGCCAGCACCTCGCTCTCGCTGAGCGGCACGAACGTGAACCCGGACGGATCCAAGGCACCGCGGTGCACCGACGGGTTGTGCGTCGTGAACACCAGCACGCCATCGTCGGTGAGCCCGCGGGCCAGCACCGCGAGGAACGGCGCGAACGTCGCGCGCGGCAGATGGCTGAACAGCGAACCGACGTGGATGACGTCGTAGCGGCGCGGCAGCACCAGGTCCTCGGGTCGGCGCGCCGAATCGAACGCGTGGATGCCGAAGGTGTCGCGCACGAACTGAACAGCCGGTGCCAGGATGTCGCTGCCATGCACCCGCTCGGCCCCGCAGCGGTCGACCAGGAATCGCAAGAGCCGCCCGTAGCCGCACGCGAAATCGAGCACGGCGCCGGCCCGATCCAGCGAGCAGCCGGCCGCCGACAGCGCGTTCTCGAGCACGCACAGCGACTCATGCCCACAGCGCATGTAGACCTGCCGACGCCGCTCCGGCGACACCTGCAGCACCCGGCCCTGGTACATGTCGTCGTCGGGATGGATCGCGAGATGTCGCGGTGGCTGCAGGCCAGCGGCGGCGAACCAGTCGTTCTGCAGGCGTTCTTCGGCGTCGGGCGAGCGGGAGTGCACCGGGACGGGTTGATCCTAGCCAAGCCGGCTTGTCGAACCACCAGGGCAGGCCGCAAACGGCCCGGCGTTCGCGCCTAGCGACCCTGCGAACGTCGCCGCTTCGACGCCCGCGGCGAAGTCGGCGCCGCCAGCGCAGCCAGCACACGCGGCAGTTCGCCCACCAGGTAGAACGGGATCGACAGCAGCTGGAACGCCTTCGGTTCGCTGCCAGGAACCGTCGTCTTCACCTCGGCCAGGTGCGGCGGCTCACTCGACACGCGCACGGCGAGACGCGAGCCCTTTTCGCTGACGAACTGGTGCAGGCTGCGCAGCGTGCCCGACTTTCCGGCCTTGACCTCGATCGGCACGATCTCGGGACCGTTGCCGAACAGATAGTCGACCTCGGCTTGCGAGTTCCTGGCGTGCCGCGTCCAGTAGAACAGCTCCGGGTCGACGAAGCGCGGCACCACGGTGCGCAGCATCTGACCGACGAGATGCTCGGCCACCGCACCTTCGTGCACCAGCATGAGGTCCGCCGCATCCCAGTGTTGCTGCCACGACAGGCCTTGGGCCGCAAGCAGGAGTCCGGTGTCCAGCAGCATCACCTTGAACTCCTTCTCGTTCGCCTCGGCCGCGAACGGGATCCCGTTGCCGTGCACGCTGGGTACGCGGTGACAGACCCGTGCTCGAACGAGGCAATCGAGCGCCTCGCGCAGGTGCACCGCGCGTTCTTCCCGATCGACATCGGCATACACGAACTTGCCGCCGACCTGGCGCGCTGCTCCGTGCAGCACCTTCTGCAGCCGTGTCGGCGACACGCGCGTTCCGTACTTGGTGAAATCGTCCCGGAAGGCCGTGACGAGGTCGTGCTGCAGGCGGGCGACGTCGAGCATCGACTGCGTCGTCCGATAGCGCTCGACCACCGCGGGCATGCCACCGACCATCGCGTACTCGCGGCACAGCCCGAGCAGTTTCTCGTGCACCGGCCGGGGAATCGCCACGCCCGGCTGCCACTGACGCACGGCGTCGAGGACGACCTCGCCGGCCACTGCCGCGATGAACTCCGCGAAACTCAGCGGCTCGAGGTACAGGTACTCGACCCGGCCCACGGGCATGCTCGACGTGTGGTGCGCCAACGCGAAGTCGAGCAGTGACCCGGCAGCCACGACATGCAGCTCGGGCAGTTCTTCGTGGAAATAGCGGAGCCGCGCCAGCACCTCGGGCACCACCTGCACTTCGTCGAGGAACAGCACGCACTTGCCGGGCTCGATGCGGCGGCCGAGTTGGACCTCGATGGCGGCGAGGTTCTTTCTGGGCGACGGATCCGCGAACAGGTCGCGCGAACGTGGGTGTCGCTCGAGATTGAGAGTCGCGACTTCACCGATGTGCTCGCGGAGCACCGACTCGACGAGCCAGGTCTTGCCCACCTGCCTGGCCCCACGGAGGATCAGCGGGCGGCGGCCTCGGTCGTGGGCCCAACGCAACAAGTCGGAAGAGGCGGCTCTTTGCACAGACGCAATGCTAAAATCCAGGGTTATTCTAGCACGCACATCGTCGATAGCCAGGGCTATTGAGTCGTCAAGCGGGCCGAACCGACCATGACGGCCGTCTCCGGCAGCCCGAACGCGGCGCCGCCTTGCCCCGGGTCAGCCGCCGATCCGGATCCGCAGGCCGTTGCTTGCCGACACGCCACTCGGACCGGCCGGATCGAGCACCAGCATCTGGTCGAAGAACGTCAGGCCGAGAATCGACGGCGGCAGATAGATGGAGAATCGCGCCGACGCAGCAGCTCGCCCGCCGCCGTTCTCGACGATCGGGACCCACGCCACGCTGAGGAAGGCCGGATCGACCAGTAACGTCACCCCTGGCAACGGGAAACTCGGCAGCGACGCCGGCACGAGGCCGATGACCAACAGCGCCGCCGTCGGACCGGTGACCCCGGTCAAATGCAGGTGTTTCCAGCCGCCGGCCACGAACGGGCCGGTGGCGCCGAGCAGTGGCTGGACGCCCGCCTCACCGGCGGTCGCCACCCCGTACTGCTGCCGCTGCCCGGCGCGCGGTTCGTCGGCCGCCCGATTGTCGACCACGCGGGTGCCGACGAGGTCCAGATCGCCGTCGCCATCGGCGTCGCGTGCGAACCCCATCGGCGCAGTGTAGACCTCCGGAAACGCGTAGTTCGTCGCCGCCAGCGATGACGTTCCCGCCGCCAGTCGCCGCAGCACGATCACATGACCGCCGGCGCCAGACGGTCCGGCCACGAGGTCGGGCAGGCCATCGCGATCGAGGTCGATCACTTCGACGCGCTGAACTGGCGCCGACAACAGGGTCACCACCGGATCGACACGGGGGAAGAAGAACGGATTCGACAGGGCGAAGGCGGCGGGCCCGCCGGCCGCGGTCACGTTCTCGTGCAGGTGCAGCATGCCGTCGCCTGCAACGGCCAGCACATCGATGCGACCGTCCGCGTTGGCGTCGACCAGGTTGACCGACTCGGCGGCCAGACCCAGCGCGGTGCCCGGGAACAACGCCGCCGGCATGGCGAACGGCGACGCGCTGTTGCCGGTACCCCGGCGGAACATCAGGTCACCTGTCTGGTCGACGCTGGTCACCAGATCGAGGATGCCGTCGCCATCGAGATCCGCCGCGCCTTCGAAGCGTTCGGCGCCGAACACCGGGCCCTGGGTGAAGAAGCCGGTGCCGTCATTCCAGAAGATCTCCCAGTGCCGCTGCTCGATCCGCGGGTCGCTGTTGCCGATCAGGTCGAGATCGCCGTCGCCATCGAGGTCGGCGACGTCCGACATCTCGGGGCGGAAGCCGTAGCCCATCCGGAGCCCGGCGGCGCACGGCGCCGGCCCCGGCGTCAGCACGCCGCTGCCGTTGTTGCGCCAGAAGGTCATGCCAGCGAACGCGCCCAGCGGCGACAGCGAATACGAGTGCACGATCTCGTCGACGGTGCCATCGCCGTCGAAGTCGCCGACGAAGCCTCCGCCAAACAGGTACGTGCCAGAAGGCGGCGTCAACGGCGTGGTCGCCGCGAAGGTGCCGTCGCCGAGGTTCCGCGAACCACCGAGCACCGCCGAACCGACGTCGGGATCGCCGTCACCATCGCGGTCGAACACCGATTCGGCGTGGATGCGCTCGAGGTTGTGACCGGTCACGCGCGGCATCGGCTGGCGACCCCAGGTGCCGTTGCCGGAGAACACGCACAGTCCGGCAACCAGATCGAGGTGGCCATCGCCATCGACGTCGGCGACGCCCGCCAGCGACTGCGAGCCAAAGCCCGGGAAATCGTGCGCCAGCGGGAACCGACCGGTGCCGTCGTTGGGCGCGATCTCGAATGTCGAAGCAAACGCGAAGGTCGGCCAGACCGGGTTGTTGCCACCACTGCCGCCACCACAGCAGACGCCGTCGAGATCGCCGTCACCGTCGATGTCCTGCAGGTACTCGGCAGGACCGCCGCTGTAGTACGGCTCGAGCTGCCAGCTCATCGCCCCGGTGGCGCGGAACGTGTGCACCCGCGGCTGTGCCGGTCCATTGAACCCGATCATCTCGAAACCGACGATGTCGTCGTCGCCATCGCGGTCGACGTCACCTGCCATCCACAACACGACCTGCCCGGCGACGATGGACCCATCGTTCAGCGTGGCAGCCTCGACCAGAGCCCCGTTGGCCACCTCGAAGACCTGCACGCGATCGTTGGATCCGACCCCCAGTTCCATCGCCGGATCGGCGTCCGCTTGCACCGCGAACAGGCGATCGCCGCCGCGAGGAAAATACAGCGCTTGCGTCGACAGCGTCGCTGTCGCGGTCTCCACCTGCAGGTTGACCGCGCCGGGCGGCGATGACACCGAAGCCCAGACCGCCAGATCGGCGCCGCCGTCACCATCGAAGTCGGCGATCGCGAGGTCGACGACCCGGGCCGGATGGGATCGCGGCGTCAGCGCGAACTGGAAGTTGCCGTCGTTGGCCAAGGTCATCACGACATCGCCAGCACCGACGACGACGTCGACATCGCCGTCCCGGTCGAGGTCGCCGACCTCCACGTTGCCGGTGATCGGCCGGCCGTAGCAGCACGCCGCCGGCACCAGGTGCGTCGCGGTCGTCACCAGGGTGAACGCACCGCCGTCGTTGCGCCAGACCCGCACCTCGACGAGGCCATCGCTGCGCACACGCGTGCCGACCGCATCCGGATCGCCATCGCCATCGGCATCGAACAGCCGCTGGAACGGTGCGCCGTCGGCCGGCAGCACCACCTTGGCGGCATGCAGCGCGGGGTCCTGACACCGCACGGTCGCAGCCGGCATCCAGACCAGGAACGAACAGAACGCCGCTACCGCGCAGGCATGACTACGCATCGAACGAAGACTCCTGGTGGAACCGGCAGGGACCGGCACAGTAGCAGAAGCCGCCGCCGCGGTAACATGGCCCCATGACGTTTCCTCACCGCTACCGCGCCGCCGCGCTGTCCGCTTTCGCCGCCGGCGCTGTCGCCCAGAGCCCGGCGATCGAGTTCGGCGCCATCGCCTGGCAACGCGACCTCCCCAAGGCCACCGCGGCCGCTCGGTCTGCGAAGCTGCCGCTGTTGCTGTTGTTCCAGGAAGTGCCCGGTTGAAGCACCTGCCGTGACTTCGGGGCTCACGTGTTGAGCCACCCGCTGCTGGTCGAGGCCGCCGAGACCCTGTTCGTGCCGTGCGCGATCCGCAACAACAGCGATGGCGATGCCGATGCGAAGGTCCGCGAGCACTTCCGCGAACCGGCGTGGAACAACCCGGTCGTGCACTTCCTGGCGGCCGACGAGACCGCGCTGGCGCCGAAACTGACCGCCGACTGGTCGGTGCACGGGCTCGCGACTGGCATGGTGATGGCGTTGACGACCGGCAAGCAGGCCGTGCCCGATTGGTTGGCCCTGCTCGCCGACGAGGAGGTCGCACGACGTCGCGGGCTCGAACGGGCCGTGTTCAGCCAGGCTTGATTCTGGGTCGGCGAGGCCGAGTTCGGCCTTCTGGATGGAGTGATCGCCACGCGCGCCGGCTGGCTCGACAAAGTCGAGATCACCGAGGTCTGGTTCGATCCGAAGCGCCTGCCGTTCGCGGCTCTGCTGGCGCAGGGCCAACGTACTGACTGCGCGCAATCGGTGTGGACGACGACGGCGACGCAGCTCGAGACGGCGCGGCAGGTGCTTGGCGACAAGGCGACGCCGCTGGCGACCGAGCCGAAGCCCGATCGCGAGGCCAAGTACTACCTGCTGCAGTCCCCGCTGCGCGCGCTGCCGATGACGGCGACGCAGGCGACGCGGTGCAACGCCGAACTGGCACCCGGTCGCAACGGCAGCCCCGAGCGCTGGCTGTCGCCGCGGCAGCTGGAACTGCTGGCGAAGCTTCGCCGCGAACCGAAGAAACCCTGGCCGCTGGCGATCGATGTGCCGCTGCCCCGAGCGTGGGCCGCGCTGCCGCGCTGAGCGTCAGCGCCCGCCGTCGGCCAACCCCGTCAACGTCAGCTCGAGGAAGACCGGTGCCAACGCCGCACCGACTTCGACCTCGACGTCGATGGCGTGCTTCCGCATCGCTGCCCACAGGGCCTGGGAGTGATGCGACAGCACATAGCGACCGGCCGGCACCTGCTCGAGGAAGCGGAACTCGCCGTTGTCGTCGGTGACCGTGCGCCACCGCCGCTGCCCCGCGCCGGCCGGCCCGCCAGTCGGCACCGCAACCAGCTCGAGCTGCCGGCGGGGGATGCCCTTGCCCTTCCCGAACCGACCGGCCACCTCCGCCCCGCGCGGCAGCGTGATCGCACCGAGATCGGCGCGGCGACCAGCAGTCACCGCGATCTCGCGCAGGTCAGCACCGCAGTATCCGGGATGCCGCACGCGCACGACATGCTCGCCCGGCTCCAGCGCCGCCAGTTCGAAACGGCCCTCCATGTCGGTGAACGCCGAACGCGGCTGCAGCTTTGGCACCGTCCTCGCGGTCGGCACCACGCCCGGCTCGTCGAAAAGGTCAGGCCCATCCGCCGCGGAGGTGATGCGGGCACCGGCCAGAGGCTTGCCGTCGGGACCCACCACCTGACCCGCGAGCACGGCGCCGGGCTCCAGCCGAACCACGACTTTCGGCAGCACACCGGGCTCGAGCGGCGGCAGTTCGACCTCCGCGCGAGCATGCACGCCATCGTCGACGAACGCGACGATCCGGCCCTGAGGTACCGGCGGCAACACCGCCCATTCGCCATCGGCCTCGGCAACGATCGCGTCGGCGCCGACCTGGCGTTCGTGGCGGCCGGCCAACACCGTGGTGCCGTGGGTCAGGGTCACGCGGAACGCAGCCACACGCTTGCCATCGGCCCCCAGCACGCGCAGCCGCAGTTCTGGCAGCGTCACCAGTTCGAGGCGATGACCGCAGGACCCGATGGGCAACTGCACCGTCCGGGTGAAGTAGCCATCTGCCTGCAAGGTCACGGCCACTTCCTGGCCCTCCAGATCCAGCAGCTCGAACGAACCGTCGGCGCCGCTGGTGACCTGCGGGGCGGCACGATTGGCGGGCCGCCGATCCTTGGCGAACAGGCGGACGCCGGGCAACGGCCGGCCGCGGACACCGACGACGATGCCCGCGGTCGCTGGCTGTTCCCGCAGCGCGTAGACCTGCGGCGCCGCGGCCAGCGTCGAGGTCTTCGCGGCGAGCGACTGCGATGCGTAGCCGCCGCGACCGACGAAGACCGTGACCCGATGGTCAGCCGGCAGGTGCAAGAACTCGAAGCGCCCGTGGCGATCGGTGGTGACCGCCAGCCCCCGCTCGCGCCCCGGTGTCGCCTGCAACAACCCGGGCACCGCCGCCGACATCAGACGCACCTGCGCGTCGGCCAACGGCACGCCTTTTCCGTCGGTGACCAGACCCCGGACCATCACGCCCGGATGCAGCGCGACGTCGGCGAAACCGTCGCGCGCCGCCTTGGCGACGTCGACGTTCAAACGCTCGGCGTCGGCGTAGTGTTCGTGCTGCACGAACAGATCACACGAGTCGGCCGGCACCAGCAGCGAGAACACCCCGTTTGCATCGGTGCGCATCGTCGCCCACAACCGTTGCCGGGCAGAGCGATCGCCCACGCGCGTCCGCAGGAACGCGGCGAGCGGGTCGGCAGTCGGGCCGAGCCTGCCGCCGCGGCCGTTGTCCATCGCGAACACCGCGGCGCCGGCGAGCGGCGCACCGTCGCGACCGAGCACGCGACCGCGAACGACCGTGTGCTGCACGTCCTGCCCGGGCAACAGCACGGTCGACAGCACAGACCACCACCAGCGACGCAGGACGTTCATGGGCACTCGCGAATCGGAAGAGGGACACCCGGGACGAACGGCGCCGCCGGAACTTCCCGGCGCCGCGACTAGCGCATGTACACCGAGTCGCTGAACCCGCCGGTCACCGCGAACAGGATGGCCCCGCCGCCCAGCACGACCAGCGCCAAGGCCCACCACGTGACGCCAGACCCGGCCGGCGTCGCGCTCGCCGGCATCACCGGCTCCGGGGCGGCCGCGAGCGCCTGCGCCTCCAGTTCGACGTCGTCGACCTGCGCGTTCGCCAGGACCTCGCACGCTCGCTCCACGGCCCCCTCGGGCACGCGAACCTGCACCCCCTGCAGATTCATCATCTGCCGCGCCATCGCGAACTCATCCGCCAGCGACGCCGAATCGACGTACGCCGGAATGCCTTCGGCCTGCAGGATCGCCACGAGCACCTTCGCCTCGGCGGCGGTGCTCGCGACCCGAACGATCTGATCGGTGCGCCCCATTGCAGCGACTTTAGCGCCTTCGCGGGCCGCTGTCCCAGACGCCGGGGCCGTTCGTACGCAGGTTGCCCGCCCCCTGACCCGGTATGAGACCACCCCGCTGCCTTCCGCCGCTCGAAAGCGGTAGCCTTCTCCCGGCCCAGCCCGAACCCAATGCGCATCCACCCACTGCTGTTGCTGCTGACGCTGCTGCCGGCCGTGCGCGCGCAGATCTTCCCACCACCGCCGGTGCCCGCCGGCAATCCGCAGACCCCGGCCAAGATCCTGCTCGGCAAGGCGCTGTTCTGGGACGAACAGTTGTCGTCGACCCGCACGGTCGCCTGCGGCACCTGCCACATCTTCTCGGCCGGCGGCTCCGACCCGCGCGTCAACTGGGGCACGCACCCTGGCCCCGACCAGCTGTTCGGCACCGACGACGACATCGCCGGTTCGTTCGGCGTGCCACGCACCGATGCGCAGGGGCACCAGATCCCCGACCCGCTGTTTGGCCTGCGGCCACAGGCAACCGGCCGGCGCGCACCGACGGTGATCAACGCTGCCTACCAGCGCGAACTGTTCCTCGATGGCCGCGCCAGTGGTGCGTTCCGCGACCCGATCACCAACGCCGTCGTGCTGCCGACCGACGCCGCGCTCGAGAGCCAGATCGCCGGCCCGCCGGTCAACGACGTCGAGATGAGCCACATGGGCCGCACCTGGACCGACATCGCCGCCGACATCGCCAGCCAGCGCCCGCTGGCGCTGGCTGACCAGATTCCTGCCGCACTGCAGGCGTTTGTCGGCACCGCGACCTACGCGCAACTGTTCCAGCAGGTCTACGGCTCGCCGGGCGTCACGCCGACGCGGATCATCTTCGCGATCGCCGCCTATGAACGGACCCTGATCGCCGACCAGTCGCCGCTCGATCGCCACTTCGCCGGCCAGGGCACGCTCGGCGCCGCCGAACAGCGCGGTCTCGGCTTCTTCCAGGGCTTGTGCGGCCCGTGCCACACCGACACCTTCCCGGCGGTGCTGACCACCGGTCCGGTCGTCGACACGTTCCGCAACGTCGGCATCCGGCCGATCGCCGACGACCTCGGGCGTTTCCTGGTCACCAATCAGCCGGCCGACCGCGGCCGCTTCAAGGTGCCAACGCTGCGGAACGTCGCCCTGCGCGGCCCGTGGTTCCACAACGGCGCGATCAATCAGCTCGCCGAAGTCATCGACTTCTACGCCCGGGGCGGCGACTTCCACGTCAATCAGGATCCGCTGGTGTTCAACATCATCGGCCAGGTGTCGCCGCAGCACCGCACCGATCTGGTGGCGTTCCTGAACTCGATGACCGACCCGCGCGTCGCCGCCGAACTGCCGCCGTTCGATCGGCCGCGGCTGTGGTCGGAGAGCAACCGCGTGCCGACCACGTTCGGCGCCGGCACTGCCGGAACGGGGAGTCGCGTGCCGATGGCAGCGCTGTCGATGCCGCCGTTCCTCGGCAATACGCGCTTCTCGATCGGCGTCGAGGAAACGGCGCCGAACGCGCTGCATTTTGCGGTGTGGGACGCCGCCGCCACGCCGGCGCCGACGATCCTGTTCGGCCAGAACGTGTATCTGGCGCGCACACCGAGCCTGACGTTCACGGCGCCGCCGGGTTTGACCGATGCGCAGGGCTACTCCAGCGCGATGCTGCCGATCCCGCTGCAGCCGAGCCTGCGCGGGCTGCAGTTCTTCGGCCAGTGGCTGATCCTCGATGCCGCCGGGCCGTTCGGGATGACGGTCAGCGACGCGTTCGGCTTGCGCGTGTTCTGATGGCCGAACGCCGCGGCGAAGGCCGGATCGAACTGCGTCTGCGCGAACTGGCCCAACTGTTCGATTCGTTCGACCCGGCGCCGTTCCACGAGAAGGACCTCGATCGCGACGCCGAGGAGTTCATCACCTCCTGGGCACGCGAGTTCGCGCCGGACCAGCCGCTGGTGTTCGTGCTGCATCTGCCCGCCGAGCAGCGGCGGTTCGATCCGCAGCCGACGGTGCAGGGGGCGATCGCCAACTACTTCCGCTACCGCGCCGACCTGGCCCGCCTGGAACTGCGCCAGACGCTGCAGCAGGGGCGGTGGAGCCTGTTCGTCGGCGTGGCCTTCCTGGCGATCTGCATGGGGCTGCGCGAACTGTTGCGCTCGTTCGGCACCGACGATTGGCTCGGCGTGCTCGAGGAAGGCCTGCTGATCGTCGGCTGGGTGGCGATGTGGCGGCCGATCGAGTTGCTGCTGTACGACTGGTGGCCGCTGTTGCGCCACCGAAGGACCTACCAGAACCTGGCGCGGATGCGCGTGGAAGTGCAGTTCGCGGATTGACCGTGCGGGGCCGGAAGCGCCACCCTGGTGGCGAAACATGGCCCGACAACCGCACTGGCGTCCGACGCTCCTGGTTCTGGCCCTGCCCGCGTTGCTGCCGGCGCAGGAACGCGGATCGACCGAACCGCCCGCAGCCTGGGTCGCGACGGTCATCGCGGGTCTGCGGCACGCCGATGCCGCCGTCGTCGCCAACCATGCCGCGGTGATCGCACAGCATCGCCTGGCGGTGGCGGCCGAGCCGTTGCAGGCGGCGCTCGGCGCCTGGCAGGAACAGCCTGGGGAACCGGCGCGATTCGTGCGGCTGTTGCTGGCGGACGCCCTGTGCGCGCTGCCCGGCAAGGTGGCATCGGAACGGATCGCGCCGTTGTTCACGGACCCGATCACGCGGATCCCCGCGTTCCTGCTCGCCTGTCGCGATCTCGACGCCAGCCGCGGCCCGCTGACCGGGCTGGCGAAGAACGAGGACCAGGAAGACCTGGTGGCACTCGGCGCGGCCATGGCGCTGTGCGCGCACCGACCACCCGTGCCGGGACTCGCGGCGCACCTCTGCCGCAGCGACAGCCTGACCCTCGAAGTGACGGTCCACGACGACCGCGAGGTCGACCGCGGCGGCTGGCCGGCACAAGTCGAAGGCAGCCTGCGCGCCCCCGCCGGTTTCCCGCCGCTGCCGCGGCACCGTCTCGCTCTCTCCGTGGCCAGGCTCCCTGACACCACCTGCGAGGCGGTGCCGGCCACCGGCGAGCCGCACCCCCTGTTCCACACCCGCGCGGAAGGCGCGTCGATCGACAGCGGCGTGGTCCTGGACCAATCGGGTGCGCCGCTGTCCCCCGATCCGAACCGGCGCCTGCAGACGGCCCTGTTCCCGCGTGCCGAGCCCCGCCGGCGCCCCCGACTGCACCACACCCTCCGCTGGCACGATGCCGCCCGCCTCTGCGCCGACATCGCCGACTTGCACGCCGACCAGATGCGCCGGCTCGACGAACTGCTGGCCCGGTTGCGCCAGGACGGCTGGCTCACCGCCGACGAACTGGTCGGCTTCCACTGGCGGCTGCGCATCGTCCTGCGCGACGCGCGCGGCGACACCTCGGTACCGCTGCCCGCGATCCCGCAGGCAGCACCGCCGCCGGCATCCGGTACCACGGACCTGCGGCCCAGGTTCGCCGAACTCGGCCTGCCACCGCGCGGGCAGGGCGCGCGGCCGACCTGCTCGATCTTCACGACCGTCTCGGCGTTCGAGTTCGCCCTGGCCCTGGTGCGCGGACGCGGCGAACGGCTCAGCGTCGAGTACGCCAACTGGGCCGCGAACGCGGCGACCGGGCGCGCCGACGACGGCGACTTCTTCCACCACGCACTCGCGGGTTTCGAACGCTTTGGCATCTGCGCCGAAGCCCTGCACCCGTACGGGCCGACGTTCGCCGGTGCGACACCGCCGCCCGAGGCCCTGGTCGCCGGTGGTCGCCTGCTGGCAGGCGATGCCAAGGCGATCGCGGTGCGCTGGATCCGCCCGATCGGCGGCGGGCCGGGCCTGTCGGCCGAGCAGTTCGCCGAGGTCGTCCGCACGCTCGACACCGGGCTGCCGGTCGCGGTTGGCGCCGCGCACAGCCGGCTGCTGATCGGCCATCGCCAGGACCCCGCGGCCGCGGGTGGCAGCCTGTTCTGGACGCTCGACAGCGGCACCGGCGCGTTCGGCGAGGTGACCGCCGAGTACGTGCGCACCGCGATCTGCGATGCGTTCGTCGTCGAGCCGGTCGGCTTCGGGGCCCAGACCGGCGGCTGAGACTCAACCGACCGTGATGCTCCAGCTCACGCCGTTGACCGTCGCGTTGCGATCCTGATTGCACAGGAACAACTTGCCGCCAGGCGGGACGGTCACCGAGACGGTGAGCGTCGTCTGGTTCGGTGGCACCGTCGCGACCGCGGTGCCGGCCGCGTTGCGCACCACCAACGTGCCGCCGCCGGCCGAGCGGTTGAGCTGGATCGTGTAGTCCTTGGCCGCAGCGGTGGCGTTCTCCACGATCGGCGTCGGCGCCTGACCGTTCGGATGGCATTGATTCGGCGGCAGGCTGATCGGACCGAAGGTGAACGCGAACACCGCGCTGCCCATGCCGGCATCCAGGCCCAGATTGCTGACGACGAGATTGCTGCCGGCGAGGCCGCCGGACGGACTCAACACGATCGCCTGCATCGCCAGATCGAGTCCCGACAGCGACGGCGCGGGTGGCAACGGCAGCGGCAGGGTGCCGAAGCCGCCCGACAGCGGCAGCGGCAGCGAGCCGATCAGCGCCAGCGGATCGAGATACAGGGTCAGCGGGTCCATCAGGGGGTGCCAACCGATGTTGGCATTGCCGCTGAGCCCGGCGAAACCGTAGCTGAAGCCCGGGGCGGTGATCGTCCAGGTGGCGGTGGAACCGGGGATCGGCGGCAGGCCGCCGTCGAGGCGGACGGTGCCGCTCGGGGGCAGCGCGCCGCTGGGCCCGAACATCGGTTCGTGGCTGGCACGGCCATCGATCTGGGCGATGGCGAGTGTGGTGGTGGCGAGCAGGGCGGCGAAGGAACGGAAGGTGATGGCGGAACGGGTGTTCATGACTCGTGCGGGGGGTTGGTTCGTTGACGCGAAGTTGCGTTCGAACCAGGGACCGCACGGGCCTCGTGGCAGCGGAGGGAATCTGCTGGTTTTCCTGACGGCCTGCTCAATTGAACGCAAAGCGGCGCCGCGCAAACTCGCCGATCCGGCCGTTGGCGGCGACCAGGGTTCCTTCCGACCGCAACAGTCGGGCCTGGCGGCGGGCCGCAGCGGTTCCCGGCCTGGCGACGAACCCACGACTGTCGACGACCCGATGCCACGGCACATCGCTGGCGGCGGGCAGGGCAGCGAGGGCCCAGCCGACCTGACGAGCGACCGAACGCGAACCGAGTGCGGCGGCGAGGTCGCCGTAGGTCGTCACGGCGCCAGGCGGAACCTGACGGACGAGGGCGTGCACCTGCGCGTGGAAGCCGGGGCCGACGATGCGGCGGGGTCCGTGGCGGGATGGGTCGTAGGGCATGGGGCAGACGCCACGTTGGTTCAGCGCGCGAACGGCAACTCCTGCGCCGGGTGCAACGCCCGCAAGAACGCGTCGACCGGCGAACACTGGATGCCATCGATCTCGAAATGCTCGCTGCCCCGATGCAGCAGCAGCCGCTTCGCTTCCGGATAGTCCTCACCGAACGACCGCAAGCTGCGGAGATCCTCGCCGCGCACCCGTTCGCCCGCCTTCACTTCGATCGCGAAGAAACCCGCGCGACCATAGGCGACGAAGTCGACCTCGCTGTGCGACTGCGTGCGCCAGAAGCAGAGTTGCAGATCGTGCTGCCCGTAGTCGATCCACGCGCGCAGGTGCTGCGCCACCAGTCCTTCCAGCGCGGCGCCGCCGATCTCGCGCGCGGAGTCCATTGGCCCCGACGGCCGCGTCGCCGCGAACACGCCGGCGTCAAACCAGTAGAACTTCGGATGCGTCGTGAGCTTGCGCTTTGCCCGGCGCAGAAACGGTGGCAACGAGAAGCACAGCAGCAGGTCGTGCAACAGCCCGAGGAAGCCTTCGACCGACTTGCGGCTGACCTGGCACTCGGCGGCCACAGCGCTGACGTTGAGCGGCGCCGCGTGGGTCAGGCTCACCGCCTCGAGAAACCGCGCGAACGCCCCCACGTCGCGGACCAGCCCTTCCTGCTGCACTTCCTCGCGAACATAGAGCGCCAGGTAGGTTCGCAGGGTGTCTGCCGGATCGCGCGAGTCGACGATCAGCGGGACCATCCCGTAACGCAACGCCTGGGCAAGTTCGAAGCTGGTGCCGAGCTCGGCCGCCAGGAACGGGTGCAGCGACCGTTGCACCGCACGCCCAGCCAGCAGATTGACCCCGGCGCGACGCAGCTTGCGAGCCGAACTTCCGGTCAGGACGAACCGGAGGTCACGCCGCGTCTCGATCAGGCCGTGCACGACATCGAGCAACGCGGGCACTCGCTGGACTTCGTCGAGCACCACCACCTCACGGCGTGGGTTACCCGCGATCCAAGCGCGCAGGCGCTCCGGTCAGGCGCCGAACTCCCGATGATGCTCCGGGTCCAAGAGGTCGAGCCGCAACGCGTTCGGCAGCCGGTCCCGGATCCACGTGGACTTGCCCGTGCCACGGGGTCCGAACAGGAAGAACGACCCCGGCGGTGGCTCGAAGAATCGCTCTAGAGTCGCCATTTATGGACTGATTATGGCATCTCCATCGCCATTTTTCGACCACTACTTGCGCTCTAGTGTATTTCGTGGCGCTGGGTCGGCCGACTCGTTGGAGAGCAGCCGACCAGCGGTACTTCGGCGGCAGCCCCGGCATGAGCCCGTAAGCTGCGCACTCCGGGGCCGCCCGCCGCCCCGTTCCATCGCACCATGCTGATCCGAAACTCGCTCGCCGCGGCCGTCAGCCTCGCCGCGGCCATCCCCGCCCAATTGACCCTGACGACGCAGCGCGTTGCCACCGGTCTCAGCCGCCCGATCGGCGCCGCATCGCCGATCGGCGACTACGACCGGCTGTTCCTCCTCGAGCAAACTGGCCGCATCAAGATCCTGCGCAACGGCGCGGTCCTGCCGACGCCGTTCCTCGACATCGCCACGCTGGTCAACACCAGTTCGGGGAGCAGCGAACGCGGCATGCTCGGCTTCGCGTTCCACCCGAACTACCGCAACAACGGCCACGTCTTCGTCCACTACACGCGGATCAGCGACGGCGCCTCGATGGTCGTCCGCTACACGGCAAGCACCGCCAACCCGGACACCGTCAACACCGGCTCGGCCACGACGATCCTCGGCCCGGTCACGCAGCCGTTCACCAACCACAACGGCGGCTGCCTGCAGTTCGGTCCCGATGGCTACCTATACGTCGGCCTCGGCGACGGCGGCTCCGGCGGCGATCCTGGCTGTCGCGCGCAGAACAACACGCAACTGCTCGGCAAGATCCTGCGACTGAACGTCGACAACCTGCCCAACATCATTCCGCCGAGCAACCCGTTCGTCGGCCAGCCCGGCCTGCGCGGCGAGATCTTCCACTACGGCCTGCGCAACCCGTGGCGGTTCTCGTTCGATCGGGTGACGGGCGATCTGTACATCGGCGACGTCGGCCAGAACGCTGTCGAGGAGATCGACTTCCACGCCGCCGGCCAGCCAGGCGGCGTCAACTACGGCTGGAAGATCATGGAGGGGCCGAACTGTTACTCCACGACCGCGTGCACCGCGCCGCCGCCGTGCAATTCGCCGCTGCTGACCCGGCCGATCTATTCCTACGCAGGAACGCCGCGAACGGTGATCGGCGGCTACGTCTACCGCGGCTGCGCCATCCCCTCGCTGCGCGGCACCTATTTCCTGGCCGATTACCTGACCAACACGATCACGTCGTTCGCCTTCAACGGCACCACCGTCAGCGCGATCACCAACCGGACCGCCGAACTGAGCGTCACCGGCCAGACGATGACCGCGATCACCTCGTTCGGCGAAGACGCCTGCGGCGAGATCTACATCTGCACGCTCGGCGGCGGGGTGCACAAGATCGTGCCGCGCAACGGCGCGCCGATGACCAACCTGGGCTTTGGCGAACTGGCGTCCAACAACATCATCCCGCGGCTGGCGTTCTGCGGCCCGTTCGCGCCGACGACCGAACTGATCCTCGAGAACGCGCCCGGCGTCAGCGTCGCGGCACTCGTGCTCGGCTCCAACAACAACCCGACCCAGGTGCCGGACGTCGGCCTCGTGGTACCGTATCCGCCGGACATCATCACTGGCGCGATCGTCACCGACGCCAACGGCCGTTACGCGACGCCGCTGCCGACGGTCGGTTCGTGGGTCGTGCACTGCCAGTGGGTGCTGCTGGACCCGGCCAATCCGCAGCCGTTCGTGTTGTCCAACGCCGTCCGGCTGGTGATGCCGTGAACGCCTGATGGCCGCTGCGGCCGACAGCGGCCGACGGATCCCCGTTACCTCGGCGCGGCGATCGGCTAGAGTGCCGGTCGCTTTGAGCACCGATCGCCGAGGAGATCGCATGCGAGTCCGACCAGCGTTGGCGTTGCTGTTGCCGTTCCTGGCTGCTGCTGGCCACGCTCCGGTCGACCCGGTCACGCCGCTGGCGCGCGCCTGTGCCGACAAGGGCCTCGCCTGGCTGATCAAGGCCCAGAACAGCGATGGCTCGTGGGGCGACAACCCGGGCAGCCGCGGCGAAGTCGGCAACACCGCGATCTCGGTGCTGGCGCTGCTGACACACGGCAACACGACGACGCGCGGGCCGCACTGCCACCAGGTCCGCAAGGGGCTCGACTGGCTGGCGAAGAAGACCCGCGGCTACTCCGACGACACGCGGCTCGACACGATGACGCTGCTGCATCGGAAGCTCGGCGACAACGCCGACCTCTATCTGGTCGCACTGCTGTACAGCCAGGCCCTCGGCCTCAATCTCGACGCCTACGAAGACGACCGGATGCAGGGCGAACTGAAGCGGATGGTCCGCCGGATCTCGAGCCTGCAGAAGAGCAACGGCGAATGGGAGACCAGCTACGAGCCGATGCTGACGACGATCGCCGCGTGGCAGGCGCTGAAGCAAGCGCACGCCGCCGGCATCACGATCGAACACGCGTCGCCGCAGAAGGTCGTCCGCTATCTGCGCCAGGACTGCCTGGAGCAGAGCACCGGCATCTTCCGCGAGGAGAAGTGGGGCCGGCAGGAACGGTTCGTCACCCAGGCCGGCGGCATTCGCGTGCTGATCGGCGAGAGCCTCGGGCGTGAGCCCGACGTGCGGCGCGCCATCGGCGTCATCGACAAGATGCGCTTCGATCAGGACGTCGGCGGCGCGACCGGCGGCGAGGAGTTCCTTGGCGCGCTGTACGCGACGCAGGCGCTGTACCTCGAGCACGACGATGTCTATCAGCGCTGGTACGCCAAGATCACCGCGGCGCTGAAGGCCAGCCAGAACGCCGACGGCAGCTGGGTCGGCCATCACTGCATCACCGGTCGGGTGTTCTGCACCGCGTGCTCGATCATGACGCTGCTGACGCCCGACAAGCTGCTGCCGCTCGTCGAACGGTGACGCGGCGCGCGCTGGCGGGCCTGGCCGCGATCCTGTTGGCGGCGTGCGGCCAGCCACCAGCGGTGCCGCGGGCCCTGGCGTGGCTGGCTTCGGTGCAGAGCGCTGATGGACTCTGGCATTCGACGACCTACGGCCTGTTGGCGCGTGGCGAGTCGACGACGGCGGCGCTGACGCTGGCGCTGGCGCTGTTGCCCGAGCCCGAACGCACGGCGGCGTTGCCGATGACCGCGCGGGCCCTCGCCGGTCTCGCGGCCCGCCATGCGCCCTCGCCGGCCGCGCCGCCCGAGCCGATCGACTACCCGATCTTCACTGCCGCCCATCGCCTGCATGCACTGGCGATCTTGCAGCCGGTCGACTGGCAGTCACAGGCGACGCCGCTGGTCGAGTTCCTCGAGCGGATGCAGCTCTGCGAACGTCAGGGTTGGCAGCCGGACGACCTGCCGTACGGCGGCTTCGGGCTCGGCGACCTCGAACGCCCCAAGCCGCTCGGCGCCGATCTGATCGGGCTGGCGGCGGTGACCGCGGTCGTCGAGGCGCTGGCCGCGGCCGGACGTTCCGATCATCCGCTGATCGCGCGAGCCCGGACCTTCGTGCATCGCTGCCAGCAGTTCGGCCGCGATGGCGACGATGGTGGCTTCTGCTATGCGCCGACCGGCGACTGGCGCGCCGCAAAGGCCGGCTCGGACCACCGCGAAGGCCGCGAACGACCGCGCAGCTATGGCACCGCGACGGCGGATGGCCTGCGCGCGTTGGTGGCGTGCGGCGAACCGGCCGAAAGCTCGCGCATGCGCGCAGCGGTCGCCTGGCTCCAGGCTCATGGCAGATCCACGACCGTGCCCGGTCTCTCGGACATGATCGAGAGCTCGCTCCGACTGTACTGGTGGCAGACATCGGCCCGCTGCACGCGGGCCTCACCGGCATCTGCCGGTCCCGCAGGGGAGAAGCCGCTCCGGCAACACCTGGTCGACGCCCAGGCAACCGACGGCAGCTTCGTCGGTCTCGGCAATGCGATGAAGGAAGACGACCCCTTGGTGGCCACGGCGCTGGCCCTGTTCGCTCTCGGGGCGTTGCCGCGGTAGCACGTGCCGATGCCAGCGGCAATCCCGACGGGGTTGTCGCCCTCTCGGCGACGGGCCATTCTGTGACTGCCCATGCTCGGTGCGTTCCTCTCGTGCCTGCTGCTGTTGCCCCAGCAGCCGAATGACCCTGTTGCCGCTGCCGAACAGGCGGTCGCCGCCGCCGTCGCCGCCCACGGCGATGGCAGCCTCGAACACGCCGAACAGCTGCAGAAGCTGGTGTTGACCCTGCAGGCCGCACAGCGGGTCCGCGACGCCTTGCCGCTCGCCGAACGCGTGTTCGCGATCCGGAGCGAGAAGCTGCCGCCGACCCACCCACGGCTGGCGATCGCCGCCAGCAACGTCGCCACCTGCCGGATGTCGGTTGGCGACTACCGCGAAGCCACCACCCTGCTCGAGCAGGCCCGCGCGATCTTCGCGGCGCGCCCGCCGACCACCGGCACCATCGGCGTGCTGAACAACCTCGGATTCTGTCTGTCGCAGACCGGACGTCTCGCCGACGCCAGAGCGGCGCTCGAACAGGCCGTGGCGCTTGGCGAGAAGCACTTGCCAGATCATCCGTACACGGCCCTCGCCCTCCGTTCGCTCGCCGGTGTCCGCGTGCTGTGGGGCGACGTCCAGGATGCGCGACGCCTGGTCGACCGTGCCCTGGCGCTGTTCGAACGGATCGAGCCGGGCAGTCCACGACACCGCGAAACGCTGGCGGGCATCGTCGAAGTGCTGATCGGTGCCGATCGCCTCGAGGAGGCGAAGACGCTGCAAGAACGGTTGTTGGCGCTGCTGACACCGCAGACTCCGGCCGGCGATCGGGCCGCGGCACTCCTGCGACTGGCCCGCATCGAATACCAGCTGAAGGACAAGGACGCCGCGCGGGAACGCGCCAAAGCGGCGATGGCACTGCTGCCCGCCGACGAGCCGGCGCGGCGCCGGGCGTGGGCGCACAGCACCTACGCGCAGTTGCTCCTGCACGAGAATCAGCCCGCCGAGGCCCGCCGTCACCTCGAGAGCGCGCTCGCCATCACACCGCCAGACAGTCCGACCGGCATCGCCCTCGTGCCAGTGCTGGCGCGATTGGAGATCCGCGCCGGCCAAGCCAAGGCCGGCGTCGCCCGCCTGCGCGCCGCCTTCCCCGATGTCGAACGCCTGGCCGCCGATTCCGAGTACCTGATCGAAGCCAGGCTCGCGCTGGCGGAGGGGCTGGTGGCCACTGGCCAGCAGCCGGAGGCGATCGCGACGTTGCGCGCCAACCTGCGCGAACTGCCACGGCACCTCGATCGTTCGATTCCGGGCCTGATGGAGTCGGCGCGAATGGCGTCGGTTGCCCGACGACGCGAGTCGCTGAACCAACTGCTGACGATCACCAACGCCCACCCGCAAAGCCTCGACGCGGCCGCCCAACACGACGAAGTGCTGCTGTGGAAGGGCCAATTGGCGCGGGCCACCCGCCGCCAGCTCGACGCCCTGCACGACGACCCCGAAACCGCAGCGCAACTGCGCCGGCTCGGCCAGATCCGCAGCCTGATCGCCGCCGGTGATGCCAGCGCCACCCATCTCGAAGAGCGCCAGGCGCTGGAGGCCGTGTTGGCGCGGACCTTGCCGTTCGTCGACCGCCGGGCCGAGTTGCCCGGCGTACGCGCCGCGATCGCCGCCGGCAGCGCGTTCGTCGACTGGTTCGTCTACGACACGCCGACAGCACGCCGATTGACGGCGTTCGTGCTGCGCGCCGATCGACCGACCGTGCGGATCGACTGCGGCGCCTGGCAACCGTGCAAGGACGCCATCGATGCGTTCGTGCTGACGACGTCGCGATCGCTACGACCCGGTGCGGCCCGGTTGCAGGAACCCACGGCGCGGGCGCTGCACGACCGCGTCTGGGCGCCACTGGCCAGCGCGCTTGCCGGCTGCACTGCCGTCTGCATCAGTCCGGACGCAGCGTTGGCGCACGTGCCGTTCGAAGCGCTGCCGGGAGCGCGACCGGGCACGTTCCTGCTCGAGGATGTGGCGCTGTCGTATCTGCAGAACGGCATGGAACTGCTGACGGCGGCACCGGCGGCCACCGGGAAGCCCAGGTTGCTGCTGATCGGCGCCATCGACTACGGCACCGCCGCCGGAGCGCCCGCGCCGGCGATGGACAGCCTGGCCATGCGCGGCACGCCGCGGCCGTTCCTGCCCTTGCCGGGCACCGCGCGCGAACTGGAGCAACTGCAAACGCTGTGGCACGGCGAGCGCGCCGTGCTGCGCGGCAGCGATGCCAGCGAAGCGCGGATCGTCGGCGAGATCGGCCAGGCAACGTTCGTGCATCTGGCGACCCACGGTTTCGCCGGCTTCGGCGACGACGACTTCGCCGGTGTCGCGCTGGCGGGCGCCAACACCCCGTCTGCCGACAGCGATGGCATCCTGGCCGTTGCCGAAGCCGAACTGCTCGACCTGCGGCAATGCCGGCTGTTCGTGTTGTCCGCGTGCCAGACCGGACTCGGCCGACCGACTGCCGGTGAGAGTCTGCTGGGCCTGCGCCGTGCGCTGCACATCGCCGGGGCCTTTGCGACGATCACGTCGTTGTGGCGGATCGACGATGCGGCGACGACGCCGCTGATGGTCGACTTCTATCGCGCGCTGTGGCGCGATCGGCAGTCGCCGGCGGTGGCGCTGCGAACCGCGCAACTGGCAGCGTTGGCGCGGATCCGGCAGCAACACGGCGAAGGCCTGCCGGGACTGTGGGCAGCCTTCGTCTGCGAGGGTCGCTGAGCGTCGATCAGGACGTTCAGGTCCCGGCCGACGCCGCCGGCGCGGTGCACTGCAGCGCACGTGACAGTGCCGCGGACAAGTCGGCACACAGATCGCGTGGATCCTCGATGCCGATCGACAGCCGCAACAGACCATCGCCGATGCCGGCGATGGCCCGTGCCTCTGCCGTCATCGACGCATGCGTCATCGTCGCCGGGTGTGCCACCAGGCTCTCGACGCCGCCGAGCGATTCGGCGAGCGTGAAGCACGACAGCCCATCGAGGAACGCCGGCACCGCCACCGGATCGCGCAGTTCGAAACTGAGCATGCCGCCAAAGCCCTGCTGCTGCCGCGCCGCCAGTTCGTGATCTGGGTGCGAACTCAGCCCTGGCCAATGCACCGCCGCGACCGCCGGACTACGGCTCAGCAGCGTCGCCACCTGCGCCGCGTTCTCCTGGTGCTGCCGCATCCGCACATGCAGAGTCCGCAGGCCACGCAGCGACAGCCACGCGTCGAACGGCGCACCGGTCAGCCCGAGAGCATTGGCCCACCAGGTCAGTTCCTGGTGCAGCGCAGGGTCGCGGCTGACGACGGCGCCGCCAACGACGTCGCTATGGCCGTTGACGTACTTCGTCGTCGAATGCACGACGAAATCGGCACCCAGGTGCAACGGCTGTTGCAGCACCGGTGACAGGAACGTGTTGTCGACGCAAAGCCACGCGCCAACCGCATGCGCCGCGGCCGCCAGCGCCTGCAGGTCGACGATCCGCAGCAACGGGTTGCTCGGCGACTCTGCCCAGACCAGTTTCGGTCGCCGCGCCAGCGCCGCCGCCAGTGCGGCCCGATCGCGCTGATCGACGACGCACAGCTCGAACGCGCCCTTCTTCGCCAGCGCCTGCGCCAGCCGCCAGGTGCCGCCATAGCCATCGTGCGGCAGCACCAGCAGATCGCCCGGACGCAGCAGCGACGTCACCAGCGTGATCGCCGCCAGCCCGGACGCGGTGATGACGGCGCCGGCGCCACCCTCGAGCGCGGCCAACGCCGCGCCGAACTGATCGCGCGTCGGGTTGCCCGAGCGCGTGTAGTCGTAGGTTCGCTTGTGGCCGAAGCCGGCGAACGCGAAGTTGGCGCTCAGGTGCAGCGGCGGCGCCACCGCGCCGTGTTCGCGATCGGTCGCAATCGCCGCGCGCACCGCTGTCGTCGCAGGACGGAGGCTCATGCGAGCACCTCCCGCAGCAACGCGCGCACGGCGAGCGGTTCCTTCAGGAAACCATCGTGGCCATACCACGACCGCGCTTCGCGGAACGATTGCAGCGACGGCAGCGACGCCGCCAGTTCGCGCAGTTGCCAGATCGGCACCAGCTGATCGCTGTCGAAGCCCAGGAGCCAGGTCGGCACCGGAATCGACTTCGGATCGACGCGATGCGCATCGATCGACGCGTTGAGACACAAGAACGCCGCCGGTGGGAACCGCCGCGCGAACTCGTCGCCGCGCGCCTGCAGCCAGTCCTGCACGGGGAAACGGACGCGGCCCGCCACCAACGCTGGTCGGCCGGCGAACCGATGCTGCAGTTCCTGCGGCGAACGGTAGGTCGTCATCGCCAGCGCCCGCGCCAGCGACAACGCCGTCGGGGCGCAGCCCCGGGCGATGCCCAGTTCGACGATGCCGCGCTGCACCGCGCGCCATGCACTGGCCTGCACACAGCTCTCGTGCGCCGCGCCGATCGCGCACAAGCGCTGCAGCCGCTGCGGGTACTTCGCCGCGAACTGCAGTCCGACCATGCCGCCGTAGCTGCTGCCGACCCACGCGTGCACGACCGGAACTTCGAGATGATCGAGCACCGCTGCGATCGCCACCGCCTGATCCGCGGTGTCGACGAACGGATACACCTCGTCCGCGCGCGGCCCGGACGAACTGCCGGCGCCGCCGAGCCAGTCGATGGCGAGCACCCGCAAGCGCTCGGTGTCGATCGCCTGTCCCGGCCCGACGATGCCTTCCCACCAGCCTGGCCCCGGCACCCCGGCGAACGCACTGACGTGCCGATCGGCGGAGATGCCACCGAGCACGATAACCAGCGGCGCATCGACCGGTCCCTGCCGTTCGAACGCGACGACGCCGCCGTGCAGTTCGCCGCCACTCGCCAGGCGGAGCACCGGCAGGTGGCACAGTTCGGCTCCGGGCTGCAGCGTGATGGAGGCACTCACGAGCGCACCTCCGCCGCGAGCACGTCGGCGAGCAAGGCCTGCGCGGTGCGGTCGTGGCCGACGCCGAGGCCGGTGTGCACGCGCACGCCGGTCGGCAGTTCGTAGGTGTAGACGACGCGATCGGGTGGCGCTGCGAGCGGTGAACTCGCGGGCACTTCCTCGAACGCGACGCGCAACGCTCCACCGCGTACGGCGCGACCGATCAGCCTCGTCGTCGCACCCCGCCGGGCGCGGTCGCGCAGCAAGGCCGGGTCGAGGGCGCCGACCTCCTCGCGCGCGATGGTCGCCGGCACCACCGGCCGCAGCCAGTGCTCGCCGAACACGGCGCCCTGCACCGCCGCCAGCTTGACCGCCGCATCGCTGCCATCGAGGTCGAGCGTCGGATCGGGCTCCAGCAGACCCAGTTGCCGCGCCTGCTCGATGCCCGCTGCGACCGACGCGCCGCGTTCGATCGCCTGGACGATCACCGTCGTCGTGACGTTGCCGCACACAGCCAGCGCTCGGCAGTTGGCCCGCAGCTCATCGAGTTCGCTCGCCAACTGCCGACCAGCACCACCGAGCACCGCGTTGATGCCGACGCGGCCGCGGCGAGGCGGCAGCAGCCATTCGGCGGCGGCGGCGGCCAGCGCGTTCTTGCCACAGAGCGCCAGGAACGCACCGGTGCGGAGCGCCGCGCGCCCGCGCGCCAGCGCCGCCTCGGTGCCGGCGGCACTGCTCGGCGTCGCGTCGACGACGAGGTCGGCGCCGACGACGCCGATGGCCACATCGGCGGGAATCGCCTCGGCGCCCGGCAGTTCGGCGATCGCGGCGCCGCGCTGCTTGTGCGCCAGCACGGCGGCGACGTCCAGTCCATCGCGCGCGAACACCGAACCGCTGGAGTCGCTGATCGCGACGATAGTGATCGGCCATTCACCTTGATCTGCGGTGGCCAGCCGCTGCAGGAAGCGGCGGCCGACCTAGCCGGGCCCGACCAGATGGAGGCGGCGACCCGGCGACTGTCCGGAGGAGAAGTAGCCGTCGGTGGTGACCGACTGCGACGCTGCTGGCAGCGCGTTCGACGGCGGCTGGCCGGGAAGGAACGAAGCGGACGAACGAGTCATCTTTGGATTCCTCGGGCCCGTTCCCAGAGTCCCTGCGGCGCGTCTGCTGCCGGCGTGGGCCTGCCCGAACCGCGTGGTTCGTCTGGCAGACTCATCTTCCGGCTCGTGGCCGCGGGATTTGGCACCGTCGCATCTCGCGTGGTTGCCCCGGCGTCGTCGGGCCCGTCCCTCGACCGGTCTGGATGAGTTGTCGTCAGACCTTCTATCGGCCCGCGCACACGCCTGTCAAGAGGGGGACTCCGCGGCTCCGCGGCTCCGAGTCGCTCGCGCCGCAACGGCCGACGTCAGGCCTGGCGTCACCAGTCCGGATCGCGCAGCAGTTCCGCGATGGTCCGTCCCCGCATCCGCTCGGCGTTGAACCGTTCGCGGCCGACGATCCACAGTTCACTCTTCGGGAACGTGCGCGGAAACCACGAATACTCCATCGCACTCGCACCGCCGCGTTTCACTTCGATCAGCAGCTCGGGCCGCACGACGTAGTCGATCTCGCGACCGCCAGCCGCCCAATACAGCAGCTCCTCAGGCGACTCCCCGCCGCGGATCGCCGTTCGGCGCCAGATCTCCTGCGCGATCAGCCACTCGAACCAGCGCCCCTGCTCCGGTTCGGGCAGCGCCCGGAAGTCGGCGATCGAGCGCATCCGGTTCTGGTCGAACGCGACTGCCGCCAGCAGATTGATCGGCGCGAACTTCGCCGGCCGGCGGCGCACCGCGACCCGACGGTTCTCGTCCCACGCCTGCACCGAGCCGACGCACATCAGGTCGGCGAGCAGTTCGATGTAGCCGGCCGCGACCGTGTTGTTGGCCAGCCCGGTTTCGCGGGCGAGCAGCGCCTGGCCGATCGGCGAGCCACCGCGCGCGATCACGGCGTTCCAGACTGCCAGCAGACTGCTGCGTTGCCGGCCGGTGGCGGCACATTCGCCGAGCACCCAGTCGCGGACCATCTCGATCACGTACTCGGGCAGGCGGCCGTGAGTGGCGAGCTCGGCGGCGGCGATCGGGCACCCACCACTGACCAGATATCCGATCAGGGCCTCGTCGCCGAAGCGGTCGCCGCACACGCGTTCGAACTCCGCGAACGGAATCGGTGGGAACAGGAAGGTCGTGCGGGCAAGTCGCCCCTTGCGGCCGGGCAACCGTTCGGCGCCGCGCCGCAGGTCGGTGGCGCGTGAACCGGTGGTGACGACGAGCACGCCGCGCAGCTCGCCGGCATCGAGCACCTGCTTGAGTCCGCGTTCCCAGTCGGCGATGGCGGTGATCTCGTCGATGAACAATCGCCGTACGGCGGCTTCCTTCCGCAACCACGGTCGCAGTTCGCGGATCGCGTTGACCAAGGCATCGGCGCTCGCGAGCTGGTCGCCGTTCAGGTAGTAGGCCGAACCGGCACCGGCGCGGTGGATCGTCTGGCGGAGTTCGCCCTCGAGCCAGGTGCTCTTGCCGTACTGCCGCGGTCCGCGCACCAGCAACACGCCGGGTTCGTCAGGCAGCTGAGCGAGGCCGAGATCGGGGCGGAACGCGAACGCGCTGGTCGCCAGGGTCTCGAGGTGCGGGAACAGTCCTGGGGTGTCCAGGCGGCCCGCTCGCAGGGCTTCGTTCTTTTCCTTAACGTTCACGACGTTAGTTTATCGAACGTTGTGGTAGTTAGTCATGAGAAAGCTCGCCAGTGGAGCCACACTCGACTGGCTAGACTGCCACGATGGAGACCCCGAGCGAACCGGCAGAAGCGCCCACGCCAGCGTCCGAACGCACGGCCCGGCCTCGCCGTCGCGGCACCGCCGCCAAGACCCACCACCGCAACACCGTCCACCGGGCGTCGTTCGTGCTGCTGGCATTGTTCGTGCTGCAGATCTTCACCGGCATCTTCCTCGGCAACAAAGCGAACCAGGAAGCCCTCGCTGCGCATCGGCATCTCGCCGAGTTCGCCGACGACGAAGAACTCGAACTCGAAGGCGAGACCATGACGGCCGGCGCCCTGCGCAAGCAGATCGATCGCGAGAAGTTGCAGGCATGGGTGATCCCGCTCGGCCTTGGCTTCGTGTTCCTGATCCTGTTCTTCTGGGCCCAGAAGTCGCCGCTGCCCGCCTTTGGCACCGCGCTCGGACTGTATGTGATGGCGATCGCGGTCACCGCGGTGCTCGATCCTTCGACCATGGCCAAGGGCATCGTGGTCAAGGTGCTGTGCACTCTCGGCCTGCTCGGCGGCCTGAAGAGTGCCCTGGCGCTGCGCAGCATCGAGTCCGCCACCGCGCCGACGGCGTGACCGACACCGCCCCACCGACTCGGCGGCGGCGGCGCGCCCCCTCGGCGTGGGGCGAGTTCGTGCCGACACTGTGGTTCGTCGGCCTGATGCTGGCCACCAACCTGGTCGGCATGATCGTCGCTCGCGTGCTCGACAGCGATCATCCGTGGATCGATGTCGGCATCGCCGCGGCCGATGCCGTGATCATCGCTGCCTGGTGCTACCGCGATCGCGACGCGATCCTCCCGATGCTCCGCGTCGGCCAGGTCACCACTCGCCAATGGGCGATCGCCGGCATCGCGCTGCTCGGCATGGCGGTCGTTGCCGAAGCGTGGCTCCGGCTCGCCACTCTGCTGTTCGACACCATCGAAATCCTGCCGGCGTTCAAGACGCACGGCTGGCCGCTCTGGAGCGCGTTCGTGTTGGTGGTCGTGGTGCCGCCGATCGCGGAAGAACTGGCGTTCCGGGGCTTCCTGCAGACACGCCTGACCCGACTGATCGGCGCCAGCGATGCCCTGCTGCTGCAGGCCGGGGTGTTCGCGATCGTGCACATGTCGCCGGTGATCCTGCCCAGCCACTTCGCGATGGGGCTCGCGCTCGGCATCGCCGCGCAACGCACCGGCAGCCTGGTTCCGGGCATGCTGATGCATGCGCTCTGGAACGGCTGGTGCGTGGTCGAGGAGCTGGCCAACAGTCCGGCGTGAGTCCGCTCAGCGGGCCCCGGCCAGGAACGCCTGCAAGGACCGCAGGATGCCGTCGACCAACGGCATGCATGGCAACCCGGCAAACCGCCGCTGCATCGCCAGGTCGGCGAGGTCGCTGACGAACAGGTTGGGCGTCGCGTCCGGCGCGATCGACAGTTCGCAGAAGCGCGCGAGTCCCAGTTCCGAAGCCACGGTCCGCACCAGCGCCAGGAACTCACCCACCGGCACCGTCTGGCCACGGATGTTGAACGCGCCAAAGCCGGCGAACGGCTGCAGCGCCGCCGCCGCAAAGTGCGCGCCGACGTCCTCGACGAAGTGGTAGTTCTCGCGGCCCTGGTACGGCATCGCAAACGGCATCACCTGCCCGCGCTGCGCTCCCATCGCCACATGCTTGATGGCTGTCGTCGGCGCCGCGGTGCGACCGCGATCACGCCCAAGCCCATACGTCGTGTTGAGCCGGAGACACACCGTCGGCACGCCCGTGCGCTGCGCGAACAGCCGGCACAGGTGCTCGCCGGCGAGCTTCCAGACGCCGTAGCGATTGGGGGGCGCGAGCGGATCCTCTTCCGCGACGGACGGCCCCGGATACATCGCCCGCGGCCCATAGACCGCCGCCGAGCTGGCGAACACGAACCGCTGCAGCGGCGCCGCCAGCCGTTCACACGTCTCCAACAGCACCTGGGTGCCGCCGACATTGACCGCCATGCCGCGCGCCGGATCGGCATCGCAGTCGGGACTCTGCAGCCCGCCGAGGTGCACCACGTGCGTCGGTTGACATTGTTGCACGACGCGGACGATCGCTGCGGCATCGCCGAGATCCGCCGCCACGAACTGGAGCCGCCGGTCGAACGGTTCTTGCAGCCACAACCGCAGCAATCCGGGCTCGCCGCCGCGCGAACCGACGAACACCGCCGCAGCACCCTTGGCCAGCAGATCGCGCACCGTCACCGCGCCGATGCAGCCGGTGCCGCCGGTTACCAGCACGCGCGCGCCGGTCACGCCTGCACCTGCACGACCGCCTTCGGCGTCTTCGCCGCGATCGAATCGGCCAGCGCGTCGATCGCGCGTTCGAACGGATAGGTCGTCGCATAGACCTCGGCCGGCAGCACGCCGCGCAGCAGCAGGGTCTGCGCGTTGTCGTAGTCCTCGTGGCTGCTGCCCATCACGCCCTGCATCGCCTGGCCCGTACGGGTGAACGCGGTCGCGCCGAACGACACATCGCACGGATAGGTCGCGATCGTGCAGATCGTGCCTTCCGGCTGCACCGCGAGCCCCGCGGTCGCCAGCGACGCCGGCGCACCCGAACACTCGATCAGCACGTCGACCAGACCATCATCGAACGGATCGCCAAAGCGCCGGCCGTCGAGGCCATCGAGGCCCTGGCGCAGCCGTTCGTGCAGCGGCACCTCAGGCGACACGACGATCGGCAAAAAGCCCCGCTGTTCGGCCAGCGCCAGCCGCACCGCACGATCGCGCTCGATGCCGGTGATCGCGACGCGGCCACCGGCGGCGCGCGCCAGTTCGGCGGCCATCAGGCCCATGATGCCGCAGCCCGAGACGACGACGTCCATGCCGGGCTGGATGCCGCACTTGCGCAGCACGCCTTGCGCGACGACGGACAGCGGTTCGATCAACGCCGCTTGCAGAGCGCTGAGTCCCGGGCGGACCGGCACACAACGATCGACTTCGAGGATCGCGCGCCGTGCCAGGCCACCATCGCGATGGAAGCCGATGATCCGTTTGCGCCGGCAGTAGTTCCATCGGCCGCGTCGGCAGCCGCGGCAGCGTGGGTCCTGGCAGCCGCGCATCGCCAGCGCCGCGATCACGTCGCCGACCTTCAAACCGGCGTGACCTTCGGCCCCGGGCCCGAACGCGACGATCCGGGCCGAGAACTCATGGCCGAGCGTGCGCGGTCGCTGCACCCACGAGAAGTTGGCCTTGCCGAGGCTGGCGCTGTTGTCGCTGCCGCAGACACCGCACCACAGCGGCTCGACGAGCACTTCGCCGGGACCTGGTTCGCCGATCGTGACTTCGGCGACGGTCAGGTTGCGGGTCGAGGGACCGGTGTTCGGATCGATCGGTTCACTGCCGATCAGCCGCAGGGCGGCGACTTTTGTGGGCATGCGGGGTGCGGGTGCGATGAGCCGGGAGAACGTCCCGGCCGGCGCGCCATTCGAGCCGGCGACCCCGTTCCTGACAACGTCGACAGCGTCAGAGATCCATCAGGGACTCGACGGCCGCGGAAACGCGGCAACGACGCGATCAGGTCGATCCGATTCGGCGGTCGTCCGAACTGCACGATGACGTCCGGATCGCGCAGTTCATCTGCCGACTGCAAGCCCGGCACACGACCTTGCCAGAACTCTGACAATGCCGCCCAAAGCCGCACCACATTGTCGCTGCCATGGTCGTAGAGAAAGTCGACATCGCCAGTCAGCCGGGCACGCCTGTGGTAGATGACGGCCGAGCCGCCGATCAACAGGTATCGCACATCGTGCTTCCCCAACGCACGCAGGAACTCCTCGACGTCACGGCTGAACGCCAGGTTCTTCACCGCGCTCACGCGAGCGCCGCGCCCACTCGGCCTCGCGCACATCAGGCAATCCGCTCCCCAGACCCGCAGGCGCAGGATCCGAGCGACCTCGAAGCGTTCGTCCGGCGTCATCCGCCATTGTTGCTCGCGGTCGTGACGTTCCGCTTCCTCGAACGATCGGGACTTGTGGACTTCACGGTCCATCGGCGGATTCGACCACTCTTGCCCGCTCGGGGCAACAGGCCCACAGGAAGCCGACCAGTCAGGCAGGCGGCGCACTCGTGGCGCCCTGGCCAAGCCCCGCTCCCGCCGGCCGATCCTCGGAACCGGCCTGGATAAGCCCCTCCCACTGCTGCACGTCGATTCGCTCGCAACAGTATGCAATCACGTCGGCGGGCAGACCGACATCCACCAGACCGAACGCTCCGACTTCCAGCGACATCAGCTCGACCCGTCCTCGGGCATCCACCAGAAGCTGCAGACGCCCGTCGCGCCACCACGCCCTGTAGATCTCGTCGTCATCCTCCGCGCAATAATCGCCGACCGGCGGGGCCGGGGCCCCGAAACCGGGCCCCCGCCCCCGGCCGCCCCCCCCGGGGGGCGGGCCCCCCCCGGGGCCCCCCGGGGGGGGCACGCCCCGGGGGGGGCCCCCCCCCCCCGGGGCCCCGCCCGGGGGCCGGCCCGGCCCCCCCGGACCCCCCGCGCGGGGCCGGCGGCGATCAAGCCCGCAGCGGGACCGAGCAGGGCGCCGACGAACACAAGGGCCGGAAGGCCGACCAGGAACCCGTGGTACACCAGCCCCGCGCCGCGCCACGGCCGATCGGAGGGAATGTCGGTCGCAACCAGCGGCCGCCAGAGGATGGTCGGCAGCGCCGGAGCCGCACGTTCGGGCCCCAGAACGAACAGACCACATCCTCGGTGCAGGTTGATGTTCGCCTGGCAACGGCGGATCCACGCCTCGGACGCACCCGCCGCGGCTGGCGCAGAACTGCCGACCTTCAGACCTACCAGGTGCCCGTCCTGCTCAGAGTCCACCGCGAAACTGAGCTCGACGTCACGCCACACGGCGGCGCCGTCTTGCGTGTGCTCCCATACGATCCGGCTCGTCGACCAGAACACCTGGTCTTCCCCGAGGGCCACCAGACTCACGACTCTCTGGCACATCGAGTAGGACTGCACGTCGCATCCGCTTGCGCGCACGACGCACAGCTGACCGCCGGCGAAGGTCCGACGCCGCCACGCAAACAAAGCGGCACGCGCACAGCACACGACCACAACGGCTATCGCCATCATCACGAGGTCGGCGACCACTCGGTCGCGGAAGTGCACTCGGGTGAACGACCGGGCAGCGCCGACGAGCCCAGTCATCAATGCCACTCCAGTCAGCCAACGGGCGGATCGCGCTGCAAGCGAAGCCGAACGCTGAAGTCGCGGCACCTCACCGGGATCGAGCGACCGCCACGTCACCGACACGGCCATCGCCGGTCACCGCAGGTCGTTCTCGGGCCGCCCCTCGAACCACATCCGGTTCTTGACCGGCAGCGCGATCGCCGCGAGTTCCTGCAGCAGATCCTTCGGCACCGTCAGATCCGCCGCCGCCAGATTGGCCCGCAGCTGCGCCTCATCCGCGATCGACACGATCGTCGTCGCGATCCTCGGCTCATCGAGCGCAAAGCGCATCGCCACCTGCGCCAGATCGAACCCGCGCGCGCGGCACGCCGCCGCCATCTTGGGTCCCGCCGCCAGCACTTCCTTCGGCGAACGGTGCCATTGCGGTGGCCCCGGCTGCGTCAGCAACCCCTGCAACAACGGCGACGCCGACAGCACCCCGATCCCGCGCTGTTCGCAGGTCGGCAGCAGTTCGGTCACCAGTTCGTCGCACAGCAGGTTGTAGTGCGCCCAGCTCAACACCAGATCGACCTCGCAGCGCTCCAGCAACCACCGCAGATAACGAACCGGCAGTCCGGTGATGCCGACATGCCGCACCAGACCCTGTTCTCTCAGCCGCAGCGCCGCCGGGATCGCTTCGCCGAGCACCTGCGCCCGATCGCCGAACTCGACATCGTGGATCTGGTAGACATCGACGTGATCGGTCTGCAGCCGCCGCAGCGACTCCTGCAGGCTTTGCTGCACCCGCGTCGCCGAGAAATCGAACTTCTCGAAGGTGTCGCGGCAGCACTTGGTGGCGATGACTACTTTGTCGCGCCGACCGCGCAGCGCGGCGCCGAGCCGTTCTTCGGCCAGGCCGAACCCGTACAGCGGCGCCGTGTCGAACCAATCGATGCCGGCGTCGATCGCGGCATGCACCGCGCGTTCGCCGGCACCCGGATCGATCGCGCCATAGACATCGCCGAGCGCCGCGGTGCCGAACGCCACTTCGGCCACCGTGCGCCCGGTGCGACCCAGGGTGCGGCGGCGCAACGTCATCGCTGCGGCACTTCGACCCACTGGCGGTTCTGCGCCGACTGCAGCACCGCATCGCAGACCTGCTGCGTCAACTGCGCCTGCGCGAACGTCGGCGCGACCGGCTTGCCCGCCGCCAGCCCTTCCAGGAAGTCGGCGACCTGGTGCACGAACGAGTGTTCGTAGCCGATCTGCAGCCCGGGCACCCACCAGCGGCCCATGTACGGCATCTCGCGATCGGTCACATGGATCGACCGCCAGCCGCGCGTCAGCCCTTCGTCGCGATGGTCGAAGAACTCGAGTCGGTGCAGATCGTGCAGGTCCCAGCGGATCGACGCATGCTCGCCGTTGATCTCGAACGTGTAGAGCGCCTTGTGGCCGCGCGCATAGCGCGTGCTCTCGAACAGGCCGAGCGAGCCGTTGCCGAACCGGCACAGGAACGCACAGGCGTCGTCGATGCCGACCTTCTCGACCTTGCCGGTCAGGTTGTGCTTGCGCTCCTTGACGAACGTCTCGGTCATCGCGGTGACGCTGTCGATGCCGCCGTTCAACCAGATCGCGGTGTCGATGCAGTGCGCCAGCAGATCGCCGGTGACGCCGCTGCCGGCCACGGCCTTGTCGAGCCGCCACAGGCCGGTGCCGCCCTGCGGCAGTTCGGCCGAGATCGTCCAATCCTGCAGGAACTGCGCGCGGTAGTGGAAGATGCGCCCGAGCCGGCCCTGTTCGATCAATTGCCGCGCCAGCGTCACCGCCGGGATGCGCCGGTAGTTGTACCAGACGGTGTTGGCGACCTTGGCGCGCTCGACCGCGGCGACCATCTCGGCGCCTTCCTTGCTGTCGCGCGCCAGCGGCTTCTCGCACAGGATCGCCTTGCCGGCCGCGGCCGCCGCCAGCGCGATCTCCTTGTGCGTGTCGTTGGGCGTGCAGATGTCGATCGCGTCGATGTCCTTGCGCTCGACCAGCCGGCGCCAGTCGGTCTCCACCGACTCATAGCCCCAGCGCTCGGCGAACGCGGTCACGTCGGCGCGCGTGCGCGCGCAGACCGCCTTCAGCACCGGCTGGAACGGCACGTCGAAGAAGTTGGCGACCTTGCGATAGGCGTTGCTGTGGGCGCGGCCCATGAAGCCGCAGCCGATCACGCCGACATTCCAGTTCTTCTTGGCCATGGTGTCCTCCTACGACCAGCCGTGCGCGTCGCGCACCGAAAGCATCGCCGCCAGGATGTCGTTCCAGGTCTGCTGCGTCTCCATCACCTTGTTGGGGAACATGCAACCATCCCAGCACATGTGTTGGATCACGCGATTGGGCGAACCATCGGGCTGGCGCAGCCAGTAGCCGGCATGGCGCGTGATGTCGAGTTTGCCGTTGGGGTCCTTCGGCAGGCAGTGGCGGCCGGTCTTGTCGTGCGAACCCGAACCGAACACCGTCGCGTCGTTCTGCGCAATGTGGAAGTCGAACGTCCACGGCCGCAGCGCCGCCGTCAACTTCGTGTACGCCTCGTTCAGCGTCTGCTGGTTCTTCCAATCGTAGCCGTCGGGCAGCAGCCGGTCCTCGGGCGCGTTGTAGCCCATCGTGTAGAGCAGCGTGTGCGCCATGTCGGCCTGGAAGCCGAGCACGCCCTTGCGATCGGTCAGCTCGAGCAGTTCGACCATCCGCCGCCAGCTGTGCATGCCGCCCCAGCAGATCTCGCCCTCGGCGGCCAGCCGTTCGCCGTGATCCTTGGCGATGTCGGCGGCGGCGCGGAACGTCGCGGCGATCTTCTTCTGGTTGCCGGCGGGGTCCTTGTGCCAGTCGGCGACGCCGGTCGCGGAATCGATGCGGACGATGCCGTACTTGCGGATGCCGAGCTCTTTCAGCCGCTTGCCGATGCGACAGGCCTTCTTCACCTGGGTCAGGAACGCGGCCCGCTGCGTGTCGTCGCCCATCGCCGAGCCGCCGCCGGTCGGCGGCCACACCGGCGCGACCAGGGAGCCGATCACCAGACCGCGCGAGGCCACCTTGTCGGCGAGCGCGCGCAGTTCGTCGTCGCTGGCATCGATGCTGGTGTGCGGCAGCGACAGGAAGATGTCGACGCCGTCGAACTTGCGGCCGCCGACTTCCGCCTTGGCGGTGAAGTCGAGCATCGCGTCGAGGCCGATCGGCGGATGGTCGGTGCCGGGTTCCTTGCCGACGAGGCCTGGCCAGGTGGCGTTGTGGATCTTGGGATACGCGTGCTTGGGTTGCATGGGGAGCGTTCGCGTCAGGGTGAGGGGGACCGCACTGTAGGCGGCGGGCAGGCCGCCGGACAGCACACAGCGGCCTGGAAACGCAAAGCGCGCCGCAGCATCAGAACGGCATGCGGATCGCCCTGTTCACGTTGTCGTTCGCCACCGCGCTGCTGCGCGGTCAGTCCCTCGAACTGCAGACCGGCGAGATCGTCGCCGGTCAGATCGTCGCCGTCACCGAGGCGTCGGTGACCGTCGCCACGGGCTACCCCGAGGTCGAGAACAAGACCCTGGCCCGCGAGGCGCTGGCACCGCGTTCGTGGCTGCAGGTGCTGCAGTCTCGGGCGTCCGCCACCGACGGCAAGGCGCATCTGGCGTTGGCGACGACCGCCGAGCAACTCGGGCTGCCAGGCCACGCGCTGGCCGAACTGCAGACCGCGGCGCGACTCGACGCTTCGCTGCGCGCCGAAGTGGATCGTCGGATCGCTGCACTGCGATCCTCGGTGGCGGCCGAACTGTTGACCAGCGCGCGCGACGCGGCGGCTGCGGGACGGCATGGCGAAGCGCGGCTGACGGCCAAGGTGATCACCGAGCGCTACGCTGATTCGCCGTCGGCAGTCGGTGCCCGTGAAGTGATTGCGGCGGCGACGAAGGCCCTCCGCACGGCGGTGCCGGCAACCAGCGGCGCCGCGGATGCCAAGGCGGTGGCGGCGGCGGCCGAACTCGAGAGCAAGGCCGAACGGTTGGCGACGACGACGGGCGGCGGCATCGGTCCGACCGTTCAGGAAACCCGCAAGCGCGAACAGGCAGTGAAACTGCTCGAGCGGGCGCTGACCGCGGTCGAAAGCACCGGCGGCGACGACGCGGCGAGCGTGCGGCAAAGGCTGCGCGACAAGCTGCGCGATCAGTATCTGGCGCTGGCGACCAACCTGCTGCAACGACGTTCGCTCGACCGCGCGACCGAATACAATGGCATGGCCTGCGCGCTCGATCCGGAGCATGGCGGCTGCCACCACCTGCAGGATCAGATCGTCCAGGCGCGGTTGACGTTCGGTTACTGACGCGCTGGTCGGCGCGTTCGGCGTACTGAACATGCCCACGGCGCATGCACAGCAGAACGCGAACGCCCGCCGCCGACCCGTAGCGCTTCCTCAACGCTGCAACACGACCTCGATCCCACCGGCCGGCTGTCGCCAGCGCAGCAGCCGCCCCTGGGGGTCCACGACCGCTTCGAACTCGGCGCCGGCCAGCTTCATCGCCAGCACCTGCGCCTTGGTGGCGACGCCGCCGAGCTCGATCGACACCTCGGCCCCGCCGCGAACCTGCATGCCAAACGCCGATCGCGACTCGTCGCTCAGCATCTGCACCCGCACCTCGGCGCCCTCGGCCAGCGGCGGCAGCCTGGCCGCGAGGATCGCGAAATGGCCGACACTGTTGTTATGCAACAGCAGCGTGTCGGCCGCCATCTCGACCACCTCGCTGCGTTCCTCGTCGCCGACCTTGCTCGTCACCGTGGCGCTGGTGCCGGCGACCTGCACCCCGAACGTCGATCGCGCCTCGCCGATGTCCCGCTGCGCCTGCAGCGACCGCGCCCGGCCATCGTCACCGACCTCGGTGCGCATCGTCTCGATGAACCGCCCTTTGGCCAGGTCGACCCGGCTGACGAACAGGTGGCCGCCGTCGCCCGCACGTTCGTAGGTCATCGTCTCGACGCCGAGGTCCTGGCCGTTCCGGCGCCACGCCCAGGTGACCGTGTCGCCGACCTGCCATGGCCATGCATCCTGCCGCCGCGCCGCCGCGGCCACCGTGACGCGCGGCGCCCAGTCCAGCACCTCGATCGACTGCGGCCGGAACGCGGTCACGCCGCCCGCCAGCCGGATGTGCGACGCATCGACGAACGTCGACTGCCCGACCGTACAGTCGACCGGCAACCAGCCGATCGCGTCGCCGAGCCACACCTCGTTCCACATGTGCTGGCCGAAACTGCCGCCGTAGAGCGGCACATACATCGCCCCCATCGGCGTGCGCGCCGGAATCCCGAGCGAACGCAGCATCGCCGCCAGCAGATGGGAGTGCCCACCGCAATCGCCCGCCTTCGCCGCCATGGTCCCGGCCGCGGTGACCCCGCCGGGAATGGCGTAGCCGATCTCCGCATGCGCCCAGTCGGCCAGCCGCTGCACGACCTGGAAGCAGCCCGTCGCGCCAGCCGCCAGTTCGCGCGCCTTGGCGACGATCGCCGCGTCATCGCTCTGGATGGCAGGCTCGGCCCGCAGGAACGGCTGCAACTCGGGCGCAGCGAACGTACCGACCGGCACCGGAAACGCCGGCGCACCCTTGCCGTCGCTGCGTCCGGTGCGGATCTCGAACACGCCGTCGATCCGGCCGTCGACCACCGTGCCGACGAACGTCTGACCCGGCGCCTGCAGGCCGGCAACGCTGACGTCCTTGGTGGCATCGGCGACGACCTTCACCTTGACGAACGTCAGCGGTGTCGGATCGTCGAGATCCAGGTTGGTCTTGCCGACGATCGTGTGGGTCAAATCGACGCGCTGCAGCCGTTCGACCAGCGCCGGCGCCGCCGGCTCGACCACCATGCCCGCCGCCGGCACTTCGTAACGCACCGTGCGGCCATCGGCGGTGACCCCGACATGGAACGTGTTGCCATGGTCGGGCAGCTCGATCGACCAGATCCGCGCGGACTCCGCCTTGCCAAGCACGTCGACTTCCCGCGCGGCGGCGACGAGGGCGACCCGCATCTTCGAGACGTTGCCGAACTCTGGGGTGAACCACTGCAATTCGACGGCCGGTCCCGGCTGCTGCGGTCCGCGTTGCCACAACCAGCGGTAGTCCGGCGACACGACCACCGTCGCCGGATCCATCACCTGCGGCAAAGCCCCCTCGCGCTGCTCGGCGAAGGTGAAGCCATGCTCGCCGAGTTCGCCATGGACGAGCACGCGCGCGGTGCCGGCCTCGAGCTGGCTCTGCACCCGCATCACCGCGCGGGTGTCGGCGGCCAAGGTCCAGGTCTGGTCGACCTTCTGGTCGAAGCTGCTGCCCAGCACCTCGACCTTCAGCAGGCTGCGCACCGTGAACTCGACCACCTCGCGTCCCGCCTGCTGCCGCGGTGTCTCGGTCTCGACCTGGTAGCCGACGATCCTGTCGGCGACGCGGATCGCGTAGGTACGGACTTCCTGCGCCGGCAGCTGCAGAAGGCAGCAGACCAGGACCAAAGAACCACGACCGGCCAGTTGCTCGAACATGCGACCTCCAAGTGCCGCCACGTTGACTTCGCTCAGGCGAGCCGTCAAGCGGCGGCCACCGCCGTCACTTCAGATTCCGCAAGTGTTCCCAGAACTCGGTCTCGAACCTGGGCCAATCGACACCGGCGAACGCACCATCGATGGCCTCGCGCAACGGCGCATCGCCGCGCAGCGCGGTCCACACCTTGGGGAACAGCTTCTGCCAGCCGGATGGCCCCTTGCGCAGGAAATGCACCAGCGCCCAGGCCTGCGCATAGCGCAGTTGCGCATTCGCATAGAAGTCGCTGCGCGCCCCGTGCACGAACTGCGCCAGCGGGACCAGATCCTTCTTGCTGCGGATCAACAGGGCGACGTGATCCCGCCGCACCTGGCCGCCCTGCAGCAGACCGCCCTCGTACTTCGCCGTCTCCCAGAACTCGGCCATCCCTTCGTTGAACCACACCGGCGGCTCGACCAGCACGCGGTCGAGATACTGGTGGAAGCTCTCGTGACGGATCGTGCGGTCCATGTCCTCGCGCTTCTGCACGTTCCAGATCAGCAGCTGCTTCAGCACCGGCGAGTAGAGGCCGGCGGTGTGCGAAGGCGCGTCGCCGAGGATCTTGGCGCAGTAGTCCTTGTAGCCCTGCTCACCGGCGAACAAGAACACGCGAAACCGCGTCTTCGACTGCTCCTCCTTGATCTGGCCGAACTGTGCCTTCAGGCGGGTCAACGACGACTCGAGGATGCTGGCCGCATCGCTGCAGCGCTTCTGGTCGATGTCGGAGCTGACCTCGTAGTTGGCGGACGTGTACGTGAACGTGCGCGTCCATGCCGGACCGCGGCGTCGCATGGCCAGCATCTGGTCGAGCGATTGCATCTGCTGCCAGAGACCATGGCGGATCTTGACGTCGCGAACGTGCCGTTCGGCGCCTTCGGCATCGCCCTGACGCAACAGCAACACGACCAGCCGTTCCTGGGCCTGGACGTCGCCGGGGTCGTCCTCGGCCGTCTGCCTGGCCAACGCCAGCGCGTCGGCACGCCGCCGCGCATCGTCCAGGATGTCGATGCGCAGGAGCCGCACCCTGGAGTCCTCTGGCGCGAGGCCGAGCGCGCGTTCGCTCACGGCCAGGGCATCGACGAGGTTGCCGAGCTGCCAGGCGGCGGTCGCGTCGACGAACGCGTGCGTCAGCGGCGGCACGCTGTCGGCCGGCGCCTTGGCGAGTACGGCGCGGACTTCGCGCCACTTCGCCTCCTTGTAGGCATCCAGCACGCGTTCGAACTCGTCGCTGACCGAGAGCACGCCGACACCGGGGATCGAACGGCCATACTTGGGCCGCGCGGTCTTCCCCGCGGGTTTCTCGAACAACCACTCGGGCAGATGCTCCTTGGGTCGCCAGTCCTTTTCGAACTCGGCTCGGCGCTCGGCGACGAACTGGTCGGTGACACCCTGCAGCCAGCCGGGCTCCAGCGTGCCCTTGATCTCGATCTCGTCGAACGCTCGGGTGACCGCGAACGAGCCGAACGGCCGCTTCTTGCGCGCAAGCTTCTGCGCGACCTTCTTCTGGTCGTTCTCGTAATAGAGGATCTCGCGGTCGGCGACGACGAAGCGACAGACGTAGGCGCCGACCTCGGGCTGCCCCTCGCGGAACTTGCGGACGATCTTGCCGCCTTCATAGTGCGCCAGCAGCGCCGGCAGATAGCCACCATCGACGTGCGCGCCCGAACTCCACATCGTGTAGTCGTCGCCGATGCGGTCGAACCACAGGCCGGCGTAGCCGGCGCCGCCCTTGCCGCGCATGGTGATCTCGTAGTCGTTGGCGAACGCCAATGGGTGCACGAGCACTTCGAAATGCTCGCCCTCCTCGACGGCGAAGTCGGCCAGGTTGTCCTTGCCATACGAGAGCTTGACCCGGTGACTGCCGCGATCGAGCCATTCCAGCTTGCCGGAGATCAGCTTCTCGGGCGGCGGCACCGGAATCGCCTTGGCACCAAAGGCACAGCGGCGGGCGTCTTCGACGATGGCCTCGCGCTGGGCCAGCACGTAGAGCTGTTTCTCGTGCGCTGCCAGCAGCGCCTGGAGGTCTTGGGCCGCCACTACCCATTTCTGCCGAGCCATCTGCTCGCGGATCTTGGCATAGCCGGCTTCGAATGCTGTCTCACTGGGCCCGGCGGATGCGGGAGACGGTGCGACAGCGGGCGTTCCCTGTGCCGGCAGGGATGCGAACAGACACGGGAGCACGCACAGCCAACAGTTCTGCACCATGGACGTGCCGCAGGATAGCAGCCTCCGAAGCCGTTCACATCCTGCCAATCTGCCCCGGTACGGGTCGGGCAACTTCGCCGTCAGCGCAATTACGTCAGGACAACAACCAGATCGTGGCCACCGGCACGAGACTCGCCGCGATCGACACCAGGTTGCCGAGCAAGGATGCCGTCGCGGCCTGACGCAACGGAATCCGAGTCCCCTGGACATCGGCCCGTCGGATCATCAGTCGGAGCAGCACGGCCTCGACCAACACGATGCAGCCCTCCAGACCAGCGATGACCCCGGCGACCGCTGGCCAGGGGCGGTACAGGAGTCCCCGACCACTGAGCCACGCCAGCACGCACAAGAACACCAACCACGTCGCGACGTTGATCAGCAGCAGCCTGGGGACAACGCCGGCAATCCACCCGAAACGGCGCAACAACCGCGCCTCGGTCTCGACTTCCGCCCACATCGCCAGCAGCGCAACGGTCCACAGGAACGGATCTGCGTAGGCAGGGATGATGATCGGGTTGGCCAGCATGGGCCGAACATGGACGGCACTGCGGTGACGCCTCTTCCCGCGCGCCGTCTGCTATCGTCAGCGCAGAGACCACGCCCCTGGTCGTCTTCCGACGCATGCCTGACAGCAACCGCTGCTCCTCGTTCCTGCTGCTCGCTCTCGCGCTGCCGGCGCAATCGCCGCCACCGATCGATTGGCGTCAACACGCCGAACAGCATCTCGTCGCCGCCCGCGACCGCACCCTCGCCACCTGCAAGGACCGCGGTCTGCAGCTGCCCGACGAATTCCTCGCCTGGGTCGACGCCGAGGCGACGCGCCGCGCTTCGGTCTGGGGCTGTCGCCGCGATCCGCTGCCGGTGCTACTGCTGCTCCGCTCGCTCGAGATCGACCTCGGCGAACGCACCGTTCGCAGTGACTACCCGCAACTCGCCATCGCCTTTGCGATCGCCGGCTCGTACCGCCCGCTCGGCGGCAAGGCCGGCGGCTGGAACGACGGCGATGACGCCGTCGAGATGGCGCTGCCCGACATCCGCCCGCGACCGCCGCTGCAGCTGGTGATCCCGACCGATCCGCGCGTTCGCGTCGACTGCAAGGACAAGAACCGCGCGCTCGATCGCGACGACCACATCGTCAACTTCCTCGAGGACCACGCCGAGATCGAGGTCGACGCCCCGAAGGAGCCGCTGCCGCCGCTGGTCTACGACGAACGCGGCATCGCCGCGCCGCACCGCCCGACGGCCGCCGGCAAGCTGCGCCGTCCGCTGGTCGCCGCCGACGTGATCGCGTCGGCCGCGCTGCAGCGCGAGTTCAACGACTACATGACCGCGCATGGTCACCGCGACGTGCGGATCGACTGCGGCGACCGCGCCGTGCACTGGTTCTCGACCGAGGCCATCGACGATCGTGCGCACCGCGAACGGATCAAGGCGGCCCACGAGTTGCTCCACACCGCCTACCGCAACAAGGGCCGCATGCCAGCAGAACGCGATCGCGCGCCGACGGCCGCCGAATCGATGGCGTGGTTCATCCGCAATGACCGGCAGCCGTTCACCGATGCCGAGCGCCAGGAACGCAAGGTGGCGCGGTTTCCCCTGCAGGCACCGTGGCCGGTGCTGCTGATGCTGGCGGCCGACGATCAGCCGCTGCGCGAACGCGAGGCGATCTGGACGGCGGTGCAAGGCGGCGCGCCGCTGCGCACCTACGGCGAGTACATCGGCGGCATCGCGCAGCAGTTCGACATGCAGTCGGCGCGCCGCGTCAGTCCGTTCCCGTTCGCCTATGGCTCGATCCAGATGATGTGGAAGGATGGCGGCGTCTGCGGCACGATGGGCAACATCGGAGCGCGCAGCCATCGTATCGCCGGCAGTCCGGCGTCGACGGCCGGCCAACCGGGCCACTGCGCGGTCGTGCGGATGACGCACGACGCGACGACCGGCAAGTTCCATTGCCGCGGCGAACAGTACGCGTCCGGCGGCGACGACGTGACGACCGTGCATGCGGGCTTCGACTACGACGATGTCGGCGGCCGGCGACCGATGGCCTGGCATCAGTCGGTGGCGGCCGGCGTCAGCCATGATCCGGCGACGTTCGTGACCACGTTGGTGATGCGGCGCGCGTTCGATGCACTCGAGCCGGCCGCCCGGGCGGCCCAGGCCGTGGCACTGGTCGAACAGGGGCTGCAGGTGAATCCGTTCGCGATCGTGCTGGTCGATGCCGCGGTCACCGCCGCACCCGATCACCGCCTGGCGCTGGCGATCGCCGATGCCTGTGCGACACAGTTGGCCAAGACCGTCCCCGGGCAAGAGCACGAACTGTATCGGACGACCATCCGCGACCTCGCGCATGCGCGGATCGAGCAACTGCCGCCTGCGAGCCCGGAAGCGTGGTCGTCGCTGCTCGACGAGCTCGAACGTCAGGGCTGCACGCGACCGAGCCTGCTGGCGCGCTGTTGGCAAGGCAGTGAGGGCGAACAGGGATTCGCAACCCGCAGCAAGGCCGCGATCGGCGAGTATCTGGCTTCACCCGAACGCAGCAAGAACCGCCGGGCCGGCAATGCACTGGCCCGAACGGTCGAGACGTGGGCGAAGTCGCTGAAGGGCAAGGCCCGCAAGGAATCGTGGGCGGCGACGCTGCTGGAACCGTTCGCCGGCAAGGAGATCCTGACGCTGCGCGGCAAGCAGGTCGTCGATCCGGTCGTGGTCGTGCTGTGCAAGCTGGCGGGTCGACCGCAACCGGTGATCGGCGACGGCAAGTGAGACACCGGCACGTGCCGGCTAGCATGCGGCGATGCGCACGCCCTCGACCCGCCGTTCGTTCCTCGCCGACACCGGCCGCTTCGCGGCGGCCTCGCTGCTGGCCGGCCACGCGCTGCCGAACGTCCACACCGGCGGCAGCGACGCGATCCGCATCGCCTTGATCGGCTGCGGTGGTCGCGGCGCCGGCGCCGCCGCCAACGCGCTGTCGGTGCCGGGCGCCGACGTCCGTCTGCACGCCGTCGCCGATGTGTTCGCCGATAAACCAGCCGCCGCCGTCGACGCGCTGAAGGAACAGTTCGCCGGCATGGTCGATGCGCCCGCCGATCGCCAGTTCACCGGCTTCGACGGCTATCGGCACGCGATGGACACGCTGCGGCCGGGCGACATCGTCATCCTGACCACGCCACCGGCGTTCCGCTGGGTGCACTACGCCTACGCGATCGACAAGGGACTGAACGTGTTCATGGAAAAGCCGGTGACCGTCGACGGACCGAGCAGCCGCCGGATGCTGGCGCTCAACGAGAAGGCGAAGCAGAAGAACCTGAAGGTCGGCGTCGGCCTGATGTCGCGTCACAACCACGGCATGCAGGAACTGCACAAGCGGATCGCCGGCGGCGAGATCGGCGAACTGGTGCTGCTGCGCGGCTACCGGATGCACGCGCCGGCGGCGTTCTTCCGTTCGCTGAAGAAGCCCGACGGCATCAGCGATCTGATGTACCAGATCCAGCGCTTCCACAGCTTCCTGTGGGCCTCGGGCGGCAACTTCAGCGACTTCAACATCCACATCATCGACCATCTCTGCTGGATGAAAGGCGGGTTTCCGGTGCGCGCGCAGGGACTCGGCGGCCGGCACTATCGCGAGACGAACGAGGGCCTGTGGGTCGACCAGAACTTCGACAGCTACTCGGTCGAATACACGTTCGCCGACGGCTCGCGGATGTTCTTCGACGGCCGTTGCATGCCCGACACCAAGATCCTCTATGGCAGCTATGCGCACGGCACCAAGGGCTGTGCGGTCGTGTCGGCCAGCGGCGACTGCGGCCTGCCGTCGAGCCTGCATCGCGGCGGCGACTTCTCGGCGGCGAGTCGCACGTGGATCTCGGAGGTGCCGCCGGCCGAACAGGACCCCTACCAGAACGAGTGGAACGTGCTGCTGGAGGCGATCGTGCACGATCGAGCGCACAACGAAGTCGACGACGGCATCAAGACCAGCCTGGTGACCGCCCTCGGTAGGATGGCGGCGCACACCGGCCAGGAGATCACCTACGACGAGATCCTGCAGTCCGAGTTCGAGTTCGCCCCGGACGTCGACAAGCTGACGCTGGACTCCCCCGCGCCGGTGCTCGCCGATGCGGAGGGACGCTATCCGGTGCCGATGCCCGGGATGAAGAAGCTGCGCGAGTACTGACCAGCAGTACGGTCGGACCGAAGACAACGGCGCACGTTGCGTTTCGCTGACTCGCGAGCCGCGAAAATGACAACGTCCGACTGAACAAGGAGCCGGCGAGACCATAGAACGGCACCTCGCGGCTCCTCGCCCAGAAGCCTGCTCAATGCCCTCGCCTGCCCCAGCGATCGTCGCACTCCCCCTGCGACGACCTCCGGTGTTCTTGAATCGTTGCCTCCGGTGCGGACGCAACGGCCAGCTCGAACGTGTCATCGTCCCGGCCCGCGCGGCCAAGGGCGACGATCGCTACGTCGAATTCGCCGCGCTCGCCTGTCCGCGCTGCCGCCGCCATGTCGCCGGGCGCCGCCGTTCCCGCCTGCCGATCTGGTTTGCGGTCGTCGTGCTCGGCATCGCGATGCTGGCCCCGTGGTTCGAAGCCGAGACCGACACCGCCGGTCGGCGACCCGTGCGCATCGTCGTCTGCATCTTCGCCCTGACGCTGCTGTGGTGGACCGAGAGTCGCTGGCGCGGCCGGCCGCGCGCCGAGCTGCATGGGGACGAAGCGTGGTTCTGGTTCGGCACCGAAGGCTACGCCACCGAGTTCCAGCGCCGCAACGACGGCTGGCGGGTCTGACCGCGGCTCACGGACTGCGGCGCAGCAGGTTGCGCCGCTTCTGCGCCCGTTCCACCGCCTGCTGCGCCGCGGTCGGCGTGCCCGTATCGGCCCGCAGGTGGCGCGCCAGCGCGCGCACGGTCGTGAACCGGAACAGGTCGGTCACCGGCAGCGTCAACTGCAATTGCTGCTCGATCGCGCGGTGCACCTTGACCGCCAGCAGGCTGTGGCCACCGGAGTCGAAGAAGTTGTCCTCGACGCCGACCGCTTCACTGCCGAGCACCTGTTGCCAGATGCGCAGGATCGTCGCCTCGATGTCGTTGCCCGCCGCCACCACCGCGCGCGGTGCCGCCGCCACCGCCGGCTCCGGCAGCGCGTTGCGGTCGATCTTCTGGTTGGGCGTTCGTGGCAGGTCGGCCAGCGCGACGAACACCGTCGGCACCATGAACTCCGGCAGCCGCGAACGCAGCCAGGTGCGCAGCGCCTCCAGATCGCCATGCCCATGGCGGGCGACGACGTAGGCACGCAGCTGCAGGTCGCCATCGGGCCCGGGACGCGCCACCACCGCGGCCTCACGGACGCCGGCATGCCCGGCGATGGTCGCTTCGATCTCGCCGAGTTCGATCCGGTGGCCGCGAATCTTGACCTGGTGGTCGACGCGACCGAGGAACTCGAGCACACCGTCGGTGCGCCACCGCGCCAGATCGCCGGTCCGATACATCCGATCGCCCGGCCCGCCGAACGGTTCGGCGACGAAGCGCTCGGCGGTCAGATCGTCGCGGCGGAAGTAGCCGGCAGTGACGCCGGCGCCGGCGATCCACAGCTCACCGGGCATGCCGATCGGCACCAGTTGCTGATGCGCATCGAGCACCCAGACCCGCTGGTTGGCGAGCGGCTTTCCGATCGGCACCGGGTCATCGTCGCCGACCGCGAACGTCGTCGACCAGACGGTCGTCTCGGTCGGGCCGTACATGTCGTGCAGGTGCGGCACCGACGCTCGCAGCTGTCTGGCCAATGGCGCCGGCAACGCTTCGCCGCCGACCAGCAGGTGCCGCAATCGACGCATCGCCGCCGGTGCCGCTGGATCGTGCAGCAGCATGCCCGCCATCGACGGCGTGCACTGCAGGTGCGTCACGCCGAACTGCTCGATCAGTTGCGGAATCGTCGCCGCCGGTGTCGCCGCCGCGGCGGCAACGCTGCAGGTCGTGGCGCCGGCCACCGCTTCGGCCAGTTCGCAGCGCCGCTTCAGCTCGAGCAGGTGCGGCAGGTTCTGCAGCACGCGCTCGGTCGGCACGCCGAAGTCGATCAGGCACGCGATCTCGTCGACCCCGAGTCCGCGCAAGCGATCGACCGTCGCCATGCAGCTCTGCGGCGTACCGAACAGTCCGCTCTGCTGGTAGTAACGCTCGAACGCGAACGCCAGCAGCGCGTCCATGTCGCCCGCCGACAGGCCACCGGACAGCAGCGCCTCCATCTCACCGGGCTTGTCCTGCACCCGCGTCCGGAACGCCGGGAACGACCAGGCCGCCTCCTTGACCAGTTCGACGCTGCTGCGCAGATAGTCCTGCAGCGGCTTCTGCACGATGGCGCGCACCTGCTGTTCGTCGTCGCCGACGAACGTGTGCAGCATCAGCGTGACCTTGCCCTCGCCGGCGTGCCCCGCATCGCGCCACGCCTGCCGATAGATCGCCAGCTTGCGCGCCAGTTCGTCGACGCTCTGCCCCAGCAGGTGCGTCAGCACGAACGCCCCGTTCTCGCCGGCCTGGCGGTAGGTCTCCGGATTGCCGGCCACGGTGACCCACGTCGGCAGCGACTGTTGGATCGGCCGCGGCAGCGTGTGCACCCCGACCGGCCTGCCGTCGGGCCCGGGGAACTGCACCGTTTCGCCGCGCCACAGCGCGTGCACCTGCCGGATGCCGGTGAACATCAGGTTCTTGCGGTCCTGGAAGTTCTGCGGCTGCAGCACGAAGTCGTGCGCGTGCCAACCGGCGGCGAACGCGATGCCGACGCGGCCGTTGCTGAGGTTGTCGACCAGCGCCCAGTCCTCGGCCACGCGGATCGGCGAATGCAGCGGCAGCACGCACGAGCCGGCGCGGATGTGCACGTTCCTGGTGGCGACGGCGATCGCGGCGCTGGCGACGGCGGGGTTCGGGTACAGGCCGCCGAAGGCGTAGAAATGCCGTTCGGGCGTCCAGACGGCCTCGAAGCCGTGCTGGTCGGCGAACTTCGCGCCCTCGAGCAGCAACCGGTACTTGTCGGCGGCGTGTTCGCCGGCATCGCTGGCGAAGTAGAACAGCGAGAACCGCACCGGTCGCAACGTCGGCGCCGGCGCCGCGACCCTGGTGTCACCGCCGTACACGACGACCTCGTAGCCGCGGCACAGCGTCCACAGCAGCTCCAGCACCGAGATGTCGAACGACAGGCTGGTGACGGCGAGCCAGACGCCCGGCGGTTCGTTGCCGAGCAGAGAGTCCATGCCGGTGAAGAAGTTGGTGACGTTCTGATGCATCACCATGACGCCTTTCGGCCGACCGGTCGAACCGGAGGTGTAGATCAGGTACGCGAGATCGGCACCGTTCGCCTCGTGGGCGCGGAACGGGGCAGTCGCCGCGATCGCACTGGCATCGGCATCGAGATCGACGCGCGCCGCGGCCACCGTCGGCGCCGCGCCGGCACTGCCGGCCGTGACCACCAGCGCCGCCAACTGCGCATCCTCCGCCATGTACTGCAACCGTGACGCCGGATAGCCCGGATCGAGCGGCACGTAGGCGGCACCGACCCGCAGCGTCGCCAGCACGGCGACGACCAATTCGATACCGCGCGGCACGCAGATGCCGACCCGATCGCCGCGACCGACGCCACGTGAACGGAGCCAGCCGGCGAGCCTGGCCGTGCGTTCTTCCAGACCCCGATAGTCGAGACTCTGGGTGCCACTGCGCAGCGCGATCGCCGCCCCGGACTGCGTCGCCTGGCGGACGAACTGCCGATCGACGGTGACCTCGGGATCGGCTGGCACCGCCGTGACGTTCCACGACAGCAGGCGACGGTGCTCTTCCGCGGTCAGCACCGGCAGTTCGCGCAGTGCCTTGCCCGGCATCGTCGCCAGCGCCGCGACGAACACCATGAGCCGTTCGGCCAACGCGCGCGCCGCCGACGCCGGCAACGTGCGGCTGTCGAACGCCAACTGCACGCGACCACGCACGTCGATGCACAGTTCGACCGTTCCGGGCAGGATCTCGCCGGCGGCACCAAGTCGGATCCGCACCGGCGGCGCCAATTCGGTGCCTGCACGCAGGCTCTCCGGATGCCGCAGCACCAGGTCACACGGCAACGGCGCCCGTTCGCCATGTGCCCGCAGCGACGCCAGCAACGCCGCCAACTGCGCAGGCGCCGCAGCTCGCGGATCGACGACGACGCGCCACGGCGGCGCGGCCACCAGCAGCGCCTCGGCCGCTGCGGCTGGATGCCGCGAAGGCCACACCACGCCCAGATCGAACGCATCCGACGTCGACGCGCGCGCCAGGAACAACGCGCACTGCGCCGCCCGCTCGAGCGCCGGCTCGGCGGTCGCCAGTTCGCCCAGATCGACCGTCTGGGTCGCAGTCACCGCCGGTCCGTTCGCCGGCAGCCCCTGCGGCACCGGCAACGGCCGCAGTTCGCGCAGCGCCTCGATCCAGCCGTCCTCGCCGCAACTGCACGCTTCGTCGAGCGCCGTCCGTGCCGCGACCGTGGCCGCGTCGGCCCGTGGCAGCACGACGCCAACCCGGACGCCAGCCGCCGCCAACCGGCCGACGTCGGCCGGCAGCGCCGACAACGTCCGCAGCCGCGACAACCGGACCTCGCCCTGCGCCGTCGCCACCTGCACGAAGTCATCGCCGATGCCGGTCACCGTGCCGGGCGCCGCGCCGCCCGAGCCCACCAACGTCGCCGCGCCGACCGCGAACGCGCCGTTCCCGGTCAGCAGCTTGGCGACGCCGATCGGATTGCGATAGCCACCGTGATCGAGCGCGCGCACGACGCGGGCAACGGCCGCCGCCGACTGCGCGAAGTCGAGCACCGCCATGCCGGCCGGCCGCGCGTGCCGACCAAACCACGTCCGCCGCGACGGATCCTGCGGCTGCGCCACGAGCGAACCGGCGGTGAGGCCATCGACCAGTTCGCCGAACGTCTCGACGCCGGCCGCGAAACAGCGCGCATTGACCGAGAACGCCGTGTCGTCGTCCTGCAGTGCGAACTTGCGCTGCAGCAGGATCGCCCCGGTGTCGGCCTGCGCCTCGATCTGGTGCCAGGTGATGCCGTGTTCGCGTTCGCCGGCCAGCAGCGCGTGGACTGGTGCGTTCAACCCCGCATACCGCGGCAGCGGGCCATCGTGGAAGTTGATCGCGAGGTGCCGCGGCAGCGCCAGCACGGCCCTCGGCAGGATCCGCAACCACGTGATCGCGAACAGGAAGTCGCAGCGCAGGTCCGCCAGCGTCGTCGCCAGATCGCCGTCGCCATCGCGGCACGGCAATCCCTGTTCGTGTGCCCAGGCCTTCACCTTGGCGGCGTCGGTGACGATCGCCGCGATGGCATGGCCGCGCTGCCGCCAGGCCTCGACACATTGCAGCAACAGCGTGTCGGAACCGATGAAGATGGCGGACGAGGATTCCGAGGACATGAACAGCAGATCGGAGCGCGGACGAGAAGCGCTTGATACGTCGTCGGGCCGCCTCGCACGAGTCGCTACCATCGCCGCTTCGTGCACACCAAGGTGCTGATCACCGCGTCGCTCGCCATCGCCGTTGCCGCCATCTGGTTCGGCAGCAAGCGGCTGCATCGCTTCGCCTATTGGGCCGAGCGCCATGAACCCGGCGCCATCCAACGGCTGGCGACCGGCGGTTGGCGCGTCGATCGCTTCGCGCCGGCACCGCAGGTCGAACTGTTCGGGCTCTGGCGCCCCGCGCGCACGCCGCAAGGACGCCACGTCGTGTATCTGCCAGGCAACTCCGGGTCAGTGCTGGCCGGTTTCCAGGAGGTGCTGACCCGTGCCGCCGGCGAGCGCGACGTCGCGTTCGCGTTCTGGGCCCCGCGTGGTTTCGACGCCAGCACCGGGACGCCGTCGCCAACGGCACTCGCCGACGATGCGATCGCCGGTTGGGACCGTTGCACGCGCGAATTCGGTTTCCCCGAGGCGCGAGAACTGTGGGGCTATTCGCTGGGCTCCGCGCTCGCCGTCGAAGTCGCGGCCCGGCTGTGCGCGCGCGGCACGCCGCCGTCCCGGCTCTTGCTGCTGGCGGCGGGCGACGTGATCCCCGTGATGCCGGCCGGCGTGTTCGGCCGGTTCCTGCCTGACCATCGCTACGACGCACTCGCCGCCGCGCCGCACGTGACCTGTCCGGTGACGATCGTGCACGGTGCGCTCGACGACGCGCTGCCGCTCGCCGGCGCGCGGCGGTTGCAGCAGGCGTTCCCTGGCAAGGTCGAGTTCCGCGAACTGCCGGGAGTCGGTCACGTCGACCTGCTCGGCATGCTCGGTTCGCTGGAGCTGTGAGCTGTCAGCGCCCGTCGCCGAGCACCGCCGCCGCACGTTTCGCGGATCCGGACTTTCCCTGTCGGGAAATCGTCAGTGGGTCAAGAACACGACCCGCGGGAAGCTCTCGCCCTTCGGCAACACACCCTTTGGCACCGTCCACGCCACCGTCACTTCCGCGCCCGCCGGCAGCGGCCGATCCGGCACGAACAGGAAGCAGCCCGGCGCCGCCACCGCCATCGCCGCATCGCCCTGCACGCACAGCAGTTCGCCGGCGAGTTCGACGCCTCCCGCGAACACCTGGCAGCTGACCTGCCGGATGTCGTCGGCCGACAGTTCGCGATGGAAGTGCAGGCTCAGCGGCATGCCGACCAGTTCCGCGTTCGGTCGACCCTTGCCGGCGAAGTGCACGCCCAGCGCGGTGCCGAGGTCGGCGATCCTGGCTTCGGTGGCCACCTCGCGTTGCCCGTGAGCTGGCCAGCACAACGGCGCGCCGCGCGTCGTCGCCTGTTGCGGCAGCGAGAACTCGACGACCAGCGCCTGTTTGCCCGGACTGACGCCGACCAATTGCCGCCCCGGGTGCAGCAGCCGATCGCGCGCGCCGGGTTGCAGCAGCCAGTTCGCCACCGCCGCCACCGGATCGGTGCCCGCATACGCCATGACCGTCACCCCGATGCCCGCCGGCACCTCCGGCATCGTCACCTTCGCCTTCGGGTTCTTCTTCAGCTCCGCTTCGGCGCGCAACCGCAGCGCGTGATAGCGGTGCACGGCCGCGGCATCGTCGTGGTGGCTGACGTGGAAGCCGAGCGGACCACGGCCCGCGACGTAGCGCGCTTCATTGATCGCATCGGCCACCGCCCGCGCCGCGGCCACTTCGTCTTTGCTGCCCGCCGGCTCGGCGACCATCGCCGCCCGCAGCGCTTCGCCGCGCGTCCAGAACGTCCGCCAGTCGGCATCGAGCTTCGGCAGTTCCATCTGCGTCCGCCGCAAGAACTCGCCTTCGATCTCGGGTGGCGTCTTGATCTTGTCGGTGCGGCTCTGATTGAGTTCGAACAGCAGTTCCGGCCGCGTGCGGAACAGGTAGTCGGCGATCGCCCAGGCCTTGACCCGCTGTTCGTTGTCGAACTTCGACGCGTGGATCAGCACCAATTGCGACGTCGGTGTATCGCTCCTGGCCCAGGCCGACTCGGCGGCGATCTGCCGCCAGGTCTCCATGTCGGGCAGCAGCGGCTTCGGCTTCCATTCGGTCACCGTGTGGCCCTGCTGCTGCTCGACCAGGAACGTCAGGGTCTGATCGAAGAAGAAGCCACAGGCGGCGTGGCCGACGCCCTCCCACAGCCCGTGTTCGAACATCGTCGCGTCCTGGATGACGCCGCGGACCGCGAGGTCGACCAGCACTTCGTCGCCATCGACCAGATACAGCCGCACGCGCTCCTCGCCGCGATCGAGGAACGACAGCGCCACGTCGTTCCGGAGGAAGGCCAGGCGGCTCTGGTCGAACTGATCGGCGCAGGCATCGATGATTTTCTGGTAGGTGGCGCGATCGCTGGCCAGCAGCACATTGCGCACCAATACGGGCGAAAACACCGCGCCCCCGGCGGTGCCGAACAGCGTCCGGCACAGCGCCAGGCTGCGTTCGCAGTACTGCGCAAACAGCACCATCTGGCCTTCGGGCAGATTGCCGTGCACGGTGAAGTGTTCACTGCGCACGGCGTGATGCTGGACCTCGGCCTTGGTCAGGATCGGACACTTGTCGGCGAGCTTGGAGACCGCGAACTCGCGCCGCCTCAGCCAGTCGACCGCCAGCCGGATGCCGCGCGCGCGCTGCAGCATCGCCAGATCGTCGGGTGCGCCGGAGAAGCCATCGAAGTCGTGCCGCTGCAACGCCAGCAGCGCCTTGGCGTCGCCGGGCCGGAAACGCAACAGCCGCTGCCAATGCCGCGTCGCCAGCGTCACGTCGGCGGCCGCCGTCGCCGCTTCGGCGATCTTCTGGTGGCCGGCGGTCAGTTCCTTGATCGCCGCCGCCAGATCCTTCTCGATCTTCTGGATCACCTTGGCGTTGCCCTTGGCGTCCTTCTCGAACACGACCTTGTTGTCGTCGCGCCGCCAGATGCCGGAGACCTTGACGTAGCCGCAGTGTTCGCGCGCGGTGGCGTGGTCTTGGTCGTATTCCTTCAGCACCTCGAGGCGCAGCGCCAGCGCGCGGCCGTGCTGCTTCTCGGCCGCCAGCGCGTCGGCGATGCCGATCAGCAGGGTCGTCGCGCGCGCCGCCAGCGCACGTTCCATGCCGGCCGGATCCGTCGGCGCTGCCGGCGCCTTCTGGGCGGACAACCCGTTCGCCAGCACCAGGCCGGCGAACAGGACCATCGCGAGGGGTCGCATGTCACCGAAGTACGGGAGGACGACGCCGACGGCAAGGACCGGCGCGCCGGCCGGCGATCGGCGACGGCGCCGGGCCGGGCGGCGCGCCCGGGTCACGAACGCATGTTGTTGGCCGTTCGCAACCAGATCCTCAGCAGCTCGTCCCCAGATCCAGGAGTCCAGCGACACCTTCATGCTGCCGAGCCGCCGAAAGCAGGGTCGACGTGCGCCACCATGCGGCCAAAGGCCGCATGGTGGACGCGAGCGCCCCGATCGACACGTTCACCTCCGCGCCGTGGTCCCACGCCTTCCGCCAGCCGATCCGCGTTCGCGGCCTCGAGGCAATCGTGCGCCCGATCACCGACGCGCGGACCTGGCTGTTGACGATCGGCTGGCGCCGGCACGGCCTGCTCGATCCCGGCGGCGCGGTCAGCTGGCGTTGAACACCACCGTGTAGTTGCCGCCCTGATACGTCCACCGCACCGTGATGTCCTTGCCCTTGGGCAGCGGATCGTGCGGCCAGAACACCCACATGCCAGGCGCCGAAGTCCGCCGGCTCTTGCCGCCGGGACGCAGCAGTTCGCCCTTGATCGACTCATTGCCGGCGCTGACATCGACCTGCACTTCGCCGGTGTTCGCGCCGAAACCATGCAGCGTCAGCGGAAAACCGATCTGCTTCTGTTTGCCCTTGCCGGCCCGTTCGAGCACGGCAACCGCATCCGGCCCCAGCAACTCGACGTCGAGGGCCGACGGCACCGAGCCCTTGTAACGATTGCCCTCGGTGCCGAGCGGGAACGGCAGCACCGTCGCGCGATCGCTCGGCATGCGGCCACGCTGCACGTCGATGCAGACGATGCCGGCATCGGCGTAGATGCCGACCGTGTCGATCTGGCGATTCAGCAGACCGTCGCGGAAGCCCGGGAGCGACAGCCACGTCGCCATCGCCTTCTTCTGGTCCTTGTCCCTGGTCCAGACCAGCGCCGTCTCAGCGAACGTCTTGCCGGCGTTGGTGAAGCCGGTCTTGCCGGCGACCTGCGTGTGCTCGGCAACGGGTCCGCGCTGGTCCTTGTTGGCCTTCAGATAATCGACATGCATCTTGCAGTCGGTCGAGAACGACGACGACCAGCCGACTTCTTCGCCGCCGAGCGCCTTGCGCGCCCGGTTGAACTCGTCGAGCCAGTTCGGCGCTTCCTTGGACGCGGCTTCCATCGGCGACGCCTTGTTGACGATCGCGCGGCGCAGCGGCGTGTCCTCCGTCCAGAAGCGCCGCCAGCCGTCCTCGACTTCCGCCAGCGTCAGCTTGGTGATGGTGGCGAACTCGGCCTCGACGTCGCCGTCATTGCGCGATTTCGCGGCGGTGCGGTCCAGAGCCTTCAGCAGCATCGGATCGCGGCGCAGCAGATAGTCGCAGAACGACCACGACTTGATGCGCGCGTCATTGGGGAACGACGCCGCCTTCAACAGCGGCAACCGCGCCGCCTTGGTGCCATCCTTCTGGAACGCCAGTTCGACCGCCAGTTCGCGCCAGGTGTCGATGTCGGGCAATTGCAGCTTCTGCTGCTCGCGCCTGGTCGCGGTGCCTTTCTGTTCCTGCTGCCCGACCGTGAACGTCAGGTTGCGGCCGAAGAACATGCCGACGACGGTGTGGCCGATGCCCTCGCGCAGCGCGTCGGAACGCACCCCGGAATACTCCTGCGCCACCCACCTGACGGCGAGGTCATTCACGTTCTCGACCTGTTCGGCGCCGGTGACGTGGACGCCGCCGATCTGCGTCGCATTGGCATTCTCCAGGATGAACGCCGTAGCCCCCTCGCCGATCGTGTCCTTGTTGGCCGCGACGATCGTCCGGAACGTGTCGCGACTCTTGAAGAACGCCATCTGCTTGACGATTGCGTTGGCCGGCGGAAACCCTTCGAAACCGTCATAGGCATCCTTGCCGAAGGCCAACGCGCGTTCGGCATTGGCCGCTGCCTCCTTCAGGACGTCGGTCTCCCAGTCGCCCCAGACCGTGAAATTCTCGCTCTTGACGCCGCTGTAGGTGACCTTCGCCTTGTCGAGCACCGCCTGCTTCTGGTCGGCACCGAGCACGTCGACCTTGTACTTGGCGCCCAGCAGCCGCGTGATCGAACGGTCCATCATCCGCGAACGCTTCAGCAACGTCAGTTCGGCGTCACTGCCGCTGATGCCCTCGGCTTGTTTGACGCCCGCGCCGGCGATCGCCTTGGCATCGCCCGGCGCAAAGCGCAGTGCCCGTTGGAAGTGATACTGCGCGCGTTCCTTCTTGCCGGCCGTCTCGAGCTGCCCGGCCAGCGTCCGATGGCCGTCGCCGAGCTTCTTGGCGACGCTGTCCCAACGCTGTTCGAGCATCTTGGCGACCGTCGCGTTCAGCACATCCTGCGTCGGATACTCGAACCCCGACTTCTTCTGCCACACCGAACCCTGACGCACGTAGCCGAGCTGTTCGCGGGCCACCGGATCGTCCGGAGCGTACTCGGCGATCACCTCGAGCCAGACCTCGCGCGCGCGCCGCGGATAGCCGTTCTTGAACGCCAGCGTCGCGTAGGCGTTGAGTTCCTTGGCGCCGGTCGCGAGGAAGTCCTGCTCCTCGGCCACTGGCGTCTGCGCCGGGGGCGGTGGTTGCTGCGCGCAGGCGACGGCGGGCGACAGGCAGGCGAACAGGAGCGACGCAAACGCGGGAATCGACTTCATGCGGTGACGGAAGGGCGACAACGGGGCCGCCGGCAGCTTACCCTGTGCGGATGCGGCGCCGACGCTTCGTCTGCAGTTCGATCGTGTTCGCCGGCGCGATCCTGCCGGCCCTCGCGCAGACGCTGCGGTTGCAGAATCTGGCGCCATTCCCGCGCCGCGAGGGTGTGGCGGTGGTCGTGCCGTTTGCACCCGGCCAGGTGCCGGCGTTGCCAGAACTGCACGTTCCCGCGCAGCCGACGGTCTGGCAGCCGTTCGGCGCACGCTGGCCGGATGGGTCGCTGCGGCAGGCGCTGTGCCTGTTCGCCGCCGAGTTGCCGGCGCTCGGCGAGGTCGAACTCGCGCTGCAGCCCGGCCCTGGACCGGCGGTGCCGACCGGCCCGGTGGCGATGCCCGCCGCGAAGGTCGAGTTCGTGACCACGCGCGGAGGTGCCGTCACCCGCGGCGAGCCGTCCCTGGTCGAAGTCCTCGAAGACAACGCGCTGCGGCGGGTCGAACTGCGTCGCACGCGTCTTGGCGCGACCGGCCTGATCGGCGAACTGATCGTCACCGGCTGGCGCGATCAGCCGCACGCTTGGGTCGACATCGCGGTGTTCTACTCCGATCCGACGACGCCGGCGATGCAATGCGACGTCGACGAACTGGGGGTCGAGGCGACCGGCATGGGCCTGTTCCTGCGCCACGCCGGGCGGCTCGGGATCACGCAGGCGCCGACGGCGACGGGCAGTCGCGCGATGCTGCTGGCGAAGAACTCGCTCGGCGATGGTCAGGGACTCAGGCGCACTGGTGTGCTGGTGCCGTCGCTGCACGGCGACAACGGCGCTGCCGATCGCACGCTGCAGGCAGCGGTCGTCTGTCCGCCGCTTGGCGCCACCCACTGGCAGGGCAGCCGCGCGTTTGGCGCATTCGGTGCGTTGCCGATGCCGGACTGGCTGACCCCAGCCGCGATTCGCGCCGTGCTGGCCGCCCGCCATCGCGCGTTCGCGCAGGGCGAACGGCCCGGCGGCGATCCGTTCTCGGTGTTCGCGATGGGGCTGGCGAAGAATCCCGGACAGACCGGCGATCAGCAGGACTTCGGGGTCGTCAAGCTGGCGATGGTGCCGGCGGCCGGTCTGCCGTCGTTGCTACTGGAGGCCGAACCGGCGGTGCTGCAGGAGGCGTGTCGGCCGGTGCATTTCCGTGGCGCCGATGGCGCACCGCTGCAAGTGCAGGATCACCCGCAATGGGTCGTCTGGTCGGGGCGCACGCATTGGCACAATGAAGTGTCGCCGGACCGGCTCGGCAAGCCGCATCCGCAGCCGTCGTTCGAGCGGCATGGCTGGGCCGGCAAGGATCGTGAACATTGGAGCAGCAATCATCTCGGTGCCTTTGCGCAATTGACGGGCGCGCATTGGGCGCGGCAGGAACTCGCCAATGAAACGATGCTGTATCTGGCGGGCCAGACGCTGGATCCGAAGCTGACGACCTCGCACTCGGGGGCAACGCGCGGTGCGGGCCGGACCGAATTGGCCGCGGCTTGGATGTATCTGTGCACCGGTGACGAGACGCTGCGCGAACGGATGACTGCGCGGCTCGAACGCGTCTACCTGCCGGAGTGGGCCGGCCGTTCCCTGGCCCCTGACCTGGTGCGGCCGATGTCGGTGCAGAATCCGGATGCGCGGCTGCTGCAGGGCAAGGTCCGCTATTGGACGCCGTGGCAGGACGGCCTCGCCGCGATCGGCTTTGGCGCCGCGTTTGCCGTCACCGGCAGCGATGCCGCGCGCGAACTGGCCGAGGAACTGGCCCTGAACCTGGTCCGCCATGGCTGGAAGATCGACGAGCGCGAGTGCGTGATCGCGACGGCGATGCGCTGGCAGGACGGGCGACCGCTGACCGCCGACGAACTCGGCAGCGGCGATCCGACGGCGGTGTTGTGGTCGTACGGCACCGCGTTCTCGCAATGGGCGATCGGCGCGGTCGAGATCGCGCGGGTGGCGGCTCTGGCGCGCGGAGACGCAGCCTTGGCGGCGCGCGCGGCGGAGATCCAGATGCGGGTGCGGGCAGCGCGCAAGAAGCCGGCGGATGGCGGGCCGGATCGGCTGTCGGAGTGGGACGCGGTGGTCTGGCCGCCGCCAGGGCGCGAATTGCCGCCGGCGCCGGTGCGTCGTTGATGGCGAAACACCACGCGCGAGACTCGATCCAATCGGAGCGTCGCGATCCGCCTCGGTGAACCGTTTCCGACTTCCGGCTCAGCTCACGACGCCACGCCTTCGGCACGCGCTCGAGCCACGAGAATCGGGGACTACTTCGGCATCTCGAGAACAGGCGCGCCACGGGCGGCTTCGCGGCGCATCGCCGAATCACGCCAATACACCGGGACATCGTACGTCTCGATCGGGTGATTGACGAAAATCGTGGTCACCATTAGCGCGGCCCCGAGCGCAGCCAACACCAATCCGGGAGACGCACTGCGCAGCGTGACACCGAACTTGCCACCATCTACCGCCAGGTCGGTCGGTGCCAGAGTTTGCAGCTTTCCCAACACGAATACCGCACCGACCAAGCTCATCGTCATGCCGGTGAGAAACCCCAAGAAGTTGCGGCAGATTCTCGACTGGAGGGCGGCATGCGATTGCCGGTAGCGCTGTTCGATTGCAAGCTGCTCGAGGGCGAGATCTGCCCTGCGCGATGCAAGCTCGAGTGCATCCATGTGAGTGGCGGCCGGCGACTCGACACTCAACTCGATACGACGCTCCGGTTCGCGGTATTCAGTAGTTCGCCGAACATCAACGAGCAACCAGATGGACGCTGTCAGGAAGACAAGGCTCAGCCCCACGACCATCGCCATCATGAATGGTCGCAATCGCTGCTGCCAGACGTTGTCGCGACTTACCGCCGCCGGGGTCGGCGAAGGTGTCACTTCGAGCCTCCCTGGCCCGAGACCCGAACCGACTCATCGATCCGCGTCACTACGAACTTGCCCTCACGGTCGTTGAATACGTGAAGGAACAGCACGGAGGTATCCGAACTCAAGGCCGCCAACCACGCCGGCCCGCTGACCGCGGCGTTGCCACCCCGCTCCAGACGCACGACCAGGTTCTGCGGGCCGAGCACTGATTCGCTGATTCGGAGAGTCGCCGGTTCCTGGGTAGCGACCGCCCGGTCGAGCCAGTGGGCGTGGCCAGGCGCGAGCATTGCCGGTTGCTGTTTCAGCCGGTCGATCGTCCCGGATCGACGGAACGTGACATCCACGACCATTCCGGAGCCTGCACGGGTCGGGCCGACAACCGCAATGCTCAGATCACCACCGCCACGCACCGCAAGGATGTAGGTTGGACTTGGCTGTCCTGGCATTGCCAAGCCTGGCGGCGCGACTGCGGGTACCGTGGCGCCACCCGACGGCTTGGATGGCCTGGGGTCGTCAACCTTGCCACCCGCAGCCTGCCCTCGCCCGAGCAGGAGCACCTGCGCCCGGCAGAATTCCATGGCTGCCGCGACCTGTGCCGCATGTTGACGGTCGCGAAGCAGCACTTCCGGCTGTCGATCCCGGTATGCCCAAAGCCGTACCCAGGCTTCAGGATAGTCGCCCGTCTGGTAGCGACGAAAGGCCTCCTCAAAAAGCTGGGCGTCTGTCATGCGGGCCGCGGCGGGCGACTGGCCAGTGACTGGCACAAGCAGAAAACCCAGGAGAATCAACCCGCCTCGCCGTCGAGATTCTATTCGTTTCACACGAACCTCCTGAAGAGAAGGGTCGGACGGAAAGCCCGACATCAGCGAGGCACACTACCCTTCAGGTAGCGATCCGCAAGACACGCGGTGCTGGAGTCCGGAAGTGCGCCGACTCGCAAGCCAACTCGGCACCGTGTCCGATCTAGCCGTAGCGCCGCTTCGCGTCGGCGATCGAGCCGACGACGAGCCGCTCGAGCACGGTTCGATCGAGATCGGCCAGCCGTTTGAAGTACAAGCAGGACTTGCCCATCTTGTGCGGCCCGAGCTTGTCGAGCATCGCTTCCTGCCCGGGCTGGTCGGGCGCCAGATAGACGACCAGATCGCGGCCGCGGATCGCGAACGCCGCGAGCGGCATCTCGCCGCTGCGGCCACTGTCGTAGGTGTATTGGCAGCTGCCGAAGCCGACGATGCTCGGACCCCACATCTTGGGCGTCTGCCGCGTGAGCTTCTGGAACAGCGCCATCAGCTCGCGACAGTCGGCGAGTTGCTGGTCGTTGGCGCGCGCGGCGAGGTAGTCGTCGACGCTGGCCTTGGTGGGCTTGGTCTTGTTCTCGGCCATGGCTTCGGCGCTGCCGGTTGTCCGCTCGCTCAGCGCTGGTCGTTATCGTACCAGAACATGTGATCCGTGCAGCCACCCGGAGCGCCGGTGTGCCAGTGAAACTCACCCCGCGCCACGATCGTCCGGTCCGTTACCAACATGAGGCGCGGCACGAGCAAGCGGCGAAGCTCCTCATGCCGTTCCCGGTCCACGGGCAGCGCTGGGTGGGTCTGCCGCGATGATCAGCAAGACCGCTTCGCGGCCCTTCCCATCAGTCGTCGCTCGATCGGCTGCTGACGTTCGGAACCGCCCATCCCAGACTCCGTGACCGGCCAGCGCCGGCCGCTGCCGAGAACACCGCGCCCCCGCATTCCGCCGCCTGGCGAACCCGTGGCCTTCCGGGCCCCCCGGCCGGCGAGGACGCAAAGAAAACCGGCACGCGTCGGACCCTGCCGCCGGAAACCGTGTGGATCGGGCATCGCGCCACCAACGCGCTGCCCGAACCCATGACCCTACCGATCCCCCGCATCCTCCCGTTCGCCGTGCCGCTGCTGCTGCACGGCATTCCACCCGCCCAGACCGCGGACGATCACCGCCGCATCACGCCGGCGACAGCCACATTTGCCGCGCTGCAAAGCGAGAACGGCACGCTGACCGCCGCCGGCCGCGACTATCGCGCCACGTTCGACCACGCCGGCACCCACTTCGTCCCCGCGCTCGGCGAACGGGCGGCCAGCGAGCACCCGGTCACCCTGCGTCCGACCGCCTACGGCCGCGGCACCGCCGACAAGCCCCTGCCGGCGGTGGCGCCGATCTGGCAGGACCACACCGTGACCTTCCGCCGCGACGCCATCGCCGAGACCCTCGAGGTCCGCCCCGAAGGCCTGAAGCAATCGTTCGTGTTCACCCAACGCCCGGTCGGCGAGGGCGATCTGATAGTGACCGTCGGGATCGACACCGACCTGGTCGCCGAACCCGCAGGCGATGACGCCATGCGGTTCCACAACGAACTCGGCGGCGTGCACATCGGTGGCGTGCTCGGCCTCGACGCCGCCGGCCGCCAGGTCCGCGGCACCATGCAATGGCAGGGCGGCGCGCTGCAGCTGCGCCTGCCGGCGACGTTCGTCGACGATGCCGTGCTGCCCCTGGTGCTCGACCCGCTGATCGGCAGTTCGTTCACCGTCGTCACCGGCGCCCGCGACCTCGACCCCGACGTCGCCTACGACGCGACCAGCAACAAGTTCCTCGTCGTCTGGTGGCGCCGCTACTCGGCGATCACGGCCGACATCTACGGCCAGTTCGTGCACAACACGGTGACCGGCGGCGCCGAACTGTCGGGTTCGTCGGTCATCCTTCGGGTCGGCGCGAACGCCCAACGCGCGCGCGTCGGCAACTGCAGCGCCCGCGACGCCTTCGTCGTGGTCTGGCAGGAGGTGATCAACATGGTGCCGCTGCCGACCCACCGCGACGTGATGTGCCGGGCACTCAACGCGACGACGCTGGGGACGACCGCCACGGTCTTCAACGCCCCCACCGACGACTTCGGCATCGAGGTCGCCGGCGACACCACGAACACCAACGCTTCGGTCGTCGTCAGCTTCCTCAATGGCGGCAACGCCGTGCTGCGCCGCGTCAACGTCAGCACCTCGCTCGCCTGCACGCAGGGCGCCAACACGGTGGTGACCACCGGCGGCAACACGAGCCAGTGCCGGCTCACCAAGAACGGCGGCGCGGCCGACCGCTACCTGGTCGCCACGCTGAACACCTCCGGCACCGCGTCGCTGCGCGCCTACAGCGGCACCGGCACGATGACCCAGCTCGGCTCGACGCTGACGCTGTCGTCGAGCACGGCGGTCGTCGACTTCGCCATCGACGGCAACGGCTCCCGCTGGGCCGTCGCCTGGGCCGCGCGCGAGTCCGGCAGCAGCACCAACCACGACATCCGCGTCGGCACCTGGGCCTGGAACCCGACCACGAATGCGCTGCAGCAGGACATCTTCGGCCTGACCTTCGGGCAAACCGGCGTCAACGAAGTCGAACCGTCGGTCGCCGTCGTCGACCACACGTTCGCGCTGGCCTACGTGGTCGCCAACACCACGCGGGAAGTGCGCTTGCGGACCTACGGGTTGTTCAACTGCTCGACGTGCGAGAGCGAGATCACGGTGACGACCGGCACCAGCACGCTGGCGCCGGTGATCGCCTCGCAACGATCGGTCGGCGAGATCGGTCTGTATCGCGACGATGCGCTGCTCGTCTGGCAGGCTGACACCGGCACCACCAGCCCGATTTCGGCCGGGCGCTGGACCGCCGAGGCCGGCATCGCCACGACCGTTGCCCCCGCCTGCGGCGGCCTGACCGCGAGCGCGATCGATCAGTGCGCGGTGCAGGGCGCCCCCGCCCACATCGCCGTGCTGACCAACGCTCCCGCCGGCGCGTCGTGCTTCTTCGTGCTGAGTCCGACCCGACGCGATGCCACCGGCTGCGGCAGCTGCGTGCTGGTCCCCGATCTGTGGAACGCGGTGATCGAAGGCAGCATGACGCCGGATGCGTTCGGCAACGCGCAGGTGCTGGTGCCGATCCCGGCTTCGACCTTCCTGATCGGACTCCGCTTCTACGAGCAATGGCTGGTCGCCGACGCGACTTCGCCCGGCTGCCCACAGTTCGCCTTCGACTTCTCCAACGCCCTGCAGGTCCAGATCCAGTGAGCCCCGTCATGAACACCCTCTCCACCGTCGTGCTGGCACCCGCGCTCCTTGCGTTCGGCAGCATCCTCATCGCGCAGCAGCAACCGCTACCGGCCGCCGCTCCCGACATCCAGGCGCTCGGCCAGGGCCATGGCCTGCAGGCCGATGCCGACGGCCTGCTCGGCATCGGCGTCGACCATGTCGTCCGCTTCGACCGCGCCGGCATGCAGTTCACGCCCGTGCAGGGCCGGCACGCCACGCGCTGCGCGCCGCTGCAGGTGTCGCTGCGATCGATCCACCGCGGCAAGCAGCCGCTCGCGTGCGAACTCGGGGTCCCGCCGACGCAGGTCGGCGACGTCGCGACCTACCGGCGTGCCGCCGGCATTCGCGAGTGCTACGAGGTGCAGGACCGCGGCGTCGAACAGTACTTCGTGTTCGACACGCTGCCCGGCCAGGGCGACCTGGTCGTGCGCTGTCAGCTCGGTGGTCTCGGTGCCGGTGCCGTTCCCGCCGCCGACGGCGGCCTCGAGTTCTGGCACGCCGGCCGCCGCGTCGCGCGGCTGGGCGGCGTGGTCGGCATCGACGCCCGCGGCGAACGCGCGACCGGCACGCTGCGCCTCATGGGCGACGAACTCGAACTGTCACTGCCTGGCACCTTCGTCGATCACGCCGCGCTGCCGCTGGTGCTCGATCCGTTCATCGGCAGCATGGTGACGCCTGGCCCCGGCACCACCTTCGACGTGGCGCCGGACGTCGCCTTCGACCCGGTGCAGCAGCACTGGGTGTTCGTCTGGGAACGCAACGTCTCGCAGGCGCAGTCCGACATCCTGCGGCGTTCGTGGAGCCCGACCAGCGGGCTCGGCACGCTGACGGTGATGGCCAGCGCCAACGGCCAGTACAACCAGGGGCCGAAGATCGCGTTCCACACCGGCATCAACCGCTTCCTGGTGGTGTTCCAGCAGCAGGCGTTCGCGCTGGGCGCGGCGAGCGTGGTCGGCATGACCCTGAACAGCAACGGTGCGCAGGGCGGGCAGGTCGCGATGGGCGCGGCGGCGGCGGGCAGCAACACCGAACCCGACGTGTCCGGCGATCCGACCGGTGCCGGCAGCGGCATCGTCTGCTACGAGATCCACGGCGTGAACTCGGGAATCCGCTACCGGCCCTACACGCTCGGCGCGACGGGCGACCCGGTGCTCGGCACGCAAGTCAGCGTGACGACGAATGCCACGGCGGTGCGACCGCGCGTGTCGAAGTCGGCCGGCGCGCGGCTGGCGATCGTGTTCGAGATGCAACCACTGGCCTACGCCGGGGTGTTCATCCAGGCGCTCACCCGCAGCGGCGCACTGCAGGCCTCGCCATTCGGCGTGTTCAACACCAGTGGCCCCCACCTGCGCCGCCCCGAAGTCGACGGCGACGGCACGCGCTTCCTGATGGTCTACGAGTCCGAACGCGCCGCCGGCGATCGCGACGTGCAGTGCTACGAATGGACCTGGAACGGCAGCGCCTTCGGCCCGCCGACCGCCAGCGCCACGATCAGCGGTCTCGCGGGCGTCGACGAGGCCGCCCCGACGGTGGCGTTCCTCGGCCAGAAGTACGTGGTCGCCTGGGAGCACCAGACCGGGTTCCTGACCGGGACCGTGCGGTGCCGGACCTTCGCGCCGGGCGGCTGCGTGCCATGCGGCCCCCTCCTGGCGGCGGCGACCTCCGGAACGCACGTGCAGCCGGCACTGGCCAGCGACCTCGCCAGCGGCGGCCCCGGCACCACCGCACTGCTCGCCTGCACGGCGAGCACCGCCACACTCCCCGCGACCGCCGACATCGTCGCGTTCCGCTGGGACACGCACGTGCCGACCACGCCGGCCACCCAGGGCTCCGGCTGCGGCCACCCGACCACGCTGCAGCTGCTGTCGGATGCCGGCATCGGCAACACTGCGTTCGGGCTGCGGACCACGACCACCGATCCGCAGGCGGCGCTGGCGGTGTTCGCGCTGGCGTTCGGCTTCAGCACGCCGCTGTCGCCGTGCGGCAGCTGCCTGTTGGTCTCGCCCTTGACTGCGGAGTTCCGGCCGCTGACCGGCGGCAGCGCCAGCTACACGCTGCCGATCCCGTGTGAAACCGGGTTCATCGGCCTGCCGCTGCGCGCCCAGGCGGTGCTGTTCGGCAGCACCCAGAACGTCTGCCCGGCGGCCGCCCAGCTGTCGGCGTCGCCGACACTCGGCATCACCATCGGCGACTGACCCGCAGTAGTTTGGTGTGCCGCCGCCATGCCTCCCCGCCCCGAACGGATCCGCGAACTCTTCGACGCCGCCTGCGCCCTGCCCGCCGCCGAACAGGCGGCGTTCCTGCAGGCCCGGTGCGGTGACGACGAGGCGCTGCGCGCCGAGGTCGCACGGCTGCTGCGCAGCGACAGCGATCCGCGGTTGCTCGGCGAAGGACGGCTCGACCTGGTGCGACAACGCCTCGGCGCCGCCGAACCACCGCCGCCCGACCGGATCGGCCCGTTCGCGATCCTGGGTGTGCTCGGCCGCGGCGGCATGGGCATCGTCTACCGCGCCGAACAGGACCAGCCCCGGCGCCAGGTGGCGCTGAAAGTGCTGGCCCCGGGCATGACCGGGCCACAGGCGCACGCGCGCTTTGCGCTCGAGGCGGAGGCGCTTGGCCGCCTGCAGCATCCCGGCATCGCCCAGGTGTTCGCGGCCGGATCGGCGCCGTCGCCCCTGGGCGAACAGCACTGGCTGGCAATGGAACTGGTGGCCGGCCTGCCGCTGCATGCGTGGGCCACCGCCCGACCGCGGACGCTGGCGACGCGCGTCCTGTTGCTGGCGCAGATCTGTGAGGCCGTGCACCACGCCCACCAGAAGGGCCTGATCCATCGCGACCTGAAGCCGGGCAACGTGATGGTCGACGCCAGCGACCAGCCGAAGGTGCTCGACTTCGGCATCGCGAGGCTGATCGACGACGAGCGCAGCCAGACGCTGCAGACGCGCACCGGGGAGGTGCTCGGCACGCTCGCCTACATGAGCCCCGAGCAGGCCAGCGGCGACGGCACCGGTGTCGACACCCGCACCGATGTGTACTCCCTGGGCGCGATCGCCTACGAACTGCTCGCCGGCGAGCCACCGCTCGACCTGCGCGGCGGTTCGCTGACCGCCAACCTCCGACGGATCGCCGAGGACGAGCCGCAGCCGCTCGGCGAACGCAACCGCGAACTCCGCGGCGACCTGCAGACGATCGTCGCAATGGCGCTGCGCAAGGAGCCCCAGCGTCGCTACGCCTCGGCCCAGGAACTGGCACTCGACCTGCGGCGCCATCTGGCGCACGAACCGATCCACGCGCGACCGGCGACGGCAACCTATGTACTGCGACGGTTCGCGCGGCGGCACCGCGGGCTGGTCGCCGGCCTGCTGTTGGCGCTGGTGACGCTGATCGCCGGCACCGCGACCTCGGTGGCCTGGGCGATGCGCGCCGATGCGGCGCAAACCCGTGCACTCGAGGAGGCGCGGGTCGCCAACCAGATCACCGAGATGCTGCGTTCGCTGTTCAGCGGCGCCAACCCCGAACTCGCCGGCGGCCGCGAAGTGTCGGCCCGCGAACTGTTCGCCGCCGGGCGCCGGATGCTCGCTCGCGAACAGGCCGGCGCGCCGGCCGCCGCCGCGCGCGTCGCGCTGATCCTCGGCGAAGTGCTGGTCGGCCTCGGCGACGACGCCGGCGCCGACACCTACATGCAGCAGGCCTTGGCCGGGCTGCAGGCGGCGTTCCCGGGCGACGATCCGCGCGTCGTCGACGCGTTGCACACCCGGGCGTGGGCGCTGGCGCGCGCGCAGCGCCATGCCGAGGCAACGCCGCTCTTCGACGCCGCGCTGGCGATGCACCGCCGGCTCGGACCGCCATCGCCGGTCACCGTTGCCAAGTGCCTCGAGGGCCTGGCCAGCGCCGCGGCCCGCGCTGGCGACCACGACCGCGCCCTCGACCTGCTCGCCGAAGCGAGGCCGCTGCGCGAGGCCGCTGGCGACCCGTTGCGGCTGTCGCTGCATTGGCAGAACGTCGCCAACACGCACATGCTGGCGCGACAGTACGAGTCGGCTGACGAAGCCTACGGGCGCGCCGAGGCGGCGCTGCCCGCGACCGGCGCCGAAGCGTTTGCGGCGATCCTGGCCGGCAACCGCGGCAATCTGCAGCAGATTCAGCGCCGGTTGCCGGACGCCGAACAGTCGTTCCGGCGGGCGCTGGCACTGGCCGAGACGTGCTTTGGCAGCGAGAGCCCGCGTCTGATCACCGCGCTGTGCCACGTCGGGGCGATCTGTGGGCAAACGGACAGGCTCGCCGAGGCCGAGCAGTTGTTGCGGCGCGCCGTGACGCTCGGCGGTGACGAGACGAAGTCCTCGGACCGGGGACTCGCCAGCGCGTTCGGCAACCTGGGGCTGGTGTGCGCGCTACAGGACCAGCTGGCCGATGCCATCTTGTTCTGGGAACGTGGGCTGGCGATGGATCGCCGGCTCCGCCCCGGCAGCCAGAGTCATCGCAAGTCGCTCGCCGATCTGGCGGCAGCCAGGCAGCAGAACGGCGACGCCGAAGGCGCCCGCGCGTTGCGGGACGAACTCGAGGCGCTCGGACCTGGCAAGTGACGGTTCGGCGCGTTCGCCGCTACACTCGGCGACCCGCCGCGCATGACATCCTCGGAGCAGATCACCGTCTGGTTGCAGCGGTTGCGCAACGGCGATGCGGCGGCAGCCGACCAGCTGTTGCCGATGCTGTACGAAGAACTGCGCGACCTGGCGGCGCACTTGATGCGCGGCGATCGCCCGGGTCACACGCTGCAGCCGACGGCGCTGGTGCACGAGGCCTGGCTGAAGCTCGAACGCGCGCTCGGCAACGGCGCCGACGTGCGCGACCGGCAGCACTTCCTGGCGGTGGCGACCAAGGCGATGCGGCAGGTGCTGATCAACCACGCACGCGATCGCCGTTCGCAGAAGCGCGGCGGCGGCGCGGCGCGGTTGCCGCTCGATGATTGTCTGGATGCGGTGGAGGCCGCGGTCGGCGACGTGGTCGAGATCGACGACCTGCTGGCGCGGCTGGCGGTCGAGCACCCGCGCCCGGCCCAGGTCGTCGAGATGCGGGTGTTCGGTGGCCTGCTGGTCGAAGAAGTGGCGGCGGCGTTGCAGCTTGCCGAGAGCACGGTGAAGGCAGATTGGCGGTTCGCGCGGGCGTGGCTGCAGCAGGCGATGCAGTTGCCGGAGGGGTGAACTCGCGGGCTCGCCAACCGCACCCTCCGTTCACGCGCGATCCCACGACCCAACCAGCGTGACCCCGCCAGTCGACCCCTCGAACCACCGCCTGCGGATCGCGAGATACTCCGGATGCGCGAAGAACGCGTCCTTCCGCGCCCGATCCGCGAAGAAGATCGTGAACACCCGATTGACCGGATGCGCGCTGTCCGACCGCAACACCTTGGCCACCGTGAAGTCGAACCGGAAGCCACCGCCGTGCGCCCGCAGCAGCGGCGCCATCGCATCGCGGTACTGCTGATAGCCCGCCTCATCGGTCACGCACAACGCCACCATCATCTCGTGCACCATCGTGTGCCTCACTTCGTCGCCGCACGCTGGTGCAACAACATCGCAACCGCCTGATCGCACGCCGCCGCCGCCTTGCCCGCCGCCGAGTTCGTCGTCGCCAGCATCGCGCGACCACCGGCGAGGTCGAGCCAGCAGACGCAGTACCACATCGTGTTGCTGCCCGAATGCGTCAGCACCGTGTGATCGCCGCCGGCCCAGTCGCGCTTTGCCACCATCCAACCGCCGGCGTAGGCCGTGTCGTCGCCACCCCACGAAGCATGCAGCCGCGCGAACGCCGCCTGCGGCAGCGTGATCTCGCCGACCTTCACGTCGCCGCGCGCCCCGCGCAGATGCAACTGCACGAACTTCGCCCAATCGGCGAGCGAGGCATGCACGGTGCCCGCCGGTCCGAGCACCGGCGGATTGTCGGCTTCGGGTCCTGGGGCAATCGGCTTGCCATCGCGCCCATGGGCGCGCGGTTGATCGAGCGATGCCGCCGAGCCCGGCGGCCCGAAGCCTGCCGACGTCATCCCGAGCGGCACGAACAGCAGTTCGCGCAGCAGGTCTTCCCACGCCTTGCCGGTCGCCCGTTCGGCGATGTGGCCGGCGACGATGTAGCCGGCGTTGCTGTAGGCGAACTTCGCGCGCGGCGCGCTCGCTGGCTTTCGGGTCAGCACCTGCTCGGCGAGGAACCGACGCTGCGCGACCACGCTCTCCGGCAAGGCCGCCGCTTGCCGCAGAACGGCATCCGGCGAGGTCATCGTCGGCACCCCGGCGCGATGCGCCAGCAGATCGCCGAGCGTCACCTCGGCGTAGCCCGGATCGATTCGTTCGCGTAGCTCGGGCAGCAGTTCGGGCAACGCGTGTTCCCAGCGGAGATCGCCGCGTTCGACCAGAAGGGCGATCAAGGTCGCCGTCATCGCCTTCGTGCAGGATCCGAGATGCCAGCGATCGTCGGTCGCGACGGCGCTGTCGGTGCCGGCCGCGCGCACGCCGGCGACCCAGACGCCATCGAGCGCGTCGACCGTGACGAACGCCGCGCCGAGGGCTGGCACCTGCGTCGACTCGACGATCGCCGCCAGGCGCCCGGTGATTGCGTCGGACGCCACTGGCGCCTGCGCCGACGCTGCAGCCACCAACAACCAGCCAGGGAACCAGCAAGTTCGCATCGTCGGATTGTCGTCTTTCCGCCCCTTGCCATCGATGATTGCCCAGGCTTTCGGGTAGTCCGGCACCCGCGATCGACGCAACCCACGCCCCGACCCGCTGCCGGCTGATCGAGCAGACCCGCATCGCCTGCGCGCACGGGATCCGCGGCTCCAGCCCCGGTGCCCGCGAACCCCGCTCGTGTCGGACCCCTGCAGGATCGACGCCAGGTCGCACCGCCGACGTCACGGCGCCTCGGCCGCCGGTCAGCGCACCGTGGCGATCACCGTGTCCGACAGCCGGAAGTCGACGCCGAACTCGCTGGCCGGGCAACCGCCGACGCCGAGCAGATCCACGCCCTGAAACGCCAGCGCGGTGCCAAGCAGGTTGGCATCGCACGGCACGTTCACGATCAGGCTGGTGCCGACCATGACCGTCGGCGCCGGCAGGCGCACGCCCCGCAGGCACGCCGGATTGGGCCCACAGGTCGCCACCGGCGTGGCCTCAGGGAAGCCACCGAGCAGCAGCGGCGCCCCGGTCGTGCGCGCCAGCTGGACTTCATAGCTGCCCCCGACCACCGAGAACCCCTGCGCCCCGATCAGCGGCGCGAACGGCGCACCGCAGCGCGTGGTCACGGTGGTGAACATGTCGCCGGCGATGCGTCCGTCGTAGCGGACGCCGGCCAGATTCGGGCCCGAGTCCACTTCCAACAGCAGATAGGCCCCGGCCGGACCACCGGTCGCCGCTGCGGCGCACAGGCTCGGCTCCGGACCAACCCGGCCGCTGCCGATGCGACGTTCGTCGAAGGCAAAGGTGAACGACAGGCCGGAGCGAACCTGCCGGATCGTGTTGAGCACGGTCGCAGTCGGCGTGTTGGTGTGGTCCTCGCGGAACGAGTAGACGAACCGGCAGCCGTCGGATGCCAGCGTCAGGCCGGTGCGGGACGTGACGTTGGTCGGCGGGTTCTCCAGCTGCGTGAGATCGGCGCTGAAGTCGATCGCGAAGTCGTGCAGCAACCGCGCCGAAACGCGACTGGCAACGATGTTGCCGGGCGACCCGGGCCCGAACGAGGTGACCAGGAACTGACCGCTGCCGGCGACCACGGGCTCGCTGGCGTGTCCCGGCAGAGTCAACGGCGGCGATGCCGCGAGCCCCGCCGCCGTGGTGAACACGCCGACGAACCGCACGCTGCTGGCATCTTGCAGCGCAACGCCCCAGTCCTCGCCCGGACCTTGCCGATCCGTGCACGCAAGCCGGAACATCACCAGGGAGTTGGCGAGCGCGATGTCGGCGCTGGACTGGTTCTGCGCATCGACCGTGCGCGCCAGCGCGAACTCGCTCGGTGCGAAGTCGACCGTCCAGGTCAGCAGACAGTGATCGCCGCTGCGCGCGCCGCCGAGTGCGAGCACCGAGTTCTGGTCCATGACGCCTGTCACGAAGTCGGCCTGCGGTTCGTAGGTCGTGCCGGCAGCAAGACGATGCCGATGCACCACCCGGGCCTGCCCCGGCAGCAACCACGCGAGCAGGAACTTGCCGTGCTGCACGTTGGCGGCGACGTCGGGCCGCTGCGATCGCGCGGTGCCGAGTTCGACGATCGAGTTGTCGAGCACGGTGCCGTCCAGCGTGAGCCGGAACGCCAGCACGTCGGTGTCGGTCGCGGTGACGACGTCCTCGCAGACGACCAGCCAGACGTTCGCGGTGGGGTCGAAGGCCGCGCGCGGGCGGCGGAACTGGGTGGCCGTCTGCGCGATGCCGACCGTGCGCACGATCGGGTCGACCACGACCGGCCAACTGGCGCTGGCGAGAAACTCCGCGGGTACGCGCAACCGCAAATGCCCGTCTGCGAAGTGCAGGTCGAGGGGCAGACGGCGGCCCTTGGCGTCGACCACGACGGCATCGGCGCAGGCGATGCCCGAACCCATCGGGTTGGTGAACGTCAACTCGCCGCCATCGATCCGCGCGACGTTCATGTCGGTGACGCAGGCCACGTCGAGCACCAGGTCGCCGGGGCCGGGCAGTTGCCGCAGCACGAAGCTCTGCTTGGCGTGATCACCGGCCAGGTCCCACACCTCGGTCAACACGCCGCGTTGCAGCGTCAGCTGCCGGGGCCCGGTCGGTCCGGCTTCGCCCCGCCCGATCGGCAGGTCACGCCCCCCGATCGTGGCTGCCGCGAGCGCGAACGCCACCGGCCAGTGCCGGTCCATGGCCGCGCCGAGCAGCGGGTAGAACGTCGCCGTGCCATCTCCAAACACCATCTTCCAGGTCTCCCCGCGAGCGTAGTGCGGACCGCCGGGAACGGGCTGATCGATGGCAACGCCGCGGAAGGTCAGATTGGCAGCGGACTCGGGCGGCTTTGGCTCTTGCGCCATGGCCGCCGAGACGAGGAACAGCGCAACGAGGGTCTTCACAGCACTGCAAGAGGCTGGTCGGCCCACGACCTTACGGGAACTGCCGGACTGTTCGTCGGCGGGCCGACTCCGCCCTGCGCCGCGTGGTTCAGCAGCAGACCGTGGCCGGAGGCGGCGGCGGCTTCACCGACGATGTGCGGCGGACGATCGTCCGTCACTGAACGCGCGGCACCAGCAGTTGCACCGCAAACCAGCCGCGCGCATCGGTCCAGGTCTCGGCGACGTCGAAGCCGGCCCGCGCCGCGAGCGCGGCGAAACCAGCGACCGTGTACTTGTGCGAGTACTCGGTCAACAACACTTCGCCAGCGCGGAACACGAAGCGATGCGCGCCGATCCGCACCTGCTGCGGCGAAGTCGCGACCAACTGCATCTCGATCCGGCCGTCGCGCCCGTTCCAGATCGCCCGATGTTCGAACTGCTCGGGCACGAAATCGGCGCCGAGTTCCAGGTTGCAGCGGACCAGCAGATTGCGATTGAACGCCGCGGTGACGCCCGCCGCATCGTTGTACGCCGGCACCAGGACCGCGACGTCCTTCCGCAGATCGAAGCCGAGCAGCAAGCCGCCCTCGCCGCCGACCAGTTCGCGCACGCGCTGCAGGAACTGCACCGCCTCGCCATCGGTCAGGTTGCCCACCGTCGAGCCAGGGAAGTAACAGACGGTACGTCGCGTGGCCGACGGCGCCGCCGGCAGCACGAACGGCTCGGTGTAGTCGGCACAGACCGGCAGCACCGACAGACCCGGATGGCGCGCACGCAACGTCGCCACCGTCAGATCGAGCATCGTCGGCGAGATGTCGACCGCGATGTAGCCGGCCGGCATCGCCATCGCATCGAGGAGCAGCCGCGTCTTGATGCCTGCCCCACTGCCGAACTCGACCAGCCGCACGCGCGGCCCCAGCGCCGCCGCCATCGCGGCGACATGTTCGCGCATCAACTCGAGCTCGGTGCGCGTGACGTAGTACTCCGGCAGTTCACAGATCCGCTCGAACAATTCGGAACCGGCGGCGTCGTAGAAGTACTTGCACGGCAGCGCCTTGTCGGGCGCGGACAGGCCGGCGAGCACCTCGGCCAACAGGCGCCGGCGGTCGGGTCCAGGACCCGGAGCGGGAACGGGCCCGGCAGCGCCATCGGGAGTCGCCAAGGCCGTCGCTACGAGGCGCGGTAGATGATCCGGCCGCGGGTCAGGTCGTACGGCGAGACTTCGACGGTCACCCGGTCACCGGGGATGATGCGGATGAAGTTGCGGCGCATCTTGCCGGAGATGTGCGCGAGGATCTGGTGACCGCTTTCGATCTGGATGCGGAACTTGGTGTTGGCAAGGGTCTCGACGACCGTGCCTTCGAGGACGATGGCTTCTTCTTTGGCCACAAGGACTCCGGCCCGGCTGCGTCGGCACGACCGCGACGCGCGCCCCGACCAGACGGCCGGGAAGTCCGCGCTCGCGGCACCGCGCGGATGCCACCGGGATGTACGGGGGTCGAGGATTCTAGTCAGGCACGTTTTGCGGTATCAAGCACAACGATGGACCCTTGCCACGGGCGGGTCCCCGCCGCCGCCGCGATGAGCCGTTCCCACAAGCCCAGGACCGAGAACGCCGACGCCGATCCGTTCGACGCCGCCTACTACCGGCGCTTCTACGAGGACCAGACCACGGCGGTGTCGGATCTGGCCGCGGTGCAGCGGCTGTGCACGTTCGTGCTGGCCTATCTGGACTTCCTCGAACTGCGCCTACGTAGTGTGCTGGACATGGGTTGTGGCGTCGGCCACTGGCGAACGGCGCTGCGTCAGGCGAGGCCTCGCATACGCTACTCCGGCATCGAGTGGAGCCAGCACCTGTGCGAACGTTTCGGCTGGACCCGGGGCTCTGTCGTCGATCACGCGCCGGGGAAGACGTTCGATCTGGTCGTCTGCCAGGGCGTGCTGCAGTACCTCGACGATCGCCAGGCGGCGCGCGCGATCGCCAACCTCGCGCGCTGCTGTCACGGCGCCCTTTATGTCGAAGCTCTGACCGTGGGCGACTGGCGGCACAACTGCGATCGGACGGTCACCGACGGCGAAGTGAATCTCCGGCCGGCGAACTGGTACCGACAACGGCTGCAGCGGCACTTCCGCGCGATCGGCGGCGGCCTGTTCGTGCGCAAGACCGCGCCGGTGACGCTGTTCGAACTCGAGGGCATGGTATGACGGCGATGGACTTCTTCGGCCATCAGGAACAGGCGCGGCGCGCGACCCGCTGGCTGGTCGCCTGGTTCGGGCTGGCGGTGGCCGGGATCATCGCCACCGTCTACATCGCGGCGGTCGTGCTGCTGTCGGCGACCGACGTGCAGCGCGGCAACTGGCAACCCGAAGTCCTCCTGGGCATCGCCGCCGGCACGATCGGGATCGTGACGATTGCCGCGCTGTTCAAGACCTCGCAGCTGCGCGCCGGCGGCCCGGCGGTGGCGACGATGCTCGGCGGCCTGCCGGTCGATCCGGCGACCTCCGACCCGCACGAACGGCGACTGCTGAACATCGTCGAGGAGATGTCGATCGCGTCCGGTGTGCCGGTGCCGCAGGTGTTCGTGCTGCAGCAGGAACAGGGCATCAACGCGTTCGCCGCCGGCTGGGGCACCGCCGATGCGGCGGTCGCGGTGACGCGCGGCTGCCTCGAGCAGCTCGATCGCGACGAACTGCAGGGCGTCATCGCCCACGAGTTCTCGCACGTGTTCCACGGCGACATGCGGCTGAACATCCGGCTGATGGGCGTGCTATTCGGCATCCTGTGCATCGCGACGATCGGCGAGATCATCGTCCGGACGGTCGGGCGTTCAGGCATGCGCTCGGGCAACAGCAAGAACAAGGGCGGTGCGGCCGGCATCGTGCTGTTCGGCATCGTGCTGTGGATCATCGGCTACCTCGGCGTGTTCTTCGCCGGGCTGATCAAAGCGGCGGTGTCGCGGCAGCGCGAGTATCTGGCGGATGCGGCGGCGGTGCAGTACACGCGCAATCCGCGCGGCATCGGCCTGGCGCTGGCGAAGATCGGCGGGATCGGTGGTCGGCTGGAGTCGGCGCATGCCGAGGAAGCGAGCCACATGTTGTTCGCCGATGGGGTCAAACGGCTGTTCGGCGGTCTGCACGCCACCCACCCACCGATCGAACAACGCGTCGAACGGATCCTGCCCGGCTTCCTGAAGCACCTGCAGTCGACCGGCGACGCCGTCGCCGCGGTCGCGGCCACGCCGCTGCCCGCCGGCATGGCGGGGCTCGCCGGAGCGGCGCCCGCGCCGCGGCCGGCGACGAATCCCGACGCGATGTTCGCCGACCTCGGCAACCCGCGGCAGGAACACGTCGCGCAGGCGCGGCAGTTCCTCGGCAACCTGCCGCTCGAACTCGCCACCGCGGCGCGCGATCCGCACCAGGCGCGCGCGCTGGTGCTGGCGCTGCTGCTCGACGACCAGGTGGCCGGCCGCGATGCCCAACTGCGGCTCCTGCAGGAACGCGACCAGGCGCTGGCCTACGACGTGCGGACGCTGGCGACGTCGGCGCTGAAGGACCACCGCGGCGATCGGCTGCCGCTGCTCGAGCTGGCGGTGCCGGCGCTGCGGCGCCTCGACGAAACGGCGAAGACGACGCTGCGCGCCGACGCGCGGCGGATCGCGATGGCCGACGGCCGGCTGTCGCCGTTCGAACTGGCGCTGTTGAAGACGCTCGAACGCCACGTCCGGCTCGCCGGCGAACTGCCGCGCCGGCCCGGCCGGCCGGCGGCGCTGATCGCGCGACCTGCGGAGGCATCGGTCGTGCTGTCGGTATTGGCCCGCGCCGGCGCCACCGACGAAGTCGCCGCCGCTCGCGCCTTCGCCGCCGGTCTGGCGCAGTTGCAGGGCGTGCCGACGCTGCAGTTGTTGCCGGCGCCGGCGTGCACGATCGAAGCGCTCGAACAGGGGATCGACCGTCTGGCCGAGTTGTCGCCGTTCGGCAAACGGCTGTTGTTGCAGGCCTGCGGCGCCGCCGCCGCCAACGATGGGCACATCGCCCCGCACGAAGCCGAACTGCTGCGCGCGCTGGCGGAGACGTGGGATTGCCCGGTGCCGCCGCCGCTGCCGGCGTCGTGAACGCCGACCAGGAACCGCCGGCGGTCCGATGGCCGCACGCCCTGCGGTTCTGGGCCTGGCTCGGCTGCGTGTCCTTCGGGGGCCCGGCGGCGCAGATCGCGACGATGCACGACGAACTGGTCGTTCGCCGCCGCTGGCTCACCCAGGAACGGTTCGATCACGCGCTCGGCTTCTGCACGCTGTTGCCAGGCCCCGAAGCCCAGCAACTGGCGGCGTACTCGGGCTGGCTGCTGCACGGCGCCCGCGGCGGCCTCGCCGCCGGCATCCTGTTCGTGTTGCCGGGCGCGCTGCTGCTGCTGCTGCTGGCGTGGATCTACGTCGCGTTCGGCACCGTGCCGGCGGTTGCCGCGGTGCTGTGGGGCGCCAAGGCGATCGTCGTCGCGCTGGTCGGCCAGGCGCTGGTGCGGGTCGGCCGCCGTGCGCTGCGCACGCCGTGGCATGCGCTGCTGGCGCTGCTGGCCTTCGCGGCAGCGCTCACCGCCACGGTGCCGTTTCCGTGGGTCGTCGTCGCGGCGGCGCTGGCGGGCACGTGGCTGCCCGGCCAGGCAGCGAACGCATCTGCGGTCCTGCCGCCGCATCCGGCGGCGACGTGGCGACGCACGCTGCGCGTGCTGGCGATCGGCCTCGCCCTGTGGTGGTTGCCGTTGTCGTTGCTCACCGGCGACCGCACCGTGCTGGCGCGCGAGCAGTTCGTGTTCTTCTCGACGACGGCGGTGGTGACGTTCGGCGGCGCCTATGCGGTGTTGGCGCACGTGCTCGACGCCGCGGCCGGCCCGCTCGGTTGGCTGACACCAACGCAGGCGATCGATGGCCTCGCACTGGCGGAGACGACGCCCGGGCCACTGCTGCTGGTCCTCGAGTTCGTCGCGTTCGTCAGCGGCCACCAACATCCCGGCCCGCTGCTGCCGGTCGGCGCCGCGCTGTTGTCCGCAGCCGTCGCGTTGTGGGCTACGTTCGTGCCGGCGCTGCTGTTCGTGTTCCTGGGCGCACCGTGGATCGAGACGCTGCGCGGCAATCGGATCGCCGCCCGGATGCTGGCGGGCATCACCGCGGCGGTGTTCGGCGTGCTGGCGCATCTGGCGATCGCGATCGCGCGCGCGGTGCTGTGGCCGATCCACGGCACCGAACGGGTGTTCGATCTGCACGCGGCGCTGCTGGCCGCACCGGCTTTGGCGCTGCTGCTGACGCGCAAGTTCCCCGTGCTGGTGCTCGTCGGCATCGGCGCCGGCGTCGGGTTGCTGCGCCACCTGCTGACGGTGCTACGCTGACCGCCGCTGCCTGAGCCCGGCACGACCACCCCGCCGATTCGTACAGGATTTTCCAACCGCGGTGTCTATCACTCCGTGACGGAACCGACCGCCCATCTGCCGCGTCTGCTCGCCGAGGAGCCGTTCGTTCGGGCGCTCGCGAGCGAACTGCTGGCCGGGGATCCGGACGAGATCGTGCAGCAGACCTGGTTGCGCGCCCTCGAAGCGACGCCCGCGCACCTGCAACAACCGCGGTCGTGGCTTCTGCGCGTGATGCGCAACCTGGCGCACAACCTGCGGCGCGGCGAACGCCGGCGGAAGCAGCGCGAACAGGACGTGGCGGCGGCGGATTGTGTGCCCTCGTCGGCCGACCTGATGCTGCGCGAAGAACAGCGGCGCCAGGTCGTCCGGGCAGTCGACGCCCTGCCGCGGGAACTGCGCGCGGTCGTACTGCTGCGCTGGTTCGAAGGGCTGCCACCGCGCCTGATCGCGGCACGACTGGACGTCCCGGTCACCACGGTATGGAACCGTCTGCGCTCGGCATTGGCGCTGCTGCGCGAACGGCTGGACGCCGATCACGGTGGCCATCGGCACGCCTGGGCATTGCCCCTGGCGGCATCGGGACTCGGAATCGCAATCGGAGGTGTCTCCATGAGCCTGCAGACGAAGGTGTTCGCGGCGGCGGTCGTGCTGCTCTGTCTGCTCACGGCCTGGGCGGTGCCGACGTTCTGGTCGCCGCCATCGGCGCCTGGTCCACATCCGCAGACGAACGTCGCGACCGCGACTACTCCCGCGCCGGCGCCAGACGTCCCGACGGCAATGCCGGCGGGCACTTCCGAACGTGAGGTTCTGGCACCCCCATCACCGGTGGCGGCACCGGCGCCGACGGGCGAACTGATCGTGTCGGTGCGCTATCACGATGACGTGCCGGCCTCGGGCATCGGAGTCCTGGTCGAACGCGGCTCGCCAGCGCCGCGGCCGCTGTCGGTCTGGGCCGAGACGGATACGGCGGGCGAGGCCAGATTCACCGGACTATCCCCGGGTGACGTGCGGATCGGAATGCCACCCGAGCGGGGCGCCCATGGCGAGGCGACGATCGTCGCCGGCCAGATCACCAACGCAGCGTTGAAGCTGGAAGCAGGCCTCACCCTCTCCGGCATCGTCGTCGATGCCCACGAACGTCCGATCGCCAGCGCGTTCCTCGAAGTCGGCGCCGCCGCTTCGAACAGCCCCGTCGTGACCATCGGCCGCAGTGACGCAAGCGGCCGGTTCGCGCTGCGCGCGTGTCCCATCCGCTGCCTGATCGCCGCCCGGGCGGCGGGGTTTGCCGCCTCGCGATTCCTCTATCGCTATGGTCAGGACGGCAATGCCAGCGACCTCACCATCCGGCTGACCGAGGCTGGCGGCAGCGTCGCCGGTCAGGTCGTCGACCAGGATGGCAAGCCGATCGTCGGGGCGGTGATTGCGGCGGGTTCGGGCGACGTTCGCGGCATCCGCTCGACCAACGAGGGCGCCGCACCCGCCGGCGCGCTGGTGCGCACGGGTGCAGATGGCTCGTTCTTTGCGGTCGGGGTACCGATCGGCGAACAGCCGATCGAGGCGGCGGCGATCGGGCGGGCGCCGTGGCGCGGAGTCGTGACGGTGACCGCAGCAGGCACCACGACAGTGCGCATCGAACTCGTTCCCGGCGGTGTGATCGAAGGCCACGTCCACGATGCGGATGGCAAGCCCGTACCGGACGTGCGCGTCGTGATGGACGGCGGCGGCCGTCTGAGCAACCAGGATCAGGCGTCCGACGCCGACGGGGCGTTCCGGTTCGGAAGCGTGCCAATCGGCGACGTTCGGATCACGGCATGGGCAGGATCGCGGGGTCGTGCCGAGGCGACCGTGAACGTGACGGCGGACCCGGTCACCGCGTGCGGACTGACGTTGCCGCGCGGCGTGCCGCTGCGCGGACTCGTCGTCGACCAGGCCGGTGCACCGGTTGCGGGTGCATGGCTGACGGTGCGCGCCGAGAGTCGCGGGATGGCAGCGTGGGATGGACGGGCAAAGTCCGCGATGGATGGGTCCTTCGCGCTCGAACACGGCCCCGAACAGAGCACGTTCGCCGTCGACATCCACGGCACCGGCATCGCCGAAGCGCGCTTCGACGGCGTCGAGTTCACCGGTTCGGTCGTGTTGCCGGTGAAGCGTCTGGGCAAGGCGAGCGTCACGATTCGCGGCATCGTGCACGATCGCGACGGCCGACCGATGGCGAACGCGACCGTCTACGCGCGAGATGACAGTCGGCAGGACCGTACCGGGCACGAAGCCACCGACATGGCCGGCAAGTTCGACCTCGGGCCCATGCACCCCGGGCGCTGGCAGGTGATCGTGCAGGGGCCAGGCCAGCCGCAGTCGCGCACGGAATGGCGCGAACTCACCGCCGATGCGACGTGGGATCTGGGGATCGTGACCATCGAGGCCGGCGGTGCGGTCGAAGTCGTGCCGTCCGGAGATGCCGCGCTGGTCGCCGCCACCAAGGGCCGTTGGTGCGTGTTCGAAGGCGAGCAGTTCCTGTGTGGCATGTCGCAGCTCGGCGATGGTCGTCGCTCGGAACCGCTGCAGGCCGGTGACTATCAGCTGTGGTTTCGCGCCGAGGGTGTTGCGGCGCAGATGGTGCCGTTCTCGATCCGGGCCGGTGCCGACACGAACGTGCCGATCGAACTGCGCCCCGGTGTGCCGCAGCGCATCGTGCTGACGGTGCCATCCGGATACCTGGGACGCCGCCGCGGCGAATGCGTGATCCGTACCGGTGATCGCCTGGTCACCGTGGTATCGCCGCTGGGTCTCGGCCGGGAGCCGATCGCTGCCGACATCTGGCTGGCCCCGGGCACCTATGCGGCGGCGGCGACGCTCGGCGGATTGCACGGCAGCGCCACGTTCACGGTCGACGACGCAGCCGGGAGCCCGGTGTCGGTGCCGATGCGGTAGCGACTGAACGCACGGGCAACGGCGCGATCAGCTCCGGTTCCAGGTGTCGAACACCCGCACCTGCGCCCAGCTGGCGCGGTTCTCGGCGATGAACTCCTGGTGCCGCGGCGAGACCTGATAGTCGTCGTGGTGCTGCTTGCTGGCGAACACCACATGCAGGCCGACGTGGAAGTCGCGGATGTTGACCGGGCGGTCGAGTTCGGCGACCAGCGGACCGGCGGCGAAGAACACCTCGCCGGGATGGCCGGCGAGCAGTTCGTGGCAGGCGTCGACCAGGCGGGCGATGCCGGCCGCGGAGCCGTCGTGCAGCGTGAAGAAGACGTTGTGGATCAGGGCCGGCATCGCCTGATCTTGCGGCCGGCGCGTGGGCGCGGCAACGGCGGATCTCCGGCGACGGCCGACAACGTGCTGATCGGCGCGTCGCAGCAGCTCGCGATCCCGGCGAACGGCAGCCTGGTCGGTCTGGAGTTCGCGCTGCAGGGCTTCGACTTCGGCAGCTGTCTTGGTCAGACACGCTGTCGGAGACGATCGACCTGCGGGTGCGCTGAACCGCACGGCGCAGGACATTTTCCCGGCAGCGCCTGCACCCACGGTCCCACGCGATGGATGAACGCGCGATCCTCCGGCAGGATGGCAAGCCCGGGCTCCGGCCGATCCGCGGCCGGGCCCCCGATTCCCCGTTCCGACAGGAGATCTCCTTCGTGCACTCTCGCACCTGGTTGGCCAACGCACTCGCTCTCTTCGCCGGTCTGGTCGCCATGCCGACCGCATCGGCGTCCACCGCGCTCACGCCGCAGGACGCGGCCCTGCGCGCCCTCGATGGCGTCTGGATCTACGTCGAAGACCGCACCGAGGGCCGCGCCCTCGAGCAGATGGGCGCGCCGATGAGCAGCACCTTCTCGATGCGCGCCGAAGCAGGGGCCGTGATCCTGGTGCGCGGGCATGGTTCGGGTCATCGCGACGTGCGCGTCGCGCTGGATGGCTCGGTGACCGAAGTCTCGGCGGAGGGCAAGGTCGCCCGCTACCGCGGCTCGTGGAAGGACGGCACGTTCGAATACCAGGTCGACTTCATCCGCGAGCCGGGCGCCGAGCCCGATGGGCTGTTTCGACGGTCATTCCAGGTCACCCCGGACGGGCTCATCGTGCGTTTCTGGCCGCGGTCGTCGGCGACGGAATCGGTCGCGCTCTACCGCCACGCGGAGGACATCCCGATGCCGACGCCGGCGAAGGCAACGATCGGCGACCTCGACTGGCTGGCCGGCGCCTGGGTGGGAACGCGGGGTCAGGGCGGCGCGACGTCGATCGAGGAACGGTGGAGCCCGCCGCTCGGCGGCGCGATGCTCGCGGTGTCACGCACCGTGTCGCGCGGGTCGATGCGTGCGTTCGAGTTCCTCCGGATCGTCGAACGCGACGGCGGCCTGGTCTACATCGCGCAGCCTGGCGGCGCGACGGCGACCGAGTTCGTGCTCTCCGAACTGGGCAAGCAGCGCGCCGTGTTCGACAACCCGCGGCACGATTATCCCAAGCGCATCGTCTACGAGCTCGACAGCGACGGCGGGTTGCGCGCGACGATCGGCTACACCAAGGGCGGCACGCCCCGGGTCTTCGAGTTCAAGCGCGAAGAGAAGTGACGAAGCAAGCGGTGCCGCCGCCTATCCTGCGGCGATGCCCCCGATCCAGTCGCCGCTCCGCCGCATTCTCCTTCGCGCGCTGGGCTGCGCCCTGACCGTCGCTGCGGTCGCCCAGACCCAGACACCGACACCATGGCTCGAACTCGCCGGCGGTGACGGTCCCGGCGCCGGCACGCACATCGTGTTCGTCACCGGCGACGAGGAGTACCGATCCGAGGAGAGCATGCCGCAACTGGCGCGGATCCTGGCGCGGCTCGGGTGTCGCTGCACGGTGTTGTTCGCCATCGACCCACGCACCCACGCGATCGACCCGAACGTCCAGGACCACATCCCGGGCCTGCACCACCTCGACCGTGCCGACCTGCTGGTGATGTTCACGCGCTTTCGCAACCTGCCGGATGACGCGATGCAGCACCTCGCCGACTACGTCGAGTCCGGGCGGCCGGTCGTCGGCCTGCGGACCGCAACGCACGCGTTCCAGATCCCGGCCGAGCGGCGCTTCGCGCACTGGACCTGGCGCAGCAAGACCTGGGACGGCGGCTTCGGCCGGCAGATCCTGGGCGAGACCTGGATCGCGCATCATGGCCACCATGGTGTCGAGGGCACCCTCGGCGTGCTCGCCGATGGCGCCGCCGATCATCCGATCCTGCGCGGCATCGCCGCCGGTTCGATCCACGATCCGGCCGACGTCTACACCGTGCGATTGCCGTTGCCTGGCGACTGCCAGCCACTGGTCCTGGGCCAGGTGCTGGCCGGGCTCGATGCCGGCAGCGGCAAGGCGCCGGCGGCCGACGGCAAGGACCGGAACGACCCGATGATGCCGATCGCGTGGACGCGCACACGGCAGCAGAACGAACGCGACCAGCGCGTGTTCACGACCACGCTCGGCGCCGCGCAGGCGTTCGCCAGCAGCGGCACGCGCCGGCTCCTGGTGAATGCCTGTCTGTGGGCCATGGGCCGTGAGAACGCGATCAGCGCCGAGCTGGACGTGTCGACGATCGGCGTGTTCATGCCATCACCGTTCGGCTTCGGCAAGCATCGCGCGGGTGCCACGCCCGCCGATCTGCAGGCGGCGGCGCGCGTCGGTCATCGCGTGCTGCTCGGGGCCCACGGACGACTGGTTCGACTCGCGGCCGATGGCGCGATCGAGTGGCAGATGCCCTGGGGCGGCATCCACGATCTGCACGTTCGCGACAACGGTCACATCCTGGTGCAACAGGACCTCCGGCGGGTCGTCGAGATCGACCCGGTGACGCAGCGGATCGTCTGGCAATACGACGCCGCAACCGGCCATGGCAACGCGGGCCGTCGCGTCGAGGTGCACGCCTTCCAGCCGTTGCTCGAGGACACGATGCTGATCGCGGAGAGCGGCCCGGCGCGCCTGCTGCAGATCGCGCGCGATGGCACCGTGCAGGCGAACGTGCCGTTGACGGTCCGGAATCCGGATCCGCATCGCGACACCAGGCTGGTTCGCCGGCTGCCCACCGGCAACTGGCTGGTCTGTCACGAAGGCGATGGCGCGGTGCGCGAATACGACGACGCCGGCAAGGTCGTCTGGCAGTTCGAAGTGCCGCTGTTCGGCAAGGACCGACGATCTGGTCACGGTCCCGAGGCGTTCGGCAATCAGGTGTTCGCCGCCGTGCGGCTGCCCGATGGCCACACGTTGGTCACGACCGGCAATGGCCACTCGCTGCTGACGGTCGCGGCGGATGGCACGATCGTCGATGCGATCCATCAGGACGATCTGGCGGGCGTGCGGCTGGCGTGGGTCACCACGATCGAAGTGCTGAAGAACGGCAACTACGTGCTGGGCAACTGCCACGCCGGCCCCGGACAGCCGGTGCTGGTCGAGTTCGAACCGAAGTCGCGGCGCGTGGTCTGGACGCTCGATGGTCACGAGCGCTTTGGCGATTCGGTGTCGAACTCGCTGGTGCTGGAAGAAGGCACGTTGCGCTGAGAACACGCACGAGCGCCCTCGCCTCGATGAACGCGACGCTACCCCGGCAGGATTGCCTGCCAGACGTGGCGCGTCAGTTGCATCCCCACAGATGGGCAATGACCGCGAGGTAGACGGCGCGCGCCGTGACCGCCCCGGCAACCGCGGCACAGAAAGGGATGATCTCCGTGCAGGCGACCGGTCCAATGATCGGCACCCACGCCACGCCGACACACGCCGTGCTGCAGAGGCTGGCGGCGCCGGTGCCCAATGCGGCGGCCGCAGCCACGGCCGCCAGGTCGCAGTACCAGGTTGGCGCCGTAGCACACAGCAACCTGGCCGTGACGCAATTGCCGGTCATCTCCTCGGTCGAGAACAGCGCCGCGACGGCGAACAGACAGCGACTGCTCTCCTGCCAGTTCGCCAGCGCCGCGCCATGGGCGCTCGCGTCGGCAAAATAGACGTCGAGCAAGGTCGTGACCGAGACCACCGCCCCGTTGTGCAGGACCAGCTCGCCTGGCATCGCCGGCAACAGATCGATCGTGGTGCTGCCAAGGGATACCACGGCGCTGCTCGGTGAAAGCGCAATCGTCGCCGTGCCAGCGCTGCCAAGTGCCACGCTGACCGCGCCGTTGATGTCGCCGTTGGTCTGCGCCTGGAAGCTGCCAGTCAGAGTGACTGGGACGGTCACACTACCGGAAATGGGTACCGCCACCGGCGAGTCCTGGTAGTTGCCGCTGCTGTACTGCGGGGCGATGTCGGCCACTTGCTGCACCCGCCAGGTCTCGGTGAACGCCAGGGGCGGGTTGGCACAGCCCCCGGCTGCCAGGAAATCGGCGCCCTGGATCCTGAACTCGAAGTTGCACAATGCCGTCGTCATCGGGATCTCCAGGCTGTCCGAGTTGCCAAACACCACCGAGGCCCATTCGTGACCTACCCAGCAACCACAAAAGGCTTGCGGCGAAGACTGGAAGCCGTAGCCGATGAAGCCAAGACCGCCGACGTTGCTCAACTGGGCGTGCACATACCCCCCAAGCACCGGCGAGCCACGAACGGCGAGCCGGGCCGCTCCACATGAGGGCAGGCTGGTGCGTGCGATCTGGCCGACCGCGCCACCAGCCAGGCCATGAAGGCGGAAGGGCAGGCCCTGGCTGTGGTCGCCATCGACAACCCCCTGCCAGGTCCCGGGAACTCCACCGATGCGCTGCCGGGCGTTGCCGGTCGACTCGACACCAGCAGTGGTCAAAGGGGGCACCCACGACAAACCGTTGAACTGGAACACCAACCAGTAGGTGCCCGGTGACAGCCATACCGGGGCCGCCAACTGCACCCGAACGGACATCAGTGCGCGATTCGTGGCCGCAGGAGCCAAAGCAAAGACCCGATACTCATGGCGGAACTCAACCGTGGAATTGGCGAGCTGATCATGGTCGAGGCTCGGACCTCCCGGGACCGGTACCGACGATGGCAACCCGGGCGGCCCGGTCAGCAGTTCGACGAAGACCCCGGTCACCGGCGCCGGCGGCGCCGGCACCGCGCCGAGCGCATAGCCAATGAGCTCGATCGCGTCGACGAGCATGCCCGAGGTTGCGCAAACCGTGAAGTCATCGGCCAAGGCCAGACCGGAGCTGCGGTTGGCTCCGAAACCCGCCACGCTTCCCTGGGCCAAACTCGACTGCGCCACGGGTGCCGCCGGATGCGGGCCGGTCATCAGCGGCCCATTGTCGTAGAGCAGCCGCGACTGGGCAGCCAGTTCGCCGCCGAGCGTAACGGTCAGGCAGGACAGCAGGGCCGCCAGCGACCTCCGTGACGACGGCAGGGAACGAAGCCAGGAAGACAGCCGGGTACCGGCGATCGAACGGGGGACTGACATGGTGACCTCTCGGGTGAGGGTGGTGGTGAGCTGCCGGCGATCCGGCAGGAACGCTCTCGCCATGGCCGTCCCGCCCCTCACTTCGTGACAGGAATCCCCCGAAACCGCGCGTCCCGGGTCGCCGCTGCGCGGCCGTCGTTATGCTGCCGGCGTGCCCGCCGCCGACGACAGTTCCGACTCCGGACTGCGCGATGCCCTCGCCGGCTTCGCTGCCGAGGTCGAACCGGCCGCCCTGCGCGACGTCCAGCGCCGCCTCGATGCGGCGCTCGGCGATGACGACCATCTGGGCGACTACCGGATCGGCAAGGAACTCGGCCGCGGCGGCATGGGCATCGTCTACGAAGCCGAACAACTGTCGGCGCCGGGTCACATCGTCGCCCTGAAGGTGCTGCTCGGCTTCGCCGCTTCCGAGACCGCGCGCCGCCGCTTCGCCCGCGAGGTCGAGGTGACCCGACAACTGGATCATCCGCACATCGTGCCGGTCCTGGCCGCCGATCTCGGCGGCCCGCGTCCGTACTACACGATGCAACGGATCGTCGGCGTCTCGCTGCGCGACCTGCTGCGCACCGGCGCGTTGCGCGACGACTGCCGGCGCACCGCGACGATGATCCGGGATCTGGCGCGCGCGCTGCAGCATGCGCACGACCACGGCGTCGTGCATCGCGACGTCAAACCGGGCAACGTCATCGTCGAAGCCGGCGATCGCGCGCTGCTGCTGGACTTCGGCCTGGCCCGCGTGCTCACCGACGATGCCAAGTTGACGCATTCGCTCGATGCCGTCGGCACTCCGGACTACATGGCCCCCGAGCAGCTCGCCGGCCGCCGCGGCGACATCACGCCGCGCACCGACATCTATGGACTCGGCATCACGCTGTACGAGTGCCTGACCGGCAGTTCGCCGTTCGCCAGCGGCAGCAATGTTCAGACTGCCGAACGGATCCGCCGAGGCGACGCGCCCCGGATCCGTCGCCGCAACCAGGCGGTGCCTCGCGATCTCGAGACCATCTGCAGCAAAGCCATGGCTGCCGCGCCGGCACACCGCTATGCGACCGCCGCCGCCTTCGCCGACGACCTCGATGCGTTCCTGCACTTCCGACCGATCGCCGCCCGCCCGGCGCCACGGTGGCACCGCGTGCGGATCGTGGCCCAACGGCACCCGCTGCTGGCGACCGCGAGCGCGGCGGCGGCGGTGGTGTTCGCCCTCGCCGGGATCTGGTGGGGCTGGTGGGTGCCGACGCGCGACACCAACGCCCGCCTCGCCGGCATCGAGGCGCTCTGGCATCGCTGCGTCGAGGTCGAAGCACGCCTGCTGGCCGACCGGGTGACCTTGCGCACCCGCCAGCAGCGGGAATGGCAACCTGGCCTCGACCCCGAACTCGGGCCGCTGCAGCGCGAGCTGCGCCGGCTGGGCAGCGAACGCGACCAGGCCCGCGCCGAGCTGGAGACCGCGCTGGAGACCTGCCTCGCGCTGGCCCCCGAGCATCCGCGCACCAATCAGTGGTTCGCGCGCCTGGTCGCCCTGCAACTGCGCGAACTGCTGGCCGGCGCCGGCATCATGACGCATCGCGAACGGATCGCGCAGCAGCAGCAGCGCCTGCAGCGTTTCGACCGCGCCGGCGAACACGCGGCGCTGCTCGACGAACGCGGCGAACTGACCATCGCCTGCGCCGCTGGCGCCGCCGAGGTCTGGCTGTGCCCGCTGGTCGAGACGCCGGACGGCCGCGCCATCCATGTCGGCGCGGACGATGCCGCGGCGGTGGCGCTCGGCACGACGCCGTGGACCGGGAATCCCCGCGAGGGCAGCTACGCGATCCGGGCGACTCGTGACGGCCACGAGGACCTCGTGGTGCCGGTGCTGATCCGCCGCCGCGCCATGCAGAGCGACCGCGAGCGTCGCGTCGATCTCACGTTCGCGACCCGCGAGGATCTCGGTGACGGCTTCGTGCAGGTGCACGGCGGCCTGGCGGTCCCGCCGGCGGACGATTCGGATCCGACCGTTGCCGACGAACGCGAGGCGATCCCCGGTTTTGCGATGACCCAGCACGAAGTGCGCTTCCAGGACGTCATCGACTGGCTCGGGGCGATGCCGCCGGAGTTGGCCAGCGGCAAGCAGGGCAGCATGCTCGCCGGCTTGCAGTGGCCGCAGATCGCCGCGCTGCTGCACCACCTCAACCGCCGCGAACATCGACTCGGTACCGCGTTCTGGATCGGCCTGCCGACGCCGGCGGAATGGCGCTGGGCCGGCCAGGGCGCCGATGGCCGCCCGTACCCATGGGGCTGGCAACATGACTGGGGCTTCTCGCAGAACTACTGGTCGAGCGTCGACGCCGACATGCGTCTGCCGCAGGAACGGTGGCCGGACACCGACATCTCGCCGTTCGGCATCCGCCATCTCGCCGGTTCGCTGCGCGAAGTCTGTCTGCCCAGGGCGCCGATGCGGGAGATCGGCAACAAGCAGTTCCTGCTGTGCGGTGGTTGCTACTACTCGTTCCGGGCCAGCGACCTGCAGCTCGGTTCGCAGCGTTCGTTGATGAACGACGAAACCGCCGTCGACACCGGCCTGCGTCTGGTCCGGCGGCGACTGTCGGAGCTGCCGACCGGGTCCGCGACCCTGCACCTGCCGCGAGCCGGCGAAGCGCCGCCCGGAGTGCCGGTCGGATGGCGGCTGCTTGGCACCAGCGGCCCGTTTGCCGAGGACCTGACCGGCAGCAGCCGGGCGGTGAGCACGGGCGACGGACTGCGGTTGCTGGGCTATGGCGGTCACTTCTCGCCGCAGCTGCTGGCCTGGCATCCGCTTGCGTGCCCGTCGGCGACCACGACGTTGACGACGACCTTCTCGTTCGACGTCGGCCGCGAACCGTCGCGAACGCTCGAGATCCGGCTCGGCGAACGGCCCGATCTCGAAGCCCGCGATGCCTGGCTGGGCTGCCAGATCCACGTCGACTGGTTCGGCGTGTCCGGCGGCGGCAATGCCGACACGCCGCTGATCCGCCAGCCCCTGCCCGCCGCCGGCGCCGGCGAGACCCATGCGTTGACGCTGACGGTGACGCCACAGTCGGTCGCCGCCCGCCTGGCTCGCGGCCGCGCGGCCCCCATGGAACTGCAGATCCCACGACCCGAAGGCTTGCCGGCGACGTGGCGTTACGTCGGCCTCCGCCTGCCGACGGCGATCGGGCTGCGGGTGACGTTCACCGAGCTGACGGTGGGGCCCTGACGATGGACCCGTTGCTGCAGCAAGCGCGCGACGGTGACCCGGCGGCGTGGCAGAGTCTGGTCGACGGGCATCGGCCGAAGCTGCAGCGCTACCTGATCCGCCGGATGGGCGTCCGGCTGCGGCGTTGTTGCTCGGTCAGCGACCTGGCGCAGGAGGTGTTCACCCGGATGCTGCAAGCCATCCAGGCGGCGCCGGAAGACGCCGCCGAAGCGACCTTCCAGCGATGGTTGTTCCGTCATGCCGATTGGGTGCTCGCCAATCGAGGCCTGCAGGCGCGCCGGCACTTCGGCGAATCGGCGGTGCCGACGAGCGCATCGGTTTCGTCGCCAGCGACCGGGCCGGTGACCCGACAGGACGAAGCCGCGTGGCTGCAGCGGCTGCTCGCCCACCTCGATCCCGCGCACGGTGAGGTCGTCCGCCTCCGGCTTGCAGGTGCGACCTTCGCGGTGATCGGTGAACGGCTGGGGATCACCGAGGCGAACGCGCGACAGCGGTTCTCGCGCGTCGTTCGCGAACTCGCCGCCACGCGCGCCGGCCGCCCCTGACGTCAGTCCTTGCGCCGGGCCAAGGCGGCGCCGAGGCAGCCGCACAACCCGCCGACGAGCACCGTGAACGCGATCCAGAACGTTCCTTGCGGTATCGACAGGAACATCGCCTTCGACTCTCCCGCCGGCAACGCGAAGTCGGGCGGCAGCTTGGCGTAGTGCGTGTCCCAGTCGTTGGCGACGGCCAGGAACGTGATCACCACGACCGGAATGCGCGCCAGCAGCGCGTACACGAGCAGGGTCGCCGTCAGCCGTGGCCAGGCGAACGTCGCCACCAGCAACGAACCCAGGACCAGACCGAAGGCCCACGGCATGCCGCCCGGCACACCCGGCGCCGCGGGTGTCGGCATCGCGATCAGCCCGCTCGCCATCGCGGCAGCAAAGCCGCCGAACAGCACCGCCGCGCCGAGAACGTAGACCAGCGCCGCCTTGCCCGTGTGCGGGGGACCGCCGGTGGCGCGGCGCAGTCGCCAACCGAACCAGATGCCGAAGATCGGGATCAGGAAGGTGATGCCGAACAGGCCCTGCTTGCTGTCCGGTCCGGGGCCGGAGCGGTTGAACAGGGTGTCGTTCCAGCCCTGGAGTTCGCCGATCAGCCGGACGACGCTGACGACGAGGGTGATCACGGCGGCGACCAGGATCGCGGAACCGGTGCTGCGGGGGGCTTGGGCCATGTGCTCCGGTTACCGATCCGTGAACCAGAAGCAAGAGACTGGCCAGCGAACGTTCAGGATTTGTTGCTGACCGCGGCGTTCGGCGGCGAACTCGATGGACTCGAGGAGGCCACGCGCGCCCTGGCAGCGTCGTTCAGCGCCTGGTCGCACGGGCGGCGCGATACGCCTCGACAGCAACCGCGATCTCAGCCCCGGTCAGGTAGCCGTTCTTGGCAAAGAAGTCGATCAGTTCCAACACGAAGGTCTCGCCCAGTCTTCCGAATGACTCTTCCGCCCGGCCGGTCAGCACCAGGTCTTCCGGCCGCGCCGAGTAGCTCTTGTCGCCCAACCGCAGAGTGCGACCGCCCTCTCCCTCGGCGAAGTTGTTCTGGATCAGATTGCGGCGGAAGTCGTCGAGCGACCGCGGCTCGCGGCCAAGGCGCTGCGCGTTCTCGAGCTCACGCTGGTGCTGCTCGATCGCGTGCCGATCGATCCGCCTGGCGTCGGCCTCGCCGAGTTCGGCGAACTCCGGGACCCGCAGTTCTTGCAGCTTCCCCTGCGCGAACAGGGCGACCATCTCCTTGTGCGCCGTCATGCGCATCGTGTGCTCGGCTGCCATCAGCTCCGGACGGCGGATCTGCAGGAACGCTGCGACGCTGGTCACGAACCCGGGTGCGACCTCGAGATCGCGCGGATTCAGCGCTTCGCTGCGCACCAGGTCTTCGGCAGACAGACTGGTCGGGGACCGGCACAGCAGCAACCAGAGGACCGCGCTTTCGCGGCGAGGGAACGTGTCGCCGGCGGTCGACGACTCCGCCGCAGGGGCCGGTTCCTCGGGACCACCAGGCGGCGGCGCCTCGTCGCGAGCGATCGCGACCCGCAAAGTCGCCTCGACGGCTGGCGCCGGGCCTTCTTCGAAGACCGCCGCCACGCTGCCATCGTAGTCACAGAACCCCGGCGGCGCGGCAAGACCCTGATAGAAAGCGCACACCACCAGTCCCACGACAACAGCGCCACTGACGGCGAACAAGGAGTCGCGGGTTCGCCGCCGGTAGCGCGCGTCGCGACTCGAGATCCGGTTGTCCGTCATGCTGAAACCTCTTCCCCCACGATATCGCCACCTCATTGCCATCGGAACCTGCGGCCAAGAACGGTTCCTGGTAACTTGCGTGCCCCCCGTCTGCCCTCGGGGTGTCGTTCCCCAATGCTGCAACCCCGCCATGGCGCCGCCGCACTCACGGCGACGCTGCTCTGCGTCCTCTCCACTGCCCAGGCCCCCGGCACGACGGTCGCCGGCGAACGTGTGCCCGCGAGCGCGATCTCACCGCTGGTGCTCGAGCCGATGTCCGTCGTGCTCGAACGCGAACGGACGATGATCCCCGCCACGCGCGACCTGCCGACCTGGAACGGTCAGGACGGCCGCTGGCTCGTGCCGCCGGATTCCGCCGCGACCTCGACCCACTCGGGCATCGTCGCGATCGCCAACGAATGGGGTGACCCGCGCATGCCGATCGGGTTTCCGACGCTGGTCGACGTCCACGATGTCTGGGTCGGTGGCCATGGCGTGCTGCCGGCGCGCGCACTGCGCGTCGTCGGCTGGCGCGGCGCCACCGAAGTGGCGCGGACCGAATGGCTCGCTGTCGGCCGCGACCTGCAACGCCTCGCGCTCGACTTCCGCGGCGTCGACCGGATCGACTTCGAAGCGGCGGCCCGCAGCAGCGAACAACCGTTCGCGTGGTTCGCGATCGACGACCTGCGCTACCGCCCTGCCGGCCACGCCACCGACGTCACGTTGGACTTCGAGGATCTGGGCCATCGCCAGGTCCTGGATGGCACTGGCTATCGCGGCCTGGTCTGGTCGCGCGGCAACGGCTTCCGGGTCAAGGTCGAAGGTGCCGATCAGGTGCCGGCGCCCCGCGAAGAGACCCCCGAGATCGAAACCGCCGGCACCGCCGGTGGCGGCAGCCCGCAGTTCCTCGGCGCCGGGCCGACGTCGCCGCGCGTCTGGAACGACACGCAGGGCACCACGCAGGGCGATCCGGGCGCAACGCTGATCCCACCCGACACCTGCGGCACCGTCGGGCCCGATCATGTGATCGTCATCACCAACTCCAACCTGTCGGCGTTCCGGAAGAGCAACAACCAGCGCGTGCTGAACGTCAGTCTCGGTGCGTTCTGGAACGTGGGCGGCCTGATCGGCGATCCACGCGCCGTCTGGGATCCGCACGCCAACCGCTACATCGTGCTGGCCGAGACGTTCTCGACCGGCGGCCTGTTCTACTACGCGATCTCGCAGACCGCCGACCCGGCCGGCGCCTGGTTCAAGTTCAGCTTCGCGACCGCGAGCGGCAGCGACGCCGGCCGCTGGCCCGATTACGTGACCCTCGGCGTCGATGCCCGTGGCATCTACTCGGCGGCCTACATGGTCACCGGCTCGGCGCTGATGACGCTGTGGGCGATCGACAAGGCGCCGCTGCTGGCGCCGACACCGGCGGTCGGCACGATCACCGCGTTCCGATCGCTGCCGTTCGAGGGCGCGATCCAGCCGTGCGTGACCTACGGCGATCCCGGCGCGGAGTACTGCGTATCGCGCCAATCGTCGACCGGCCTGCGCATTCGACGGGTCAATCCGCCGTTGATCTCACCGACGCTGACCGAAATGGGCATCGTCACGGTCACCAGCCAGTCGTCGCCACCGACCTCGCCGGCACTCGGCAGCACCACGAACATCTCGACCGGCGACGCTCGCCCGCAGAACGCGGTGTTCCGCAACGGTTCGATCTACACCACGCAGACGATCTCGGTCGGCGGGCGCGCCGGCTGTCGCTGGTACCAGATCCGGCCGACCCCGCTGGCGGTGTTGCAGTGGGGCAATGTCAGCGATCCGCTGTGGCACTACTACTATCCCTCGATCTACGTCGACCGCGACAACAACATCGGGCTCGGCTTCAGCGGCAGCCACGCCGGCGTCTACTGCTCGACGTTCCTGACCGGTCGCCACGCCAGCGACCCGAACGGCGTGATGGCGCCGCCGATCCTGACCAAGGCGGGTGAGGCATCGTGGGTGCGACTCGACGGCTCCGGCCGCAATCGGTTTGGCGACTACAGCCACGGCGGCGTCGATCCGGTGGACGATCGCGGCTTCTGGACGCTGCAGGAATACATCGCGCCGAGCGCCAACACCTGGCGGATCCGGATCAACCGGTTCGGCTACGAGTCGTTCAATTACGGCGATGGCCTCGCCGGCACGTCGGGCACCGTGCCGACGCTGCGCACGACCGGTCGGCCGTTGGTCGGCACCACGCTGAATGTCGAGGTCGGCAACTCCGGCGGTCTGAACCCGGCGCCGGGCGTACTGTTGATGGGCTTTGCCGCCGCGTCGATTCCGACGATGGGCGGCACGGTGCTCGTCAACTCGACGGCCAGCACATCGATCCCGGTGCCGACGCCCCGCGCGAACGTGCCGATCGCGGTTCCGCCCGGCCCGGCGCTGGTCGGCGTCCAGGTGTTCTTCCAGGCCGGCCAGATCGATGCGGGAGCGCCGCAGCTGGTCGCGTTCTCGCGCGGCCTCGAGATCCGCTGCGGCTCGTTGTGAACGGCCCGACGGCGGCGACGATGGCAGAATGCGCCGCCGCCTCGTTCCGTTTGCGTTCCTGCTGCTGATTCCGCTCGCCGCGCAGCGCCCGACCAGCATCCGTTGTGCACACGTGCTCGATGAAGCCGGCACCGGCTGGCGAACCGACGTCGATGTCGCGGTGCTCGATGGCCTGGTCAGCAGGACGCCGCGGCGCGACGAGAATGTCGATCACGACTTCGGCGAGACCTGGCTGCTGCCAGGACTGATCGACCTGCACACGCACCTGCTGCTGCGGCCGTACGACCAGATGTCGTGGGATGACCAGGTACTGCAGGAGTCGACCGAACTGCGGACGCTGCGGGCCCTGCGCCATGCCGAACGGACGTTCGCCGCCGGTTTCACCGTGGTTCGCGAACTCGGCACCGAAGGCGCCGGGTTCGCCGACATCGCACTGCGCGCCGCCACCTCGGAGTATCTGCTGCTCGGCCCCGAGATCCTGACCAGCACCCGCGCGATCGTGGCCACCGGCTGCTACGGGCCCCGAGCGGACGATCCGACCGTCAAGAAGGGGGCGCAGGTCGCCGACGGCGAAGATGGCGTCCGCAAGGCGGTGCGCGAACAGGTCGCCGCCGGCGCCGACTGGATCAAGGTCTACGCCGACTATCGCCGCGCGCATGGAGCGCCGGCGACGCCGACGTTTTCGCTCGCCGAACTGACCGCGCTGGTCGCCGAGGCCACCAGTGCAGGCGTGCCGGTCGCGGCGCATGCGAGCACCGATGAAGGCATCCGGCGTGCCGTGCTGGCCGGCGTCCGCACCGTCGAACACGGCACGATGGTCGGCGAGCAGACGCTGCTGCTGATGAAGGAACGGGGTGTCGTGCTGGTGCCTTGCCTGGCCGCCAACGAAGCGATCGTCCGCTACGCCGGCCATCAGGGCCCCGTCGTCGAGCGGCTGAATGCCGCCAGGATCGCGTTCCAGCGCGCGCTCGCCGCCGGCGTGACGATCGCGTGCGGCAGCGATGCCGGCGTGTTCGCGCATGGCGACAATGTCCGCGAACTCGAACTGATGGTCGAATACGGCATGACGCCGGCGCAGGCGATCGCGGCGGCGACGACCGTGGCGGCGGCCGTCGTCAACACCAAGAAGCGAGTGGTACGCCCCGGCGTGATCGTCGTCGACGGCGACCCGCTGCAGGACATCCGGGCACTGCGACGCGTGCGCGCGGTGTTCGGCGCCGCGGGCGAACTGGTCCAGGACCGCAACCGGCAACCGCGCTGACACGGCCCGCCGATTTTCCGGATTCTCCGAGCAGCGAACTGCCGATCAGGTCGCTGGCCCAAGGACCGCATGGAACTGCACCTCGAACACGACTTCACGTTCAACCCCGATGGCAGCGGTCGCGTGACCGTGCGCTGGACCGGCCCGGCCGGGCCCGGGGCCGCCGCACCCGACGAATTCGTCCGCAGCGAACTGCAGCGGGCACAGGGGGTCGAGGCCTGGGCCGACGTGCACTGTTCGGTCGAGGACGAGCACCTGGTGTTCACCGGCACCGCCTGGTTCCCGGACATCACCACCCTGCGCTTTCACTGCCAGGGCTTGCACTGCAACCTGCTCGACTTCGCGATCAGCCAGGACGGCGACGGCGAAGTGACGGTGACTTCGCGGCTGGACCAGCAGCCGATGACCGCGACGCTGCCAGCTGGCGCCAATCGGGCCGCAATCGCCGAGGCGATGGCCGGCGAACGCGAGAAGCTGCAGCAGGCGCGCGAGTTCCTCGACGGCATGTTCGGCGGCCTGCACTGCACCGCGGTGCTGCGCCTGCCCGGCAGGCTGCGGGAGCCGGTGCGCGGCCAGCAGCTCGACGAACGCACGACGACGATCGACTTCCACGGCCGGGACCTGCTTCTGGTGATCGATCGGCTGCTGAGCGACGACCGGGCGCTACAGACCCTGATGGAACAGGGTGACACCAGTCCGGCGGCGGCACTGGCGCTGCTCGGCGACGCCGGACCGGTGACGCTGCGCACGCACGGCGGCGCGGCGATGCAATTCGACTACGGCAGCGAAGTCGCCGCGGCCAATGCCGCCTGGGCCGACCTGATGCAGAGCGATTCGCCGCCCCCGCGCCTGAAGGAACAGGGCCCGCCGCTGCAGAACGTCCGCGTCGTCGCCGCCAAGACCGTGTTCGAGGCCGATGGCGACCGCGACCTGCAGCCGATGGGCCAGAATTCGCCCGGCGTCTCGCTGACGATCGCCGGCAACCTCGACCGCGTCGCTCTACGAGTGGACGAAGTGACCTGGGACTCGGCCCGCACCGACGACGACGTCGAACTGGCGCCCGCCGACGAATGGCATCGCCGGATCTCGTTCCCGAAGCTGACCAAGGACGGCATCACCGTGTTCTTCGACGTCGATCTGCCGTTGCCGCCGCCGGGCAGTCGCGGCCTGCGGTCGCTGCAGGGCCGCGCCCAATGCCTGGTCGGTCTCGGCGAGGATCGTGTCGATCTCGGTTTCGACCGACTGGAGGCCGGTGCAACTGGCACGGTTGCCGGCGCGCAACTGACCCGCGCCGACGGCGAGGACGGCCGTTGGACCTTCGAGGTGCAGCTGCGACTGGCCCGCGACCGGATCCTGGCGATGTACCTGGAGGCCGATGGCAACACGCTCGAGCTGCGCCAATGCGGCTACTCGTCGTGCAACGACGAGTGCTCGCTGACCTACGACTTCGAGGGCGAACTGCCGATCGGCGCCCGGCTGGTGGCCCGTCTGGTCACCGAGGTGCAACCGGTGGAAGTGCCGTTCGCGCTGCCCGCGATCGACTGGCTCGGGCAGCCGCGCTGACCTGCGCAAACCGGCGATGGCATGGCCCCGCCCCACGCCGTCGCCGATGGGGTAGCGTTCTCGCCCTCCGGTGCATTCGTCCCGTCTCGAACGTGCGCTCGCGATCTACAGCGATTGGCTGGCCGCAGGCGCGACGCCGCCGGCCTCCGCGCTGATCGCCGCGCACCCGGACCTGGCCGAACACCTGCAGGCGATGCTCACCGATCCGGCCGCGACCACCGACCAACTCGCCATCGGCGACACCGTGCTCGGCCGCGAACTCGCCGACTTCGTGATCCTCGCCGAGATCGGCCGCGGCGGCATGGGCGTCGTCTATCTGGCTCGCCAACGTTCGCTCGGACGCGAAGTCGCACTGAAGGTGCTGCCGGCGCACATCACCAACCAGGCCACCGTGGTCGCGCGCTTCAAGCGCGAAGCGACGCTCGCCGCAAGGCTCGAGCACCCGGCGATCGTCGCCATCTTCGCGGTCGGCAGCGACGGCGACACGCACTGGTTCGCGATGGAACGGATCGACGGCGGAGCGCTCGGTCCGAACGATCCCGCAACCGGCCAGCCCCGCACCATCCGCCGCACCGTCGAACTGTTCGCGACCTTGGCCGACGCCCTGGCGCACGCACACGCTGCCAACGTGCCGCATCGCGACGTCAAACCCGCCAACATCTTGCTGCGCGCCACCGGCGAACCGGTGCTGTGCGACTTCGGCCTGGCGCGCGAACTCGGCGACCCCGGGATCACCGTGGTCGGCGGCTTCGCCGGCACGCCCTGGTATGCGTCGCCGGAGCAGCTCGTCGACAGCAGTTCGATCGACGCCCGCAGCGACGTCTGGAGTCTCGGCGCCACGATGTACGAACTGCTGACCGGCCGCCGGCCGTTCGACGGCGACAGCAGCCACGCGATCACGCAGGCCATCGCCCATCAGGAGCCCATCGATCCGCTGCGACTGGCGCCCGAACTGGCGCCGGACCTCGCCGCGATCGTGCTGAAGGCCTTGCACAAGGACCGGGAACGACGCTACCGGAGTGCCGCCGCGCTGCGCGACGAACTGCGCGCGTTCCTCGAGTTCCGACCGATCACCGCTCGCCGCAGCGGGCGCCTGACCCGCGTCGCGCGCTGGCTGCAGCGCCATCCCGGTTGGCGCGCCGCCGTGCTGCTGCTGGTGCTGGCCACGCTGCTGCTGCCAGCCTTGATCTCGATTGCCGTCGCTGGCGAACGCGACCGCGCGATGACCGCCGAGCAGCTGGCCCGCCGCCAGGCCTATGCCGCCAATGTGCAGGCCGCGCACACGGCGTTGTCCGCCGGAGACGGCGCCCAGGCTGCACAGCTGCTCGCGGCCTGCCCGCCGGACCTGCGGGGCTTCGAATGGCACTTCGTCGAGGGCAGTCTCGACAGTTCGCTCTGGCACGACCAGCCGTTCGCCACCGGCGTCACCGCAGTGGCGATGGCGGCCGACGCCAGCGCGCTGGTCGCCGGCGATGAGCAGGGCGCGATCGCAGTATTCGAGACGATCGGCGGCACCGCCCGCTGGCAGCTCCCGCCGCGCGGTTCGTCGGTCAGCAAGATCGCGGTGATCCCCGCCACCGACCTGGTGGTGGTCATCTGGGCCGACGGCCGCATCGCCGCGCACGCACTGGCCGCCGGCCAGCCACTCGGCGACGTCGCGCCATTGCCAACCCATCTCGGCACCGCCATCGCGATCGACGGCACCGTGCTCCGCCAGCACAGTGCCGGTCAGTTCCGGAAGTTCGCGCCCCGTTCCCTGCAACCGAGCGGCGACCACACGCTGCCGGTCGCGCTCGATCGCCCCCACCGCAACTTCGCCACCGACGGCCAACGGGTCGTCGGCGTGCCACCAGGCAGTGGCATCTCACGCTGGAACCTGACCACCGGCGAACGCGTGCTGTGCCGCACCCTGGCCACGTCCGGCGACCTGTCGGCCACGGGCGACCTGCAGCGGATCGCCGGCTTCGACCCGGGAATCGGCATCTGGTGGTGGGATCCGGAAAGCAACGCGGCGCGGCAGATGAGCCATGGTCAGCACACGGTGAACTGCCTCGAACTGTCGCCGGATGGCAAGGACCTCGTGGTCGGCTGCCAACGCGGCGAGCTGCTGGTCTACGCGCTTGAACAAGCGCGCCTGAAGCGCGTGCTGCACGGCAACCAGACCTCGATCACCGCCGTCGACTCGGTGGCCGGCGGCTGGATCGCCACCGGCGCTGCCGACGGCACCGTCCGGCTGTGGAACTCGTTCCTCGATGCCGGTGCCGGCGAACTGTCCGGCACCGGCTTTGGCGTGTCGCTGTCGGGCCCGGGCTTTGGCCGTGGTCTGGTCGCCGGCGCCGCTGGCAGCGTGTTCCTGGGCGGACTGGATGGCACGGTCCGCCGGGTCGACGTGCACACCGGCGCACTGATCTGGCAACGGCAGCTGCCGCATTGGATCAATGGCCTCACGCTGGTCGCCGGCGGCCAGCTGGCGGCGTCCTATCACGAAGTCGTGGTGTTCCTCGACGCGTCGAACGGCGCGCTGCAAGGTGATCGCTGTCAGTTGCCGCCCATCGGCTACGCGCGCCGCATCGCCGCCAGCTTGGATGGCCACAAGCTCGCCGTCCTCGGCGACTCGGGCAACCTGGTCGTCGTCGATGTCGCCACGCACACCGTCAGCCCGCCGGTCCAGGCCTGTGAACTGCGCGCCTTCAGTCGCGCTGGCGGACTGGCCTGGGCCGGGTCGCCGCCGCAGGTCTGGGCCGGCGGCGAAGATCGCCGCGTCCGCGCGTTCGACCCATCGACGCTGGCCGTGGCCACCGAACTGCCGTTCGACACCACCATCGCGACGCTCGCCCAGGACGGCGACGCGCTGCTGATCGCCGGCTGGAACCGCGACCAGCGCCGCGGCACCCTGCAGCGAACCCAGGTGCCGAGCGGCCGGGTCCTGGCGACCACGGCGGTCACGGTCCCGATCGCGGCGATGACGACCTTCGCCGGCCGCATCGCCACGGCGCGGTGGGATGGCCGGCTCGGGCTGTTGCGCCACGACACGCTGGAACCCATCGTCGAGCTGCCGCAACCCGCTCCGACCATCTGGAACGTCGCCGGTTCGCCGGATGGCGACTGGCTGGCGCTGCAGTGCCAGGAAGGCGAGCCAAGGGTCCTGCAGGCCGGGTCGGTCGCGCATTCACTGGCCGACCACCGCGCCCGCGCCATGCTCGGCGCCGCGCGTGAGATCGCCGGCAACGCCCTGCTGCCGACCGGCTGGGTGCCGTTGGCGCGTTCGCAGTTGCAGTCGCGCACGGATCTGGCGCCAGAACTGCAGTCCGCGGCGCTGGCCATGCTGCCGCCGGTGGCGCCCTGGCGACTGCTCGACATCGCGGGTTACCTGGCGATGGCCAATGACGGCGGTGAGGAATGGCGCGCACGCATGCGCGTCGTGCGCGAATGCCTCGCGGAGGCCCGCACGATGCCGTTCCCCGATCACCGGATCGGAATCGACGTGGTGCTGGCGCTGGTGGAGCTTCGACTGGATCGCCCGGCGGCGGCGTTGGCGATCCTCGCCGACGTCCCGGTGCGCGATCCGGACACGGTGAACTGGCTGCCGCGTCTGCACTTCGTCGATTGCTGCGCGAATCTGGCGCTTGGTCACCAAGACCGCGCCGAAGCCGCGATTGCAGCCCTGCGGACGCTGGTCGCGAGCAGCCTGGACGAGCAGGATCGGTTCCTGCTGAGCGAAGCGGAGGAACGGCTGGCGGCGAGGCGCTGACGGCAAACAGCCGACCTTCACGACCGCCAGCAGGCGCTCAGAAGTGCACGTGGAACCCGAGTTCGACGCGCGACGTGTCCTCGACGTCGAATGGCAGACGGCCGGCGGCATAGCTGGCAAACAGCCCCTTCGGCAGGTCGAGGCGGGCCAGGAAGTACGAATGCTCGTCGAGGTCGGCCGCTTCCACGGCGGCTGCGGCATCGAGATCGCGGTAGTAGCGCCACCCCATCGACGTCCAGATCGGCGACCCGCTGATCACGCCGACCAGCGACTTCATCGTCACTTCGGCATGAAAGCGCGGGTAGGCGTCGTCTTCGCCGATCGCGGCGCGGGCCTCATTGCCCGACGGATCGACCAGATCGATCCCGGCCAGGAACATCGGCAAGGAGCGCCCAGTCGGTGAGAACGTCGGATCGGTGTCGGTCAGGACCCGGGTCAGCGCAAACGGGAAGTCGAACACGTTGAGCTTCGACAGCAGCGCGTCCGGCCGCCATTCCTTGACGCCGAAGGCCAGGCGCAAGCCGTACGCCGCCTGATGGTTGTCGAACGTCTGGTCGGTCTCCAGCGTGCCGTGGCCGGAGATGTCGAGAATCGTCTCGAGACCGAGCAGATTGCGCATGCTGTCGACCAGTTCGCGCCACTCCGTCGTCTGCCGGTACTCGGTCGGGTCGAGGTCATCCTGGCCGATGCGGGTCAGCAGCGCCTGATTGCGTGTCTGGGTCGCCTCGTCGATGACGATGTCCGACGCCGAATGGAAACCCTGCCGGAACAGGTGCAGCTGCAGGCCGGTCTCCAGGAAACTCGTCGGATTCGCATCCTGGGCAAACGCCACGTTGCCGCGACCGGTCAGCGTCGTGCTGAAGTCGAAACCACCCTCGTCTTCGGCACCGGAACGCGTGATCGTCTTGCTGAACTCGTACTCGAGGCCGAGCCGGGCAGTGCCATCCTGGTCCTCGAAGGTCTTGAACCGCAGGTTCAGGTCGCGGAGGAACCGCACCAGGCTCGAGTCCGGGGCGATCCTCGCCAGATAGTCCGCGACCTGTCCATCGTCGTTGCGCAGTTCGGCAGCGCTCGACTTGACACCCGTCAGGATGTCGGCCAGCGTCGTCTGGTCCTGCGCCAGCGCCACGCCGGAAGCGGACAGCGCGCCGATCAGGACCACCGCAAGGGAGTCGGGTCTCACAGTTCCCCCCGGAAACGGTAGTTGGCGTCGACGACAGCCGCCAGGTGGGCCACGGTCTGCTTGGCCTGCAGCAGCGTCGCCTGCACCGCGCCGGTGGCGATCGTCCGGGTCACGTCGGTCTCATACTTGGCGCCGAGCAACTTCTTGAACATCAGATCGATGCGGCCGGCCAGCCCCGCCGCTTCGATCGCGCGCAGATCGTTCGACTGCACCTTGTTCCAGTAGGCCAGGTCCGCCATCGCGATGGCGCCAGCCACCGAGAACTTGGCGCGGATCTCCTCCAGCGCGTTCAGCGCGCCGCTGGTGTTGGTGCAAGCGAGGTTGTTGGGGTTCCAGTCGGGTTGCGCGGTCGGTGGCATCGTTTCTCCTTTGACGTCGGCACCGCGGCGCCGGGACGGCGCGCGAACCGAACCCTCGGCATGCTACGAAGACCGGTGAGGCCTGCAAGCGCAGGCGCAACGAACCCGGCGGCGGTCAGCCCTCGGGGCCGCCGAACGCCCGCCACAGCCGCTCGAACTGCGCGGCGAAGCGGCGCACCAGCACCGGATCGTCGGAGATGACGAAGTTCTCCTGGTTGTCGCGGCCCGCGCTGCGGGTCCAGTTGTAGGAACCGGTCAACACCAGCGCGTCGTCGAACAACGCGAACTTGTGGTGCATGTGCGGCGCCGACCTGTCGGTCCGCACCGGGATCCCCGCCTGGCGCAGCATGGCGATGTCGGAGCCGAGGTCGTGCGCTTTCTCGTCGTCGGTGACGACGCGGATCAGCACCCCGCGCCGCGCGGCGGCGACCAGTTCCTGGCCGATCGAGTCGTCGGTCAACGTGAACACGCAGACGTCGAGCTTCTGCTTCGCCGCGGCGATCCGTTCGCGAATCCGGCCCGGGCAGTCGTCGTCCGGCGAGAACCAGGCTTCCTGACGGACGGTGCGTTCGCGCTGCAACCGGTCGAGCGCGCGTGCGCCGAGCAGCGAGGTCACCGCTTCGCACCAACCGAGCACGTCGGCAGCGGCGCGCTCGGCCAGCGCCGCGCTGGCGATCGCGAACACGCGACTGCGGGCCAGCGCGACCTGCTCAGGAGTCAGCGTGTCGAACCAGGCACCGAGCGCGGAACGTTCCGCTCGGGACAGGGAACCATCGTCGAGCGACCGGCGGAGGTGGTCATCGAGGGCCGCAGCATCCATCGGCGCATCATGACGAAAGCAAACGCGAGGTCACAGGGTCGTGACCACGGAACCGCGGAGGCGGGCGGAGCCGAGCCCTCGCCGTTGCGCCGGCACCACGATCGCACGGCTCCCCGGTGGCCGGCACCCCGTCGGTCAGTTCCCTGTTCCGACCAGCTCCTGCTGTCGTGGTCCTCACAGCGGCACCCGCTCGCCCTGCTGCGCGATCGCGAATCCCGCCGCGGTCACTTCCCGCCCGATCGCCGGATCGTGCAGCGCCGGATTGGTGTGATTCAGATGCAGGAACCGCAGGCTCCCTGGCCGCCGCTGCGCCCGTTCGCGCAAACGCCCGATCGTGTCGACCATCAGCGGATGCGGGATCTCGGCGCGATTGCGATCCGGCAGTTCGCGGCCATCCCAGAACGTGCCATCGAGGAACGCCACGTCGACGCCATCCAGCAACCGATCGAGCAGCCCCGGCGCCTGGTCCCAGGCATCGACGTCCGGCACGAACAGCACCTGCTGGCGCGGCCCCTGCAACACGAACGCCATCGTGTCCGACCATTCGTCGCGATGCGGCACGGGGATCGCCGTGACCGTCAGTCCATCGATCGGCGAGAACGGACTCCCCGGCGCGAACTCGTGCAGCTCGATCTGCCGCTGCGCGACCAGTTGCGTCCACGGTCCGTGGCCGCGCAGGAACGCCGCCATCCGCGGCGACACGTGCACCGGCAACTGCGGCGTCGACGCCACTTCGCGGCCGAAGTGCGCCAGGCCCAGGTAATGCCCGATGTGCGCATGCGTCAGCAGCACGGCATCGACGGGCCGCCGACCGCGGTCCTGCGCGCCGGCCAAAGCATGCAGCAGTGCCACCTGCGGCTCCACCCGCGGCGTCGCCTCGATCAGCAACAGCTTGCCGGTGTCGTGATCGATCACCCCGAGGCTCGCCGGAAACAGCTCGCGGCCACTCGCCCGCGCCGACGCACAGCACTGGCGATTGCAGCCAAAGTGCGGCAGCCCGCCGTCCTGCGCGGTGCCGAGCACGACGACCTCGAAGCGGCCACGCGCCGCCGGCGCAGGCGCCACCGAACAGGCCACCGGCAACAGTCCGACAAGCCAGACCAGACGCGATGCGATCGCCACGTCGCGCATGGTCGTGGACACCGTCGCCGGCCGCAATCCCGGTCCGGGACGAAGGCACTGTGGCGTTCTTCAGCACCGCCCCACCCGGACCGATCCTCGAGTCGGACTCCCACCGATGCCCCGACTCCCAGTGTTGCTGCTGCCGGCGGCGGCCGCCGGTTCCGTGTTCGTGGCGGCAACCCTCGCCGCCCCGGCCATCCTCACCGCCGCATTGGCCGCCGGCGCCACGATGCTGGCGCTGCGAACGGCAACCGGTTCGGACACCAACCCGCCCGGCGTCGACCCGACGACCCTGCGCCGCCGCAAGGACGACCGCCTTGCCGACACCGCGCACGAACTGCGCACGCCGCTGACCGCAGTGCTGACCGCGCTCGAGATGCTGCGCGAGAACTACGCGCAGACCCCCGAGGATCGCGACGCGTTCCTCGACCAGGCCACCGTCGCCGCCAGACACATGGCGTTCCTGATCAACGACGTGCTCGACCTCGCCGCCATCGAAGCCGGCCGCATCAGCCTGCACGTTCGCGGCCACGCCGTCGCCGACCTGCTGACCGACGCCCAGCAGGTGCTCGGCCTGACCGCCGGGTCGCGCGGACTGGCGCTGAAGATCGGCCCGGCGGCGCCCGAACTGACGGTCTGGGCCGACCGCAACCGCGCCCTGCAGATCGTGTTCAACCTGGTCGGCAACGCCGTCAAGTTCGCGCGTTCGTCGGTGGCGATCCAGGCGGCCAGGAACGGCGAACGCGTGCGCATCGCGATCGCCGACGATGGTCCGGGCGTGCCCGAATCCCGCCGCGATTCCCTGTTCACCCGTTTCGGCCGCGCCCACGACGACGACCAGACGCCGGTCACGGGCACCGGACTCGGCCTGCACCTCTGCCGGCTGCTGGTCGAACAGATGCGCGGCGCCATCGGTCACACTCCCGGCGGCAACGGCGGCGCCGAGTTCTGGTTCGAACTGCCGATCGGCCCACCGGCGGCGTGCGCCGCTGCGGAAGCGCAGGTTTCCTGCAAACCGCAGCCGGGAGGAACTGGGACTTCGCCGACCGCGCGCTAGCCTTCCGCCGACGCCATCGCGGCTTCCCGCGCCCGGCAATCCCCGCTTCTCCCCGCCGCCTCCAAAGTTCGATTCCTCTCCGTGCCGCACCGCCATGGTGCGCCCGCCTGCAGCTTCGCCATGCAATCCGACATCCTGATCCTCGGCGCCGGCCCGGCCGGGCTCGCGTGCGCCATGGAACTGTCCCGCAAGGGCAAGAAGTCCACGGTCGTCGAGAAGGACGACCAGATCGGCGGTCTCGCCAAGACGCTGACCATCCGGGAAGGCAACGACGTCTTCCTGACCGACATCGGCCCGCACCGGTTCTTCTCCAAGAACCAGTATCTGTACGACTTCATCGAGGACCTGCTGCACGAGGAATGGCGGCAGGTGCCGCGGCTGACGCGGCAGTTCATCGACGGCAAGTTCTACGATTACCCGGTCAAGGCCCTGCAGGTGTTCAAGAACATCGGGCCGTGGAAGAGCTTCAAGATCCTGTTCGACTATGCGCTGGCACGGCTGCGCTTTGGTCTGTTCAAGAAGCCGATGACGACGTTCGAGGACTACGTCGTCGCCAACTTCGGCCGCACGCTCGCCGAGTTCTCGATGATCAACTACACGGAGAAGATCTGGGGCATCAAGGCTTCCACGATCCATCCGGACTGGGCCAAGCAGCGGATCCACGGCCTCAACCTGTGGAGCGTGGTCGTCAACGTCGTCAAGAACGCGCTGTCCGGCGGCAAGAAGGGCAAGGCGACGCCGAAGTCGCTGGTCGATCAGTTCTACTATCCGCAGTTCGGCACCGGCCGGATCTACGAGGAGATCGGCAAGCATCTGCGCGACGAAGGCACGACCATCGCAACGCGCAGCGAACCGGTGAAGGTGCGCCATGATGGCACCAAGATCACCGCGGTCGACATCAAGGGCCCTGACGGCGCGATCACCACGGTGCATCCGCAGCACGTCGTCGAATCGGTGCCGCTGACCGCGTTCCTGAAGCTGCTGGATCCGCCGCCGCCGCCAGCCGTGCTGGAGGCTGCCGCCGGCTTGAAATGGCGCGCGCAGATCTACCTGTTCCTGACGCTCGACAAGGAATCGATCTCGCCCGACAACTGGATCTACTTCCCCAACCAGGACATCCCGTTCGGTCGCACCAGCGAGATGAAGAACTTCAGCAAGGACATGTGCCCGCCGGGCAAGACGTCCTTCTTCATCGAGTTCTTCGCCTTCGAGACCGACCCGATCTGGCAGATGAACCAGGACCAGGTGCTCGACCTGGTGCTGCCGTACTTCGAGCAGTGGGGTTTCTTCACCAGGAAGGACGTCCGCAAGACCTACCTGTGGAAGCGGCAGCACGTCTATCCGGTGTACGACCTCGAGTACAAGGACCGGCTCGGCGTGATCCAGCAGTGGCTCGAGCAGCTGCAGAACCTGATCTACATCGGTCGGCCCGGACGCTTCCGCTACACCAACCAGGACCACAGCCTGGAGATGGGCATCGTCGCCAGCCGGATGATCCTGGAAGGCCGCAAGTACGACCTCGACGCGATCGGCGCCGAGAACGAGTACTTCGAGAAGGGCCCGATCTACGAGAAGCGGATCTGACGGGGCGGCTGGTGCGGTGCGGGGCTCTGCGTATCGTGCGCGGCCCGCACCATGACCGGCCCGCTCGCCCGACAGTTCGAGACGCTGTTCCCGCCGGCCCGGCGCCAACGCGGCGCTTTGTTGTTCGAGGCGGGTGCGGTCGAAATCCAGGGTCGCGACGGCGACGAGACCCACGCGTTGGTCTGGCCCGACGACGACGAGGTGAAGGTGCATGTGATGGTCACCGGCAAGACGCTGACGACCGACTGCACCTGCTTGGGACCGCCGTTCTGCGAGCATGCGTTCGCGGTGGTGCTGCAACTCGATCGTCTGGCGCGGTCCCAGGAACGGCAGGCGGCGGCCGCGATCGCCAGCACGCCCGCGACCCCAGCACCCGAGCGACCGACACCGGCGCCGAAGCCAGGGAACGCCGCCGATGCCCATGAATGGCGGCAGCGCTGGAAGCAGGTCGAGTCCACCACCCGTCCGATCGCCAGGCCCGCGTCGAAACTGCCCGGCTACGTCGTCGACCTGACGGCCTCCCGGGACCGGGACCGCCTGGTCGGCCACATCGTGTTCCCCGCGACCGAGAACGGCGACCGACGCCTGACCACCGCCCGGTCGCTGGACATCGATGGTCTGCCGCCAACCCACCGCGATCTCGCGCACGCGATCCTGGGCAGCCACGGCAAGCACGGCCACGAGCTGGCGTCGCCGTTCATGTTCGGCGCCACGATGACGCCGGTGCTGGTGCGCTTGCTGGCCGCGACCGACAACGTGTTCGTGATCGACTCGGTGCAGAAGCCGACGCGCCCGGCCGAGCCGTTGCGGTTCGACCTCGAACAGCCGTTCGTCGGCCACGTCACCGTGCAGCGGACCGCCAACGCCGTGCTCGTCAGCGGCGAGCTGCGCCGCGGCAACGAACGCCTGGCGCATCCCGACGTCGCCGCCGTGATCCCGGGCTTCGCGCTGCTGGCGGACAGGATCGTGCCGGTCCGGTCCGAACATGGCCTGCCGCTGCTGCGCACGCTGTTGCTGGAGGGGCCACTGCACGCACCGCGCGCCGACGAACACGACCTGGTAGGCCGCGTGCTCGAGGTCGTCAGCGGCGATCCGGACATCCAGTGCCCGGTCCGCTTCGAGCCGGCAACGGCGCCGGTCGGCGCCATCGAAGTACGCATGGCCCAGGCGATGCCGCAGCATGTGCCGATCGAACTGCTGTTCGAATACGCGTCGCGGCGCTGCGAAGCCGAAGGACCGACGCTGCTGCCACCCATGACCGAGGATGGCGCCTGGCAGCGCCGCGACCTCGACGCCGAACAGCAGCTCGCCACCAGACTGGTGCAGATCGGCGGCGACGATCTCGACACCACCGGCATGGCCGGTTGCTACCTGGTGCGACGCAAGCAGCTCGACCTGACGCTGACCCGCCTCGTCGATGCCGGCTTCCTGGTCGTCGCCGACGGCAAGCCGCTGCTGCGTTCGACGAAGTCGCACATCGCGGTCCGCACCGGCATCGACTGGTTCGAAGTCGAAGGCGCGCTCGAGTTCGACGGCGGCACGCGCGTGCCGCTGGCCCAGGCGGTGGCGGCGATCCGGCAGGGCGCTCGCGTCGTGCAACTGGGCGACGGCCGTACCGGCATGCTGCCGACCGAGTGGTTGGCGTCGTGGGCGACGGTGCTCGACCTCGGCGAAGCCAAGGGCGACACGGTCCGTCTGCGCCGCGCCCAGGGGGCCCTGCTCGACGCGCTGCTGGCGTCCCGCGCGCCGTCGGCGATCGCGACCGACCAGGGCTACCGTGAGTTCCAGGAACGTCTCGCCGGCTTCCGCGGCATCGGCGAACGCAAGGAACCGAAGGGCTTCCAGGGCACGCTGCGGCCGTACCAACGCCAGGGACTCGGCTGGTTGCACTTCCTGCGCGAACAACGACTCGGCGGCTGCCTCGCCGACGACATGGGGCTCGGCAAGACCGTGCAGGTGCTGGCGCTGCTGCAGGAAGTCCACCGCGGCGGCAACGCCCCGCCGTCGCTGCTCGTCGTGCCGCGTTCGCTGCTCGACAACTGGCGCCGCGAAGCCGCGCGCTTTGCGCCGACGCTCCGCGTGCTCGATTTCACCGGCAGCGACCGCTGGCCAAAGCGCCCAGCCGGCCGATTCGACGAGATCGACATCGTCGTCACCACCTACGGCACGCTGCGCCAGGACGCGGCGAAGCTTGCCGAAGCCGAGATCGAGTTCGAATACGCGATCCTCGACGAGGCGCAGGCGATCGAGAACGAACAGAGCCTGACTAGCAAGGCGGTCCGGGTGCTGCGCGCGCGCCACCGCCTCGCGCTGACCGGCACGCCGGTGCAGAACCACCTCGGCGAACTGTGGGCGCTGTTCGAGTTCCTGGTGCCGGGACTGCTCGGCAAGAGCCGCGCGTTCAAGACGCTGCTGGCGCAGAGCCAGAATCGCGGCGGCGATGTCGACCTGCAGTTGTTGCACAAGACGCTGGCACCGTTCCTGCTGCGGCGCACGAAAGAGCAGGTGCTGCCCGACCTGCCGGAGAAGCAGGAACAACAGCTGATCTGCGATCTCGACGGCGACCAGCGCAGCACGTACGACGCGCTGAAGCAGCACTATCAGCAACGGCTCTTGCGCGGCGGTCAGAAGCTCGACAACGACGAACGCTTCGCGGCGCTGGAAGCGCTGCTCCGCCTGCGGCAGGCAGCCTGCCATCCGGGGCTGATCGATGGCGCGCTCGCCAATCAGGGCTCGGCCAAGCTCGACGCGTTGTTGCCGATGCTTTCGGAGATCGCCGACAGCGGCCACAAGGCGCTGGTGTTCTCGCAGTTCACGGGCTTCCTGGCGATCGTCAAGCAGCGGCTCAACGCCGCGAAGCTCCGTTACGAGTATCTGGACGGCCAGACGCGCAACCGCCAGCAGTGCGTCGACAAGTTCCAGAACGATCCGGCCCTGCCGATCTTCCTGATCAGCCTGAAGGCCGGCGGCACCGGGCTCAATCTGACCGCGGCCGACTATGTGTTCCTGCTGGATCCGTGGTGGAATCCGGCGGCGGAAGCGCAGGCGATCGATCGGGCGCATCGGCTCGGGCAGACGCGCAAGGTCGTGGCGTATCGGCTGATCGCGCGCGACACCGTCGAGGAGAAGGTGCTGGCGCTGCAGGCGGACAAGCGCCAGTTGGTGGCTGCGGTGTTGTCGGCGGATCAGTCGCTGCTGAGCAAGATGACGCGCGACGATCTGGCATTGTTGCTTGGCTGATCGCCGCTCTCGGTCGTTACCGACCAGCGCCGCGAACCGGCGCGATCACGTCATTACCATACCCGACTTCGACCTGACCCGACCACGAACGGCTGGCACCGGTACTGTCGGCTGGCGTCTCGATCCGCCACTGCCACGTGCCGGGATCGATCTGCCAACGGAACGATGTACGCCCGCCCATACCCGTCAATTCCTCGGCCCGCGCGGCGACAGTCCCGGGTCTGGCAAGGAACAGCCGCAGGCCATCGTCGGTCCACGCCACATCGGCCTCGAAGCGGATGTGGCCGCTGCGTCGAACGGTCAACGACACCACCGCGTGGTCGCCACGGCGCGCGATGCCCTGCACTTCGCCCACCAGATCCTCGTGCTCGACGCGTACGGCGAACGGCCTTTCCGGCGCCAGATCCTCGATCCGCAACCGCCGCGCGACCGCAGGTTGCACCCACCAGTCGTGACCCTGCCCCCGCCGCCCGGCCTCGCCGACCAACCGACCGCGAATGGCGCCGACCGAGATCACCCGTAGTTCGTCCGGTAGCCGCAGATCCGCGGGCTCGGGCACCAGCTCGATCGTCACGCTCTCCGGCTGGCGCTGTTGCAATCGCAGCCGATGCTCGGTAGCAGCCGCGACGATCTCAAAGCGCTCGTCGAACCCGTGTCCGGTCATGGTCTCGACGTTCAGGTGCCAGATCGCCGGCCCCAGCCCGACGGCAGTGATCTCGCCGATGCGCAACGTCGTCTGGTGCCATCGATCCCCCGCGCGCAACAACGTCGCGCGGCGGGCCTCCAGCGGCGAGCCATCGACCGCGATCAGGTCGACCATCAGACGGCACTGCCCGACCGCGCGGCGCCGCAGACGGATCGTGATGGGCGAGTCGTCCGGCCGGGCCGAAACCGCGGCGACCGGGTCCCAGTCGCTGGCGAGCCCGGGAGGCAGCACGCGCAGCCGCACCGGCGCCCCCAATGGCTGCGGCGGTGTCGCGAACCTGCCGCCAGGATCGACCCCGATCGGCGAATTGCCGACAAACACCACGGCTTCGCCCACGGGGCGATCGTTCTCGTCGAGCACGAAGCCCGTGATCGGCGCGGCGGCGGGCATGCGGAACGTCAGTTCGATGCGATCCTGGTCGGGGCCCACGTCGACGATCCGCTCGCTCCTGCCACCGTTGCCCTCGGCGACGATGCGCAGCGTGGGCTGCAGCAGATGGATCTCGCCGGCAAACGCCCCGTTGGCGTCCGTGGCGAGCGAGACCAGAGGCTCGCCTCGCGGTGGTGCAATCGCGATGCGGGCGCCGGCAAGGGGCCGTTGTTGGTCGTCGATGACGGTTCCCGTGATGGCCAGGGGGCGCGGGGGCGCGAGCACCAGGCGGAGCGTGTGGCCGCCGACGGCGAGCGGGCGTTCGACCAGCGTATCGAGGTATCCCGCAGCGCGGCCGGTGATCGTATAGTCACCGCCGCCCGGCAGGTGTGGCAGCCGCGCCTGGCCGGCGCGATCGCTCTGGCGTCACGAACAGCGCGCGGAACGACGGTTGCCTGGCAAGGCCCGCCGACTGCCGCCCGGCGAACCCGAGCGGATCGAAGCGTGGCTCGGCGACGATCTCCGCGCCGACGACCGGCTTGCCCGCGCGATCGACGACGTCGACCTGCAGCGCAGCTGCCGGCGCCAGCACGATTCGCAGATCGCGCCGCTCGCTCCGGCTGCGCGTCAGGTCCTGCAGCACGAGCCAACCCAGACCCCGGGGCGAAGCCGCGACCAGCACCGCGTCCTGTGTCGGCAACACCCGCGCCCGCGGCGCAAACCAACCGTCGGCGGCAGTGCGGCCGATCGCGAGCGGTTGACCGAGCATCACCGCGCGGCCTTTCGTGCCATACCAGTAACGGTCGTAGAACAGCAGCTCGGCGTCGGCGACACCCTGGCCTTCGGCATCGACCACGCGGCCCTGCAGGCCGGTACCCGGTGCCAGCAACACCACGCCGACATCGAAGTCCGGCACGCCGTTCGGGCCTGGCTTGCCTTCGACATCGAACATCGCCCGCTGCACCTGCGCATGCTCCGCAGTCACGAACAACAGGTTCAACGCGTTGTCGGGGTACCGCTCGTCGCACTCGAGCACGAACCTGCCAGCGGCGTCGGTGCGCGTCCGGAACGGTGGTGTGTCCGCATCGCCGCGAGCCACCTGCCACGACACCTCGACGCCGGCGACCGGCAGTTGCGTCTGTTCGTCCAGCGCGATGCCGCTCGCCGTGGCCAGCACACGGCTGGCCGTCGGCGCCGCGACCTGGGTCGGCAGCGCCTCGCGGACCGTTCCAGCCTCGCCTGGGCCATCCAAGCTCGCGGTTGCGGTACGGGGCGTCGGTTCGCCCCCAGCGATCGTCGCCTGGTCGGGCGTGACGACCGGGTCCACCAGCCACCACCAGGCAGTGGTGACGACGAGGCCGGCGGCGACGAGTGCGGTCAGGTGCTTGGCGTTCATCAGCAGGATCGTGGTGGTGAGGGCGGGCGCCAGGGCCGGGGTCGCGACCAGCGCCGCCCAACCGCCGCGGCCGCCATGGCAACGATCCAAGCGATCACGCAAGTGGGCGAGGCCGCGCTGCACGCGCGAACGCGCCGTGGCGAGCGGCACGCCCGTGCGACGCGCGACCTCGGCGACCGGCAGTTCGCGCAAGTAGTGCAACAGGATCGTCGTCCGATACGGCTCGGCGAGCGCGAGCACCGCGTCGACCAGATCGCGGTGCAGCATCGCGGTGGCCACGGTGTCGTCGGTCGCGGCCATGGCCTCTGCGCGCGCCGCGACCTGTTCGATGTCGGAGCGCTGGCGCTCGCGCTGCCGCAAACGTCGGGCACGACGCTGCAGCACCGTTGCGAGCCACGCGCGCAGGTTGCGCAAGCCCTGGGGCCGCTGGCGCAGGGCGTCGGTGACCGTATCCTGCACGAGGTCGTCAGCCGTGGCCGGATCGGCCACCAGACGGCGCGCCAAGCGTTGCAACCAGGTGGTCTGGCGCAGTAGTTCGTCGGTCGACATCGGCAGGGTCACGTCTACAGGTGACGCGACCAGGGTGAGTGGATGCAGGAACTGTGCGGCACTGGCCACCGACGCACCATGAGTTCGTCGGTCGCAGGGATGTCGGTCTGCCGTTCGTATGCCCGCCGGCAACCTGCTACCGTGCCCGCCCCGTGACGTCGCGCACCCCGGCCCTGAGCTTCATCTTCTTCACGTTGCTGCTCGACGTGCTGGGCTTCGGGCTGCTGATCCCGGTCGGACCGCACCTGATCGAGGAACTGCAAGGCGACCCCGACGGCGCCGGTCGCACGGTCGGCTGGTTGAACGCCACCTACGCGGCGATGCTGTTCCTGTTCTCACCGATCCTCGGTGCCCTGTCGGACCGTTTCGGCCGCCGACCGGTGCTGCTGGTCGCGCTGTTCGGTTCGGGCCTCGACTACCTGGTGATGGCGCTGGTGCCGAGCGTGCCGTGGCTGTTCGTCACCCGGGTGGTCAACGGCTTGTCCGGCGCGACGATCACCGTCGCCAACGCCTACATCGCCGACGTGACGCCGCCCGACCGCCGGGCCGCCGGCTTTGGCATCGTCGGCGCCGCGTTCGGCCTGGGCTTCGTGCTCGGTCCGGCGCTCGGCGGCTGGCTCGGCGGCTACGACATCCGCTACCCGTTCTATGCCGCCAGTGCGATCACGATGTGCAACTGGCTCTATGGGCTCTTGATCCTGCCCGAGTCGTTGCCACCGGAACGGCGCGCGACCGGCGGCTTCCGCTACGACCCGCTGGCGGGATTGCGCAACCTGTCGATCTCGCCGTTGGTCGCGCGCTTCGCCGCCGCGTTGTTCCTGCTCAATGCGGCGCAGTTCGCGCTGCATGCGACGTGGGTGCTCTACACCAAGAACCGTTACGACTGGGGACCGCGGGGCGCTGGCTGGTCGCTGTTCGCTGTCGGCATCGGTGCGGCGCTGGTCCAGGGCGGGCTGGCCCGGCGATTGATCCCGCGGCTCGGCGAACGGCGTTCGGTGCTGCTGGGTACCGCGATCGGCGCCGTGGCGTTCGTCGGCTATGGCTCGGCCACCGAGGGCTGGATGGTCTATTTGGTGATCGCGCTGGCATCGCTCGGCGGCATCTCGATGCCTGCATGCCAATCGTTGATCTCCAAATCGGTGCGTCCGGATCAGCAGGGCACCGTGCAGGGCGCGCTGACCGCGGTGCAGGGACTGGCCAACATCGCCGGGCCACTCATCGGTGGCTACGTGTTCGAGTGGTCGATCGACCTGAAGCCGCCGTTGCCGGGCCTGACGTTCTATACCAGCGCCGCCTTGGCAGCGGTCGGCTGGCTGATCTTCGCGGTCGCGCTCCGCCGACGCGACACACCGTCCAGCTGAGCCCCGTCTGCGCGCGGTTTGCTGCGCGGCGCAACGGGTCGAACGGCGGACCCGCACGCGAGCGTCATCGAAGGACAATGTCACGCTCGGCACGACGCCGACAACACGCTCCCGATGACCACACCTCTGCCCCGTCTGTTCCTGGGTGCCATCCTGGCCGCCAGCGCGTCGACCCAGACCTTCCAGGTCGTGATGTGCGAAACCCCGCCCGGCTCCGGCGGTTTCCAACCGATCGAACGCTTCTTGATCGCGGGCACCAACGGCCCGCTGACCCGCATCTCCGACATCCCGCCGGCGGTCACCAACGACCCGGTGGCGCTGGCGTTCGACAATCAATACGAACTGTTCGTCAGCAATCGTGCTGCCCACTCCGGCAACGGCTCGGTGTCGCGCTTCCGGTTCGACACGTCATTCGGCACGTTCTCGAGCAACGGCAGCATCACCGGCAACGGTCTGACCGATCCGGTGCAGCTCGCGTTCAACCCGGTGGACGGTGAACTGTTCGTCACCAACTGGACCGGCGGCCAGCTGTCGCGCTTTCTGTTCGATGCCGGCGGCAACGCCGTGCCGAACGGCACGATCGCGATGCCCGGCGGGGGCAACCAGCTCGGCGTCGCCATCCGCGCGCTCGATCAGCAGCTGTTCGTCAGCAGCTACACGGCGGTCCGGCGCTTTCGCCGCAATGCCAACGGCAGCTACACGCACCTGGCCGACTTCGGAGTCGCCGGCGGCAGCCTGATCCACTTCATGGCCTTCCGCGGCGACGAACTGTACGTGGCGGAGTACCAGTCCGGTCGCGTGTACCGGTTCCGCTTCGATGCCACCGGCGCGCCGGTCGCCAACGGCTTCGCCGCGGTGCCGAACGCGATCGCGGTGGCGTTCAGTCCCGATCGCAACGAGATGTTCGTCGCCCGCCACAGCATCGGTGGCTGCCAGCGCCTGCTGTACCAGCCGGCGACCGACAGCTGGCTGGCGACCACGCTGCAACCGTCGCCGTCGGCCGGCGGCATCGCCACGTCGGTGCATTGGTTCTCGATCTACGGGCAGGGTTGCGCCGGCGCCGGAGCGCTGACCCCGACGCTGCAGGGCTTGGGCGTGCCGCAACCGGGCAACACGATCAACCTGCGCGTGCAGCGTGGGCAGCCGGGCGCACTGGGCACGATTGTGCTGGCGATGGCGCCGGGCAACACGCCGATCCTCGGCTGCACGTGGCTGCAGAGCCAGGTCCTCGGCAACACCGATCTGTTCGCGCTGGACGGCACCGGTGCCTTCACGTTGCCGATCCCGATGCCGCTGACGCTGCTGCCGCTCGACGTCTGGTTCCAGGCGTTCCTGTTGGATGCCGGCGCGCCGAATGGCCTGTTCAGCGCCACCGCGGGCCTGCGCGCGTCGGTGCTCTGACGGTCACCGCGACAGCGCGGCCGACGGCATCGACAACTGCGGCGGATCCAGCGGTGGCAGCACGAGTGCCTGGAACCACAACGGCGTGGCCTTCGGCAGCCCCGGCATCGAGTAGCCGAACATCAGCTGGCCATTGCCGTCGGTGACGCCGGACACCACGGTGACGAAGTAGCCGAACGGGTCGACCCACAGCGGGCCGAATGGCGTGGTCTGCGGTGCAGCGACCGTGTCGGCCACGGCCAGGAACAGCGCCGACTGCGGCGGCGCGAACGCCACGACCTGCGCCGCAGCGCCGACCGCAACGCCCTGGGCGCGCACCCAGGTCGACAACCGCGGCTGCGGCACTGGCTGGGTGCTGCCGACGAACGTCACCGCCGGATCGGCCTCGACGAGGCTGGGCGCATCGAGCGCCACCGCCACCGTTCCGGTGATGCCGGCCTGGATCGTCGTTGCCGCCAGCCGCACCTGCGATCGCACACCGCTGATCCCTGCCCCGGCCGGCGCCGCACTGCAGCCGATCGGTGCACCACGCCCGCCCGTGACCGAAGCGCCGACCAGCAAGACCGTCGCGTCCTCGAGTTCGAGCCCTGCCGTCGCCGCGATCACCTGCGTGCCGCCGCCGCTGGTCACGCATCGACCCGCCGCGCCGCCGAGTTCGGTGTCGATCACCGTACCCGCCGTTCGCGTCAGCGTCAGCCCCGGCAACCTGGCGTCGTCGCGGAAGCGACAGGTGTTGACGATGGCCGTGGTCGCGTCGGCGACCACCAGACTGCCGCCGCGCACGTTCTCGATGACCACGTGTTCCGCGTTGGTCACCCGCAACCAGAACACGTTCAGGTCCGCGACCAGGATCGGCAACGACGGCCGCGACGGCAGCGAGAACACCAGCGATGCAATCGTCGGCCGCGCCCCCTCGGCCAGGAACCGCAACGAGATCGGTACATCGACCTGCAGGAAGGAGCCACCGTTGCGGATCAGGATCGTGTCGCCGGGCGAACTGGCAGCGACCGCGGCATTCGGTTCGAGGAAATCGCCGCCGCCGAGCCGATCGACGACCCGGACGGTCTGGGCGACCGTCGAAAGCGACAGTGCACCTGCCGCGAGGAACGACCACGGGCACTTCCTGGTCATGCCCTTGTCATGGTCCGCCCGACGACATCGCACCAGTACGCCCATCGCCGACCCCATGTGCGCTGCTCGACCCATGTCGAAGGGCCCCGCCCCCCCCCCGCCCCGGCGGGCCCCCCCCCCGGTTGGTCGGGCGCCGGTCTTGGTTGGCGCCCCGCGGCGCCCCCCCCCCCCCCGCCCCAGCGCCGCGCACACCCCCAGGGACCCCCAGGGGACGGACACAGCCCGGGCACAACACCCACGAACAACCAACACCCACCGGCGGCGCGACACCGCCGCCCCGCCGTCCCAGCCACCGCGCGCCATGGCAGTCGTCCCGCCGCGGGTCTCCGACCCGATCACCGTCATGGGTTCGCTGCTGTTCCGCGCGGATCGGGCCATCGAGCACGCGACGAGGTTCGTGACTTCAGTTCCAGCGGAAGATGCGCAGCGCCACTGCGAAGCAGACGGTCGCGAACCCGGCCAGGAACAGCAGCGGCACCGCGATCGCGCCGACGCCACCCGGCTCGAGCATCACGTCGCGCAGACCGCGATTGAACTGCGTCAGCGGCAGCACATCGGCGCACCAGCGCAGCCAGCCCTCGAACCGCTCGTTGGCGAAGAAGCTGCCGCCGATCAACCACATCGGCAGCTGGCAGACGTTCATCAAACCCGCGACACCCTCCATGGTCTTGGCCCGGCTCGCCACCAGCAGCCCGAGGCCCGCAAAGGCCAGTCCGCCGGCCAGCACCAGCAGCGCCCCCGCGAACAGGCTGCCGCGGAACGGCACGCCCTGCACCAGGCAGCCGAACGCGAGGATCGCCAGCGACTCCGGCACGACCAGCACGAAACGCCCGGCAAGGTAGCCGAGCAGGAACTCGCTGCGCCGGATCGGCGTGACCAGCAGGCGGCGCAACAGCTGCTGCGATCGCATCATCACCAGCGTGAAGCCGATGCTCCACATGCCGGCACCGAGCAGGTTGAGTCCGACCAGACCCGGAATCAGGAAGTCGATGTAGCGCGCGCCGGGCCGATCTTCGGCGACGAAGCGCGCGTGCACGGTGCCGGGACCGTCACGCCGATCGCGCAGCGCGCGTTCGACCAGCAACCGGGCCGTCTCGGCTTCCGGCCGCGTCGGATCCGCACGCAACGACGGCTCGGCCAGCGAACCGCCGACGACCATCGCCACGCGTCCGCGCGCCAGTGCGGCATCGGCGGCGGCAGCGGCGACGACCTCGACGGCGAGCCGCGAACTGGCGGTCAACGCCGTTCGCAGGTCTTCCGGGGCTTCGGCAAGCACGGCAACCGGCAATGGCGCCGGCGGTGCCGGCTGGAACGCGAAGCCGAGCACGATCGCCATCAACAGCGGAAAACCGTAGGTCCAGAACAGCGCTTCCGGCGTCCGCCAGAACTCGCGGAACGTCGTCCGCGCCACGGTCCAGACGACGCGCGGGTTCATGCCTTGTCCTCGCGCAGGTGTCGGCCGGTCAGGTGCACGAACACGTCCTCGAGCGTCGCCTGCCGCGTCGCCAGGCCGCGCATCGCGATGCCGCGCGCCGCCAGCAATTCGAGCAGTGGCGGCACCACCGAGTGCACCGAGCCGACCGTCAGCGCCAGCCGCTCGCCGGCCAGGTCGGCGCGCTGCACGCCGGGCAACGCACTCGCCGCCGCGACGACCGCGTCGATGCCGGCCGCGTCGATCTCGATGACCTGGTCACCGCCGAGCGAACGGATCAGTTCCGGCGGCGAGCCCAGCGCGATCAGCTTGCCGTGATCGACGATGCCGATCCGATCGCACAGTTGCGCGGCCTCCTCCATGTAGTGGGTGGTCAGCAACACGGTGCCGCCCTGGCCGCGGAACGTCCGGACGACGTCGTGCAACTGGCGCCGCGACTGCGGATCCAGACCGGTGGTCGGCTCGTCGAGGAACAGCAGCTCGGGCTCGCCGAGCAGCGCCGTCGCGACCGCCAGCCGCTGCCGTTGCCCGCCGGACAACGCCACCTGCCGCGCGTTCGCCTTCTCCCGCAGCGACACCAGCGCCATCGCCTCGTCGACCGAACGGCCGCTCGGGTGGCAACAGGCGAACAGTTCGAGCGTCTCGCGCACCGTCTGCTTGTCGAGGAACTTGGTCTCCTGCAGACAGACGCCGATGCGCGCGCGGATCTGCTGGTCCTCGCCGGTGCGCCAACGCCGGCCGAGCACCGCCACGTCGCCGGCGGTCGGTTCGGTCAACCCTTCGCAGATTTCGACTGTCGTCGTCTTGCCAGCGCCGTTGGGGCCCAGGAGCCCGAACACCTCGCCGCGCTGCACGATCAGATCGAGGCCATCGACGGCGACGACCTCGCTGCGGCGCTTCTGATAGACCTTGCGCAGCCCGTGCAGTTCGATCGCCGCGCTGCCGCTCATCGCGGAAACGCCTCGGGCAGCCCGCCGTCGACCGGCAGCACCGCACCGGTGGTCGGCGTCTTCGCCGCCGCGAAGAACGCCACGGCCTCGCCGACGTGCCGCGGCGTCACCGTCCGCTTCAACAGCGAGCGGTCGCGATAGAACTGCCGCAGCCCCGCGGGATCGAGGTTGCGGGCCCGCATCCTCTCCGGGCCGACGGTCTCCCAGAGCTGGCTTGGCACCACCTCGTCGCCGAACACCGCATCGGCGTTGATCGCATTGACCTGCACACCGAGCGGCGCCATTTCGAGCGCGGCGACGCGCATCAACTGCAGCGTCGCCGCCTTGCTGGCCGAATAGGCGCCAAAGCCGGCACCCGGCGCGAACGCGTTCTTGCTGGCCTGCACGACCACGGTGCCGCCGGTCTGTTGCGCCGAGAACACCGCCGCCGCCGCCTTCAGCACCAGCATGGTGCCGGTGGCGTTGACCTCGAGCACCCGCGCAAACCGCGCCGGATCCATCTCGGCCAGCGAACTGACGTGCGCGATGCCGGCGTTCGGCACCACGCAGTCGACGCCGCCGAACGAAAGCACGCAGTCGGCGAACAGCCGTTCGACCTGCTCGGGAACGCACAGATCGGCGACGCCGGTGCACAACGCCTTGCCGTGCCGCTTGCCGAGCCGTTCGCGCACGATCTGCAACCGCTGCGCGTCGACGTCGGTCGCGAACACGCAAGCGCCCTGCTCGAGCAGCACTTCGGCGATACCGCAGCCGATCGCGCCGGCCGCGCCGGTGACCAGCGCCACCTGGCCCGCGAGCGGCAACGGCTGCACCGCCGCGAGCTTCTTGCGTTCGAGCGGCCAGTATTCCATCTCGAACAGTTCCGCCGGCGACAGCGGCTGGTAGCGCCCGACGGCCTCGGCGACCGCGATCGTCCGCAGCGTGTGCTCGGCGATGTCGGCGCAGATCGCCGAAGCCTTGCGCGACGGCGTGACGCCGACCACGCCGCAACCCTCGATCACCGCCACCATCGGCGTCGGCACCAGCATCGACGAATTGCCAAGCGCTGGTGCGTGCGTTCGATGCCAGGCCGCGTAGTCGCGAACGTAGTCGCCGACCGCCGCGCGCACCGCGGTGGGGTCGAGCGCCTGGTCGCGGCGCAGGAACAGATAGTGCCCCTTGGTCCGCAGCGCGTGATCGGGCGTCGCCGGACCGCGCCGACACAGCTCGGCCGCCGCCGGCGCGGCCGCGAACGCCGCCAGATCGTCATCCAGACGAGCATCGGCAACGATGCGGACCGTTCGCTCGCCCTCGGTCCGCTGCAGCGGCCACGCCAACGCGCCGCGCACCACCGGCAATGCCCTGGCCAGGAACTCCCGTCGTGCGGCGCCCGGCAGCGCCCCGCCGCCAGCAAGCAGAGGCGAAGCCGAGCCAGCCCGCGCGCGCAGGAACCGTTCGGCCGCGTCGACCACCGCGATCATCCGTTCATAGCTCTCGCGCGCCGTCGCGCCGAACGTGAACGCACCATGCTTGCACAAGACGACCGCCGTGCAGCCCGGCTGCGCTTCGACGGCCGCCGCCACCGCCTTCGCCAGCGGAAAACCCGGCATCACCCACGACAGGATCGCGACGTCGGGGCCGAGTGCCTGCCGGGCCAGGCTTTCGCCATCGGGCTGATCGGTCAGCGCGAGGATCGCATCGGCATGCGTGTGGTCGACGAACGGCCACGGCAAGAACGCGTGCAACAGCGTCTCCACCGATGGATCCGGCGCCCGGCTGTCGAGCAGCCGGCTCCGCACGGCGTTGACCATCGCCTCGTCGGCGAGCGACGGCAGGTCACGCAACCGGAGCAGCGGCGCCAGCTCGACCGCCGGGAGGCCGGCCGGCCCGATGTCGGCGAGGTCGTGACCACTGCCCTTGACATGCAGCACGCGGATCTCGGCCCCGAACAGATCGCGCGCCGTCGACTTGACCGAGGTGTTGCCGCCACCGTGCAACACCAGCGCCGGATCGCCGCCGATCAACCGCGACGTGTAGATCCGCAACGCCAGTTCGGGGGCAACCCCGCGCCAATGGGCCACGGCGGCCGCTGCTTCGGCATCGTTCCAGCGACTGCGCATGGCGCAAGCTTGGTGGATCCGCGCCGACGACGCAAATCACGCCCGCTGGAACGGCCGGTTGGCGCGCAACCAGCGGAGCAGCGCCGTCATGTCGGGTGCCATCGTGGCTTCGAACTCGACCAGTTCGTGCGTACCCGGATGCGGGAGCTGCAGGCGTAACGCGTGCAGACAATGCCGCCCGGGGTCCGGCGCTTCCCTGGGCAGCAGTGCGTGCTGCGCGCGCCGCGAACGGTACAACCGGTCGCTGACCAGCGAATGGCCAACCGAGGCCATGTGGACACGGATCTGGTGCGTGCGCCCGGTCTTGGGCAGGCAGCGGAAGTGCGTGAAGCCGGCAAAGCGCTCGACCACTTCGTAGAACGTCGAAGCCTCGCGCCCGCCTTCGGTCACCACCGTCTGGCGGTCTGGATGCGCCGGATCCGCCGCCATCGGCCGTTCGATCCAGTCGGAATCGAACCGCGCCTCGCCGAACGCGATCGCGCGATACTCCTTGAGCACCGTCCGGGCCTTGAACTGCGCCCGCAGCCAGTGCCATGCCTCCTCGTTGCGCGCCAGCACCATGACCCCGGAGGTCTCGCGATCGAGGCGATGCACGATGCCCGGCCGGCCCTCCCCTTGCGGGTCCGGCAGTTCGCCGAAGGTCGCCTTGGCCCAGCTCGCGACCGTGTGGCCGCGGAACGACCGGTCGGCCGGCGGATGCGCCGCCAGGCCCACTGGCTTGTCGATGACGGCAATCCACGGATCGGCGAACAGCAACGGCACGGTCGGAACCGGCAGTCCATCCTCCGGCGAACTCGGCGGCATCGGCGCTCCGGCCGCATCGAACTGGACTTCCTGGCCGACCTGCAGGAACAGCCCGGCCTTGGCGCGCGCCCCGGCGACCACGACGTGCCCGGCATCGATCAGATCCTTCGCCCGGGACCGCGACCCGATCTTGGGGTGCCGGGCCAGGAACACATCCAGCCGGACCCCATCCTCCGTCAGTGGCACCGAAGTCGTCACCAGATCCTGCATTCAACCCGAGTTTTGCAAGAGCGGAACCTGACGCAACCATGCCCCACCGAAATATCCAACTTTCCACCGACTACGGGCCTCCGAATGACTCCTGGGTGGACAAGTCGTGGAAAACTCTAGCGTTTTCGGCCCGCCGCGTGTCCGATTGTTCCAAGACCTGAGACCGCTCGAGCAAGAAATGAGACTCCAGGAATCGAACCCGTCGCGTTCTTGCGGTGATGGCAACTCTGCCGCCGGGCCCTCCGAAAATCGATCGTTCGTGACGCAGCCGGCGACCGCACCGACCGTTGCCAAGACGCCGCAGCGCATTCTGGTCGTCGACGACGAACCCGACGTGCTGCAGAGTCTCACCGGCATCCTGGAGCGCGCCGGTTACTCGGTGACCGCCACCACCAAACTCGCGACCGCCCTCGGGCTGCTCGACTCGCAGCCGTTCGATCTGGCCCTGACCGACCTGTACCTGGGCGCCACCGACCTTGGCTTCCAGCTTGCCGATCGCGCACGTTGCCGCCGCCCGGAGATTCCGGTCGTGTTGCTGACCGGCAAGCCGTCGTTCGACCGCGCGCAGGAAGCGCTGCGGTCCCGCGTCTCGGAGATCGTGGTCAAGCCGATCGATCCGTTCCAGTTGCTGACGACCTGTCGGCGCACCATCGAGGAGTACCGGCTGGCGCGCCGCAACCAGGAACTCGTCGTGCAGAACAAGACGCTCGCGTCGGTGTTGCCGCGCGCCGTGGAAGCCAAGGACCCGACCACGAGCGGGCACGCCGAACGCGTCGTCGATTACGTCGATTCGCTGGCGCGGCGATGCAACGTCTCGGCCGAGGACCGCGAGTCACTGCGGATGGCAGCCCTGCTGCACGACGTCGGCAAGATCGGCATCCCCGACGACATCCTGACCAAGCCGGGTGCGCTGACCGAGGACGAGCGCGACGTCATCAAGCGCCACCCGCGGATGGGCTACGAGATCCTCGGGCAGATGGATGGCCAGGAGAACGTCCGGCGCTGGGTCTACCAGCATCACGAGCGTTGGGATGGCAAGGGCTACCCGGAGAAGCTCGCCGGCGAAGATGTCGCGCTGCCGGGGCGGATCCTGGTGCTCGCCGAGGTGTACGACGCGCTGGCCGAACAGCGCAGCTACAAGCGCGCGTGGGAGACCAGCAAGATCGTCGCCTACTTCCGCGATCAGGCCGGCCGGCAGTTCGATCCGGATCTGGCGCATGTGGTCGCCGATGGACTCGAACGGATGGGACCCCGGTTCTTCGCCGGCGCGCCGGGCATGCTGTTCTGAACCCGCGGCAACCTCCGCTGCGCCAGCCAGCCGATGCCCACAGTGCCGACGCGAGCTCGCGCGGCTACGATCCTGCCGCGGTGCACGATCCCATCGACTTCGTCGACACGTTCAAGACGCTCCTCGAGCAGGCGAACATCCGGTTCGCGCTGACTTCGGGAATGGCATGCGTCCACTACGGGCTGCAGCAGACCACGAAGGACACCGACTGGATCGTCGCGCCCGAGTGCCTTGGCCGCCTGTTGGACGCGCTCGCGCAGCAGGAACAACGGACGGTGCCCTGGCAGGTCCGTTACCGGACGGTGTTTGGCGCGCCGCTTGCCATCGAGTGGATGCGGCACGGTTGGACCTGCCATCTGGCCTTGCGCACCGAGGCGCTTGGCTTCGAGCAGCACCTGGACTTCTTCGCGCAGCCGCCACGAGTGCGCCATTGGCAACCCGACGCGCGCGGCTTCGCCGACCGCGACGTCGTCGCGCGGATGAAGCGGACCGACCGCGACAAGGACTGGCCGTTCGTGGATGGGCTTGGCTGGCAGATGGCCGAACAACTGGGTGAGCCGGCGCGAGCGATCCTGCACGTCCAGGAAGCCGAGCGACTGCGCCACCTGTGGCAGATGCTGTCCGGCGACCAACGCGCCACCGCCGTGGTGGCCCGTCCGATGCTGGCCATGGTGGAGAAAGAGACGGACCTTGCCAGGCTCGAAGGCTGGGTCCGCCTCGAGCGGCTGCTCTGGCAGAGCGTCAATCGGCTCCGGCACGAACGCTACCAACGGGCGTGGAAGGACTTCTACCGCAGGTGGCGCCAGGAACCCGACTGGGTCTGGCCAACCGCCGAGCCGTTCCTGGTGCAGCATCGCCGCGTGGTCGCCGCCGCCGAGCGGCATCAGTTGCCGACGGATGCGATGGCCGGGATCACCGCAGCGGAACTGTTCGAACACGGGCTGGCGCGCGCCGCCGCCATCGCGTTCGTGCCGTCGGACACGATCCGCGCCATTGCCCCACCCCTTGGAGAACTGCTGCCATGACCGACGATGACCCGGTCTACTCCGAGGCCTACTACCAGCACATCGCCAGGATCCTCGGCGACGCCGCCGCAGCCTGGGCGCGGCTGCCGCGCGCCGAACGCTATCGCGAACTGAAGTTGCTGCACCGCCAGTTCAACACGCCGGACGATCTGTCGATCTGGCCACCGGAGCTCGGCGGCGATCCACCGCTGCCGATCCCGCCGCCGTTGCCCCGGCGCGAGAAGTCGGACCGCGACCGCGATCCAAGCGCCTGACCGTCCGATACCCTGCAGCGGAACAGCCATGCACCGATGGGGTGCACAACTTCCACCACCCGACACCGCCGAGATGCGAGCAACTTCGCCAGCAGCGCAACGGGGCTTGGCAAGGAACCCGCCGCAGCGACAATCCGGTGCAAACCCCCTGAGGCCCCGGTAGCATCCGCCGCCCTTTTGCCCCCACTGGGCGTCGGTTCGGTCGCTGCCGAGCCGGGTCCTTGTCCTGGAACTGTCCCAACGAAAGGCAAGTCGACGATGCTTTCCCACCCTTGCCGAGTGGCGCCTGCCCTGCTCGCTCTCTCTACACTGGCTCCCGGCGCCCTCGCCCAAGCCGCGGCGAAACCCGCCGCAACACCGGCACCGGCCGCCGGTCCCGACCTCACCGGTCTGCCGACCTTCCTGCAGCCGGTGCCCGGTGGCAGGGTCAAGATGGGCATGACCGCCGACAAGCTGATCGAAGCGGCGTGCCAGACGGTGAACCCCGCGCGTCCCGCCAATGCCGCGCCCGAGAAGGTCGCGCGCGCGCTGAAGAACACCTGCAGTGAACTCGGCTCGATCGAAGTGCCGGTCGAGACGTTCCTGCTCGGCAAGTGGACCGTCACCAACGAAGAGTACGAGGTGTTCGTCAAGCACATGCGGGCGAACAAGATCCCGGTACGGGTGCCGTACCACTGGTGGCGCTACGGCTGCAAGGAAGACTACGAAGCGCGGCTCCCGGCAATCGCCCAGCAGTTCCCGAAAGATCCGATGGGCGCGCTGTACTACTGGGAACAGAACGGCACGACGCTGCCGTACAAGCTGGTCGACGAGTACGGCAAATCGATTGCCAAGCTGCCGTTGACTTACATCAACTACCGCGAAGCGATGCGTTTTGCCGGCTGGCTCGGCATGCGCCTGCCGACCGAAGCCGAATGGACGCGCGCCGCGCGCGGCGACGGCAGCAATGTCTGGCTGTGGGGCACCAACAAGGACCTCGGCGACCGCTGGCAGGAGAAGATCCTGAACCTGCTGAAGCTCGAGGGCATGCGCGACAAGACGCTGAAGCCGGTGGGCGAAGTGCAGTTCGCCAACGGCCCCTACGGCCACTTCGACATGGTCGGGCAGGTCTGGGAATTGACCGCCGAGCTCGGCTTCGGCCCGCTGGCCGGCACCAAGAGCTTCGCCGACGAATGGAAGAAGCTGGCGGCCGACAAGCTCGGGGCGCTGGTGCAGAATCCGCCGCTGTGGAAGGCCGAGGTGGCGATCGCCAAAGGCGGCTCGTACCTGTCGTCGGGCAATCCGATCGAGCTGCACATCGACGCCCGCGTGGCGGTGCAGACGATCGACGTCGTGCAGAGCCTCGGCGTACGCCTCGCCAAGAGCATGCGGCCGGGCTACGACGCGCTGTACTCGCTGAGCCGCGGCGTCTACAACACCGCGGTCTATGAGACCGATCAGACCGTCGCGCTGACAGAGCAGATCGGCGCCGAGAAGTACGAACTGGGCGCCGACGGCTTCCCGACCAACTACCACACCGTGTCGTTCGCGCCGACCAACTTCCTGGCGCCCGAGAAGAGTGCGGCCGGCGACAAACTGCTCGAACGCAGCCAGCAGACGCCGCTGGTCGTCGGCATGCTGGCACTGACCGAGAAGGCGCTGAATCCGGACATGCCCGCCGGCCAGTACACCGTGCTCTACCGCCAGCATGGCGTGCCGAAGGAACTCACCGATGCGTTGAAGGCGGGCCACAAGGAAGTGCAGGCGGCCTTGAAGGCCAAGGAACGCAGCGGCGGCGCCGAGGAGCCGAAGAAGGACGACAAGCCGGCCGACGACAAGAAGAAGGACGACGACAAGCAGGACAAGAACAAGAAGGGCGCCTGGCGTGACGTGATCGCGAAGTTCGGCCTGACCGAGGCCGACCTCGAGCCGAAGGATGCGCTCGACAAGCTGAACTTCATCCGCCTGAAGGGCGCGGTGAAGGACAACCTGATCGTCGTACCGACGGACACCAACTGCTTCCTGTTCTTCGACTCCGAAGGTCGGATGGCGGGCCTGGTGCCCGCGGGTACCAACAAGCCGGCGGTCGGCAATCCGCTGGCGTCGGCGTTGGCACTCACCGCCCACAAGCACGGCGACAAGGACGGCACCAAGGTCGAGCTGCAGTTCTCGGTCCCGCTGAACAACCAGAGTGACAAGCGGCAGATGGTGTTCAAGCTGGAACTGACCATCGACTGCGCGCCGCCGTCGGCGACCAACCCGTGGCGCATGTCGCCAGCGGTTCCGGCCGCTGGCGCCGGTGCCGGCAACGAAAACCGCAAAGGCAAGTGACTGACCGGCGGCCGCGTGGCCGCCACCCCCCTTCGTCTCCCAGCCAAACGCCATCCCCGTGACCGACCTGTTCCATCCCGAAGCCAAGACCCGTATCAACGCCAAGGCCCGCGCAGCCTTTTCCATCCAGGACTACGCCGGCCGCCCGAGCATCGACGGCGTGCAGATCGTCGAGCTGAAGCGCTTCAATGACGACGGCGGCGCGATCACCGAACTCGGCCGCCTGACCGCCGGCATGCATGGGCAGTTGGCGGGGTTCGAGTGCAAGCAGATGAACTACTCGGAGATGGAACCGGGCGCCGTGAAGGCGTTCCACATGCACCATCGCCAGACCGACGTCTGGTATGTGCCGCCGTGCGACAAGCTGTTGCTCGTGCTGCACGATTGCCGCGCCGGCTCGAAGACCGAAGGCAACACGCTGCGCTTCGTGCTCGGCGACGGCAAGGATCGCCTCGTGCGCATTCCGCCCGGGGTCGCGCACGGCGCGGCGAACATCGGGCAGAAGACCGGGCGGATCATCTACATGGTGGATGTGCAGTTTTCGCCAAAGCCCGGGGAGTGTGACGAGGGGCGGCTGCCTTGGGATTTCCTTGGCGCCGAGATCTGGGACGTGGTCAAAGGCTGAGAAGCGGCTCGGCGACGATCGGCGGCGCGAGCGGCGGCGCCGTTGGCATGGGGCGGTCCTGCGCCCGGGCGCTATTGCGCCACCGGTTGCCTGGTTGCGCGGTCGCTGCTACGGTATGTCTCTGGCCTGCGGTTCGCTTGCCAAGGAGGCTGCCATGAGACGTCGTCTGTCGTCTGTCGTCTGTCGTCTGTCGTCTGAGGAATTGCGTTAGCGCCGCTCTGCTCTTGCCGTTCATGGCGCTGTCCGATGGAGCCAACGCACAGAATCTGGTGATCCACCTGTGGGTGGACCCGATCTATGGGGATGACGGGCAGGTCAACGCGTTCTTCAATCCGGACGCAACCTCGACCGGCCCGGAATGTTCGCCAAGCCAAGCTGGGCCGCACGCTGTCGTCAACTCGACCGGTCAGCCGCTGCTCAACGTCCCGTATCCGTTCAAGACGATCTCCGCCGCTGTTCAGTACATCAACCGCCAGTTGCTTGGGCCAGGGCGGACGCAGCCCTTGCCAGCCACCGGGCCTGCGAGTTTCACCTGGAGCCACGCGATCATCCACCTGTTGCCCGGATGGTACATGCCGGCGACGGGATCGGCCCAGGCCGCGACCAACTACCTGCTGGACTCGAGGACCGGCACGCATCTGGACAACCGGCTGGTTCCGAACGGTGAGCAGTTCCCGATCCGGCTGCCGCCGCGCGTCTCCTTGCAAGGGACTTCGGCGCTCAACACGGTGATCTCCACTGGCGGGATCGGTTCCGCCATCGAGTTCGGCGTGTTCGATGAGGGCTTCACGCCGGGCGTGAACGACATGCCGATCAACGGCGTCGACACGTTCATCGACTCGGTGACGTTCTACATGTGTGGCGGACAGATGCCCGGCGGCGCCCCGGACCCGGATCCGAAGAACTGCGCCGCAATCCTGTTCGATGACCAGGTCTCTTCCCGCCCCACGGTCACGAACTGCGTCTTCGTGCAGAACGTCTTCGGGATCCTCGTCAACAACGGCTCTGGTGGCACACCGCTCGTTCACGACGGAGCCGTGGTCATGAACTGCTCGTTCGTCTGGAACGAGACCGGGATCTGGAATGGACAACTGTCGCTGTTCGGGGGGCCGGGCAACCGAGGCACATGCACTGGACTGGGCCGCATCAGCCTCCTGAACTGCCTCTTTGACACACAAATGCCCGTGGGCGACGACCCCAATGACACGGCGTGCTCCAACTCCAACGCCCCTCGGACTTGGCCTTTCGGCAACGGCATTGTCCCAGGGCCGGGCCTCACCCCCATGAGCGCCTTCGAGGGCATCTCGGAGGTCGACATGCTGGTGTCGCCTGGAGGTGTATCGCGAAACACCAATGCGTTCGAATTTGACGTCGCCGGCAACTTCCAGATCCACAATCTCGGCACCGCTGAAAGACTCAGCACATTCGCCACCAATCGGCCGTCGACACAACCCCGCAGCGGCCCCTCAGGTTTCACCGCGCCTTCGAACCTCGGACTCTTTACGGGTTTCCCTCCCAACAACAGCAATCCGGTCCCCATCGTACAGCGCGGCATTCTGTATGTTCGTGATCTTCTTTGTCGGGGGAGGAGCCAGGCGTCCCCCGCCTTCCCCGCGACATCCGCGTTTGATGGCAGCCCGCTCGATTTCCGACTCTCTCCGTTTGCCCGCCGGAGCATGCGTTTCGCCCCCGGGACGCCCGAACCACAGGAGAACAATCCGCTGGTAGACACCGGGCAAGCGTACTCCGGACCTTGGCCGGCCGAAATGGCAAACGACATCGACGTCGCCACCCCAGGAGCCCTGCCGGGCACAGGTTGGACATTCGACTCCCTCGTGTTCGATTGCGAGGGTTTCGGGAACCCCCGCATCTATGCCCGCTACGGACCGACAGCCCTCATCGACGTCGGCGCAGATGAACTGGGACACCTGGTTGTCGGTGGCATGCGCATGGGAACCACGACCTTCTTGAACCTGGGTAATCAGGGTGGCCAACAGCACCCAGACATTCCGACCTCCCAGGACTCAATTGACAACCGGTATCTGATCGTCCTGGGCCGTCCCAGTTCACTAGACGCAATCCACCAGACGTATCCATTCTATCGCACCGTTCCGGAATTCGGCCCTTTCCCCACAGGCGACTTCTTCCCGTATCCTGCGACCTACGACACGGGTGCCCCATTGCGAGCATGGCACTCTGCCGAGAATGTCGCGGGAAGCCCATCGCGCCCAGGATTTCGGACGCGCGATCAAACCGTGATGTCACGACGACAGCCCACGCCATTGTCGTTGCCGCCGTCCCCTGGCCCGACACTGCCGGATTTTCTGAACCAGCTCGGGGAGGGATATCGTGCAACGACAGCCGATGTTACGCCAGCGCTTCTGCCGGATATCCACCCTTGGTGGAATCCTGTGGGGAGCGTGCTCGCGGCGTCAGGCATTTCCATTGACCGCACGCCACCTCACATGTTTACGTGGCAACCGTGCAGCACCAACCCATGGGTACCTTTTCTTGGTGTCCCCATCGGAGCCGATCCATTTGCGTTTGTGCCACCCCTGACAAGCCGTATCAACCCGCCAGGATCCGGCACCGGCCTCTCGTTCGGCCCCCTCACAACGGCTCCTAACTTTCGGTGGCTGGATAACTCAATTTCGATCGTACCAGCACAGATCGCCATTTTTGGAGAATGGGCGTGGCCTGATAATGCGGCCCTGGCCGACTTTGACGCTTGGGGGAGAGCGGAGGCCATGAACGGGACGGTCAATGAGCGTTGGATGCGTTTGAGAAGCACCGTGGACACAGCCCATGGCCCTGAACCTTTCCAGATTCGTTTTTCTATCGAGTGGTCGCCAACGACGCAGACCGGTCTCGGCGAGTTCACGAACCTTCAGAGTTTCGATATCGTGGTTCACGAACAATGAAGTTCTCCATGCCTCCCCGACCCCTGGACCAGGCTGCGCAATCACGCCACCTGATTCTGCTGACGACTGCCATATTCGGCGCCCTCGCTTCGGCGCAATCGTGGAGCTGGCAGCCAGTCCACTTGGCGCAGCCGTACACCGACGCACTGACGTATGATCCAGAGCGTCAACGGATCCTCGGGACTTCATTCGACCCCCGCGACGTTCTGAATGCAGCCATGGAGACCTGGGAATGGACAGGGGAGTCATGGCTCTTGCGGGACACCGTCCCATCGGCCTTGCGGTACGGCGCCTCCATGCTGGCGATGCCTCAGGCCAGCGGCCGAAGGTTGTTCCGGCTCTTCGGTACTTGGATATGGGGTGGGGTAATTACAACCTCCGATGTCCACGAGTGGACCGGGGGGACCTGGGCCAGCCGCGGACAAGCAATGCCGAGTCCGCGCAAAGAAGCTGGGATGGCATACGACGTCGCACGATCACGGTGCGTACTCTACGGCGGGGACGCCAACTGGTCATCCCGGCTCAACGACACTTGGGAATGGGATGGTTTGCAGTGGACCCAGTTCAGTCCGACGAATCGACCACCAGCGGTGACGCGTCCCGGAATGTGCTTCGACTTGCGCACTCAGAAAGTCGCACTATGCGGAGGAGCCTTCCAAGGCCAAGTCCAACAGAATCTTTGGCATTGGGACGGGTCGAATTGGACCGAGACTCCTGCCAGCATGCCGCCCTGCCTGGCGGGGTTCGCTGCCGCCGCGGCTGACCCACGACAAGGCGACATCGTCCTGTATTCTCACGAATCTCCGACGACGTCGTTCTTCCTCGGCCGGTGGAACGGCACAGCCTGGGCAAGCTACAACGCCGCCCCGGTCCCGATTTGGGGATATCCTGCGATCGCCTACGACGAAGTGCGGGATGAGTTCGTACTGTCGCCCGGGTCCGCGCCGGCAGGTGCCGGAACCTGGGTCTTGACGCGTAATGGGCTGCAGTTGCGATCCCCGGCCGACGACAGTCGCGGGTACGGTGCCACATCGATGGTGCAGGACACGAACCGCGATAGGCTCCTGTTCGCCAAGCACGCCCCGAACGGGCACGCGCTTCAGCGGCTCTGGCTCGAGGGTCCGTTCGTGCCGACCGTTCCGCTCCCCGGGGCGTCCTTGGGCGGAGAAATAGAGCTCGCCGGCTACCATGCCGCAGACGATTCATTTCTCGGCCTGTCGACGGTTCAAGGGACCACGGTCCTGGGCGTACTTTCAGCCGGAGATATGTCCGGCGGCTGGGTAGTTGGCCCCCGGCTTCCGGACCGCGGGCTATCCCCGCTCGGTTACGATTCCGTCCGACGGATGTTTTGCTTCGAGCATGCGGATCCGATCACACCGACGACAAGAATCGTGTGGGGATACAGTCAATCATCCGGTTGGGTGCTGCTTTTCCGCGCGCGAGGAAACGGCCGACTCCGGGGGGCATTCGATCCCGTTCGGAGCATCTGGGTCGTGGTCGATCCCTATCACTCGGAGTCGAATGAGTGGGACGGTGCCGCGGTCAGGACGTTTCCCCAGTTCCTGCCGCGTCCGGGCACGGACACTCATGCCGTCGCGAACCGCAATCTCGGCGTCGTGTTTGTCACACAGTTGGGTACGGTAGCGTGGAACGGAACCGCGGCTACAACGGTGGCGACATCGCGCGGCGGCCTGAGCACAGTTACCCGCGGCGCAGGGCAGCGAGTTCAGACGCTCGTCTCGTCGGGCCCGCGCGTGATGGAGGTGCTCGAAGCTGGCTACTTGGTGACCCCTTCTGCCGAATGCCGTCTGGGCCAGGGCACCGCCTTCACGCTCACGAGCCCGAATCATCGCGGGCAACCATGGCTCGTCGGTCTCTCGACCGCAAACTACCCGGGCATCCCGATCGGCTTCGACCCCAACTGGGGACTGCGCACGATTCCGCTCGCCGCCGACTGGCTGCTGCCGATCTCGCTGTCCTTCAACCTTGGCGGGGTGCTCGACGCCGCCGGCACAGGCCAGACCACGCTGCACCTCCCGAACGCGACTGCCCTCGACGGCTTCGCGTTCCATGCCGCCGCGATCACCCTGGGCCCCATCGGCATCGACCTGGTGAGCAACGCCCTGGCTCTGCATTGTCGGCCGTGACGAGGGCCCACCGCGCGGTTGTAGCCTTCATGGCGCTCCTGGCCGCGGGCTTGGTTGTGTTCACACGCTGGCAATCGACCCGGCCAGGATCCGAATCAGCCCAGCGCAACACCAACTCGCCTTCAAAGGCCTCGTCGATTCCCGATTCCGCCCTGCCAGGAGCCGGCGCCGACAACACCATACGTAGCCCCGCCGATCCGGCCGCCAACGCGACCCTGATGCTCACGGTCCTCGCCGCCGACGAGCCTCAACAAGGCGGCGTTCAGGCCTTGTTCGCAGTCGACCCGCGTCGGTTGTACTTCGCCATGGGACCGGACAGTGAGCCCAAGTCGGTCGCGCGACACGCGTTCGATCCAAGTGTCTCGCTGAGCGTTCCGGCACAGCACTGGTCCCAGCTCCGCATCCAGACCAGGACCGGAGCCGTCGCCATGCACCTGCTCGAGCCGTTCGAAGGTACCCGCCACGAGACCATCGACATCGCTCGCTTGGGCCGCTGCGCCCGAATCGTCGTTTTCGAACCAGACCATCGCACCCCCGCAGCCGGCGTCACCGTGCAGGTCCGCCGGGCTGCCATCGGCTCGGCGCAGCACGAGGCGTTCGCCGAGGTCAAGACCGATCGCCAGGGCACTGCGCAACTGACCGACCTGGGCGCCGGTTCGTACTGGTTGCAGACCGATGGCGTACTCGCCACCGATCCACCGCCGCTGACCAGGCGCTTCTTGCTGACGGAGATGTTCCCCGGGCAGCACGTTCTCGCCGTACTGGTCCGCAAACAACCATGCCAGTCCGTGACGTTCGCCGTCACCGCCACCGGTATCGCCGAACTGCTGCCGCCCAAGTTGTTCGTGCGCCGGATCGATCGTCCTGCCGATCGCTGGACGCCGCAGACGACCGTCGTCGCCAACGGGCAACAGGAGTTCACGATCGACCTGCCGGTCGGTGACTACTTGTTGGATGTGCTGCCGCAAGGCCGCCTCGCGGTCGCCGGACATGACGGAACGATCCGGGTTCGCGAAGACAGCAAGCGTTTCCAGGTGAGCGTGAACGGCGACGTCCCGCAGACGACCGTGCGGCTGCTCGGGATCGGTCCGGAGCACCGCTCTCTGCGCGTGCTGATGCAACGCGCCGAGGACCAACGGTGGGACGACCCGGATCTCGCGTTCGCTGGCGCCCTGCACTGGCATCTGCCGGAGGCGCAGTTGGCCGTGACCGACACGCCGCACTGGTTCATGGCGCTAACCCGGGCCGCCGCGTTCCTCAGCGAACGTCCGGTCGTTTGCTCGGGCCCGACGACGGATGTGCCGATGCGGGAAGCCACTTGTCTGCGCGTGGTGTGGTACGAATGGGATCCCGCAGTCGACGAAGACGGCGTCCTCGAAGCGACCGTCGGCGACACCAGCACGAGTCGACACCTTCGCCACATCCTGGTGCCGACTCCCGGAGGGCCGCGCCCGGCCCTTGGCGGGTGTCTGTTCGTGCCCACCGGCCTCATCCGGGCCACCCTCTTTCGCCGCGATGGTCGGGTCGCATGGCAACGCGAGGTCGCGGCGAAACCACCCGACACCTGGCTCGTCATCGATTGAACGGTTGCACCCCGCAGGACCGCCGCCACCGAATCGGTCCACCGCAAGAACCGGCGCCGCGTGCCCCCTGGCCAACCGCCAACCCCACGGCACAATGCCCAGCCCCCGTTCGTCCGAGAACTGCCCCTCCACCCCGCGATCGCACACCTCATGCGCCTGACCCTGACCGCCGTCCTGCCCGCGGTGCTCGCCGCACTCCCAGCCCAACAACAACCGATCGGCTCCACCTTCCGCACCGCCAACAGCGTCAACTCGCGCGGCGGCGTCTTCAGCAGCCAGGTCACCCTGATCGCGCGCTTCGACCGCGCTGACTACGTCGGCTGGGGCAAGGCCAACGGCCTGCCCGGCGTCCGCCAGATCACCGGCGTGACGTTCCAGTCGACGGACAACGACGGCAGCTCCGCCGAGAGCTGGTCGGTCGTGATCTTCACCGAAGACCTGGCCAACCGCGGCTACCCGCTGGTGACCGCGCCGGTCGCGACGTTCGGCCCGTTCACCAACGCCGTTCGCCCGGCGGGCGCCGCCGGCTTCACCCACACGATCACCTTTGCGCCGGTTTCCGTTCCGGACGGCGCCGATGTGTTCGTCGGCGTGCAACTCGCGACGGTCAGCGGCTGGCCGACCAACGGCCACGCGGTCAATTGCCTGCTCGGCAACCCGACGCGCTGGCCGACCTACGACCAGCCGGGCGCGGCCCCGATCGAGCACATGGGCTATGGCCTCGCGTGGGATGGCGTGTCGCCGCCGGTCTACAACACGCCGCGCCAACTGCTGATCGACATCCTGCACGACGCTCCCGGCGCTGCCGCCACCGCGATCACCAACCAGACCAGCCTGGCCATCAGCAACACTGCGCCCGGCACCGGCAGCTTCCTGTCGGGACTGCACCCGGACGCCACCAACCCGCCGTTCAACCCAGGCCGCGCCGACGACGTCAGCTTCGTCTACCTCGACACCCAGATGCCGAACGGCACGCCGGTGTTCTTCCTGGCCGACTTCGGCAACTTCGGCGCCGAACTGCCGTTCGCCGGCTTCGTGCCGGGTTCGATCGGCGCACTGTGTCTGAATCCGGTGACCGCGTCGACGATGGGCTTCCAGGTGCTGGCCGGTGGCCAGACGTCGATGGGCATCACGATTCCGGCTGCGATCCGGCCAACGCTGTCGGGCCTCGCCCTGGTCCGCCAGGCGGTCGCGCTGACGCCGACCCTGACGCTGCGCGGTTCGCCGTGCGGTCGTCAGGTGTTCTGAAAGCTCAGGCGTCGGCCAGCATCGCCGCCAGCGACCGGCTCGGCGGCATCCCGCCGGACAGCGACACATCGCGCGGCCGATCGGGATCCTGACACTCGACGGCGCGCAGCAACGCGGTCGGCAGCCGATGCAGCGCGCACAGGCGCTGCGCGAACTGCCAGCGCGACAGCCGTTCGGGTCCCGGCAGATGGCTGATCCGCGGCCCATCGCAATCGGGCAACAGCGCGGTCAGGCCGGCAGCCGCGTCGGCCACGTGCAGCGGCGTCCGATACTCGTTGGTGAACAGCGCCACCGGCCGTTCGGCGGCCAGCGCCTGCCGGATCATGCCGCTGGCACCGCGACCCTGGCCGTCGGGACCGAAGAGCAGGGGCAGGCGAACGACCCGACCGCCGTGCCGCAGCACCTGTTCTTCGCCTTCGGCCTTGGTCGCGCCGTAGACCGACAACGGCGCTTGCGCCGCCAGCGGACCATAGGGTGCCCCACCGCCGTCGAACACCAGGTCGGTCGACACGTGAAGCAGCCGCGAACCGAGCCGTTCGGCCAGCGCGCCGGGCAACCACGCATTGACGCGCCGCGCCCGCGCCGGATCGGCCTTGCAGTCGCCGAGCCGCGACAGCGCCACCAGATTGAGCACCAGATCGGGCCGCAACGCCCGCAGCAGGGCATGGACCTGCGTCGGCGAATCGAGATCGACGAGCACGTCACCGGCGGTGCGAGCCACACCGAAGACGGTGTGCCCGGCCTGCCGCAGCGCGGCGGCCAGCCACGGTCCCAGGAACCCGGAGGCCCCGGTCACCAGCACCGAGAACGCGGCCATCGAACGCGTATGGTTGCAGCTTTCGTCGACGAACGGAAGCCGGTGCCCACCCAGAGACTGTTGATCCTCGCCAATCCGATCTCCGGCGGCGGCAAGAGCCGCGCGCTGGCACCGGCGCTTCAGCGCGAACTGGCGCAACGCGGTGTGGCTGCCGAAGTGTACTTCACCAAGTGCGCCGGCGACGCCACTGCGCGTGCGCACGTCGCCGCGAGCGAGCCGTGGTCGGGCCTGGTCGCGGTCGGCGGCGATGGCACCGTCAACGAAGTGCTGGCCGGCATGGACGATCCGACGCGTCCGCTCGGCGTGCTGCCGGTCGGCACCGCCAACGTGCTGGCGATGGAACTGCGGCTGCCGAAGAAGCCGGCCGCAGCCGCGGCGGTGATCGCCGCGGGTCACACGCGTTCGCTGGCCATCGGCATCGCCAACGACCGCCGGTTCCTGCTGTTCATCGGCGCCGGCGTCGACGGCAGCGTCGTGCAGCGGCTGGCGCAGGTCCGCAGCGGCACGCTCGGCAAACACAAATGGGCCGGCCCGATCCTGCACACCGTCCGACACTGGCCGCGCTGGCGACTGCGCGCAACGTTTGCCGACGGCCAGGTGCTCGACGACCTCAGTTCGGTGCTGGTCACCGCGTGCGCAACTACGGTGGCGTCAGCGCAACTGACTCAGACATCGATCCGGACGACGGCCTGCTGCATGCTGTGCTTCCGGATGCGGTCGCGGACCGCGTGGGCCTGGCAAGGACTGCGCGTTGCTGCATCGGCTGCGGCCGGGTCCCCATCTGACCGTCCGGACAACCACGTCGGTGCGGATCGACGGCGACCCGGCACCCTGGCAGATCGATGGCGACCTCGGCGGCCTCGCGCCGCTCGCGATCTCGCTGCACGAACTGCGAGCCCGCGTGTTCGCCCCCGCCGTGGTAGGATCGGGCCGATGACGACGACCTCCGGTACGAAGATCGCCAACATCGGCACCGTGCGGCTCGGCGGCAACCTGCCGTTCGCGTTGATCGCCGGTCCATGCGTGATCGAGAACCGCGACCACACGCTGCGCCACGCCGAACGGATCGCCCGGATCTGCGGCGAACGGCGCGTGCCGGTGGTGTTCAAGAGCAGCTTCGACAAGGCCAACCGGACCAGCGGCGGCGCGTTCCGCGGCATCGGCCTCGAGGAAGGGCTCCGGATCCTCGGCGACGTGAAGGCCCAGCTCGGCGTGCCGGTGCTCACCGATGTGCACGAGGTCGACCAATGCGCGCCGTGCGCCGAAGTCGTCGATTGCCTGCAGATTCCGGCCTTCCTGTGCCGCCAGACCGACCTGCTGCTCGCCGCCGGCCAGACCGGCCGCGCGGTCAACGTCAAGAAAGGGCAGTTCATGGCTCCCGAAGACGTCGGCAACGTGCTCGCCAAGGTGACCAGCACCGGCAACCCGAACGTCGCGATCACCGAACGCGGCGTCAGCTTCGGCTACCGGACCCTGGTGGTCGACTTCACCGGCTTCCCGACGATGCGCGGTTTCGGCCAACCGCTGATCTTCGATGCCACGCACAGCGTGCAACGACCCGGCGGCCAGGGAACGTCGACCGGCGGCGACCGCACCAAGGTGCCGTTCCTGTGCCGCGCCGCGATCGCCTGCGGCATCGACGGCCTGTTCCTGGAAGTCCACGACGACCCCGACCACGCCCCCAGCGACGGTCCCAACATGCTGCGACTGCAGGATCTTCCAGGCCTGCTCGATCAGTTGCTGCGTATCCAGGACGCGTGCCCGAGGACCTGAACCCACCCGCCCCGCAGCCCGACGACCGCAGCGCGCCCGGCACTGGCGACGCACCCGACGGCGATTTCGGCCAACGCCGCGAGTTCTACACGTTCGCGCCGGAAACGCTCGGCCAGGAACTGCCCGAGTTCGAGATCCTCCGCGAACTCGGCAAGGGCACGATGGGCATCGTGTTCGAGGCCAGGCGCCGGGTCGATGGCGAACGCATCGCGCTGAAGCTGCTGCCGCCGAGCCTGACCCTGACCGAGCGGGCGCTGGCGCGATTCCAGCGCGAAGGCCGGATCATGGCCCGCATCCGTCACCCCGACATCGTCGCGGTCTACGAGCAGGGTTCACGCGGCCGGCTGCACTGGTTCGCGATGGAACTCGTCGACGGCACCACGCTGCAAGAACGCCTGGAGGTCGGACCGCTCCCGGTCAGGACCGCGTGCCAGATCTGCGCCCAGGTCGCCCGGGCGCTGCAGTTCGCGCACGACCATGGCGTCGTCCACCGCGACATCAAGCCCGGGAATCTGATGCTGCGGCGCACCGCCGACGTCGACGCCGCGCCACGGGCGGCGATCACCGATTTCGGCCTCGCCCGCGAGACCGGCACCGGCTCGATGACCGAGAGCGGTGCCATCGTCGGCACGCCGATGTTCTGGCGCCCGAACAGGTGCTCCGGCGGCACCGCACAGGCCAACACGCTCGGCGATGTCTACAGCCTCGGCGCGACGCTCTATGCCGCGCTGACCGGTCGCCCACCGTTCGATGGGCCGACCGCACAGAGCGTGCTGAAGGCCGTACTCGAGCGACAACCGCCGGCGCCGCGATCGCTGCGCGCCGACCTGCCACGCGACGTCGAAACCATCGTCGCCAAGGCGATGGCGAAGGAGCCTGGGCACCGCTACGGCTCGGCCCTGGAGTTCGCCGAAGACCTCGACCGCTTCCTGGCCGGGCAACGCGTGGCCGCGCGGCGGATCGGTCCGGTCCGACGGCTGGTGCGCGCGCCTGCGGGCGGCGCCGCCCGTTGCCGACGCTGCTGGTCACCGCCTGGCATCCGGGCTGCTGGCCGGCACCCTGGTGCTGCAGCACGGCCGCCATCAAAAACGGTTGGCGCGCGCTGTCCGAGGGCCGAACGCTGGCTGGCGCTCGCCGCGACCTCGCGCGATGAACAGGAACGCCCGCACCGCGCCGGAACGCGCGAATTCGCGCTCGCGGCGGTCAGCGCCGCCTCAGGTGATCGATCGCGACCCGCAGTTCGCGATCGCCTCGTTCGTGCGCGCCAAGGCATCATCGGCTGCGCCAGTTCGCCGAGGCGTTGTTCGATCTCGACCAGGCCGAACGGCTGCGCGGCGAACCGAATCCCGAGATCCTGCATTTCCGGATCGATGCGCTGCGCCAGCAGGGCGGCCGCGACGCGACCCGCCGGATGCAGGACGACCTGACGCGGCTGCTGCAGCTCGATCCCGGCCCGCACACGCGGGCGCTGGTGGCCGAGCACCTGCTGGGATGCCGAACACGCCGACGCGATCGAGCGGACGGCCGCACTGGCCACCGCCCGCGAGATCTGCTGCCGGTCGACGCCGATGAAGCGCGCACCGGCGTAGCGCTGGCGCGCATCCTCGAAATCGAAGGCGCGATCGATGAGCGCCTCGCCGCCATGCGCAGCCTGGCCGATCGTCACCGCGGCAGCGTCTATGTGCACCTGCAGGCGGCCGCGATGTACGAACGGGCCGGACTCGGGGCGGATTCGGCGCGCGAGCAGGAGCAGGCCCGCTTGCTCGAACCGGGACCGCCACAATCCAGGACCCCGGCGATCGAACTGCAGGGACTGGGATCGTTCCTCGACGATGTCGGCCGCCTGATGCATGACCTGGACCAACCCGGGCCGACGCCAACCGGACGACGGCGGCCAGTCATGCCGCCGCGACGGCAGTAGCCGGGCAGTCGCCGGAAAAAAAACGATTCCGCAACCGTCGCAGGTGGTTCCGGCGACGCAACCACGATGGCCACGCCTTGACGGGCTGGTCTCGGGCGGGCGGTCCGCTCGGGGCAGGCAGGAACCGGACCATCCGGCGGGGCCCGGGTTCCTGCTTCGTTTTCGCCGCACAGAACTCGCGTGACCAAAACGCAATCCGCCTGGCCCCTGTCACTCCTCGACGACCGCGGCTATGCTCGTCGTCTTTGGTGCAATTCACATGCTGGCCGTCGCCCTCCATGCGTCTGACCGTCGTCGCGTCGCCGCAAGGCCCGCTGCCGATCGAGACGGTCGTGACCCCGCAGCTGCCGGCGCAGCCTTCGCTGCTGAGTCATGCCCCGTTCGCCAGCGTCGGCCGATTGCGCGCGGCGGGAACGATCGACCTCGACGGCAATGACCTCCCCGACGCCTGGTTCCTCGGCGACGCCCCGGGGCACGCTGAACATTGGGCTTTGATGGACGCGAACAGTGCGCCGGCCGCTTCGGGACTGGCCGCGCGCGTTTTCGCAGCCGACTCCGATCGCGGACGCAGCGACATCCGGATCGCGGCGTCCTACAGGACCAGTTGTTGACCGTGACCTATCCTTGCCGGGGATCGGCACGATCGGTTTCGATTTGCCCGCCACGGCGAATCCACATGCGGCTGGGACGTTCCTGCACGGCTGGCTGGCGCAACTGCCGCCGCTGACCAACCTGCTCGAAATCGAAACCGGCAACCACGATGGCCAGGGCCTGCGATGACCTCGCGGTGCTGCTCGACGCCGGCGCGCTTGGTTCGGTGGTGGTCAAGTTCCGCCTGGACGCGCCGTGGGGCCTGCCGACGGTGGCTGGCATCGCGCGCGCCGACGTGCCGCTACCCATGCGCCGCCTGCGGCTGTTGGACTGGGATCGCGATGGCCGCTCGGACGTCGCCGCCGAAGTGCCCGGTCTCGGTGTCGTGATCGGGCGCGCGACGATGGTGCCGGCAACCTGGTGTTCGCCGCCTTCGTGCCGAGCCAGGGCCGCACGCTGGTCGACCTGACGACCGGTCCGATGCTGGCGACCGTGACCACGCGTACCGATGCCGCAGTGCTGACGTTCGCCGATGGCGTCCAGGTTGTCTGGCGCGATGGTCAGACCGATCGATCCCACTGGCTGCCCGGTCCGGGCGACGCCCTCGGCGGCGCCGCGCTGCTCGAGGCTGACGCCGATCACGTCGTGCTGGCGGCCCTGCCCGCAGCCGGCAATCGGCTGCTGACGCAGGTGCGGTTCCGCCGCGGCGGTGCCTCCTGCCGGCGGCCACCGCGCAACCGCCGAGTGACCCGGTTTGCCTACTGGGGTGCGTTCACGAGCTGTGGAACGTTCGTCGACGACCTCGACGGCGACGGCGACCGCGATCGTGGCTGCAACATCGGATGGCGCGTCATGGTATCCGGTCCGCAATGCAGCCGTTCGCTGGCGCCGGAGTTGCTGGGGGTCACGCATGACGCCTCGCGTCGGCCAGCGGGTGGTATCTCGAGAGCCACCATGCGAGTGCCGGCCGGCTGGGACTTCCAGGCGTTCCCCGATCTGGGAACTGCAGGTCGTGCTGGAGGATCCGTTCGGGATCGTACTAGTCCCGCTGGGATCGGCTGCTGCGTCCGATCGACCCGGTGACGCGCGGGTGACGTTCGCAGTATGGCGTGGCGGGAAGGGAAAAAAAAACGCGCAGACCACCGCAGCGTTCATGCGAATCGCAACCTGTTGCCTGCGGCGTTCGCCAGGCTGATTTACGCGACGGCAGGTCGCCGGACACAGCTCCACATCTGCGCATGCGGGCCGGGCAACTGGTGGTTCCAGCGATGCCGGACGGCGTGGCGAACCGCTGCTGCTGTACTGATCCCGGCAGCTCCGGCCAACAAAGTCGGCGCAGGGTGTGCTTTGTGGGAGGAAGCCGGCGCCGCCGTTGCCGCGCGCGAGATCAGAACGATCCTGCCGTGGAGACTGATCGCCGGCGCCGACTGAACAGGCGCGCCAGCGGCGCCGCCACCACGACCAGACCGGCAGCGCCACCGCCAGCCAGCACCAGCAGCCATGGCCATCGCCACCTGCACGCCGATGCGGTCGCCGCGGTGGTCCGACCCGCCGTGACCATCCCCGCGAACGTCGCCCAGTAGTGCGGGTGCGTGTGCAGTGCCGCCGCCAGCACCAACCGCGCCGCGACCATCGCCTCCGACAGCGTCCTGTCCGGCCGCCAGCCGATGGTGGAACTGCGCCATCAGATCCGCGGTGGCCTGCTGATTGACTTCGGCGATCAGCGGCACGAGCGACCCGCGCGCCCGCCGAAAACGCGCCTTCGACCAGACGGGCGTTGCCTTCCTGACCGCGTTGTTCGCCAGCGCCGGCGCCCCACGCCGACAACACCACGGCCGTGCCCTGCAGGCGCAGCTCGGCAAAAACGCCGCCATTGCCACCAGCCCATCGCCGAGCAACAGCAGCGACTGCGACAGGAATCCCGGGCAATCGACGGCATGGGCACTGATGTGCAACACCGCTGGCAGCGCCGCCACCGCGCTCGCCCAGCGCGCGAAGCGTCGCCTGTTTGCCGCCCCCTTGTGCCACCTCGCCGAGCGCTGCGGCTGCGGCATCGCCTTCGCGGCGGGGAGAACACCAGCCAGATCCAGCCGCAGCCGTTGCACTGCAGCTCCGGGTCACCCGCATCGTCGAGCACCAGCGACCGTCCGTTCGCCACCGGGCGCGCCACGCCACCAAACGCGCGACAGCCAGCGAGCGCGCGCGACAATCCGCACGGGTTCGAGCGGCGTGGTCGCCCGCTTCGACCGGCAACCGCGTCATCGCCGCATCGAGCGCGACGGCCAACCGTTCGCCGCATCGGGCCAGCACGGCCGGTGGCAGGAAGAACCGTAGAAGCCAGCGCCAATAGCGTTGGATCCGCGGTCGGCGCCGCCACCGCGGTGAATGCCTGCCGCTTGATGTGCGCGCGCGCCTGCTCGAATCGGCCCCAGTTCTAACGTCCCACCAGACGTCGGCTCCGCGCACCGAGACCACCCATGCCTGCTCCCGCCCGAGCCAGTAGCTTTAGCCGGAGTCTCGTTGCCACGTGTTCGCCGCAGAACGTCCGCAGCACCGACGCGTCAGGCACGCCGATCCGCGACGGCGCCGCTGCCGCGCGCGCGCGCAACGCACCGCCAGTTCCGCGTCGGCGCGCATCACCGCATCGGGCGACTCGGCCAACAGTCGCGCCATCGCCACCCGCTGCCAGATCCTGCGCCGGCACCAGCCCCCGGCTCCACTGCTGGCATCGAGCAGACTGCGCCCCGAAAGCCGAACTCCGCGCCGCCACCACCACCCACGGATCAGCGCCGGCAGCCTGCGGATCCGCAGCATGCCATCGATCGCGGTCAACT
>JADJPQ010000027.1 GCA_016713175.1 Planctomycetota bacterium
AACCGAGCGACCTGATTGCCTACTGGGGTGCGTTCACGAGCTGTGGAACGTTCGTCGACGATCTCGACGGGCGACGGCGACCGCGATCTGTGGCTGCAACATCCGGATGGCGCGTCATGGTATCCGGGTCCGCAATGCCAGTCCGTTCGCTGGCGCTGGAGCTGTTGCGGGTCACGCATGACGCCTCGCTGTCGGCCAGCGGGTGGTATCTCGAGCCACCAGCGTGCGAGTGCCGGCCGGCTGGGACTTCCAGGCGTTCCCCGATCTGGAACTGGTGGTCATGCTGGAGGATCTCGTTCGGGATCGCGCAGCTCCCGCTGGGATCGGCTGCTGCGTCCGATCGGACCCGGTGACGCGCCAGGTGACGTTCACCGTGGCGTGGCAGGAGAACGCGCATCTTCACCGCAGCGTTCATGCAGAATCGCAACCTGTTGCCACCGGCGTTCGCCCAGGCTGGTTACAGCGACGGCAGGTCGCCGGACACAGCTCCACATCTGCGCATGCGGTTCTGGCAACTGGTGGTTCAACGATGCCGAACGGCGTGGCGAACCGCTGCTGCTGTCCACCACGATCCCGGCGGCTCGGCCAACAAGTCGGCGGTGTGCTGTGGGAGAAGCGGCCGGCGCTGCCGCTGTTGCCGCGCGCGGATCAGACGATCCTGCCGTGGAACTGATCGCCGGCGCCGACTGGAGCGGGCGCGCGCCAGCGGCGCCACCACGACCAGACCGGCGCCACCGCCAGCAGCACCAGCAACCATGGCCACCGCCACCTGCACGCCGATGCGGTCGCCGCGGTGGTCGAGCCACCGCGACCATGCACCGCGAACGTCGCCCAGTAGTGCGGGTGCGGTGTGCGAACGGCGGTGCCGCCGCCAGCACCGACCGCGCCGCGGCCATCGCCTCGGCAACGTCCCCGTCCGGCCGCCAGCCGATGGTGGAACTGCGCCATCAGATCCGCGGTGGCCTGCTGATTGATTTCGGCGATCGGCGCCACGACGGCCCGCGCGCCCGCCGGAAACGCGCCTTCGACCAGACCGACGTTGCCTTCCTGACCGCGCCATTGCCAGCGCCGGTTGCACGCCGACAACACCACGGCCGTGCCCGCAGGCGCAGCTCGGCAAACGCCGCCATTGCCACCGGCCCATCGCCGAGCAACAGCAACGACTGCGACGGGAATCCCGGCACTGACGGCATGGGCACTGATGTGCAACACTGCTGGCGGCGCCGCCACCGCGCTCTCGCCAACGCGCGAAACGTCGCCTGTTTGCCGCGCCAATGCACCAATTGCCGAGCGCTGCGGCTGCGGCATCGCCTTCGCGGCGGGAGAACACCAGCGGATCCAGCCGCAGCCGTTGCTGCAGCTCCGGGTCACCCGCATCGTCGAGCACCAGCGACCGTCCGTTCGCCACCGGGCGCGCCGCCACCAGCCGCGCGACGGCCAACGAGGGCACGCGCACGACCGTCCGCACGGGTTCGAGCAGCGTGGTCGCCGCTTCGACCGGCAACCGCGTCATCGCCGCATCGAGCACGACGGCCAACCGTTCGCCGCATCGGGCCAGCACGGCCGGTGGCAGGAAGAACCGTACGGCCGGCGCCAATGGCGTTGGATCCGCGGTCGGCGCCGCCACCGCGGTGAATGCCGCAGCGATGTGCGCGCGCGCCTGCTCGGTCGGCCCCAGTTCGTCACACCAGACGTCGGCTCCGCGCACCGAGACCACCCATGCCTGCTCCCGCCCGAGCCAGTAACACAGCCAGGTCGTTGCCGCGTGTTCGCCGCAGAACGTCCGCAGCACCGACGCGTCGGGCACGCCCGTCCGCGACGGCGCCGCTGCCGCGCGCGCGCGCAGCACCGCCAGTTCCGCGTCGGCGCGCATCACCGCATCGGGCGACTCGGCCAACAGTCGCGCCATCGCCACCCGCTGCAGATCCTGCGCCGGCACCAGCCCCCCGGCTCCACTGCTGGCATCGAGCAGACTGCGCGCCCGGCCGAACTCCAACGCCGCCACCACCACCCACGGATCGGCGCCGGCAGCCTGCCAGGTCCGCAGCATGCCATCGATCGCGGTCAACTGATCGCCATGCACCCGCAGCCAGGAGCCACCGAACGGATCGCGCAGCAGTTGTTCGCGCGCGGTCTCGCCGATCGCCAGCGCCTCGCCGAACGCGGCGAATGCCGCCGCGGCATCGCCGCGAGCCTCGGCCAGCCGGCCCTGGTCCTTCCTGGTCTCGGCCCGCTCGGCAACCAGGCCGATGCTGTCGGCAGCACACTCCTGCAGCGCCTGCTCGTACGCGGTCGCCGCAGCGACGAAGTCCCGCAGCGCCAGCAGGCAGTCGCCGCGACCGTTGTGGATCGCGGCGCGCGCCCCGGCCGTCGTCGCCGCCGCCAGCGCCTTGCCATAGTGCGGCAGTGCGGCCTCGGCCCGCCCGCTCGCCTCCAGTGCATCCGCCAGCAGCCCGTGACCGCGCACATCACCCGCCGCCACCAGTTCGTGGGCCAGTGCCGCCGCCAGTTCGTGGTCTTCCCGCTGCAACGCCAGCAGCGACCGGACATCGCGCGAGCCGGCCGGCGACATCCGATCGGCGTACATCTGCGCGCGATCGAGGCTGCGCCGTTCGAGATGGTACCGACACAGCGCCGAGAGCCCGGCCTCGCGCCAGTCGCGGTCCTCTGGCGCCAGTTCCTCGCCGTCGGCAAGCCGGCGCAGCAACGCCTCCTCGTGCCGGGCCAGATCGTGCAACGCCGCGGCCTCGCCAGCACCACCGATCGCCAATTGCAGCCGCAACACCCGCGCCGCCCCGTGCAGTGGCGGCAGCCGTTCGGGCGCCAGCGCGAAGAAATCCTCCCGCGCGAGCCACTGCCGATCGGCCGCCGGGCAATGCCGGGCGAACGCGCCCTCGGGAGCGAGCCGCCAGATCAGCACCAGCGTGCGCAGCCGCAGTGCCGCCGACAGTTCCTGATCCCAGGTGCCGGACTGCAGGGCGCGCGTCCGCAACGCCAGCGTCCCCTGCAGCAGTTCGCTCTCGGCCGTCTGACCAACGCGCAGGGTCGTCTCCAACAGCAACAACCCGGCGGCGAACGACGCCCCGCCGCGATGGCGTTCGGGCACCGTGTCGGCCAGCCGTTCGCACTCGGAGAACGCGCGCCACGCCTTGCTGGTCTCGCCGGCCCGCAACGCCGCGAGCCCCTCCTGGAAGCGCTGCTGGAACGCGGCCAGCTCCGGCTCCTGCTGCGCCAGCGCCGGCCGGACACCGGTGACCGCGGCGAAGATCAGCGCAGCGACAGTGCCAGGTCGCCGCTGGATCCGATCGCGATGCCGGCACCGTCCAACGCCGACACGCGCAGCGCCAGACGCACCTGCGCCCGCAACGAGGCGAACTGCTCGGGCGTCAGCTCCCATGCCGTGCTCTTCTGCAAGGTGACATCGCGCGAAAGCACCACGTTACCGTCGGCATCGACGACGACCACGCCATAGCCGTGGGCACCGGCGACCGGTGCCCAGCGGATCGTCCGCGCCGATGCGGTCAGCACCGGCTCGAGCAGCACCAGTTGCAGGTTGCCGCCGGCCCGCCGATCCTGCGGCACGTTCGGGTCCAGTGCCGGCGCGGCCCCACGGCCGACCAACCACCAGCACGACAGCGCCACCAGCAGGGCCGCCGCCGCCAGCCACCAGGAACGCCTCGCCGGCGCGGCCGCGACCACGCGCGGCAGGGTCGCCGCCACCATCTGCGACCGCAGTCGTTCGCCGGCCCGCGCGGCCGCGGCCTGCAGCCGCACGAAGCCCTGCGCCGCCTCCTCGATCGGTTCGACCGGCGGCTGCAGCGACTGGCGCAAGGCCCGTTCATCGGCCAGCACTTCGTGCACGACATCCCATTCGGCCAAGGCCGCCCCACGGCGCGGGTCGGCGGCTGCCAGCAGATCGAGCTGCTCGCGTTCGCCGGGGGTCAGTTCATCGATCGCACGCGCCTGCAACAGGCGCAGAAACGTCACGTCGCTCATGACTCCTCCCCGCCGACATGGCGTCGGCACAGACGGTCCTTGATCCTGGTCAGCGCGCGATAGCACCGGTCCTTGATGGTGCTGGCGGCAACCCCGCGCGCGCGGGCGATGTCTTCGAACGCCTGGCCCTCGAGATGACGCAAGCGCACCGCTTCGGCCTCCTCCGCCGGCAGTTGCTCGAGTTCGTGCTGCAGCGCTTCCAGCCGTTCGCGCCGCGCCAGCAGGTCCTCCGGCGGTTCGAACTCCGGATGCAACTGATCGAGCTGGTCCGCAGGCAGGCTGGGGGTCCGCGCATGCAGCGATCGCCGCCGCACTTCGCTGCGCAGGCAGTTGCGGCAGAACCCGAACACCCAGGTCTCGAGGGCATTGTGGCCGGTGAAGTCGCGCAACCGCGGCCACAGGGCGGCGTACACCGCCTGCACGACGTCCTCCTGGCCTTCCGCCGGCAGCTGATAGCCGAGCCGCTGGTTGAGCCGCCAGACGAACTTGACGATGCAGCCGAGCCGGTCGAGCAGAGTGGCTCCCGCCGCGACGTCACCACGCAGCGCTGCCTGGACCAGCAGCAGATCCGCGGGTCCCGAACCGGCACTGTCGTGAGTCAGCACGGACGGCATGGAACTCCGATGGTTGCGCCACCCCACCCCACCGACGGCGCGAACTCGCGAATCGGCACCGGCTTCTGCATGATCGGCGGCATGGGTGATTCCCGCATCGTCGACGCCACCGCGCTCCCGGTCTACGACCTCGGCCAGGACCATCCGTTCGCGCGCGACCGGCAGCGGCCGCTGTTCGACCTGCTGCGTCGTTCGGGGCTGTTGCACGCGGCCGATGTGCTGCCGACCGTACCGGCGACCGAGGCGGAACTCGCCACCGTCCACGACCCGGACTACATCGCGATCCTGCAGGCCACGTCGGTGCCGCGGCCCGACCCGTCATTGCTGCGCCAGGCGCCGCTCTTTGGTCTTGGCACGGCCGACAATCCGATCGCCAGGGGACAGCACACGGCCGCGGCCGCCGCCGTCGGCGCGACGCTGACCTGCGTTCGCGAGGTCCTCGCCGGCCGTTGCCGTGCGGCTTTCAACCCGGCCGGTGGACTGCACCATGCAATGCCGCACGGCGCCGCCGGCTTCTGCCTCTACAACGACCTGGCCGTCGGCATCCGCCATGCGCGCGGCAACGGCTGCGAACGGGTGCTCTACGTCGATTTCGACGTGCATCAGGGCGATGGTGTCGAGTTCACGTTCCGATCCGACCCGACCGTCGTGACCCTGTCGTTCCACGAGACGCCACTGGTGCGCTTCCCGTTCACCGGGTTCGTCACCGACCTCGGCGAAGGCGCAGGCCGCGGCTACGCGCTGAACGTGCCGTTGCAGCCTGGTACCGCCGACGATTCGTGGATCGAATGCGTCGACCGCGTGCTCGAGGCCGCGGTCACCCGCTTCCGGCCCGACCTGATCGTCAGCCAGCACGGTTGCGATCCGCACCGCAGCGATCCGCTGGCGACCATCGAATGCACGACGCGATCGTTCCTGCACGCAGCCCAGAAGACGCGCGAACTCGCGGCCGCGGTCTGCGACGGTCGGTGGGTCGCGACCGGCGGTGGCGGCTATCAGCCGTACTCGGTGATCCCACGCGCCTGGGGCATGGTGTGGGCAACGATGTCGGGGCGCGCGGTGCCGACCGGAATCGACCAGGGTTGGCTGCAGACCTGGCAGCCGATCGCGGGTGCACCATTGCCGAAGACGTGGCTCGACGAACCGCAGCCCGCCGAACGGCATCGCGACGCGGCGGCGGTCAATCGCAAGACCGTCGCGGAACTGTTCGCGGCGGTGCCCTGGTTGCGCGGCTGAGCGACCGTCACTTCACCAGCTCGCCATCGATCGCGAGCAGTAGATCGAGCGAACCAACGGACCTTGGCCTCGTCGCGCTGGTCGCGCCGCGGATCCGGCTGATCGATCGTCAGCACCCGCACTTCCCACCACGCGGTCGCCGCGATCGAGATCCGGCGGATGTGGCGCCGCGCCTGGGCTGCCGATGACGCAATGTGCGCCAGCATCGGGTCGGGCCGCGGGTGATTGCTGCAGCTGTCCAGATCGACATGAACAGGACGTGTACGCGCATCGGATCGACTTGCTCAGTTGCGGATCGTCTCCACGACCAGACCCGTGGCCCGCACCTGACCAGCCGCGAGATCGTGGATCGCCAGACCCTGCGCGGCGAGGCGCAGGCCGAGCAGGGCCGGCAGCACCGGCACCGCAATCCCGACCCGGGCGATGGTGGGATCCGGAGCAAACACCGGCAGCGGCAGCGGCGACGTCAGCCCAGGCAGCAGCCGGAACGGCCCGAACGGCGTCGGCAACGGTGACGCCGCCGGGAACCCGAGCAACATCGCGCCAGCCGCGGTCGTGACCGGCTGCACCGCCAGATCGACCGCCAACTCACTACCGAGCGTCGGAATCCGCACTGAACGCAGCTTGCCGGTGCAGGTTGCGCAGCAGGCGATCCGCGTTCTCGGCGCCGAGATAGACGTCGAGATCGCCATCGCCTTCGACATCGATCAGCCGCAACGCGGTCGTGCGCCGCAGTTCGCCCGGCGCCGTCAACGCCTGCACGACGAAGCCGAACCCGCGGTTGTCCCAGACCTCGACCGGTTCCTCGATGCCGCCAAGAACCAGGTCGACATCGCCGTCGCCTTCCAGATCGCCGGCCGCGAGCGCAGTGACGTCGCGGGTGCTCAGCAGATAGCGCGTGCCAGTGAACACGCCGCTGCCGTCGTTGACCAGCAACCAGCTGCGCGCCAGACCATTCGCCGCGCGGCGGTTGCCTACCAGCAGATCGGGATCGCCATCGCCGTCGACATCCGCGAGCGCCACGGCCGCGGTGTCGTCGGTCGACGCCGGCAGGGCGCCGTTCACCCGCACGAAGCCCAGACTGCCGCCGCGGTTCTGCAACAACGCGAGACCACCGGTCGCGCCACAGACCAGATCGGGATCGCCGTCGCCGTCGACATCGTCGATCGCCAGGCTCGCCGCCGACGGCGCCCCTGGCATCAGCGTCGCCGACACGTCGGTGAACGTGCCGCTGCCGTCGTTGCGGTACAGCAGGCTCGCACCGAGATTGCCCACGACCAGGTCACGATCGCCGTCGCCATCGAAGTCGACGACAGCCAGCGCCTGGGTGAACGTCATGGCCGTCGGCACCTGCGTCGCCGTCACCTCGGTGAAGGCCAGCGCACCGTCATTGCGCAGCAGCCGCACTTGACCCTGTTCCACGGCCAAGGCCACATCGCGATCCCCGTCGCCGTCGACATCGGCCATGGCGACGGCCGAGTACAGCCCGAACGGCACGTTCCACGGCACTTCCGCGAACTGCCCGGTTCCATCATTGCGCGACAAAGCGTTGGCCGACGACACGATCGGAAAGTTCCAACCGACCGCCGCGATCTCCGGCAGCCCATCGCCATCGAGATCCCCCGCGGCGATGTCGGCAGTCTGGTTGTGTCGATACGGCACCGGCGCCGCGTTGACGTGCACGAACGGTCCCTGATCGTTCCAGTAGAGCTGCAGTCCGTTGACCGTCCGATTGCCGAACACGACGTCGGCGTCGCCGTCGCGATCGACGTCGGGGAACGCGAACGCCTGGGCCGGCAGATCGTTTGCCGGCAGCAACCCGTCGGCGGCGGCGAACACGCCGGCGCCATTGTTCAACCAGATCGCCAGGCCTTTGCGCGAGCCGAAGTCGTTGCCGCGATCCAGACCAGCCAGCAGGTCGAGGTCGCCATCGCGATCGAAATCCACCAGCGCGATCACGGCGGTCTCCAGCCCCTGCGGCGGCAGCCGCCCGGTGGTGGCGTCGAGGAAGCTCGCGTTGCCCTGATTCAGCAGCAGCAGCTCCTGGTTGACCCCGAAACCGCCGGCAGTGCCGATCGCCAGATCGATGTCGCCATCGCCATCGACGTCACCGGCCGCCGCGCGGCGCCAACCGCGATGCACGTTCGGCAGCGGGGCACCGGTGCCGAACACGCCGCCGCCCAGGTTGACAAGCAACTCGCCCTGGCCGAAACCGACCGCGAGCAGGTCGCTGTCGCCGTCGCCGTCGGCATCGAACGCCAGCAGGCTCTCCGGATTGCCGGAACCGCCGAGCGGCGTGGCGGTGAACAGCAGCGAACTGCGGTTCTCCAGCAACGTGATGCCACCACTCGTCGCAGCCGCAAGATCGCGATCGCCGTCCCCGTCGGCATCGAAGGCAACGAGCGCGGTGACGTCGGCGCCCAGCGGCAAGGCCGGGCCAGGAAGGAACCCGATCGAGGTCTGGAGCACCAGCCTGATGACGCCGCCGAACGGCGCGATCACGATGTCCTCGAGCCGATTGCCGTCGAAATCGCCGGTCGCAAGCGCCACCGCGGCGGCGCCGGGCACTGCCACTGACAAGGTCGCGACCGTGAACGCCCCTTCGCCATCGCCGAGCAGCAAGTTCGTCGTGCCGTCGGCAAGCACGGCCACCAGATCGGCGTCGCCATCCGCATCGACATCGAGAACGGCGAGATCGAGGACCGGGGCGGGCAGTGCCGGCACCTGTGACCGCGGCCACTCGGCGAAGGACTGTTGGGCGGCCAGCGGCAACGCCGAAACCACGAGACCCGGCAACATGCGCATGGCGTTTATCTACCCGAACGGCACCGCCTGCACAGCCCGGACCTGCTGATACACGCCGCGTAGTATTCTGCCAACACGTCGGCAGATCGCCGAAGTGTTCGCGAACAACGTCGCCACGGCAATCAGGCAAACACGTGCGGTCCGGCGAACTCGCCCCCGAGCACCGACTTGCCATCGACACCGAGCCAGCGCAGCAGTTCGCCAAAGACCAACCGGTAATCCGTCGTCGCCTTGACGTCGCCATCCTCGAGATCGCCGAGATCCGGCCGTTCGCCAAACACCACCCCGCGCAACCCCTCGCCCAGCACGAACACCGGCGCCGCCGCCCCGTGATCGGTGCCCTGACTGGCGTTCTCCGCGACCCGGCGGCCGAATTCCGAGAACACCAGCACCGCCGTCCGCCCAGCCGCCGCGTGCGCCGAAAGGTCCTGCCAGAACGCCGCCAGCGCCGCATCGACCTGCGCCAACAGCCCCGCGTGCGTCGGCAACTGCCGCGCGTGCGTGTCGAACCCGCCGTGCACGACATGGAACAACCGCGTGCCGAAGCCCGCGATCACCATCCGCGCCGCCAACTGCAGATCGCGTCCCAACGCCGTGTCCGGGTACGTCACCTCGCTGCGATACCCACGCAACGCCTGTTCGAGTTCCATCGCCGTCTTCGCCGCCGCCGCCGCCGTCGCTGCCGCGTAGCCGAGCGGGCCATCGCCCAAACGTTCGCCGACCAGCGCCGCCAGCCCCGCCTGCCGTTCGGATGCGGCCACACCCGGCACGACACCGAGCGCAAAGTCCTCCGCCCGCTCGAACGTCGGCACCGTGACCGACCGCGCCGACAGCAGCAGCGGCACTTCGAGCGCTCCGATGCTCGCCGCCGGCATGCCCGCGCCGCCAGCCGCCAGGACATCCGCCGCGCGGCCGAGCCATCCCGTCGTGTCGTGCTGCCGCCGGACGAACGTCGGATCGCCGGTATGCCACAGATCGCGACTGCGGAAATGCGAACGATCGGGCTTCTCCATGCCGACCCCGAGCACCGCCGCCGCACCTCCATTGCCGCAGCGGAGCGCCAGCCGCGCCAATGACGGATGCAGCGCCAGCCCGTCCACGATCGCGTGGCTGCCGCGTCGCACCGCCGACAGCGCCGGCCGCGCCTTGGCATAGGCCGGGTCATCGACCGGAATCACGGTCGCGAGCCCGTCGTTGCCGCCAGCCAGTTCGAGCACCAGCAGCACCCGATCGTCACCGCGCGGCGCCCAGTGACAGCGACTGCCGTGGCCGAGGAGCGGTGCCGCCGGCAACGCCAGCGCCGAACGCAAGAACGTCCGCCGATCGAATCGTCGGTTCATGACAGTTGGTACTCCGGCAACCCCACCGTCGCATGCAACAACGCTGCATCGCCACCGGCGCCCTGCGCCGCCGGCGAACGCGCGAACGCGAGCAGCCGCGCCCGCGACTCGTCGCTGCACTCGCCATCGAGCAACAGCAGCAACGCCGCCTTGACCTTGTCCTCGGGACCACGAAACCGTTCCAGCAGGCTCGCCGCCGTCGGCTGCAGTTTGCCGCGCTGCCCGGCGAACAGCTCCGCCGCCCAGTTGGAACGCAGGAGCCAGCTCGCGCCCGACAACCACGCCCGTTCGCCGTGCCAGCCCTCGACCGTCGGCGGCATCAGCCACGCCTCGCCGAACGTCGCCATCGCCCGCGCCAGATCGGCCGCAACGGCGCGAGCGCCGAGCAACCGCACCGTGCCGATCGCGAACTCCGCCGGACTCTTGATCTTGGTGCGATACGCGCGCGGCGAGAAGAACAACCGGCTGCGCAGCAGCGTCCGCAGCGTCGCGCCGACGTGCCGTTCGTTGGCCAGGTAGCAGGCCGCCATCGCCTCGATCTCGGCGGACGTGGGTTCGGGATGCACGAACGCCCGCAGCCACTTCGCCGCCAGGAACGGCGCCGACGCCGGTTGCGTCACCGCCGCCGCGACGACGTCGTCGCCGGTCAGCGCGCCCCGCCGACCGAGCACCTGCTTGTCGCCGTCGTCGTGCAGGAAGCGCGCGAAGAAGAACTGGCCGTCGCGCACATGCCAGCCGGAGAACGCCCGCGCGGCCTCGCGGATGTCCTGTTCGGTGTAGGCGCCGCGGCCAAGGGTGAACAGCTCGAACAGCTCGCGCGCGAAGTTCTCGTTCGGCGCGCCCTTCTTGTTCAGCTGGTTGTCGAGCCAGACCAGCAGCGCCGGATCGCGCGCCATCGCCTGTGCCAGCTCGTCGAAGCGAAGCAGCCCGAGGCGATCGAACGTCGCCAGCTGCCCCGCCATGACGCGTGGATCCTGCACCTTGGCATCGCTGGTCGCGAAGTGACCGTGCCAGAAGATGCTGACCTTCTCGCGCAGCGGATGCGCCGATTCGAGCGCCAACCAGACGCGATGTGCCGTCACCCGCGCGCGATCGCCGAACGCCAGCACGTCGCCGAGCATGGCGTCGGCGCCGGGCACCGACGCCGATGGCGGATCCACCGCCGCCAGCGCCGCATCGAGACCCTCGCGCACCAGCTCCTGCCGATGGCGCAACGACGTGCCGAAGCCTGCCCGCCGGAACAGATGGCCGACCTTCTGCAGATCGAACGGGTCGTCGCGCGTCGGCTGCCATGGCGCCAGCAGTTCGTTCACGATTGCCTCCGGACCGTCACCGTGATCTCGGCGGCGTCGGCGGCGACCTGGGAGGTCAGCTCGACCGAAATCGCTGCGGCCACGGCCACGAACGTGTCCCAGAAGCGCTCCGCCACCGATCGCGTCTCGCCCTCGTCCAACATCCGCGCGACCACCAACGGCCCGCGATTCTGCAGCGCTGCCGCCGCCAATGTCGGCCCATGCAGCGTGACCCGATCGCCGACCAGCGTCGCGGTGGCCCCGGCCGCCGCCTGCGCCAACAACGCCGTCGCCGCCGCACGCGTGCTGCCGAGCACCACATGGCCATGGCCGAAGAGCAGGGTCGGTGACAGCCCGTACTCGACCGGCGGCTGGCCGGGCCCGCGCCACGGCGTCGGCTCGGCGACGAAGCCGCTGCCATGCTCACCGCGTTCGGGCCGCAGCACGAACGGCTTCTTGCCGGCCTGCGCGCGCTCGGCGTTGGCGATCACCACGAACAACTGCGCCATCCGCCGCAGGATCGTCTCGACCTCCGGATCGTCGATCGGCGCCACCAGCGCGAACCCGGGCAACCGCAGCCGCGGTGCGGTTGGTTCCTGCTCGGCATCGATTGCCGCCGCGGGCAGCAGGTACAACGTCCACGGCTGCTTCAACCCGCGCAGCAGATCGTCGACGAACGAGGTCGCCGCACCGTCGATCTGATCGGCGATCGACAGGAAGCCCTGCGCCGCCAGCACATCGGACTCGCGCAGGAACGCCTGCAAGTCCGCGAACAACGCATGCAGGCTGCGGTCGAGTGCCACCATGCCCAACGCGCCGGTCGGCGGCGCGAGCATCGATCGCGCCTGACCACCGGTCGGCGACAACCTCGACCAGTGGTCGCCGCCGTGCCCGGCGAAAAGCCGGGCACGCAACTGCAACGCGTCGCCGCCGACGAGTTCCAACTGCGCCCGTTCCGAGGCATCGATCGCCACCGCCAGCGGCCCGAACAGGAACCGGCCGCCGCCATCGAGCCCGGGCAGCAGCGGCCGCGACGTCGGCAACGCTCGCAACCGTTGCAGATCGGCAAGGACCCGCACCGCCGCCGGCGATGCTTCCGCGACGGGCCATGCCGCCCAACGCGCGGGGCCATCGACGAGACGCCGGCGCAGCCGTTCGCATGCCGCCAGACTCTTTCCTGCCAGCACCCATTCGCCTTCGATGCGCGCCTTGCCGCCGATCCGTTCGACGAACGCGACCGCGGCAGCGGGATCCCCGGGCCGCATCGCCAGCAACGGTTCGAAGCCGTGCTCGGCCGGCGCATAGCCCAGCGCCACCCCCCCGCGCGCCCACTGCTCGATCCGTTCCGCCGGCGAGGCACCGAGCCAGAGACGCACCGTCGTCAGCCCCACGCCAAGCAGTGCCCGCACCGACTCGGGAAGGTCCGGCGGCACCGGCCCGACCGCCTGCAGCACCGCCGACCAGGCGGCGCCAGGATCCGTCACCTCGACCACGACCAGGACCTCGTCCGGCAATGCCGCGCGCGGCGCCTGCGCCGGCAACGAAGCGGCCACGCCGACCAGGAATGCGACCACGAGCAGAGGACGGGACGACGACGTCGGCATGGGCGAATCGGGAAAACCTGGACGCAGCGCCGCAACAGAACCGGTTGCGCGCGGAATCCGGGATACTATTCGCCGGAGAGACGCTGCGGGGACCCCGCCGCAGGTTCCGTTCGCCAACCCCGACACCCCGAATGCGCCCACGTGACGTCCTGGTCCTGACCAGCGCCCTCGCCCTGTTTTCGGCGATCGGCTACGTGGCCCTGGCGCCCGAGAGCGCGGCCGGCGAAATGGCACCCGTCACGGCGCCGCCAGTCACGACCAGGTCCGAGCCCGAGCCGCCGGCTGTCGCGCAGGCTCAGGGCGGTGCAGTCGGCCGCGGTCAGGGCCAACCGATCGAGGGCGATTACTCGCGCAAGGACACCGTCGTCAGCACGACCGGCTGGACCAGCGGCACGATCGCCGGCGACATCGCGTTGGTCGCCTCGGTGGTCAGCAAGATCCAGTCGATCCAGGTCACCATCGAAGAACTGAAGCCCGCCACCGACGGCAACGGCAAGTTCAACGAGCGCTTCGCCAAGACCATCCGCGTCGAACGCGGCATCGGCACGCCGACGTTCCGCGCCGAGGGCATTCCGTTCTCTGCCTATGGCTACACGGTCACCGCGCATTCCCCGGGTCTGAACGGCAGCCGGCAGACCGTCGGCATCACCGAGCAGCACCCATTGGTCGACGACGTGCAGCTGGCGATCTCGCCGGGCGTGCCGTTCTCGATCCTGCTGCGCGATCAGGATCTGCATCCGCACGCGCTGGTCGAGGTCCGGATGCAACCGGTCGGCGAGCCGCTGGGCCGGCCGGTCCGGACCGGCATGGCCGACAACAACGGCAGCGCGATCTTCGAGGATGTGCTGTCGGGCGATTATCTGGTCCATGTCGGCGCCTTGGCGGCGCCGCTGGCTGACCCGGTGCCGGTCACCGTGCATGCGACGGCGCGCGTCTACGCCGGCTCGGTCGTGCAGGCGCAGGGCCAGACGATCACGATCCCGCGCGGCATGCCGTTGCCGATCCAGGTGACCGACATCGCCGGCTATGGCATTCCGGGAGCGCTGGTGCAGATCCAGGCGCTGGACCGCAAGGAACTGAAGATCTGGCAACTGGCGACCGATCCACTTGGCCGCGCGACGTTCCCCAACGTGCCGCCGGGGCTGTGGGAGATCTCGATCGCCAAGGACGATTTCGAACGGCGATTCAAGCACCTGAACGTCAAGGACGGCGCGACGCTGGCGACCGAGACGTTCCAGCTGGTGCGGTTGCGGCGCTGATCGCGGCAGGAACTGCTGCGACCCGGCCACCCCACGCCGTGCGGCCCTCGGTTTGGCGAAACTCCGTGATCCTGTTGCCGATCCTCGGGCTGCTTGGTCTGTGGTTCGTGCTCAGCAACGATCTGGCGCCGAGTCCGCCGATCGAAGCGCCCGCAGTTCCCGCGCCCGCTGGCGTCACCGACGTCCAGGCCGCCGCCTCACCCGGCGAAACTCCCGTCGACCAGCCGTTCGCTCCCATCGCGCCGCAAGCACGCGAACCGGCGCCTCAGCCCGAAGAGCCTTGGCTGCCAGCAGCGGTCGCGTTGCTCGAACGCGCGCGGCAGGATCCTGAACTGACGGTCGTCCGCGCCCGCATCGAACGGATCGGCAAGCCCTATGGCGGCGAGCGCAACCCGACCGCTCCGGTCCGACTCCGGATCCTGCAACCAGACCTTCGCCACGAACTGCGCCGCGGCGGCCGGGTCGACACCGTCTTCAGCCCGGCGATCGCTGACCATCAGTTCCACGCCGCCACGCCGATCGCCGCGCTCGCGGTCGGCGACACCCGCGACTTCGTGCTCGCCTTCCAGGCACCCAAGTGGCTGCGCGGGTTGCGGACGGATCGGTGGATCGTCGTCTGCGGCCCCCGGCTTCCGGACGAGCCGCCCGAAGGAGCGCCGACGCCAGACGTTCCCGAGGCGATGCGGCGGTTCGCGAACGCGCCCGACACTTGGGTCGTCCACGGGCGGCTGCGTGCGATCACCGATGCGCCCGTCCGAGTTCTCCGGGTCGCCGTATCCGCCGTGGCGTCAGGCGACGACTCGGTGACCGCGGGGACCGACGTCGAGGTGTACGACCTGTTCACCGCGTTGCAGCCACAGACGCGGCGACGGTTGGACGTCAGCCAGATCGGTGAGCCGCGCTGGCTCGTGTTCGGCAAGGTCGGCTCGCGCTACGTGTTGCAGGCCTGGTCGGACGCGCTCCGCTGATCCGGCGGATTCGCACCGTTTGCGCATCAACGGCCGACGCGGTGGGCGACCCGGCCGCCGCCGCGTAAACCGACGCCCATGCTCCGACCCACCGCCCCGTGGCTGCTGCTCTGCGCGTTCCCGCTGCCCGGCCAGGGCCCTGGCATGCGCGAACGCACCGAACTCGTCGCGCAGTTCGACCAGGACGGCAACCGTCGCCTCGATACCGACGAACGCGAGGCGGCGCGCGCCTGGATGGCCGAGAACCGGCCGCAGCGCAATCGCGGACCCGGCGGGCCCGGTGGCCCCGGCGGATTCGGCCCACCGGGATCCGGCCCCGAAGGCGAAGGCGACCCGGCAAACGCCGAACCGAAGGTCGGCCGCAAGGTCACTCCCGCCGACGTCCAGACCCACCTCGACAAGCCGTTCTACGACCCCGACGTCGTCCGCACGATCTTCCTCGACGTCCCCGGCACCGACTGGTTCGACGAACTGGTCGCGTTCTACCGCACCGACGTCGAACTCCCGGTCACCATGACCGTCGACGGCACGACCTACACCGACGTCGGCATGCGCTTCCGCGGCAACAGTTCGTTCGGCGGCGCACGCGGCAAGAAGAAGTCGATCAACCTGACCCTCGACTTCGTGCACCAAGACCAGCACCTCGGCGGCTATCGCACCCTCAACCTGCTGAACGCGCACAGCGACGCGTCGTTCCTGCGCGAAGCCCTGCACGCGCGGATCGTCCGTCAGTACCTGCCGGCGATGCAGGCCAACCTGGTCCGCGTCGTCATCAACGGCGAAGACCACGGCATCTACGCGAACGTGCAGCAGTTCAACAAGGACTTCCTCGACGAGGAGTTCGGCACTGGCAAAGGCGCGCGGTTCCGCGTGCCGGCCGACTTCTCCGGCAACGGCGCGCTGGTGTGGCTCGGCGACGACGTCGCGGCCTACAAGCGCGCCTACCAGCTGAAGTCCAAGGACGATCCGAAGGCGTGGGAACGGCTGGCCGACCTGTGCCGCGTGCTCGCCGAATCGGCCGATGCCGAACTGCCGCAGGTGCTGCCGCAGTACCTGGACATCGATCACGCACTGTGGTTCCTCGCCTGTGACAACGCGCTGATCGACGGCGACGGCTACTACAGTCGCGGCAGCGATTATGTGCTGTGGCTCGATCCGGAGGATCGGTTCCACGTGCTGCCGATGGACAGCAACGAAGTGCTCGGCGCCGAAATGGGCGGACCGGGCATGCGCGGTCCGGGTGGTCGCGGCCCGGGCGGCGCGCCCCCCGATGGCCAGCGACCGCGTGCAGGCGCATTCGACGGTGCGCCGGTGCCGCGTGGAGGCCCGCCGGATGGCCCGGGATTCGGCCCCGGAGCTCCGGGCGGTCCCGGCGCCGGCCCTGGCGGTCGCCGCGGCGGCCCGGGCGGCAGCAATCCAACCCAGGCGCCGCTGGCCCAACTGGATCGGCAGGATCGCCCGCTGGTCAACCGGCTGCTCGCGGTGCCGCAATGGCGCGCGCGCTACCTGGCGTTCGTCCGCACGCTGGCAACCACCGGACTGGACTGGAAGACGCACCAGCCGCAGGTCGCGCGCTGGGTCGCCGCGATCGACGACATCGTCGCCAACGACGTGCACGCGCTCTACGGCCACGCGCAGTTCCGCACCCAGACCGCCGACGAGCCGACCGGCCGGACGCTCCGGGCGATGCTCGCGCAGCGGCAGAAGGTGCTGCTCGGCGACCCGGCGATGCAATCGGCGGCGCCGGTGTTCGCCACTGCCGAAGCCACCGAATCGCCGACCGAGACCACCGTCGCGTTGACGTTCACCGCCAGGACCAGCGGCGCCACGAGGCTGCTTGCGCACGTCGCCGACGGCAAGCTGGCGGCGTGGACCACGCTGGTCATGCACGATGACGGCAAGAACGGTGACGCCAAGGCCGGCGACGGTGAGTTCACCGCCGCCACCAACCCACTGCTGCGTAGTCATCGGATCCGCTGGTGGATCGAGGCCATCGCCGAAGACGGCACGGTGTCGTGTTCGCCGCCGGCCGCCGGCAGCCGTCCGAACGTGCGCGCCGCCGATCGTTCCGACAAGAAGAAGTAGAACCCGCGGCCAACGCCTTCCGTGCGGCGGGGCGGTTGCTACCTTGAGGTAGCGATGACCGAGAAGCCGCGGAATCCGTTCCTTCCGGGCCAACCAACGACCGTCGACCTGTTCGTGGGCCGTCAGGCGCAGATCCGCCACCTGCTGGAACGCGGCGTCCGCCAGACCGCGCTGGGCAAGCCGACGGCGTTCTTTCTCGAAGGCGAGTACGGCATCGGCAAGAGCTCGCTGGCCAACTACTGCGCGGCAGCAGCAGAAGAGGAGTTTGGCCTGCTGACGATCACCGCATCCATGGCCGGTCAGAAGGACCTGCGCGGAGTTGGCGAAGCAATCCTGAAGGCAATCGTGCAGGCCGCCCACCGCCACCGCCCGCTGTGGAAACGCGTCACGACCACGTTGGGCCGCTTCGTCAAGAGTGCGAACCTGTTCGGCGTCGACCTCGACCTGGACGAGATCGCCAAGGAAGCAGCGCACTTCGCCGACATCGGCAGCTTCCTGAGCACTCTGCAGCGCCTGATCGCCGAACTGCCGACACGGGCTGAATGGCATCGCGGCATCTTCCTGGTCCTCGACGAGATCAACGGCGTCGCTGCCGAACCCGCATTCGCCCATTTCCTGAAGGGCATCATCGATCGCAATGCCCTCGCTGCGGAACGGGTCCCGCTTTGCCTGGTTCTCTGCGGCACACCCGAGCGTCGCCACCAACTGATCGCGAATCACCAGCCGGTGGGCCGCATCTTCGACGTGATCGAGGTGCCCCCGCTGTCCGCCGCCGAGTCGCGGGAGTTCTTCGAACGGTCCTTCCAGACCGTCGACATGCGCGTCGAACCGGACGCGCTCGACCAGTTGGTGCAGTTCGGGTCCGGCCAACCACGCATCCTGCACATGCTCGGCGATCAGGCCTTCTGGATCGATCAGGATGGCGTGATCGATCTGGCGGACGCGAACAGCGCCCTGGTGCAGGCGGCGGCCGATTTCACTACTCGCTACGTGGGACCACAGATCCTGGCCGAACTGCGCAGCGCCGCCTACCGTTCGATCCTGACCAAGATCGCCGGTATCGATCCGTTGCAGCCCTCGTTCCAGAAGTCGGCCATCGCCGATGGCCTCGAAGATGGCGAACGCAAGAAGCTCGCCGACTTCCTGCAACGGATGAAACAGTTGAACGTGCTGCGGCAGGGCAGCGACAAGGGCGAATGGGTGTTCAACACCCCGATGGTCAGGACCGCGATCTGGCTGTTCGCCAAGGCCGGGCAAGGCTGACCGCGACGGACCCACGCAACCCGGCAACTCGCCGTTCACTCGCTCCGCGCCGTCGGGTAGGGTGACCGGCATGGGACGCCCCCTGGTCGACCTGACAAGCCTGGATCTCTCCCGCGATGTCGTGAGCGAACAGGAACTGCGCCAGCTGGTACCGCACCGTGAACACTTCCAGATGCTCGATGGCATCGCCCACCTCGACCTCGAGAACCACATCGTCGTGGGCTACAAGGACTGGGGTGCCGACGCCTGGTGGGCTCCGGGGCACGTTCCGGGCAAGCCGCTGATGCCCGGTGTGCTGATGATCGAAGGCGCCGCGCAGGCGACGACCGTGCTGATCCGCAAGACCGCCGGTTGGGAGATCGATCGCTTCATCGGCCTGGGCGGCCTCAACGACGTGCGTTTCCGCGGCAGTCTGGTGCCGCCGGCGCGCATCTGGTTCGTCGGCGGTCGGGGCCAGGTCAGCGGCCGGCGGTTGGCGCGTTTTCCGGCGCAGGCATTCGCCAATGGCCAGATGCTGATGGAGATGGAACTGCTGGGCGTGCAGCTGTGAGACCACTGGTGGCGCCGCGCTCGCTCGACGCGTCGGCCGAACCGGTGCCCACCTGGTTCTGGATGCTGCCACTGGTCGCGCTGGTCGCATGGTGGCCGCTGGAACCGTACTGGCAGAGCGACGACTTCGTCGCCCTGCATTACGCCAAGGACTTCGGCCAGGCAGCAAAGGACCTGATCGGCCCGCAGTACGGCGCCACCGACATCTGGCTGTTCTGGCGGCCGTTGATCACGCTCAGCTTCTGGTTCGATGCAACCGTCGCCGGCGGCAACCCGTGGTGGTCGCACTTCAGCAACGTGCTGGCGCATGGCATCAGCACGCTGTTGCTCGGCCTGCTGTGGCTGCGGTTGCTGCGGCCGGGCGGCGCGTTCGCTGCGGCGGCGCTGTGGGCGATGATGCCCGGCCACGCCGGCTCCTTGTGCTGGGCGGTCGGTCGGGTCGACAGCCACACGACCGTCTGGATCCTGCTGACGCTGTGGACGTTCGTCCGCGGGTGCGAACGCCAATCGGCACGGCAGTGGCCGACGCTGCTGTGGTTCGCCGCGGCGCTCGCCAGCAAGGAACTGGCGGTGACGGTGCCCGCAATCTGCACCTTGCTCGGCGCGGCCCTCGACCCCGGCCACGGACCGACGGCCTGGCGGCGCGGTGGCTTCCGCAGTTGGCCGCTGTGGGCGTTGCTCGGCGGGTACCTCTTGTTCCGCTTGACGGTGCTCGGGCGATTCGGCGGCTACCTCGCCGCGGCCTACGACCCGATCGCGATGGTCGCCGGCCTCGCCGATTCGGCGCTCGACCTGGTCAATCCGGCGCGCTGGACCAGCGGCGAGCTGGCTCGAGCCGCGCTCGGCCATGTCCCGGTCTGGCTGACGTGGCTTGGCTATCTGCCGCTGCTCCTGGTCCCCTGGTTCTTCTGGACCCGGGACCGACTGCCCGAGATGGGCCTCGTGCTGGCGTTGTTCCTGATCGCCTGTGCACCGCTGGCCGCGTTCCTGGCGGGCACCGACAACCACCACAACCTGCGCTACTTCTACCTGCCGTCGGCCGCGCTGACGGGACTGTTCGCCGCTGGCGGCCGCTGGCTGGTGCCGATCGTGCTGCTGCTGTGGCTGCCGTCGCTGATCGATGTGCGCAGCCATCAGTTGCAGACGGATCGCACGACGGCGCGAATGCACCGCGCGTTGCAACGCGAAGTCGACGAACGCGCGCCGGCGCCGCTGTTCGTCGCTGGCCTGCCCCATGCCCACGGCCAGACCGTGCAGTTGCACTTCGGCATCGACCGCTTGCTGCGGCCGCCATTCCACGCCGCCGATGTCGGGGTCTACGCGTTGCGCCCGATCGTCGAAGTTCCTGGCGTCCTGCGACTGACGACTGGCGACGAGGCGCCGTTCCTGTTGCCGCTCGGCAGCACGTGGTTCTTCGTCGGCAGCGATGGCCTGGCGCGCGCACCGTCGTCGCCGCTGCCGGACTTGCCGGTCGAGCCCGCCGAACTCGATCTCGGTTCCGCCAACCTGATGGCGATGGCCGAACGTCGACGCGTCATCGGCCTGCGGACGCCCGGTGTCCGCACGCCGTTCTTCCGGCTGACCATCTTCACCGCGACCGGATACCTCTGTTCGGTGTTCGCCAACCACGCCGCCGAGGGCCAGTCCGCGGGCGAAATGGACCTGCTGCGCTGGTTTGGCGGCGACCCGTCGCGCGGCGAGGATGCCGCCCGTTACGCGCTGACCGGCGATGCGTATGTCCTGCGTGGGTTGGAGGTTCCGACGACCCTGGACCTGTCGACCCGGTTCCCGGTCCTGCTCGAGGGCGGCACGGTGGACCTGCAGGCGGTCCCACCGACGTTCACGCCGTCACACCGCACGCGCAAGATGCTGCAGTGGCAGTTCGATCGCGAGTTCCCGAAGTTCGTGCGCCGGGTGCTGGGACTCGAGTGACTGCAGATTCGATTCGCGGTGACGCACCCGAACCGGGTGACTATCCGGTCACCAGACCATGCGAACCGTCGCCCTCGTGCTGTCGTCGCTAGCTCCACTGTTGGCGCAGGATCTCGTGGTGGTCAGCTGGAATGGCGACATCTCCCGCGTCGACGCCGCCACCGGCGTGATCACGACCGTGGCGAGCGGCTTCTACGGCCTCAACGGCCTGGCCCTGGACCGTGATGGCTGCTACTGGTCGTCGACCAACAACCCGCCCAACTTCCAGCTCGTCCGCATCGACCCGACGACCTTGACCGCGACTGCCGGCCCGGCGTGTGGCGACTTCCGCGGCCTGGCCGCGACCGGCAACTCGCGCCTGTGGGCCATCGAACAGATCGGCGACATGTCGTCGATCGACGCGCTGGTGATGATCGACACCTTCACCGGGCAGCAGACGCGCATCGGCGCAACTGGCCGCACCGGCCTGCAATCCCTGGCGCTCCACGCCGGCGAACTGTGGGCCATGGACATCCACCTGGGGCTGATGCGCCTGGATCCGGCGACTGGCGTCGCCACCGTCGCGTTCCCGAACGTGCGCGGCAACATCCAGGGCCTCTGCGCCATGCCGAACGGCGACCTGATCGGGTTCGAGTCCGACCGGTTCGTGCGCGTCGACACGCAGATCGGCGTGATCAGCCAGATCGGTCCGACCGTCGGCTTCCTCGACGTGCGCGGCCTCGAGGTCGCGGTCGGCTCGGCGACACCGTTCGGGCAGGGCTGCACCGCCGCCGTCGGCGTCGCGACGCTGACCGCTGGCGGCGTACTGGCCGCACCGGGCCAGTTGCTGACCACATCGACCGGACACTACGCCAATCGGCCGGCACTGCTGCTGCTGGGACTCGACGACGCGAGCTGGAACGGCACCGCGCTGCCGCTGTCCGTCGACTCCTGGCTCGGCACCAACGGCTGCAGCCTGCTGGTCAGTCCGGATGCGATCGTCGCCGGCCTGACCTCCACGTCGACGCCGGGACCGCTGCAGTTCGGCATTCAGCTCGGCACCAACGCCGCCGGCCTGCAACTGTTCGCCCAGCACGTCGCCCTCGAACGGCCGGAGCCACGCACGTCGTGGTCCAACGGCGTGCGGGTCCAGATCCGCTGAACGTTCAGTCGGCGACCAGATCGACGTCGAGCTGCAACACCAGCCCGACCAGATCCTCGAGCTGCGCCTGTTCGAGCGCGAAGCCGCCCATCTGCTCGAGGCAACCGTGGAACCGCACGGTGATGCCGGCCCAGGTGACGCCGCGCGAACCGACGACGTCGCGCCACGCCGGCCGGGCCTTCAGCAGCGCCAGCAGTTCGCCGACCTTCTCCTCGGGCCAATGGAAGCCGCGCGGAAACACTTCGTGGATCCACAGGCCTTCCTCGCGGAACCGCCGCGCCGACGGCCCCTTGTCGCCCTTCGCCCACGCCCGGGTCGGTTGCAGGCCGAGCGCGCGCGTGACCGCGTCGGGCGCCAGATCGTCGAGCACCAGGCGCAACGCCACGACCGAACCGGGCACGACGGTGATGTCGCGTTCGCTCCACGGCTCGCCTTGGCCACTGCGCCGCCACTGCACCTGCAGGAAGAACGACTCGGGGTCCAGGCGATAGCAGCTGACCGCGCGATCGCCGTCGATCCGTTCTTCGCCGGGCGTGACATGGCCCCATTGCGGCTTGCGCTCGAGCAGCGAACGCACGAGTTCACTGGTGCTGCAGCGCAGGCGCAGCAGCGGCAACCGCGGCACGGCCACGTCGACCGACATCTACGCCTCGGCCGGCAGCGCGCGCGGCAGGCGCGGACCCGGGAGTTCATCGGTCAGGATCTCCTCGACGTCCAGCACCCGACAGACCGCGGTGACCGACAGCAGCGACGCCAGCGACGGCGTCGTGCGGCCTTCATCGCCGGAGATCCACTCCTTGACGTAGGTGCCATGCTGGCAATGGACGCGCACTTCGACGCGCGCATCGTCCAATCGCTTCAGTGCGGCGACGCGGATCTGCCGCCGGCGATCGAGATCGGCACGGCGATGGGCGACGCGCTGCGGCGTGCGCTGCACGATCTCACCGGCGAACGCCCCCGCCACCGCGAGCACTTCGTCGGTCACGGGGCCACCGAGTTCGACTTCGGCGCGGTAGACCTTGTCGAAGTGGGTCTCCTTCCAGTACGCGACGCGGTCCTTGCGCACGGCGACGAACGGGGCCAGTTCGATCTGCCCTTCGGCGCGGGCGACGATCTCGTCGCGGATCGCGGCCAGATCGACGCCGGTCTGGCGCACCGCCTGCAGTTCGAACACGAACGGCCGGCCCTGGCCGAGCATCAGCACGTCGATGTCCTCGCGACCGGCGCCGTGGAAGGCGCCGTGCTTGGCGCCGAAGGCCGGCACCAGGCGGCGACCGATCAGTTCTTGCACGGACTCGCGGGTCAGCTTGCCGAATCCCTGGCAAGGCTGGCAACCGACGCGGCGGCGGCGGTCGCCCTTGCAGGTCGGGCACCAGAAGATGGTCTGCGGGAGGCCGCGGACCAGCTTGCGGTAGCGGGACTCGAGGTAGATCGTCGGCCGGCGGGGTCGCTGGCCATCTGGGCGCTGCACGGGCTCGGACATTGCGCGGATTCTGCGCTGGCGGTGGGCAACGGGGAAGGGTGTGAACTCTCGATGCCGACGACCCCGTCTTCGATCGCGAAGGGATCCAGGCCGCCAACCCGGCCCCGACGACTCCGCCCAGCCGTTCCAGCTCTCAGTCCGAACGACCCGTCCCTACCGGCTGCTTCGGCGCCTTGCGCACCGGACCATTGGCCCGATCCGTCCGGCGCTCCAGGAAGCGGCCGACGAACCCGAAGAACTCATGCAGTTCGATCGGCGATGGCAAGAACGTGTGGATCCCGTACTTGGTCTTCTCGGCGCTGAAGTCCCGCAGGCTGCGCGACGGCGTGATGACGACCAGTTCGGTGGTCTGGTCGAACGACCGCAAGTGCTGCAGCAATTGCAGACTCTCGTTGTCCTGCGGATCGACCCCGAGGATCACACAGTCGAACTGCTTGGTGCGCAGCTCACCGACCCCCTGATAGCCGTCGCCGACGGTGACCGACAGTTCCTGGAACTGCTTGAGCCCGACCTTGACGTGGTCGCGAGCCATCGGATCTTTCTCGACGAGCAGGATCTCCATTGCGGCGCCTCCGGATCCTGTTTCGGCGGTTTGCGGCTCGCGGCTCAAGCCGAATGGCAGCGCCGAGAATCACCACGGTTAGAGCGGCTCATTCCGGCGGCAACCGCGGCCGGAACGGATCTGGCCACTCCCGGATCCGCGACAGCGCGATGGCATCGGATCCGCGAACCCGGCGCGATCCGCGCCGCGCCGCATCGAAGTCACGGCCGCAAACTCTGCCGGCGCACGTCGGTGACCGGACTCGCCCCCTGCTCGCGCAACAGTGCCACCAACGCATCCTGCGACGACTGCCGCGCGAACTCCACTTCCCCATCGGTCACCCCGACCAGATGGAACAGGTCGACCCGCCCCGACGGCAATTCGAACGTCGACGCATAGTGCCGCGGCTGTTCGACGATCAGCCAGCGGATCGCCGACTCGAACTCCGGCGTCAACGACGCGCGCAGCGGGATCCGATTGCCGTACTCGAACAACTCGGCGCCACCGTAACGACCGATCGCGACCAGCAGTTCGTAGGCCATCAGGTTGTGCAGCAGTTGCACCGCCCACGGCGCCGGCGCCGGCGTCTCGATCGCGAGTTCGAAGCCGAGGCCGGAGAATCCCGTCGGGTCGCGACCCGGCTGGTCGAGGTTCCACGGGTTGCTGAGCCCGGAGGTCACATGCAGGTGGCTTGCCCGTTGCGCGTTCGGCGGGCACGCGAACACACCGTGATGCAGCCAGCCCGGATGACCCGGCTGCTGCCCGTAGCGTTCGTAGGTCGCCGGCGACGCCGGGTAGACGCCGCCCCCCAGCGGGCCGAACAACGCCGGGTAGACCCTGTCCTCGCGTTCGGCCCAGACGGCCTCGAACCACTGCTGCCACGGGCTGGCTGGTGTCGTCATCGGCAGCGGGGAGCGTAGCGCTGTCGCGTCGATTCTGGACTGGTGACATAAGCCTTTGTGCTGGCGTTCGTTGTGGACGCAAGAAGAGGAACGGCGACGATGCCCGACAGTCCGCCAGGTCCGATGGCCACCTGAGGATATCTTTCTGATATCACTTCGATACCGCCCATGACCCAGACCTCTCGCGAACTCCTCTATCCCAACCCCGGCCACGGCCTGTCCCGGCTGCTGCTCGGCTTCCTGATGCTGCTGACCTCGATCGCGGCGTTGCCGTACGGCGGCTACCTGGCCAAGAACGTCGGACCGGAGATCGGCGTCCCAGTCATCCTGAGCGGGGTCGTCGGCATCCTCACCAGCATCCTGTTCTTCCGCGGGCTCGTGCTGGTCAACCCCAACCAGTCCAAGGTCGTCACGCTGTTCGGTCGCTACGCCGGCACGCTGCGCCAGGATGGCTTCTACTGGATCAACCCGTTCACCGCCCGCAAGCCGGTCAGCCTGCGGGCGCACAACTTCAACAGCGACAAGCTGAAGGTCAACGACCTGCGCGGCAACCCGATCGAGATCGGCGCCGTCGTCGTCTGGCGCGTGCGCGACACCGCGCAGGCGGCGTTCGACGTCGAGAACTTCGAGAGCTACGTGCAGGTGCAGACCGAATCGGCGCTGCGCCACCTGGCCTCGCAACATCCGTACGACTCGCCGCACGACAACGAAGTGTCGCTGCGCGGCAGCGGTGAGCAGATCAACCTCGAGCTGCAGAGGGAACTGACCCAGCGGCTGCAGATGGCCGGCATCGAGGTGCTCGAAGGTCGGCTCAGCCATCTGGCCTACGCGCCGGAGATCGCCGGCGCGATGCTGCAGCGGCAACAGGCCGAGGCGATCCTCGATGCCAGAAAGCGCATCGTCGACGGCGCCGTCGGCATGGTGCAGATGGCGCTCGAGCAGCTGAAGCACAATCAGGTCGTGCAGCTCGACGAGGAGCGCAAGGCACAGATGGTCAGCAACCTGCTGGTGGTGTTGTGCAGCGAGCGCGGCACCCAGCCGGTGATCAACACGGGGACGCTGTACGGCTGAGCCGTGGCCGACGACAAGAAGGGTTTCCTGCTGCGGCTGCCGCCCGAACTGTTCGAGCAGGTGCGGGCATGGGCCGAACAGGAGATGCGCAGCATCAACGGCCAGATCGAGTTCGTGCTGCGCGAGGCGTTGCGGCGACGCAGCCGGGGGCCGGAACCGCCAACCGGCACGGACCAGGCGGGCGACTGATCAGCGGAGCAGCGCCGTGATGCGCTCAGCGAGCGGGCCGCGGGCCGGCGCGAACAAGGCGTCGAACTCCGATTCGCGGCACGCCGCGATCGGCACCAGCCGCAGCCGTCGTCCACGCAGCGTGCGCGGCATCGTCAGCGCGAAGCCGGCGTAGCCGAGGCGTTCGAGTTCGCCACACATCGCCGCCGCCGAGTGACCGGCGCGCCGCTGATGCGCATCGGCGACTTCGAGGAACACCGCCGGCTGCCGATCGCCCAACGTCCGGCGCAGCCCCTGCAGCACCGGCACCTCGTGGCCTTCGACGTCGATCTTCATCACGGTCGGTCGCGCCGGCAGATCGGCGAACGCCTGATCGCCGGTGACCAGCGGCACCGTATGCGTCCGGGTCGGCGGCATGCCGCCCGGGCCAGCGGTCGACAGCGACCCCCAACCAGAATGGCCGGCGTACTCGTGCAGCTCGGCGGTGCCCGACGCGTTGCCGAAGGCGGCGGCGACGACCTGGAAGTTGGTCAGATGGTTGCGTTGCACCAGCGCGTCGAGTCGTGCGCGCAACGTCGGGTTGGGTTCGCAGGCGACGACCTGGCCCTGGTCGCCGACCAGCCTCGCCCCGAGCAACGACAGCATGCCCAGGTTGGCGCCGATGTCGACGAAGGTGTCACCGGGCCGCAGCAATGCGCGCAAGGCCACCTGGATCGGCAGGTCGTGGTACCGGCCAAGGCTGAAGGTCAGACGCTCGGACCAGTTGCCGAGATCGAGTTCCATCTCGTAGCCGTGCAGCTTGCCGCGCACGATCGCCCGGCCCTGGCCGTGCCAGCGCCGGTGCTGGTTGCCGCCCGCCAACTGGTAGAGCCGGCCCCAGGCCGGCAGTTCGGCCCGCAGGTAGGGCAGGGCCAGACGGTAGGGCAGCGGCAGTCGGGGGCGTATCGGGTCCATCACGTTCAGGCCATGACACCGGCGGACACGGCTTCCCGGGCATCCTACTGGCCGGACGAGGCGATGGCTTCGCGACGTCGCGATCTTGCACGGACGACCGAGGGTCGTCGACCAGACATCTTTGCCGGTAGGCACTTCTGCCTATAGGCACTCTTGCCTACCCCGACGCCAGCGACGAGAGACGAGCGGCCAGGCGGCACGACACTCGGCACCGAGGCCGGTGATCGACAACTTGCTCGCCTGGCTCGACACCCGCCGGATCACCGGCACGCGGCTGGACCACAAGCGTCGGGCACGGCGCTCTGGACCATGGGGCTGCCGCGCCGCCGATCGATCACACGACCACGGCGAACGCGGCTTCCAGCCGCGCGACATACCGTTCCATCGCGTGATCCTGGATGGTCCGGCCGGCGGCGGTCTTGAAGTCGTCGGCGGCGTCGAGCACGTCGGCGAGCCAGCGGAACCACTCGGCGCCGTCCTGCTGCAGCGCGCCGCGGTCGTCGAAGTACATCACCTTGCCGAGATGATCGAAGCCAAGGCTGCGCGGTGGCACACGCGTGACCAGATCGCGACCGTTGACGAAGCGCAGTGACGTGCCCTTGCCGAGCAACTGATCCACCTGCCGCGCGAACTCGCCGTCGCCCACGCGCGGCGATCCGAACGTCACCAGCGCCACCTCGCGCTGCGGGGCCCACCGGCAGGCATGCAGACTGGCCAGCGCGGCGCCAAGGCTGTGACCGGTGAACACCAGACGCGATTCCTTGGTCACCAGCGACTGCACCAGCTTGTCGACCCTCGCCGCAACCAGGTCGAGCGCGGTCGCGAAACCGCCGTGGACGCGACCGGCCCCGAGCTTGCGCTCCTGCGCCGGCACCAGCTTGAACTTCGCGTCGGTCAACCAGTCCTCGAGCTTGGTGGGTTCGGTACCGCGATAGCAGACGACGACGTCGTTGCCGCGTGTGCCGACCATCACCTGCGTGTCCTTCTCGTCGAACGTGCGGGTGCCGTCGACGAGGTAACCGACGTGGCCGGCGAACTGCGCGGCGACGCCAAGATCGCGGTAGACCGCGGCCGACAACCGCGCGCAATCGAGGACCAGGCCGAGTTCGGCGCCCTTGCCGCCGGCCGCGACTTCGACCGCGCTCTTCTTCGGCTGCTGGCCCAGGCGGTCCCAATAGGTCGCATCCAGCGCCGGCACGCTGGCCGGCGCGGCGACCGGCGAGGCCGCCACCCCCGGTGCCGCTGGCGAACCCGTCGCGACACCGGCCGCAGCGACCTCGGCCGGAACGACGGCTTCGGCCGGCGTCGCCGCCGCCTTGCCCGATCCCCGCAAACTGACGAGCTTGTTCAACAACTGGAACCAGAACGGCGCACCGAGGCTGGCAGCGACGATGCTGATCAGCCAGCCGAAGACCTTCATCGGGTCCTTCGCGGCCTGATCGAAGTCACGGCGCTCGACAGCATCGTTGCCGCGGCCGGCAACAGCTGGTTCGTCACTGTCCCGCAACCGCCGATCGGGCCAACCGAGCGGCAGTTCCGATTTGGCGGCGAGGCCGGCCAGCACTTCCCGCGCGCGCTGGATCGAAGCGTCGTCTTGGCGATCGCTCTTTGCCAACGACTCGCCCATCGCCGTCATCTCGGCTCGCAGCGAAGGGTCGCGGAACAGCGCCTTGGTCAACGAGATCGCGTCGGCGTTGGTCGCCAGCACGACCGGCACCGCGAACAGCAACGACGCGAACTGCGCGCGCCGCCGATACCACCCGGTCGCCCGATCCATCGTCGCGGCGAACAGCTGTTCGATGCCCTTGCTGACAGCGGCGAACGCGGCGGCGGGACGGTCCGGTGCATCGGCGGGCACCGACGACCACGCACGCGCGATCAGCTCCGCAGCCTGACGTTCGAGTGCCGGACCATCGGCGGCCCGGGTCCAGAGGTCGGCCTGCGTTCCCAGGCGCACCATCCGCGCGGCGTCGGCATGCAGCAGCGTCTGGCCGTTCTTGCTCTCGGCGCGCGGCGCCCACAGATCGAGCACGACCTCGGCGAACGTCGCGTTCGGCACGTACGACGGCCGGCGCGGCAGCCACTTGTCCATCTTGTTGCCGAGCACGACCCAGCGATCGGGGGGGCACAACGGTTCGATCCGCGGCGAGGCGAAGAACTCGGTGGTCCGCTCGCCGAGCAGTTGCCGGACGCCGAGTTCGAGGATGCGCCCGCGCGAGCCACTGAGGCTGGCCCAGGCCTCGCTCAGTGCCGAACAGACGATGCTGAGCACGAAGAAGACGACGACCAGTCCGATCAGGACTTCGAGCACCGCCGAGCCGAACATCTGCGTTCCTCCGGAAACGACCGCGAGAGCCGGAGAGTAGCACAGCGGCGAATCGCTGCCAGCGCGCGAAGGGTCGGAGCAGCGGAACGTGGGCGCCGGCTTGGGCGCGGCACGATGCCGACACCGCAGATCGTCGCACTCAGGACAACGCGCCAGCGGCGTTGTCGAATGCCAGTTCGCGGCGCGTGCAGGTGCGAGCGTCCCGGTCGAACACCAGGCAGACGTCGTGCGGCTTGCTGTAGACGTGCAGCGTCACCGCGGTCTCGTCGCGGGCGTGCTCCTTCGGGTTGCCGAGCTGGTGGATGGCGCGCTGCCGATCGACCGTGGCGACGGCGCCGACGTCGGCGACGACGCCGCGCGCCACCGCCGCCAGTTCGATGCCGCGGCGCGGTTCGGTGTCCGGAGCCACATCGAGGCCGACGGCCGCGGTCGACGGCACCAGCCGGTACTGTTCCTCGGCGATCCGGCCGCGCACCAGCCGCACCCAGCCGAGGTTGCCGGCGTGGTTGTGGATCGGCGTCATCTGCCCGGGCAGCCAGGTCAGCACCAGCACGTCGAACCAGCGCGAACGGTGCACCAGGTGGCGGGCGTACTTGTCGCTGCGCGGCTGGATGAACGGCCGCAGTGAGGCTTCGTCGAGCGTGCCATCGGCGACGATCGCCTGGACGGTGTCGAGGTCGATCCGGGCGGGGTCGAGGCGGTGCAGGTCGTCGACGACCTGGGAGAGCGTGCGCAGCTTCGCCATGCGCCCATCGTGCCGCCGGCCCTGGGCGCCGGCAGGTGGCCGTTCTGCGCAGGCCGCGCGGTTCAGCGCACGCCGTGCATCAGTTTGTTGACCATGGGTCCGATGAGCAGGAAGAACGCGCCGACGCCGAACGACGCCCACATCGCCGGGGTGTAGACCTCGACATAGCCCTGCGCGGAGGCAATCGCATTGACGTTCTTGCCTTCGCCACCACCGACTGCCGACGCGATCTGACCTGCCGCGAAGTTGCCAACGGCAACCGACAGGAACCACGCCCCCATGACCATGCCGCCCATGCTCGGAGGTGCAAGCTTGGTCATGGCCGACAGACCGACCGGTGAGATGCAGAGTTCGCCGCACGTGTGCAACACATAGAGCGCGGTGAGCCACAGCATGCTCGCCTTGCCGCCTTCAGGGGTCAGCGAGATACCGAGGATCAGCACGCCGAACCCCAACCCCAAAGGCACGATGCCCATGCCGAACTTGACCGGAATCGACGGGTCTCGCTTGGACGCATCCAGCCACTTCCACAGCCAGACGAACAGCGGCGCCATCAGGATGATGCAAACCGCGTTGATCGATTGGAACCAGGCGGCCGGCACCTCCTGGCCAAAGAAGGTCCGATCCGTCCAGTTCTTGGCGAAGAAGTTCAATGACGATCCAGCCTGCTCGAACATCGCCCAGAAGAAGATGTTGGCGAACAGCAGGATCACCAGCCCGAACATCCGGTCGCGCTCGACGCGCTCGCGTGTCATCGCGATTCCGATCAGGGTCAGGGCGACGGCGCCCATCGCAACCGACAGCACCGTCAACATCCATTCCTTCTTGGTCAGCAACGTGAAGACCACGCCGGACAGCAGCGCGGCGCCGATCACGACCAGGAGAATGCTCTGCGTTCCTTCCTTTCCGGCGGGCGGCTTGCCGATGTCACCCAGGCGGTCGAGCCCTCGCCAGAACGTCAGCACGCCCAGCAGCATGCCGACACCCGCAGCGAGGAAGCCGAAGCGGAACCCGTACTGCTCACCGAGCCAACCACACAGCAGCGGCGCGATGAATGCGCCCAGGTTGATGCCCTGGTAGAAGATCACGAATCCGCGATCCCGTGTCTTGTCGCCAGGCTGGTACAGCTTGCCGACCGTTGTCGAGATGTTCGGCTTGAACAACCCGTTCCCGGTGATGATCAGCGCCAGCCCGTAGAAGAACATCTCCTGGCTCGGGAGGAACAGCATGAACTCGCCGGCGGCCATGATCAGACCGCCGACCAGGATCGATCGCCGGAAGCCGAGAATCCGATCCGCGACCCAGCCACCGAGAATCGCGGTCGCATAGACCAGCGCGGTGTAGACACCGTAGACCTTGTTGGCGTCCTGTTCGGAGAACTGGAACTGACTGGTCAGCGCGAACACCAACAGGGCGCGCGCCCCGTAGTAGCAGAATCGCTCCCACATCTCCGAGAAGAACAGCATGGGGAGGCCGACCGGGTGACCAGCGAAGTACTTGCCCAGCAAGCCAGACGATGAAGGATCGTGCACGCGATGTTCCTCGGAGATCAGGGACGAGAGGTGGCGAAAGGCTAGCGAACGAACGGCGACCGCCAACCGCCAACCGCCGGGAAGATGCGGCTGTCTCGATCGGAAGGCACACCGCCTCACGGTCCGCCGCGCAGGCAACCGTCGTGCCCGTCAGGGTTCGACCACCAGCAGCGGCACCCGATGTCCGGTCGCGAACGCCGCCGCCCGCAGCATGCCGGCCAGCCCGCGCTGTGCTGCCGCCAGCAGGTCACCGCCGGCCGGCGCCGGTTCCTGTTCCCACGTGGCGACCGTCGCCGCGTCCGCCTGGAACGTCCGCGCGTTGAGGAACCGCAACTGATCCAGCAGCACCGCCAGCGACCCGATCTCCGCTGAACTGCCATCCGGCATCGGCGCCCGCAGCGTCACCGGCACATCACCCGGCAGCCAGACCCGGCACGCCAGCAGATGCCCGTAGCGACTGTTCGCGAACTTGCCGTCCGCCGCCGCGCGCCACGCCGGATCCAGCTCGAGCAACGCCGGCACCGTGTCCGGCATCTCCAAGCCCGTCTGCTCGGCGTAGAACGCGAACAGGCGCAGCCCCGACCAGCCAGCCGCGCCGAGATCGACCTGCAGAGTCGCCGCCAATCCTTCGTCCCAGTCGATCGCCGCGCGCACGTTTTCGGCCACCGCCGCGAGCAGATCGCGCCGCCAGGCCTCGACGCCGGCCCGCAACCGCTGCGCCTCGGCCTCGCTGCCGCCGTAGTGGCGCGACAGGGCGCCGGCCCACGCCATCGCCACGGCTACAGATTCTCCTGCAGGAATCGCGTCATCCTCGCGAACAGATGCAACTGCTGCGGCAGCGATTCGATGCCGTGCCGGACACCGGGATAGACCATGAAGTCGCAGTCCTTGCCGGCCTCCTGCAGCGCCTTCAGGAACTGCAGGCTGTTCTGCATGTGCACGTTGTCGTCCATCGCCGCCGCGATCAGCAACAGCTTGCCGTACAGGTCGCCGGCGGCGGCGTTGGGACTGCTGCGGTCGTAGGCCTCGGCGTGGGCCTGCGGCAGTCCCGCGTAGCGTTCGGTGTAGATCGTGTCGTAGTTGCGCCAGTCGGTCACCGCGTTGACGGCGATGCCGCACTTCCAGACCTTGCTATGTGTCAGGTTGTAGAGCGTCTGATACCCGCCGTAGCTCCAGCCCCAGATCGCGATCCGAGACTCGTCGGCCAGACCCTGCGCGACGAGCCAGCGCGCGCTGTCCTCCAGGTCGGCGAGTTCGGTGGCACCCAGATTCTGCCAACACGCCTTGGCGTACTTGCGCCCCTTGCCGCTGGCCGAACGGTTGTCGCAGACGAACACCAGGTTGCCGGCGTTCGCCAGGCTCTGATGCCACAGGAAGTCCCGACTGCCCCAACTGTCGCGGACCTTCGGCGCATGCGGCCCCGAGTAGGTGTGCTGCACGACCGGGTAGCGCTTGCCGGCTTCGAAGCCCCGCGGCTTGATCAGCATCGCCTCCATCGGGAAGCCATCGCGCGTCGGCACCTGCACGAACTCCGGTTCGATCACGCCGTACGGCGCCATCAGCTCGGGCCGGCTGTCGGCGATCACGCGCAGCTCGGCATTGGCGACGTCGCGAACGGTGATCCGCTGCGGCACCATTGCCGAACTCCAGGTGCTGACGAACGTCGCGTTTCCTGGCGCCATCATCACATCGTACGTGCCGCGGCCCTGCGTGACCTGGATGGGCTCGCCACCCGCCAACGGGATCTTGTAGAGCTGCGTCTGCAGCGGCGACGCACGATCGGCGAGCGCGAACACCACACCGGCGGCCTCGTCGACGGCGACGACCTTGCCGACCTGCCATTCGCCGCTGGTCAAGGCCCCGCGCAGCTTGCCGTCGCGTTCGTAGGTGTACAGATGCCGCGTGCCGGAGCGTTCGGACAGCCACAGGAACGCACCGCCGCCGGCAAGCCACTGCGGTTCCGGCCCCGCCTCGACCCAGCAGTCACTGTCCTCGACGAACACCTCGCGCACGCCGCCAGTCGCCGCATCGCCCGCCAGCATGTGCAGGAAGGTCTGCACGCGGTTCTGCACCTGGAAGAACACCTCCTTGCTGTCGGGTGTCCAGGTGACGCGGACGATCAGCCGATCGTCATCCGGATACTTGCCGGTGTCGAACCAGCGCACGTCGCCGCCGGTCGCCGCGACCACGCCGAGCCAGACGATCGGATTGGGCTCGCCGGTCTTGGGATAGTTGGTGACTTCGACTGGTGGCCGCGCCGGCGTCTCGCCGACCAGCGTGAACTCCTGCACCGGCGACTCGTCGAGCTTCAGCAGGGCAATCTGCGTGCTGTCGGGCGACCACCAGTAGCCCTGGAAGTTGCCGCGGCCGTACAGTTCTTCCTGGTAGACCCAGTCGAGCCGGCCGAAGAACAGATCGTCGTGCCCCTCGCTGGTCAGCGGCTTCACCGCGCCGCCACCGAATGGCACGACCTTCAGGTTGTGCGCCTCGACGAACGCCACCAGCTTGCCATCCGGCGAGATCTGCACCCCGACTTCGTCATCCGGCGAACTGGTCAGCCGCGTGATCGCACCCTGCCGATCGATCGCGAACAGGTCGCTGGCGACATTCAGCACCGCGGCGCTGTGGTCTCGGTTCCAGGTCCACGACTCCTCGTTGTCCAGTTCGGCGACCGCATCGAGCGGCAGATCGAGCTTCTTCAGCGCCGCCTGCACGACGCGGCGGTCGAGCAGCCGTTCACGCTTGCCGGTCAGCGCTTGCACGCTGCTCCACTGCATCGGCCCCTGCATCTGCCCCTTGCCGGCATCGAACACCGAATAGTGCTCCGCATCGAGCCAGCCCTTCGGCTGTTCGAACGGGAACATCATCTGGAACTCGAGCCGGAACAGATCGATCGGCTGCAAGGGCTTTGGCGCCTGTTGCGCCAACAGCAACGGACCACAGAACGCGACGGCCAGGGCAGGAGAACTTCGCATCGGCGCCGATCGTGCCCGTTCGGGCCATCGCCGGCCATCGGTTGCGCGGCATCCTTGCGCTGAAGCCGCGACCAGCACGCCCGCTATTGCATGCGGACGAGCTGCGGCCGCACCTGGCTCGCTTCGATCTCGCGGATCGCCACGCGCACCGCTTCGGCCTTCTGTCGACTCAGATGCTTCGGGAAGTCCGGTTCGTCATGCTCGAAGTACTCGGCGGTCCGCCGCAACTCCGGCAGGAACGCCTGCCCGTGCGCGCCGTAGCCGCGCAGGATCTCGAGCACTTCGGGGACCCGGTGCTCGCTGGCGTGCGGCTTCATGTGGCGGACGTAGTGCACGGTCGCGGCGAGTCCCTCTTCGATGTGGTGTTTGGCGAGCAGCTTCAAACCTGCGGTCTGGATGCCGTCGGCGAACATGATCCCGCTCGGTGCGGGCTCGACGATGGCCTTGTGGATCGCTGGCAGCAACGGCCGCAGATCTTCGAATGGCATCGAATCGTAGATCGACGCGATGGCACTGCGAGCGCGACCATCCTGGTTCTGCAGCCCGGCGCGGATCGCTGCGTACAGCGCCTCCTTGTCGACGCCTCCGACCGGCCGCCGCAGCATGCCTTCCCCCCGATCGAACAGCACGAAGCACAGGTAGCGCTGTTCCATCCCACGCGGATCCGTGCCCCCGGGCGAACGCGCGAGCGTCTCGAGCAGCTTGGGCAGCGCCGGCATTGCCGAAGCCCCGATCTGTCCCAGCGCTTCCGCGGCCTTCACCCGCAACCAGAGGTCGTCGTGCTGCAGGCAGCCCATCAGCGCTTCCACCGCCGGCGCGGCTCTGCCGCGAAGGTGCGCCAGCGCCTGGCAGGCGCCGTAGCGAGCCTCGATCGACTCAGCCGTCAGCATTTCGATCAAGGCAGGAACGACCGCGGCCTTCGCCCGCGTGAGCGCCATGGCCGCGCGTTCGCGCACCACCGGCGACCAGCTGCCGAGCCGGCGCAGCAGTTCCGGCTGTTCGAGCCCGGCGTAGAAACTGTTGCGGTCCCGGTTGTCCCAACCGCGACCGTCGGCGATTCGCGCCCCGGCATCGGCAGCATCGAGCGGCTTGACCGAGGCCGGCCGTTTGCCGGTCAGCAGGATCTTGCGCAGCGGCATCGCATAGGCGAGCAGGTAGGCGCCGGTGGCGTCCCAGTCGCCGTAGCTGTCGTCACGTTCTTCCGGCGGCCCCTGGTGCCGGAACGTGCCATCCCACTGGCGCGCCAGGTCGAAGTACCAGGCGCCGAATTCGTGCATCCACGCACCGGTCGCGTTCGGTCCCGACAATGCCACGCCGGGCATCGCCCACAGCATGTTGAAGTAGTTGCCGGTGTGTCCGGTGTCGCGCTCGCCGCCATGCGACGCGAGGCTCATGCGCGAGAAGAACGTCGCCGCGTTCTCTTCGCCGAGCAGGTCGAACAGCACGGCGCCCATGCCGCATTTGCCGTTGTCCTCGTGGGTCTCGATCCACGGGTGATGGTCGCCGTAGGGAATCGCGCCCTTGCCGACATAGAACCGCAGCAGCGCCAGACTCCGTTCGATCGCCCGCTCGATCGCCTCGTCGCGCAGGCCAGCGGCGCGCGCCATCACCAGCCCGATCGTCAACGGCACGCCGGGCGAGTTCATCATGCCGTAACCGCCGAGCCGGCCGTCGGGCTGGGCGAAGCCATGGCCCCACGAGCCGACGCGGCTCTGCCCGTTCGCGGCTGCCAACGCCAATCGCCGCAGGCCGGGCAGCACGGACTCGTCGCCGGTGGCCAACACGTACTCGGCCAGCAGCATGCAGGTGTAGCCGTAGTACCAGGTCTGGAAGCTGTCGGTCGTGAACTTCGCGGCTCGTAGTGCCTCCTGGCGCACGAGTGGCAAGTACTTCGACTCGCCGCTCGCCAGCAACGCCAGGGCATCGAGGCACCGTGGGATCTGATCCGGCCGGTAGGACGGCTCCGCCATGCGCTGCGCCAACACAGCGCAACCCTGCTCGAGGATCCGCTGCGACTTCTGGCAGTCATACGGCGCGGTCGCGCTGTAGCTGCCGAGAACGGGCATCTGCACCACCACCGTCGTGGTCTCCCCGGCACGCCAACGGCGCAGCGCCAGCTTGCCTTTGCCACTCGCCGATTCCGCCGCGGTCAAGGCGCGGCCCAGTTCCGTTCGCGGATCGTGGGTGAACGGCCCGTCGCCGATGCCGACGATCACGTCGCCGACCGCGAACACGCCATCCGCCGGCGAACCCTTGGCCACGGCAGTCACCGCGACTTGCCGCGCCGTCGTGGTGACCATCTTCTCGCAGTGCATCCAGCCGCGCATTCCGGTCGCGCCGAGGGTCCAGTCATGATCAGCCTTCGCCGGGATCGCGTCGCCGCGAGTCAGGTCGGGGCCCTTCTGCGGCGCGGCAGCCGCCGTGGCGTCGAGACACAACGAAACGAAGAACGCAGCCAGCAGCCGGAGAAGACGGTAGGTCGTCACGTGGCCCAGGTTACGGCGCGACCGGTCCGCCGGGCAGCACGTTCCTGGAGCATCGGTCGTCGCCGCGACCGAACCTGGCGGTGATCCGTGGCTGTGCTTGCGCGATCAGGGCGTTGCGCATCAGGCCCCATGACCTGCCGCCGGCACTCTGCCGGACCCGGTGCGGCGAGAGACTTTGGCCACTGCTGTCCGGCCAGGATTCGTTGTTCTTGACCCGCGACTGCGATTTCCAACGCGACCTGAGATTCTCCGGATTTTCTGGCCGTTTTTGGCTTTGCCGTTCCCCTATGGGGTCGCGACCGCGCGGCCCCCGCACGTCGCGGGTCGCCGCCGGCGCTCGAACCGGGAAGACCGCGATGTCCGCGGAGCGGAGCGCACCTTGGCCACACCCCATGACAGCCTGTTCCGCGCCTTCTTCGGCGTCCCTGAGCATGCCGCCGCTTGGGTCCGTTCCATCCTGCCAGAGCCCCTGGTCGACGCCATCGACTGGTCGACGATGTCGGCCTGCGACAGCAGCATGGCCGATGGCGATCTGCGGCTGCACCACACCGACCTGTTGTTCCTGGTCCGACTGCGCAACGGTCGGTGGCTGTTCCTGCTGATCGAACACAAGAGCCGCTACGCACCGGGGATCGAACTGCAACTGACCCGCTACGCGATCCACATCCGCCGCCGCCATCTGGCCTCCGGCGACGGTCGACCGCCGCTGTTCCTGGCCATCGTGCTGCACCACGGTCGACGCCGCTGGCCAGTGCCGACGCCACTGCCCCGGAGCCTCCGCGGCCTGGAAGCGGCCGCCGCCGGCTTCCTGGCGGGCAAGCAGCCGACGATGCAGTTCGTGCTCGAGGATCTGGTCGGTCAGAGCGAGGCGCAACTCCGTCGCGACGGCATGACCCTGCCGGGGCAGCTCGCGCTGCTGTGCGCACAACATGCGCCGACGTTCGACGCCGAAGGCGCCATCGCGGCGATCGGTCGGTGGCAGGATCTGATCGGCGCCGTCGACATCGGCACCGGCGGACAACTGCTGCTGGAGACGGTATGTTCCTACTTCCTGCACGTGACCGAGGTGCCGGCCGCCGACCTGAGCACCGCGATCACGCGCTGTCTGCGAACGCATGAGGATCCGACGATGAGCACCGCGAGGAAACTGCGCCTGGAAGGCCGCCAAGAAGGTCAGACCGAAGGCATACAGCTGGGCATCCGCCAGGGCCTGAGTCAGGGCCTGAGTCAGGGCCTGAGTCAGGGCTTGAGCCAGGGGCGAGCCGCGTTGCTCGACCGGATGCTCACCGCGCGATTCGGACCATTGCCGACCGTGCTCCGCCAACGTCTGTCGGTCGCCACGACCGAAGAACTCGACGCCATCGGCCTGCGCCTGCTGGACGCAACCTCGCTGGACCAGGTGTTCGCGAACTGACGCACCCGCAAGACCTGGAGCTCCGGCCTCGGCATCGCGACTCGCCAGCAGCGCCAGTGCATCGAGACGCCTCGGGCTCTGATCGGGCCGGTTACGGGGCGACCGGGTCGCCGGACGGTCCGTTCCCGGTGCATCGGTTGTCGCGACCCCAGACCCGTGCGATGATCCCAGGCCTCATCAACCAGGAGTTCCCGATGCAGCGACTGTGGCTGATCGGCGCGATCACCGCCTGCCTGATCGGCGGCGCCAGCGCCCAGAAGGTCGAGTTCCCGCGCGAGGGCAAGGCTGCCCAGCGCATCCAGAAGGATGCCCTCGAGGGCAAGGCGCCACCTGCCCTGCAGGTCGCCGATTGGCGCAACACCGACGGCAAGCCGCTCGATTGGGCGGGGCTGCGCGGCAAGGTGGTGCTGATCGATTTCTGGGGAACATGGTGAGGACCCTGTCGGGGTGCCGTGCCGCACCTCAAGGAGCTGTTCGCCGCCAACAAGGACAAGGGCCTGGTGATCCTGGGCATCCACACGAAGAACGGCGCTGAGACAGTCGCCGACTTCGTCAAGGAGCAGGCGATCCCGTGGCCGATCGCGACTGACGCCGACGGCAAGACCGTGCAGGCGTTCGCGGTCGATTCCTATCCCGACTACTACCTGGTCGATCGCGCGGGCAACCTGCGCGTTGCCGACCTGCAGAACGGTGCGGTCGACGAGGCCGTCGCCGCGTTGCTGGCCGAACCCGCGCCGGCAGTCGCGCCCGCGGCCGAGGAACTCGACGCGCAGAAGCGGCTCGATCAGGCGCTCGCCAGCGCCAAGGCTTCGGGCCGTTCGGTGCTGGTGCACGTGCACGGCCCTGGTTGACCCTGGTGTGACCGGCTCGAGGAGTTCCTCGGGCACCAGGAAGTGAACAGCCTGCTGAACAAGGACTACGTGCTGCTGTCGCTGCACAGCAAGAAGCACAAGGGTGCCGACGCGGTCATCGCCAAGGTGCGCACCAAGAAGGGCGGCGGGATCCCGTGGTTCACCATCCTGGATGGCGACGGCAAGGAACGGATCAACAGCGATGCGAAGGGCGGCAATGTCGGGTGTCCGGCGCAGCCGCACGAGATCGACTGGTTCCAGCACATGCTGACGACGACGCGCAGCAAGCTGACCGATGAGGAGATCGCGCGGGTGATCGCGGTGAATCGCGAGTTCGCGGCGCGCTGGTTGAAGCGCTGAGCGGCGGGCGCCGCTTCGGCGCCCACGCCCTACTTCTCGTCGCCGAGGCGCAGGTCCAGCTCCACCGTGGCACCGGCGCCGACCTCGAAGACCTCCGAGTCGCACGGCCGCGTCTCGCCGTGAATGGCATGGACCTTGTGCCCGCCGGGCGCCACGCCGACGAACGCAAACCGGCCGTCGCGCCCTGTCGGAACAGTGTTCCAGCCGCCATCGGTCTGCTGGCCGGTGGCAACATCGTAGTTGCCGAGCGAGACCCGGTAGCCCGCCACCGGCGCACCGCCCTTGTCCAAGACACGGCCGATCACTCGCCCAGCGCGTTGCAGTGTGACCGTCACTTCGTGGCGACCGCCGGGTGCCACCGTGAAAGTCTCGGAGACCCCGGCACCTCCACTGCCGTTGGCCACGACGCGTAGACCCGCCTCGCCGCCGTGCACCCCCGCGAACTGCAGCGTGCCGTCGCGCCGGCTCGTCGCGTAGCCAAGATCGCTCCAGTCCGGGTTGCCGCCACCGCGAACCTGCTGCAGCTCGGTCCACAGAAAGGGCACCGGGAGCCCCTCGTGGTCGACCAGCTTCGCGGTCACGTGCGCTGCCTCCACCGCGATCAGTCGGAGTTCCCGACCCGGCTCGGCCCGGTCCTCGTACCGCACGCGGTAGCGCAGGTCGCCACTCCCGGTCATGCGCTCCGTCTTCTCCTGCCGCAGTACCCACGAAGATCCGACCAGGTGCAGGCTGTATGGCTCGTCCTTGACCAGCGGTGCATCCATCACGAAGCGGCCGTCGGCATCGCTGACCGCTTCGCCTGGCGTGCCGCCGTTCATCGATTGCGACCGCTTCGTGCGGCAGATCAGCTTCTGGCCGGCCAGTGGTTTGCCCGCCGCACTGTGCAACACCCCGCGCAGTTGCAGCGAACCGATCGCGCTGGCCACGAACACCAGTTCGCGCGGCAGCTTGCCCTGCTCGGTACGGACCGAGCGCGGCTCCAGGACGAATCCGGGAACGGTCGGCTCCACGTTCCACTCGGCTGCGGGCAATCCACGCAGGCTCCAGGTCCCCTGCGCATCGAGCCCGCCGTCCTGCAGCTGTCGGGGCATCGCAAAACCGCTGCCCCCGCGCGTCGGGTAGACTCGGATCCGCGAGTTCGCGCAGGCCTCCAGGGGCAGGCCGGTCACTCGCACCGAAACCACGTCGCCATCGCCGCGCGCGAGTTGCACGTCGACCTCCTGGTCGGTCAGCGCCACCAGCGATTGCTCCTGCATGACGAAGCCCGGCGCCCACACGCGCAGAACGCAATCGCCGATCGGCACGCCTGCCAGCTCAAAGCGACCGTCCGCGTCGGTCTGCATCTCTGGCGAACGAAACCTGCCATCGAACCATGTGAAGTCCCTGGTCCCGAGCACGACGGCGCCAGTGACTGGTGTTCCGTCGGTGTCGACGACGCGACCGCGCAACGTATTGGCAGGCCACAAACGCAGCTGGACGACGTCGCCCGGCCGATCGACCGACAAGGACACGCTGCCAACGGCAAGCGTGTGTCCTGGCACGGTCGCCATCAGCGTGACGGTCTGCGCCGGCAACCGGCCAAGCACGAACATGCCTTGGCCATCGGTGCGAGTCTTCGCCACGGTGATGTCGAGAGCGGGATGGATCGCCGCGCGCACCTCGATGCCAATCATCGGTTCGCCCAGCGGACCGAGCACGCGGCCTTCGGCAGTGCCGGTGGCGGGCGGCGTGGCCTGGGCAGGCAGATGGACTGCAAGCAACAGCACAGTCTGGCGCAGACTCAACGCTCCGAGGCGTGCCCACATCGGCATCATGCTATCCAAGCGCGCCCATTGTCGCAGCTCGCACTCCCGCACGATGGGTTCGTGAATCCACAAACGAGTCAGTCGGGCAGCCGGATCTCCCCTTCCCCCATGTGCACGCAGGTGCCCCCGACCTGCACCCGACTGACCGCACCACCCTGGCGCATGATCCGCGCCGTCACCTTACCGGGCCGCCCGACTTCCTCGCCCTGCTCGACCGCGAACTCCGCTTCCGGCGCCGCCAGGATCACGCCCTCGTGCACCAGATAGCTGGCGATGCAGCCGATCGCCGAGCCGGTGACCGGATCCTCGCCGGGCGTGACCTTCCCCCACCAGACATGCCGCGTCCGCACCGCACACGCCGGATCGCCGGTGTCCTGCGTGAACGCGTGGAACAGATCGGTCCCGACGACCAGCGACAGCTCCGGACACACCAGCGGATGCGCCATCACCTTGCGCAGCGCCGCGACGTTGCGCAGCGGGATCAGGAACCACGGCACCCCGGTATCGACGACGCGCGGCTGCAAGTCGCCGACATCGAGCATCGATTCGTCGAGCCCGAGCGCGGTCGCGATCAGTTCGCGATCCGCGAACGGCTTGCCCAGCTGCGGCGGCTTCTGGGTCATGAACACCGACCCGACCTCGCCATCGCGGTAATCGATTTCGACCGGCAGCACGCCGGCCCCGAGTTCGAACGGCACCGTGTTGCGACCCGGACGCAGCGCCAGCCGACCCGCCATGCCGAGCGCAAAGCCGGTGCCGACCACCGGATGCCCGGCCAGCGGCAGTTCACGATCGACCGTGAAGATCCGCACGCGCACCGCCGCGTCCTTCTTGGTCGGCAGCACGACGAACGTCGTCTCGCTGAGGTTCATCTCGCGGGCGATCGCCTGCATCGTCGCGGTGTCGAGACCACGAGCTTCGGGAAACACCGCCAACGGGTTGCCACCGAACGGCCGGTCGGTGAACACGTCGATCCGGTGATAGCGGAACACGCGCATTCCGGCATCATGCCGCAGTGCACTCGCGATCGCATCGGTTCCTTCCGTTCCTGTTCGGTGCCGCGCTCGCCGCGCAGCGCCCGCCGAACATCGTCCACATCATCGCCGACGACATCGCCTGGGACGACCTGGGCTGCTTTGGCGCCACCGACATCGCCACGCCGGCGATCGACGACCTGGCGCGCCGGGGCATGCGCCTGACGTCGTTCTATGCCCCGCATTCGACCTGCACGCCGACCCGAGCGGCGATCCTGACCGGCGGCTACGCGCAGCGCGTCTCCTTGCCACAGGTGCTGTTCCCGAACAGCCCCATCGGCCTCGCCGACGCCGAAGTGACGATCGCCGAACTGCTGCGCGAGCGCGGCTACGCCACGGCGCTGGTCGGCAAATGGCATCTGGGCCATCACCCGGAGTTCCTGCCCACGCGCCACGGCTTCGACGAGTTCTTCGGCATTCCGTATCCGAACGACCATGTGCCCGAGCGCCTCGACAAGGATGGCAAGTCGCGCGGCTTCCCGCCGATGCCGCTGCTGCGCGGCGAGGAGATCGTCGAACAGCCGGCGCAGATGGCGACGTTGCCCGATCGTTTCACCGACGCCGCCGTCGCGTTCATCGCCGCAACCAAGGACAAGCCGTTCTATCTGCAGTATTCGAACATCGAGACGCACACACCATGGCTGACCAGTCGGCCGCACCACGGCAAGAGCCGGGCCGGCGTCTATGGCGATGCAGTGCAGTGTCTGGATTGGTCGGTCGCGCGCATCGTGCAGGCATTGGCCGACGCCGGGCTCACCGAACGGACGCTGATCGTGTTCCAGTCGGACAATGGACCGCTGGTGCACGAGTATCCGGAACTGGAACGGATCTACGGTCACGCCGCCGCGGTGGACACGACGCGGCAGCACGCGCTGCGCGAGGGCAAGTACCAGTCGCGTCATGAAGGCGGCTGTCGTGTCGCCGGCATTGCCGTCTGGCCCGAAGTAATCGCCGCGGGTTCGCAGAGCGATGCGCTGCTCGCCGGTTTCGATTGGTACCACACGTTCGCCGCGGTCGCTGGCGCGACAGTGCCACAAGAACCCGCGCGCGATGGCCGGTCCTTGCTGCCATTGCTGCGCGGTGAACCCGATCTGGCACCGCGCGACCATCTGGTGTTCTGGGAGGGTTGGCGCGCCGTCGCGGTTCGCGCCGGTGATTGGAAGCTGGTGGCGCCACGCAAAGCCGATGGGGCGTTCGAACTGTTCGATCTGCGCACCGATCCGGGCGAACGCCAGGATGTCGCCGCCGGTCATCCCGACGTCGTCGCCCGGTTGCAGGCGCTGCTGGCAGCGGCGTCAGCGCTCGGCGACGGCAAACCGGACCGGCGGCTCGGCCGGCGGGGCGCAGCGACGGTTGATGCGGTTCCGCGCGTGGCGGTGCACAGCGCGGAGCAGTGCGTCGCCCGCGTTCGCAGATCGATCGCCGCGATTGTGCCGACCCAGCGGACGTGCGGGGGTTGCGCCACGTGCAAACCAGACGTACGGTCTTGGGAGACACTCAGGAGGCAGGTCCATGCTCGTCTTCCGCCAGGTCGTGTTGGGCTCCGCGCTGTTGGGTTCTACCCTCGCGCAGGCCGCGCCCGTTCTCGGCTATCCGGCTCCGACTCTTCCGGGGCCAGACGGCTTCTTCCACTGCGTCGCTGGCGTCAGGCGTTTTCGGCTTCGTCGACGACATGGCCACCGCCGACCCCAACGACGACCGCGAGTACGTGGTGTTCGGGCGTTCGGACGGCCTGTTCTTGATGGACGCAACGCCAGTGTGGCCGAACGGCGTCACTCAGCCGATCCTGCCGGAGTCTGCGCACGTCTTGTTCTTTCCTGAGCCGGAAACAAGGTATCTGGGCCCGCTACCGCCAGGGGTCGTCGGGCCGGTGGCCAACCAGAACATCGAACGCTTCGCAAGGTTGAACGGGGGGACGGACCCGCTCAACACCAATCAGTGGAACTTCATGGCCAGTGAAGCTTATTGCCCAAACTACGCTGGCAATTACCCGGATTCCTCGGTCCCGCAGGTTGCCACGCCAGGTCACCCGCTCGTGGACCCGGCAACGCAGCAATGTCGGACATACAGTTGGTTCTACCCGTGGACCAGCCGGCACGGAACCAACCGCGAAGTCGCCGTCCACTACGAACCCGGTCCGAACTCGAATCGAAGCGCTGACCGATTCTACGTGTACTCGATCAACGGCCATGGGTTCCATGGCGGCATCTGGATCCTGTCGCTGAAGCGCGAAGCCACCCTTGCCAACAGCCTGGTGGCCGACACTTCCGATCCGGTGAACGGCTGGTGGCGAGCAGCACCAGCAACTACTTCAGCACCAGCGGACCCTTCCTTTCACAACATCTACATTGACACGGTTAGACGCTGGCTCTGGTTGACCGAAGACTCCGGGACCAACCCGCACGTCCGATGCGTCCAGATCCAGCCTGGCGGCGGGTTGGGGTCGGCCCAGAACCCAAATTGGATCTTCAGTCTCCCATCCGGCGGCCCGGCAACGCACGACGCGATGCCAGTCGGCGATTTCGTCTACCTGAGCAACACAAGGGCCGGGCCAAACGGCAATTCTGTTGTTCGGCTCGACGTCAACGCGAACTTCGCGCAGACAATCTACAGCTCGGCTTACATTGCGGCGCCCCATAGTGTATACATTGAGACGACAATATCATCGCCGGCGTCGCTTTGGCTGTCTGCGGAAGACACGAACCACCACACGCTTCGCGCGAACATCGAGCAATTCGAACATGACACACCGACCGCAACGACGATTCGCACCGATTACGTAGCGCCAACGTACTCCTCGCTCGACTGGGGCCCTGTGCACTACGTGAGGGGCCAGGGGTTGGTAGCGCTCTTGCCGAGCTACACTGGCGGCCTCATGGCGGCTGACCTGTCTGAACCAGGGCCTGTTGTGCAATTGGCAGCTATCGGACGACTCTTGCAACACATCACGCGATTCCTTCGGGCCAGAACTTTGTCCAGTGGCTCCTAGACAATTTCCTTGGAGCATGGGACGCAAAGCCTGCAGCGGATTCCGGATTGGTTTACGTGTCTGGCGGAAACGAAGGAGGGCTTGTCTTCCTCGCTCGCCAGGGAATCGTGAATCGATACTGGGGCGCGACCCAAATGCCTGGACTTTCGATATCACCGAAGCTGGTCGTGGACCGCCCGGTTCGAGAAAACCGGAGCCTGACGATCCGCGACGACGGCGCAGCCGAGTATCCTGCAGGGTTCAGATTTCGATTGACACTGTGTGTGTGTCAGCAACTGCCCCGACTGCGCCCTCATCCATTGCATCGCCGCCTTGGGGTGTTGGCAATGGCGTCACTTACTTGAACTCCGTTACTGCCAACCTCATCCCGACCGCATTGGTCCCTCTCCTGCAGCAGAGCAACAGCTCGACGCTGCCTCCAATCCCAGGGCTGCTGCTTGGAGTCGCGCATCAAGACAACCGCTGGTTTGCCCAACTCTTTGTCGAGGAGTTGAATGCTCAGGACGTGCCTACTGGCCGCTGGATGGCCTCGCGAGGCGCTTGGGTTGGGGTCGCGCCATGAGATTGCCCTTCTTGCCAGCCCTCGTTCTCGGATTCGCCGCGATGTCGTGGGCCCAAGGCCCACAATGGCCGACTGACGGGTGGGTTGCGTCCTCGTACTACGTTTCGCTTCGCCTCCTGGATGAGCATTATCAAACACTGACAGCCTTGTCGGGCCTCTGGCAAACTGGCCTGGCTACTGCGCCAGATGCCGTTCCCGAGACTTTAGTCGCGACCGGGCGACTGATTCGCGTAATGTATGATGCGGCGACTGGAGGCTTGCTGCCGTCGCTCGTCAATGTCGCAGGGTCTCCAATCGCAGAGTATGTCGTCAGCACCGCAGACACCATCTGGTGCGCAAACCGCTTCGGCGATCTGCACCGATGCCGCCGATCGCTGGTTCCAGAGCCGCTGACCCCGGTCGCAAACCTCCTCCAGGCCGCCCAGACCACCGGCACCGTGGATGCCATCTGCATGAACGGTCGCGACCTGGTCTATTCGGTCAACGTGACGGTCGGCAGCACCTGGCACGTCTTCCGCCTCGACACGACAGCGCCGGGCTCCCCCGCCACCCCGTTGTTTGGCGTCCCATCGACGACCGCTCGCCGCGGCCCGAGCCTGACATTTGGCCCGGACGGCAACATCCTGGTGATGGACCACGGACGGATCACGTTGATCGACATCGACACCGGCCAGCCACTCAACCAGACGTTCCTGAACTCGCCGACCTTCAACCAGGAACAGCCCTACATCGCCTACAACCCCTGGAACTCACTGGTCATGCTGTGCTCGGGCGGCGGTCCGTTCTCGGGCGGCATGGCGCTGGTCGTCAGCACGCTGTGGTCCACCTCCTGGACCGCCGTCGCCGGGTCCCTCTACGCCGGCAACGCCGTCGCCTCGACCGCTGTGGTGCCGTTCGAGTTCTTCGGTCGTGGCTGCGCCAACTCGACCGGCCGCGATCCGCGCCTGGGCCACCAGGGCCTGCCCGCACAGGGCCAGGCATTCCAGATCCACCTGCGTCGCGCCGAACCCGCTGGCTTCGCGATGTTCTGGCTCGGCCTCAGTTCGACCAACTGGCAAGGATTGTCACTGCCCTTCGACGCCAGCCCGTTGGGCGCTCCGGGTTGCAGCGTGTTGGTTTCCGGCGATGTGCCCTACCCCGCTCCGGTCGACACCAACGGCCGCGCATCGCTCACCGTGTCGGTGCCCACCGACCCCGCTCTGGCCGGCCTCGTGGTCTTGGCACAGTCGGCCTCCACCTCGTCAGCCAACGGTTTCGGCTTCGCCGCCAGCGACGCGCTGCGGATCAGAGTCCGATAGCACGGGGAATTCCGCGTGCGCTGCGGCGTCACCGGGCTCTCCGGGGTGGTCACCGACCCATCCGGAGTTCCATGAACCAGAAACTGCATCGTCCCTTCGCCACCATCCTGCCCACCGCCGCCCTGACCGCACTGCTGCCCGCGCAGGACTACACGCTCTACGGCACCGGTTGCGGCACCGGCACCGGAATCCCGCTGATCATCGCGCACGACAGCCCGCTGATCCCCGGCATGACCACCCGCTTCACGCTGGATGGCGCGCTCGGCAGCCCGCTGGCGATCCAGGTGATGGGCCTGACCCAGATCGCCGTACCGGTACTCGGCTGCACGCTGCTGGCCCAGCCCGATGCCACGCACTTCCACCTCGTCAATGCCCTCGGCCACGCCGAACACGTCATCGCCGTGCCGCCGGTGGTCGGCCTGGTCGGACTGCCGCTGTACGATCAATGGCTCGCGCTCGACCAGCAGATGCCGAACGGCGTGTCGTTCTCGGAAGGCGCCTGCGCCCGGATCACCAACCCTCAGGTCGGCGTCGGGCGCTTCGCTCCGACCACCGGCTCCATCGGCACGATCGTCACCTTGACCCTCGCGGGCATCGGCACGAACGACCCCGACGACCTGTGCATCCGGGTCATGGCCCCGACCGGCGGCACTTCGCTGATCCGCGCCTTGTCGATCACGCCGCTCGGCGGCGGACTGTCGGCTGTCACCGGCGTGCTGGCGACCGCGGACCGCAATCCGGTGGCCCAGGGTGCGATGGGCGCCATGCGTGGCGCCGGTGACACCGTACCCGTTCCTCCCGGCGTCCGCCTGTCGGCGCCGGCCGAGGGTTGGGGCTGGCAAGGTGCGGGCCTGCCGGAAGCGGGCGGCATGGGCGGCGCGTTCCAGGCGATCCCGAACATGGGCCAGACGCCGATCCAGTTCAACGTCGTCGGCAATTCGATCCGCGCGACGCTGCCGGCCGGGCCGTATCTGGTCAATCAACAGATCACGCTCGATGTGCACTGGGACGTCAACTGTCCCGGCCAGCCACAGGTCCATTACGATCATTTCCTCGGCACCATGACGGTGCTCGCGCCGATGACTGCGCTGCAGGCCCGCGACGAGATCGCGCAGAAGATCGCCGCGGTGTTCAACAATCTGTGGCCGGGCAAGGTGAACATCAACGTGCCGGTGCCCGGCGGGGCCGAGATCGTCGTCACGATGATCGATCCGACCTGCACGATCGTGTCCGGCGGCGGCAGCCTCTACGTGCAGTAGGCGACGCCGTCTCGCCAGCGCCTCCGGTAGTGCCGTGGCCCGGAACGGCACAGTCGCCGCGAACGCCCTGCCGATAGAGCCAGCAGGGCATGGCCAGCAAGTCGACGATCGTCAAGCAGCAGTACGAAGCGTGGCCGTACCCGCACGTCCCGCTGCTCGCCTCGGTGCCGAGCACGCACCCCTGGCAACTGCACACCGCCTGGCTGTGGGATCGCTCCGGCAGCGGCGTGGCGCCCGAACGACCGCGGATCTGGATCGCCGGCTGCGGCACGTTCCAACCGTACGTGTTCGGCCTCGCCAACCCGCGCGCCGACATCCTCGCCACCGATCTGAGTGAACGCAGCCTGCAGATCGCCCGCCGTCGCTGCGCGTTGCGGCGCATGCGCCACGTGCGCTTCTCCGGCTGCGACCTGACGGCTCCGAGCACCTGGCCGGACGGCACGTTCGATCTGATCGAGTGCTATGGCGTGCTGATGAACCTGCCGGATCCGACCGCGACGCTGCGCGCGCTCGGCGAACGGCTGACGCCGGGCGGCGTACTGCGCGTGATGGTCTATCCGCATTGGTCGCGGGCCCGCGTGTTCCAGATCCAGCGACTGGCGAGACTGCTCGGCCTGCACGCCGGCGAACGCAGCCATCCGGCCCTGCTGCGCTCACTGATCTGCCGCCTGCCGAAGAACCACCCGCTGCGCTGGGCCTTCGCCAACTACGGAGACAGCAAGAACGCTGCCGGCGTCGTCGATGCGTTCCTGCACGCCGGCGACCGCGGCTTCACCGGCTGGCAGCTCGGCGAGATGCTGGCCGCGGCCGGCGTCCGGCCGGCGTTCTGGTTCCATCGCCCTTGGGCGCAACCCGGAGTGATGGCCGAGCGGTTGCACCTGCAGGGCAAGAGCCAGAGCTTCGTGCTCGGCTATCTCGACCTGTGGCAGGAACTGCGCGGCAACTTCGTCGTGTGTCTGCGCCGCGACGACGCGCCGCCGCCGATCCGCAACGACGAACGGGCGCATCCGTGGTTCGCGTCGCCGCAGGCGGGTCTGCGGCATCGCCTGCGACTGCTGGCGCTGCGGACGTTCGGTGGCCGGATCCCCGATCGCACCGGCGATGAGTCGTTGCGGCTCCGCGGTGCGGACGCGCGGGCCATGACCGCCCAGCTGGATGACATCGATCCGGGGGCGCGGGCGCGCCTGCGCGAAGCGGGCCTGCTGCTCGGCACCGACGCGTGGGCGACCGAGCAACCAGCACATGCGCACCTGGCGGGCGAATCCGAGTTCGTCGCGGCAATGGCGGCGGTGCGCGTCGGTCGGCGGGCGCCGAATCCGCTGTATGCGCACCTGTTCGCGGCACTCGAGTTCGATCGCCGTTGCCCGGCCGCGGGACTGCCCGATCTCGACGCGCAGATGGGACATTGGTTGCCCTGGGCCGATCCGCTGGAGCAACGACCGATCCATTTCGGACTGACGCCGTTCCGGACCTGCTCGCAGTTGCGGGTCAACGTGCAGGACCATCTGCAACGCGATGAACTGCCGGTCGCGGCCTCGTGGAACGACGTGCGCCTGCGCCAGGACGCAGCCGCGCTGGCGCAGGTCCGAGCGTTCGTCCGCGCCAATGACCTGCCGGCCGGCGCACTGCCTGAAGCCGCGCTGCGCGAACTGTGGCCGCTGCTGTTCGGCCAGGACTCGTTGTTCCTGACGCTGGACTGAGTTCTCTCCGGATTTCCCGGCCGTTTTTGGCTCTGCCGTTCCCCTATGGGGTCGCGTCCGCGCGGCCCCCGCACCTCGCGGACCGGCCAGCGGCGCCAGAACCGGAAGACCGCGGTGTCGGCTGCGGAACGGAGACCACCTTGGCCACGCCCCACGACAGTTTGTTCCGCGCCTTCTTCGGCGTGCCCGAGCACGCCGGCCCCTGGATCCGCTCGCCGCGGTCGACAGCAGCCCGGGCGGGCAACAGCTGCTGGAAACGGTATGTTCCTACTTCCTGCACGTGACCGAAGTGCCGGCCGCCGACCTGAGCATCGCTGTCACGCGCTGTCTGCAAACCCATGAGGATCCGACAATGAACACCGCGAAGAAGCTGCGCCAGGAAGGCCGACAGGAGGGTCAGACCGAGGGCATCCGCCAGGGGTTGAGCCAGGGGTTGAGCCAGGGGCGTGCGGCCCTGCTCGAACGGATGCTCGAGGCGCGCTTTGGCCCGTTGCCCGCCGCACTGCGCCAGCGCCTGTCGATCGCCACGACCGCCGAACTTGACGCCATCGGACTCCGCCTGCTGGATGCAACTGCGTTGGAACAGGTGTTAGCAGACTGACGGTTCGTCAGGCTCCGACACGCACAAGCAACCCGCTCGTCGGACCCTGTGACGCGGAACTGCCGGCGGAACTCGGCGAAGCGAAGTCGATGGCGTCGACCCGGAGGCCGAGGCTACCTGACGAACAATGCGCGTCGCGGTGTTGCACGATCGCCGCGACGATCGCGATCACCAGGAACCAAGTCAGTCACCGCCGCGGTGGCGCGCCTGCCGCGCCGCGCCGGCGGCCGCCGCCGGCGGTGTCCGCGCGCGTGCGGGCCCCTGCACCCACGGCTGCAGGAACTCCGGCCAGTCATGCCGGGCACAACGGGCGTAGTCGGCCGCCATCGCCGTGCCGATCTGATCGGCCGCGACGCCGCGCGGCCCAGTCAGCCACTCGAACAACAGCGCCGCCAGCCGATGCAGCGCGATGCCCGTCGTCGTCTGCGTCCGTTCGTGCAGCCACTGCGTGAACGCCGCGAACGCCGCGAATGCCGAATCGCCGGCGAGCAGCGCCGGCAGCGTCGCGTTCCAGTTGCCCTGGTTGGCAACCATGTCCCAGTAGCGCGCCAACCGCTTCATCGCCTGCATCGCGTCGAACGGCACCATCGCGGTCTGCAGGATCTCGTACGGCGGCTCCTCGCTCCAGACCATGCCATGCTCGGCGTCATGGCGCACGATCGGCGTGCCGCGCAACCGCTTCAGGATGCCGACCTGGATCTCGTGCGGGCGCAGCGCCAGCAGGCGATCGAATCCCCGCGCGAACGTCGCCACGTCTTCGCCGGGCAGACCGACGATCAGGTCGGCATGCACGTGCACGCCGGTGTGATCGCGCAACCAGTGCAGATTGTCGTGCAGCCGCGCATCGTCCTGCCGCCGCGAGATCCGCGCATTGGTCGGCGGGTCGAACGACTGGATGCCGACCTCGAACTGCAGCACGCCGTCGGGAAACGCGGCGATCTCGGCGCGCAGTCCGTCGGGCAGCCGATCGGGGATCATCTCGAAGTGCAGGAACAGGCCGTCGCGCAGCCGTTCGCGGAAGAACCGGAGGATCGCCGTCGACACCGCGACGTTCAGATTGAACGTCCGATCGACGAACTTGAAGTGCCGGACGCCGCGGTCGAGCAGCCGCTGCATCTGCGCCAGGAAACCGCCGACCTCCGCCTGGCGCACCGGCACCTCGAGCGCCGACAGGCAGAACTCGCAGGTGAACGGACAACCGCGCGACGCTTCGACGTAGACGATCCGGTGCGCGATGTCGCGCTCGTCGTACTCGTCATAGGGCCAGGCCAATTGCGGGAAGTGCGGCAGCTCGGCGTGCAGCACCCGTTCGCCGACCGGCTCGCCCGCCAGCAGCCGCCGCGCCAGCGCGGCAAACGCCAGGTCCGCCTCGCCGCAGACGACGTGGTCGGCGATCGCGACGATCGGTTGCCGTTCGGTCTCGTGACTGACCTCGGGGCCACCCAACACCACCACCAGGTGAGGCCGCACGCGCTTGAGGACGCGCACCAGTTCCAGCGCCGGCGCGGCGTTCCAGACGTACACGCCGAGCCCGACGATCCGCGGTTGCAACGCCAGGAGCCGCTCGGCGACATCGACCGGACGCTGCGCGATCGTGAACTCGACGATCGCGCTGCGGTCGCGCAGTTCACCCAGGTTGGCGCGCAGATAGCGCAGGCCGAACGATGCGTGGATCCACTTCGCGTTCAGCGTCGTCAGCACGATGTCCGGCACGCGCCCAACGATAGCGGCAACATCACCGCGAGCCACGCGGCAGCCCGCCCTGGCAGAACGACGCCGACCAGGAACGGTTGCCAGTCGACCGGAGTCGTTCCCGAACCCTCATTGCGGCCGGCAACCCGGAGGCACCCCGGCACTACGTCTCGTCCCGGCGCCCGCGAACGACATGTCGCCGTTCGCCGCGCCGCACCCCATCGAGAACCCATGACCAGATTCGCACCTGCCGCGCTGCTCGCGCTGGCCGCGACCGCCGCCGCCCAGAACTTCCCGCTGCAAGGGCTGATGTTCAATTGGGACCGGCCGCAACCCGCCACCGGCGTCGACCTCGTCACGCGCTGGGCCACCGGCGGCGAGCACGACCTGACCCGCATCGACAGCGACGACTTCAAGGACTGGGGCCGCGACGCCCAGGGCCAGACGCGGATCCAGGGCTACCTGACCTGGCTGTACGACTCCGACTATGGTACCGCCGAGAGCTACGGTCTGGTCGCCTATGCCGAAGACACGGCGACGCCGAACACGCCAGCGTTCGCCACGCCGTTGCTGAACATCGCGAACATCCCGATGCCGCCGGGCACCGCCGGCAACATCTATCGCGTCGGCGGCACCTTCAACCAGCCGGTGTCGTTCCCCGCCAACGGCGACGTGTTCCTTGGCCTCGATCTGCCGGCAATGGTCAATCCCAATCCGCCGTACGATGGCATCTGGGTCGGCACCGCCAGCCGCCAGATCCCGGCGCTGAACCTGCAGACGTTCGATCAACCCGGACCCCGCGGCCAGGTCGGCGCCGGGATCCCGTTCGAGACCTACCTCAGCTACGTCGTCAATGGCGCCGTGCGGCACGCCGCGCCCGGCCCGAGCTCGCTGCAGCAACTGGCGATCGACGTCATGCTGGCGAACGGCGGCGTCGGCGGCGTGGCGCTGACGCAGACCAACCAGACCAGCAACCCGTCGAGCAACGCCCCGCTCGGCACGTCCAACTTCATCTCGGGTCTGCACCCGGACATCAACGGCACCAACCCTGGGCGCGCCGACGACATCGGCTTCGGCGTCACCACCCATCTGCAACAGATGCCGGTCGGTTCCCCGGTGTTCGTGCTGCTGGCGTTCGGCCCGAGCCCGCTCGGCTCGACGCCGGTGACCAGCTTCCCGATCGCCAACAACCCCGACAGCGCCGGCAACGTCTGCATCGACTTCACCACTGCCGAGACGTTCCTGGCCTTCACCGCCGCCGGGCAGGTCAACACGATGGGCGAAGCGCAACTGATCATCCCGTTGTCGGCGGCCACGCGCGCGGTGATCGCGGGCATCACCGGGCCGCTCGATCTGTGGTGGCAGGGCTTCGCTCTCGATGCGACCAACGTCGGGCCGACGCTCGAACTGCGTGCCAGCGGCTGCGTGATCCAGAAGCTGAAGTGAACGCGATGAACCCTGCTCCTTTCGTGCTGCTGCTCGGCATCGGCGCCGCCTTCGCGGTGCCGATGCTGGGCCGCGCCGACACCGCGCCGACGCATGGCACAACGGCCGCGACCACGCCGGCACCGACCGCGGCGCCGGCGCCGATCACGGCCGCACCCGCTGCGCCAGCCACCATCGCCGCTCCGGCCATCGCGTTCCCCGATGGGTCCCAACAGCCGCTGCTGAACGGCGCCACCGCCACGGTCACCATCGACTGGCCGACCAGCCGCCCGTTCGCACCTGTCCGCGGCAGGATCGTGCACGCCGGCACCGAGTTCTACGAACACACCGACGGCACCTACACGACCTCGGTGGTGCGCAAGGACCTGGTCAGCGGCAAGGAACTGACCATCGGCCTGATCTACACTCCGGAGGCGCGGTCGGTGCAACCGCAGTTGACCGGCGATCGCTAGCGCCGATCGGCAAGCATGGCGGCCCGCCGGCGACACAGCGCCGCAGCCGCAGCCTCCCCGAGCGCCGCATGCGCCTGCGCGCGCAGCTCCAGCGCCTCCGCGTCCTCGCCCCCGGCCAGCCAGTCCGCCCGACTTGCGGCCGCCAGGCCACGCGCCGGACCATCGGGCCACGCGGCGCCCTGGGCGAGCAGCACCCGCGCCAGGTTCTTCCATGCCGCCGCATCTTCGGGTCGGACACCGACCCACCGTTCCATCTCGGCCAACACCGCCGCCAAGTCGCCGTTCTCACGCTGTGCCGCCACGCGGACCTCGTGCGCAGCCGCACACCCAGGGTGTCGCGCCAGCACCGTGGTCGCCTCGGCGATCGCCAGCCCTCGCTCACCATTCTTCAGCCACATCGCCGCCAACTGTGCCCGTAGATCCGCATCGTCGGGTCGCCGTTCGAGCGCCAGTTCCAGCAACTCGACGGCGCCGTCGAAGTCACCGGCCGCCGCCAGCTGTTCCGCGCGCAATGCCATCGCCGTCGTCGACTTCGGATCGCGCTGCAACCACGCCATCGCCTGCGCCGTCGCCTCCGCCGGAGCGTGCACTGCGAGCACGGTGCGGATCAGCTTCGCCCGCAGGTCATCGGGAATGGCGTCCTCGGCGAACGACGTGCGCGCCGCCGCGACCGCGGTCGCGACATCGCCGGACCGGTGCGCGAACGACGCCAGGAAGAACCACCGCCGGGTCCCCTGCCAGGACGGCAACGCCACCGAACGCTTCTGCAGTTCGGTCGCCCGTGGCGGATCGAGATCGCGCAGACACAACGCCGCTTGCTGCAATGCCACGGCGTTGTCGGGCCACAGGCGCAGCAACGCCTCGGCGCACTCCCGCCGTTCGTGTTCGGCGGCGACACCGGCCCAACAGACGTAGTAGAAGAGTCGGGGCCGCGGACTGGTCCGCACCGCCAGCGACACCAGATCGCGCGCCCGCGCGTCATCGCCCGGCCCGCCACGGTACAGCAAGCACGCCGAGTGCAGCAGCATCTCGAGCGGCGTCGTCGGCGCCGCGAGGGTGACGAACCTGGCCGTGGCCCGGTCCGCCAGCTTGCTCTGCCACAGCACCAGCGCCCGCAGGCGTTCGATCTCGCCACGGCCGGTGTCGGTGGGATAGCGCGCGCACAGCGTGTCGTGGCCAGCGGTGCCGCCATCGAACTGGCCGATCGTCATGATCTCGAACACCTCGGCTTCGACCCGATCGGGGAACAACGCGCGGGCGCGCGCGTACGCGGCGAGGCTCCTGGCCCGATCCTGCCCTTGCTGTGCCACATCCCCCTCGACCAGCGCTTCCTCGTACGCGGTCTCCCGTTGGGCCACTGCCGCTGCGCGAATGGCGGGCAACTGCGTCACCAGCAGGCCGCCGAGCAAGCCCGCGACGACCAACACCAGGGCCAACGCCGCGCGCGCCGGTTCGCGCCGCGCCCAACCGCGCAGCCGCCGGACCGTCGATGGCGGGCGCGCCGCCACCGGCCGCAGTTCGAGGAACGCCCGCAGATCGTCGGCAAACGCCTGCGCCGACGCGTAGCGCCTCGCCTGGTCCTTCTCGATGGCCCGCAACGCGATCGCGGCGAGGTCCCGCGACAGCCCACGATGCAGGCGCCGCGGATCCGGCGGATCGTGGGTCAGGATCCGCTGCAGGACCGCCTCGCTGGTCTCGCCGTCGAACGGCCGCTGCAGCGTCAGGCACTCGTACAGCGTCGTGCCGAGCGCGAACACGTCGCTCTGCGGCGTCAACGCCTTGCCGCCGGCCAGATGCTCGGGTGACATGTAGTGCGGGGTGCCCGCGATCACCCCGACCTGCGTGACCGTCGGCGCCGCCTCGTCGCGCGCCAGACCGAAGTCCGACAGCAGCGCCTGGCCATCGGCGCGCAGCAGGATGTTCGATGGCTTCAGGTCGCGATGCAGGATGCCGGCATCGTGCACGTGCTGCAACGCGTCGGCGATCGCGGCGATGATCTGCACCAGTTCACGCAACGACGCGCCGCGATGGCCGCCGGCCGCGCGCACTGCCGACAGCCGTTCCTCCAGGGTCTTGCCGTCGATGAACTCCATCGCCAGCCACCAGACGCCATCGGTCTCCCCGACATCGAGCACCTTGATGATCGCCGGGTGATCGAGTCGCGCCAGCACCTGCGCCTCGCGCCGGAAGCGCGCGATCGCGAGCGGTCCGGTGCGTTCCGGCGCCAGCACCTTGACGGCGACGCGCCGGCCCAGCGACAGCTGTTGCGCTTCGAACACGACCCCCATGCCGCCGCGTCCCACTTCGCGCAGCAACCGGAAGTCACCGAGCTGCCGCTCCGTCGGCGGTGCCGCTTCCTCGTCACCGAACAATGCAATCAACAGATCGGCGATCTCAGGGTGGGCACCGAGAAGATCCTGACGCGGCACGCCGTGTTCCTGCGCGGCCAGGAACACGGCCATCGCGCGTTCGAGTCGGGTCGATTCGGGCATCGGATCCATCGGTCAGGACCAGGACACTGCCCGATCGCACACCATCGCCGCGATTCTCATGACTCGAGTGCCCGCCCGAGCTGGCCCTGCCGCAGCTGCTGCAGCTTCTTCGCCAGCTTCGGCAGTGCCCGGTTGAAGCGCATCCGGGCCGTGTTCTCGTCGATGCCGAGCCGCTGTCCGATCTCGCCGAACGACAGTTCGTCGTACTCGCGCCAGTAGACGACGCTGCGGTCCTCCGGATCGAGCAGTTCGAGTCCGAGCCGGACCCACGAACGGGTCTCCGAGCGCTCGGCCGCCAGGCTCGGCCTGGTCACCGTTCCCGGCTGCGCATCCAGCAGCAGGACCAGGCCATCACTCCCGGCGGCCACCGGCTGTTCGCGACGCACGTCGCGCCGCGCGGCCTGCGCGTGGCGGGCCTGCACATGCAGTGCGTTCTCGACCATCTTCGCCAGCAAGGCGCGAAGATGCGCGCGATCGGACACGAGGAACCGCGGCGCCGCCCGCAGCACCTCGAGCAGCGTGTTCTGCACGATGTCCTGGGTGTCGGCGCGTTGGCGCAATTGCGGCCCGAGGCGGCGATGCACGTGGTCTTCGATCCACGTCGCGTCCTGGCGCACCAGTTCGGCCAGGGCATCCTGATCGCCCTGATGCCAGCGCAACAGCAGCTCCCGGGTGAGCGTCACGGGGGTAGGAAGGTGCATGCCGTCGTTGCTGTCAAGACCCACTGCGCAGTGGACGCCGTTCCGATGCCGGTGTGACCGGTGCCATCGGCGCGGCTATCGCAGGGCGGAGCGAGGAACCATGCCGCGATTCCATGCCGTCATGCTGCTTGCCACGGCCCTGGTGGCCCAGGGCCGTGTCGATCCGTACACCGGGGGTGCCCCGGCCGCGATGCGGGCCGCCGGCATCGTCGGCCACGCGACAACAAGGATCGCACCCTCGCCGACCATGCAGCGCTTTGGTCATTCCTCGACTGGTTCGTGCAACAGGATCCGGGCGGACTCGCCCGGTTGTTCCAGCAGGCCCGGGCGACTCCGATTGCCGAACTCCACGACGACCGTGAGCGGGTACTGGCCTGGCATCGCGATCTGCTGCAGCAGCTCGACCTCGACCTCGCCGGTGCCGAGGCCGCCTGGCAGCGGCATGTGCTGACCACCTACCCGCGGCGTTGAGCGCTCACGGCACGAACCGCAGCGCCACCGGATTGCTGGCCATCCGCACGACGCCGCCAGCGTCGAAGACGATGTACGCGTGATGCAGACTGACGCCGACCAGACCCGGGTCGCCGAGCGGCGGCAGTACCACCGCGCAATCGGCCGCGCCACCGGCGTCGAGCGTCCCCACGCTGTTCGGATAGAACGGTCCATTCGCCGCGCGCAGGCTCACCGACAGCCAGGCGTCACGGTTCAACGGAATCGGCACGCCCTGCAGCGAGAACCCCGGCGTCGTGCCGAACGCGCCGGCCAGCAGATAGCCGTTGCCCGCCTGCGCGCTGCCGGCCCGCAGATGCAGGTGCTGGGTGCCGCCGGCGATCACCGAGACCGTCGGCTCATCGCGCAGCAGCGTCCGCCGTTCACCCTTCCGCAGCGTGAACCGGTCGGCGACCGTTCCGAACACGGTCACGAACGCACCGTCCAGCCGATCGCCATCGATGTCGAGCACCAGGGAGCCGAGCATGTGCATGCCGATGTACATCGCGCGATGCCCCAGCGGCCCGCCGCCGAGCAACGACGAACTGCCGGCGACCACGTGCACCGCGCCCTCGTGCGGTGCCAGCCCAGCGGTCGGCTTGGCGTAGGCACCGTCGGTCGCCGGATCGCCGCTGCCGCGATCGAGCAGCATCGCCGGCGTCAGCGTCGTCGACACGTCGTAGTGGCCGTCGAGCAGGAACGACCGTTCATAGCTGTGGCTGTGCCCGGTCAGCACCAGATCGACGCCGGCGGCTTCCAGGATCGGCAACGCCTGCTCGCGCATGTCGCGCGACCGGCCGCCGCTGTCGAGCGGATTGTCGGTGTCGTGCGAACCCTTCGAGTACGCCGGGTGATGGCAGAACGCGACCAGCCAGCGCGCACTGGTGCTGGCCAGATCGGCGCGCAACCAGTTCAGCATCGGCCCGGTTGCCGCGCGGCTGCTGTCCTGGCTGTCCAGACAGACGAAATGCACGTGGCCGCGATCGAACGAGTAGTAGGCCTCGGTTCCCGACGGCAGACCGCCGGCTTCCCCAGCGCGCGGCAGCGAGAACATGTCGTAGTAGGCGCCGCTCTGCGTCGCCGACCGCGCCGACACGGCATCGTGGTTGCCGAGCGTCGGCCACAGCACCGTGTCGCGCAGGAACGTCGGGTACATGTCGAACACCGCGGCCTGGTATTCGAGGTCGGTGCCGATGTCATAGGCATTGTCGCCGAGCATCAGCATCAGATCGGCCGGGCGCGCCGCCGCATGCTGCGCGTACGCATCGCGGACCAACCACGCCCCCAACCCCGCGGACCCCGAGTCGCCGAGCACCCAGGCACGCAGCGGCGCCGAAGTGCCGACCGGCGGCGACGTCGTCAGCGCGTGCATCGCATCGGCGCCGGCCAGCACCGCGTCGGGCTCACCGATCGCGTAGGCGTAACGGGTCGCCGGGCTCAAGCCGGTCAGGGTCGCGATGTGTTCGGTCGTCGGCGTCGGATCGGACCACGCCGTTTGCAACGGGCCGCCGGCGGTGCCAAGCCACACCGCGGTCGGCGTCGCCACGTCGGTGCGCCAGCGCAGGATCGCCGAAGTCGCCGACACGCTCTGCAACCACGGTCCGCGGACGACCGCGGACCCGGCCGTGCTGGCGGTCAGTTCGAGATCGAAACCGAGATCCGAGTCCAACGGGGAACTCTGCCGCAGCTCGACCGCGAGCACGTTGGCGCCGGCCTGCAAGAACTCGCGTTCGATCACCAGCGGCACGAACGCCCGTTCCTCGCCGCCGCTGACCGGCCCGCTCGCGGCGGTGTCGGGGGTCAGCTCCCCCGCCGGCACGTTGCTGGTGGCAACCAGCACACCGTTGAGCCACACCCTGGCGCCGTCGTCGCGCAACAGCCGCAGCGACAAGCTCGCGAACGCCGCCGGGTCGGCGACGGCGAACCCGTGGCGAAACCACGTGCGGATGTGCCGCTGCGCGACATTGCCGCCGAAGCCGACGACGGTCCGCTCGTCGCCATCGCCGTAGCCGAGCTGTGCCGGCCCCGACGACCAGGTCGAATCGGCGAACCCGACGTCGGTCCAGGTCGGACCGGGATCGAGGCCGTTGTCGCGGTAGCGCCAGGTCGATCCACGCGGCACCAGCACGGTCGTGGCCGCGACCGGAGGCAACGGCAGCTCGGCCCCGGCGGACACGACCGCCGACCCCGCACTCTGCGCAAGTGGCATGCCAGATGGCTGCCAATTGCCGACGATCGCCGCCCGCCGTTCGTGCCAGTACTGCGGCCGCGTCGACGCTGCCAGCAGCGGCTGGAAGCGCCAGTACGCCCGTTCGCGCTCGCCGGCCGCCACGTCGGCAAGCGCCGCCGCCTCGACCAGGGCCACCGCCGGCCCGACGTCCGCCAACGCGCGGTCCAACACGACCCGCGCCGCCGCGCGATCCTCGGCGCGGCCGTTCGCGCGCAACGCCGTCGCCAGATCGAGCCAATGCTCCGGTTGGCGGACCGGCAACGCCGGCAGCGCCGCCGCGAATTGCGCCGCCGCCTCCGCGTGCCGACCCGCAACCGCGAGGGCCCGACCGAACACGACCCGGAACGCCGGATCCGCCATGCCGGCGTCGTGCAGCTGCCGCAGATGCGGCAAGGCGTCGAGCTCGCGGTCCAACGCACACAGCGCCAAAGCCAGGCCGCGGCGCGCCGCGTTCGCGGTCGAATCCGCCGCGAGCACGCGGGAGAAATCCGCCGCCGCCGCCGCCGCATCGACCTGCAGCAACAGATCCGCGCGTTCGAGCCTGAGGTCGGTGCGGGCCGGCTCAGCGCGCAGGCGCGCGGTCAGTTCCAGGATGCGCGTCTGCGGGTCGTGCGGCGCGGCGGTACACCACAACGCGAGAACCAGGGAATGCAGGGCAGGCATGGTCGGGTGGGTTCGCGGATCGTAACCTCCGTGCCGACATCGTGAGGACCACGCTACGCTGGCGGACCGTTCCAGGATGACGCGACGCCTCGAAGTCCTTGGCTGGTGGTTCAACCCGCATGCCCCGACCGTGCTGCCGATGCCGCAACGGCTGGTGGCTCCCGACGACCCCGACGCGCAGGCAGCAATCCTGCAACACCTGCGCGCGGGGCGGACGTTGGTGAACTGGCCCGCAGCCTCGTTCTGCCGCTTCGATTGCGGCGTCGGCGAACTCGGCACGCGGGATCTGACGGACGGCAGATTCGTCTGGCCGGATGGCCTCGCGCACTACGTCGAACACCACCAGGTCCGACTGCCGGAGCACTTCGTCGCCGCAGCGCTGGCCGGCCGCGGCGAAGTCACCTCCGACAAGCTGCCGAAGGCGGCCTTCGGGCTCTACGACAAAGAACCGTGGCTGCGCTGGGCCGTGGCCCAAGGCGCCTGTCCAGACGTGCAGGGCTTCGACCTGCCCGACGCGGCCACGCAAGTACGGATCGCCGGCGAGCTCGGCGAACTGCCGTTCACCGCGATCCTGTTGTGTCGCGGCAACACCCGCGAAGTCGTGCTCGAACTCGCCGATGGCACTCTCGAACTACGGCAGCTGCGCACCGGCGGCGCACCGCCCCGGAAGTTCCGCAGCTGGCTCGACTGGCCGGTGGCGGAGAAGCCAACGACACCAGCACCAGCTCCCGTATTGGCGAAGCTGCGCGAGAAGCCGCGACCCGGGATGACGCTGGCCGAGTTCCTGGCCCGACGCCGGCCGGACCAGGCACGATGACACCGGCGCCCTGGCGCTGACGCCCGCGGCCCCTCGCTGGGCGACCATCGACGATCCAGCCGGTTCAGGGATGGAACAGGTGTCGGTCGTGACCCGCGCCGAGTTCGATCATCATCAGGCGCGCGAACTTCTGGCAGTTGTTGTGCAGCAGCTTGTACTCCGGTCCGCACATCCGGGTCACCTTGATGTAGGCCTGCTCCAACGCCGCGCCCGTCACCGTGACCGGATTGGGTTTGTACGACTTGCTCCACACGTAGGGGTTCGCCGCGTTGTCGTCCCACTCGGACTCGATCACGATCTCGCCATCGTCGTTGCCGAACAGCCCGAAGCTGAGGACCCAGTCGCCGCCTTCGGTCTGGACGAAGAGCTGGCTGTGGTGCGGCATCCCGCGCTTGGCCACCGAGCCCACCTTGCGCCAGCCGTGGTAGACGAGGTAGTTGGCGGCGGGGTCCAGGCCGTTGATCTGGCCGCCGATCCCGTTCGGATCGCGGTTGGACTTGGACTGCTGGCTACTCTCGCTGGGAGTCTGCGCGCTTCTGGATCGGGAACCGAAAGGCATGGCTCTTCACCTCGAGATGCATGGAGGAAGGAGCGCGCCCCGGATCGCGGGGCGGGACGTGAGCACGATCCCGGGCATCGACTCCGCAGTCAATCTGCCCGGCCAGAACCGCGGAACGGGGTCGGCGTCTTCCCATGCAGGACGACGGTGAGAAGTGGCGGGCCGTTCAGGATTCGCCGGCAAGCCGCGCGCGCGCGGCGATTCCACGGTGCCGCGCTGGACCATCATGTCGCGCGCCTCCGGCGCGGGAACGTGGTGGGCCGTGCAGGATTCGAACCTGCGACTTCGACCTTGTGACGATCGCACTCTACCAACTGAGTTAACGGCCCGAAAACCACAGAGCAACCGGCCGAAACCGGGGCCGACAACCTAGCGACCCTGCCCACCGCCTGCAAGTGCGAGTTTCACGGCGCCGCATCGCCCACCCGCCCCGTCAGAACCCGCCGCCAGCCCCCGTTCCGGCCTCCACCGCCAGCAGCCGCGGCTGCCCCACCCCGGGCAGCACCACGACGAACCCGCCACCCCCGAGCGGCGAATCCTCGCACCAGATCATCCCGCCAAACCGCGCGACGATCACCCGCGCCGTCGCCAGCCCGAGCCCCGTTCCGGTCGGCTTGTCGGTCAGGTGATCCGGCAGCTGCGAGAACTTCTCGAACACCGCCTGCCGCTGCTGCGTCGGCACGCCTGGGCCGGTGTCGTCGATCCGCAACGACCACGAACCATCCCGCTCGGCGACCGTGACCACCACCTTGCCGCCGGAGGGCGTGAACTTCAGACCATTGTCGATCAGGTTGCTGCACACCTGCCGCAGCCGCGCTGCATCCGCGACCACCAGCGGAGGCGAGCCCTCGACCTTCAGCTCGAGGTCGACACCGGTCGCCGCCGACTTGCCGGCGATGTCGACCACCACCTCGCGCGCCAGCGCAGTGGCATCCAGTTCGGCGTTCTCGAAGCGGGCATCGCCGCTCTCGAGCTGCAGGTAGTCGAACACGCCATCGACCATCCGGCTCAACGCCTTGCCTTCGTCGAGGATCACGCGAACGAACTCCGGCCACTCGATCGACTCGCCGGGCATCATGCTGGCCAGGATCTCGGCGTAGGCGACGATGTTGGTCAGCGGCGTGCGCAATTCGTGCGAGATGCTCGACAGGAAACGGTCCTTCAGCCGGGCCAGCTCGTGGCCGCGAGTCGCATCGACCAGCAGGAACACGGTGCCGAAATCGTGGCCCGAACGCGCCGACCGGACCGGCACCGCGGTCAGGTCGTAGACGCGGTCGCCACAGGGGATCGCCGAGTAGCGGATCTGCGAGTCCGCGACCTGGCGGCGCGCATCTTCGTCGCGCAGCGCCTCGAACGCATCGCGGGCGCGGCGCGCGAGTTCACTGCACAAGACATCCCACAGCGGCCGGCCCTCGGGGGATTGCGTGCCGTCGGGCATCGCCCGTCGCGCGGCGGGATTGGCCAGCACGACCTCACCGGCGGCATCGACGACCAGCACGCCCTCGAGCAGCGCTTCGAGCACCGAACGGACGCGGTCGAGCGACAGTTCCATCGCCAGCAACCGCGCCTCGTGATCGCGTTGCCCGGCCAGCACACCCGCTCGCGTCGCGTCGGCCAGGCGCCGCACTGGCTGACGCCCGTTCGCGACGACCCCGAGCGCCGCGGCAGCTCCGGCCAGGACCGCGATCTGCACACCGGTACAGCCCACCGCCGCGGCCACCGCGGCAAGCGCCGCAGTGGTCATCAGCATGCGCCAGGAGCGGCGCCGGCGGTCGGTCGCTGCCGATCCGGCGCCGTTCGGCGGCCCGGTGTCCGGTGGGCTGATCACGTTTCCCGGTTATCGACGGTCCTGCCGGATCGCCTTGATGCCCGAGCGCGGCCGCGGAACCGATCCGCGATTGAGACCGGGACGATCCAATGCCGATGAACGGAACCGACCCGGTCGAGGACCATCGGAATGCTCGAGTTTGCCTTGCTGCCCCTGTTGTCGCCGCCACAGGAACCGAACGCACCGCCGCCGGCGCCGCTGCTCGAGGCGGCGCCGCTGGACCTTCCGTACCGGCCCGGTCCCGAGCGCTGGCTACCGGCCGACTGCCCGCTGGCCATCGTGCTTGCCGAGCTCGACGACACGGGTGGCGAACTCGCCCGGTCGGGCCTGGCGCACGCCTGGCAGACCGGCGCCTTCGACGAAGCCCGCCAACTGCTGCGCTCGATCGGGAGTCAGCTGACCGTGAGTACCGGCCTCGACGAGACCCAGATCGTCGACACGCTCGCGGCCGGCCTTGCGATCGGCTGGCTCGGCGTCACCGACGATGGCCAGCCCGATGTGGTGATCGTGCTCGACACCGAACGACACGCCGACGCGTTCGCGACCTGCCTGCGGCGCTGGCGCGGAGAGCAGCAGGAGTCACCATGGCAGTGCCGCTTCGGCGTCGGCGATGGCTTTGCCGCCACTGTCGGCAGCCGACTCGTGCTCGCGACCTCGGCCGCGACGGTGCAGGCAACCACACGGCGGCTCGCCACCGCCGACGGCGACTCGCTTGCCGACGACGCCGCGTTCGTCGCCCAGATGAAGGCCAGCGCACCAGCCGGCCACCGGCTGTTCACGGTGCACGTCAGGCCGCACGCCTGCCTGACCGCGCTCGGCGAGCTGAACGGCGCGCGACCCTGGCTCGGTGCCTTGGCTCTCGCCCTGCCCGACACCGCCTTCGCCAGCGTGCTGCACGGCAACGGCCAGATCCATGGCTGGTCGCGCTTGCATTGCCCGGATCTGCATGGCCTGCTCGCCGAACTGGTCGGCACGCCGCGCCGCCTGGAGGCCGACTGGAGTCGTTTCGTCGCCCCGGATGCACGCAGTTTCCTGGTCACCGCCGTCCACCCCGGCCGCATCGTCCGGGCCGCGGTCGAACTCGGCGAGCAACTGGTTCCCGGGACTGCCGAGCAGTTCGCCAACACGCTGGCGCGCCTGCAGGCCCGGTGCGGCGCCGATCTGCAGCGCGACCTGCTCGACAACCTGACCGAAGGCGTGACCATCGTCGGCCACGATCGCGATGGCACCCCGGGCTTCTCCGTTCGCCTGCAGGTCGCCGACGCAGCCCGCGCGGCGCGCATGCTGACCGCCGCACTGCCGATGTCGCCGCTGCCGATCGAGACGTTCGACTGCGAAGGCATCCGGGCCTGGCGCCTTGCCAGCGACGGCCCGATGCAGGCGACGTTCGCGCTGGCCGGTGATGCGCTGCTGTTCGCCGGCGACGAGCAGTCCCTCGCCGCAGCAATCAGGCAGCAGCTGGCGCCACAGCCCAATCCCGAAGCCGTCGACCTGCTCAGCAGCCTGCCCCCGGGTGCCACCTGGGCCAGCGTTCACGATCCGCGCGCCGAACTGATGGCCATGGGCATCGCTGGCCCGGTCGACACCGCGGCACCGGCTGGCGAAGGTCGATCGCCGTTGCATCCGGGTCGCAGCATCGTCGTCCGCGAAGAATCGGCGGTGCGGATCGAACAGTCGTCGACGCTTGGTGGCGCCTGGCTGTTGTCCGCGCTGCCGCACGGCCTGCCGACGCAATGGCTCGGCCAGCACACCGAACAGGGTGATCCGGCGACCATGTCGACCATCAAGGGCAGCCGCAACCCGGCCCTTCGCGACACCGTGGCGCCGCGAGCCGCGGCGATGCTGCAGGCCGTCGCCGATGCGCAGCGTGAACACATGACGCTGGCGGCCAGCGACGACGACGCCGACGACATTGCCGAGTTCGGGTCCCTGCGGGCGCTGCACGAACAGCCGGCGCTGGCGCGGGTTCTCGCCGGCAGCACCTGGGCCGGCGACGACGCCGTGCTCGAGGGCTGGCGCTTGCGCGTGTTGCTGCCGGCCACCGCCGACCAACGCGAACACCAGTTCGCGGCCGTCGTCTGGCCCGAAGGCCAGACCGGCCGGGCGTGGTTCCTGCGCGCCGATGGCGCCGTGTTCGGCAGCGACGAACTGTGCGCGACGACGCGCGCCGACGTCGCGCTCGAGGACCTGTTCCCCGACGGCGATCCGGGCAGCCCGCCAGGGTCCGGTTGGCGGCGGATCGACGCGCAGAACCTGACACTCGACGCCGGCACGGCCGACCCGACCGACGTCGCCGTGCTGCAGGCCGCCGAAGCGGCCGGCAAGAAACTCGATGCCGAAGGCGTCGCCCGACTGCTGCACGCCGACAGTCCCGAGGTTGCGGCGCGCGCAGCCTGGCTGCTCGGCCGCCACAAGGTCGAGCCGGCCGTGGGCGCGCTGTGCGATGCGCTCGGCACCCGGGCCGAAGTCGACGTCCGCCTGCAAGCGATGGCCGCCCTGGTGGCGATCGGCGCGCCCGCCGCGCGCGCCGCCGCGCTGGATGCGCTCGACGACAGCAGTCGCGACGTACGCGCGCTGGCGGCCCGCTACCTGACCCGTCATCGCAGCACTCAGACCGCCGACGCGCTGCTCGGCATGCTGTCCCAGTTCGGCCGCGAGCAGACCGACATCAAGCCGGTCGATCTGGTTGCCGCGCTGCTGGCACTGCACGACTTCGGCGACCCGGCGGCCCTGCTGCCCGCAGCAACCGCGGTGGCGATCGAGCACGCGGCAACGGGCCAGGCGCTGGCCTTCCTGTTCCAGCAGTTGTCGCCGAAACTGGCGCCAAAGGACGAAGCCACGACGCTGGTCGCGGTGCTCGACCACGCCGATGCGACGTTGCGCCGCTATGCGATCCAACGGCTGGGCGAACTGCGCGACGCCACGACCGCCACCGCACTGGAACGGCGCCTGGCCACCGAAGGGCCCGGCCTGCAGCCGCTGGTCAAGGTGTCGCTGGCGCAGATCCGCGGCGGCATCGAGACCGACGACGGCGACCTGCTCGAACGCGCGCGCAAGAACGGCGCGGCGATCGGCGAACTCGTGACCACGCGCTGGCAGAAGCTCGAGCCGACCGCGCAGTGGACCATCCTTGGCCTCGGCGGCGTCGCCGTGGTCGGACTGTTCCTGCTGCTGTTCGCGCGGCGCCGCGCCGACCGGGGACCGGACGCGGCGGATGTCGCCGCCGGCCTGGTCGCGCCGTCGGATCCGGCGATCGACGGCGACACCGTCATGACGGCGGCGGCGAACATGGACGCCACCGCGACTCCCGATCCGGTCGACGAGCAGGACATGGTCGGCACTGCCGCCGGCGACGACGAGGACAAACGGGCCTGAGGCGATGCCCGGTCGCCTCTGGTTGCCGACGCTCGCACTGTGCACGCTGGGTGCTCAGGAACCGGCGTGGGTGCAGCTCGCGCTGGCCGGAGATCCCGGCAACAGCAGCCCGCCGGCACTGGCCTGGCTGCGGCACGACGTGCTCTGCCAACGACCGGAATGGCCCGCAGAGCTGCCGGCTGGCGCGGCCATCGCGTTCCGCTGGACGCCGACGTCGTTGCGGATCTGGCGTTCGCAGGTCCTGCTGCCCGAAGGCGTGGCCATGGTCGGCGAGTTCGCGGTTCCTGGCCGCGAACCGATCCGCGTCGCCTGTGAACAGGACGGTGTCGAGGAGTGGACCTGCACCGCCGGCGGCACCTTGCCCGAGCGGCTGCGCCGGCTCGCCCACCTGCTTGGCGTCAGCGTCACCGCCACCGCCACCCCACCCACCCTCGATCTCGCCGCTGCCCTCGGCAACCTCGCCGGTCCGGCAGCGGTCGGTGATCCGTTCCGCGAGTTGCTGCAACAGGGCGCCACGAGCTGCGGTGAACTGACCTGGTCGACCTGGTCGCGGAACGGCGAGTTCGGCGTGCGCGGCCGCAGCGACGGCGGCCTGCTGCTGCCGGCGAGCTTGTTGCTGCTGGCCACGGTCGGCGAGGCGACGATCGACGACACGTTCTGGCAGTCGGCGCCGACGACGTTCGTCGAGCGCTGGTCGATGCGCGCCTATTCGCGCCGCGACGGCGATCGCGCCGAAGCGACCCGGCAATTGGTACGTTCCGACAACGGCCCCGACCGCGAGACGCTGCTCGACATGCTGCATGCCGACGAGGGCAGCCGGCTGGCGGCGATCGATGCGTTGGTCCGGCGCGGCGACCAGGACACGCTGCCGGCGATCATCCGCGCCGCCGAGGGCAGTTCGGATCTGGTCGCTGGCGCGGCGGTCGACGCGATGGAATCGCTGTGGCCGCATGCCCGCAACGTCACTCGGGCGAGCGTCCGCAAAGCGGTCAGCCAGAGCACGATCGCCGCACTGCACGAACGGCTGGCGAGGTTGCCGACCGCCGCGCCGCGCCTGCGTCCCGAGGATTCGACCGCCGAGCGCAGCCATGCGTGGCGGATGCGGCTGCTGATCGGCCTGCTGATCCTGTCGGTCTGCCTGCATGGACTCTGGCGGCGCGAGTGCGCGCGCCTGGCGGCCGACGGCTGAGTTCCCGGCCCGGCAACAACGCCCGGCAGTCGCGCCTTCCCGTCATCGGATCGGCCCCTATCATCCCGGCCCCGCATGGCCGACCCGCCCCCCGCTTCCGCGCTTCGTCGGCTCGCCCGCCACATCGTCTCCTCGTTGCGCGGCGAACAGCACGACTACACGCGCGGCAGTCTGCTGCGCGCGGTGTTCCTGCTGGCGGTGCCGATGGTGCTCGAGATGGCGCTCGAGTCGACGTTCGCGCTGGTCGACATCTGGTGGGTCAACCAGATCGATGCCGGCCTGTTCGGGGCCACCCCGACCGGCGGCGCGGCCGTGGCCGCGATCGGCGCCACCGAGGCATTGCTGACGATCATCTACGCCGTCGCGTTCGGGCTCGGCATGGCAGTCACCGCCACCGTGGCGCGGCGCGTCGGCGAACAGGACCTGCCCGGCGCCGCGCGAGCCGGCGGCCAGGCGGTCTGGCTGGCGCTGCTGACCGGCATCGGCACGGGTGTGCCCTGCTTGATCTTCGCCGAACCACTGCTGCACTGGATGAGCGACGGCAACGACAAGGTCGTCGCCGAAGGCACGGCCTATGCGCGCTGGATCCTCGGCGGCAATGTGATCGTCACGCTGCTGTTCCTGCAGAACGCGATCTTCCGCGGCGCCGGCGATCCGGTGCTGGCGTTGAAGACCTTGGCGGTCGCCAACGGCATCAATCTGGTGCTCGATCCGTGCCTGATCTTCGGGCTCGGGCCGTTTCCGCAACTCGGAGTCACCGGCGCCGCGGTGGCGACGACGATCGGCCGCGGCACCGCGGTGATCTGGCAGACCTGGGTGCTGCATCGCGGCGCTGGTCGCGTGCGCGTCGATCGCGCCGCCATGCGGCTGGATGCACCGGTGATGCGTTCGCTGCTGCGCCTGTCGGCGGGCACCATCGGTCAGTTCCTGATCGGCACGTCGTCGTGGATCGTGCTGATGCGTCTGGTGCAGGAGTTCGGAGAGGCCGCCGCGGCCGGCTACACCACCGGCATCCGGATCCTGATGTTCGCGCTGCTGCCGGCGTGGGGTCTCAGCAACGCCGCCGCGACGCTGGTCGGGCAGAATCTCGGCGCCAGGCAACCCGATCGCGCCGAACGCTCGGTCTGGCTGACCGGGCTGCTCGACATGGCGTTTCTCGGCCTGGTGACCGCAGTGATGGAACTGCTGCCGGGCCCGATCATGGCGCAGTTCACGACCGATCCCGAGGTGTACCGCTACGGCGTCGACACGCTGCGCATCGTCGCCGCCGGCTACGTATTCTTCGCGTGGGGCATGGTCACCGTGCAGGCCTTCAACGGCGCCGGTGACACCAGGACGCCGACCTGGCTGCACTTCCTGTTCTTCTGGGTGCTCGAACTGCCGCTCGCGTGGCTGCTGGCGATGCCGTGCGGTCTCGGGCCGCAGGGCGTGTTCTGGTCGGTGACGATCGCCGAGTCGCTGTTCGCGGTTGCGGCCGTGATCTGGTTCCGCCGCGGTCGCTGGAAGACGATCAAGGTCTGACGGTCAGCCGCCGACGCGCCCGGCCAGCAGATCGCCGAATACCAGGCCCGGCGCATTGGCCGCGGGTTCGATCGCGATGCCCTGGACGAACACTGGCAGCCCGTGCAGTGCGGTGCCGGTCGGAATCGCAACGGCGAAGGTCACCGTGCCGCCGATGCTCGCCGACCAGTGCGCGTCGTCGGGACGAACCAGCAGGTGGCAGCCCGGCGCCTGCGGCCATGGCCATGGCAGCGGGCCGAGCGACCACGCGGTGCGATCGAGCCCGAGCGCGAAGAATGCGCCATCGGCCGCCACCTGGGACAGGCGCGCCTGCCAGATCTGGCCGGCCACCGGCAGTGCGATCGTCGTCCAGGCGGGAACACCGAGCGCGCCCGGACAGCCGGCCGCCGCGAATCCCGAACCGGCGGCGCCGGTCAGCGCATTCGCCGCCATGTGCACGGCGCCGTTCCACAGCATTCCCGGTGTCGACGTTCCGGCGAACGCACCGTTCCGCACCCGCGGTTGCTGCAGTGCCATGCCCGGCCCCTGCACGACGTGGCTGCCACCGACATCCGTTGCCAGCAGCGGTGCATCGAGCGCGCGAATCGCAAAGCTCCACGTTCCGGGCTCGAGGTGCAGCGGCATCGGCAGTCTGGCGAAACGCAGTTCCCCTGACATCGCCGCGCCGGTCGCGACGACGCCCAGCGACCGCCACACCGAGGGCTCGCCATCGGCGGCATTCGCCGGGCCGACGAACATCTCGACCGACGCCGCGCCGGCATCCGCTGGCCGCACATCGACGCCGAGCACGTCGACGCCCTGCGACGCGCTGACCTGAAGCCCCACGAGGGCAGTGGCACCCGCGGGCAGCACGACACTGCCGGCCGTACCGGTGACCAGCGAGTCGGCGACGACGACGCGCCGCACGGCGACGAACGGCCCGCGACAATGCCGCTGCACCGACAACGTGACGTGACGGGGCGACGCACCGCCGGCGAACGCAACCACCGGCGCCGCCTCGGTCGCATCGACGAGGCCATCGCCGTCGAAGTCCCAAGCCCACGCCGTCGCCGCCGGCGTCGTCGTGTCCAGAAACCGCAGCGTATCGCGCCCGACCAGCTGCCACGTGAACGACGGCGTGACCGACCCGGGGTCGGTGACGATCAACCGTTCGCGGCGCAGCATCCGCAGGCCGTGGGAAGCGTCCACCACCTGCAGCGTGACGTCATGCGTGCCGCAGCCGAACGACCACGTCGGATGGCGGTCGACGCTGTCGATCGTGCCATTGCTGTCGAAATCCCACAGCCACGCGAGGATGCCGTGCGGATCCGAGCTCCAAGAACGATCGGTGAAACGACAGGTCAGCGGCGACGCGCCGCTGACCTGATCGACCGCGAACGACGGCACCAGCGCGTCGCGCAGCGCGGTCACTTCGACGACGCTGCCGACGTTGGCCTGCACCGTGCCGATGGCGGCATGCGCATCGCCGAGCGCATGCACGCGCATGCACATCGTCGTGTTCGCGCGCGCATCGGTCAGCGCCGGTAGCACGCCATGGAAGCCGGCGCCGACCGCGAGATCGATCGCCAGATCGCCGCGCGTCGGGTCGTAGAGGAATGGCACCGGCAACGGGATGTCGACGTAGTGGTTGCCAGGCGTGATGCCGACCGCGGGTGCCGTCGTCACCGGCCCCTGCGCGACGATCATCGCGTCGCTGCCGAGGTTGTTGGCGAAGGTCGGCGATGCCTGCGCCTGATCGAACGGCATCGTCGCCAGCCGCACGGTGACGTCGTCGTAGGTGCCGATGCCACCGACCGCGCCGCCCTGGGCGCGCCAGCGCAACCGGGTGATCATCACCGGGCCGGCGATGTTCTGGCCGGTGAAGTGGATCGCGTCGTACAGGTACTGCACGCGGATCGGGGCGCCGCCGCGCGCCCATGGCCACGCGGTGCTGCTGTTGGCCTCGATGCCATGGAGGCCTCCTGGGATCGTCAGGGTCTGGGCGGTGGCGACTACCGACAACAACGCGGCGACGAACAGGTGGCGCATCGGTTCTTCCGCTCGCAGCGCGCGAGCAAGTCAGTGTACCCCGAACTCGCGACGGCGTTGCGATCTGCCGTACCACGTGCCGATCCGCCCCTGACAGGGGTGATCGGCTACGATCGCCGCCGCATGAACTTCCGCCAAGGCCGTCCTCGCCGTGAACCCGCCGGCGTCGTGCCGGCCGCAACCGCCTTGATCCTCTGCTGCGTCGGCGTCGCGTTCGCCGCCGCGTTCCCGTGGACGCGCGTTGCCTTCGAACGATTGTGGGGCGCCCACGACGGCCCACTCGGCTGGCACACCAGCACCGGCTTCACCTGCCTGACCACATGTTTGCTGACCGCGATCGTCGCCGCCATCGAGGGCCGCTCGCCACACAACCGGCAGGCGGCGCGCACGGCCGGCGTGATGCTGATGCTGGTCGCCACGATCGCCGTGGTCGCGCGCTTGCTGCTGGGTCCCGAGTCGATCCGCGGTGTCAGTGGCGCGCACACGGGTTGGTTTCTGCTCGCGTCGGTGCTGGTGACGTTCGGGGCGGTGATGTGTGGTTGGCGGATGCGGTCGATCCGGCAGGCGGGCGATCCGGCGGTCTGAGTCGCCGACGACACGCCTCCGCGGACCTCGCGCCTGGCCCACCGAGAGGTCGCTCAGCCGCGGTCTGCAGGGCCTGCTGGTTCGCATCTCTCGCACGCTCTAGAGGCTGCGGCGGACAACTGCCCTTGCCGCCCCGACTGCCTGTCCCTACCTGTCCCTACCGGTCTGCCCCTGGCCAACCTGGAGCCAACCTGGAGCCAACTGGCGAGGATTGCTCTTGCATCCTGTTCTCCCGCCTGCTAAACTCTGCGCATTCAACATGGGCACGACCGCCAGATCGCCGAACAAGAACAGTCGCCGTGGCCGCCATCCCGAGGCGCAGCTGCTGCCGTTCCGGCCTCAGCATGGTGGTCGTCGCGACGGCGCCGGCCGCAAGCCGAACGGACCGGAGGCCGGGGTCGACCATCGCACGCGCGCGGCGCTGGCGCCTCGGTTCCCGGTGCACGTCACGGTGAAGTTGTGTTCTGGACTGCCGCGGTTGCGGCGGCGTGAGGAGTACGCGGCACTCCGTGCCGCGTTCGTCGCCGGCTGCCGCGGCACAGCCGCGGCAGCCGGCGCGTTCCGCCTATGCCACTACGCCGTGCTGAACGACCACCTGCACCTGCTGGTCGAGGCCCAGGACCGCCAGGCGCTCTCCCGCGGCCTGCAGGGCCTGCTGGTCCGCATCGCTCGCAAGCTCAACAAGCTGTGGGGACGCAAAGGCACGGTGTTCGCCGATCGCTATCACGATCACATCCTGAAGTCGCCGCGGGAGACGCGGAATGCCCTGCGCTACGTGCTGCAGAACGCGCGTCACCATGCGGCCAAAGGCCGCATGGTGGACGCGAGCCAGCCGATCGACACGTTCACCTCCGCCCCCTGGTTCGACGGCTTCCGTCAGCCGATCCGCGTTCGCGGCCTCGAAGCGATCGTGCGCCCGATCACCGACGCCCGCACCTGGCTGTTGACCCTCGGCTGGCGCCGGCACGGACTGCTCGACTGGAGTTCCGCGACGGGCTGACGCGGCCGTTGCCGCACACCACCCCGCTCAGGCCCGGCAGGTCAGCGAGGTCGGCCAAGGTGCGGGTCGCACCAGTGTCGCCAGAACGGCAAACCAGGTTCTCGCGCGGGCGGGCGACCAGCCAGCAACTGGTCCATCCATCGCAGCAGTTCCTTCAGCGCCGCGAAGCGCTGGTCTGTCGTCATCGCGCGATAGCGCGCCGCTTCCTACTGCGCCTATTCCTGATCGGTCGGGACCCGCGCCAGGTACTCCTGGATCGTCACGTCAGAAGGATCGCCGTTGGGGTCGGTCATGACCGCAGGGGCAAGCATACGAGCACGCGGTCCACGAGGCCTCGACACCTGGCGCACAGGACGCGCAGGACCCGGACGCGCTCGACGCACTCGACGCACTCAACGCGCTGACTCGCGGTGCCGCCAACCTGCAAGCAGCCCCGGGTTTCGCCAGCAGACGGCGCGGCCAAGGCCGCGCCGACCTATGCTGCCCCCGCCGACCATGAACTTCGATCGCCGCCAACTGCTCGCCGCCCTCCCCGCCTCCGCCGCCGCGTTCGCCACCACCCGCCTGCAGGACCCGCAAGGCAAGGCCCCCGACAAACCGGCCGCGACGCCGAAGACCAGGTTCGCCGCCAACATCGAGATGTGGTGGGGCGGCATGCCGGTCCTCGACAAGATCCGCGCCGCGCACACCCTCGGCTTCCCGGCCATCGAGTTCTGGCCGTGGCGCGGCAAGGACGTCGCCGCGATCGCCGCACTGACGCAAGAACTCGGCATGGCCGTAGCGCAGTTCACCGCCTGGGGCTTCTCGCCGGGCCTCAACCAGCAGAAGAACCACGAGGCCTTCGTCGCCGAGATCGAAGCGAGCTGCAAGATCGCCAAGGAACTGCGCTGCCCGATGATGACCGTCGTCGGCGGCAACGACGTCAAGGGCATGACGCAGGTCGAGATGCACGACCAGATCATCGCCGGCCTGAAACTCGGCGCGAAGGTCGCCGAACAGCACAACGTGATGCTGATCCTCGAGCCGATGAACATCCGCGTCGACCACAAGGGTCACTGCCTGTACGGCTCGGAGGCGGCGGTGAAGATCTGCCGCGCGGTCGGTTCGCCGATGGTCAAGATCAACTGGGACCTCTACCACTGCCACATCAGCGAGGGCGACCTGTGCGGCCACCTGCGCGACGGCTTCGATCAGCTCGGCTACGCGCAGCTCGCCGATCATCCGGGTCGCACCGAGCCCGGCACTGGTGAGATCCACTACCCGCGCGTGCTGAAGGAACTGCACGCGCTCGGCTATCGCGGCTACGTCGGTGTCGAGTGCAGGCCGAGCAAGCCCGAAGCCGAAGCCGCGAAAGGGCTGTGGTTCGCCGACCAGTGGTCGTGAAGGCGAAACGCATCCACCGGCAACGGTAGCGGCAACGCGCCGACCAGCGCCAACCAGGAATCGCAGTTAGTTGTTGCAACAACTACCGTCGCACCCTAGGATTGCCCGCATGTCGCGCCTCCAACAGGAGATCAAGCAGACCAAGCCGTTCACTTCGCTCGCCGAAGAGACGTTCCTGAACCTGCAGCGCACCGCCGACCGGCTGCTCGCCGAAGAAGCCGAGGTCCTTGCCCGCCACGACCTGACCCCCCCGCAGTACAACGTGTTGCGCATCCTGCGCGGCGCCGGCGCCAACGGCCATCCCTGCCAGGAGATTGCCGCCCGGATGATCTCGCGCGTACCCGACATCACCCGACTCGTCGACCGGCTGGAACAGGCCGGCCTCGCCACCCGCGCTCGCGACCAACAAGACCGCCGCGTCGTCACCGTTCGCATCGCACCCCGGGGCGAACAACTGCTCGCCAGCATCGACCCGACCATGCGCGAACTGCCCAAGCGCCTGTTCGGCGCGCTGACCACCCGCGATCTGCAGACGCTGAACGACCTGCTGGTGCGCGCCCGCGCCGACCGCTGACCACGGCCACCACCGTCCGCCATCGAGACCAGCACCACCGCCAGCCAACCGCCCTGGATTCCCGCATTTACTTGTTGTCACACCATTCGTTTCGACACATACATGACCATGAAGACCGCACTGACCTCCCACCATCCCCTGCACCAGGACCTCGGCCTGCTGCTGCTCCGCGCCATGCTGGCAGTCGTGTTCCTGTGGCACGGCAGCCAGAAGCTGTTCGGCCTGTTCGGCGGCCACGGCATCGACGGCACCGCCGGCTGGCTCGGTTCGATCGGCGTCCCTCTGCCGACCCTGTCCGCGATCCTCGCCGGCGCGAGCGAGTTCGGCGGCGGTGTGGCGCTCGCCACCGGCCTCGCCTTCCGGCTGACGCTGCCACCGCTGGTGTTCACGATGCTGGTCGCGGCGTTCGTCGGTCATGCCGGCAAGGGCTTCGACGTGCAGAATGGCGGCATGGAGTATCCGCTGACGCTGGCGGTCGCGGTGACCGCGCTGATCCTCACCGGCCCTGGGCGCATGCGCCTGGCTCCGGCAGGCCGCCTGTCCGCCGCGGTGACCGCATGATCACGATCCGTCCCGCGGCCGAACGCGGCTCCTTCGACCACGGCTGGCTGCGCACCGCCCACACGTTCTCGTTCGCCGACTACCACGACCCGGCCCACATGGGCTTCCGGTCGCTGCGCGTGATCAACGAAGACGTGATCGCCGCTGGCGGCGGCTTCGGCACCCACCCGCATCGCGACATGGAGATCCTGACCTGGGTCCTGCAGGGCGGCCTGCGCCACCAGGACAGCCTCGGCAACGGCTCGACGATCCGGCCCGGCGACGTGCAGATCATGTCGGCCGGCACCGGCATCCTGCACAGCGAACACAACGCCAGCGACCGCGACGGCGTCCACCTGCTGCAGATCTGGATCCAGCCCGAACGCCGCGGCCTGCCGCCGCGTTACGATCAGCGCTCGCTCGACGCCAGGCGCTGCGCGGCAATCTGGTCGCGATCGCAGCGCCGCCGGACCAGACCGCCATCGTGCCGATCCACCAGGATGTCACGATCCTGGCGACCGAACTCGACTCGGACCAGCAAGTGCACCACCCGTTGCGTACTGGCCGCCAGGCGTGGGTGCAGATCAGCCGCGGCGAACTCGAACTCAACGGCCAACGGTTACGGCAAGGCGACGGCGCGGCGATCACCGACATCGGCGAACTTGCCCTGCGCGGCATCGGCAAGGACAGCCAGGCGTTGGTGTTCGATCTCGGCTGAGCGGTCAGACGCTTGCGTCAGCGCCTAGCAGCCGTTGCGCGCGGGTCGCCAGTTCGTCGAGGCGCGCCTTGCCGCGCAACGCGTCGATCCAGGCCTGCAGACCCGGCCGCAGCGCCGAGACCTCCCCGCCGTCGGCCACCGTCTTCTCGGCGACATCGAAGTTGGTCACCAGGTTCCAGTACCACGACCCCGGATTGGCATCGTGCGCCAGCGAACTCTTCCAGCGCGCCGCTTCCTTGACGAAGAACGCCGACAACTGCGGCGCCAGCGGCGCCCGCGACAACGGATAGTCGTCGCGCAGATACCGCAGCGCGTGCTCGGCCCAACCGGTGCCGAGCAGTTCCTGCATGTCCGCCGTCAGGTCCGGCAACGCCGCGATCTTCGCCAGACACTGCGCCCGAACGTCGGGATGGAACGCGTGCACCAGGTTGATCAACTGCCACAGTTCGGGATTGGCCGGCAGCTTCTGCCACTCGGACAACGACCACGCCGCCTGGTTCTTCTCGAACTCGGTCTGCCGTTCGGCGTCGGCGACCGCGGTCCGCGCCCGATTGCGTTCAGCCTGCACGAACAGCGCGATCAGCACACCGTAGCCGAACACGGCGACTGCCCCGATCAGCCCGAGCCCGATCGCCACTGGAACGACGGGAGAGATCAGCGCCGACGCGTGCAGGCACAGCGCCACGCCCACGATCGCACCGACGACGCCGGCCCGCGCCACCGCGCGCTGACGCGGCGCGGACGGCAGGATCGGCAGCAGCGTCATCGCGACGACGAAACCGGGCAGGGTCGCGTACCCCGCTGCGGCCGGCACCCCGAGCGGTTCCAACCGACCGAGCCCGAACGCGAGGCCCGCGGCGATCGCCAGCGCCAGCGCCAGCGGCATCGTCAGCATGTGCGCGCCGACCGGACCTTCCGGCCCCCAGCGCTGGCGACCACCGACCAGCAGCAGCAGGAGCCCACCGGCGGCGACGAGGAGCAGCGTGGCGAGGATCGTCATGACGGAACGCGGCCCAGTCTACGGGAGATGGTCCGGGCAACCGCGGCACAGTTCGATGTCGCCCGAACGGCCCTGTTCGTGCAGTTGTCGCAGCCGCCGCAACGGCTCGCCGTGCCAGATCTCCGCGATCGACTGCTTGCTGGCATCCCCGACCTGCAGTTTGCAGGCGTGGTCGTAGGTGCACGGCGACGTGCGCCCGTCGAAGTAGATCTGCAGCGTCTTGTAGAGCATGCGGCACGGCGGCCGCGTGCGCAGTTCGTCGGCGGTGGCGGCACGGCGGCCCGGCATCGGCCGAGCGCCCGCCCAGGTCACCGGCTGCGCCAGGAACAGTTCATCCAGCGGCCGGAGCAACGGCTCCCACATCGCGCGGAATGCCGGCATCGACGGCGTGACATCCGGCAATTGCACCGCCGACAACGAGATGTGCGGCAGTTCGCTATCGAGCTGCTGGCGCAGGGCAAACAACCGCCGGACGTTGGCGACGACCGCGTCGAAGTCCGAGTTCTTGCGGTGGCGTTCGAACACCTGCTTGTCGGCGCCGTCGAGATCGATGGTGACCAACGTCACCCGCGCTTCGATCAGCGCGCGACAGGCTGCCTCATCGAGCAGCGTCGCGTTGGTGACGACGTCCAGGTAACGCACGCCCAGCGAGTGCGCCAGGCGCAGCCGTTCGCCGAACTTCGGGTCCAGGAACGGCTCGCCGAAGCCCTGCGGCGCAAACGCCACCAGCTTGCCGGCGCACTGGCCGGCGAGCGCCTCGAACAGCGGCGCGCTCATGTAGCCGAAGCCCCGGCCCGACTCTTCTCGCGGGCAGTACGGGCAGCGCAGGTTGCAATGGTTGGTCGTCTCGACGCTGATCCGGAGCGGGAAGGCCCCTGGCGCGAGGTCGGCGAAGAACAGGCTGTGGTACTGCGCTTTCGGGTTCACTTCGGGTTCGCCACGACAATCGCCGCCTCGGAAGCCCGGAAGCCCGCCTTCCCGGCCAGCCGCACGAGGGTATCCTGTTCGCCTTCGCCCCGACCCCTGATTCCGACCCGCCCTGCCCCATGCGCTACGCCGCATTCCTGGTCCTGTTGCCGCTCGTCGCCTGCAGCAGCACGACTTCCGAGGAGCAACGGCATCTCGCCGCCTACCAGCACAACGCCAAGCTCTACTTCGAGAACCGCAAACTCGATCAGGCCATGCAGATGGTCGATCGGGGCCTCGAGCTCGAGAACGACAACTACCAACTCCGCGCGTTGCGCGGCGCGCTGCTGCTCGAGTTGAGCGTCCAGCGCGACAAAACCGACCAGAAGCTGCTGCAGCAAGCCCTGGCGCAATTCGAACAGCTCGAAAACGAACGGTCGATGGACCGCCACGAGCCGTACTTCGTGTTCTACAGCGCGCTGGCGCTGCAGCGCGACGGCATGCGGCACATCGGCGAGGCGGCGCGGCTGCGGTCACCCGCCGCGTTGTCCCGCGACGCGGACGCCACCATGGCGCAGGCCGAGGCCGCGGAGGAAGCGGCCAATGCCGCACTCGGCGAGGCCCGGTCGCGGCTGGAAGTCCTGCTCGGCCGCGGCGAAATGGCCCGCTTCTGCCACTACCACCTGATGCAGATCGCGGCCACCCAGCAGCAGGCCGATGGCGTGGTCGACCACGGCAGGAAGTACCTCGAGGTCGCCAAGAAAGACCTCGAGCGGATCGAGAAGGAAATCCAGCTCGCCAAACAGAAGGGTTGGGAGAAAGAACTGCTGGCCAACCGCGAACGGTTGCGCGCCGAAGAATTGAGCACACGTTCGTTCCTCGCCGACTTCCACAACGACCGCAAGGAGTTTGCCGAGGCGCGGGCGCACCTCGACGAGATCCTGAAGCTCGATCCGACGCGCAGCGCCGACTACTACAACCGCGGCGCCGTCCTGCGCGAACTCCAGGAGATCGAAGCGGCGAAGGCCGACTTCCGCCGGTTCCTCGCCACCTCACCGCTGCCGGCGGACAGCCCGAAGAAGACCGACGCCGTGCAAGCCCTCGGCCAGTGAGCGCGGCCGCGCCGCGCCTGGGGCTACCGCGCCGCGCGCGCCTGTTGTCGCAGCGGGAGTTCCGCCGGGTGTATCAGCGCGGCCGGCGGCAGAACGGCAAGTTGCTTACCGTCGTCGGCCTGTGGCAACGCGACGGCCGCGGCACTCGCGTCGGTCTGTCGGTCAGCAAGGACCACGGTTCGGCGATCCGGCGCAACAAGATCAAGCGGCTGCTGCGCGAGGCGTTCCGGCTCGAGCGACCGGGCCTGCCGCCGAACCTGGAAGTCGTGCTGATCCCGCGCGTGCGCACGGACAAGCTGGTGCTCTCCGAGTTGCGCCGCGAACTGGTGGACCTGATCGGCCGGCTCGGTCGCGGCGAGCAACCGCGACGGCGGGACCGCCCATGAAGTGGTTGCTGATGCTCCCGGTGTGGCTGTATCGGCGGTGCATTTCGCCGTGGAAGCGACCGACATGCCGCTTCGATCCGACGTGTTCGCAGTATGCACTGCAAGCCCTGCGCGAACACGGTGCCTTGCGCGGCAGTTGGCTGACGGCCCGGCGGCTGTGCCGATGCCATCCGTTCACTGAGCCGGGCTACGACCCGGTGCCACCGGTGCGGCGCTGACCGTCGGCGGTCGACGACCCGGTAGCCGGCGGCTTCGCCGCGTTCGGCTTGGGTTTGCCGCTCGGCCTGGCTGGCTCCTCCGTTGCTGGGCCGGCCGGCGGCTTCGCGGCCGGCGGCTTCGCCGACGTCCCGGGCTTCGGCGAGCCGGGCTTCTGCCCGCCGGCAGCAGCGTCCTTGGGAACCGTGCTCTTCGGCTCGGCGGTCGTCGTTTTCGGCTTCTCGCCGGCTCCAGCCTTCTCGGCCGGCTTTGCCGGCACTGGCTTTGCCGGCGCCGGTTTCGCCGCTGCTGGCTTCGCCGCTGCTGGCTTGGCCGCTGCTGGCTTCGTGTCTGCGGGCTTTGGCGTCGCCGATCTGCCATCAGCGCCCGCCGACGTCGCCCCACCGCCCGAACCCGCCACCGTGGGCGGGACCTCGGGTTTCGTCTTGCGCTCCGCGGCGCCGACCTTGGTGCCGCGCGCCGGGTCCCGGACACGCCAGATCCAGATCGACTCGTCCTTCGGACCGACCCAACAAGGCAGCACGGTCGACAGTTCGAGCAGGTCCTGCATGTTGGCGTACAACGAACCGTCGAGGTCGGCCTCGTGCAGCTCCGGCAAGGTCGCGGCGAACCAGAGCTCGCGGCCCGCGTCGCGCGCCGACGCGATCGCTCGACGAACGAAGCCGCGGCCACCGTAGAACTCGGATCCCTTCGGTTCCTTGTCGCGAAACACATCCCACTTGTTGATCTCCACGACCTGCCGTTCCGGATGCGGGTCGACGGCACCGACACCTGGTCGCCGCCAGTGATCCGGACGGAGGTAGTACTGCAGGCTGGGCGCAGGCACGACCATCACCTGAACTGGCTTGCCCGCCGACGCCCGCAGGATGTGTTCGCCGGCCTCTCGCCACTGGGCGCGATCCCCATGGTGCGCCCTGAAGTACAGATAGTCGTAGGCCGCCATGTCCAGGCACAGGATCGCCGGCAACATGGCCAGCGGGATCCACCGCTTGCCCCGGATGCGCCGACCGAGGCCATCGGCAAGCACTTCCCCCAGCCGCAACGAGGTCGCGCTCGCGAGCAGCAGGACGGCAGGCAAAGCGCAAAACGCATACCGGGCGGTCGCCTTGACGACCGACAGCGACAGCACCGACATGACCAGCAGCGGCACCAGGAACCAACAGGCCAGCACCCGAACCTGGGCCTGCATGTGCCCGGAGTAGAGCAACCAGACGCCGAATGCCGCGGTCGCCACCAAGGGCACGCGGAAGTAGAACCCCACGGTCTGCGCGAAGTGCACGACGGAAGCGTCGGGCTTGGCTTTGAGGAACTCGGCAAATGGCGGCAGGTGCTGCACCACCAGCGGCACCACAGCGAGCACCAGCACGGCGCCCAGAGTCGTCATCCAGAACCGGCGCCCCTGCAGTGTCTGCACGTGGAGCCAGAGCGGATACGCCGCCGCCGGGGCCAGGAGCAGGTAGCACGTCGGGTGGAAGGAACCGCCGGCGAGCACGGCGAGCACACCAGCGACCAGCCAGCCGCGATGCCGGCGGACCAAGGCCACCCAGAGGGCCGCACCGGCCAGGACGGCGAAGAAGAACACCATCACGTAGCCGCGCGCGTTCTGGCTCCAATAGATGTGCCACGGATTGAGCGCCAGCATGAAGGCGGCCAGCAACGCCGCCGAACGACCGACGAACAGATTGCCGGCCAGCGCCAGCAACGGCACGGTCACGATGCCGCAGAGCGCGAATGGCAAGCGCAACCAGCCCTCCGAGATACCGGCAAGCAGACCGGTATCGAGCAGGCCGCGCAGCATCAGGAACGACGACGGGTAGCGGATCCGGTACTGCGCGAAGAAGCCATTCTCCCCGCGCAACGGCAGCGTTGCATCGCGATAGGTGTGCGCCTCGTCGACCCACAGCGACCAGGTGCCGAGGTCGTGGAGCCGCAGGAAGCCGGCGACCAGCGTGATCAGCAGCAGCAGGCCGAGTTGCCGGGTCGTGAACGGCTCGACCGGACCGTGCGTTCGCAGCCGCAGGATCGAACTGTCCTGCAGGTCGACATACTCGGTCGGAGGCGCGGTCGGTGGCTCGGTCGTGGCCGTCATCGGGGTCGGTCACCAGCAAGACGCTGGTCGATCCAACCATACGCATCGGCTGCATCGCGGGATACGACCAGAGCCCGGATCAGACTGCCCGGTGGCATGGCCGCCAACGAGGCCCGCAGTCGGGCTGCATCGGCCGCCGTCGGACCGAGGTTCACCCCGCCGTCGGCCGCCGGACCCGGCACCAGTTCCAGGTCCCCGAACGGAGTGAACAGCACGCCGGTGACCGGCTCGCCGGTACGGACGAACACGTCGACCCGATCGTTGCCAACGACCAGTCCGGGTTGCCACGGCGGTGCCTCGCGACGCGGCAAGCGTCGGCCGCCGCGATCGATCTCGAAACCCCGCCCGGTGCGCCGCAACAGCGGCAGACTCAGTCGCTGCAACCAGGCCGCGGCTGGACCACGTTCGTCGGCAGCCAGCACATCGAGATCGGTCGGCCAGAACGGCCGGCGCAGCGCCGCAACCACGAGGTGCTGGGGCAACGGCGGCTCGCCACCTGCCAGCAGCATCGCGATCGGGCCCGCCGGTTCGCCAAGTCGTGCGGCCGCGGCCTGCAACTCGGCGACTGGCGCGGCCGCCAGAGCGTCCGCGCGAGCCTGCCTCAGGGCCAACAGCCCTGGCAACGCGGCGATGGCAGGCACGGCCAGCAGCGCGCCGAACGTCCGTTCGCGCAGCAGCGGCAGCGACAGCAACGCGAAGACCGCCGACACCGCCACCAGGAGCCATGGCCAGGCCGCGATCGCCTCGGCCGGGCGCGGCAGCCAGGCCGCCGCCAGCAGCGTGATGCCGCTCGCCAACACCGGCGCCGCAAAGACCGCCAGACCGCCATGAGCACGCATTGTCGGCATCGCCAGCATCGCCACCGCGACCAACCCACCGCTGGCGAGCGCCGCCAGCACCGAGTCGAGCAGCCGTTCGTGCCAATGCGCATCGCCAGCGGCGAGCGCCGCTGGCGTTGGCGCTCCTTGCCATCGAAGCCACAGCAGCGCCAGCGCCAGACCGGCGGCCGCGACGAACGCCAAGAGCACCCACCAGACGGGCGCCCTTGCCCGGTTGTCTTCTGCGGCTGAGTCCTGCATCGTGCTGCGGTGAGCCAAGCGTACGTCGCGCCGTCGCTGCGCCAACAACTGCAGGCCATCTTGTTGGCCGCGCTGTGCGCGGTGGCGTTCCTGCGCGAGTCGCTGTGGCCGGGCCGGGCGCTGGTGCCGTATCCACCGGAGTTCTACGACGTCTACACGGCCCAGGCGCAGGCCGAGGGTCGGTTGGATGTCGCCGACGCGCTGCGCGGCACGACCTGCATGGGCGACAAGTACAACCAGTCGCTGTGCTGGGACCGCGTGCTGATGGACCGGCTGCGCGCCGGCGAGGTCCCGTTGTGGACCCGGGACATCGGCGGCGGCGCCAGCTTCGTGCCGCAGATGGCGCAGGTCTGGCAACCGATCAACCTGCTGCTGCTGCTGATGCCGAGTGAACAGTGGTACGGCCCGTGGGTGCTGATCCACCAGGTGCTGTTCGGCTTCTTGTGCTACCGGTTCCTGCGCCGGATCGGCTGCCAGCATCTGGCCGCGCAGCTCGGCGTCGTCGTGGCGGTACTGGGACTGTGGACGCAGTGCAAGCTGCATCACAACGTGATCCTGACCGCTGCGCTGTCGATCTGGCCGATGTTGTCGGCGGTGCATGCGCTGTTGCGCGATGGCGGCGGCACGCGTGCCATCGCCAGTCTCGCGGCATGGACGGGTCTGTCGTGGATGTCGGGCTTCGCGGTCGTCAGCCTGCAGGCCAGCTACCTGACCGTCGCCTTCGCGGTGTTCCTGGCGCTCGGCAACCCGAAGGGACTTCGCCGCGGGCCGCTGCTGCGCGTGGCGCTTGGACTGCTGCTCGGCGGGGTGTTCTCGTTGCCGCACATGGGTCCGGTGCTGCTGGCGACCGCCGACTCCGCGCGTTCGGCGGCGGTCGACAAGGTGACGTTGGCCGCCGTCGGCCTCGAGGTCGATCACCTGCTGACGCTCGCCTGGCCCGACCTGCTGAGCTGGGCCGCGGACCGCTTCTACACGTTGCCCGATCCGGAACGGATCTTCGCCGAACCGACGCGGATGCCGTGGAGCCAACTGGTCCTGCTGCACGACCCGCTGCCCGGTGGCCAGACGGTGTACAACTGGGTCGAGACCTCGTTCGCGTTCGGGCTGCCGGCACTGGCCTGCGCGCTGTTGGCACTGTTCGAGCGCGCGCGGCGCGAGCTGGTGTGGTTCTTCGTCGGGGCCGGGGTCCTGGCGTTCCTGTTCGCGGCGGCGGACGAACCGTTCCTGACCATTGGCATGTGGCTGCCAGGGCTGGCCGCCGCTGACCTGCGGCGGCTGCTGTTCGTCTGTGCGATCGCCGGCACCATCGTCGCAGCGATCGGCGCCGACAGCATCCTGAGCGGGCCAAGGCGCTGGCCGGCGTGGTGGCTGCTCGGTGCGATCGCCGCGACGTCGGCCGTTGCCGCAGTGTGGCTGTGGCGATGCGACCCGGAGACGGCGCTGGTCGACACGACGGCGCGGCTGCTCGCCGCCGACTCGGATCATCCGCGCGTGCAAGCCGCGCAGGGCAGCGTCGACGCGATCGCGCACTGGATCCGCAACGCGAGCAAGCCCGGCGAGGCAGCGAACAATCGGGCGCAGTTGCTGACCACCGCTCTGCGCGCGCTGGTCATCGCCGGCCTCGCGTTCGCCGCGCTGAGCTTGCGCGCGCCCGGTCGGCGCCTGCAGGCGCTGCTGCTGCTGACCGCGATCGAACTGGTGCATGCCGGGCTTGGCCCGATGCAGACGGTGTCGGCCGAGCGGGTGACGACGGCACCTGCGGTAGTCGCACCGGTGGCTGCCGCGGCGGAGGCCAACGGCGTGCGGCCGCGCCTGCAACGGCTCGTTCCGGCCGACGACCCGCGGATCGGCATCTGCTATCCGTGCAACCTGCCGGGCTTCCACCGCCTGGAAGACACCAACGCCTACAACCCGCTGCCGCCGGCGCGCATGACCGAGTTCTTCCGCGCGCTCGAACCCGACCGCGCCGGCAAGCGACCGATCGCCTATGGCGCCGCCGGCGTCGGGCCGTTCGCCGATCCGGCCTCGCTGCAGCATCCGCTGGCCGACCTGTTCGGCATCCGCTTCGTGCTGACCGAACTGCCGATCGCCGCGAGCCCGGCGCTGGTCGAGCGCACGCCGCCCGGCACCGGTCGCTTCCGGTTGCTGGAACGGACGACGACGCTGCCGCGCGCGACGTTCGTTCGCGCCATCGATGTGATCCCCGACAAGGCGGCGAGGCTGGCCACGCTCGGACGTACCGACCGCGATCCCGGTCAGCGACTGATCCTCGAGAGCGACACCGTGCCACGGCCGGCGCCCGGCGCCGCGGCGAATGCCGCCACCGTGACGACCGTCGAACATCGCGACGAACGCGTGGTCGTCAGCGTCACGACCCCGGCCGATGGCTATCTGCGGCTGGCCGATCCGTACGATCCAGGGTGGCGCGCGACAATCGATGGCGAGCCGACGCCGCTCTACCCCGCCGATCACTACCTGCGCGCGGTCTACGTGCCGGCGGGCAGTCACGAGGTGGTGTTCACGTTCGATGCCCCACGCGTCGTCTGGCCGCCTCGGATCGGCGGCGCGGCGCTGGCGATGATCCTGCTGCTGCTGGCCTGGCCGCGGCGGAGGCGCTCGTGAATCCGTTGACCCCGCGCGAACTGCCGCGGGCGACCTGCCTGCTGGTCCTGTTCCTGGCGCCGCTGCTCTGGCTTCTGCCCGGCATCGTGGGCGAACGCACATTCGTACCATGGGATCTGGCGGCATGGCCGCCGGTCGCCACGACGCTGACGCAGGAGCAGGTCGCAGCCGCGCAGGACGGCGCCAATCTCGACGTCACCGAAGTGCCGATCTGGTTCCTGCCCGAGTGGCGATTCGTGCGTCATTGGCTGATCGAACACGGCACGCTGGCGACGTGGAATCCGCATGCCCGCGGCGGTGCGTCGATCCTGGGCCACGGACTGATCGGCTTGTTCTATCCGCCCAACTGGTTGCTGCTGCTCGACGACCATCCCGAACGGCGACTGGCGTGGGTCGCTTGGCTCAACTTGCTGATCGCGGGCCTCGGCGCGTTCGGACTGCTGCGCGCGCACGCCTTGTCGCGGGGCGCCGCGCTCGTCGGCGCGCTGACGTTCCAGCTGGCTGCACCGCTGGCGGCGAACGCGCATTTCTGGATGCGGCTGGCGGCGCTGGTATGGCTGCCGGCCCTGCTGTGGGCCCAGGCGGCGATCGCCGCCCGCCCCACGACGAGACGCTGGTGGCCGATGCTCGCCGGCGCGATCGCGTTCGCGATGCCGTGGCTGGCCGGGTTCCCCCCGTATGCGACCGCGACCGCCGTCCTGGCGATGCTGCATGGGGCCATGCTGACTGCGGCCACCTGGCACCGCGACGGTGCCCCGACCGCACTCCGCGTCGCCCGCGACCTGACGTTCGCCGCGATCGCCGGAGTCGGCCTGGCGGCACCGCAGCTGTTGCCATCGGTGGCGTGGTTCGGCCAGGCCTTCCGCAACGCCCATCCGGATCTGGCGACGATCGCCGGCGCGAAGTTCGACGCGTTCGGACTGCTTGGCTACGCGCTACCAGAAGTGTTCGGCCACCCGACACGACCGCAGATGCCGTACGGGCAGTCGCCGCTGGCGCTGCTGTGGTGCTCATTGACCGACCGCTACGGCAAGCCGGTGCCGACGAACTACAACTTCACCGAGTACTCGGTGTATGCCGGCGCGCTGGCGCTGCCGCTGCTGGTGCTCGGCGCGGTGCGACCTCTCGGTCCACGGCGCTGGTGGCCGCTGCTGGCGTTCCTGCTGCTGCTGGCGATGGCGACGTTCGCACCGGGCGCGCGAGCGCTGTTCGCGTTGCCGGTGCTCGAGAACGTCTGGCCGATGCGATGGCTGGCGCCGGGCGCCCTGTTCGTCGCCTGGCTGTGCGCGATGGGGGTCGAACGCATGCTCGCCGACCCGCGCGCCCGCACCGCCGGCGCCCTCGTCGCTGGCGTGCTCGCCATCGCCGCCGCGGCAGCCTGGCTTCTGGTGCCGGGGACGTACTCCACCGCGGCGGTGGTCGACGGCCTCGCCCGCCACTACGGCCTCGAGGCGACGGCGGTCGCTGCACACGTCCAGAACGGCGCGCCGGCCGGCGTCGATCGCTTCGCGCTGGCCACTGACTGGTTGCGGACCGGACTGGGCCAGTGCGCGACGCTGCTGGCGCTCGGCGCGTTCGCGCTGACCGCGCTGCGGCGGCGTTCGGCCACCGCACTCGTCGCCGCGCTGGTCGCGGTGCAGCTCGTCGACCTCGGCACCCACGGTGCAAGCCTGTTGCGCGGGGCCCGTTGCGAGCACGCGACGACGACCGCCGTGCACGAATTCCTGCGCGCCGAGGGTGCCGCGAACCAGGAACGCGGCGGCTTCGCGATCGCCCGCGCCAGCCGTTCGCCGACGCTGCCGGTGCAGTTGCCGCCCGGCGGCCTGTTGGTGCCCGGGATCCGCGACCTGCACTTCGACAGTCACTATGACGGGCGTTCGCACGAGCCGCTGCTGCGGCTGTTCGACCGGATCACCGACCATGGTCCAGACCTCGGCCAGCGCCTCGCCGGCAAGAGCTACTTGACGACCACGCTGCCCGACCACCCGGTGCTGCAGCATCCGCTGCTCGATCTGTACGGGATCCGCTGGTTGTTGGCGGTCGAACCATTGCAGCATGCCGGCCCGCGCGGCGGGCCCGAACTGCGCGGCCCGGGTGGTGAGTTCTTCCTCTACGAGCGGAGCACCGCGCTGCCGCGGGCATTCGTCGTCGACACCCTGCGCGTGCTGCCCGACGACGAGGCCGTGCTGGCTGCCATGATCGACCCGACGTTCGCACCTGCCCGCACCGCGCTGATGACGCAGGCCGACGCCCCGGCGGTGCGCCCCGCCGTCAGCCCCGAAGCTCGCGGCCGCACGGTGCGCTTTGCCGCCGACACACCGACCAGCCTCGAACTGGACGTCGGTGACGGTCCGGCAGGGTGGCTGGTGCTGACCGACAATTTCGTCCCCGGCTGGAGCGCGACGATCGGCGGCGCCGCCACCGCGCTGCTGCGCGGCAATCACTGCCAGCGCGTGTTGGGGCTGCCAGCCGGGGGCTGCACCGTCCGCTTCGAATACCACGCTCCGGGCTTGCGCACCGGACTGCTCGCGGCCGCGCTGACGCTTGCGGCGTTCGTTGCCTTGGCGCTGCGCACCCGCTGGCGCCGGCACGAGCCGCCGGCCACGGCTTCATGACCGCGACGACGGTTCTCCGGCCGCGATGACCGCGGTGCCACGGTGCCGCAGCACCGCGATGGCGATCGCTCCGGCGCCAGCCATCGCGGCCATCGCCAGGAACGCCTGCGCTGGTGACCGTTCGTACAATTGCCCCGCCAGCAACGCGCCGAGGGCGGTGAACACACCCGAACACGCGGCGCCGAGCAACCCCTGCGCGGACGCATGGCGATCCTGGGCCACGCGGCGCTGGATGAACTGCAACGAGCCCAGGAACGTGCAACCGAAACTCGCCGCATGCAACCAGTTGGTCAGCAGCAACAGCGGCACCGAGGTCGTAGCCGCCAGCACGACCCAGCGCACCACGGCACCGATGGCGCCGAGCAGCAACCAGGTGGTCGGCCGCCAGTCCTGCAGCGCCCGCCGCGCGATCGCGAACAGCAGGATCTCGGCGACGATCCCCTCCGCCCACAGCACGCTGGCACGATCGGCGCCGACGCCGTGATCGCGCCAGTGCAGGGTCGACAGGTTGTAGTACGCCGCATGACTGCCCTGGATCAGGCCGGCGCCGATCAGGAACACCAGGAACCATCCCGACGACAGCAGTTCGCGCAGCGGCGCCCGGCGCGCCGGCTCGGCGCGCGGATCGGGCAGCGTGATCGACGCCGCCACGGTACCGCACAGCGCCAGCAGCGTGATGCCGTACACCCATGGTGCCGCGGCAGCGCGCGCCACCGCATCACCGTTCAAGCCGGGCAGCGCCACCCCCACCGCGACGATCGTCGTCAGGAACGCCACCGAACCCCAGATCCGCACCCGGCCAAACGACACGCCGAGCGGCGTACAGGTCCGCATCGTCAGCGCATCGAGGATCGGGTGCATCGGCGGATAGCACAGCCCGAACAGCGTGCTGCACAGCAGCAGCGCCAGCTTGCCGTGCGCGAGCAGGAACGTGGCGAACGCGACGACGCTGGTCACCGCCAGCAGCCGTAGCACGCGGCGCGGGTGCCCCGCCGCGTCGACGCGGCGCGCCCACAGTGGCCCGGCGATGGTCCGCGCGATGACCTGTCCGGTCAGCACCTGCGTGACGTCGGCCGCGCTGCACCCGCGCGCGTCCTGGAGCCACACCGGGAAGAACTGCATGTAGACGCCGAGCACCGCGAACGAGGCGACATAGAACCCGGCCAGCGCACCCACCGTGCGCACGCGGAGGGTGTCGGCAGTCGCGGCGGCTGGCATCGGCGCATCGTGCCGGTTGCAAGCAACCGGCGCAAACCGTCAGCGCTGCACGAACACGCCGTCGTGATCCTCGGCCAGTTTGCGCAGGAAGTCGGCGCCCGCGCCGTTGCCGGTGAACACGGTGTTGATGCGCACCTTGCGGTACTTGTTGGCCTCGAGCAGCAGTTTGCGGATCTCGTCGGGCTCGCGGATCTCGCCAGCGGTCGGTTCGCCGTCGCTGAGCAGGAACAGCTCGTCGATGCCGTCCTGATCGGCCTCGCCATAGCGGAGTTCGCCGGCGGCCAGCGCCAGTGCCAGGCCCTCGAACATGTTGGTGCCGCCGTCGGCCTTGAACCGGCTCAGCAACTCGGTCAGCTGCCGCGTCGATTCGGCGGCGACCGGCACCGGTCGCGTGCTCCAGGCCCGCGCCTCGCTGGCGAACGTGAACACGTGGTAGCGCGAACCCGGCGCCATCGCCGAGATCGCCGTCAGCAGCTGGTCCTTGGCGGCGCGCAGCCGCGTCGGGATGCGCTCGTCGGCGGCGCCTTGGCCGCCGTTGCCGATCGTGCCGGCAGCCTGCGCGTTCATGCTGCCGGACGTGTCGATCACGAACCCGATCGTCCGACCGGTGACCGGCACGCCGAAGAACGCCGCCCGGGTGTTGCCCTCCTCGCGTTTGCGACCGACGCGGTCGGGCACCACGATCTTGTGCTGTTCGCGCTCCCAGAACTCGCGCCAGGCCTTGGGTTCATCGGCCGCGATCAGCGCGCCGGTCAGCCCGCGCAACGCGTTCCACGCCCGTTCGCGCAACAGCGGCGACGCGTTCTTGTTGACGGTCTCGACCAGCTTGTCCGGCGGCAGCGCCGCGCGCTCGAGCACCGAGATCAGCTCGGGAATCGCCTCCTTGCAGGGGAACTCCTCGACCAGCGCGACCAGTTCCATGTCGGTCCGCCAGCCGCACTGCCCGACCATCTTCAGCGTGATCTGCACCGCCCACACGCGATCGCTGGCGGGCAACCGGGCGCCATGGGCCTTCAGGATCGCCTGCACGGCGCGGACCAGCGCCTGCGAGACGATCGGGTGGCGCTCGGCGTTCATCACCCGGGTCAGCGTCCGCATCGACTCGGGGCGTCGCTGGAACTCCAGCGCCTCGACCGCGGCCAGCCGCACGCGCGGATCGGCATGGGCGAGTGCGCCCTCGATCGTGCTGCGGAACACCGGCTTGCCCTTCATGCCGAGCGCCTTCAGCGCCGCCACCTGCCGCGACACCCCGGCCGGGCCCGGCTCGTCGTCGCCGCCGCCGGCGAGCGGCAACCGTTCGCCCGCAGCCGCCCGCATGATCGCGAACCACGCCCCCTGGTTCTCCATCCGCATCAAGGTCCAATGACCCAGATCGCGCACCTGCAGCGCGGTCCGATCGACCAGGCTCTTCTCCAGGCCGGCGCCCGCCACGGCCAGTGCCGCATCGGCGAGGTTCTCGTCGGCATTCGACTCGGCGAAGAACAGCATCTTCTGCAGCATGTCGAGGTGGTTGATCCGGTCGTAGTCCGCCTTGCGGACCAGATCCGCGACCTTCGCCGAGGCCACGTAGGCCGGGTTCAGCCCGCCGGCATCCCGCAGCAATCCCGCCGGCCCCAGCCGGTCGGCATCGAAGTCCGCCGCCCACGCCCGCAGCCCATCGGCAACTGCCGCCGACCGCACCCGCAGGTTCTCACGGCGCTCGGCGTCGGGATCGCCGAGCACCTGCGCCGGCAGCGCCAGCGATGACAACAGCAACCACGACGACGACACAGCGAGCAACCGGTTCATCGGGGCAGGGACCTGGCCGGAACGGAGTCGGAGGGGCGACGGCACATCCTATCGATCGAGCCGTCGCGCGGGCCTCGCGTCAGCCATCAGCTCGCGCTTTTCCACCGGCGCCACCGCCGCCGCAGCCCGACGTCATGCCGCCCAGCCGTCCGACCAGCAGTTCGAGCGCCTGGATCGAGTCGGTGACCCGGTCCGAGGCGTCGCGCATGATGTTCAGCATGCCGACCGAGCCGTTGGCGGACTCGGCCAGTTGGCCGATCGCGGCCGACATCTGCCGGACACCGGCGACGGTACCATCGATCGTCGTCGCCAGTCCGTCCGTCGACGCGGCGTGCGCCGAGATCGCCGTCGTGACCTGTGACTGCAAGGCCTGCACCCGTGCCAGCAGCGTGCCGATCGAGCCGACGCTCGCGCTGGCGCGCTCGGTGCTCGACCGGATCCAGCGGATCTTCTCCTCGACCCCGGTGGTCGCCTGCCGGGTCCGCGTCGCCAGGCTCTTGACCTCGGTGGCGACGACGGCGAAGCCTCGACCCGCCTCGCCGGCTCGCGCCGCCTCGACCGAAGCGTTCAGCGACAGCAGGTTGGTCTGGAACGCGATGCCGTGGATCAGCCGCAGCACCTCGTCGATCGCCACGCTGTTCTTGCGCAGGTCGGTCAGCATCGCCTCGAGCTGCGTCGCGCGCTGCACGGCGTCACCCGACAAGCTCGCCAGTTCGGTCGCGCTGGTGGCGACGCCGCCGATCGCGGAGCCGACCGACTGTGCGCTCGCCAGCACGCTCGCCACGTTGTGCTCGACCTGGACGCGCCCCTCCGCCGCGGTGTTGACGACACCGGCCGTCACCCCCGCCTGGGCATGGATGGCCGTCGAACTGCCGTCCAGCTTCGCGGCTGCCCGGACCAGCACGCAGGTCACGTCCTGGATGCCGGCAACCGTACGCTCGAGATCCGCGGCCAGCGAATCGATGCCATCCGCCAGTTCGGCGACCTCGGCATTGCTGCAGCGGACCCGGCCGACTCGAACGGTCAGTCGGCCGGCGCGCAGCGCCCGGACCACCGCCGCGGCGCGCGCCATCGGCCGTGCCACCTGCAGGCTCAACACGATCGCCGCCGCCAGCGCCCCGGCCAGCGTCAGCGCCAGCGCCAGGTCGCCGTTGGCCCGGGCCACCTCGACCGCCTGTTGCCACGAACGCGAGATCTCGCTGCGAACCTCGTGCACATGCGCCGCCAGTCGCTGCTGCAAGGCCTGATGCTGTTGCTCGGACTCGGCGTTGATCAGCGCATACGCCCGCTTGGTCTGGAAGTCGAAGTGCAACGCCAGGCCGTTGCGATAGGTGGCGACCAGCCCCTGCACCGCATCGCCGGCAATGCCGAGTGCCTGCACACCCGATGCGACCCGTTCAGCCATGGTGTCGAACAGCCCGGTCAGTTCCGTCTGCAGCGTCGGATCCAGCGTGCCGAGGATCCGGTAGGCCAGCAGGCGCAACTCGGACACCCGGGCCTGGGTGTCGACCAGATCGACCAGCCGCTCGCGATCGCCGACCGCCCGGTCGTTCTGGGCTTCGAACGCCGACGACATCGCGCGCCCCTGCCACCAGAACAGACTGCCGAGCAACGCCATGGTCAGCAGGATCTGCCCGCCGATGGTCTGCAGGAACCGCCGCCATGGGCGCGGCGGCGTGCGGCGCGACTCATCGGTTCTCATGGTTTGCGCATCTCATCGTCCGGATCCGACGGACCGCTTGATCTCCGACGACTGCGGGTTGATCCCCGGCGAATGCGGGAAAACCCCCGGTTCGCGCTAAAGACCCGACCCTCCGGAACTCGATGACCGGCGGGGAGGAGATGCCGATGATCCGTACGGTCCTGCTCGCGACTGCGTTCGCGTCTTGCCTGCTTGGCCAGCAGCCGGCCGCCGGCGCCCTGCGGATCGGCACCGATCCGTGGATCGCCTGGACCCCGCTGCACATCGCCGCCGACAAGGGCTTCTTCGCCGCCGAATCGGTCCAGGTCGAGGTCGTCAACTACACCGGCGGCGAGACGCCGGCCGCGTTCGCCGCCGGTCGCGTCGATCTGGCCACGATGATGGTCGGCACCGCGATCGGCCACGCCGTCGAAGGCCACGCGCCGGTGATCCTGGCCGAGATCGACTGGTCCCACGGCGGCGACAAGATCGTCACGCGCGGCGACGCGCTCGATCCGCAGCGCTCGCCGCGGATCGGCATCTACGAGCAGTCGCCCGCGATCACCTACTTCCTGCATCGCTACCTCGCCGAGCGCACCGGGCACCGCCGCGATCAGTTCGAACTGGTGCTGATCGAGGACGCCGACACGCTGGTCGCCAACTTCGTTGCCAGGCGGTTCGACGCGGTCATCTGCTACGATCCGTACGTGCAGAGGGCGCAGGCGGCGCCGGGCGCCAGGCTGCTGGCGACGACTGCCGACTTTCCCGGCGTGATGCCGGAGGCGTTCGTCACCACGCGCGAACGGCTGGCGAAGCTGCCGGCTGCCAGCATCGACGGCGTGTTGCGCGCCTGGATCCGCGCCGCAGCGTGGTGTGCCGACAGCAAGAACCGACCGGAGATGCACCGGATCGTCCGCGAACGGATGTTCCCGGAAGGCAACCCGGACTCGGCGGCGATCGACGCGATGCTGGCCACGGTGCGGATCCACGACGTCGCCACGTTGCGCGTGCGCAATGCCGCCGATGGGCCGCTGGTCCAGATCGTCGGCGAGATGCTCGACTTCGCGCAGGCGGGTGCCACCAAGAAGATCACTGCCACGGATCTGATCGACACCAGTGCGCTGGCGCGCGCACTGCCGCCGCAGCAAGCGACGACCGCGGCGCCAGCGAAGTAACCCTTCGGCAACGCTGGCCCGGCGCCTGGTCAGCGAACCCAGCTCTCGAGCGCTGGCGTTGCCACGTAGCCGTCACCGACGGTCGGGTCGAGCACGAAAGCCTGGCTGCGCAGCACCTGGCCGGCAATCGCCGGATCGTTCGGCACGGCGATCAGGACCTCCGCCATGCCAACCGCCGGCACACCCACCCCACCGTTGGTCAACAACGGCGTCGTGACGATCGGCTGCTGCAGGTACAGCCGCGCCCCGCCGAACGGCTGGTCGACGAGCGGTTGGAACGACGTGAACAGCCCACCGACGCTGCCACCGGGCGCGCCGCCGATGACCAGGAAGAACCTCCGACCGATGCCAGCAAGCCTGCCGCCCACGAGCCACGGCACGTGCCCGCCGCCGCCAGCACTGCCAACCCCGGCATGCGTGTGCCCTTCCAGCACCCAGGCGCGCACGTCCGTGCCGTTCGCCCCGGTCTTGGCGAGCACGAGGGCGCCGTCCGGCGCCGTCCACAGACCGCGGCCGGCGTCGCCGTCGAGCAGCCGCCAGTGGGCACCGAAGTCGTCGGTCTGGATCACCACCCCCGGCAACGGCAACTGGTCCGAGGTGAACGCGAAATGCACGAAGCCGGCGTCGATCGTCGTTCGCGCCGTGACCGCGACGGAGCGCCACTGCGGCACCGAGTACGGAACGGCAAGCCAACTGTCGCCGCCGTCGTTCGACGACTGCAGCAACACGTCATTCGGCAGCGAGGTGCCGCGGCGCCCCACCAGCAGCACATGCGGGCCGGTGATCGCGAGGTCGGCCACATGGGTGATGCCATGGCCGCCGACGGCGCTCCAGGTGATGCCCCGGTCGTTGGAGCGCCGGATCTGGCCGTCGGTGTCGACGACAAGCAGCAGGTTCAAGTCGCCGACCGCGCGCAGCAGCGGCACCGGGGAGAGTTCGCGCGGCGCCGGCAGCCAGGTGGCGCCGCCGTCGATCGAACGCTGGTACAACGTGGCCGGCGGCGCCGTCAGTCGCGCCCAGAACACATGCATCTCCGCACCGAGCGCGACCACGATCGGCTCGGTGATCAGCGCCGTCGCCGCACCCGGCCCCAGCTGCTGGTCCTGTGCCTGCCAGGTGCGGCCGCCATCAGTCGAACGATTGGCCCACACTGCGCCGCCGGCGCGCTGTTCGCGCCACACGACGTTCAGCACCTGACCGGCCTGATGCAGCCTCGGCTCCGGCGCCGTCATCGAGTTGGAGTCCTGGCTGACCCGCACGCCCGGCGTCCAGGTGGCGCCGCGATCGCGCGACGAGATCACGAACGGCCCGGCCCACCAGACCGAGACCGCGATGTGCACGTCGGGGCCGTCGGTGACCACGTCGCCGAGCGCCTGGGCCCACGCCAGCGGCAGTTCGCGCACAGGCCAGGTCCGACCGCCATCGACCGAGCGGGCGTAGTGGATGAACCCGGCGGGGGTCCTGCCGACGGCATGCAGTTCGGGGCCACTGCGCGCGATCCGGATCGAGTCGAGCGGCGCGGTCGGATTGAGCAGCACGGCGTGGTCGGGGATCTGGGCGGAGCAGACCGTGCCGATCAGGGCGAACGGCATGCCGCGCCACATCTGGGTGGAGTTCACGCGGATATCCTGCGCCACGGACGGAACGAGCCCGAGGTGGCCCGAGTGCGCACGCGATCTTGGCTTGCGCCGCACACCGACCCACCGACCCGCGCGCCCTGGTTGACCGGCATCGGGAAGACCGGCAAGCTCATGAGACCGCTGACCGCGGCATGAGGAACGCAATGAACGGCACGGAACCCGCACGCGCCTTCGGCGGCGCGACTGCCCTGCTGATGGCCCTGACCACGTTGCTGCCAGCCCAGCAGTTCGAAGCACCGGTCCTGCTCACGTCGGGAGGGGCACCGATCGATGTCGACATCGGGCACTCGGCGCCGTTCGTCACCGACTGGGATGGCGACGGCAAGAAGGACCTGCTCGTCGGTCAGTACGGCCAGGGCAGACTGCGGGTCTACCGCAACATCGGCACGCACGCGAGTCCTGTGTTCGATGGCTTCGAGTGGTTTCGAGCCGGCGGCGACATCGCCCGGATCTGGACCAATTGATGCGTCGGCTTCGGTCCACAGTTGGTGGACCTAGACCGCGATGGGCAGCGCGACGTGATCACCGGCTCATGGCCAGGTCGGATCCATTGGTTCCCCGGCAGCGACGGCGGGTCGTTCGCTCGCGGTCGCACGCTGCGGCATGCCGACGGCACCGAGATCGAACCGGGCCGCGCATCGGCGGCTTTCGCCGCCGACTGGAACGCGGACGGCCACGTCGATCTGCTCGTTGGCAACATTGCGGGCGCCATCGTCTGGCTACCCGGACTCGCGTCCGAGAGTGCACCGGTCTTCGGCCCGGCGCTCCCGATCGAGGTCGAGGGCAAGCCGCTGTCCGTCGGCAATGACGGTGCACCTGCCGTCGCCGATTGGGACGGCGACGGGCGAGCCGACCTTCTGGTCGGCGATGGCCATGGCGCGGTGCAATGGTTCCGCAACACCGGCGCCAGCATTCCCGAGCTCGCGCGGCCGCTGACGTTGATCCAGGCGCCCGTGGCGACGACCAGGGCCAAACCCGGCGAACCCCGCCCGATTCGCGGCAACCGCGCCAGATTCTGCGTCACCGACTGGAACGAGGATGGCCACCTCGACCTGCTCGTCGGCGAATTCGGATCCGGGGTCGGGCAGGCCGCCAAGGCCAACGGTGCCGAACGGGAAGACCTCGAGCGCAAAGGCAACGCGCTGCGCGAAGCAATCGCCGCAGCCGAACGGGCGCCCGCCGACGAGTCACCCGAGGACCGGGAAGCGCGGATCCAGCGGCGCGACGCGCTGTGCGCCGAGTGGGTGCAGATCGACGAGCAGCTGTCGTCGGCCGGATCGACCTGGCTTGGACGCGTGTGGCTGTTCCAACGAACCACGGCCCAGCGCACCGGCGAAGCCCGCTGAGAACGAGGCAAGGTTGGAATTGCCGATTGCCCAGAGGCGCGTCCCGCGCCTCTGGGCAATCCCGATGCGGGGCGCCGAAGCCGATCCCCCCGCGCGCGGAGCGCGCGGGGGGGATTGGTGGAGGCGGCGGGAATTGAACCCGCGTCCCAAGACGCCCCGACCAAGGCCTCTACGTGCGTAGACCGTCGTTTGGTGTCATCGCCGCGGCTCCGACGACCAGGATCCGCGTCGATCAGCCCGACATTGTCTCGTCGCCAACGGGCCGAGCAGCCGTTCGCGACCAGCCTGCTGTGTATCGCCTTGGCCCCCCGCAGGCGAAGGGACCTCGGCGTCGTCACCTATTCCTAGGCGGCGAGAGCGTAGTGCTGGTTGGCACTTCAGTTTTCCGGCGGTTTTACGAGGGATCCGGACCTCGGCACGCCACCCTGGCCGTGACAGCGTCCGGTCGAAGCCGGTCGCCCCCAGGCAGACTGACCAGCTGCTTATCGGCGATCCCGCCGCGCGGCGCAAGGCCGGTGTCGAGTTCACGCTCCCGCGCTGGCGCGGCGGTCTTCCGCACGCGACGATGCCACCATGGATTGGCGCGACCGCATCACGGCCACCGCCGACGTCAGCCACGGCCGCGCCTGCATCAAGGGCACGCGAGTGATGGTCTCGGTCATCCTCGACAACCTCGCCGCCGGCTCGAGCAAGGAACCGATCCTCGCCAATCATCCGTCCCTCGTTCTCGACGATGTCGACGCCGCGATCCGCCACGCCGCGGCAGCGGTGCCAACCCGCCACGAGCCACGACAACCCCGATGACCAGGACCGCCTGGATCACCGGCACCAGCCGCGGCCTCGGCGCCGCGATCGCCCGCCGGCTCGCCGCATCGGACCTGACGATCCTCGGCTTCGCACGCGACGACGCCGGCCAACAGCGGACCGCCGATTCCGTCCGCGCCGCCGGTGGCACGTTCCACCCAGTTCGCTGTGATCTCGGCGATCGCCAGCAACGCCGCCGGACGTTCGCCGACAGCCTGCAAGAACACGGCCCCGCGAACATCCTGATCCACAACGCCGGCTGGGGCGGCCCGCGACGACCGCTGCTGCACGTCGACGACGACCAATGGGATCGCGCGCTCGACCTGAACGTCACCGTCGCGTTCGAACTGACGCGCCTGCTGCTGCCGGCGATGCAGCAGAAGCCGCGCCACGGCCGCATCGTCCACATCGGTTCGGTGCTGAGCCTGCGCGGTGCCGCCGGTTCGGCCGCCTACATCGCCGCCAAGCATGCCCTGCTCGGGCTGGTGCGCGCTACCGCGGCCGAATGCCGCAACGACGAGATCACCTGCAACCTGATCTGCCCCGGCTACCTGGCCACCGACATGACCAGGGACGCCGGCGACGCGCTGGGGCCGATGCTGGCGCGGACCCCGAAAGGGCGGCTTGGCACCGTCGAGGAAGTCGCCGACCTGGTCGCCTGGTTGTGTTCACCGGCAGCCGCGTACGTGCACGGCGCGGCGCTGTCGGTCGATGGCGGTCTGGGCTGCGACCTCGGCTGAACTCAACGCTCGCGGATCTCACGCCGCGCATCCTTGTCGCGCAGGTGCTGCCGCTTGTCGTGCGTCTTGCGCCCCTTGCAGACGCCGATCGTGACCTTGGCGAAACCCTTGGTCGAGAACCACACCTTCAGCGGCACCAGCGTCAGCCCCTGCTGCTGCGACTTCGCCTGCAACTTCTGGATCTCGCGGCGATGCAGCAGACACTTGCGCTTGCGCTTGGGTTCATGGTTCTGCAGGTTGCCGTGCGAGTACTCCGGGATGTTGGCGCCGATCAGCCAGCATTCGCCTTCCTGCACCCGTGCATACGACTCGTCCAGCGTCATCTTCCCCTCACGCATCACCTTGACTTCGGTGCCCACGAGCACCAGCCCGGCGGTGTAGGTCTCCAGCACCTCGTAGTGGAAGCGCGCCTTCTTGTGGTCGCAGACCAGCCGTTCCTCCGGGGAGGGCGACTTGCCGGAGGCCTTGGCTGGCGCCTTGCTCATGACGGGCGAACGTAGGTCGACGGCCGGCCAGAAGGAAGCCTCTTGCAAAGTCGGGAGGGCTGGCTACTCTCTCGCGCCCCGATCCGCGCCCAGATGGCGGAATTGGCAGACGCACTAGGTTCAGGTCCTAGCGGGAGTAACTTCCCATGGAGGTTCAAGTCCTCTTCTGGGCACCACTCGGCAACCGACACCCCTGCGAGCGCACGCCGCGCGCAGGGGTGTTCTCGTTTTGCGAAGCCGGGTTCCTGGCTCCCCAACCTGCCAACAACCCCACCCGATGCGTTCCGAACTGAACCGCGACGTCCAGCCCGCCGCGCCCGGTGAGTTTGCGCCGTTGCGGATCGGCCCGCTGACGATCGACCCGCCGATCGTGCTGGCGCCGATGGCCGGCGTCACCAATGCATCGTTCCGCACGTTGTGCCGCCGCTACTCAGGCGATCAGTGCCTGTACGTCAGCGAGATGATCACCGCGCGCGCGTTCGTCGAACGCAATGCCAAGACGATGCAACTCGCGTCGTTCGGCCCGGACGAACAGAACCGGAAGAGCATCCAGCTCTATGGCACGCAACCGCAGACGCTGGCGGCGGCGACGAAGATCCTGGTCGAGGAATGGGGCGTGCACCACATCGACATGAACTTCGGTTGCCCGGTGCGCAAGGTCACTGCCGCCGGCGGTGGCGCGGCGATCCCGGCGCGACCGAAACTGCTGGCCTCGATCGTACGCGCCGTCGTGCAGGCGGCGGGTGCGGTGCCGGTGACGATCAAGTTCCGCAAAGGCATCGACGATTCGCTGCTGACGTTCCTGGACGCCGGCCGGATCGGCGAACAGGAAGGCGCGCGCGCCGTCGCCTTGCACGCGCGGACCGCCGCCCAGTTGTATTCGGGCGAAGCCGACTGGACCGCGATCGCGACGCTGAAGCAGCACGTGCGTTCGATCCCGGTGCTCGGCAACGGCGACATCTTCGAGAGCTGGGACGCGCTGCGGATGCTGCGCACGACCGGTTGCGACGGCGTCGTCGTCGGCCGCGGCTGCCTCGGCCGGCCGTGGTTGTTCGGCGAACTGTGCGCGGTGCTGCGCGGCCAGCAACCGCCGCCGCCACCCGACCTCGGCGGCGTCGTCGACGCGTTGCGCGAACACGCGCGGCTGCTGGCGGAGTTCTTCGGCGAACGGCTCGGGATGCAGCAGATCCGCAAGTTCACCGGCTGGTACCTGAAGGGCTTCCCGCACACCAAGCGCCATCTGCCGGCGATGCACATGGTCAGGACGTTGGCCGATCTGGAAGGGCTGCTGGCGGTGCTGCCGCGCGACGTGCCGTATCCGGAGATCGCATTGCGCGCGCGCCGCTGCAAGGACGGCCATACCCAGGAAGTGTCGCTGCCGCCGGGTTTCCTCACCTGCCGCGACGAGGATCTCGTGGTCGAGGACCCGGCCGAGATGGACGGCGGCTGATCGGCCGCGTTCAGCGCGAACCGTCGCCGGCGGCGAACGCCGCCAGCCGCTGACCGAACTCGGCCAGCACCTCGACGATCACCTGCACCGATTCGGGGTCGAACCGGCCGGTGTGTTCGAGCAGATCGAGGGCGTCGGCGGCACCGCTCTGCATCGCGGCGACGATCGCGCCGCGGACCCGGGGACCGTCCCACGAACCGGCACGCAGTCGCGCCACCTGGTTCTGTTCGGACAGCAACCGGCTGAGGAACTCGCCGACGGTCGGCATCGCCTCGTCGATCGGCAGCCGTGACGGCGGCATCGATTCGAGTTCTAGCTGGCTGCGCGTCGCCGCCAGCACCCGTTCGCGCAGCACCTGCAGCGCGATGCCACGGCCGGCATGCAGCCGGACCTCGTCGGTGGCGACGACGGGCAACCGACCCGGCCCCGCCGGACGCCGCTCTTGCTTCCCACCGTACGAGGATTTGCCGCCCGCACCGCGGTCGGTGACCGACGAGACACTACCGAGCGGGACATCGACCATCGCAACCTCCAGCGCCGTGGACTTGGCGTTCTCATTCTCGGACATCCGCCGGCCGACTTGAGGCCGGGGCAGCGGCTACGCTTGCCGGGACCATGACCATGCTGTTCCGCTCCACCTCGTGTCTGTTGGCGCTAGCCGCCGCTGCCATCGCCCAGAACGACTTCGACCTCGACAAGACCGCCGCAGGCACGCTCGGCGGCGTGCTCGGCCTGCAGGTGCGCAACGCCCCGTCGAATGCGCTGCTGCTGGTGATGCCCTCGTTCACCGGCGGACCGACGGCGCTGGCCACGTTCGATCCGACCGACACCCGCTCCGTCCAGGTCGGGCTGGACCTGTCGGCGAACTGGTTCACCCTGTTCACCAGCCCGACCGGCACGGCCGCCGTCAATGCGAACGTGCCGAACAACACCTCGTTCCAGGGTCTTCTGTTCCACTGGCAGACATTGACCGCCCCGGGCGCCACTCACCTCGTCGACAAGATCAGCAATGACGTGTTGACGCAGCTCGGCACCGCCAACCAAGGCGCGCCGGTCAACACCGCGCTGGCGGCCGCCCGCACGCTGTCGGCGGCGGTCGCGACGCCCGGATTCAACGCCGGCCAGGGCGATGTGATGGTCGCCGGCGGCGGCCAAGGAACCCTGACCGCCGCCACCGGACTCGCGACCACCGAGATCTGGGACTTCCGGCACCTGCGGGCGAGGAGCGGCCCGACGATGAACTCGGCTCGCGCCGTGCACGTCACGGTACCGCTGACCAACGGCCGGACGCTGCTGATCGGCGGCGTCGATGCGGTCGGCACCGTGCTGGCAACCTGCGAACTGTACGACCCGACGACGAATTCGTTCCTGGCGACCGGCTCGATGGCGCTGCCCCGCGTGATGCACGCCGCGACCCGGTTGCCCGATGGCCGGGTACTGGTCGGCGGTGGCACCAGTTCGCTGTTCGATCTGCCGTCGACGATCACCGGCGTCACCGACACCTGCGAGATCTACAACCCGACGACCGGCACCTGGTCGGGCGCGGCTCCGATCGGCGGCCGGCGGCTCGGACCGGCATTGACCACAACCAACAACAACCGCGTGCTGGTGTCGGGGGGCGTGCAGGTGACCCTGCTGTTCGGCGTCCCGATCGCGGCGGCGTCGACGACCGCGGTGCAGATCTACAACCCGGCGACCAACGCCTGGTCCGGCGGCCCGGCGATGCCGGCCGCGCGCGCCGGGCACCACTTCAACCAGGTCGCGCTGGCCGACGGGCGCGTGCTGATGACGGGTGGCATCAACGTGCCCGACCTGCTGAACGCGCAGAACGCCGCGCCGATCGCCAACGCCGATCTCTACAACCCGGCAACCAACACCTGGACCGCGGTCAACATGCCGCGCGCTCGTTCGCTGCACTCGGCGACGCGGTTGCCGAGCGGCGACATCCTGGTCTGCGGCGGCAGCCAGGGGACGTTCACGGCACCGGTTTCGATCGCCAATGTCGACCGGTTCAACGCCGCGACTTCGACCTGGACCACGCTGGCGCCGTTGAGCACGCCGCGATCGGCGCATGTGGCGTGGCTGCAACCGGACGGCCTGCTGGTGCTGATCGGTGGTCAGGGCGCCACGACGACGACGGCATCGATCGAAGCGCTGCACTTCTGATCGCCAGGCGACCGGACACCGCGCCGCCGCTCAGTGTGCGGCGGCCGAGCCACGCGCGCCCGCCGGAGCCGGGGCATGCGGTGGCCTGAACGCGAGCGCCAACAGCACCGCGGCCACCGCCGCCATGCCCGTCGGCACCAGGAAAAGCGAGTGGTAGTCGACCGTGGCGACCTCCTTGCCGTCGACCATCGCCTTCGTGGTCAACGAATCGCGCAGCGGGAAGAAGATCCAGTTCGCGGCCAGATCGCCGAGCCCGAGGATCAGCAGGTTGAACAGCCCCTGCGCCGAGGTCCGCACGTCCTTGGGGAAGTAGGCGTCGACGAAGATGTAGACGGTCGCGAAGAAGAACGCGTAGCAGATGCCGTGCAGCACCTGCACCGCGACGATCACGGCCTGATGGTCGGAGTGCCCGAAATACGCGAACACACCAAAGCGCGCCGCGTGGCCGAGGATGCCCAGCACCATCGTCGTGCGCCAGCCGAGCCTGGCCAGCACCGCGCCGAGCAACGCCATCGTCAGGATCTCCGCGACCTGACCGATGCTCATGATCGGCATGACCCACTGCTTCTCGACGCCGATCGCCGACAGGAAGCCCTCGGTGACCTTGAAGTAGCCGTTGTGGATCGTCGCATCGAGGAACGTCACGACGAACAGCACCAGCATGAACGGCTGGCCGAGCAGCTTCAGCGCCTTCACCCACGCCAGTTCGTCGACCGTGGTCGTCGCCGGCTTCGGCGGCGTATGCGGCAACGTCAGCGAGAAGCCAGCGAGCACGAACGACGCGATCGCCGAGATCAGGAAGATGTGGCGACTGGCAGCCACCGCTTCGGCTTCGCCCAGCCCCGCCAGCAGGAAATAGAGTGGCCAGGCGGCCGCGATCCAGCCGATGGTGCCACCCATGCGCACCAGCCCGAACTCGCGCTGCGGATCGCGCAGGTTGGCGAACGCGATCGAGTTGGTGACCGAGATCGTCGGCACATAGAACAGCGAGTGGACCAGCATCAACCCGAAGAACAGGCCGAAGTCCGTCACCGTCCACAGCCCGATCAGGCTCAACCCGCCGACCAGGTGGCTGACGGCCACGAACTTCTCGCCGGCGAACTTGCGGTCCGCGAACTGATTGCTGAAGAAGACCGCGACGATCGAGGCAATCGCGAAGGCGCTGCCGATCCATGCCTGCTGGGTGGCCGAGAAGCCAAGCCCCCCTTTGCCGACATCGCCGCCCATATAGCCCCAGATCAGCGGCAGCCAGGCGCCCCAGATGAAGAACTGGAGGGCCATCATGACGAACAGACGCCAGCGGTTGTTGGATTGCATGCGAGCGGACGGAGAGGGTGCCGCGGCAGAGTAGGCGGCGACCCAGTGCACGCAAGCGCGCTGGCGCAAACGGTCGGGCGGCTCAGGCCACCCGGACACCCATGTCGCGCGCCATCTCCAGCAGCCGCGCCACCCGATCCTCGATCGGCGGGTGGGTCGCGAACAATCGGAACAGGCCCATGCCGGTCAGCGGATTGACGATCGCGAGGCTGGCGGTCGCCGGCGCCGGCGCCGGCGCGCCATTCTGGACCATCATCTCGCCGGTCCGCTGCAGCTTCTGCAGTGCCCGGGCCAGACCTTCCGGATCCTGGGTCAACCGCGCCGCCCATTCATCGGCCAGGTACTCGCGTGACCGACTGATGCCCATCTGCAGCATCGTCGCCGCGATCGGCGCCAGAAAAGCCATCAGCAGGCCGCCGCCGGCACCGCCACCCTCGCCTTCCTCGTCGCTCGATTGGCTGGTGCCGAAGATCGCCGCCCACTGGATCGCGTTGGCGAAGTAGCTGATCGCCGTCGCGCCGGCCGCGGCGATGGTCGCCACCAGGGTGTCGCGGTTGCGAACGTGCGCCAGTTCGTGCGCGATCACGCCGCGCAGCTCCCGGCCATCGCACATCCGCAACAGCCCCTCGGTCACCGCGACCAGCGCATTCGCCGGATTGCGTCCGGTCGCAAATGCGTTCGGGGTCTGGTCCGGCACGATCGCGACGCGAGGCTTGGGGATCCCGGCCCGGGCCGCCAGGTCGCCCACCATCGCGTGCAGCGCCGGCGCCTCGTGCTCGTCGATCACCCGCGCTCCGCTCATGCGCACGATGCGGTCGCTGAAGAAGTACGACACCAGGTTCATCACGATCGCGATCGCGAGGAACACGTGCAGGGCCGTGCCGCCGATCGCCCCGCCGATGCCGACGAGGAGAGCGGACAGCGCGCCGAGCAGCAGGATGGTCTTCAGTTGATTCATGGTCTTGGGCAGATGCGCCGCCACCGGCTGGCGGTCGCGGCGTGGTCAATCGGTAGGTCAATCGAACAGTTCGAACAAGCCGCGCCAGCCGCGCTTGCGTTCTGGCGGTCGCGGACCGGCGTCGCCGCCGCGTTCGCGCCGCCCGAAGTCGTCACCATCATCATCGTCGTCGTCGTCGCGCCGGCCGAACGCCGCGCTGCGGGCATGCCCGGCAGCCTCCCGATCGGCCAGCACCGACTGCATGCGTTCGAGCTCACCGCGATCGAGCCAGATGCCACGACACTGCGGACAGACATCGATGTGGATGCCCTCGCGCACCGTCTCGTCGAGCACCCGGCCCTCGCAACGCGGGCACTTCATCGGCGGGCCTCGCGGCGCCGCCGAGCGGCGACCCGGCCGAGCATCCGCGCAGCCCGGCGCGCCAACCGGTGCACCGCCTTCTCGGCCTTGGCATCGGTGTCCTCGAGCCAGACATCGGGACCACCCACGACCTTGATCGCGAGCGTGCAGCGTTGGTCTTCGCCGCCGCGCGGGCCGTTCTGGTCGCGCACACGCAGCGCGACCTCGGCGATCTTCGGCGCGAACCGGTCGAGGGCGAAACCGAGCGTGCGCCGGGCGAACCAGGCGATCTGCTCACACGGACGTCGATCGAGGAAAGACACCAGGATGTTCATCGGGGTCGTGGCTCCATGCCGCCACCTTGGCGACGGCAGAGGATCGGCTCGGACGATGCATCCGACAAATCGAACCTTCCGCAGTAATCATTAGTCATTGGTTCACCATCTGCCGGCCCGAGGACTACCATCCGGCGGATGGACTGGCTGAACTACCACCACCTGCGCTACTTCTGGACCGTCGCCAAGGAGGGCAGCATCGCCCGGGCGAGCCAGGTGCTGCATGTCTCGCAGCCATCGATCAGTTCACAGCTCCGGCTGCTCGAACAGGCGCTCGGCGAGAAGCTGCTGCAGAAGCACGGCCGTGGCCTGCAACTGACCGAGATGGGCCGCATGGTGCTGGTCTACGCCGAGCAGATCTTCGCGCTCGGCAAGGAACTGCTGGATGCGGTGCACGACCGCCCGACCGGCCAGCCGCTGCGGCTGCAGATCGGCATCGTCGACGTGATGCCGAAGATCCTGGCGTTCCGCCTGCTGGAGCCGGTGTTCGCGCTCGACACGCCGGTGCGGCTGATCGTCCGCGAGGACCGCCCGGAACGGCTGCTGGCCGAACTGGCGAACTACGAACTCGACCTGGTCATCACCGACACGCCGCACACCGGCGGTGGTCGCGTGCGCACCTGGCAGCATCCGCTGGGCCACAGCGAGATCTCGGTGTTCGGGAGCGGCAAGCTGGCCAAGGCCGCGCGCGCGGCGTTTCCGCAGAGCCTCGGCGGACTGCCGGTGCTGCTGCCGACCGAGCACGGCGAACTGCGCCGCGACGTCGACGACTGGCAGCGGCGGCACGACCTGCGACTGCACGTGGTCGGAGAGTTCGAGGACTCGGCGTTGCTGAAGACGTTCGCGCAGCACGGCCGCGGGCTGATGTTCGCGCCGACGGTGCTGACCGCCGACCTGAAGGAGCAGCACGGCCTGCTGCCGTGCGGCCTGCTCGATGGCGCGCACATCCGCTACTGGGCGATCACCGTCGAACGCAAGGTCCGCCACGCGGCGGTGGCGGCGATCCTGGTGGCGGCGCGCGCGGGTCTGTTCGGCCACGCCCCGGCCGTCGGCCGGCACTGAACGCAGCGGCGGCGACGGCTCAGCCGTTCTTCGGCTTCTCGCCGAGGCCGGCGATCCTGGTGATCCCGGGTCGGGCGACGACCGGCGGCGGCACCGGCATGTCGAACGCGAGCTTCTCCGGCACCAGCACTTCGTTGTTCTGCAGCGCTTCGTCCCAGGTCACGCGCCGGCCGGTGTAGCCGGCCATCCGCCCCTGGATGGCCATCAGCGTGCTCTTGCACATGTAGTCGGCATTGTCGATCCGCTTGCCGCCGCGCACTGCGGCAAACAGCGCGTCGTGCTCGTTCTGGTACATGTCACCGATCGGGTCGGTGTGCTTCCACGCGTTCTTGCCGGTGATCTGGTGGTCGAACACCTTGGCGCGCCCCTCGGTCCCGAGCACCAGTTCGTTGGCGTTGCGCCAGCAGTCGTTCTGCTGCCGGCAGTAGGCGTAGCCGCGCGTGCCATCGGCCCACTCGTAGATGGTCGCGAAGTGGTCGAACACCTCGCCGTAGATCGCGTCCGTGCGCGACTGCCGGCCGCCCAGCGACACCGCGGCAATCGGGTAGACATCCTTCTTGATCCACGCCATCACGTCGAGCGTGTGGATGTGCTGCTCGGCGATGTGGTCACCGGACAACCAGGTGTAGTAGAGCCAGTTGCGCATCTGCCATTCGAGCTCCGACCAGCCGTCTTCGCGCTTGAAGCTCCACAGCCCACCGGTGATGTAGTCGCCCTGGATCGCCAGGATCTCGCCGACGGCACCTTCCTGCAGCCGCTGCACGATCGCGCGCCGGCCCTCGTGGTAGCGGTAGCACAGACCGCTGACGACGTTCAGCTTCTTCTGCCGCGCGACCTCGCAGGCCGCCATCACGCGGCGAACGCCCGGCGAATCGGTCGCCACGGGCTTCTCGGCGAAGATGTGGACGCCGGCGGCCACCGCCTTCTCGATGTGGTCAGGCCGGAACCCGGGCGGCGAAGTCAGCAGGATCACGTCGACGCCGGCGGCCAGCACCTTGTCGATCGAGTCGAGCCCGACGAAGCGCCGCTCGGGCGGCACGTCGACCTGCTTCTTGGCGCGATCGACACCGAGCGACTCGACGAGGCTGTCGAGACTGCCCTCGAGCCGATTGATGAACGCATCGCCCATGGCGACCAGCACGTTCTCCGGATGCGCGTTCAGCGCCTGCAACACCGCGCCCGAACCACGACCGCCGCAGCCGACGATGCCCACGCGCAGGCGGTCACTGCCTTGCACATGCACGCCGGACGCGGCGGCGAGCGACGACACGGAGCCGGCCGCCATCGCGGCGGTGGCCGAGGAGACGGACGCGAGGAACGAGCGGCGGGAGGATCCGGTCATGTTGCTTGGTCGGGGGCGGGAGTCGCGGGCAGAAGGCATGCAGCCTATCCTCGCGCGAGCGCCCCTCCACGGCCCGGATGGACAAGTTCCCGGTCGCCTGAAGGCTCGCGACGACTTCGTGACCGCGCGCGGGCTGACGGCAGCGCGAGGGGCGCTACGATCCACCGCCATGTCGCTCGTCGCCATGCTGCTGTCCGTCGGGCTGCTGCCGCAGCGACCCGAGCCGGTGATCCTGGACGCGCAGGCGGAGCCGATCAAGATCGCCGACGCCGAGCACCTGCGCGCCTGCGACGCGGCCCTGGCGCGCGGTCTGCAGTGGCTGGCGGCGCGGCAGACGCCGGCCGGGGCGTTCACCGGCATCGTCGGCCACAAACGCGGCGACGACTACCTCGAGATCGGCACCGGCATGCCGGTCAGCCAGCAGGAGGCGTCCGGCCACGGCCACATGGGCGTCACCGCATTGTGCGGCATGGCGTTCCTCGCCGGCGGCAACCTGCCGGACCGCGGCCGCCACGGCGCGGTCGTGCAACGGACGCTCGACTACGTGACCAAGCACGTGCACGAGAACGGCTACATCTCCGATGCCGGCACGCGGATGTACAGCCATGCGTTCGCGACCCTGTTCCTCGCCGAGATCCACGGCATGGCGGGAGGCACCACCGCCAAGGACGCGCTCGAACGGGCCGTCCACCTGATCGTCGACTGCCAGAACGGGCTCGGCGGCTGGCGCTACAATCCGTTCGATCGCGAACTCGACCTGTCGGTCACCGTCTGCCAGGTGCAGGCGCTGCGGGCGGCGCGCAACATCGGCATCCAGGTGCCGGTGGCGACCATCGACGCGGCGATGGACTACGTCAAGAAGAGCCGCGTTGCCGCCGGCCGCTACCGCGGGCTGTTCTACTACAAGATCCACGGCCGCGGCGGCTACGAGAAGCCGACCGAGTTCGCGATCAACGCTGCGGCGCTGACCGCGTTGTCGTCGGCGGGTGTCTACGAACAGGAACTCGCCGACCCGGTGCTCGACTTCCTCGACCGCGAATACCCACAGATCGCGAGCTGGTACGCCGACCACTACTACTTCTGGTACGGCAACTACTACGCCTGCCAGGCCTACTACCAGTTCGGCGGCGAGCGCTTCCGGCGCTACTTCCAGCGCGTATCCAAGGATCTGTTGGGGATGCAACAGGCCGACGGCCGGTGGGTCGATCGCGTCGGCCCCGGTGATGAGTTTTCCACAGCCGTCGCCTGCATCGTGCTCGGCATGCCCAAGCATTACCTGCCGATCTTCCAGCGGTAGCCGTTGCCGCTTGATTCTGACCGGGCCGCGCGCAGGATGGCCCGTCGGTCCTAACCGGTCAGACTGGGAGCATGCAGAACCACTTTCCACGCGTACTTCTCGCCGCGTGCCTGTGCGCCGTTGCCGCGGCGCAGGGGCCCGGCACCGACGGCCAGAGGCCGCCGGCCCCCCGCCCATCCCTCGATCCGCTGCTCGGCGGTCTCGGCCTCGAGCCGGCCACGAGCTCGCGCTACGCCGACCTGGCGCGGCAGGACACCGACTACTCCCTGTACTCGATGTTCCAGCAGCACCATGGCGACTTCATGCAGCGGCGCGAGCGCTACAACCCAGGAGTCGAGATGCGCGGCCGGCTGCTGCCCAACTACGCGATCAAGAACGAACCGGGCCACTTCGACCTGCTGCAGTACGGCATCGACCTGGAAATCCCGACCCTGGTGTCGTCTGACGGCTACCTGCTGTTCGGCGCCTACTACGACGGTCGTCAGTACCAGACCAAGGACATGCAGCTCGGCGACGAGACGCTGAATGCGGCTGGAGCCAAGGTCGGCTTCGGTGCGTTCCTCGACGACAACGTGTTCCTCGAACTGACCCTGGCGCCGGGCATCTGGTCCGATCTGGACGGCGGCCTGCACCACAAGGACTTCGACTTCCCGGGCAAGGTCCTGTTCACCTGGCGCACGACGCCGGACTTCTTCTTCAAGCTCGGCGCGCGCTACAACCAGGTGTTCGAAGAAGCACCGTGGCTGCCGTACGTCGGCTTCTCGTGGAATCTCAGCGAGAACTTCCGCCTCGACGTGCTCGCGCCCGAGAGTCTCGAGTTCTCGTGGTGGCCGAACGCGACCTTCGGCATCCCGATCGGCGCGGAGATCACCGGCGCGCAGTACCACGTCCGCACCGCGGCCGGAGCCGGCAACGAGCGTGACGACGTGCAGGTGCAAGAGATCGTCGTCTACGGCGGTCTGATCATCCGGCCGACCGACCATTTCTCGATCACCGGCAAGGCCGGCCTGACGGTCGCCGGCGACTACGATCTGACGAGCGGCGCCGCTGGCTTCAACCGCGTCGAGGGCACGCTCGAGCGCGGCTTCTTCGCCGAGATCGCGTTCGGTTTCGACTTCTGAAGGATCAGGGGCCTCGGAAGGATCACGGGCCGAGGTCGGCCAGGCGTTGCGCCGCCACCGCGTCCAACGCCGCCGGCCCGCCGACCGGCCCTGCCGGCGGCAACTGCCGCCAGTGGCGCAGCGCCTGCCCGACCCGGATCCGCAGCGCCGGCGCATCCTCGGCCGACGCGCAGCTGACCCGCAGGTCGCAGCGCAGATCGTCGGGCCATGGCGCGACCGGCAGATCGCACTTGCTGGCCAGCACGAACGTCCGGTCGTCGACCAGCGCGCGATCGACCGTGGTCGGGCCGGCACTGGCGTCGACCACCAGCAACCGATCAGCGCCGGTGCGCTCGCGGCGCGCCAGATCGATCGCGCACTGATCCAGTCGCGTCGTCGCGCCGCCCTCACCGGCGGTGTCGACCAGTTGGTACGGATAGCCATCCAGCACGGTGATCTCGCGCACCGGGTCGCGGGTGAGCCCCGGCAACGGGCCGGTCAGCACGCGTTCCTGGAACAGCAGGCGGTTCATCAGCGTCGACTTGCCGGCATTCTGGCGACCGACGAGCACCAGCCGCAGCGGCAGCGCGTGCGCCAGTGCGATCCTGGTCCGCGCGCGCGTTGCCGCCAACGCCGACGTTCGCGCCGCGCCGGGCAGCGCCGCCAACGCCGCCAAATGCGCGACGAAGTCATGGCGCTGCTGCTCGAGCGCCAGTTCGAGCTGGCCCGGCGACAGGGCCTGGCGCAGCAGCATGGTCGCCGGATCGACAGCCTCTCGCACCCATGGGCCGACCGCGGCCAGCGCCGCTACGATCGCCGGCGAACCATGCAGATGCAGTTCGAGGCCGGCCTCGCCGCGATCGACCAGCAGACCCTCGTCGATGGCCACGCCCTGCGGCGCCACCACGCACAACCGAGGAGGTGCCCCCGCCGCGGCAGCGACCGCACCACCAGCGCGGGTGCGCAGGCACGCGAGCAGCGCCGCGCGTTCGGTCTGCCCGAACGCCGCCACGACGGCGATGCCGCCCCGACCCGGTGGCGTCAACAGCCGCATGACCGTTCGGCGAGCAGGCGCAGCCCCTGGTGGATCAGGTCGGGGACGTGGCGCGGCTGCAGCCGTCCGTGCGCCAGATAGAAGGGTGCGTTGCCGCCCGTCAGCACCAGCGTGCACGGCCCGCGTGCGACGCGCAGCAGGTCGGCAACCGCCCGTTCGATCGTGCCGCAGAACGCCGCAGCGATGCCAGCACTGACCGCGGCGATGGAGCTGCGCGGTGGCCAGGCGACCGGCGCGAAGTCCGCCGCCGGCAACGCCGGCGCGGCGGCGGCCAGCCCGGCCTGCAGCGCCCGCAGTCCCGGCGCGATGGCGCCGCCACGGAACGTGCCGTCCGCCTCGACCAGGTTGATCGTCGTCGCCGAGCCACAATCGATCGTGATCGCCCGGCCGTGCGACGAGAACGCCGCCAGCGCCGCAAGCCAGCGGTCGGCCCCCAGGGTCTGCGGCGTCGCGTAGTCGAGCGGCAGCGGACACTGCAGGTGGGTGCCGGCGAGTTGCAGCGGGATGCCATGGTCCTGCAGTACCGTCGCCGCCGCCGCGAGGCCGCCGTTGACGACCGTCACGCCGACGGCGGCAGTGGGCCGAACCGCCAGGAACTCGCGCAAGCCAGCCACATCATCCGGTGCGAGGCGGCGGCGCGGCGCCGGCTCACCGGCGCCATGCAGCATGCAGTCGAGCGTCGAGTTGCCGCGATCGAGGGTCAGCAGCGGCAGGCTCAGAGCCACACGCTCAGTTCTTCCGTTCGGGCGCGACGTAGGTGCGCTCGACGTATTGGCCATTCGACAGGAACTTGACCACGAACGTCCTGGTGCCGCGGTTGTACTGCCGCTTGCCGACCGCGATCGCATCGGCCTTGGTGGCCACCGCCTCGCCATTGACCGCGACGATCACTTCGCCAGCCGACACGCCAAAGCGCCGTGCCATCGCCGGCTCGACGCTGTTGAGCCGCACGCCCCGCGTGCTGCCGACCCGGCTGACGTAGGTGTCGGCCTGGATGGCCGAGAACAGGCGCTCGGGGTCCTCGCGGAACAGGCGCTCGTCGTTGCGGCCGACGTGGATGTTCGTCCCTACCTGCCGGGTCTCACCGTCGGCGTTGTCGACCCATGCCGTGCCGCCGGACGTGATCACATCGCCGACGCCGCGCGCTTCGGTCGCCCGATTGCTGCCTTGCAGTTTGTCGATCAGCTCGAGCAGGTCCTGGCTGAGTCCCAGCGCCGACTTGCGCAAGCGCTCTTCCGCGGGTTCCTGCGGCGTGGGCGCCGGTTCGCCTTCCTTCGGCGGGGGCGGTGGCGGCAGTTCGCGAACGAAGTAGGCGACCTCGGCATCGGGGGACACCCGCACCAACTTGATGTTGTCGTACGGCGGCCACAGCTTCTGGCCTTGCCGTACCGAGCCGTCGCCCTCGACGAACACACGGTGCAGATACTCGCGACCGACGTTGGACATCGGCATCGGCGTCGACGCGCCGCGCGGCGGCTGCGGCGGACGGGCCCCGGAAGGCAGCGGTCGCGCTGGCTGGGTCGGCTGGGTCGCCAGCGGCACCGAGTCCATGCCGGGTCGGGAGGCGGCCCCTGCAGCGGCCACGACCTGGGTCTCGCGCAGGTACCACTCGGGCGCCTGCACGTTCGCAGTGGGCTTGTACTTGAGGGTCACGTGCGTCCGTCCGCCGCGGCCGTCGTTGACCGGGTCGTACATCAACGACACCAGCTCGATGATCTCTTCCAGTGGCGTCACGTTGACGACTGGCGCCTGGACCGGGGCCACCGGCGGGGTGTTACCTGGGTCCTTGGGCGGCTCCTTGCCGGTCAGGTTGACCGTCTTCAGCGTCTGCCACCACTGCGGCTGCCTGGCGTAGTTCCAATCCTGCGACGGCGGGTTCGCCTTGCGCCCGTCATCGACCTTCACGGTGGCCTTGTCCTGCCCCTTCTTCGACCGCTCGGTCCCAGCGGCGCCCTGGATTTCAGGCCAGGCTTTGTAGAACACCCAGCCCGCCGCGCCGAGCAGACCCGCCGACGTCAAGTACAGGAGGAACGGTAGTGGCAGCTTCATCGGCGTTCAGGAGTGTAGCCAGCATGCCGCGGCGACAACAGGGCGCGCCACCGACGGCCATCCGACTCAGACGGAACCGCCGACCCGTTCTTCCCGGCGGCTGGCGGGGATCCCCACCCGGGTCCCGGCCAGGCCCGAACCTACGCCGTCACCGGCCGATTGGTCGCACCCGAGGTGATGCCGCGCATCTGCATCTTCAGCTCGTCCGGGTTGTCGGACGCCGTCAGGGCATCCTCGAGGCTGATGTTGCCGGCCTGGAACAGCTTGATCAACGACTGGTTGAACGTCAGGGTGCCGTAGTAGCTGCCCTCGGCCAGGGCCTTCGGCAACATGCGCGTCTGCCCCTGTTCGAGCAGTTCGCGGACCGTCGGGGTGTTGATCAGCAGTTCGACCGCCGGCACCATCGCGTTGCCTTCCTTGTTCTTGATCAGGCGCAGCGACACGACGCCGGCCAGATTCAGCGCCAGCTGCAGACGGACCAGATCATGCTGGTGCGGCGGGAAGAACGTGATGATGCGCTCCACCGTCTGCACGGCATTGACCGTGTGCAACGTCGAGAACACCAGGTGGCCGGTCTCGGCCGCGGCGATCGCCGCCGACACCGTCTCGACGTCGCGCATCTCGCCGATGTAGATCACGTCCGGCGACTGCCGCACCGCCTGCCGCAGCGCCGAGGCGAAGTCGGGCACGTCGACGCCGACCTCGCGCTGGTTGACGATCGAGCGCTTGTCCTCGAAGCGGAACTCGATCGGATCCTCGATCGTGATGATGTGCTTGTTGAGGTTGCGGTTGACGAACTCGACCATCGACGCCAGCGTCGTCGACTTGCCCGAGCCGGCGATGCCGGTCGCCAGCACCAGGCCGCGCTTCAGCGACGCCAGCCGCTTCAGCGGATCCACCGGCAGGTTGAGGTCCTTGAACGACGGCACCTCCCCCTTGATCGCGCGGAACACGAAACCGGGCTCGCCATTCTGATGGAACGTGTTGCAGCGGAAGCGGCCGATGCCCGGCAGGTCGACGGCGGAGTCGGCGGCGCCCTTGCGCTCGAAGTCCTCGCGCGCACCGGCGGACAGGGTCTCGTCGAGGTAACTGGTCAGGATCTCCGCGGTCAACGGCTGGTCGCCGAGGAACCGGATCGCGCCGGCGACCCGGATCGCCGGACAACTGCGCGTCTTCAACACCAGGTCGGACGCGCCTTCCTTGGCCATGATGCGCAGGAAGTCGCGCAGGCGTGGCGCACGGCCGGTGCCGGCGACAACCGGCGATGCCGGCGCCGCAGACGCGGCCGGGGCGGCCGGTGAAGCACTACCGGTAGCGGAAGACGGCGGCGTCACAGGCTGGTTCGGTGCGGCGGTCATGGTGTGGCTCCGCGTCGCCTATCGACCGGCGACGAACCCGACCTGCACGAACACGGTGAGCGCGCGACGCCACCGCCGCTTCCGCGGCGGGCCGCCGGCCGGCCGTCAGCCCTGATCGCCGGCTGGCGCCTGCCGCAACGTCTGCAGCGCCACCGCAACCGCACCGACCAGTTCGGACAATCCCTGCCCCATCGCCGACGAGATCCGCAGGATCGGCTGACCGACGGCAGCCGCCAGTTCGTCCGCGCGAGCGCGCGCCGCGTCGTCCTCGACCTTGGTCGCGACCACCAAAGTCGGTCGCCGGTCGAGTTCAGCCGAATAGCCGCGCAGCTCGCCGCGCACCACCTGCCATGCCGCCACCGGCGGCTGCATCGCCAATTCGCCGCAATCGACCAGGTGCAGCAGCAGACGGGTGCGTTCGATGTGCTTCAGGAAGCGGTCGCCGAGTCCACGACCGGCGTGCGCGCCCTCGATCAGGCCGGGGATGTCGGCCAGCACGAACGTCGAGCCGCCCGGCCCCTGGGCGATGCCGAGCATCGGCTCCAGCGTCGTGAACGGATAACCGGCGATCTTCGGCCTTGCCTTGGTCAGGGTCGCCAACAGCGTCGACTTGCCGGCGTTGGGCAGCCCGAGCAGCCCGACGTCGGCGATCAGCTTCAGGCTCAGCAACACGCGCCGCTCCTCGCCATCGCGACCGCGTTCGGCCTCGCGTGGAGTCCGGTGGGTCGCCGTCGCGAAACGGGCGTTGCCGCGCCCGGCGCGACCGCCGCGCGCGAGCACGAACGGCTGATCGTGCACGTCCAGGTCCTTCAGCACGTTGCCACGCTCGGCGTCGAGCACGACGGTGCCGACCGGCACTTCGATCACCAGATCGGCGGCATTGCGACCGTAGCACCTCTTGGCGCCGCCGGGGCTGCCGTTCTGCGCCGCGAAGGTGCCGCGGCCGGTCAGGTGGTAGAGCGTGTTGACGTGCGTGGTCGGCATCAGCACGACGCTGCCACCGTCACCGCCGTCGCCACCGTCGGGGCCGCCGTACAGGATGAACTTCTCGCGCAGGAACGACACGCAGCCATCGCCGCCGCGGCCGGCCCGCACGTGGATCTCGAGTTCATCGACGAACATGACTGGTCTCTCGCGCCGGGGCTACACCGTCGACGGCGACGCCGTCAACGACAAGGGGCCCGACACCCGGCGGGTGTCCGGCCCCCTCTGTGTTGGCGCCATACCGGCCGCCGTTCAGGCAGGCGTTCAGGTCTTGGCAGCCTCGACCGGCTCGACGTGGACCTTGCCGTTCGACTGGAACCGGACGATCCCGGGTGCCAGCGCAAACAGCGAGTCGTCGCCGGCGCGCTTGACGTTGCGACCGGCGACCCAGCGGGTGCCGACCTGGCGGACGATGATGCTGCCGGCCTTGACGACCTGGCCGCCGTAGGCCTTCACGCCGCGGAACTGCGGGTTGCTGTCCCGACCGTTCTTGGTCGAGCCCTGTCCTTTCTTGTGAGCCATGGTTGTCTCCGTCTTGACGTGTCTCGGATTCGGGCAGACTGATCGGCGTCGTGACGCCGATCAGCCCTGGATCGACTCGATCTGCACCAGCGTGTAATCGGCCCGGAAACCGGTCCGCCTCCGGCTGTTCTTGCGGCGCCGGAACTTGCCGATGATCACCTTCGGGCCCTGCTGCTGGCGGACCACCTTGGCGATGACCGAGGCGCCGCTGACATAGGGCGTGCCGATCTTGCCGCCGGATTCGCCGCCGACCGCGCAGACCTTGTCGAAGGTCAACGCGTCACCGGCCTGGGCGCCCTGGCGCAGATGGATCTGGATGCGGTCGCCGGGCTTGACCCGGTACTGCTGGTTGCGATCGTCGACGACGGCGTACATGGCTCAGGTCGCGGTGTGGGGTTGGAAGGGCGAGGAAGGATAGCGACGGGCAGGGGCGAATCAAGGCTTCTCGCCGCCTCTCGCCGCCGGCCCGGGGGTGGCTCAGGCCTTGACGCCCAGACCGGCTGGGATCGCGACCCGGGCTTCCTGGCCGTCCCCGGTCAGGAAACGGTAGTGGACGACGTCGATCGGGTAGCTGAGCTCGGGCCGGAACATCACCGTCTTGCCGGTGGCATCCTCCAGATCCAACACCGGCCGCCGCTTGTAGTTGACGAGGTAGTCGTTGACTGCCGGCGCACCGAACACCTGCAGCACCGAATAGCCCTTCAGGTTCAGCAGCGCCCGGACTTCCCGCAGCACCTGCAGCGCCTTGCTCTGCACCGTCCGCGACCAGCCGGCGCCCTTGCAGTGCGGACACTGCATGAACACCGTCCGCTTCAGGCCGGGGCCGACCCGCTGCCGGGTGATCTCCAGCATGCCGAACGGCGAGATCCGGCCGACCTTGATCCGCGCACGGTCGCCGCGCAGCGACTCGATCAGGCGCTTCTCGATGCCGCGGCGATGCTTCTCGGCCGCCATGTCGATGAAGTCGATGATGATCAGGCCGCCGAGGTCGCGCAGCCGGAGCTGCCGCACGATCTCGGGAATCGCATCCGAGTTGGTCCGGTAGGCCGTCTCCTCGAGGTCGGCACCGGGTTTGAACTTGCCGGAGTTGACGTCGATCGCGACCAGCGCTTCGGTCTGATCGATCACCACCGAGGCGCCGTTGGGCAGATCGACCTTGGGCTGGTACAGCGCCTCGACTTCCTTCTCGATACCGAACGAGTGGTACAGCGGCGTCGTGTGCGGATGCAGCCGGATGCGGTCGGCCATGTGCGGCATCAGCTTCTCGGCGAAGTCCTTGATGCGCAGGAACACGTCTTCGCTGTCGACGACGACCTCGGCGATGTCCGGCGTGAACAGATCGCGCATCGCCTTCAGCACCAGGTCGCTCTCCTGGTAGAGCAGCGCCGGCGCGCGCGTGACCTTGAGCCGCTGCGCCACCATCTCCCAGATCTTCTTCAGGTAGTCGCGATCGCGCTCGAGGTCCTGCAGCGTCTTGTTGATCCCGGCCGTGCGCACGATGAAGCCGATGCCCCCGGCGCCGGTCTCGTCGAGTTCCCGGACGATGCGCTTGAGTCGGCGCCGTTCGCGCGAATCCTCGATCTTCCGCGACACGCCGCACTTGGGCAGGCTCGGCATCAGCACCAGGCAACGGCCCGGCAGCGACACGTAGGTGGTCAGCGTCGGGCCCTTGCTGCCGATGCCTTCCTTGGTGATCTGGACGACGACTTCCTGGCCCTTGCGCAACAACTGGTCGATCGTCGGGCGCGGCCGGCGCGGCCGACGATCGTCGTCACGACCGCGGTCGCGGCTCCCGTTGCGATCGCGACCGCGCCGGCGATCGCGCCGACCGCCGCCGCCCTCACCCTGGCCATGGGCTCCGGGCTCATCGGAGGCCACCGCGTCCCCACTGCGGGGCGCATCGTCGTGGTCGACCTCGCCAACCCGGTCGCGGCGGTCCGCGTCGGCATCGCCGGTCTCGTCGTCCCCGCCGGTCCCCTGGCGTTCGGCCGGCTCGCCATCGCCGGGGTCACCCTGTCCCGCCGCGTCCGGCGGGGCACCGTCCGCCTCACCTCGACCGTCGGCGCGATCGCGACGCCGTGACCGCGCACCATCGCGCGGCGCGAACACCGTGTCCGCGGGATCCTCACCGCCCGGCTCCCCGTCATCGACGGGACTCGCCGCCATCGCCAGCGGCCGTTCATCCGCCGGGCCATCGCCGACGTGGTCATCGCCATGGGCATGGCCATCGTCCGGCAGCGGCGGCTCGGTTGCGCCAGGCCCAGCACCGGCATCCCCGCCACCGGGTTCGTGGTCATGGCCGACCGTCTCGACGTGCTGGTCGGCGTGCACCGGCTCGATGCCGTCGCCATCGCTCCGACCGCCGCCATCGTCGTCCTCGTCATCGGCGAGCGCCTGCTGCATCGACTCCGGGCCGTCGTCGACACTGACCCGCGCACGCCCTTCGATGACGTCCTCGAGCATGAACTCGGGACGGCCGTAGGCAGGCAGCACGTCGCTGACGTGCAGGAAGCCATTCACCCGCCCGCCGAACGCCACGAATGCGGCGCCGATGCTGGGCTCGATGTTGACGACCTTGCCTTTGTAGATGTTACCGAGATACGCCTCGCGGTTGGCGAGTTCGACGTGCAGCTCCTGCAGCACGCCATCTTCCACCACCGCAATCCGGCTCTCTTCCGGATCGATGGCGTTGATCAGCATCCTCTTCACGAGTCGATTCCTCTGGTGCTCGCCGGGTGAACGGATCACCCGGGGCCTGGCCGCGACGCGGACGCACGCGGCGGACCCGCGCGGCGCGCTGGATCCGGTCAGGCAGGTAGAAGGACGGGCCATGCAACCCGCCGGCAAGCCTGGCAAGGCCGGCGTCCGCGGGGACGACGGCGGCTGCTGGTTCCGCACGAGAATGCGCGGTGACTGGCTGGCGGGACGGCATGGGGATTCCAAGGTGCGACACGGACGGCGCCGAGGCTGCCCGCTGGCAGCCGGCGACAGCCGGTCACGCCCGCCGGACGCCGGCAGGCGCGGCGATGATACGGTGGCGCGCGAACGCGCTCAATCGCCGGCCCGAGAACCGGCGATTCCTCGCCGTCGACGCGCCGGCTACTTCGACTCGCCGCGACCGAACACCGCGTCCTGCTGCTCCATGAGGCCCCGCCGCATCCGCAGCTTCTCCTCGAGCACCCGATTGATCGTGTCCTTGGTGTCCTCGGCCGAACGGACGATGCTCGGCGTGATGAACACGATCAGCGTGGTGCGCGAATCCTGGGTCGTGCGGTTCTTGAACAGGTAGCCGAGCACCGGGATGTCGCCGAGCAGCGGCAGCTTGACCTCGGACTCGGTCTGGGTCCGCGTCACCAGGCCGCCGAGCACGGCGGTCTGGCCGGAGCGCAGCAGCACCTTGGTCGCCAACGTGCTCGAGGCCACGCGCGGCAACGCGATCTGGCCTTCCTCGCCACCGGTGCCGACCCGGAACACGTCGAAGCCGGCTGGCGCCAGCGACGTCGAGCCGGTGCCGGTCAACGCCGTCCGCTGCGGGATCACCTCGAGGATCACCTTGTCGGTGCCCGGGATCAGGTGCGGCGTGGTCAGCAACTGGAAGCCGATGTTGACCGGCGATTCGTCGCCTTCCTCGAGCGCCAGCAGCAGACCGCCGGCCTGGCCCTGTTCGACGCGCGCCTGGGCGTAGCGGACCGCCTCGCCGACGAAGATCGTCGAGGTCTGGTGGTCGAGCGCGACGATCTTGGGCGCCTGCAGGATCTCCGAGCGGGTGTCCTTCTTCAGCAGCCGCAGTGTCGCCGTCACCTGGGTGAAGTCGAGCGCGCCGAACACGACGTTCGGAATGGTGGTGCCGGCCGGATCGTTCTCGGCCTCGGTCGCGAACGGACCGCGACCCGCCGGGTTGGCGATGATGCTGTCCTCCCAACCGCCGCCGCCGAGATCGAACGGCAACCGGTGCGGGATCGACCCGAGACCCATCGACGCCGACCAGCCGCTCTTCAGGGTGTCGAGCAGCGTGAAGTTGACCTCGCCCTTCTGCAGCGGCGCCTTGGCGCGCTTGTTCTCGATGTACTCCGATTCCATGAACGGCATGTACGTCGACTGCGGGCGCACGTAGCGCAGCTGGATGGTCGCGAACTCGAGGTCCTGGCGGATGTTGGCGGCCGACACCACGCGCAGGATGCCACGCGGTTCCGTGACCACTTCGAAGCCCAGCGTCTTGACCGCGGCGTCGAGCGCATCGCGCCACGGGATGTGCTTCAGGCGCAGCGTGATGTTGCCCTTGACCTCGGGCGACACCACGATGTTGGCGCCGGAGATCTTGGCGATCGTGTCGATCACCTTGGCGATGTCGGTGTTCTCGAAAGCGAAGTACACCCGCGGCGGTTTCTCGATCTTCAACACGCCGCCGGCGGCCTCGCTGACGATGCAGCCGGCCTGCTCGGCGACCAGGTCGAGCGCCTGGCGCCAGGCGACATCCTGCAGTTCGAGGGTCACCGTCTCCTCGATCGCCGGATCCATGATGATGTTGACGCTGGCCTTGCGCTTGATGGTCGCCACCACGTCGCGCAGGTCGCGGTCCTTCAGCTTGAGCGTCAGGCGACTGCTGCGGTCGCCCTCGGCATCGCTGCGGATCTCGCCTTGGCCCGGCCCCTGACCCGGCGTCGCCGGGGCGGTCTCCTGGGCGAAACCGCGGGTCGCGAGAACGGCCGCGCTCGCCGCGACAGCCAGGATCCAATTGTTCTTTGCCTGCATCTTCGATCCTTCTCCCCGGAACGGGACGTCGGCGGTGTCGCGGCGGCTGGCCGCGGCGGGGACGCCGACTCGGTCCCTGGTCATTTCGTCGCTCGATCCCGCCGACCTTGAGCGGATCTCGTCGATCCGCCGCGATCGGCCCACCATTCACAACGTGCGCACCAGCGTCAGGCCGCGGAACACGAACCGGACGCTCTCTTCCTCGACTTTCTGCACCAGCAGATCGTCGCTGACGTACTCGCCTTCCTCGAAGACCTCGCCGTTCAGCAGCAGGCCCGAACGACCATCCTGGTTGACCAGCACGCCGGTCACCTTCAGGTCGAGCTGTTGGAACTCGATCGCCGTGGTCGCCTTCAGGTGCAGCGTCTTGGCCCGCACCGCCAGGTCATGGCGCGGATCGGCGTCCGGCACCGCCGCCGCGCGGCCACCGCCTCGTAGCGCTGCCGCGCCTCCTCGAGCTGGCCGTCTGCCGCAGTCTTTCTCCATCTCGCCGATCAGCTGTCGCCAGGTCGGCCTCGGCAGATGCGGATCCGGCGACGCCGTCGCTTGCCCTGCTCCACCGCCTCGCAGTTCCTTCAGCGGCTCCACGACCTCCCGCCACCAGCGCCTTGGCAGGGCGCGAAGGTGATGCGGCTGACCGTCCTCGTCGAGTGCTCGGCGGCCAGCAGTTCCGGCGACCTCTTGAGTCGCTTTCGATGGTGACTGCTCGAACATCGTGTCGTCCTGGGCTGCCGCATCCGCGCGGCATCGTCGCGCAGCCGGTCAACGATCCCGCCGATGACGCTCTCGACCAGTCCCGCTGCTCGGCGGGGCAAGGCCCGCCGCGGCCGTCGTCGGTCAGCCGTTCGCGCGGATCGACAAAGATGTCGCGGCGGCCCTGCGAGCCGCGATGGTCCCACTTCTCGATGGTGACCGGGGAGGTGCGCTTGAAGATCTCCTCGCGCAGTTCCTCCTTCTTCCGGTCGTAGTCGGGGATCTGCACGTCCTGGCCGGCATTCTTGCCGTTGTACGTGTAGGTCTCCATCGTCAGCTTGATGGCGTGCACAGCGTCGCCTTCGCGCGTCTCCTCGCCCTTCTTGTTGCCGCTGGCGCCCGACTGGATCGCGAACTCGGTGATGTTCACGAACCGCTCGTAGTTCTCGACCAGGTTCACGAACTTGAGGAACTCCCACAGCGTCGCCGTCATCTCGTAGGTAGTCGATCGGGCGAACCGCCCGGTCGCTTTGCCGGACTTGTGCTCGCGCGGCGTGAACGCCGTGACGGCGATGCCGGACTGCCTGGCGAACTGGTTCAGCGTCCTGGTGAACGTGATCAGGTCCTTGTTCTCCGGCAGGATCTGCACGTACTCGTCGAGGTTCTCGCGCAGGATGATGACCTCCTTCTCGATCCCGGGAATCTGCGCGATCTTCTGGTCGGCGGCGGCGATCGCCGTGCGGTGCTGCTCGATCTTGCCCTCCATCTCCTCGATCAGGCCCTGCGCGTACCAGACGCCGCCCACCGCCGGGCAGGCAGGCGCCGAGCGCCAGCCGCCGATCGCCAGCAACTTCTGCTTCTTTGGTCCATCCTGGCCATGGTCGGTCACCTCACTTCTTCGGGGCGCCGCGGGCCTTCTTGTCCTTCTTGACCGGCTTCGCCTCGATCACGGTCGGGGCGAACTGCATCGACAGATCGAACCGGAACGACTCGGCCGGCGTCCTGGTCTTGTCGAGGTCGATCTTGCCGCCCGGCTGCGACTTGGCGATCAGGTCCTTGACGAACGGTGCCGCCTCGAGGTCCTCGTGCAGGTTGGCGACGCGGAACATCTCGCCGCCCTGCACCGCGCCCGGCAGCTTGACCGTCGCCCCCTTCTTGGGATCGGTCTTGATCGTCAGCGAATCGAACCAACCGAGATGGCGTTCGATGTCGTTGTTGTTGTTGACGACGTCGATCAGTTCGTCGCAGAACTTCGACCATAGCCGCCGCGACTTGCCGATGTCGGTGATCGTCTGCACGCGGTTGGTGTAGTCCTTCAGGTTGGCCTCGAGCTTGTCGTAGTAGGCCCCTTTCCTGCCTTCTCGGCGAGCTTGGCCTCGCCATCCCGCCCTCGCCTGCTCGGCCGCGCCGAGGTCCCCGAAGTAGACGATGCCGAACCAGCCGATGGCGGCGCTGCAGGAGGCGCGATGCCACCAGGCGATCAACACACGGGCGGACATCGCGGTGCCACGGCGCAGTTCGACGGGCAGCAGATTGATGCGGATCACTGGGGGTCCTCCGGTCGACGCCGCGGCGAGGCCGAGCGCCACCGCGAGTTAGGGCGCCAGCTGGTTGAGCGCCTCGACGTCGACGTTGTCGGCCTTGACCTTCAGGCCCTCGATCGGGTTCCAGGTCTTGGTGCGCTTCTCGAAGATCTTCTCCAGCCTCTCCTCGAGGAACGGCAGCAGCACCGAGCCGCCGCTGAGCAGGACGTCCTGCACCTCGCCGTCGAACTGGTTCTCGAAGAAGTCGAACGACAGGTTGATCTCGTTGCCGAGATCCTCGAGCACCTGGGCGACGGCCTCCTGCACGACGCCGGCCTGGTCGCCGGGCTCGCGCTTGAGCGCCTCGGCCTGCGTCTGCTCCATGCCAAAACGCCGCATGATCGCGTTGGTCAGGTCCTGCCCGCCCATCGGCACCTCGCGCGCGAAGCAGCTCACGTTGTCGCGCAGGATGTTGATCCTCGACTTGCAGCCGCCGATGTCGATCAGCGCCACCGTACGTTCCGCTTCCTGGATGCCGGGATTGACCATCTCCGACAGCTCGAAGGCGTTGCCGAGCGCGAAGCCGTCGACGCCGACGCTGACCGGCTGCAGGCCGAGATCGATCAGCTGCCGGGCATGGTCCTCGACCACCGTCTTCTTGGCCGCGACCAGCAGCACCTTCATTTCCGGCTTGCCCTCCACGGTCGTGGTCGAACCGAGCTTCTGCGCGGCGATCTCGACCTCGGCAACGTCGAACGGGATGTACTTGTCGGCCTCGAGGTGACCGCCTGCAGCACCTTGTCCTCCGACATCTCGGCCATCGAGATGTAGCGGAAGATCACGTTCTTGCCGCTGACCGCCGTCGCCACCCGCTTGCTGCGGAACTTGGCGGCGCGCATCAACTCGGCGATCGCGTCCTGCCGCGCCGATTCGGACGTGACGTCGACCTGGGCGTAGCCGGTGATCAGGAAGTCGTACTTCTCCTGGGTCAGTTCGACGGCCTTGATGCAACTCGTGCCGATGTCGAGTCCGACGATGCTCTTCTTCTGCTTCAGCATTGGGAACGTTCCTTCGGGGATGCCAGCCCGAGGCCCTATCGGCAGTTCCTGGTCGCCGGATTGAGGCCTGCCAACGGTCGCGCGTTGCCCGCGGGCCCGGGCCGGTAGCGTTCCTGGACCCTCAGCCGCGAAAGCCGGGCGCGGCCCCGGGTCCGCGAGCCGTCAGTCCTCGCCGAAGTTCGCCGCGACCAGTTCGGCCAGGGCCCGCAGCATCGGCTCGGCGTCGGGCCCTTCGGCCGCAGTTCGAGTTCGGTGCCGCGTTCGGCAGCCAGCATCATCATCGCCATGATCGACTTGCCGTCGACGCGCTCGTCGCCATCGGTCCGCCCGACGGTCAGCCTCGCCGCATAGGCATTCGCCGTCTGCACGAACAGATGCGCCGGCCGAGCATGCAGACCGTGCTTGTTCTGCAACGTCACGCGGGTCGTGCAAACCTGGCTCGGATCGCCCATGGTCTCGTGGAACAACGGTGGTTCTGCGACTGGCGCTCAGGGGCGCTCAGGTCTTGGGCGTCATCTCGCGCAGCAGTTCGCGCAACGCCGCCTCGTCGCGGGCATCGAGGAAGAAGCGCCGGAAATCGGCCGAACGCGCCAGCGTCGAGATCCAGCGCAGGCACTGCAGGTGGTTCTCCGGTTCACCGCTCGGCGCCACCAGCAAGAACATGATGTGCACCGGCCGACCGTCGATCGCCTGCCACTCGATTCCGGGCTTGCTGCGCGCCAGCACCAGCGCCGTCTCCTTGACGTCGTCGCCCTTGGCGTGCGGCACCGCCACGCCGTTGCCGAGGCCGGTGCTGCCGATCGACTCGCGTTCGGCCAGCTTCTTGGCCAGGGCGGTCTGGCCCTTCTTGCCGAACAGACCGGCGTCGTGGGCGTTCTTCAGCAGCTCCTTGAGCGCTGCGTCCTTGGTCTTGGCCGCGATCTCCGCGACGATGCAGGCGGCGGCGACCAGCTTCTGGATCATGTGCAGGTTGGAAAGCGAAAGGGGCGCTTCGTCTTAGCCCTTCAGCGTCCGACGGACAACGTCCTCGTAGGTCTCCTCATCCCGATCGACCTTACCCTTGCCAGCAGAACGAGTTGTGCGCCGCCCCGCCTGCTTGTGGTCCTTCAGTTTCTCCTTCTGCTTCTTCAACTGCTTCTCCATCTTCTCGATCAGCTGGTCGATCGTGGCCGCGAACGACCGGGCCCGGTCACGGGCCACCAGCGGCGCGCCGCGCCGCATGTGCGCGATCAGTTCGACCTCCGGATTCTCGTGCGCATGGTCGGCGATGACCTCGATGCGCTCGACCCGATCGTTGTAGCGGGCGAGCTTGGCCAGCTTCTTCAGCGCGTGGCTCTGCATCCGTTCGGTGATGTGGTCGTGACGCCCCTTGAACTCGATCGCGACGGCGCTTGGTTCGCTCATTCTGCCATCTGATCGGCAGCGATGGTCGATGGCAAGCGCGACTCACCTGGCGGTGGCGCCGGCTCCGCGGGCAGCAACTGCGGCTCGTACAGCACCGACAGCAGGTACAGTCCGCCGGCCGGCGCCGTCGCCCCGGCCCGCCGCCGATCGGCCGCCGCCAACACGTCGCCGACCCACGCCGGCGACCGCCGGCCAAGCCCGACGTCGAGCAACGTTCCGGCGATCGTGCGCACCATGTTGTACAGGAACCCATCCCCCTGGACGCACAGGTCGAAGCCGTGGCGGCGCTGCACCAGGTGGATCCGTTGCAACGTCCGGACGGTGCCGTGCCGGCGCACGTAGCCCGGATTGGTCGCGAACGACGCGAAGTCGTGCCGACCGCGCAGCAGCGCGGCTGCCGCGCGCATCGCCGGCAGGTCCACCGCGCGGCGCACCCAATGGTAGTAGCCTCGCGCGATCGCCGGCCGCACCGGTGAGGCCACGACGCGATAGACGTAGCGCTTGCCCTTGGCGTGGAACCGCGCGTGGAACCCATCGGGCGCCGGTTGGACCGCCTGCACGGCGATGTCCGGCGGCAGGTTGGCGTTCATCGCCAACCGCAACGAGCCCGGCTCCCAGACCCGCGGCAGCACGACGTGCGCTGCCATCGCCAACGCATGCACACCGGCATCGGTGCGACCGGCGCCTTCCACGTGGATCGGCCCGCCCGAAATCTGCACCGCCGCCCGTTCGACGCGTTCCTGCACGGTGTCCTGGCCGGCCTGGCGTTGCCAGCCGGCGTAGGGCAGGCCGTCGTAGGCGATGGTCAGCAGGTAGGTCGGCACCGCCCGCAGATTACCAGCGCGGCGCCGAACGTCAGTTGCGCGTCCAGATCCAGGTGAACGCCATGCCGACGCCACCCAGCGCGGCGCCGATGCCGGCGAACACCGGATTGGCGAGCGTGACCCAGACCGCAGCCGCGCCGCCGATGCCGACTGCCAGCACGAGGAATGGCAACGCCGCACCGAACGCGCCCAACCGCGGCGGCTGCCGGAACGGGCGCTGCGGCCGCGGCGCATCGAGCATCTTGCCGCGCGCTTCGCCCGCCGGCGCCGGCGTTGGCACCGTCGGCGCTGCCGGCACCGCCAGGCGCGCCGCGGCGCCGGGTGCCGTCGCCGCCGGCTTGCGCCCGCAGTCCGGTCGCGCGCTCACGGCCCGTTCGGGTCGTCGCGCCGTCGGCGCCGGCGCCGGATCGTCCGGCACCTCGCCCAGGATGTCGGCACCGAAGTCGAGGCCGGACTCGGCGCCGCCCGGCGACAACAACCCGCCGCCGCCGTCGGTCGGCAGATCCCAGCTCGAGTCGGCCGCCGGCGGCGGCGCACTCGTGTCGAACAGGATGTCGTCCGCCGCCGGTTCGGCTGCCGGCTCGCCAGGCTTGCCGAGTTTGACCTGTCCGAACGAATACGGGTCGTGCTGCTTGTGTTTCTTGCTGCTCATGCTCCGCCCTCGTGCCGCCGCCGCCGGTAGCTGGATGCGATGCCCAGCTCCTTGCGGTACTTCGTGACCGTCCGTCGCGCCACCTCGATGCCGCGTTGCCGAAGCGCCGCGACCAGGTCGTCGTCCGACAGCGGGTGCCGCTTGTCCTCTTGCTCGATCAGTTCGCCGAGCCGTTGCGCGACCGCCATCTTGCCATGCCCCTGCTCGGCGACCGCATCGCCGCGACCGCCGTCGAAGAAGTCGCGCAGCAGGAACACGCCGCGTTCGGTCTGCACGTACTTGCCGGCGATCGCCCGGCTGACCGTCGACGTGTGCAGGCCCAGCCGCTCGGCAATCTCGGCCATCCGCAGCGGCCGGATCGCCGCCCGCCCTTCGATCAGGAACGGCTTCTGTTCGTGCATCACCGCGGCCACGACCGCCAGCAGCGTGTCCTGGCGATGCGAGATCGCGCCGATCAGATCCTTGGCCGAGCGCACCTTGGCGCGCAGATAGGCGCGCACCGAGCGGTCGACACTGCGGTCTTCGGCCAGCGACGCGTACTCCGGCGACACCGCCAGTTCCGGCAGACTCCGATCGTCGAGCGCGACCTTGACCTCGCCGTCCGCGAGCCAGGCGAAAGCCTCGGGCCGGACGGGGGCCGCCGCCTGCGTGCCGAACGCGGCGCCCGGGCGCGGATCCAGTTCGCCGATCCGCCGGACCAGCGCCTGCAGGTCGTCGAGCGAGATCGCCAGCGCGCGCGCCACTTCCGGCAGCTTGTTGCGCGCCAGGGCATCGAGGTGTTCGCGGAGCAACCGTTCGATCGTCGGCAGGTCCGGATCGCCGGCAGCCTGCAGCAACATCGACTCGATCGGCGAACTGGCGCCGATACCGGCCGGCTGCAGCGACTGCAGGACGCCGAGGGCCTCGGCCAGCAGTTCGAGCCCGATCCCGCTCGCCGCCGCGATCTCGGCGACCGGCACGAGCAGCAGGCCCCGTTCATCGAGGTTCTCGGCCAACAAGATCACCGCCGCGGCGAGCTCCTTCGGCAATCCCTCCCACGCCACTTGCAGGCTGACGTAGTCGACCAGCGACTCGACTTCGGCGCCGGACTGGTTCTCCAGGAACGCCCGCTTGCCGTCCTCGCCGTCGTCGTCCCCACCGGATCCACGCGCCACCGGCTCCTGCCAGCCGCTCTCCTCCCAGTCGGGCCGCGGCGGCGGTGTCGCTGCCGGCAACACTTCGGCGACCGGCGCGACCTCGAGGGTCTCGTTCTGCTGCAGTTCCTCGTCGATGCGAGTCAACAGTTCGGCCGTGGCGAGCTGCAGGATCTCGATGGACTGCAGCATCTGCGGCAGCAGCGCCATGCGCTGTTCCTGCCGCTGGCTCATGCGGACTTGCAGGCTCATGTTCGGAACTCGGTCCATGCCGAGTTTCGACACACTGCACCGGATTCTTGAGCAGTCCGCCCGCCGATCGCTACCGCTTCTTCTTGTGCGCCGGGCAGGCGGCGTTGGCGGCGTCGCAGGCGCCGCAGCCGCGCAGATAGCCGAGCCGGCCGTTCTTCTCGATCACCGACGCGGCCTCGGCCGCGATCTTGGCCGCCTTGGTACCGCTGAACGTACTGGCGATCGCCTGCATCTTTGTGTGCCTTGTCGTAGTCGCGGTTCTGGTCGAACTTCTGGGCGGCGGAGAGCTTCTGGCCGGCGGCGATCTCCCTCTTCAACTTCGGATCCTTCGCCAGTTCCTGCAGCTTCCCGGTCGCCTCCTCGGCGCGCGGCACCTTGGCGTAGCCGCGGGCCACCGCGTCGAAGGCTTCGAATGCCGCGAACGGATCACCGGCGGCGAGCCGGTCGATGCCATGGTCGACCAGGGTCGCAGCCTTGCCTTCGATCTCGGTACACAGTTTCTCCGCCTGGGCCTGGGCTTCCGCCGACAGCTTGCCGTCAGTCAGCAGCTTCTTGCACTCGGCAAACGCGCCGCCAAAGTCTTTGGCCCCGAGCTTCTTGGCCACACCCTCCAGGCCCTTGGCGTAAGTCGCCGGCCGGGCGTTGGCCAGTGCCTGGCAGCGTCAGCTCGTCCAGTTCGGTCGGCAGCCCGGTCCACAGCACCTTGCCGTCCGGATCGATCAGCAGGGCGCTCGGGATCATGCGGACCGCCCAGGCCTGGTTCCAACCGATCGCGATCGGGTAGGTCACTTTCTGCGCCGCGATGAACTTGGTGACCTCCTTGTTCTCGTCGCTGGTGACACCGACAACCACCAGACCCTCGGGGTAGCGCTTTTCGTGCAGCGCGTTCGGGCACTCGACCTGACCGATGCTGGCTTTGGAATCGGCCGCCCAGAAGGTCAGCAGCACGGCCGAACCCGCAACTGGCCCAGGCGCTGGGCCGGCAGATCCACCGAAGTTGAACCGGGAGTCGAAACTCAACTCGGGAGCCTCGGCACCGACCTTGACCTGGGCCGAGACGGCAACGCTCCGAGCAACAACGCGGACAGGAGTGGAAATCGCATGCGTCCTCCTATGGACGTCCCGTAGACGGGTAGTGTTGCAGGAGATTCCCGTTCCGTCCACACCCCCTGACTTGGGTCAGCGGTTCCGGAAGTCAGATTCGACTGCCGTTTGCAAGGCCAGCAAGGGCGCCGGCTGCAGGCCGGCGGCCGATGAGACGGCAAGGCCCCCTTTCCCCCACGGGGCTAGTCTGGTTGGCGGCGAGGGCACGACAAGGGCGCGGGCTGCGGACGGCAGCGCCGGCCGGTCAGCTTAGTGTCGTGCAGCCGGCGTCCGAGAGCGAGCCTCAGGATGACGACCAGGTCGGCCGCCGACCTCACCGGGTGGGTGCCGCGGTGCAGGTAACGGTTTCGGTAGAGCCGCTCGATCACGATGCCAAGCGCCATCAGCAGCCAGCCGACCACCACCGAGTTGGCGTCGTGGTGGCAGATGTGCTCCATCCCGTGCCTGGTCTTCGCTTCGTTGAACCCCTCGTTCTCGATCTCCCCAGCGGCTCTTGGCCCATCTTGAACGCGCTTGGCTGCTCACTTCATCCATCGGGTAATCGGTCAGCCAGTAGGCCTCGATGGTTGTTTTCCCAGCGCGGTATTGAGTGCCCAGGATGACCCGCATGCTGACGCCAGTTGAGACCTTCCCAGGGTTGAAACCCACCCTCATCCCAGATCTCGACGCGCTCACCACGATGCTCGAAGGTCTGGTCCGGCGGGCGGGAGTTGAACCGCACCTGAGCACGGCCGAACAGGTCCGGCAGGTTCTTCTTCAGCCGCACGATGGCGTGCAGCCCGACCTCCTGCGAGATTGAGGAACGGAGCGCAGGCGAACTTCGCGTCAGTCGCGACGTATTCGGCGAAGCGCGCGCCCAACGAGGACACGCAACGACGCAGCAATCTCTGACCCGCCACGAGTTCGCTGTCACCGGGCCCATGGGGCTCGACATAGAGCGGCAGCGATACCCCGACACCGACCACGCTGATCGCGGCGACTTCATGGCGGTGCCCGATCACCACGTCCTTGTCGTCGCGTTGCGGGCGACGAGATCGCGACCGATGTCGAGCTGCCGGTATGCCCCGCGGAGGTGCCGTCCACGGCGAGCCCAATGCGCGAGCCGCCGGCAAGACGTTGTTGCCTGGCGAGCCGAGCGGTGGCCACCAGGGCGTCGCGAGTCACCCGCGGATCGAGCCGCTCGTTGAAGTAGGCCAGCGCGTCTTCGCTGAAGCTCCGGCTCAGCGCCAACCCCCGAACCGTGCCGCTCGTCATGCAGTCGCTCGACGCCGTGAAAGGACGTGGTCTGCAGGATCTGGCCGGCGAGTTGCGCCCAGATCAGATCTTGCGCCGGAATCTGCGGGCGCTTGCGCCCGTCCCCAGGATGCGTGACGTAGTGCTCGAGACGAAGCGTCCTGCTGGCGTAGTCCCGCACCTTCCGGAGCTGGGACCGCTTCTCATTACATCGTCTGGCGACGCAGGAGCACGAGAGCTGGGCGTTTCGCATTGAACACCCCAGTGACTGCATCCCGGAACTGGCGGCCGGCATCGACCCTGCGCTGCACCTCACTTGGCCCACTCGTCAGGGATCCGCTCGACGCGCGTTTCTTGCCATCGAGCATGTAGGTCAGCATCCAGATGGGATGCCGTCTCCTTCGCGCAGTGGCGTCCGTCTGCCACAGCGACGATGGCAAGGGCAAGCGAGCCCGGCAGTGCGTCCTCGGGCAGCTTGGCACCCGCACGAGGGGAGAACTTCTTCTGACGAAGGCGTGAGGCGTCCTCGCCTCCTGGGGTCAATCTTCATCTGCGTACTTCCACCACCTACAGTTTCGCCGTTTCGCAAGTCGAAAGCGCAAACGCGAAAATAGGCACGCTACGGGGCGCCCGCCACGCCCTGACCTTGCTTCCTGCTGGACGGCGGCTCTCGGACGATCAGCCGTCACCTACTTCCGAAACTGCTGACTTGGGTTGCTTGGGTTCTCGGGGTTCCTTTCGCAACCGCCGTTACGCTCCGTCGCCACCATGACCAACGCGGTCCTCGGTCTGCTCAGCATGCGGACCTGGGTGATCCGCCACGACGACGAACACTCGAGCCGCAGCGGCAGTCCGTTCAACAGCATCTGTAGCCGCGGAACAGCATCGACAGAGGTCCTGCGTCGGCGGAACTACGACCGACGTCGCACAACAAGCAGGCTCACCGCGGCAGGCGCGCGACTGACCGATCTTCGCCTCGCGGTGCGACGTCGACACCAGGTGACGAGGGCGGAAAGACGCGTTGGCCGCAGCGCAGGCATCGGCGAGGAGAACGCGCTTCGGGTGTCCCTGGCCAAGCGGCGGTGGTCCGAACGCAGCGCCTGAACCAGGGCATTTATCCCGGATCGGCCGGCCCCCTGCCTCGCCGCCAATCGCCTGGTTCGCCGCACGAATCGCCATCGCCGCACCACCCGACCGGCGAAAACCCCGTTGTTTCACCGATCCCGAGTGGCACCCTTGACGATCTCCTGTGGATCTGGTCCACTAGATCAATCTGTCTGAACGCGTCCTTGCCCAAGCTCGTGCCACTGCCGCGCTGTGGCGTGCACTGGCGCGGCGGCTCGATCGCTCGGCACCGACGCCGCTCTATCACCAGTTGGCGGCAGCGCTGCGGTGGGAGATCGGGATGGGGCGACTCACCAGCGAGCGGCCCCTACTCCCCGATCCGCGCCGCCGCGGCTGAGCTGGCGGTGAACTGCGCCACCGTGCGCCAGGCCCGGCGCGTGAAACTCGTCCCTGGCGTGGCGACGTCCCCGTGCGTCGGCGTGGTATTAAGTGGTGAGACGACGCACTCCCCGGTGGCCGGTCACCGGCTCGGACTCGTGCGTCGCGGCGGAGTGCAGCTTCTCGCAGGCGGCGCAGCTCGCCCGCGAACTGCGACGACGCTGCGGCGCGCCCCGTGGTGCCGTGGCAGCTGGATTGGCCTGAGCCACCGCCCGGAAGCTGGTCACGACGACCTTCCGCGCAGGCGAGGTGCGCAGCCGCTGGCCCCGCGGCGGGTCTGCGACGTGCCACTCGCCCCACGAAAGCCTGGCGGAGCTGATCCAAGCCCGAGCTGCGGCGCTGCGGCTAGAGCAGGCGGTGGTGGTCAGGCGCGATCCTGACACCCCGGGAGCTGTGCGCTCGCAACGGAGGTCGCGCCGCTGCTGCGCGCCAGCGGCCTCGACTGGCGGGCCGCGACCGCCACGAGCTTCCGAAACTGCTTGCTCGGAGTGCACGCAGTGGTGCTCGTGGCTCCACGGTGTTCGACGGACTGCCCTGGCGCCTGCAATCGCATCCGCGCGTGATCGAAATCCGCTGTGTCGTCGCCGCGGGCCTGGCCTCAGGCTGCCGCTATTTCTCGCCAAGCCCACGGGACGCTGAGCCATGACACGTCGCACATCGCCGCCTCGCCATCACGACCTGGCTCTTCCGCGCTGCCGCAAGAGACGGGTTCCCAACCCTTCCCCAAGAACGCATCGATGCGATGGTGCGGAGGAGGCCGTGACCCGCGGCGTTCCGGTTTGAGCGTCACGATCGTCGCAAAACGGGCAGGTCCCTCATCACTGCGCGGCTGGCGTGGCGGACGTGCGCACCAGCAGCCCGGTGACCTCGGCAGCCGGGTTCAACATCGCGTCGGTGAAAGCCACTGACCGCGATCCTCGCACTGGACCTCGTCGATCGCGGAGTGCTCGACCTCGACATGCGCCCGCGAACGCTCCTGGCCTGGCTGCCGCGTCGTTTGCCGACATCACGGTCGCGCAGCTCCTCTCTCACACCTCAGGCATCGTGCGGGACGGGCGTCGGGACAACGCCGACGACCCGAGTGGGCGAAAATCCGAGGCGCATCGCCGCGGCGGACTGCGCCTTCGCCGCCGGGCGCGGTGGAGTATCGCTAACACGGATACTTAAGTGGGCTTTCTGGCCGAGGCCGCGGCCGGGATGCCGCTCGATGAACTGCTGCGTCCCGCGGCGGATCTTCACGCCGGCGCGCGGACCAGGCCACGGCAACGCACCGCCATCGTCGATCCTGAGCGCGCAACCGCACCAGGTCGTCAAGGCGCGCGTCTCCCGTGCTCTTACGCCAGCG
>JADJPQ010000028.1 GCA_016713175.1 Planctomycetota bacterium
TCTCGGTCGCAGCGGCCGTCGCCGCCACGGCCGCGGCGTCGGCGGGCGACCACTCATGGGCGCATTCCGGGCACGTGTAGAGGTTGCGGTCGAGGTAGGTGAAGGTCGACGAACACTTCGGACAGGGCGGCAGATCGGTCATGGTGGAGCGTTTGCGGACTCTACTTGCCATCTTTCTGCGGCAACGGCAACCATCAGCGTGCCAGTTCCCGTCACCCGGCAGCCGGCATCACTTACCGCCTGCAGGTGCCTCGGCAATCCCGGCCTTCGCCTGCCACTCCGCCGCCTTGGCCGCGTGCCCACGCCCCGGCTCGAGTTGCTCCAACGCCGTGTGACACCGCACCAACCGGCTGGCACATTCGACCGCCGCCCGCGCCGTGACCCCGCCGACCTCGACCAGGATGCCATGGGCCTCCGCCAGAGCCGTGGCGGCAGCCGCCTGATGATCCAACGTCGCGAGCGCCACCCGCGCCGAACTGGTCTCGATCAGCAGTTCCGCCAGCCGCGCCCGATCGACGCCGACATAGACCGCGCGCGCGTCCTTCGCCGCCGACTCGAGCAGTTCGAGCGCCGCCGCGTGCTTGCCCTGCGCCCTCCACACCGCCGCGAGATTGCGCAGGCATCGCAGCGTGTCGCGGTGCGCCTCGCCCGACAGCCGACGACAGGTCGTCCACGCCTCCTGCACGACCACTTCGGCATCGACCCATCGTTCGCGCGCTTGCAGCAGCACGCCGAGATTGTTGAGCGCCATCAGCGTGTTGCGGTGCTCGTTGCCCGACCGCCGCCGGTGGCCAGCCAGTGCTGCCCGATAGTGCACTTCCGCCTCGTCGAGTCGGCCCAACATGCGCAGCACGGTCCCCATGTGCGCGATCGACTGCAGCGTCGACAGGTCGTCGTCGCCGAGCACCCGACGGCGGCCGGCGAGTGCCTGGCGGAAGTACGGTTCAGCGGCGGCATGGTTGCCCTGGTCGCGCAGCACCGTGCCCAGGTTGTTGATCGCGTTCAGCGTGTTCGGGTGGTCTTCGCCAAGCACGCGCATGCGGATCGTCAGCAGTTCGCGGTACAGCGCCTCGGCATCGGCCAGCTGGTTCAGGTCCTGCAGCACGTTGGCGAACCGGTTCATCGCCACCAGCGTGTCGGGGTGTTCCTCGCCGCGCACACGCCGGCTCGCGGCCAGCGCCTGCTCGAGGTAGGGCCTCGCATCGGCGAAGCGGCGCTGGTCCGCGAGCAGTCCACCGACGGTGCCGAGGCAGACCAGCGTCACGGGATCGTCCTCACCGCGGACTCGACGGTGCCGGGCGAGCGCCTCCATCAGCACCGGCTCGGCGTCGGCGAGTCGACCCTGATCCCGAAGCGCCGCACCCACGCTGTACAGCGCGGCCAACGTCTCGCGGTGCTCTTCGCCCTGCGCGCGCCGCCGCCTCTCGAGGGCCTCGCGGTAGCACGCTTCGGCCTCGGTGAACTTCCGTTGCGCCAGCAGCGACGTCCCGAGGCTCTGCAGCAGGTCGAGTGCCATCGGTGTGTCCTCGCCCGCCTGTCGCCGCAGAACCGCGAGCGCCTGGCGCTGGACCTGCTCCGCCTCCTGCGAACGCCCCCGGTCATGCAGCAGCTTGGCCAGGTTCGACAGCGACCGCAGCGTGTCGGTGTGCTCCTCGCCGAGCCGTTGCCGACGCGTCGCCAGCGCCGCTTCCTGCACCGGCACCGCCGCTTCGAGCAGGCCGAATTCGCGATAGCGCGTGGCCAGGCTCTGCCGCAGCTGCGCCCCCACCAGCGGCTGATCGGCGAACTTCGCGTCGATGGTCGCCAACGCCGGCCGCAGCATCGACGCGTCGATCAACCCCAGTGCCGTGTCGGTGGCGTTCACCCGCCGCCATGCTGCCCGGAACGTGTCCATCTGCGCGGCATGCGCCGCTCCCACCACCCCCGCCTTGGTCAGCGCCTCGCCGTACTTGCCGGTCACGGCCGTTGTAAGATCGTTGCCGATCCGCGTCGGATCGATCTGCGCCAACATGTCCGCCTGAAAGTCCGCGACCAGGCCGAGTTCGCGGGCGCGGGCGTTGGCCTCGGCCTCGGCCTGGGTGGCGCGGTTCGCCTGGTCCTTGGCGACGGCGGCCTGCCAGGCAAAGCCCACGGCGCCGATCAGCAGGGCTGCGGCCACCGCCGCACCGCCGGCCGCCAGCGCGCGGTGGCGGGCGACGAACTTGCGGACCCGATACACCGCACCTGGCGGCGCCGCGAGCACGGGATCGCCGGCCAGGTAGCGCCGCACGTCCATCGCGAAGCCGGTGGCGGTCTGATAGCGGCGCCCACGGTCCTTCTCGAGCGCCTTCATGACGATCCAATCGAGGTCGCCGCGCAGCCGACGGCGAAGCCGGCCGACGTCGCTGTGCCGCATGGCCGCGATCGTCGTCGCCTGGTCGCCCAGGCTCGACACCCGCGTGCTCGGCGTCACCGGGTCGTCTTCGCGGATGGTGCGCAGCAGTTCCTCGTAGCCGCGCGCGAGCACGCTGGTGAACTCGAACGGCTTGGTGCCGGTCAGCAGTTCGTAGAGCAGCACGCCGAGCGAATAGACGTCGGCGCGGGTGTCGACATCGAGCCCTGGGCCGCCGGCCTGCTCGGGCGCCATGTACTCCGGCGTGCCGATCACCTGCGCGAGCCGGGTGAAGCTCGTCGGCGCGAACGCGCCGCCGGTCGCCTTGGCGATGCCGAAGTCGATCACCTTGGGGGATGGCTGGCCATCGAGCACCTCGACCAGCACGTTGCCGGGTTTGAGGTCCCTGTGGATCACGCCCTTCTGGTGCGCGTGCTGGACCGCCTCGCAGACCCTGGCGAACAGTTCGAGCCGCTCCCGCAGTCCCAGCCTGGCGTCATCGCAGAACCGGGTCAGCGGCAGACCGCGAACGAGTTCCATCACGAAGAACGGTCGCCCGGCGGCCGTGACGCCACCGTCGAGCACCTTGGCGATGCAGGGGTGTTCCATCAGCGCCAGCGCCTGGCGTTCCTGCTCGAAGCGGGCCAGGACTTCGCGCGTGTCCATGCCGGGTTTGACCACCTTCAGCGCCACTTCGCGCACGACCGGCTCGCGCTGCCGGGCCAACCAGACGGTGCCCATGCCGCCCTCGCCGAGCTCATGCACCAGTTCGTAGCGGTCGATGACCTCGCCAGGCCGTTCGCCCCCGGCCTTCCTGTCGGCCGGCTGCACCGCCGGGTCGGCAAACTCGTCACGCGCACTTCGAATCGGGTCGAGGTCGTCATGGCGATCGGGCATGGTGATCTCCGGCGGCGGCGTGCAGGTCGCGAACGATGCTGGTTCGCGCGGAGATCATGAACGCAGCCGCGGCTGCCGGCCACCCTCACGGCAACCACCCGAACCGGACCCCGCCGGCCCGCGGCACCTGCCCCGGGTGCGAGGCGGCAAGGCGGCCCCGCAGTCCCGTGCGTTCGCTCAACCGATCGTCACCGCGTAGGTGTCGGTCAGGTCGAACGGCGGAAACGGGCAACCCGTGGTGCCGGGGCCGAACGCAACACCCTGGACGTAGATCACGAGTCCGATCAGCGCCGGATCGCACGGAATCGCGAGGATGTGCGACGCCCCCGCGAACGGGTAGGTCCAGTTGTGGCCGATGAAGCACGGCAGGCAAGGCTGGGCACCGCCCCACGGCACGAGGTCGTAACCGATGAACGGGATCGCGAAGATCGGCACTCCGCTCATCGTGCTGACGATCTGGCCACCGAGGTTCGGGTTGCCGGTGACGCTGAGGGACAAGGCGCCGCAAGCACCCGCCGAAGACAGCACGATGCTGCCGGTCTGGACGTAATTGATCTCCAGAACGAAGTTGCCGGTGGCGCCGGCGAAACCACCGACCCGCAGGAAGTAGGTGTTGCCGGCCACGGTAGCGAACGTGATCCGGGACTGCAGGCCGCAGGCGTCATCATTGCACGCGAGCGAGATCAACGCGCCGCAGGAACCGTCGAAGGCCTCCAACACGGTGTCGTAGTCGGCGCAGCAGGTGCTCACGGTCGTCGCACCAGTGACGGTGGCCGTGTAGAAGAACCATAGGTCGCGTTGGCCAAGGCCGCACGGCCAGGCCGGCGTGGACGTCGTGGCACCGACGTTGGTGAACGAGCCATTGGCGCCGTCGACGACCGGCAGCGCGCTCGCGCATTCGTCTTGCGCGACGATCGCGGTCGCAAGGAGCAGCACGTTGGCGCAGAGGCCGACCAGTCGTGACCGTGGCTGAGTGGTGGGGAACATCTTCGACTTCCTCGAGAATGGACAGGGTCGCAGGGGGACGATGCCCAGGGAATGACCGCTGCGCCCGGGCGCCGGACCGGAATCCCGGATTCCGCCGTTTCCCTGGCCCGGTGCACCGCACCGACCTGCGAGCGGCTCGCGCTCGCCGGCCGACGACGATTCTCGACACCGGGGACTCGACGATCCGCCCGCGTCGCGCGAGACTGCCACCCGCCCCGACCCGTTCGCATGCGCCGCCACGCCCTTTTCCTCGCCGTCACCTTGCCACTGTCGGCACAGGGTCTGCCGTGGGACATCCCCCATCGCGGCGCCCTGATCTATCAACGGCAGACCACCGCCTACGATTTCGACGTCGGCCAATCGCGGATGCGCCCCGAGTGGTTCGTCCGCCGCGGCGACGAAGGTGGCCATGAATGGCGCTACCTCGCGTGCGCCCGCGGTCGCGTCCCGGCTGGCGTGGAGCAGGCGACCTTCGCCGACCAGGACTGGCTGCTCGGCAAGACGGGTTTTGGCACCGAAGTCGGCAAGGACGCGACCCAGCGTTCGCCGTGGACCACGCACGAACTGGTGCTCCGCACCAAGATCGATCTCGGGCGCCGGAAGCCGAAGATGGCCATGTTCCTGGTCGATCACGACGATGGCCTGCGGATCTGGTGGAACGGCAAGCTCGTGGTCGGCGACGACGGCTACGGCCGGAATCGCAGCTATGTGGTCGCCGGCGACGCGCTCGATGCGTGGCAACGCGGCGACAACCTGTTGGTCGTGCAGTGCAGCCAGATCGGCGGCACGCAGTACCTCGACCTCGGCTTGTGCTTCTTCCACACGCTGCCCGCCGGCGTCAAGGACGGGCCCGGTCTGCAGCAGGCGATCACGGCCGAACGCGGCGCCGCCGACAAGATCCGCGGCGACCTGTTCGGCGCGTTCCGGCCACCGCCGCTGCTGCTGCAGGGCGAACTCGGCAAGGATCAAGACCAGGTGCGCCTGCCGCCCGGCGACCTGCGCGAACTCGCGTGGTGGGCCGCGACCGACCTGAGCAAAGGTGCCACCGGCGGCACGATGAACCGCACCGCCACACGGCTGTTGCGGCTGGGCGATCTGCAACTGAAGGGCAAGGTCGCGGCGATCGACGCCGAAGGCTGGCAGACGCTGGAACTGACGGTCCGGTCGCAGGACCTGGACCTGCTCGACGACAGCAAGCGCTTCGTCGATCGCTGGATCCGGCCGTACGTCTGGGTACGGCTTCGATGGCAAGCTCGACATCCGCCGGCGCGTCGAACTGCGCGCCGGCAAGGCCCGCGTCGCCGAATTCACGACGAAGCTGCGCGGCACGTTCCTGCGCGGCAAGGACGGCAAGGAGCCGGTCGGCACCATCGTGCACGACGAGATCTGGCGCCTGCATGCGGTCCGCGACGGCCAGGACGCGGCGTTCCGCGGCGACGTTGCCAAGGCGCTCGAACGCGGCTGCGCGCGGCTGCGCGACCAACTGGGTGATCCGAACGGCCACCTGCTCGGCGCGCAGCCGGCGGACGGCGACAACAGCTACCACTCCGGTCGGCTGGCGATCGGCCTGCTGGCACTGGTCAAGGGCGGCGTGCCCAAGACCGACGACGTCGTGCAGCGTTGTCTGCAAGCGTTGCGGACGCGCCCGCTGATCGACACCTACTCGCTCGGCAACGCCCTGATGGCGCTGGAGGCGATCTACGCACCGAGCGCCGAGTTCGGCGACCTGAAGTCGGGAGCGATCGACCGGCCGCGCAAGCGGGAGGTGCCGAAGGATGACCTCGCGCTGATGCAGCGCTGGACCGACCAGTTGCTGCAGAACGTCGACACCCGCGTCGATCCGGCCTACCTGCTGCGCTTCAACTACACGCGCGGCGGGCGCTATGACCACTCGGTCAACCAGTACGGTCTGCTCGGGCTGTTCTCGGCGCATCTGTGCGGCGTGACGATCTCGCCGCAGGTCTGGGAGGCCGCCGCCAACCACCTGATCGCCGACCAGGGCCAGGGCACGACGAAGATGGACCTCGAACTGACCGACTACCGCGCGTTCGCCCGGCAGCAGGCCGACCCCGGCGGCACCCGGACAGTGGTCCGGCAGCCGATCCGCGCCGCCGGCTGGTGGTATCACGAACCCAAGTCCGAAGGCGAAGCGACGCCGCGCTACGGCAGCATGACCTGCGCTGGCATCACCGGCCTGGCGATCTGCCAGGCGGCGCTGCTGGACCACTCGAACGTCAAGCGGGCACGACTGCAAAGCGAAGCGAGCACCGCGCGCAACGCCGGGTTCGCCTGGCTCGCCGAACACATGACCCCGCGCTACCACGCCGGCGACATCGATCGCCAGCAGCGCTGGATCTACTACTATCTCTACGGCCTCGAACGCGCGGCGTTGCTGTCGGGCATCGCGCTGATCCAGGATCGCGACTGGTACTTCGAGGGCGCCATGGTGTTGCTCGGCACCCAGCACGACGATGGCAACTGGCAGGCCGAACTCGACTGGGACCAGGGCGTCGAGCGCAACGCGATGGCGATCCTGTTCCTGAAGCAGAGCACGCTGCCGGTGTTGACCGGGCAATGACCATGCGCGCGGCGTGGGTCCTGGCGCTGCTCACGGCTGGCTGCGCCTTGGCGCCGCCGTGGCAACCGCTGCACTGCGGCGACCCGCAGCATGGCTGGCGATCGAGCGAATTCGGCGGCGACGGCAGCATCGCGTTCGCCGACGACACCCTCGAGCTCGGCATGGGCAACCCGCTGACCGGCGTCACCTGCACCGCCGCGATCCCGAGCGGCGACTACGAACTGGAGTTCGAAGCGGCCCGCCGGCTCGGCAACGACTTCTTCTGCGGCCTGACATTTCCGGTCGGCGATGCGTACCTGACGTTGATCCTCGGCGGCTGGGGTGGCGCACTGTGCGGCTTCTCGAGCCTCGACGGCCTCGATGCGGCCCGCAACGCGACGCGCACGCTGCGGCATTTCCCGCACGACGCATTCGTCCGGATTCGGCTCATCGTGACCCCGACCGGGGTGACGGCGTTCGTCGATGACCAGCCCTTGTGTTCGTGCGACCCGAGCCGCCACCGGTTGTCGCTGCGCCCGGAAGTCGAACTGAGCCGACCGTTCGGTGTCGCCGCGTTTTCGACGGCAGCGACGCTGCGCGGCATGCGCTGGCGGCCGCGACGCTGAGCCGAACCGTCGCCGCCGCCGATCGAACTGCCAACCCGCGCTGCGCTCGGCGTTGCAATCTTGGTTCGGCGTCGCCGTGGGCTTCCAGGTAGCCTTCCGCTCCCGTTTCCCTGTCCTGTGGCGCCGACGCGCCGCCGCCCCTCACTTCACGTTCGAACTCATGCGCACATCCCTTCTGCTTGCAACTGCGGCAGTGTTTGCCAGCGACCTGGCGATGGCCCAGGCCAATTCCCGCGGCACCGGCTACAACGGTGCCCTGACCAACATCAGCGCGGCCCGCTCGTTCGGCCGCCGCGGTGCCGCCTATCCCGGCGGTGAAGTCGGCGTGGCGTTCCAGAACGACCTGTGCAACCCGGGCACGATGAACATCGAATGGCGCGCGCCGATGCAGCCCGACCATCCGAAGTTCAGCTTCCTGGTCACCAAACTGGTCGGCGATCGGATGATCCAGATCTCCGACTGGTCGTACAACAAGCACGCGTTCCTGTCGCTGAACGATGACGGGCCTTGCGGCACCTGCCAGCAGCCGCCCGCCGGTGGCGCGCAGATGGGACCGCGCTGCAGCGATGTCTACGCCAACAGCAACAACGGCGACCGCCGCTACCTGGCGCCGCCGAGCGAACTCGATCCGTGGCTTGGCACCTGGAACCCGGTCGGCTCGTACTTCGACGTCGGCGACCCGCAGACCGGCACCGGCGCGGCCGACGGCATCCGCAGCCTGGTCACCAACGGCTTCGATTCGGTCAAGAACCGCGTCACCATCAAGGAAGCCGACCTGGTCGGCGTCACGTCGAACCTGTTCTTCCAGATCCACGTGATCCACGAGGGCGAGCCGCTGGTCAACCGCGGCAACAACACGATGTCGCGGCCGTTCGGCATGAACTGGAGCGGCGCGTCGTGGTCCGCGAGCACCAGCGGCACCGCGACGCACGGCACCGTGTTGACGCGCTGGACCGGAGCCACGCTCGCCGATGCCGCCAACGGCAATGACGATGGTCGCTTCCAGGTCGCGGTCAAGGTCACCGGCCCGACCAATGGGCTGTACCACTACGAGTACGCCGTCTACAACCACGACAACAACCGCGGCGGCGCCGCGTTCCGGTTGCCGGTGTGCCCGAACGCCCGGGTCAGCAACCTCGGCTTCCGCGACATCGACCAGAACCCGCTGAACCAGTGGACCGCGACGGTCAGCGGCGGCGAGATCGCCTGGTCGGCCCCCGCCAACAACCCGCACAACTGGAACCAGCTGTTCAACTTCTGGTTCGACAGTGATGCCGCCCCGGTCGGTGGCGCCGCGTCGATCGACCAGGCGCGCGTCGGCCCCGGCAACCTGACGATCAGCGTCGCCACGCAGACCCCTGGCTTCGTGCCGAACGTCTGGCTCGGCGCCGGCTGCGGCAATCCGACGGCGTCGCTGCTCGCCAACGGGGCACCGACCAGCCCGAATCCGGCGTTCGCGCTGATCCTGAACGGCGCGCCGAACACCGGCGCCTTCGCGTTCTACTCGTTTGGCGCCGCCAGCATCGGCGTCGGCCCCGGCTGCACGCAATACCTGGACGCCGCCACGGTCGGCACGCACGGGTTCCTGGTCACCAACGGGCTGGGTGTCGCGACGATCCCGCTGGCGATTCCGGCCGGCTTCTCGCCGATCGACATCACCTGGCAGGCAGCCACGATCGAAACTGGCGGTCCGGTCGGCGGCCAGTTCGGCCTCAGCAACGGCTTGACCGTTCGCCTCGCCGGCAGCGGCTGCCAGTGAACGCGGTCCCCTGACGCGGCAAGCGCCAGGGGGCGGCCACGGAAATGCGCCGGGCCGGTTGCCGGCCTGCGCCACAACCGGTCCCAAGGGCACTTCTCCGAAGGCAGCGGCGCGCTACACTGCCGGCTCTCCTGCCACCCGGAGACAACACCTCCAACCCCTTGGGAGTCGCATGCAGAAGTTCTTCCCGCTGGCGGTCTGCGCCAGCCTCGCCTCGCTCACTGCCCAGTCCAACACGGTCCCCGGCCTCAACGGCCGCCTGACCAGCATCTCGAACATCTCGGTCGTCGGCGTCACCGCAACCGAAGTCTCGTGTGCCGCACAGAACGACATGTGCAACCCGGGTTCCGTCGTGATCCCGTGGCACGCCGCCGGCAGCAGCGGCCAGATGGGCGAAAACCACCCGAAGTTCGGCTTCATGGTCGCTCGTGAGTTTCAGGGCCGCTTCGAACAGATCAGCGACCGCTCGTTCTGCAAGCACGCATTCGTGTCGGTCAACGGCAGCGGCGTGTGCGGCAATTGCATCGACCCGGGCACCGGTTCGGTGATGGGCATCAACTGCACCGATGCCTACGGCGTCGGCAACAACAGCGACCCGTTCTGGCTCGGCCCGGCGCCGGAAATCGACCCGTGGCTCGGCACCTGGAACCGCGTCGGCAGCTACTTCGATCGCGGCTTGCCCGAAGTCGGCACGCCCAACAACACCGATGGCCGGCGCAGCCCGATCAACGCGACCGCGACGCAGGTGTCGATGCGGATCCTGAAGACGGACCTGAATCTCGGCGGCGCCACCTACTGGTACCAGATCCACCTGGTCCACGAGGGCGAGGCGGTCGCCAACCGCGGTGACAATCTGATGACGCGGCGCGTCACGTTCTCCGGCAGCGGCAACAACTGGAGCTCCGCCGACAGCGGCACGCCGACGCACGGCTCGATCCTGTCGCGCTGGACCGGCGCCACGGTCACCAGCGGCGGCAACGGCAACGACGATGGCCGGTTCTACATCGGCGTCAAGACGACGAACCTGAACGGCACCTACCGCTACGAGTACGCGGTCCACAACGTCGACAACCGCCGCGGCGCGGCGACGTTCCGCGTGCCGGTCTGCGCCAATGCGACGGTCACCAACATCACGTTCCGCGACATCGACCAGAATGCGCTGAACCAGTGGACCAGCAGCCGGGTCGGCAACGAACTGGTGTTCACGGCTCCGGCGAACAACTCGTTGGACTGGAACACGATCTACAACTTCGGCTTCGAGAGCTCGGCGGCGCCCGGAGCCGGCACCTTGCTGCTGGATCAAGCGCGCACCGGCGCCGGCGGCCTGACCGTGGTCGTCAACGGCACGACGCCGGGCACCGGCCCGAGTTCGTCCGGCAGCGTCAACATCCTCGGCCCGGGCTGCAGTGGCCTGCTGCTGTCGACTGGCCTGCCGACCAGCCCGAACCCGACGTTCGGCCTGCAGGTGTTGACCGCGCCGAACAGCGGCGTGTTCGCGGTCTGGAGCTTCGGTACCGCCAACATCGATCGCGGCAATGGTTGCACGCAGTGGCTCGATCCGCAGACGCTCGGTGTGCACGGCCTGTTGATGACCAACGGCGTCGGCGTCGCCACGCTGCCGCTGCCGATCCCGGTGTTCGCCAGCGGCTTCACGATCAACTGGCAGATGGTGCCGATGATCCCGAACGGCCCGATCCTCGGTCAGTTCGCCGTCACCAACGCGCTGCAACTCGTCACCACGATCACCGGCGGCGGCTGCCAGTGATCGCGATCGGGCGCAGCGGCCGACGCTAGCGCCCCTGCGCCTTGCGCGCCTCGAGCAGTTCGAGGCGCTTCCTGGCCGGTTCGCAGGTCGGATCCTCGGCCAGCACCCGGCGCAAGACCTGCTCGGCCTCGCCGATTTGGCCGCGCAGATTCAGCAGGTCCGTCAACGGCACCGCTGCCGGCGCCCAGTCCGGCAACAACCGCAGCGCCTGGCGCAACTGCCGCTCGGCCGACTCGTACTGGCCCAGTTCGCGCTGCGCCAGCCCGCGCAGCAGGTGAAGGTGCGGGTTGCCGATCGGAGCCCAGCTCTCGGCCCGTGCATAGGCGGCGTCGGTCTGCTGCAGCAGGTCCTGGCGCTGCGCGGCAGACAGCTCGGTCGTCATCAACTGCGCGCGCACCGAGTCGGCGGCGCGGACCAGTGAGCTCGCCTGCCAGGTGTACAGCGCCAGCAGCAGCCAGCCAGCCACGACTGCGGCGCCGACCCTGCCGGCACGCGTGAAGCGGCCGTCGAGCTTCCACTGCCAGTGCTGGAACTGCAGATCCCGCCGCGTCAGCAGCCGCAGCGCCGCCACCGCCGCCACCGCGGTCAACACCCCGAGCCCCGCCGACAACAAGAACGGCACCTGTTCCCAGAACCACGCGCCGCGGAACGCAAATTCGCACGCCCAGATGGCCACCAACGCCATCAGGACCTCCTCGAACCACTCGAAGTCCGCACGCGCCTGCAGGCGCTGTTGGCTGATCGCGAACGGCTTCGGGGCCGACCAGCCGAACGACAGCGCCTCCTTCGGACAGACCGATACGCAGTCCATGCACTTCATGCAGCCCGGATCGACGATCCGGCCGTGCCGGGCGACTTCTTCGTGCACGCGCACATTGCTGGAGCAGACCTGCGTACAGTGGCCGCAGGCATCGCACGCCGGGGACACCTTGATCCGCAGCGGCGCCAGTCGATCGGCGAGCGCGAAGAACGCCCCGTACGGGCACCCATGCGTGCAGAAGCCCTTGGCCCCGAGCCACCAGATCATCAGGAACCCGACCACCACGAAGGTCGCGACCGACATCACCGGCCCGGGGAACGTCGCCCACAGTTCCTCGGTCAGCAGCGCTTCCTCCCACTGCGCGAACTCCGCCAGCGGCGGCAACGACGGATCGAGCCAGCGCTCGATCCGCGGCCAGGCGAACATGTGGCCGGCGACGACCCAGGGCGCCAGCACCAGCAGCCGCGAGCGGACCGGTCGCGGCCGCAGCCCGGCCTTGCCCAGCAGCCAGGCGCTGAGGTCCTGGATGGCGACCACATGGCACGCCCAGCCGCAGAACCAGCGACCGAACACCAGCGTGCCAAGGATCAGCACGACGAACAACACGAACCCGGCGTTGATCTTGCCGAGTTCGAGCGTCTGCATCGCCTCCGAGGGCTCGACCGGCGTCAACGTCTTGCCCGCCATCAGCCAGTGCAGGATGTGCAGGCCGATCACCACGTGCACGGCGATCAGCACGATCGCGCGCCAGCGGGAGACCCTGGACGGACGGACCGGGCCGCACTTGGGCTTGTGGCGGTCGAGCCGCGGCAGGGCCGCCAGCGGATCAGGGCGCTTCTTGGTGTCGGGCGGACTCGTGCTGGACATCGGGTGGCGGGCAGCATACCGGCAGAGCACCGGAGGGCCGCGCGTTGCAATCGGTTGCCACCCATCGCAATCTACCGCGCCGCACGGAATCCCGATGAGCACCGTTCCCGATCCGACTCCCCCGACCGACTTCATCCGCGAGCGCATCCGCTCCGACCTGCAGTCCGGTCGCGTGCAGCGGGTCGTGACCCGCTTCCCGCCCGAGCCGAACGGCTACCTGCACATCGGGCACGCCAAGGCGATCACGCTGAACTTCTCGATCGCGCAGGAGTTCGGCGGCCGGTGCCACCTGCGGATGGACGACACCAACCCGGCGGCCGAGGACCAGGAGTATGTCGACGGCATCCAGGCCGACGTGCGCTGGCTCGGTTTCCAGTGGGATGCGATGTACTACGCGGCCGACTACTTCGACCAGCTCTACCTCTGGGCCGAACAGCTGGTGCAGAAGGGTCTGGCCTACGTCGATGACCAGGACGTCGACGCCATCGCCGCGACCCGCGGCACGCTGACCGCGCCCGGCACCGACAGTCCGTTCCGCGGCCGCACGCCGGCCGAGAACCTCGATCTGCTGCGGCGGATGAAGGCCGGCGAGTTCCAAGACGGCAGCCGCGTGCTGCGCGCGAAGATCGACATGGCGCACGCCAACGTGCACCTGCGCGACCCGGTGCTGTACCGGATCCGGCATCTGCCGCATCAGCGCACCGGCAACCGCTGGTGCATCTACCCGATGTACGACTGGGCGCACGGTCAGAGCGACTCGATCGAGGGCATCAGCCATTCGCTGTGCACGCTCGAGTTCGAGGTGCACCGGCCGCTGTACGACTGGTTCTGCGATGCGCTCGGCATCCAGAAGCCGCAGCAGATCGAGTTCGCGCGCCTGAACGTCGAATACCTGCTGACCAGCAAGCGGCGCCTCCTGCAACTGGTCGAGGGCGGTGTCGTCGACGGCTGGGACGATCCGCGGATGCCGACCTTGCGCGGCCTGCGGCGGCGCGGCTACACGCCGGAGGCACTGGTCGCGTTCTGCAAACACGTCGGCGTCGCCAAGTTCAACAGCACGCACGAATTCGGCCTGCTCGAGTTCTTCCTGCGCGACCACCTGAACAAGACCGCGCTGCGCCGGATGGCCGTGCTCGATCCCCTCCGCCTGGTCATCGACAACTGGCCGGCCGGGCAGGTGGAGATGGTCGACGCGCAGAACAACCCGGAGGATCCGACGGCGGGCACCCGCCAGGTGCCGTTCTCGGGCGAACTGCTGATCGAACGCGACGACTTCCTCGAGAACCCGCCGAAGGACTTCTTCCGGCTGGCGCCCGGACGCGAAGTGCGCCTGCGCTTTGGCTTCTTCGTCCGTTGCACCGGCGTCGACAAGGACGCGACCGGCAAGGTCACTGCCGTGCACGCGACCTACGACCCGGCGACGCGCGGCGGCAACGCGCCGGACGGCCGCAAGGTCAAGGCGACCATCCACTGGGTGTCGGCGCCGCACGCACTGCAGGCCGAAGTCCGGCTGTTCGAGCAGCTGTTCACGGTGCCAGATCCGGCCGCCGCCGAGAACTTCCTGGCGGTGGTCAACCAGAACAGCAAGCGCACGGTCAGCGGCTGGCTCGAACCGTCGTTGCGCGACGCCAAGGGTGGCGAGCGCTTCCAGTTCGAGCGGCTGGCGTACTTCTACTGCGACCACAAAGACAGCCGGCCCGGCGCCCCGGTGTTCCATCGGACGGTCACGCTGAAGGACGCCTGGGCCAAGGCGCAGAAGAAGGCCGGCGGCTGAACCGCGGCGGCGGCGGCGGGCGTGGTCAGAAGCGGACCGACATGCCGACGATCAGGCTGCGGCCGATGCCGTTGCTGCCCGAACCGTGCACGCGGTAGTCGACGTCCGTCAGATTGTCGAGCGCGACATCGACGGTCGCGGTGTCGCTGACCTGCCAGCCGGCCCGTACGTTCCAGAGCGTGTAGCCCGGCGTGCCGCCCGGTGGGATCCGCTGGGTGTCGCGGTTGTCGCCGGCCGCGGTCTTGTCGGCGTCCTCGGCGCGCACGACGAACGTCTCGGCGAACAGATCGCCGGCCGCCGACTCCCAACGCAGCCCCACCATCGTCGTCACCGGCATCAGCCGCGACACGAACTCCTCGGTCCGCGCGGTGCCGCCGGCGTTGAAGTTCGACACGCGGCCGTACTGCCAGGTGCAGGCCCCGAACACCGAGGTCGCCTCGATCACCCGGATGCTGCCCTCGAGTTCGATGCCCTGGATGTAGCCGTCACCGACGTTGTCCTTGGTGACGATCGGCTGGTTGTTGGCATTCGTGGTGCCGGTCGGAAAGCGCAGGATCTGGTCGTCGATGTCGGTGTAGTACCACGCCGCCTGCCCCTGCACGCTCTCGCCGCGGACCTTGGTGCCGATCTCGTAGCTGACGTAGTGCTCCGGATCGAGACCGGGCGCCGGAACCTCGGCTTCGCCGGAACGGGCAGTGTCGAACGACGAAAGGTCCGACAGATTCGGCGCGCGGAAGCCCTGCGAGACGCCCGCGTAGACATTCCAGTGCGACGGGTCGAGGTCGTAGCGCAGCCGCGCGTTGCCGGTGAACTGGTCCCAGCTGTCGTCCAGGCCGATCTTGGTCGAGGTGTTCGGGTCGCGGACCGAATCGGCGTCGGCCGCGGCGTAGGTGTAGCGACCGCCGATGGTCAGTTCCGCCCGCTCGCCGAGCGCGATGACGTCCTGCACGTAGATGCCCAGCAGGTCGTAGGTCGCGTCGTTGGCGACCGGCCCCTGGATCGGGTCGGCGGCCTGCGCGTTGGTCGCGCGGCGGAAGAACGAGTAGACGTCGTCCCGGTAGTATTCGATGCCGTAGGTCAGGCGACCGGCGCTGCCCGCATCGCTCTCGGCCTGCAACCAGGCGCCAAGCGTACCGACATCGAAGCCCTGGAACGTCTGCCGGCCGTTCGCCGGAATCCGATCCTCGCTCTCCTCCTGTTCGTGCCATGACAGGTTCAGGTGAACGCCCGACACCGCGCCGTCGAGCCGTTCGCGATGGTACTGCAGATAGGTGAGCCGCCGATTCTGGTCGAGATCGCGCCGCAGGTCGGTGCCGACCGCGGAACCCGCATAGGCCTCGCCGAAGATCGTCGCGTGCGACCGCGGCACGTTGTTCTGCTGCACCTGCTGGTGCAGGAACACCAGCCGCGCGTCCTTGCCGAGCATGTGCTCGACCTTGACGTCGAATGCGGTCTCGTCGTAGCCGGTCTCGTACTGCGTGCCGGTAGCGCGGCCGCCCTCGAGGTCGCCGAACGACTTGGCGTCACCGCCGATCAGGAAGCCGGTGCGGGTGCCGTCCTCATGGGTCTGGCCCACGCTGATCTCACCGCGTCCCCAGACGGCGTCCTCGCCGGTGGCGTAGCGGACGTAGGTGCTGCCACCAGCCGCTGCGCCGCGTTCTTTCCAGACATAGGGGCTCCGGGTGATCGCCTGCACGGTGCCGCCGATCGCGTCGCTGCCGTACAGCGCCGACGCCGGGCCCTTCAACAGTTCGATCCGATCCAGGCTCAGTGGGTCGATCGTGTTCCAGTACTGGTTCGGTCCCGAACGGAACACCGAGTTGTTCAGCCGTACGCCGTCGATCAGCAACAGGTTGGAGAAGCCCGTGAACCCGCGAATGAACGGCGAACCCTGCCCTGGTGAAGTCTCCTGGACCAACACCGAGGTCTGCTCGCGCAGCACCTGCGGCATCGTCCGGTAGCCCTGTTGCCGGATCCGCTCGCTGCCGAGCACCGACACCGCATACGGGGCCGCGAACGGATCCTGGGCAGCGCGACTGGCAGTCACCACCACCGGCGGCGTCTCCTTGGTCGGGTCCTGCGGCGGTGGCACCGACGGCGGCGGCACAGGGGTCTGGGCCATCAGCGGGACCACGAAGACGGACAGGGAGGCGGCCAGCAGGCCGGGGCAACGGCGGGATGTGCTCACGGGAGATTCCGGATGTAGCGGGGCCCGGCCAACGAACCACGGCATTGGCCGGTTCAGTCGGATCGGCGAACGTCATCCTGTCGGCAGTTCGCCGGTCGCGCCCACCAGAGCTGCCCGCACCGCGATGGCATCGCGCAGCGCCGCGACGTCGTGCGTGCGGATGAAGTCGACTCCGTGCTCGTACGCCCAGAGTTCGGCTGCCAGCGTCGCCGCGCCCCGTTCGCCGACGGCCCGACCGGTGATCGCGCCGAGAAACGACTTCCTCGAGACCGACAACAGCAGCGGCTGGCCGACCCGCCGCAGTCGCGGCAGCGCCCGCAGCACGGACAGGCTGGCGGTCGCGTCGGTGCCGAGGAAGAAGCCCATGCCGGGGTCGAACACGATCCGGTCGCGGTGGATGCCGGCCGCGGTCAGCGTCGCCAGTCGTTCGGCGAAGAACCGCTCGATCGCGTCGACCAAGCCGGCGACTCCGACCGCGGTCCGTTCGGCCCGCGTGCCGCTGGCCCGCGAGAACATCACGACCACCCGGGTCGACGGTGACGCAGCCACCGCCGCCACCGCGTCAGGATCGCGCAGGCCACCGACGTCGTTGATCCATGGCACGCCAAGCCCGGCCATCGCCCGCATCACCACCGGCTTGACGGTGTCGACGCTGACCTGCATGCCGGCGGCGATCAAGGCCGTGACGACCGGCGTCAACCGCGCGATCTCCTCGCCGGCGGTCACGTCCTCGGCATCGGGATGCGTCGACTCGGCGCCGACATCGATCACGTCCGCACCTTCGCGCCACAGTCGCTCCGCCCGGCCGATGGCCGCCGCCGGCTCGAGCCAGCGACCGCCGTCAGAAAACGAGTCCCGCGTGACGTTGACGATGCCGAACGTGCGCACGAACAGAACTGCTACCCGGCGCGGGTCCCGTCGCCAAGCGGGATCGAAACGACACCGGGCGGTGCGATCCGTCAGGACCGCAGTGTCACCGCCGGATCAGAACTGGTGAGCCTCGCGAAGCTGCGGTCGGAGGGCCGCCAGGTCAATGGGCAAGAACCCCCACGACGGCGAAGCCGGCGTCGGGGGCTCGGGACCTGGGCGATCAGGCGACTAGCGCGTCGACCTCCGGCTCTGCCATCGCCCGGCCCACCACGGGGGCCAACATCAGCGAAACTCCGAACCAGCAGGCGAGCAGCATCAGCGTCATGGGAACGGTCCGTCACACCGGAACTGCGGTACCAGGGGCTACATGTCGATCGCGTTCCGATACGTCAGCAGTTGTTCCGGCTGGCCAGCTTTTCTTCGCCTGAATTTCATTCGACCCAGCCCTTTTTCGGCCCCACCGGACTTCATCGGGGCGCCAGGTCGGGAAAACCCCGATGCGATCGGCGGGTCAGAGCTGCCGAAAGGCAGTTCGTGAAGCCCGTGCGGTCGCCGTTGATCCGGTCTGCGAGCCAGTTGTTGGCCGAGGCCAGCATGCGTCTCAGCGAAGAGACCGTTGGCATGGAGGGCTGGGCTCAGGACCTGCAATTGCCGCTCGAAGAACTGCGCTGCGAACTCGACACCCTGGTCGCTGCTGTCGACCGCATCGGGCTGCCGCGCCTGCAACCGGCGCTCGATACCGCACTGGACCTGTTGAACCAGGCCCACCGCTGCATGAGCCAGCGGCTGTTCCTGCCGGCGTTGTGCTGCGCCGTGGCCGCGCGCCAGACGCTGCGGCGCTTGCGGATTTCGGTTCGCCTGACCCTGCGCTGATCCAACTCAGTTGCCGGCACTCTCATTGCCGAACACCCGGCCGACCACGGCGCGATCGCCCTGGATCGCAGTGCGCTGCTGGTAGAACGCCAGCCCCCGCAGCCCACCCAATTCCTCGCCGCCGCCGGCCCGGCCCGGTCCACCGTGCACGGACTGGGGCAACACTGCCCCCGGCCCCAGCGCCTGACCATGGGTCTTCTCGGAGCCAAGCCACACCCGGCCGTGCCACGGCGCGATGCCCAGCACCACCGCTTCGACGAACGCCCGGTCGTCGGAGTAGACGCTCGCCACCAGGCCACCACCGCCGCGATTGCATGCCAGCACCGCCGCTGCGGCCGAACCGTCGTACGGAATCACCGTCGCACACGGCCCGAACACTTCGAGCGCATGCAGCACGTCGGCCGCCGCGTCCTTGGCCCGCAGCAGCGTCGGCGCCACGAAGTAGCCGCGATCCTGGATCGGCTGCGGGCCGCCGAGCAGGGCTTCGGCAACGGTCAGCAACTGGTTCATGCCCAGGCGCACGTCGTGCAGTTGTTCGCGGCTCGCCACCGGTCCCATCCGGACGTCGCCATCCGCTGGATTGCCGACCTTGGTCGCCAGCAACCGTTCGCGCAGCGCCTCGACCACCTCGCCGACCAGATCCTGCGGCACGAAGATCCGCCGGACCGCCGTGCACTTCTGGCCGGCCTTCTGGGTCATGTCGGTGGCGACGTTGGCGATGAACTGCGTGAACGTGTCGCCCCCGAGGTCGACGTCCGGCCCGAGCACCGCCGGATTGATCGAGTCGGCCTCGATGTTGACGCGGACATTGCGCGCCACCAGGTTCTTGTTGCCGCGGATCAGGGCGCCGGTCGCCGAGCTGCCGGTGAACGCGACGCAGTCCATCGGCGACAGCAGGTCGAGCATGCCGGACACCGAACCGCCGACGAACTGGAACGCGCCGGCCGGCAGCAGACCGCTGTCGACCACGAGCTGGGCGATCCGCCAGGCGAGCATCGCGCTGGCGGTGCCGGCCTTCTCGATCACCGGCACGCCGGCCAGCAGCGCGCACGCCATCTTCTCGCCCATGCCCCACGCGGGGAAGTTGAACGCGTTGATGTGCAACGCCACGCCGGGGCGTGACGTCAGGATGTGCTGCCCCCAGAAGCGCGGTGTGCGGCCGAGCTGCACCCCATCGCCGTCGGGCAGGTGATTGCCGGCCGGGAGGCTCGCGGCGAGGTTGCCGTAGGCTGCCAGCGTGCCCGACGCGCCATCGAGGTCGAACTTGGCATCGCCGCGCGTGTTGCCGCCGTTGCGGCCCGAGATCTCGATCAGCTCGTCGCGATGTTCGTGCAGCTTCGCCGACAGCGACTTCAGGATCTCGCCGCGGCGCTGAAAGCCGAGTTCGCGCAGCGCCGGACCACCGACGTCGCGCGCCCACGCCAGCGCGCCGGCATGGTCGATGCCCTGAGGACAGACCGTGCCCAGAACGGCTTCCGTGGCGGGGTCGTGGAGGGACTTGGGTTCACCGGTGCCAGTGACCCAGCGGCCTTGGACGTAGCTTTGCAGCGCGATCATCGGGGCGAAGACGATACGCAAACGCAGGGCCCCGCACCATCGCCAGCACCGCCGGTCGGTGGCCGTTCAGGGCAGGATCTGCAGCGCGCGCGCGTCGCCGACGCAGACCGGGCGGCCGAGCAGATCGGCCGACAGGAAGCTCCAGTGCAAGCTGCTCCAGACCAGTGGCTGCAGCAGGCCCGGCGGTACCGTCAGGGTCGCCGTCGCCCGCCCCTGGACATCGAACAGCCCGAGTCCATTGGCCAGGAACACGCCGTTCGGATCGGCGGCGAATGCCTGGGTCACGAAGTCGACGTTGATCGGCACCGGGTAGCCCGAACGCCACAGGAAGCCCGGTGCGGTGCCGGACAGCGTGCCGAGCACCAGATAGCTGGCGCCAGCGCCGGCCGGGCCGACATCGAGCTGGATCTGCGTCTGGCCGCCGGAGCCGGCGTTGAGCCAGGGCTGGCTCAGCGTCACCGCCGAGCCGGCGGTGTACCGCCGCCGCGTGGCCGCGACGTGGTTCTGGGCATCGCGCACCTGCACCAGCGTCCGCCAGGTTCCCGGGTACCGGCTGACATGCGTCGCGGCGCCGTTCGGCAGCCACGGTGTGTCGAACACACCATCGTCGTCGTGGTCGAACCGCACCTGCAGTGTCGCCGCCAGTTGTTCGTGGTCGCGCGAAGTGCTCGGATCGGCGGTCGTCGACAAGCGCGGCGACGTCATCGTCAACTGCGGCAGTGGCCAGTTGCAGCCGGGGACCGCGTACTGCTGCATCTTGGTCCACCAGGTCGGGTTGCTGACCAGGTGTTCGTAGCGGAACGAGTGGTAGCCGTCGGCGCCACCGAGCAGCGCACCGGTGATCGAGGCCTCGATCGTCAGATCGGTCGTCGTCTCGCCGGTGTCGCTGTAGGTCCGGATCGCCGGACAGACGCGGCGCGACGGGAATCCGGCCAGCTGGCAGGCGCTGCGCGCATACGCCGCAGTCTGCCGGACATAGGCCTGATGCAGCGCGTAGGTGTTGTAGATCGAGCCGTTCGCCGTGTAGCTCATCGGCATCAGCACGTCGCAATGCCGGGCCATCTGTTCCCAGTGCTGGCCATACTGGCTCGCGAACGAATTGATCACGGTAGCATAGCTCTGGAAGTTGCCGTTGTAGGTGCCACCATCGAACGTGTAGCGGCTGGCGATCAGATACGCCTGCAGCGACAGGCCGCGGACCCGCGCGCGCACGTCGGCGAGGAAGTTGGTCACCACCGTCGGATCGACAGTGCCGGACGTGCCGACGAAGCGGATGTAGTCCAGCGCGATGCCGTCCAGGTCGTAGACCGGACGGCCATCGGGCAGGTAGGCGTCGACCAGGTAGTCGATCACCGACAGCAGGTACTGACGATGCGCGGCGTCGGTCGGTTGCACGGTGTCGGCGAAGCACTTCAGGATCGCGACCACGCGGATGTTGGCGGCGTGGCAGGCCGAGATCAGCGACACCAGGTTGATGCCGGTGCCGCCGCTGCGAACGGTGCCCCAGGCGGCGTTCCAGTCGCCGGCGCTGTCGGTGATCCACAGGCTGCCGGTGCTCGGTCCGGTCGCCCGGAACGTGCTGACGTACACCGTGTCGATGCCACGGGTCGTGCAGTTGTTGACGATCTCGTTGATCCTGCCGTCCATGTTGCCTTCGAGGAACGGCCAGACCGACACGGCGACGTCACTGGAGGGAGTTTGCGCCGCAAGGGAAGCGGCGAACAGGGTCGCGAGCAGGAATCGCATGGGCCTTGCCAGCATAGCAGGCCGCGAAAACGCCGGGCACCGGGTAACTTCTGCAACCCCCAACATGAACATGCGCATCCTCCGCCCCACGCTCGTGGCGCTGCTGCTGTCCGGCAACGCCCTGGTCGCCCAAACCAAGTCCATCCTGTTCACCGGCCGCTTTCCGTTCGTCAGCTTCGAGAGCATCAACGAACGCGCCAACGGCTCGGCCAGCCGGCTCGACGAGTACGACTTCAGCTACGTGACGCCCGGTGCCAGCGCCGGCGCCCGTTCGTTGCTGCCGGCCTCGGCGATGAACGCCTACTTCGGCGACGCCAACAACGACGCCGACTTCACCAAGCTGGCGGGCTTCCGGACCTACTTCGAAGCGCTGCAGATCGGCGGCCTGTTCGTCAAAGCGGCCGACAAGAGCAGCGTGACCGCGGCGAAGGTCTGGTTCACCGTGCGCGACAACGTCGCCACCAAGGACTTCGAACTGCACACGACCGGCGGCACCGCGGTGCACGTGCTGCGGCCGGGTGACTGGGTGCGCTTCACCGCCAACGGCAACCTCGAGTTCTTCATGACCGCCGACCAGCTCGACGTCGCCGCCGGCCCGCCGAACACCGGCGGCATCAGCGTCAAGGGCGCGCACGCGCTGCTGCAGACGGCAGGCGGCGACCTCTATTACGTGCCGGTGCAGGGCGGCCAATGGGTCAACGGCAACTTCGGCAGCCTGCCGATCTTTGCCCAGGATGGCGCCATCTGCAAGATCGACGCCGCGGCGATCACCTACGACGCCAGCGGCAACATCGCCTCGTTCGCGCCGAACTCGGCCCGGCTGATCATCGACGAACTGAACGGCGGCACCTCGCCGGCACCGATCAGCATCCGGCAGATGCTGGTCAACTCCGGCGGCATGAACCGCGACGGCACGCCGCTCGTCGCCACCGGCATCTACGGCAAGACCTGCGGCATCGACATCGACCCGAACGGCGGCACGTTCGTGTCGACCTACGCCGACCTGGGCAACAACTACACGACCGAGCCGAACCTGGTGTTCTGCAGCGATGCCGGCGGCTACGCGGGCACGATCATCTCGACCGCCAACAGCGGTTCGGTCGCGGTGATCAACGGCGTGACCTGCGGCAGTCTGACGGCTGGTGTACCCGCCAACGGCTCTTGGCTTGGTGTCAACTTCGACTACACGAACTTCCAGCCATCGCTGATGTCGCTGGTGCTGATCGACCCGCCCCAGGATCCGCTGCTGCTCGACATGCCGGCCATGGGCGCACTGCAGCCGGTGGCCACCGAACCGAACTGGGACATCGACGCCCGCGGCACGCCGCTGTCGATCGTGTTCGTGCTGGCGGCGTTCGCGCCATCGACGGCCGGTGCCTTCGTGCCATCACTGCCGCTCGGCGCGCTGCCACCGGTGTTCACCGCCAGCAGCTACCACGACGTGTTCATCGCCAGCAATCCGGCGACGATCGGATTCACCGTGCTGGACGTCAACGGCTTCGGCAACCTCAACTTCGCCAACCCGCACAACGGCATGTTCACCGGGCTGTCGCTGGTGCTGCAGTCGGCCGGGTTCGACGGCACCGGCTTCCAGCTCAGCAATCCGGTGCTGATGCAGTTGAAGTGAACCCGATCGCTCACCGTGCCGTCACGGTGAGCTGCAGCGGCGGCCCAAAGCGTTTGCCCGGCGTGTAGTACGCGAACGCCCGCGGCGCCGCGCCGACGGCCCGGCCGGGCACGGCGCCGACCGCGACGCAGTGCAGTTCGCGCCGCTCGCCGGGAAGGAGGCCGCGCAGGTAGCAACACAGTTCCTGCCCGCGCATTTCCCAGAACGCGATCTGTTCGCGACGAACGGCCTCGTCGAGTTCGGCCGGAGCGACTTCGACGCCGGCCGGCAGCCCGACGATCGCGACCGGCATGGCCGCCGGCTCTGTGCCGGTGTTGGTGATCACGATCCGCAAGCCGACCGCTTCTCCCTCGCGCACGCTGGCCGCCGCGAACTCCGCCTGCACGGCGACCGCAGCGCTGGAGTCGTTGGCTGGCTGCACTGACCGGTACTCGACCGCCAGTTGCCACGGGACCGCACCGCCGTCGGCGAGTTGCAGGGAGACCCGATGCGACCCGGTGGGCAACAGCCTGGCGAGATCGAGCACGGCGGGCTCTGTCGCATGACGATGCAACGGCACGACGCCGGCCTCTTGCCCATCGATCCGGACCACCACCCGGCCACCGCCGCCGCTGCCACGCCGATGCACCTGCAGGTCGGCGACGATCGCCTTCAAGGCCATCACCGTCGCCTGGGTTGCACCGAAACTGCCGCTGGCCTGACGTTGGCCGAGCAACCACTGGATCGCCGCCGCCGCGTCGCCGTGATGCGCCGGCGCCTGCAACCACGCCAGTGTCGCCCACGACATCGTCTCGACCTCCAGATCGCGGCCGCGCGAACCGACGATGCCGGTCGCCGCCTTCGGCAACGTGCTGTCGGCCCGACGCAGGTCGAGCAAGCGGCGTCGCGCGTTCGCTGCACCTGGGTGCTTGCCGGCACCCAGGGCACAGCTCGCGACCGCCAGTTCGTACGGATCCGTCGTCGTCGCCGCACGCGCCGCCACCTGGTCGAGTTCGCGCGTCACGTCGGTCGCGGCGACGCCGCCGCGCAGCAACGCATGCAGCACGTAGGCATCGACCAACGCCGCCGGCGCCCGACCAAAGGAGTGGCCCGCACCATCGGGCACGAACCCGCCGTTGCCGTCGCGTCGCGCCAGCAGCCACGCGCGCGTTCGCGTCAGCAGGCCCGGATCGATCTCGGTGACCGCCGCCATGTCGGCGAACTGCAGCAGTCCGTAGGCCGTCAGCGCCATGTGGGCCGGTTCGCGGCCAAACCAGTCGAAGCCACCGTTCTGGCACTCGAACGATCGCAGCCGGGCGAGTCCTCGCGCCAGCAGTTCGCGCGCTCGGGACGCCGCCGCCGGCGCCACCGGCAGATCGTCGCCGGAGCCATCGAGCAGTGTCAGCACCAGCGTGTTCGGATAATTGGTCGAACTGGTCTGTTCGAAGCAGCCGTGCGGTTCCTGCAGCAGGCCCTCCAGCGCTTCTGCGATCTGCGTGACCGGCGATGGGAAGAACCGCAGCGTCGCGATCGGAGTGAGGGCGTCGTCGGGGATCGTCACCTCGAACTCGTGCGCCTTGGTCAGCGTGCCGGCGAGCGCTTGCGTCTGCGGGAAGCCCGCCGGCAGCACCTGCAGGCGCTGGATCGTCGCATCCGTCAGTTCGCCGCAGCGCGCCGACAGTCGTAGTTCGACCGGGCCGGCGGCGATCATCGTCAGCGGCAACAGGGCGCGACCGCGACCCTCGTGCAAGTCGATCCGCAGCGTCGGCGCGCCGAGCTGCACGGCACCAGAGGCGGCGGCGTGCACCAGCGCCGTGCCAGCCGTCGCCGGCCCACGCACCGCGATCGGGATCTGGAGTTCGTCGCCGGCGACCGCCGCGATCGGCAGCCGCGCTTCGATCGCCAGTGGGCGGATCGTCGCGAACGCGCCTTCGCTCTGGCCCAGCGCGCCGCCACCGTGCGCACTGGCGCGAACGGTCCAGCCGGTGACGCGCTGTCCTGCCGTCAGCCGGACCTTCGCGCGACCATGGGCATCCGTGGCAACTACCGGGAAGTGCAAGGCCGGATCGGCGTCGACCACCCGGCCTGGCGTCGCGATGACTTCTGGCCACGGGTCCGCGCCGTCGAACGTTGGTTGGTCGTCCGGATCCGTGCGTTCGCCACCCCTGGTCGGGAACGGCGCCGACCGGAAGGTGTCGACGCGGCCGCTCCAGACACCACCGTCAGGCGAGGCTTCCGGAACCTCGCCCTCGAACCGCCAGTCCAACGACGTCGCGTCGAACGATACCGACCGGAGTACAGCCGACGCTGGCGCCGGTTCCGCAACCTGGCCCTGGAACAGGAACAACGCCAAGCCGGCGCTGGCCACCCCGGCGATCGCTGCCGACACGTCGGCCGCGACACCGCGACCGCCGCACCATCGCACCAGACGGATGCCGGCTTCGGCACACAACACCAGCACGCCGAGCAGCACGATCCATGCGTAGCCGGTCAGCGCCAGATTGCGATGCCGGTGCGTTGCCCGATCGGCGGCGGCAAGTTCGGAACCGCCGGGCGAAGTCCACGCCAGCGGCGCGACGTCGGCCACCCGCTGCGCGTGGGCAGGCAACGGTCGTTCAGCACCAGACTCGACGATCTGCCGCCAGCCGCGCGTGCCGAGCAGCAGTTCGAGCATCGCCGGTCGTTCCGCCTCGGACCACGCCCACAGGTCGTCATCACCATCCAGGTCGGCGAACAGCCACGCATCGTCGACGATGCCGCGCCACGGCCTTGGCTGCAGCCGTTGCCGCGCCCGATCGAACACCGAGATGCCGACCGCGGCCGCCACCGGTTCGCCGGTCGCCGCATCGCGCGTCGCCACCGCGATCTCCTGGTCACCGCCGGGAAGGACTTCAGCAGCCATCGCCAGATCGACCTGCAGTCGCCGCCCCTCGCGCAGCACCAGACGCTCGGCCACCGGCGTCAGCTTGCCATCGAACACGGTCACCTGCAGCACACCCGTCGCCGACGTCGGCAGTTCGAGCGCGAACTCACCCGCCGCCAGCACCGGCTGCTGCGCCAGCAGCACGCCGCGACAGAACACGCCAACCAGCCACGGCCCGGTCGGCCCGCCCGCCAGCACGCCGCGCAGCAAGGCCCCGCTTGGCAGCACGGCCGGCTCGACGCGCAGCGCGACCGCGCCAGCCGCCGCCATCGGCGCGGCAATGCGTTGCCCGCCATGCTCGACCAACAGCAGCTCGTACTGCCGACCAGCCAGCGGTGTGAACGTCGTCTGCCCGCGGCCATGGCGATCGGTCCGCACCGGAGCGATCCGCGCACCGGCGTCATCGACGACCCATGCCTGCGTCGCGACGCCGCGACCGACGTCATCGAGGATCTCCGCGAACACCCGATTGGCGACCCCGGCCACCAGCCCACCACCCTCCGGACACAGCCGCGCCCGCAGTGCGGCCCCCGGCACCGTGAACGGCACCACCTCGGCTTCGCGCACGGCGCCATCGGCGACCGTCGCAACGAACCGACCACTGCCCGGCGCCACATCGGCCGGCAGGTCGAACGCGAACTGGCAGCGCCCCTCGGCATCGAGTCGCTGTTGACCACGCCAGCACGACCGTCCATCGACCAGCACCTCACCGACGACTTCCCCACCACCGACCGCACCACCGGTCAGCCGTTCACTGTGCACCTCGACCCGGGCCCGCTGCCCCGGACGCACCACCAGCCGATCGAGCGTCAAGCCCGTGCGCAGTTGGCCGGGCCGGAAGTCGGCGACCAGCAATGGCAGTTCGGCCAGCGATACCGCATTGCGCCGCACGCGCCAGGTGTAGCGACCACCGGCAATCGGCGCCGGAATCGGCCACACCGCGGTGTGGACCCCATGGGCTTCCGCAGCGCACGAACCACTGAAGACGACACTGCCGCGCGGATCCACGACATCGACCGCCAACCGGTCGTGCTGCTCCGGTGCCAGCGTGACCCGATCGAGCACGACGGCGCGCAGCCGGCTCGGTTCGCCCGGCTTGCAGACTGGTTGATCGGTGTCGAGGTGGACCAGCGGTGGCGCCGCCAGCAGACCGAGTTCGAAGGTGTGTTCGATCGTCTGGCCCAGGACCTGCGCCTGCACCCGCAGGCGTCGCGGTGGCGGCAATGCGGCTGGCATCGCGACGGTGCCATCACCGCGCACCGCGGCGACGCCATCAGCCATCGGCTTGCCGTCACCATCGACCGTCTGCCACGAGACCTCCGCGGCGAGTGGCTGCCGATTGGCATCGCGACAATCGACCGCCAACTGCCAGCCGACGCCGGGCGCCAGCACCGACGGCAGCGAACAGGTCAGCACCGGCGTCGCGGCGTAGGCGCGGTGCTGCTGCCAGCAAGACCAGGCCCACGGCGCACTGATCCCCAGGGTCGCCAGCAACAGCGCGGCCGCCGCCACGCGCAGACGCATCGGCACCAGGCGACGCCAGAGCGACACCCGTGCCGGCACCGGCAACGCGAACTCGGCCACCGGCAGCCTTGCCGCGCGCTCCAGCAGGTTCGCCTCGGCGAGCACCTGCCGCTGCAGCCGCTGCAGTTCCAAGTCGACGGCAAGCCGCGCCTGCAGCGGCTCGGGATCCGGATGGCAGCCAAAGTGCAGTTCGAGCAGTTCCTGTCGCAGTGCCTCGTGTGCCATCGGGTGATCTCCGCCTGCTGGTCGTTCGGTGCTCATGACAGGACCTCCGGTCCGGCCCAACCGGTCCTGCCGTCGGGCGCGAACGAGGCGAGGTGCTGCCGCAACTGCTGCAGCGCCGTCCGCATCCTGGTCTTGGCTGTGCCGACCGGAATTCCGAGCGCCGCCGCTGCGGCTTCGAACGTCAACCCCGCCGACACCCGCATCAGGAACACGTCCTTGTGCAGATCGTCGAGCCGCGCGATCGCCGCGGTCGCGGCCGCGACGGCCTCACCGTGTTGCGCCGCCACGTCGGGCGGCAGTTCGGAACCAGTCAGCGTCATGGCGTCCTCGTCGTCGATCGACCGCGCGGCCGGCCGGCGCTGCTGCCGCCGGCGCTGATCGCGGGCCGTATGGATGGTCACGACGAACACCCAGGCCACCGGATCGGTCGGCCGTTCGCCGCGGCGCAGCGAGGACACGCTCTTGACGAACGCATCCTGCACCGCCGCCGCCGGGTCACCGCCGAGACCGAGCACCGAACGGGCAGCCGCACACAGACCCGCACGCCGGGCCTGGAACAGCGCCGCCAGTTCGACTTCACCGAAGGTCATGTCGTCGTGCACCGCGGGGACGTCCGCCCGGTCGTTCCGGATTTTGCGCGGCCTCGGTTTTCCGGACGGTACCCTGCGCCGCCATGACCAGAAGCCTGATGTCGCTGTGTCTGCTGGGTTGCCTGTGGTTGCCCGCCTGTGCGCTGGCCCGGCAGGACACCAACGAACCACTCGATGCGACGGCAGTGGCCGCGCTGCAACCCGGCGTCACGACGGCCCGTGAAGTCGTCGAGAAGCTCGGGGCGCCCACGGAGGTCGTCCAGCTCGGCAAGCGCTCGGCCTATCGCTATGACGCCAACACGATCAAGAGCGCGGCGTTGTTCCTGATCGTGTTCAACGTGTTCGCGCAGGATGGCCGCAGCGACCGGCTGTGGGTGTTCTTCGACGACCGCGAAGTGTTGACCCACTACGGCGTGACCTTTGGCGTGCACCGGACCCAGTACGCGATGCCGTGGGAGGACGTGCACGAAGCCGCCGACAATCAGGCCGCCGACCTGGACCGACCGGGAGTGCGAAAGCCGTGAACGTGCGATCGCCGCAACTGCTGGCCCTGCTGCTCGCGGGCACTGCCATGAGCTGCGTCCGGATCACCTATGGCCGGATCCGGCTCGAGGAACCGATCGCCGACGCGCAGCTGCAGGCGCTGCGCCCCGACCAGGCGACGCTGGCACAGTGCCTGCGCGAACTCGGTGCCCCACACTTCGCCTGGGAATACCAGGGCTCCGGCATGGCCCTTGGCTGGGTCTGGCAGGACAAGGACGACTTCGGCCTCGACGTCAGCTACACGATCTACAAGGACACGCCGGGAGCCTCGTTCAGCTACGGCCGCGAGGCCGCCGACCTGCCGGGTTGCGTGTTGTGGTTCGACGCCGAACTGACGCTGCGCCGGTGGCAGCGCGGCACGATGGGCGACCTGACCCGCGATCTGCGTCAGCGCCCGGCGATGGCCGACGAGTGACGCTCAGCCACTGCCGCGCCGGGTCTCCAGCTCGAACGCAAGTTCCTGCATCGCATGCCGATCGCGATCGCGCTGCGCCTGCGCGAACGTGCCTTCGAGGTTGCGCAGCATCCGCCGCAACCAGCTGACCGGATCGGCGACCGCGAGCACGTTCGGTTCGCGGTGCACCTTGTAGCCGAGCACCTGCTCGACGCGCGCATAGGCCTCGTCGGTCGACAGCACCGCGCCGCCATGGAACGGATCGACGAACGCGGGCGCACCTTCGACTTCGACCCGGGCCAGGAAGTGCCCCGGCGCGCCGATGCCCTGCACCTCGATGTCGATCTCGCCGAGAACGGCCTTGTAGACCAGGCACAGCGCGATCGGGATGCCTCGGCGCCGCGCGATCACGGTCGGCAGGTAGCTGTTGGCCGGCGCGTGGTAGTCGTCCCTGGCCCCGGCATAGCCCTCGACGCTGAACAGTTCGTCGTGCGCATGCGCCAGCAGCGCCTGCGGATCCGGCGAGTGGACGCGCGAACGGATCCGCGCCGCGATCGCCACCAGTCGCGCCCAGGTCGCCGGCCCATCGGCCGCCGCCAGTTCGTGGCGCGCGATCGCCGTCGCCGCCAGCACCAGTCCGCGCGTCTGCGCCAGCATCGGCAGCGCCGCGCGGAAGTCGGCCAGCGCCTCCGGCCGGCAGGCAGTGTCGCGGAAAGTCACGGCATGCCGCGGTTCAGAAGCTGACGAACTGCAGCAGTTCGTGGTAGCGCCGTTCGACGGCCGCCCGATCGACCGCCGCCAGCCGATCGACGCCAAAGCCCTCGACGGTCAGGCTCGCGGTCACGGTGCCGTAGGCGATCGCGCGCTTCATGTTCCACAACGACACCGTGTCGCAGGTCGCCAGATGCCCCATGAAGCCGCCGGCAAAGCTGTCGCCGGCGCCGGTCGGGTCGACCACCGCGCTGGTCGGGTAGGCCGGCAGCGCCCAGTGGAACCAGTGCGAGAACAGGAAGCTGCCGTGTTCGCCCTTCTTGACGATCGCCAGCCGCGGGCCGAGATCGAGGATCGCGCGCCCGGCGTCGATCAGGTTGTGCCTGCCGGTCAACATCCGCGCTTCGGCGTCGTTGACGATGATGCCGTCGATCCGCTGCAGCAGCTTCAGCAGGCCGTCGCGTTCGCGCTCGATCCACAGGTCCATCGTGTCGGCGACGCAGAACTTCGGCTTCTGCATCTGCTCGAGCACCGACATCTGCGTGCCCGGCGAGCCGTTGGCCAGGAACACGAACGGCGTGTCCTTGCTCGCGGCCGGCACCTTCGGTTTGAAATCACCGAACGTGTTCAGCTGCACGTCGATCGTCGATCGCGAGTTCATGTCGGCCGAGTAGCGGCCGTGCCAGCGGAACGTCTTGCCCGGCTTGACCTCGACCCCGGTGAGATCGATGCCACGCGATTCGAGCAATTGGCGACTCGCCGGCGGGAAGTCGTCGCCGACCACCGACACCAGCCTGACGTTGGTGAACAGCCGGGCGGCCAGCGCAAAGTAGGTCGACGACCCGCCCAGGCAATCACGGGCGATGCCATGCGGCGTCTCCACGGTGTCGAATGCGGTCGAACCAACGACGAGCAGACTCATCAGGGATCCTCGAACGGACTGCGGAAAAGCGCAGCATGCAGGCCCGGCGCCGGGCCGACAAGTCAGTTCTCGGGCGGCGCCGGCACGTCCTCGGTCGCCTCGACATCGGCCTCGTGTGCGATGTCGGCGCGGGTCACGCGGTTCTTGTCGAACAGCACGAGCAACCCACCGAGCAGCGACCAGAAGGTGATGTGCAGGCGATAGAGCACCGACAGCGCCACGCCGCGCGTGCCCATCGTCTGCGCCGGGTTGGCGACCATGCCGGCCAGATAGGGTTTGCCGTATTCGGCGAACAGCTGCTGGTAGAGCGCCTCGCCCCAGCCCCAGCCGTTGGGCGCCACCGGCAGCGCCGACACGATGTTGATCACCGGGATCAGCACGAAGTACTCCATCCACGGCATCCCGACCCCGAGGGCGTCGCCGATGAACACGACCGACAGCACCGAGATCACGTGGTTGCCGACACCGGCCAGCAGACTCATGGCGATCGTCCGCTTGTGGCCGCGGTAGAAGAACACCGCCTGGTCGACCAGCTTCAGCAGATGGCTGATCTTGTGCGGCAGCTTCTCGAGCAGGTCCTTCAGCCGGATCAGCTGCCGCAGCCGCTTGCTGAACGCGAACAACCCGAGCAACAGCACGCCGCCCATCACGCCCCAGATCGCGCCTGCCAGCCAGCCGAAGCGATCGAGCGCGAACAACACCACGACCGCACCGAGGATCGCCAGCGACGCCAGCCCGAGGACGCGATCGACGATCACCGACACCAGCGCCGGCACCCGATGACCCGGGCAGCGCTTCATGATGTAGATCGCCTTGACGACGTCGCCGCCGGTGGCGCCGAGCATCACGTTGTTGAAGAACGTGCCGATCCAGGTGAAGCGCAGCGCCTCGCCGAGGGTCACGTTCATGCCGTTGACGCGCAGGAGCCACCACCAGCGCGTGCCGGCGATCAGCACGGTCAGGAAGTAGCAGAACGCGCCGGCGGCGAACCAGCCGACGTGCAGGTTCTTCCAATAGGTGATCAGGCCCGGCACGACGTCGAGGTCGGTGCCGTCCTGCTGCGCGCCGCGGCGCCATTGCACCGGCACGCTGGCATCCACCTCCTGGAACGACACCGTCTCGGTCTGCCACGAACCGACGAGGTCGCCGACCAGCTCGCGCTCGACGACGGCGTTCTGGGGATCGGCGCCGCGCGAGAACACCAACCGGTCCTCCCAGTGCACGCGCCAGCACACGTAGCCGATCAACGCCGCGACCAGCAGCAACTTCAGGACCTTGACCGCAACACCCTTCACGATACCCACTCTCCCTTGGCGCGGACCTTGGCCCGCGCCTCCGCGATCGAACCCTGCTCCTGTTGCAGACGCGCCAGCAACGCCTGGCCGAAGGCCGCCGGCGCCACGCCGATCTCGGCCAGGGTGGCGGTCGCCACCGGCGCGCCGCCGGGTGTCGCATTGACCGCGAAGTGGATCACGCTGCTGACCGGCGTCACGGTCGCGATCGAGATCGACAGCTTGCCGTCGCCGACGAACAGGTCGTCGCCCTGCCGGACGATCCGCGCGGTCGGTGCCATGCTCGCCAGCACTTCGGCGGCCTGCGCCGCGAGCAACCGCTGCCGATGCACCGCCAGCAGCAGATCGGTCGCCGCGAAGCTCTCCCAGATCACGTGCACCATGTCGTCACCGGCGATGCCGGGACCATCGAGGTCGGCCAGGTCGGCGATCTCCGCGCGCGCGATGCGGCACGGCCCGCGGAAGCCGACCGCCGCATCGCCGCAGAGGCCGGTCGTCTGCAGGATCCAGTGCGCCCGCAGCTGCGTGCCCTCGTAGCGGATCGGCTGTTCGAGCCAGAGCGTCTTCATGACTGGCGCATGAACTCCCGGTACCAGGCGTCCACCCAATCCAGGTCGTAGCTGACCTCGGGCCGCTGCAGGCAATGTGCCAGCGCCGCCTGCGCCGGCAGACGCAACGGCGACGAGTACGGGTCTTCGTTCAGCACCAACTGCGCCAGCACGTCGAGCGGCGACAACACCAACACCTGGTCGCGGCCAGGCAGGCGCACCACCCGCCGCGCCCGCGCGACATCCAACTGGCCACAGAGCTGGATCAAGCGCAGCCGGAACACCGGATCGGCATCGTACTGCGGCAACGACGGGCTGGCAGTCGCATCGGTGGTCCCCGCCAGCAACGCCAGCAGCAGCGGCACCGAATCGACGCCACCGGCCCGGTGCAGGATGTCGATCGCGCACAGCCGGACATCGACCAATGGCCGTTCGCGCCCTTGCATCGCCGTCACGACCGCCCATTGCACCGCAAACCGGATCGCCGTCCGGAGCGCCGCCTCGCAACCCGCCCGCAGTTCGTCGTCGTCTTCGGTCGACCACGCGTGCGCCAGGTCTTCGACCCAGGCCACGCGATCGTACCAGTTCGGCAAGGGCGCCGCGGTCAGCCGGCCGATCGCCGCCAGGTAGACCTCGCGTTCGCCGGGCGTGAGTTCGCGGCCGCGGATCGTCCGCGCCGCGGGACGCAGTTCGCGCGCGGCTTGCAGCACGGTCGACAGGTCCGCTGGCACCGCCGGCTGGCCCGCAGGCTCGGTCAGCCCGGCGACCAGATCCAGTCGCAGCGAACGCGCGATCGTCTCGATCCCGCGCAGCGCGACGATCCGATCGAGCGGCGACGGCGCCAGCTCGGCGATCCGCAGCAGCCGCGGCAACACGTCGGCGCAACGCCCGAGGTCGTCGGCCACTTCGGGCAGCACCAGTTCCCACAGGTCGCGCACGTGCTGCCGCGGGTTCTCCAGCTTTGCCGGCGACTTGGCCGAGAACAGCATCGACGTCGGCCACCACTTGCAGTACCAGGCGGCGACGTCGGCTTCCTCCAGCCAGACCAGGCGCTGCTGCTGGCCGCTGCCTTCGACACGCTGCACATTGTCGATCTCGACACGCAGTTCGTCGTACGACATCAGGCTCATGCACGACGGCGTGAACAGCCAGACCAGCGCCAGGATGCTAGCGCGCATAGCCCTCCGGATGGGCCTGATGCCACCGCCAGGCGGTGCTGACGATCGTCGCCAGATCGGAGTGCTGCGGCAGCCAGCCGAGTTCGCGCCGGATCTTGTCGGGGCTGCCGACCAGTACCGGCGGGTCGCCGGCGCGGCGGGGCGCGATCGTGTGCGGCACCGGCCGGCCGGTGGCGGCGACGGCGGCGGCGATCACTTCGCGGACCGAGCTGCCCTGCGCATTGCCGAGGTTGAAGGCCGAGAAGCCGGTGCGGCCGGCGAGCAGGCTCTGCAACGCCAGCACGTGCGCGCTCGCCAGATCGGTGACATGCACGTAGTCGCGGATGCAGGTGCCATCGGGCGTCGGGTAGTCGTCGCCGAACACCCGGAGCGCGACAGGGCGACCAGCGGCCGCCGCCAGCACCAACGGGATCAGATGCGTCTCGGGCCGGTGATCCTCGCCGAGCCGCCCGGCAGGATCGGCGCCGGCGGCGTTGAAGTAGCGCAACGCGACGGCGCACAGGCCGTAGGCCCGCGCGTAATCGCGCAACAGGAACTCGCAGACCAGCTTGGTGTGGCCGTACGGATTGACCGGCACCTGCGGCATCGTCTCGACGATCGGCATCGTCGCCGGCTCGCCGTAGGTCGCACAGGTCGAGCTGAACACCAACGCCCGCACCCCGGCCGCCCGCATCGCATCGAGCAGGTTCTTGGTGCCGACGACGTTGTGGTGGTAGTAGCGGCCCGGATCGGTCACCGACTCGCCGACGTAGCAGCGGCCGCCGAAATGCAGCACCGCGGTGATTTCATGCTCGGCGAACACCGCCTGCAGGAACGCCGGATCGAGCAGCGAACCGGCGACGGCGGCGCCACCGAGCAGCGCGTCGCGATGGCCTTCGCTGAAGTCGTCCAGCACGAGCGTCCGGAAGCCGGCCTCGCGCAGCGCCAGCGCCACGTGCGAGCCGATGTAGCCCGCGCCGCCGGTCACCAGCATCATCGGGCCCATCGCGCCTCCCAGGCCTGCCGGAGCTGTTGGCGGCCGACGGCCGTCGCCAATTCGGCAACGGTTGCGGTCGGGCCATCGGGCCGCAGGCCGTGCAGCGACTGGTGCAAGGCCAGCAGCGGTGCCGGGTCGTCTTCGTGCCGCAACGCCGCCCACAACAACGGCAGCGCGGCATCGGGCTCGAGGTCGCGACACCGGGCGGCACCGGCAGCCCGCACCTGCGGGGCGGCGTCACCGAGCGCACCGCGACACAATTCGAGCAGCGACGCCACCTCGAGTTCGGCCGCCAGAACGGCTTGCGCGCGCACCAGTTCATCGCCGTCGCCTACACCGATCGCGACCGCCTGCGCCCGCGGACCGGCGCCGATCGCGATCAGCTCGCGCAGGCTCCGCAGGCGCTCCGCCGGCGCCGGCGCGCCGCGCAGGTTGCCGAGCACATCGCGGACGGCAATGGCCCTGGGCGCGCCGCCGCGGGCGATCTCGCGGTGCAGGGCGCGAACGTCGGCCTGCCGTTCGGTCCACCAGTGGTGTCGGCCATGAGTCGCCTCGATCGCCCGCAGCGTCGCCGTGGCCGCCGGACCATCGCCCTCCAGCCACTGCAGATCCGCCAGTTCGAACAGCAGCCCCGGATGGCAGCCGGCGAACGTCTGCCCGGTGACGACCGCCTGCAACGTCGCCACGGCTTCATGCCGCCGGCCGAGATCGCGCTGCAGCCCGGCAGCGGCGACCATCAGCGCCGGAGCCCGGTTGCGGCGCCACGCGGCGTTGACCACCGCCAGAGCCTCCTCGTGCCGTTCGCCGGCTGCGAGCCAGCCCGCCAGTTCGAGAGCCGCAACCGTCGGGTCGGCCGCCTCGACCAGGGCCCGACGGCGTTGCTGCTCGAACGCGGCGTCACCGTCGACCTCGGGCACCGTGGGTTCACCGAGGGTCGATGGCCCGACGGCAGGTTGCGCTGGCTCGACGGCGGGCGCGGCAGCGGCGACGGGCGGCGGCGATCGCGGAGGGGCGGGCGGCGACCGGTCCGCCGGCGCCGCACAGGCCACCAGCAACCAACCCAGCAGCGGGAACGCCCGAACTTGCATCGCGGGGCAAGCTTGTATCCGCCTCGGCGGCAAGTGCACCCTTGTTTTCGCGCGGCCGGCCGGAAAGGTGCTGCCCATGGCCCGACCGGTCGCCCCAACCTGTTCCGAACTCCGGCAGCTCCTGCCAGCCGCCGTCGCGGCCACGGTCCAGGCCGCGGCCCTGATCGGGCGCGCCCGCGGCCGCGTCGCCGCAACCGACATCGAACGCAAAGGCGTCGGCGACTTCGTCACGGCGGTCGACCTGCGGGCCCAGCGCCTGCTGCGACGGTTGCTCCGCGGCGCGCTGCCGACGGCCGGGTTCCTCGGCGAAGAAGGTGACTCCGAGCACCTCGATCGCGACCTCGTCTGGGTCGTCGATCCGATCGACGGCACCAGCAACTTCGCCAACGGCCTGCCGCATCACGCCGTCGCGGTCGCGTTGTTGTGGCGCAGGCTGCCGGTGCTGGCAGTGCTGGCCTGCGAGCCAGAAGGCGTGCTCTACACGGCGATCCGAGGTGACGGCGCCCGCCGGGCGGGCCGTCGGATCCGGATCCCGGCCGGACGCAGCGACGATGGCGCGATCTTCGGGTGCCAGTGGCACCGCGGCCAACAGGACCTCGTGTTCCTGGCGAAGTTGCAGACCACCGGCGCGCGGATCCGGACGTTCGGCTGCACGGTCGTGCAGTTGACCGACGTCGCCATGGGCCGCCTGCATGCGAACGTGCAGCAGCAGGGCCGCATCTGGGACATCGCCGCTGCCGGACTTGTCGTCGAGGAGGCCGGTGGCAGGTTCACCGACTGGGCAGGCAAGCCGGTCTTTCCGTTCGGCGAGCTCGAGTGCGGCCACCTGGGGACCATTGCGGCCCCTCGGACCGTGCACCGCCGCATCGTCAAGATGCTGGCCTGAAGCGCCCTTGTTGTTTCCTTCGGGTAACACCGCAGCACGTCCGTCACACACCGCTGACGCCCAAGAGCCACGGGGTGACCAGAAATCGGGACACTCCGCTGTCTGTGGAACCCCATTTGCTGGGTTGCGACGGAGCGCAGTATGCTCTGCGCCCGACGTTCTTCCTGCTGATCATTCCGGCGACGGCACGACGCCGAAGCCACTCGTTCCTGCGGAGCTTCCCCGATGAGAAAGTTCGTCCTCGCTGGACTGACCTGCGCTGGCATCCTGGCCCTGCTGCCGGACACCGCCATGGCGCACGGCGGTCAGTATCGCGGTCCTGGTGACGTGGTTCCCCCGAGCCCGGGTGGCGGCCGTGGAACGGGCGGTCCGTCCGGCCCGACCACCGGTGGTCCTGGTGGCCCGTCGACGCCCGGGCCGGCCGGCCCGGCAACGCCCGGCCCCGCGGGTCCCGCCACCGGTGGCCCTTCGGGCCCGGCAGGCGGTCGCGGTCCGACGACCGGCGGCGGCGCGCAGCTCGATGACGACCTCACCCGCTGGGAATTCTGGTGGGAGTTCAACAAGGACCCGTTCATCCGGCTGAAGGACGCGATCCACACCGGCGGCATCCAGACCGGCTCCGACGAGTTCTTCCTCGGCGCCACCAAGCGTGTCGAGTCCAAGGACTCGCTGCGCCCGAGCAAGGAAGACAAGCTCAACAACATCCTGCCGGCGCTGAAGAAGGCGATGGAGTCGACCGATCAGCGCGACATCACGTCGTCGTGCATGATCGCGATGGCCAAGATCGGCGAGAACCACACGGACTTCACGCTGAAGTCGGTGTTCGAGCCCTGCCTGAAGAAGAATGACCAGGAGATCCGCGAGACCGCCGCGCTGGCGTTCGGCATCTCGGCGCTGGCCGAGGAAGACAACGTCAAGCTGCTGGTCAGCCTGGCCAAGGACGATGCCGATGGCCGCAAGGCCAGCGGTGGCTCGGACGTCAACGAGCGCACCCGCGCGTTCGCGACCTATGGCCTCGGCCTGATCGCGCATGCGACGACGTCGACCGACGTCAAGCGCAAGGTGTTCGACGCGCTGAAGGACCTGCTGACCGATGAGAAGTTCAGCGGTCGCCAGATCAAGGTCGCCGCGGTCAACGCGATCGGCCTGTTGAACGCCAAGGGCAACGCGGACGCCGACAAGAACCTGGTCGCCGACGCCCTGAAGGCGCTGGAAGACTACTACAGCAAGGACCTCGGCCCGGGCGAGCTGCAGTACCAATCGCACGTGCCGCCGGCGATCGCCAAGCTGATCGGTCGCGACCACGAGAAGTCGGACCACTACAAGGCGATGTTTGCGGAGCACCTCGAGGGCAAGGGCAAGCGCAAGACCAGCAACGAGCAGGCGCAATCGTGCGCGATGGCGCTCGGTCAGATGGTCAAGCCCTACGACGACGAGAAGGCCGCCGACGCCAAGTACGTCAAGCTGCTGCTCGACAGCTTCCACGACCACAAGGACAAGCAGACCAAGTACTTCTCGATCCTGGCGCTGGGCCAGATCGGCGGCAAGGAACTGCGCAACACCCTGGTCAAGGAGTTCGAGAAGGCCAAGGCCCTCGAGAAGGGCTGGGCCGCAATCGCGATGGGTGTGTTCGCGTTCAAGAAGTACGAAGCGGCGAAGGCCACGCAGAGCGCGGTCGAGATCGAGAACGCGTTCGGTGACTCGCTGAAAGGCGCGTTGGACGAGAAGAACCCGAGCGCCCTGGCCGGCATCACGGTCGCCCTGGGCCTGTGCCAGTACTTGAACGCCGCGGACGCCGTCCGGGCGCTGCTCAGCAAGAAGAAGAGTGACGACGAACTGGCTGGCTACCTGTGCATCGGCCTGGCGCTGATGAACGACACCCGTTCGATCGAAGACATCCGGCAGATCGTGCAGGAAGCCGTCCGTCGTCCCGACCTGCTCAAGCAGGCTGCGATCGCGCTCGGCAAGCTCGGCGACAAGACCGTCGCCGACGAGCTGCAGAAGCACCTGACCAGCGACGAGGCCCCCAACCTCGCCAAGCTGTCGGCCGTTGCCTCGGCGCTCGGCTTCATCGGCGATCGTCGGACGATCGAGCCGCTGAAGAAGATGTTGTTCGATGAGCAGGCCACGCCGCTGTCGCGCGCGTTCGCCGCGGTGGCCCTCGGTGGCGTCGCCGACAAGGAGCAGCTGCCGTGGAACAGCAAGATCGGCGTCAACATGAACTATCGCGCGTCGGTGGAAACGCTGACCGACCGCGTCGCCGGCATCCTCGACATCCTGTGATGCCCGCGCCCGCCGCAGCTTCCCACCCGGCGTAGGTCCGCCGTCGGGAAGCCGCGGCGCCAAGGCGTTCCTGACCACCAACACCTGCCTCCGCGATCGCCAACGCCGATCGCGGAGGCAGTGTGCTTTCCGGGGTCACCATCGCGACCGCCAAGAGCCCCGGCCCGGCCGTTCGGTGAGGGCTCGCTGTCGTCACGAGCCGGTAGCAGGCCCCGACACCAATGCGCCACGCCTCCACACCTTGCCTCTGGCACGGCCATTGCGAACCGCCCGCTGCCTATCTCTCACGCGCCATCGCCACCTGTTTGGAGCGATCGCGTGCAACACTCACTGCTTCGCGGACTTCTCTGCGGGCTCGCCACGAGCCTGATCCTGTCGCCGGCGTTCGCGCACGGCGGCCAGTACACCGGCCCGGGCGATGTCGTGCCGCCCGGTGGCGGCGGTGGCCGGACGCCGTCCGGCCCGCGCGCCGGCAAGCCGAAGCCGACCGGACCGACCACCGGCGTGCCGACCGCCCCGACCGCGCCGTCGCCGGGCAGCAACCCGACGACCGGCGGACCGCCTGGCGCTCCCGGTGCGCGCGGCCCGGTCACCGGCGGTATCGGTGTCACCGACGACCTGACCCAGTGGGATATCTGGTGGGAGATCAACAAGGCGCGCTATCTGCACCTCAAGGACGCCATCCACCAGCAGGACCCGGTCAGCGGCGGCGATGACATCTTCCTCGGTCCGACCCGCCGGCGTGACAGCCGCGACCTGCTGCAACCCACCGACAAGGACATCCAGGACGACGTCGTGCCGGCCCTGCGCCGCGCGCTCGATGCCACCGCCAAGCGCGACATCACGTCGTCGTGCATGATCGCGCTCGCCAAGATCGGCGATCGGCCGGGCTTCCGGCTGCACGAAGTGCTGGTGCCGCGGCTTGCCAGCCAGGACCAGGAGATTCGCGAAACCGCAGCCATCGCGCTGGGCATTGCCGGCCCGGGCGCTGGCAGCGAGACCCTGACCATGCTGGGCGGCCTGGCGCGTGATGACGCCACCGGCCGCTCCGCCGTCGGTGGCAGAGTCGACGACCGGGTCCGGACTTTCGCGACCTATGGTCTTGGCCTGTTCGCCGGATCGTCGACCGACCACACCCACAAGCAACAGGTCGTCGACGTGCTGTTGCGGAATCTGACCGATCCGGCCGCGGACTCGCGCAACCTGCGCGTCGCGACGATCCTGTCGCTCGGGCTGGTGATTCCCGACAGCAATGACCCGGCCGGCCGGCAACTGCAGCGACGCGCCGTCGACGGCCTGCGCACCTACTGGCTCGCCGATCTCGGGCCCGGCACGCACCTCGTGCAGGCGCACTGCGCCACTTCGCTGCAGCGGCTGATTCCGCCGACCGACGCGCTCGCGCCGGAGCTGCGGACCCAATTGACCGCCGAACTGCAGGGCAAGCTCCGGCGCCAGGACTCGCACGACCTCACGCGTTCGGCCGCGCTGGCGCTCGGTCGGATGGCCCTGTCGTGCAGCGATGGCGACGCACCGGAGTCGGAGGTCTGCCGGACGCTGCTCCAGGTCGCGCGGGAACACAAGGATGTGCAGACCCGCGCCTTCGCGACGATGGCGCTCGGTCAGGTTCCGGGCACGCTGTCGCGGTCGTTGTTGCTGGCGCAACTGGACCAGAAGTCCACCCGGCTGCCATGGATCGCGCTCGCGCTCGGCGTACACTGAGTTCGACGCCCGGCTCGCCGCGCGCTCGATCGGCGCGCCGGTCAATCCGGACGGCACCGTCGGAGAGTCGCTGCTCCAGCGTCTGCAGGACGCCCGCACGCCCGAACTGCAGGGCGCCCTCGCGATCGCGCTCGGCCTGTGCCAGCACCTGCCAGCGGCACCGGCGCTGCGCGAACTGCTCGGCAGGAGCCTGGCGAAGGAAGACGTCGCCGGCCACGTCTGCATCGCGCTGGCCCTGATGGGCGACACCGCGGCGCGCGAACCGATCCAGCAACTGCTGGTGACCTCGGTCCGGCGCCCGACGTTGCTGTCGCAGGCCGCGATGGCACTCGGCCGCCTCGGTGACAAGAGCGTCGCCGACCGGTTGCTGACGCTGCTGCGCGACGGCGACGGCACGTTGGCCAGGATGAGCGCGATTGCGCGCGCGCTGGGTCACATCGGCGATCGCCGGTCGATCCGGCCGCTGACCGCCCTGTTGTTCGAACCGTCGATGACCGAACTGAGTCGCGCGTTCGCCGCCGTCGGTCTCGGTGGCGTCGCCGACCGCCGGCGGCTGCCGTGGAACAGTCAGATCGGCGCCGACATGAACTACCGGGCGGCGACCGAGACGCTGCTGGACCGGGCGACTGGCGTGCTGGACATCCTGTGATTCTCAGACCGCCGGCACCAGCCGGCGGGGCAGCCAAAGCACCGCCGCCGCGAACAACGCGGCCACGAATGCCAAAAGCCAGCCGTTGCGCTGTGCGACGGCGTCGGCGCGCTGCCGCGGCGCCAGCTCGATCGCCAGGTCACGCTGCCGCTGGGCGATCGTCGCCTGCATCGACGGATCCGCCGGCATGGCCGCGGCCGCCGCATACTCGGCGGCCGCGGCATGCAGATGCCGCAGTTGCCAGCGCGCATCGCCGGCTGCCAGCCGCAGCCACGGGCTCGGCTGCTGGCTGTTGCCGACCACGGCCAGCACCGCGGTGAAGTCCCCGGCACGCAACGCGGTGAACGCTTCGCCCTCGGCGGCGGCGACGGCGAGGCTGCCCGTGGCCGCCACCACCGTCGCCGGGTCGCCGGTGTGCACGTACGACTCGTGCAGCAGCCGATCCAGTGCCGGCAAGTCGTCCGCCAGCGCCGCGCCGGCCGGCACGACCTGTAGCGCACCCGGCGTGGCCGTTGCGGCGACGATCTGCCGCCACTGCGCCGCATCGCCGTCGCGCAGCCGTTCGTCGCCAAACGCGAACGCTGCCAGACTCGCCGGCTGCAGTGGCCGGTCGCGCCCGAGCAACACGTAGTTGCGCGAGCGCGGCACGCGCAGCACCGAGACCTCGGGAAACGCCGTGCGCATCGACGCCGCGATCGCGACCAGCACCGGATCGTCGACGCGGAGCCCGCCGACGTTGCAGGCGATCACCCCGCCGGGCAACAACCGCCGGCGCGCCGCGGCGAAGAACTCCCGCGACGCCAGATGCGCAGGCACATACACCTGATGCGCGTAGGCGTCGACGTGCAGCACGTGGTACTGCCCCGTGGCGTGCTCGACGAACACCCGGCCGTCGACGACGAACACCTGACCCGGCGCCTTGCGGCCGGCAAACCACCGTTCGCCCAGTTCCACCGTCGTGGCGTCGATCTCGACGGCATCGACGATCGCGCCCGGATGCACGGCATCGTAGACCCGCCGGAAGCTGCCACCGGCATCGCCGATCGACAACGCCCGCAGGCCCTCCGGCCGGCGACCGTCGCCGGCCAGCAACGGCGCGACCGCATGCCAGTCGTAGTAGCGTCCGCCGGTCAACACGCTGCCCTCGACCGCGACCGAATGGAACGAATCGAGACCCTCATTGATCCGTAGCGCCAGCAGCGGCCCCCCGGCGGCGTTGGCATCGCGCACGACCTGCAGGTACTGCTGGCGGCTCTCGGCTTCGACCAGCAGTTCGCTACCCGGCGGCGGCGGCCCGAGAGGCCCGGCAGCGGCGGCGAATGCGGTCCGCACGGATCCGGGCAGCAACGCTGTCGCCGTCAGCGCGAGCAGCAGCAACGCCGCCACTGCACGCGCCTTCTGCGGCCGCGAAACCATCGCGGCGCAGGCCGCCAGCAACAGCGCGGCCAGCCACACGGTCAGGCGGCAACCGAGCGCCGGCACAGCCAGATGCGTGGTCGCGAACGTGCCGATGAGGCTGCCGATGGTCCCCGCCGCCGACACGGCGCCAACCGAGGCACCGATCTGGCCGCCGCTCCGGACAACCGCGGTGACCAGCAGCGGTGACACGGCGCCGAGCAGCCAGACCGGCGGAGCGAACAGCACGACCGTGGCCAGCAGCGAGCCGCGAACCAGCGCCGGCATCGCCGCATCGAGCGGCATTTCCTCCGGAACCAGCCAGGCGCCCAACGGCGGCGCCACCAGCGGCACGGCGATCAGGATGCCGGCGGCAACCGCGAACGCGATCGCCAGCGCGCGCGTCGGCCGGTCGCCGGCCGCCAACCGGCCGCCGAACCAGGCGCCGGCCGCCAGCGCTGCCAGGATCACGCCGATGACGTTGGTCCACACATAGGCGCTATCGCCAAAATGCGGCGCCAACAACCGGACCGCCGCCAGTTCGACGGCCATCAGCGCACACCCGGCAAGTCCGGCGGTCGCCGCGGCGGTCGATCGGCGCACGGCTACTTGCTCGGTTCCTTGGCCGCTTCCGCCTTCGGCACCGCACACTCGAAGCTGACCGGGAACACGTACTCCGAGTCGAACTTCTTGATCATGCCGTCGAACATCGCGTTGAAGTCGCGGGTGCGCTTCTCGGTGAACGCCTTGTCATTGACGACGATCGTGTATTCCTTGTCCAGATCGAGCAGGGCATCGGACAACTGCAGCGCGAACGTCTCGATGCCGACGCATTTGACGGTGATCCGATTGGCGACGCGATCGACAACGGCTTCGAGCCGCGGCCGCTGGTCGGGTGGCGCCAACCGGATCTCGTCCATCCGGCCGATCGACACCCAGTAGCCGCGACGGAACCGGTCGTCGTTGGGCTCGAGCACGACCTTGCTCCGCGTCAGGTTGCGCTTGACCCCCGGACATCCAGGTCTCGATCTCGGGGGTCGCGCCCTTGAACGGATAGGCGTCGGTTGCGGTGAGGATCTTGCAGGCGTCCTTCTCGAGGTCGTTCAGCGCCTTCTGCAACTTGGTCGCCGCCGCTGCCGTCGTGCCATCGGCGATCAACAGCACCGGCACCCCGGTCAGGCTCCCCAGCCGCAGCCCATCGACCTCGGTCGGATGCCGCAGGATCAGCCCGGCAAAGCGATCCGGGAAGTTGGCGGCAAAGCGCAACGCAAAGCCGCACGAACCCTTGCCGCAATCGAGGAAGACCCGCTTGCGATCGAGGTTGTAGCCGCGATTGGTTTCGCCGAACGACTTCAGCGCCTCGCCGATCCGTGTCAGTTCGGTGACATCGTCGCCCTCGCGGCTGAAGTCGGGCATCGTGTCGAAATCGACGCCCTTGCTGACCTGATTGACGTGGAAGATCGTGTCGCCGGCCGCCGCGGACTTGTCCCAGGTCTTGGCGAACCACTCGCGCCCGTCGACCCAGGTGCCGACGGCATCGCCGGCGCCGGGGATCACGACGACCGCGCGGCTTGGGGCGTCGGCCTTGTAGGCCTTGGGCACCGCGATGCAGTACGGAGTGCCGTCCTTCGGTGTCTCCAGCTTGATCGGGGTCGCGGTCTTGCGCTCGAACGTGAAGCAGTTGTCGAAGATCGCGGCGGTGTCGGCGGTCGACCGCAGCAGGTTGCCCTTCTTCTCGGCGCGCTGGTCCCACTCCTTGTCGAATGCCTCCCGCGCCTTCTCGTACTGCTTGCTGGCGCGCTCGCGCTCCTTGCCGGTCGAGGCATCGTACTCGATCCGCAGCTCCACGAGTTTGACGAGCTTGTCGTGCAGCGACTTCTGCTCGGCCGGCGTCAGCAGGGGCGCCTGCGCGGCGGGCGCGGCCGCGTCACCGCCCTGAGGCGCGCACAGCGAAACGAGGGTCAAGGCCAGATCCACCAGGACGGTCATCGAACGCTCCAAGAGAAGGGGTCAGGCAAACAGCGACGCGACAGAGGGGCCGCCACGCGCCGGATCGGCGACGAAGGCAAGTTAGCGGGTCGAAGCGGACTTGCCAAACGGCTGTTTCGAGCCGATCGCCGATCGGTCCAGGATCAGGTCGAGGGTCACGCGCCGCAAGAACACCGCATCCGGCCGCACGGATAGCGCCCGGCTGGCAGCAGGCAACACATCCATCGCCATCCGGTCTGGCGCCAGCACCGCCATCTGCACGAGATTGGTGATCGCGGGCCCCTCACCCGGCACCGCCTCCTTCGCCAGGGCGGTCTGCAGCGCCGCCAGCGCTCCGGGCCAGTCGCCGGTCGCGCGCAGGAACAAGCCGTGGTCACTGCGAATCTGCGGATCGTCAGGCGCGGCCGCCAGGGCCTGTTCGTAGGCCGCTGCGGCGCCGCGGACGTCGCCGAGGTGGCGCCGGGTCAGCGCCAGGTTGGCCAGCCGGACCGCGTCGCCCGGCCAGGCCTGCACGAACAGTTCGAAGGCGTGGACCGCGTCGGCAGTCTGGCCAGTCCGCAGCGCGGCATCGGCCAGCATCAGGATCCGCCCTTCTTCGGCGCGCACCGCCGCCAGCATCGCGGCCGGCTGGCCGGGGGCCGCAGCGCGCGTCGCTGCCGCGAAATCCGCCAGCCGCCCCGCCTGGGCCAACGCCCGCAGTTCGTACTCGACCAGGATCGGCCCCTCGATCCCCGCTTGCCGCGCCTCGGCCGCCAACCCGATGGCCGCCTCGGCCTGCCCCGCCAGACACCGCACCGCCACCGCCCGTTCGAGGCAAGCGAAACGCGCGCCCGCATCGGCGATCCGCAGGAACGCCGTGACGGCAACCGGCGCCAGGCGAGGCGCGACCGCCGGGTCCCTGGTGATCTGCTCCCACAACCGGGCGAACTCGACCGCCGGATCGCCGGCGGGCTGTTGCGCCAGCGACGCGCAGCCGAACACCAGAACCGCCGTTGCCGCCCGGGCGTTCGCGCCGCCCGCCCGGACCCGAAAGCGCATGCAGACCATGGTGGCATCATCGAGTGCGACCGAGGGCCCCGCAACCGGCAAGGTCACGGCCAGGTCATCGCGAGTCCTCGCGACAACCGGTTTGCATGCCGGGCACTCGGGCGCATGATCCTTGCCGTGAGCAGAACGCGCGTCGCGATCCTCGGCAGCACCGGTTCGGTGGGCACCCAGGCCCTGGCGATCCTGCGCGACCGACGCGACCGCTTCGACGTGGTCGCGCTGACGGCGCGCCGTGGCGAGCAGATCGCCGCGCAGGCCGCGGAGTTCTCGCCAACGGCGGTGTGCATGACCGATGCCGACCCACCCAAGGGCCTGCCGCCCGGAACGACGTTCCATCGCGGCGCCGACGGCGTGCTGGCCGCGCTCGACCAGACCCGACCGGACATCGTGCTGAACGCGATCACCGGCGCCGCCGGCCTGCCGGCTTCGGAGTGGACGCTGCGTGCGGGCCGGCGGCTGGCACTGGCCAACAAGGAATCGCTGGTGATGGCCGGTGAACACCTGATGCAGCTCGCCGAGAACAGCGGCGCGATCGTGCTGCCAGTCGACAGTGAACACTGTGCCATCCACCAATGCCTGCGCGGCGAGGATCCGTCGACGATCCGGCGCATCTGGTTGACCGGCAGCGGCGGGCCGTTCCTGCACCGGCCGCTGGCGACGTTTCCGTCGATCACGCGCGACGAAGCGTTGCGGCACCCGACCTGGACGATGGGGCCGCGGATCACGATCGGCAGTGCCACGATGATGAACAAGGCGTTCGAGGTGCTCGAAGCGCACTGGCTGTTCGGATTGCCGCCGGACAAGATCCAGGTCGTGCTGCACCCGCAGAGCATCGTCCATTCGATGGTCGAGTTCGTCGACGGCTCGATCGTGGCGCAATGCGGCGTGCCGGACATGCGGGTGCCGATCCTGTACTGCCTCAGCTGGCCCGAACGGACGCCGTTCGATTTCCAGCCGTTCGACCCGTCCCGTTGGCGCAACCTCGAGTTCTTGCCAATCGACGCCGAACGCTACCCGGCCGTGCCGTTGGCCTACGAGACGCTGCGTCTGGGGGGTGACTCAGGCGCGGTGCTCAATGCAGCCGATGAAGAACTGACCCGCCTGTTCCTGGCCGGCGCCGTGCCGTTCCCCGCCATCGTCGAGACCACCGCCCGCATCCTCCGCCAGCGCCAGGTGCGCCCGGCGACGACGCTGGCGAACGTGCTCGCCGCCGATCGGGACGGCCGGACGCTGGCCAACCAGCTGGTCGCGACGACGCCATGACCCGATACCACGACGACCATCCGATGGCCGAGATCCCGCGATGACCGCGATCGCCAACATCCTGCTGACCGCGTTCGGCATCTGCCTGCTGATCGTCGTGCACGAGGCCGGACACTTCCTGGCCGCGCGCCTGATCGGCGCGCGCGTCGAGGTCTTCGCCGTGGGCTTCGGCCCGCGGCTGTTCGGCTGGCGTCGCGGCCACACCGACTACCGGATCGCCGCGGTGCCGTTCGGCGGCTACGTGCAGGTCGCCGGCCAGGACCCTGGCGACACGCGCTATCCCGACGAACAATGCCTGTGGAGCAAATCCGTCGGCCAGCGGATGCTGTTCTACGCCGGGGGCGTGGTGATGAACGCGCTGTTCGCGCTGATCGCGTTCCCGCTGGTGTTCTCGGCCGGAGTCACGTTCGTGGCGCCAGTGATCGGCACGGTGACGCCGGGATCGGCGGCCTGGGAGGCCGAACTGCAACCGGGCGACCGGGTGCTGGCCCTGAACGGCAAGGAGATCTACTCCTTCGACAACCTGGCGGTGGAGATCGCGTTGGCCGGCCACAAGCCGATCCAGTTGCGGATCCGGCGCGGCGACGCGGAACAGGCGGTCGAGGTGCAAGCGCACTTCGACACCACCGCCGGCATGTATGCGCTGGGCATCGGTCCGGCGATCGATCCAAAGGCGCCGCCGCGGGTCGAGTCGATCACCGACGCCACCGTGGCGGCCGGGCTGCAGCCGGGCGATCGCCTCATCGCCATCGACGGCAAGGACACCGCCACGATCGACGGCTCGGTCCTGTTGCCGTTGTCGCCGACCGGCCCGGAGCCGATCGCCTTGCGGGTTCGCGGCGCCGACGACCAGGAACGCAGCGTGACGATCACGCCGCGCGTGCTGCCCGAGAAGGCGCCACCGTTGATCGGTGTGACCATGCTGCCGCGGATCGTCGAGGGCCTGCAGCCGACTCGCTTGCCGCTGCTGGCGACCCTCGATCTGCGGCGCGGCGACGTGATCCTGGCGATCGACGGCCAGCCGTTCACCAGTGGTTCGCTGACCAGCGCCGCCGATGGCCCGCCGTCCCTGCAGATCGTCGTCCGCCGCGACGACAAGGAAGTGCTGCTGGCGGCCGCCGCCGACGCCGCGTCGCGCCGGTTGCTGGCCGAACACGTGGTCCTGCGCGGCGACGAGGTCGGTCTGCTGCTGCAGCCGGCAGCGGGCGGGGCGGCCGAGGCCGCCGGCCTGCGCCCAGGCGATCGGATCGTCGCGGTCGACGGTCGCGACATCGACGACTTCGACGACCTGCGCGCCGTGGTCAAGGCCGCGACCGACGGCAAGGCGCTGGCGGTCACGGTGCGCCGCGCGGCCGCGGACCAGCGCGCGCCGTTCCTCGATCCGGCGACCGGCGACCTGCGCCTGGCGTCCACGTTCGATCTGCGGATCACGCCGGCGCGCCAATCGCTGTGGGAGCCGGGCGTCGCCGTCAGCTCGACCCAGCAACGGATCGAAGTGCGCGCCGCCTCCATCGGTGACGCCATCGTGCGCGGGATGGTCTGCTCGGCCGACCTGATCAAGCAGCTCTACGTGACGCTGAAGCGCCTCGTCACCGGCGACGTCGGCGCCAAGAACCTCGGCGGCATCATCCAGATCTCGCGGGTGACCTACCACGTCAGCCAGGAGGGTTTCTCGCGGCTGTTCTAATTCCTCGCGCTGCTCAGCATCAACCTGGCCTTCATCAACGTGCTGCCGATCCCGGTGTTCGACGGCGGCCACCTGCTGTTCCTGCTGATCGAGAAGATCAAGGGCTCGCCGGTCAGTGTGCGGGTGTTGACCTACAGCCAGATCCTGGGCCTGATCTTCGTGCTCGCGCTGGTCGTGTTCGTCACCTACAACGACATCTTGCGCCTGCTGTAGCGCCATCGGCGCCAACGGCCATCGGCGCCCCCGCCATGGCCATGATCCTCCCGATCCTGCGACTGCTGCGCGCCGGCACACTGTTCTCCCCCGCCGCCGACGTCGTCGCCGGGCTCTGCCTTCTGGGCCTGCCGTGGTCGCCCGCTGCTGCCACCGCGGTGCTGGCCAGCGTGCTGGTCTACGCCGGCGGCATGGTCTGGAACGACATCGCCGATCGGCACGAAGACGCGCGCCAGCGCCCCGAACGGCCGCTGCCGTCGGGCCAGTTGCCGCTTACCCTCGCGATCGCCATCGGTGTACTGCTGCTCGGCGGCGCGCTGGTGCTGTCTCCCTGTCGACTGCAGCACGGCGCGCTCGTCATCGGCGTGCTGTTCTATGACTTCCTCGGCAAGAAGGTCGCGCTGATCGGCGCTGCCACCATGGGGCTGCTGCGCGGCGGCAACCTCGCGATCGCCAGCGGGCTCGGTGCGGTCGCGCCGGACCACCTGCGCGTGCTGCTGATCGCGGCGGCCTGCTACGGCTGCTACATCGTCGCGGTGACGATCCTCGGCATCTTCGAGGACAGCCGGTCGGTGTCGCCGCGTGCCGTCGTCGCGATCCAGACGGCACCACCGTTGGCGGCCCTGGTCGGCCTGACCACGGCGCAGAACGGCCTGTGGCCGGCGCCGGCGCTGGCGTTGCTGCCGATCTTGTGGTTTGCGCGCCGCAACCGCCAGACGGCGGTCTGGGACCAGCGCGCGATCCGCCGCTCGATGATGTTCCTGCTGCTCGGCACGATGCTCTACACGGCGCTGTTGTGCCTCGCGTCCAGCAGGTATCCGGAAGCACTCGCCGTGGCCCTGGCGATCGCGCCCGCGCGGCTGATCGCCCGCAAGATCGCGTTGACCTGAACGGTCTGGCCGTCAGACGGCGGCCGGCGCCTGCACGCGAGCCACCCGTTGCTGCCAGGCCGCACGCGCTTCGTCGCGGGTCATCAGCCCTTGCTTGACCAGGTCCTTCAGCATCGCCTTGAACGACTCCAGATCGGCATTGCCCGCCGGGGCCGCGGGTGTCGGCACCGCCGCCTCGACGACGCCGGCTTCGGGCACCGCTGTGGCGGGCTCGACGGGCGCGGGCGCCTCGCTGGCCGCGTCCGGCGCGGCAGCGGCACCGTTCACCGGTTCGGGGTGGGCTGGCATCTGCGCCCGGAACTCGCGCGACACGTCCTCGACCTCGGTCGCGAACGGGTCCTGACCGATGTGCTTGTCGGCGAGGTGCGCGGTGCCGGCAAAACGGAAGCCGTCCAGTGGCGCACCCACCAGGTTGTGCACGTGCGGCTCCACCCGCTGTTCGGCGACCTGGCCGCGGCGGCTGCTCAACATGTCGCCGACGAAGTGATTCAAGCGCGACGCGGCATCGAGCAGGAAGTCCTCCATCTCCGACTCCAGCTGCGCACAGACCCGCTCGCGCGCCGTCGCCGAGACCTTCTGCACGATGCTGGCCGCCGTCTTGGTGGCGCACTCGAGGAACTCGTGTACCTCACGCGACAGCTGCCGCTCCATCTGTTCCCGCTGCTCGACCTCCTCGAGCTCACGCAAGGCGCCATGCTGTTCGCCCAACGGCCGCATCGGCTCCGCCGTCAGTCGGCGACGTTGCCGTTCCTTGCGGTACTTCTCGAAGCCCTCGTCCTGATCGTGGCGATGCATGGTCCTCCGTTGCGCGGCCATCCGGCGCACGCACTCGGGTTATCGTCGGTCGGTTCCCGGCTCTTGATCGCCGCGTGCGATCAGGTCTCGAAGCAGGACCAGCGCATCGTCGCGGGTCGGGACGGTCGTCAAACCATCCAGTTCGGCCTCGACGCGGCGCAGCAGCATCCCGACACGCGGCCCGGATGGCACCCCGAACGCCAGGACGTCGGCCCCGGTCAGCAGCGGCGGCCCCGGATCGGGCGGCAACGCCGCGAACTCTGCCGCGGCCTGCTGCCAGATGCCGAGCTTGCCATGACTGCCCAGGCAATCGGCGCGGTGGAACGCCAGGTGCTGCGCGAAATGGGGCGTCCGCATCCAGCGCTGCCGGCGGCGCGGGCGCATGCCCGGGAACGCGGCGAAGCGGATGTGGTCGCGGCAGATCTCGGCGACTGCTTCGCGCAACGCCTGCGGCGCATGCAGCCGCGCGAGGATCGCCTCGGCCATCGTGGCCGACAGCACATCGTGGCCATCGAAGCGGATCCGGTCGTCCGCTTGCCGCCAGGTCGGCGGCTTGCCGACGTCGTGCAGCACTGCAGCCCAGGCCAGCACCGGGTCGCCCGCCGGCACGTGATCCAGCACCATCGCGACGTGGGTCAGCACATCGCCCTCGGGATGGTATTCGGGCGGCTGGGTCACGCCGTCCATCGCCGCGACCTCGGGCAACAACACCGCCGCGAAGCCGAGTTCGACCAGCAGCCGCAACGCGCGCCCACGTCCTGGGCCGATGAACATCGCCGTCAGTTCCTGCCAGATCCGTTCCGCCGACAGCTGCGACAACAGTCCCGCCGCCGACCGCGCCGCCGCGGCCGTGTCGTCGTGCAAGCGCAGCGACAAGCGCGCGGCGAACCGCACCGCTCGCAGCAGGCGAAGCGCGTCCTCGGCAAAGCGCACGGTCGGCTCCCCGATCATCCGCAGGACCCCGGCCTGCAGGTCCATGAGCCCGCCGGTCGGGTCCAGCAGGTCGCCATCGGGCCAGGCGGCATACAGCGCGTTGACGGTGAAGTCTCGGCGGCGGGCATCGGCGGCCACGTCGGTGACGAACGTCACCACGCGCGGCCGTCGATGGTCCTGGTAATCCGCTTCGGTGCGCAGGGTGGTCACCACCACCGGCAACCCGGTGGTCGCGAGCTTGCAGGCGCCGAGGCTGGCGTCCCGCGCATCGACGCCCGGCAGCGCCGCGGCAACCCGTTCGGGCGGCAGATCGGTCGCGAAGTCGAAATCGACGACCGCCTCACCGCGCAATCGATCGCGCACCGGCCCCCCGACCAGCCACACGCGGCCACCCGCCGCACCGAGCGCCGCCGCGACCCCACGGACATCGGCTGGCACACATTCGAAGTCGAACTTCACGGGCAGCATGGCGACACGATACTGTCCGCCGCCGATGCGTCGATCGGCGTGGTCGTTCCATCTCGGCAGCGGACTGCTCGTGGCCGGCCTCGTCGGGCTCGGCTTCGCGAGCTGGGCCCCGTGGGCCGCCGGCCATCGGACGGCACGAATCGAAGGGCGCGCCGAGACGATCGGCCAGGCGCTCCACCTGGCGGTGCTCGCGGCGCAGCCCCTGGACCTGGATGATCCCTGGCAACGCGCGCATGTCCTGGCGCGAACACTGGCGCTGGCCGTGGCCGCGGGCGAACTGACCGACGACCTGATCGAATTGCCGTCGACCGCCCCGCGCCGCCTGTTGCTGACCAACAAGCACTACCTGTTCGCGGTGCAGGACTCGCCTGCTCCGCCGGAACTGGGTGCCGGCAACGGTGCGATCGCCGCCATCGAGGTGATCGCCTGGCCGGCCGAACCGCGCAGCGCCGCCCATACGGCGTTCTTCTGGCCGGAAGACGCCGAAGCCGCTTCGACCCGCAATCTGCAGGCCGCCTACGCCGGCACCGGCCGCGCGCCCGAACCCGCTGGCCCACACCGACGGCGCAACGACGCCAGCAACCACCATCCGTGGGCCTACCGCGGCCAGGACGACGAACGCTGGCTGGTCAGCCGGCGGCCGGCAGGACTGCCGCACGCACACACGCGCCCGTGAACGGGTCGCCGGCCGCACCGCTGCGCGCCTAGAAGTACTCGAGCAACCAGTCGCTGAAGAACGCGCGCATCGGCGGGGTCTCGGTCGGCGTCTGTTCGCGCAGGTTCATCGCATCGTCGATCGTCATGGCGCGCCGCGCCAGCGATTGCAGCGCCTGCATCCGCAGCTGCGGCAGCTCGGTCTTGTCGAACACGACGCTGCGGACGAGCTCCCACAGCGAGGCGCGGACCTTCGGGTCGGTGCGGTCGGCGGCGATGCCGGCGATCGCCTGCAACAAGAGCGCCCGCCGCCGCCAGTCATCGCGCGCCACCAGCCCCCAGCCGGCCAGCACGCGGTGCTCGGCGCCGCGCAGGTTCGGCAACAGGATCGGCACGTAGTTCATCGTCGTCAGCTGCGCGCCTTCGCGATCCTTCTCCTGCACCGCCCGTTCCTCGCCCAGGAAAACCTGCAGCAGCGCGTCGGCCGCCGCCTCCCTGCCGGAGAACGCCAGCGCCTGCAGGAACTCGCGGCCCTCGCCGGCCGGAGCCTTGGCGAAGCGCTCGACGAACAACGGCACCGCGCGCGGATCGCCGCTGACCGCCAGCAGATTCAACAGCAACGACAACCGGGTGCCGGTCGTGGTCGCGACTTCGTCGAGCAGGGCATCGACCGATTGCGTGCGGCCGCGCCGGGTCAGTTCCTGGATGGCGAGGCCCTTGATCTGCCAGTCCTCATTCGGCTCCGCCAGCACCTCGAGGGTCTTGTCGATGTCCTCGCCGGTGGCCTTCTTCAGCACCAGCAGCAGTTCCATGCGCACTTCGCCACGCACATGGGTGACGGTCCGCAGCACGTCTTCCTGCAGCACGCCGATCTGGCCCCAGCGGCCGGCGTTGCGCACCCCCAGCACCACCGCCGCCGGGTCCTCGCTGCGCAGCGCCTGTCGCAACCACGTGGTGCCGGCGAGATCGCCGGTCGCATGCAGCAACCCGGCGATGATCGCCTGGAACTCGCCGACCGCTTCGTGCCAGCGACCGCGAACGACCTCGACGGCCTGCGCCGCCGGCATCTCCAGCACTTCCTTCAGCACGGCATCGCGCAGCGGCACCGGCATCTCCGCCATCATCAGCCCGGTCAGCAACGGCACCGCGTCGGCGCCGAGCCGCAACCGCGCCGCGCGCAGCCAGCTCGCCCGCGCCCGTCCATCCATCTGCAGGAAGAACGCGGCCGTCGCCTTGATGGTCTCGACCTTGCCCGAAGTCGTCAGCGCCGCATAAGCCGCCTGTTTGACCGCGGCGCTCGGATGTTCGAGGGCTCGCCGGATCGCGTCGTCGAACCGTTCGTCGGCCATCCGCCCCATCGCATCGAGCGTGTTGCGCACGACATCCTGCGTCGCCGGGTTGGCGAACGCACGGTCCATCGCCGCGATCAGCGCCGGCACGGCATCGGCTGGCGCCCGGTCGAAGAACTCGGTCGCCATCAGCCAGGTGTCGCGGCGGACGTTGCCCTGCAGGTTGGCGACCACCCGTTCGAGCGCCTGCCGGCGCGTGCGGTCGTACCACCGGCCCGGGGAACGCAGCGGCAGATCCAGCGCCACCGGCCAATCCGGGTGCCAGTCCGGCACGGCATAGGGATTGGCGCCCTGGGTTGCCCGGGCCGGCACCGGCTCGGGACCGACCGGCGCCTGTTGCGCCGGCAGCCACAGCATCGGGCAGATCACCACGAACGGGAGCAGGACTGCGATCATCGGGTGCCTCTAGCGCCGTGCCGCCACGGCGTCACTCGCGGGGCACTTCCAGGATGCCCTGCGCATGCTGCAATCGGCTCTCGGCGACGCGGTAGTCGAGTTGATTGCGCAGATGGCGCGACCTGGCCTCGCGCAGTTCCTGGTTGCGGCGCTGGACTTCGAACGCCGTCGAGGCGCCGACCCGCAGTTTGACCTTCTCGGTCTCCAGGTTGGTCTCCGCCAGTCGCACCGATTCGCCGCTGGCACGGATGCTCTGCGCCAGCGTGTGCAGGTTGCGGACCGCCGCCCGCACTTCCTTGGTGACATCGAGGATCGCGCCGTAGAGGACACGTTGCCGCCGTTCGACCTCGAGCAGGGCTCCCTGCGCGCGCGCCCGCGCCGCCTGATTGCCGATCGGGATCGAGAACTGCAGCCGCACGCTCCAGTCGGGATACTGCAGTTCGCTGGAATCGGCAAACGCCGGGCTGAAGTCGTCGCGCACGCCATCGCTGGAGTACGAAGTCACCAGGTCCAACCCGGGCAGCGTGTCGCGGTTGGCCTTGACCGCCTCGAGTTCTGCCTGCGCGACCTCGTTGCGCCTGGCCATCAGGTCGGGCCGCTTGCCGAGCGCCGCCTCGACGAAGGGTTCGAACGCGACCTCCTCGACCGCTGGCGAAGTCTCGATCGGCGACGACGGCCGCAGATTCCAGCGCCACAAGGACCCACCGGCATCGTCGAACACCAACCGGCGCAGATCGTCCTCGCGCCGCCGGATCTCGTTGTCGGCCTGGATCCGTTCCTCTTCGCGCCGCGCCACCTCGGCTTCATCGGCAACGCGATCGCGCGGCGCCAGCTCCTGCACCCGGATCCGTTCGGCGGTGATGCGCAGTTGTTCCCTGGCCACATCCAGCGCCGCCAGCACGACGCGGTAGTTGGCCCGGGCATACGCAAGCTCCCAGTAGGCCTCGACGATCGCCAGCAAGGTGTCCTGGATCTGCCGCGCGTAGCTGTGTTCGGCCTGGCGCAGACCGTGACGAGCCGAGTTGACGTCGGCGAGCTGGTAGTCGGTCCAGGCGCCGCGCAGCAACGGCTGGGTGTAGCTGAGGCTCCACTCCGAAGTGTACTGCCGGTCCGGGAACGCCCCCGAGGTGCTCGACGTGGTCAACCGCGCCGGCCGGTAGGCGAGATCGAACAAGCCGCCGGTCAACACGCGCTGGCGCCACCCCACCGTCGCGTCGATCGTCTTGCGGGTCAGGGCCGGCTGGAAGTTGTTGCGGCGCGGCGACTCGGCATCGGAGTAACCGGCATCGCCGTACAGCTCGGGCTGGAACACCGCCTCCGCGACCAGCAGGTCTTGCCGCGCCTGCTGCGGCAGCAACTCCGCCGCCCGCAGTTCGACGTTGTTGGCCCGGCCGGCGCGCAGCGCGTCGCCGAGAGTCAGATCGCGGATCGGCAGGCTCTTCCGTTCGGCCTCGGCATCGACCGGCAGCGGCGCGTCGGGCTTCTGCGTCGGATCCTGGGCAATCGGCGGCGTCGGCTTCGGGGCCAGGGGGTCCTGCGGCGCCGGTTGCTGGGCCGCCGCGACAGCGCAGCAGACGAAAGCGAGCAGCGAGGAGATCGACGCGGTCGACTTGGCCATGCGGGAACGCGGAACGGCTGGTTGTGGTACCCGACGGTGCGGCGGGTGCCCAGTGAAATACGTCAGCCGTCGGGTTGTCCCATCAGGTCGAGTTGCCGGATTTCGACCGAGCCGTTCAGCCCGAGCTCGGGATGGTCGCGGCACAGTTCCACGGCGTGTTCGTAGCTGTCGGCCTGGATCAGGTGGAACCCGCCGACGATCTCCTTGGTCTCGCCGTAGGGCCCGTCGGTGATGACGGCCTTGCCGGGCTTGCCGGTCAGCACGCGGCCGTGGCCGTCGGCGAGTTTCCTGCCGTCGACGAAGCGCCCTTCGGCCATCAGCTTGCCGGCCCAGGCTTCGAACTCGCCGATCAGGGCCTGGATCTGGTCGGGGGGAAGGTGGCGCCAGGTGTCGGGGTCGCCGCGGAGGATCAGCAGGAACTTGGGCATGGTGTGGGGACGGTCGGGGGCTCGTGGAATCGACGGTGGCTCAACCCATTTCCTTGCGCAGCCACGCCCGCGCGAACTTCCAGTCCTTGTCGACCGTCCGCGTCGACACCCCCAACACTTCCGCGCACTCGGCGACCGTCAGATCCGAGAACACGCGCATGTCGACGATCCGCGCCATCCGTTCGCTGTGCCTGGCCAGGCCCTCGATCAGATCGTTGACGACGAGCAGATCGAGCGAGCTGGCCGTGCCAACGCCTGACTTGTCGGCCAGCGTCTCGCGCTTGCGGTCGCCGCCACGGCGCAGAGCGTGCTTCTTCCGCGCGTGCTCGACCAGGATCCGTCGGCACTCCTGCGCGAAGCAGGCCTTGAAGAACAGGGTTCCCTTGGCGCCGACCTTGGGCTGTTTGCACAGGCGGGCATAGGCCTCATTGAGCAACGCCGTCGGGTTCAGCGAATGGCCCGCCGCTTCCCTGGCGTGCAAGCGTTGCGCCATCATCAGCAAGCTGGCGTGGTGCGCTTGGATCAATCCCGACAGGGTCGGCGAACCTGCCTCGGCAGCCTTCCCAATGGCGTCGCGGGTCTGGTCGTCCGGTGGTTGCGGTTCCTGTTCCATGGGGATCGGAACGGTATTGCGACCCCGGCAGCGATGCCAACACCGTCCGACCGCAAGCCGGTGCCGATCACCTGACGATCGTCAGCCGCGGTTCCTGCTCCCCGCGCCGCACCCGCAACACGACCTCGGCATCGGCAGAGAACGCCGCGCGCAGTTGCGGCAGCAACTCGGTCGCCGCTTGTGCCGTCTCCGCGCCGACGCCGAGTGCCACATCGCCGACCTGGAGACCGCTGCGCGCTCCCAGCCCACCGGCCTCGACGGCAGTGACCTTCAGCCCCTCGAGCGCGACACCAAGCCACACCTCGAGCACCGTCGCCGCCGAAATCAGCCCTTCCTGCGTCGCGCGTTCGACACCTTCCCGCGACAGCAGATGATCGAGCTGGGCCACGCCATGCGCGACCATCGCCACGACCGTCGCCGTGTGCGCCTGATACTGCGGCACCACGATCGACCACGTGTCCCACTGCGAATGCCAACCGCGGCCGTACTGCACTTCGCCGGTCTGCCCCCACCCGAACGCCGGCACCCCGACCGCACCGAACGACGCATGATCACTGCCGCCGCCCGCCGGCTGCAGCACCTTCGTCGTGCCGAGCGTGAACGACGGCCCCTCGTGGCCCGCTTGCGGCACCTTCAGCAGTGCCGTGATCGCCGCGACGATCGGTTGGAAATCGGCGGCCTGCGACTCCGGCACCGTCAATGCATGCGCCCAGTTGGTGCCGCCGTCGTGGTTGAACACCGCCGACACCTTCGCCATCTGCTGGCGATGGCGGACCACGTACTGCCGCGAACCGAGCAACCCCTGTTCTTCGCCGCCCCACAGGATGAACCGCACGGTGCGTCTGGGCTTGCAACCCACCGCGGTCAGGATCCGCGCCGCCTCCAGCGTCGTGCAGACACCGGTGCCATTGTCGGTCGCGCCGGTGGCCTGATGCCACGAATCGAGATGCGCGCAGACGATCACGACCTCGTCGGGCCGTTCGATGCCGCGCAGGTCGGCGACGACGTTGACGTGTTCGATCGGGCCCTGCCGCCAGCGATTGCGCAGTTCGAACTCGACGACCACCGGTTCCTTGCCCTGCAGGTGCTGCTCGAGCACCGCCGCCTGATCGTCGCGGACGATCGCGCGCCCCCAGCGCGGCCGTTCGGCGAACGGCTTCTGCGCCTGCATCATGTCGCCGAACACGCGGATCTGCGCTGGGTACTTGTCGTCGTTCCAGCCGGTGCTCTTGGCCGATTGCGCCAGGCCCGGCACCTTGCCGTCGGTCAGCCACCCCTGCACGGTCGTCCGGGTGTTCTCGTCGCCGGGCAAGCCGCCCCACAACCAGATCGACTCGCCGCCGGCCAGCCGAACGGCGATGGCCGCCGCCGCCGCCGCGTCCTGCGGCATCGGCACCAGGGTGCCGCGCACGATGCCGCGCGTGCTGCCAGTCCATGCCGGCGTCGCGACCTGCAGTTCGAGTTCTGCCGGCGCAACCATGCGCCCCATCCACTGTTCGCGGTCCCAGCCGCACGCCCATTGCCCCCACGGCTCGAGCCGCGCATCGAGCCCCATCGCCGCGAACTGATCGCGCGCCCATGCCGCGGCGCGACCGAACGCCAACGAACCGGTCAAGCGGCTGCCGTACTCGTGGCACAGCGTGTCCTGGAACGTCATCACCTGGCTGTGCTGGATGCCCTGTTCGGCGATCGCCGTCGTCAGCGTGCCGGGCGGCGAATCCGTCGACTGGGCGGGCAGGAAGGCCGTGAAGAACCACAACGACAGTGGGGCAAACGCGCGCAGCATCGGCGCGATGCTACACTGCGGGCTCTCCACCCCTACCCGCTTTGGTCATCCTGCCGACACCGCCGCCGCTGCCGACCTCGCCGGTGCCGATGTTTCCGCTGCCGGGCGTGTTCCTGTTCCCCAATCAGTTGCTGCCGCTGCACGTGTTCGAACCGCGATACCGGCAGATGATCGAGGATCTGCTCGATGGACCGGGGCGACTGGTGCTGGGCACGATCGACTCGGCGCATGCCGACGCGCCCGAACCGGTGCCGGTGCTGCCGGTCGCGGGCTTTGGCGAACTCGCGCGCCACGAAAAGACCGCCGATGGTCGCTTCCTGATCTGGCTGGTCGGACTGCAGCGCGTCTGCATCGACGAGGCGGCGAGTGATCGGTTGTACCGTCGGGTGATGGTCCGGCCGTTTGGGGAGGTGGCGCCGACGAAGATCGAGGCGGAGGAACTGCGCCACCGGCTGCGCGCGGCGACCGAGGAACGCCTGCAGAAGAAGTTGCCGTTGCCGGCGACGACGCCGACGTCGGTGCTGGCGGACCTGTTGCTGCAGGCCACGCAACCGCCCGCCGAGGTCGTCGCCGCGATCTTCGCAGAACCGGTCGTAGCCGACCGGGCGCGGGCGGCCTTGGCAGCGGCCGAGCGCTATCCGCGGAGCCCCGGGGGCGCCTGAAGACCTCTGCGGCACCGGCATGACTACTACCCCTTGTGTTCAGGTGCGGACCACCTACCATCCGCGCCGTCCCAGGAGGTTCTCCCATGCTGCCTCACCGTCACGGCAACGGCCCGCTCCGCATCTACCTCGTCGGTGCCCACGCCACCGGCAAGACCACCGTCGCGCGTTGGGTTCGCGATCGCTACGGCATCCCGATGATCGCCGAAGTCGCGCGCGGCGTGCTCGCCGAGATGGAGGCGCAGCTCGACACGCTGCGCACCGACATCGCGTTGGTCAACCGCTACCAGACCGAGGTGTTCGCGCGCCAGATCGATCAGGAACGGAAGACCGAAGGGCCGTTCGTCAGTGATCGCGCGTTCTGCAACCTGGCGTATGCGGCGCATCACAGCACGATCCTCGGCGAGGTGTTCCGCGATCGGCGGCTGGTCGAATACATGAACTGGGTGCGCGAGGGCGTGGTGTTCTTCCTGCGCCCGCACCGCGAACTGGTCAAGGCCGACGGCGTGCGCGCCGGGCTTGATTGGGAGGAGGTCGTACGGATCGACGGCATGGTCAAGCTGCTGCTCGAGATCTTCGATGTGCCGTACATCCCGGTGGAGTCGCTGTCGATGCAGGAACGGGTGCGGCTGATCGAGCGGGTGCTGGATCTGGCCGGGTTGGAGCACAGTGCCGGCGCGATCGCGCCGGCGCGCGAGACCAAACCGAACGGGCACACTGCGGCCGGGCACAACTGACCTGCGTCCACGACGGCAAGCAACTACGAACCTGGGCTTAGGCGCAGTCGTCACTCGGCAGGCTAGGTTTCGCAGCGACTTCCCGCCGCACCTGGCCATGACCGAACTGGAGCCCGACCGCAGCCTCGACCCCGCGTTCCAAGACCCGCTGGCCACGCTGGCCGACGAGCACGCGACGATCCTGGGGGTGCTGGCCGAGATGGAACGGCACGCGCAGCGACTTCCAGACGGTGCGCCAAGCGCGAGGTTCTGGCAGCGCGCGCTGCAGTTCCACGCCGAGTTCAACGACAAGCTGCATCACGCCCGCGAAGAAGCGCTGTTGTTCCCGGCGCTGGAGGCGGCCGGGCTGTCACCGGGCACTGGTCCGACCGCGATGCTGCGGGCCGAGCACGAACGCTGCCGCCACTGGCGGGCGCGGATCGAACAGGCGTTGGCGATGGATGATCGCGCGCGGCTGCAGGCGGCGACGTTCGGGTTCCTCGAGTTCGAACGGCAGCACATCCTGAAGGAAAACCAGATCCTGTTCCCGCTGGCGCGCCAACTGCTGCAGCCGACGGCGGTCGCGATGCTGCAGTCGGCGTTCGCGACGCTGGAAGAAGGGCTGGACGTGCCGACGACGGGGATCGACGCATCGGGCTGGTGAACGGGGCGATCGAACGTTCCGAGGTGCCGATGCCGCTGGCCGCAGGAGGAACGCCGCTTCTTCGACAGGCTCGTTGACAGCTCCGACACGTTGCGAGGGAAGCTCGCGTTCCATGAGCGCGCTCTCGCGCGCGACGCCAGAGGCGAAGCCCCGTGCAAGAGGGACCGAACGACGAACAAGCAGAGGAAGTTCTTCCCCGGGGTGTCGATGCTCGGCCTGAGAGTCACCCCGTAGGCCGGCGCCCGGTGTCACCGCCGCGAACGAGCCAGCAGCAGCTTGTGCAGCACCGGCGTAAGCAGCAGCGTCAGCACCAGGCTGAGCATCTGCCCACCGATCACCACCACCGAGATCGCCTTGCGTTCCTCGGCGCCGGGTCCGGCGCCGATCGCCAGCGGCAGCATGCCGGCGACGAACGCCAGCGTCGTCATCAGGATCGGCCGCAGCCGGTCGCAGGAGCCGCGCAGCACCGCCGCGTCGGCCGACATGCCCTTGGCAAACAGCTGGTTGGCATGATCGATCTGCAGGATCGCGTTCTTCTTGACCATGCCGAACAACACCAGTACGCCGAGCGCCGAGTAGAGATTGAGCGTCTCGTCGGCGAGCACCAAGGACAGCATCGCGAACGGCGCCGCCAGCGGCAGTGACAGCAGGATGATCGCCGGCTGCGTCAGGCTCTCGAACTGCGCTGCCAGGATCATGTACATGAACAGCAGGGACAGCAGGAACGCGACCAGGAACTCGTCGAACGTCCGTTCGAGTTCGCGGGCGCGGCCGGCGACGGCGGTGGAATACTCGGCCGGCATGCCGAGTTCGGCCGCGGCCTGACGCAGGGCCGCGATGCGGTCACCGAGCGCGAACCCGGGCGCCGGCGCGCCGCGCAGCGACGTCTGCCGCTGCCGATCCATCCGGTCGATCCGCGACGCCGACTGCGCCGGCGCCAGCCGGACCAGATTGTCGAGCCGGACCGGCGGTCCGGAGGTACGAGGCACCAAGAGCTGTTCGATCCGCCGCGGATCAGTGCGGTCCTGTGGCCGCAGACGCAACCGCACATCGTATTCCTCGTCGAGCGTCCGATCGCGGAAGCGCGACACCTCGAGATCGCCGCCGACCATCACCCGCAGCGCCGCGGCGATGTCTTCGGTGTCGACGCCGAGTTCGGCGGCGCGCGCACGATCGATCTCGACCCGCAGCTCGGGTCGATTCAGCCGCAGGGTGGTGTCGAGATCGACGAAGCCGCCGAGTTCGTTGGCCCGCTGCTTCAGCGCATCGCCGTAGCCAGCCAGCGCCACCAGGTCGGGCCCGCGGATGCTGAAGTCGATGTCGAAGTTGCCGCCGCCGATGTTGAACGACCGTTGGTTGCGCACCGAACAGCGCAGATCCGGGAACTGCCGCAGCCGCCGCCGGATGTCCGACATCACCTCGCGCTGCGTGTAGTTGCCGCGCCAGGCCGCCAGCGGTTCACCGCGCAGCGTCGCCGCCCACAGCCGGCCGAGCGAGAAGCGCCGCTGCTCATGCGGCGCGATCCGCACCCAGATCGTGCCGTTGTTGACCCCGGACAGGAACCCACCGCCGACCGTCGTCAGCACCGTCTCGATCGCCGGGATCTGCGCCAGTTGCGCTTCGATCGCATGCAGTGCCTGGTCGATCGCCGGCAAGCTGGCGCCCTCGGGACCATTGACGTTGATCTCGAACTCGCCCTCGTCGACGTCGCTCGGAATGTAGTCCTGCCGGACCAGTCCGTACAGCGGCACCGAACTGGCCATGATCGGCAGCAGCAGCAGCAGTGTCAGCCACGGCCGCCGCAGGCACCAGCGCAGCAGCGCCGCGTAGATCCGTTCGCTCCGCGGCGGTACCGTGGCGTGCTCGAGCCGCATGCCCTGCCGCAGCATCCGCGCCGACATCATCGGCGTCAGCGAGAACGACACGACCAGCGAGACCAGCACGGCGACCGCCGAGGTGATGCCGAACTGGAACAGGAACCGGCCGCTGATCGACGACATGAACGCGACCGGCACGAAGATCACCACCAGCGACAGCGTCGTTGCCAGCACGGCAAGACCGATCTCGCGGGTCGCCTCGCGCGCCGCCTGGAACGGCTCGACGCCCTTGTGCGCCGCCCACCGGTGCACGTTCTCGAGCACGACGATCGCGTCGTCGATCACCACGCCGACCATCAGCACCAGCGCCAGCATCGTGATGCTGTTCAGCGTGAAGCCGAGCGCCCACATCACCGCGAACGTGGTCACCACCGATGCCGGGATCGCCACCGCCGCGACGATCGTCGCCCGCAGCGACCGCAGGAACAGCAGCACGACGATCGACGCCAGGATCGAGCCGACGACCAGATGGAACTCGATCTCGTGCAGCGCCGCGCGGATGTAGCGCGACTGGTCGCGGATCACCTGCAGCTCGAGGTCTGGCGGCAGGCTCTGCCGCAGCCGCTCGAGCCCGCGCTGGATGCCGTCGATCACGGCGATGGTGTTGGCGCCCGACTGCCGGCGGACCTCGAGCACGACCGTCGCCTGGCCGTTCAGGCGCGCGAGCGAACGCGGCTCCTCGGTGCCGTCTTCGGCGGTACCGAGGTCGGCGACGCGGATCGGCACGTTGCCCCGCGTCTCGACCACCAGTTCGGGGAACGCCGCCGGATCGACGAGGCGGCCCATCGTCCGCAGCGTCTGTTCGACCGCGTCGGTGGTGACGTTGCCGCCGGGCACGTCGGCGTTCTGGCGCGCCAGCGCCGAACGGACGCGGCTGACCGGCAGGTCGTAGGCGGCGAGCCGGTCGGCATCGAGCCAGACGTTGATCGTCCGGCGCAACGAACCGACCAGCTTGACTTCGCCGACGCCGCGCGAACGTTCCAGCACCCGCTTGATCCGCTTGTCGGCGATCTCGCTGAGTTCCCGCATCGACCGCGGACCGGCCAGCGCCAGGGTCAGCACCGGGGTGCTGTCGTTGTCGAACTTGCCGACCACCGGCGCCTCGGCGTCGCGCGGTAGCTGCCGCGCCGCCTGGGCGACCCGATCGCGAACGTCCTGGGCGGCGGCGTCGATGTCGCGGCCGAGGTCGAACGTCGCCAGCACCAGCGAGGTGCCAGCGCCATTGACCGAACGCAGTTCGGTGATGCCTTCGACGGTGTTGACCGCTTCTTCGATCGGATAGCTGACGGCGACCTCGACCTCCTCGGGCGAGGCGCCGGGCAGTTCGGTCCGGATCGTCACGGTCGGCAGGTCGACGGCCGGATAGCGATCGACCGGCAGATGCCAGAAACCGACGACGCCGGCGACGACCATCGCCAGGATCAGCATGGTCGCGAACACCGGCCGCGCGATGCAGATTTCCGCCAGCTTCTGCATGTCAGTTCGCGACCGTCACGGCGGCGTTGTGTACGAGGCCTTGCGGCGCGGCGACGATCTGCGCGCCGGCGGCGACACCGCTGGTGACCTCGATCAGGTCGCCGGCAGCGCGCGCCAGCTTGACGATCACCGCCTGCGCCTTGCCGCCCTGGACGGTGAACACCCGATCGACGCCGGCAAACGACAGCACGGCGCTGCGCGGCACGGCCACGACCGGCGCCGCCGGTTCGGTGATGATGCGGGCGCGACAGAAGCCACCGGCCAGCAGCTCGCCTTCCGGGTTGGCGACCTCGGCCTCGACCAGCAACGTGCGGCTGCTGCGTTCGATCTCGGCGCCGAGACGGACGACGATGCCGCGCTTCGCTGCCGGCTCGAGGGTGCCGTCGACCACGAACTCGACCGCCTGGCCGATCGCGACGCCGCCCAGCAGTCGTTCGGGAACCTGCAAGCGCAGCCGCAGTGGGTGCAGCCGCAGCAACGTCACGACCGGATCACCGGTGCCGACGAACTGACCAGCGCTGACGTGCCGCCGGGCGACCCTGCCATCCCACGGCGCCAGCAACCGGCAGTCGCGCAACTGCTTCTCCGCCTGGGCGAACTCGACCTGCCGTTGCCGCGTCTCGGCGATCCAGGTGCGGACATCGTCGCGGGCTCCCTGCAGCCGGCTCTCGGCGATCGCGACGGCGGCCTCGGCGACTTCCAGTTCGGCACGGGCCCGCAGGTTCTGCTGCACCAGATCGGCGGTCCGTTCGCGCGACAGCTTCGCTTCGCCGAGCACCGCCGTCGCTTCGCGCACCGGTGCGGTGGCCTCGAGATCGAGGCCGGCGATGCCATCGTCGGGCAGAAGCCCCAGGCGCGCCATCGCCGCCCCGAGCGCCGCCGAGGCGCGATCGTGCTGCAGCCGGAAGTCCTGTTCGTCGAGCCCGGCGATCTCCTGACCACCGGTGACCCGATCGCCGACATCGACCGGCAGTCGCGCGAGCCGACCGCCGACCTGCAGACCGAGTTCGAGTTGTTCATGCGCGGCCAGGGTGCCGGTCACTTCGATCGCGCGCGGCATCGGCACGGTGCCGACGGTCACCAGCGTGACCGCCTTCGGGGCCACGGTGCCACGCGCCGCCTCCGGCTGGCCGCCGCAGGCCACCAGAAGCACGAACAGCGCCAGGATCGCGCGCACGGCTACTCCGCGACCACACGCAGGTCGGTGACGAACCGTTCCGACATCTCCAGCGTGAACTGCAGGTCGGGATGCCGGACGACGATCCAGCCGTCGCCGACGACAACCTTCTTCCAGTCGCGCTTGGGCTGGCCGATCGGCGTCAGTTCCAGGTTGGCGACGTGCTGGCCGTACTTGGCCATCAGCTGCTGCAGCCCCTCGTAGCGGCGGACGATGCCATCGCCCTGCGCGCGCTTGAACACCATCGACGCATTGTACTTGCGGTTCACTTCCTGGCCGAGGTGACCATGGCACGTGGCCGACGCCCAGCCGCGGAACAGGTCGAGGTCGGAGGCGTAGTTCATCGCGTGCACCAGTCGCGCACCGGCCGCGCGGGCACCGATCTCGCCGAACACCGCTTCGCCCTTGGCGGTCAGGAACCACTCCATGTGGGTGAAGCCGTCGGTGAAGCCGAGTGCCTGCAACACCTTGCCGCCCAGTTCGACGCCGGGCCTGGCCATCGGGATCGACGTGTCGCGCAGACAGATGTTCTGCATCGAGATCCACGGGCTCTGCGCCAGGATCATCGGCTTCGGGCGATACCACGCGACGTTGTGGTACAGCATCCGGCCGCCGGCGCAGACGGTGTCGAACGTCAGCTCCTCGCCGTCGATGTACTCCTCGACCGACAGTTCGTCGACGTGCCGCGTCTTCTGCAGCGCCGCCGCGAACTCGTCCTTGTCGTTGCAGCGCCAGGTGTCCTTGCTGCCGGCGCCTGCGATCGGTTTGACGATGGCCGGGTAACCGACGCGCTCGACCACCGCCCAGGCCTCGGCCGACGTTCTGGCGCGCCCGTGGTGCGGCACGCGCAGGCCCGCGCGTTCGACCACCTGCTTCATCGCTTCCTTGTCGCGGAACGGCACGGTCTGCGCGACCGTCATGCCCGGCACGCGGAACGTCTCGCGCAACCGCGCGGCCAGCAGCATCTGGGTCTCCCACAGCGACTCGACGCGATCGACCGAACGGCCGCGCAGCCACTGGGTCACCTGCTGGACGACGCCGTCCTCGTCGCCGAGATTGCGGACCTGCAGGTAATCGGTCAACGACTCGCGCGCCTCGGGCGCCAGCGCCGCCGCCGGCTGATCGCCGACGCCGAACACCTTGGCGCCGACCTGCGCCAGGCCGCGCGTGAAGTACGGCATCTCGGCAGGAAAACCGGGACTCAGGAAGACGACGTTCATGGGGATTCCTCGGTCACGCCAGGTCGACGCGCAGCGTGGTGATGATCTGGCGCAGCGCGTCCTCGACGACACTCGTCTCCGGATGGCGCACGATCACGAAGCCTTCGCCCTCGTAGCTGCTGGCCTGCGCCTGCCCCGGCTGCGGCAGCCGCGCCTCGACGATCAGCGCGCCGATCTTCTGCTCGACCTGGTCGAGGCCGTGCACGGCACGAACGCGGCCCGCACCCTGACCGCGCAGATAGGCCGCGCCGGCGGCGAACTGGCGCACCGGCGGCGTGCAGGTCTCGAACACCATCAGCTGCGCGAACGCCCGGTACATGTCGACGTCGTGCACGTAGCTCATCAACGTCATGAACTGCGCGCCCGGCGGCCGCGCCGCCACTTCGCCGATCGCCAGGCTGCCATCCTTGCGCCGGAACCACTCCATGTGCGACATGCCGGTCCACATGCCGAGCGTCGACAGCGCCCGCGGCCCGACCTTGTGGATCGGCGCGAATTCCGGGCCATCGATGTGGCGGGGCTGCACGACGCACCACTGGATCCACGGGTTCTCCATCACCTGCAGCGGCGTCGGATGGTAGGCGCCGATGTTGTGGAAGATGTGGTGGCCGTGCAGCGTGATGGTGTCGAACGAGAACTCGCGGCCCTGGATGAACTCCTCGAGCAGCACTTCGCGACCCGTGCCCGGCACTGCGTCCTTCAGGAAGGCCAGCAGCTCGGTTTCGTTCTCGCATCGGGCGGTGGCCTTGGCGCCGGCACCGGCGGGCGGCTTGGCGACGACGGGATAGCCCGACTGGCGACCGAACTGCACCGCCTGTTCGACCGAACTGCACAGGCGATGGCGCGCGCACGGCAGGTCATGCGCGGCGAACAGGTCCTTCATCCGCGCCTTGTCGCGGAAGTTGGCGGCGGTCGGCGCATCCATGCCACGGATCCGCAGGCGTTGGCGGACTTCGGCGAGCGGCCCCTGCAGTGGCTCGAGGATGCCGAGCAGGCGATCGACCGAACCGAGTTGCTGGCCGAGCTTGCGCACACCGTCGGTGAGCGCGTCGGGGCTCATGCCGTCCTGGACCTGCTGGAAGCCGGTAAGCTGTTCGCGGATGTCGGGCGGCAGCTTGTCGATCGGGTCCTGCGAGATCACGGCCAGGCGCACGCCGGGCAGCGCCGCGGTCGCGCGCACGAACCGCAGCGTGTTCTCCATGACATAGGGAACGGCGAAGACGACGTTGGGCATGGGCCGGTCTGGCGCAACGTAGCGGGTTGTCGGACGGGTCGCCATCGGCTGGTTGAGTTGGCAAGGGCGCATTCTCGCCGCAGCCGAACTCACGAACTCGTGACGTTCCGTGCCCCTTGGACGATGCCTTCGCACCGACAATCGCCGCGATGCTCCGCACCCTGCCGTTCCTGCTCCTGTCCTGCACCATCGCCGCCCAGGTCCAGGTCGGCGACATCGCAGTCACCGGCTTCTCCGCCAACCAGTTCGGCCTGATCCGCAACACCACGGTGACCGGCTACACGACCCCGGGCTTCCAGGGTTCCGGCACGTCGTTCGCCCACGCGATCCTCGCCGACCCGACGAACCTGAATGTGTTCTGGCTGGCCGGCGACGGCTTCCTCGGCACCGCGACGATCACCGGCACAGGAACGTCGACCTACGCCTTGCGCAGCAACGCCGTCGGTTTCGCTTCGCAACTCAGCTGGGACGACACCGGCGGCGTCGTCATCGCCGACTCCGGCACCGGTCAGGTCCGCCGCTTCGATCCGACCAACAACAACCTGATCGATCTGTCGACCGGCACGCAGCCATGGGGCACCGACCTGAACGCCGGCGCGTTCGATCCGCTGACCGGCGACGTGATCCTCGGCGGCGACGCGACGATCTATCGGCTGGCGCGCGGCACCACGACCGCCACCACGTGGATCACCGGCCTCGGCGGCTACGTCACCGCGATCGCATTCGACCCGCTGACCGGCGACGTGATGGCGTCGGTGCTGACCGTCAATCGGATCGTCCGGATCACCCGCGCGGGCGTCGTGTCCGATCTGAGCCCGAACGGTTCGGTTCCAGGCCCGAACGCTCTGACCATCGATCACAACGGCGACTGGGTCAGCGGCGGCGGCACCGGCCAGGTCTATCGCATTCCGTACGCCGGCGGCGCACCGACGTTCCTGGTCAACAACACCAGTCCGTTCGGCCCGTTGACCTCGCTCGCGGTCGCCGGCCGCCGCGGTGACGCTCCGGCATTCGGGCCGTCGTGCGCAGCCACCGCCGGTCCGACGACGCTGCGCGCTGGCGGCACGTTTCGCAACGGCTCCACGGTGACTCTGGTCTCGACCAACCACGCCGGCATGGCGTTCGGCGTGCTGATCCTCGGCCTCGACAACACGAGCCATCAGGGTCTCGCGCTGCCGTATCTGCTGGATCCGGTGTTCGGCACGGCCGGTTGCCGGCTGAACGTCGCGATCGACGCCACCGCCACCAGGATCACACCCGCCAGTACGCCCGCGAACCTGTCGTTCGCACTGCAACTGCCGACCGTGCTCGCCGGCCGCCGTCTGTTTGCGCAGCATGCCTGCTTCGAACCGGTCGCCGGCGGCATGGCCTGGTCCAACGGCATCGCATTGCACGTATTCTGATGCCGATGCGCGAACTCGATCGCCGCGACCTGCTGCGCCACCTAGCCACTGGCGGCGCCGCGCTCGGGCTGGGCCTGCGGCTGCACGACGACCCGCCACCACCCCCGCACCACACGCCGCGCGCGCGTCGATTGCTGTACGTCCATCTGTCGGGCGCGCCGTCGCAGATCGATCTGTTCGATCCCAAGCCCGAGGTCACGCGCCGCCACGGCCAGGACCTGCCCGACTCGGTCCGCCAGGGCCAACGGATCACGACGATGACCTCCGGTCAGGCGCGCTTGCGACTGTGCGGCAGCCGCGCGAACTTCGCCCGGCGCGGCCAAGCCGGCGCCTGGATCAGCGATCTGCTGCCGCACCTGGCGCAGCAGGCCGATCGGCTGGCGTTCGTCCGGTCGCTGTGGACCGAGGCGATCAATCACGAACCGGCGATCAACCTGGTGCACACCGGCAGCGAACAGCCGGGCCGTCCGAGTCTCGGGGCGTGGCTGTCGTGGGCGCTCGGCAGCGACGCGCGCGATCTGCCGTCGTTCGTCGTGCTGCATTCGACGTGGAGCGGCCCGAAGGTCGACCAGCCGCTGTACAGTCGGCTGTGGGCCAGCGGCGTGCTGCCGTCGCGTCATCAAGGCGTGCTGTTGCGCGCGCACGGCGATCCGGTGCTGTTCCTGCAGGAGCCGCCGGGTGTGTCGCGAACCGTTCGCGCCGAGTGGCTCGCAGACCTGCGGGCCCTCGACCAGATCGGCCATGCCAGGAACGGGGATCCGGAGACGCTGACGCGGATCGCACAGCACGAACTGGCGTTCGCGATGCAGGCCTCGGTGCCGGAACTGGTCGACACCAGTCGTGAACCAGAACACGTGCTGCGGCGCTATGGCCAGGAAGTGCACACGCCGGGCACGTTCGCGCGCAACGCACTGCTGGCGCGCCGGCTGCTCGAACGCGGTGTCCGCTGCGTGCAGATCTGGCACCGCGGCTGGGATCAGCACCGCGATCTGGTGCCGGATCTGCCGCGGCAGTGCGCCGATGTCGATCAGCCGTTGGCGGCGGTGCTCGAAGATCTGGCGCAACGCGGATTGCTCGACGACACGCTGGTCGTCTGGATGAGCGAGTTCGGCCGCACGGTGTATGCGCAGGGCGAACTCGACGGCACGACGTGGGGTCGCGATCACCATCCGCGGTGCTTCACCGGCTGGTTCGCCGGCGGCGGCAGCCGGGCGGGCGCGCAGGTCGGTGCGACCGATGAGCTGGGCTACAACGTGGTGGCCGAGCCGGTGCACGTGCACGATTTCAATGCCACGCTGCTGCACCTGTTCGGTTTCGATCACGAACGGCTCTCCGTGCCGTGGCAGGGCCGCGATCTGCGGTTGACCGATGTGCACGGCAAGGTGGTGCCGGGGCTGCTGGCCTGATTCGGCCGCGGCCTGCTACCCTGGCAGCATGTCGTCCCTGTGGTTGCAGATCGCCCCGCCGTTCGGCCAAGGAGCGCCGCTGGCGGGCGACGCCGAAGTCGTGATCGTCGGCGCCGGCATCGCCGGCATCAGCGCCGCGTTGCATCTTGCCCGCCTCGGCGTCAGTCCAGTCGTCCTCGACGCCGGCGTCGTCGCCGGTCGTGCCAGCGGTCGCAATGACGGGCAACTGTTGCTCGGGCTCGGGGAACACTACAACCGGATCGTCGGGCAGTTCGGCGCCGACAAGGCGCGCCTGCTGTGGTCGTTCATCCGCGACAACAACCGCGGGCTGAAGCAGGCGATCGCCGAGTTCTCGATTCCCTGCGATCTGGTCGCCGACGGCGGCTTGCGACTGGCCGAGACTGCGCATGAATGGGACGAACTGCAGCAAGCGGCGACGCTGCTGTCCGAGGAAGGGCACCCGCACGAACTGGTCGAACCGGCGCGATTGCCGGCGCTGTTTCCCGCCGCGCGCGGCTACTTCGGTGGCCTACGCCTGATCGGCGAAGCGATCGTGCAGCCGGTCGCGATGGTCCGCGGCCTCGCGGCGGCCGCGGCCAAAGCCGGCGCGCGGATCGTGGAGCACGCCAGGGTCAGCCGCATCGACGGGGCCGCTGGTGACTTCTCAGTGGTGCTCGCCGATGGCCGCACGGTGAACGCCCAGGCCGTCGTCCATTGCACGTCGACGCTGGCGCGCGAACTCGATCCGACGGGTTTCCTCGGCCGCTCGGTGTGGCCTTTCCGCGGCCAGGTGCTGGCGACCGACGACCTGCCGGCGGCACTGCGCGAGCAGTTCCCGCCGTACGCGATGTCGAGCAACTTCTGCTACGAGTACTTCCGTGTGCACCGGCAACGCTTCGTGATCGGCGGCATGCGCTGGTCGGTCAAAGGCGAAGAACTCGGCATCCTCGACGACGATGGTCAGAATCCGCAGGTCACGGTGAACCTCCTGGACTACGTCCGCAGGCATTTCCCAGCCCTCGCCGGCGTGCCGTTCCCGCATCGGTGGACCGGCATCATGGCCGGTACCGGCGACGGACTGCCGCTGCTCGGCGCTCTGCCGGGACAGCCGGGCGTGTTCGCGCTGCTGGCATTCAACGGCTACGGGCTCAGCTTCGCGTTCCAGGCCGGGCAATGTCTGGCCGAGATGCTCGTCGACGGCACCGCGCGCCACCCGGCGGCGGCGCTCTTTGCACCGCGCAGGCTGCTGGCCCACTGATCCCCCCGGCCGACACCGGCGCCAACCAAGTCCTTCACGACTGCTTCGCTACAGCTTCACATCCAGGGCTTGGCTGCCCGTGGATGCACGACGCCGCTGCGGCTGATCTTCGCGATCTGTACACCAGCATCGACGAGTTGCTCGGCGAGACCGCTGCCGCGGAGGTGGCCAGAACGAGCGCCATCGGCGCCGCCACCAAAGACCGCCGCGCCAGCGCCCGCAACCTGGCGCACTATCTGGCCGTCCGTGCCCACGACCTGCGCCCCCTCCAGCTCCGGCTCGCGGCGCTGTCACTGTCGTCGCTCGGCCGCATGGAGGCGGCAGTGCAGCACACCCTGTGCGGCGTACGCCATGCGCTGCTGGCACTTGCCGGCCACCGCGCCCAACCCGGACCGCCACCGGAACTGCCACCGGATCGCGCCGCCCAGCTGTTGGCCCAGAACTCGGTTGCCGCCCTCGGCCGTACGCCGGCGGGCCGTACGACCAGGATCATGGTCACCCTGCCGAGCGCGGCCGCGCGCGATCCGCGGCTGCTGCATGACCTGCTCGCAGCCGGCACCGATCTGGTGCGCATCAATCTGGCGCACGACGACGCCGCCGCCTGGACCGCGATGGTCGGACATCTACGCACCGCGATGACGGCCACCGGACGACCCTGTCGGGTCCTCGCCGACCTGCCTGGCCCGAAGCTGCGGACGGGACCATTGCCGCCTGGACCCCAGGTCGTCAAGTTCCGGCCCGAACGCGATGCGCTGGGTCGCGTCACGGCTCCCGCGACCATCGTGTTCGTCGACCCGGAGCAACAGGTCCCGGGGCCCGGCCTGCCCATCCCGGTTTCGGCGCCGCTCGCACCGTTCGCCGCGGTCGACGACGAAATCGTGCTGCGCGACACTCGCGGTCGTCAACGCCGGTTGCCGGTGATCGCCGTCGGCGGCAACCACGTCATCGCGTCGACCGACCGGACGACCTACTTCGCGACGGACATGCCGGTGCAACTGCGTCGGCAAGGCGCCTCCGTCTGCGAGGTGCAGGTCGGCCCGCTGCCGGCCCTGCCAGGTGAGATCGAGCTGCAGGTCGGCGATCTGCTGCTGGTCCACGACGGCGCCATTCCCGGAAGCCAGGCAACGCCCGGCCCCGGCGGCGACCTTCAGCCCGCGAGCATTGGCTGCACGCTGCCGGCGGTATTCGCTGCCGCGCGGGTCGGGCACCGCATCCTGTTCGACGACGGTCGCTTCGCCGGTACCGTGATCGAGAGCGACGGCCGACAACTGCGCGTTCGGATCACCGAGACGCCGCCCGGCGGCGGTCACCTGCGGGCCGAGAAGGGCATCAACCTGCCCGACACCGACCTGCAGACCGCGGCCTTGACCGACTACGACCTCGACTGCCTGGACTGGGTGACCGCGCACGCCGACCTCGTCGGCATGTCGTTCGTGCATCGGCCGGTCGATGTGCTGCAACTGCAGGAAGAACTGCGACGGCGGGATCGCCCCGAACTCGGGATCGTGCTCAAGATCGAGACCGAACAGGGATTCCAACACCTGCCCGACCTGCTGTTCGCCGGACTCGCGGGTCCGCCGCTGGGTGTGATGGTGGCCCGCGGCGATCTGGCCGTCGAAGTCGGCTACGCGCGGCTGGCCGAGGTGCAGGAGGAGATCCTGTGGCTGTGCGAGGCCGCCCACACGCCGGTGATCTGGGCCACGCAGGTGCTCGACGGCATGGCGCGGAGCGGGGTGCCGTCGCGCGCCGAGGTCACCGACGCGGCGATGGGTGTGCGGGCCGAGTGCGTGATGCTGAACAAGGGCGCGCACATCGTCGACACCGCGTGCTTCCTCGACGACCTGCTGCATCGCATGCAGGAACACCACCTGAAGAAGCGTTCGCTGCTGCGGCGGTTGCGGGTGGCGGGCCACCCGCTGTCGCCACCGGCGGCGAATCGAACGGACAATGCGTCCGGGTGATGCGACCGGGCGTCCCGTCCGTGGACGTTGCCGCAGCCGCCGGCTCAAGGGCGTGGGGTTTCGCGACGACATGCGGGTTGTGGAAGTCAGACCGCATCCCGACCTGTCGAAGATCCTGCCGGTGCCGATACTCCGGCAGACTTCCGACGCGCTGCCGCCGCTGCAGACCGTTCGCCCGGTGCAGCAGGGCAAGGACGGCGACGATTGGTTCGTCGACGTGCACAAGCAGCCGGCTGACGAGCCGGATTCCGCCGCGTTCCAGCTCGGGATGGTTCGGAAGCTCGCCCGGCGCGTCCAGCAGGAGATCGTCAGGGCCCCCGCGGTTGCCGTCGCCGCGCACGGTGGCCTGGACTCCCTGCGTGCCCAGGATGCGTTGGCTGGTCGCAGCGTCGGCCCGGCAAGTGGCCAGGAACACCACCTGCCGAAGTGCCCGCCGTGCCAGCAACCGCAGCGCGCCGGGCGGGCGCGGGATCACCCGCAGGGCGGCTCGTAGGTTGAGACCAGTTGGCACGCCCACCAGGGATCGAACCTGGGACCGCCGGTTTAGAAAACCGGTGCTCTATCCAACTGAGCTATGGGCGCCTGAGGCCGCCACGATAGCGCCGTTCTTGCGCGCGCTCCACATCCGCAGCAGCGCCGCCACTCCGCCCATCGCCGCGATCGCCACCAGCGGCCGCAGCGGCACCAGGTACCGCGGATCCGGCAGGAACGCCGAGTAGACGGCCGTCATCACGAGCAGCGACGCCGCGATCGCCCACGCCAGCGGCTGCGTTCGCCGTTGCCGCCAGCCGGCCAGCGCCCCCAACATCGCCAACGCGACCAGCGGCCAGTGCAGCCACCGCGAAAGCCGGAGGCTCGCCGCGGCCACCGGTTGGCGTTCGTACAGCGAGTTGCGAACCTCGTAGACGTAGACCTCGCTGCCCTGCAGGATCGGCCACGACCACAGCCACACCGGCTTCTCGCACAGGTACCAGACCAGATGCCGCCACGGCCGTTCGCCGAAGCGCTGCGCGAACACCGGCCAGAAGCCCGACCACGACTGGCCGAACGCGGGTTGCTCGGGGTCGAACCGGTACGGGAACCCGTACGACTGCGGCGGCCCGAACACCATCCCCGGATAGCTGCCGTGGCTCGCCGACGACACCACGCGTTCGCCACCGGTGCGCGCCAGTCCGGTCGTCCGGTTGCGGATCTGCCAAGGCAACAGCAGCACGCCGCACGCCGCAACGAACAGCATCGCCCGCCGCCAACCCACCCGCCGCCACAACAGCGGCACGGCCAGGACCGCCAGCGGCAGCAACGCCTCGTTGGTCAGGATCGCTGCACCGGCGATGGCCCCGGCGGCCACCGTCGCGCTGCGCCGCCCGCCAAGTGCCGAAGCCAGCCCGACGAACACCAGCAGCAGCAGCGTCGCCGACAACGTCTCGGTCAGCACATAGGTACAGGCGACGACCAGATGGGGACTCAGCGCCGTCAGTACCGCCGCGCCCAGCGCCAACGAGAACGGCAACCAGCGCCGCGCCAGCCGGTACGTCAGCGGCACCAGCAGCGTGCCGAGCGCGACCTGCACCGCCAGCAACCAACGCTGCCAGTCGGCGCCGCCGAGCAGCCGGCAACCGGCGATCAGGAACGGATAGCCCGGCGACCGGAACGAATCCGGTCGCGGCGGCGATCCGGGGTCGCAGCCAAGGACACCGTGTTCGACCAGATTCTGCGCCGCCTGCGCATACTGACCGGCATCGGCGCGCAGCGGCTCGACCACCGCGGCCTGGGCGACGAAGGCCCAACGCAACAGCAACGCCACCGCCACCACGACCGACACCAGCACCGCCCGTTCGCCGCGTTTCACGGCGATCTCATCGACCGTTCCGACAGCGCGACGCGAGTCGCTGCACTGGGTCCGGGCTGGACAGCGGCGACCATTGCGCCATGCTGCCGTGGATGCTCGGTCCGGAACTGCAGGCCCTGGGACAGCTCGGCGACCGCAAGATCGCGACCGTGCTGCTCTGGTGCCTGCTCCTGAGCGCCGTGGTGTTCGTTCTGCTCTGGTCAGGAGTCGCGTGGGCCCTCGGCTGGCTCGCGGCCTCGGCGCCGGACCTGCCGCTGGCGCTGCTCCACTGGCTCGGGGCCCTGACCGCGCTGGTGCTGACCTGGTTCCTGTTTCCGATCGTCATGGTGAGCAGCATCGCGCTGTTCGAGGACCGCGTCGCCGCCGCGGTCGAGGAACGCCACTATCCGGCGCTGCCGCCGGCACCTGGTCTGTCGCTCCTGGCGACCATCGCCTGCACGCTTCGCCTGCTCGCGTTGTTGAGCGGCTGCAACCTCGTCCTCGTCGTGTTGTGGTTCTTCCCGCCCGCGTATGCCGTGGGCTACTGGCTGCTGAACGGCTGGCTGCTGGGGCGCTCGACCTTCGAAGCCGTGGCGCTGCGGCGTCTGGACCGCGACGCGACGCGGCGTTTGCGGACGGCCCATGGCGGCGAACTGCTGGCCGCCGGCATCGTGCTGACGTTCCTGGGCACGATCCCGGTATTGAATCTGCTGGTTCCCGTGGTGGCGATCGCGGCGATGGTGCATCGGGTCGAGGCCTGGCGGCCGACCGTCATGGTCGTCGCCAGGTGACCCCGGCGCCCCGCTCCGCGCGCTTCAAGGCCCGGCGCGCAGTTCGAGCCCGTTGCTGACCGACGCACCGCGAACGCTGGCGGGATCGAACACGAAGGCCTGCGTGTAGAGGCTCTGGCCGGCGAACGCCTGGCCCGGCATCGTCAGCGGGAACACCGCCGCGCCGCCGGTGTTGGTCGCCAATCCAGTGCCCAGAATCTCGAACAGGCCGCTGCAACCGGGGAAGCCGAGGAACCCCAGATCGGCCGGCGTTGGCATGCCGAACGAGGTCCGGTTGTCGATGCCGAACGCCATCACCACCGCTGACGGCGTCGGCGGCAGGTTGTAGAGCCGCAACGGCATCGCGGCGCCCGGCGTCGTGTCGAAGCTGCCGGTCAGCAGGATCGGCGTGCCGCCGCTGCCATTGCAACCGGTGCCAAAGCGACGCACCGCACCGCCATCCAGCGTCAGCCGCGCCGAGAACATCAGGCCGCCGGCGCCGCCGGTGTTGCGTTCGTACAGGTACAGCCAGTTCTGCCCCGGCTGCAGCATCGCGCCGACATCGGTGAACACCTGGTTGTCGACGAAGTAGTAGCCACCGATGCCATTGCTGCCGGCGACCGGGAGTTCGTTGACGTAGACGCCGGGAACCGTCGGCTCGCCGATGAAGTCGTCGACCGAGAACTCGAGCCGCAGCACCGCGCTCGTGAACGACTGGCTGACCGTGAACGGGATCGCGTACAGCGCCGTGTAGCTGCCGCCTTGGGTATCCATCCACTGCGCCTGCGGATCGCCAGGCAGCTGCAGCGGCCAACCCGCCAACGACGTGCGGACCAACGCCTGCGAGCCCGTGCGGGCCGAGGCGAATTCGGCCGCGGTCAGCGGGAACGCGAAGGCACCGGCACTGGGCCCCTGCAGGTAGGTGATGTTCGGTTCGAGCTGCCCGGCGGGCACGTTGCCCGAACGCAACACGACGGCTTGGGCGGAGAGAGCTCCCGCGGCGAACGCGAGTACGGCGAGGTGTTGGTGCATGGTGTGAAACGAACGAGAGCACGTCGAGTCTGCGCCGCCAGCGCCGTCACTGCAACGTGACGGCGACGACGTTGGGACCGAACGCAGCCGCAGTGGCGGTCAGCGTGGCCGCCTGCGCGTGGAAGACGACGCCGGACAGCACCGGGTTGACCGGAATCGCGACGTCCGCACCAGCCTGACCCTGCGCGTCGGCGAGCAGCGCGCCGACGACCCCGGCCGAAGCCGCATCGACGAACAGCGTGCCGCCGATGCCGGGGAACGTCACGCCGCCGGTCACCGCCGGCGCCAGCAACGCGAACGCCACCGAATTGGGCGGACCGACGATACCCAGCCGCAGCGAACTGCCCTGGGCTCCCGAGGCCAACGCGGTGATCGCGCCATCGGCGGCGACCGCTTCGAGCCGGAAACCGTCGATCAGGCATTCGACCAGCGAGGCATTGAGGTCCTGGGCGCGGAACCGCAGCCGCATCCGGTCGGTCAGCGGCGTGCCGAGTTCGACGGTGGTCCGCAGCCACGCGCCGGTCGACGTGCTGCGCGAAAGCGCGGTCGACCACGAGCCACCACCATCGCGCGACACCGCGATTTCCATCGCATCGTTGCCGACGCTCTCGGCATACCACAGATCGAACGTCGCCGCCGCGCCACTCGCATGCCGCAGGTCGATCACCGGCGACAACAGGTCGGTGAACCCGCCATCGACGTCGTAGGTGCCAGCGCCCGTTCCGGCGCGCCCGTCGGTGACCCAGCAGCGGCTGCCGCCCGGCGTCGTCTGGCTGCCGGGCTGGATCACGGTGCCGCCATTGGTCGTCTGCGCGGTGGTGTTGCGTTCCCACAGGCCGGTGGTCGCGGTGCCGGTGCCGCGCGTGAAGCCGCGGTCCTGTTCGAAGTCGTCGGCAACCAGCGTGCGCGGCGCCACCAACTGCAGATCGATCAGCCGTTCGCTGGTCAGGCCATCGCCGGTCACCAGCAGCCGCAGCCGCGCCGTCGGCGCCGAGTAGCCGCTCGGAATCGCGAACGCCAGCACGGCATTGCTGCTGCCGGTCGCGAAGCGAGCCAACGGTCCGACCGCGTCACCGCCGACCTGGATGGCGACGCCGGCGCTGACCGCCGACAACGCGAGGCTGGCGGAGCCGGTGCCAATCCCCTGGTTCTTGATCGCCACCGCCAGCGTGCCGTTCTCGCCGACTTCGACGCGGCCGTTGCCGTTGCCACCCGGGCCCTCGGCAACCGTCACCGTCAGCACGTCGAACAGCGTGCCGGCCGTCGCCGCGACCTTCCGGAACATCGGCTGATGCCGCATCGCAATGTCGACGATGGTCTGACCCGCGGGCCAGAACCCACCCTCGTTCGAACGGCCGAGTTCGGCGGTCCACGAGTAGTGGCCGTGCACGACATGATGGTGATCGACGGAACCGCCGGCCGCGATGTACAGCAGGTCGCTGACCTGGCCGTGGTCCAGGCCGTTCTCGACCGTGTAGTAGGCGCCGAGCGAATCGTATTCGGCGGCATTGGCGGGACTGCCGCTCTGGTAGCCCCAGGGCCGCAGCAGCACGTCGGTGTAGGTGTGCGTGCTGAAGCTGCTGACGAAGTTGCGGCTGGCGACGAACGCTTCGATCGCCTGCGTCTCCGGTTCGCTGAACGGCGCGGCGCCGCGGTAGGTGTCGCTGTTCGTCGCCGTCGAGTTGCCGCCATTGGGTGCCGACCAGCCGGTCGCGTAGTTGCGATTCAGATCGACGCCGAACGTGCCATCGCCATTGACGCGGCGGTTCTTGCGCCACATGCCGCCGCCGCCGGGGTTGATCTGACGGTTGTACTCGTAGCCATCGGGATTGACGCACGGCACGAAGAACAGCTCGCGTTCGTCGACCAGGAACGTCGCCAGCGGGTCGGTGCCGTAGTTGGTCACCAGCCACTCCATGAACACGACCGTCGCCTCCATCGACAGCGGTTCGCGCGCATGGTGCATCGCGTCGTAATAGACCTCGGGTTCGCCTTCGTCGGTGCCGACGTTGTCGCTGATCTTGACCATCCACAGCGGCCGGCCTTCGATCGTGCTGCCGATCGACACCTTGGCGGCGCAGATCGCCGGATTGGCGGTGTTCAGGTCGTCGAGGATCGACACCATCTGCGCCCAGGTCCAATGGCCGCCGAGGCCGCCCTGACCGAGCGGCGGGTTGGTCGCTTCGGGCTGAGTGGGGAATCGCGCCGCCTGCGCGGCGTAGTGGGCCTCGAGGTCACGTTGCACGACGGTGAACGGGAACCCGGCGCGCAGCAGCGTGGTGATGTCATCGTCGGTCGCGATCACCTCGACCCGGCGTTGTTGCAGCAGCGGTGGCTGGCAGCCGGCGAGGTCGAGATCGAGCGCCTGCAGCGCGCGAAGCTGGCCAGGGCCGGAGACGCGGACCTCGACGAGGTGGTGCAATGGCGTGGTCGGTTGCGGTTGTTGGGCGACGATGGCGAGGGGCGTCAGCAGGTACGCCAGGGCAGAACTGGGCTTGCGCATGGGGATCTCGAGTGGGCGGCTTGCGAAACAGTAGTCGGTCGCCGCGCAGCGGCAAACCCTCACACACGCACCATTGCCTTCGACCGAGCCCGATGGATCCAAGGTGCCACCTTGGATTATCAGGCTAAACCAAAGCGGTACCATCGAAACGCCTGCTGCAAGCCGTGGGATAGGGACTGGCCGCCGCCGATCGCCCAGTCATACTGTGCAATCGATGTCCGAGCCGTTCCGCCAGCCAACCCACGCCGGCGACTACGCCTTGCGTTCGCTGCTGGCGCGCGGCGGCTTGGGCGACGTGTACGCCGCCGAACACGTCCCGACCGGCCAGCCCGTCGCCGTCAAACTGCTGCGCACCGATCTGCTGCCGGACCCCGCCGCCCGCGCCCGCATCGCCCGCGAGATCGAAGTGCTCGCCCACCTGCACCATCCCCACATCGTCGCCCGCCACGGCCACGGCGAAGTCGACCACCGGCCGTTCCTGGCGATGACGCAGATCGACGGCCACAGCCTCGCCGACACGCTGAACCACCTGCGCGGCATCGCCCCCTCGGCGTTGAACGGCGACGATCTGGCGACCGCGCTGCAGGCCGAGCTCGACGATCCGCTTGCTGGCGCCGCGTTGATGGCCAAGGACCACGTCCAGGCGACGATCGCCTTGCTGCTGCCGATTGCCGACGCGCTCGCGCATGTGCACACGACCGGCCACGCCCATGGCGACGTCAAGCCGGCGAACATCCTGCTGCAGCGCGATGGCACCGCGGTGCTGCACGACTTCGACCTCGCCCACCGGCTCGACGAACGCGACAAGGGCCGCGCCTTGGCCGGCACACCGCACTGGCTGGCGCCCGAACAACTGACCGGCAAACCCACCGACCACCGCGTCGATGTGTTCACGCTGGCGGTGACCTGGTACGAACTGCTGACCCTCGCCCGTCCGTTCGATGGCGACTCGCAGGACGCCGTGCTGCAGCGGATCGCGCGGGCCGAACCGCCGGATCCGCGCGTGTTCGGCCTGCAGTTGCCCGAAGCGGTGCTGGCAGTGCTCGAACACGCCCTGCAGAAGCGGCCAGCCGATCGCTATCGGACGATGCGCGAGTTCGCCGCCGACCTGCGGGCACTGCGCGAGGGTCGCCCGGTCGCGGCCCGTCGCGCCAGTCCGGCGCAACGCAGCCTGCGCCGCGCCCGCCACCAGCCGCTGCGCGCGGCGTTCGCCGCGGTGCTGGTGCTCGCGCTGCCGCTGCTGCTGGTGTTCGGCAGCCGGGCCTTGCCCGAAGTCTCGCCACCTGCCGAAGTCGAGGCCCACCTGCGGTCGATCCGCAGTGCGCTGGCCGCGGAACCGCCGGACCTGCCGGCGGCGGCCCGCGCCTGCGAGGCAGCAGCCGATCGCCTGGGCGAACCGAGTTCGGCCGTGCAGTTCTGGCGCGGCGCGATCGCGCAGCGCCGCGGCGACCCCGCGCCCGCCATCCGCGCCTGCTTCGAACGCGCGCGCGCCGCCGCCGATTGTTCGCCGGATCTGCGGATCGAGATCGATCGCCGCCTCGCCGAACTGCCGCGCTAGACTCGGACCCCGATGCCGCGATCGCCCCTGCTGCCGCTGTCGTGCCTGTTGTTGCCGGCCGGCGTCCACGCCCAGGAACGCGCCGCCCCGAAGCTGACCGCCGAGATGGCGCAGGTCGCCGCCGCGTATGCCGCCAAGGTCACCGCGTCGGCGGTGTTCGTCAGCGGCCGCAGCGTCGCGTCGGTCGAGGCGGAAGAACTGGCGCCCGATGGCCCGATCGAGACGTTGATCCGGCCGTTCCTGAAGCTCGAGGTCGATCGCGACCAGGGCCTCGTCACCGCGCGGCTCGGCAAGGCCGTGGCCACGGCGGTGCGCACCGGCAATCTCGGTTGCACGCTGACGGCACCCGGCGTGGACGTCGACGCGTTGCGCCGTCGCGCGGCTCCGGGGATTGCCGGCCTGCGCCCCGATCCGATGGCGGTCGACTTCCCGGCTGGCGAACGGCTGCCGGCGACGCCGATGCCCGACGACGTCGACCTGCCGGCACTGACCGCCGCCGTCGAGCGCGCGTTCGTCGAGGCGGACAGCGGACCGCGCGTGCGGACCCGGGCCGTCGTCGTGATCAGGGCCGGCCGGTTGCTGTGCGAACGGTATGCCGACGGCTACGACGCGGCGATGCGGCTGCCGGGCTGGTCGATGACCAAGACGCTCGTCAACGCGCTGATCGGCATCCGGATCGGCGACGGCAAACTCGATCCGGCCGCCGTGCTGCCGGTGCCCGAATGGGCGGCGGCGGACGACCCGCGCCGCGCCCTGCGGCTCGAGGATCTGTTGCGGATGCGCTCGGGACTCGAGTGGACCGAGGACTACGCCGATCCGGGTTCGCGAGCGCTGCAGATGCTGTTCTCGTCGGGCGACCACGCCGCCGTCGCGGCGACGGCGCCGCTGCGGGCACCGATCGGCAGCGAGTTCCGCTATTCGAGCGGCACCAGCAACCTGCTCTGCCGGATCCTGCGCACGACGTTCGCCAGCGACTTCGACTATCTGGCCTATCCGGAGCAGCGGCTGTTCGCGCCACTCGGCATTCCGCGTGGCATCCTCGAAACCGATCCGAGCGGCACGTTCGTCGGTTCCAGCTACGGCTTCCTGACCGCGCGCGACTGGGCGCGGGTCGGCATGCTGCTGGGCCAGGATGGGCAATGGAACGGACAACGACTGCTGCCGGAAAACTGGGTCCGCGAGTCCGGGCAACCGACCGGGCCGAGCCACGGCCGCTACGGCCGTCACGTCTGGCTCAACGCGGTCCGGGAGGACGGCGGTCGGACCTGGCCAGAACTGCCGGCCGACCTGCTGCACCTGGATGGCCACGAAGGCCAGTACGTCGTGGTGTTCCCGAAAGAGCAACTCGTCGTCGTCCGGCTCGGCTGCACCAAACGCGGCGGCTTCGACCTGCGTGGGCTGCTCGCCGGCGTGCTCGCCGCGTGTACGACGGCCAAATAGCGCCGCAGGGTCGGTGCGGCTGGTGCAGTTGCGGGCGAGGCGCTACTGCGCCGCGGCGTTCTTCTGCGCCTTGCTGTGCGCGCGGTTGCTACCGCGCAGCGCCTTCACCAACGGGAACGTCTGCACGCCGCCGTGCTCGTTGGTCAGCGTGATGATGCCGCGCTTGATCGCCTTGGTCGACAGCTTCAGCCGCAGGATGCGGCCATCGGGCGTGCGGACGCGGACGGTCTGGATGTTCGGCTTGAACGTGCGCTTGCTGCGCCCGAGCACGCGGCGACCGACACCGCCGTCCTTCTTGGCGAGACCACGACGCTTGACCTGGTGGCCGACGCGGGTGCGGCGACCGGTGACTGCACAGACTCGGGACATGGCGCTTGCGCTTCCGGGATCAGGGAAAGGGCGAACAGGATAGCGACGACGCCGGGCCTGGCAAGGGGTTGCAGCGACCAAATCGCCGCCTGGTCCGTTCACCGGGAGAACCGCAACGGCCGTCCGCGCGCAGGCCCCGCCAGCGCATGGTCCTGGTAGACCACTTCCCCGCGCAGCACGACCTGGCGTGGCCAGCCGGCCAGCGCCCAGCCGACATACGGGGAGTAGCCAGCGCGCGAATGCAGCCAGGACAGCGGCAGCGGACCCCGTTGTTGCGGGTCGACGACCACCAGATCCCCGTCATAGCCCGGCGCCAGGTCGCCCTTGCCGACGAGGCCCCAGACGCGAGCCGGACCGGTCGTGGTGACCCTGGCGACGTCGGCCAGCGACAACCAACCCTCGCGCACCCCGATCAACAGCAACGGCAGGATCGTCTGCACTCCTGGGATGCCCGACGGACTGTCCGGGAACGGCTTGCCCTTCTCGGCCAGCGTGTGCGGCGCGTGATCGCTGCCGATGCAGGTCAGCACGCCGTCGACGAGGCCCTGCCGCAGCGCTTGCCGGTGCCGTTCATCGCGGACCGGCGGGTTCATCTGCGCCAGCGTCGCATGCGTCCGGTAGCACTCCGGCGCGGTCAGGAACAGATGGTTCGGCGTCACCTCGGCGGTGACCAGGTCGCCGAGATCGCGTTCCTTCAGCAGCGCCACCTCCTCGGCGGTGCTGACGTGCAGCACGTGCACCCGCCGCCCGGTCTTCTCGGCCAGATCGAGCAGCCGGCGGGTCGCGCGCAACGCGCATTCGACGTCGCGAACCTCCGGATGCACCACCGGCGAACTGTCGGGCGGCAGCGCGGCGTAGCGCTCCTTCAGCCGGTAGTCGTCCTCGGCGTGCACCGCGACGCGGCTCTTGCCCGAACGGAGGACCCGCTCGACGGTGGGATCGTCGGGCACCAGCAGATCGCCGGTGCTGGAGCCCATGAACACCTTGATACCGACACAACCGGGATCGTCCTCCCACTCACCGAGTCGATCGGCGTTCTGCGCGGTGGCGCCGAGGAAGAACGCGAAGTCGGCGGCACTGCGGCCAGTCGCGCGCGAGACCTTGTCGGCCAGCAGTTCGCGCGTGGTCGTCGACGGTCTGGTGTTGGGCATCTCGCAGAACGCCGTGACACCGCCGCCGATCGCCGCCAGCGCGCCACTGGCGAGGTCTTCCTTGTGTTCGAGTCCGGGCTCGCGGAAGTGCACCTGCGGATCGATCAGACCCGGGAACACCAGGCAGTCGGCCGCCTCGAGCACGGCACAGTCCGGCGGCGGCGGCACCCCCGCCGCGACTGCCGCGACCCGGCCGCCGCGGATCCAGACATCGGCCGTCTGGGCACCATTCGCCCGCACCACCTTGCCACCGCGAACGAACAGGTCGCCGATCATGCCACCACCGGCTTCTTCTGCGGCCACGCCAGCATCAACGCGCCGCCGACCAGCATCGCGCAACTGAGGGTCTGGCCCATGGTCATGCCCAAGAACACGCTGCCATCGGGATGGTCGGCGGTGACGAACTGCGAGTCCGGCTGCCGGACCCGCTCGAGCAACCAGCGCGCGATCGCATAGCCGAACAGGAACAACGCGCAGAACGCGCCGCGGCGCACCTGCCGGCCGCGCGCAAGCAGATACACGGCCAGCAGCACCAACCCGAGCACCAGCCCCTCGGCCAGACCTTCGTAGATCTGCGACGGATGCCGATACGGCACATCGGCCTCGACCCGGACCTTCTGCCAGTCGAGCAACGGCCTCATCGCCTCCCAGTCGACCTTGCGGCCATGCTCGTCGACCGCGCTGAGCTTGCCGGTCGCGGTCGCCCAGTCGATCTTCCGGTACGCGTACTGGATGCACAGTTCGCGGTCGCGCATCGACAGTCCGTCGATCCGCATCGCCCGCGTGGCCACCGGATCGGTCGGGAACTGCATGGCGCCGAACGTCGCCTGGTCGGTCACCCGACCATACAGTTCGCCGTTGAGGAAGTTGGCAAAGCGCACCGCCAGGATGCCAGGGCAGCCCGACAACGCCAGCACATCGACGACCCGCAGGAAGGCGAGGCCGTGCTTCCGCCCGAACAGCCAACTGGCCACCGCGACCCCGCCGAGCCCGCCGTGGAAGGCCAACCCGCCCTTCCAGACCTGGAAGAAGTTCGGGATGCCGAGCAGCGAGTGGTCATAGAACAACGCGTAGCCGGTGCGACCGCCGAGCATCACGCCGATCACGCAGTAGAGGATCAGGTCGCCCGCCAGTTCCGGCTTGATCGGGAAGAACCCGACCCGCGCCAGCCGCACCAGGATCCACTGCGCGCACACGAAGCCGACGATGTACATCAGGCCGTACCAGCGGACGTCGATCGGCAGACCGGGAATGTCGAACAACACCGGGTCCCAGGCGGGAAACTCCATCCGCGCAAGGCTAGGGAGCCGACCGGCCGACGCCAAGCAGCGTTCGGACAGCGGGCACGGGCATGCGCACAGAGCACGCTCGCGCCGCTGGCGAACGGCGCTACGCTGCTGCCCGATGTCCGACGCCGTTCCGTTCCTGATCAGCCGCCTGGGTGATGCCGCGGCCTTCGTGCAGACCGCGGAGCAGCAGGCTCGAGCCGACCGCTCACGACTGCCGGTGCTGTTCCCGCAACTGCCGCGCAAGGTCGGCAAGGACGGCCTGCGCGGCGGGCGCCAGACGCTCGGCGGCGCCGCGGTCGATCTCGATGGCTGGCGGCGATGCGACGCCGCCGCGCTGGTGCTGCTCGCGTCGGTCCAAGCCACCGACACCGAACTGTGGTCGTTGTACGAACACGGCGACATCGAAGAACGCGCGATGCTGCTGCGCGCGCTGCAACTGCTGCCGATCGGGCCGGCGACGATCCGGCTGCTCGGCGAAGTCCAGCGCACCAACATGGTGTTGCATGTCGAGGCCGCGCTGTGCGATGGCGATCTGCTGGTGCGCACGCTCGGCCAGGCCGGCTTTGGCGCTGCCGATGCCAACCGGCTGTTGCTGAAGGCGGCCTTCCTGGATCTGCCGCTGCGTCGACTGTTCGGCGCCGAACGGCTGGCCAACCCCGAACTGTCGCGGATGCTGCAGGACCTGGCCACCGAACGCGAAGCTGCCGGCCGCGGCGTCTGGCGCGACACCTGGCGCCTGATCGGCCGCGCGCCGACCGAAGGCAGCGCCGCGCGGCTGGTCGGTGGCCTCGAGCACGGCGATGACGGCGTCCGCCTCGCCGCCGCCGATGGCCTGCTGGCCAGCAAGCGCGCCGACCTGCGCGCGTTCGCCCGCGAACGGCTGCCGCGCGAACCGCGGGCCGAGATCCGTGCCGTGCTGCAACAACTCGGCTGAGTCCCCTTTCTCGCGATCGCCAACCGCCTGCCCGCAAACGACGACCGATGCTGATCTTCGAACCGCACATCCACATGTACAGCCGCATCACCGACGACTACGAGCGCATGGCGCTCGCGGGCGTGCGAGCGGTGCTGGAGCCGGCGTTCTGGCTCGGCCAGAACCGCACGTCGGTCGGCACCTTCGTCGACTACTTCGACACACTGATCGGCTGGGAACGCTTCCGCGCCCAGCAGTTCGGCATCCACCACTTCTGCACGATGGGGCTGAACCCGCGCGAGGCCAACGACGACCGCGTCAACGACGATGTGCTGGCGGTGCTGCCGCGCTACCTCGAGAAGGACTCGGTGCTCGGCGTCGGCGAGATCGGGCTCGACGATCAGACCAGGAAGGAGGAGAAGTTCCTGGCGGCGCAGATCGAACTGGCGCGCCAACACGATCTGCCGGTGCTGATCCACACGCCGCACCGCGACAAGAAGAAGGGCTTCGAACGCTGCATCGCGATCGTCCGCGAGTGCAACTTCCCGATGCAGCGGATCCTGCTCGACCACGGCAACGAAGAGACGATCAAGATCACGCGCGATCTCGGCTGCTGGTCCGGCTTCTCGATCTACCCGAACACCAAGATGGACCCGGCCCGGATGGTCGCGATCGTGCTCGAGTACGGAGTCGAACGGATGGTCGTCAACTCGGCGGCCGACTGGGGCGTCAGCGATCCGTTGATGGTGCCGCGCACGGCGACGCGGCTCGAACAGGCCGGGGTGCCGCGAGCCAGGATCGAGCAGCTCGTCTGGGACAACCCGATCGCGTTCTTCGAGCAAGGTGGCCGCCTCGACCGCCAGGCACTGGCGCACCCGGCGCGCGCCAATCTGCGGGATACGTTCGAGGGCAATTCGGTGCTGCGCGGTCAGGACCCCGACAAGGTCTGAGGCCTCGACCACCGCGGCCGTTTTCTGCCGGCGCGGAACGGCCAATCGCACCGCACCCAGGCGGGAGTCCACGATCCTGGGGCCTTCTCCCGGGCAGGAGTGCCGGGTAGACTCGTCCCAGTCCGAAGGCTCGCTTTCGGACGGACCGTCTCTCCCGGACGGCCTCACTTCCCAACAGCATCCTTCTCGAGGAGTCTCCATGCGTCTCTCCCTGTTGGCAGCCGGCACCCTGCTGTCTGCCTCGTCCCTGGTCGCCCAGGTCAACGTCGGTTTCACATTCAACGTCTCGGTCGGCGCGACCTCCCGCGGCGCAGCCGCGGAACGCGCGTGCCAGTTGCTGGCGCGTTTCGATGCCGAGGACTACCGCGGTTACGGCGTCGAGCCGGGCACTTCGACGACCAACCCGACGTGGCGCGATCTCGCCGCCTACACCTTCATCCTGCAAGATCAGTACGCTCTCGCCGGTGGTCAGGAGCAGTACGACTTCCGCTTGTACGCTGAAGGTGCGACCCCAGAGCTGCCGAACTTCCTCGCCAGCGACCCGGTCGGCACCAACGAGATCGTCCACTTCGGGCCGTTCACGTCGCCCGTTGGCGGCACCACGGCGGACCCGCGTGGCGCATGGTTCGTGACGATCGGTTTCGGGGCGCCGGTCGCGGTCCCGCCGCTGCTCGACATCTTCCCGTCCGTCGAACTGCAAGCCTCGCAGGCGCTGAACACGGCCGCGGTGCCGCCGTACTGGCCGAACGATGGTCTGTCGGTGCAGATCGCGCTCGGCGTCCAGCCCGGCGCGAACTTCACGGTGTTCGACATCAAGGGCCCCGGCCTGATCAGCGGCGGCAACACCGCAAACTCGTACGGCCTGGTCCACGACGTGCCCAACAGCTCGCTGGCCTACGGCGGCGCGCGTCAGGTGTTCGCCGACTTCCAGACCACGTCGTCGCTGCAAGGCCAGTGCGTCGCCACGACCAGCCAGGCCAGCTACACGATCAGCAACCTCGCTCCGGGCACCGCGAGCTTCTACTCGGGCCTGCACCCGGATCCTGCTGGCATCCAGAACGGCGGCCGCACCGATGACCTGGGCTTCCGCGTCGTCGGCGCCCAGCCCGGCGAACTGCTGATGTATGGCGTCGACTTCAGTTTCGACAACCTGAACCTGCCGTTGTCGGTCTTCTACCCGGGCCCCGTCGGCTTCCCGACGACCGGCATGGCCTGCTTGCCGCTGACGCTGCAGATCGTCAGCCTCGGTCTCGCCGGCGGCACCGGCGTCGACTTCTTCCAACTGTCGCTGAACGCGACCTCGCGCCCGTTCGCGGTCGGCCTCAACCTCGCCTGGCAGGCCTACACGTTCAACGCCGGGACCGGCGCACTGCGCGGTTCGCCGTGCGGCATGCAGCGCTTCTGATCGCTGCCGGCACTGGCAGAGCGCTGGCCTAGAAGGCCGGCGACGATCCTGACGCCCGCGCAACGCGGGCGTCGTCGTTTGCGGCCGACTCAGTTCTTCTTCTTGTCGTCGCCCGGCCCCGGGATCAACCGCGTCTTGCCGTCCGGCTCCTCCATCAGCACCGGCGTCGCCTTGGTCGGATTGGCAACGAGCGTCATCGCGGCGTTGCGCCCCAGGTCCTTGCGCCAGGTCATCTTGGTCGTGCTCTGCGAGCCGTCTTCGTGCCGGTACCACTGCAGGCCGTCGCCATCGACGAACTGTCCGACGATCGGCGAGAACGGCACCTGCCCCGGCCACGCCACCTTGATCGGCTCCTCGACGCCGTTCAGGGCCGGGTGTTCGCTGCCGTCCGGATAGATCGCCTTGCCCTTGCTCGGGGCCGGGGGCGGACCGGCAGGCTGTGCCGGCGGCGTGTTCGCGGTAGCTGGCGCTGGCACCGCCGCCGCGACACCAGGGTCGGTCGGCGCGACCTCCGGGGTCGTCGCCGGGGCGGCGCCCGGCCCCGATCGAAGCCAGAAATAGCCGCCGGCACAACCGGCCAGCGCGATCACCAGGAGCAACGGGTTGCGCATCGAGTCGGACATGGATGGGAGCGTGATGCTAGCACATCGGCTGCCCGGTGGTTCGGACTCCAGGGGCCTCGCGACGCGCCGCGGCGCTGCGACACCGTCAGGAGCGGGCGTGCACCCTGCCGCTGCCCGGGCCCAGCCCTTCGTCCTTTCCCGTTCTTTGCGTCTTTGCCACGGCCGTTGTCCGTCGACGCGCCGCCGATAACCTGTTCGCCCCTGCAATGGCGGACCTGCAAACCGAGATCCGGAGACGACGGACGTTCGCGATCATCTCGCACCCGGATGCCGGCAAGACCACGCTGACCGAGAAGTTGCTGCTGTACGGCGGCGCGATCCGGGAGGCCGGGTCGGTCAAGGCCCGCCGCGGCGGCACCCACGCGACCTCGGACTGGATGGAACTCGAGAAGCAGCGCGGGATCTCGATCACCAGCAGCGCGCTGCAGTTCGAGTACCAGGGTCACTGCGTCAACCTGCTCGACACGCCCGGCCACCAGGATTTCTCGGAGGACACCTACCGGACGCTGGTCGCCGCCGACGCCGCGCTGATGCTGATCGATGCCGCCAAGGGCGTCGAGCCGCAGACGATCAAGCTGTTCAAGGTCTGCCGCGACCGCGGCATCCCGATCGTCACCGTCGTCAACAAGATGGACCGGCCATCGCGCAGCCCGCTCGATCTGATGGACGAGGTCGAGAAGGTCCTCGGCATCACGATCGTGCCGGCGACCTGGCCGATCGGCTCGGGCGAAGGCTTCCGCGGCGTCTACTCGCTGCGCGACCGTCAGGTGTTCCTGTTCGAACGGACCGCGCACAACGCCACCCGCGCCGAAGTGCAGACCAAGGGCCCCGACGATCCGATGTTGCGCGAACTGCTCGGGCCGAAGGCCCATGCGCAGCTGCTCGAGGACCTGGCGATGGTCGAGACCTGCGTGCCGCCGCTGGCGATGGACCAGTTCCGCGCGCAACGGCAATCACCGATGTTCTTCTGCAGCGCGCTGACCAACTTCGGCGTCGAGAACATCCTGCAGCGCTTCCTCGAGATCGCGCCATGCCCCGGCCCGTTGCCGACGCTCGACGGTGCGATCCCGCCGGACGCGCCGTTCTTTTCGGGCTTCGTCTACAAGGTCGCGGCCAACATGGACAAGCAGCACCGCGATCGCATCGCGTTCCTGCGGGTCACCAGCGGCCGCTTCGAACGCGGCATGTCGGCCAACCACCTGCGGCTCGATCGCGACGTCCGGCTGTCGCACCCGCACCGGTTCTTCGGCCAGGAGCGGATCTCGATCGAGGAAGCGTGGCCCGGCGACGTGATCGGCCTGATCAACCCCGGCATGTTCCGCGTCGGCGACGTGCTCAGTGCCGGCCCGCACTTCGAAGTCCGCAACTTCCCGCGCTTTGCGCCGGAGATCTTCGCGCAGGTCGCGCCGCGTGAGCCGTCGATGGCCAAAGGGTTTGGCAAGGGCCTGGCGCAGCTCGGCGAGGAGGGCGTCGTGCAGGTGTTCTGGCCGCGCGTTGGCGCCCGCGAACCGATCCTCGGCGCCATCGGCGAACTGCAGCTCGAGGTGTTCCAGTGGCGGCTCGAGAACGAGTACGGCGTGGAGCTGCGGCTCGATCGCAAAGCCTGGACGCGCGCGCGCTGGATCGCCAAGGTCGACGACGAACTGCTGCAGATCCTGCCGATGGTCGTCAGGGACGAAGGCGATCGCTTCGTCGCGCTGTTCCACTCCGAATTCGAGATCGAATACGCGAAGTCGCGCTACAAGGGCCTGGAGCTGCACGACAAGCCGCCGACCGAAGAAGAAGGCTGACGCCGCCCCCTCATTTGCGGCGGCTCGGTCGCACCTTCGGGCCGTCGCCCGGCGCCGCTGCCGCCCTGGTCTCGGCTTCTTCCAGCAGCTTCTGCACCTGCTCCCACGCCGCCGGTTGCTCGCGCAGCGAGCGCTGGCGCAAGCCCTTGCCGTCGATCGCGAACAATTCAGCCGTCATCGGCCGATCGATCTCGATCTTGGTGACGACGATGCGCTGGATGACCAGCGGTCCCTGCCACACCGCGACTTCCAGCAGCGCCTGATCCGGCTCCCGCACGAACACCTCGACGCGGTCACCGAGAGGCACTTCGGGATCGGTCTCCGGTTGCAGCCCCGACCGAAGCGACCCACCGAGCCAGGTTCCGGCCTGGCCGTCGCGTTCGCGCCGCGGCAACGGTTGCAGGTCGAAGACCCGGGCCAGGTCGGCCAGCATCGCGCTGCCGAGCGGCGCTTGCGAGCGCGCGTCCTGCAGGCCTGGCACGGCTTCGCGCTCTAGCACTTCGCCAGCCCATTCCAGGTCCGTCGCAGTTGCCGGGTCGATGTGGGTCAGCGTCTCGCCTTGCGCCGGATTGTCTTCCAGCACCAGCACGCCCGCCTCGGTCCGCGCCGACTCCATGCGGCCGCGCAGACCGTTGCCGAACTCATACTCAACGACCGTATGGACCGCCGGGTGTTCTCCGCGCAGGACACGTAGCGTCCCCCGGGTCGTCACGGCCAGGCCTTCGGGCCCATGCTGCTCCGTCGCCATCGCCAACCACACCGTGCGGGCTGCCGCCTCGGCCTTCTGCATCGCCGTCACCAACTCGGTGACCCGAGCGTTCTCGGGGGGCTTTTCCCGGATCGCTGCGGCGCCAGGCGCCGGCGGGTCCTGCTGGCCCGGAACTGCGCGCAAAACGAGGCAGAACGTTGCACTGACGACGAATCTGGTACGGTTCATGCTTGCGGTGGGCCACAGGCCAAGGGCAACGACGATCGCGAACCTGCCGGTGGCTGCCGATCCTACGGCAGGAACGCCACCGCGGCGATGGTCGGAGCCGGCCGCCTTCCAAACCGGATGCCAACGACGATGAGAGCCACCATCCTGAGTCTATGCGCCTGTTGCCTGCTGCTCGCCCCGGCCCCCGCCGATGAAGTCCGCCTGAAGGATGGACGGGTGCTGGTCGGCACCGTGGTGGTGCGCGGCGAGGTGTTGGAAGTCACGACCCGCGACGGCGTCGTCCGGGTGCCGCAGGCCGAGCTCATCGACGGCGGTTGGAGGAAGACCGAGGAACTGCGGACCCGCCTGCGCGATCTCGAGGCCGGCCAGCCGGACACACCGTTCTCGCACCTGCACCTGGCCGCGGCGGCGCGCGACTGGGGCCTGACGGCCGAGATGTGGCGCCACCTGGACGTCGCGGTCACGGTGCCGCGCGACTCTGAGCACGCCAACCTGCGCAGCCGCGTCGATGACTTCCTCGCCCAGCTCGAACCCGAGCTGATGCCTCGCCGCTTCCGGGCGGCGGCCACCAAGACCCGGGTCGCCGAACTGATCGGCCGGGTGCAGCGGAACCTGCCCGGCAAGAACGCCGCGATCCAGGAACTGCTGGTTCGCGAAGCCAACGCCGACCAGGATCTGCGCGCCCAGGCGCGGCACTGCAGCGAGCCAGCGCGGCGGCTGTGCGCGGTCGAGGCGCTGCTCCGCCGTGGTGCGCCCGGCAACGACCGCTTTGCGCTGCGGACGACGATCTTCGACAACCATGCCGAAGTGCGGACCGATGCCGCGGCACTCGCCGGTCGCTATGGCAGCACGGCGGACGCCGTCCAGTATCTGGCGCCGGCGTTGCTGCACTCGAGTGCGACCGTGCGCGAGCGCACCGGTGAAGCCCTCGCCAATCTCGGCAACGTCAAGGCGGTCAAGCTGCTGGTGATGGCCGGCCCGAACGCCGGCAAGGCCCTGGCGGCCGCCGACAGCGGCACGCGTGGCTACATCGCCTTCCTCGAACAACAGTCCTACATCCGCGATTTCGACGTCGAGGTCGCGCAGGCCAGCTTCATCGCCGATCCGAAGATTGGCGTGCTGCAGTCCGGCGTCGTGCTCGACGTCACCGTCGCCGGCGTCGTCGAAGAACGCCGCATCGTCAATGTCTGGCGCGGCGCGTTGAAGCGGCTGGCCGGCAGCGACCCCGGGGCGCAACCGCGCGATTGGGCCGCCTGGTATGCAGCCATCGAACCGCAGCTGTCGCAGCCCGCGGCAGCACCGCCCGCGGCGACCACGCCGGCCCCTGGTGCCGGCGCCGCCCGCCGCTGATCCAGGAACTCCGCCTCGCACCCCGACGAGACCCCCGACGCCGTCGCGCTCCACCTGGACGCGGCGGCGTGTTTTTTTTGGCCCGGGCAGCCGCTGCCGGACCCCATGGACTGCCGATAGAGTCGACACCCACCGGCCGTTGGCCGGTCAAGGACTCGATGCAAGGCACTTCCCAGATCTGCGTCGTCGGACTCGCGACCATGGGCCAGAACCTGGCCCTCAACATCGCCCGCAACGGCTTCCCGATCACCGTCTTCAACCGGACGTGGGACAAGACCGAGGCGACCCTGGCCCGCGTCCAGCCCGGCCAGCGGGTGTTCGGCGCCCGCACTCCGGCCGAGGTCGCGGCGTCGCTGGTGCGCCCGCGCCGCGTGTTGCTGCTGGTCAAGGCGGGACAGCCGGTCGACGATACGATCGCCCAATTCCTGCCCGTTCTACAGGCCGGCGACCTGATCATCGACGCCGGCAACAGCCATCCGGACGACACCGAACGGCGCAGCATCGACCTGCACCGGCAGGGCTTCCGGTTCGTCGGCATGGGCGTCTCCGGTGGTGAAGAGGGCGCGCTGCTCGGGCCGAGCCTGATGCCCGGCGGCGACCGCACCGCCTACGACGAACTGGCCCCGATCCTCGCCAAGATCGCCGCGCAGGTCGAGGACGGTCCGTGCGTCACGCACATCGGCACCGGCGCCGCCGGGCACTTCGTCAAGATGGTGCACAACGGCATCGAGTACGGCGACATGCAGCTGATCGCCGAGGTCTTCGACCTGATGCAGAACGTGCTCGGCCTGACGCACGAACAGATGGCCGCCGCGTTCGCCGAATGGAACACCGGCTTCCTCGAGTCGTTCCTGATCGAAATCACCAGCAGGATCCTCCGCACCAGCGACCCGATCACCCAGCAACCGCTGGTCGAAGTGATCCTCGACAAGGCGGGGCAGAAGGGCACCGGCAAGTGGACCAGCGAGATCGCGCTGCGCCTTGGCGTGCCGCTGCCGACGATCCACGCCGCCGTCGACGCGCGTTGCCTGTCGGCGATGAAGGACCAACGGGTGGCGGCAGCGGCGATCCTCACCGGTCCGAAGGCGTCACGGCCGGCCGACCCGACGCTGCTCGCGGCCCTGCGCGACGCCCTCTACTGCAGCAAGATCTGCTCGTACGCGCAGGGACTGGACCTGCTGACGACCGCCGACCGCGAGAAGAAGTTCGGCCTGGATCTCGGTGAAGTCGCCCGCATCTGGAAGGGCGGCTGCATCATCCGCGCCCGCTTCCTGACCCGGATCCAGGCCGCCTACGGCAAGCACCGCCAACTGCCCAACCTGCTGCTCGATCCCGAACTCGGCGGTTTCCTGCAGCAGCACCAGGCGGCGTGGCGCAGGGTCGTCGCGCTGGCGGCCGAACACGGCGTGCCCGCACTGGCGATGGGCAGCAGCCTCGCCTACTTCGATTCGTTCCGGCGCGCACGCTTGCCGCAGAACCTGACCCAGGCCCAGCGCGACTGCTTCGGCGCCCACACGTTCGAACGGGTCGATCGGCCCGCCGGTCAGTTCTTCCACCACGAGTGGAACGACCACAAGGCGCTGAAGGTCTGAGCGCCGGAGTCACGGCCGGATCGACAGTTCGGACAGCCGCAGGGTCTCCGGTCCCCACTGCTTGCCGAACAGGCCCTCGAACCTGACGTCGGTCGGCAGGAAGCAGGCGCCTTCGACGCGCTTCCAGGTGATCGACACCTTGGCCTCACCCTGCGTCACCCGGACCGGCAGCATCGTGCCGTCGAGCTTCTGCCAGTCGATCCGCCGATCCTGCCCGCCGGCCTGCCGCAACCGGACGATCAAGCCGTCCTTGACCTCGACTTCCTCGAACTCGCAGTTGGTCACGGTCCAGGTGCCTGCACGACCGTCCGCCGGCAACATCCGCGCTCCGGCAAACGCGACCTCGAACGGCAACCGGCCGGCGAAGTCGCGCCACGCCAGCAGGCGCAGCCGATCCTCGATCGCCTGTGCCAGCCGCGCCTGCAGTTCTGGCCCGATGCCCTTCTTCTCGACGACCGGCGTGCAGCTCCGCCAGCCGGTGCCATCCTGCCGCATGCCGGTGAACTCGCCGAGGTGCAAACTGCCGATCAACCGCTTCTCGCCCTGCCAGATCAGGTCGGTGCCCGGGGTCTTGATCTCGAACCGGGCCCGCAACGGCACCGGGTCCTTGCTCCAGGCGTAACCGTTCTGCCAGGCCTTCCTGACCTCGTCGATGCCAAGCCCCTGCGGCGGTCCGGCCGGTTGTTCGCCGCGCTGCCGCAGCGGTCCGCAGCGGAACGTCACTTCGACCATCTCCCGAAACGAACCGCGCCGCGTTTCCAGCCGGTAATGCGCTGGCACCAGCCAGCGACCCTGGCGCGCGTAGGCCCGCCGTTCGACCGCGATCGGCGTGCGACCGTTCTCGACTTCGAACGTCTCGCGACCGACCACCAGGTAGCCATTGCCCTCGGGCTGCAGCTGCCAGGTCTGCCAGGCGGAAGTCGCGCGATCCGCGGGCGCGACCCTGACGATCCGGCCATCGGCGACGTCGCACAGTTTGCCGAACAGTCCTTCCCAGCCCGGCCCCTCGAGCAGGAACCGCGCCGTGTCGGCCACCGACAGCTGGTGCCGCTGCTGCAGTTCCGCCGGACTCATCCGCCGCAGATCCGCGAACGCGGCGTCGACCGCGGCTTCGACCGCTTCGCGGGCCTTCAGATCCGGATTGCCCTGCTGGTCCAGGATCGGCGGGGCGACGTCCTTCAGCAGGAACGTGCCGCCGATCACGTCAGCGCGGCCATCGGCCCGATCGCTGCGCAGATAGGTCGCGATGAACGTACCCTCGCCGCTTGGCCAGGGTTCGGTCCAGCGCACCCAGCGCTCGTACGCCTGCAGGAACGGCGCCATGCCTGCCGCACCCGCGCCGGGGCCTGAAGCGCCGTCCTTGACCAACGTCCAGTCGAGGACCTCGAGGGCGGTGATCTTGACGCCGTCGGTGCCCGGGTGGTCGCCGAAGCCAAGACGCAGCGGTCGGCGCGAGAATGCGAACTCGCGCACCTCCGCGGGCGCGAGCCGGATCGCCAACAACCCCTTGCTGACGTCGGGTTCGGCGTAGGTCGCGCGCAGGATCACATCGACCGGCTCGGGCACGATGCTCTTGATCTCGACCAGCGTCGCGGCGTGGCGCAGCCCGCCATGCACCACGGCATCCTGCCGCAGCTTGCCGAGCAGCACCGGCGGATCCTCGAGCGGCGCATTGCGATGGAAGGTCGCCGACGTGAGTTCCACCTTGACCGAACGCGGCGCGGCGGCGGTCTCGATCTGCAGATAGCAAGTCCGCTGGCTGCCGGCGCCGACTCCACGGCCCACGCGGTTGCCATGCGGCAACGGACAGCGCTCCACACGATGCACTTCGCCGGCAATCCCGGTCGTGCAGGTGAACACCGTCGGTTCGGCGGTCACGCCGCCCTGGTTGCGGACTTCGACCTCGAGGAGCACCGTGCCGGCATACGGCGACGTCGCCAACGTCACGCGGCAGCTCAGATCCGCCAGCCTGCCGGTGGTGAACTCCACCTGCTGCGCGGGCAATGCCGCCGCCACCACGACGAGACCGATGCGCCAGACGACTGGAACCGTCACCATGCAGCGGCATTGTTGACCACCGGCCGCCGCATGCGACCCACGGACCTAGGGAAAACCGTCGGGCGGTGGCTACTGCACCGTCAGCCGGACGACCGGCGCGACGCCGATCTCCCGAGTGCCCGCCGTCGCGGTCAGCCCCCCCGCCCAGACCCGCCCGACCGGTTCCCAGCCGCAGACTGCGACCTTGTGCCCCTGCGACGTGATGATGCCGAGGCTGTTGGCCCCGGGTCGCAGTTCGCCGGCCTGGTAGCGGATGTCGACACCGACCGCCGACGGCTGGTTGGGGATCGCGAACGGGAACGTCGCGGTGCCGTCGTTCTGCGCGATCGCGAAGAACGACCCGGCGATGTCGATCGACACGAAACAGTTGGGCGCACCCAGCGGCGCCAGGTTGGCGGGCAGCGCCTGACCAAACAGCACACCGGTCTCGCTCTGGCCGAGCACCAGCGTGACGAGCGCCCCCGGCTCGGCGGCCAGGATCCTGGCAACCCATGGTCGCCCCCAGATCACCTGCGTGGTCGCGCTCTCGACCCGCAGCGGCGCGCCGAGTGCGGGCACACACGCGACCGGCCCGATGGCCAGTTCGGGGCTGTCGCAGACGTAGCTGGTGTCGAGCGCGTAGGCGCCGGGCGTCTGCTGATGCACGACGACCTCGATCAACAGACCGCCATTGGCCGGCTGCCAGGTGAACGGCGTCGTCAGCGCAATCGGCTGTGTCCATGGCCCTGGCGAGCTCGCCGTCGGCAGCGCCGGCAGGGAAACCGTCTGCCGCGGCAACACGACGGTCAGGTCCGGACCGCGATTGGTCGCGAAATCCGGACTGAGCGCCACCAACGCCTGCGCCGCGGTGCCCATCCAGATCTCGCAGTCGACCTGCTTGCCAGCCGCGGTGGCGCCGCCGTCGAGCCGCAGCGCCAGCGCCGTGATCGTCACCGGTTGCGGCTGCAGCAGGCCGTCGTAGACACATTGCATGCGCGTCGCGCTGCTGCGCCCGAACGGCACGTTCGTCGTCCCGGTCCCCTCGCGCTGCGCATGGCTGCCAGGCAACAGCAGGGTGGTCTGCGCAGCGAGCCACCCGGCGAACAGGAACGGCACCAGCACGCGGAATCCGGCCATGATGCGGGAACATCGGCGTCGGCGCGGGTCGACCTTGATCCCCGGCGCCGGCCGTGCCGAAAACACCGCGGTGCGCCTGCCACCCGAACGCCGTCTGGACGTGCTCGCCCTGCTCGGGCCCCGTCAGGGCATGACCGCGCTGCTGCGCCGCCTGCGGGCCGCTGGCATCGGCGTCGACACCGCCGAAGACCTCGCCGGCGCGCGCCGGGCGTTCTTCGGCACCGGCGGACACCATTGCCTGCTGGTCGGTCCGGACGTGGCGCCCGGGATCGCCGGCAGCGTGCTGACATCGCTGCGCGGCGTCGATCCGGATCTGCCGGCAGCCGTCTTCGGCGCCGGGATCACGCGCGACGGCGCGCGGTCGAAGACGGCGATCCTGACCGGCTTCCATCCGGGCTCGCGCGCCGGCGTCGGCGCGGTCCTGCGCTTCCTGCGCGAGCTGCCCGATCGCTGATCGACACGCGGTTGGTCGAGCGCCTCACTGCCGCCGGCGCAACGCGCGACGAGCACCGGCCGACACCAGCGGGCGTCGGCGTCAGCCGTCGCCGTGCAGCCGCTTGCTCTTCTTGATGATGCTCAGCAGCTCCTGGTCGAGCTGCGAATCCGCCGGTTCGCTGGCGGGCTTGTCCGCCTCGCCACCGAACACCTTGTCGAGCACCGAGAACTTGTCCGCGGCCTTCGGCCCGCCGCCCTTGCCGAGGGCGCCGATGCCGACGCCGCCGCTGCCCAGCGCCCGATCGAGCGCCGACGCCGCCGGCTGCGGTTCGTCGCCCAGCACCTTGTCGAGCAGGTTCTTGCGATTCTGCTTGTCGTCGTTGGCATCGAGCGCCGCAAACGCCTGCTGCATCGACTCCTCGACGCTCATGGTCAGGCCGTGCAGCGCTTCTTCGCCGGCCGGCGGCGCGATGATGCCTTCGCGCGCGAGCCGCACCAGCATCTGGTAGATGTCGTGCAGCGGCAGGCCGAGCACGTGCACCAGGCCGCGCGGCGTCAGCTCGCCATTGATCTGCGACAGCAGCTTGATCTCGACCACGCCGAGCGCGGCATCGCCCATGCGCGCGAACATGTCGGCGCGCGGCTCGATCGGCTGGTCCGGGTCCGGAAACACCAGCAGCATCTGCTTCCAGTCGTCCAGCCGCTTGCTGCCTTCCAGCAGCATCGAGGTGACGCCCAGACGCAGATCGTGCTGCTCGCAGTAGTCGGGCAACTGGTCGAGCCGCCGATAGAAGAACGCATAGGTCTCGCGTTCGCGCATGAAGTCGAACAGGACTTCCTTGCCGAACAGCCGCATGACCTCGCGCAGCTCTTCCTTCTTGAAGTGCCCGGCCTCGAACAGCGCCAGCAGCGCCGGCTTGCCGGTCTTGGCCCGGGCGGTCTCGGCCGCGGTCACCGCCGCCTCCGGGATCTCGCGATGCCGCATGGCATCGCCGCCGGGCATGACCCGGCGGACGACGTGGTGGCTGTCCAGATACACCACGCGCCCGTCCTTCAGGTAGATGTCGAGCCGGTTGTCGGCCTTCTCGAGGCTCAGGCAGCCGACGTGTTTGCCCGCCGACAGCATCTGCATGACCTCTTCGACCGCGATGAAGTCGGTGCGGCCCGCGAAGCTGAAGTCGCGCGACGCGCCGGAGTTCTTGATCAGCGCCTGATCGAACGCCTGCGCGAACTCGGACAACGTGGTGACCGAGAACAACGCACCCATCACCCACTCGGCGGCGCGCAGCTCGGCGACCTCGTCCTCGCTCTGCAGGAACAGGCGCATGCCGCGGCGCAGCCGCGAGAACATCAGTTCACCCAGCAGGTCGCGGGTGTCCGTCTTGGTGCCCTCACAGCGCTGCTTGCGATCCACGAGTTCCTGGACGCGCGCCAGCAACAGCACGAAGTCGGATTCGTAGCGCTCCTCGTCCTTGGACACGAGGGAGTCCACCAGACAGCTGATCTGCTGCTTCAGGGCCTCGCCGAGATCGGCGACTCCCGGGTCTTGTGGCTGCTCCGGATCGGACATCGCGATGCATCTGCCATCGACTGACGGCAGCCCTGTTCTTGACGCGACACGCCGGGACAACGCTCCGTCCGTTGCCACCGGACCATCCGGTCAGCGATCGGCGGCAAACGCCCGCGGCGCCGGATCCGGACAGCGCTGCAGCTGCCCGCTGCAGACCGCGGCGTAGTGCACCGAGCGGTCGGCGATCCACAGGCCGATGCCGTGCTCGTCGAAGGCCGGCAACACGCAGTACTCGCCGGCCTCGGTCCGGCCGCGCGCCGGGCGATGGATGTGCCCGAACACCAGCAGGTCGACGCCGGTCGCGAACGCCGCCGCCACGGCACCGATGGTCGGTTCGAATCGGGCCGGATCGCCCGCGGCGGTGACGGTCTTGCTGCGCTGTCGCGCGCGGGCGGCGACCCTGCCTGCGGCCGCCAGCGGCAGACACCAGGCCAGCGCGCGAACCAACGGACTGCGCAGCCAACGCTTGGCGCGTTGGTACGGCAGGTCGTTGCGACACAGTTCATCGCCATGGAGCAGCAGCGCCGGCCGCCCGGCCAGCGTCGTGCGCACCCCGCCAGCGATGACCCGCGCGCCGCTGTGCGCGGCAAACCGTGAACCCAGCAGGAAGTCGCGGTTGCCGTGCAGCACGGTCAAGTCAACACCGGCGGCGACGGCCGCAGCGCAACGGTCGGCAACTTCCCGCCAGATGCCGGTGTCGACCTGCCGCGGCGACACCAGCGCATCGAACAGATCGCCAAGCACGAACAGGCGCGCCCGATTGCGTGCGGCAACGTCGAGCCAGGCCTGCAGCCGCTCGACCACCGGCCCACCGGCGGCAGGCACGTGCAGGTCCGACACGACCAGCGTCGTGGGCCATCGTTCGGCGGGCGGCGGCAGATCGACCAGCCGCGTGCCGAGAACGCGTGCGGTCACCGGCCGACCTCTTCGGCGAACCAACCGGCGAACACGTCGAACGTGGTCGGAAACGTCGTGCCATCACCCAGTTCCTGCCCCGCCAGCGACCGCAAGCGGCCGGCCGCCGGCAGTGTCACGGTGACCCGCCGCGGTCCATCGACCGCGAGTTGCCCGAGCAATCCCGGCCGATCGAGCGCATGGACGCGGATCGCCAGCACGCGCCGGCCATCCCGCAACCTGAGCACCACCCGTTCCAGGCAGGTCGGCAGCCCTTCGCCGCGCACATCGCACGGCGGTTCGATGCCGGCCCCGCCCAGCACCTGCCGGACGCGCTGGCGCAGGTCGCGCGCGGCGCCGGCCGCCGCCGGGTCGAGCCGCTGCCGATCGTAAGTGCAGACCGCGAGATTCAAGAACACGGCCCGGCCACGGTCGTGCCGCTGCTCGACGAACACGACCCGGTCGCCATCGCGTTCGCTCAAGCGGGCCTGCAGACCGGTCTCGGCCAGCGCGGCGCCACTGCCCTTCGAGTTGGTCGCGTTGCCTTCGCGGACCAGATGATCGACCTGGCGCAGGCTGCGGGCGGTGATGCCGAACAGCGGATCGAGGCCACCGCTGTCGCGCCGGCGCAACCGTTCGTCGTACAGCGCGGTGTCGTGGTCGGCGAGCAGCGTGCCGCCGTTCCGCACCCACGTGAAGATCGCCTGGCAGGCCCGATCGGACAATGCCACCGTCGCCGGCAGGATCAGGCACCGCGGCGGTCTCTGCAGCAACAGTTCGGGCAACGCCGTCTCGCCGACGAACCGCGGCTGCAGTCCGAGGTCCTGCAGCAGCCGCAACCAGCTCCGCCTCGCGGCCTGGCTGGTGCTGTGTCCTGCCTCGTACGAGGCCAGCCGGCGAACCCAGGTCTTGCCGTCGCGCGCCGAATCGAGCATCCACCAGGCGCGCACCGATGCCTGCGATTCGACCAGCCACACCGGCGACGGCTCGATCGCCGCACCGGCGCAGGCATCGAGCACCGGCTGTTGCCGCGCAAACGCGCGTTGCACCGCTTCGCCGAACGGCGTCACTCCCGTTGCCGACAACACCGCAGAACCGTTCCACACCACGGCTCCGCCAACGCCGTGGGCAGCGGCATCGGCCAGCACGGCCTCCAGGAACCGCGGCGGCGCGTCCGGCGGCGGGGCCCCGATCGTGATCGCCCGCAGCGCCCCGGCCGGCAACAGGCTGTGCGCCAATTCGCGCGCGCCACCGACATCGTACGGCTCGGCCAGCGTCATCGCCGGCACCAGCCGGGCGTAGTCGTGGCCACCGAACGCGCCTGGCACCTGCAGACCGGTCAGCCCGATCGGCACCCCCGGTGCGACCACCTGCAAGTCGGCGACCAGACGCGCGACCAGCGCGGCGAACTGACCGTCGACGAACTCGAGCCGTTCGGCCCAGGGCGTCAGGTTGGCCGGCAACAACGCGTCGCCGAGTTCGCGGCGCCGGATCGCGTCCGTCGACGGTGCCGCGACGACCTCCCAGCCGGCATGACTGGTGCCCCACGCCGCGTTGAGAGCGTCGACCGAGCGATAGCGACCTTGCAGGAACGTCCGGAAATCGGCGGCGCAACCGGCACACTGGCAGACATCCAGCGGGTTGTTGTGCCGGGTGCTCGAAGCCTCGTCCGCAAGTGCGACAAAACACAGGCCATCGCTGCCGACAGCGGTCAGCGCCGCCACCGCGCGCCTGCTCGCCTCGGCGACCACTCCGGGGTCGCGCAAGCACGCCGGCCGCAGCAGTGCAGTCACGTCGCGATCGGTCTCGTAGGCGGCGGCCAGCGGTTGCCATTGCGCATCGCGCAGTTCCAGCAGCCCCTTGCCGATCGGTTGATCGAGGTAGAACTGCAGCCCGGCCGCGCGCACCGGCGCCGGATCGCCGCCGGCGCCGAGGTTGACGGCGGTGAAGCCCGCCGGCTGCACCCGCGCCAGCAGCGCCGGATCGGCGACCTGCATGCCATCGAGCCACAACACCCGGTGGAACCGCGATGGCCTGCTCTGCGCGGGGCCGACGGCAACCACGAGCGCCGCCAGCAGCAGCGACCGCAGCGGCGTGACGTTCATTCGATGCCGTAATCCTTCAGCTTCTCCCACAACACCTTGCGGGAGATGCCGAGCACGGATGCCGCCTTGGTGCGATGACCGCCGACGCCGGCCAGCACACGCTTGAGATGCTCGCGTTCGGCCTCGACCAGCACATCGCGAAGCGGCCGCAACTGCGTTGGCGGCTCCAGCGCCGCGCGCCGCGTCTTGTCGACCGGCAGCAGGTGCTCCTTGCGCAACACGGTGGCCCCACCGGCCATCGCGATCGCCTGCGCCACGTGGTTCTCCAGTTCGCGGACGTTGCCGGGCCACGAGTACTGCGCCATCGCCTCGAGCACATCGGTCTTGACGGTGAACAGCCGGCCGCCGCCGATCTTCTCGACGAAGTGCTGCACCAGCTGGGGCAGATCGCCGTCGCGTTCGCGCAGCGGCGGCAGCCGGATCGGCACGACCGACAACCGGTAGTAGAGGTCCTCGCGGAACTTGCCGGCCCGCACGTGTTGCAGCAGCGGCACCTTGGTCGCCGCGATCACCCGGATGTCGACGCGGATCAGGCTCTCGCCGCCGACACGTTCGAACTCCCGTTCCTGCAGCACCCGCAGCAGCTTGACCTGCACCGACATCGGCATGTCATCGATGTCGTCGAGGAAGATGCTGCCGCCGTCCGCCATCTCGAAGCGGCCGCGCCGCTGGCGCTGGGCATCGGTGAACGCGCCCTTCTCGTGGCCGAACAGTTCGGTCTCCAGCAGCGTGTCGGGCAGCGCGCCGCACGACAAGGCCACGAACGGCTTCTCGCGCCGCGGACTCAGCTGGTGGATCGCCCGCGCGATCCGTTCCTTGCCGGTGCCGCTCTCACCTTCGATCAGCACCGAGGCCTCGGTCGACGCCACCGTGCGCACGACCTTGAACACGTCCTGCATCGCCCGGCTGCGACCGATGACGCCCGGCAGCCCCTGACCTTCGGACGACTTCAGCTCTTCGCGCAGCCGCTGGTTCTCGTGCAGCAGCGCCCGGAACTTGCCGATCCGCGCGATCCGTTCGAGCACATGTTCGTTGACGAACGGCTTCTGGATGTAGTCATCGGCCCCCAGCCGCATGGCCTCGACCGCCTGTTCGACGGTCGCGTAGGCGGTCATCATGATGACCTCGGTCGCCGGTCGCGCCCGCTTGGCCGCCGCCAGCACCTGCAGGCCATCGGCACCGGGCAGCCGCATGTCGGTGATCACCAGATCGAACGCACGCTGCGAGAGCAGCGTCACCGCCGCGGCACCGTCGGCAACGTGGGTGACCTCGTAGCCGGCCCCCTCGAGGTCGTCCTGCAAGGTGATGGCAATGGTCTGTTCATCCTCGACCAACAGGATCTGCATCGCTTCGCCGACCGCCATCGCTAGGCCTCCCCGCCGCCATCCGGCGCTCGCAACTGGGTTTCGCCGAACGACACCACGGCGTTGCCACCGCGCCGTTCGCTCCACTCCAGTGCTGCCTCGGCCTGGGCGACGATGGTGTCGAAGAACATCGTCTCCGCGTCGCCGCTGGCCGTGAAGCCGATGCTGGCCGTGGGCGCCAGCACGCGCCCGTCGACGGCGACCTCGAGGCCGGCGAACAATTGGTGCAGGCGCTCGGCGACGATCCGGGTCTGCGCCAGGCTGGTGTGCGGCAGCACCAGCAGGTATCGGTCCTCGGCCAGTACGCCGAGCAGGTCGGCGCCGCGCGTGCGCTCGCGGACCATCTTGCCGATCGCCGACCGCAACTCGGTCCGCAGCGCCCCGCCGTGCAGGTCGACCAGCTGCGCCAGCCGGTCGACCGCGATCAACAGACACCCGACCGGATGGCCGTAGCGCCGCGAACGGGCGAACTCGGTCTTCATCAGGTGCAGGATCTGGGCCTGCGAGAACAGGGCGGTGCCCAGGAACGCATCCGCGTCGCTGGCGGCGGCCCCGCCGCTGCCTCCCGTTCGCCCTTTACGGAAACCCGGCCTGGTCATGTCGGCTGCAAGAGGTTCGGATCGCACGGCCCACGGCACGCGCGATCGAGTGCTTCTAGCCGCGCGGTCGACCGTGCCTCCAGAAAAAAGTACGGGCCTCAGCCGGTCAGAACTGAGGCCCGTGGAATGCGGGCGAGGCTACGGAATGGAGAGGGCGGTTAGGGAGGGGGATACTGGTCTCCACCCCACAGCCTCGGCCCGTTGTTGTCTGCTGGGATCAGGCGCCGGATCGCTCCGACTCCTGAGTGCCGACCGCTGGTCAGGCAGTTCGGCAAGTCATGACAGAGAGCGTTCTCACTTCGCTGGGCTCGCGCCCGGCGACCCGGTCCTCGCGTCCCGGCGGCCAGGCTAGCCGCTGGGCCCCGAAGGCCAGGCTGGTAAGCATGCCACCTGTCCCCAGGATTTCAACACCTCCACTCACTTTTTTCAACGCTTGGGGAGAAGCGTGGGAAAGTTGGTCTGCACCCAGGTCAGCGCTCGGTACAGGTCGAAGTCCCACAGGTACTTGGCGATCAACAGCCCAAGGCACACGACGCCGGTATAGACCGTGAAGAAGATCAGTTGCGCCAGCAACTTCGCCAGCAGCGTCTTGGCCTTGACACCGAGCGGAGTGCCCGGATCGGTCCGGCCGCCGCGCAACACCCAGTCCCGTTGCGCCCGCAGCCCCTGCTGGACCAGCTTCTGGTCATCGACCGGCTCAGCCAGCACCGCCTGCGTGACGACCTGCCATGGATACTCCGTGGGCGACGCCTCCACGGTTCGCTTGAGCTGGTCGAGCGTCTTCCTGCTGACCATTCCGGCCAGCAACCGCAGGGAAACCGCGCCGACCGCGGTCATAGTGTCATCCGCTCGACCGAGGTCGGGTGCTTGCTCGCTCATGTCCGGTCCCTTACCACACCTTCGGCGAACTGGTAACCCCTCTCCTTGCGCATGACCAGAATCCCCTCTCCGGCACGCGAGGAACGCGCCGCGCTGCAGCTGGACGACCTCGCGTCCGCGCTCGACGCCGGCCTGACCCCCGAGCAGATCGGAGCGCATGCGGCGCTTGGTGATCATGCCATCGTCGACCTGCTTCACCGGCGCGGCGTCGCGATCGACACGACCGAGACCAGGATCCTGACCGCGGCCTGGCAAAGCGGGCGCATTGCCCCGGCGCTGAAGGCGCGGGCCGAACGGCGGCGCCAACGCGCCGCCAACCTGCGGGTCGTCTTCGCGGGGCTGCGCTACCCGCTGCTGTTGCTGATCGTGAGCCTGTTCTCCGCGACGCTGACCTGGTTCCTGACCAAGGCATGGTGGCTGCCCGTCAGCGTTGCCGCGGTCCTCGTGGTCGGCGCCCTCGCCCTGCGCAGCATCCACGCGGCGCTGAGCTCAGGGGACAGCCTGGCGGCGAGACTGCCGGTCCTCGGGTCGCTGGCGCGCCAGCGGGCGGAACTGCCCTACCTCGAGATGCTGCACGGCCTGTACGCTTCTGGGGTACCGCTGCTGGCGGCGCACCCACAGGCAGTCGCCGCCGTCGCCCATCCGGGGCTCCGCGCCGAGTTGCAGTCGGCAGATGCGTGCCTGCAAAGCAATCGCCCGCTCGTCGAGGCCCTGCGGGCCGCGCCACTGCTGTCGACCGAAACCAAAGACCTGGTCGCCACCGGCGAACGGACGGGCAACCTCGAGGAAGCACTCGAGCGGGCGCTCCGCCGCCGGAGCGATGTCGTCGCCCGCGACGCGGCGACTGCCGCGCGCTGGGGTGGTGCCATCGCCTATGGCCTGGTCGCCATCTTCGTGGCGTGGCTGTGCCTCTCGATCCTGTCGGAGACCGTGGGCAAGGCATACGGAGGGGGCCTGCGGCGTTGAGCCGTATTTCCCGGTAATCTGGGCTGACGCATTCAGCCGTTCGCGATCCATGCACGAGTCCATGGAACCCCTGGTGGGCCAGCAACCCCAAAGGCTGCGCAACGACGCCGAGCAGCGTTGGCTGGCGGCGTTTCAAGGCGGCGACCCTGACGCCTTCCAGCCACTCGTTCGGCCGCATCTGACCGCGCTGCTCGCGTTGGCGCGCCGCCACTGCCGCGACCCCCACTGGGCCGAGGACCTGGTGCAGGAGACGCTGGTGCGCGCGTTCAAGGGCCTGGCCGGCTTCCGCGGTGACGCCGCGCTGCGCACCTGGCTGTTCCGGATCCTGGTCCGCCTGGCGGCCGATCCGAACCGCTGGCGCAAGAGCGAACGCGCCGGCCCACTGCCGACCGACGACGTGCCCGATCACTACGAAGCGCCCCCCGAACACGGCGCGATCGACCGCGAACTGTCGCAGCGGCTCGAAGAAGCCATGGAACGACTGACCGCCCGCCAGCGTTCGGCGCTGCACCTGCGCGCGGTCGAGGGCCTCGACTACGCGGCGGTCTCGGCGATCCTCGAGTGCTCGCAGACCGCAGCGCGGATGCTGGTGCTGGAAGCCCGTCGCAAGGTGATGGCCCGGTTGCAGGAGCACCTCGAGCCATGACCGCTTCGCGCTGCCCGTTCACCGACGCGGTGCTGAGCCGTCATCTCGACGGCGACGTCGATCTGCCGCTTGGCGACGGTTGGTTGTCGGCAGACGCCGTGGCCGATCACCTGCGCGACTGCGCGCGCTGCCGCTTGGAGCTGGCCCGGGCGCGCCGCCTCGATGCCACGCTGGCCGAGAGTTCTGGCCGAGCACTGGCAGTGTTCGACGCCGATCCCGACCGGATGCGCGACCTGGTGCGTCGAGCGATGGCGGCTGCCGCGCCCGCGCCGATGCCGCTGCAGGCTCGCCGGCCCGATCGGTTGCTGCCCCTTGCGGCCGCGGCGGCCGTGTTCGCTGCCGGGTTCGCCGCAGCGTGGTTCGGTCGCGACGCGGAGCCCCCGCCGCGTTCGTTGCCGCCCGTGCTCACGGACGTCGACACCGAACCGGCGGTCTACGCGCCGGCGACGGCAACGCCGCCGCCGGCTTTGGCCCAAGCCGACCAACTGGACTCGCCGACGCGTCCAAACGGCGCCGCACCGGCTGCCGCGCCCGAGCCGGGTAACGCCCCAGCAGCCCCGACCGCCGCGCTCGCCAACCCCACCGCAACTGCGCCTCGCAAGTCCTATCCTGCGGACGACCGGTCCGGTCCTGCGGACGGCCGGTTGCTGCCGCCGCGCACCGCGCGCGAAATCGAGGCCCTTGCGGCCCTGCTCGAACAGACGGAAGGCGCCCAGCATGCCCGCGAACGGTCGCAACAGGCCGCGCTGCGGGCATTGCTCGACTCGCCGCTGACCACCGCCGCGCCGGTGTTCGCGCTCGCGATCGCCAGGCTCGACGAGAGCTGGCTGCTGCACGACGCGCTGGGCCATGCACGCAAACGCCCTGCGGTGCTGGCGGCGCTGCGCAGCCACCTGCTGACCGCCAGCGAACACGGCAGCGACGACCTGCCACAACTCGCGATCGTTGCGACCGCGGCGCGGATCGGTCATCGCGACCTCGATGCCGCCGTGCGTCAGGCTTGTCGGCAGATGCCGGCCCTGGCCGACACCGTGGCCGCCGCACTGCGCGCCAGGGTCCGACCCGACGCTGGCGTCCCGTTGCTGCTCGACATCTGGTCCGACCTGTTGGCCCGGGATGCCGCGACCACCGAAGAGGGACTCGCGCGCCGGCTGTTCCTGGCACCGACCAGGATGATGACGATCGCACTCGCCGACGAACTGCAGCGCAGCAGCAATGGCCCCCGCCGGGTCCGCATCGTTCTCGCGCTCGGCGTCACGGCCGATGCGCACTGCCTGCCGCATCTGCTCGACTCGCTGGAAGCGCGCAACCGGACCGAGGGACTGGCTGCCGCCTGGGCCATAGGCGAACTGCCACGGCCGGCGCTCGCCTCGGTGTTGACGCAAGCAGACAGTCCCGGAGCCTGGCAGCTGCGCGCCGCGCTGGTGCGCGTCGGTGCCGCCGACCCGCAACGCTGGTCCGACGACCGTCGGATGTCCGCCGCCGAACGTGCGCTGCTGGCCACCAGTTCGTGGTCGTTCCTGCAGCTGCCAACGCTCGCCGACCTGCTGCGTACGCACGCACGCACTTCGTCCTGACGCGAGCCCGGCGGAACTACCGGTGCCACTGGTTGCGCGCCGCGCCCCAGCAACCGGCGTTCCACGCAGTTCACAAACAAGTACTTTCCGCGCAACCAGTGGTATGCTGAAGGGAGCGTGAGGCCCGCCCCGCCCCGCGCAACCACTCACGCACCGACCCCATGCGACTTGGCCTCACGCAGAGCCTGCGGACCGAACAACGACTGGCGCAGTCGCCGCAGATGATCCAGGCCATGCAGATCCTGGCGACCCCACTGCTCGAACTGAAGGATCAGATCGAACAGGAACTGCAGGAAAACGTGTTCCTGGAGCGGCAGGAGGACCAGGAACGCGAACGCGAACGCGAGGAGGGCGCGCTCGGTGCGGCGGTGACCGACCCGCAGGCGCAACCGGTCGAGGATCGGTTGCAGCGCGAGTTCGCCGCCGAGATCGAACAACTCGAGGCCAGGCTCGAACCCAACTGGCGTCAACGCCTGGGCAGCGGCGGCGGCGGATCAGCCGACGAGGAAGACCGCAAGCTCGCGGCGCTGAACAACACCGCGGGCCCGGGCGAGTCGCTCCCCGAGCACCTGCTCGAACAGATCCGGCTGCAGAGTCCGACGCCCGAGTTGCTGCGCGTGGTCGAACACGTGGTGTACTCGCTGGACTTCGATGGCAGGCTGGCTGACACCCCCGAGCAGATCGCCCAGTTCCTGCTGGTGCCGTTGCCGCTGGCCGAGGAGGCCGTCGCCATGCTGCGCCGCTGCGATCCGATCGGGGTCGCCGCCCGCGATCTGCGCGATTGCCTGCTGATGCAGCTCGACCACCTCGGCTACGTGCGCCCGCTGACGCGCCTGCTGGTCGAACGCTATCTCGATGATCTCGGTGAGAACAAGCTGCCGAAGATCGCCAAGGAGACCGGGGCGACGATCGACGAGATCAAGGAGAGCTGGGAGTTCCTGCGCACGCACTGCCACCCCCATCCGGGCGCCGAGTTCGGCGGCGAGGCCGGCGTCGGCGTCGTGCCCGACGTGGTCGTCGAGGAGACCGACGGCCGGTTCGAAGTGCGGACCCAACGCGGCTCGCTGCCCGAACTGGCGATCTCGCCGGTCTATCGCAACCTGCTCAAGGAGGCGCGCTCGGATCCCAAGGTCTATTGAGTACCTGCGCCGCAAGATCGAAGGCGCCAAGTGGTTCATCGAAGCGGTGCACCAGCGGCAGAACACGATCGAACGGATCGCGACCGAGATCGTGCAACGCCAGGATGGCTTTCTGCGCCACGGCGTCCAGCACCTGAAGCCGATGAAGATGCAGGACATCGCCGACACGGTGCACGTGCACATCTCGACCGTCAGTCGCGCGATCTCCGGCAAGTACATCCAGACGCCGCAGGGCATCTTCGACATGAAGCGCTTCTTCAGCGGCGGCACGATGTCGGACGCCGGCGACATGGTCAGCCAGCAGGCGGTCAAGGACACGCTGAAGAAGATCGTCGACGCCGAGGACCGCAACAATCCGCTCAGTGACGATGATCTGGTCGAGGAACTGAGCAAACGCGGCGTGCACATCGCGCGGCGCACGGTGACCAAGTACCGGAAGGCGCTGGGCATCGACAGCAGCAGCCGGCGGCGCCAGTTCTGAGCCATCAACCGGTCGCGGCGGCCATCACCGCAGCTTGGCCGGCACCTTGTCGGCGCGCGTCAGCTGCCAACGCCCTTCCGGTCCGTCCCAGGCGACACCGTCGGCATTTGGCCGCAACGTCAGCAGGCGCGGGGCCGAACCGCCGTCTGCGGCAACCACCGCGCCGGCGAACTCCAGCACCCCGGCGGCGGGCACGCGCAGATGGCCGCGCACCAGTTGGCCCTGGGCATCCCACGCGGTGAACGCCACGACGTCGGCATCGGCATCGCGCTGCACGACGATCTTGCCGGCCGGCGCCACCGCTCTGCCGGCCGCCGGCGCCCACATGCGGATCTCGACCGCCGACGGCAGCCACCGTTCCGCCTCGATACGGAACGCCGCCGCCGGATCCTGCCGTTCACCGTCCGCCTGCCAGGTGCCACCGACGATCGGATCGAGCAGCCGTTCGACCGCCGACGGGTCCGAGGGATCCGCCGTCTTCGCATAGGTCTGCTGCATCCGTTGCATCGTCCAGCGATTGCCTTCGTCGAAGAACTTCATCGCCGCATCGAAGTCCTTGCTGTCACCATAGCCACAACCGGTCACGACGAAGCGCACGCGATCGGGGCCGAGCGGTTCGAACCGCATGACGTTCCAGCCATGCTCGCAGATCAGCTTGACCGCGGCCGGCGCGTTGGCCGGTGCCTCGGCCTTCATCGCCAGCACCCGACCGGGTTCCACCGCGAGGATGTGGTGCGTGATCGTGTTCGGGTCGCCGATCGTGCCGTTCTTGTCGTAATGCGTGCGGATCGTGCCGCCGACCCGCAGATCGACCTTGGCCTTGGCGACACCCCACGCCTTGACGACGCCGGCGTCGGTCGTGAAGTCGGCCCACAGGTTGGCGGCGCTGGTCTTGATCACCGCCTGGTGCACGAGCGAACGGGTGGGCGCCTGCTGCGCCAACGCGGCACCGAGAGTCAGCAGGATCGACAGCATCGCCTTCATTGCCAGCCTCCGAGGATTGCACCGGTCATCGGCAGGAACACGCCCTGGAATGCGAAATCGATCGCGAACGCCGACAACCGGTGTGCGGTCGCGATCCACGCGGTGACGCCGATCGGCACCGCGACGCCAAGCCACAGCAGGCCGCCGAACAGGGCGCCCGACCCGGCGCCGGTGATCGCCAGCGAGCGCAGCAGCAGTTCGCATCCGAAGGCGAGCACCAGGTAGCTGGCCAGCATGCCGCCGAGGAACAGCGCCGGTGGCCGCAGCCGCTGCAGCCGCTGCAGATCGGCATCGGTGATGCCGAACGCGCGTTGGCGCGCCTTGCCGAACACGGTGTACCAGAACGCGCCAAGGAAGAAGGCGGCCAGGGCGGCGACGAGCACGTGCAGCCACGCGACGGACGAGAAGGCCAGGGTCATCGGGAACGCCTCTGTTTGCGCGGAGTACGGATCGGTCGGGAAGCGGGCGACGCGACGGGGCGTCGCGCCGCAGCGAGGAGCAGATCGAAGTAGCCGCGCAGCTGCGCGACGCCATCGTCGAAGGGCTGCAACGACTGCGCGGCGCGCGCCTGCATCATGCCGCCTTCCATGATCGTCAGGACCATGCGGGCCAGCGCCGGGCGGTCGAGGTCCTTCGGCAAGCGGTCGCCGGCGTCCTCGAGCCAGCCCTGCACCGTGCGATGCCACTGCGCGAAGTTGCGGTCGATCAACGCCCGGGCCCGCGGCAGATCATCGCGGATCTCGAGCGCGAGGTTGCCGACCGGGCAGCCGAGTTCGCAATGGCTCTGTTCGAGTTGCCGGCGGTAGCCGTGCAGCAGCGCGAACACCCGTTCGACCGGGTCCTTGGTCGTTGCTGCCGCGACCCCGGTGACCCGTGGCTCCAGTTGCGTCAGCAGCCACTCGAGCACCCCTTCCAGCAGCGCCTCCTTGGCAGCGAAGAAGTGGTACAGGCTGCCGGCGTGCACATCCGCCTCGCGCAGGATCGTCTGGATCCCGGTCGCGTGGTAGCCCTGTTCCCAGAACAGCCGGAACGCGGTCGCCAGCAGCCGCTGGCGGGTGTCGCCGGCCTCGCCGCCGCGTGCGGTCGCCGCCACCTCGGTGGCGGGCTCGGCTGGGCTGGTCTGACGGCGGCGGGACATGTTGGGGGCGACTTGAATGAACGTTCTACCAAGTCGCCGTGCGCACCGCAAGCCCCGGGTCAGCGGCGGGCCTTGGCCGGCGCCGCGAGCCGGCCATGGCGGCGCCATCCCACGCGCAGCAACCAGGTCCGTGCCGGCAAGACCGGACACGGCACGTCGGCCACCGCCGGCGCGGGCTCTGCACCCGACCAGGGCGCCGACGTGAACGGATCGACCGCGCCAGGCTCGTTCCCGCCGCCTTCGGCCCCCGGGTCGGGCGGACGCCGCAACAGCTGATGCATCGCCGCGTGGGTCGCCGCCGGGGTGGTCAGCGCCTGGTCGTCGTAGCGATCGGCGAACACCTTGCCGCGGCGCCGCCACAGCCGATTCAGTGCCCGGGCAACGCGGACCAGCAGACCCTGCACGCCGCGGCACAGCACTCGCCGATTCCTCGCTTCCACCAGCAGGTGCAGTTGCTCGCCTGACAGCGCGAAATGGCAGAGCCGGAACGTGGTCCCGCGGCCCGCCGCCGGACCACCGGCACCGGCCGCGAGCGCTGCGCACAGCGCGGCGAACTCACGGTGATGGCGCAACCGCGGCAAGCCCGGTCGCACCTTGACCGTCACCAGCACCGGGTGGCTTGGCGCCACCGCGGCCCGCGGCCGGTGATCGACCTGCGGCTCGTCACCCTTGGGCTTGCGTCCCGCACCCGGGCGCCTGCCGCCCCAGGTCCCCCGGGTCGTCGCCGCCTCGGGTTGCCGTGCTTTGCTGGCTCGTGCGCTCATCTTGATTGCGCAGTTGTCTAGCCGCCGGCGACCCGGAAGCCAGCCCCGGTATCGGTTCTCGCCCTACCGCGGCCCGGGCGCGACCCGCCGGACCACGAAGTCCTGCAGCGAATCGTACAGATGCGCCCGCGTGTTGCGCCCCTCGGCGATCGCGTGCGTCCGGTTCGGATACGCCAGGTACTCGAACCGCTTGCCCCGCGCCACCAGCTCGTCGAACAGCCGTTCGCTGTGCTGGAAGTGCACGTTGTCGTCGCCGGTCCCGTGCACCAGCAGCAACGGCGCCCGCAGGTCCTTGGCGAACGTGATCGGCGAGCAGCGCACGTAGACGTCGGGCACTTCCTGCGGGATGCCGCAGTAGCGTTCCTGGTAGATCGTGTCGTAGAGCGCGATGTCGGTCACCGGTGCCACGGCCATGCCGGCGGCGAACAGATCCGGACAGCGGAACAGCAGGTTCAGCGTCATCGCGCCGCCGCCGGACCAGCCCCAGATCGAGAGTCGCGAGCGATCGATCCAGCCCTGCTGCGCGCACAGGGCCTGCACCGCGGCGTTCCAGTCCTGCGAACTGGTGACGCCGATCTTCTGGTACAGCGCCTTGCGCCAATCGCGGCCTTTTGGCGCCGGCGTGCCGCGCGCGTCGACACTCATGACCACGTAGCCGAGCTGCGTCAGCCAGCGGTGGAACAGGTGATGGCCCAGGAACCAGGTGTCCTTGACCGTCTGCGACCACGGTTCGCCATAGACATGGAACACCACCGGCCAGCGCCGCCGGGCGTCGAAGTCGGGTGGGTACATCACCCATCCGTCCAGCGTCACCGCGGCCGGCTGCGGCTGCGCCGAACCGGGTTCACGCGGCGTGGTGTTGCCGTCGGCCGGGATGCGCACCTGGAAGAACTCGTTCGTGCCGCGGGCCAGGGCCGAGTAGCGCGCGCGCAGCTCGGCGTTGTCGACCAGCACCCGGACGCGTTCATGCGCAGGCAGGCGGACCAGGTCGATGACCGGCGGCTCATCGAAGCGCGAGTACGTGTGGATCGCCAGTGAGCCGTCACTGCTGATCTGGTAGTCGTGCCAGCCGGGTTGGTCGGCAGGTGTCAGGCGCTGGATGCCCGATGTCGCGCTGGTCGACCCGTAGAGGTACTGCTGGGTGGCGTTGCCGCTGCTGCCGCTCAACCACATCCGGCCGCTGTCGACTTCGACGAACAGGACACTCATGACATCGCGACCGGCGGGCGTCATCGTCACGGCCTCGCCCTTGCTCCACGGCTGCAGGAACGCCTGCCGCCAGCCACCGCGATCCGAAGTCCAGAAGTAGCTGCGACCGCCGTCCGCCCAACGGAAGTCTTCGCGCACATCGATGTACGCAGAGTCGCTCTCCTCGTGCACGACCCGGGCCCGCCCGTTCTCGACATCGCAACCGTAGACGCGGATCACGTTCTGCTGGCGCGGCAGCCACTGCACCATCAGTTCCTTGCCGGCCGGATGCCACTCCATGCGCGGCAGATACGTCTGCCGCGGATCGCCCGGCGTCTGCATCCACACCGTCTCACCGCCCAGGGCCGGCACGACGCCGACGCGACACGACGAGTTCGTGGTCCCCGCCTTCGGATACTGCACCGGCACCGTCCGCGCGTAGGTCGGCCAGGTTGTCGATCATCAGGAACTCACCGACGCCCGCACAATCCAGCTGCCAGTACGCGATCGCCTTGCCATCCGGACTCCAACGGAAGCCATCTCTGCAGTCGAACTCCTCCTCGTAGACCCAGTCGAACGTGCCGTTGATGACCGTGCGCGAGCCGTCGTTCGTCAAGCGCGTCTGCTTGCCGGTCGCCCACTCCTCGACGTACAGATCGTTCTGCGCGACGTAGCCGACCCGCGTGCCATCCGGCGAGAACTTGGCGAACATCAGCGTCGACTTGGGCAGTTCGCCACCCAGCCGCCGCGGCGGCGCACCCGGCGCGATCGCGAAGTACTCGCCGCGCGTGTTCTGCCGCCAGACCCGTTCGCTGTCGCAGAACACCAGCACCGTCCTGCCATCCGGCGCGAACGCATAGTCCTCGATCCGCAGCGGCTGTTGCCGACCTTCGACCCGCAACGCCGCGACCCCGAGCAGCACGTCGCGCCGGCCGGTCACCGCCTCGTAACGGATCAGTTCCAGTGCCTTGCGCTCGGTATCGGGTTCGAGCGTCGCGTAATGGCTGCCATCGAGCCAGCGGGCTGGCCCGAAGCGCTGCGCCGCGAACTCACCACTGGTGATCCGCCGCGCATCGAGCCGCGTGGGATCGGGTTGCTGGGCGACGGCCGTGGCAACGACGACCAGGAACAGGAACGGGCACCGGAGAGACCCTTGCATGGCGTCTCTACGATGCCCGTCACGCCCCGGCGAGCGCCAGGGGCCAGCGCGGGATCCGCGCCAGGCGCCTACGAACCGACGCTGATCGACAAGCCGTTCGACGCCGACACTGCCGTGGTCCCGAGGTCGATCGCCGCGGACGATCGAACGCAGCACGGTGCCTCCGGGAATGTGAGGAAACGAGAGCCAACACGTTCCCCGCGCGCGACTCGGCGTCAATCCCCGCCCGCGGATGCCAGGAGGCCATGCTTGCAAGCCAGGAGCCCATGGGCTAGACGACTCCCCGCTTCCGTTCGGCTGGACTCAACTCGAACCCGGTCGAAACCCGAAGGTGAACATGCGGTGCCAAGGCTCAGCCTTGCCGCCGCAGGAGACCCACAGTCCGATGCCGAACCCAACCGATCTCGATCCCCGCAAGTGGCTGGCCGACGACGACGAGGACGACGATGAGCACGGCCCCTGCGACCACAAGGAGAAGGGCGAGCCGGCGGGCCCGGCGCTGTTCGAGAAGGCGCTGCTGGAGTCGCGGACGCTGCTGGTCTCGGGCCCGGTCGACGACAAGATGCTGCGCGATGCGACCATCCGCTGCCTGGCGATGGAGCAGAAGGACGCCAAGAAGCCGATCACGGTGATGATCAACTCGCCGGGCGGCAGCGCCGACGCCGGGTTTGCGATCTACGACATGCTGCGGTTCATCCGGCCGCCGGTGATCACCGTCGTCAACGGCCTGTGCGCGTCGGCCGGCATCCTGATCCACCTGGCCACCGACAAGAAGCGCCGGTTCTGCATGCCGGAGAGCCGGTTCATGATCCACCAGCCGAGCACGATGGGCCGCGGCACCGCCAGCGACCTCGACATCACGGCCAAGGAGATCCTGAAGCTGCGCGATCGCTACAACAAGATCATCGCCGAGCAGTGCGGCAAGACGCCGGAGACGGTCCTCGAGTCGGCACGGCGCGACTTCTGGCTCGACGCCGGTCAGGCGCTCGAATACGGCCTGGTCGCCAAGGTGCTGAAGCGCCGCGACGAACTGCCCGAGGCCTGAGACCCGGGCGGAAGGCGCGGTCGACCGGCTGCCGAACCGAGCGGTCCGCGCTACCGTTGGCACCCCTGTGCCGTTCCGTCGCCTGTTCCGCTGGCTGTCGCTGTTGCCCGGCGGCCTCGCCCTGGCCCAGCAACCCCAGGATCCGGCGCGCCGCATCAGTGTGCACCTGCGCAATCCCGCCGGTCAGATCGTCCCGGACGCCGAGGCGTGGCTGTTGCCGTTCGAGAGCCCGGACCTCGTCGCGCTGCGCGGCACGCGGCCTCCGGCGCCTCCGATCGCGGCTCTGCGCGGCCAGGAACGGCAACGCGGCCAGGTCGTGTTCGCGAACGTGGCGACTGGCGTGGCTTCCGGTGCGGTGCTGGCGACCACTCCGGGCGGACTCGGCGGCATCGTCGCCGACATCGCCGTCGGCGAGGCCACGCGGCTGCAGCTGCAGCCGATGGCGGAGGTGACGACCGCCGAAGGCTCCGAGCCGTTCGAACTGTGGGCGGCCTGGCACGGCGATCGCGTCGTGATGCTGCCGCCGCAACAGGGCATGGCGATCCGACTGCCAGCCGGCACATTCGAGGTCTGGGCCAAGAACGCCGATGGCTTCGTCTGGCGCCGCCTCGAACTGACGCCAGGCGGCCGCGCCGTGCTGACGTTCGCGGGTCCTGGCCGCGTGCTGCAACGCCATGGCGGTGCCGTGGTGTCGCCGACCGGTTGGCCGCACGTCCGGCTGCTCGACGACCGCTCGCCGACCTGCACGCTGCTCGGCACCGCCGCGGCCGCGCCATTGACGAGCTGGACAGAGGCCACCGGTGCGGTGCTCGATGCCCGGGTCGTGCCCGGCGCACCGTCGCCGACCCCGCTGCCGTGGCCGCCTCCGGAGGTGTCGACCGCAGAAGCCCGCACGCTCTTCTTGCGCAACGGCGACCACCAGACGTTGCCGGCGGGCACCGAAGTCACGGCGCTGCGCCGCGCCGACGACGGCAGCCTGCGCCTTCTCGGTCGCTGGCAAGTCAAGACCAGCCCGATCGAACTCGCGTGGCCTGGCCGCGGCGACGACTGGCTGCTGGTCACCGCTGAGGGGATGGCGCCGGTCGCCCGCGACGCGCTGCACGAACCCGACCGGCCCGTCGAACTGAACCGCGGCGCCGACATCGAAGTGCAACTGCGCTCGCCGACCGGCGAGCCGCTGCCCCACGTGCTCGTCGAGTTCCTGCCGGACGGCCTGGACATCGCGGCGATCGGCACGCGCAGCGACAGCCGAGGTCGCGTCCTCCTGACCGGGGTGGCGCTGCCGGGCATCCTGCGCACCTGCGACCCGCGCCACGGCAATGTCGAACACGTGATCGATGCTGGCTCGGGCAGAAGCCAGCTCGAAGTGCCGGCCGGCGCCGTGTTGGCCGGCGTGGCGCGCTATCCGGATGGCAGCGTCGCCACCGGCGCGATCGTGACGCTGCGCGATCCGCGCGGTCGGCTGCGGCCGGCGGAGCGGTCGGCGATCGCCGACGCGAGCGGGAACTTCACGTTCACCGGCCTCGGCGACGACGACGCCCTGGTGCTGTTCGCGACGATCCTGCGCCAGGGCCGGACCTGGTCGGCGCGGCTGCCGAACATCCGCGCCGGCGGCGCCGACCTGGAGTTGCGCAGCGAGGATCCCGACCCGCCGGCGCCGCGCGATCGCTGAGCGGCGTCGCTACAGAGCCCCGAGCAGCGGGAACTGCGCCCCGAGGATCGGCACGCTCGGCACCCCGAGCCAGCGTTCCAGCACCGTCGCATACAGGCTGCGGAAGTCGGTCGAGAGCCCGTCGAACGGCACGTAGTACTGCGCGTTGGTCGCCGGATTGAGATCCGGGTAGTTGCCGTATTGGCCACCGACGACCGGCGCCCCGGCCAGGAATGCAACGCCACCGTGACCATGCTCGGTGCCGAGCGAACCGTTCTCGAACACGCGTCGACCGAACTCGGAGAACACCATCACCACGACCTGTTGCCCCATCGCGTGCGCGGCGATGTCGTCGAGGAAGGCCAGGATCGAACCGGACAGGTCGGTCAGCAGGTTGGCGAGGTTGCCGGTGCCGGGGTTGCCGGCCACCGCTTCGTTGGCGTGCGTGTCGAAACCGCCGCGATCGCAGACGTAGACCTCGGCGCCGAGTCCGCCGGTGATCAGCGACGCTGCCAATTGCAACCGTTCGGCCAGTTGCGTGTTCGGATAGGTCACCGCCGGCGTGTAGCCGGACGCTGCTTGCTGGATCGTCTGGCTGTCCTGGGTGGCCGCGACCGTGGCATCGGCAACGTACTGCAGATGCGGGTCGGCGGTCGGCCGCAGCACGGCGGCGTTCTGCTGGATCAGCGCCAGTTCGAGCTGGTTGTCCTGGGCCGTCGACGGATCGCCGGTGTAGGCGAACGCCGTCAGGTCGGTCATCACCGGCACCCGCTGGCCGGAGAACGCATCGTTCATCCGGTTCTCGATGTCGACGGCCGGGATCGATGACGTGCCGGTCCGGTTGTCGAGCCAACGCGCCAGCCAGCCGCGTTGCAGCACGGTCGCGGTCGGGTCGCCGGCGTACCACTTCTTCTCCGACTCGAAGTGCGACAGGTTGGGGTTGGGGTAGCCGATGTTGTGCACGACCGCCAGATCCCCGCGATCGAACAGCGTCTTGAACGACGCCAGCGCCGGCGCCCAGTAGTGCGTCGCGCCGGCGGCCAGCGTCAGGCAAGAGGCGCGCGGAATCCGCAGGTTGGGCCGCCCCTGGATGTAGTTGGGGTGATCGGCCGGCACGATCATGTTCAGGTAGTCGTAGGCGCCCTCGCACTGGATGATCACGAGGATCTGGCCATTGCCGCGAGCGCGTCCAGGCAACCAGGAAGCTGCCGGACGGACGAACGGCAGGCCCGCGGCAGCGAGGGAGGAGCCAGCCAGGAACTGTCGGCGATTGGTGGTCATGGTGCGACTCCTCAGTTCATCTGCGCTTCGGGAAGGGCGAGGATCAGGTGCACGAGGCCGCGCACCTTGCGCTGGATCTGCGCCGGCGTCCCGGTGAACGGCGCCGGCCCGGCGTCATCGGTGTTCATGAACCCGATCAGATTCGTCCGGACGACCGACGGCACCGCACCATCGACCAGCAGCGACAGCCAGTGATCGACGATCTGGGTCGCCGTGGTCAGGCCGGCGCGGTTGACCTCGAAGAACGGATCGAACACCGCCTCGATGCCGGCCGCCGGCTGCGTGATCGCGGTCAGCTGATCGGCGAAGTTGGCGCGCGTGATCAGCGTCTGGCTGTCGATCCACGCGGTGCCTTCGGCCAGACCGCTCGGGTTGGTGTAGCGGAGCAGCGGCAGACCCATCCGTTCGATCCCGGTGCCCAACGCCGTGTAGCTGCCGATCGCCGTCCGGGTGATCCGGATCGCGCGCACCGCGAACTCACAGGGACTGCTGATCAGCTTGCGGACCGCCGTCGGCGCGAAGAAGGCCCGCGACCGCAGCAGGATCGACATCAGCGAGCGGATCCGGAAGCCATCGGCGCGCCAACGATTGGCCAGCGCATCGAGCACCGCCGGACTCGGCGCGTCGTCGACGAACCAGCGCCAGAACTTCTCGACCATGTAGCGGGCGGTCGCCGGCCAGGCGAGGATCACATCGATCAGCCGCGGCAGGTCCTGCGCGCCATCGGCGTGGCTGATCACGGTGCCGAGCACGGTCTTCTGCCCGGTGACGTGGTAGAGGGTGCGGTAGAAGGACGTGTTGCGCCCGAGCAGCGTCCAACCCGACAGGCACTTGCTGGCCTCGACGACGTCGTTCTGCGTGTAGCCGCCGTTGACCCCCATCGAGTACAGCTCGAGCAGCTCGCGGCCGTAGTTCTCGTTGATCAGCGGCACGCCGCCGCGGTTCTGGCCGTTCAGGTAGTTGTCGAGCCAGTACAGCATCGCCGCATCCTTGGTGACCTCGATCAGCAGGTCGCGGAAGGTGCCGAGCCCGAGCCGGCGGAACAGATTGATGTGCGCCGGCATCGTCGGCTGGGCGTTCGGCTCGTTGACGCCGACCGAGAAATGGTCGTGCCAGAACAGGCACATCTTCTCGCGCAGCGGGTTGCTGCCGGTGGCCATCTCGTGCAGCCATTGCGCCCGTTGGTGCGCCGGGTTGCCGGAGAGATTGAGCACCTCGCCATTCGGCAGCACCGTCATGCCGCCGTTCTGCAACGGGATCGGATCCGGCGTCAGCAGCAGGTCAAGGAAGCGATCGGGGCCGAGCAGCAGCATCGCATCGACCTCATCGCTGCGGGCGCCGAATCCGGCGCGGCGCGCCAGGTGCGCCGCCTTGGCGCGGTCCCATGGATCCGCGGGCGTGGGCTTCCAGGGTTCGAGTTCGGGAACGGAATGGACGGCCGACACGGGCGGATTGCCCGTGGGCGCCGCGCCGGCGAGCGGAATGGCGAACGACGACATGGATCCTCCGGGGACGAGGGGCTGTGCGGCCTGGCCGCAGGCCGGGAGTCTAGCCCGGTGCTTGCGCGAATGGGCCGATCCGCCGGTCGGTTCGGTCAGTTCTGCGCACAATCACGCCACGTTCAATACAGCAGCGTCGCCAGCCGGCGCCGATATGGATCGCAGCGCTCGTCATCCTCGCCGAGCAGCAGGAAGCACAACAGCATCGCCTTCCGCGGCAGCCCTGCCTGGAACGTCCGGTCCGCCTCGACGGCCGCCAGGATGCGCTCCATTGCCGGCTCCAACTGCCGCTGCAGCATCAGGCTGCGAGCCGCCGCCAGGTGCCCTTCGGCCCCGGACTTCATCGGATCGAGCTTGCTGGTCAGGAACGCCAGGGCCTGTTCGAGACGGTGCACCCGATCGATCCGTTCGTCCTCCTCCGGGAACGCCGTCAGGGCCGCCTGCGCCGCCGCGGCATCGCCGGCGCCGGCGGCGGCCAGCGCCCGCTCCCAGCGCGACTTCGGGCTGTTCGGGTCTGCCGGCGGCTCGGCCGCCACGGCCTCGGGTTCGGCGCGAACGATCGGTTCGATGCCGTTCCGCTGCAGGAACTTCACCACTTCCGGTTCCCGGACCGCACCCTGGAATGCGTCGACCGGACGGCCGCCATCCACCAGCACGCAGAAAGGGATTCCCTGAACCTGGAACGCGTAGGCGAGGTCCTGTTCGCGCTCGGTGTCGACCTTGCCCAGCACGAACGCGCCGGCGTAGTCGGCCGCCAGCTTCTCCAGCACCGGACCGAGCGTCCGGCACGGCCCGCACCATGCGGCCCAGAAGTCGAGCAACACCGGCGTCGTCATCGACTTCTCGACCACGTCCTTCTGGAAGGTGGCGGCGGCGACCTCGATCACGTTCGTGCCTGGCATGGAGCGCTCTGTAGGGTCGATCGCCCGCCGGGTCAATGCGCCGCGGGACAAACGTCGCGGCTGTTGTTACGCACGCCCCACGACGGGGTCGGCCCGGGTACGACCCAACGGCCTTTGACCGCGATCACCGCTCCGGCACGGTTGTTGACTCTCGCCAGGCGCCGATCCGGAACCCAAACGTATTCCAGGGATGGAAATGCGTGAGAGAGGCGACCGGGTCCGGATCGGCACGTTCGCCGCAGCCACAAGCCTCGCGTCGCCAGCAGATCTGTCCCTTCCGTGCGGCCCTGCCCGCAGCTACACGTTGGCCGCTTCGCGCAGCACTTCCTCGACGGTGGTGACACCATCGAAGATCGCCCGCAGTCCCGAATCGCGCAGCGATGCCATGCCCTGTTCGCGCGCCGCCGCCGCCAATGCCCCGATGCTGGCGTTGGCGAGGATCAGTTCGCGCAGCCGGTCGTCGAGCACCATGATCTCGGTGATCGCCATCCGGCCCTTGTAGCCGGTGAAGTTGCAGGTCTGACAGCCCTTGCCATAGGCGAACTTGCGGCCGGCGACCTGCGCCGCCGGCAGTTGCAGGCGCCGCAGCACATCCTCGGCCGGCTCGTAGAACGCCTTGCACTCGGCGCAGACCCGCCGCACCAGTCGCTGCGCCAGCACACCCTGCAGCGTCGCCGTCAACAGGAACGGTTCGATGCCGATGTCGCACAGCCGGGTGACCGCCGTCGGCGCGTCGTTGGTGTGCAGCGTCGAGAACACCAGGTGGCCGGTCAGGCTGGCCTCGATCGCCGTCTGCGCGGTCTCGCGATCGCGGATCTCGCCGACCAGGATCACGTCCGGGTCCTGACGCAGGATCGTGCGCAGCACCCGCGCGTAGGTGACTTCGATCTCGTCGTTGACCGGCACCTGGATGATGCCCTCCAGGTCGTACTCGACCGGATCCTCGACGGTGATGATCTTGACGTCCTCGCGGTTGGCCTCGTTCAGCATCGCGTACAGCGTGGTCGTCTTGCCCGAACCGGTCGGGCCGGTGACCAGCACGATGCCGTGCGGCAGGTCGATGAATCGTCGCAACTGTTCCTTGGCCGCCGCTGCCAGCCCGAGGTTGTCGAGATCGAGCGCCACCACCGAACGGTCGAGGATGCGCATCACCGTCGACTCGCCGAACATCGTCGGCAGCGTCGACACGCGCAGGTCCACCGAACGGCCGCCGACAGTCAGCTCGATGCGGCCGTCCTGCGGCAACCGGGTCTCGGCGATGTCGAGGTCGGACATGACCTTGACACGCGCGATCAACGCTTCGGCCAGGTGCGGCGGCGGCGCTTCCAGCTCGAACAGCGAACCGTCGACGCGGTAGCGGATCTTGAAGTCGCCTTCGAACGGCTCCAGGTGGATGTCGGAGGCCTTGTCGCGGATCGCCTGATAGAGGATGTAGTTCAGCAGCTTGACCACCGGCGCCGCCGCCGCCATCGCCGCCTTGTCCTCGAGGTCGAGCTTGCCGCCCTGCTGCTGCAGTTCCTGCACCAGTTGCTGCATCCGCGCCTTCGCCGCGGTGGCATCCTCGCGGTAGTACTTGTCGAGGCCCTGGCCGATCAGCGCCTCGTCGGCGATCACCCCGGTGATCTCGCAGCCGGTGGTGAACGCCAGGTCGTTCAGCATCGACAGGTTGACCGGATCAGCCAGCGCGACGGTCAGCTGCTTGCCCTGCAGGCGCAACGGCAGGATCGCGAACGCCCGCGCCGTCGCCAGGTCGACCTTGCCGATCGCTTCCTGCTGCGGCGTCTCCTTGGCCAGGTCGCAGAAACCGAGCCCGGCCTGGGTGGCCAGCGCCCGGGCCAGGGCACCGCGCTCGATGTGGCCCTGCTGCAGCAGGATCTCGCCGATCCGGCCGCCGCGATCGCGTTGGATCTCCAGCGCCTCCTGCACCATGCCTTCGTGGATGGCGCCCTGGTCCTTCAGGATCTGTCCGAGCAGTCGACGGGCGGCCATGCGCTTACTCCCCGGTCCCGCCGAGCTTGACGTGCATCGCCTTCTTGTCGAACGCGTGCTCGAGCAACCGTTCGCGCGTGATCCGGCCCTGGCGATAGAGGTCCATCAGGAAGTCGTCCATCAGCACCATGCCCTGCCGGCGGCTGGTCTGGATCACCGACGGGATCTTGAACGTCTCGCACTTGCGGATGTGGTTCTCGATCGCCGGCGTGTTCAGCATCACCTCGAACGCGGCGACGCGCCCGCCGCTGGCCGCCGGCATCAGGATCTGCGAGATCACCGCCACCAGCGACACCGACAGCTGGGCGCGGATCTGCTCCTGCTGCTCGCGCGGATACTGGTCGATGATCCGATCGACGGTCCGGGCCGCACCGGTCGTGTGCAGCGTGCCGAACACCAGGTGGCCGGTCTCGGCCGCGGTGATCGCCGCCGACGTCGTCTCCAGATCGCGCATTTCCCCGAGCAGGATCACGTCCGGATCCTGGCGCAGCGCCCGCCGCATCGCCTCGGCGAATGTCGGCACGTCGCTGCCGACCTCGCGCTGCGTCACCTGCGACCTGGCGTGAGTGTGATAGTACTCGATCGGATCCTCGATCGTGATGATGTGCGCGTCGCGGGTCTTGTTGACCTGGTCGATCATCGTCGCCAACGTCGTGGTCTTGCCGCTGCCGGTCGGACCGGTCACCAGCACGAGACCACGATGCAGGGTCAGCAGGTCGCGAACGGCGTCCGGCAGGCCGATCTGTTCGAAGCTCAACAGCTTCTGCGGGATCTGCCGCATCACCAGGCCGCGGGCACCCTTCTGCGTCAGCACCGAGACGCGGAACCGGCACTTGTCGCCATGGGCGTAGCCGAAGTCGGTGGTGCCCACGCGCAGCAGTTCGTCCCAGTTGCGCTGCGGGCAGATGGCCTTGGCCATCGCCTCGGTGTCGGCAGGCTCGAGCTTGCGCTCGCCGATCTCGACCAGGGCGCCGCTGAGACGAAGGACCGGTTTGCGGCCGGTCGACAGATGCAGGTCGGAGGCGCCGCGCTGCACGACGGCGTCCATCAAGGCGAAGATGTCCATGGCTCGTTGGGTGGCGGGCGGTCGTCGATGCGGGTCGTTGCGCGCGGGGAACAGGCGGTCAGTTGGCGGCGGTGACGCGGAGCAGTTCGGGGATCGTGGTCTTGCCGGCCAGCACCTTGCGGACGCCGTCCTGCAACAAGGTGCTCATGCCACCGGAGTGGAACGCGTGGTCGCGCAGCCGGATCGTCGGTTCGCCGCGGAACGTCATCTCGCGCAGCGACTCGTCCATCTGCATCATCTCGTAGATGCCGAGCCGGCCGCGGTAGCCGACGTGCTCGCAGGCGGCGCAGCGGCCGGCGCGGAAGAACGGATGGCCGCCGACGCTGCCGGGGTCGATGCCGACGGACCGCAGTTCGACGTCGGTCGGCTCGTAGGTCTCGCGGCATTCCTTGCACAGGACGCGCACCAGCCGCTGCGCGACGATGGTCTGCACCGAGGCGGCGACCAGGAACGGCTTGACGCCCATGTCGACCAGGCGCGTGATCGCCGACGGCGCATCGTTGGTGTGCAGCGTCGAGAACACCAGGTGGCCGGTGAGCGCCGCCTGCACGGCGATCTCGGCAGTCTCTTTGTCGCGGATCTCGCCGACCAGGATGATGTTCGGCGCCTGGCGCAGCATCGCCCGCAGGATCCGCGCGAACGACAGGCCGATGCGGGTCTTGACCTGGCACTGGTTGATGCCGCGGATGTTGAACTCGACCGGATCCTCGGCGGTGATGATCTTGACGTCGGGCCGGTTCAGTTCCTGCAGCGCCGCGTACAGCGTCGTGGTCTTGCCCGAGCCGGTCGGGCCGGTGACCAGCACGATGCCGTTGGGCCGCGCGATGGTGTTCTGGAAGCGCTGCCGCTCGTCGGCCTCGAAGCCGAGGCCCTCGAGGCTCAGCAGGCCGCGTTCCTTGTCGAGCAGACGCATGACGATCGTCTCGCCGTGGTTGCCCGGCAGCACCGACGTGCGGATGTCGATCGCCCGGCCCGACGACGTGAAGCTGATGCGGCCGTCCTGCGGCTTGCGCTTCTCGGCGATGTCGAGGCCGGCCATGATCTTCAGCCGCGACGTCAGCGGCGCCAGCAGCGTCGCTTCCAGCGACGCGACTTCCTTCAGCACGCCATCGATCCGGTAGCGGATCCGCAGCCGGCTCTGGAACGGCTCGACGTGGATGTCGCTGGCCCGCTGCGCCAACGCTTCGTCGATCGTCTTGGCGACCAGCCGGATGATCGGCGCATCCTCGCTGTCGCCGGTCGCGGCGCCCGCACCCTTGGCCGTACTGGCGGCCGAGGCCGCCGCGCTGCCGTGCTTGCGCAACCGTTCCTTCAACGCTGCTGGTGGCATCAACGCGCACTGCACCGTGCAACCCGCGAGGAACGACAGGTTGTCGGCCACGAAGGTCTTCAGCGGATCGTCGATCGCGACCCACAGCACGCCGTCCTTCAACAGCACCGGCAGCGCTTCGTTGGCCTCGATCTGCTCCTTGGGCACCTTGGCCAGCGCTTCGGGCTGCAGCACGGCCTTCAGCGGGTCGACGAATTTCAGACCGAATGCCTTGGCGAGGACTCGCCAGACCGCGGTCTCGTCCGCCAGGCCGAGCGCGACGATGACCCGCTCCAGCGGCTGGCCGCGCGACGACGATGCCGACTCCGCCTTGGTCAACCGCTCGCGATCGAGGACGTTGCCTTCCAGCAGGAGGCGCCGGAACTCCGCACTGCTCAAGTCATGCTCCTGTCGACCGCACGGTCACCCGCTCCGAGGGGCCAGGAGGAACGGGGGCAGTCTGACGGCAGCTTAGGGAACGGCTCGTCCGGCGCCACCCCCGAAAATCGACGCGGCGCGCCTTTTGGCGCGCCGTCGGTGCATTCATCGCGGTCGCTCTGGTCTGACGGTCGTCCACCGCCCGACCACTGCTGCAGGCCACCTGCTGCAGACCAACGCCGCGGCTCAGCGGATGAAGCCGTTGAACAGGATCCGCTTGTCCTTCATCGCCGGGTGATTCAGTTCCACCACCACGTCGCCGCGCAAGAGCCCGGCCGGGGCCTCGCCACTGATGTCGATCGTGACGACCAGCTTGTTGCCGTCCTTGCTCGGCGTCGCCGTGATGAACTTCTCGTCGATCGTCAGCTTCTCGAACCGGATCGCAGTCGCTTCCAGATTGGAGCCGTCATTCGGTTCGAAGACGATCTTCTCGGTCTTGGCGGTGCCCTTGCGGATCATGCCGAGCGTCAGGAAACCACCCGGCTTCACTTCGAGCGGCCCCTTGACCATCGCCATCACGCGGACCAGGAAGTTCGGCTCGCCCTGCAGGTCGGTGAAGAACTTGACGACGCCACCGGCGGCATTCTCCTGGGTGATCGGGCCGTAGGTGCCACTGATCGTCCAGGTCGCGATGCCATCGCGCATCGCCTTCTCCCACTTCACGTCGAAGTCCTTCGGCTGGTCCTCGATCCGGGTGATGTTGAAGTCCTTCTGCACCGGCGAAGTGACCGTGACCGTGAACTCGCGTTTCTCGTTCCAGGTCATCTGGTTCAGATTGACCTCGGGCGGCGACAGCACGAACAGTTGCGCCCCGGTCGCGTGCCACTTCAGCTTGACCATCGGCAGCTCGGGATCGGTCGTGTGCATGTCGAGCGACGCCTGCTTGACGCCGGTGATGCCGTGCATCTCCATGTGCACCTCGACCTGCCCCTCATCGCCCGGGCCGAGCGTGATCTGCTTGACGACCTCCGCCTTTTCGACGCCGCCCTCCTTGGCGTAGCGCGTCAGCGTGTTGGGCACCGGCCGCGGCGACAGTTCGTAGCGGCGCAGCGTGTCGCCGTTGCCGATCGTGATGACGGCCTTGCTGCACGTGCACGAACCGGTCAGGTTCTTCCACTCGATCGCCTTGCCGGTCGGGTTCTTGAACGGGAACACGTGCCTGGCCTCCTCGTGGTGGAACTTGACGCCGAGGTCGGCATCGGTGACCGGAAACCAGCTGTTGCCCTTCTGGGTGCCCGGTTGTGGAACACCGGGTTGCGGCGCGACGGCCGGCTGGCCTTCGACGGTCTTGACGGGGGCTTCGACGGTACGCAGGTCCTGGGCCAGCAGCAGCCCGGAGAAGGCGACGGCGACGCCGCCGCGGAGCAGGATTCGGTTCATGTGAGTTGCGCGTTTGCCTGGTGCGAACGATGGTTAGCCGGGACGATTCTGGCGGGCCAACGGCCCCACGGCGTCGAGTAGTGACGAACACGGCAGTATAGCCGCGACGAGGCGCAAAACTCCCGATGAACCGCACCCTGGTGTCCGCGCTGCTCCTGTTGTCCGTGCTACCGGCCGGCGGCTGCTGCACGCTGTCCCGGCTGTTCTGCGGTCCCGATTCGAGCCCCTGGGTGCCGATCGCGTTCGGCACGCCGCAGCAGGCGATGACGACGTTCCTGGAGGCGATCCGGCGCGACGATGTGGCCGTCGCCTACCAATGCCTGGCGGAGGAGTTCAAGCAACAACAGGGGGTCGATGGCCTGGGCGTCGCCTTCGCCTGGGAGCAGGTCAAGAACCGGACCACCGGTCTGCATCTGCTGGGCTATGCCGACCCGGGACAGCCACTGCCGATCGACCCGTCCCGATGCCGGTTCGAATTCTCGGTGCACGGAGTGCAACTGCGCGTTGCGTTGGTCCGACAGAACTACTGGGACGTGCGCTACCGGCGCCCCGATGGCAGCCAGGGCACCACCGGCGCTTACGTCTCGTCGCTGCACGGTCTGCTGCACGCGACCACCCCGGACAACCAGCAGGATCGCTCGCGCTTGACGTTCGAGCCGGTCGCGTTCGATCACGATGGCATGGCGACGGCCACCGTCGAGCAGATCGACGCGGTGGCGTTCGGTCGCGACTGGAAGATCGCGAGCATCGAGTCACCGGAGTAGTCTCCGCAACCACGGAACATTGCCGCTACCGGAAGCAATGTCCCCGTCGCCCGCGTAACGCCAGCCAATGGTCGCCACTGCCGCCGCCGAGCTCGCGCCGTGGACCGCGCGCCGACGTTTCTGGTTCCGCACCGGGCTCGGTCTGTTCCTGTTGCAGGTGGTCGTTTCGGCACTCGACGCCTCGCCCGCGGCCCGAGCCCTCGGCGACTCGATGCAGCAGTGGGCACGCACGGTCGGCGCCGCGATCTCGCCGCCGCTCGTCGAAGCTGTCGAACGCATCGCTGCCCGTGGCGATGGCCACGTCGTCGGCCTGTCGTTGCTGCGTGATGGCCTGCTCGCACTTGCCGTCGCCGGCATCTGGAGCGCCATCGATCGCCGCCCGCAACACGAACGCGGCGCGCGGCGGCTGCGGCTCGTGCTGCGCTACCTGGTCGGCACCGTGATGCTGGTCTACGGCAGCTTGAAGGTCGTGCCGGTCCAGTTCCAGGTGCCGCCCGCCGAGCAGATCCTGATGCCCCTCGGCGACCATTCGCCGATGTCGCTGTTGTGGGCCACCATCGGCATCTCGCCGGCCTACACGATCTTCGGCGGTCTCGGCGAGTACGTCGGCGGCATGCTGTTGCTCTGGCGACGGACGACGACCCTCGGTGCGCTGCTGGTCACGGCGGTCATGACCAACGTCGTGATGCTGAACTTCTGCTACGACGTCCCGGTCAAGCGCGGTGCCGCGCTGTTGCTGCTCAGCGCCATGGTGCTGGCGGCACATGACCGCCGGGCCATGTGGGCGATCCTGTGGCACCGACAGGCCGGTTCGCCCGAACCCGAAGCCCCGTTCGATGGGGGTCCGCTGGCGCGCCGTCTGCGCGCCGTCGTCAAGTCCATCTGGGTTGGCGCGGGTTTGGCCGCCCCGGTGGCGATCGCGATCATGCTGGGCCTGCAGCCGGCAGCGGGTCCGCTGCACGGCGTCCATCGCGTCGAAGCGGACACCGCGGCGACGGCAAGCGCTTCCGGCTGGCAACTGCTGTGGATCGGGACTCGCGGGGGCGCTGTCGTCCAGACCGCGGACGGCCACTGCCGGCGCTACGACTTCACCGTCGATGTGGCCACGCAGACACTGGCACTGCGCCAGCAGAACGGCGCGCCGCTGCGCTTTTCCTGGGCTCAGGACGCGGCGCGCTTGCGCCTGCAGGATCTCGACCTCGCCGGCCGGACCATCGAACTGCGCAGCATGCCGGCCGCCGAGGCGTTCCGGCTGCTGCGCTGAGCGTTCGCGCGAACGTCAGTTCGCGCAGAGCCGGAACCGCATGCCGTCGGTGGCCGAGAAGGTCCCGCCGACCGAGCCGCTGTCGAACGCCGCGGCCTGGGTGAAGAGATACAGGTTGTCGAGCGCCGGATTGGCCGGCACCGAGAACGGCCACGACGCACCACCGGCGCCAGCCGCGCCCGGCGTGCCCGACGCCACCGTGAACAGGTATGACGAGCTCGCGGGATCGACCAGCACCGTGATGCCGAAGGTCGGCAGGCTGGTCTGGCCGAAGCCGATCGCCAGCAGGGTTCCCGCACCACCGAGCAGGTTGGCCGAGGTCACCTGGAACGGTGCGCCGCCGACGCGCGGGGCGCCGGACAGGTTGATGGTGGGCACGTTGCCACCGGTACCGGCAGTGCCGGCGCCATAGAACGTCGGCGGCAGGCAGTCCGAGAAGTTGTAGAGCTCGACGTTGTCGATGTTCCAGCCACCCCAGTTGGTGGTGCCGTTGGTCGTCATCTCGAAGCGGACCACGGCGGTGCTGGCGGCGTTCAGGATCCCACTGACGTCGTAGTCGACCCACTGCCAGGCGGTGTCGGCCTGCGACACGCCGGCATTGCTGTAGATCAGCGTGCCGTTCACCAGCAGGCGCGCGGTGTCGGCGGAGTTCACCGACAGCCAGCGGCGGAACCGCAGCCGCAAGCCCTGCACGCCATTGGTCGGCACCGACGGCGACTGCAGGAACACGTTCTCGTTGGCGTAGTAGGCGCCGTTGAAGCTGGTGCCGCCGATCGTGTTGCCGAGATCGGTGCCCCAGGCGAACGAGCCGCCGAACGCACCGCTCGGGTCGCTCCAACCGGTACCGGTGCGGCCGGCCGGGGCGCCGCGCTGCCAGTCGTTCTGCGTGCCGGAGATCAGGCCGGTGGTCCAGCCGCGCTCGACCTCGAGATCGTCGAACCAGACCTGGGTGAACACGCCGACGGTGAACTGATCGTCGCCGGTGGCCGGGCTGCTGCGCGTGCCGACGCTGTCGGTCGCCTCGACATGGTATTGCACGGTCGCCGGCGCGTTCTGTCCCGGGATGTTCGCCGAGAACTCGTTCGGGTTGCCGGTCGGCGTCATCGCGACCGTCGTGTAGGCGCCCGCGCCACCCAGTCGCCACTTCAATTCGACCGCCCCGAGGCTGTTGCTCGAACTCGCGGTCGCCACCACCGTGTATGGCCCGGTCTCGTCGTTGGTGTTCGCCGGCAGCGGCGTGTGACTGACCGCCAGATCGGTGATCTGCGGCCGGACGACATACAGACCGGTCGAGATGTCCGAGATCAGGATGTTGCCCGACGGCAGGAACGGATAGACGCCCCAGGCGCCGTTGAAGCCGCCGGACGCGCCCGGCCAGGTGTCGTAACTGGCGATCTCGATCGGGTTGTTCGGGTCGGTGATGTCCAGCAGGATGTAGCCTTCGGTGTACCACGACACGTGGCACAGGTTGCCGATGATGTAGGCGTTGTGCGGGATCGACGCCGGATTGGTCGTGTACTGGCCACGCGCGATCGGCGCATTGCGGTTGCTGATGTCGTAGAACTTGACCACTGCACCGGCGCGCTCGTCCGTAGTCGCGATGAGCGTGCTGGATGCATTGGTCCACGCGTTGTGCGTGAATGCCGACGGCGTCGTGGTGTTGCTCAGCGTGGTCGGCGGGAACGTGCTGAGATCGATGATCCGCAACTGGCCGTTGTAGATCATCGAGCCATAGCCGAAGCCGTTGCGGGCGTGGAAGTCGTGGAAGTAGTTGCTGTTGCCCGAACCGGTGGCGAGACCGACGAACGTCGGGTTCACACGGTTGACTGACGCGTCGTAGACCACGGTGCCGGCATTGGTGCCGTTGCAGTAGATGCGGCCGGTCTGCGTGTCGCAGGTGATCGTGTGGCAGTTGTTGAACTGGGCCTGGCCGAACGTCCCCGCCAGGAACGGCGCATCGGGGTTGGTCAGGTCGATGACCTGGATGCCCGTCCCACCTGCCTCGGTGGAGACGTAGCAATACGTCGAGTAGGTGTTCAACTCGCGCCAGCTTGAGTTGGGCCCCGGAATGAACCCGCGTTCGACCGGCGCGGTCGGAATCGTCACATCGACGATCGACGTGCCGTCGGTGCAACCGACCAACGCATACTCTTTGTTGTTGGCCGGATTGACGTAGCCCCAGATGTTGGCGTAGCCGGCGTGCAGGTCCTGGTGGCTGAGGAGCACGCAGTTGGCGGTCTGGGCCGCGAGTGGCGCCAGCAAGAAGGCGCCGAGGAAGACGTTCCGAATCATGGGATCCTGGAGGGGCAGGGCAGTCGAGAACCGCACGCCGGAGAGGCAGCGCGCGGGTTTGGGACGTGGATGGTATTCAGCCCCGGCGATACGCCCACCCCACCCGCTGGAAGTTCGCAATTCGCGACAACGTTGCGGTGGGCCGAAGATGCTCCCGCCCCCGGGCCCGCGCCGACGTCAGAGTCCCTGCAGCAGGAACGTCTGCAAGCGCAGGCCCCTGGCCCGGATCGCCACCGCCGCTGCGAACTCCGGCCCGGGCGCAACGTCGTGCAGGCTCCACGCCGCGGCGTCTTCCTTGCCATCGCGGATCGCGAGGAACTCCGGCTTCTCGGCCAGCGAGACGTCGAACACGTCGAGCGGCATCGACAGCCCGGCCCCGACGGCCTTGATGTAGGCCTCCTTGCGGGTCCAGCAACGGTAGAAGCCGCGCAACTGTTCGCTCTCAGGCAGCGCCTCCAGCGCCGCGAACTCGACCGGCGAGAAGTGTCGTCGCGCGATCTCGGTCCGGCTCTCGAGGTGACGCATCTTCTCGCAATCGACACCGACCTCGTGTCGGGCCACCGCGATCAGCGCCAGCTGCGCCGAGTGCGACAGGTTGAAGTGCAGGCCTTTGGGTTCGACCAGGCTGGGCTTGCCGCGCGGTCCGACGGCAAACGTCAGGCCGGCGGGATCCATGCCGGCATAGCCGCCGAGGATCGCGCGCAGCGCGCCGTGCCCGATCGCGTAGCGGCGGCGATGATCGAGGAATCGGAACCGCTCGGCCTTCTCGCGTTCGACCGCGGACAACAGCGCGGCACAACGACCGGGCTCGCCGGCGAGCGGCACGGCCCACACGTGGATCGCCGCACCTTCGAGGGCAGGTCCCCCAGCCGATTCGGGCTGGAAGCTCGGGTAGACGGGCACATCGTCCATCGGTCCCCAGAGCCTACCCGCCGCGGCGTTCCTGAACAGCCGCTCCCTGCTGCCAGGCACCCGACCGCACCGTAGCATCGGCGCCATGCGTTGCCGTTGCTTGTTGCTCGCGTCACTGTTCGTCCCGCTCGCCCCGGCCCAGGAGCGGACCCCCCGGCGGCCGAACGTGCTGCTGATCGTCGCCGACGACCTCGGCTACGGCGAACTCGGCTGCTACGGCCAGACCCGGATCAAGACGCCGGTGCTCGACACGCTGGCCAGCCAGGGCCAGCGCTTCGCGCAGTTCTACAGTGGCGCACCGGTGTGCGCGCCGTCGCGCTGCGTGCTGCTGACCGGCCGGCATTCGGGGCACGCGGTGATCCGCGACAACCGCGAGGAGAAGGACCATGACGGGGTGCACGGCGGACAACCGGCGCTGCCACCCTCGACACCGACCCTGTCGGCGCAACTGCGCAAGAGCGGCTACGCCACCGCCTGCGTCGGCAAGTGGGGACTCGGCGGTCCCGGTACCGAAGGCAGCCCTGACCACCACGGCTTCGACTACTTCTTCGGCTACCTGTGCCAGCGGCACGCGCACGACTACTACCCGGACTACATCTGGAAGGACGGCGAGAAGATCGCGCTGCCGGACAACCCGAAGGACGCGCACGGCGGCGGCTCGTACGTGCCGGACCTGATGCTCGAGGAGGCGCTGACGTTCCTGCGCCGCGGGCACGCGGAAGAACCCGACGTGCCGTTCCTTCTGTGCTACACGACGCCGGCACCGCACCTCGCGCTGCAGGTCCCCGAAGACTCGCTGCGCGCATACGCCGGCGCCTTCGAGGAGACGCCGTACGACGGCAAGAAGGGCTACCGGCCGCACCCGACGCCACGGGCGTGCTATGCGGCGATGATCAGCCGGCTCGATCGCGATGTCGGACGGTTGCTCGACGAACTGCAGAAACTCGGCGTCGCCGACGACACGTTGGTGATCTTCTCGAGCGACAACGGCGCGACCTACACCGGCGGCGCCGACACGACGTTCTTCCAGAGCAATGGTGCGCTGCGCGGTCGCAAGGGCGACGTCTGGGAAGGCGGGCTGCGGGTGCCGATGCTCGCACGTTGGCCAGGCAAGATCCCTCCGGGCAAGGTCGTCGACACGCCGGCGGCGTTCTGCGATCTCGCGCCAACCATCCTCGATCTGTGCGGCGTCACGCCGATCGAATCCGATGGCGTGTCGTTGGCGCCGCTGCTGCTGAGCACCGGTCCGCTGCCGGAGCGGCCGCCGCTGTACTGGGAACTACCGACCTACGGTGGCGAGCAGGCGGTGCGCTTTGGCGACTGGAAAGCGGTGCGGGTCGGCCTGGTCAAGAACCCGGACGCGCCAGTGCAACTGTTCGATCTGGCCAACGACCCCGGCGAGACCACCGATGTCGCCGCGCAGCATCCGGAGATCGCGCGGCAGGGCGCGGAACTGCTGCGGTCCTCGCGCACGAAGAGCGAGCTGTTCCCGTTCCCCGCGCTCGATCGCTGAACCGTCACCGATTGGCAGTGCGCACGAACGGCACCGCCGGCAGCCCCGCCGCATCGACCAGCGTCGCCGGCGCATCCTCATGCCAGCCGTAGCGGACCTGGATCGGCGCCGTCACCTTCGCCGAACGCACGACCACTTCGTTGCCGTTGCCGATCGCCGATGCCGGCACGAACACGCCATCGTCACCGGCGATCTCGAAACCCTGCAGCACCTGTTCGCCGGCCTTTGGCCCGCCCTTGCTGGCGAACTGCACCTTGAGCACTCCGCCCTCCGCCACCACGCCGGTGCACACCGGCCCATCACAGGCGACGTCCTTGCCGTAGGTCTTCGCCAGCGCCTGCAGCGCCAGCCGCTTGCCGACCGACTGCTTGTCGCGCGGATGGATGTCCTTCGGATCGCCGATGTCCATCGTCACCACCATGCCGGTCTGCGGCAGCGACAGCGCCGCCGCCTGCGCATTGCGCACCAGCGGCGTCTCCAAGGCGCCGTCGCCGTAGTGGAACGGCGCGATCTGCACGAAGTAGAACGGCAGCGGCGTGCCGAACGCCCGCCGCCAGTCCTGGATCATGGCCGGGAACAGCTTCGCATACTGCTCGTGTCGCCCGCGATTGGACTCGCCCTGGTACCAGATCGCACCGGCGAACGAGAACGGCACCAGCGGCGCGATCATGCCGTTCCACAGCACCGAGGCGACGTTCGGGTTGCCCATCTGGTCGCTCGGGAACGCCGGCAGATCGCGCAGTGCCGCACCGCGCCGCCACGAGAAGCCCTTCAGCAGCCGCCCCTCACCCCATGCCACCGCCGGCCGCAGCAGCACGCCCTCGCCGTTGATGCCACCCTCGCCGCCGGTGTCGAGCACCCGGATCTTCAGCGTCGTCTTGCCAGCGGTCACGTTGTGCCCCGGAATCGGGTAGACACGAGGCTCGGCCCACGCCGTGCCCTGTTCGCGCCCGCCGACCTTCTTGCCACCAAGCCACACCGTGTCCATGTCGTCGATCGGCGGCAGTTCGAGCACGAGATCCGTGCCGGCCCACGCCGCCGGAATGTCGACCTCGCAGCGGTAGAACGCGATGCCGTCGAAATCGACGCCGGCCTTCGACCACAGATGCGGCAGCGTGCACGGCTCGAAACCGTCGTCGCCGACGTCCTTGCTGGCGACCTGCTGCCAGTAGGCGGCCAGGCGTTCTTCGCGCGACTGCGGCGTCTCGTTGGCACGCGCCGCCAGTTCCTTCAGTGCGCCTTGAAACTCCGGGAACGTCCGCAGCCCTGCGCTGCTGGTCCACGCTTCGCAGACCGTGCCGCCCCACGAACTCGCGACCAGTCCGACCGGCACCTGCAGCCGCTGGTGCAGTTCGCGCCCGAAGAAGTAGGCACTGGCCGAGAAGCCCTTGACGGTGTCCGGCGAACAGATGCTCCAGGTGCCGGTGACGTCGGCGGCCGGCGCGGCGGCGATCGCGTTGGCCACGGTGAACAACCGGATCTGCGGGAACGTCGCGGCAGCGGTCTCCTGCTGCCAGTTGAGGACACCGGTCTTCCACCAGCCGATGTCGCCGACCGGCATCTCCATGTTGGACTGACCGGAACCAAGCCACACCTCGCCGATCAGCACATCGCGCAGCACGACCTCGGCGTCGCCGCAGCGGGCTTTCAGTTCGCAGGGTCCTGGCCCCTTGCCGGTCGCGACCTGGCAGCGGAAACGGCCGTCGGCACCGATGGTCGCCTTGGCGTCACCACCACCTGGCTGCGTCAGCGTGACCGCAGCGCCAGGCGGACCGAAGCCGAACACGTTGGCGTGGCCGGCCGGCAGCACCATGTGATCGCCGAAGATGCCGGCGAGGCGGAAGGCCTTTGCCTGGGCATGGGCGGCGGCGACGAGGACGAGGAACGCGAGAACCCGGGAACGAACGGGTAGCATGCGACCTTCTTACCCGACGCCACGCTCTGGCCCACATGCTGTACTCGCTGCGAACCGTACCGTTCCTGTTCCTGCTGTTCGTGCTGACCGGCTGCCTGCAGTTCGATGCACAGGAAATCACGCTGCACTACGACGAGAAGCACGACCGGCTCGATGCGCTGCTGGTCTACCGCGGCCTCTACGGCAACGAAACCGCCGAAGAGGACATCAAGCAGCTGCGGTCGGTGCTGGAGACCGGCGAGTTCGCGATCTGGAGCAACTGGCCCGCGAAGGTGAACCTCGTGGCCGCGAGGGGCCTGATGAAGCCCTTCGCCGATCATTGCGAAGCCGAGAACGGTTCCCTGTTCGTCACCCCGACCGGCGAGATGTGCGCCTACCAGATGGTCCGGGTCAACGACGTCAAGGGCATGCTGAAGAAGCTCAACACTGCGATCGCCGGCGTGATCTCGACCCAGATCCTCGGCCAGAAGCTCGGCCCGGATGGCCACGAGTTCGACGACGACACGAAGGAACTGCTGCTCGAGGTCACGCGCGGACGGCTCGACGTCGTGCAATTGCAGGGTTCGGCAGTCGTGGTGACGTTGCCGTGCAGCGATGCCGACCATGCGTGGATGCTGCGTCAGCTCGGTGACCGGCTGCTCGGCGAGGTCGGACGGCAGTTGGCGCAACGGCTGTTCGACACGATGCAGACGAACGAGGCCAAGCCTGCCGATGCCAGCGAGACCAGGACGGTGTCGACGTCAGGCCACGGCACCCGGAGCATGGCCGGCCCCGACGCCAAGATCACCGCGACACGGACCGAGATCCAACGGCACCTGGCGGCGCTGGCGGAGGCCAGGGTCCTGTTCGCCAATCCGTGGACGCTGCAGCGCACGGCCGAACAGACGGTGTTCACGCTGGGCTTCCCGCATGCGAAGACCAACACGGTCACCAAGCCGCCGACGGGGCTCGATCGGAAGAACCTGCAGGCGATGCTCGACGAGGCCAAGATCGCGTACGAGCAGGGTGTGCCGGATCAGGAACTGCAGCGGCGGTTCCAGGAGTTCCACGGCCGCGCAGCGGTGCTGCCGGTGCTGTTGAAGGAGAGGCGCGAGGCCGAGAAGAAGTAGCGGCGGTGCTCCGGGCTGCCGCCGCCGGTCACCAGAGCAGATTCAACGAACGACAACGCGGACACTCGGTCACGTCGGTATCGGCGACGGGTCCGCGGCACTTCCGGCACCTGCCCGGCGAAGCGACGAGATGGCTGACGACCGCTTTGGCGTCGCGCATGCTCCAGCCCGCAGCACCGACCAGGGTCTGTGTGCCTGCCACGCAATGACCGAGGCGCACCTGCGCGCCGACCCGGGCCCGCAACGCCGGATCGAGGCCGGAGAAGTCGGGGATCGCGCAACCGCAGCGTGGGCAATTCATCGCCGTAGTCTGTCGACCGACTCAACCCCGGGTAACGCGCCGTGCCTTGGTTGCGACCTGGTTCTGCGTGGCCCTCTCGTGCAGGAACTCCGGCGCCATGTCGGCACCCGAGGGCCAGACGATCGTGTTGAGTTCATCGTCCAACCGGAAGCGCCGGAACAGCTCGACGTCCTGCAACGGCTCGAAGACTTCCCCCCAGAGCTCTGCACGGAGGTCTACGTCGCCCACGACTCCATCCGCGAACTCGAGGCGGATCGTGTAGTCCCGCAGGTACTCGGCGCTCGTCAGTTTCGGGATCATCGCTCACTCCAGCGGATCGATCCGGCGCAAAGGCCGATGGTCGCGAGCCAAGTTCCAGTTCGCGAGCAAGTCCGCTTGGTGGAGAGCATACCACTCCAACACCAGCGCCTGAGCTCGTCGCGGGAATCGGCCAGCGACCACACCATCAGCAATGCCAACGGTAATCTCAAAAGGACCGTAGCGGGCATGGAAGTGCGGGGGCGCGTGGTCGTTGTAGTACATGACGATCACGACGCCCAGGAAGCGGGAGATTTCTGGCATGGCTGGTCCGGCGTCTCCAAGAGTCCCGTGTAGTCCCCGACACTCGCTCGACGGACGACCGTCAAGCTTGGAACCGACGGTATTGCGGCGAACCGGGTTGTCAACAGTTCAGGCACCACCACCAGAACCAACAGACGACCCCGGCGAGTCCACCGAACACGAGCACGCAGTAGCCGGCCAGGATCCATGCCTCCGGGCGGCTACTCGCTTTCACTGCAGCACCGCGATCCTGCCGCGAGCGCCGACAGCGAACACCGCGCCGGCGGGTGACACCGCGACGGTGTGATAGCCCCCTTCGCCGAACGGCTGCCAGGTCTGCCCCTGATCGACGGACCGGGAACAGCCAGAGTCGCCGACGGCCAACAGTTCGTGCGCCGACAGCCATGCGACGCCGCAGCGGTAGCCGAGTGCACCAGTCGTGGCGCGTTGCCAGGTGACGCCATTCCAGGAGAACGCCGCCGTGCCGCCGTTCTCACCCTGCGCCTGATAGTCGCCGCCGACAACGACGCCCGCGCCATCTCTGCGCATCGCGATCGAGAACGCCCCCGCCGACGCCTTGCCTGCTGCCAACGGCAACTCGATGGCAGCCCACGTCCGACCACCGTCTTCGGAGTGCAACAGCCGCGCCTTGGCCCCACCACCGGTGCACAGCCAGATGCGTTCTCCGCGCAGCGCCACGCACGTGCCACTCGCCGCGAACGCAGCCTCGCCGGCCAACACCTCGGGCAGCGAGGCCGGCGCCACCGCCGTCCAGTTGTTGCCGGCATCGGCCGTCGTCAGGATCACGAACCTGCCATCGATCGGATCGCCGACCACGACGCCGCGGTCGCCATCGAACGCCATGCTGTCGAAGAACGCGCCGGGACGCGGATCCTCGTGCACGATCCGCCAGTTCGCGCCGGCATCGTCGGTCCGGTAGAGCCGAGCCGGTGCACCTGCAACCATCACGACCGCCGCCTCGCGGCCGAACGCCTGGACATCGCGGAAGTCGCACTTGCTCGCATCGGCAGGCCCGCAGGCGGCGAACGTCGCGCCGCCATCCAGCGACCGCAGCACCGTTCCACCACTGCCCGACGCCCAGAGAGCGTCGTGATCGACGACCGACAGTCCGCGCAGACTGGCGGAAGTTCCGGAGACCAGGGGTTGCCACCGCGCCCGCGCCGGATCGATCCGATCCGGCCCGGCGCATGCAGGCAGCAAGAACGCCAACACCAGACCGGAAACTCGCACGCCGGACACCGTACCCGCGATCGATCGACCACACACCAGGTCACCACCGGATAGAGTCCACGTTCCCCGCGCATGGCCCGCAACGACCGCACCCGCCCCGCCGGCGAGCAGACCGACGACGAGATCCTCGAGCGTTGCATCCTGGCGCTCGACCAGGGTGACCCCGCCGCCGTCGACGCGATCCTGGCGCAGCACCCCGACCGCGAGCAGGGCCTGCGCGAACAGCTGAAGAGCCTGGAGCAGTTCGGCATCCTGCGCGCCCCCGACAAGCTCGCCGGCGTGCCCGACCGGCTCGGCGAGTTCAAGCTGCTGGCGCAGCTTGGCCGCGGCGGCATGGGTGTCGTCTTCGCCGCCCGCCAGGAATCGCTGCAGCGCGAAGTCGCGTTGAAGCTGATCCACCCCGACCAGATGTACTTCCCCGGCGCCCGTGAACGCTTCCAGCGCGAAGTGCTCGCCGTCGCCAGGCTGCGCCACCCCGGCATCGTCCCGGTCTACACCTTCGGCGAACACGAGGGCATCCCGTACTACGCGATGGAACGGCTGGCCGGCGCCAGCCTGACCGAAGTGCTGCATGCGCTGGCCGGCACCGCGCCGAGTGCGCTCGATGGCACGGCGTGGAAGACCGGTCTGGCCCGCGTGCTGCACGGCAAGGGCATGCCGCAGCCGATCGCCGACAACGAACGGTTCGCCGGCACCTGGGTGACCGCCTGCTGCCGGATCGTCCGCGACGTCGCCGTGGCGATCGCGCATGCCCACCAGCACGGCGTGCTGCACCGCGACCTGAAACCCAGCAACGTGATGCTGACGGTCGAGGGCCGTGTGCTGGTGATCGACTTCGGCCTGGCCTCGGCGCAGGGCTCGCAGAAGCTGACCCGCAGCCACGCGACGTTCGGCTCGCTGCCGTACATGGCGCCCGAACAGGTCCGCGGCGAGGCCGACAAGATCGACGCCCGCACCGATGTCTATGCGCTCGGCGTCACGCTGTATGAGTTGCTGACCCTGACCCTGCCGCACGGCGACGGCAGCGGTACCACGCGCGAGCGGATCCTGGCCGGTTCGGTGACCCCACCGGCGCGCCACAACGCGCAGATCCACGCCGATGCCGAGGCCATCTGCCTGCTGGCGATGGATCAAGAGCCTGCGCGGCGCTACCAGTCGGTCGCCGAGCTGGCGGCCGAGTTGGACGCCTTCCTGACCCAGCGACCGGTGCGCGCGCGGCGACCCGGGTTGCTGCTGCGCACGCGCCGCTGGATCTCCCGGCATCCGGCGCGGGCCGTCGCGCTGCTCCTGGGCTTCGTGATCGTGGTGCCGGGGCCGCTGTTGTTCGCGGTCCAGCAGCACGCCGCCGCTCGCGAGCTGGCGGCAACCCTGCATGACCTGCGGGCCCAGGAAGAACTGGCGCGCGCCAATCTCGAACGCGCCCTGGAGGCCGTCGACAAACTGCTGGTCCGCACCGCCGAACACCGCCTGGCCGATGTGCCGCGGACGGCGCCACTGCGCCGCCAGCTGCTGGAGGATGCGCAGGCCTTCCACGAGGACCTCGTGACGCGCAACCAGGATCCGCGTGCCCGGGCGGCGCGTGCCCGATCCAGCATCGAGATCGGTTCGCTGCGCGGCCAGCTCGGCGACCCGCATGGCGCCGTCAGCAAGCTTCGCGAAGGCATCGCCGACCTGCAACCGTGCCTGCGCGGCAGCGGCGCGGCCCCGGCGCGGCGGACGCTGGCGCTGGCGCATCAGCGACTGGCCCAGACCCTGAGCCAGATCGGCCAACGCGCCGAAGCCGTCGCCGAAGCCGACCGTTCGCTGGTCATCCTCCAGGCGCTGCTGCAGGACAACCCCGAAGACATCAGCCTGCGCCTGCTGGCCGCCGATTCCCGTCGCGGCCGCGCGGGTCTCCTCGGCCATCTGCAACGGCTCGACGAAGCGATGACCGAACTGGACGCGCTGGATCGCGAACTGGACGCCGGTCGGATGCCCGCCGGCACGCCCGAACAGCACCAGCGGTGGCTGGTGATGTGGTCGCAGGTCGCCGACGCGATGGCCGTGCTGGAAGTGCGCCGCGGCGACACGCTGGCCGCCCAGCAGCGCTTCCTGACCGCGATTGAACGCTTGCAACGCGCGGTTGCCGACGGCAAGCCGACGGTGGATCTGCAGGTGCGGCTCGCGGAGGCGCGCGAACGGCTGGCGCAGATCGCCAGCCAGCGGCAGGAGTGGCAGCAGGCGCTGCCGTGGATCGACGCAGCGCTCGCCGACTACGAAGCGCTGGCGGCAGCGCAGCCCGATGCTCCGGACCTGCAATCGCGCCTGGCGGCGATGCTGGGTACCCGCGCGACCGCACGTTCCCACTGCGGCCAGGCCGACGACGCGCTCGCCGACCACGATCGCTCGATCGCGGTGCTGCGCGGCATCGTCGCCGGCGCCGCCGACGACGGCCCCCATCGCCAGCGGCTGGCGATCGCCTTGGCCGAACGCGGCGTCTTCCAGCGCGAACAGAAGGAATTCGAACAGGCCCGCCAGGACCTGGGCGCCAGCGTGACCGAATTCGAACGCGTGCTGGCCAGGGATCCCGGCGAGCCGCAGACGATCAACAACATCGTCGCCTCGTTGGCCAATCTGGCACAGATCGAGATCGACGACGACGACCTGCAGATGGCGAAGGCGACGATGGCACGGGCGATCGCGATCGCCCGCGGCGCCCGCGGCGGCGACGCCGACCGTTCGCTGATCGACGTCCAGATCCAGGCTGCCGACATCGCCGCCCGCATGCACGACACGGCGGCCGCGATCGCGCACCTGACCGAGGCCCATGCCGCCGCCGAACGCTGGGCGGCGGCCAGGCCGGATGACCCGTTGCGCGGCGGCCGCGTCGCCACCGTCGCGCTCAACCTCGGTTCGTCGTACCTGCAACGGCGCGACTTCGGCTCGGCGATCGCAACCTGGCAACAGGCGCTGCCGCGGGCGCGCGCCGCCGCCGCCGCCGCCGCCGGCAAGACCAAGTTCCTGCGCCAGGTGCACGCGTTGGTGCTGCTGCGCCTGTGCGATGCGCACGAACGACAGGGCGATCTGCCGCGGGCCCGCGAGTGGTTCGCCGCAGCCATCGCCGAGACCGGGATCACCGCCGCCGAAGTGCAGGACTTTCCGCCGCTGCCGGCGCTGTTCGACAAGCCCGAACTGCGCGAGCCGCCGGTACGCGACGGGCGCTGATCGGTCCGCCGGCACCGCGCGGCCCGTCGGCGCGCTCAGGCCCGCGCCGCCAGTTCGTCACGGACCCGCTCGAGCAGCCGCAGGGTCGCCACGATCCCGGCGTTCTCATCGAGCCCAGAGCCCTCGTACTCGATGCCGATGTGGCCGCGCCAGGAGTGCTTGCCGACGACGATGTCGAGCATCCGGCGATAGTCCGTGTGCGTCTCGTTGCCGTCGGCATCGAAGTCGTGCGACTTCGCCGACACGCCCTTGGCGAACGGCATCAGTTCGTCGACGCCGAGATAGCGATCGTATTCCTCGGTGGCGCTGACCCGGAAGTTGCCGAAGTCCGGCAGCGCGCCGCAACCGGGGTGCCCGACCGCCGCCAGCACCGACGCCAGCCAGCGGCCATTCGACGACAGGCCGCCGTGGTTCTCGACGATCACGTGGATGCCGTGGCCGGCGCCATACTCGGTCAGCGAACGGAGCCCGTCGGCTGCGAGCTTCGCCTGTTCGTCGGCGCTGCCACTGCTCTGCGCATTGACGCGGATCGAATGACAACCCAACGCCTTCGCGGCCCGTACCCAGCGATGGTGGTTCTGCACCGCCCGCGTCCGATTGCCGGCGTCCGGATCGCCGAGTGCGCCTTCGCCATCGCACATGATCAGCAGGCTCCGGACGCCGGCCCCGTCACATCGGCCCGCCAGTTCCTTCAAGTAGCCCGCATCGTCGGCCTTGTCCTTGAAGAACGAGTTGACGTACTCGACCGCGTCGATGCCGAAACCCCGGGCCACCTGCGGGAAGCCGAGGTTGTCGATGGTTCCGGCTCGCAGCGTCCGATGCAGCGACCATTCGGCCAACGAAATCGGGAACCACGGCTTGCCCGGCCCGCTGGCGGCACAGCCGGCCAGCATCGCGGCGCCGGCGGCACCCATTCCGGAGACGAACGAACGGCGATCGAGACGGGAGTCGGTCATGACCCCATTGGACGACGGGCCCTGGCGACACGCAAAGGTCCGCTGCGATCGGCGCTTCTGCGCCTCGAACGGGGGCGGGGCAAACTGCCTCATCCTGGCCGGCGGAGGTTGCCGATGCTCCGCTGCGACGGTTCACCTCGCTCCAGATCGATGTTCGAGTTCGCGGTGTTCGGAATCCTGCTGGCAGGTGGCGGCACGCTCGCCATGCTGCGCCCTGTCGTGCGGCGATACCCAGCCGTGCACGAACAGCTCGGGCCGGTGTACTGCGTCGCGCCGTGGCTGGGCCTGGGAGCGGTCGCTTTCGGCCTGTACTTCCTGCTGCGCTACTCGCTGTGGTACCTGCAGGTGCTGCCGCTGCTCAGTACGCTGCTGTTGATCGTCCTCGGCGTCGCGCTGCTGGCCGAAGCCGGCCAGGCCAACCTGCCGTTGGCGCCGGCCCTGGCGGCCCCGATCCGCCGCGCCAACCAGAGCCTGGAACGGGTCGAGGTGCCGCTCGGCGGCACGTGCCTCTTGCTCGGGCTCTACGCCCTGTGGTGCGTGTCGCAACTGATCTGACGGAACATCCTGCCGGACCGCCGACGTCGAACCGTGGGCTCGCCAAGGCGAGCGCTGCACATCCTCGTCATCCGGTCCGTCGGTCCCCCGTTCCTCCGCGCCGTCCCGGCGCACCGCCGACCGTGTCGCGAGATGCCTTTCGAGCCGCCGGGGTCATCGATCCCGGCGGCTGTTTTTCCGTGCGGTGATCGGCCCGTGCTTGCATCCGGGACCGCAGACGAAAGACTCCCGGCATGAGTCGCTCGCCGCTCGCCCGCGCCACCCTTGCCGCGTTGTGCTTGTTGCCCGTCCTGCGCAGCCAGGATGCGTTCGCCACCTGGTTCAACACCGAACGTGCGGACCTGCTGGCGCTGTACCAGCACCTGCACGCCCATCCCGAACTGTCGTTCCACGAGACCGCCACCGCGGCCAGGATCGCCGACGAACTCGAGCGCCTGGGCATCCAGGTCACCCGCAAGGTCGGTGGCCATGGCGTCGTCGGGGTGCTGCAGAACGGCGACGGCAGGGTCGGCATGTTGCGCTGCGACCTCGACGCCCTGCCGATCGCCGAGGCGACCGGGCTGCCGTTCGCGAGCCCGCACGAAGGCAAGGCCGCCGACGGCAGCCCGGTTGGCAAGATGCATGCCTGCGGCCACGACCTGCACATGACCAACCTGGTCGGCACCGCGCGCTGGTTCGCCGCGCACAAGGATCTGTGGCGGGGCACGCTGGTGCTGGTCGCGCAGCCGGCCGAAGAACGTGCCGGTGGCGCCAAGGCGATGCTGGCAGACGGCCTGCTGACCCGCTTCCCGCGCCCGGCGTGGGCGGTCGCCGTGCACACTGCCGCCGAACTGCCGGCCGACCAGATCGGCATCCGGCCCGGCTTCGCGATGGCCAACGTCGATTCGTGCGACATCACGCTGACCGGCCGCGGCGGCCACGGCGCGTCGCCGCACCTGACGATCGACCCGATCGTGATGGCGGCCCGACTGGTCCTCGATCTGCAGACGATCGTCGGTCGCGAGATCGATCCGGTGGAACCGGCGGTGGTCACCGTCGGTGCGATCGCCGGCGGCAGCAAGCACAACATCATCGATGACCACTGTCGGTTGCAGATCACGCTGCGCAGCTATTCGCCGACGGTGCGGGAACAGCTGAAGGCCGCGGTCGTCCGCAAGGCCAAGGCCACGGCCGCGTCGGCCGGGGCATCCGAGCCGATCGTCGAGTTCTCGGAACCGACGGTCGCGCTGCGCAACGATGAACCGCTGGCCGCCAAGGTCGCAGCAGCCGCGCGTGCCGAACTCGGCAACGACGCGGTGATCGAGATCCCACCGACGATGGGCGCCGAGGACTTCGGCCAGATCGGCACCGCCGGCATCCCGATCTGCATGTTCCGGCTGGGCACCGTGGCCCGCGACCGGCTCGCCACCCACCTGCGCCGCGGCGATCTGCCGCCGCTGCATTCGGCCCGCTACTACCCGGACGTCGAGCAGGCGTTGCCGACGGGCGTGCGCGCGACGGTGGCAATCGTCCGTTCGCTGCTGCGCGAATGACCTGACCGGGGGCCGCCGCGGCCGACGGTCTCTGCGTGCATGGCAGCGCGGCCGGCGTAGACTCCCGGCCCCGTGAACATCCCCAAGGACATGACGCTCATGTTCCGCGGCAAGACCGACTACATGCGCGAGATCGCGCAGGTCCTGCGGCAGAACGACATCAAGACGGCGACCGGACCGATGCCCGGCGGTGGCTGGGAGACGCAGGCCTGGCTCGCGGTCGCGAGCCACCAAACGGACGAGGCCAAGCGTCTCTACGAACAGTACCTGGACGACATGGTCGCGCGTTCGGGGCAACGCAGCACGGACAAGCACGCCGACTTCGACGCGCCGGAGACCGAGTGTCCGGCCTGCGGCACGAAGTTCCAGACCGCCAACGCGACCCGTTGCCCGGACTGCGGCCTCAATTTCGGCGGCTGAAGCGACGGCCAGGGTCTACTGGCAGTTCCGGATGTGCTGCAAGAGCCACGGCGGCAACCAGGTGAACGCCACGCCCTGCGCGTAGCGATCCCACGGCGAACCGCGGCTTCGCCGCAGCCCGTGCGCAATGCCGGCCAGCGCGGCCTGCCGTTCGGACAGGGCGCGCCGGCTGTCGCCGACGATCGCCCGCAGCCTGGCGATGGCACCCGGCACCCGGGTCCGCCCCAAAGCCACCAAAGCCGCTGGCGCCGCTGCCGACGGGCGCAACGAGCCATCAAGCATGGCCCGGGCAAACGCATCGCCATCGATGCGCGCCAGCACATCGAACGCACGTGCCAGAACATCGGCTTCCGTGCGATTCTGCAGCACCCACCACAGAGTGGTCACCGCGTTCGGATCGCCGACGAGCCCCAGCGCGTCGATCGCGGCCAATGCCTCCAGACCCTGGCTGCCATGCTCGAGCTGTTCGCGCGCTGCGACACCGGCCAGGGGATGGCTGACCAAACCCGCAGCCAGCAGCAACGCCGGCCGCTGCGCCGCGGACCGATTGTCACGCAGGGCGTCGAGAATCGCCGTTCGCGCGATCTTGGCATCGTGCTGCAGCGCGTGTCCAGCCAGCGCCAGGGCCGCGGTGCCGCGCAGGTACTTCTGGCCCGTGGTGACGGCCTCGAGCAGCCAGGCCAGCGCTTCCGGGTGGGACTGCCCGGCGTACCAGACCTCTTCCGCCAGGGGCCCACCGCGGTTCCGCAAAGCCGAATGCAGGAACGCGCGGGCACCGGGCAACGGCGAAGCGGCGACGCGAGTGAGCAACGCAAGATGGACTGCCTGGCCACGTGCGCCAAGATGCCGCCACCGGTCCAACTCCGCGTCGTCGGCGAAGCGGGAACAGGACAGCGCCGGCGCCGTAGCCACCGAGACGCCCGGTTCGGCCAACTCGGCCTCCAGCAGCGGTGGCGCGATCGGCAAACCGCCATGGGCCACCGCCAGCCACAGTGCGGCACGCAGGTCCACTGGGCCACCGCGTTCGAGCGCGCTGCGCAGTCCGAAGGCCCCACCGGCCCCGCTCTCGCCAGCGCCGATCGCCAGGGCCACTGCCGCGAAGGGCCGCAAGTCGACTTCGCCCGGCGGCGACGCCAGCAAGCGGTCGAGTCGCCATCGCGCGGCGGTGGTGCTGCCTTCGCCGAGGCCCAGAACCACCGCAATCCGTACCAGGGGATCCTGGTCGCCGAGCAGCCGATCGGCGTGCTCGGCAAGTCCACCGGTGACGCCGAGGGCCCGCACCGCGCCGACGCGCAACCAAGGCTCCGAGGCCTGCGTCAGTTCGGCCAACCACACCCGCAGCGGGTCGACCGCCGCGGTCATCGCGGGCATCGATCGCGCCGCGGCGACACCCGCCACGGGCGCCAGTTCGCGCAACCAGCGCGTTCGATTCCAGGTCCAGAACGAACCCGCGAAGCCCTCGGCTGCAAGACCGCAGCCGCAACCAATGCCTCAACCCGGAGGACAACCGGGAGTCGACGTTCCGCCGGGCTGCGGTGCATGTTCGAGCGTCAACTCAACCGGTCGCGGCAACGGGCGAAAGCACGGCAGCGGCTGCTGCGCTGGCAGGCAGATCGGCAACACCAGCAACACGGCGAGCAGGTGCTTCATGCCGCGCCATTGGCAACGACCGTTCCGGAGTCGCCGCGTGGCGCAGGTGGCCGGTCCGGCGACAAGCTGGCCGATATTGGTTACCGTCGCGTAACGGCAACCGGCCGCAAGAACGACCGGGGCTGACGACATCTGGTGGCACCGCGATGCGCGGAGAACGAGCCCAGGCCCAGCCCGCCGTTGGCGATCTGGGCAAGCAAACCCTGGATGCAGCAACCTTGACGACCGAGTTCTCGGCCGCCGCCGCGTCGTTGTGGACGCTGGCTGCGGGTGTCCTGGGCCACCGCACGCACGCCGAAGACGTGTTGCAGGAAGCCGCGATGATTGCCTGGCAGAAGCGCTCGACCTTCACCCCCGGAACGTCGTTCCGCGCCTGGATGGGCCGGATCGTCCGCTTCGTCGCGCAGAACCACCGCCGCCGCCAACGCCGCCGTCGCACCGAGTCCGTTGCCAACGACGATCTCGACACCGCCCCGGCGCCAACCCGCTCGATGACCCCCAACGAAGGCACCGGTTGGACCGACGACCCGCTCGACTTCAGTGACCCGGTGTTCGCCGCGCTGCAGCAACTGAAGCCGATCGCCCGCGCGTGCCTGCTGCTGAAGGTCGTCGGCGACCACGACTATCGCGAGATCGCCGCCCTTCTCGGTATTCCCGAAGGCACCGCCATGAGCCATGTCAGCCGCGCGCGCACCACGCTGGCGGGCTTGCTGACCGCAGAACCCAGGCCAAGAGCATGAACGTGCCCAGAGAATCCACCGGCCAGGAACCCGAAGGCAACCAGCCCGCAGCGCTCGACGAGCTGCTGCGCCGCCGTTTCTCGCCACCGACGGATCTGCCGACGCGGGCCGCGAACATGGTCACCGCCGTCGCCCGGCGACCGGCCGCACCGCGCCGCTGGTGGCCATGGTCCTCGCTTCTCGCCGCCGCCGCCCTGGTGTTCCTGTGGGCCACCACCTGGCAACCCGCGGGGCCGCCGCCGCACCAGATCGCGACCGACGCGCTCTGGGCCGACGCCACCACCGCGTTTCCCCCGACCCTCGTCTCCTGCTCGACCGGGCCGGTGCCTCCACCGCCGACGCTGGAAGCCTGCACCACGGCTCCACCACTCCCTTACATTCCCGCAGCCGACGAACAGCTGGTCGGTCCATTGACGTGCTCGGCCCTGCCACAGGCGCACCGCTACTGGAGCCGGAACCTCGAGAACACGGTGCTGCTGTTGATCCTGCCCGCCGAAGACACCCGTGGTATCGAATGGTCCGGGCAGCCGGTGGCGACGATCGAACGACGAATCGGTGCGCTGCGCGTCGTCTTCGTGTCGACCACCGGAACTGCCGCGGCGGAGCAGCGCGCCGCCCGGCTGCGGTAGACCGCATGGTGATCACGGACGGTCCGTGAAGGTCCCGATCCCGCCAAGGAACAAAGGGCCGCTATCCTGGCAAGCGCCAGCCACTCGTCCGACCGGTTCGCGATCCGCTCGTCCTCGCCCCCACCCGCCATGCGCACTCTGCTGTCTTGCGGCCTGCTCGCCGCCCCGCTGCTCGCCCAGAACACGTACACCTCGAGCGTCGACGCCGCCGCCGACCAGCTGGCTGCCTTGCCCGGTGACGCGCTGCTCGACTTCACGGGTGTCAGCGCCGAGTTCGAACTCGTCGGCGACGCGCAGTTCCTCGAGCGGGCGGACGGCACCGCACGCTATTCGGCGGTGGTTCGCAATCGCTTCGCGATCTACCAGTTGATGGCGATCGTGCTCGAGATGTCGGGTCGCACGACGACGCCGCCGTCCAGCGGCCCGCAGCTCGGTCTGCTGGCTTCCGCATACTTGCCAGCGGGCCCCATCGACCCGGGTACGTTCCGTTACTACCCGAGCGTCACCGGCTCGATGACCGGCCTGATCCAATGGCACGGCGCGAGCATCCTGGTGACCGCCGCCAGCGCCTGTCAGATCGGCGCCGGCGCGAACAACCGGAATGGCAACGCCGGCTTCTCGGTGCGCCTGAACACGCAGATCGTCACGCATCCGCCGTTCACGACGCTGACGCCGAGCGGACCTGCACTGCTCGCAGCCGATTTCTTCGCCGACAAGCCCAGCTGCGCAACGCACGCCGAGACGGACACCGGCATCAGCATTGCCGCCCCGCGGTTGGGGTTCACCCTGCCCGGCGTCGCGCCGGATTACCGCTTCATCCCGACCGGTACCTGGCGCGAGTTCGATGACGGCCACGCCGAACTCACGGGCACGTTGCGCCGCGAGTCGGACTTCGCCGACCAGTGGCACCTCGTGCTGACCTGCGGTTCGCGCGTCGATCCGCAGGATGCGGCCCACCCGCCGGCAGGCATGCCGGTCCGGGGACTTCTGGCGGCGGCGTATCAGGCGCAGGGCGGGCCGATCGACCCGACGACGTTCCGCTACTACCGGACGGCGACCGGGACCTTGACCGGCGCCGCCACCAACGCCGGCGGCGTGATCGCGCTGTCGCAGGCACGCCCCGTGCAAGTCGGCATCGGTGCCACCGCCGCCAACACGCGCTTTGGCTTCGCTGGCGAGCTCCAGGCCACGGTGATCACGCAGCCGCTCGGCCGCACCGTGGTATTGACCGGCAACCCGACCTTCGACGGCATCGCCGCGCGCGCCTGCGTGCTGCCGCAGCCGACGTTCGATGCCAACCTGCAACCGGCGGTCGACGCCGTCAGCGACCAGGGTCTGGTGCTGACCGGACAGGATCTGGCCTGGGTCGAACAGGCGATGGTCGGTCCATACTTCGTCGCCGGCACCGGCCCCGAGCATTGGTTCCACGGCTATGTGCACGTGGTCAGCAACACGCGACTCGAACTGCACCTGCCGCAACCGACGGTGCCGGGCAGCTACACGGCGACACTGTTCACCAGCGCGCCGAGTTCGCCGCCGCAACAGGTCACGGTCACGACGCCGAGCAGCCCGCGGATGCGCAGCGAAGCGACGCTGATCGGCGGGCAGACGCAGCATTGGATCATCCACAAGGGTCCGCTCGGGCCCGCGTTCGTCGTGATGGCACTGTCCGATTCGCTGACCCCGAGCGTGCTGCCGGGCGTCGTCAGTCTCGGCCTCGGCGCGCAGTTCTCCAGCCTGCTGATCTTCCCGTTCACGATCAGCACCGATCCCGGGACCGGCGCGGCCGTAGTCGAGATTCCGGGCATGCCAGGCCTGGCCGGAACGCTGCTGCACGCGCAGGCCGCCCTGGTCGAGATGGCCAACCCGGGTGCGGCGCCGTTCCCGGTCAGCGACATCTGGGCGACCCGATACCGCTAGGGCCGCGCGGCAGGACCGGCCCGTTGTGGAGAACCGTCCTGACTTTGTCCCGACGGACGGACCGCGCCGGGCAGGGCGTCCCACGGAGCTGCGAATATCCGCGAACGCCCCCTTCCATCGTCGGTGCAGAAGCGTCCAATGTGGCGCCCGTGCGCCCAACCGGCGGCACGCGGCCTCGCCACCCACCTCGCCGCCTGCATGGTCACCCAGCTCAGCTCGTACTGTCAGCAGTTTGACGCACTGCTGCGCCCGATCCTGACACCCTTGCAGGATGCGCTGACCGCGCTGGCCGCCGCGGCGCCCGGAACGCCGGGCACCGGCCAGGGTCGGCCACTCACCGAACTGCAGCATCACCTGCGCACCCTGTGCGACAAGGTCAGCGCCCAGCAGGCCTATGTGCTGATCTTCGGCCCGCTGAAGAGCGGCAAGTCGACGCTGATGAACGCCATCGCCGCCGCCTATGTCAGCGAAGTCAGCAGCCTGCCAGCCTACCCGTGCCTGGTGTTCGTCGGCGCCGGCAAGCGCAGGGAATACGTCTGTACCCGTTACGACGGCAGCCAGCAGACGTTCACCGACGGCAGCGTACTGCACCTGCACATCCACGATGCGCATGGCAAGCTGGCGCAGGCGATCCGCAAGGCCGAAGCCGAAGGCCACGTGTTCGATCCGCAGGAGCACTTCGCCCAGGCGATCCGGCGCATCGACGTGCTGGTGCCCGACAGCCGGTTGCAGCAGACCGGTGCGGTGCTGGTCGACACTCCGGGCCTCTACACCCGGATGCGCTTTGGCTACGACCGGATGACGCGCGACTTCCGCGACGCCGCCGCCTGCGCGATCTTCGTGGTCAAGAGCGACACGCTGTTCCTCGAACAGGTGTTCGCCGAGTTCCAGCAGTTGCTGGAGCTGTTCTCGCGGATCTTCCTGGTCGTCAACGTCGACGCCCACAAGCGCGATGTCGGGCCCGACGGCAAGCTGGTGCCGAGCCTCGAGCAATCGCAGCCCGAAGCGGTGCTGGCGGCGTTCGAACGGCTGGCGATGTCGGCGCCGCTGCAGCGGGCGGCTGCCGAGGGCAAGGTCCGGATGTATCCCGTCGATCTGCTGCACGCGGCCAGCAGTTCGCTGCAGAAAGAACCGCTCGACAAGCAACCGCAGTCGTTCCAGCGCTTCCAGAAGGACCTGACCGACTATCTGGGCAGTCACGAGTACCTGGCGGCGTTCCTGCGCGACTCGCTGCAGCGAGCCAATCTGCTGCTCGGCGAGGTCAGCAGCACCTGCACGGCCAGCGACATCCGGACGTTGCAGGCGCAGCTCGCCGACCTGCGCGAACGCCACCAGTTCGTCACCGCCGAGCAACGTCGGCTGGCGCTGGCACTGCAGTTCGACTGGTTGCCGACCGCACAGAAGCTGCACAAGGCGCTCGACGACGAGATCGAACGGACGGCCCGCGACACCGGGCAGAAGCTGCTGCGCACGCTCGGCGCGTCGATCGACACCTGGTTCCTGTCGAGCCACTCGCTCGATTGGCTGGTCGCGGGCCAATGGACACCGCTGGTCTCCGACTACCGCGACGAAGTGCTGCGGGCCGGCAAGCGCGCGCTCGAACAGGCGCAGGGCCAGCCGTCGGCTGGTCTCGACCTGCCGGACGGCGTCGGCGATCTGCTGCATCGCTTCGGCATCGACTTGCGCAACGTGCGGCAGCAGGCGCTGGCAGCATTGGGCGGTCCGGCCTGGAAGGGCAAGGCCACCGTGCCGATCGATCCGGATCAGATCCCGATCAAGCGCGGCATGCTGGATGTCGTCGCATTCCGTTCGGTCGACAAGGTCCGGCACCGGCTGTTCGGTGACAAACCCAGACCGGACCAGAAGATCCCCGGCAAGGAAAAGGCAGCGCGGCTGGGCGAGCCGGGTCGGTTGTTCCTGCATCAACAGATCACCGCGTTCCGCGGCGAACTGGCGCCCGCGACGATCGCGGCGGTCCGGCACCATCTCGGCGAAGCGCTGATGAAGGCGATGGCGGAGGCGCTGCAGAAGCAGTTGCGCACCGCCGAGCCGCGCCTGCAGCAGGCCCGGGTCGAACTGGAGTCCGAGATCGCGCGACTGCAAGCAGTGCTGCAACCGGTCCAGGCCCTCGCGACGACGGCGGGCGATCTGCAAGGCAAGCTGTCCGCGCTGGCAACCCGGTTCGGCTCGGAGTTCAGACCCGCTCCGGCAACGGGTCCGGTGCTGACGCCACAGCCGCGACGCGGTCGCCACGATTCGCCCGCACGGCCGCACAATCAGCCCGAGCGCCGCTGAGCCGTTCCCAGGTTTGCGCGACCTACAGCCGGTGCTCCGGCCGCTGCTCGTACGCCGAACCGATCGCACACAGGCGATCCAGCCCGTCGGCGAGCAGCTCGAACAGCTGCCGCAACCGCTCGAGGTCGGTCAGGTGCCCCGGCACCACCAACCGCAGTTCATCGGTGTCCGGCGGGAACCTGGTGAACCAACCCTCGTGGTCCTCGACGCTCAGCGTGACCTGCTTCTGGCCGCTCAACCCGGCGCGCAGTGCCGCATCGGCGCAGAACGCGCGCGCCAGCCGCTCGTCATTGGTCTTGATCACGAAGTCCCGGTCGAACTGCACCGACCCGACCTCGAGGTCCTGCATGCCGAAGAACTTGCCGATCTCGCTGAACAGGCCCGAACGGTAGATCTTCAGCCGCCAGTGTTCCTTGTTCAGGAACGGCGCCCGCAACCGCGTGAACGGCACCGGCACCTTGCCCGCCATCACGACGAAAGCATCGAGCGTGACCGTCCAGGCCCCGTGTTCGACGTCGACCCGCATGCCCTGCCGCCAGGTGCCGGCGGTGAACCGGCCGCCGAGCTCGCCGGCGAGCTTCTGCCAGACGTCCTTGCGATGGTCGCTGAACCAGCCGAGGGCCATGCCGACAGCAGAACCGATCGACGCCGAGAACGCCAGGCACGACCCATGGCGAGGCGGAACCACTCAAGCCGGCAGCGGCCAACGTCCGATCGCCTCGGGGTCTCGCGCGAAGGAACTCGAATCATGAAGCGACTGCTCCCCGTTCTCGCCGCCATCGCGGCGTGGTCTCTGCTCACCGCCCCGCTCTGCGCCCAAGGCAAGGAGTACTACGTCTCCGCCAATCGCGGCAAGGGCAAGAAGGCCACCAAGGAACAACCGGCCAAGGACCTCGGCAACATCATCGAACTGCTGCAGCCCGGCGACACCGTGCACATCGCCGGCGGTGTCTACACCGGTCGCAGCGACTGCGGTCGCGACCAGATCAACGTCCCGATCCATCTGATCGGCGGCTACGACGACGACTTCACCAGCCGCGATCCGTGGGGTGCCACCCCGACCGTGTTCGGCGGCGACAACGTCGCGCAGAACTTCGCTCCGGGCATCCGGCTCGAGATCGGCACCGCCAAGAACATCCGCGGCACGCCACCGTCGATCCTGGTCGACGGCCTGATCATCGACAACGGCACCCGCAATCAGTACTCCGACGACGGCGCGATCCTGCAGCGCCGCTTCCAGCCCAGGACCGGCAAGAACGCGTCGCCCGACGCCCCGGGCCTGGCGATCGCCTGCAACCTGGAGGGCATCGAGATCACCGTGCAGAACTGCATCGTGATGAACTGCGGCCCGACCGGCAAGCGCGGCGCGCTCGAGGTCAAGGGCTTCAAGGACGGCAAGGTGACGATCCGCAACAACCTGGTGGTCAACAACACCAGCGGCATCGCCTGCTTGTCCGGGTTCCGGCCATCCGGCCAGGACGGGTTGCCGAAGTTCACCGTCGAGAACAACACGGTGCTGTTCACCTGGAAATACGACCCGATCGCGACCCACGGCGGTTGCGGCCTGGTGCTCGAGCCGACGTTCTGCAAGGCCAGCAACAACGTCTTCGGCTACGGCGACTGCTACGGCGTCAGCAACGGCAACGGCGGCCCGTGGCAGAACCTGACGCTGGCGAACAATGCCTTCGTCGGCAACCTGATGGGTGAATACCTGGAGTTCAACACCGTGCTGGCGTCGGCCGCGTTCGCCGACGAAGCCAGCAAGCTGACCGAGGGGTCGGAGGGCAACTCGACGATCACGCTGACCGCCAAGGTCACACCGGAGTGGGCCGCGCGCTATGCCGCGCGGCAGGTGATCGATCGGCAGCAGGCCGAAGCCGAGGTCGAGGCCACGAACTCGCGCGCCAACGATCTGCGCCGGATGCTGGGTCTGCCGTTGGCTGGCGGCAGCATCTCGGCGAGCAGCGAGGTGTGGATGCATCGGCTGCCGCTCGCAGACGCGCTCGCGATCGGCAGGTCGATGCCCGACGGCCGCGGCTGCGCCAATCCGAGCCAGGCGCCGGCGACGCCGAAGTAGCGGCTCACGGCGTCGGTGGGGCCGCCGGCAACGCCCCGACGTTCCACGTCGCGATCCGCGCGCCGTTGCCGAAGACATCCAGCACGCCAAGCCCCCCGTGCGGCAGGTTCAGCGACACGCAGCGCGACAGCCGCATGCCGAGCATCGCCGCCGTGAACCCGGACAGCACCGAACCGGGCCCCACGACCGCCAGCGACTTGCCGAGCCCGTCCTTCTGCGTCGCGTACCACCACGCCAGCATCCGTTCGACCGCCTGTCCGAGGTTCTCGCCGCCCGGCGCCGTGCAGTCGCCGAACTCGCTGAAGAACGTCCGCACCGCCGCGTCCTCCTGCTGCACGATCTCCGCCCAGGCGCGGCCCTGCCACCGCCCCATCTCCTGGTCGCGGAGCCGTTCATCGACCGCCAGATCGGCGTCGGTCGCCTGCGCCAGCGCCCGCGCCGCCTCCTGGCACTGCGGCTGCGGGCTGCTCCAGACGACCGCCAGTTCGAGCCCGCGCAGCCACTCGATCCAGGTCAGCACTTGCTGCCGCCCGCGCCGGGTCAGATTGGCCGGCCCCGCACCGACTGCAACACCCTGCTGCGTGGACTCGATCTCGGGATGGCGGAACAGGAACAGTCGGCAGAAATCCGTCGGTTCGGTCAGCACGCGCGCATCGTGCACCGCCGCCGCACCGCATTCCACCGTGGCAGCCATCAAGGACCACCGGTACGGTGGCGGCCGTGACGTTCGCGACCCTGAAGACCGGCATCGACGGCCTCGATGGCATCCTCGGCGGCGGCATCCGCTATCCCGACGACAGCGCCGCGTTCGTCTGCCTCGCGGGCGGCCCCGGCACCGGCAAGACGCTGCTGGCCCTGGAGATGGTCTGCCGCGCCTGGCTCGACGGCGACGATGGCGCCACCTACCTCTACTACTCGGTCGAACACACGCCCGAGAGCGTGCAGCGCAAGCTGCAGTCGGACTTCGACTGGTTCAAACGCGACGCCGAGGTCACGGTCCTGCCGCGGGAGATCCCGGGCAAGCTGGTGCTCGAAGCCAGGACTCCGCGCGGCCGCGCGCGGCTGATCCTGACCCAGGCGCGCCCGGCGGCGCTGCAACAGAAGTCGGCGCGCGGCACGACCATCGACATCGACTGGATCCTGACCGAGATCAACAACTACCGGATGGCCGGCATCGTGCCGATGGTCTGCGTCGACAACGTCGGCCTGCTGCTGACCGATCTCGAGTACTTCGAGAAGCGCACGGCGTTGCTGGAAACGCGGCGGCAACTGCTCGAACACCGGATCCACGGCATCTTCGTCATGGAGGACGCCAACCCGCGCGATCTGCGGCTGCCGTCGGCGGAGGAATTCTCGACCGACCTGATGCTGCACCTGACGTTCCGCGAGGAAGCGCACGACTTCAAGGCGCGGGCGATGGAGATCCTGAAGGCGCGGCATCAGTACTACTACCGCGGCATCCACCACTTCTCGATCGCCGGTCGCGGCATCACCCGCGACGTCTATCTCGGCGCCCGCAACGAGCGCGGCCCGGGCATCCACGTCTACCCGTCGGTGGCGGCGCAGTTGTCGATCGCGCGCGACCAGGCCGGCTTCCAGGTGCCGCGACGCGGCAACGAACCGATCGATCTCGGCCATCCGGACCTGAACGGCGCGTTCCTGCAGGGCACTGGTCCTGGCTCGGTGTCGTCGACGGCGCTGCTGGCGGAACCGGGCACCCGCGGCACGTTCCTGGCGCTGCGCTTCCTGGCGGCGGGGCTCCGCCGCGGCGAACGGGTGCTGCTGGTCTCCACGCGCGAGGACCGCGACGCGATCCGCAAGATCTGCCAGCGCGAGCCGGTGCTGCGCGAACAGTGCCTGCAGCCGGACGGCCTGTTCCATCCGGACTTCCGCGTCGTCTATCTGCACCCGGAGTTCATCTCGCCCGGCAAGTTCCTGTGGGATCTCGTCCGCTTGTGCGATGGCGGGCACGGCGGCACGGTCGACCGCCCGGTAACGCGGTTTGCGTTCGACAACCTGTACCGGCTGCAGGATCGCTTCCCGCTGATCACCGAACAGAAGTTCCTGGTCGCCGCGCTGCTCGATCTGCTGCGCTATCGCTCGGTGACACCGCTGCTGGTCGACATGGTGCCGCCGGGTTCGGCGCGGACGCGCGGCGAGTTCGACCCGTCGCCGTATCTGATCGGCTTCGACAACGTGCTGCAGTTGTTCGTCGCCGAGGGCGAGCACGGCACGCGGCCATGCTTCAAGATCCTGAAGTCGATCGGCAACGACTACGTCACCGACGCGGTGCCGATCGACTGGCGGCGCCAGTAGTCACTTCGCGCTGCCGACCGGGACCTCGACGACACCCCGTTCGACCATCAGCGCCTCGATCGCATCCGGCGCCGACGGCGCCGCCGCCGACAGGTTCTCGTAGCCGGAGTCCGTGATCAGGATGGTGTCCTCGATCCGACAACCCATGCCTTCCTTGCGCAGGTACGCGCCGGGCTCGACCGAGATCACCATGCCGGGCGAAAGCACATCGACCGACGGATCGTGCACCGCCAGACCGATGTGGTGGCATGGCCCGTGGTCGCTGCGATAGCCGCGTTCGGCCAGCAGCGCCGCACACTTGCTGCCGAGCGCAGACAACCGCGCGCCGGGCTTCACGTCGGCGAGCAGCCGCTGCTGGATGTCGTACACGTCCTGCACCAGCTTCTTCTGCGCCGGCGAGAACCTGCCATTGGCCGGGAACGTCCGGGTCACGTCGGCGGCATAGCCGCGCACCGTCGCGGCGTAGTCCATCACGATCAGATCGCCGTCCTGCACCAGCGCACTGTTCTTCTTGTAGTGCAGCACGCAGCCGTTCTTCGCCGCGCCGACGATGGCGCCGTAGGCATCGGTGCCGGCGCCGCGCAGCGAAAACACGTAGCGCGCGATGGCCGCGATCTGGAACTCGTACAGTCCGGGCCGCGCCGAGCGCATGGCTTCGATGTGGCCTTCCGCCGCGATCGCGGCGCTGGCCCGCAGCGCCGTCAGTTCGGCCGGCGCCTTGCGCGCGCGCAGCGCGTGCACGAACGGCGTCAGGTCGCGGATCTCGAGGCCTTCGTACTTGCTCGCCAGGGCGTCGGCCAACGCCGCTTCGCGGCTCTTGCGACCGTCGAACTTGTCCGCGGTCATCGCCGCGACTACGCCACCGGTGTGTCCGGGGGTGCTGCCACGCGGCGCGGCGCCGGACTTGGGAGTCAACAGGATCGGCCGCTTGCCGTCGCCGCCGGGTGCCAGCAGCTCCTCGAGTCGCGTGGCGAGGCTGCGCACGTTGCCAGCAGTCGAGAAGCCGGTGCGCTGCGCCGTGGCGTCACCCGGCGCCAGGAACTCGCCGTCCCAGGTGGCCGCAAAGCGCGAGAACGGCGGCACCAGCAGTTCGTCGACGGTGTCGGTCAGCAGCAGCGCGAGTTCGGGTTCTTCGACGCCGGACAGCCAGTAGAAGTCCTGGTCCTGCGCAAACGGGCCCATGTCCAGCGACTTGCCGGCACCGCGTACCAGTGCGACCCAGCGAGTGCCCGCAGGCAGGTCCGCGGCAATCGCGGCGCGCAGCGCGGTGCGACTCTGTGCGAAGTGCGCCGGCGCCAGCGGCGCGAGCGGCGGCACCAGGGTCGAAGGCGTCTGAGCGACCAACGCCCCGACGACCAGGAAGACGGCGGATCGGCAGTTCATCGGTCGCGGAAGATACCGTGTCGGCGGCATGACCGGCGCGGGCTGTCGCCGTCGCCGTCAGCGAAGTGCCAGCCGACGCGCGTTGCGGCCGACCGGGCCGCCCGCTTCGGCGTGCGTGCCGAGGCCGGGTGGCGCGGTTTCGCGGTTTCTACCCCCCGTTGACAAGGCGGCTGCCCGCACCTTCAACTGGGCATCAGATCGCTCGTCCCTGTCGGAGCCCATGCCATGTCGCGTCTCGTTCTGGTGGCCGTCGCGTCACTGTGTTCGTTCTTGCCGTCGCAGCAGGTGAACAACGCCGGCATCGGCGGGACCTACCTCGACCTCCAGGTCGACGGTTCGACCAGCGCCCTGACCAACCTCGGCGTCGCCGTCGACGTGGCCTCCGGTGAGCTCCTGGTCTCGGCGGCATCGACCACGCCGCCACACCGGATCTACCGCTTGAACGGCCGCAGCGGCGCGCTGATCGGCAGCTTTGCGCAAGCCGCGGTGCACAACACCAGCACCTTCGGCATCCGCGACATGGAAACCGACGGCACCGCGTTCTTCGGTGGCTCCGAGGCCGGCGTCACCGGCTTCACCATCAGCGGCGCGCCGGTGACGCAGATCCGCGCGCGCAACGGTCTGCGCAGCTTCACGCCACCGATCGCCGGCGCCGCGCTGACCGCGCTCGGCGGCGTCGTCCGCGGTCTGTGCTGGGACCCGGATGCCAACGGCGGCAACGGCGCGTTCTTCGGCGTCAACGGCCAGGGCCCGATCGTCGAGTTCGACGTGCAGGGCAACGTGCTGTCGACCCACGCCGCGCCAGCCGGCGCCAACTGGCATGGCTCCGGGCTCGCGCTCGATCCGATCACCGGCAACCTGTGGCTGAATGGTGACGCGACCAGCGCCGACCTGGTGGAGATCAGCCGCGCGACGTGGACCGCGACCGGGCGCCGCATCGCCAACGCGCTGCGCGACGGCGTGCCCGGCGGCCTGTCGGCGGCCAGCACCACCCAAGGCCACCACGAACCGTGGGGCATGGCGTTTGGACTGATTGCGCTGACCCAGGCGGCAGGACTGCTCGGCGACCCCGATCATGTCCACATCCATCGGATCCACCTGCTGCCGGGACGGCTCGGCACCGACGAAGTGGTGCTGCAGAATGCCGTCGGGAATCGGCCGCTCGACACCACGACCAAGGTCTACGCAGGTGGCGCGACGCTGGCGCTGCGGATGAACGACCCGCTCGGCGTCCGCACCGGCCAACCATCGTGGCAGATCTGGAACGTGCTCGATGGCGCCGTCGGCGACAGCTACACGCGCCTGGGCGTCCTGATCCCCAATGCGGGATTGATGATCGAGCAACGCACGCGGAACGCCCTGAGCATCGCGCCGTCGACGAACTTCCATTTGTCGAGCTTGCCGATCGGCTTCACCATCCAGGTGCCGCTGCCGCCCAACTACCCGGTCTGCGCCGGCGACACGATCCGGATCCAGAGCATCTACCTGGAACCGTTGCACCCGCAGTTGCTGATGTCGACCAACGAGGCGATCTTCGTCGCCAACACCAATTGCGGCATCACGGTCTACGCGGCCGGCGCCAACAGCTTCAACGCCGGCACCGCGGGCTTCTTCGGCGTCGACAACCAGGCCGGTTCGCGGCATGGCGACATCACGCGCGTCACGCTGAGCCTGATCGGCGCCGCCGCGCCCAACCACTCGATGGTGTTCGATCTCGATCAGTCCGGCATGGCGGACCGGTTCGACGGCGGCAATGCGCAGACCGCGGGTTGCCGGGGCACCTACCGCAACGCCAGCGACACGCTCTGCGGGCTCGACTACAGCGCCGCGGGCAACCACCGGATCGCCTGCCACACGCCCGCGGAGAACTCCGGCTTCACGTTCACGACCGCGCACTACGACGCGGTCAACCAGACGACGAAGGACCTCGGCTTCGGCTTCCTCGCGTTCGGGCCGGGCAAGCGCTTCGAGTTCAACGTCGACACCGACTTCGGTCGCGGCATCACCGGCGCCGACATGGCGGGGATGCAGGTGACCGTGGTGACCACGCTGTCCGGCACGCTGCAGGGCTTGCTGGCCCCGGACCCCGCCGATCCGCAGCGCGCCTACGTGCTGTTCCAGTGATTTCTCCGCGTACGCCGGCACGCGACGTCGTCACCCCGTCCGCATTCCGTCTCCGTTTCGTTGCCAGGACTCCCGCGATGCACCACGCCCGCCGTCTCCTCGTGTCGTTCGCGTTCGCTTTGCCGCTGCTGTTGTCGGCCCTGCCGGCGCAGGTGGCGCCCACCGAGCTGAGCAACCTGACGCAACTCTCGTCGTCGACGCCGTTGCCCGGCTCCACCAACGTGCCGCTGAACCGGCCGGTCAGCATCACCGCGACCGCCGCGTTGCGGGCGCACACGATCAACGAGGACTCGGTGCAGATCACGGTCGCCGGCGTGCCGCTGCTCGCCAGCTACTCGGTGTCGGTCGACGCCCGCACGATCCTGATCGGCTTCCCGACGCTGCTGCCGGCGAATTCGCGGGTCGACGTGACGATGGACTGCGCGGCGATCCGCGACCGCGCCGGCCGGATGGTCGACTTCGACCTCGATGGCCGCGAAGGTGGCATCGCCCGCGGCCACTTCTTCACCGGCGACGGCGGCAACACGCCGCCGATGCGGCAGGGCACGGCCGCGGTGTTCGGCCGGGTCTTCGACACCAATGGCGCGCCGCTCCAGGGCGCAGTGATGCGCGGCTGGTTCTATCCGCGGCTCGAAGGGCAACCGCCGCTGGCGGTGCCGTTCGGCATCAGCAACGCCACCGGCGACATCCGCTGGGACACGCCGCAGTTCGCCGGTGAACAGTCGTTCCTGGTCGAAGTCGGCAAGCCGGGGTTCTCGGAGGTGCTGCGCCGGGTGACGGTGCTGGTCGATGGCTGCGTCCGGATCGACGACGCGGTGCTGCAGCAACTGGCGCCGCGGACGGTGGTCGATCGGCTGGCGGGTGGCACGATCGCGGATCCGAGCGGGCGCGTCAGGGGCATCGTGATCCCGCCAGGTGCGCTGCAGGCGACCTCGAACATCGGCATCACGGTGCTGCAGAACAGCAATGCGATCCGTGAGCGGTTGCCGAACAACATCGTCGGCGGCACGGCGGGTCTGTATGTCGACGTCGCGGGCGTGTTCGGTGAACAGACGACGCAACCGGTCACGATGCGGGTGCCGAACACCTACAACCTGCCGCTCGGCACGTTGATCCCGTTCGGCAAGGTCGACCACAACACGCTGGAGTGGGTCGATTTCCGCAATCTGTACGGCGGGCCGCCGCCAGGGTCGGGGCAGCCGCATCCGGCGCTCGGACGGGTCGTCCCGGACAGTGTGAGCGGGACGGTGATCGAAGTGCAGTTCGATCACTTCTGCACGCCGGTCTGCTCGTACTGCCTGCCGATCCGGCCGCCGGAAGAGCCCGAGACACCGGATGGCGATGGCGGACCCTGTGATGGCGGCAACGTCGCCGGCAGTTCGATCGTCGACAGTCGCGAAGGCTTCCTGCGGGAAGTCGTGGCCTTGCCCGGATTCACCGAGTTCGGCGAGCGCTGGGACCTGCGCCTGGGCTACGCCAGTTCGGCGGCCGCGCCGTCGGTGACGATGCGGGCGCAGTCGCGCTACGCCTCCCCCAATGGCCGGCCGGTCGAGCGCACGCTGTTCCGCTACACGATCGAAGGCCGCGCCTTCGAAGCCGCCTACGACCGCTCGCTGCAGAACAACCGGCCGCTGTCGCACTGCTTCTGGGATGGCCGCAATGTGCTCGGACAGATGATGCCGACGGGCTCGTACCCGTTCACGATGGAGATCACGACGTTGAACGCCGACGTCCCGGTCGCGATCCCGTCGACCTTCGGCGGCACCTCGATCCAGTCGTTTGGCGCCACCTACCCCGGCCAGATCCGGACGCAGAGCACGGTCAAGCGCGATCGCATCGTCGTCGTCAACCTCCGCGACTCCGCGTATGGCGCCGGCTGGTCGGTGATGAACGAGGATCGCCTGCACATCGACCCCGACGGCTGCCTGGTGCTGACCTACGGCAACGGCTGGTATCGGCGCTACACGCCGGATGCAAACACGCCAGGCACCTGGATCTCCCGTTCGGGCGATTTCTCGACGATCACGTACGACGCCCCGTCCCAGACCTATCGCCGCAGCTTCACCGACGGCGAGGTCCACACCTTCCTGCGCTCCGGGCTGCTGCAACGCCGGGTCAACCGCTTCGGCTACGCGACGACCTTCACCTACAATGCCGGCAACCGGCTGACGCAGATCACCTCGCCGACCGGGTTCTACTACCGGTTCTTCTACGACGGCAGCAACAAGCTCGACCGCATCGAGGACTCGGCGGCACGTGTCACGCAGATCACGGTCAACGGCAGCGGCGACCTGACCGAGGTGTTCGACGTGCTGAACACGCGGCGGACGTTCTCCTACGACGCCGACCACCGCATGCTGACCAACGTCGGCTATCGCGGCGAGCGCGCGGAATACACCTATCAGAACGGCCGCATCGTCCGGACCCGCCAGTTCGATGTCGGCGGCGGTACACTGCTGCGCGAACGGCTGTTCTCGCCGAGCAGCCTCAGCGGTGAGGTGGTCGACGCGCTCGCGCGCGGCATCGGCAGCCTCGGGCAGCCGTTGCCGATCGTCGAGACCGAGGTCGACGTCTACACCGACGGTACCGGCGGCACCCGCCTGTTCCATCGCGATGGCGAGGGCCAACTGTTCCGCGAGGACGACCCGATCGGCCGCCGGATCGACTACACGTACTTCGCCAACGGCCTGTTGCAGAGCACCAGCCGACCCGACGGCTCCAGCACGCACTACACCTACGACAGCGCCGGGATGCCGCTGACGGCAGTCGAGCGGAACACGGGCGGCGGCACCTACTCGACCGTCAGCAACGAGTACAACGGCGTCTTCCGCCAGATCTCCCGCGTCGTCGACGGTGAAGGCAAGCAGACCCTGTTCACCTACGACAGCTTCGGCAGCGTCGTGTCGGTGACCGACCACGACTCGCACGTCACGACGTTCGCCTACGCCGACGGCCGCTTCCCGTCGATGTTGACGCGCATGACCAGCGCTGCCGGTCTCGTCGAGTCCGCGACCTATGACAGTCATGGCAACATGGTGACGCGCACCGACTTCCCGGACCCGATCAACCAGCCGCAGGGGCGGACCTGGACGTTGGCGCGCGACGCGCGTGGCAACGTGTCGCGACCATCACCCTGCCCGGGGGCCAGAGCACGGTGATCCTGTACGACGCGCTGGACCGTCCCATCCGGATGACCGAGCCGCCGAACCGCGTCACGCAACTGCGCCATGATGATCCTGCCTGCGGTTGTTCCTCGAGTGGCAATCTGACGGGAGTCAGACCGCCCAACAACGCCACGTTAGGTTACGTCTACGACGGGCTTGGCCGCAAGCCGCGCGAGATCGACCAAACCTGCCCACGATCTAC
>JADJPQ010000029.1 GCA_016713175.1 Planctomycetota bacterium
TCGCTACCATTCGACCAACACGGACGGTTCATCAACGAGGATCCGATCGGCAATTCGCAGGGGCCTCAACCTTTATGATTACGGCCGTGCAAACCTGTTGCGCTATCAAGACCGCCTTGGCTTCTGCGCGCGCAACGACCAGATATCGGATGCTGCCGGGCGACGCCATGGACAGCAAGCCCGCAGCCTTGACGATTACCTCAAGGCCAAAGACAGGAAGGTGCGGCGCTCAGCGTCGGCGACGCACTCCTCGTCCGGTGGATTCTCAGGTTTCAGCGGCAGTGTTGTCAATGCGAACACATTCCCTGGACGGCCTGATGGCGCCGGTTTCCAATCTCGGACAGCTCGGCGAGGGCGAGTGGCAGGTCGGAGATGTGGTCGTTTCTGGATGGCCCGAATGGACACGTTGCCATCTACGGTGGCGACGCCTGGCATCTGACTCGCCATGGCGACATATGGGCTGGCTCGGGCCGCCGGAAGAAGAAGCCGGACTACGACATTTATCGGTTCCCCTGCTCCTGCGGCCAGTGATTGCCACGCGAGAACTCTCCCCATCATCGCGGCGATTCTGTTCCTGGCAATCGCAGCCCCACACGCGCTCAGCCAGACCCGGACTTACCTTCGACGCCAGCGGGCAACCGCACCGGCGGCACCAACCAGATCCGGTTCACCTCGGTCGCCGGTTACATGATCGAGCTGACTGAAGGGATCGCCGGCGATCGGCTGAACCTCTACGGTCGCAACTTCCCCGCCGGTCGAAACGCCAACGTCACCGTCACGATCGCCGGCACCCCGGCGACGGTGCAGACCGTCGGCACCAACGTGATCACGGTCACGGGTACCAGCGGGCGCGACCACGGTGACGTCCGCATCTCGATCCTCGGCGGCCCGCAGAACCTGGGTGCTGGTCGGCACGATGACCCAGCCCGGTGTGGCGCTCACCCCACCAGCGTCGACATGGCGGATCGAGCGAACAGTTCACCTTCGCCGCCACCGTCGTCGGCAACACCAACCAGACCATCGAGTGGTCGGTCAACAACATCGTCGGCGGCAACGGCTCGGTTTTGCGTCGATCACGCCTGCAGGCCCTACACCGCCCCCGCGATCGGCACCGGCCAGCAGTTCCCGTTCGTGATCGGCGCCTGCAGCGCCGCGTTTTCGGCATGACCAGCTACGCGCTGGTCAAGCTGCGCTGCACCGGCGCGACCACGATCGCCAACCGGACCCTCGTGTCCGACACCTTCAGCACCGGCGCCACCCGCCGCTGCCGACTTCACCGCTCCCGCCGGCCAAAGCACGCTCACATCGCCCTGGGAGAGCCAGATCGCCGTCCAGTGCCGTCGGCCTGCGCACAACAGTGAAGGCGTAGCGCGCCGCTGGCCTCCGCCGGCCCGGGCACCAGCATCCGGATCCCGGATGTGCTGTTGCCGACCACGGGCACCTACCGCATCGAAGTCAAGGCGGCAACACCACGTTCGGTCTGCAGATCCACGTCGACCGCCACAGCGCTGCCGCGCGCGTTGGCTGTCGCCGTTCTCCAGGACCTGGCAGACCGCGACGAACTGGTCGCGCGACGAACTGCCGAACCAGGCCGACGCCGTCGTGATCCGAGACTTCAACCCCGACCTGACCATAGTCTCGTCGGGCGCCAACCATGCCTGCGCGTCGCTGGCCAGCGACGAACGCTTCGAACTGACCGGCGGCGACCTGCGCTGCGGCGACCTGCAGGGCAACGCCATTGTCCGCCTCGCCGGTGGCACCTTGGGGAACGCCACGCTCCGGCCGGGCACCGGCGCACTCGGTGCAGTGGGAAGGCGCCGTCCTCGACGGCGTCACCATCGCCAGCGGCGCCACCGCACGTTGTGCCAATGGCGCCACCGGCTACGTGTCCCGCGGGCTGAACGTCAACGGCAGCCTGTATGCAGACCACGGCGATCCTCTTCCTGGACTCGACTGCACTCGCCGGCAGCGGACGAACCACGATCGGCTCCACCAGCAACAACGGTGGGCTGTGCGAAAACACCGGACTCACCTCACCATCGCTCGAGCGTCACCGTCGATGTCGAGCGCGGCACCATCGGCACTACCAATGCCAACCTGGTCAACCTGGGCACCATTCGCATCGCGCGCAGCGGCGGAGCCCTGACCGTCACCGGCGCCGAATGGGAGAACCGCGGCACGCTGGAAGGCTCGGCCGGGACCACCGTTACCACCGGCGGCTCCTGGACCAATCTCGCGATACCGATCCGCCTGCGCACAAGATCCTGAAACTCCGGCGGCACGTTCCGGCTGCCCAGCTGCGCACGCTGGATACGACCGGCGGCGAAGTGCGGATCGTCGGCACCTTCGACAACCGCGGCACACGTTTCACGCTGACCAACAGCATGCTCACGTGGCGACTGGCGGGGTGGCACGCTGCTCGGCGGCGAACTCGTCACGCAAACGCCCGGCACTCTCGGCTGCGAAGGGACCTGCTATCTCGACGGCATCCACCTGATGGGCGGATCGTCGATCTACGGATGGGCAGGCGCCGCCATCCTTACGCACTGCAATGGCTTACAGATCGATGGACAACTACGCCTCCCAAACAACAGCCTGATCCAGTCAGAGCACACAGACATTCAGCGGCAACGGCGTGATCCGCCTCGGTGGAGCGTCGACCTCCACCTGTACCGACTGATTGTCGATCGGGCCCAACCTGACCATCCTTGCCGGGTCGAGTTACGTCGGCTACCAGTCGACGGACGCCTGATCTTCCAGGGGCCGGCGGTGACAGACGTGCAGGGCACGACGGTCTACCTCCGCGCGGCGCCTCCTGGCGCAATGAGGGGCATCATCGAGTCGACGACGGCTCAGACCTGTGACATCAGTTGCGGCAGCTTTGTCAACGCTGGCAGCATCCAGCAGATCTACGGCGGCTGCGCTTCGCCGGCGCGTGGTCGCACGGGTGCGGTGTCCTGCGTCCTGGGTCACATGTTCCTCGGCGGCACGTTCACCCTTGCCAATCTGGAATCCTGGGACTCGGGTCGGTTCGGCAGGTCTGGCTGACCGGCACGCTGCAGAACACCGGTTCCTACCTGTTGCTGGATCAGAACACCGGCAGCTGGCGCACAGAGGCGGAACGATCGATGGCGGCAGCCTCATCACCGTCAATGGTCACGGCCTGTTGGTCGATGCCGGCAGCGCAACGCTGCGCAACGTCACAAAGTGGAGGCCGGATCCCGGGTGCGAGTTGCGCAGGGCCAGACGCAATGTGCGCGGCAACCTGACGGTGCACGGCGCCTGATCATTGCCGACTCGGATCCCTCTATGTGCGGGACAACAACGCCCAGATCGGCGGCAATGGCCGAATCGATCTCGGCGTACGAGCGATGCGGTTTACCCGCCCACCAACGTCGCCTGGAGCATCGAGTCGCCCCTGACGGTCACCGGCCAGAACAGCTCGCAGGTCGGCTACGGAACCAGCGGCGGTGCCCTGACTAACCGCGGCACCATCCGCGCCAACACCAGCGGCGGCCTGTCTCTACGTCGGCGGCGACGTGGACCAACCTCGGTCTGGTCGAGGCGAGCAACGGCGGATCGATCTGCGTGCACGGCACCTGGACGAACAGCGGGCAGTTCCGTTTGCCAGCAGGCGTAGTCCCTGCGCTTCGCCGGCACCGGCGCCACGTCGACGATCGGCACCTGGACGAATCTCGGCGGCACGGTGACGCTCGAGGGCATCCTCGATGCGAGCCAGCGCGCCGTTCTGGTCACCAGTCCCTGGTTGGTACGCGGCGGCACCGTCCGCAATGGCGAATCCGCACCAGTCCGAACGTCGAGCTGATCGTCGATGGCAACGGCACCTTCGACAACGTGACGATCGCCGCCGGCTCGTCGGTGCAGGTCAGCAGTTCGACGTTGACCGCGCGCAACGGCTGGAACGTGCTGGGCAAGGTTCGCCTGCTGAGCGCCGCCATCAGCGTCCCGGCGTCGATGGTGTTCGCCGGGACCGGCGAGACTCCGGGTTCCTGGACCTGTACGGAACCGTGCAGGTCGCGGACCTCGGCACCTGCGTGCACACCGGCGGCACGACGCGTGTCTACGGCACCGTGAACGGCAATGGCGGCACCCTGCAACTGACCGCCGCGACGACCGGCTCGTGGCAGACGCACAGTGGCACGATCCAGAACGCCACCATCCAGGCGACCGGCGGCACCGAGTTGCAGATCTGGCATGGCACGCTGGATGGCTGCACGATCGCGGCCGGCACGACCGTCCGGGTCACCAATGGCGGCTACTCGCTGACGGCGCGGAACACCGTCGGCGCGGCCAACGCGATCACCAACCACGGCACGATCATCCTCGACTGGGGCTATCTGCATGCGCCGCTGACGACCTCGATCGCGGCACCGGTGCAATCCTGTTCGGCAGCGCCAACGGCGGCAGCCAGTCGCAGATCCACGCCGCCAACAACCAGACGCTGACGATCAACAGCGGTCTGACGATCCGCGGCACCGGCAACGGCCTCGTCGGCGACAACACCGGCACGATCGTCAACCTGGCGACGATCCGGGCCGAAACCGCCTCCCGCACGATCCGCGTTGGCGGGCCGTCGTTCGACAACCAGGGCACCCTCTTGTGCACCGCCGGCACCCTGCAGGTCGAGGGCACCGGCTGGCGCAACTCGACCGGCACGATCACCAACGGTGGTGGCACCCTGGTGTTCGCCGGCACCTTCACGCGGACCGACCTCGGCACCTGCACCCATGCCGGCGGCACCACGCGGCTGACCGGCACCATGACCAACACCGGCACGTTCACGCTGGGGCCAGCAACGACCGGTTCTTGGGAGATCACCAACAACGGTCGCATCATTGGCGGCGCCGTGGCCACGACCGGCGGCACCGAACTGCGGGTTACCGGCAACGGCTATCTGGAAGGCGTGGCCCTGTCCGCCGCCGCCACTGTGCGCGTGACCGGCACCATGTTCTTGGTCAACTACGCGGCGTCGCCGATCGACGCCAACGTCTTCGTCGACGTTGGCGGCTACGTCCAGACGGGCACCGGCGGCATGATCACTGGCAACGGCACATTCGACGTGACCGGCGGCGGCTTCTATTCGAACAACAGCGCCAGTTGGGGCTTCGGGCCTGGCATCACCGTCAGGTTCCGTGGCGCCGGCACGAGCTATCTTTCGCAAGGATACGCCGACACCTGCACGGTGCAGGGCATCCTTCGACTCGAGGACTCGCGCTCGCTGCACGGGCAAGGCCCAATGACCCTGGTCAACCAGAACCGCGTCGAACTGCTCGGCACCGGCCAGCTCTACGGCATCGGCACCTCCGTCAGCAAGGCGCTTCCACGCTGCTCACCGCCACCGGTAGCCCGGCTGCAAGCGACGACGATCGACCTGCAGGCCGGCACCGTCGAAGGCACCGGCACGCTCGCGGGCAACGTCACCAACGCCGGGACGATCCGCCCAGGCGGCAACCTGGCGCTCGGGGCCCTGACGATCCAGGGCAACTTCACCCAGACCGCGGGTGGCACGCTCGCGATCGAACTCGGCGGCACCACGGCCACGACCTACGACCGACTGCTCCTGACGGGCGCCGGCGCGGCGACGTTCGCCGGCACGCTGGCGACCACGCTGTTCGGCGGCTTCACGCCGGTCGCCGGCAACACGTTCGACCCGGTCACCTACACCTCGCGCACCGGCACGCTGACGATCCAGTCGCCGCCAGGCCACCCGCTGACACCGACGTACAACCCGACGGCGTTGCGCCTGACGCGCTGATCGCGGCTCCAGTCACACGTAACACACCGGCCGGTCGCTTGCGGCCGCCGGGTGCATCACAGCAACACTTTACCTGGTTTCGAGCCAGCCGACCTGTCGTCGGACGGCCCGTTGCGTTTCCAACTTGCCATCGCGATGACCATGCCATCCCGATCCCTGCCGTTCGCCTCCTCATGTCTGCTGGGAACACTGCTGACAGCCACCACGGCCCTCGGCCAGGTGGCGCCCACCGAGCTGAGCAACCTGACGCAACTCGTCGTCGACGCCGTTGCCTGGCTCGACCAACGTGCCGCTGAACCGGCCGGTCAGCATCACCGCGACCGCCGCGTTGCGGGCGCACACGATCAACGAGGACTCGGTGCAGATCACGGTCGCCGGCGTGCCGCTGCTCGCCAGCTACTCGGTGTCGGTCGACGCCCGCACGATCCTGATCGGCTTCCCGACGCTGCTGCCGGCGAATTCGCGGGTCGACGTGACGATGGACTGCGCGGCGATCCGCGACCGCGCCGGCCGGATGGTCGACTTCGACCTCGATGGCCGCGAAGGCGGCATCGCCCGCGGCCACTTCTTCACCGGCGACGGCGGCAACACGCCGCCGATGCGGCAGGGCACGGCCGCGGTGTTCGGCCGCGTGTTCGACACCAATGGCGCGCCGCCCAGGGCGCAGTGATGCGCGGCTGGTTCTATCCGCGGCTCGAAGGGCAACCGCCGCTGGCGGTGCCGTTCGGCATCAGCAACGCCACCGGCGACATCCGCTGGGACACGCCGCAGTTCGCCGGTGAACAGTCGTTCCTGGTCGAAGTCGGCAAGCCGGGGTTCTCGGAGGTGCTGCGCCGGGTGACGGTGCTGGTCGATGGCTGCGTCCGGATCGACGACGCGGTGCTGCAGCAACTGGCGCCGCGGACGGTCGTGGATCGGCTGGCCGGTGGCACGATCGCGGATCCGAGCGGACGCGTGAGCATCGTGATCCCGCCGGGTGCGCTGCAGGCGACGTCGAACATCGGCATCACGGTGCTGCAGAACAGCAATGCGATCCGCGAGCGGTTGCCGAACAACATCGTCGGCGGCACGGCGGGTCTGTATGTCGACGTCGCAGGCGTGTTCGGTGAACAGACGACGCAGCCGGTGACGATGCGGGTGCCGAACACGTACAACCTGCCGCTCGGCACGTTGATCCCGTTCGGCAAGGTCGACCACAACACGTTGGAATGGGTCGATTTCCGCAATCTGTACGGCGGGCCGCCGCCAGGGTCGGGGCAGCCGCATCCGGCGCTCGGGCGCGTGGTTCCCGATGGCGCGAGCGGCACGGTCATCGAAGTGCAGTTCGATCACTTCTGCACGCCGGTGTGCTCGTACTGCCTGCCGATCCGGCCGCCGGAGGAGCCCACCACCCCGGATGGCGATTCGCCTCCTTGCGACGGTGGCAACGTCGCCGGCAGCTCGATCGTCGACAGCCGCGAAGGCTTCCTGCGCGAGACGGTGGCGCTGCCCGGGTTCACCGAGTTCGGCGGCCGCTGGGGCATCCACCTCGGCTACGCCAGTTCGGCCGCCGCACCGTCGGTGACGATGCGCGCGCAATCACGGTATGCGTCGCCCAACGGCCGCCCCGTCGAGCGCACCCTGTTCCGCTACACGATCGAGGGCCGCGCCTTCGAAGCCGCCTACGACCGCTCGCTGCAGAACGACCAGCCGCTGTCGCACTGCTTCTGGGACGGCCGCAACGTCCTCGGGCAACAGATGCCGACCGGGTCCTACCCCTACACGATGGAGATCACGACGTTGAACGCCGACGTCCCGGTCGCGATCCCGTCGACCTTCGGCGGCACCTCGATCCAGTCGTTCGGCGCCACCTATCCCGGCCAGATCCGGACCCAGAGCACGGTCAAGCGCGACCGCATCGTCGTCGTCAACCTGCGCGACTCCGCCTACGGCGCCGGCTGGTCGGTGATGGAAGAGGATCGGCTGCACATCGATCCGGACGGCTGCCTGGTACTGACCTACGGCAACGGCTGGTCGCGCCGTTACTCCCCCAACCTCAACACGCCCGGCACCTGGGACTCCCGTTCGGGTGATTTCTCGACGATCACCTACGACGCGCCCACCCAGACCTATCGGCGCAGTTTCACCGACGGCGAGGTGCACACGTTCGCACGCTCCGGCTTGCTGCAACGTCGGGTCAACCGCTTCGGCTACACCACGACCTTCACCTACAACGCCGGCAACCGGCTGACGCAGATCACGTCGCCCACCGGGTTCTACTACCGGTTCTTCTACGACGCCGCCAACAGGCTCGACCGCATCGAGGACTCGGCGGCACGTGTCACGCAGATCACGGTCAACGGCAGCGGCGACCTGACCGAGGTGTTCGACGTGCTGAACACGCGGCGGACGTTCTCCTACGACGCCGACCACCGCATGCTGACCAACGTCGGCTATCGCGGCGAGCGCGCGGAATACACCTATCAGAACGGCCGCATCGTCCGGACCCGGCAGTTCGATGTCGGCGGCGGCGCCATGCTGCGCGAACGGCTGTTCTCGCCGAGCAGCCTCAGCGGTGAGGTGGTCGACGCGCTGGCGCGCGGCATCGGCAGCCTGGGGCAGCCGTTGCCGATCGTCGAGACCGAGGTCGACGTCTACACCGATGGCGTCGGCGGCACGCAGCTGTTCTACCGCGATGGCGAAGGGCAGCTGATCCGCGAAGACGACCCGCTTGGCCGCCGGATCGACAACGCGTACTTCGCCAACGGCCTGCTGCAGAGCACCAGCCGACCCGACGGCTCCAGCACGCACTACGTCTACGACAGCGCCGGCTATCCCACTCACGCTGCAGGAACGCAACACCGGCGGCGGTGTCTACGCCACGGTCACGAACGAATACAACGGCATCTTCCATCAGATCAGCCGGGTCGTCGATGGCGAGGGCAAGCAGACGCTGTTCACCTACGACTCGTTCGGCAGCGTCGTCTCGGTCACGGATCACGATTCGCACGCGACGGTGTTCCAGTACGGCGACGCGCGGTTCCCGACCTTGACGACGCGGATCACCAGCGCCGCCGGCCTCGTCGAGGCGGCGACCTACGACGCGCACGGCAACATGGTCACGCGGACCGACTTCCCGGACCCGATCAACCAGCCGCAGGGCCGCACCTGGACGCTCACGCGCGATGCGCGCGGCAACGTGACGACCATCACGGTGCCCGGCAACCAAAGCACCACGATCCAGTACGACGCGCTCGATCGGCCCACCCGGCTCGGCGAGCCGCTCGCGCGCGTGACCCTCCTGCGCTACGACGATCCGTCCTGCGGCTGCTCGAGCTCCAGCAATCTCACCGGCGTCACCCTGCCCAACAACGCAACCCTGGGCTACACCTATGACGGCCTCGGCCGCCGGATCCGCGAAACCGACCAATTCCAGCGCTCGACGCTCTTTTCCTACGACGCCGAGGACCGTGATGGTCGGCAACCAACCGGCTGCAAGAACGCATCGACTACGAGATGCGACCTCGCCGGCCAGTTGATCCGCAAGATCCTGCCCGGGCCGCAGGTCACCACCTATACCTATGACTCCCTCGGCAACCTGACAAGCGCGACCGATCCGCTATGCCGAGTCGTCGAACACCTTGGACTTCCTGAGCCGCCTCACGACGGCTACCACCGCGGTGGACATCGTGCTGCCGGGCGGGCAACGCTCGACGCTCAGCTATCAGTTGTTCTATCAATACAACCGGGTCGGGGAGCGCACGCGGATGTACGACAACGTCGGCACCTACGACCTCAACTACGGCTACGACAACGTACACAACCTGGCGACACTGTCCCTGGGAACCCCGCAGTCGCGCAGCTGGACGTTCAGCTACGACTTCGACGGCCGGCGCACTCGCATCCAGCGCTCTGGCGGCGTCGCCACCGACTTCACGTTCGACGCGGCCGGACAACTGTCCACCATCGTCCACGCCACCAACCCATCGGTGCAGCAGCGCTTCCTGACGCGCGACGCGGTCGGCAACGCGCTGACGATGGAGCAGCGGTTTGGCGGCAGCGTGCTGACGCAAGACGTTCTCCTACGACGCGGCCGGCCCGCTGGCCACCGCGGCGCAGAACGCCGTGTTCGGCGACACGACGCAGAACCAGACGACGACCTACGACGCCGCCAACCGCGCGGTGACTGGCAACGATTTCACCTATGTCCACGACTTCGAGGGCCGGATGACCCGGCGCAACTGGGTGGGCCGTCCGGTCTACGACACGTTCGAATGGAACGCCGAGGGCAAGGCTGCTCGCCGTCCGGCAGTTCTACACCGGTGCCGGACCTCCGTCGCAAGTCATGGCTGCGACCTACGGCTATGACCCGCTCGGGCGGCGCCTCGAGAGCAACGTCAATGGCGTCGTCAAGCGCTACGCGCACGACCTGGACGACCTCATCCACCTCTTCGACGACGCGGGCCGCATCCTCGCATCTCCGTCGACGGGCCTGGACCTTGACGACTTGACGGTGCCTGGGACCGCCGGACATCCACATGGACGCATCGCTACGCGGGGTTCGACGGGTCCGTTCAGGCCATCTCGGATCCGGCAGGCGCCGTAGCGAACGACCTGCACTACGACGAGTATGGCAACTGGATCGGCGGAGCGGGCATTCCCGCGCTTCCTCGGTCGGGGCCTCGACCTGGAAACAGGCTTGATGCAACTTCGCGCTCGCTACTACATGCCCATCAGGGCCGGTTCCTCACGGAGGATCCGATCGGCACTGCCGGGGCCTCAAACTCCTACGATTACGGCAGGCGACAATCCTGTTGCGCTATCAAGACCGCTCTAGGCGAGTGCCCTTGCGTGTCACGGCGATCACGGGCGGACTGCTGGACCTCGGCGCCAGGTCGTCCAACGCCATTTCCGGTCGATTGCCTCAAGGCCAACGACTGGGAAGGTGCGGCGCCTATGTCGGCGCCGTCACTTTCGGCCGGGATTCTCAGGCTTCACCGCCGGCGCGCGGCCGCAATGCGGCACATTCCCTGCACGGCTCCATGGCGGCCCCAGCCGGTCCAACCTCACAAGTTCTCGCGCGAGCGAGGTTGCGGGTGGCAGGTCACACCCATGTGGTCGCGCAAGTGGAAGGACTGAATGGACACTTGCCCATCTTCCATTGGCCCAAGGCCAATATCCCGACTGCCGCCAGCGGGAGAATGGGCTGGCCAGGCCACCGGCAGAACGCCACCGCCGTTCATTGAGCCAACCGCCTTTATGGGCCCTGCTCCCGCCGCCAGAATTGCCCCTGCCAATGACGCCAAGCCAGGAACATCCATGCGCTTCATCATCGTGGCGACCATCGCATGGCTCCCGCACGCGCCCAGGCAACGCGAACCTACACGTTCGACGCCATGGGCAACCGCACCGGCGTCACCAACCAGATCCGCTTCACCTCGGTTGCCGGCTACATGATCGAGCCGACCGAAGCGATCGCCGGCGATCGGCTCAACGTCTACGGTCGCAACTTCCCCGCTGGGCGGAACGCCAACGTCACCGTCACGATCGCCGGCACCCCGGCGACGGTGCAGACCGTCGGCACCAACGTGATCACGGTCACGGTACCAGCGGGCGCGACCACGGGTGACGTCCGCATCTCGATCCTCGGCGGCCCGCAGAACCTGCTGGTCGGCACGATGACCCAGCTCGGTGTGGCGCTCACACCCACCAGCGTCGACATGGACTGGAGCGAACAGTTCACCTTCGCCGCCACCGTCGTCGGCAACACCAACCAGACCATCGAGTGGTCGGTCAACAACATCGTCGGCGGCAACGGCTCGGTCGGCACGATCACGCCCGCAGGCCTCTACACCGCCCCGCGATCGGCACCGGCCAGCAGTTCCCCTTCGTGATCGGCGCCCGCAGCGCCGCGCTCGGCATGACCAGCTACGCGCTGGCCAGGCTGCGCTGCACCGGCGCGACCACGATCGCCAACCGGACGCTCGTGCCCGACACCTTCAGCACCGGCGCCACCCGCCGCTGCTACGACTTCACCGCTCCCGCCGGCCAGTACGCCTACATCGCCCTCGAGAGCCAGATCGCCGTCCAGTACGTCGGCCTGCGCAACAGTGAGGGCGCGCTGCTGGCGTGGGCCGGCCCGGGCACCAGCATCCGGATCCCGGACGTGCTGTTGCCGACGACCGGCACCTACCGGATCGAGGTCCAGGGCGGCAACACGACGTTCGGTCCGTACCAGATCTACGTCGACCGCCACAGCGCGCTGCCCCGTGGCCACTGGCTGTCGCCGTTCTCCGGCACCTGGCAGACGGCGGCGAACTGGTCGCGCGGCGAACTCCCGACCCAGGCCGATGCCGTCGTGATTCGTGATTTCAACCCGGACTTGACGGTGACGGCCTCGGCCGGCAACCAGGCCTGCTCCTCGCTGATCAGCGAGGAGCGCTTCGAACTCACCGGCGGCGAACTCCGCTGCGTGGATCTGCAGGGCAACGCCATCGTCCGGCTGGCCGGCGGAACGCTGTGGAACACCACTCTCCGCGCGGGAACTGCGGCAATGGAAATCCAATGGGAGGGTTCGGCACTTCATGGCGTCACGATCGGGAACGGCGTGACCGCACGCTGCGCCAATGGCGCCATTGGCTATGTCGCAGGCGGCCTGACTGTCAGCGGCAGCCTCCTGTATGATTACGGCACGCTCTTCTTCACGGACTCTTCGGCGCTGTCTGGCACCGGCCGCATCACCCTTGGCGCCACCAACAATGGACTGCTGTTCGCCAATCAGGGCCGGACGCTGACGATTGCCCCCAATGTCACGATCGAGGTGGATCGTGGCACGGTCGGGCACATCAACAGCAACCTGATCAACCGGGGAACGATCCGCGTCGCTCGCAGCGGCGGTTCGTTGACCCTCACCGGAGCCGAGTGGGAGAACTCTGGCACGATCGAGGCCACTCCGGCGACGACCATCACCACAGCCGGCAACTGGGTCAACAACGGAACGCTCCGGGAGACCTCGGCGGTGCTCAACCTCGGCGGCACGTTCCGCCTGCCCGCGATCGGCATCACGGCCACCACCGGCGGCCAGGTCAACATCACCGGGACGCTCGACAATACCGGAACCCGCCTGACCCTGACGACGGCGATGCTGCAGTGGGAACTCGCCGGGGGCACGATCCGCGGTGGTGAGATCGCGGCGACCGCGCCGGCCCACTTGCTGTGCCAGCACAACAGCACATTGGACGGTGTGCATGTCATGCCGGCAACGATCGTCCGAATGGTAGCCGGCGCAACCCTGAACCTGCGCAACGGTCTGACGCTGGACGGGACGCTGTGGAACCCGAACGGCAGCATCCTGTCGATCGGCGCGCAGACCCTGGGCGGCAACGGTGTCATCCGGCTCGGCAGCGGCAATTGGGGATACCTGTACCCCTCGTCGGGAGTGCTGACGATCGACTCCGGCCTGACCATCGTCGGCGGCTACTGCCACATCGGCGCGGAGACCAACGACGAGATCGTCATGCGCGGCACGGTGCGCGGCGACCTGCAGGGGGCCGAAGTGCGCATCCGCGGCGCCTCGTGGCGCAACGAAGGCACGCTTGGCTCCGACAGCGGATGCACCGTCAGCGTGAACTGCACGAGCTTCGTCAACGCCGGGACCATCACCCAGATCTACGGCACCTTGGATCTCGCCGGCACGTGGTCGAGCACCGGTGCGCTCAACACCGTTCTCGCGAATCTGAACCTCGGCGGCACGTTCACGCTGACCAACCTCGGCACCTGGGCGACACTGGCGTCGCAGGTCTACTTGACCGGCGTGCTGCAGAACACCGGCACCTTCCTGTTGCTCGACCAGAACACCGGGAGCTGGCGGATCCGCGGCGGCACCATCGACGGCGGCAGCGTGATCACCCTCAACGGCATGGAGCTCCTGGTCGCCGACGGCAACGGAACCTTGCGAAACGTGACCGTCGAGGCGGGTTCGCGGGTACGGGTCGACCTCAACCAGACCTGCAGCGTCCGCGGCAACCTGACGGTGCACGGCCTGCTGTCCGTTGACCAAGGCGTGCTGCACATCCTCGACAACAACGCCCAGGTCGGCGGCAACGGCCGTATCGATCTCGGCGGGCGCGGCACCGCCTATTGCTACTCCCCGACCAACGTCGCGTGGAGCATCGAGTCACCCCTGACCATCACCGGCCAGCGCAACTCGCAGGTCGGCTACGGCACCAACGGTGGCGCGATGACCAACCGCAGCACCATCCGCGCCGACACCGGCGGAGGCCTGTTGTACGTCGGTGCGACGACGTGGAGCAACCTTGGCTTGGTGGAGGCCGCCAACGGCAGTTCCGCATACGTCTACGGCACCTGGACCAACAACGGGCAGTTCCGTTGCCAGCAAGCGTCGACCTTGCGCTTCGCCGGCACCGGCGCGACGTCGACCATCGGCACCTGGACGAATCTCGGCGGCACCGTCACGCTCGAGGGCATCCTCGATGCAACCAATGCGCCGTTCCTGGTCACCAGCCCGTGGTTCGTTCGCGGCGGCACCGTGCGCAATGGCGAGATCCGCACCAGCCCGAACGTCGAACTGATTGTCGACGGCAGCGGCACTTTTGACAACGTGACCATTGCCGCCACCAGTTCCCTGAGGGCAATCAACGGCACATTGACGGCCCGGAACGGGTGGAATCTGCTCGGCAAGGTGCGACTCGCCACCGGCGCGGACATCTACAGCCCAACAACAATGACCTTCGCCGGCAGTGGCGAGATCGTCCTCGAGTCCGGCTCCCCGCAGATCTACGGCGGCAGCAACGCCGTGCTCACCTTCGGCCCCCAATTGACGGTCCGCGCCCTGCAAGCCGCACGGATCTGCCAGAGCGGCGGCAGCTTCGTGAATCAGGGCGCGATCCTGGCGCAGGCACCGAACGCCGCGTTGAACCTGTACGGGTTCGCGACCCCGGCAGCCTGGGAGAACCAGGGACTGCTGCGCTGTGACACGGGCTCCACGCTGTCTTTGAACGGCACCAACTGGCGCAACGCCGGCCAGATCCGCCTCGACTCCGGTTTCCTCGACCTGCGCGGCACCGTGCAGCTCGCCGACCTCGGCAACTGCGTGCACACCGGCGGCACGACGCGCCTCTACGGCACCGTGAACGGCAACGGCGGCACGCTGCAACTGACTGCCGCAACCACGGGCTCGTGGCAGACGCACAGCGGCACGATCCAGAACGCCACCATCCAGGCGACCGGCGGCACCGAGTTGCAGATCTGGCATGGCACGCTGGATGGCTGCACGATCGCGGCCGGCACGACCGTCCGCGTGACCAACGGCGGCTACACGCTGACCGCGCGCAACACCGCCAGTGCCGCGAACGCGATCACCAACCACGGCACGATCATCCTCGACTGGGGCTATCTGCATGCGCCGCTGACGACCTCGATCGGCGGCACCGGTGCAATCCTGTTCGGCAGCGCCAACGGCGGCAGCCAGTCGCAGATCTACGCCGCCAACAACCAGACGCTGACGATCAACAGCGGTCTGACGATCCGCGGCAGCGGCAACGGCCTCGTCGGCGACAACACCGGCACGATCGTCAACCTGGCGAGCATCCGCGCGGAGACCGCCAACCGGACCATCCGCGTTGGCGGGCCGTCGTTCGACAACCAGGGCTCCCTCGTGTGCACCGCCGGCACCCTGCAGGTCGAGGGCACCGGCTGGCGCAACTCGGCCGGCACGATCACCAACGGGGGTGGCACCCTGGTGTTCACCGGCACCTTCGCGCGGACCGACCTCGGCACCTGCACCCATGCCGGCGGCACCACGCGGCTGAGCGGCACCATGACCAACACCGGCACGTTCACGCTGGGGCCAGCAACGACCGGCTCGTGGGAGCTGAGCAACGGCCGCATCAACGGCGGCTCGCTCGCCACCACTGGCGGCACCGAACTGCGATGCGTCGGCGGTACCTGCACCCTCGACGGCGTGGCGATCACCACGGGCAGCACGGTACGCGTCTCCGCGACGCTGAACTTCCTGAACCACACAGCCAATCCAATGGCCGGGACGGTCTTCGTCGACGGCGGTGGCGTCTGCAACTTCGGCACCGGCGGCACCTGGACCGGCAACGGCACCTTCGATGTGACCCAGGGCACGCTGTATGCGAACAACAACGCAACCTGGGGTTGGGGCCCCGGCATCACCGTCGTCTATCGTGGTTCCGGCACCAGCTACTTCGGCGCCGGCAACAACAACACGATCCAGAACGGCGGGACGCTGCGCCTCCTCGATGCTCGCAGCGTGCATGGTTACGGCGCCGTCACGCTGATCAACACCGGGACCTTGGAACTGGCGGGAAGCGGCCAGCTCAATGGTATTGCGACCTACCGCCAGCAGGCCTCCGGCTTGACAATCCTGCGCCCGGTGACGCGAATCGTCGCCACCTCCTTCGATCTGCAGTCAGGCGTGGTCGAGGGCAACGGCACATTGCAGGGAGCCGTGACGAACGCGGGCACCCTCAGACCTGGCGGCACCAACGGAATCAGTACCATCCAGATCCAGGGCTCCCTGGTGCAGACGGCAACGGGCGTGGTCGCGATCGAAATCGGCGGCACCAACCCCGGGTTCACGCATGATGTGCTGTGGGTCACCGGTACGGCAACGCTGGCCGGAACGCTCCAGGCCAGCCTGACAGGTGGTTTCACACCAGTCGTCGGCAACACGTTCGATGCAGTCGCCTACGGGTCGCGCACCGGCACGCTGACCATCCAATCACCGTCTGGCCACCCGCTGACCCCGACCTACAACCCCACCGCACTGCGGCTCACCCGCTGATCGCCAGCTCCCCGGCGGCGCTCAACACGTCGCCGGGCATTCGGACCGCCCGTTCTCGGTGACCAACGCCTCGACGCGACGATCGTGCGGGTCGGCGGGCACGAACGGCACCCGCTGCACCTCGAAGCCGACTCCGACCCGCCGCGCCCGCACCTCCGGCCGCGCGAACAGCCGATCGAAGTAGCCGCGGCCGCGGCCCAGCCGCACACCGTCCGGACCGAACGCGAGCGCCGGCGTCAGCACGACGTCGAGATCGGCGAACGCGACGAACGGCGCCGAAGCCGCCGGTTCGAAGATTCCGAATGGACCGCGCACCAGATCGGTGATCGCGCGCACCCACCTGGGCACCAGGTCATCGCCCTCGCAGCCAAACCAGACCGGCACGCCACCGCGAGCGCAGAGCCACGGCACCATCGGCAACAGATCGGGTTCGCCGGGGATGCCGCCGAACAGTGCCACGACGCGCCCATCGCCAAGCCAACGTTCCGGATGCGCCTGCAGGAACGCGACGATCGCCGCCGACCAGGTCGCCACATCTGCCGGCGCCAGTGCGCGCAACAGCGCGCGCATCCGCGTCCGCAACTCCGCCTTCGTGACGCTCAACGACCGCTCGCCGCCTTGTGGCCCGCGACGATCTGCTCCACCACCGCCGGCTCCGCCAGCGTCGTGATGTCGCCAAGCTCCGTGTAGTTGCTCTCGGCGATCTTGCGCAGGATCCGCCGCATGATCTTCCCCGAACGCGTCTTTGGCAGCCCCGGCACCACCTGGATCTTGTCCGGCGTCGCGATCGGCCCGATCGCCTTGCGCACCTGCTGCTTCAGCACGGCCTCGACCTCGGCGGCGGGCACACCATCCGCCGGCTTGCCGGGAATCACATACGCATGGATCCCCTGCCCCTTGATGTCATGCGGATAGCCGACGACCGCCGCCTCGGCGCAGAACTCATGCGCCACCAGCGCCGACTCGATCTCGGCGGTGCCGAGCCGATGGCCGGCGACATTCAGCACGTCGTCGACGCGCCCGGTGATCCACCAGAACCCATCCTCGTCGCGCCGCGCGCCGTCGCCGGTGAAGTAGAGCCCCGGGAACGTGCTGAAGTACGTCTTGGTGAAGCGATCGTGATCGCCGTAGATCGTCCGCGCCTGCCCCGGCCACGAGCCCGCGAGGCACAGGTTGCCGGTGACGCCGTTGCCGGTCAGTTCGCGCCCCTGGTCATCGACCAGCACCGGCCGCACGCCCGGCAGCGGGAACGTCGCCGACCCGGGCTTGCACGGCGTCGCCCCGGGCAGCGCCGAGATCAGGATGCCGCCGGTCTCCGTCTGCCACCATGTGTCGACGACCGCGCAACGGCCTTCGCCGACGACGTCGTGGTACCAGGTCCACACCTCGGGATTGATCGGCTCGCCGACCGAGCCGAGCACCCGCAGCGACGTCCGCTTGTACTTCTTGACCGGCTCATCGCCAAAGCGCAGCAGCGCCCGCAGCGCCGTCGGCGCGGTGTAGAAGATGTTGGCCTGGATGTCGTCGATGATCTGCCAGTAGCGGCCCGCATCCGGGTAGACCGGCGTCGATTCGAACATCACCGTCGTCGCGCCGTTGCACAAGGGCCCATAGACGATGTAGCTGTGGCCGGTGACCCAGCCCGCATCGGCGGCACAGAAGTGCAGATCGCCCGGATGCCAGTCGAACACCATCTGGTGCGTGTACGAGGCGTAGACGAGATAGCCGCCGGTCGTGTGCAACTGCCCCTTCGGCTTGCCGGTCGAACCGGACGTGTAGAGCACGAACAGCGGATCCTCGCTGTCCAGCCACTCGCACGGCGAGTGGCTGCGCTGCCGCGCCATCTCGTCGTGCAGCCACAGGTCGCGACCTGGCGTCATCGCGGTCGCCGCCTCGGTGCGCCGCGCCACCAGCACCTTGCGCACCGGCAGTTCCTCGATCGCCGCGTCGACCGTCTTCTTCAGCGGGATCACCTTGCCGCCGCGCAGTCCTTCGTTGGCCGTCAGCACGATCCGACAATCGGCGTCGACGATGCGATCGCGCAGCGACTCGGCCGAGAAGCCGGCGAACACCACCGAGTGCACCGCGCCGATCCGCGCGCACGCCAGCATCGCGTAGGCGAGTTCGGGGATCATCGGCAGATACAGACAGACGCGGTCGCCCTTCTGCACGCCGTGGTGACGCAGCGCGTTGGCCAGCCGGCCGACGTTGTCGTGCAGTTCGCGATAGCTGATGTGCCGGTAGATGCCCGGCTCGTCGCCCGCCCACAGGATCGCCGTCTGGTCGCCGCGCTCCTGCAGGTGCCGGTCGATGCAGTTGAACGACACGTTCAGCTTGCCGCCGAGGAACCAGGCGATCTCGGCGCGCGGCGCGGGCGCCCCATCGGCGCCGCGGCCACCGAAGTCGACGCTGCACGCCCGTTCGAACGGATGGAACCACTGCACGCGCTGCGCGACGCGGCGCCAGAACCCGCTCGGATCCTGCAGCGACTCGGCATAGAGGCGTTCGTACTGCGACCACGACGCAACGTGGGCCCGGTGCGCGATGTGGGACTTCGGCTGGATCAGGCGATCGCTCATGGCGGTGACGGGAGGTTCAGAGCGAGCGCACCCAGTGCAGCAGCGTGCGGACCGCGGTACCGGAAGCGCCGCTCTTGTAGTAGTCCTTGCTGACGCCGCCCCAGGCGGTGCCGGCGATGTCGAGGTGTGCCCACGGCGTGTCGCCGACGAAGTAGCTCAGGAACGCCGCCCCGGCGGTCGCACCGTTGCCGTGGTGGCTGCCGTTGATGTTCGCCAGATCGGCGAACTTGCTCTTCATCTGCTCCTTGTGCACGTCCCACAGCGGCAGGCGCCACAACGGCTCGTCGGCCTGCTTGCCTGCGGCGATCAGCGCGTCGGCGAGTTTGTCGTCGTTGCCGAGCAGGCCGGCGACCTCGTGGCCGAGCGCGACGACGACCGCGCCGGTCAAGGTCGCCAGGTCGACGATCTGCTTCGGCTGGTAGAACTTCTTGCCGTAGCAGATCGCATCGGCGAGCACGAGGCGCCCTTCGGCATCGGTGTTCAGCACCTCGATCGTGCGGCCGTCCATCGCGGTGACGACATCGCCCGGCTTCTGCGCCTTGCCGCCGGGCATGTTCTCGGTGGCGGCGATCAGGCCGATGATGTTGTGCCTGGGCTTGCTGCCGGCGAGCCCGCCGTGCTTGATCGCGGCGAACAGACCGAGCACCGCGCCGGCGCCACACATGTCGTAACGCATCTCGTCCATCTTGGCGGCCGGCTTGATGCTGATGCCGCCGGTGTCGAACGTCAGGCCCTTGCCGATCACGCAGACGTTGCCCTTGGCGCCGGGCACACGGTGCTCGAGCACCAGGAACTTCGGCGGCGCGGCGCTGCCCTGGGCAACGCCGAGCAGCGCGCCCATGCCGAGCTTCTGCAGGTCCTTGGCTTCCAGCACCTTCACCTTGATGCCATTGCCGGCGAGCCGCCTGCTCGCCGCCGCCATCGCCGTCGGGTGGCAGATGTTGCTCGGCTGATTCTCGAGATCGCGCGCGAACACGGTTGCGTCGGCACCGATCCCACCCAACCGGAACCCTTGCGCGAACGCCTTCTGGTCCTTGCCCAGGAACACGACCTGCGCGTCCTGGCCCTTGCGTTCCTTCGGCTTCTCCTGCCGCGGCGGCGAATACTTGTAGGCCCCGAGGATCAGGCCTTCGGCGATCGCCGCGCCGGCGGCAGCAGCGTCGACCTTGGCGAGCGCCTCGCCGTCGACGACCAGCACGAACGCAGAGACGCCGATCTCCTCGGCACATGCCTGCGCCACGGCCGCCGCCCGGCGCAGCCGTTCGGCGTCGATGTCCCGGGCTTTGCCCAGGCCGACGAACCCGAGCCGGCGCGGCACGCTGCGGCCGTGCGGGTGGAACAGTGACGTGGCGCGGAACGCGGTCTTCAGGTCGCCGGTCGCCTTGGCCGCGGCCACCGCGGTCTGCAGGCCGGCACCGGCGGACGGTGTGCCGCCTTCCTGGGCGAACGCGAGCACGAGTTCTTGGCGATCAGCGCGCAGCGCAGCAGCAAGTCGGATCTTCATGCAGGGCGGGACTCTCGGGATGGCAGGGACCTGGGGCGCCATTTGTATCGGCGGCACCGGCCCCAGGCCAACGCAACCCCGGCCGAACTCCCGGGTTGCCACGCTCAGTCGCCCGACCTGGGCAGTTCACCGACCCACCGGCTGCCGCCGCCATCGGCGAGCTGTTCGCGCTTGAAGATCGGCACCTCGTTCTTCAGCCGATCCATCAGGAACCGGCAGGCGTCGAACGCCGGGCCGCGGTGCGCCGACGACACCACGACGACGATCGACGCTTCGCCGACCGGCACCACGCCGAGCCGGTGCACGATCCGCGCCCGCGTGATCGGAAAGCGTTTGATCGCCTCCTCGAACAGTGCGCAAACGACCTTGTGCGCCATCTCCTCGTACGCTTCGTACGCCAACGACACGACCCGCGCACCGTCGTGATGATCGCGGGTGACGCCGGCGAACGTCACGACGGCGCCATCCTGGTCGCTGCGGCACTCGCTGGCGAGCGCCGTCGCGTCGATCGGTGCGTGGGTGAACGCGAACCGGTACAGGTCGGTGCGCGGCGAGCCGCCGCTGATCGGCGGGATCAACGCCACTTCGTCGCCGTCGTGCAGCACGGTCTCCAGGCGCGCATAGTCGCGGTTGACGGCGAACGCCAACGGCAGCCGAGCCAGCGCCGGTGCGCGTTCGGACAACTGCTGCCGCAACGCCGCGAGCGTCGTCGCCACCGGCACTTCGAGCACCAACGATTCGGTACCCAGTGCCTCGCGGGCAGCCGCGAAGCAACGGACGGTGATACGGACGCTGTCGACCATCGGCAAAGACCATAAGGCAGCGCGCCTGCGGTCGCGATGGACGGGACACCGCATTGCCGATTGCCGCACGACGTAAGTGCAGCCTTGCAACACACGTGCATGCCCCTGGGCGGCAGCCGCGCCGCGAATAGCATGTTCGCCCTTCCGGCCGTTCGTGGCGATCACGATGCGGCCCACCACCCAATCTCTCCAGGAGTTCCTTCCCGATGCTTCTCACGCTCGCCTCGTTCGCGGCGTTCGTTCCCCAGGGTCCCGGCGGCGGTTCGTCGACCGCACCGGTCGTGATCAACGAGTTCTGCTACGACGACTCGAGCACCGACGACAAGGAATTCGTCGAGCTCTACAACCGCAGCGGCGCCCCGGTCGACATCTCCGGTTGGACGCTGGTCGGCAGTGACCCGCTCGGCCCGAACACGACCTACACGATTCCGGCCGGGACCGTGCTGGCCGCCGGTGGCTACTGGGTGGTCGGCCTCGCGACGGTACCGAACGTCAACCAGACGGTCGCCACGACGCCATCGAACTTCGAGAACGACAACGAGAGCATCGACCTGATCGATCTGACCGCCACGGTCATCGACTCGGTCGCCTGGGAGACCGGCCGCGGCTCCTGGGGCCCGCATCCGCGCGAGGGCACCGGCATCTGGGGCGAGATCGTCACGGTCGACGCGTTCCCCAACACCTACCAGCGCCGGCAGGACGGTTACGACAGCAACGACAACGGTTGCGACTTCTGCATCATGCAGTGGACGCCGGGCGCGGCGAACGGCAGCGCCCAGACGCTGACGCCTGGCTACGTCAACCTGCTCGACGATGTCGCCGGTACCACGCTCACGGGCGACTTCAACTACTCGTTCGTCCCAGGCCGCACCGCCGATCCGGCGGCGATCACCAACAGCGGCGCCAACGTGATCACGCTGCCGCCGTCGCCGCAGGGCGGCAACGTCGGCGTCTGGCATGACATCACGGGCGGCGGCAATGCCAACTACCTGCGCATCGGCGCCAGCGAACAGTTCCTGGTCGAGACCTATGTCTACGTCAAGGGCGGCAACGCGGTGTTCGCCGCCCCCGGCGCGACAGGCGAAGCGGAAGCGTGGGCCATCGGCGTGACCGGCACCACCGACGGCGCCGCCAACCCGGCCGACATCGCCGGCTACTACAGCCAGATCCAGTGCACCGGGATGCGTTCGGGCGCCACCGGCGTGGCCTGGGTGGGCATCGTGCAGCAGGCGCAAGCCAGCATCTACCTGGTCGACCTGAACAACGGCGGCACCGGCCCGACCATTCTCGGCGGCCCGATCGTCGCGACCACCGGCGTCAACGATGGCTGGCAACGCCTCCGGATCCGGATCAGCGGCAGCGACCTGATCGCCAACTACGGCGGCACCTTCGGCTGCGACGACGGCCAGCGTTTCACCGCCAGCGGTTTCACCAACTGCGGCGGCACGGTCTATCTCGCCTACCGCGAGTGCATCGTCACCAACACGAACATGACGCCGCTGGTCACCGACCGGCTGGAAGTCTGGGGCACCACCGACCACGTCGTCGGCTTCGGCGGCACCGCGTCGCCGACCAACTTCGGCACGCCGAACATCGGCACGGCCGGCGGCAACCCGGTGCTCGGCAACGCCGGCTTCCAGATCACCGGCAGCGGCCTGGTCCCCAACGGCATCAGCGCACTGCTGCTGGGCCTCGGCAACCTCGATCCGGGCCAGTCGGTGCCCGGCGCTCCGCCGTCGGTGCAGATCTACGTCAATCCGATCTTCGCCAGCAATCTGGTGTTCGCCGGTGGCACCGGCGACGGCAGCTTCGGCCTCGGGCTGCCGTGCGACAACTCGCTGCACGGCCTGCCGGTCACGGCCCAGTTCGTCGATTACGACGTGACGCTGGCCTTCCCGCTGCCGATCGGCAGTTCGCAGGGCCTGCAACTGGTCGTTGGCAACGACGACTGATCTCCCCGGCGCCGCCCCATCGGCCGCAACGGCCCCGGTGGCGCGGCGCACCCGATCCGTTACAACTGCGGGTCCCTGCCGGGAACCGCGCCCCGGTTTCCTTCCCGTCTTCCCGTTCTTCCACTCGGAGGCTCCCTGCCCATGTTGGATCTGCTAGTCACGCTGTCTGCCCTGTTGCCGCAAGGCCCGGGCACTTCGTCCGCTCCGGTCGTCATCAACGAGTTCCAGTACGACGACGCCGGCACCGACGATGTCGAGTTCGTCGAGCTCTACAACCGATCGGCACTGCCGGTCGACATCTCCGGTTGGCAGATCATCAACCGCGATCCGGGCAGCCCGCTGTACGGCGGCGGCGGCACCGACCCGACCCACGTGATCCCGCCCGGCACGATCCTGGCGCCCGGCGCCTACTGGGTGCTCGGCAACATCGCGGTGTTGAACGTCAACCAGGTGTTCGCCGCCAACGGCCTCGAGAACGACAACGAGTCCATCGAACTGGTCGACACCACCAACGCGATCGTGGACAGCGTCTGCTACGAGATGGGCATCGGCACGTTCGGCCCGCACCCGATCGAAGGCGCCGGTTTCTACGGTGATCTCGCGGTCGGCAATGGTCCGAGTTCCTCGATCGGTCGCCGCGTCGACGGTCTCGACAACGACAACAACGGCCGCGACTTCGCGATGTCGATGGCGGCGACTCCCGGCGCCAGCAACACGGTCACCACGAACGTCGTACCGCTGCTGGAGAGCTTCGACGGCGGCGTCGTCGGCGCGTCGATCCTGGGCTGGACCCAGGGTTTCGTGCAGCCCAAGTACGTCGACCCGACGCAGGTGAACTCGCAGAACCTGACCGCCAAGCCACTGTCGCCGCAGGGCGGCCTGACGATGTCGACCTGGGACAACACCGGTGGCGGCAACTCCGTCGTGCTGACCAATGCCATGATCGCCGACGTCGTCGTCGAGTCCTACGTCTGGGTCGAGCCGATGATGACCCCGGTCAACCCGGCGCCATACACCCCGTCGGTGCCACCGGTGATGCTCGACAACTACAACATCGGCGACGGCGAGTGGTGGGCCATGGGCGTCCGCGGCTCGGTGGCCGCCAACGGCAATCCGCCGAACGTCGGCGGCTACTTCGGCACCATCAGCCTCGGTGTCGGCACGCGATATCACTCGGTCACCGGCATCGCCTGGGCGCACTTCCGGACGCCGACCAGTGCGACGCTGTGGTTGATCGACTTCGGCAACGGCAGCACCGCGGCCAACCCGCAGAACTGGACCGTGATCGGCGGCCCGATCAACATCGTCGCCGGCCAGAACGACGGCTGGCAGCGCGTGCGCCTGCACGTCCAGGGCAACAAGGTCATCGGCAACTTCGGCGGCACGTTCGGCTGCGATGACGGCACCCGCTTCGCCGGCTCGACCACGACCACGGACGCCGGCCAGATCTACATCGGCTACCGCGAAGCCGTGCTCTACAACAGCAACGGCGTGGCCGGTTGCCACCCGCCGTTGTTCGACCTGTTCGACGTGCACGTGCCGAGCACGACCCAGACGCTGATCGGCACCGGCTCGCCGACCTCGGCGGGCACGCCGACGATCGACGCCGACGGCCTGGCGATCCCGGGCTCGGCGAACTTCGCGTTCCTCGGCAGCAACCTGAAGCCGATGGGCTCGCTGGGCTACGCGTTCTGCGGCCTGGTGCTCGGCTTCTCGTCGCTGCCGACCGGCTTCCCGATCCCGGGGGCACCGGTCACGGCGCTCGGCTACGTGCTGCCGATCCAGGCGTCGGCAATCGGATTCGCGGATGCGAATGGCAACGTCCGCTTCCCGTTCCCGATCCCTTGCGACCTCAGCTACCGCGGCATCCCGCTGGTGACGCAGATCGCCGACTTCGACTTCACCCTGCCCAACGCGTTGCCGATCGGCACGTCGCGCGGCATGGAGATGATCGTCGGCAACTGAGCGCGCGCAGACGTCCCGACAACCCCGCTCCGGGTCGAGGCCCGCAGCGGGGTTTTTCATTGTCTGGCGACGCCTCCGATCGATGATCGGCGGCATGCGCCAACCCCGCCGCGTCGCGACGTGCTTGCTGCTGGGCTCCCTCGCCAGCGCCCAGATCCCGCTGCGCTACGACCTGGCCACCAGCCAGCCGTTCCACTACGGCATCACGATCGACGCGACGTTCGCGCAAACGCGCGGCGCACAGCGCGCCGAGTTCGGCATGCACTTCGCCCTGCACTTCACGGCCACGCCGGGCGAGACGAAGGACGGCAAGACGCAGGTCGCGCATCTGCTGCATCGGGTGCAGGCGCGCTCCACCATGCCGATGGCCAAGGTCGACTGGGACAGCGACCGGAAAGACAGCCAGCCCGGCGCGCTGCAGAGCCTGGCCGAACTGGTCGGCAAGACGTTCATCGTGCCGGTCGACGAGTATGGCGCGATCGGCCGCGTGCAGGCGCCAACGGGCGTCACAGCAAAGGCCACCGACGATCTCGGTGCCGGCGATCTCGACACGCTGTTCGGGCAGTACTTCATCGCGCTGCCGAACACGCCGATCGCCGAGGGCGGCTCCTGGGACGCCGCCGTCAAGATGTTCAACCCGAAGCTCACGGGCGGCGGCGACGTCAAGGTCACCAGCAAGCTCGTGCGCGTGGCCGAAGGCAAAGCGGTCGTCGAACGCAAGTTCCACGTCGATCCGGCCTCGGCGCCGAAGGCGCCCGGCATGACCGTCACGGTCGACAAAGCCGAGAGCACGTGGATGCTCGACCTGAGCACCGGGCGGGTCAGCGGTTCGGTGATGGAACTGGCGTCGACGGTCGCGCGCGAGGGTCAGCAGATCGCGTCGTCGGTGCGGGTGACGGTCAACCCGGAGGCGGCGCCGGGGCCGAAGACGGGCACGGCAACGCCGGTGCCGGCCAGCGCCGGCAGGTAGCGTTCAGCGCTCCGTTGCCGCCAGCACGGCGTCATGCACGGCCTGGCGGACCGCCGCGATCCCGCTGTTCACGCGGGTCGGATGCACGCGGTTGGTCAGCAGCACGACACCGACGCCGCTGCCAGGGTCGCACCACAGCGACGTGCCGGTGAACCCCGTGTGGCCGAACGCGCCCGCCGGCACCGACGTGCCGCCGAAACCGCCGCTCTGCAGCCGGTCGAACCCGAGCGCGCGGGTCGAACCGGGCACCAGCCCGGCCGGCGCCACGGCCTGTTGCGCCAGCGCCGACGGCAGGAAACCGCGACCACAGCCGAGGAACGCCACGCCGACGCGGGCGACGTCGAACGCGGTGCCGAACATCCCGGCATGGCCGGAGATGCCGCCCATCGCGAAGGCATTCTCGTCGTGCACGAAGCCTCGGACGATGCCCCCGCGCGCCGGATCGTTCTCGGTCGGCGGCGCCGCCAGCGGTGCGCCGGCGGTTGGCGCAAAGCGCGCTCCGGCCATGCCGAGCGGCGCGAAGACCTCCTGGGCAACGTAGTCGGCAAACGGCTGGCCGGTGGCGCGTTCGACCACCGCCATCAGCAGCACGAAGCCCAGATCACTGTAGGTCATGGTCGAACCCGGCTCGGTCATCAGGCCCTCCGCGGCCGCCGCGGCGACGATCGCATCCCTGCCCTGTATGGTCCGGTAGTAGCGTTCGTAGGCCGGCAACCCGCCGGCATGCGCGAGCAGATGGCGGATCGTGACCCGTTCCTTGCCGACACCGACGAACGCCGGCAGCCACTTCTGCACCGGATCGTCGAGCGCCAACTTGCCGGCCGCGGCGGCGCGCAGCACCGCCGGCGTCGTCGCGCAGACTTTCGTCAGCGACGCCAGATCCCAGGGCGTGTCGAGCGTCACCGCCGCCGACTTCGCGTCGTAGTCATGCCGTCCGACCGCCACCTGCGCGATCACCACGCCATGGCGTGCGACGACGCACACCGCGCCGGGGAACACCCGCTGCTGCACGGCGTGCGCGAGCAGCCCGTGCAACCGTTCGCCGAGTTGCGGATCGATGCCATGGTCTGCCGGATCACCGGCCGCGAGATCCCGGCCCGGCAAGAACGTCACGCCGGCACCGGCGGCCGCGACGCCGGGGATCGACACCGGCAGTCGACCGGTGGCCGGCTGGCGACCGACGAGCACGTCGGCGACCGCGCGTTCCTGCACTGGCGATCCGGCATAGGCGCACGCGTAGGCCACGTTCGCCGGCAGTCCCTGCACCAGGTACGGGTTGCCGAACGAGATCGCCACCACCGGACGATCCGCGGGCAACGCCGCCGCCACCGGTCGCAACGCCGGCGGCAGGCCGATCGTGCCCGAGAACTCGCGGACCTTGACGTGCATCGCCAGCACGACGCCGTCGGCCGCACGCAGCGCGGTCACCGCCGCGTCGACCTCGGCCGACGACGACCCCGGATGCAGCCGGAACCGGGCGCCGGTGCGCACGCCGCGCTCGGCCAGAGCCTCGGGCAGAGCCGCGCCCACGGTGGCGTCGTCCTTGTCGAGCAGCGTCACGATCGCCCAGGGCCGTACCGCCGCCAGCGGCACCAGGCCGGCCGGATCCCGCACCACGGTGACCCCGCGCGCCGCGATTTCGCCACCGACCGCAGCGCCGGCCGCCGTGCCGACCTGCGCCCGCCAGTCCGCGGCCACGCGACCACCTCCCGACAACAACCCGACCCTGGCCTTCGCGGTCAGGATCCGCAGCACGGCCTCGTCGAGCCGCGCCATCGGCACGCGCGCGGACTGCACGGCCTGCACCACGGCGTCGCGCGCGGCCTTTGGATCGGGCGGCATCAACAGCACATCGGCACCCGCCAGCAGCGCCCGCACCGCCACTTCGCCGGCGGGAAAGGCATTCTTGACGCCACCCATCTCCAACGCATCGGTGACCAGAAGCCCGGTGAACCCCAGTTCGGTGCGCAACACGTCGCCGAGGATCTTGCGGCTCAAGGTCGCCGGCGTCGCCGGATCCTCACCGAGGCCAGGCACCGCCAGGTGGCCCGTCATCACCGACTCGAGCCCGGCCGCCGCCGCGACCTGGAACGGCCGCAGCTCGATCGAACGCAGCCGTTCGCCGTCGCCCGGCACCGTCGGCAGCGCCAGATGCGAGTCGGAATCGACGTTGCCATGCCCGGGGAAGTGCTTGCCGCAGGCCAGCAACCCGCTGCTGCGCACGCCGGCCGCGAACGCAGCGCCCAGCCGCGCGACCAGTTCGGGATCCTCGCCGAAGCTGCGCACGTTGATGATCGGGTTCAGCGGGTTGTTGTTGACGTCGAGCACCGGCGCGAACACCCAGTGGAAGCCGAGCGCCTTGGCCTCACGGCCGGTCACTTCGCCCATCGCCCGGGCCAGCGCCGCGCGCCGGCCGGCGCCGACCAGCATCTGGTTGCCCATCTCGGTCGCCCCCGTCAGTCGGAAGGCCACGCCGCCCTCGAAGTCACCGGCCAGGAGCAGCGGCACCTTCGCCGCCGCCTGCAGTTGCGGCACCAGTGCCGCCGCCTGCTCGACACTGCCGAGACTCAGGATCACGCCGCCGAGCCCGACGTCGGCGACCGCGGTCAGCAGCGCCTTGCCCTTGTCCGTGGTCGGCGTTTCGCTCGCCAGGCTCCAGCACATGAACAGCTGCCCGGCCTTCTGCTCGAGCGACAGTGTGGCCAGCAGTTCCGCCGGGTCCTGGGCAGGCAGCGGCAGCAGGGTGATGACGGCAACGAACGGCAACGACGGCAGGCGCATGCGTTCATCGCAAACGACGCCGCGGCGACACACAACAGCCGGCTGTCCGAAAGCGGCTACGCCCGCGCCGCGCGACCGAGTTCGCTGGCGGCCTCGCGGTCGAGCAGCACCAGCGCGTTGCCGTGCCGCCGCAGCACCGACGCCGGACACGCGGCGCCAACCTCGCCGTCGAGCATCGCCGCGACCGCCGGCGCCTTGGCCTTGCCGAACGCGCACAGGATCACCCGCCGCGCCTGCAGGATCGTCGCCAATCCGGCCGTGCACGCCTGCAGCGGCGGTTCGTCGGGCAGGAACCGCGGCCGCGCATCCTCGCGCGTCGTCGCCGCCAGCGTCGTCACGTGGAAGCCGAGTTCGAACGGCGTACCCGGTTCGTTGAACGCCAGATGGCCGTTGCGGCCGATACCGAGCAGTTGCAGCTGGACCCCACCGGCCCGCTGCAGTCGCTGTTCGTGGGCCCGCAGCGCCGCCTCGGTGCCGTCGTGCGGCACCGGCAGGAACATGCCGGCACGGCGGCGCTCGGCCAAGGCCGGGCAACCGGCCTCCAGTTCGTGCACCATGCCGCCCTTGCGTTCGGGCGGGAACCCCAGGTACTCGTCGAGGTGCGTCGCCAGCAACGCCGCCAGCGGCAACCGGCCGGCGGCGAATTCGGTCTGCAGCCGTGAGAACAAGCCCGCGAACGTTGCGCCGGTCGCCAGCCCCAACAACGACCGCTGGCCGGGCAACAACAGCGCGCGGATCTCGTCGAGCACGAGGTCCTGGGCCTGCGCCGGCGAAGCGGTGATACGAACGTCTGGCGTGGACTCGCGGGCAACCATCGGGGTGAGGACTGTGCGCGGAAGCCGTGTTGCTGGCAAGTCCTGTCGGAGAGCCCTTGGCATCAGCCGCCGAACGTCGTCAGGAGCCATGGCAACAGCCGATCCGTCGGCAGCCAATCGCCGGTGTCGGGCGGCAACAGCCCGGGCGCGCAACCCGAGCGCACGAACGGCAGGATCAGGTCGGCGCGGTTGCTCAGCACATGCAGAGGCACGTCGCGCGTGTGGTCTGGCACCGGCATCACGGCTCCGATCGGCGGCTGGTGGTCGCCGACGATCAGCACCAGCGACGGTCGCGTCAACAGGGCGACGAAACCGAACACCGCGCGCAGCGTGTACTCGGTCGTCTCGAGGTACGCCGACACCACTTCCGGATGACGCAGGAAATTCATCGGCCCGAGCGGTCGCGTCGTCGCCGGCGGCACGAACCATTGTTCGCGCGGCGCGCGCCAGTCGTCGAACAGCCGCGGCACGAACGTGAACGGCGCGTGCGCGGTGGCAGTGACGAACTCGACGAACAACGGCGGCCGGTCGGCCGCCGCGACCCGTTCCAGCAACACGCGCAGCGAGTACTGATCCGGCGGTCCCCAACCGTGATCGGGGCCGAGGAACGCCAATTGCGGCCGGAACAACTCGTCGTGGAAACCGAAGAACCTGGCACCCTCGGGCCACGGCGTCGGCATGCCCCCCTGAACGGTCAGGCATCGCCAACCTGCCGCCGCCAGCCGCGCCGGCAACGGCCGCAGCGACGACAACAGCAGCCGTTCCCATGTCCGTTGGTCCGGCACCGGCATGCCGCACAGCATCTGCATGTGCGCCAGCCACGAGGCGCCGCCGTAGATCGACGGACGCACCCACCGCGTCGCCGAACCGAATCCGGCCGCCGCCAGCCGGGCGTCCTCGGCGCGCAGCAGTTCGCCGAGGCGCTCGCCCAGCACCGGCTGCCGGAACGGCGCCCGGCCGTACGATTCGGCGAACACGACGAACACATCGGTACCGCGGAGCTTGCCCAGGTCCTGCGGCAGCGCCGCCAACGTCGCCTCGGCCTGTCCGATGGCGGTGTCGATCCGTTGCGCGATCGTGCCGGGCGCCAGCCGCTCGCCGACCCAGGCCTGGACGTGGCCGACCAGAGCGAGCAATGCCGACCCCCGCCAGGCCCATGGGGTCAGGCCCGCCGACGCCGCCAGCATGCGCTGCATCGGCCACACGGCCAGCAGCAGCAGTACGATCGCACCGATCCGCGGTTGTGCGGCCGCGCGCAGCACCGTGCCGAACGACCAACGCAGCGCCACGACGAGCCCGAGCAGCAGCAGCCCGGCCAGCGTCAGCCAACCGACGCGGGGCGCCGTGGCCAGATCGTGCAGCAGCAGGTAGGTGAGGTCATCGATCAGCTCGACATCGTCGAGCCGGAACGGCCGATCGAAGCCGAGCTGGATCGCGGCATACGCGGCCCGGGCCGCGGCAGCCAGCAACAGACCCAGCGTGCAGGCCCAGGCGATGCCCCGGCCAAAGCCGCGCCGCGCCGCCACGGCCACGCCGACGGCCAGCAGACCGAGCAGGTCGGCGGCAGGCTGCCGCAACGCCCTGCCGGCTGGCTCGGGCTCCCACGCCATCGGCCACGCCGTGGCGACATGCAGGCATCCGAGCGCCAACAGCCAACGCCAGACCGGCACGGTCCTCGACTCAGCCATCGTCGCGCTCCAGTTCGATCCGCCCGTTCGCAACCACGACCCGACCCGGCAGCGGCTGCAGTTGTTGCGAGCGAACCGAGAAGCCGACGACGCGATGGCGTCTGCCCGCCGGCATGGCGCCGACCGGAACGGTCAGGCGGAAGGCCACGATCTTGCCGCCGGACTCGAACTCGGGCAGCGCCACCGCGATCACCCTTGCGGTCGGCTCGTCCGCCAGCAGGAACACCAGGTCCGGCGCCGCTCGCCAACGCGTCGCATGCACGGTACCGACCACCTGATCGCCATCGATCCGAACGAGCGTGCCGACCGGCAACGCATGCGACGGCGGCGGCGCCAACGACGTCACCGCCGGCAGCCGCGGCAGCAGTCCGAGCGATCGCAGGGCGGGGATCGCCTGCACGTTGCCCACCGGCACAGGCACGTCGTTGGCCAGGTGTTCGGCGACCGCCACCGCGGCCTCGCCGCGCCGCAGCACGGCGGCCTGCAGCTTCAGTACTTCGAAGCCGCGGTGCCAATCCTGCACGCCGAGAACGACGGCGCCAGCGACCAACGCCGTCAGCACCGAGCGCGACAGACAGGCGACGAACACCCCGACCATGCCCGGGGCCAGCAGCGCACCCCCCGGACCGAGTTCGCGCATGGCGGCCGCCGGCAGTTCCAAGCTACCCCAGCGCTCGGCGTCGAGCACCGCGGCGAACACCGGCCAGGCCACCAGGGCATGGCAGGTCGGCACCAGGCCGGGCGCGGTCGGCGCCCGGACCGCGAACGGCCCCATCAGCACGCACAACCACGCCAGCACACCGGCCGCCATCGCGTCCGCATTCAGGTTCGGCAGCAGGTCGGGCAGCCGTTCACCCGTCGCACGCAGCAGCGCCAGCACCGTCGCTCCAGGCGCCGCCAGCAGCATGGCCAACACCCCCGACGCGGTGTGCGTCGGCGGTGCCGCCGATACCGTCGCGAGGATGCCGGCCACGGCAACGCAGGCCAAGGCACCAAAACCGTTCGGCTGCCCCGAACGCCGACACCATCGCAGCACGGGAAACGCCAGGGCCAGCCATACCGCCGCCCCATGCATGTGGCAGAACGGTGCCAGGAACGCCGCACCGGTCGCCAGCAACAGACATCCGCCTCCAGGCCGACGACCACACAGTGCGTGCAACCCGACCAGCAGGCACGCCGTCGCGGCAAAGGCGCCCACCCGTTCGCCGAGCAGCCAGGCGCCGGCGTACGCGGGCGAGAACACCGCCAGCGCCAGCACGGCCGCCGCGAGACCGGAGAATCCCGGCGCGATCAACCCGACCCGTCGGAGCAGCCGCACCAACAGCAACGTGATGACGACGCCCGCGCCCCAATTGGCCAGCGCCGCGAGCCCGAGGTCACCGCCCGCCGCCGTCACCGCCAGTCGGTGCAACACGCGCGCGAGCCAATGCGCCGGTCCCTCGCCGAAGTCGCCGAGGTCCGCCCAGGTGTGCACCGACGGCGACTCCTGCAGCCGCAGACGCCAGGCCACCGGCTCCGGGACCCGGCTGGCCCACGCCAACGTCCACACCAAAGGCAACACCAGCAGCGGAATCGCCACCGCCCAGGGAAGCCAGTTGCGCGCCCGTGAAGTCATGCGGTCCCTTGCCGACGGAACGTCAGCGCGAGGTAGCGCACGAGGCCACGGCCGTACAGGTTCTCGAGCTGCAAGCCGCCGGCGAACGCCCGCAGCAGCGCGCGCTGCGATGTGGTCGGCGTGACGTTCGCCAAGGCCGACAGCGCCGCCGCCGCGACGCGGCACCACCACCGTGGCCGGCGCGGCACCTGGTCGGTCAGGTCATGGACCGCGGTCGCCGACAAGCCGACCATCGCCGCCGCCGCGCGCAGTTCGGCGGCGGTGCGCAGGGTCGGTGAATGCCAGGCGCCAGCAAGGCGGCGGAATCCGCGTGCGGTGGTGCCATCGACGCGCAGATCGTCGACGACGACGAACGTGCCGCCCGGTCGCAGCGCCGTGCCGATCGCCGCCAGCGCTGCCGGCCAGTCGGCCAGATGGCACAACGATTCGACGGCGATCACCAGGTCGAACGCCGCGACCGGCAAGGCCGCGAGGCCCTGTTCGCGGAACTCGCAGCGATCCGCCAGCCGCAGTGCTGCCGCCTGTTCGCGAGCGCGCAGGACCTGGAACGGCGACGGTGTGATGCCGACGTAGCGCCCGGGGCACCTCGCCGCCCAGTGCAACACCGTCGCGCCGAAGCCGCACCCGACATCGAGCACTGCCGGAGCCGTTGGCGTGCCGGCGTACACCAGGAGCCAGTCGTGCAGGCCGGTCACCCCCGCCGCGGGACCATCGCCTCGAGGAGCGGCAAGCCGCTTGTGCAGTTCGAGTCCTTGGCCGGCCGGACGGTTGCCGCGTCGCCGCCAGACATGGCGGGCCAGGGCTTCATACATCGCCGCTTGCGCGTTCGCGTCGTGACCTGGCGTCATCGCGCGTTCCTCAGCACGAACAGGAACTCGTTGCACCAGCGCAGCGGCAACAGGCTGCCGGCGACCGGCTCGTCCTGGCCCGGGCGACGCCGCCGCCACCACCGTCGCAGCCGTTGCCGCGGCCACTGGTCGGGCACGACGGTGTCGATCGCGAATCCGGCGGCGAGGAACCGCTGCTGCCATTGCGACAGCGTAGCCGCATCCTGATGGCCCGCCACCTCGCGCCGGCCCAGCAATTCGCGCCACAGCCGCCAGACGAGCGTGTCGGCATTGCGGACGAGGAACACGAACCGGGCCTCTGGATGCGCGACTCGCCGCATTTCAGCGAGTGCGCGCGGGCGATCGAGGAACCGCTCCAGCGAACCGATGCAGGTCACCGCATCGAACGTCGCATCGGCGAACGGCAGTTCGAGCGCGGAGCCGGCAACCAGTCGCGCCGCCGGCGCGTTCTCGGCGGCCAGCTGCAGGGCGGCGCGCGACAGGTCGATGCCAATGGCAATGGCGCCACGTTCGGCGCCCGCACGCAGCAGATGACCGGGCCCACAGGCAACGTCGAGCAGCGTCATGCCGGGCCGGGCACCCAGCAGTTGCAGGTAGATCGGGTAGGCGTCGTACGGTCGCACGTAGTGCAAGCCGCGCCGGCGGTAGGTCGCATCGAACCACGCGGCAACCGTCGGCTCATCGACGGCGTCGTCGCGATCGTGGGTCAGCAGGTAGCGCGGCACGGATCGGCGGTAGCGGCGATAGGGCTCGCCGAGCCGCGCGTCCAGATGGTCTTCCTCGAGCAGCACGCGGCGATGCATGTTGACGGCCCAGACCACCATGCCGACCCAGACCAGTGCACTCGGCAACACCAGCGCCAGCCCGAGCCAGCACAACGCCATGCCACACAGGCCGGGATTACGCGACCAGCGGAACAACCCATCGGCCGCGGGCACGGCGGCGCGCCGCTGCCGCAGTTGCAGCACCGAGGTGGCCGTCACGAGGCGGCCCAGCAGGAACAGCACGACGCCGGCCCAGGTGACGCCGACCGACGGCGCGATCACGACACCAGACCAGGCATGCGGGACACCGACCGCGACCAGCGCGGGCGCCAGGAACGCGACGACCCCGAACACCGTCGGCAACAACCACAGCAGCCCGCGGCGCCACAGCGGTGCCATCCGCACCGCCAACAGCCGTTCGCCGGTGGCGCGCGTGTCCGCATCCGGCGCGAACAACTGCCAGGTCGATGCCTCGCTCGGGATCGGGAAGCACGTGATCTCGACCAACAGCGACAGATAGCCGAGCAGCAGCAGCACGTCCGCCAGGGTCACGCGGTCCTCCGGGTCAGCAACCAGCGGGCATCGGCGCTGAACGACCAGACCAGCAGCACGACCGCCACGGCGGTGGCCGCATCGGCGACGACCCGCGGCATCGCCGGACACAGCGCCAGCAGCAACGCCACCATCACCGCGGCGCAAACGCGCCGACCACGCGAGTTGTCGCCATCCTGCGGTTTCGGCTCGTGCGCCGGGCGCCGGGCCAACGTCATCGCCAGCACGAACCACCAGCGCAGCGCGGGCAACACCAGCACCCAGCGCGCACCACCGATCGCAACGACCGCGAGCGCCAGACCGAACACGGTGAACTGATCGGTCTCCATGTCGAGGATCGCGCCAACTTCGGAGCCGCCGAACCGCCGAGCCAGAGCGCCATCGAGCAGATCGGCCGCCACGACAACCAGGCCAAGCGACCACCACCACCAGTCCGATCCAGGCGCCGCCGGCAGCAGAGCCAGCAGGACACAAAGCAGGACCAGGCGGCCGGCGGTGGCACCGTTCGCCGCCGTCGTCCGGGCCTCGAGCAGCAGCCACAGCCAGGCCCACGACGCCGCGATCCCGAACGCGATCCAGTTGCCGCCGTGTGCCAGGGCCTGCGGCCAGACCGCAGTCGCTCCCAGGACGCCAACACCGACAACCGCCTGCACGCGCAACCAGCGTGTCAGTGCGGCGACCGGAAGCGTCAGCGTCGGCATGCCGCAAGCCTACGCGGCCCGATCGCGCGACGTGGTATGCTGTCCGTCGTCGCACTGCACCTCGGAAACTGCACCTCGGAATCCGCCTCGCCCGATGTCGCCCGTACCATCGCCAGATCCGGCTGCCTGGCCGGCGTTGCTCGCCGCCCGAACCCGGCTTCGCCAGACGCCGCAGGACTTCGCGCTGGTGCAGCGTGCCGGCGGTTGGTCGTGTGCCGCCATCGACGACGACCTGCACGGCGCGGCTGCGGTCGTCTTCGTGGCGATCACCGGCGTGATTCCCCTGCACGCGGCGCGATTGGCGATGCCGTGCAGCGTGTTCGTCCCGGGTTCAGGCGCCGCGGCAGCGAGCTGGCTGCATCCGGGTGAACGTCCGGTCGCCGCCACGACGCTCGACTTCCTGCGCCTCTACCTGCCGGTCCTGGTCGGCTGCGCGACCGCGTGGCGACAGCAGCGCGTGTTCGTCACCGCGCACCTGGCGCAGACACTCGACGGTCGGATCGCCTGCACCTCCGGCCAATCGCAGTGGATCGGCAACCAGGCCAACCTGATCCACGCCCACCGGCTGCGCGCGCTGCACGACGCCGTACTGGTCGGCTGTGGCACGGTCGAGCGCGACGATCCGCAGCTGACGGTACGTCAGGTGGATGGCCCGCAACCGCGCCGCGTCGTGCTGTCCGGCAGTGGCCGGGTGCTGACCGGTGATTACCGCGTGTTCGCCGCCGCCGGTTGCGTCGTGCTGACCGCGAACCGCCAGGCGGCGCCACGCGCACGCGTCGACATCGCGCGGCTGCCAGACGAAGGCGGCCGGCTCGCCGCCGACACCGCCTGCGCGGCGCTGTGGCAGCGCGGCCTGTGGTCATGCTACCTGGAGGGCGGCGGCACCACCGTGTCGACCTTCCTGCAATCGCGGCGGATCGATCTGCTGCATTTGCACCTGGCGCCGATCGTGCTCGGTTCGGGCATCCCGGGCTTCTCGCTGCCGGAAGTCGCGACGATTGCCGACGGCACGCGTTTCCAGATGCAGCCGTTCGCCCTCGACGGCCACGTGCTGTTCGAGTGTCGGCCGGAGGCCGACGTCGCCGCGTCGTGATCCCGGCTCGCGGCTACTTCGCCACCGCACCGGGTCGCGGCGAACTGCGACCGCTGGAACTGCCACCACCGCGGCCCGGCGAATGCCTGCTGCAAGGCGTGTGTTCGGGCATCAGTGCCGGCACCGAACGCCTGGTCGGCCAGGGCCTCGTTCCCGAACGCGCGTTTGCGGCGATGCGCTGCGCGCACATGCGCGGAACGTTCCCGTTCCCGGTCCAGTACGGCTACTGCTGGATCGGCACCGTCGCCGACGGCCCGGACGCAGGCCGGCGGGCCTTCACGATGCACCCGCACCAGGACCGCATCGTCGTGCCGCGCGCCGAGCTGCATGGGTTGCCGGACGAACTGCCGGACGCGCGCGCCACGTTGCTGCCCAACCTCGAGACGGCGCAGAACGCGGTCTGGGATGCCGACCTGACCGGCGATGAACCGGTCCTGATCGTCGGTGGCGGCGTCGTCGGTCTGCTGCTGGCGTTCGTGCTGCGCGCGCACCGGGGCACCGTGGTGCTCGCCGAACAGCATCCACAGCGCGCCGCTGCCATCGCCTCGTTGCCGTGGCTGCGGCAGGTGCAGCGGCCCGAAGCGGTGCCACGCGGGGCCTTCGCGGTGGCGTTCCACGCGACGGGCCACGGCGCCGGCCTGCAGACCGCGATCGACGGCCTCGGTTTCGAGGGCCGCGTGGTCGACTTGTCGTGGTACGGCACCCGACCCGTCACCCTCGACCTCGGTGGCGACTTCCATTGGCAACGCCTGTCGATCCTGAGCTCGCAGGTCGGCCACGTCGGCAGGAGCCAGCGCGGGCGCCTGCGGTCGCGCGAACGGATGGCGGCAGTGATCGAACTGGCAGCCCGGCACGGCGGCGACCTCGATCGGCTGGTCGATGGCGCCGGCATCCCGTTCGCGGCGCTGCCGGCATTCATGTCCGAACTGTGTCGTGGCGCAGCCACCGCCCCGATGGCGGTCGTCGCCCATGGATCCTTGCCCGGACGGGCTTTCGAGTAGCCACCGAGCCGGCGGTGCGGCGAGACTACCGGGGCCTTGCGCAGCCTGGCTGCGCCTGCACCGATCGGAGAACCAATCGAATGCTCAACACCGTGATGCTGTTGTCGGCGCTGATGCCGATTCCCCAGGGCCCGCAGTTCGCGCCACCGGTGCGACTGAAAGGCGGCGACGCGTTCGTCGCCGTGGAAGCGCCGGGCTTCGCCGCGCCGAGCTGGCACGATGTCGATGGCGACGGCAGGAAGGACCTGGTCGTCGGCCAGTTCCGGGACGGCAAGATGCACCTGTTCAAGAACGAAGGTGACGGCAAGCTCGCCGCCGGAACCTGGATCATGGCCGAGGGCAACATCGCGCAAGTGCCCGGCGTCTGGTGATGCACGTCGTCGACTCCACAGTTCGTGGATCTTGATGGCGACGGCAACCTCGACATCCTGTCCGGTTCGTACTCGCGGGACGGCGAGGACATGGCCGGCCTGTTCCAGGTGCTCCATGGCAAAGCCGACCGGACCTTCGCCGCCGCGACCGTGTTGAACGGCTCGGACGGGCAGCCGCTGATCCTGCCGACGCGTGGCGGACGCGACAACATCACCGACAGGATCTGCACCCGCCCGTTCGCGGTCGATCTCGATGGCGACGGCAAGCTCGACATCGTCAGCGGCAACTTCACCGGCACGTTCGCGTGGTTCCGCGGCGAAGGCAACGGCAAGTTCACGCCAACGAGCGAACCGCTGCCGGCGACCGGCAAGCTGCAGGTCGATGCCCACAGCGACCCGTTCCTGATCGACTGGGACGGCGACGGCGACTTCGATCTGCTGAGCGGCTCGTCGGCCGGCGGCGTGTTCCTGTTCGCCAATGACGGCAGCAAGACCGAACCGGAGTTCGGCAAGCGGCAGACGCTGCTGAAGCCTGCCGGTCACGGCCATGACGGCGACGGCGAACTGGTGTTCGGCGATGCGCACCTGCAGGGCCCGCAGGGCTCGACCCGGGTCTGGGCCGACGACGTCGATGGCGACGGCAAGCTCGACCTGCTGGTCGGTGACACCGTCACGCTGCACTTCTGCGCCGATGGCGTCGACGAGCAGACTGCGCGCAGCAAGGACGCCGAGTGGCAGAAGAAGCAGCAGAAGCTGTTCGAGTCGATGACCGGCGACGATGCGGACGCGCGCGCGCAGTTCCAGAAGGCCTGGGAAGAACTGCGAGCGGAACGCGAAACGTTCCTGCGCGAGCAGATGACCGGCTCGGTCTGGCTGCTGCGGCAGCAGTGATCTCCCCCGACCGATCGCGGCGCCGACGGCACCGCGATCAGGCCGGCGCGCGGCTCACAGGCGCTCGCCGATGACGGCCCGGCCGTGATTGCTGGCCGCGGCGCCGAGCGCGTTGGCGGCCGGGTCGAGAGCCAGGCCCTGCTGGAAGATGTCGGCCGAGATCAACGCCGGCAGGTACGGGATCGGAATCGCCCAGGTCGCGACGCCCGCACCGTTCGCCAGCAGCAACGTCACCGACGCCGGATCGACGTCGATGCTGCAACCGCTGGCGCCCAGCGGGCCCAGGTCGAACGGCAGCGGCAGGCCGGTCGAACTGATCACGCGGCTGAAGCCGGCGAATGCCACGACCGCGCCGTTGGGCAGCAGGTTCGAGAACTCGCCGACGAACGTCGTGCCCAGCAGCGGCACCTCGAGCGGGCGCACCGACCACGCCGGCGTGCTGGCGTTGCTGCCAGGGCAGCCACCCGGGAACAGCGTGTAGAGCGCGCGCGATGCGTTCTGGCCCGGCAGGCAGATCAGGTCGAGCACGTAGGTGCCGACCTCGTTCTGGAAGCCGGCGGCATCGATCACGTAGCTACCCTGCGGCACTTCCACGTCGAGCAGCGAATACCGACCCGGGCCGCCGTCGTCATCGAACGCGACGATGCTGCCGTCGAGCCGCCGCAGCGTCAGCGTCGGATCCGCGATCGGCGTGCCGGTCGTGCCCGGACCGTTGGTGACCACCAGTCGCGCGTTCTGCGTGACCGTGAACACCCAGAAGTCGCGATCCTGCGCGACGGCGAGGTCGCCGTTGCCGGTGAAGTTGCAGGCAAACTGCGTGGCCGTCGGCACCGTGTCGTTCGGCTCCTGCGCTTCCTGGATCTGCGCCACCTGGGCCGGTGCACAATCGACGGTCAACGAATAGCGACCGATGCTGTTCTGGAAGCCGGCCACCGCCACGTGGTAGGTGCCAGCCGCCAGTGGCTGCACGATCCGCGCAAACAACCCCGGGCCGGCATCATCGTCGAACGCGATCTGCACCGTGCCGGTCGCGTCCCACAGCGTCAGCGTGGAATCCTGCAGCGTCGGGCCGACCTGGCTGCCGCCAGTCGTCGCCACCATCACGCCGGGCTGATCGAGCGTCACCGCATACCAATCGCTGTCGCCAGCCGGGTTGATGCTGCCAAACGCCAGCACGCCGCAGGCGCCCAGCGTCGCCGTCGCGGGCTGGTCGTTCGGTTCTGCGGCCTCCTGCAACACCGTCGGGCCGGCGCTGCACGACACATCCAGCGAGTAGTCGCCGGCGCCGGTGGCACTGAAGTGCCGGACGCGGACGACGTACGTGCCGGGGACGACGTTGCCGCGGACCACCGAGAACAGACCGCGCGCATCATCGTTGACTGCCAGCAGCTGCTGCGCGGCATCGCGCAACTCGACGACGGTGTCGGTGACGGCGCCGCCCGGCCCTGGATTGGTGTAGAGCGTCAGCAGTCCAGGTTGCGCCACGGTGAACGTGAACCAGTCGCTGTCGCCGGCGAGCAGCGCGGCCTCGACGTGGTCGCCGCAGGCGATCGCATTCGCCGATCCGGGGTTGTCGTTCGGTTCGGTTTCGGCGATCGCGGCCTCACCCATGGCCGGCATCGGGTCGGTGACCACCGTCGACGTCGGCTCAGCGGCCGCGGCGACGGGCAACCCGAGCGCCTGATGCTGCACGGCGACGAACGCCAGCAGACCGGGCTTCTGGTCACCACCGATGGTCTTGGCGAACGCCGCAAACTCTGCCGCCGTGGCCTTGGCAACGGCCGTTCCGGGCCATTGCCCCGCGATGGCAGACGCCCAATCCTGGGCAATCACGGAGACCGGCAAAGCCGCAAACAGCGGCAAGAAACGGATGGGATTCGGGATCATGGTTTCGGATGGCAGGCAGGGTTCTTCACGCTCGCGACTGTCGAACAAACCCCGACGAGGGCAGCGTGAATCGCTGAATGGTCCAGCATACGTCGGCGGCTACCGGCAACCACCGGGCGAGCGGCGTATCCGTCGGCATTCCCAGTGCGTACGCTGGCCGCTCGCGACTATCCTGGCCGGGACATGGCCAATGCCAGCCCCACGTTCCGCGTCGCCGTCAAGGATCACATCATGGTCGCGCACAGCTTGCGCGGCGACGTATTCGGCCCGGCGCAGCGGCTGCACGGTGCCACGTATGTGGTGACCAGCGAGTTTGCGACGACGGCGCTCGACCGCGACGGCATCGTCCTCGACATCGGCCTCGCCCACCGCGTCCTTGGCGACGTATTGGCGCCGCTGCGCTTCCAGAACCTCGACGATCTGTCGCAGTTCGCCGGTGTCAACACCACGACGGAACGTCTCGCCCAGTGGATCTGGGGCGAACTCGCCGAGCGCGTGCGTCCGCACTTCCGCGGCAGCCTGCGCGTGCAACTCGACGAGAGCCACGTCGCCTGGGCCAGCTGCGAAGGACCGCTCGGGTGATCGCGCTGCTCGAGCCGGCGCGCCGCGACGGTCAGTGCTCGGGCGGGTATCGCTTTCAGGACGAGATCGGGCGCCGGCTGCTGACCAGCGGCCGCGGCCGGCAGTTGCCGCTGCTGCCGAGCGCGCTGCCGGCCGCCGCCGAGGCGGCCGCGGCGCGCGGCGAGCACCTGGTCCTGGATGGCCTGTTCGCGGCGCTGGGATGTCTGCCACCGTCGCCGCCCTATCACCTGCTGTTGCACACGCCGCTCCCGGCGGAACTCGCCGCCGCGTGGCTGCCGCGATGCCGCAGCGCGCTGGTGACCGCGCCGGGCACCGCCCGCACGCTGCCGGACAGCACCCGCGTCGCGGTGGTCGAGCCTGGGCTCGACCCGTGCTTCGTTCCGCACCCGCTACCCCGTTCGCCGGACGCGCCGATCCGACTGATCTGCGTCGGCGCGATCACCAGAACCAAGCGCCAGCTCGAACTGCTCGAACTGCTCGCCGCCGTGCGCCCGGCGACGCGGCCCATCGGGCTACGACTGCTCGGCGACACCGTCGCCGACCCCGACTACGCCGCTGCCACCACCCGGCGCGCGGCGGAACTCGGCATCGACTGCGCGTTCGCCTGCGAATCCGAGCCACGCAACGTCGCTGCCCACCTGCAGGCAGCGGATCTGTGCGTGTCGATGTCCCGCAGCGAATCGTTCGGCATGGCCGTGGCCGAGGCACTGGCTTGCGGCGTGCCGGTGCTGGCGTTCGCGACCGGTCAGTTCGCGGCCTGGATCGCGCACGAACGCAACGGCTGGCTGTTTGCTCTCGGCGACCACGCCGGCCTGGCGGCACGCCTCGCGATCCTGCTTGCCGATCCGAGCCACCTGCTGCGCGCCAGGTCCCTGGCCCGACGACCGCCGCTACCCGACTGGAATGCCGTCACCGAACGCTTCGTCGCCGCCGTGCAGCAAGATCACCTGACCGACCCGCCCTTGCCGACGTAATGCCGGCAGCGCATCCTGCGCCCCGAACCGCACATGCCGACCCCCGCCCCGAGAGCCCTGGTGTTGTTGTTCCTGTTCGCGCCCACTGCCGCCTTGCTCGCGCAACGCGGTCGCGACGACCACGCGCGCGCACCCGGCATCCGGCCGGACGTCACGATCTTCAGTCCGTTGGACCTGCCGACGCCCAACCAGTTCCGCACCGGCAGCGGTGCCCCGGGCCCGGCGTACTGGCAGCAGCAGGTCGACTACAAGATCGCGGTGTCGCTCGACCCGGCCACGCGCACGATCGCCGGCAAGGAGCACATCACCTACCACAACAACTCGCCGGACCCGCTCGACTACGTCTGGGTCCACCTCGAGCAGAACATCCTGCGCAAGGACAGCATCGGCGCCCAGATCGACGGCGGCGCGGCGGTCGGCGGTCCGACCGATCACAACGACGGCATGCAGGTCGCGCTCGTGGCGAGCGGCCAGTCGGTGCTGCCGTTCACCGTCTACGACACGTTGATGCGCGTCGATCTGCTCAGCCCGCTGGCGCCGGGTGCCCGCTACGAGTTCGACATCCATTGGTCGTTCGTGGTGCCGCGCCAGGTGTTCCGCCGCTACGGCACGATGGACGTCAAGGACGGCACGATCTGGGAACTGGCGCAGTGGTTCCCGGCGGTCGCGGTCTACGACGACGTGCACGGCTGGAACACGCTGCCCTACATCGGCACGGGCGAGTTCTACACCAACTTCGGCAACTACGATCTGCACATCACCGTGCCGCGCAATCACCTGGTGGTCGCTTCAGGTGTGCTGCAGAACAGCGAGGAGGTGTTCACCGAGACCCAGCAGCAACGGCTGGCGCAGGCGCGCCAGACCCAGGACACCGTGCTGATCCGCGGCCCCGAAGAAGTGGCCGATCCGGCGTCACGGCCGGCCGGCGATGGGCCAGTGACCTGGAAGTTCCGCGCCCAGAACGTCCGCACGGTCGCCTGGGCGTCGTCGGAGGCATTCATCCTGGATGCCTGCACCGCCAGCACCGGCACGCTGGTGCAGTCGGCCTATGCCCGCGACTCGCTGCCGGTCTGGGGCAAGTCGACGCAGATGCTGCGGACGGCGATCGAGGGCTACAGCAAGCGCTGGTTCCCCTACCCGTATCCCGTCGCCACCAACGTCGGCGGCATCGAAGGCGGCATGGAGTACCCGATGATCATCTTCTGCAGCGGCCAGAACCGCCGGAACGATCGCGGCCTCTACGGCGTCACCACGCACGAGATCGGGCACAACTGGTTCCCGATGCTGATCAACACCGACGAGCGGCGCCACGCGTGGATGGACGAAGGCTTCAACACGTTCATCAACAAGTACTCGACCGTCGAGTGGTTCCCGAACGCGAAGACCCCCAACCCGGGCGACTTCGCCGGCATGCTGCGCGCGCCGGGGGTGCCGATCGTGACCCACGCCGACCGGCTGAACGGCATGCAGCTCGGCCTCTTGCAGTACGAGAAGACCGGCGTCGGGCTGCAGATCCTGCGCGAATCGGTGCTCGGCGAAGAACGCTTCGACTTCGCGTTCCGCACCTACATCCGCCGCTGGGCGTTCAAGTCGCCGCAGCCGGCCGACTTCTTCCGGACCATGGAGGACGCATCCGGCCAGGATCTGGCGTGGTTCTTCCGCGGCTGGTTCCTCGAGGACGCGCTGTTCGACCAGGCGGTGGTGTCGGTCCGGCAGGGTGATGCCGAAAAGCCGGCACGGGTGAGCTTCGAGAACCTCGAGCGGATGGTGCTGCCCCTGTCGTTCCGCGCCACGTTCGCCGACGGTCGGGTCGAGGATCGCAGGCTGCCGGTCGAGGCGTGGTTCCAGTCGGATCGACTGACCGTGACGCTCGAGCAGCCAGGCGAGGTCAAGGAGATCAAGGTCGACCCGAACCGTCGCCTGCCCGACATCAAGCGCGACAACAACAGCTGGCAGGCGGGCAACTGACACGACCCCTGGAGGGTGATTGCGCACAGCCGTATCTATTTGGGAATACAGGACTTGTCACGTTCTTGCGAAGGAGGATCGGTGTTGCCCGCCGGTGAAACGCGCAGCACCTACACTGGGTGAACCATGCCCATTCCCACCCGTCTCGGTGCCGGGGCGCTGCTGCTCGCAGCGCTGCCCGCGCAGTCTTTTGCTGACCTCACGACCGCCACACCACTCGCCGGTGTGCCACTCTGCAGCGTTGCAACCGGTTGCGGCCTCGCGGCCGGCGACTTCGATCGCGACGGCGATCAGGACCTCGTCGTTCCCGGCAATCCCGGCCAGACGATCCGCTACTTCCGCAACGACGGCGCCTTCGTCCTGACCGACGAGAGCGCCGGCTGCGGCCTCGGCAACGCCGCGACCGCGCGCGGCTGCGCCGTCGGTGACGTCGACAACGATGGCGATCTCGACCTGTTCATCGCCAACTGGCGGTCGGCGTCCAGCCTGTTCCTGAACGACGGTTCCGGGCACTTCACCGAAGTGGCCGCGGCCCGCGGCATCACCCACAACCGGTCGTCGTTCTCGTGCAACTTCGGCGACTACGACCGCGATGGCTGGCTCGACCTGTACATCGGCAATCACTACGGGCCGAGCACGGTGCAGGAGCCCAACATCCTGTACCGCAACTCCGGCCATGGCCACTTCGTCGACGTCACCACGGCCGCAGGGGTCGGCGACCTGGCCCCGACCTTCGCGTCGGCGTTCATGGACTACGACGAAGACGGCTGGCCGGACATCCTGACCATCAACGACAAGGGCCGGTTGCCGGTGCTGCCGACCCACCTGTACCGCAACAACCGCAACGGCACGTTCACCGAGATCGGCGCCAGCGTCGGCGCCGACTTCTTCATCGACGGCATGGGTCTCGACTTCACCGACGCGTTCAACGACGGCGGTGTCGACTTCTATGCCAGCGACACGCCGCCGGATCACCTGTTCGCGGTCTGGAACCCGGCCACCGGTCGCTATGTCGATGCGACCAGCCGCTTCGGCATGTTGGCCAACACGCCGGCCGGTTGGGCCTGCAACTTCTTCGACTACGACAACGACGGCTGGCAGGACGTGCACATCGTGCACATGATCACGGCCAACCACGTGTTCCGGAATCCCGGCGCACCGGCCGCCGCGAACGTGCCGTGGGCGAACGTCGCGAGCACCATCGGCCTGGCACAGCCATGGGAGCAGTTCGTCACGCTGCTGGCCGACTTCGACAATGACGGCGGCATCGATGTCTGCGACCGGTATCAGGTCAGCGGGCCGACGACCCAGGCGCCGCGCGGGCTCGGCCTGCTGCGCAACCAGGTGGTCCGCGGCAACTGGTTGAAGTTCGCCACGGTCGGCACGGTCTCCAACCGCGACGGCATCGGCGCGCGGGTCGACGTGATCACCGGCAATCAGCGGCAACGGCAATGGGTCCGCAGCGGCACCGGCTTCCTCGGTTCGTCCGACCTGCGCGTGCACTTCGGACTCGGCACCGCGATGCACGCCGACCACGTCGAGATCACCTGGCCGTCGGGTCAGGTGCAGCACCTGACGCACGTCGCGGCCAACCAGATCGTCACCGTCACCGAGCCGAAGTTCGCGCTGCGGGCGCCGGCCACCGTCGGCGGCAGCACCGCGCTCGATCTGGCGATCGCCAGCGACGCCGGCCTCGCCTACGCGATGGCGCTGGCACTGACCGACCAACCGCGCACGGGGTTGCCTGATGGCCGTTTCCTGCCGCTGACGTTCGATGCGCTGTCGATCCTGACTCTGGCTCCGGGCAACGCGGTGCTGCCGGGTTGCCAGGGCATCCTCGATGCGCAGGGTGCGGCCAGTTCGGCGTTGCATGTGCCGTCGCTGCCGATCCTGCACGGGATGACCATCTACGCGACGGCGGTGACGTTCGATCCGCCCCACTTCCCGGTGGTCAAGACCCTGTTCCCCGAGCCGGTCCGGATCGCGTTGCCGTAGTCACGGCACGACGATCCGCACCGCCGGCGGCGCGGCGGCCGCGGCTCGATGACATCAGGGAAACGCCGCGGGCGGCGTTCCGTCACCGCCGCGGCGTGGCGCGAACGCTGTCCGCCGCCGCCGACCCTCGTCGCTCCTTCGGGTGGAACCAAGACCATGAACTCCACCCGCTTCACGCGTTCCCTCCTGCTGGCCATCGCCAGCCTCCCCACCACCCTGGCCGCGCAACGCCTGGTCGCCATCGACGCCAACGGCACGTTGGCAGTCGTCGACAAGGCCACCGGAGCGTTGATCCCCGGCGCCAACGTGATTCCCGCAGTCGGCACGACGTCCGGCATGGCCCGCGACCTCGTGAGCGGCACCGCCTGGGTGATCTCCAGCACCAGCGATGCGCTTTACACCCTCGACCTCCCGTCCGGCAACACCGCCCTGGTCGGTCCGTTCGGCGACCCGGCTTTCGTCATGCACGGCCTCGAATGGGACGGCAGCAGCCAGACCCTGTTCGCCACGTCAGCGCACAACGGCGGCCTCTATCGTCTGGACACCACGACCGGGGCGGCGACGCTGATCGGCCTGACCAGCCTGCCCGGCTTCCTGAACCTCGCCTACGACGCCGCCGATGACGTGATGTTCCTGACCTCGTCGGGCACCGACGCGCTGTACACCGTCGACCGGGCCACCGGTGCGGTGACCGGCGTCGGGCCGCTCAGCGGACCGCCCAGCATCAACGGACTCGCCTGGGACAGCGACCTCGACATCCTGTGGGGTGTCGACAACATCCAGGATCAGTTGTTCGCCATCGACCAGCGCACCGGCCGCGCGCTGTCGATCGGCGCAACCGCCGGCAACCTGCTCGGCCTGTGCTACGTCCCGGGCGGCAACGCCAGTGTCGTGCGGCACGAACACGGCTGCGGCAACACCACGATCGTCGTGACCGGCACCCCGCGACCCGGTGGCGTCGTGCACACGCGTCTGGGCAATGCCGCCGGCGTGCCGCTGATCGGCCTGGGGCTCCTGCCGACGAACACGCCATTCTGCACCTGCACGATCGGCCACGAGTGGTCGGCCTCGTTCTTCGGCAACGCCAACATGCTGGCCGTGCCGCCGGGCCCGGCGTTCGTCGGCGTCAGCTTCGCGGTGCAGGGTGCCGCGGTGTTCGCGCCTGGAGGCTGCGCCGATCCGATGGTGAACCTGACCGACACGCTGGTCGTCACGATCGGCTGATCAGGCGCCGAGCAACCCCCAGATCGCGACCAGGCTCAGCACATCGAGCCGGTTGTGTTCGAGCACGCGGTCGATCGGCCCGGTGCCATCGCGGATCCAATCGAAGAACGCGGCCGGCGCTTCGCTGCCCGGCAAGTCGTCGTCGCGCCACAGGCCGAGCTTGCATTCCTCGACGGTGCGCAGCCGGACGTCACTGAGTTCCTTGCCCCACTGCCGCCGCGCGATGTGGTACAGGTCGAGATGGCGCTCGGTCAGCACCGGCGCCACCTGCTTGTGCACGAGCAGGCGCGCGGCGATCCGATGGCGATCGAAGCTCTTGCCGACGAACGTCACCGGCACCGGCCGCGCTGCCAGGTGCTCGGCAAACCACGACAGCAACGCCGGCTCCTCGCCGAAGTCGCGCAGGAACGCCTGCTCGAGCACGACGCCGTCGGTGGTCAGGAAGGCGACGCCGAACGCGAACACGACGGTGCCGGCGCCGCCGGCGAGTCCGGTGGTTTCGGTGTCGAGGAACAGCACGCGATCCTGCTGCACGGCCGCAGGATCCGCGAGTCGGCCAAGCGCCGCGACCCGCGCCGGATCGGCATCGCGCGCCGCCGCCAGCGAACGTTCGCCATGCGGATGCGACCACGGATAGCACAGCCGCCGCCGCCACAAGGGCCCGTGCGGCGTGACGATCTCCTCGCCGGCCGGTAGCGCCACCTTGCTGCGTGGCTTGACGAAGCCGGCGAAGCGCCGCTGCAGGAACGCACGGACTTCCGGGCGCGAAGCGTCGGCCGGCGGCGCGGCCTCCGGTGGCGGCACCGTGCGATCCTGGACCTTGAACACCCGCCGCAGCTTGTCGCGATCAGGCGCCACCATCAGCGGGACTCCGCCAGCATCGCCCGCAGGATGGCGACCGCCACGCTCTTGCTGCGGTTGCCCAGGCTCGGCGCCGGACCGATGCAGCCCGGACACCCGCTGCGGCAGCGACACTTCTCGGCAACGCCGAGTGCGGCGCGCAGGATCTCGCGGTGCGTGTGGAACAGCCGTTCGGCCAGACCGACGCCGCACGGCACGCGGTCGTACAGCACCAACGTCGGCGCCTCGAAGTGCGGGTGCAGCACCTCGGCCAGCACCCGGACATCACCCGGATCGACATGCAGGAACAACGGCACCAGCCCCTGCAGCAATTCGCCGACGCCGTGCAGGCAGCTCGCCTCGCCACCGCGCTGCAGCCCCAGTCGCGCGACCAATTCGGGCCGCAACGCCAGCGCGCACGCTTCGGTGTCGAACTCCTCCGGCGGCAGGTTGATGTCGCCGATGCCGACGTTCTCGCGCGAGTAGAACTTGATCTTCTTGAACGCCTTGGCGAGCGTGCTGACGTGCACTTCGCCGCGGTGCGCGTCGTAGCCGGCATGTGGCTGCGTCTCGTCGATGCGCAGCACCCGCACCTCGGTCTCGGTGTCGGCTTCGGTGTAGTAGTCGGCATCGACCTTGCGGACGAACGCGCGCCGGTCGTGCCAGTCGAGCCGCTCGACCAGATACGTCTCGCCCTGCAGACCGTAGATCGCGCCCTGGTGCACCTCGACGATCGCCGACGGCCGATCGATCTCGGCCAGCACCTTCCGCGACTCGACGTCCTGGATGGTCACGTTGTCCAGATCGGCGGCGTTCAGGCTGACACCCTCCGCCGGATAGGTGTCACTGGCGTAGTGCCAACGGCCGCCCTGGTGCACCAGCACGCCGAGATCCTGCGCCAGAAACGTCAGCACGTCGGCGACGCCGGGCGCCTGGCCGAAGCCATCGCCGTCGGCAAACGGCAGTTCGAACGCCGCACAGCGCACGTGGTTGGTCAGGATGATGGCGTTGTCCGGATCGATCGACACCTGTTCGCGCGGCGCATCGAACAGGTAGCCCGGATCGTGCATCAGGTACTGGTCCATCGCCGCCGAACGCGCGACGAACACCACGGCGCTCTCCTGCGTCCGCCGCCCGACGCGGCCGGCGCGCTGGAACGTCGAACTGACGGTGCCGGGGTAGCCGACCAGCACGCAGACATCGAGGCTGCCGATGTCGACGCCGAGTTCGAGCGCGCTGGTCGACACCACCGTCTTGATGCTGCCGTCCCGCAAGCCGCGTTCGATCTTGCGCCGCAGCTCCGGCAGGTAACCGCCGCGATAGCCGGCGACCTGCTGCTGGTCGACGTGGCGCTTGCCGGCTTCGTCGCGCAGGTATTTCAGCAGCACCTCGGTGCCATTGCGCGAGCGGGCGAAGAAGATCGTCTGCAGGCCGCTCTGCAGCAGTTCGCCGCCGAGCTGCCGCGCCGCTTCGCTGGCCGGCACCCGCAGTCCCGAGGCCTCGCTGAGCAACCGCGGATTCAGGAACAGGAAGTGCTTGGCGCCACGCGGCGAACCGTCCTCGTCGACGACCTCGACCGGCCGTTCGAACAGCCGCTTGCCGTGTTCGCCGGGATTGCTGATCGTCGCCGACGCCCCGCAGAACACCGGGTTGCTGCCGTAGTGCCGGCAGATGCGCTGCAACCGCCGCAACACGTTGGCGACGTGCGAACCGTAGATGCCCGACAGCGTGTGCAGTTCGTCGACGACGATGGTGCGCAGACCGGCGAACAGGCCCTGCCACTTGGTGTGGTTGGGCAGGATGCCGGCATGCAGCATGTGCGGGTTGGTCAGCACCAGCGCGCCGCGGTCGCGCAGCGCCTGGCGGATCGGCGGCGGCGTATCGCCATCGTAGACGGCGACAGTCAGGTCCGGCCGACCGACGCCGAGCAGCAGCCGTTCGAGTTCGGCCATCTGGTCGCGGGCCAGCGCCTTGGTCGGAAACACGTAGAGAGCGCGCGCGTCGAGGCCTTCGCGCACGAGGCCATCGAGCACTGGCAGGTGATAGCACAACGACTTGCCCGACGCCGTGCCGGTGGCGACGACCACGTCGCGCCGCGCGTGCAGCAGGTCGGCGGCCTGGCGCTGGTGCGAATACAATTCGACGATGCCGCGCGCCTCGACCGCGGATTTCAGCCGCGGCTCGACCCAGTCGGGGAACGGTTGCAGCCGCGCCGGCCGCGGCGGCTGCCGATGGCAGGCTTCGACCACGCCCGGCGGCTCGCCCTCACCCGCACGCAACTTGCGTACGAAGTCACTCAGGTCCATGTCCGGACCTCCGCGAACCAGTACCACCCATGGCGACGCATGCTACGCCCCCCGGCCCATCGGCGACACATCGCGCCGACCTGATGCGGTCGGTATCGTGCACCGATGCCTTCCGGTCCTTCCCGCCGCGATTTCCTCGTGGGCGCCGCCGGCGCCGCCTCCCTCGCCTCGCTGCCCGGCCGCGCGCCGGCCGCGTTCAAGCACCGTTCCCCGAACGCTCGCCTGCGGATCGCGCAGATCGGCTGCGGCGGCAAGGGCCTGTCCGACATGCAGGCCTGCGCCCAGAACCACGACATCGTCGCGCTCTGCGACGTCGACGACGGCAAGGCGGCGAATGCGCGCAACGAACAGGCGAAGGCGACCTTCTACCATGATTGGCGCGACCTGCTCGATCGCGAGAAGCTCGACGCGGTGGTGATCTCGACCCCTGATCACATGCACGCCATTCCGGCGTTGTGCGCGATGCAGCTCGGCTTGCACGTGTTCGTGCAGAAGCCGCTGGTGCACACGGTCGAGGAAGCGCGCGCACTGTTGGCGGCCAGCAAGAAGTTCAAGGTCGTCACCTCGATGGGCAACCAGGGCACCTGCCTGCCCGGATTCCGCGAGGCCGCCGAGGTCGTCCGCAGCGGCGCGATCGGCCAGGTCACCGAGGTGCATGTGTGGACCGACCGGCCGGAGAATGGCAAGGTGTCGTTCTGGTCACAGGGCATCGAGCGTCCCAAGCACATCGACGCGATCCCGGCGACCTTCCGCTGGGACCTGTGGCTTGGCGCCGCCGCCTACCGGCCGTTCGCTGGCCCGCGCAAGGACACGCCGTTCCGCGGCTATGCGCCGTTCCACTGGCGCGGCTTCTGGGACTTCGGCACCGGCGCGATCGGCGACATGGCCTGCCACGTCGCCAACCTGCCGTACTTCGCGCTCGAACTCGGCTCGCCTGAATGGGTCGAAGCCGAGTCGTCGGGCGTCAACGACGAGACCGGGCCCAAGCAGTCGACGATCCGCTGCCAGTTCCCGGCCAACGGCAAGCGCGGGAAGGTCCTGTTCACCTGGTACGACGGTGGCCGGGTCCCGCCGCAGGATCTGCTGCCCGGCGTCGTCTGGCGCGGCGGTGGTTTCCTGCTGAAGGGCACCGAGGGCACGCTGTACTCGCCGACCGACTACGGCGAGAGCTACGATCTCTACCCGAAGGAGAAGTTCGCCGACTACAAGAAGCCGGATCCGACGTTGCCGCGCGTCGACGGCATCCACGCCGAATGGCTCGATTGCATCGCGACGGGCAAGCAGCCGATGGCGAGCTTCGACTACGCGGCGCCGTTCACCGAAGCGATGCTGCTCGGCAATGTCGCGCTGCGGGTCGGCAAGCGGATTGCCTGGGATCCGGCCGCGATGCGTTGCCCGGGCACTCCCGAGGCCGATCGGTTCCTGCGCAAGGAGTACCGGCGCGAATTCCAGTTGCCGCGAGTCTGAGGGTCTGCCGGCAGGACGGTTGCCGGAGGCGCGCCCGTTGGACTACGTGCGCGCACGCCGGCCGAATACTTCGGCGATCGAACCGGCTTCGAGCACGGCGATCGCCCAACGGTCGATGTCGGCCGCCGAAGCCTGCTCGACGCGCGTCTTGATCCGTGCAGGCACGACGCCAAAGCGCGCGCGCAGCAGACGGAGCAGCAATTCGGCGCGGCCGAGGGCCTTGCCTTTCGCCGTACCACGGGCTTCGCCACGCGCTTCGCCACGCGCTTCGCCACGCGCTTCGCCGCGCGCCTCACCCTTTGCCAACAGCTTCTGTGCAGTACTCATGATCGAACACTCCCGTCGCCGCAACACCGTCTCGAACGCCCGCAGCAACCGCGCAGGGGTCACTTCGGTCGTCCGCAGGAAGTAAGAGCATAGCCGCTCGATCGCCGCCCGGCCGCCTGTACCATTGTCGACTGCACGGATCAGGTCGCCCCAACGGTGCACCGCCGCCAGCGCCTGCCGCGCCGAATACGTCCGCAGGAATCGAAGGCACAGCAGCACCAGCTTCGCGAGTGCGGTCATGACCCTGCGCCGCAGCGCCTCCTCGGTCACCCGGCTCAGATCGTCCACCGGCAGTCCCAGTCCGGGCAGCCAGCGGAGCAAAGCGGCGATCGCCTGGGGCGGCACCTCGAGCAGGCGCAACAGTTGCCTGCCACCAGGAAAAGGCGTCGGCGCATGCCAGAGCAAGATTGGAATCCAGCCAATCGGCGAGTCGTCGGCAACGCGAACATCCTCGGACAGATGCCGGACGTAGCGCTCGATCTGCCGACGCACTCTCGGGTCGCGATAGCTCTTGTGTTCGGGACAGAGCCCGACCCGTAGCCTGCAACCACGGACCCGGATCGCGAACGCCAGGTCCAACCGGTGCACCCGCAAACGCCGATCGACGACAGCATCCTGGAGCGAGACCAGGGTCCGCCAGTCGAGCACCGCAACCAGTTCCTTTGGCAGTACGGAACGAAGCCAGCCCGCGGCGTGCCGCGGCGCCGAGAATGTGCTTTGGAACAGGTGATCGTGGTGATTGCCCATGGGTCCTCCTCTCTCCAAGAGGGGGGACGGGGGCAGACACCGAGCGGAATTCCAGCGCCGCGAAGGCGCCGGGACCGTGTCAGAACCAGTCGGCGAGCGTGACCCGGCGCTCGGCACCACCGCCGATCCGAATCGTGACGACCGTGCCCGCCGCCGCCTCCCTCACGGCCTGAAACCGTTGGCGGAAGCTGCGCACGTCGACGGCGACACCGTCGATCGCGGTGATCCGGTCGCCGGCACGCAGGCCAGCCTCGGCTGCCGGGCTGCCGGCACCGACGTGCTCCAGCACCACGGCACCGTCCTGTTCGACCGGCGTGAGCCCAAGTCGATCGGCCCGGAACGACCGCGTCACCGCGTCGGCAGCCGGCACCAGCAACAGGCGCTTGCCGGCATGGTCGAACGTCACCACGAACCGGCTCAGCAGTCCGGCACCCAGCGTGCCGTCACTGGTGGCCGACGCCATCGCGCCGCGCGGATCGGTCGCCAGCGACACCGGCACCGCGGCGAACTGCACGCCGGCGAACGTCACGGCGTGCGCCCGCGCCTGCTTGGCGAGCACGAACCCGCCGACGCCGGAGACGGTCCGTTCGCCCAGCCGCTCCCAGCGTTGCAGCAGCCCGTTCTCCCGCACGTACGGCAGATGGAACATCACCGTGTCGCCGGAGCCGGTGTCGACCATGCACCAGCACGGCGGCAGATCCTCGAGCTGCAGCTGCACCATCACGTGTCCGTCGTCCAACGGCCGAAGCGGCAGTTCGTGGGCACCCGCGGGCGGCACGAAGTTGTCCGGCTCGTGCAGCACCAGGCGGCTCTGCGCGTAGTCGACGGTGACTGGTCGGGCATGGAACAGCTCCTTGCCGAGGATCACCGGCATCCGTCGGCCGATCTTGCGATGCACCTCGCCGAGGTCGAGGATCGCGACCGTCAGCGGCGGCAGTTCGAGATCCCCCAGACGCAACGTCACCCCGCGGCACAACTGCACCGGGCGACCCTCGCCGCCGACACCGCGCGCGGTCACCTGCCCCTGTCCCTTCAGCCCGGCCGCCGCAGCCAGTTCCTGGTCGACGACGGTGATGCCAGCCCCGGAGTCGACGACGATGTCGGTGTCGACCTCGCCGATCCGACCGCGCGCGAACAGGTAGCGGCCCTCGTGCAGATCCAGGGGCACGACGACCGGCCCGGAGGTGCCCGCCACGGCCGGCGCCGCGACCGCCGGCCGCGCCAGCTCGGCGACCGGCAGCTCGGCGAGGGGGCGGATCGACTGCCAGCGGATCCGCTGCGTGTCGCCGCCGCGCACCTCCTGCGCGAACGAGATGCGCACGCCGCCCACCTGCCGCCAGTCGGCGAACCCGGTCTGCCGCCGCCGGCCGTCGAACTCCCGTTCGCTGCGATGGAGGGCCCCATCGCCGTCGATCCAGAGCTGCCGTTGCCCGCCCAGGTCGTCGGCCGGCAGCGCGATCACGTCGACCGCGACGCCGTCGATCTGGTCCGTGCGCACCCAGGTCGCCCTGCTGGCGGGCTCGCCCACGGCATGATCCAGGAACGCCAGCGCGAGGTCGCCGCGAAGGCGCGCGACGTCGGCTGCCGGCAGTCCCTCCAACTGCCCGCTCGCATTGCGCCGCCAGCCTCCGACCGCATCGATGCCTTCGCCGCCGGCGATCGTGCCGAGGTCGTACTGCTGGCGCACGTAGCCGTCGCGGTGCAGGGTCACGGTCAGACCACCGTGCAGACCGGAGGCCTCCAGTTCGCCGGTGAGCTGCAGGCCCTGGATCGCCTGCCACGCCGTCGCTCCCCCGCACCAGGCAAGGTGGCGCGCCAACACGGCGGCGGCCTGGTCGGAATCGGGCGACGTGCCTCGACAACCGGCAAGCCCCAGGACGACACAGAACAGGCTGCGGAATGCACTCATCTCGAAGTCCTCACGTCGGCGAGTCGTTGGCGCAGGGTCGAGAGACCCGGCAGTTCGCCGTGCAACACGGAAAGCGTCGCCAGCGAGCGACCACGCCGGCCGCGGAGCACGCCATTCGCCGCGGTCCGCTGGATCTCGTTCGCCAGATGGTTGTGGTGCATGCACGACAGGAAGTCGCTCGCCGACCAGACCGCCTGATGCACGGTGCGCAGATCGGCCGACAGCAGCGCCAGCAGGTGCTCGCTGGCATCGACGACCACGCTGAGCTGTTGCCCGGGCCAGACCGTCAGCGCCGTCGAGGGGTCACGCATCCGGACGCACTCCACGCGCGGCAAGTCCACGTCCTCGTAGACCTTGACGACGACGCGTACGCCGCGACGGGCCGCCGCCCGCAGGTCGTCGCGCAGCGCCCGCAGCGGCGCCGGGAACACATCCGCCAGCGCCACGCGGGTCGCCGCCCGCAACAGTTCGCGGGCCCGCTGCAGCACCGCATCGGCGTCCTCGAGCCGCCAGACCCGGTCATCGGGCGCCCGGCCGCGCAGTGCGGCCAGCGCGGATCTCGCCGTCGCCGCATGACGCTCGAAGTCGCGGCGCCGGGACGTCAGCAGTTCGTCCACCGGCACCGCTCGGCAGCGGCGCGAACGCCCGTCGTCGACGACCACTGCACCCTTGCGCTGCAGACTGGCGACGGCCTTGTAGGTGTTGGCGACCGGCAGGTCGACCTGGCGCGCCAGCGCGTAGCCGGTGCAGTCGGGCTGCTGCAGCAACGCGCAGTAGACGACGGTCTCGGCGCCGGTGAAGCCCAGCTCGGCGAAGGCCTCGGTCAGTGCGGGGTCGGGTCGACGCATAGTAGCTATTACTACTACTAGTCATGGTGGCCCGCGCGCCAGGACAACTGTCGCGGAACCTCGCCCGGACCCAGCGTCCGCCCCACTGGCCCTGCCGGCCCCGCGTGCTTGCGCGCAACCGCCGTCTGGCATAGCCTTGCACTGCCAATTGGCAAACCAAGGAACATGGCCCACCCCGCCTCCCGGCTCGACGACGACCGCCCCCCACACTGGTACGCCGCACTGATCGGCCTGCCGGCAACGCATCACCTGGCGCTGGTCGAGAAGCTGCGCGCCGGCCTGCCGTTCAAGCATCTGCAGAAGTTCGCCGCGAGCATCGACCTGCCGTGGGCCCTCGTCTGCCCGCTGGTCGGCCTCAGCACCCGGACTTTGGAGCGTCGGCGCCGCACCGGCCGGCTCAGCACGGCCGAGTCCGACCGGCTGCTGGCAACGACGCGCGTGGTCGCCCTGGCGTTGCGGCTGTTCGGCGAACAGCGCGACCGTGCCCGCAGCTGGCTGTTGGCGCCACAACGGGCCCTTGGCGACGCCACGCCACTCGAACTCGCCGCCACCGACTTCGGGGCACGCGAGGTCGAAGCACTGATCGGCCGGCTGGAACACGGCGTGTTCGCGTGAGCCGGCCGCCGCTGCCCGAACACTCGATCACCGCCTGGCGGATCACCAAAGCCCGCTGTCGCGAACAGGCGTTCGATGGCGAAGGTGCGCGGCGCTTTGGCGGTCGCTGGAACACCGCCGGCACGCGGATGATCTACACTGCCCAGTCGCGCTCGCTCGCGATCCTGGAACTGCTGGCCCATCTCGGCGACCCCCGGACGTTGAGCGAGAACTACGTGCTGATCGACGTCACCTTCGCCACGTCAATGGCGACCTGGACCGACACCGCCGACCTGCCGGCTGACTGGCACCGTTCGCCGCCGCCGCCGGCCGTGCCACTGTTCGGCGATCGTTGGGCCCGGCAACGGCGTTCGGTCGCGCTGCTGGTGCCGAGCGCCGTCTGTCCGGGCGAGCACAACTGGCTGCTGAACCCCGACCATCCGCAGTTCGCGCAGGTTGTCCGCGGCAAGCCCCAGGGGCTGGATCTCGACCCGCGACTGTTGCGCTGACGCGTTTGCCATCAAGCCATCGCCGCGGAACTGCCGATGGCAACGCCGGAGTCGAGGTGCTCCGCATGGCCGAAGTCGCACCGTTCCCGCTGCCTGTGCCCGAGATCCACGTCTGGGTCGCCTACCTGACCGCGCGCTGCAACTACGCGTGCGACTACTGCATCCAGAAGCCGCAGATGATCCCGGGTCAGCGGCGCAAGCCGTGGGGCCGCTACCAGGAACTGACCGGCCGGCAATGGGTCGACGCGCTGAACGCGTTCCCGGTCCGCCCCGAGCATCCGCTGATCCTGACCGGGGGCGAGCCGTCGCTGCACCAGGACTTCGCCTTCATCGCCAGCCGGCTCGAGGGCTACACCCTCGACATGACGTCGAACCTGACGTTCGACATCGATGCACTGGCCAGGGAAATGCGCGCCCACGGCAAGCGCTTCGTCACCAGCTTCCACACCTACCATCCGAAGTTCGCCCGGCCCGAACAATGGCTCGAACAGGCCGAACGGTTGCGCGATTCGGGCATCGTCGACCAGCCGACGTTCTCGATGGTCAACCTGCAGCGGTTCCCGCATTTCCGCGACGACGAGCACGACGCCAACCTGCGACGTCTGACCGAGCTCGCCGACCGCCGAGGGCTGCTGTACCAGTTCAACGAGTTCCGCGGCACCCACATGGGCCTGCCGTACGAACGCAGCCAGAAACACGCGATCGACTGCACCAGCGCCTGGGTCAACATCGACCCCGAGGGCAATGTCTTCAATTGCCAGTACCACCTGACCGAGCGCAAGCACGCGTTCGGCAACATCACGGCGATCGCGGCCTGCCGGCCGCTGCCGAAGATGGGCGAGTTCTTCGCCTGCCAGGACTTCGGCTACTGCGATCCGTGCCACGAGAACAGCGGCCACGGCGCGTTCCGCGATGGGCAGGGTCAGGTGTTCCGTCGCACGGCCAATGATGCGCGCGTCTACCTGAAGTGGATGGAGCCGGCCGCGATCCGCGCGGTGGCACAGCGCTATGTCGTCCAGGGCAACGCCGACGAGGCCGAACACGCGCTGCTGGCCGCGATCGGCAAGGAACGCGATGCCGGCAGCGACGGCGCCGAGACCTGGGCCGACCTCGGCGTCACGCTGTACGACATCGGCAAGAAGCGGCAGAGCCTCGCGGCGCTGCTGCACGCGATCGACGGCGGCATCACGCGCACCGAGACCGTGGCCAGCGCGCTGCTGGTCGCGCGCGAACTCGGCCTCCTGGATCACGCCAAGGCCACGATCCTACGGCACGTGCCGGCGCAGGTCCTGGCGCGGATCGAGGCCGCGGTCGCCGCCGTGCGCAGCGAGTCGCTGCCTGCGCGTTCGTGAGATGGACGTCCTCGTCGACTACCAGGGCAACTGGGGCCTCGGCGACCTGCTGTGCAGTGATCCGCTGATCCTCGGGCTGCAGGAACGGCACGGCCCGGACACCCGGGTGTTCGTGCGCGGCAAGTGCGGCAACGTGCTGCACAACCCGCTCGTGCAGGGACTGGCCCGCACCGGGCAGCGCTTCGACCGGATCGTCGAGGTCAAGCTGTTCACGCACATGGCCGGCGCCGACTACGCCCGCCTGGAAGCACTGCCGAGCCTGATCGGCCACATGTGCAGCTACGGCGAGGTCGCGCCGGGCGACCGCCGACCGCGTCTGCATCTGCAACCCGACGACCTGGCGATCCTGCGCACGCTGGCACTGCCGGCGCGACGGCCGCGGATCGCGATCTGTGCCGACTTCGTCGACCCGTTGCGGCACTGGCCGGTCGAACGCTGGCACCAGGTGGCCACGGTGCTGCACCAGGCCGGCGCGACCGTGATCGGGATCGGCACCACCGAACGGCTGCCCCACGGCCTCGATCTGATCGGCAAGCTGTCGATCCGGCAGACGGCAGCGGTGCTGACGGCCTGCGACTTGTTCGTCGGCAACAACTCCGGGCCGTTCCACTACGCCCAAGCCGCCGGATTGCCGTGCGTGGCGCTGTTCTCGCTGGCGACGCCGAGCCGATTCGTGCATCCGGGTGCGGTCGTGCACCCGGTGCAGGCGGACGGACTCCCGTGCCTGCACTGCATGACCCGGTGCTTTGCGGCAATGCAACGGACCGGCTGCATCGCGACGCCGCGCGGTCGCTGCATGCTCGACATTCCGGTGGAGCGTGTGCTCGAGGCCATCGACCTGGCCCTGACCGCCCTGCCAGCCTCCATGGCGCGGGGCTGACGCATTTCCGGCCCTCGCGGCAGAATTGCCCGTGCGCCGCCAGGGATCCCGTTCTTGCCTGGGTAGGCGCCGCCCCCTGCCGGGTGCCCAACACCGAGTTCCCCGAACACCATGAAGTCCCTCCTGCTCCCTCTCGCCGGCCTGGCGCTCGCCACCGCCGCCCTCGCCCAGACCCCTGACAACCTGATCGGCATCACCCGCACGACACCGATCCTCGCGCAACGCGACCACGCGGGTTGTGCCAACCTGCCGTTCTGCAACCCGCCCGGATTCCCGGCCGCGCCGGCCGTTCCGTACGCCGGTGGCACCGCGTGGGAACCGGCCCGCGAGGCGGCCTGGATCAGCAACGGGTTCCTGATGGCACTGGTCCGGCCGGGCGCCTGCAACTACCTGTGCCCGCCGTTCCCGGCGCCGCTGGTGTCGCCGAACGCGATGGTCACCGGCCTGGAACACTGCGAGAGCATCAACGAGACCTGGATCCTGGACTCGTTCGGCAACATCTATCGCTGTCCGTACGCCTGTCCGCTGGTGCCGGTCGCGGTCTGCAACACCGGCCTGCCGCTGACCGCGACGAGCGCCACCGGCGGCCTCGCCGTCGACGAGAAGAACCGGATCGTGTTCTACACCTACACCGACTGGACGACCTCCGCGACCCGCCTGTTCATGGCCACGATGGCGGCGCCGTGCACACCGTTCCAGATCGTCGCCGTGCCCGGTTGCGGCGGCATGCTGCTGCGCGGCGTCACCGGCCTGGCCGTCGATGCGTGCTCGCAGACCCTCTACCTGACCGACGGCGTCACCACGATGGGCTGGTCGTACACCGTGGCCGGTGGGCCGACGGTCGTGTTCGGCGCGCAGACCTGCTGCACGCTGCCGCCGCCGATGCCCGGTGACCAGATGATCGGCCTCGCGGTCCGGTCCGGCCGTCCGACCAGCACCGGCGCCACCTGCGCCAACGGCGCCTGCCCGGCTTGCCCGATGCTGCACGGGACAATCGGCAGCCCCAACCTCGGCAACGCCAACTTCACGCTCGATCTGCAGAGCGCGCCGCTCGGCGCGCTGGCCTGGTGCATCGTCGGCGTCGGCCCGTGCGTGCCGCCCGGTCCGTTCTTCCCGCCGCTGTGCGGTCCGATCCAGGCCGGTCCGATGCTCGGCACGCTCGGTCCGGTGCCGACCGGCGGCGGCGTCGGCTGCGGCGGCAGCGCCGCGTTCCCACTCGGTCTGCCCATGATCCCGGGTCTGTGCGGCGCGGTGCTCAGTTCGCAGTGCGTCGCGTTCTGCTCGGCCGGCGGCATGATCGGCACGTCGCTGAGCAACTGCCTGACCTGGCAGATCCAGAGCAACTGATCGCCGACGGCGCCCGCCCCGCGTCACCGCGGCGGATCGGGCGCATCGAGCAGCGCCGCCAGGCGCGCCAGGCCGCGGTAGACCAGGTTGCGCACGGCCCCTTCGCTGCGCTGCATCGCCGCGGCCAGGTCCGGATAGTCGACGCCCAGCATCTTGTGCGCGACGACTGCCTCGCGGTAGTCGGGCTCGATCCGATCGAATGCCGCCTCGACGCGAGCCAGTTCTTCGCGCGCACTGGCGTGCCGGCTCGGGGTGCAGATCGAAGCGTAGTGCGACAGCACACTGGCCGCGCCGGCCGAGTCCGCCGCCGGCTGTTCGCGCCGGATGTCGCGCTTGTGCGCCTGCCAGTACTCGCGCCGGTTGATGATCTTGTGCAGCGCGTGGCGGGCCAGCCAGTGGCGGAACTGTGGTTCGCCGCGGAACTCGAACCGGTCCAGATCGGCGAGCGCCTCGCCACACACCGACTGCACCAGATCGCAGATCGACTCGCGGGCCCGCACCGCGGCGCCGGCCTGCAGCCGGACGTAGGCTTCGAGTTGCGGCAAGGCGCGAACCAGCAGGTCGCCGAGCGCCTGCCGATCGCCGGCCGCGGCGCGCTGCAGCAGGGATGGCGACGGGTCGTTCACAGGCTAATGCGCAACAGCCGCGACAGCATCACCGAGTTGCCGTCGGCTGCGACCCACTGGAAGTCCATCTGCGCGCCCCACAGACCGCCCTGCGGCGGCGACGGAATCGACCAGGGCACGGTCAACGTCGGCGCGGACACGATGCCGACCGTCAAGGTCACCGCGGACGCCAACGGCAGGTTCATGCCGTTCGGGCCCGGGAAGCCCAGCAGCAGGCCATACAGTCCTACACCGAAGGTCGTCGGCAGCCCGCTGACCGACACTGCGTAGGAACTGGTGACCGGCGCCGAGGTCGTCGCGAACACCGAGCCATGCATCGTCGTCGGGAACGGCACGTCGCCACGACAGTCCTTCAGATACGCGGCCACCCATGGCGTCGGCCCGCCGTTGCCGGGATCGAGTTCGCACACGGCATCGATGTCACCCGTTCCACCGGCGCCCGCGACCTTGGCAACCGGCTGAACGCCGTCGGTGCCTGGATCGTAGAGCAACGGCCGGGCCGTCACGAACGTCGGGGGTGTCGGTGCCGGGTGCAGCGCAAACCCGGCGACCATCAGTTGATGGCCGAGCAGGTTGCGCGCGGGCGTGCGACGCAGCGACAGCAGCAGCTTGCCGCCACCATCGACCGCCAACGCATCGATGTCGTCGTCGAAGTTCAAGCCGAGTTCGGCGTAGGTGGCGAAGACATCCGGCGTCGACCATCCCGCACCGGTCCAGCGCAGGTGCAGGATCGTCGCGCCACTTGGCAACGGATGCGTCACCGGCACGCTACCGCGCGTCTGGAACCAGCTCTGGATGGTCGGATTGGTCGTCGTGCTCGCGAACGCGTGGGGCAGCGAGAAGAAGAAGAACGGGTTCGGGTCGAGCGCGCCGTCGGCGATGCCACTTTCGTAGGCCGGAAAGAACGCGTCGAAGTCGCCCAGCTCTGGCAGCGTCAGCGTCGCGCGGAAGCCGATCTCGGCGCTGTCGTTCGCCCGTTCGGCAACTGCGATCTCCGCGCATGCCGGCACGACCGAAAGGTCGCTGCCCGGCACGAAGAACGTGAACATGTCGCCACCACACCCCTCGGCCCGGCCGTGCTCCTGCACCACCACCGGGGCGTCGCCGCCCGGGGTCTCACGCGTGACCGAGAAGGCGATCGCACTCCAGCCGCCCCAGCTCGGGACGGTGACCATGCCGGTCGACGGATCGGCCCAGATGCCGTTGTACTGCGAGGACACCGCATCCAGCCGGAAACCGGTCGGCAGCGGCGACAGCCCGGCGAACAGCGCCGCCATCGTGAAGTCGGGCGCCGCGGTCGGCGTGTCGACCAACGGCGTGAACCCGGCGCGCTTCAGGTAGGTCCGGCGTTGCACCAGCAACCGACCGTCCGTGGTCGGTCCCGGTCCACGCGTCTCGTCGTTGCCGACGACGAAGATGGCCGGCAACCCGACGAACGGACCGGTACTGACCTGGGCGCCGAGGCCCACGGCAAACACCCCGATGACCAAGGGTATGCGCATGACGACTCCTGGACAAAACGACACCGACAAGCGAGACGAACGCTGGTCGGCAGCATACCCATCCCCGGTCAACGCGGGCGGTCCGGCTCGATCTCGCGGCACAACCGCAGGCCCGAACTGGCGCCAGCCGTGGTCACCGCCACCGCGTTGCGCAGCGTCGCTCGCGCCGCCAACCAGGTCGACATGAAGGAACCGCCGCGCAGATCCCGGCGCGATGGTTCCAGCACCTCCCCGGCCCGAACCGGTTCGACGGCGCCGTCACCGTGGCGCGGTCGCGCGTCGACGTACTTGTGGTACGGGTCGGCCGTGTACTCCCTGACGTTGCCGAGCATGTGATGCAACCCGAATGGGTTGGCCCGCAGCGAGTCCACCGGCGCCGTCAGCGGCCAGGTGTCATCGAACGGCACTGCCCCGCCCTCCCCCTGCGGGACGCCTTTGCCCCGCACGAAGGATTCATCCGCCAGGTTCTCAGCGCCCTCGATCGGCGTCACCGAGTAACCGGTCCACCACGGTGCGTCGCCATGGGCCCGTGCCGCATGCTCCCACCGCGCCGACGACGGCAGACAACCACCGAGTCGTCGCGCGGCTTCGGCTGCCGCCCGCCAATCGATCGTGTTGACCGGATGCACCGGTGTCACCCCACGCGCCCCCGAACTCTCGGCGCTGAACTGTGACGGATTGCTGCGAAACAGCCGCCCCCACTGTGCCTGCGTCAATTCGTACTTGGCCAGGAAGTACGGCTCCAGCCGAACGCGCAGCGCGCGCCCAGGCGAGCCCCCTTCCGCTGTCGCTTCGTACTCCGAGTCGTGCGGTGCATACGGCAGCCGAGCATCGGTCGGCGCCACGCCGAGCGTCACCTCCCCACCCGGAATCAGCACCAGCACGACCCCAGTGTCCGCCTCGATCCGCCACCGCCCATCGACCCGCTCGGGCAACCGTTCGTCGGGTTGCAGCAGCGCGAACTCCCACAGACCGGACGTCGGATCCGGCCCCAGTGGCCACAACCCGACCTGCGGCAGCAGATGCAAGCCACCATAGCGCTCGGCAATCGCCGCGCTCGCGTTCGCCCAAGCCGCGGACTGTTCGTCGACGCTGCGCTGTCGCAGCGAAGCGGCAAAGGCACGGCGGCTGGCGACCGCCGTGCTCACCCCATCGGTCTGCAGCCGCGTCAACTCGGCCAGCAGCAGACCGATCTGGCGGTGCAAGAACGCATCGCGCGGCGATACCTGCTGCAACTCACCGTCGACGACCACACCACCGGCCGCCACGTCGTCGCGTTGCGCTTCGAACCTCGGTCGTTGCGCCACGATCGCCTCGTACTCGGTGAGCCAGCGATCCATCGCCCCCAACTGCGCCGGCAGCGCCGGCCAGGTGTCGGTCGGCGCACGCGCCACCAGTCGTTCGAGGTCGAGGGCGACCTGCAGCGTGTCGAAACGATCGAGGCTCCGCACCGCCTGCGCGCGGGACTCGAGGGACACGACCAGCGCCACCAACAACCCGAGAACCGTCAGCAGCGACGCCGCCACCACGACGCGATGGCGGCGGACGAATTTCCGGACGTGATAGAACGTCGACGGCGGGCCGGCCATCACCGGTCGGCCGGCCAGATGCCGCCGCAGATCGGCCGCCAGCTCGGACACCGACGCGTAACGTTCGTTGCGTTCGCGGGCGATCGCCTTGCCGACGATCCAATCGAGGTCACCGCGCAGTTGTCGTTCGAGTGCGGCCACCGTGGTGCCCGTTGCCGCCGTGATCGCCTCGGCGATGCCCGGTTCACGCAATCGCCGACTCGGCGGCAACGGCGTCCCGACCGCGATCGCCTGTTGCATCGCCAGGAACCCCTGCTGCCGCAACGTCGCGAAGTCGAACGGCAGGACGCCGCACAGCAGTTCGTAGGCGATCGTGCCGAGCGCGTAGACATCGGCCCGCGTGTCGACCCCGTCCGGCCCCGGCAGCGCCTGCTCCGGGCTCATGTACTCCGGGGTGCCGAGTACCTGCCCCGCTTCGGTCAACATCGCGCCGGCCAGCGGTTCCTGCAGCGCCTTGGCCAGGCCGAAGTCGATCACCTTGACCACCGGCCCGGTGCGTTCGCAGACCAGCACGTTGCCGGGTTTCAGATCGCGATGCAGGATGCCGCGCTGATGCGCATGCTGCACGGCGTCGCACAGCTGCAGCAGCAGGTGCAGACGTGCAGGCACGGCCAAGCGCCGCTCCTTGCAGAACACCTGCAATGGCTGGCCGTCGACGAACTCCATCGCAAACCACGGTCGGCCGTCGTCCGTCGTACCCGCCTCGAACACCTGGGCGATGCCGGGGTGGCTGAGCTGCGCCAGAGCCTGTCGTTCCGCCTGGAAGCGGGCCAGCGCATGCCCGCCGCCGAGCCGTTCGTGCATCAGCTTCAGCGCCACCAGACGCCGGACCGGTTGCTCCTGATCGGCCAGCCACACCTGCCCCATCCCGCCGGCCCCGAGTTCGCGCCGCAGCGTGAACGCGCCGATGCGGCGATCGGCGATCGTCGGCTTGTCGAGCAGCCCCATCCGCTGCAGCGCGGTGTAGCGCCGTCGCAGGGCGTCGGCATGCTCGGGATGGCGCGCGCACAGTTCCGGCAACGGATCCCCACCGCCGTGGCTGAACCGCGCCAGACAATCTGCCAACAACGTCTCCAACGACGGCGGATCGCGATCGGGGACGGACGACGCGGAGGCCATCCCCTGACCATACCGCCGCGGCAACCGCGCGAAACCGGGTGACAGATCCCGGTCTCGGCTGCTGGTTCCGGTGGAGCCGGCTCCCGGCCCCATCCCCTGATCAACCGAGGTCTGCGATGAACCGTCTGCCTGGTCTGTGCGTACTCTTGTCCGTTCCTTTGGCCCACCTGACCGCCCAGAACCTGCTGAGCTACCGCCCGAACGGCCCCCTGAGCCGCCTGCTCGAGGCGCCGGCGGCGAGCCCGGCCTGGGTGCCCCCCGGGGGCGGCCCGGGCGTCGGCGTCGGCGTGATGAACGGCCCGCCGCGGCCGGTGCCGCCGGCGCTGCTCGGCGCGGTCGAGGTCGACAGCACCAGTGGACTGGTGTTCTCCACCAACGGGCAGCTCAGCATCGAGCGTTCGTTCTACCCACGTCTGGGCTGCACGCCGCCGGCAGCGCTGCCCTCGCTGCCGATACCTGCGCCCGTTGGCTCCGTGACTGGCATGGCATTCGATCCGGTGCTTCACCACCTGTTCTTGACCAACGGCGGAATGATCTTCGAGGTCGACCCGGCCGCCGGCATGACCATCGTGTGCATGTGGCCGGCGGCGATCCTGAACATCCTGACCGGGCTCGACTTCGACCCCGCGCATCCCGATCGCCTGATGGCTGTGACTTCGGCTGGGGAAGTGGCGATCTACAGCCGCTGCGGCATGCTGCTGTCGGCGGTCGGCCCGGGCTACCCGTTTCCGGGTGGTAACGCCGTCGGCATTGCCCGCGACCGATCGGACTGCGTTGCCTCGTCGGTGTACGTGCTGTGGGACAACGGCGATACCTACGACCACGGCCTCAGCGCGCTGCACCACGCTGGCGGCGGTGGCCGTGTCGGCCTGACCTACGCTGCGACGCCGACCTACCTGCCGAGCGCCGGGGCCTGCGGCGGCAGCGATCCGGACGGTCGGATTGCGCAGTTCGCGGTCGAAGACGAACCCGGCTTCGCCATCGAGGTGTGCGGCCTGGCGGCGGGCTTGCCGTTCGCGGCGCTGTTGATCGACCTGCCGCCGGCACCGATCGGGGTCGCGCTGCCGGGCATCTGCGGCACGACGTGGGTACCGATCCCGGCACTGTTCGTCGGCTTCGCACCGGTTGCCCCGGGCGCGACGACCGCATCGGTACCGTTGCCGCTGCCGCCGGGCCTGTGCGGCCTGCGGCTCTACGCGCAGTGGTTCGCGCCGTGTGCCGGCCCGTGTGGGTATGCGACCTCGGACGGCATGCAACTCGAGATCTCGCGACGGTAGGGCGAAACCCGGCGAGGCGCCGGGGCTAACATCGAAGGCGCCGCGGGCCCGGGTCGGCGCCAACAACGAGCCGTGAACGACGTCGACGAACCGGATGGCACGCTGGACGAAGCCGATGCCCGGCGCCTGGAAAGCCTGGTCGCGATGTGCCTTGCCGCTCACGAAGCCGGCGATGCATCTGCTTTCGAACGAACCCAGGCCAGCGCCCAGCGCCTGCGACCCTGGCTGCAGCGTCGACTGTCGACGTTGCAGCGGCTCGGTATGACGACCGCGACATCGCCGATGAACATCGGTCCGTACCGCCTGGTCCGCGTGATCGGCGAGGGCGGCATGGGGACGGTCTGGCTTGCCGAACAACAACAGCCCGTGCGACGACAAGTCGCGGTCAAAGTGATCCGGGCTGGCCTGAACAGCGACGCGCTGCTCGCTCGTTTCGCCGGCGAACGCCAGGCGCTGGCGATGATGGATCACGACGGGATCGCCAAGGTGTTCGACGGCGGCACCACGCCGGCGGGGGCGCCCTACTTCGCGATGGAACTGGTGCACGGCGAGCCGCTGACGGCGTTCTGCGATCGCCATCGACTGGACCTGCGGGCGCGGATCGGCCTGCTTCGCCAGGTCTGCGCGGCAGTCACGCACGCTCACCAGAAAGGGGTGATCCACCGCGATCTGAAGCCCGGCAACATGCTGGTGAGTGGCGATGCAGCCAACCCACGGGTCAAGGTCATCGACTTCGGACTCGCCAAGATCCTCGCCGACGGCGTGGCCGAGGGGAACGCGACCAGCCCCGGTCACCTGCTCGGGACTCCTGGCTACATCGCGCCCGAACAAGCGGGCCCGGCCAACCTCGATCTCGACATCCGCGTCGACATCTGGTCCCTCGGCGCCGTGGCCTACGAACTGTTGGCCGGCTTGCAGCCGTTCTCGATGCCGCGACGGCGCGACGGCGGGCTCGCCCAGCTGCAGCGCCGATTGCAGGCGGGCCCGGTGCCGGCCAGCAGTCGCTTCGCCGCCCTGCCGGTGGCCACGGCATCGACGATCGCGACCCACCGACGAACGTCGACGACCAGATTGCGGCGCTCGCTGCACGGCGACCTCGACTGGATCCTCAACCTGGCCTTGGACCCTGATCGCGAGCGCCGCTACCCCTCGGCCGCAGCCTTCGCCGAAGACCTGCAGCGTCATCTCGACGAACTGCCGGTGATCGCCGGCCCACCGGGAACGGCATACCGACTGCGCAAAGCGCTGTCCCGCTATCGTCACGTCGTGGCCGTGGCGGCGTTGGTATTGGTCACCCTGCTGGCCGGACTGCTGACCACGTGGCGGCAGTATCGCCGCGCCGAGCGCGAGGCCACCTCCAACGCCAGGCTGGTGCAGGAACTGCATGCGGCCATCCGTGCTGAGACCGCTGCCAGGGTCGAAGTCGAGAACCAGAACCGGTTGCTGGAGGAGGTCGTCAGCTTTCTCGGCGAGCAGCTCGGTGACGTCGATCCGGCCGCAATCGGTCGCGGCTGGCGGCATGCCCTCCTGGCCGCCGTCGACGAACCGCAGCGCGCGGCGGTGACCGAACTGCTGGCGGACGTACCGTTCACCGACCTGGCGGTCTCGTCGCTGTGCGACCACCAGTTGGCCCATGCGCTGGTCGCGATCGACCAACGGTTCGCGACCCAGCCGTGTACGCGAGCGCAACTGCTGCAAACCGTCGCGGACGTCCTGCGCTCGATCGGAGCCAACGCGGCAGCCATCGCGCCGCAAACCACGGCGGCCACCTTGCGGCAGGCCGAACTGGGCGACGGCCACCCGGACACCCTGAGGAGCCTCGGCAACCTGGCCCTGTTGTTCCACGAACTGGCGCAGCCAGACGCGGCGGCGCCGCTGTTCGCGCGCGCGTTCGCGATCAGCCAGCGCACGCTTGGCGACGAGCATCCCGCCACACTGCTGGCCCGGGCCAATTTCGGCAGTTTCCTGCTGGCCAGCGGTGAGCTTGCTGCTGCCGAGGAGCATCTGGTGGAAGTTCTGCGGCAACGGACCTTGCACGGCGTCGACGCCGACACCACCGCCTCGGCCCATCAGGCCATGGCCAGGCTGCGCGCCGCACAGCGACAACCGCAGGCGGCGCGTACGCATGCCGAAATGGCGCTGGCCGCCCGGCGACGCGCGCTGGGCAACGACCATCCGGCCACGCTCGCGGCGCTCGTCAACGTCGGCGCACTGCAACGCCAGACCGGTGACCTGGATGCGGCGCACACGACGCTCGTCGACGCGGTCGATCGACTCGGTCGACAACGTGGCCAGGAACACCCGGAGACGGCAACCGCCCGGCACAACCTGGCCGCGGTGCTGGCGGCGCGCGGCCAACTCGATGCGGCCGTTGCGCACTACGAAGCCGCCGCCGCGGTGCGCCTCGCCACTCGCGGCCGGGCGCATCTCGAGACCCTGACCACCGCGATCAACCTCGCCGGCGTACTGCTGCGCTTGCACCGCCCCAAGCGGGCGATCGACCTGCTGACACCAACCACCGCTGCCGCCCGTCGAGTGTTGGTCGGCGGCCATCTGCAGCACCGTGTCCTGTGGTTGCGCACGCTCGGCACCGCACACGCTCAGATCGGCACCCCGGCTGACCTGGCGGCGGCGAGTGACTGCCTGAGCGAAGCGCAGGAGCTGTTCGAGGCCAGTCCGATCGCCGACCCGCAGCAGGCACACCGCAACGCGCGTCAGCTGGTTGCGGTGTACTCGGCCCGGCGGCAGCACGAATCGACGCCAGAGATCGAACAGGGATTGGAGCGTTGGCGTCGGCGAGTGGCCGACCCGACAGCCGGGTCAGCGGAAGTCAAGAGCGCCAGCGGACATCGGCCTCAGTAGGCCGATCGCCACCGGGCCGACAAGCCTGCTGCCGCGGGCCCGGCCGATCGTTCATCGTTCCCGCCCGGCAGTGGTCTGTCGGGCCTAGTAGGCAGTCCCCAGGGTGCTGACCTCGATCAGCACGGCGTTGGTCAAACCAATGCCACATGGCTGACTGCCATCGATGGTCGCTCCTTGCAGCACGAGTTCCAACCCGAACCCGGGATGCGGCAGCTGCATCGTCTGCAACAACCCGACCGTCAGCGGCTGATCGAACACCAGAGCGGAGAACGGGGAACCCGAGCAGCCGAGCAGTTGCTGCGGACCGGGCACACCGAACCCGGCCAGCAGGAATGTCGCGGGTGCGGTCGAGTCGATCTGCACTGGTTGGCCAGCCAGCACCGTGACGCGCCGGCCGAGGCCGCCGATGCTGCCGTTCACCGTCAGCGGTGCGCCGGGCAGAGTGCCGGCGGCCGCGCCGACAAACAGCGTCGGCAGTGGGTCGACGCCGAGACCCCGTACCACCAGGTGTCCCGGATTGGCCTTCCAGTTGCTGTTGGCCAGCGTCATGCCTTCGACCCAGTCCATCGCGGTCGGTGACACGCGATAGCGGAGGACCACCTGCTCGGCCGTGACCATCTGGAACTGCCCGTTGCCAACGGCGATCTCGAACTGCGCCGCGGCACCGAAATCGAGAGTCGCGAACAGGCCGCGCGACAGGATCGACCCGGGATGGTCGTCTTCACCCTGCTTGTAGTCGACAATGATGATGATGTCGCCGTGGATGATGTAGCCATCGCGAACGACCGGTTCGTCGGGATTGACGGTGCGACTCGCCACCCGCGCAACCTCGACACCGCCGGAATAGCAGAAGATGTCCGCGACGACCGGCGCGGTGCCGAACACCGCCGAGAAGTCCTGGCGAATCGCCGTAGCGTTGCCCTCCCTGGTAAACGCCAGACGCCCGAGTTCCTGACCCGACTGGCCACCGCGGGCGCCAAGAACGGTCAGTTCGAAGCGATCGCCGCTGTCGATCGGCAGACCAATGGGCAAGTCGAACATCGCGCACCGCGCGCGGCCGAAGTCGATGGCGATTCCATCACCGGGAGCCTGCAGGTTCTGCACCTGCAGATCCTGGCCGTGGACCAGCGCCAGGTTGCCGGTGCCAACCGTCGTCACGCCAAAGCCGGCGACCGCACTGCCGGCATCGACGATATCGAAGTGCGACATGGTGTCGCTGGTCGTGAACACGCTGACCTGGTCGAACGCGGTAACGGGCACGAGATCCCGTGAGATGATCCGCACCATGTCGGCGTGGATCGGCGGCTGCGTGTCGACCGTGATTGGCACCTCCTGCTGGAACACGAACGACTCGCCCACCGAGGGATCCGGGAACGGTGGCGTCCACCACCACCGCGGTGACGTCCGACACCACGACGACGGCGGCTCGAAGACGAGGTGATCCGGCACCGCCGTCGGCGGCAGTTCGATCTCGAAGTCGTGCCCCGGTCCGAAGTCCATCTGGCCGACGATCTGGTTGCGTGCAAACAGCACCACCGAGACGCCATTGGCCTGAACCGCCGGCCGGATCGGACGAACGCGCCAGCCGGCATGGTCGCGCGCAATGCGGGTCCGATCCAGCGGCGACAGCGCGACTCCTTGCCGGACACCGCGCAGCGGCACGAACAACGACGTGCCGATCGGCACGTTGCCGAGGTCGAGCACCAACGCCAGCCCCAAGCACCCTCGCGACGTGAACGAGGCACCCCAGGCCGAACCCGCCGCCGCGGCCGGATCCCGGCTCGCCCGCACGAGTTCCCCGGTGCGCGTGGCGGCCGCAAGCTTCTGCACGAGACCAGCGGCATAGGGGCCAACGTCATGCCCGGTGAACCGGGTGGCCTGCGCGGCGAGTTCGTCGCCGCCCAAAGCCATCCCCAGCCACAGCGCGGCCAGGCTGCCAATGCGCGAACGATCGCCCGACAACAAGCACGCCGGGGATCCCTTGCACCGATTCGTAGACATCCAAACACCTCATGGGTTGATGGGTGCACGACAACCGGCACCCGACGACCTCAGCAGGCGTTCGGCCCGTTCGTCACGCGGGTTCGGCCGAAAACCGGATCCGATCAGCGCGCCAGCCGCAGGCCGTTGCTGGTCAGCACCCGGCCGTCCGCCAAGAAGGCCACACCCTGCACATGCAGTGCGACCCCGGGAGGCGGCGCGAGATCCGGCAAGTTCAGCGTCGCGATGCCTGCCAGCGTCGGAACCGCGGCGACGAACGAGGCCTCGGTCAACTGTTGGCAGTACGGTGCCCACGGCAGCGGCATCGCCATCGACGTCAGCCCGGCGATGAACAACACCGGCTCGGCGCCACCGGACTGGCACCGCAGGCGAATCTGTCCCTCGCTCGGCCGATCCCCGGTCAACGCCATGCACGCAGAGCCATACGGAACCAACGGCGGCGGCTCGACAGCAACCGACAGATCGACCTCGGTCCGTTCGACGATGGCGTAGAAGACAGCCACGCCGCCGGATGAAGCGGCCATCCGCACTACGGTGCCGCCTGCCGGGACGCGGACAACGAACTCACGCCGAACCTCAGCCGTGGCCCCCGACCCTGAGTACTCGAGCACGCCATCGACCCCGACATCGATGGTCACACTGCCGCCGAACAGAGTGCCGCCGTTGGTCAGGTGGCGCAGCCGCAAGCGCGTCCAGCCGGTAGCGGTCTCGGCGATCTGCAGGTCGACCTGGGCAGAACATTGGAACTGACCACTGCCGCTGGTCCAGCTCAGCAAGGCGCTGCCAGTCACGCGAAGCCCGAGTGCGACCGTGCCGATCGGCTGCGCCGGCAGCCACCCGACGCCAGCCGACGCCGTCGATTGGACGCCAACCGCGGAGACCGCGGCACCGCCGGCCGGCAGCGGAGCCGGGCCGGAGCGGTCGAGGACACCGTTGGCATCCGCCACCAACGTCGCCGCAGCCGACACCACGGGTGCCTGACCGGTGGTGGGCCGCAGGCAGAGGGAGCACAACAACGACACGGCAACTCGCAACTTCATGGTTCGCCTCGGGTGGTACGACCCCATCAGCAGGCCCAAGGAGCAACTGTCACCGACATTCGCGCCGATCCAGTGTTGGCCTGCTCGCAACGGGTCGGGCTCCGCCGGTGACTGGGGCGTCCCGCCAGATCTTGCGAGGCACGCGGCAGACCTTACCCTCTGCGTCGCCCATGCCCGCCCCTTCACGGCTCGACGACCTGCGCGGCTGGTTCGAACAGCACGCGTCGGTACTGTACTGTTGGCTGCGCGCCCGCGTCAAACCGTCGCTGCGCGCCGATTTCGACGCCGAGGACCTGCTGCAGGAAGTGTGGCTGCGAGCCGTGCGCGTGCTGCCGGACACGCCGGTCGCCAACCCGCGCGCCTGGCTGCTGTCGATCGCCGGCTACGTGTTCCTGGAAGCCATGCGCGGATGGCAGCGACGCGCGCGACTCCTGGCGGTGAGCGCGGATGGCAGCCAGGTCGACGTCACCGACGAAGTCACGACGATGACGCGCCGGGTCGCGCGCGACGAACTGCGCCAGCGATTCTTCGCGTCGCTCGACAACCTCGACGACGACGATCGCCAATTGCTGCTGCAGCATGGCCTCGAAGGCCGCTCCTTGGCACAGGTGAGCGAACGGCTCGGCATCTCGACCGAGGCCGCCTACAAGCGCTGGCAGCGGTTGCGCGCCCAGCTGATGCAGCTCGGTTCACCGGCGGACCTGATGTAGCTCAGCGACACCGCCGCCCAGGCCGGCCTCGCGACGTCGGCGCTGCGCTCGTTCGTATTCCTCGGCCACTGCGGTCGCCGCGCGTGGGAACTGCTGCAGGTAATGCGCCAACGGTCGATCCCGGCCGGCGGCGAGATCCGCCGCCAGCCGATCCAGGAAGTTCAGCAGCTCGAGTGGATCGTCGTTCAAACGAGTCTCCCGCTCGCGCGGGGCTGGTCAGCGCAGCCGGCGGGTGATCGCGAGGATGTTGCCACCGGACAGCGTCGAGGTCAGTTGTGTCGGCGCGCCAGTGGCGGCATCGAGGTCGTAGATGCGGACCTGGTCGAAGTTGCTGACGAACAGCTTGCGACCCAGGTCCGACACGGCGAGGCACTTGGCACCCGGGAACGGCGCCAGCAGTTCGGCGGTGAACGGAATCGGGGCGCTGGCAGCGACGTAGGCACCATCGCCCTCCGCTGCCTCCAGCACCAGCAGCTGCCAGCCCGACGTGGGGAACGCCGGCGCCGCCATCAGACACGACCGTTCGCCCGCGGCGGCGCGTCGGCGGTGAACGTGCGTGCGTTGCATCGTGGAACTCCGGTGGTGACGGATACGGTGCGGGTGCGCACCGACCTCGTTGAGCAGTGGCACCGGACGCCACCGACTGGACAATCCGGGCCAACGATTTCCGCGCTCCCCCCATGGGCGGGCGCCCGCCGCTATCATCGTCGACCTGCGCGGTATCCATGCCATCGCCGCGCAAGGAGGCTGCATGGCGTTCGGTTGGTTCCGGCAGCGCCGGTCCGCACTGGCCCTGCCCGCAGAGGATCCCCGTTCCAGCATCCCGCTGTTGCACGATCGCGTGCAGGCGGCACTCGGCAACCCCGGCACGTATCTGTGCCGACCGCAACCCGGCGGCGAATTGTTGCGCGGACTCGGCGCGACCACCCCGCTGCTGCGCTGGCAATGGCAATCGGGTCATCGCGATGAACTCGCGGTGCTCGCTGCCAGCGCCGCCGAGTCGTGGCTTTGCATCGAACGCAACCGCAACGGCGAGACGATCTGCCAGGTCGGTGGCCTGCTGCCCGCTGCGGTCGTCGCCGATCCGTGGCGCCTGGCGAACACGCTGCAGAAGCTGTTCGACGCCAATCTGCGACTCGACCCGCCACTGCTCGACAGCGCCCCGGACGCGATCACGTGCAGCGAACGGCTGCCGGCCCGCCACGCCGAGGCGTTGTTCGCGATCGCCTTGCGGCAGTTGCCCGGGCCCGACCGGGTCGACGGCGCGGCGTTCGCGGACTGGTGGGCGCGCGCTACGGCTGCGGCTTCGCCGTGCTGACGATCTGCAGTTCGGCCATCTGCTCGGCCGACACCGAGCCCGGCGCTTCGGCCATCAGATCGTAGGCCATCGCCGTCTTCGGGAACGCGATGACATCGCGGATGCCCTCGCGGCCGAGCGCCAACGTGACGATCCGATCGACGCCGAGCGCGATGCCGCCATGCGGCGGGCCGCCGTACTTGTAGGCGTCGAGCAGGAACCCGAAGTTCGCCCGCTGCTGTTCCTTGCCGATGCCCAGGAACTCGAACACCCGTGCCTGCAGTTCGGTGCGGTGGATCCGGATGCTGCCGGACCCGAGTTCCCAGCCGTTCATCACGAAGTCATAGGCGCGGCTCCGGATCTGGTCGGTGTCCTTGCCGAAGTCCTGGATGTCCCAATCGACCGGCGCGCTGAACGGATTGTGCGCGAACTGCCAGCGGCCTTTGTCTTCGTTGTACTCGAACATCGGGAAGTTGAGCACCCAGCAGCAACGGAACACCTTCGGGTCGCGCAGTCCGAGAATGCCGCCGACCTTCAGCCGCAGGTCGCCGAGCGCCTTCAGCACGATCTTCTTCTGGTCGGCGACGAACAGCAGCAGGTCGCCCGGCTTGCCGCCCATCGCCGCGATCAGTTCCTTGCCCTTGTCGCCCTCGTAGAACTTCGCGATCGAACCCTCGACCCCGTTGGCGGTGACCTTGGCCCACGCCAGACCCTTGGCGCCGAGCCCGGTCACGAACGCCGTCAGTTCGTCGATGCCCTTGCGCGAGAACTTCTCCGCGGCGCCCTCGGCGCAGATGCCGCGCACCGTGCCGCCGGTGGCCACCGCGGTGGCGAACACCTTGAAGTCGCTCTTCTTCGCCAGTTCGGTGACGTCGATCAGCGTCATGCCAAACCGCAGGTCCGGCTTGTCGCAACCGTATTTCTCCATCGCCTCGAAGAAGTCGAAGCGCGGGAACGGCTGCGGCAGTTCGATGCCAAAGCCCTCGCGCAGGCCGTGGATCACCATGCCCTCGACCATGTCGAGCACGTCGTGTTCCTCGACGAACGACATCTCCAGGTCGATCTGGGTGAACTCCGGCTGCCGGTCGGCGCGCAGATCCTCGTCGCGGAAGCAACGGGCGATCTGGTAGTAGCGGTCGAGACCGCCGACCATGCACAGCTGCTTGAAGATCTGCGGGCTCTGCGGCAACGCGAAGAACTTGCCGGGATGCACCCGCGACGGCACCAGGTAGTCGCGGGCCCCCTCCGGCGTGCTCTTGGTCAGGATCGGCGTCTCGATATCGATGAAGCGGTTGTCCTGCAGGTAGTTGCGGATCGCGGTGACGAAGCGGGCCCGCTTCTGCATCGCCTCCTGCAGCGGTCGCCGCCGCAGGTCGAGGTAGCGGTACTGCATCCGCAGTTCCTCGTTGGCCTCGGCCTTGTCGAGGATCTCGAACGGCGGCGTCTCGGCTTCCGACAGCACGGTGACCTGCAACGCCACCAGTTCGATCTCGCCGGTCGACCGGTTCTTGTTGATCTTGTCGCCTTCCCGCCGCCGCACGGTGCCGCGGACCGACAGGACGTCCTCGGCGCCCAGCCGCCGCAGCGTCTCGAACGTGCCGGACACCGTGCCCGCGACCTCCTGGTCGCAGAACACCTGCGTGACGCCGTAGCGATCGCGGAGGTCCAGGAACAGGATCTGGCCGTGGTGCCGGTGGTTCTCGATCCAGCCGTTCAGCACCACTTCGGTGCCTTCGTGTCTGGCGGTCAGTTCGCCGCAGGTGTGGGTCCGTTGCCAGGAGGATCGCTTGCTCGCCATGTCGCTACTTGCCTTGCCAACCAGTGGGGCGGCGAGTCGTATCCGCGCTGGGGGATCCGGTCCACGGCGAACCGTGTGCAGTCCCACCGTAACCAAAGCCGATGGCCGTGATATTGTCCGTTGCGTCGGAGGACTCCTGCAGCCGGCGCTCCTGCTTCCCACGGTCCGTATCCTGCCGATGCCAACGCCGTTCTTGCGTGGCCACCTGCCACCACACGCCTTCGGCGTGGGTCTGCTGACTGTTCGTACGCTGCTTGGGCAGGCCGATTGGCAGGAGCAGGTCCGGTTCGTCCCGATCGCGGACGCCGCCTGCGCGCTCGACCCGGTGCGCAACCAGATCGTGGTGTTCGGCGGCGACGACGGCGCCCGCCGGGTCGCCCACACCTGGGTCTGGAACGGCACCGGCTTCGACCGGCGCGCACCGACGACCTCGCCAGCCGCCCGTTCGGGCCATGCCGCCGCATTCGACGCGACCCGGCAGCGGCTGGTCCTGTTCGGCGGCGCCGGCACCCAAGGCGACCTCGCCGACACCTGGCTCTGGGATGGGACCAACTGGGCGCAGGCCAGCCCTGCCGGCGCACCGCTGGCGCGGCACGGCCACGCCATGGCCTGGTTGAACGGTGCCAACCGGATCGTGCTGTTTGGCGGCGCACGGACGGCGGCGCTGCGGCAGGACACCTGGGAATGGAACGGCACGACCTGGACGCAGCGTTCGCCGGCCCATGTACCGCCAGCGCGCGAACGCGCGGCGATGGCCACCCAGGGCTCCGGCCAACCCCTGTTGTTCGGTGGCCAAGGCGGCGGTGGCCCGTTGGCGGATACCTGGTCCTGGAACGGTGTCGATTGGGTCGGCCAGGCGGCCGGTCCGTCGGCTCGCGCCGGCGCGACCTTGACGGCGACCCCGGGCGGCGGCCTGGTCCTGGCCGGCGGGGCCGATGCTCTCGGACTGCGCACCGACACCTGGACCTGGAACGGCTCGAACTGGAGCGCACGCACGGTCGCCGGCCTGCAGCCGCGGCAGGGTGCCACCAGCGCGTTCGATCCGGCGCTCGGCCAGGCATTGGTGATCGGCGGCGTCAGCACCGGCAATGCCCGGCTCGACGATGCGGTCAGCTACACCGGCTCCACGTGGCAGACCCGGACCGTTGCCGACGACCCGCTGGCGCGCAGCGGCCACGCGATGTGCATGGATCCGCAACGCAGCCGGCTGGTGCTGTTCGGCGGTGCCGACGGCGCCGCCCGGACCCTCGGCGACACCTGGGAATGGGATGGCTTGCGGTGGCACCTGCTGCCGACCGCGATCGCGCCGACGCCCCGCCAGTTCCACGCCCTCGCCTTCGATCCGATCCGCAACCGGACGTTGCTGTTCGGCGGTCGCGATCTCGGCGGTGGTCGCGACGACACCTGGGAGTGGGATGGTTTCGCCTGGAACCTGCTACAGCCGCCGATCGCGCCGCCGCCACGGCAGTTCCATGCCCTGTGCGCCGCGGGCTCGGCAACGCTGCTGTTGTTCGGCGGCATCGACAACGCCTTCGCGTCGCTCGGTGACACCTGGCAGTGGAACGGCAGCACTTGGACCGAACTGTTCGTGCCGGGGCCGAGTCCACGCGAATACCACGCGATGGCCTGGGATCCCGAACGGGCCCAGGTCGTACTGTTCGGCGGCCGCGACAGCACCGCGGCGCGCAACGACACCTGGACGTTTGCCAACGGCGTCTGGACGCTCCGCACGCCCGCGGCGTCGCCGTCCCCACGCCTGTACCACAGCATGACCTACGCGCAGGAGCGCGACCGGGTACTGCTGGCCTTCGGCCTCGACGCCGCGTTCCTGCCGCTGGCCGACACCTGGGAGTGGAACGGCGCGACCTGGCAACTGCGGACCACCGGCACGGCCGTGGAAGCACGCTACGGCGCGGCCCTGGCCCACGAACCGACGGCGAAACGGACCTTGCTGTTCGGCGGCAGCAATCTGACGGCGGCGTTCCCGCACACGTGGATCTACCGCTCGCAACCACCCGCCGACTTCACGACCTATGGCACCGGCTGCGCCGGCTCCGCCGGCGTGCCAAGGCTTGGTCCGGCCGGCAACAGCCGGCCGTGGCTCGGCGATCTGTTCACCGTGCAGATCGACAATCTGCCCGCGACCGCCGGTGCGATGCTGATGGTGTTCGGGTTCTCCGACCAGACCTGGAACGGACAACCGCTGCCGATCGCGCTGGCCTCCTTCGGGCTGCCCGGCTGCCAGGCCTGGTTGTCGATCGACGAGTTCTTCCTGTCGCTGCACACCGGCTCGACGCACCGGTTCGCCTGGGTGATCCCCAACCAGACGAACCTGCTCGGCGTGCGCTACCACAAGCAGGCGCTGGTGCTCGATGCTGGCGCCGGCAATCCGTTCGGCGGCTCGATCAGCAACGCCGGCACCGCGACGCTCGGCCGGCGCTGAACGTTCACCAGGGTGCACCGATGAGGTCGATGCCGGCGATCAGCTCGTCGCAGCGCCGCGCGATGCGCAGGGCCTGACCGGTGACCGCCGCATCGCGGCCTGCCGAGGCGATGCCGTGCAGGTGCTGTGCCGCCGCCAACAGGTGGCCCCGCGCCTGACGCACGGCCAGCCCCTGGCGCACCCGACTCTCGAGGTCGGCAGCGACCTGCCAGGCCTGATCGACGGCCGCCTGTGCCCATGGCGCCACGGCCTTGCCCTGCAACGCCCGCAGCTGCAGCACCAGCAACGGCTCGGCCAGCACCATCGGGGGCGCGAAATCCGTGGGCAGCGCGATCGGCGGGTGGAGCCCGGTCGTCGCGGCGTTCAGCGCGAGCAGCTCTTCGCCGATCGCCAACGCCTCATCGAGCCGCGGATCCCACGCTCGCGCGCGGCCGGCCGGAGCCCGCAGATCGCCGAGCGCCACCAGTTCGCGCAGCAGCCACTGCCCGGCCTGCACGGCGCCGACGTGGGTCGTCAGCACGGCGCGAGCCTCTCGCAGCGTCGCGAGCGCAGTCGGCTCGCGGGTCGCCACGCTGGTCCGCATTGCGCGCACCGTGGCGACCGCATCGCCGTCGGCGGTCGCGACCAGCACCGACAGATTGGCGATCGCCAGCCCCCGCCAGGCCTCGGCCGTGAACGCCTGCGGCTCGGTGGTCACGGCAAACGCCTGGATCGAGGCGAGCGGCGCTCGCTCTTCGACCGAGCGCACCCCCGGCAATTCCGCCAGGACCCCACGGGCCCTGCTCGCCATGCTTCAACACAGGAAAGCGACCTCGACATGCCAGCGGTCGGCGGCGACCGGCATCGGTGCCCGCAAAGCGGCATCCTGGCCCACCAACCCGGTGCACAAGAGAAGGCTGGCCCACTTGTCGAACATGCAGCGCAGATGTCGTGACGCCGAACGGACCTTGCGCACGGAATCGTCGGGATCGAACACTGTCGTCCAGGCCCATGCGACTGCGCCCTGTTCGGTCGGGGTGGCCATGCGGTGCATGCCCCATGGATGTCGCGTTGGCGTCACCGCCTTGCACCGGACGCGAAGTGTGTTCCGATCCAAGGCTCCCCCCTGCCCACGGAGCCTTCCATGCTGGTACCGAGTCTGCTCGCCCCCACCCTGTCCGCACTGGCCACGGCCTTGCCGGGCGACATCGATCCCGCCCTGCAAGCGGTGCTCGCCAACCTGAAGCCGAACGAACAGACGACGGTGTTCGTCTACCTGAGGGATCAGGTGCCGCTGACCGACACGGTCGCTGCCCTGGACCGGATGAACGCCACGCGGCAGTTCCGCCACTGGCTGGTCGTCAGTTCGCTGCAGGACCTGGCCGCCGGCACGCAGCCGCCGGTCAAGCGCGTGCTCGACGAACTCGACGCCATCGGCGAGGTCAGCATGGTGACGCCGTTCTGGATCTTCAACGGCTTCGCGGTCCGCGGCACCCGCGGTGCGATCGAGCGGCTGGCGCTGCTGCCGGCGGTCGGCCAGATCGTCTGGGCCGGCTCCGACCAGCCCGGCACCCAGGACGCCATCGACATCGAAGAACTCGCGCCGGCGCCGCTGCCGCTGCCGGTGCCCGAAACCGGCCTGACCGAGTGCAAGGCCGACTTCCTGTGGAACCTCGGCTTCACCGGCACCAGCGCGCTGGTCGCCAACGTCGACACCGGTGTCGACGGCAATCATCCGGCTCTCCGTTCGCGCTGGCGCGGTCTGCTGCCCGGGGTGCCGGCGAGTGCCGCGTGGCACGACGTGATCACCAACACGACGTTCCCGGTCGGTCGCGGCAGCCATGGCACGCACACGATGGGCACGATCTGCGGCGACGATGGGCTCGGCAACCAGATCGGCATGGCGCCCGGCGCCCGCTGGATTGCCAGCAATCCGATCGATGCGTCGGGCACCCGCGCGCAGAAGAACGTCTGGTACAACCAGGGCATCCAGTGGATGGCCGATCCGGACGGCAATCCGCTGACCGTCGACGACGTGCCGGATGTCTGCAGCAACAGCTGGGGCGTGCGCGATGCGGCCAATGGCGTCGGTCCGTGTTCGCCGGTGTTCTACGCGTCGCTGGACGCCGCCGAAGCGAGCACCGTGGTGTTCTGCTGGTCGGCCGGCAACGAGGGTGCCACCGGCCCGCGCGTGCCTGCTGATCGGGTCGCGTCGCCGACCAACACGTTCACCGTCGGTGCGCTGGAGCCAGGCAGCCTGGTGATCGCCAGCTACAGCAGCCGTGGCCCGAGCACCTGCGCGGCGACTGGCAACATCAAGCCGGAAGTCTCGGCTCGCGGCTCGTCGGTCCGGAGTTCGGTGCCGGGCGGCGGCTACTCGCTGCTGTCGGGCACGTCGATGGCCTGCCCGCACGTCGCTGGCGCGGTGGCGCTGCTGCGCGATGTCTGGCCGGAGATCTCGGTCACCCGCGCCAAGACGTTGCTGATGGACACCGCGGTCGACCTCGGCACCGCCGGTGAGGACAACACGTTCGGTTTCGGGCGCATCGATCTGCAACGCGCCTACAATCAACTGATCGCGGAACGGCCGGTCGTCGCGGTGTCGGCCATGGGCACGCGGCAGGTCATCCGACCGGGACAGACGGCGTGGACGCACGTCGCGCTGTCGAGTTGGAGCCCCAATGCGGAGACCGTGACCCTGGCGCTCGAACTGTGGATCGACGGTGGCCCAACGGGTCTCTATTTCCTGGCACCGACGACGATCACGATCCCCGCGGGCTTCCACAACCGCACCACACCGTTCGCGATCCCGTTCCCGATTCCGGCGAACATCGACCCGCAGTTCCTGAACCGGCCGATCGAGGTTCGGGCGTCGGCGGTGCAGGGCATGACCGAGATCTCCGCTGCCGGCTATCGGTTCGTGATCCAGCCGTAACGTTCAGCGGCCATGCAGCCACGCGGTCGCGATCGCCCGCAGGCGCTCGACGCGCTCGCGGTCGGTCGCGGCCAGATCGGACTGTTCTGCGGGATCGGCCAGCAGGTCGAACAGCTGGTCGCGGCCGGTGGTCACGGTGTGCACCAGCTTCCAGCACCCATCGCGGACGCCGACCTGCAAGTCGCCCCAGTCGGTGAAGAAGCACACCGGCCGCGACGCCGCGTCCTGCAGCAGAGAACGGCCCTGATGGCCTGGATCGGCGGCGACGCCGAGCAGGTCGAGCACCGTCGGCGCGACGTCGAGGTGGCAACACGGCACGGTCCAGCGCGGCAGCCCCGAGGTCAGGCCAGGCGCATGCAGCAGCCACGGCACGCGGACGTTCTCGTCGTACAGCGCGAACGTGTGGCCGACATTGCCGTCGTGCTCGCCGAACGCCTGGCCGTGATCGCCGATCACGCACAGCAGCAGTTCTGCCGCCGGTCGACGGCGACAGAGTTCCTGCCACAGCGTGCGCAGATTGCGGTCGCACCAATGCAGCGCATTGCGGTAGCAGTCGAGTTCGTTGTCGTACGGGAACGGCCCACCCGGCGGACTCGCATACGGATGGTGGCCGGCGATCGGCAGCCAGGCGGCGACGAACGGCGCGTTCGCCGGCAGCGTGTCGACCCACGCGAGCAACGCGGCCACTGCGGACTCTTCGTCGATGCCGAAGCTCGATTCGCGTTCGCCGCTGATCGTCGCGGCATCGGCGAGATGGTGGAAGCCTCCCGGGGCGAGCACGTGCTCCATGCCCAGGAACGCGAACCTGCCGGCGTGGACCAGCGCGCTGCGGTAGCCCTTGGGCGCCAACGCCTCCGCCAACGACGGCACGGCGAGCTCGCGGTACTGTTCCGGCCGGCGGTCTGGCGCCGGCGCGACGGCATGCAGGATCGCCAATTGTCCGAGGATGCTCTCGGGATAGACACAGTACGCATCGGTGGCGAGGAGCGAATCGGCGGCCAGCCCGGTCAGGAACGGCATCGGGTCCTGGTCGGCGCCGTAGCTGCGCAGGAACCGCGGCGCCGCCGACTCGAGCACGACGAACACCACCGAACGACTGCGCGCGGCGCCCCGCAACGGCGACAACGGCGATGGGGCTGAAGTCACGGGTGCGAGCGGCGGTGCCGCGTCCGGCAGCGACCGCGGCATCGCCGACCGGATCAGTTCGAGCAGCGCGTTGCGATGCGCCGGACTCGCCGGCGGCGGCAACCACCACCAGGCGGCCAACGACGCCGCGGCCAGTGCGATGGCGAACCGGCACCGACGGTGGGATACGGCGCCCGGACTGCCGACGCGCAGCAGTGCGACACCACCGATCGCCAGCACCAGCACCGCCGGCCAGAGGATCTCGATCCGCAGGTAGTGCCGCATCGAGTCCCCCATGGCCTCATCGGCGCCCTGCAGCATCGGCAGCGCCAGCGGACGTCCGATCGCGACGACCAGCGCCGCGTTGGCAGCGGTCCATGCGACCAACACTGCGAACAGGATCCGCATGCAGACTCGCGGCAACCACGGTGCGAGCGCCACCAGGACCAGGGCCACGACGACATCGTCGGCGAGCACCAGCGGCAACTCGGCGATCGGCGGCGGCGGCACGTGCAGCAGCGCCGCGGCTTTGGCCACGAGCAGTACCGTCAGCACCGCGATCCCGTTCATCCTCGCCTACTTCCTCGCCGCCTCGGCCTGGCCGACCACGAACATCGCCTCGGCCACCGGTGTCCGTTCGGCCTTCAGGTGCAGGACGTGCACACGCCAGACGATCTTCTCGCCGGCTTGCAGCGCCATCTCGGTGGTCCACTTCGTGGTGCCCTGGCCGGGCTCCACCGGCGGGCTGGCGAAGCGCTCGCCGTCGCCGACCTGCACTTCGAAGACGTAGCGCAGGTCCTTCTGGTCCGCGAGGCAGTTCTTGCACTCGAACGTCACGTCGCGCCCCGGCCGGCGATTGGCACTGGCCTTGGGTCCGTTGGCATCGAGCGGCGAAAGCGGCGTCGGCAACAGCCGCAGTTCGCGAACGGGACCGTAGTCGAGGGTCCCGACCTCGCGGATTCCCCAGCCGAGCGGGTAGGGCGCTGGCTCGGTGGCTGCCTGACCGGCCACGATCACGCGCGGCGGATGTTCGTGCTGCTCGTAGCGCGAACCGAATGCGACGATCCGACCGGTGCCGGCGACCTTGGCAAGATCACGCCATTCGGCGATCGATTGGTCTTTCTTGTCGCTTGCGGTGAAGGTCAACCGACCGCGGACCGGCGAACGGTAGTAATCGCCGCCATGGCCGACGGCGAGGCAGAACGCCCCTTCGATCTCGACGCGATCGGGGTTGTTGGCGTCGGGCAGCAGCGCCACCCTGTCGAGCAGCGCGTAGACGCCAGCCGGATCGCTTGGCAGCGCCGGCGGCTCAGCGGGCGACCACAGAGTCGGCAACAACAGGAGCGGGAGCAGCGGGAACGAGTGCATCATCGACATCACCTCGAAGATCAGGACGTCGCACCAGCCGCGGCGTTAGCGACGCCTGGCAGGCGGGCGAGAATCGTCTCGCCGGCGCGGACCCGCTGGCCCGGTCGCGCGACCAGTTGCAGACCCGGTACGTCCGGCACGAACACCTCGGTGCGCGAACCGAACTTGATCAGGCCGAAACGCTGACCGGCAGCCACCCGTTCGCCGGTGCGCAACACGCAGCAGATCCGCTGCGCCGCGGGCCCGGCGATCTGGCGGACGACGACCGGCAGGCCGTCGTCGGTGCGCAGCCAGGTCAGCAGCTGTTCGTTGGCGTCGGTCTTGCCGATCCGATACGTCGCCCGTCGCGCGCCGGGCCGGTAGTCGAAGCCGATCGCCTCGCCAGCAACCGGGGCGCGATTGACGTGCACGTCGAACAGCGACAAGAACACGCCAAGCCGCACCGCGGGACCGGCAAAGAACGGACACGCCGCCTCGCGGCGCACGTCGTCGAGCACGCCATCGGCCGCCGCCAACACCGCATCCGGATCGGCCGGCGGGCACCGTTCCGGGTCGCGGAAGAACCACACCGTGAACGCCAGCGGCAGCAGTGCCACCGGCAGCAACCACCACGACCAGATCGACGCGACGCCACCGGCAGCAGCCGAGACCAGAGCCGCCAGCAGCAGTTCGGGACGCGCGAGCCGCACCAGGCCGAGGCCATCGGCGAACAGCACCGGTTCGCGACCGTCTGGCGGCCGCAGCCCGCAGACATTGCGGACCCAACGCAAATCGGCGGCCTCGACGACATCATGCGGACAGTCCGCGCACTCGCCGCGCAGCGCAGCGCGAGCGGCAGCCAATCGCTGCGGCGCCAGCGAACGACGGAGCCACCGCCGGATCCGCCGAACGAACAGCGCCAGCTGCGCCGCCGGTCCGATGCCCGGCTGCACGCAGCGCACGTGCGGCGGCCAGCCGGATGGCAACACCGCGCGGGTCATCCGCAGACCAGCGCCGGCTCGCCGACGACGAGATTCAGCCGCTTGCCGAGCCACCAGCCGACGACCTGGCCGCGACCGCGCGGTCGCCACAGCCAATCGTGGATCAACGTCAGCGGCGCCGGTGGACGTCGGTAGCAGCGCTCGCGATCACCATGCAGCGCCAGCGGCACCACCACCAGATCCGCCGGCACCGAGTCCCCGGGCACGAAAGTGCCGACCTGCGTCGTGACTCCCGGGGGCAACCATGGCAGTGCAGCGCGCAGGTGCGAGGCGTCGGCATCCACGATCACGATCGCCGCGTCGGGCCATAGCTCGCGCAGCAGGATCGCCGAACGTGGAAACAGACCGCCGCCGATGATCACCACCCGATGCGGCACCGGCACGCCGGCGAGCACCTCCTGCAAGGCCTCGCGATGCGCCGCCAGCACGGCGCGACGAAGCCACGCGAACCTGGGCAGCAACCGCTCCAGCAGGCACAACCACGGCCGATCGAGCCAGCGCAGCACCGGCGGCCAGCGGCTCGTCCGGGCATCGACGGCACGGCGCGCCGGCAGGTCGCGGAAGTGGACGCGCGGCGCGCGGTGGTGTTCGACGTGATAACCGTCGTTCAAGAACAGCGTGTTCCACCACGCCGCGTGGATGCTGGTCGTGCCGCCGCGGTGCTCGCCACGGCCCTGCAACGCGCACAAGAGCTGGCCGACGCCGAAGCCCGGCAACCATGCCGCCAGGAACCACGTCGGCTGCAGCCACGCCCACGCCACCCACATCGCCAGCGCCGCCAACACTTCGCGAGCCAATCCCCGTTCGCGCCGCCAGTGCCAACGCACATCGCGATGATGCGCCAGATGCCACTGCCGCCACAACCGCTGCGGGAAGCCGAGCAGCAACGTCAGGCCCAGGGAGAACCCATCGTCGAGCCTCCTGGTGGCGAAGAACCGCCGATGCGTGAACTGATGGGCGATGGTGTTGGCGTTCCACCACAGCAGCACCGCGACGACCCACCACGGCGGCTGCGCCAGCAACACGCCGGCATGGACCGCGGTCAACGCGACCGGCAGGCGGTCACGGCGGTCGCGCAGGAATGTGACCCGGGAGGTCATGGCGTCGCCTGGACGTCGGCGACGGCGCGATGTTAGCGTCGAGCCCGTGTCCGCCGATGACCTCGCCTCCGCGTTCGCCGCCGTGCCGTGCAATCGGTTCCTCGGCCTGCTGCTGCTCAGCCGCTCGGCCAAACGCACCGAACTCGAATTGCCGGTGCGACCCGAGTTCCTGCAGGAAGAAGGCGTGGTCCAGGGCGGCATCCTGACGGCGCTGGCCGACATGGCGGCGGTCTATCTGCTGTGGCCCGACCTCGGACCAGACCGTTCGATGACCGGTACCGATGCGGCGATGCGCTTCCTGGCGGCGGCGTTGCCCGGACGTGGACCGCTGCGCGCGATCGGCACGCGCCTGCGGTCGGGACGGACGCTGACCGTCTGCGAGAGCGAGGTGTTCCAGGCCGGCGAACGGATCGCCAAGGGCACGTTCACGTTCCTGCTGCGACCGCGACGACCCGCGAACCCGTGAACGACGACCTGCGCATCGATGGCCCGCCGGACGCGGCGACGACGATCGTGCTGGCGCACGGCGCTGGTGCTGGCATGGATCACGAGTTCCTGGCGACGTTCGCGCAGGGGCTGGCCGCGGTCGGGCTGCGGGTGATCCGCTTCGAGTTTCCGTACATGGCGGCGCGGCGCCGCGGCGAACGGCGCCCGCCGGATCGGTTGCCGGTGCTGCAGCAGCGCTTTGCCGACGTCGCTGCCCAGGGCGGTCCGCCGACCGCGCTCGTACTGGCCGGCAAGTCGATGGGCGGCCGCGTCGCCACCACCATCGCCGACGATCTGGGCGTCGCCGGCGTCGTCGCGATCGGCTACCCGTTCCATCCGCCGCGGCAGCCTGAGCAACTGCGGACCGCGCATCTGGTGAATCTGCGCACGAAGACGCTGATCCTGCAGGGCGAACGCGACCCGTTCGGCACGCGTGCCGAAGTCGCCGGCTATTCGTTGTCCGCTGCGATCGCGATCGAGTGGTTCGCCGATGGCGATCATTCGCTGGTGCCGCGCAAGAGCAGCGGGCACACGGCGGCCTCCCACCTGCGGCGCGCGCTCGACTCCGCCGCCGCGTTCGTCCGTTGCGTGACCGGCTAATCGCCGATCCGGACCGCCCACCCGTCGCTGAGCGCGAACCCCGCCGCCGGGCCGTTCGGCACGATCACCGCAGCCTGACCGAAGACCTGCAGCCCCCGGATCGGCAACAGCTCGGGAATCGGCATCGGCACGACGACACGACCATTGGCATCGGTGACGGCCGGCACGTTCAGCACCAGGCTGCTGACGCGCACCGGACAACCACCGACCACCGGCCCCTGATCGCCGAGCCCGAGCAACAGGAACGCCGTCACACCGGGCAACACGGCGTCGACTTCGAAGCGGAACTCGAGCTCGCCGATCCGCGATCGACCGACCGTCGCCAGCCGCGGCATCGGGGCACCGCACGCTCCGCCGGTCGACGTGGCAACCGCCGGCGTCGGCCCGATCACGAACGTCCCGGCCGAAGTCGTTTCCCCGAACACCAGCACGCGCTCACGGCCGCCATGCCACGCCAACGCGGCGACCTGGGACGGCGCCCCGACGATCGCGGTCTGATCGAGCCAGCGCCACGCCACACCATCGAAGGCTTTGCGGGTGCCGGCCAGCAACGCCACCGCACCGATACCGGGTTGGTACCAGGCCTGAGCGGCGATCGTCACCCCGGTAGCCGGATGCAACGACCAGTTCGACCCGTCCCATTCCCAGGTATCGCTGTGCGCCAGCAACTGGCCCGGACCGATGGTCATGCCGGAAGCCAGCACGACCCGCGCACGGGCATCGTCGCCGACGAGCAGATGTTCGTGGCGCGCCGCCGGCTCGGTGCCGACGAACTGCCGCCAGCCGGTGCCGTTCCACAGCCAGGTTCCAGCCATCGAAGCCCCGCCGTCGAACCCGCCGAACAGCACGATCTCGCCGCGCGCCGCATCGTCCGCGAGCCGCACATCCATCCGACCCTGCGGTCGAACCGAAACCGCCCGGGGCGACCAGTTCGTGCCATCGAACACCCACGTGTCGTCGAGCGCGCGCGCCCCGTCGGTGCCACCAAAGAGCATCAGCTCGTTGCGCGCGCCATGGAACTGCATCGCGGTCCGAGCCCGAGCCGGTGGCGACACCGCCGGCCGCGCCACGCGCCAACGACCGTCCCAGGTCCAGGTGTCGGCGCGATAGGCCGACCCGACGTTGCCGCCGAACAACACGACCGTGCCACGCGAACGGTCGAACGCCATCGACGGATCCGTCCGTTCGATCGGCAGTTCGTCGCGCACCCGTTCGATCCAGGTGCCACCCGTCCGTTGCCACAGATGGCTCGCTTCCTCGTCGCGCGTCAACTTCGCCAGGCCGCCGGGGACCGCCCACAGCGGTTCGCCAACCGCTGAACCAGGCACCTGCCAGCTGGTCGATGCCCAACCGGCGCCATCCCAGGTCCAGGTGTCGGTCAACGTCCCCGTCGTCGCGAAGCCGCCATGCAGCACGAGGCGCTGCGCGCCGTCGTCCCAGGCCATCGCCTGGCCCGCGCGTGCCGAGGGTCCGGCGACCGGTCGCGGCGACCACTGCACGCCGTCATGCACCCAGGTGTCACCAAGAAAAGTCAGCGCCTGACCGAAACCGTCGAAGCCGCCGAACATCACGAACTCGCTCCGCACCGGATCGAACGCCATCGCCGCCATCGCCCGCGCCCGCGGTGCCGTTCCCGACAGCTGCTGCCAGACACTGCCGTTCCACGACCAGGTGTCCTGCTGCATCACCAGCGAACCGCCGACGAGCGCGTAACCGCCGAACAGCAGCAGTTCGCCGCGCCCGGAATCGTGGGCAAAGACGCCGTTGGCGCGGGCCATCGGTCCGGCGGTGAACCTGGCCCGATTCCGCCACTCGAAGCCGTCCCACGCCCGCGGGATGCCGGTCGCTTGCAGCGGCAACAGCACGGTCTCACCGCTGCCAACTTCGTGGTAGAGCGCATGGGTCTCGCTCTGCCGCTGGATCTTGTTGCGGAACAACCAGCGCGCGCCGTGCAGTTCCCAGGTGTCGACGGCCGTCTGGCCGACGTCGACCACGACCAGGCAGCCGCGCCGCTGGTCGGCGAACAGTGCCCCGCGACCGGGGAAGGGGTCGACGCGATGGGCCTCTTGCGCGATAGCGCTGCCCAGACCGCAAGCGACCGGGAACAAGCACGCCAGGGCACGGTACATGGACATGCAGGACATAGTACTCGCAGTGGCCGACCGTCACCGGTCCGCCAGGCCGTCGGGCGGACTATTTGCCGTCGCGATGCGCCTGTTCGACATGCGCCCGCAGCGGATCGCCGCCGAAATCGCGCTCACGATCGCGCCAGACCGTGTGCACGTGGTTGGCGTCGTTCTGCGTGTTGTCGTACTCGATCGAGAACGACGGCCCCTGCACGCGGTAGTAATGCCCCTGGCCTCGCGCGGTGCCACCCGCCCAGACGAACCGGATCGCGTCGCGCCCGCGATCGCGGATCCGCTGCAACTCGTCAGCGGCAAACTCGCCGCGCAGGTTGTGCGCATACTCCTCGATCAGCCGCCACAGCAGTTCCTGCTGTCCCGCCGTCAGCTGCGACCAGGCGATGCCTTCCTTCGGTTCGCCGAGGAAATCCGCAGCGCGCGCAGGCCCCAGGATCACATCGGCCGGCGCCGTCGTCGCGACGATCGCGACCTTCCGCTGCGTCTCGGTCAGCGTCGCCAGCAGCCCGCGCGCCAGATCCTCTTCGGCCCCGAGCACGCGCAGCCCCGCATGCGGCCCCTGCCGCAGTTCGTGCGGATTGGTGCCGAGGAACGACGGCGTGTGCGACGCGAGCTTGCCGTGCGCGATCGAAAAGTGCAGCGACAGATGATGCCCCTGGATCCGCCACGCCCACACGCCGTCGCTGGACGGCACGCCGAACACCTGCAGCGCATAGCGACCCGGATCGCGATGCGTCGCCTGCGGACCTTCGAGATCGCGCAGCACGTTCTCGAGCCCGAGGATCGCCGTCGTCTTCAGATAGCCCTGCGAACTGAGCGCCGAACGCAGCAACGCGTGCGCTTTCGCTTTCTGCGCCGGATCGAGTTCACCGAACTTCACGCCCGGATACTCCGCCGGCACGAAGCCCCAGACCTGCCGTTCGGCGGCGCCGAGGTCGGCGCAGGCCTTGGCGCGCAGCGGCTCGGGCAAGGCCGCGAGGAACTGCTGCGCGGCGGTCGCCATTCCGGCGACGGCACCCGACGGATCCTGCCACATCGCCAGCGCGGCGATGGTGGCGAACAAGGACGTGAGTCCGAGGGTTGCGGCTCCGTTCATGGCGGGCCGATGCTAATGCGCCGTGGCGTGCGCGGGGCCGGCGAGTCGGCGATTCCTCACATCGGGTTGCCGCCGGGACCGGTGGCGGGCGCCGCTGCCTGTAGTTGCCCATCGACCAGGATCTCGCGGACGAAGACCTCGCTGCCCAGGGACGGATAGACGGTCACGGTGCCGCCGAGTCCTGCCGGCGCCTGCCACCACAACTGCTCGTCGAGGAACACCAGCACGCCGGCCGGTGTGTCGTGAATGCCGATCGTGCATTCCTTGCCCTGCGTCAGCGCGCGCGGGCCGCGAGCGTCACGGCGGCCGTGGTACCACAGGTGGTTCTCGTCGGCAACTTCCCAGTTCAGCAGCAGGTTCACCGGCCCGACCATGCAACGGAAGTTCAGGCCGGCGTCGCTGCGGATGCCGCCGCGGATCACCACCGAACGGATCGAGGCGAACGGCAGCCGGTGCGTCGCGTAGTTCCCGGTGCCGTTGGCGACGCCGCGCAGTTGCCCGTCGACGACCTGCCACTCGCCGCGAACGACCGCCAGTTGGGCGAGATCCTCGGCGCGCGAAAAGCGCAGTCGCGTGATGCCATCCCGATCGCACAGCCCGGCGGTGATCGCCGCCAGCGCCCGCGCCTGCGCCGCACGGGCCGCAGGCTCGTCGTTGTCGTCGGCAAGAACGCGTTCACGCGCTGCCAGCCACAGTGCCCGACGCCGGGGTCGATCGGTTTCGCGGCCGGCGAGGTCGAGCAGCTGCGGCAGGGCCAGCTCCGCGAACGGCTCGGCCGGCGCCGCTGGCGTCCGCCGCGCCGCCAGTTCGGCGGCGACGTGCGCCTGCAGCCATGGATCCTCGGTGCGGGCGGCGGCCCGAGCGGCGACATCGGCCAGGCGCGGCATCGGCGGCACGCCCGCCAGCCAGCCGCGTTGCAGTTCGTCGAGGGCCGCCACGCACAACGCCAGCGGCGGCGTCGCCGGCACTCCCTGCAGCGCCAGCAGCAGTTCGGTCATCCGGGCCGGACGATCGATCGCGAACGCCTGCGCCTGCTCGGCAATGGCGCGGTTTGCGCGCCCGAGGTCGCCGGCGCGGATCGCCAGGTCGATCGCCGCATCGAACAGCAGGAACGACGTCGCCGGGTCCGTGGCCGCGCGCGCCTTGGCAAACAGGCGGAACAGCGTCACGTCGATCTGGCCGCCGTCCTGTTCGTGCACCAGGTCGACGACGGCCGCGAGCGCGGGGCCCCGCGCTGCCGCCAGCTGCGCCGCGGTCGGCGGCGGCGCCGGTTCCTGCGCGACGGCGACGACGCCGGCGCCGACCAGCAGCCATCGTTCAGGTCGCACCATTCTTGCTCTTGGCCATAGCCGAAGTCGCCAGAGCCAGGGCGGCGAGACCGGCGGGGATCACCATGTGTTCCCATCGCAGCTTGTCATGCGCGACCAGCACCAGATCGAGCAGCCGCACGGCGAGGATCACCAGGATCACCTTGCACAGCATCTGCTTGACCTCCTCGAGGCCGGTCACCGTCTCGTCGTCGATCAGCGACGACCGCGGATCGAGGATGCGCCACAGGTAGGCGCCGAGCAGGAACTGCACCAGCGACAACAGCAGCGCGTCGATCGCCTTCACCGCGTAGCTGATGGTCAGGTCGTTCTGGGTCTGGAAGTCGAACGCGTCGATCAGCGCTCTGCCGGCATCGAGCGCGGCGATCATCGCCGTGGCGATGCCGCCGATGCTGGCGATCGCGACGGCGAAGTAGCCGAGAGCTCTCTTGCCCAGGCGCAGCCAGTGTTCGGGCAGCGGTGGTGGCGCGGTGCCGTGCATGTCAGACCTTGCCGTGGTTGCCCGGCGCGCCACCACGCGCGGCGCGGAACATCAGCCAGCCGAGCAACACGATCATGCCAAAGCCGAACAGGTCCGACATCGGCGATTCGTTGCCGCCGGTGTCGTTCTCGTTGGCCGCGCCAAAGGGCAGGTGCCGCAGGAACCCCAGCGACCCGTGCAGGCCGATGTCCGACACGAACCCGGGCAGGAACGCCTGCATCGCCGCCAGGATGCCTAGGATCGACGCGCCGGCGATCAGGCCGGAGCACCACAGGACGCCCTGCGGTTCGTCCTCCGCATCCGGTTCGCGCTGGTAGCGCTTGTCGGCGAACTTGCGCACCAGACCGCCGAGGAACACCGGCATCGTCGACGCCAGAGGTAGATAGACCCCGACCGCGAACGTCAGCGCGCGGAAGCCCATCAGCTCGATGAACAGCGAGATCGCGACGCCGATCAGGATCAGGTCCCACGGCAGTTTCTGCGTCAGGATGCCGTCGATCACGGTCGCCATCAGTGTCGCCTGCGGCGCCTGCAAGCGACCGCTGCCGATGCCGTCTTCGCGCCGGTAGATCGCCTGATTGGTCGCCGGGTCCACCAGATAGTTGCCCGGCTCGAGCTTCTGGTCGGCCGGCAGGTCCGCCTTGTCGATCTTGACGAACACGTAGCTGCGCGGCGCCGGTGCCCCGGCCTGCCCCGCCCGCAGTTCCTCGTAGCGGCTCTGGATCTGCCCCCGGTTCTCGAGCAGTTCGGCCTTGACCGCGAACGGCTGCGCCAGCGGCGTCTCCTTGGTCTCGGCCAGATTCAGCCCGTACGCCGTCCAGCCGATCGCCAGCACCGATGCCAGCACGCCGATCACCAGTGCGCCCTGCTGTCGGACCGGCGTTGCGCCGACGAGGAAGCCCGTCTTCAGGTCCTGCGAGCAGGTTCCGGCATTGGAGATCGCGATGCAGACGATCGCGCCGATCATCAGTGCCAGCACTGCATACTTGCCGTCGCCCATGCCAGCGGCAACGAACAGTCCACAGGTCCCCATCAGCACGGCGATCGTCATGCCCGACAGCGGATTCGACGTCGACCCCACCTCGCCGGTCACCCGCGAGCTGACCACGGCGAACAGGAAGCCGAACACCAGGATCATCACCGCGCCGAGCCAGTCGACCTGGAACGCCGGCACCAACGCCACCATCGCGACCAGACCGACAGCGCCCAGCAGCAGTACCGGCAGCGGCGTGTCGCGATCGGTCCGCAGGTTGCCCCGACCGGCGTCGCCGCCGAACAGCCCCTTCGCGGATTGCGTCAGCGCCGACACGATCGCCGGCAAAGCGCGAACCAGCGCGAAGATGCCACCCATCGCCACCGCGCCGGCACCGATGTGGCGCACGTAGTTCTTCCAGATGTCGAACGCCGACATCTCGGCGATCGGCTTGGTCGCGGTGCCGAACGTGCCGGGAATCGCCTGCCCGAACGTGAACACCATCGGGATCAGGATCAGCGTCGCCAACAGCGAACCCGCCACCATGATCAGCGAGGTCCGGTAGCCGATGATGTAGCCGACGCCCACCAGCGCCGGATCGAAGTCGCATGCCAGCTCGGTCTTGCCGAAGTAGGCGACCTTGTTGCCAAAAAGTTTGTCCAGCGTGACCGCGACGGTGCCCTTGATCGCGCCGAACACGGCCTTCAAGGACTGGAACAGCACGCCGATGCCCATGCCGACGAACACCTTTCGGGCCGAAGTGCCGCCGAGTTCGCCAACGCGCAGGATCTCCGCGCAGGCTTTCCCTTCGGGATAACGCAGCTTGCCGTGTTCCTTGACGATCAGATACCGGCGCAGCGGCACCATCATCAGCACACCGAGCGTGCCGCCCGTCGCCGCGATCAGCGTGGTCAGCCCGATCTCGAGCGGATAGCCGAGCAGGATCAGCGCCGGCACCGTGAACACCACCGCCGCCGCCACCGACTCACCCGCCGAACCGGTCGTCTGCGTGATGTTGTGCTCGAGGATCGCCCGCTTGCCGCTCCGGGCCCGCAACACCGCGATCGCGATCACCGCGATCGGCACCGACGCCGACACCGTCAGTCCGACCCGCAGCGCCAGGTAGGTCGACGCCGCCCCGAAGACGATGCCCAGCAGGGCACCCAGCAGCACGGCGCGGAACGTGAGTTCGGGCTGGTCTTCATGCGCCGCGACCAGCGGTTGATGGACGGGTTGATCGGACATGGCGGCAAGAGTCCCGCGCCGCCGACCGTCTTTCCAGCGACAAGGCCGGAGCCGACGCGACTTGTTTGGGACACAGCCACGTCCCCGACGTCACCGCACGGGGCAATATCCTGGCCCCGCGGAACATCATGCGCACAGCCATCCTCGTCGCGTTGTCCAGCGTCACTCTCGTGCTCGCCCAGAACCCGCCGGCGACAGCACCGGCCGCCAAGACCGTGCCGACGTTCACCCAGGACATCGCCCCGATCGTCTTCCAGAGCTGCACGACTTGCCACCGCCCCGGCGAGGCCGCGCCGTTCGCGCTGCTGAACTACGCCGACACCAAGAAGCGCGGCAAGATGATCCAGAAGGTCGTCACCGCGCGGCTGATGCCGCCCTGGCACCCCGAACCCGGCCACGGCGAGTTCAAGCATCCGCTGCGGCTGCCTGACGCCGACGTCGCCAAGATCGACGCCTGGGTCAAGGGCGGCATGCCGGAGGGTCCCGCCGACAAGCTGCCGAAGTTGCCCGAGTATCCCGAGGGCTGGCAGCTCGGCGAACCGGACATGGTGGTCCGGATGCTGGAGCCGTTCGAGGTGCCGGCATCGGGCCGCGACATCTACCGCAACTTCGTGTTGCCGATGGGGCTGCCCGACGACAAGTACATCACCGCGATCGAAGTGCGGCCGTCGGCGCGTTCGGTGCTGCACCACGTGTTGTTCTTCGTCGACGAGGAACGCACCGGCCAGACCGAGGAAGCCAAGGACAGCAAACCCGGGTTCGGCGGTGGCAACCGGATGCTGCTGCTGCCGATGGTCGCCGGCTGGGCGGTCGGCGGTCGCCCCGAACACCTGCCCGATGGCCTCGGCATCCATCTGAAGAAGGGCGCGGACCTGATGATCCAGAGCCACTTCCACCCGAGCGGCAAGAAGGAGAAGGAGCAGACGACGTTCGGCATCCACTTCGCCGATCAGCCGCCGACCCGCACGCTGGTGTCGATCCAGATGCCGCCGCTGTTCGGCCGCTTCGCCAAGCTCGACATCCCGGCCGGCGACAAGGACTGGCTCTTGGCCGATCAGTTCGAACTGCCATGCGACGTCGACACCGTCAAAGTCGGTGGCCACGCCCACATGCTGTGCCGGTCGATGCGCCTCCATGCCGAACTGCCCGATGGCAACAAGGAACCGCTGTTCCTGATCCGCGACTGGGACTTCGACTGGCAGAACGACTACACCTACGCTGCGGCGGTCAGGCTGCCGAAGGGCTCGATGCTGAAGGCGGAGATCCGCTACGACAACAGCAAGGACAACAAGGACAACCCCAACAAGCCGCCCAAGCGGGTGCAATGGGGCCGCGAGACGACCGATGAGATGGGCAGCATCACGCTGGTGGTCGTGCCGGCCGACGAGAAGGATCTCGGCGACCTGCTGATGGCGGTCCGCTCGCGGATGTTCGGTCGCGTCGCCGGCAACGTCGACGAGCGCGTCGACGAACAGTTCGAGCGGCTCGACGCCGACAAGGACGGCAAGGTCTCGGAGAAGGAGGTGCCCGAGCAGTACCGCCGATTCTTCGGCTTCCTCGACGCCAATGGCGATGGCTTCCTCGACAAGGACGAGGTCAAGCGGATGTTCGGCGGCGGCGGGCGGCGTGGCGGCGGCGGCGGCCGCTCTGGCGGCGGCGAGGACGGCGGCGACGGCGGCAGCGGCGGCAAGAAGGGCGGCAAGAAGGAATGACCGGCGCGCGCGCGGCGTGGCTGTGCTCGCTGCTTTGCGGCTGTGCGGGCGCCGCACCGACGATCCTTCCCGACCTCGACGGTCGTGCGCAGGCACCGCTCACGGTCGCGGCCGGCCAACTGCACGTGCTGTTCTTCGTCAGCCAGGAGTGTCCGATCGCCAACAGCTACGCGCCGCGGATCGCCGAACTGGCGGCCGGCTGGCCTGGCGCCGTGCGGACGTTCGTCGTGCATGTCGATCCCGATCTCACGGTCGCCGCGGCCACGGCGCATGCGCGCGACTACGCGCTGCCGGCGCCGATCCTGCTGGATCCGGCGCAATCGCTGGCCACGGCGCTCGGCATCACGCACACGCCGGAGGTCGCCGTACTGACCACCGGTGGGCTCGCCTATCGCGGTCGCATCGACGATCGCTGGGGTGATCTCGGCGAGAAATCGCAGGAACCGGAAACGCACGACCTGCGCGACGCGGTGGCGGCGCTGCTCGCGGACCGAACGATCGCGACGCCACGCACCGAACCGGTCGGCTGCCTGCTGCCCGAGGCGCAGCGCTGAGACGCTGCGGATTCCTGCCACAGCGGTCACATGCCGGAGCGCGATGCCCTCGCATCGAAGTGCACCCGCCAATGAAGCCCACCCATTGCCTCCTAGGCCTGAGATCTCCTCCCGCACGACGATGGGGCGCCACAGGTGCGGCTGTGTCTACAGTTCGACGCGGAGCCTCGGCAGTCCGACGAGCAGCACGTGGATGCGGCGACTGCCGTCGAGGTCGCTCTCGGCCAGGGCGCGGACTTCAGCCAGTCTTTCCGCCGGCACATCCTGCGCCACGTCTAGCCACAAGAGGATCGTGTGCGACTCTTCGGCCAGTGCCCGGAGCAGCCGATCGAGGCTGACCGAGTGGCACATGCTCGTTCGCAGGCGCAGGGCTTCGCCGACCGCGAGTCCGCGGGCGAGCGAGCCCGAACTCTCCCTCCCGACGCGTGCCCGTTGCCGGTGTCCTCGGTCAAGAACTCCGGTTGCGAGGCAGCGGTCACGGTGCTATCTTCGAGTGCGAGAGTGCAAGGGGTAAGCACTGCTCAACCCGCTCCTGGCGAATGGCATACTCCCGAGACAAATTGCAACCGGCCCCGCGGCGACATGGTCGTCGCGCGAAGATCGAGCGGGGAACCCGCGAATCGCTGCCGGACACGCAGTTGCTCGCAAAGCTCGTGGCCGCGGGCGAGTCCGGTGCACGGTCGTTCACGGGGCAGCGCTCGATCATTCGCGAAGCGGGCGAACGGACTCTCGAGGCCTTCGAGATCGCCGTTCTCTCTGGCAAGCCGATTCCCAACGTGCTGGCCTGGGCTCGCAGAGTCGGCCGCCACGCGGCGATGACGCTGGCCGGGAAGCGGCGCGGCGCGCAGTTGCTTGGGGATGGTGTCGCGGCTACCGATGACGTCACCACCAGCGAGGATTCGCCCGAGCCGGCGTCCGGCCTCGCCGAACTGTTGACGCTGGCGGCCTCGAACCCGGCGCTGACGGCGCGGCAACGCGACGTTGTTCGTCGTCTGCAGGGTGACCGTTCCCTGAAGCGCAACGCGAAGGAGGTGGGAATGTCGCCCTATAACCTCAGGAGAATGCTCGATTCCATCAGAATTCGGCTGAAAGACGGCTGAAAACGGAGCCCCCTGTACCACGCAAAGTGCCAGCCGGGGCCTGCTCATCGTAGACTCCGGCCGGTCCGGCAGCCTGCCGAGAGCCACCATTTGCCCCCTGAGATCCGATCTCCTGGGGGGGACCCGTGCCTCGGCAGGCAGCCGCGCTCTGACGTCCTGTGGGCAGTCCGTGCCATCGAGCACCAGTACAGGGCGCGCCGCGGAGCGCGGTGCCGGTTCTTCCCCATGTCCGCTACGGAGGTTGGTATGGAGAACACGAACTGGAAGCACTTCGTCGGGGTCGACTGGGCCAGTGCTGAACACGAGGTCTGCGCGCTGCAGGCTGACGGCAAGCAGGTCGACGCCAGGGCGTTCAAGCACAGTGGCGATGGCCTCGCCGATCTGTGCGACTGGCTGCTGAAGCTCGGCGACCCGGGTTCGATCGCGGTAGCGATCGAAGTGCCTCATGGCGCCGTAGTCGAGACTCTGCTGGACCGCGGTTTCGTGGTGTTCGCGATCAACCCGAAGCAGCTCGACCGCTTCCGGGATCGCTTCACGGTAGCTGGCGCCAAGGACGACCGACGCGACGCACTGGTACTCGCCGACTCGCTGCGCACCGACCACCACCTGTTCCGCCGCCTGGCTGTGCAGCCCGCCACGGTGATCGAACTGCGTGAGTGGTCGCGGATGCACGACGAGCTGCAAGCCGAACGCACCGGCCTGGTCAACCAGATGCGCGCACAGTTCGCGCGCTACTTCCCAGCGTTCCTGCAAGTCTGCGAGGATCGGAATGTGTCAACGAGAATGAGACACCGGGGGAAGGAGATTAGTGAGCAACGGCAAGGAGCCGCAGCTGGTTGTTGGCGCCAAAGCACCGAGCGGACGACTGCGTGCTGAAGCGTGTGAATGCTCGGTAGGAGTTGCAGTCGTGAAGTCGGGATTCAGGGCAATTTGCCTGAGCGGCGGGTTTGCAGGATGCCCCAGGATCGACGATCGAGGATCGGGATGACCTGGGAGACCATGGTTCCCGATCTCGATCGGATGCGGTGGGTTGATCCAGACCGCCGGAGGAGGGCGCTTCGCGCGCGGCGCGCGAGCGAAACGCTCGGGGTGGTCGGCGTAGGCTCGGGCGAGAGCGTCGTTGCGGACCGCGAGCACGTCGTCGACACGACCGTGGTGGACGACGGCAGGCGTCAGCAGGGCAATGCCGGTGTGGTAGTGCTGGTGGTTGTACCAGTCGAACAGGGATCCGCAGTAGGTGCGCGCATGTTCGATGGAGCCGAAGCGGTCGGGGAAGTCCGGCCTGTACTTGCCGGTCTTGAACAACGCCTCGGAGTACGGATTGTCGTTGGAGACGTGCGGCCGGCTGTGGCTCTGGTTGATGCCGAGGTCAGCGTAGAGGAGGGCAAGCGGCTTCGACGTCATCGAGGCGCCGCGATCGGCGTGGACGACGATCTGGCCAGGGGTGATGCCCTGGCGCTCGTAGGCCTCGCCGATGAGTCGCTTGGCGAGTTCGGCGGACTCGCACGACGCGACCATCCAGCCGACGACGTAGCGGCTGAAGATGTCGAGGAGGACGTAGAGGTGGTAGTAGGTCCACTTCTCCGGCCCGAGCAGCTTGGTGATGTCCCACGACCAGACTTGATTCGGGGCGGTCGCGCGCAGTTCGGGTCTCTTGTAGGTGGGATGCCGGAGCTGATCGCGGCGTTCGCGCACGGCAGCGTTGCGAGCGAGCAGGCGATACATGGTGCGGATCGCACAGAGGTAGACACCCTGGTCGAGCAAGCACGCGAACACCTGGCGAACGGGGAGATCGGCGTGTTCGTCGCAGTTGAGAGCGGCCATGACGTCGTGCTGCTCCTGGGGCGAGAGGGCGCGACGCGACACAGCGGGCGGTGCCTTGATCTGTCGCGCGCCGCGCAGGATGGACCAAGCGCGCCACGGTGATCGAGACGATCACGCCTCACGACTTCACCGGGCTCATCCGATCGAGGAGCGAAGCTCTCATGGGCTCAGGCTCACGCCGCACGGGCGGCGTGGCGTAGCATGCGGGCGACGATGAAGTGTGGAGAGGCGGTATGGAGCCGCCTCCCCACGGCATCGACATGGAGTGCATTCCGTGCCGATTACCTGCGACCAGTTCTACCGCGAGTACGAGCGGCTGTTGAGTACCGGGCAGTTGAAGCTTGGGCGCATCGGCTGTCCCCGACCCGGCGTGCCGGGCGGCCGGCGGGCTGATGAAGCTCACCGGATCGACGGTTTCGCGCGGCCTCGTCCTTCTCGAGCCGGACGAGAGCGACGAGCTGGTGATGGTCAAAGTGGCGGCAACGATCGCGCTGGCGCGATGCGAGCTGTGCGGAACACGCAGTCGCGTGCTGCCGTGCGACACGCTGCCGCGCAAGACGGGGGTCGCCGTCATCGAGCACGAGATCTCGTCCTACTGCCGGGGTGACCGCAGCCTGCGACAGGTTGCCTGGGGTCAATTCGGCGACCCGGCGCCGGCGCACACGACGCTGCACGGATGGACGGAGAGACTCGGCGCCCATGCACTCGGTCGGCCTGCAGGCGAGATCGGCGGCGCCCCGATGAGCCGGTTGGTCGCCGAATCCGCGCCTCGCGTGCGAGGGATCGCCGAGGCGATGCGCAGCGATCCGACGCCGGACGCAAGGCGCTATCGGTCAACGCCGCGTCGCGAGCGGCTGGCGGCGGTCATGCTGGCGATGACGCTGGTGGCGTTGATCGCCGGCTGCCCGCACCCGCAGGCGATGGCCGAGTGTCGTCGGGTCTCATTGGCGTGGTCGAACATGCCTGCACTCGAGTTCCCGAGCCGGATTCCGAGCACGGCGATCGAACACCGTGCTCGGTCACTGCCGGCACGATCCCGCGCCTCATCACCGAGGTGCCGAGATCGATGTCCAACCCGTACGAGATCGCCGCCCGACGCTTCGAACAGATCGCCTTCCTGATCGATCGGAGCCTCGACGCCGCGCAACGGCGCGTCGCGTTGAAGGAACGCACTGCCAGCACCGGTCGAGCCACGCTCTATCGCTGGCCTCAGGCCTACCGGGCCGGCGGCTATCTCACATTGTTGCCGAAGCCGCGCAGCGATCAGGCCGCAGCCGCAAGGCGTCTGCGAGCGCGTGGGTCGGCTACGCGATCGGCCTGCGTACGAACAGCCCGACCGATCGTTGACCCAACTCGAGGTCTACCTGCGCATCGAGTTCGCCGACTACTCCTCGGCAAGACCACGTTGCGCCGCCGTCTGCGCGAGCACCCGGCACGCCGGAATCGCCCGGCTCAAGTCCGGCAAGAAGAGCAAGCTGCGCGACCTCTACGAAGCCACGCATCCGCACGAAGGCTGGCAACTCGACGGCAAGGGCGCCTTCGTGGTGCGTTTCGTCGACGGCACGAGGATCGAGGTCACGGTGCTCTCCGTCCTCGACGATCACAGCCGTGCGGTGCTCGCCGCAGTCGTCGCCGTGGCGGAGGACACCGAGGCCGCGGTCACTGTCACTTCGAAGGCGATCGCGAAGTGGGGCCTGGCCGAACGCTTCCAGTTCGACCGCGGCTCGGCCTTCGACAGCCACGCCTTCCGCAACGGCCTCGCCGCGCTCGGCGTGCATCGCAACTACATCAAGCCGCGCAGCCCCGAATGGGACGGCAAGATCGAAGCCTATCACCGCTGCCTCGACCGCTGGTTCGTCCGCGAACTCGCCTCCCAGCAGGTCGTCGACCTCGAGCACCTGCAGCAGGCTCGAGGCGATGCTGGCACTGGTCTACAACCGCCACCATCACCGCGAGATCGGCACCACGCCCGAACTGCGGCTCGCCGACCGGATCTCGGGCCGGCGCATCAGCCAGAGCGATCTCGAGCGCGCGTTCTTCGTCGACACGACCGCCAAGAGCGACAAGAAGACCGGCGAGGTCCGCTTGCCGACCGGCAGCTTCCGCGTGCCAAGCGCGGCGTACGCAGGACAACGCAGCCGGTTCCGCTACCACCCAACGCACGGCGGCCGGGCGGTCCTCGTGACGACGGACGGGCGCGAGATCGAGCTGCAACCATTCACGAGGAAGCCGCTGTCCGCAGTCAAGACGCGCGTCGACAAGCAGGGCACCGGCCAGCTGCAGAAGCTCGTCGACATCTGGCAGGGCAAGGGGCGGCCGAATGCGCAGCCGGGCTTTGGCGTGCCGGAGGTCTTCGCGGTGCTCGGTGAACTCCTCGGCCGTGCGGTGCCGAACTCCGAGCACGAAGCGCACGCCATCGTCGCCTTCTACCGCAAGCGCGGGCCGCTCCTGCGCGACGCCTTCACCGCCGCATGCGCGCGCAGCAAGGCAAGCCTCGGCTCCGGCCGCGCGCTCTCGACCTACCTCGCCGACCTCGAACGCCAGATCGGCGCCGATGGCGGCACCCCGTGTCCGACTCGTCCGACGAAAAGCAGGAGCAACCATGAATCGATCCCCCGTTTCCTTCCGCGACTTCGTCCGCGCCAAGCAGAGCCTCGTCGAGGCGTTCGTCGATGGCGGCGAAACCTACGCGATGCTGACCGGCGAGACTGGCACCGGCAAGACCGCGCTGCTGCGCGAACTGCGCAGCCAGCTCGATCGCGGCCGGCACCGCGTGCTGTACTTCTCCGCCGCCAGGAAGCTCGGCGCCGCAGGCCTCATCAAGGTCGCTGGCGAAGCCCTGCGCGTGCGCACCAGCATGTGCCACTCGGTCAGCCTCGATCGGCTGCTGCGGGCACTGGCCGAGGAGTCGCACACGATCCTCCTGTGGCTCGACGAAGCGCAGGATCTGCCATCGGAAACGCTGGCCGAAGTCCGCGCCCTGGCCGAGAGCGATCTCGACGGCAGCCGCCGCATCCAGGTGTTGCTCGTCGGGCTGCCGAGGCTGCGCGTCGAGCTGCAGGCACAGCCGCACCTGTGGCGCCGCATCGTCGTGCGGGAGGAGATTTCCGGCCTCGCGATCGACGAACTGCAGGCTTTCCTCGATCACCACTTCGAGGCCGGACAGAACAAGCGTCTGTGCGAACGCGGGCTCACGGCGCTCTTCGAGCGTGCCGGCGGCGCGCCTGGTCGGCTGCTGCCGATGTACCGTGCCGTCCTGCGTCGCGCCGGCAGCGCCAAGGGCAAGATCGAACCCGAGCACGTCGAGGACGCACTCGAGCGCTGGGAACTCGCATGAGCGAGCCGCGCAGATCGGGCGACGTGGAGGTCCTGCGCGAGATCCTCCACCGCGCCCTCGTCCGCTATCTCACCGTCCGTCCCGGCGGCTTCGAGCTGCAACCCGGCGAGCGCCTTCGCCCTGTCGTCGAGGCCCGCATCCTCGGCCACGGCGGGGCGCGCACCTTCTACCAGGACAAGAAGCCGGTGTGTCGCTCCCTGGATGGCCTCCGGCCTGTCACCGGCGACAAAGACCGCACGTGTGTCGAGTGCACCGCCCGCCAGCGATGCACTGCCCAGGTCCGCGTCGACCTCATCGTCGAGCGCTGGCCCTTCCGACTGCTGCTGGCCTACTCGTCCGCGCGCGCATTCCTGGGCTACGAGGCCGAACTCCGTCAGCGTCGCGTCGAGATCGAGCACGTGATCACCAAGATCACCGTCGTCGATCGCCGCACCTGGGGCGAACTGCGCTTCAGCTCGGTGCGCTGACGACGGTCGGGAAAACAGAGCGCTCCCGCGCCAGCGCGGCCGTCCCTACGACTGTCTTAGTGAGACTGGCGCACCAGGTCTCAAACAGCGTGACGCACGACACTTGATCGACGAGACCGACGCGGGCTTGGTGTGCCGGTAGTAGGTTGCCCGCGGCACCGACAATGCCGCACAGGCCGCCGCGGTGCCGACGAAAGGAGCGAGATCCGCGGCGAACTTCATGGCGCGGCCTCGTTGTTCGCTGGGGGCGAGTTCAGTGGAATCCCCAGGACGTCGTTCAGTTTTTTGGAACTCGATGATGGTCTCCGCCTGCTTCCAGGCGGTGGCGGAGGACCCCGTTCTCGCGCTCGAGCAGCTGGATGCGCTTGGCCTCGGCAGAGATCTTGCGGGTTTGCGGCCCACGACGCTTCGACGACAGACTGGCCAGCGCAGCGGCAGATCGTTCCTGGCGCCAGGCGGTCAGGAGGGACGAATACAGTCCCTCGCGGCGCAGCAGCGCGCCAATGGCACCTGGGATGTTGGCTGCGTCGGCCTCCTGCAGGATCCGAAGCTTGTACTCGGCCGTGAACGTCCGGCGCTTCGGTCGTTCGAGCGTCTCGGTTTCGGCGACGACGACTTCCGTCGGCGCGCGCCCGTTGGCGGAATCCCCTCCGCTACGTCCCGACTCGCTTCGCGAGCCGGGACTCCGCTCCGGGGATTCCGCCAACGGGCGATCATCTGCAGCGGACTTCGTGAGTTTGACCATGTCGATCCTGACCTACGCCCTCGACACTAAACCTGAGGCCATCGGTTGTCTCAGGCACGTTGGCACAGAGGGGATCCTGGGGAGGATTGGGCCATCCGCTTGTTCGAACGCATCCGCAATCCTGCCGCGGCACTGAAGGCTCGTCCTGCGGAAGTTCGCAGACTCCTCCAAGAGCATCGCATTCGCCGGATTGACGCCGAACAGGCTCTCCAACTCTTGCGTCAACGGCCGGTGTTCTCCGCCCCCGGGACGGCCACCGCTGCAACCGCGCATCTGCTGCTGCTCGGCCAGCGTGTGCGCCTGGTCAACGAACAGCTCAAGACGTGCAAGGCGAGCCTCGAGCAGTTGCTCGAGCGCCTCGGCGGGGAGGACTGCCAGGGGCAGACATCCGAGCAGCGCGACGTCGCGATCATTCTTTCCATGCCAGGGATCGGCATGATCGTGGCGGCGACGCTGCTCGGCGAAGCGGCAGAACCACTCGCGGCCAGAGACTACCCGGCGCTGCGAGCACTTGCAGGGGTCGCACCGGTGACCCGCCGCAGCGGCAAGCGCCATCAAGTCGTCATGCGTGCCGCGTGCCATCTACGACTCCGGAACGCCGCCTACCACCTTGCACGCGTCGCCGCCCAACGTGAACCCACCTCCAAAGCGCGCTACACCGCGTTGCGCGCCCGAGGCAAGTCGCATGGACAGGCCCTTCGCTGCGTCGCCGATCGCTTGCTCGGAGTCCTCTGCGCCATGCTGCGCTCGCAGTCCGAGTTCCGCGCCGCAATCCCGCAGGCTGCATGAGCTGCCATCTCGACGACCGTTCGGCCCACGGGTACCATCGGCTTCGACCCAGGCGGAGGATAGGGCTCTGGTGGGAACCAACCCGAGCGCCGTCCTGGGGGCCAGACCGAGGAACGGGTGGCTTCGGCCACCCGTGCCTCTTCCCACTCGAACTCCGAGGCTTCCTCGGGATGGCATCATGCGGCAAATCCCAGGGGCGCAACGCCCTTCGAACACGGCTCACGACACGGGGGACAGAGTCCCCCGGCGAAACCCCAAGAACTGCTTGCGAAATGGTGGGCAGTCCCCCCCTCTTTCTCGTGTCGGTGGGTTCAGGCCGCGTGCCCGCTCCACACCGTCCCCCGTTCCAATTTCTTGACACAGTCAGCAAAGAGTCGTCATGAACATCTACGCCTTGATGCCTACAGGGTTGGCCGTGATCGGTTCGTTGCTTCCGTGGGCGGCGACTTCCGTCAGTGGTCATGGGTCTGTGGTTCGTGATGTCTGCAATTGTGAGTCCGTTTCGACATGTGTCGTCACGGTCGCTAGCGCGTTCTGTAGCCAGACCGTACCATGTGTGACGGCCAACATTGTCCCTACAGGTTCAGACACACCTGGTACTTGCTACAGTCCAGAGGATTGCAAAGCAACCGCTGTATCGTGTGGTCACAAGTCGTTTACGGTGACGCTCACCATTGGAGCGTGTGCCGGCAATGGGAACCCGACATGTTGCACGACTACACGCGCGGCAGACCCCAATGCCAACCCGCCAATACCGCAAGGTGATGGTTGCATGAAATTCTACAAAGGAAGCACAGCGCTGGGAATGCAGTGTTCTGGAGAGAGTATCGTGATCCCGCTTGCGGCTCCCGCTGGTCATGGCTGCGACGACGAGGGCGACGTGACAACCGTGGTCAAAGCAAAGTGCCCCGCGGATAATGGGATCGAGATAGAGGTAACCGCGACGTTTCGTTGTGGCTCTTGCCCTGCGGATCTGGATGGATGAAGCATGGTGATTCTGGAAGTGACCTCCACGTCGAAAACGAAGCGACGTTTGACGGCGCTCTCGCTTTCCATGCTGGGTGGGTTGATTTTGGGTGTCTGGACGATGTCGCTCTGCGGCACCGATGCGCCTGAAACAGCGGCCACCGCGATGCAGGATGCGGGCGAGTGGACCTTCAAACGGCATGATGGCGGCGGTCTCGTAGGGCCATTCCCCAAGCAGCCTGGACTGGCCGGCGGACCTAGCTCGGAGCCCGATGGTGATCGAGAGGTGGTCCATGTCACCACTCTTGGACGATTACCAATGGATGAACAAGAGCGGGCGGCCATGAGTTGGGATCGCACAGCGACATCATACGCGCAGGAGGCGGAGAAACTTGCAGCTGCGAGCGCAGGGAATGATCAGGCTGGAACGCTCGAGCAGCTTCGACAAGAGGCGCACTGGAGGGTCCTGGAGCAAATGGCTGTCGCTGCGGCCCGACTTGTTCGAGCCGGTAGCTACCTGACAGTTGCTTCTGGCGGGCACCCACCTCCAGTGCATCGCGGGATTCAACACTTGACGACGGGTCCATATTACACAGATGCTGCGGTCGCTGTGGATGTGATCGTGACCGTGGATCCACAGGCTGATGACATTCGACAGGCCCGTACCGCGGAGGCATCTTACGCGGCGGCCGTGGACGAGGAGTACTTGGGGATGTTCAACAACCTCAACTACCAGGAACGACGTTCGAAATGGGAGCAACACCTCGAAGCGTTGCGCGAACTGAAACTTGTGCGACGGGACCAGAGTCTCTCTGCCGCGGCGCGCGACGGGAAGGCCCAAGATCTGCAAGCGAAGCTCATTCCAGATCGCTTCGTCGTCGACGAGATGTACGTTCTTGGCCGTAGGAGTCGGTGAGCTTCAGTCTGGCCGGTACTCAACGGCCGTTCGTACTCGCGGTAGAATTGGTCACAGGTAATCGGCACGGATGCGCTCCATGTCGATGCCGTGGGGCGGCGACGCATACCGCCTCTCCTCATTTCATGGTCGCCGCATTCAACAACACGTCGGCGGCGCGGTCGGAGCCTAAGCCCTGAAGCTTCGCTTCTCGATCGAATGAGCCCGGTGAAGCCGTGAAGAGCGTGAAGGCGTGAGCGTCTCGATCACCGTGGCGCGCTTGGTCCATTCTGCGTGGCGCACGACAACGCGGCGACACCGTCGGCATCTTCGACGACACCAACCTGAACCTGCTCGCCACCGCCAGCGTCGCCGCAACAGACACGGCCTCCGACGACAACCAGGTGATCCTCGACTCGCTGCCGGCCGCGGCCACCAACGGCAGGCTCGTGACCAACCTGACCCGCCGCCCGGCGATCCGGATCGACGGCCTGATCGTGGCCGACAACCGCGGTCGTGGACTGGTGCTCCAGACCATGGATGTCGTGGTCGAGCGCTGTGCGATCCAGGGCTGCACCGGTGCCGGCATCCACCGGGTGTGCGACGCCTCCGACTTCTACGAGTCGTCGGGCACTACCAAGGTGCGGATCGCCAACAACACGCTGACCGGGGTCAACCAGGGCGCGGTCGTAGGATCGGCGGCCTTCACACGCGCCGCCATCGCCATCGCCGCCGAGCTTGACAACCAACTCGCGCCCGCCGGCAGCCACAGCCAGATCGACCTCGTCGGCAACACGATCCGGGACACCGCGCGCTCCGCCATCCATGTCGGCTCTGCGTTCCAGACGAACATCATCGGCAACGTCTGATCTGGATCGAGAAGTCGGCCGAGACGGTCATCACCGGCAACACCCTGGTGCTGGGCGCGAGCCGCATCCGCACCGTTGGCCAGAGCAACGTCACCGGAGTCGTGGTGAGCCACAACACCGGGTTCTGAATCGCCGGCCGCGCGAGTGGACGATTGTCGCGCCGTCGCCACCCGGTAACGTTCGCCGCCGCGTGCAGTATCGCCCTCTTGGCCAGACCGGCCTCCAGGTCTCGGCGCTCAGCCTCGGCGCCGCCTCGCTCGGCAACGTCTACGGCGACATCGACGAACGGCAGGCCATCGCCACCGTCCATCGCGCGTTCGACCTCGGCATCAACACGTTCGACGCCTCGCCGTACTACGGCGGGACGCTGGCCGAGACCGTGCTCGGCAAGGCACTGCGGCCCCTGCCGCGCGACCGCTATGTGCTGATGACCAAGTGCGGTCGCTACGGCCCCACCGAGTTCGACTTCACGCCGGCCCGCCTGCGCCGGAGCATCGACGACAGCCTGCGGCGCCTTGGCACCGATCACGTCGACGTGCTGCAACTGCACGACATCGAGTTCGGCGACCTCACGCAGATCTTTGCCGAAGCGGTGCCGACGCTGCACGAACTGGTGACCGCCGGCAAGACCCGCTTCGTCGGCATCACGGGCCTGCCGTTGGCGATCTTCCGCCGCGCGCTCGCCGCCGGCTGCAAGCTCGACACGATCCTGTCGTACTGCCACGCGACGCTGTTCGACCGCACACTGTTCTCATTGCTGCCCGACTTCTTGGGCGCCGGGATCGGCGTGTGCAACGCCTCACCGGCCGCCATGGGCCTGCTGTCCAGCCATGGCCCGCGCGACTGGCACCCCGCCGACCAGACGATCCGCGCCGTCTGCAAGCAAGCTGCCGATCACGTGCGCGCCCGCGGCTACGAACTCGCCTTGCTGGCCATGCAATTCTCCTGCAGCGTGCCGGGCATCGCGACGACGATCTGCGGCACCGCCTCGCCCGCGGAGATCGCCGCCAACGTCGCCGCGATCGTCGAGCCGATCGACAAGGTCCTGCTCGCCGAGGTGCTGCACATCCTCGACCCGATCGACAAGCGCACCTGGCCGCAAGGCCGACCCGAGAACTCCGCATGACGACCTCCTTGAAGCCTCCGTTCCGCCTCGACGACAAGGTCGCGGCCATCACCGGCGCCGGTTCCGGCATCGGCGCCGCCATCGCCCGCCGCTTCGCCGGCCAGGGCGCGCGCATCGCCGTGCTCGAGATCGACGCGAACTCGGGCGCCGCGATCGTCGCCGAACTGCGTGCCGGCGGCGCCGACGCCGAAGCGTTCGTCTGCGATGTCACCAAGGACCTGGACGTGCAGCAGACGTTCGCCCGGGTGCAGCAGCGCTTTGGCAAGTTGGACCTGCTGGTCAACAACGCCGGCATCGGCCATGTCGGCACCGTCGAGACCACCGCCGAAGCGGACTTCGACAAGCTGTTCGCCGTCAACGTCAAGGGCGTGTTCTTGTGCACCAGGCACGCGCTGCCGCTGCTGAAGCAGACCCGCGGCGTGATCTGCAACCTGGCCTCCATCGCCAGTCTGATCGGCATCGCCGACCGGTTCGCCTACTCGATGACCAAGGGCGCGGTGCTGACGATGACCAAATCGGTCGCGATCGACTACCTCGCCGCCGGCATCCGCTGCAACTGCGTCTGTCCGGCCCGCATCCACACGCCGTTCGTCGACGGCTATCTGCAGAAGAACTACCCCGGCCGCGAGGCCGAGATGTTCGGCAAGCTGGCGGCGTACCAGCCGATGGGACGGATGGGCACGCCCCAGGAAGTCGCCGATCTGGTGCTGTTCCTGTGCAGCGACGAAGCGGCGTTCGTCACCGGCCAGGCCGTGCCGCTCGATGGCGGCAAGCTCGTCTTCTGACCGTCGTCACGGCATGCTGGGTGGCCCGTGTCCACCTTCCGCCTCTTCCGGTTCGGGCCTGCTGGCCAAGAACGTCCTGCCGTCGAGTTCGCCGACGGCCGCCGCCTCGACTGTTCCTCGTTCGGCGAGGATTGGGGGCCGCGATTCTTCGCCAACGATGGGCTCGCCCGGCTGGCGCCATGGCTGGCGGGCAAGGCCACGAGCCTGCCGGCAGTCCCCGCGGGGGCGCGCTTCGGTCCGTGCGTGCAGCGCCCCGGCAAGCTGATCTGCATCGGCCTCAACTACAAGGACCACGCCCGCGAGACCAAGGCGACGATCCCGGCCGAACCGGTGCTGTTCTTCAAGGCGACCACGGCGATCACCGGCCCGAACGACGGCCTGGTGATCCCGAAGGACTCGCAGAAGACCGACTGGGAGGTCGAACTGCTGGTCGTCATCGGCAAGACTGCGCAGTACCTCGGCGCCGACGACGCGATGGCGCATGTCGCCGGCTACGCGCTGCACAACGACTACAGCGAGCGCCACTGGCAGCTCGAACGCGGCGGCCAGTGGGTCAAGGGCAAGAGCTTCGACACGTTCGCGCCGATCGGTCCATACTTCGTGCCGGCGGCGCAGGTCCGCGAGCCGCAGAACCTGCACCTGTGGCTGAAGGTCAACGGCAGGATGCGGCAGGACAGCAACACCCGCGAGATGGTGTTCGGGGTCGCCGAGCTGATCCGCTACCTGAGCCACTGCATGACGCTGGAGCCCGGTGACTGCATCACCACCGGCACCCCGGCCGGCGTCGGGCTCGGCTGCACGCCGCCGGAGTACATCAAACCGGGAGACGTGATCGAACTCGGCATCGATGGCTTCGGCAGTCAGCGCCAGGTGGCGACGGCATGGGAGTCGACGCGATGATGCGCTTTGGCCTGCGGCTGGGACTGCGCGCCGAGGACTACGACGAGTACGTCCGCTACCACGTCAAGATCTGGCCAGAGATCGCCGACGCGATCGCCGCCGCCGGCATCCGCAACTACTCGATCTACCATCATCACGGCGAACTGTTCGGCTACTACGAGTACGTCGGGCCGCCGGCCGAGTACGAAGCGCGGATGGCGACGCTGGCCAAGGCACCGCGGATGCGGGAGTGGTGGGACATCATGGAACCGATGCAGATTCCCCACGCCGCGCGCAGGCCGGGCGAATGGTGGACGCGGATGGACGAGGTCTTCCACCAGGACTGAATGGCCTGAACGGATCCCGCGGCTTTGCGCGCAACCGAACCGCCGCTGGCATCGCGGCAAGATCGTCGGCCGAGGAATGTGTCCCGTGGCTGGCGCCCGCGGCTAGACTTCCCCGCCATCCTGCCCGTCGGATGCCGCCTCTGCCGCGGCTCATCCCGTTTCCATCCCCCCTGCGAGGAATCATGCAACGTTCTGTTCTGCTCCTGCTGGCCGCTGCCTCGGCCAGCGGCCTGTGCGCGCAATCCAACACTGTTCCCGGCCTGAACGGTCGGCTCGACGTCGTCGACAATCTGTCGTACTGGGGCCGCCGCGGTGCCGCCCACCCCAACGGTGAGATCGGCATGGCGATGCTGAACACCATGTGCAACCCGGGCACGGTCAACATCCCGTGGCAGGCGGCGATGCAGCCCAACCACCCGAAGTTCGGGTTCCTGATCGTCCGCGAGACGGGCGGCCGGATGGTGCAGATCAGCGACTACAGCTTCTGCAAGCACGCGTTCACGTCGACCAACTTCAGCGGCTCGTGCGGCACCTGCCAGAACCCGGGCACCGGCTCGCTGATGGGCATCCGCTGCTCGGACACCTACGGTGCCGGCAACAATGGCGACCCCAACTGGCTTGGCCCGGCAACTGAACTGGACCCGTGGCTCGGCACCTGGAACCCGGTCGGCTCCTACTTCGATGTCGGCGACCCGGCGACGGGCACCGGCCCGGCCGACGGCACCCGCAGCCTCAACACCGGCGGCTTCGATCTGGTCAAGAACCGCGTCACGGTCCAGGAACCCGAACTGATGACCGCCGGCCGGTTCTTCTATGGCATCCATCTGATGCACCAGGGCGAAGCGGTCGCCAACCGCGGCGACAACCTCGCTTCGCGCGGCTTCAACCCGGTCTACAGCGGCGGCTCCTGGACGCTGAACAACAACAGCATCGGCCAGGTCCACGGCTCGATCCTGCAGCACTGGCAGGGCGCCACGCTGAACATGGCCGGCAACGGCGGCGATGACGGTCGCTTCGCGGTCGCCGTGGTCACCACGCCGCTCGGCGGCGGGATGTACCACTACGAGTACGCGGTGCACAACATCGACAACAACCGCGGCGGCGCGGCGTTCCGGATCCCGGTGCAAGCCGGCGCGACGACCACCAACTACGGCTTCCGCGACATCGATGGCAACGCGCTGAATCAATGGAGCGCGGCCCGCGTCGGCAACGAGATCGTGTTCTCGGCCGCCGCCAACAACGCGCTGAACTGGAACTCGATCTACAACTTCTGGTTCGACTGCAATGTCCCGCCCGGCAACGGCACCGTCTACCTCGACGAAGCCCGCGTCGGCCCCGGCGCCCTGACGGTCGCGGTCTCCGCCCGCGCGCCGAACGGCATCCCGGCGGCGTCGATCGCCTCGGTCGGCAACGGCTGCGGTGGCGCGCCATGCCCCAGCCCCGGCGCGTTCTACGAGTCGTTCAACGGCGGCTTCGACCTGTCGAACAGCGGCATCACGATGACGTTGAACAACGGCATCTACACGGTCGGCAACACGACCAGCAGCTACATCGCGCCGTCGGGCTCGGCCACCACACTGGGCCTCGGTGACGACACCGAAACCACCGTCAACCTGCCGTTCGCGCTGCCGTACGGCGCCGGCTCGACCAACTCGTTGGTCGTCTGCTCGAACGGGTTCATCTCGGTCGGTGGCAACGGCACGTCGTACACGCCGAACGTCGCCGAAGTGCTCTCCGGCGCATTCTGCTGGTACGGTGCCTGGAAGGACCTCAATCCCAGCGCTGGCGGCTCGGTCAAGGTCGACAGCAGCCCGACCGCGGTCCGCATCACCTGGCAGGGCGTCTACAACTACGGCACGACGAACCCGAACACGTTCCAGTTCCAGTTCCTGCCGAACGGCACCGTGCACCTGCTGTGGCAGACCATGGTCACCGGCGGCGCGCAGATCTCGGGCTGGTCGCGCGGCGGTTCGCCCGCTGACCCGGGCAACCGCGACATCTCGGCGACCCGCGCCGCCGGCTGGAGCGTCTGCACTGGCGCCGGCACGCCGAACCTGGCGCTCGCCGCCAGCGGCACGCCGGTCCTCGGCACGACCGTGCAGTTCACGACGTCGAACATCCCGGCCGGCTCGCCGTTCGGCGCCGTGCTGGTGAACTTCGGCCAGGAGGATCCGGCCCGCGACCTGACCACGATCGGCATGGCCGGCTGCTTTGCGCACGTCGTCAGCACGGGCGCCGCCAGCTACCTGTTCTTCCCGGCCGGCGCGTCCGCCCAGATCGCGTTCCCCGTCACCAGCAACACCGCGTTCCTCGGTGCACCGTTGACCGCGCAGTCGTTCACCTACAGCCCCCCGGCGACGGTGCTCGGCGCGATCAGCAGCAACGGCCAGGTGATGGTGCTCGGCATGTAGGCCGCGCCGTCCTCGTCGGGACTCGTGCCAGCCGGCGGGTCAGCGTAAGCTGCGGCGGCTTGCCCGACCGGCGCGCAACGTTGTGCGCGCCGGCGAGTGTCCGCTTTCCCCGACGAGGATCCATGCTCTCGAAGTCCCTGCTGCTGCTGGCCGCTGCCTCGGCTTGCAGCCTGTGCGCCCAGTCCAACGCCGTCGCCGGCACCGACGTCAATCTCTACGACGTCTCCGCTTCGACCATCTACGGCCGCCGCGGTGCCGCCTACCCGAACGGCGAAGTCGGCATCGGTTTCGGCCATGCGTTCTGCAACGGTGGCACCGTGCATGTGCCGTGGGCGAGCTCACCCACGACCAGCGGTCAGATGACCGACGTGCACTTCAAGATCGCGTTCCTGCTGGTGCGGGAGAGCAACGGCCGGATGGTGCAGATCTCGACGCCCGACTCGTACGTCAAGCACTCGCGCGTCACCTACAACCTCGGCTCCAGCAACTGCGGGACCTGCCAGTCGGGCCCGGGCAGCACGTTCCGGATCGGCTGCTACGACGCCTACAGCACCGGCTTCAACGGCGACCAGTTCAACCTCGGACCGCCGAACGAGATCGATCCGTGGCTTGGCTCGTGGAACCCGGTCGGCAGCTACTTCGATCGCGGCGATCCCGTCGTCGGCGGCGCCGCCGCCAATGACGGCACGCAGTCGCTGACCTACACGCAGACCGGCAACTTCGATGCGGTCAAGAACCGCGTCACCGTGCCGGAGTCCGAACTGTCGCAGACCGGCACGTTCTATGGCCAGGTCCACCTGGTCTGTGAAGGCGAACCGGTGGCCAACCGCGGCAACAACCAGCTGTCGGAACGGCTGAACTTCTCGTGGAGCGGCAGTTCGTGGTCGACCAGCAACGCCGGCGGTCCGGTGTCCGGCTCGGTGCTGAACCGCTGGACCGGCGCGCAGGTCAACCTCGGCGGCAACGGCGCCAACGACGGCCGCTTCGCGGTCGGCGTGGTGGTCACGCCGCTCGGCGGCGGCATGTACCACTACGAGTACGCGGTACACAACATCGACAACAGCCGCGGCGGCGCGACGTTCCGGGTTCCGGTGCAGGCTGGCTCGACGACGACCAACTTCGGCGTCCGCGACAACGACACCAACGCGCTGAACCAGTGGACCGCCGCGCGCGTCGGCAATGAGGTCGTGTTCTCGGCGGCGGCCAACAACCCGCTGAACTGGAACTCGATCTTCAACTTCTGGTTCGACTGCAACGTCCCGCCCGGTGGCGGCACGGCCCAGATCGACCAGGCCCGCGTCGGCCCCGGCGCGCTGACGGTGGCGGTGACGACGCGCACGCCGAGCGGTGTGCCCGCCGCGACGATCGCCTCGGTCGGCAACGGCTGCGGCGGCTCGCCGTGCGATCAGGCGTTCTACGAGACCTTCGGCAACGGCGGTTTCGACCTCGGCAACAGCGGCATCACGATGACCAAGGCCGGCACCAGCTACGCGGTCGGCAATGGCACCGGCACCTACGTGCCGCCGTCGGGCTCGGCCACCAACCTGAACCTCGGCGACGACCAGGCGACGCAGATCACGCTGCCGTTCGCGTTGCCGACGCTGTCGGGCTCGACCAACACGCTGTGGGTCTGCTCCAACGGCTTCGTGTCGACGACCAACAACGGCACGTCGTACACGCCGTCGTCGTCGGCGCTGTTGTCCGGCGCCTACTGCTGGTACGGGCTGTGGAAGGACCTCAATCCGAGCGCCGGCGGCGCCGTCCGCGTCGATTCCAGCGCGACCGTGGTCCGGATCACCTGGGATGCGGTGTTCACGTTCGGCACCAGCAACCCGAACACGTTCCAGTTGCAGTTCTTCCCCAACGGTGACGTCCACGTGATCTGGCAGACGGTCAACGGCGCCAGCGCCCAGATCGTCGGCTTCAGCCCCGGCGCCGTCGGCACCGACCCGGGCATCCGCGACATCTCGGCGACCCGCGGCGCCGGCTGGAGCGTCTGCCTGAACTCGACCGCCAATCTGGCGCTCGCGGCCAGTGCACCGCCGGTGCTCGGCACGACCGTGCAGTTCACGACGTCGAACATCCCGGCCGGCTCGCCGTTCGGCGCCGTGCTGATCAACTTCGGCCAGGAAGTGCCGGCGCGCGACCTGACGTCGATCGGCATGGCCGGTTGCGTCGCGCACGTGATCTCGACGGGCGCCGCCAGCTTCCTGTTCTTCCCGGCCGGAACGACCGCGCAGGTCGGGTTCCCGGTGACCGCCAACACTGCGTTCCTGGGTGTGCCGCTGACGGCGCAGTCGTTCACCTACAGCCCGCCGCGGACGGTGCTCGGCGCGATCGCCAGCAACGGTCTGGCGATGGTGCTCGGCATGTGAACGGTCGAGCCCCGGGGTGTCGGTGTACCCCGGGGAAGGACAACTCCCAGTGCTGAGCCCCATGGCAATCCTGCGAGTTTTCTGGGCCTGGACTGCTACCGCGGAGTCCCTCGACAAGCCGATGCGCCACGCAACCGCGCTTGCTGGCCTCGCTTTGGCGCTGGTCTGCGACTCGACCGTAGCGCAATCGGGACTGCAGGCCCCGGTGCCACACTCTTCGGTCCGGGGCTGGGCTCGGACCACCTTTGACACCGAGAGCCGCGCTGGTCGCATCACCAAGGTCACGGCCGGGTTCCTGACCTCGATCGTTCTCCGATCCGATGGCCGACTGTTCGCCCAAGGCGAAGGCATCAACCACAGCATCGACATCCCGCCACCGCCTACAGGCCAGTTCTACGTCGATGTGGCAAACGGAGGCCCGACAACAATTGGACTGCTGTCGGGTGGCGACGTGGTCTTCGGCGGCGAGATCGTGTACCCTTATCAATTCCCCTACCTCAGCGCGTCGCCACCGACTGGTCGCCGCTATGTCGCGGTGGCCGCCGGCGCAAACTTCGTCCTGGCGCTGCGAGACGACGGATTGATCGACGGTTGGGGCGACAATTCGAACGGCCAACGCACGCCGCCCGCCTGGCCGCCCGGAGTTCGCCCGGTCAAGATCATGGCCGGATCGGTGCACTCGCTTGCGCTGTTGTCGAATGGAACGGCAGTCGCCTGGGGCCTCAACTTCCAGGGCCAGTGCTCCATCCCGCCGCTGCCGCCAGGAATGACCTGGGTCGACATCGCCGCCGGGGGCTTCCACGGCATCGGACTGCGCTCGGACGGTGCGGTCGTGACCTGGGGCAACAACTACTTTTCGCAGGCGGGACCGGCTCCGGCGTTGCCCCCGGGCATCACCTATGTGGGTGTCGCGGCCGGGACATGGAACACGTTCGCACTTCGTTCTGACGGCAATCTCGAGACCTGGCCCAGCCTGCCGCCGGCACCCTCCCTGCCGCCCGGAGTCCGCTATGTGCAAGCTGCGGGCGGTACGCTCCACGGAATCGCGCTCCGCTCCGACGGCAAGGTCGTCGGCTGGGGCACCAACAGCTCCCACCAGGCTGACCTGCACACCCTGCCGACCGGGCTCGCATTCACTTCGATCGCGGCTGGCCAGGATCACACCGTCGCGCTGCAGTCCGACGGAACCGTGGCGTGTTGGGGCGACGACAGCCCCGGTGTGTGCACCCCGACACCGCTGCCGCCCGGCGTCGTCTATCGGCACGTCGATGCCGGCTGGGGGCTCAGCGCCGCGATCCGTTCCGACGGCGCACTGATCATGTGGGGGCCCAACCTGCTGGCGACGACGATCCCCGCGCTCCCACCCGGCCTCGGGTACACCGACGTCGCCGTCTCGCACAACCACGCGGTCGCGCTGCGAACGGACGGCACCGCGGTCGCCTGGGGCGACAACATGTTCGGCAAGTGCAACATCCCCGCCTTGCCAACTGGCACCCGGTACGTGGACCTGGATGCGTGCGTCCACAACACGATACTGCTTCGCTCGGATGGCCAGATCGTGGTCCTCGGCGACAACGCCAGCAACCAGCAGAACGTACCGACATTGCCGCCAGGCAGGCACTATGTCCGCGTGGCCGCCGGCGGCGGGCACTGCGCAGCTTTGGTCTCCGATGGCACCATCGTCCGCTGGGGCGCCAGTGGCAGTGGCCAGTACTATGTCCCCCTGCCGCCGCTTCCGCCTGGTGTTGTCTACGTCGAGATCGAAGGCGGCAACCAAAGGAGCATCCTCGTCGCCCGCCGGTCCGATGGTCAGGTCGTCGGCTTCGGCATGGTGGGCGACAACGAGCACTTCGTTCCCCCACTCCAATCAGGAACCTCGTACGTCCAGGTCGCCGCCAACCTGGCCTGCGTCGCCCGCGTCGGCCCGACCAGCACCTACGTGACGTTCGCTGCCGGCTGCGCTGGCAGCGGCCCCGTCACCCGCCTGGTGCCGGCGGACACTCCCCGGATCGGCACCGAACTGCGCGTGCGCCTGTTCGACCTGCCAGCGAACCAGGCCCTGATGCTGCTTGGCTTCGAACCCGCACCGGGACTGCCGCGGAACATGGATCGCTTCGGCCTGACCGGCTGCCTGCTCCAGGTCGCGCCGGATGCAGTGAGCGCCTGGGCAGGAACGGGTGGAACTGCGGTGTTCTCGCTGCCGATTCCGGATGCGGTCGAACTGATCGGCATCCGGTTCGCCAACCAGGCCTTCGTCTTCGACCCGACCGGCAATCCCGCCGGCGCCGTCCTGTCCGATGCAGCGCGCGCCGTCGTCGGCGCGCCCTGACCATCGACCATTCTTGCTGCCGAGGCCGCTGGGGCCAGCGATTGCTGCCGTGCCGCCGTTCCCGCGGATCCCGCGGAACCCGCGGAATGGGGCCGCTTGACACGGTCGGCGAGTGGGGCATGATCAAGGCGTTCGGGCGAGACCGAACCGCCCCTATTGGGCAGGAGAAAACCGTGAGCACCGCAGTCCGAGAGAGAGAGAGAGAGAGAGAGAGAGAGTAGCGCAGTAGCCCAACTGGCACTTGGAGTCGCGATCGCCTTCTCCGCAAGCGCCTTTGTCGACCGAAGTGCACTCGCTCAACAGATCATCTTCTCGACACACGACTTCGTGAACACCGCCGACGCGCCGGCTGACTTTCAGGATGCGTGGGCCGACGTGAAAGCGCCTGGGGACGGACAGGTCTACTCCGTCGGAACCGTCATGGTCGGCCGTACGGGGCGACTCTCGCCCCCCGATCGCTTCTCGAGTTCACCCGTGTCGCTGCCTCTCGGTGTAATCGGAATCAGCCTTCCTACGAACTCCCCTCCAAACACCAGCATTCAGGTAGCCGTACTTCAGATAAGCAACGCCGACGGCTCGATCGTGAGCCAAGCCTACTTCTATGGCAGCACTCCAACGGCGACGTACCTCCACCTATCGACCAATGCAAGGGGGATCTCAGTTCTTCCTGGCTCGACGCCCGACGAGACTCGGATAGCGATTTGCGGAGAAACATACGAGAGCTCCATCCCCGCCTCGCAGACAGTCAGAGTCGGGACGACATTCGTAGCAGATACATCTCCGGGCGGATTCATCGCCGTCTTTGACGGAGACCTCGATCTGCTTTGGACACACCATTTCTTTGGCACCGACCCAGAAGACAACTGCGCGATCACCGATGTGAGCATTCGAGTCGAGCAGACCGGCCCGATCCTGGAAGACGTTGTTACGTACTGCGGCATCTCATCCATCGGTGTGCCATCGAACCAAACCCCATCCGTTCTTCCGACACGGCCGTTTGCGGCACCCAGCGCGCCTACGCCGAATGGGCCATGCCTTGCAGGAGCGGGAGGAGCAACCGACAACGGCGGCGGTCAGTGGGATGGAATCGTGGGTCGCCTCAGGCGCCTGCAGTCAGGAGGTCCAGCCACAGTTCGGTTCCACTCAGTCGTGGGTGGCCGTGGCCAGGATGGACTATTCGGCATCGCCGAAATCGATACCGTCCGGTTTGCCGTGGTAGGCAGCAGCTCCGTAGAGCCGGCAACTCCTCCCGGGCTGGAGTTCCCGCTCACGGTAGCCGGCAAGGTCATCAACTGTCAAACCGGGGTCTTTGCCGACACATGCCTCGCGAACGTGAACCGTTACTGCGTTGGCACGCTCCTGGTCTTCCGAGACGACAACGCCGCTCTGATATTGGAGCACTCTCAGCCGATCGGATCGCTTGGCCCGAGGTCCACGGTGGCACGGGACGTGTTCGTTCACCGGGATATCCCAGCAAGCACGCCCCTGAGCCGCATCCATGTCGTCGGCTCGACGAATGATGGCGAGGAATGCACCAATCCGACACCACCAAACCAGATCGCGAACTTCTTCCGCAGCCTCGGAATGTCGGGAACCGGATTGCCGACCGGCGCCTTTCAGGAACGCCTCAATGGCGACGGAACGCCGGGCGCCGCAGACGGCTTTGTGGTGACGTTTCAGGATTTGATCGCTGGCGGCATCCTGGTGCAGAACGCCTCCTTCCTCGGTGGCCCGATGGACGATGGTCTCATCGGCATCGCCGGCTGGAACGAGTATCCCGATCACGTGGCACTTGCTGGGATCACCGAGATACCGACTTCGCCGACGACAGCCCAGGACGACATCACTGTCGCAAGCGTTTTCGTCGATCCAGCCTTTGGTGCTCGACCTGGTGCGTGGCAGCGGGTCGACCGGACTGGGTAGCTCTGCCAACGAACGCCCGTCCCGGATGGGGAGCATCCACGCAACTGCGAATGCCACGAACGGCCTGCCCTTCGAAGAGTTTGGCCTCGGAGAACCGCAAGGTGGAGGAATCGCTGTGGATCAGCGGGGTCGAGCCACGATTGTGGGCGGCAGGGATCCCGGGCCTGGCATCCTTGGGTATCCGGTCACCGCATTCTCGGGCTTGCCTCCAGGCCGGTTTGACCGCGGAGGCACAGATTCCGTGCGCACCGACGTAGACATGTTGCCTGCCGGCGTGAGCCGGACTGACGGCTCCGGGATGATTGGCTCATCCCCGGCGGCGCCAGCCAATTCGCCGGCAGCTGGGGGGACCACTCCGTCATGCGGCATCGCTCCTCTTGGCCTTCAGATCGGCCAGCCGATCCCACAGCTCAAGAGGATGTTCATCGACTATGACGGCCAGGCTCCTGCGGCGAATGCGCAACCCACAATCCTGGTCGATCAACTCCCGACAAGCTCCCTCGTGGGGAGCTTCTTGCATTTCGGATTTCCCAACCCCACACCAGTCTTTCTTGTCCCCCAAGTGGAGTTCTGGGTCACCAACAGCACTGCGATCTTCTTGCCAGAGCCGGCCCTCAGCGGTTCGCTGCGGCGTCAACTGCCGGCCCTGCCGCCGGGGCCAGCGCAGTTCTCGTTGCAGGTCATCTGCGCCATGGCCATCCCAATCAGTTGTTCTGGCACCTCGCTCGGCTTCGCGGGTAGCCCAGCGATCACCTTCGAGTACTGAGACCATGGCAATTCAGATCGTTCCTCTGGTCCCCGGACTCGCACCGCGAAGCCCGATCGGCAAGTCGCTACGCAGCGCGACGGCGCTTTGCTTCGCCTTGGCGTTGGTCTGCGATTCGACCGTAGCGCAATCGGGACTGCAGGCCCCGGTGCCACACTCTTCGGTCCGGGGCTGGGCGCGGATCACGTTTGACACCGAGGGCCGCGCGGGTCGCGCTACCAAAGTCGCCGCTGGCTACGCCACATCGATCGTCCTCCGATCCGACGGCCGACTGTTCCCCCAAGGCGAAGGTGTCAACCACAGCATCGACATCCCACCGCCACCGACCGGCCAAGTCTATGTCGATGTGGCGAACGGAGGCCTGACAACCATAGGACTGCTCTCCGGCGGTGACGTGGTCTTCGGCGGCGAGATCGTGTACCCGTATCAATTCCCTTACCTCAGCGCGTCGCCACCGACCGGTCGCCGCTATGTCGCGGTGGCCGCCGGCGCAAACTTCGTCCTGGCGCTGCGAGACGACGGATTGATCGACGGTTGGGGCGACAATTCGAACGGCCAACGCACGCCACCCGCCTGGCCGCCCGGAGTTCGCCCGGTCAAGATCATGGCCGGAACGGTTCACTCGCTTGCGCTGTTGTCGAATGGAACGGCAGTCGCCTGGGGCCTCAACTTCCAGGGCCAGTGCTCCATCCCGCCGCTGCCGCCAGGAATGACCTGGGTCGACATCGCCGCCGGGGGCTTCCACGGCATCGGACTGCGCTCGGACGGCGCGGTCGTGACCTGGGGCAACAACTACTTCTCGCAGGCGGGACCGGCTCCGGCGTTGCCCCCGGGCATCACCTATGTGGGTGTCGCGGCCGGGACATGGAACACCTTCGCATTACGTTCCGACGGCAATCTCGAAACCTGGCCCAGCCTGCCGCCGGCACCCTCACTGCCGCCCGGAGTCCGCTACGTTCAGGCTGCGGGCGGCACGGTTCACGGAATCGCGCTCCGCTCGGACGGCAAGGTCGTTGGGTGGGGCGACAACGCCTCCCATCAGGCCGGCCTGCACTCCCTTCCGACGGGGCTCGCGTTCACTTCCATAGCTGCCGGGTACGCTCACACCGTCGCGCTGCAGTCCGACGGAGCCGTGGCCTGTTGGGGCGACGACAGCGGCGGCACCTGCACCCCGACACCGCTCCCGCCCGGGCTCGTCTATCGGCACGTCGATGCCGGCTGGGGGCTCAGCGCCGCGATCCGTTCCGACGGCGCACTGATCATGTGGGGGCCCAACCTGCTGGCGACGACGATCCCCGCGCTCCCACCCGGCCTCGGGTACACCGACGTCGCCGTCTCGCACAACCACGCGGTCGCGCTGCGAACGGACGGCACCGCGGTCGCCTGGGGCGACAACATGTTCGACAAGTGCAACATCCCCGCCTTGCCAACTGGCACCCGGTACGTGGACCTGGATGCGTGCGTCCACAACACGATACTGCTTCGCTCGGATGGCCAGATCGTGGTCCTCGGCGACAACGCCAGCAACCAGCAGAACGTGCCCGACATTGCCGCCAGGCAGGCACTATGTCCGCGTGGCCGCCGGCGGCGGGCACTGCGCAGCTTTGGTCTCCGATGGCACCATCGTCCGCTGGGGCGCCAGTGGCAGTGGCCAGTACTATGTCCCCCTGCCGCCGCTTCCGCCTGGTGTTGTCTACGTCGAGATCGAAGGCGGCAACCAAAGGAGCATCCTCGTCGCCCGCCGGTCCGATGGTCAGGTCGTCGGCTTCGGCATGGTGGGCGACAACGAGCACTTCGTTCCCCCACTCCAATCAGGAACCTCGTACGTCCAGGTCGCCGCCAACCTGGCCTGCGTCGCCCGCGTCGGCCCGACCAGCACCTACGTGACGTTCGCAGCCGGCTGCGCGGGCAGCGGCCCCGTCACCCGCCTGGTGCCGGCGGACACCCCCCGGATCGGCACCGAACTGCGCGTGCGCCTGTTCGACCTGCCAGCGAACCAGGCCCTGATGCTGCTTGGCTTCGAACCCGCACCGGGACTGCCGCGGAACATGGATCGCTTCGGCCTGACCGGCTGCCTGCTCCAGGTCGCGCCGGATGCAGTGAGCGCCTGGGCAGGAACGGGCGGAACTGCGGTGTTCTCGCTGCCGATTCCGGATGCGGTCGAACTGATCGGCATCCGGTTCGCCAACCAGGCCTTCGTCTTCGACCCGACCGGCAATCCCGCCGGCGCCGTCCTGTCCGATGCAGCGCGCGCCGTCGTCGGCGCGCCCTGACCATCGACCATTCTTGCTGCCGAGGCCGCTGGGGCCAGCGATTGCTGCCGTGCCGCCGTTCCCGCGGATCCCGCGGAATGGGGCCGCTTGACACGGTCGGCAAGTGAGGCATGATCAAGGCGTTCGGGCGAGACCGAACCGCCCCTATTGGGCAGGAGAAAACCGTGAGCACCGCAGTCGAGAGAGAGAGAGAGAGAGAGAGAGAGAGAGAGAGAGAGAGAGAGAGAGAGAGAGAGAGAGAGAGAGAGAGTAGCGCAGTAGCCCAACTGGCACTTGGAGTCGCGATCGCCTTCTCCGCAAGCGCGTTTGCCGACCGAAGTGCACTCGCCCAACAGATCATCTTCTCGACACACGACTTCGTGAACACCGCCGACGCGCCGGCTGACTTTCAGGATGCGTGGGCCGACGTGAAAGCGCCTGGGGACGGACGGGTCTACTCCGTCGGAACCGTCATGGTCGGCCGTACGGGGCGACTCTCGCCCCCGGATCGCTTCTCGAGTGCGGCGGTGTCGCTGCCTTTGGGTGTGCCCCCGATCGGGCTCCCCGCAAACGTGCCAGCGAACACCAGCATTCAGGTAGCCGTACTTCAGATAAGCAACGCCGACGGCTCGATTCAGAGGCAAGCCTACTTCTACGGCAGCACCCAATCCGCGACGTTCTTCCACCTATCCACGAATGCTCGAGGAATCTCGGTTGTCCCCGGCCCTACGGATCTCGAGACTCGAATCGCGATTTGCGGAGAAACATACGAAAGCTCCATCCCCGCCTCCCAGGCAGACAGGGTCGGGACGACGTTCGTAGCGGATACCTCTCCAGCCGGATTCATCGCCGTCTTCAATGGAAGGCTGGACCTCCTTTGGACACACCATTTCTTTGGCACCGACCCAGAAGACAACTGCGCGATCACCGATGTGAGCATTCGAGTCGAGCAGACCGGCCCGATCCTGGAAGACGTTGTTACGTACTGCGGCATCTCATCCATCGGTGTGCCATCGAACCAAACCCCATCCGTTCTTCCGACACGGCCGTTTGCGGCACCCAGCGCGCCTACGCCGAATGGGCCATGCCTTGCAGGAGCGGGAGGAGCAACCGACAACGGCGGCGGTCAGTGGGATGGAATCGTGGGTCGCCTCAGGCGCCTGCAGTCAGGAGGTCCAGCCACAGTTCGGTTCCACTCAGTCGTGGGTGGCCGTGGCCAGGATGGACTATTCGGCATCGCCGAAATCGATACCGTCCGGTTTGCCGTGGTAGGCAGCAGCTCCGTAGAGCCGGCAACTCCTCCCGGGCTGGAGTTCCCGCTCACTGTAGCCGGCAAGGTCATCAACTGTCAAACCGGGGTCTTTGCCGACACATGCCTCGCGAACGTGAACCGTTACTGCGTTGGCACGCTCCTGGTCTTCCGAGACGACAACGCCGCTCTGATATTGGAGCACTCTCAGCCGATCGGATCGCTTGGCCCGAGGTCCACGGTGGCACGGGACGTGTTCGTTCACCGGGATATCCCAGCAAGCACGCCTCTGAGCCGCATCCATGTCGTCGGCTCGACGAATGATGGCGAGGAATGCACCAATCCGACACCACCAAACCAGATCGCGAACTTCTTCCGCAGCCTCGGAATGTCGGGAACCGGATTGCCGACCGGCGCCTTTCAGGAACGCCTCAATGGCGACGGAACACTGGGCGCCGCAGACGGCTTTGTGGTGACGTTTCAGGATTTGATCGCTGGCGGCATCCTGGTGCAGAACGCCTCCTTCCTCGGTGGCCCGATGGACGATGGTCTCATCGGCATCGCCGGCTGGAACGAGTATCCCGATCACGTGGCACTTGCTGGGATCACCGAGATACCGACTTCGCCGACGACAGCCCAGGACGACATCACTGTCGCAAGCGTTTTCGTCGATCCAGCCTTGGTGCTCGACCTGGTGCGTGGCAGCGGGTCGACCGGACTGGGTAGCTCTGCCAACGAACGCCCGTCCCGGATGGGGAGCATCCACGCAACTGCGAATGCCACGAACGGCCTGCCCTTCGAAGAGTTTGGCCTCGGAGAACCGCAAGGTGGAGGAATCGCTGTGGATCAGCGGGGCCGAGCCACGATCGTGGGCGGCAGGGATCCCGGGCCTGGCATCCTTGGGTATCCGGTCACCGCATTCTTGGGCTTGCCTCCAGGCCGGTTTGACCGCGGAGGCACGGATTCCGTGCGCACCGACCTAGACATGTTGCCTGCCGGCGTGAGCCGGACTGACGGCTCCGGGATGATTGGCTCATCCCCGGCGGCGCCAGCCAATTCGCCGGCAGCAGGGGGGACCACGCCGGCATGCGGCATCGCTCCCCTTGGCCTTCAGATCGGCCAGCCTATCCCACAGCTCAAGAGGATGTTCATCGACTATGACGGCCAGGCTCCTGCGGCCAATGCGCAACCCACAATCCTGGTCGATCAACTCCCGACAAGCTCCCTCGTGGGGAGCTTCTTGCATTTCGGATTTCCCAACCCCACACCAGTCTTTCTTGTCCCCCAAGTGGAGTTCTGGGTCACCAACAGCACTGCGATCTTCTTGCCAGAGCCGGCCCTCAGCGGTTCGCTTCGGCGTCAACTGCCGGCCCTGCCGCCGGGGCCAGCGCAGTTCTCGTTGCAGGTCATCTGCGCCCTGGCCATCCCAATCAGTTGTTCTGGCACCTCGCTCGGCTTCGCGGGTAGCCCAGCGATCACCTTCGAGTACTGAGACCATGGCAATTCAGATCGTTCCTCTGGTCCCCGGACTCGCACCGCGAAGCCCGATCGGCAAGTCGCTACGCAGCGCGACGGCGCTTTGCTTCGCCTTGGCGTTGGCCTGCGATCCGGCCGCAGCGCAATCGGGACTGCAGGCCCCGGTGCCACACTCTTCGGTCCGGGGCTGGGCTCGGACCACCTTTGACACCGAGAGCCGCGCTGGTCGCATCACCAAGGTCACGGCCGGGTTCCTGACCTCGATCGTTCTCCGATCCGATGGCCGACTGTTCGCCCAAGGCGAAGGCATCAACCACAGCATCGACATCCCGCCACCGCCTACAGGCCAGTTCTACGTCGATGTGGCAAACGGAGGCCCGACAACAATTGGACTGCTGTCGGGTGGCGACGTGGTCTTCGGCGGCGAGATCGTGCCCTTATCAATTCCCCTACCTCAGCGCGTCGCCACCGACTGGTCGCCGCTATGTCGCGGTGGCCGCCGGCGCAAACTTCGTCCTGGCGCTGCGAGACGACGGATTGATCGACGGTTGGGGCGACAATTCGAACGGCCAACGCACGCCGCCCGCCTGGCCGCCCGGAGTTCGCCCGGTCAAGATCATGGCCGGATCGGTGCACTCGCTTGCGCTGTTGTCGAATGGAACGGCAGTCGCCTGGGGCCTCAACTTCCAGGGCCAGTGCTCCATCCCGCCGCTGCCGCCAGGAATGACCTGGGTCGACATCGCCGCCGGGGGCTTCCACGGCATCGGACTGCGCTCGGACGGCGCGGTCGTGACCTGGGGGCAACAACTACTTTTCGCAGGCGGGACCGGCTCCGGCGTTGCCCCCGGGCATCACCTATGTGGGTGTCGCGGCCGGGACATGGAACACGTTCGCACTTCGTTCTGACGGCAATCTCGAGACCTGGCCCAGCCTGCCGCCGGCACCCTCCCTGCCGCCCGGAGTCCGCTATGTGCAAGCTGCGGGCGGTACGCTCCACGGAATCGCGCTCCGCTCCGACGGCAAGGTCGTCGGCTGGGGCACCAACAGCTCCCACCAGGCTGACCTGCACACCCTGCCGACCGGGCTCGCATTCACTTCGATCGCGGCTGGCCAGGATCACACCGTCGCGCTGCAGTCCGACGGAACCGTGGCGTGTTGGGGCGACGACAGCCCCGGTGTGTGCACCCCGACACCGCTGCCGCCCGGCGTCGTCTATCGGCACGTCGATGCCGGCTGGAGCTCAGCGCCGCGATCCGTTCCGACGGCGCACTGATCATGTGGGGGCCCAACCTGCTGGCGACGACGATCCCCGCGCTCCCACCCGGCCTCGGGTACACCGACGTCGCCGTCTCGCACAACCACGCGGTCGCGCTGCGAACGGACGGCACCGCGGTCGCCTGGGGCGACAACATGTTCGGCAAGTGCAACATCCCCGCCTTGCCAACTGGTACCCGGTACGTGGACCTGGATGCCAGCGCCTTCAGTACGGTGCTGCTCCGTTCCGACGGCCAGGTGCTGGTTCTTGGCGACAACGGCAACAACCAACGGAATGTTCCGGGCCTGCCACCCGGCCGCCACTACGTCCGCGTCGCAGCCAGCGACGGCAATTGCGCGGCGTTGGTCTCCGATGGCACCGTCATCCGGTGGGGTGCCAGTGGCAGTGGTTCATACTGGGTTCCCCTCCCACCGCTGCCCGCCGGCGTCGTCTACGTCGAGATCGAGGGAGGCGGCCAGCGAGGCATCTTCGTCGCCCGCCGGTCCGACGGTCAGGTCGTCGGCTTCGGCATGGTTGGCGACAACGAACACTTCGTTCCCCCACTCCAATCAGGAACCTCCTACGTCCAGGTCGCCGCCAACCTGGCCTGCGTCGCCCGCGTCGGCCCGACCAGCACCTACGTGACGTTCGCAGCCGGCTGCGCGGGCAGCGGCCCCGTCACCCGCCTGGTGCCGGCGGACACCCCCCGGATCGGCACCGAACTGCGCGTGCGCCTGTTCGACCTGCCAGCGAACCAGGCCCTGATGCTGCTTGGCTTCGAACCCGCACCGGGACTGCCGCGGAACATGGATCGCTTCGGCCTGACCGGCTGCCTGCTCCAGGTCGCGCCGGATGCAGTGAGCGCCTGGGCAGGAACGGGCGGAACTGCGGTGTTCTCGCTGCCGATTCCGGATGCGGTCGAACTGATCGGCATCCGGTTCGCCAACCAGGCCTTCGTCTTCGACCCGACCGGCAATCCCGCCGGCGCCGTCCTGTCCGATGCAGCGCGCGCCGTCGTCGGCGCGCCCTGACATCAGGCGGCCAGGCGCGGACACCCGCGCAACGGCCGATCTTTGCCCGCCTTGGTCTTGCCCTGACGCCGCGGGCCGGCTTCCTTGCCGGCTCGCCATGCGCATCCAAAAGGTCGAGACCATCCTGCTCCGCGTGCCGCTGCAACAGCGGACGATCACCGACAGCCAGAGCACCGTCACCGACGTCGAGTTCCTGCAGGTCATCCTGCACACCGACGCGGGCCTCACCGGCTACGGCATGAACTGGAGCTACACCACCGGGCTGAAGGCCGCCCAGGTCATGGTGCAGGAGAACTACGCGCCGTGCCTGATCGGCAAGGACCCGGTCATGCGCAAGCAGATCATGAAAGACTGCTTCTTCAGCAACCACTTCGTCGGCCGCGTCGGCGCCGCCCGCGTCGGCCTCGCCGCCGTCGAGTACGCGCTGTGGGATCTCGCCTGCAAGCACGCCAACCTGCCGTTGTGGCGCTACCTCGGCGCCTGTCGCGACAAGGTCAAGGCCTACAGCACCGACGGCGGCTGGCTCAGCTGGAGCCTGGAAGACCTGCTGCGCGACTGCCATCGGCTGATCGAACGCGGCTTCGACGCGGTCAAGATCAAGCTCGGCCGCCCCGACCCGCGCGAGGACATGCACCGGATCGCCACCGTCCGCAAGTCGATCGGCGACAAGATCGACATCATGACCGACGTCAACTGCGCCTGGACCCTGGCGACGGCCAAGCAGTACGGCGCGCGGCTGCAGGAATGGGATGTCCGCTGGCTCGAAGAGCCGATGAAGCCCGAAGACGTGAGGATGCATGCCGAACTGGCGCACGCGATCACCACGCCGATCGCCGTCGGTGAGACGATCTTCACCCGCGAAGCGTTCCGCGACTACATCGCCGAGGGCGCCGTGCACTACGTGCAGGCCGATTCGACCAAGCTGGCCGGCATCGACGAATGGCTCGAGGTCGCGGCGCTGGCCGCAGCCCACAACCTGCCGGTGATCCCGCACACCAACGTGCAGCACAAGCTGCATGTGCAGCTCGCCGCCGCGACGCCTGGCTGCATCATGGTCGAGAACTGCTACGAGTCGTTGAACGACATGTGGGAGGAGCCGATCCACGTGACCCAGGGCTTCTACAACCTGCCCGAAGCGCCCGGCGTCGGCCTGCAGATCCGCGACGCGGTGATCCAGCAGCACCGGATCGGCTGACGATGAGGGACGGCATGACCGCGGCGCGCATCGACAGCCACCAGCACTTCTGGCGCTACTCGGCCGCGGAGTACGGCTGGATCGACGACTCGATGGCGATGCTGCGCCGCGATTTCCTGCCGGCGGATCTGCAGCCGATCCTGGCCGCCCAGGGCATCGACGGCTGCATCGCCGTGCAGGCCCGGCAGACCCTCGAGGAGACGCGGTTCCTGCTCGACCTGGCGCAGGCGCACGAGTTCGTCCGCGGGGTCGTCGGCTGGGTCGATCTGCGCTCGCCCGAGGTGCACGACCAACTGCGCGAGTTCGGCCGCAATCCCAAGTTCGTCGGCGTCCGCCACATCGTGCAAGCCGAGACCGACGACCGCTGGCTGCTGCGCGACGACGTGCAGGCCGGCATCGCCGCGCTGGCGCCGCGCGATCTGGTCTACGACCTGCTGGTGTTCCCGCACCAGTTGCCCGCGGCCATCGAGCTGTGCGCGCGCTTCCCGGGACAGACGTTCGTGCTCGACCACCTGGCCAAGCCGTATGCCAGGACCGGCGAACGCCAACCGTGGCAGGACCGCATCGGCGAACTGGCGAAGCTGCCGAACGTGCACTGCAAGATCTCCGGCCTGTGCACCGAGGCCGACTGGCAGACCTGGACCGCGGACTCGCTGCGGCCATGGTTCGACGTGGTGCTGGCGGCGTTCGGGCCGCGCCGGTTGCTGTTCGGCAGCGACTGGCCGGTGTGCCTCGTGGCGTCGACCTACGACCGCTGGGTCACCACCGTCGACGGCTGGCTCGGCGAACTGAGCGACCGCGAACGCACCGCGATCCGCGGCGGCAATGCGCTCGCGACTTATCGGCTGCCAAAGCGCCGGCCGGCGCGCTGACCGCGCCGCCGCGATCTCAGTCGATCACCTTCGGCGCTGCTGCCTTCGGCTTCGCCGAAGCCTTGGCCGGTTCGATCGCCCGGGCCGCAGCCGCTTCGCACTCGGCCTGAGCCGCGGCGCACGCGGCCGGTGCAGCCTCGGCGGCTACCTGCTCGGCTGCGGCTTGCGCGGCCGCGATCTCGGCCCGCGGCGGCGCACAGCGCCGGTCGGCGATCGCCCGCCGCGGCGGCGCACAGTTGCGATCACCTTGGGCGACCGCACGTTCGAGCGCCTGCTCGAGCTGCCGGCCGGTCCGCCGCAGCAGAGAGCGCACGGCCTTGACCTCACGCACCTTGCCGCCGTCCTCACCTTGCAGCGACTGTTCGAGCTGCTGCACCGCTTCCTCGAGCTGCTGCCGGGCGCGTTCCAGCTCGGCCCGAACGGCCTCGGCCTGGCGAACGTGGACCTCGTGCACCTGCTGCACTGCCGTTTCGCGCCGCTGTTCGGCCTGTTCGCGCAACTGCTCCATCTGTGCCCGGGCCGCCTCGAGCTGTTGCTCGCGTGCCTGCGTCAGGTTCTCGCGCACCTGCTCCATCTGCTCGCGCAGGCTGTCGACCTGCTGCTCGCGCGTGCTGTTGGCCTGGTCGACGACCTCGGCCAGGTGCGCCCGCAGCTGCTCCTCGACCTGCTGGCGCTGCGCTTGCAGCTGTTCGACCTGTTGTTGCCGTTCCTCGCGTTGCGCCGCCAACTGCGCCCGCAGGCCTTCGACCTGCTGCTCGCGTTGCGCCTGCAGTTGTTCGCGTTGCGTCTCGAGCTGCGCTCGCAGGCCCTCGACCTGCTGCTCGCGCTGCGCCTCCAACTGTTCCCGTTGCGCTGCCATCTGCTGCTGCATCTGCTCGCGCAGCTGCTGGCCCTGCTCGCGAAGCTGTTCGATCTCCGCCTGCCACTGCTGCCGTTGTTCGACCAGCCGCTGCCGCTGCTGCTCGCGTTCCTGCTGGACCTGTTCGCGCAACCGATCGCGCTCCTGCTGCAGTTCGCCGCGCACCGCAGCCAGACGGCCGTTGACCTGACCGCCAGAGGCCGCTGCGAGCTGCTGGCGGAGCTCCGCCAGTTCGGCCAACGCCTGCTGCAGTTCCTGCTGGGCGACGCCCACCCGATGCTCGACGGCGGTGACGACCTCGGTCAACCGTTCGACGACGGGTGGCGTTACGGCGACGGCTTCCTGACTGCGGACGAACGCAACGGCGGTGCAGAGCACGGCCGCCGACCAGGACAACGAAGGACGCATCGGGACTCCTGCTGGCTGACGAAGGGCGCGACGTTCCGCGGCACGCCCGGGGAGGGGAGGTGCCGCCATTGGACCTCGACGACAGATATTCGCGTGCGCGGCGAACTTCCCGACCCGAGGCCGCCTCGGGGCGCCAACCACCCGCTCGGCCCCGCGATCTGCGAAACCGTAGAGGTGGCCATCGCTCCGCCCGCCCGGGATCGGGACCGCATATTGACTACCTTTTGGTTGCGGCCGCGGTGGAGACCCAATAGATAGTGGATCCCTCGCGGTCGCAGCTCGTCCGCGGGGGTGGTCGGTGCGAGCCCTCGCACCAACACGGTCAGCCGTCCGTGCGTGCCGGATTCCGGCCGGGCGGCGTTGGTGTCAGCGGTCCCATCAGTTCGTCTCTGCCACGACCGGCCGGCGTCGCCGACCTCTCGTGGGTTGTTTTCGACTCATCGCGGCAGTCGGTCCACGCGGAACGCCAAGGCTTGCCGGTCAGCAAGCTCTGGCTTCCACGGAACCACACGTTCGCCGGCAAGGTGCGGCCCAGGCCCCACCCAGGCGACCCGTGCGTTCTCCGACCTCGCGACCAGACCACGGTGCAACGAGTTCGATCGGTCAGGCAGGTTCGGAGGAGCACACGGTGAAGATTTCTCGGCGGTTCACGGTCAAAGGCAGGTCTCCGTACGAAGGCATCCCGTTCCAGCAGCGCAGCAGCGAGATCCGCAACCCGAACGGATCGCTGGTGTTCGAGGCACGCGACATCGACGTGCCAGCGGCGTGGAGCCAGGTCGCCGTCGACATCCTGGCGCAGAAGTACTTCCGCAAGGCCGGCGTCCCGCAGTGCTCTGCCGACGGCAAGCCCAGGCTCGACGACCAGGGCAACCCGGTGCTCGGCGGCGAGCGCGATGCGCGTCAGGTGTTCCACCGGCTGGCCGGCTGCTGGCGCCATTGGGGCGAGCAGTACGGCTACTTCCACACGCCGGACGACGCCCAGGCGTTCTACGACGAGATGTGCTACATGCTCGCCGCCCAGATCGCCGCGCCGAACTCGCCGCAGTGGTTCAACACCGGCCTGCACTGGGCCCACGGCATCACCGGGCCGGCGCAGGGTCACTGGTTCATCGATCCGGAGAACGGCAAGCTGCACAAGAGCCGCTCCGCCTACGAACGGCCGCAGCCGCATGCCTGCTTCATCCAGGCGGTGACCGACGACCTCGTCAACGAGGGCGGCATCATGGACCTGTGGACGCGCGAGGCCCGGCTGTTCAAGTACGGCTCGGGCACCGGCTCCAACTTCTCGCAGCTGCGCGGCGAGGACGAACCGCTGTCCGGCGGCGGTCGCAGTTCGGGTCTGATGAGCTTCCTGCGGATCGGCGATCGCGCCGCCGGCGCGATCAAGTCGGGCGGCACCACGCGGCGCGCCGCCAAGATGGTGTGCCTGGACCTCGACCACCCGGACATCGAAGCGTTCATCGAGTGGAAGGTCATCGAGGAACAGAAGGTCGCCGCGCTGGTGACCGGCAGCAAGGCGATCCGCCGCCACCTGAACACGCTGATCAACGCCTGCCACGTCGACAACCCGGCCGCGCAGGCCGACGGCGAGAGCAAACCGGTCATCGTGACCACGCCGCGCGACAACAGCAAGCTGGCACTGGCGTTGGCGGAAGCGCGCCATGCCGGCATCCCGGAAACCTACCTGCAACGGGCGCTGCAACTGGCGCAACAGGGCTTCCACGCCATCGACATCACGAGTACGACACCGACTGGGACGGCGAGGCCTACGGCACGGTGTCGGGCCAGAACTCCAACAACTCGGTCCGGATCCCGAACGAGTTCTTCCGCGCGCTCGATGAGGGCGCCAAGTGGAAGCTGATCCGGCGCACCGACCGCGGCGTCGCCGCCGAGGTCGACGCCCGCGTGCTATGGGACAAGATCGCCCACGCCGCGTGGGCCTGCGCCGATCCGGGCGTCCAATACGACACCACGATCAACGAATGGCACACCTGCCCCGAGGACGGCCGGATCCACGCGAGCAATCCGTGCTCCGAGTACATGTTCCTCGACGACACCGCGTGCAACCTGGCGTCGATCAACCTGGCGCAGTTCCTGCGCGACGACGGTTCGTTCGATCTGGAGGGCTTCCAGCACAGTTGCCGGCTGTGGACCGTCGTGCTCGAGATCTCCGTGTTGATGGCGAGCTTCCCGAGCCAGTCGATCGCCCGGCGCAGCTATGAGTTCCGGACGCTCGGGCTCGGCTACGCCAACCTCGGCACGCTGCTGATGCGGCAGGGCATCCCGTACGCGTCGCCGAAGGCGTACGCGATCGCCGGCGCATTGTCGGCGATCCTGTGCGGCGAGTCGTACGCGACCTCGGCCGAGATGGCCGCCGAACTCGGCGCGTTCCCCGGCTACGAACGCAATCGTGAATCGATGCTGCGGGTGATCCGCAACCATCGCCGCGCTGCCTACAACGCGCTGGCGTCCGAGTACGAAGGCCTGACGGTGACGCCGCAGGGCATCGACCCGCAGACCTGTCCGCAAGACCTGCTGGAAGCCGCCCGGTCGTGCTGGGACCGCGCGCTGCAGCTCGGCGAGAAGCACGGCTTCCGCAACGCCCAGGTCACCGTGATCGCGCCGACCGGCACGATCGGCCTGCTGATGGACTGCGACACCACCGGGGTCGAACCCGACTTCGCGCTGGTGAAGTTCAAGAAGCTCGCCGGCGGCGGCTACTTCAAGATCGCCAACCAGAGCCTGGCCCCGGCACTGAAGAAGCTCGGCTACGCGCCCGCGCAGGTCGACGACATCCTGGCCTGGGTCGTCGGCCGCCGGACGCTGGCGGGCGCGCCGGCCATCAACCACGAGACCCTGTCGCAGAAGGGCTTCGACGACGCGGCGATCCAGCGGATCGAGGCAGCACTGGCCTCGGCGTTCGACATCGCGTTTGCGTTCAACAAGGGCATCCTCGGCGAGGACTTCCTGAAGCGCCGGCTGCACCTGACGCAAGAACAGCTCGACGACTGGAACTTCGACCTGCTGCCCCACCTGGGCTTCTCGCGCCAGGACGTGCAGGTCGCCAACGACTGGGTCTGCGGCACGATGACGGTCGAAGGCGCACCGCACTTGAAGGAGGCGCACCTGCCGGTGTTCGACTGCGCCAACCGCTGTGGCCGCCGCGGCCAGCGCTACATCCCGTTCGTCGCGCACATCCACATGATGGCCGCCGTGCAGCCATTCATCAGTGGCGCGATCAGCAAGACGATCAACATGCCGGTCGACGCCTCGCTCGACTCGGTCAAGGACGCCTATCGGATCGGCTGGAAGAGCATGCTGAAGGCCGTCGCGCTCTACCGGGATGGCAGCAAGCTGAGCCAGCCGCTGTCCACCAGCGTCGACGACGGCGCCGAGGCCACCGGCACCGCGGCGGCCAACGCCGCGTCGCCGGAAGTGCAGGCCGTCGCGCAGCGGATCACCGAACGGGTCGTGCATCGCTACCTCGCCCGGCGTCGGCGGCTGCCAAACCGACGCGCCGGCTACACGCAGAAGGCGGTCGTCGGCGGTCACAAGATCTACCTGCGCACCGGCGAGTACGAGGATGGTTCGCTCGGCGAGATCTTCCTCGACATGCACAAGGAAGGCGCCGCCTTCCGCAGCCTGATGAACTGCTTCGCGATCGCGATCTCGCTCGGCCTGCAGCACGGCGTGCCGCTCGACGAGTTCGCCGATGCGTTCGTGTTCACCCGCTTCGAACCCAATGGCGTCGTGCAGGGTCACGACCAGATCAAGATCGTCACCTCGGTGATCGACTACGTGTTCCGCGAACTGGCGATCAGCTACCTCGGTCGCTCCGACCTCGCGCAGGTGCAGACCGAGGACCTGCGCAACACGACGATGGGTCAACGGCAACCGGACTTCGAGGAGGAGGAGGTCGTCTCCGAGACCACCTACGAAGACGAACCGCCGCCGCCCGACATCCATCAGGACCATCGACTGCACCCGCACAGCCGCGGCATGGCGCGTGGCACCGACGATTGGTCCGCCGCTGGCGATGGCGACAGCCGGCCGCAGTCAGGTCGGCCAGAGAGTGGTCGTCCAGACGGTAGTCGGCCAGACGGTGGTTCCGGCCCGATGGCCCGCGCTGCTGCGGCAACGGCGGTCACGCTCGAGAGCCGGCAGCTCCGCCTGAAGATCGCCGAGGCGCGGCTCAAGGGTTACGAAGGTGACCCGTGCGGTGGCTGTGGTGCGTTCACGCTGGTCCGGAATGGCACCTGCCTGAAGTGCGTCAGCTGCGGCGCGACATCCGGCTGCAGCTGAAACCGGCACGGTCGCGGGCGAGCCCCGCAGGCCGTCTGAGCCGCCGATGGCAGCGCGTCGTCGGCGACTCCCGTTTCGATACTTCATCGCCCGCCCCACTCCAGTCGATCTGCCCCTCGCAACCGAGGGAGACCACTGGGAATGGGCAGAGCAAGCTGGGCATTGGCATTGGCCTGCGGCGCACTCGCGACCGCATGTGGCGGGGGCGGCGGCGGCGCCGGCAACTCCGGCAGCGGTGACACCGGTGACGCCACGCTGGCGACGCTGCGACTGCTGAGCCACCAACCGGCGGACGACGCCGTCCAGGTGGCCCTCGATGCGACGATCGAACTGACTTTCGATCGCGTGATGACCCTCGATTGTTTCGACAGCGAGGACACCTGGCTGCGCGTCGCCGGCAGCGACACCAACGTCGCCGGCACCTTCGCGCTGGTCGCCGGCGGCAGCACGGTCCGCTTCACGCCGGCGACGCCGCTGGCGCGCGAGACCGATTGGGAGTTCCAGGTCGGGCCGCTGACCTGCGACCGCGACGGCCGGATCCTGGAGGTCACCGAGTCCTTCACGTTCCGGACGCTCGATGAGACGCCGCCTGCGGTCGCCAGCAGCGACGTCGTCGCCGGCCAGACCGGCCGCAGCCGCACCGACGCGCTGACGGTCACGTTCACCGAAGCCATCGCTCCGGGCTCGATCGGCACCACGAACGTGCTGCTGCGCGATTCGTTCGGCACCTCCTGGCCGTGCAGCCGGACCGTCGATGGCGCGACGCTGGTCGTTCAGCCGCTGGTCGATCTGGCCGGTGATCGGCTGTTCACGCTGATCCTGGGCAGCAGCGTCAGGGACCGCGCCGGCAATGCGCTCGGCTCGACCTGGTCGGTCTCGTTCCGTGCGGCCGCGGACCTGGCCGCGCCGTCGGTGACGGGCCACTGGCCGGACGCGGGTGCCACCGAGGTGTCACCGCTGGTGCAGCCGATGTTCGTGTTCGACGAATCGATGGATCCGTTCACGGTCGAACCGTCGTCGCTGCTGTTCCAGGACGAATTCGGCAGCCTGGTGGCGTTCGCGATCGCGACCAGCCCGGACCAGCGGACGCTGCGCATCGTGCCGAGCAGCCCGTTGCAGCAGAACCGCGACTACTCGCTCGCCTTCCTGCTGGGCCCGGCGGCGGCGACCGATGTCAGTGGCAATGGCCTCGGCAGCACGCGGCTGCTGCAGTTCACCACCGGCACCGACACGACCGCGCCGACGATCGTCGGCGCCGAGCCCGCCGCTGGCAGCAGGCGCGTGTCGCCGAACACGCGACCCACGGTGACGTTCTCCGAAGCGCTCGACGGCGACCATGTCACCGACGCGACGGTCACGCTGACGGTCGATGGGCAAGCCGTCGCCGCGGTCGTCGAGTCGATCAACGGCACCATCGTCCGGCTGAGTCCGGTGCTGCCGCTGCCCGTCGGCGCCGACTGCGAACTGCGGCTGCGCGGCAGTCACGGCGGCCTGCGCGACCTTGCCGGCATCCCCCTCGCGGCCGACCTGGTGGCCACGTTCACGGTGTCCGACGATGCGTCGACGCCGATCGCGACGCTGCTGCCGGCCGATGGCGCCGCCAATGTTGCGGCCAACACCAGCATCCGCGTGCAGTTCGACTCGGCGATGGACAGCACGACCCTGACCACGACGACCGTGTTGCTGCTCGATGACGCCGACCAGCCGGTGCCGGTCGACCTGACCGTTCATGGCAGCCAACGGTCCGTCCGCCTGGTGCCACAGGCGGCACTGCAGCCCGGCAGTTACTACCGGACCGTCGTCCGCGGCGGCGCCAACGGCGTCCGCGAGACGACCGGCAACTGGCTGCCCGAGGATGCCGGCGCGCGGTTCCGCGTCGGCACCGGCACCGACCTCAGCGCCCCGACGGTGCAGCTCACCGTCAACGGCATCGACGACACCCGGCTGCCCGGTCTGTGTCTGCCACCGTCCGGGTTCAGCATCGACCTGCGGGCGACCGATGGCGTCGACGGCGCCCAGGACCCGAGCAGCGTGGTGTTCGAGTTCAGCGGCCCGGGCACTTCGCCGGCCAACGACACGCTGCTGGCCAGCGCCACCCTCGGTTGGACCAGCGTGAACCTGCGGCTGCCCGCCAGCCAGCCACTCGCCGCCGGCACCTGGACGCTCCGGGCCCTGGTCGCCGACCTGTCCGGCAACGTCGGCACGTCGTCAACCCTGTCGTTCACGATCGCCGCCGCCACCGGCGACCTGTTGCCATTCGAACGCACGCAGGTCGTCTGGCCGCGCACCGACCTCGACCGCGATGCCAACGGCACCAGCGACTTCGACGACGACATGCTGCGCCTTGGCCTGATGACCAGCGGCGATCCGGCCGGCACCAACACCCGGATGCGCCGGCTGCTGCTCGATGCGATCCTGGCCCAGGCCAACCGGCTGCTCGGCCGCGGCGACCGCGGCGAACTGCTCGGCGCCGACTCCGTGCCACTGCGCTTCGTCCGGGCAGAGCCACGCGGCGTGCCGCACATGCAGATCGCGCTCGGTGGCCTCGATCCCGAGGGCAGCCGCACCCGCCGCTATGGCGATCCGAGCACCGGCGTGCTCGGCCGGGCGTTCTACGACCACAGGAACGGCAACATGGCCGACCATAACCTGGCGACTTCGCCGGGGCTGGGCGTGTTCCCGTCGGAGATGTGGCTGTACCAGTCACGCATCCACCGGCAGGTCTGGCCGTCGTTCCAGACGATGTTCGCGCAGCGCTTCCTGTCCCTGTGCCCGGACATGGGCGGCACCCCGGCCGGCGCCGACCCGCTCGACAGCACGGTGCTCGCGGAGTGGTTCGACTACCAGAGCGCACCGTCGACGCAACGCGCCCGCTTCAACACGATCCTGCAGGCGCTCGACGACTGGTCGGCGGTGATCGGCATCATCCTGGCGCACGAGGTCGGCCATGCCGTCGGTCTGGTCGCGCCCGGCGCCGCACCGACCGGCCTGTATGGCGATGCGTCGCTGCACGACACCTACTCCGCCGCCGCCGAGGTGATGGCGGCGACCGTCGGCTACGAATCGATGATCACGCTCGCCTACCGCTTCCGCGACATCGACCTCGCCTACCTGCGCCAGAGGATCCTGCTGCGATGAAGAACCACCGCGCCATCCTGTTCGCCGCGCTGCTGCTCGCCGTCCATCCGGCGAACGCGCAGAGCGAGGCCACCACGCTGCACCATCTGCTGCACCGCGCCGATGCCGTCGTCGTCGCCACCGTGCTCGGCGCCAGCGACCCGTCGCCCGAGTTCCACCGGCTGTCGTTCCGCAGCGACGAAGTCCTGGCTGGTGCGGTCGGCGACGAATTCGCGCTGCTGGAGCCCGCGGGCCGCTGCTGCGGTCGCGCGCTGTGGACGCTCGCACCGGGGCACCAGCGCCTGCTGTTCCTGCGGCGAGCCGGACCGACGCTGCATGTGCTCGGCGGCGAACGCGGCATCGCGCCCGCTGAACCACTGCTGCTGGAACACACCCGTGCGCTGCTGGCCCGGCGCCTCGATGTGTCGGCGACCGCCAACCTGCTGGCCGCGGCGATGCAGAGTGGCGACCGCCGGGTGCGCGACGACGCGATCCTGGCGCTGCCGACATTGCCGACGCCGCCGGATGCCGCCCGCGCGACGCCAGCCCTGCTGGCCGCGCTCACCGACGAACTGCCGCAGGCGAGCACGCTGCTGCCGGCCCTGCTCGCCACCACGCGCCGACTGCAGGTCACCGAGGCCACGGAACTCCTGGTGCCCACCTGCCTGACCACGCCGCGCGAAGACATCGCCGCCCTGACCCGCGCGACGCTGATCGCGCTGCCCCAAGACCAGGTGTTCGCAACGCTGCTGCAACACTGGCCCGACCGCGACGCCACCCGACTCCGCGCCGCCGGATTGCTGACCGGACTCGACGGCACGCGCGCCGCGCCGCTGTTGCATCGGATCGTCACGGAGACGACCACGCCGCGGGTCTGCCTGGCCGCAACCGAAGGCCTGCTCGGCCATGGCGCCACGCCGGCCGCACTGCAGGCCCGCGTGCCCGCCGCCGTTCTCGAACTCGCCCAGCGGCGGCTGCATGCCCGCCCGCGCTTTGCCAACGTGCGCCCATGAGCACCACCGCCGCGTCCACGATCCGGCTCGACCACCCGATCCTCGCGCTCGACCTCGGACCGCGCGGCCGCCAGGCCTGCGCCCAGCTCGGCATCACGACGGTGGCGCAGTTCCTGGCGCTGCCGGCCGCCGACTTCGTCGCCCGCTCCGGCTGCAGCCAGAAGACCTGGACCCAGATCGAACACCGGGTCATCGACTGGCTGACCACCACCGCCGCCGGCAGCGATCGCGCCACCGCCGACGACGATCAGCGGCCGCTGGACGGTCTGGTCCGCGATCCGGCTGCCGAACGCGCGTTCCTGACGCTCGGCATCACGACGGTCGGGCAGTTCCTGGCGACGCCGAAGGAGACACTGCTGGCCTGCGCCGGATTCCGCGAACGCACCTGGCAGAGCATCCGCGACAAGATCCAGGCGACCCGCAAGCTGCGCGCCGCCGGCAGCCGGCTGTTGCCGCAGGTGATGCTCGATCTGCCGCTCTCCCGCCTCGCGCTGGCGCGGCCGCTGATCGCGCGGCTCGAGCAACTCGGCGCCCACAACCTCGGCCAGGCCCTGGCGCTGCCGGAGACGGTGTTCACCGCCGGCGGCGACCTCGGCACCGATGCCGCAGCGGCGATCCGCGGCTGTCTCGAACAACTGTTCCGCGTCGCGCTCGAGCAGGTCGATCTGCAGCCGGAGTCGGCGGTGCTCGACTGGCCGACGCTGAAGGGGCAGCTGTTGGCGCCGCTGCAGGAGCAGGAACGCGAACTGCTGACCCAACTGGTCGGCATCGGCCAGCCACCGCGCACGGTCCAGGATCTGGCGGTCACCCGCCACCTCGATGCCACCACGATCGCGGCGCTCGCCGACCGCACCCGCCAGCGGCTGCACGAGCGGACGCCTTCGCTCTTGTGCCGGCTGCGCTTCGAGATGGCGCGCGAACTGGACACGTTCGAAGGCGTGGTCGACGGCACGCGGCTGGCGCCGGGCACGCTGCTGCACACGATCGGCCGCGCCAACGCCGACGCGATGCTGCCGCTACGGCTCTTGGCGTTCTGCTTCCCGCGCGAGTTCTGGTTCCAGGACAACGTGCTGACCACGCTGTCGCGCCGCGACTACAAGCGGCTGGTGCAGACGCTGCGCGAGACGGCGCGACCGCACCGGCTGCCGCTGCCGATCGACCAGCTGGCCGCCGAAGTCGCTACCCGGATCGCCGGCGTGCCGCGCGGCCTGCTGCTGCACGTGCTGCGCGTATCGCTGCGCCTGACGATCCAGATCGACCCGCGGCGTGGGGAAGTGGCGACGCAGAGCCAGCACGCGCCGGCGGTGCGGCTACGGCATCTGCTGCTCGAACAGGCGACGCCGATGGAACTCGAGGACCTGGTGTTCGCCTGGCGGGAACGCTACCGGACGGTCAGTGCCCGCGCGCTCGAACGGACACTGCGCGCCGATCCGACATTCGTCGCGATCAGCCCGACGCGTTGGAGCCTGCGTGCGTGGCATCAGGACGAACTGCAGAGCGCGACGACCATCGCCGCCGAGGTCGCGACCCGCGTGCTGGAGGCGCCGGGCAAGCACCACGTGCCGGCGATGTTGCAGGATCGCGAGGTCGGCGAAGTGATGATCTGGCTGGTCATCGACTGCCTGCGGCGGGATCCGCAAGTGCGCTATCTGGGCCGCGGCGACGTCTGTCCGGCGACGCACGCGCGCAGTTCGGTGCTCGATCAGTTGTTGAAGGACTTCCGGCGGGCCGGTGGCGACGTCGTGATGTCGCGGTTCCTGGAGAACCAGTCCAGCGGCAAGCGGCGACTAGTCGAACGGCTGCTGCACGAGAACCGGATGTTCGTCATTCCGGCGGAGGATCGGATCGACCTGCTGGCGAACTATCCGTTCTCGGGCGAACGGATGGCGCGGTTGCTCGAGGTCGTCGACGGCGTCCTGCGCTCCCGGCACGGCTATGCCGCGATCGGGTTGTGCATGGTGGAGGTCAATCGCTGTGATCTCGGCGGCACGTGGATGAACGAGGTGATCCTCGGCGAGCTGCTGCATCGGCACGGCCGCTTCGAACTGCTGCCAGGCGGGATCGTCGCGCGGCGCGATCTGGAGCTCGGCGGCTGGTTGATGCAGAAGGCGCGCGCGGCGCTGCGGGCGGCGCGGATGCCGATCTCGGTGGCGGAGATCCTGGCGCAGCGGCCGGAGTTGGCCGAGTTCTCGGCGACGATCGCGCAGTTGTTGCGGTCGGATCCGATGGTCAGGTCGGATGGCGCGAAGTTCGTGCTGGTGTGACCGGCACTCTGCTTCGCTCCACTCCTGGTGTCTCAGCCGCCGACCACCAGCCGCAGCCCCGCCGTCGCCGAGATCCCGTGGCTCGCCCCCGGATCGAGCTGGAACGCCTGCGCGAACACCACCTGCCCGCACAGGATCGTCGCCGCGCACGGCACCGGGATCGCCACCGTCGCGCCGGCCACCGGCAGCACATACGCATGCACGCCAGCCGGACCAAGCCACGGATCGACGTAGACCATGCCACCGAACGGCGTCGGACTCATCACGCCGGTCACGCCGATCCACAGACAGCCCGTGCCATCGGTGCCCAGCGCGTTCTGGTGCTGCAGCTGCAGCGCCAGACACGGCGTCGGCAACGACGACGTCAGCGCCGGCACACCGAGCGTACCCGGCCAACCCGGCCCGACCGTGCTGACTGACGCCGCCGTCGCGCACGTGCAGACCTCCAGGTTGATGTCGATCACCCGCGACAGCGACGGCGTGCAGTCGTCCCACGCGGTGATGCGGACCACATGCGGAGCACCACCGGTCGTCACTTGCGCCGCGCTCGGCGTGAAGTGACAGACCACCTGCCCGGTGATGCCCAGCGTCGGCGGATCGAACGAGAAATTGGCCAGCCCGAACGACTCGACGTCGATCCGCGCGATCTGCTGCACCGGCTCCGGCGGACCGAACGTCAGCACGAACCCGCCATTGCCGCCGACGTGCGTTCGCACGGTGTTGTTCGGCGGTCCCGAGGTCAGATCCGGCGGCAGGTTGCCCGGGCAGGTCGAGAAGAACACCTTCGGCGTCAGTACTAGCACCGCGAACGCGGTGTCGAGCATCGGCGCCAATTGCGTGTTGAACACCCACGAGCCCTGATCGCCGATCGCGCCGCTGGTCAGTTGGGGCACGTCTTCCAGCAGGTGCTGGTAGTAGCCGCGGTGCGGCGAGCCCGGCGGCGACATCCCGATCGGCTGGTTGTTGGCGTCGTACATCATGCCGGTCGCCCAGTCGAAGCGATCGCTGCCCTGCTGCAGCTTCAGGTTCTCACCGAGCGGCAGCCCCATCCCCTCGGCGGTCAGGCGCAACCCGCGCGCGTTGGTCCACATCGCGTACAGATTGCCGAGGTTGCCGCCCTGCCATGAGAACGCCGTGCGGCCGTTGTTCCAGGCGCCGCCCAGCCAGCGCAGTGCCGCGTCGCGGCAAAGCTCGAGGGTGTTCAGGTTGGTCCGCGTCGCGATCACCTGCCCGCGGTGCGGCGGCGTCGCCGTGCGCGCCAGCGCCAGCGCCGACAGCCCGCCGCCGATCAGCGCCGGCTGACCGTTGTTGACGTCGCGATAACCGAACGGCACGCCGCCGGCCGCATTGCTGTCGGCCTGATGGCCGAACACGCCCCACTCGCACTCCTCCTTCAACCAGTCCGGCACCGTGATGCCCATCTCGCGTTCGGCGCCCTCCATGCTGATGTAGCACCAACTGTTGCACGACATGTCGCTGCAGTTGCTGCCACTGTCCGGGTCGTAGCACCAGCCACCGCGACCACCCCAGGTGCCGAAGCCGGTCGCCTGCTGCGCGCCCATCCAGTCGATCGCGTCCTCGACGATCTCGCGGTAGGTGAGCCCGTCGAGGATGTGCGTACCGGGCAGATCGACCACGTGCGTGGGATCGTTGGTCGCCACGACCGCCGCGGTCGCGATGCCGACCGAATAGCCGCGCCGGACCCCGTGCACGCCACCGTCGGCGCCGCCGAGGATGATCGTCCGGTTGTTGTTGTTCATGTCGGAGATGCCGTCGGCGCGAGCGCCGCGGGCGACATCGGCGCGCGGCGCCGTGATGTCGCTGTCGAAGATGCCGGACAGCAGGATGAACTCGAGGCCCTTCTTGACCACCGCGGCGTAGATGTCCTCGTCGGCATTGCGTTCGAAGTGGCCCTGGTTCTGGAACGCCCAGCAGGCGAACGCCGTCGAGGCGTACGGGTATTGCGAACCCTGGCTTTGCCAGGACCCATCCGTCGCCTGCCGCAGGTACAAGTAGCGCATGCCGTTGGCGACCGCGATCGACGCGTCGATGCCCTGCCGTTCGAGCGGCTCGTTGGACGCCGGGTCGAGCACGTCGACGATCCGGACGCCGACCTGACGATGGCCCTGGCTGCCGGCGCCGTTGTCGACGTGCAGCGTGCACATCACGTCGGCCAGCGTGCGGCCGTTCTGCAGTTCGAACTGCACGATCGTGTGGATGAACTGCGTGTTGGTGACGGTGCCGGTCACCTGCGTGACCGGAGTGCCGTTCGACCGGACGATCACGTCGGGGTTGGACGCGAACGACCACGTCCACGTGTAGCCGGCACCCGCGGTCAGGTCGGTGTTGCCCCACAACACGACGTCGGTCAGCGGGCGACAGAGATGGCGTTCGTTCGGATCGAGGCGCGGCGCGTTTGGGTAACCGGGCATCGTGCGCACGGTCACCTGGGCGGGCAGCGACGCGAGCGCGAGCAGGAACACGGACAGCACCGTTCGGCGCGCGGGCAGGTTGCAGAGCATGGCGGTCTCCTGGGGAGTCGTGAGAGCGCCACTGTAGGACCGGACCGGCGTTGGCCAACCTCCCCAGTGTGCGGTGACCCCGGGTGCCGGTTGCGGTCCGATCAGTTGCCTACGGTCAACCGCAGACCACGGGTCAACGACATGCCGCCAGCGGCACCGGGGTCCAGTTGGAACGCCCGCGCGAACACCACCTGACCGCACAGGATCGCGCTGGTGCAAGGAATCGGCAACGTCACGGATGCCCCGGCGACCGGCAACACGTAGGCGTGGATGCCGCGGATGCCGGAGTCGGGATCCACGTACTGGCGGCCGCCGAACGGCGCGTTCCCGCCCACGCGATCAGGAACTGCGCCACCGCCAGCGCCGCCAACACGGCCAGGAACGCCCCCGGGGCCGATGCCCCGCCATGCCCCCGCCGGGCGGCGCTACCGCGACGATCGCCATCGCCGACAGCCCGTCCGAGCCAGATCCGCTCCAGCGCGCTCAGGCGTCCGGAGTACCCTGCCCCAGCGCCACCGCGCCACCCTGACTCGGCGTGATCTCCTTCATCGACGCACTCTCGCCGTCGAACGACAGGAGCCGGCCCTTGCCGCCCTCCAGCGTCTCGATGTGCACCGGCCGTTGCCACAGCGCGAACAGGTTCTGCAGCGTCAGCTGCGCGTGCTCGAACTGCAGATCCGCACCGGCCCAGTCGTGCACCAGGTACAGCTCACCGCGATTGCGATGATTGGCATCGACGACCCGGATGATCGGATTGCCGAAGTTGGTCAGCGCCGCCAGCAACTGTTCCTTCACCTTGCGCCAGTCGCGATCGATGATCTCGATCTGCCCGGTATTGGGATTGCGCCCGTACACGTACAGCTTCTGATCCTCGGCAAACTCCGGCGTGATGAACTCGTCGATGAACGTCACGTCATTGTAGATCCGCCGGACCTCGAACACCTTCTCGCGGCCGAGGTTGGTCTCCACCCGCCAGTGCCGCCGCCGCTCCGGATCATCGCACGCCTGGAACTCGGCCCCGAAGCGCCCGAGGTTCCACCGCTGCTCGATGTCGCGGAACAGCTCGACGCCCATCTTGTACGGATTGATCTGCCCGGGCCCGGTCGCCAGCGTGCCGGCGTGCGTGTCGCAGTACTGCACGATCTCGCTGGCCTCGCACAGATGCCGCGTCATCAACTGGCTGTGCCAGAACACGGCCCAGCCCTCGTTCATGATCTTGGTCATCCCCTGCGGCGCGAAGTAGTAGGCCTCCTCGCGCAGCATCGCCAGCACGTCCTGTTGCCACAGCTCCAGCGGCGCGTGCTCGAGCACGAACTTCAGCACGTCGCGGACGGGCTTGGGCGGGAACTGCCGGGCCTGCTTCTGCTCCTGCTGCATCTTCTCCCGCTCGCGCGCGATGAACTCGGGCGGGTTGATGTAGCGGTCCATGTAGTCCTTGGCCGCGATCTTCTTCACCTCGCGCGCCGCCGGTTCCTCGGTCGCGCGCCTGCCGTCGTCGCGCTTGATGAACGGCGAATACGGATCGATCAGGTTGTCGAGCGAGTGCACCAGGTCGATGAAGTTCTCGACCCGCTCGACGCCGTGCCGGTCCATGTAGCGGCGGATGCGCGCGCCGTGATTGGCCAGCACGTCCATCATCTTGCGCGACGTGTTGGCGAACCACGCGTTGTTCTTGAAGAAGTCGCAGTGGCCGTAGACGTGCGCCATCACCAGCTTCTGCTCGGTGATCGAGTTGCTGCGCATCAGGTAGGCGTAGCAGGGGTCGTTGTTGATCACCAGCTCGTAGATCTTCGACAGCCCCCACGCATAGCTCTTGCTGAGCTGCTCGTACTCCATGCCAAAGCGCCAATGCGGATAGCGCGTCGGGAAGCCGCCGTAGCTGGCGACCATGTTCAGCTCGTCGTGGTCGACCAGTTCGTAGATCACCTCGTAGAAGTCGAGGCCGTAGCTCTTGGCGAGGTCGCGCGTCTCGTCGCGGATCGTCGCCAGTTCGGGGGTCAGGTTGCCCATCAGCGTCCCTTGCCGAGGAAGGCCTTGATCGACTGCAGGATGCCGTCGCGATCGGGGATGTCGCTGGTGACGACCTTCTCCTCGCCGCGGAACGCCGCATCCAGGTCCTTCTTGAACTGCCCCGAGCCGTAGGCGCTCTTGACCTGGCCGTAGCAGAACTGGTTGCACGCCGGCAGCAGCGAACTGCGCAGCAGATCGACGCAGCGCTCGGTGTCGCGCGAACTCCAGTTGTCGCCGTCGCTGAAGTGGAACGGATAGACGTTCCATTCCGCCGCCGGATACTTGTCGCGCATCAGCTGCAGGCACAGTTCATAGGCCGAGCTGATCTTGGTGCCGCCGCTCTCGCGCAAGTGGAAGAACGTGTGCTGGTCGACCAGGTGCGCGACCGCGTCGTGCACGATGTAGACGACCTCCAGGTTCTTGTATTGATGCCGCAGCCAGGTGTCGATCCAGAACGCCTCGATGCGGACGATCTCCTTCTGTTCGCGCCCCATCGAGCCGGACACGTCCATCATGTAGATCACCGCCGCCGCCGCCTGCGGCACCTGCCGCGTCTGCAGCGCGCGAAAGCGCAGGTCGTCGCGGATCGGCACGATGATCGGCCGTTCCGGGTCGTAGGTGCCCGACGCGATCTGGCGCTTCAAAGCCTCGCGGAACGTCCGCTTGAAGTGGCGCAGCGACAGTGGCCCGCTGCGGGCGATGCCGGTGAAGCGACCGGCGCCGGCGCGGATGTTCTTCTTGCCACGCGGTTCGATCGACGGCAGCTCGAGTTCTTCCCCCAGGATCTTCGCCAGGTCCTCGAGCGACACGTCGACCTCGAGCACGTGCTTGCCGGCGTCCTCGCCGGCCTGGCCCTGGCCGTCGCCCTGGCCGGGCACCGGTTGCCCCTCCTCGCCCTCGCCCTGGCCGACGCCGCCCTTCTTGTTGTCGCCATAGCGGAACTTCGGCAGCGAGATCTGCGGCAGCGGGATCGACACGTACTTCTGCCCCTGCTTGCCGATCAGCTCGCCCGCGGACACGAAGCGCCGCAGGTTCTGCTTGATCTTGCCACGCACGATCTGGCGGAAGCGCGTGTGATCCTGGTCGATCCGACGGACGGACAAGCTGGCCTCACTCGCCCTTGGTGTCGCCGCGCGCGAAGATCGAGGCGACGTAGTTCAGCACGTCGGTCGCCGAGATCTCGTCGTAGCCGAAGTCGCGCATCAGGCGGCCCTTGACGACCTCGATCTTCTCCTGGGTGTCCTTGTCGACCACCGTCGACACCAGGCTGGTCAGCTTGATCGAGTCCTTCTGGTCCTCGAACAGCTTCAGCTCGAGCGCGCGGTGCAGGCGCTCATTCGTCTTGTAATTGAACGTCCGGCCCTCGACCGCGAGCGCGCCGATGTAGTTCATGATCTCGCGGCGGAAGTCGTCCTTGCGCGACTCGGGGATGTTGATCTTCTCCTCGATGCTGCGCATCAGCCGTTCGTCGGGCTCCTCGTCTCTGCCGGTGTACGGGTTCTTGACCTTCTCGTTCTGCGTGTAGGCCTTGACGTTGTCGATGTAGTTGCCGCACAGCCGCGCGATCGCCTCTTCGTCGGCGGAGATGGCGCGCTGGACCTCGTTCTTGATGATCTCCTCGTACTCCTCGCGGACGACCAGCAGCAGATCCTTGTAGCGCTTCTTGGTCTCCGGATCCGAGATCAGGCTGTGGTGGTCGAGGCCCGACTCCAGTTCGTTCATCACCATGAACGGGTTGATGCACGGCAGGTCGCGCACCAGCACGTTGGAGATCTTGTCCTGGATGTAGCGCGGCGAGATGCCATCCAGGCCCTCGTGCTCGGCCTCCTCGCGCAGCTCCCTGATGTTGTCGCGGGTGTAGCCGGGCAGCGTCTTGCCGTTGTAGAGCTTCAGCTTCTGCAGCAGCGTCAGGTTGGCCTTCTTCGGCTCCTCGAGCCGCGTCAGGATCGCCCACATCGCGGCGATCTCCAGCGTGTGCGGCGCGATCTGCTTGCCGGGCACATGCTTTCGCCCGAAGTCCTTCTCGTAGATCTTGATCTCGTTCTGCAGCCGCAGGTTGTACGGGATGTCGATCTTGATGGTGCGGTCGCGGAACGCCTCCATCAGCTCGTTGTTCTGCAGCCGGTCGTATTCGGGCTCGTTGGTGTGCCCGAGGATCACTTCGTCGATGTCGGTCTGCGCGAACTTCTTCGGCTTGATCTTGTGCTCCTGCGACGCCGTCAGCAGGTCGTAGAGGAACGCGACATCCAGCTTCAGCACCTCGATGAACTCGATGATGCCGCGGTTGGCGACGCAGAACTCGCCATCGAAGTTGAACGCGCGCGGATCGCTGTCGGTGCCGAGCTCGGCGATCTTCCGGTAGTTGATGTCGCCGGTCAGTTCGGTGCTGTCCTGGTTCTTCTCGTCCTTGGGCTGGAACGTGCCGATCGCGACGCGGTCCTTTTCGGACACCAGGAGGCGCTTGACCACCACGTGCTCGAGCACCTTGCCGTAGTCGCCGTCGTACCGGCGCAGCAGCATCTCCTGGTAGTAGCGCGACACCGGCGACATGTCGGAGTCCAGGCGCAGCTTGTAGGGGATCCGGACCTTCTTCTGCAGCGTCGCCAGCACCCGGTTCCTGACCTCACGCGGCAGCAGCAGCAGCGGCTCCTCGTTCATCGGTGAGGGCACCGTCTCGCCGTCGACCTTCCAGGAGAAGGTGTAGAGCGCGCCCTGCGGGGTCCGCGAATAGGCCTCGAGACCCTTCTTCAGCAGGCGGACGATCGTCGATTTGCTGGAACCGACGGGACCGTGCAGCAGCAGCACGCGCCGTTCGGAGCCAAACCCATGAGCGGCGGCCTTGAAGACCGCCATCAGGTTGTGCAGCGAGCGCTCGAGGCCGAACACGGCGTCGCGGCCGTCCTCGACCGGGTCGCTGAAGAAGCGGTAGTGCGGGACCTTCTCCTTGTCGACCTCGACTTCGTCGACGCCGTGCGACAGGACCATGTCGTAGATGCGCTGGTGGGCGGTGCGCAGCACGAGAGGGTTCTCCTGGACGATCGCCAGGTACTGGGCGAACGTGCCTTCCCAGTGCTCGTCCTGGAACTTCTTGGTGTCGAGCGACTGGCGGATCAGATCGGACAGGTCCAGGTCGGTCATGCGGTCACCTCGGGCGGCGGTCGGCGGTGCGCCGATCGTCGCATCCGCCCATCCTATCGGCGGTTCCGGTCGACGCCATGAGACGTTCGGCTCGGGTGACGGGCTCGGTTCGGGACGACCTACGCCCCTCGCGATGGACGCGTCGTCATCGGCGCCTGGCGACGAGGTCGGCAGGTTCACGCAACGGTCGAAACGCCGGATGGAGCGGCGACGCAGTCTCCACTTGCGCTCTCGTCGCAGTGGTCACATAGTCGCGACCATGACAAAGCGAGTGCGAACGATCGCCGCAGGGAAGTTCAAGGCCAGGTGCTTGGCGCTTCTGGACGAGGTCGCGGCAACGCATCAGCCGGTCATCATCACCAAACGCGGCCGACCAGTGGCCCGCGTGCTGCCGATCGAGAACGCCAAGCCACCTTCCCTGCTCGGCAGCATCCTCGAGGAACACGACCTGCTCTCCCCGATCGACGAACGCTGGGACGCGGATCGATGATCCTACTGGACACGCACGCCTGGCTGTGGTGGAACGCATCGCCAGAGCGACTCTCGTCCCGCGCCAAGAAGGCCATCGAGGCCGCACCCGCAGTTGCAGTCGCGGCGATCAGCATGTGGGAGGTCGCCATGCTCTCGAGTCGCGGGCGGGTCGTTCTCGACCGCCCGGCGCGTGAATGGCTGCAGGTCGCGCTGGCCCAGGACCGGGTCACCCTGTTGCCGTTGACTCCGGAGATCGCATGCCTGGCCACGGAGCTGGCGATCCACGGCGACCCGGCTGACCGGATCATCCTGGCGACGGCACGCATTCATCGCGCCCGATTGGTGACCAAAGACGAAGCGCTTCGGACAGCCCAAGATTCCGCTATCTGGTAGCGCGCCGCCTCCGCCTTCGAATTGGCCGCCGAGCATCGAGCACCGCAAGAATGTGGGGCCGGATCAGGCCCGACTCGCCGCTCCACCCGCAGATCGGTTGTCGATACGATCCAACCAGGCGAGCACCCATTCCGTCAGAATCTGGACGCCAAGCCCGAACCGCCACTGCCTCTTGTGGTGCCTCCCGACGAGTTCGCACCCTACCCCACTCGCCCCGGGCTCGATGGGCTTGGTGATCTGCTCGGCGTGAATCAGCTTGTCGCACACGTCTTTGATGGAGAAGCGCCCGTCGTCGTGGGGGCCAGCGTCGTCGAAGAGCCCACACGCGAGGATGCCGCCGCTGGTCGCCGTATACTCCGGATCCCTGTTGAGCGACACGCGGATCGAGATGGCCAGGTTGAGGAGTGCCGTCGAGAACAGGCGGTTGTAGGTCTGGTAGATGCGGTCGCTGTAGCCACAGATCGTCGCCCCGTTGAACAGGCGATCGAACTGGAGGTCGAGCGCGTGGCATTGGATTGCGAGTGAGCGAATGTGATCCGTGCCGATCCGGTACGTGCCGTCCATTGGCTGGATCGTCCAGCCCGAACGCGGCGACTTCCAGCGCGCCGCCCTACTTGGCGGCACCTGCTTCGGCCGGCCTGTGTTCGTCGCGGCGGAACGACGACAACGACGACCAACCCGCCTTGACCAGTGCGGGAGACTCGCCGAGCATGAACCGCCGATGAAGCGCATCCTCGACCGCTGCCTCGACGCGGTGCCGTTCGCCGGCGCGTGGCGTAGACGCGCCCGCGACTCGCGGCAGCAGTTGCAAGCGCTGCGCGCCGCGGTCGGACCGTTCGGTCCCGGCCATTTCTACTCGCCGATCGCGGATGCTACCGACATCGCCGGCCGCGCCAGTCCACCTTCGCCAGCCCACAGCCTCGGCGACGGCGTCGACCTGCGCGCCGACGAACAGCGCACCCTGCTGCGCACCCTGACGCCGCTGCTGCAAGACCACGGCCTGCCGGCACAGCCGACGCCGAACTGCCGGTTCCACCTCGACAACTCCGCGTTCGCCTGGGGCGATGCGCTGATCGCCCAGGCCCTCGTCCGCCACACCCGCCCACGCCACATCATCGAAGTCGGCTCCGGCTACTCCTCGGCGCTGCTGCTCGAGACCACGCTGCGCCACAAAGTCGACTGCCACCTGACCTGCATCGAGCCGTACCCCGAACGCCTCGACTCGCTGCTCCGCCCCGGCGACAACCGCCACGTCACCGTGCTGCGCCAGCGCGTCCAGCAGACGCCGCTGTCGACCTTCGACGAACTGAAGTCCGGCGACATCCTGTTCATCGACAGCTCGCACGTCGGCAAGGTCGGCAGCGATGTGCTGTTCCTGTTCTTCGAAGTGCTGCCGCGACTCCGCCCCGGCGTGCTCGTGCACGTGCACGACATCCAGCCGTACTTCGAGTACCCCGAACCCTGGCTGCGCGAAGGCCGCCACTGGAACGAGGCCTACCTGCTGCGCGCGTTCCTGCAGTTCAACCGGCGATTCCGCATCGAACTGTGGGTGCCGTGGGTGCTGCAACAGGAGGCGGATTGGCTGCGCGAACGCGCCGCCGACTGCCTGCGCAACTCCGGCGGCTCGATCTGGTTGGCGGTGCAGCCGGACTGCTGATCCGGATCAGCGCCTTTCGGCGACGGTCGCCGTGACGTCGGGCATGAGATCGAGGCGGCGCCGAGTCACCGCCACCCAACCCTGGTGAGTCCGTCAGTCCGCGCCGTCTCCCGGTTCGCCGCCCGCCAACAACATCTCGATGACCTCACGCAGGTGCTGCTGCAACTCATCCAAGGTGGCGCCCTGACTGTGCGCGCCAGGCCACCCTGGAACGGAACCCACGTAGAGCCCGGTGTCCGGGTCGCGCTCGACGACGAAATGGAAGGTACGCATGCTTCCTGAAGTGGTCGGAGACCGCCGCATGGTCAGCGTAGCGGCGTCGACCAGGTCGACAACCGGAGATGGCCGTAACCAGTGCCACGGTCGACCGGCGACCGGGCGCATCAGCCAACTCGAGATCGCCAACGAGCGGAACGGACGATCGACGTGACGTCCTCCAGATCGCGTTCGCAGCCCTTCCGATCCGTTGCCGGCAACGTGGGCCGGTACATCGCGAGCACCAACCCGCCCGGCGCCAGTGAGTACCAGACCCAGCCCGACCCGTTCTCCAGGGCCCCCACACCGATTGGCGTCGACCCGCCACTCAGCGAGACGAAGGCCACCACTGGGTCCCCGGTCCACTGCCGGGCCAGGTGTTCCGCGGCAGTGCCGGATGATCCCCCGGGCAGTTCCGCCTGGAATGCCGTGGTGATCTGCAGCGTGCCGGCTCCTCCATCGCGTCGAGCCACAATCAACCCGGCGAACTCATGAAACAGCCAGTCGTGCGGCGCCAGCAACTCGAGTGGGCCGACAGTCACCTGACCGACGGTGATCGGCCTCCCACTTCGAGGTTCCCGCGCCGCATCATCGCTCACGCATCCACCGCAACCTCGAACCCGCCATGCGTCATCTGCTTCATGTCGAACGGCATCGGCAGCTGACACATCGCCGCGATCCGCGGATCCTGCATGACCTTCGCGTTCACCTGATCCCGGTGCTTCCGCGACTTGTAGACGATCCACGCCATCACCACGACGTCCCCCTTCTTCGCCTTCGCCCGCACCGGGAACGGCACGCCGCACGACGTCTTCATGTCCTCGCCAAAGCACTCACGATACTCCAGCGCGCCAAGCTCCTTCCACACCTTGGCGGCCTTCTTCGCCAGCGCCAGATACGCCGGCAGCTTCTTCTTCGGGACGGTCAACAGGAACCCATCGATGTAGCGCATGGCCCGAGAACATGACCACGCGCCCGCCGCCGCACAAGCCCGCCGCGCCGAGGCCGCCGCATTATTGCAGGAACAACATCTCGCGGTACTTCGGCAGCGGCCACAGATCGTCCGCCACCATGGTCTCCAGCGCGTCCACGACCTCGCGCAAGCGCGACACCGCCGGCACCACCTTGTCGCGGTAGGTCTTCGCATGCTCGCCCGGCGACCCACCATGCCCCTCGGCGTGATCGAACGCGCTCTGCAGATCGTCGATGCACAGGACCAACGTCTCGATCCGCGCACTCATGTCGCGCAACCGCCGCTCCTGCGCCTTCACCTCGATGCCGACCGCCTTGGCGGCGCCGACGCTCTGCGCCACCGCGCCCTGCGACTTCTGCGCCGCCGGCAACACCATCGTCCGCGCGATCGACAGCGCGCTCTGCCCCTCGATCGCGATCGCCTTGCAGTAGGCCTCGAACATGATGTTCATCCGCGACTCGGTCTCCTTCGCCGTCAGCACGCCGAAGCGCTCGAACAGCGCCACGGCCTTGCTGGTGCCGAAGTTGCCGATCGCATCCACCGCGTTGCGGAAGTTCGGCAGCCCGCGCCGCTCGGCCTCCGCGTGCCATTCCGCCGAGTAGCCGTTGCCGTTGAACAGGATCCGCTGGTGCTTCTTGAACACCTCGGCGACGACTTCCGACACCGCCGCCTCGAGACCCTTGCCGCCTTTCTGCTTGTCGATCGCATCCGACAGGAACGCCAGTGACTCGGCGATGATCGTGTTCAGCACCGTGTTCGGCTTGCCGGTCGCCTGACTGCTGCCGACCGCGCGGAACTCGAACTTGTTGCCGGTGAACGCGAACGGCGACGTGCGGTTGCGGTCGGTCGCGTCGCGCGGCAGCGACGGCAGCACCGAGACGCCGAGCCGCATCGACTCGCGCTTGCGGTCGCCGGCCTTGGTGCCAAGAACCAGCGACTCCACGATCTCCGACAACTGCTCACCGAGATAGATCGAGATGATCGCCGGCGGCGCTTCGTTGGCGCCGAGCCGATGGTCGTTGCCGGCGTGCGCGATGGTCGTCCGCAGCAGATCCGCGTGCGTGTCGACCGCGCGCATCACCGCCGCCAGCATCACGATGAACCGCATGTTCTGCGCCGGCGAACGCCCCGGCTCCAGCAGGTTCTCGCCGGTGTCGGTCGCCATCGACCAGTTGTTGTGCTTGCCGCTGCCGTTGATGCCGGCGAACGGCTTCTCGTGCAGCAGACAGTGGAAGCCGTGCTTCTGCGCCGTCTGCTTCAGCACCTCCATGCACAGCATGTTGTGGTCGACCGCGATCGTCGAGCGCTCGAAGATCGGCGCCAGTTCGTACTGGCTCGGCGCGACCTCGTTGTGCCGCGTCTTGACCGGCACCCCGAGCCGCCACAGTTCGTTCTCGCACTCCTGCATGAAGGCGAGCACCCGCGGCGCGATCGAGCCGAAGTAGTGATCCTCGAGTTCCTGGCCCTTCGGCGGTTTGGCGCCGAACAGCGTCCGCCCGGTCGCGACCAGGTCCGGCCGCAGGAGCCAGAAGTCGCGATCGATCAGGAAGTACTCCTGTTCACAGCCGAGCGTCGGATAGACGAACTGCACCTTCTGGTCGCCGAGGATCCGCAGCAACCGGACCGCCTCGCGGGACAGGGCTTCGGCCGAACGGAGCAGCGGCGTCTTCTCGTCGAGCGCCTCCCCGGTCCACGAACAGAACGCGGTGGGCACGCAGAGCGTGGCGCCGCTCGGGGTCTCGCGGATGAATGCCGGCGACGTCGGATCCCACGCGGTGTAGCCGCGCGCCTCGAAGGTCGCGCGCAGACCGCCGCTCGGGAACGAACTCGCATCGGGCTCGCCCTTGATCAGCTGCTTGCCGGAGAACTCCATCAGCAGCCGGCCGTTCTCGAGACTGCAGAACGAGTCGTGCTTCTCGGCGGTCGAGCCGGTCATCGGCTGGAACCAGTGCGTGAAGTGCGTGGCGCCGCGTTCGACGGCCCACTCCTTCATCGCGTTGGCGACCTGGTCGGCGAGGCCGGCATCGAGTTCGGTGGCGTGCTCCATGCAGGAGACCAGCGCGCGCCACGCGGTCTCGGGCAAGCGCGAGCGCATCTGCTCAACACCAAAGACCTGGGCACCGAACATCGCCGGCAACGGCTGGCGCTGGGCCTGGTCGAGCACGAGCGGGGTCTTGCGGGCGATCAGCTGGATGGCGGCAGTGCGCGCGGCGGCGGACACGATGGGAACCTCCGGGGTGACGGGCTTGCGAACGAGTTGGTATCGGACGTACGGACCCATCCACACTAGGGCGTTGGTGCCGGCCGATCCACGGTCGGGCGCACGCCCCGGCGCGCTCTGTGCAATCCGCGGGGAACACCTGTGGAGAACCGCGGGAGTGGCACCCGGGAGGCGGCGCTTCGGCCCCGGTGACAGCCGAGGGCACCGACCGTACCTTCCCCGCCCCCCATGCGCCGCTTCGTCCGCCTGACCCCGCTCGCACTGCTGTGCGGATGTACCAGCCCGCCGCCAGCGCCGGCGGTACCACCCGCATGGAACGTTCACGGCAGTCGCTTCGCCGGCGCCGCCCTGGCCGGCGCCAGCGCGTTCACCGGACCGACATCGTCGGTGTCGCCTGGTTGCGACCTGCAACTGACGGTGCTCGCGCTGTCAGCGATGCCGCCCGGCGACGCGCTGGCGGCCCACGCCGCCGTCATCACGCGCGCGAACCAGCCAAAGCCCCTGGGGGGCCATCCGAGGTCGCTGCAGGACGTCAGGGTCGTGCACGAGACTGCGGTCGTCGAACAGGCGGTGGCGGCCGCACGCGCGCGCTGGCACTACAACCTCGACCTGGCGCCGGACACCACGACCACCGTGAACGTGCGCGAGGTCGGGAGGACGGTCGGGCCGGCGTTGCTGTTGCGTTCCGAACGGGACGGCTGCCACCTGGCGCTGGTGGCCGACGATGGCGAACAGGTGCTGCTCGATGGCACCTGGGATCCCGCGGCGCCGCTGCTGCTCGCCGTTCCCCAGGAACGCGCCGACTGCGCCGGCGTCGGGCTGCTGCTGCAGGCCGGAACGGCGATCGACGCGCCGATGCTGGATGTCGATCCCGAACGCGATGTCGCCGCGCTGACCGACGTCTCGCGCCAGCGACTGATGCCGCCGGACACCCGGGCGTTGACGCTGCGCGCGCAGGCGGCGGCGTTCACGACGCTGGTCGGCGAACGGCAGCGGCGACCGGCATTGCTCGGCCTGTGCCTGCGCGTCGGCGCCGTGCGCTGCGCCGATCTGGCGCTGGTCGCCGACGAGCCGACGCTGGCGGCCCTCGCGCAGCGCGTGCAGACGCTCGGCATCGATCCGGCACGCGCCGACGCGGCGCTGGCGTTCGACCTCGAACGGCTGGCCTTCCTGGCGCTGACTCCGGAGCTGCAGCGCGACACGTTGCCACCGCGGCTCGCGGCGTTCCTGACCCGGCACGCGGGTGCCGCCGGCCGCAACGCCGGCGAACTGGAGGCTGCGATCGCGGCGGCGACCGATGAGGCGTCGTTGCGGGCGGCGCTGACGGCGACCAACGAACGGGCGCTGCACGACAGCGATCCGGCCGTTCGCGTCCGCGCGAATGACTGGCTGGCGCGGCGCGGCATCGTGGTGCCGGCGTACGATCCGCTCGGCGAACGCACCGCGCGGCGCACCGCGCTGCAGGCGTTCGAACGGCAACGGACGACTGTGCCGGAGACCGGCCGATGAGCGCGACGGTTCCCGTGCCGAAGGTCAGGCGGCGGCGCTGGCGTCGGTGGCTGTTGTGGTCGTTGTTGGCGGCGCTGCTGGGCCGAATGGCGCTGCCGTGGGTCCTGCCATGGCTCTGCAACTGGTTCGCTGGCGGACTCGGCCTGCGGGTGACGTGGCGAACGTTGTCGCTGTCGCTGACCGGATCGTCGCTCGAGGTCGAGGACCTGCAGGTGGCGGCGCGCGACGCTGCGACACCGGCACCACCGTTGTTCTCGGCCCGGCGGCTGCATGCCGATGTCGAAACGCTGGCGCTGCTTGGCGGCGAGTTGCGGATCGCCGACGTGACGATCACCGGCGCCCGGTGCGGGCTCGAACGGCGGGCCGACGGCACGTTCGTGTTGCCGGCGGAGTGGACGCAAGGCTCGTCGCCACCGGCCGAGCCGCCGACACCAGCAAGCGGTCCGCTCGCCTTCGACCTGCCGTTCGTGATCGTGCGAGCACGCATCGACGATGCCCGCATCTCCTTGCGCGGCCCTGGGCGCAGCGAACCCATCGAGGCGATCGCCGATCTGCTGGTGTCGGATCTGGGCGACCCGGAGCGCGAGAGCCGGATCGAAGCACGGCTGACCAGCCCTGGTCACCTCGATCGCCTGCAGGTCCACGCCGCGGCGCAAACAGGTGCCGCGAAGGTCACGACCGAGCTGCGCGTGCAAATGCGCGGCGCCCGCCCGGCGGCGCTGTTGCGTGAATGGCCGCTTGCCGGCATCGGGCCCGACGCCAAGGCCCTCGACGTCGACCTGCACGCGACGCTGTCGGCGGAACGGTTGGCCGACGATCCTGCCGTGGCGAACCTGGCGGGCGAGATGCGAGCCACCGTGATCGCTGATCACGCCGAAGTGTTCGGTCTGCCGACGCTGCGGATGGCCATCCCGCGCTGGTCGCGCCAAGGCGCCGCGGCGTTGTCGATGCAGCTGCGCGATGGTTCGCTGCACGCCACGCGACGCGCCGATGGCGCGTGGGTCGTCGCTGGTATGGCGATCGGCGGCAATCCGGCGGCGCCGCCGGTCGCGCCATTCCCGCTGGCGGTGTCGGGGCTGGGCGCCGACTTGGGCCCGCTGAACCTGGCCGCCGATGCGCCCGCGACGCCGTTCTCGCTGCAGCTGTCGCTGCCGGGATGGCTCGACGGACTTTCGATCCGCGACGCCGCGCTGCGACCGACACCGCTCGAACTGAACGCGACGGTGCGCGGTCGCGGCCTGCAGGTGCAGCGCCTGCAGCCCCTGCTCGAAACCGCAGGCGTCCGCTGCGACTGGCCAACTGGCGACCTGACGATGACGCTGCGCGCCGCCGGAACGGCGACCGCGCCGACGGCCTGGTCGGCGAGCATCGTGGATCTCGCGCTGCAGCACGGCGAGCAGGCCATTCGCGTTCCGGAAGTCGCGGTCGCCGGACTGCTGGCCGGCGATGACGGCATCGCGATCGACAGTGTTCGCCTGCGTGGTCCGGAGCTGGCGATCCACCGCTCCCCCGCCGGTGCCTTCGGCATCGCCGGGTGGGAATTCGCGCCGGTGCCGAGCACCATGCCACCGCCGTCGACCGCCGCGAACGGACCGCTGCCGCGCGTGCGGATCCGCGACCTGCTGTGGTCGGGCGCCGCAGTGACGTTCACCGATGCAGCGAAGACGCCGACGACGACGGTGGCGATCGCCGAAGTCGCGCTGACCGGCCGCGACCTGGCGTTCGGCGTGGACTCGTCGCCCCCTGGCGCCGCGGAGTTCTCCTGCCGCATTCCCGGCATCGTCGAACGCGTCGCGCTGCAGGCACGCATGACGCCGCATCCTGGCGGTGGCGAGGTGGCGCTGACGGCGCGGCTGCAGCAGATCGTCGGCCAGGGCCTGCGGCCGTGGCTTGCGCCACTCGGAATCGAACCGTTGCTGCAGCAGGGCGAACTGCAGACGCGGCTGTCCGTTCGCGTCGAACAACAGGCGGATGGCATGCACCTGCGGGCCGCGCTCGACGATCTGACGCTGCGCGATGGAACGACGAACTGGGTCCGGGTTCCGGCACTGACCGTCGAGCAGGCGCGGCTCGGCGATGCCCGGATCGACCTCGGGACGATCACGCTCAGGGCACCCGAACTGCACATCCATCGCCGCGCCGACGGCGGTCTCGATGTCGCGGGACTCGCCCTGCCCGCCACCGCAGCCGCTGCGAGAGCTGACGGCGATGCCGCGGCTCAGCCCGTGAACGCATCGCCGGGGTTGGCCTGGCAACGCGTGTCGCTGCAGGAAGGCAAGTTGTCGTTGGCGGACGACGCGCCCGACCGCCGCCGCACCGTCGCGGCAAGCGTCGATCTCTCGGTCGGCACGTTGGGCCGGCAACGCGGCGCTGCCGCCACGCCGTTCACCCTCGCCCTGACGACGGGCGAACGAACCCGCATCGGCTGCGAAGGCTCGCTGGTCGCCGATCCAGGAGCGTTGCGCGTGCAGGCGATGCTGCGCGCTGACGGCCTGGACGCCGCCGCGGTGACGCCATGGCTGCCGCCCGACACCACCTGGACACTCGGTCAGGGTTCCGCCCGGGGGACGCTGACGGCGGCGATCGATCGGCGGTCCGACGGCTCGCAATCGATCGCCGTCGAACTGCGGGATGTGCGGATCGCCGACGGCGACACGGCGGTGTTCGGGTTCGACCGCGCCGTGCTCGACGCCCCGCGGATTGCCCCCGACGGCAACGCGATCCATCTCGCGAACCTGCAGCTCGTCGGACTGCGCACGGCGTTGGCGCGGGAGAACGGCCGGCTGCGCGTTCCCGGCCTGCTGTTGCCCGCCGCGGCCGGTGGTACACCTGCTGCGGGCACCGACCCGACCCGGTCGACGCCGCTGCGGTTGCCGGGCCTGCAAGTCGACAGCATCGACCTGGAACTCGCCGAACTGGTGTGGACCGACGAGGCGGCCGAGCCGCTCCGGCTCAGCGTGCGCGTGCAGTCGACCGCGCCATGGCACAGCCTGGCCACCGATCTCGCGGCGTCGCCTCCCTTCCAGCTGCTCGCCAAGGCCGCGGCCGCGCCACTGTGCCGCGAGGTGATCGGCCACGTCGAGCTGCTGCCGTTCGCGCTGGAGCCACGGGCACTGCTGGAACTACAGGCCAAAGGCATCGACACGACCGCCTTGACGCGGCTGTGGCCGCACCTGCAACCGACGCTGCAGGGTGAACTGACCGACGGCACCCTGACGGCGCGGGCCGAGCTCGAACTCGACCTGCGGCGGCGCCAGCCCGATCGATTCGATTTCGGCCGGGCGTTCGGCGGTCGATGCCATCTGCAGCACCTGAGCCTGATCGATGCCGACAACCGCCAACTCGCCGGCATCCGCGGTGTCGAGATCGACGCCCGTACGATCGATCCGCACGACGGCACCGTGCTGCTGCGTTCGGTCGAGATCGACACGCCGGCGCTGCACTTCGTGCACTCGGCCGAGGCGATTTCGTGTCTTGGCGTACGCCTGCTGCGCCAACCGACAACGCCCGCGGTGGCAGCAGCGGCGCCGCCGCCACCGGTGGCAACGGCCACGCGCGGCGAGATCGCGATCGACGACCTGCGGGTCTCCGGACTCGACCTGACACTCATCGACACGACGACGGCGCCACCGACCACACTGCCGTTCGATGCCCTCGACGTCGAAGTGCACCGCTGGAGTACGCGCGCTCGCACCGAGCCGCGCCCGTTCACGTTTTCGGCCTCGCTGCGCGGCGGCAAGGTCGAACTGAAGCGGCGCACCGTCGCCAGTTCGATGCTGGCCGGATTCGTGGCCTCGGCGGCACAGGCGGTCGCCGGCAGCGCCGACCGCGGCGAGACCGAGGCCCGCGTGCTGTTGGAAGAACTGCTGGTGCAGGGCCAACTGCAGCTGTTTCCCGCGCCGCGCGGCCGCGTGCAGGCCGCCATCTCAGGCCTCGAATTGCCGGCGTTGCGCGGCCTGGCGCAGAGCAGCGGCGTCGAGATCGGCGACGGCTTGTTCGATGGCACGGTGACGACCGAACTGCGCGGCCGGGACGGGCACGAGGTCGCCGCGCGGCTGCTGTTCACCCACCTGTCGCTGTCGGAACCGCCCGGCGGACCGATCTCGACCTACCTGAAGCTGCCGGCGCCGATCGACACGGTGTTGTTCGTGCTGCGCAACGACGCGGACGAGCAGGACATCCCGTTCTCGTTCCACGTCGCCGACGACGGTACCAACGGAGTCGCGGGCGCTGCCATCGGCGCGCTCGGCGCCGTGATCGCCGATGCAGTCACCAGATCCCCGTTGCGCGCCGCTTCCGCCGTGACCGGCCTGCTCGGATTCGCCGGTGCACCCGAAGACCTGGCGACGTGGCGGCGGCAGATCGTGTTCGCGGCCGGCGAAGCGACCGTGCCGCCACCGACGGCCGAACTGCGACAGCTGGTCGACAAACTCGTCGACGACGACGAACTGATCGTCGTGCTCGAACATGTGTACGGCCGCAACGATGTGCAGCGACTTGCCGGCCGCGCCAACCCGCCGACAGCCACCCTGCACGCGCTGGCGACGCGACTCCGGCAGCAGAAGGGCGAACTGCTGGCGCAGCGGGATGCGCTGGCGGCCACCGCCGACGGGCAGTTCGCCGCGGGCCTGCAACAGCCGGCGCAAGCGACGCTGTCGCGCCTGCACGAACTCGATGAGCGGTTGGGTCACACCGAAGCCGCATTGGACGGAACGCTGGCGCAATTACGCCCCGGAGCCGAACGCGGCGCCGACCGCCGGACCCGGCAAGCCGGCCGCGAACTCGGCGACCTGCGGCTCCTGGGCCTCGCCGACTGGCTGCGTTCGCACCTGCCGCCCGAGGCCCGTCACCGGGTCGAGGTCCGTAGCCCGCGCTGGGTCGTCGGCGACCAGCCCGGGACCGTGATCCTGACCCCGCGCCGACGGTTGGCGCACTGAGCCCAACCGGCGCCGACTGCACAACTTCCATACACGGTCCCCGGTGGACGGATGCCGATAGACCGCGTTTGATGGCAGTCTCGTCGTTGGCATTGCCGGCAACCGCCGGAGGTCGCATGAACATCGTCGGTCCAAACCACCCGGTACGTTCGTTGTCCACCCTGCTCGCGTTGCTGCTGGCGCCGATGACACCGGCGCAAGGAACCGCGGCAGCCCAGGCCCAGCAACCCTCCCGTGCAGTCGACGCGGTCGTGCCGGCCGGCAAGATCGCCGCAGCCGCCGCCCGGATCGATGCCCTGTTGCAGAAGGGGTTGCAACGCCTGCAGGTGCAGCCGTTGCCGATCGTCGATGACGCGACGTTCCTGCGCCGGGCGTATCTGCAGCTGATCGGCCGGATCCCGAACCTGGCCGAGACCCAGGCCTTCCTCGCCGACGCCGCTGCCGACAAGCGGACACGCCTGGTCGATCGCCTGCTCGACTCACCCGGCCACACCAGCCACGAGACGAACTTCTGGTTCGATCTGCTGCGCGTCAAGTCGCGCCTGCGCCAAGCCAGCGGCGAACCGTTCGCCGAGTGGATCCGGACCGCGATCCAGAACGACATGCCGTACGACCAGTTCGTCCGCGAAATGCTGGTCGCCGAGGGTCCGACGCAGCAACGCGGCAACGGCGCGACCGGCCTGCTGCTGCGCGACGCCAACATGCCGCACGACGCGATGGCCAACACGCTGCGCGTGTTCCTGGGCACGCGGCTCGAGTGCGCGCAATGCCACGACCATCCGTTCGACACCTGGAAGCAGAAGGAATTCTACGCCATGGCCGCGTTCTTCGGCGGCCTGCGCTACCGGCTCGACGCCCGCGAACTGCCGGCCGGGCTCGCCGGCGCCCGCCAGATCATCGCCGAACTCGACGAACGGCAACGCGCGGTGGCGCGCAATCAGCTGCAACGGCTGACCTCCGGCATCGCCGGCTCGGGCACCGGCGTCGAACGGCTGCCCGACGACTACAAGTACCGCGATGCCAGACCGAAGGATGTCGTGGCTGCCGACACGCTGTTTGGCGACGACGTCAAGCTGAAGCGACCCGGTGACGATGGCGGCGCCCAGCGGACCCGCAACCGCGCGCGCGAACGCGCCGCCGCCGCGGCCCGCCGCGATCCCGAGATCGACTCGCGCAAGGCGCTGGCCGACTGGCTGACCGACGCCGACACGCCGCGCTTTGCGACCGTGATCGTCAACCGGTTCTGGCAACGGCAGTTCGGCCGTGGCCTGATCGATCCGGTCGACGATCTGAAGTCCGACAGCCGCGCCGTGCATCCCGAACTGCAGCAGTATCTGGAGAAACTGCTCGTCGAACTGAAGTTCGACCTGCGGCAGTTCCAGCGGGTGTTGAGCTACACGCAGGTGTTCCAGCGCGAGTGTCCGACCGAGGACGTGCCGGCCGACAAGCCGTACGCGTTCGCCGGTCCGCTGCTGCGCCGGATGTCCGCCGAGCAGACGTGGGATTCGCTGCTGACGTTGGTGTTCGCCGACATCGACCAGCGCCTGCGCCCGGCCGACGCGCGCAGCAAGGAACTGTACGACCGCTACGAGCAGCTGGCGACCGCCGACGCCGCGACCCTGAAGACCCTGCTGACCGACACCGGTCGGCGCCCGGCGACGCCGACGCCTGAACAGATGGCCGAGCGCCGCGCCACCACCGCCGAGCAGCAGCAGAAGGCCCGCCCGCTGATCCGCCAGTTGTTGCAGGCCCGTCGCGATGGCGACGACGCCAAGGTCCGCGACCTGGCCGCGCAGATCGAGAAGCTCGGCGTGCCGTTGCCGGGCCAGCGCGCCGCCCGTGGCCGCGAAGGCGACCTCGTCCGCGCCAGCGACATGGCGCAACCCGCACCCGCTGGTCACCTGCTGCGGCAGTTCGGCCAATCCGACCGCGAATCGTTCGACGGCGCCAACACCGCGGCGAACGTGCCGCAAGTGCTGACGATGTTGAACGGTTTCCTCGACCAGCGCGTGCTCGGCGGCCAATCGGCGTTGCGGACCGATCTGGAGGCGATCCGCGACCCGGCCCGCCGCCTCGAGATCGCGTTCCTGACGGTGCTGAACCGGCGTCCCGACACCGCCGAACTGGCGACGTGGCAGCAGGCCATGCGCAGCGACGGCGACGCCGCGCTGCGCGATCTGGTGTGGGTGCTGTGCAACAGCAACGAGTTCCGGTTCATCCGCTGAGGACCCTGACATGACACTCCGCGACCTGATCGCCACGACCGACCTGACGACCCGCCGTGGGTTCCTCGGCGGCCTCGCCGCCTCCGCGTTCGGCCTGCGCGCCGCGATGCTGCCGCCGGCCCTGCAGGATCCGCAACCGGCGGCGCCGTTCGTCAAGGGCAAGGCGCGCGCCCGTTCGGTGATCTACTGCTTCCTGCGCGGGGGCATGAGCCACATCGACACCCTCGATCCCAAGCCCGGGCGCAAGACCCAGGGCCCGGTGGCAGCGGTGCGAACGCGTGCCGACGGCGTGCTGCTTGGGCAGTACTTCCAGAAGCTCGCCGAGCAGATGGACAAGGTCTGCGTCGTGTCGTCGCTGACCAGCAATCAAGGCGCGCATCCGCAAGCGCAGTATCTGATGCGCACGAGCTTCGAGAAGCGCGGCACGATCCAGCACGCCAGCCTCGGCGCCTGGGCCAACCGGTTGCTCGGCACCCACAACGCGTCGCTGCCCGGCCACGTGCTGATCGGCGGCGCGGCCGACATGCCGACCGCCGGCTTCTTCCCGCCCGAGTTCGCCGCGCTGCCGATCGGCGATGCCGCCGCGGGCCTGCAGAACGCCGCGCGGCCCGCCGGGATCACCGAATCGCAGTTCCGCCGCCGCCTCGAGCGCCTGGCGCAGCTCGACCAGGCGTTCGGCGAACGCTTCCGCCAGCGCGACGTGCAGGCGTACGGCGACGCCTACACGGCTGCCGTTCGCCTGATGCGCAGCAAGGACGTCTCGGCGTTCGACATCGATGGCGAACCGGACACGCTGAAGACCGCCTACGGCGACACCGACTTCGGCCACGGCTGCCTGCTGGCGCGCCGCCTGGTCGAACACGGCGTCCGCTACGTCGAGATCACCAGCGATGGCTGGGACACGCATGCCGACAACTTCGACCGCCTCGGCGATCTGACGCCGGCGATCGATCAGGGCCTGACCGCGCTGCTGGCCGACCTGCACGCGCGCGGATTGCTCGACGAGACGCTGGTCGTGTTGGCCAGCGAGTTCGGTCGCACGCCCGACATCGATCAGGACCAGGGCCGCAACCATTACCCGAAGGCGTTCAGTGCGCTGCTCGCGGGCGGCGGCGTGATCGGCGGTCAGCGTTACGGCCGCACCGACAGTGAAGGCCGTGAGGTCGAGACCGACCCGGTGTCGATCCAGGACTTCAACGCCACGATCGCCTACGCTCTCGGCCTGCCGCTGGACCACGTCGTCACGTCGCCGTCGGGCAGGCCGTTCAAGGTCGCCGACAAGGGCGAACCGATCACCGCCATCCTCGCCTGATCCAGAAGCCCCAACGAACCACGATCCCCATGATGATCCGCTCGCTTGTCGCTCTGCTGCTGTTCCCGTTCGCCGTGCTGGCCCAGGCCGGCAAGGACCCGGCTCCTGCCGACAAAGGTCAGGACAAGGCCAAGACCGAGAAGGTCGAGTTCGAGAAACACATCTGGCCGATCCTCGAGAAGAACTGCCTGGAATGCCACCGCGCGCCGTTCACCGACAAGGACGGCAAGACGAAGAAGCCCAAGGGCGGTGTGATCCTGGAGACCAAGGAGAACCTCATGGGCGGCAAGAAGGGCAAGTTGCTGAAGCCGAAGGACTCGGCCGCCAGCCTGCTCTACACGTCGATCACGCTGGCCGCCGACGATGAGGATCGGATGCCGCCGGCCAAGAAGGGCGATCCGCTGCCGAAGGAACAGACCGACCTGATCAAGAAGTGGATCGACGACGGCGCCGACTTCGGCAAGTGGACCGGCAAGAAGGAAGGTGACGACAAGGACAAGAAGGACAAGGGCGCTGACAAGGACAAGCCGAAGGACGGTGACAAGCCGGCCGGCGGCACTGGCGGCAAGAAGGGCGAATTGCTGCAGCAGCTCGGTCGCAATCTGCAGCCGGCTTCGCCGGACCAACTCGCGGGCCTGGCGAGCGTGCACGCGCACGCCACGTCGGTCGGCGACGACAGCCCGCTGCTCGAGGTGCACTTCACCGGCCACGAAGACAGCACCGGCGACCAGGCCGTCGCCGCGCTGTTGCCGCTGCACCAGCACATCGCGATCCTGCGGCTCGGCCGCACCCAGATCACCGACGCCGCCTGCGCTCACCTCGGCAGGCTCGGCAACCTGGTGCAACTCGACCTGCGCGAGACCGCCGTCGGCGATGCCGGCGTGCAACAGCTCGCCGCGTGCAAGAACCTGGCGTCGCTGAACCTGTTCGGCACGCGCGTCGGCAATGCCGGTGTTGCCGCCCTGGCGGCGCTGCCGCAACTGCAGCAGCTGTACCTGTGGCAGACCGAGGTCGCCGCAGCGACCGTGCAGGAACTGCGCAGCAAGCTGCCGGCCGTGCAGGTCGTCACCGCCGCCGAACTGCCCGAGCCGATGGCCGAGGGCGCCGCGGCGGGTCGGCGCCGCGCCCGCTGATTCCGCTCACTGGACCGTGAAGGTCCAGACGTCGGTCATCGCCGACGCGAGCGGGAAGCGGCACGCCGGTGACCCGGCACCGAGTTCGATGCCTTGGGTCGCGACCTGCAGGCCGATCAAGCCGGTCACGCACGGAATGGTCACCCGCGTCGTCGGTGCCGCTTGCCAGAACGACGCGTTCGTCAGCACCTGGCAGCCGCACGTCGGCAGCAACGGTTGGGTCGTCGGCAGCAGACCGAACACGAGCATGGGCAGACCACCGGTCGCGCCCACCATGGCCACATCGATGGCGCCGCCGAGGCCGGCGATGCCGGTGACCGCCAGCGACAGCGGCGCGTTCCCGGCGCAACCGCTCGCCTGCGCCGACCCGATCGGTCCACCGACCATCGCCAGCGACAGCGTGAAGTCGCCGGCACCACCACGGGTCGCGACCCGGAGCCAGTAGCGCGTGTTCGACGCAACCGTGGTCATCACCGCCGAACGAAGACCACAAGCATCGTCACTGCAGACGAGCGGCAACAGCGCGCCGCAGCTGCCCTGCAGGATCGACACCACGGTGTCGACCGCGCCGCTGCTGCAGGTGTCGACGCGCAGCGTGCCCGCACACGGCGCATCCCAGGCGAACCAGACGTCGTGCAAGCCGTTCGCCTGGCAAGCGGTGCCGCCAGCCGACGGCGAGGCGCCGCGCGTGCTGAACGGCCCATGGACCCCGGCGGCAAGCACGCTGGCCCCGCCACAGTCATCGTTCTGCGGCCGCACCATCAGGTCGCTGGTCGTGAAGAACACCTCGCCCACCGGATCGTTGCGCTGCCACGCCACCCACAGCACGTGATGCCCGACCCGATCCGCCGGAATCTGCAGCGGGAACGTGTAGTGACCGTTGCTCAGCACTGGTCGCGGGCGACCCAGGAACTGCATCCGGCCCCACGTCAGTGGCATCGTCGGCCGCCAGTCAGGCGTCGTCATCCAGACATCCCAGACACTCGGATCGTGCGGTGCGGTCGCGTGGAAGTCGACGGTGATCGCCTGTCCCGCGGTGACCGGTGTCGTCGGCCAGTCCTGACTCACTTGATCGAGACCCGCATAGGTGCGCGGATACTGCGTCGACGCCGGGTCGACCCGCCCACCGCTCGCCAACTGCCCGTCGGGCACCCACGGTGAGTAGTCGAAACCCGGCGGCAGCCCCGCCTGCACGGCCTGCGGGATGTTGCGCGACAGTTCGTTCCAGGTGTAGTACGACAACTGCCCGTCGATCGCGACGGCGTTGGCGGCCAGGGGGAAGTTCGGGTTGGCTGGATTGGCCTGGTAGACCCGCCAGACGCGACTTGCCGGCGACACCACGGTGCCATGGGGCAACGGCGGTGGCGGCGACCAGCCGAGCAAGGACCACGAGGCCGCGACGGCAACGAACTCCGACCGGATGCGCATGGCGGGAATACGCGCGGTGCGGAGCTGCAAGCTCGACGAATCCCGGGCGGGCTCGTATCAGGGCTGGACAAGACCACCGCAGGACGCGATGAAGCCCACATGAAGATCCCGGAATCGGCATGAAGCTTCCCGTCTGGTTGCTGAAGCGGTTGCCCATCGTCCGCGGCCTCGTGCGCCGACTCGAAGACCTGCACCGGTTCGCCCACGATCCCGGCCGATTCGATGGCAATCTCAATGCCGTCCTGCGCTTGCACGACTGTTTGCCGCTGCCGCCGGCACTGCTCCGCCACCGCGTCAGCGGTTCGGTGAATCCGGAAGAGTTCGTGCACGTGGGCAAGCGGTGCTTCGAGGATGTGAACGCCGCCGTGCGCACCATCGGCCTCGACCCGTCGGGATGCCGGCAAGTACTCGACTTCGGCTGCGGCTGTGGTCGCACGATCCGCAACTTCCACCACGGCCGCACCGCCGCCACCCACATCCACGGCTGTGACATCGACGCCGAAGCGGTGGCCTGGTGTCGCGAGAACCTGCAGGGATTCGCCTTCGAGGTCATTCCGACGGCGCCCCCGACCGCCTATGCGGCGGACCAGTTCGATCTGATCTACGCGATCTCGGTGTTCACCCACCTGCCGGAGGACCTTCAACTGGCGTGGCTCGCCGAACTGCGCCGGATCCTGCGGCCGGGCGGCGTCTTGCTGGCGACCGTGCATGCCCCACAGCTCGCGACCGGCATCCCCGGCGTCGACACCGAAGCACTGCGGCAGCACGGCTACACCTACGTGCGCGGCTACGGCGTCGACGGCCTGCCCGACTACTATCAGGGGGCGTTCCATGCGCCGGAGTACGTCCAGCGCGCCTGGTCCCAGCACCTGCCGGTCGTCGCCGTGCGGCCGAAGGCCATGAACGGCCACCAGGATGTCGTGTTGTGTCAGAAACCCGGCCCGACCTGACCGGCGCGCCGCGAGAATCACCGGCTTGCCGCACCCGGGTCGACCGTTCCGACGGCCCTCGCCGACGACCGGCCGCCGGCCGCACGAGATCTGGCGCCACTGAAGTGCAGGCGATCCTCACGCTTCGCGTAGCGGCGTCTTGCCCATCGACACCAACGCCCGCAACGCTGCCGCGACCTTGACGTCGAGCCGGCGCAACCGCTGCGGTTCGACCAGCAGCAGCTTGCCGTGCGTCGGATTCGGCGACCCCGGCACGAACACCAGCGTCAGCTGATCCCCGTTCGGCCCGGCCGTCTGCCCGGTGATCAGACCGATCTCCAACCCATCGTCGTTCTGCACCGCGACGACGCCCTGGAAGAACCGTTCCTTGGCCGAGTCGTAGCCGAGCACCTCCTTCATCGACTGGTAGAGCGTGCCGAGCAGCGGCACGTTTTCGAGCAGCCGATCGGTGCGGCGCCACAACCAGCGCCCGACGAACGTCGTCACGAACAGTCCGACCAGATAGACGACCGCCAGCGCCAGCAGCAGGCCAAGGCCAGGGAAGTACCAGGTCCACGTCTTCAGGCCACCGCCGGCGATGGCGTTCTCCAGCCAGACGATCGTGAACATCGCACCGCCCATCGGCAGCAGCGCGACGATGCCAGCGACGATGCAGCGGGTGGCGTGGCGGGTGGGATTCGTCATCCTGGGATCATCGGTGCCTGCGGCTCTGGCGCCAGCGTCCGGCGGTATCCGGAGCCGCGGCTCACGACGCCAGATCGCCCTCTCGCGGCCGACGCACCCCCGCGACCACTGACGCCGTGCCTTGCCGCCGCTACCATCGGCGGCCCTTCGTACGAACGCGCCCGGGACCGCCCGCCTTGTCCAGCCCCGCCTGGCTCCTCGAGCCACCTGCCCCCGACACCCTGCGCCGTGGCCGCCGCTGGCTGTGGCTGTGCCTGTTGGTCTGGGTCCTGGTGATGCAGTTCGGCATCGCGCCGCACGGCATCGGCGGTTCGTGGCGTGAGTGCGACACGCAGGCGATCGCCCGCAACTTCCTGCGCGACGGCTTCGATCTGCTGCATCCGCGCGTCGACTGGCGCGGCGCCACCGATGGCTCGGTCGAGAGCGAGTTCCCGTTGTACCAGGCGCTGCTGGCCGGCGCGTTGTTGCTGTTTGGTGACGTCGACTGGCCCGGCCGGGTGCTTTCGCTGTTGGCGATGGTCGCCGCGACGTTGGCGTTGCACCGGCTGCTCGAATGGCGCGCCGGTCCGGCGGGCGCGCTGGCGGCCGCCATCGTGTTCCTCAGCGGCGGCCACGCCTTCCTGCTCGGCGAACGCGTGATTCCCGATGCCCTGAGTCTGGCGTTGGCCCTCGCCAGCCTGCCACCCTTCCTGCGCTATCTCGCCACCGGGCGCCTGCTGCCGTTGCTGGCTGCAAGCGTGGCGCTGACCCTGGGCGCACTGCAGAAACCACCGGCGCTGCAGCTCGGGCTGGTGATGTTCCTCTGGACCTGGCAGCTGCGGCGGCAGCGGCTGCGCGAGTTCCGCCTGTGGCTGTGCTGGCTGGCGATCGTCGGCATCGTCGCCGCCTGGATCGCCCACGCCGCGAGCATCGGCGCCACCACCGGCCTGACGTTCGGCATCGTGCACGGCGACACCAAGTTCCCCGGGCTGCGCCACCTGATCGGCCCGAAGATCGAGACCGAACTGCTGCTGACGACGCTGACTTTCGGCTTCTCGTTGTTCGGCTTCGCCGCACTGTTGGCGTTGTGGCGGCAACGGCGACTCGAACGCAGCGACCTGGCATTGCTGCTGCCGGTCGCGATCGGACTGTTCGCGTCATTGCGCTACAGCCACAGCCGGACCATCGGCCCGCACTACCACGTATTCGCCGCGGTCGCCGGCGCCTGGTGCGTCGCGCGGGCCTGGCAAGACCGGGCCCCGCGCTGGCTCTGGATCGCGTTGATCGGCGCCGCAACGCTGCAGGGCACGGGGTCGCTGCTGCGCGAACGGGACGAGTGTCGGCAGCATCGCGATTGGCCGCTGCTGCCGGTCGCCCAGGCGTTGCGCGCGGCGTCGCAGCCGGATGACCGGATCATCGTCTGCAGTCCAAAGCCGGAGTTCGATCCGCTGTGGCGGCGGCGCACCAACTTCGAAGACCCGCGGATCTTCTTCCAGGCGCAGCGCAACGGTTGGGCGGTGCCGATCGATCGGTTCACCCCGGCTCGGGTGCAGGAACTGCACGACGCCGGCGCGCGATGGCTGATCGTGCCGGCGGCCGTGGCCGCCGTCGCGGACCAGGCGATCACGTCGTGGCTCCGGCAGAACGCGACGGTGTCGACCGCACTGCCCGGCGGTACCGTGTATCGCCTGTAGCACGTCGCGCGCAAGTGCCGATAGCATGCGCCGATGCCGGTTCTTCGTTCGCCGCTGCCCCGGGCCCGTTGGTCGCTGCTGCTGGCCATGGCGGCCTGCGCCGCGGCCCCGCCGGAGCCGACCGACGACGAACCGCGCCCGCGACTGCGTCACCTCGGCGTCACCATCGGCTCGCTGCCGACCGGCCCGCACAATGCAATCACCGACGTTGCCGGCGTTCGCGTGGGCCACGCCACCGTCGTCGCGGGCCGCGACCTGCACACCGGGGTCACGGTCGTCCTGCCGCACGCCGACAACCCGTTCCTGCACAAAGTGCCGGCCGCAGTGCACGTCGCCAATGGCTTTGGCAAATTCGCTGGCGGCACCCAGATCGACGAACTCGGCGAACTCGAGAGCCCGGTCGCGCTGACCGCGACGCTGAACGTGCCCCGCGTCGCCGACGGGCTGCTCGACTGGCTCTTGGCGCAACCCGGCAACGAGGGCGTCCGTTCGGCCAACGTCGTCGTCGGCGAGACCAACGATGGTGGTCTGTCCGACATCCGCCGTCGTGCGGTCACGGCCGGCCATGTGACCCAGGCGCTGGCCAACGCCACGACCGGCCCGTTCGCGATGGGCTGCGTCGGCGCTGGCGCCGGCACGATCTGCATGGGCTGGAAGGGTGGCATCGGTTCGGCATCCCGGCGGACGGGCGAACACACCGTCGGCGTGTTGGTGCAGACCAACTTTGGCGGTCGGCTGATGGTCGGCGGCGTGCCGGTGCATGCCCACCTCCGACCCGAGGACGTCACCGAGGCCGACCGCGATGGCTCGTGCTGGATCGTCATCGCCACCGACGCGCCGCTCGACCAGCGGGCACTGCAGCGTCTGGCCGCCCGCGCGTTTGCCGGCATGGCGCGGACCGGCGCATCGTTCGCGCACGGCAGCGGCGACTATGCGCTGGCGTTCTGCACCGCGCCGTCGCAGCGGATCACGGCCGGCAGCACGACGACCGGTGGTCCGGTGCTGCGCGGCGACGCGCTGACGCCGTTGTTCGTGGCGGTGGCGGAGGCGACCGAGGAGGCGATCGTCGATTCGCTGTGCCAGGCGGTGACGACGCGCGGGCGCGAACGCACGGTGCCAGCGCTGCCGATCGCGCCGCTGCAAGATCTGCTACTGCGTTCGAAGTAGCCGCCAGATTCCCGGCGGCGTGCGTCACACGCACGCGACCGCGGTCTTCCCGGGAGCACCATGAGAAACCGAACGCTCCTCCTCCTGACCATCCTGCCGTTGCCCGCGCTGTTCGCACAGGGACTCGCTCCGCAGGCCGCCGCCGCACTGACCGCCGGCCTGCGTGCACCGATCCACGACGAAACCGGGCCTGACGGCACCGGCCTGTGGGCCGCTGGCGCCGATTGGAAAGCCAGCTTCCACGACGGCATGACGTTCTATCCGCTGCCCGCGAGCGCCGAGTCGCCGCTGCGGCCGTGGCGCTGGCGTACCGTGGCGGTGACCGCCGGCGGCACCCCGCTGCCGCTCGAACCCGCGCAACCGAAAGTCGTCGGCCCGTTCCGCTGCGAACTCGACCTCGGCGACGTCGTCGAAGCGTACGATGTGCGCGCGGAGGGTCTCGAGCAGACGTTCGTGCTCGAACGGCCGCTCGACGGCGACGTGACCATCCTCGGCGCCATCGACAGCGACCTGCACCCGACCGCCACCCAATGCCACGGCGACGTCGTGTTCACAGCCGCCGACGGCACCGCGATGCGCTACGGCGCCGCATTCGCCATCGACGCCGTGGGCCACCGGCTGCCGCTGACGACCATCGCGCAAGGCGATCAGATCCGCCTGCAGGTACCCGGGGACTGGCTCCGCCGGGCCGAGTGGCCGGTTGTGATCGACCCGTTGCTCGGTTCGATCCCGGTGGATGGCAGCACCACGAGCACGCTGACCCGGGTCGACATGGATCGCGACGATCGCAACCAGACCGCCACCATCGGCATCACCTGGGAACGGAAGTTCGGCGGCGACACCGACCTCTGGATGCTGCTGTGCAGCGACAGCCTGTTGACCGCCCAGGTCGTGTTCTCGCGCGTCGGCACGCAACCAGCGCGCAAGCCGCAACTGGCCTACCTGGCCGATCCCAACACCTGGGTGCTGGCCTGGGACGGCATGGACTACCAGTACATGCACGAGGGCTCGTTCTATTACCTGCACACCGGCGGCCAGTTGCAGTCGAACAACCTGGTCCGGCGCCTGCCGGACAACGCCAGCCGCCGAGTCCGCAACCTGGTCGTCGGTGGCGCGCGCGACAACCTGACCAATGCCCTCGAGGCCCTGTTGGTCTGGGAGAGCGATCCGGCCAGTACCGTCGGCGAAGGCCCGAACACGCAGATCCACGCCGCCCGGCTGAACGTCGTGTCCGACACGGTCACGGCGACGATCCACCTCGCCGGCGGCACGCCGAACTTCCCGGGCGACTGCGGTTTCCCGTCGGTCAGCAAGGACCGCGGCCAGGGCTCGTGGATGGTCGCCTGGCAGCACCTGACCGGGTTCCAGCCGATGCGCTGGGATGTCGTCGCTCAGCGTGTGTCGGCGAACGGTACGCCGGCGCTCGGCAACTTCACCACCGATCGGATCGGTCTGCCCTGCCACCAGCTCGCTCCCGTGGTCGACGGCCGCAACGGCCGCTACCTGATCGCGTTCGTGGAGTCGCCGGACGGTGTGCCAATGCCCGCCGGACCGTTCGGCCATTTGCTCCGCACGCAACGGTTCGACTGGGCGGAGTCGTCGCCGGTGGCGATCCCGCAGGGACCCTCGCAGGCCCAGCCCGGCGGCAACTACCCCGGCGTACGCGTCGATTCGGTCGCATTCGACGTCACTCACGGTTCCTTCTGGGCGGTCGGGCACCAGCGCATCTGGTTCACCACGCCGACATCATCGATGTCGATCTTCGGCAGGGATGCGCGGCTGCGCGACACCTTCACGCTCGGCTCCCCGGGTAACTCCGCGGCGGCGGTCTGGGATCGCGACGCGCAGCGCTTCGCGCTCGCCTATGGCCTCGAACAGAATGGCTACTCGTTCGCGATGGGCCAGCACTTCGTGTTCCCGGCGCGGGTGACTCCGAGTTCCTACGGCACCAGCTGCTCGCCGGCGATCCAGACTGCCCATGGCTCGTTCCTGGCCGGCGACCCCGATCAGTTCCTGCGCCTCAGCGGCGCGCCGGCGAACGCCATGGCCTTCGTCGCGCTGTCGCTGGCGCCGGCCAACGTGTCGCTGACGACGATGGGCTTCCCCAACTGCAACCTGCTGGTCGACAACCAGGCGCCGGCATGGCTTGGCGCCGCGAGCATGCTGGTCAGCGCTGGCGGCGTCGCCGAACTGCATCTGCCGCTGCCGAGCATTCTGCCGGAGCTGGATGTGCGGGTGCAGTGGTTCCACACCGACGCGGCGATGCAGACGTTCCGGTCGACGACCGGACTGCGAACCATCTTCCGCTGAGGTCCGCCTGCCGGGATGCAGGCCGTGCGCGACGCCAGCGCGACGAACCCACCGCCGGTCGCGCACGCCGCGAGCCGGCGGTTCGCAATTCCGGCCCGGCCGCGCGGCGCGCGAAACCCGCCGACTTCGCGTCACACGACCGCGACCGCGGTCTTCCCGGCGATGACCGACGATGAAGACGACCAACACCCTCGTGCTGTGGCTGGCCGCGACCGCGACCGCCCAGCTTCCCACGCCATCCCAACCGCTGGCTGCGGGGTCGCCGCCACCGGCCTCCGCACCGTTCCAGCCAATCCACGACGCGCAGTTGCAGCCGACGCTGGAACGCTGGGCCGCAACCGCCACGTGCAAGTGCGGTATCGCCGGCGACGGCTTCACGATCGTGCCGTATCTGGGCGCCCACGCGCCAACGAACCTGCCGTGGCGCTGGCAACTGACCGCCGCTCACCACGGCGGCATCGACCTGCTCGGCGCGGAGCCAGCAACGTTCACGGCCGGCGGCGAACGCGCCGAGCGTCGCCATCGGCTGGTGACGGAGCGCTGGGACCTGCGCGCCACCGGTATCGAACAGAGCTTCCTGATCCACGGGCCGGGGCCAGGCGCCGAGGACCTGTTGCTGCGCGGCGCCGTGAACTCCGCCTTGTACGCCGCCGAACGATCGCCACAGGTCGCACCACTGGTGTTCACCGCACCCGACCGTTCCTGCGAACTGCATTACGGCACCGCGATCGCGATCGATGCCGAGGGCGCCAGCGTCGCGGTGCCGGTGGCGTTCGCCGCCGGTACGATCGAGCTGCGGGTTCCAGGGTCATTCCTCGCCACCGCCGTCTACCCGGTGCTCATCGACCCACTCGTGCAGGTGTTCGTGTTCGACAACGTCGTCGTCACCGGCTCCGGCATCACCGAGACGGCGGTCGATCGGGTCGACGCAACCGATCGGCTGTCGCTGGTCGGCGCGCACGTGCGCTGGGCGTCGAGCCTCGACGGCGACGTGCTGCTGCAGAAACACCGCGACGACTTCGCCTACACGTCGACGCTGTACGCCGATCTGTCGCCGAACATCAGTTCGTACTCGTGCGGCGTCGCCGCCGTCGACGGCAACGACCGCTTCGTCGCGGCCTGGAACCGCGGCAGCCCCGGCGCGACCTCGATCACCTACGTGGTCGAACCGGCCGACGCCACGGCGGTCAACCTGTTGCGGATCGCGAACGTGCCGATCGGCGGCAGCGAGCGGGCACCACGGCTCGGCGGCCACAAGGGCAGCGGCCCCGGTCAGACCAACGCGCTGCTGGTGCGCCTGCGGGACACCGGCGCCGGCCTGCCTACGGAAGTCTGGGGCAGCGTGATCGACACCGTCACCGGGGTCGAGGGCACGCCGTTCCGGATCGCCGGCGGCGGGCAGTTCTTGACCCGCGATTGCGAGGAGCCCTGGGTCACCCGCGACATCGCCGTCGCCGGCAACGCCTGGCTGTGCGCCTGGCAACAGTACACCGAAGGCATCGACCGCTGGACTGTCGCCGTCGCACGCGTCGGCACCGATGGCTCGGTTTCGTCGACGATGTTCACGCCGGACGTCCCCAACGTGGTGACCCATGCGATGCAACCGCGCGTCGAGGGTGCCCGCGGCCGCTATCTGATCGCGTTCGCGACCGCCAGCGCGACCACCTGGCCCGGCAAGCTCGCCATACCGTACGGAACGGCCGTCTGGGCGCAGCGCTTCGACTGGGCCGGCGCCACGCCGGCCATCGCCGGGCCGGCGCGAGTCATCGGCAGCTCGTCGTCCCGCGATCTCGTCGTCGGCGGCATTGCTCACGACGGCATCACCAACTCGCACTGGGTCGTCGGCCACGGCCGCACCGGCCAGGCGCCGACCGTGCAGCGCTTTGGCTACCAGGGCATCCTGCTCGACCAGGGGCCCTTGCCGGGTTCGAGCAACGGCACGTCGACGTGGCGGCTGCCGTCGCTGGCCTTCGACCGCCAGCTGGAGCGCTTCCCGTTGCTGTACGGAACGCGGCAGGTCGATCAGGGCATCGTGCGGACGCTGCTTTGGGGCGGCCACTTCGCCCATCCGACCATGGCCGAGCCTCGGGTCCAGGGCGCCAGTTGCAGCGGCGGCCATCCGGCGGCGATCGGCCGGTTCCGGATCGGCACGGCGCCGGCATTCCTGGCGTTGTTCGATGGCCCCCCGCACCAACCGACGATTGCCGCACTGTCGCTGGGCCTGGCCGACCTGCCGCTGGCCGCATACGGCATCGCCGGCGGTTGTTCGCTGCTGGTCGATCCGCTGGCGCCACAGTGGCTGACCGGGGTGTTCACCACCACCGACAGCTCGGGCTACGCACCGCTGATGCTATCGCTGCCGGAGCCGCTGCAACCGGTCGATCTCTACGTGCAGTGGCTCACTGCCGACGGCCCCGCGATCCGCGGCTCTTCCCGGCTGCATGTCGAGATCCGCTGACGTCAGAGCGCATGGCGGGAGTCATCGGTTCCGGTGCCCAGCAGCTCGCCGAGACTGGCCAGGGCCCGGCCCAACAGCTTGCGCGACGCCGCCTCGGTGCGCTGCATGCGGGCTGCGATCTCACGATGGCCGAGCCCGGCGATGCGGGCGAGGCCGATCACCTCGCGATAGTCGTCGGGCAGGGACTCGAGCGCTGCGGCGACGCGCTGCAGCCGCTCGCGGCCAATCGCCTCGCGACTGGGGGTCAGCCAGTGTGCTGCCGCCAGGTCTTCCGCCCCGTCGAGCGCCTGTTCGCGGCCAGGAGCGCGGGCCTCCCGGGCATGGAAGCGCTGGCGCTCGCGGACCTTGAACAGCGCCGTCGTGAACAGCCAGCCGAGGAAGTGCTGCTCGTCGCGATACTCGAAGTCCTCCTGATGCTGGATCAGTTCCCGACAGACCGACTGCACCAGGTCCTGCGTGCCCTCGCGTCGACGCAATTCCCGCCCCATCCGCAGCCGGATGTAGGCCTGCAGGCGTGGCAGGTGCCGGCCGACCAGTTCGTCGATCGCAGGCACTTGCCCCTGCGATGCCGCCACCACCAGGGAACGGGTTCTCGGATCGTCCACGATCGGATCTCGGGCATGCTACCACGCCGGGTGCGACGATGAACGAGATGCCTGTGCCACCAGAGCCAACCCCGACGGCGAGCGGACCCGGGCTGCCCGAGCCACTCGAGGAACGGGCCTTCCACATCCTGCTCGACCTGCCGGCGCGCGAACGCACCGCGGCATTCGAGCGGCTGTTGACCGAGCACCCCGAACACGCCGGCGAGCTGACGGGCCTGCGCCGCAACCTGCTCTCGGCGGAGTCTGCACTCCATGGCACGGGGCTGGCGGAGCCCCCGACGCTGATGCCGACCACGATCGGCCCCTATCGTCTGTTGCGGCGCTTGGGCGAGGGCGGCTTCGGCATCGTCTGGCTCGCGGAGCAGGAACACCCGCTGCGTCGGCAGGTCGCGCTGAAACTCATCCGCCCGGGCATGGACACGGTGACCGTACTGCGGCGATTCGACGCCGAACGAGAACTGCTGGCCCGCTTCGACCACCCGTGCATCGCGCGGGTCCTCGATGCCGGCGCCACACCGGCCGGGGATCCGTACCTGGTCACCGAGTTCATCGACGGGCCGCCGCTGCATCGGTTCTGTGCCGATCACGATCTGTCGGTCGGCGCTCGCGTCGAGCTCTTCGTGACGATCTGCGACGGTGTCCACCACGCGCATCAGCGCGGCGTCATCCATCGCGACCTGAAACCGAGCAACGTGCTGGTGGCCGACATCGATGGGCAGCCTCGGGCCAAGATCATCGACTTCGGCATTGCCCGTGCGGCGGGTGGCCGTTCGCCCGCGGAACTGACCCAGGCCGGCACGCTGTTGGGCACGCCCGAGTACATGAGCCCCGAGCAAGCGGAAGGCGGTGACATCGACGTACGCACCGATGTCTACGCCCTCGGCGTCATGCTGTACGAACTGCTGGTCGGCGATCTGCCGGGTGGCCGCGTCCGATGGCGCCAGGCCGGCTTCACCGAACTGCTGGACCTGATCCGCCAGTGCCAGGCGACCCGACCGAGTGTGGCGGCGGCCGATCCGGCACACCGGCGCGCCTTGCGCGGCGACCTCGACTGGATCATCCTGACAGCGCTGCACAAGGACCGAACCCAACGCTACGGCACGGTGGCCGCGCTGCAGCACGATCTGGTTGCCTACCTGCAGAACCGCGCAGTGTCGGCGGGTCCCCCGGGGTTCGGCTATCGCCTCGCCAGGTTCCTTCGCCGCCATCGGCTCGCAGCGGCCGCCGGCGCCACCGTGGGGCTGGCGCTGTTGATCGCGTTGGGGTCCACGATGCAGGCCTGGCGAGCCACCGCTGCGGCCGAGACCGAGGCCCGCTCGCGCCTCGACCAGTTTGCCTGCCTCGCCGACGTCCTGGTGCTGCGCGAGCTGCAACAGGTCGCCGAAGACGCCTGGCCGCCGGATCCCGATCGCGTTGCCGAGTACGATGCCTGGTTGCTGCGGGTCCAGCAGCTGATCCAGCGTCGGCCGCAGCGGCAGGAGATCGCAACGCGAGAACCGGGGATCGGGGACGTCGCCGGTCGCTTCCTGCAGCAGACCCTGGCCCGGTTGGAACAGGACGTCGCGAGCTTCACCGCCGAACAGGGAGCCGTCGCGGATGTGCAGCGCCGACGCGCGTTCGCGGCCAGCGTTGTCGAACGTTCGCTGGTCGAGCCAGCTGCCCGTTGGCAGGCTGCGATCGAGGCGATCGCGACCGCGGCGGTGTACCGCGGGCTGCGGATCCGTCCGCAACTCGGGCTCGTACCGCTCGGCCCCGATCCGGTCAGCGGACTCCACGAGTTCGCCGTGCTGCAGACGGGCACCGTGCCAGAACGCGGGCCGGACCGTCGGCTGAACCTGGTCGACGAGACCGCGCTGGTGTTGGTGCTGATTCCGGGCGGGCGCCTACCGGAGGGCGTCGGCCAGGGAATGGAACTCGCACCGTTCCTGCTCGCCCGGCACGAGATGACGCGGGGCCAGTGGCTCCAGGCCTTCGGCAACGACCCAAGTGCCTACCCGATCGGCCAACGCACCGAGGACGGCGTCATCGGCCACCGCCATCCCGTGGAGAACCTCAGTTGGATCGAGGCCGACACCGCCATGCGACGACTGCGCCTGCAGCTGCCGACGGCAGCGCAGTGGGAGTACGGCTGCCGCGCCGGCAGCACGGGACGATGGTGCACCGGCGACGATCCGGAAGAACTCGAAGGCCATGCGAACATCGCCGGCCGTGAGGCGCGGCGAATGGCCGCCGCAGGCCTGGTGATCACGCCCGAACTGGAGGACGATTGGGTGTTCGTCGCCCCGGTGGGTTCGCTGCTGCCCAACGCCTTCGGCCTGCACGATGTCCATGGCAACCTCGGCGAATGGTGCCGCGACGCAATCGAGTCTCCGGACGCACCGATGCGCGACGGTGACGGCCTGCGCGGCACTGGCCTGCCGCCGGAGGCCCAACACGTCGTTCGTGGCGGCTCCTTCGGTGATCCGGCACAGCGCGCCACCTGCGCGTTCCCGAGCGCGGGCTTCGGCAACGTCAAGAACCAGCTCGTCGGTGTGCGTCCGGCGCGAGCGCTGGAGCTTCCCTGAGAGAACGTCGCGCCTGGTCAGTCGCCCGTGGGCGTGTCGACTGCCGCGGGGCGCAGACCAAAGCGATCCGTCACGACGGCATGCGCCACGTACAGCAACGGCGTCAACGCGACCGCCACGATCATCTTGTAGACGTAGGCCATGCCGGCCCACCCGAGGATCGTCGACAACGCGATCGGCTCGCCGGTGGCGGCGGTCGCGCCATACAGCGCGAGGACGTTGACCACCAGCGTGTCGAACACCTGACTGATCGCGGTCGAACCGGTCGCCCGCAGCCACAGCCGCCGTTCCTGCGTGATCCGCTTGAACCACGCGAACGCCTGGATGTCGATCAGCTGGGCGAGCAGGTAGGCGAGAATCGACGCGCCGAAGAACCGCGGCGACATGCCGAACACCGCGACGAACGCGTCCTGCGCGATCGGCGTGTTGGCGGCTGGCGGCAGCGCACAGGCAACCTGGAGCACGACGAACGCGAACATCAGCATCGCCATACCGACCAGCGTCAGGAAGCGCGCGCCGCGGCGGCCGTAGTACTCGTTGACGACGTCGGTCAGCAGGAACGTGATCGGGAACGGGATGACCCCGCACGAGATGCCGAGATCGCCGAGGTGGAAGAACTTGCCGCCGATCATGTTGGCGACCAGCAGCGCGGTGAGGAAGACAGCCGCCAGCACCACGAACACGCGGTGGCGCAGCAGTTCGCGCTTGCCATCGGCCAGCATCGGGGTGGACGGCGTGGGCATCGGTGCGGCAGCGGGCTCGGAAAGTGACGGCGCCCGTGCCCGGAAGGCCGGACACGGGCGCGTAAGTGGTTACCCCGCAAGGATTTGAACCTTGACAAACAGGACCAGAACCTGTTGTGCTACCGTTACACCACGGGGTAGTTCGAAAGGCGAGTAGTTCGAAAGGCGAAAAGAACGGACCTCCCGATGCAGCACCGCTTGCGCGGACCGGCAACGTGGCGTCCAGCAGGTTGGTTACCCCGGCTGGACTCGAACCAGCAACTAACAGGACCAAAACCTGCTGTGCTACCGATTACACCACGGGGTAGGGGCGAAAGATCCTAGCAACTCGGTACGAGAACTCAACAGGCTACCGGCGCCGCCCGACCCCCCGTCCGATCAGGTTCCCCGGGTAGCCCGCAGCAACGCGACCAGGACCTCGATGACCGCCCGTTCCCGGATGAACTCACGGCCGAGGTCTGGGATCTTGACCGTCCAGGCGCGCGACGACCCACCCTGGCACAGGCCAAAACACACGGTGCCCACCGGCTTGTCTGTGGTGCCGCCGCCGGGACCGGCGATGCCGGTGATGCTGACGCCAAGGGTGGCCCCCATCCGCTCGGCCACACCCGCCGCCATCGCCGCGGCAACCGGCTCGGAAACCGCGCCGTGCGCCGCGAGCAGCTCCGGATCCACGCCGAGCTGGCGTTCCTTGACGGCGTTGGCGTAGGCCACGACACCGCCCAGGAACACCGCCGAGATGCCGGCGATGTCGGTCAGCGTCGCCGCGAGCAGCCCGCCGGTGCACGACTCCGCGACGGCGATCGTGCTGTCGGTCGCCAACAGCCGGGCCGCGACCACGTGCGGCAGTTCATCGAGGCCTTCAGCGATCAGCCATTCGGCGACGAGTGGGCGCACGTCGTCGGCAGTGACGGCACACGCAGCCTGCGCCGCCGCCAGCGCCGGAGCCGTGGCGACGATCCGGACCGTCAACAGTCCGGCACTGACGGTGACACCGACCGCCGGATTGCGTCCGGGCACCATGAACGCCGCGATCCGTTCGCCGAGCAGCGCTTCGCTCGGTCCCACCAACCGCAGCCAATGCTGCGCGGTCGGGGTCAGGCCCGGCAGCGCGCGGATCGCAGGCAACACCGCGTCGCGCATCAACGTCTGCATCTCGCGCGGCACGCCCGGCAGGGCGAACAGCAGGCCCCGGCCGATCCGCAGCGAGAACGCCGGCGCCGTGCCGACCGGATTGTCGATCACCGTCGCGCCGACGGGGAACATCGCCTGCCGTCGGTTGCTCTCCGGCACCGGACGGCAGCGGCGGCCCAGGTAGGCGCGAATGACCTGCCACGAACGCTCATCGAAGGCGAGCGGCTGACCCTGCAGGCTGGCGGCGACATCGCGCGTCCGATCGTCGAGCGTCGGGCCAAGCCCGCCGGTGGCGATCACGATGTCGGCGCGGGCACAGGCCTGCGCCATCGCGTCGCGCAGCACTTCCGGTTCGTCGGAGGCCACGGTGAAGCGGACGACCGGCACGCCGACCGCTTCGAGCTGCTGCGCGATCCACTTGCTGTTGGTGTCGAGCAACGCGCCGTGCAACAGCTCGTCGCCGATCGCCAGCACTTCGCCGCGGAGGGTCATGGGACGACTCCCGGAAGCCGTTCGCGGCGTCGGCCGGTGCGCGTCAGCAGCAGACCGAGCACGAACAAGGCCAGCATCGGCACCGCCAGCAACATCATGCTGAACGGATCGGGCGGCGAGATCACGGCGGCCAGCGCGAAGATCAGCAGCACCGCCATCCGCCAGTTCTTGACCATCATCTCGTGCCGGACCAGGCCGATCCGCTGCAGCGCCAGCATCACCAGCGGCAACTGGAACACGACCCCGAGCGCGGCGGTCAGCGAGAACAGCAGGTTGAAGTAGTTGCCGACCGTCAGCCACGGACTGACCAGGCCGGGAACCTGCATCTTGATCAGGTAGCCGAGCCCGAACGGCAACGCGACGAAGTAGCCGAAGGCGACACCAGCAGCCAGCAACGCGGTCATGAACGGGAAGTAGCGGTAGAACACCGCGCGCTCCTTCGCATACAGCCCGGCGGCGATGAAGGCCCACACCTGCCACACCACGATCGGCGCCGACAGCACCAGCGCGAAGATCACCGACGCCATCAGGAACGTCCAGAAGTCCTCGACCCCGCCCGCAGCCATCAGTTCATACGGCAGCTTGTAGCCACTCCGATCCGGGATCAGGTGCACCAGGTCAGCCTTGTAGCTGCCGTCCAGCACGCGCTGTCCGTTGGCGCGGCACCACTGGACGAACGCCTTGTACTCCGGCTCCGCCCCCGCCGGGGTCTTGTCGCGCTCCTCGATCGCGACCAGGTACTCCTCGAAACCGCGAACCCACAGGATCCGGTAGGGCTCGACGACGATCGCCATCACCTGATCGTGGAACGGCGCCAGCGCCAGGATCGAGACGACGACCGCGATCACGGCGCGCAGCAGCCGCTTGCGCAGTTCGTCGAGGTGATCGCCGAACGACATGCGCGGCAGCTCCTCGCGGTCGAGAGCTCGGCGGATTCCAGGATCGTCCAGGGGCACGCGGCGAACGATAGCGTTGGAGGCTGGCGCCACCAACGACGCGGGCCGCGTCCTCGGTAGAGAACGCGGCCCGCGGCGATCCGTCACATCGCGCCTGGCGCGATGCCCGACTCAAAGCTCGATCAGACTCGCAGCTTGATCAGACTCACAGCTTGATCAGATCGCTGATCTTCTTCAGCGGCACGAACTCGACGCGCAGGTCGAGCGCGGTCTTGTATTCCGCCGACTCCTCGACCTTGGTGAAGCCATCGCCGGCCTCGTTGATCGAGTCGTCGCCCAGGATCACGGTGTCGATGCCCGGGCCCATCTTGCTGACGACCTTGTTGCCCAGGTTCTCGAGCAGCATCTGCAGCTCGGGCTTGTTGTGCGGGTAGGTGAAGCGACCCATCAGGTAGATGTTGCGGACGACGCGCGGGCTGTAGATCTCGCTGAACAGCAGGTCGCCTTCGCGAACCGCGTCGCCGACCGGATCGACCACACCGCTGAGCTCGACTGCGGCCTGTTCCTGCGCGACATCGGTGACGGTCGCGTAGGCTTTGACCTGGTTGGTGTGCGGGTTGCGCACCCGGAACGTCGTGCCGGCCCGCAGCATGTCCTTGCGGCCCAGGTTGATGTACGCGATCGGCACGCCGGTGCGAGCCACCAGCACCTTGCCGTCGGCGACGTCGGGCGCGTTGTGCAGCGCTTCGCGGGCGATCAGCGCCGAGTTGTGACCTTCCAGGTTGGCCTTTTCGACGTTCAGCGCCTTCTCACGCGCCGTCGCCGCGTCCGCCGCCGCCTGCATCTGGTCGACCTTGTCGCGCAGGTTCTGTTGCAGACTGGCAATCTGCGACTTCTGGGCGTCGGTGGCGCTGACGAAGTCCGCGCGGATCTGGTCGGTGGTGGTCTTGTACTCGTTGCCGCGCGTGGTGGCCTCGGCCGTCGCACGCGCGAACTTGGCATCGACTTCGCTCTTCTCGCCGCGCACCTTGGCCAGCTCGGACTCGATGTCCTTGACGCGCTGGTTCAGCGCCGCGACCTTGGTCGCCGCCGCACCGAGCACGTTTTCGAGGCCACGTGCCTCGGAGACTCCCACCGCCGAGCAGAAGGCGGTCAGCACCTGGCGGATGTCGGCAGGGCTCATCACGCCCTTGATGTCCGCAAGCGACTGACCGAAGTACGAGTCGACCGACTCGGACCGGCCGGCGTAGCTGCCACCCTTCTCGATGACGCCGTTCAGGTCCTCGACCAGATGCGTCAGCAGCAGGTTCTTGCCGCGCTGCGGCTCGTTGTCCTTGTTTACGGCTGCCAGCTTTTCGCGCAGGATCGTGGCCTGGTCCTGGCTCACGTAGGCAAAGCCCAGCGCGCCCAGGAACATGATCAGCAGGATCAGGAAGAACATCATCGGGACGTGAGCGGCGCCGCTCTGACGAGTGTGCATTGGAACCGAGCTCCTGTGGGGTCTGTTCGAGTTCGTGCGCCGCAGGGCGCCGAGGGTACGCGAGTGGACGACGTTGGGGTGACGGAAGAGTCTAGCCCAGGATTGGAGGGAGAGCCTTGCTGGTCCCGGGATGAGGGCACATCCGTTGCGGTCACTGGCCCCTGCCGGGCAAACGCCTGGAACAGGAACCGGAAACCGGGGGCAGCGAGGGTGCGGATCTTAGAAAGGCAGCCAAGCCGAGGTCAAGGCACTGCCCGGACCTGACTTGCCAGCCATCCCACTCTACCCCAGGATGGACACGGTGCCGCCAGCCCATCCTGAGAACCCGACCTCCCACCCGGTGTTCGGGCGCCAACCGCCCATCGTCATCGGCCTGATGGGTGGCATCGCTTCGGGGAAAACCGCCGTCGCGGGCCTGTTCACCGCGCATGGCTTGCGACACATCGACGCCGACCGGATCGCCCGCGAGGTCACCATGCGGCCCGCCGTCCTGGCGGCGATCGGCCGGCGCTTCGGGACCGCGGTGATTGCGGCGGATGGCAGTCTGGACCGCGTGGCGCTGGCAGCCCGCGTTTTTTCCGACCCGACCGCGCGGCACGATCTGGAAGCACTGACCCACCCACCGATCCGCGCCGCCATTCTCGCGGCCTTGCAACAAGCCAGGCAGGCGGGCGCCTCCGTCCTGCTCGACGCCCCGCTGCTGCTGGAGGGCGGTCTGATCGATCAGTGCGACGAGGTGGTGTTCGTCGACGCCGCCGAAGCCGTCCGCCGCGCCCGCGCCCGCGCCCGCGGCTGGGCGGACGATGAACTGGCGCGCCGCGAGGCCGCGCAGGCATCGCTCGCGGTGAAAATGGCGCGCGCGACGACTACCATCCACAACGACGGCGACCTCGCCGACACCGCCAGGCAGGTCGCCGCGGCGCTGGCGCGCTGGGCGACGGCTCCCGACCCCGACCGCTGACGGACCGCCGGTCCTTCCTGCGCCAAGCCATGCCCCCGAGCGATCCCGACAGCGAACCCGACGTGCCCGGCGCCGAGGACCACGACGCCGACCCCGGCGCCGCAATCTACGAAGCAGCCAAACACCGCGACAACGACATCCCGCGGCTGCAGGCGATGGCGATCGCCGAACTGATGGACCTGGCGCGCGCCGAGGGGATCGAGGTGGTGCCCAACCTCAGCAAGCCCGAGCTGCTGTTCGCGATCCTCGAGAATCGGTTCGCGCAGACCGGACTCGGTTGGGGTGATGGCGTGCTCGAGGTGCTTCCCGACGGGTTCGGATTCCTGCGTTCGCCGCGCTACGACTACGAACCGGGACCCGACGACATCTATGTCAGTCCGAGCCAGGTCCGACGCCTGAACCTGAAACCGGGCCACCAGCTCGCCGGACCGGTGCGACCGCCCAAGCGCGGCGAGAAGTACTTCGCGCTGCTGCACGTCGAACTGGTCAACGGCGGCAGTGTCGCCGACCTGCGGCGTCGGATCCCGTTCGACGAGCGCACGCCGCTGCTGCCCTGCGACCGGCTGCGGCTCGACCATCCCGGCGCCGGCCTCGACGTTCGCCTGCTCGATCTGCTGGCGCCCTGGGGCAAGGGCCAGCGCGTGCTGATGACCGCGCCGCCGGGTTCGGGCCGCACCGTCGTGCTGACGCACGTCGCCCAGGCGCTGCTGCAGAACCACCCGGAGTTGCGCGTGCACCTCTGCCTGATCGACGAGCGACCCGAGGATGTCACCGAGATCCGCCGGCAGATCGGACCGCGCCCGCACTGCGAGGTCATTGCCTCGACGTTCGACATGCCGGCTGCGCGGCACGTGGCGCTCGCCGAGACGGCGCTGGCGCGCGCCATGCGCATGGTCGAGGCCGGCGACGACGTCGTGCTGATCGTCGATTCGCTGACCGCGCTGGTTCGCGCGTACAACCAGGAACTGCCGCACACCGGCAAAGTGCTGACGGTCGGCCTCGACGCGACGGCCCTGCAACGGCCCAAGCGCCTGTTCGGCGCTGCCCGCCGGCTCGAAGAAGGCGGTTCGCTGACCGTGCTCGCCACGGCGCTGACCGGCACCGATTCGCGCATCGACCAGGTGATCGCCGAGGAGTTCCACAACAAGGGCAACAGCGAAGTGGTGCTCGACCACAAGCTCGCCGAACAGCACGTCTATCCGGCCCTCGATGTGGCCCGGACCGGCACCCGCCGCGAGGACCTGCTGTTGCCGCTGGCGGCGATCGAACGGCTGCGCCGGCTGCGCGGCGCCTTGGCGCCCATGCCGATGCAACAACGCCTCGATCGGGTGTCGGCGCTGCTGGCCGCCGCGGCCGACAACGATCTGGCGCTCGCCGCGCTGTGAGCCGCCGCGGCGCCGGGCCGACTAGAGCCAGCGCGCGACGTCAGCGGCGCTGGCGCGATGGCCCCGCAGCCCGGCCAGCAGGCCGCAGGCCTTGGCCCATGCGGCCCGGGGCCCGGCCGGCGACAACAACAACAACGGCCACGCCAGCAGATCGAGCAGCACGAACGCGACCCATTGCCGCACGCTGCCGGCGGCGCGAAGGTAGCGGACCGAGTTGTTCGCCATCAGGAACTTGCGCAGCGGCGAGCGACCGCCACCCGACGACTGCCCGCCGGCGTGGGTGATCGACACCCACGGCAGCCACACGATCCGGCGACCGCGCGCGCCAAGGCGCCGGCACAGATCGACGTCTTCCCAGTACATGAAGTAGGCGTCGTCGAAGCCGCCGATCGCGACCAGTTCGGCGGTGCGCGCCAGCAGACACGCGCCGGTCAGGAAGCCGACGGCGACGGGCCCGGTGGTCGCCGGTCGCGGCGCCCGGCCGTGGCCGCACAGCCGCAAGCCGTTGGGCGCGAAACCCAGTTCACCGCCCTCGGCCCAGACCCTGCCGTCGGGAAACAGGATCGTCGGCCCGACGGCACCGATGGCCGGATCGGCGATCAACGCATCGACCAGCGGGCGCAGGCTGTCCGGCGGCAGCCGCAAATCGTTGTTCAACACCGCGACGAACGGCAAGCCCTGCTGCGTCGCCCACGCGATGCCGCGGTTCATCGCGCCGGTGAAGCCGAGGTTGTCGGGCAGCGCCAGCAGGCTGACACGATGACCTCCCGCCACTGCAGCTGCGACGTCGACCTGCAAAGCCGTCGCCGAGCCATCGTCCGAACCGTTGTCGATCACGAGCACGTGCAAGGCGACCCCGCGGATCTGCAGCAGGTCGTGCAGACACTGGCGCGTCAGCTCGGCATGACGGTAGTTCAACAGCAGCGCTGCGAGCGCCGGATCAGCCACACAACCTCCGGACCACCGCCCAATAGCCGGCGAAGAACCAGGACAGCAGCCGGGCGACCACGGCCGCCGCGCCCCGATCGGCGAGTCCGCGATTGAACGTCAACGGTGCGGCGACCAGCAGTTCGCGGTCGGGCACCGTGCGTCCTTGCTGCGCGATCTTGCGCGCCCGCACCGCCGTCGGGATCAGTTTCAGCAGGTCCCACTTGCCGCGCCACCAATCGCGCATGTGGCCATGCCGATGCCCGAACACCGCGTAGACGGCGCCGTACAGCAGTTGCGCCGGCATGGTCAGCAAGAACGTCCGCCAGCGCATGCAGGTCAGCAGCACGAACCAGCGGTTGCGGCTGTGCAGGAACGTCCGCCGGCCCGGATAGCGATCGCTGGCCTGCCGCACCGACAGACCGGCGGTGCCGGCCAGATGCACGCAGCGCGCGTCGGGCGCCAGGTGCACGGTGTGACCGCGCATCCGCAACTTCCACGAGAACTCGTTGTCCTCGAACAGGATGAACAGCCGTTCGTCGAAACCGCCGACCTGCTGGTAGACGCTCTTCTTGGTCAGGAAACACAGCGCGATCGCGGCACCGATCGGACCCGTCGGCGCCCGCGCGGCCTGCAGCGGCACATACCAGTTGTGCAGCGCCAGCGTGCCGAGGAAGTGCAGATCGGCGCCGTCGTAGTGCACGATCGTCGGGTTGTCGCCGCACAGGGACCGCGCCTGCACCATCGCCGCACGCGGCGCCGACGCCATCGTCGCCAGTAGCGCCGCCAACGCGCCTGCCTGCAGCACGACGTCGTTGTCGAGCAACAGACAGAGTTCGTCCGCGGCGGCCGCGACACCGAGATTGCGCGCGAAGCTCGGCCCGCCGTTCCTGCCGGTGTCGATCACCCGGACCGTCGGGAACTCCGCCAGGACCAGTTCGCGCGAACCATCGTCGCTGTGGTTGTCGACGACGATCACTTCGGTCGGCGGCGGCTCTTGCGCGAGCAGAGCCTGCAGGCACGGACGCAGGTAGTCCTTGCCGTTCCAGTTGACGACGATCGCGGAGACCAAGGGCGCGCGATGCTAACGGCGTGCTCGCCGGGAACCACGTTGCGCTGCAGCGGGTGGGGTGCAGGCGCCGGGAAGTTAATGGGTGATCGCCTCCCGTCAGGCGATCACCCTCCCTTGCACATCTCTCGTCTCGCCGCCGGACCGGCAACCGCGTCGGGGTCAGGGTGCATTCGAGGGTGAAACGCGATCTTCGATGCGGCAGAGAGAAACCATGCTGGACCGGCTCGCCGCCGGTCCGACACATACAGAAGCGCCGCGCCGCAGATTCCGGAGACCGAAAACCGGAAATTCCGACAAATACCTCTGAACGAAACCCGAACCGCCGTGCTACGGGTCGCCGAGCAGGCGTCGCCGGACCTCCCCCCGACCGAGCCCCATCGCCGCGCAAAGCCGGGTGATCTCGTCGTCTTCGGGTCGCGCGACGACCGTTCCCGACGGCAGGCGCGCGACCTTGAACACGACCGGCCCGAGCACCGTGGTTCGCGTCTCCTGCCAGCGCTCGAGCACGGCGCGCTGAACGCGCTGCGAACGGACCCCGAGCGACGTTGCCTCCTCGAGCAGCAGCGTCGTCAGCGCCGCGGCCGAAACCGGGTCGGCAAGCACGGTCAACAGCACGCCGGGCCGGCTCTTCTTCATCTGGATCGGCGTCGCGAAGGCATCCAGCGCACCGCGCTGGCGCAAGGTCTCGAGCAGCCAGCCGAGCGCCTCGCCGGTCGCGGTGTCGACCTGGCACTGCAGTTCGACGACGGTCGTCGCCGCGCCAGCGAGTCGTTGTTCGCCAATGGCCAGCCGCAGCAGGTTGGGGATCTCCGGCTCGTCGCGTGTGCCGGCCCCGTAGCCGCAGCGTTCGGGCACCCAGACGAACTCCGGGTCGAACTCGTGGACCAACGTCCGCAACAACGCCGCGCCAGTCGGAGTCGTGCGCTCGCCGCGCAGGCCGCCTTGACGAACCGGCACACCCACCAGCAGCTCGAACGTTGCCGGCGCCGGCACCGGCAACCGGCCATGAGCCGCCCGTACGGTGCCGGTGCCCACGGTCACCGCCGAAGCGTACAGGCGCTCGAGCCCGAGCAGATGCGTTCCCAGGCAAGCGCAGACGACATCGACGATCGTGTCTTCGGCCCCGACTTCGTGGAAGTGCACCTGCTCGGGAGTGCTGGCATGGGCCTTGGCTTCGACCGCCGCGATCTTCGCGAACACCTGCCGGCAAGACGCCTTCACCGCCTCCGGCAGAACGGCATGGACCAGGATGGCCTCGATCTCCCGTAGACCGCGCTGCGGCCCATGCGCGTGTCCACCACCGGCCAGCAATCGCGCCGGTGCGGGTGCGGCCGCGAAACCACCGGCCGCTGGCACCGCCTCGTCGAGCGCTCGACCCGGTTCGCGACCGTCCTTCTCGACGACGAAACGGGTGCCGGCAAGGCCCTGGCGCAGCACGCGTTCGCTCCGGATGCCGACTCCCGGCAAGCGCAACGACGCCACCGCATCGACCAGCGGCGGCAACGGCACGCCGAGATCGAGCAACGCGCCGACCCACATGTCGCCGGAAACACCGCTGACAAGATCCAGGTAGCCGATGCGCATGCGCGCAACAGCATGCGGAACGGCGTTTGCGATGCCAATGGCGGCCCCGCGGTTCACCGGACGGAGCGATTCCGAACGGTCACCGGATGGGCCATAATGGGTGGGTTCCCGAGTCGCGGGGCCATCCGTCCCCGACCGTCATGTTGCTGCCCTCAACCACCTCCGGAAGATCCGCACGCCGCCTGCGCGGTCCCGCTCACGTGCGGTTCCGCGCCGTCACCGCCGCGCTGGTGCTGGCGTTCGCCGTGGCAGTCCCGGGGCAGGAAGCCACCGATGCGATCAAGCGCCTGGTCGTTGCCGACGCCGAGAAGGCGTTGCACGATTCCGACGCCACCGTTCGTGGTGAGGCAGCGCTGCTGCTGGCCGGAACCGGGGATCCGACCTGGCACGACGAAATCCTGGCCGTCGCCAAGGAGGAAGAACCGGCGGCGCGCGATCGGGGCCTCGTCGCCTTGGGCCTGCTCGGCGCACCGGGTACCGACCGGGTTCTGGGCCGCGTGCTCGACGACAGCAGTTCGCGCGTCAAACCCGAAGGGCTGGCCGCCGCGTTGGCACTCGGGCTGATGGCGCCGGAAGCGGCGCCCGGCGAGGTCGCCCGGATCCTGACCCGCTTCCTGCAGGCGAACTACAAGCGGCAACGCGAGTTGATCGGTGCCGTCCTGCTGGCCATGGCCGGCCGGGACCAGAGTCCGCAGCGCGTCGCCCTGCTGCAGTTGTTCGACGATGCCGCCAACCGCGATCCGCTGTTGCGGGCGCAGCTCGTGCTCGTACTCGGTCGGGTCCAGGGTGCGCTCGATGTGCCACGGCTCGCCGCCGCGATCGAGCGCGGACTGCCCGAGGAACGGCTGGCGGCGCTGACCGTGCTGCGCGACCACCCGCGCGACGGCGAGGCCCCGCTGCTGCCGACCTTGACCCGGCTGGCGACGACCGGTGGCACGCCGGAACTGCGCGCGATGGCGCTGGCCGTGCTCACCCGGATGCGGCACCTGCCGGCGCTCGACATGGCCGCCCGCGCCACCCGTTCGGCCCATGCAGTCGAAGCGGCGCAAGGCGCGCGGTCGGCGCTGCTGCTCGGTGGCGCCGGCATGCGCGGCCCGCTGGAACAGCAGATCCTGGCCACCGCGACCCCGGCGCTGCAGGCCGCCATGCTGGGCGCGTTCAGCGGCCCGCTGTCGACCGAGTTTGCCGACACCTGCCTGCGCCTGGCCGCCAACCGCAAGGGCGGCATCGCGCTGCGGGTCGCGGCCGCACTGACGCTGGCCCAGGGCGACGACGAGCGGTGCATCCCGGTGCTGCGCGATGCGTTCCTCGACAGCGACGATCCGGCGCAACTCGAGGCGCTGGCCGTGGCGTTGCTGCGAATCGAGAAGACGCCCCCGCCGCTCGACCGGCTGCACCGCGGCAGCCGGCCGGAGGACCTCGCCGGCGAACCGACGCGGCTGATCGCGCTGCTGGTCGCCGGGCATCCGCAGGCGCAACGCGTCGTGCTCACCGGACTGCAACGACCGACGACGCCGCCGAAGGAACGCGCCGCACTGTTGCGGGCGTGGCGGCTCGCCTGCCAGTTCGCGCTGCCGCGCGAACGCGCGCGCCTGCTGCCGGAATCGCTGCGGCCGCTGTTTCCTTAGCGCACGCCGCGCGCCGCCCGACCTGCGGCGCTACAGGATGCGCTTGCCGAACGCCGACTGGATCAGGTCGACCGCGACCTCGCCGCTCTGGTTCTTGACGTCCAGGATCGGATTCAGCTCGGTGATCTCGAGACTGGTCATCTTGCCGCTGTCGCTGACCATCTCCATCAGCAGGTTGGCCTCCCGCCAATCGATGCCGCCTTTGACCGGTGTCCCGGTCCCGGGCACGTCGTGCGGATCCATGCCGTCGAGATCGAACGAGACGTGGAACCCCTGGGTGCCGGCGCTGGCGAACCGGATCGACTCCTCGACGATCGCGCGCATGCCGCGCTCGTCGACGTCGCGCATCGTGTAGGCATGGATACCGGAGGCGCGGACGATCGCCCGTTCGGTGTCGTCGATGTCGCGGATGCCGATCAGACAGACGTTCTCACGGTCGACCTTCGGCGCGAACCCGCCCATGTCGACCAACCGCGGGTGCCCCATGCCGAGCAGTGTCGCCAGCGGCATGCCGTGGATGTTGCCCGACGGCGAACTGTCCGGCGTGTTCATGTCGGCGTGCGCATCGACCCAGATCAGCCCGATCCGTTCGTTGCGGGCGCGGAAATGCTCGGCCACGCCGGACACCGTGCCGATCGCGATGCTGTGGTCGCCGCCCATCACCAGCGGGATCTCGCCCTGATCGAGACTGCGTCGGACCCGCAGCCGCAGCCGGTTGCAGACATGGAAAATGGGATCCAGATAGCGCGCATTCGTCGGCCCGGGATCGCGGGTCTCCGGCGCCGGCACGCCGACATCGCCGTCGTCCTCGACGGCATAGCCGAGGGCACGCAGTCCGGCGGAGACGCCGGCGATCCGGATCGCCGATGGTCCCATGTCGACGCCGCGGCGACCGGCACCGAGATCCATCGGCACACCGACGAGGCGGACGGTTCGCGGCGACCTTGCGTTCATGGCCTGGCTCCCGGAGCTGACTCGATGCTGATCCCGGCACCGCGATGAACGCCAAGGCGCGCCGCGGCGCTGCCCTCGCGAATGGCGATCTCCAGCAGCTCGTACGAATTGACCACCGCCGCCAGCGCGCCGATCGCGACGTCGGCGTAGGTGCCGACGATCGGCAGCCGTTGGCCGGCGATGCGCACATGCGTCGCGCCGTCGAGGCCGGCGGCGCCGACATTGGTGATCAGGTTGCCGAAGTGATCGACATGGACGACGGTGTGCGGCGGCAGGGTTGGCAACCGCACCGGATCGTCGATCCGCGGCCCGAGCGCGGTGAAGCCATAGCGCCCGCCGGCGAGCCAGCCGGCCACCGGGGCGAGCACGTCGCGACCGTGGAAGGTCCGCGATCGCGGCGGCAGCCCGAGGTGGTCGAGGGCCAGCATGCGCACTTCGGCATCGCCGCCGAGCACCGGTTCGAGCACGCCGTTGTCGGGCGCCAGCCAGTAACCGTCGCCGGACCGGACCAGCAGCACGCGCCGATCGGTGCCCACGCCCGGATCGACGACGACCACCGTCACCGTGCCCGCCGGCAGCCGACCAGCGAAGGCCCCAAGGAACAGCGAGCCGGTGGCGACGTCATGCGCCGGCACCTCATGGCCGAGGTCGAGCACCTGCGCCTTCGGATAGGCGCGCAGCACCGTGGCCCGCAGGACTCCGGCGTACGGATCGCGAGAACCGTAGTCGGTCAGCAGGGCGACGATGCCGCATGGGCGCGGAAGCGACATGCGGTGTCAGAGAACACGACCGCGGCGCCCGACGCAAGCTTCCGCCGGCGACCGGGGACGAACGTTCAGCCGCCGATCTGCGTGCGGCCGAAACCGCGGGCGCGCAGTTTGACCAGCAGTCGTGCCTGGGCATCTAGGCAGGACTGCCTGGCCGACTCCGCCGAGGCGTAGCCGAGCGCCTCCGCGATCGCGGGAAACGTCGCCCCGTCGAGCAACCGCAGTTCGAGCAGTCGGCGGTGCCGTTCGGGCAGTTCGGCCAGTGCCTGCTGCACCAGCCCGGCGCGTTCGGCCAACGAGGCCGCCAACGTCGGCGTCGCCTCGCGCTGCCCGGCCGCGTCGACCACCCCGTCGTCGCCCTGCTGGCGACGGGCATCGCGCCGGTCGGCCTCGTGGAAGCGCACCGCGTCGATCAGCCGATGGCGCACCAGCGTGGCCAGGAACGCGTGGAACGCCGGCGCCGCGGCAAACGCCGCCTCCCGGAGATCGCGCACCACCGCCAGCAGCACTTCATGCACGACGTCCTGCGTCGAGAACAACGGCAAGATCCAGCGATGGCGCTTGCGGAAATCCAGTTCGAGTTCGCGGTGCACCAACGCGCGGACCTGCTGCTGGCACAGCGCGACGATGCGATCCTGGGCAACCACGTCGCCCTTGGCGGCCGCGACGATCGCCGCCTGCAATTCAGGCCAGTCGTCGGTCGCAGTCACAGGAAGATCAGCAGCGGATACGCCTCGGCGACCACGGGCGAACCGAGGTCGGCCGCAAACCAGCGCAGCGTCGCGCGCAGGCCAGTCAGCCGCGCGGTGTTCGGGATCGGCACGCCCTCATGGATCGGGTTACCGGCAATCGGTGCCCCGGGCACGCGGACGAACACGCCAAAGCCGAACTGATCGCCGGGCAGCACGCTCTCGCCGAGACTGACGATCAGGCCGACGAGCCCCGGTTGCGGGGCACCCGACGGCCAGCCGGTGATCCAGGTGTCATAGATCGACGTCGCGCCCGCGACCCGGCGTGCCGCCGACGCCTGCAGCGCTGGCGAGTTCGGGAACACCACGCGCGGTCGCGGCGTGCCCATCGAATAGATCAGCGGATTGGCGACGCCGACCTGGCCGGAACGGATCTGCGGGTCGAGACCACAGACCGCATCGACGTCATCGGTGGAACCAGCGCCCGAGTCGACACCGATGGCCTGACTGACCGTCGTCGCGGCGTCTTTACGGACGGGCTGCGGCACTGGTGGCCCGAAGGGCAACACCAGATCGACGAACATCAACTGGTCCAACCGTCGACTCTTCAATGAGAACACGACCTTGCCGGTGCCGCGATCGATCGCCAACGCGTCGATATCGTCCGCCTGTGTCAACCCCAGTTCATCGAAGCGCTTCCACACCGACGGGGCGGAGAACGGTCCGCCGGGAACCGAGCTCTGCACGCACAGGATCGTCGCGCCGCTGCGCGGCGTGCCCTGGAACCAGGAGGGCGGCGCCGCGGACGCCGCCGTGCTGCTCAACGTGAAGTAGATCGTGTAGGGCACCGGCAGCAGGTTCTGGAACTGCGCGGACTCGAAGCCGTCCAGATCGCTCTGATCGATGCCGAGCGGCAACAGGCCATCGAGCGCATCGACTTCGGCGGCCGCGCCGGTGAGGCCGAGTTCCGAACGGTCGGAAGCCCGTTCGACGGCGTCGGTCAGTTCGACCGGCAGGATGCTGCCTGGCAGCACCCACGAGAAGACGTCGGCGCCGACCACGCCGGCCTGCGCTTCGGTCCGCAGACGACTGCCCCGAAGGCCCTGGGTGCCCGCGCGCACCGAGAACGTCAGCGCGCCCCAACGTCCCTGCGGCACCGAGATGAAGCCATCGGGGCCGATCAACAGCTGATCCTGGCCGACCGAGATGTCATCGACATCGAGGCCGGACCCATTGGCGGCGGCGAGCACACTGGCGAGATTGAACGCGGGCGCCGGCGCCGCCGGCGGCGGCTGGAAGCCGTTCCGCTTGAACCACGTGGTGGCGTCGTCCTGGCCGAGGAACCCGCCGTCCAGACCGATGGCGATCGGCAGATGGGCAGCCAGGCCTCGCGATTCCTGCGCTGCCAACGCGGCGGTCAGGGTGCCCGCCCACAGCCATCGAGTGCAACTCATACGGCCAGTGTAACAGGAACCAGCGGATCGTGGCCGCTCGACAACCTCGCCGATTGCACCGAGGGATCCGCGACTCAGTGTCGCGACGCCCAGTGCCATGCGGCCTGCCGCGCGCCCTCGACGAGCCACTCACCCAGCGTCTCGACACGCGTTGCGACGCACACGGCGGCCGTCGCTCCCGGCCGTTGCCAACACGGTGGCTCCGGCAAGGCAAAGAACACGTGGATGTACGGCTCGGCGGCTTCGATCGAATCGCCGACCGCCCGCGTGACGATCGCCCCGCCCGCGGCCCTGGTCAACTCGACGGGCACCTGCCGGCGCGACGCCGACCGGCGCACCTCGGCGACCGTCACCGCAGTCTCGACCATCGGCGTCGCGTGCCACCGCAGCACCCCCTGGGTGCCCAGGTCGACGCGCGCGCGGATCAGCTCGGGCCCGGTCAGCACGACCCGGACGAACGCATCGTCGCCGTGGACGGTCGCCAGCACCGTACCCTGCCCGACATGACTGCCCTCTTGCACGCGCGCGAAGGCGACCGTGCCTGCCAGCGGCGCACACAGCCTCCCGGCGACGACACGGGCATGCAGTTCCTGTTCCTGCCGCTCGAGGAACGCGGCGCGGGCCCGCAGCACACCGGCAGTCACCGGATCGGCCACCTCAACGACGGCGAGTTCGGCCGCGACGGCGGCACGATCTCCGGCCACCGCGATCAGCCGGTCTTCGGCAAGTGGGTCGCGCAGCTGCAGCACCGGCTCGCCGGCCTGCACGTGCGCGCCGTCGGCGACCAGACGCTGGTCGATGAACCCAGCCGCGGGCGCATGCAGCTGCCGCCGCGCACCGGCCTCGTAGACACCGGGCGCGACGACGTGGCGGGAGATCGGCAACGCGATCCACGCGGTGACCAGCGTCGCGGCCGAGGCCACCACGACCGCCCGGGCGCGCAACCGGCAGGCCTGCGTCGCGGCCGATGCCCAGGCCCAACGCATGGCCTGGCCGATCGGCTCGAACAACAACCACCACGACGCCGCGACCGCGAGCAGCAACCCGAGCCAGGGCCAACCCGACCACAACCACGCGACGATGCCCGCGGCCAGCGCCACGCGCCAGGCGGCGGCGGCCAGACCGTAGCCATGCAGCCCGAGGGCCTCGCCGCGGCTCCGCGCCGCCTCGCCGAGGCGAACTCCCAAGAACCAGCGCGCCAGCGTCCGCCGCCACGCGGCCGACGCCCGTTCCTGCAGGTTGACCTGACCGGTCAAGTCGGCCAGCACGAAGTAGCCATCGAAGCGAACGAGCGGGTTGGCGTTGGCGAACAGCGTCGTCACCGTCGCCAGCCACAACACCGCCAGTGCGAAATCGTGCACGAATCCAGGCCCGGTCAGCGACCAGATCAACGCCGCGAAGCCGGCCAGCCACGACTCCACCCAGACGCCGGCACCGGCGACGGCGAGCCGTTGCCAGCGTCCAGGCAGCGTCCACGAGGCACTCGCATCGAGCCACGCGCATGGCGTGCCGAGTACCAGGCTGATGCCCCATTCCGGTACCGCCGCGCCATGGCGCCGCAAGGCCCAGCCGTGGCCGCACTCGTGCGCGAACTTCAGTACGACCAGGGCCACCCACAGCCACGGCAGGTTGTGGACCGCGAGCAGCTGCGCCGGATCCACCGCCAACGACGCTTCGCTGCCGAGCAAGCGCATGCCCGCGATCGTCCACAGCATTACCCAGAGAACGACCGCGCTCCTGGTGAACAACCAGCGCGCCAGCGGCAGCGTCTGATCGAGCCAGCGCATCGGCGAGCCGGCCGACCACCGGAAGCCGAGCAACAGCGCGCGCCAACGCCAGGTCGGCGCCATCCGTTGCCGTTGCCGCGCGATCACGGTGTCCACCGGCAGCCCCGGCACGACCAGCAATCCGGCCGCGTGCAACCCCACCACGAACTGCCACCAGTCGGCGGTCTCACTCTCGTGCAACACGCCGTCGGCGACCAACCGCGCCAACGTGCCGCGCAGATCGCGAGCGCCATCGAGCGCGCCGAACACGCGATACTCGCGCGCGGTCAACAGCCGGTTGCGGAACTGCACCGGATCGTGCACGACATAGCGCACGTCGTCGCGCAGCACCTGCCGCGTCACCTGCAGATCGGCGCGCGGCCGGACGCGCACACTGCCGATTCGTGCTGCCAGTTCTCCCGGATCGAGGGCCATGGTCGTCCGTTCAGATCCAGAAGTTCAACCGCAGCCAATCGAGCAACCGGTGGGACAGCACCCACCAGACCGGCCGCGCGCCGACCTCGACCAGGGCGTGGCCGGCGCTGCCCGGCGACAGGCGCGCCAATTCGTCGCCCTCGGCCCGCAGTTCGAACACGTTCTCGGAATCCCCAGGCACCGTGGTGGGTGCCAGCCGCAACCCGCGCAAGGCAAACGCCGTCGTCGGCGATGCGATCGGCACGAACGTCGCCGTGCTCGCCGGGGCGAGTTCGCCGGCGTGACGCTCGGGCACCCGCAAACGCACGACCGCGCGATCGGCCCGCGCGACCTCGAACAACGTGTCGCCCATCGCCAGCCGCGCCCCGATCCGCTGCCGCAGTTCGCCGGCGAGCACGACGCCATCGCGCGGCGCCCGCACCAGCGCCAGTTCGATCCGCTGCGCGACGGTAGCCGCCCGCGCGAGCACACCTTGGCGTTGCGCCTCCAGCACGCGCAACTGCCCGGCATCGCGATCGGCGAGCGCCCGATCGACCCGCGCCTGCAGCCCCCGCGCTTCGGCCAGCAGTTCGGCCTGCACCAGCGAGTCCTCGTGGGCATCGAGTTGCGCCAGTGGCTGTCCGGCGACCACCTGGTCCCCCGGTGCGACGAATACGTCGGCCAGCACACCATCGCGCGGACACGCGATCACGCGTGGCTCCGCCGGTTCGACGACACCGGGCACCGTCACCGCGTACGGCAGGGTCCCGAAGGCGATCCAGATCATCGCCGCCAGTACCAGTGCGGCCCGCGCCCAGCGCACCGGACCGGACAATTGGTGTTGCCACCACGCAACCACCGTCGCGGCCAGGTGCTGGCGCAAGGTGCGGGACGCGCGCGTCACCAGGGGCAACAACGGCGCATGGCCGGTGGCGATCGCGGCCAGTCGCTGTTGCACTGCCGGGCTCATCGCCTCGGCGTCGGCACAGGCGAAGGCGATCACGCCGACGATCCGTTCGCCGACGCGCATCGGCGCCGAGGCGACCGCGCCACCACCGCGAGCCTGCCGCCAGGCCTGGTGCAATCGTGCCCCGGCACCCGCTCCAGGCGCTGCATCGACGACGGCGATGGCCGCGCCACGATCGACGCATTCCGCCATCGCCGCGGCGATCCGGCGCACGACCGGACTGCCGCGGCGAGGCGCCAGTTCGCCGTCGATCAGGACCACGTCGACACGGTGCCCCGACACCACGCCGATCGCCACCTGATCCAGCGCGGCGCCGGCGATCTCGGCATCCAGTTGCAGCAGCACTCGCAGCGGCTCGCCACCGGCTCCGGTCGCGGATGGCATGCCGCGCGGCACCGGCTGGCGGGCCGTGTCGGCGAGCAGCAGCGCCAGGAACCCGATCAGCGACTCCACCTGCGCCAGCAGTTCATGGGCATGCGCCCGATCGCAGTCCGCGAATACGAACGCCGCGCCGCCGACCTGCTCCGCGCCGCGGTCGTAGAGCAGCGACGCGACCACGGCAACGGTACCGCCGTCGACCTGCAGCCGGACGCACCGCGCGGCATCACCGGACGCCGCCGCCACCATCGTCTCGGCGAGGCGTTCGCGCAGGGCATCGTCGAGGCAATGACCCGCAGCCTGCCATTCCTCCGACAGCGGCACGAAGCCATAGCGGGCATGGATGACGGCGTAACTGGCGCCCAGCAGTTCGCCGATCTGCTGCAGCGCCGCGGCCAGGGCCCGATGCACCGGTCGTGCGGCAAACAGCTCGCGCAACCGGCACTGCAGCGGCGCGACGCTGACCCAGCGCGCCATCACCTCGGCGGGTTCGCCTGGAGCGCTCATCGACGGCTCACGGCTGCGGTTCCCCCGCTGCTGCCAGCACCACCGGCTGCAGGAAGCGCCAACGCACTTCGAACTCGCCTTCGTCGAGCATCAATACGCGGTCGCAGCGTGCCAGCGTCGGCACGAGGTCGAGCGCCGCGCGATCGAACACCAGCAGGTAGAAGCTGCCGGCGAGCAACGGCACCGGCAACACCGCCGTCACCGACACCGAACGGACATGCGAGGTGACGCCGTGCCCGACGACGCGGTCGCGATCGATCGAGTCTGCCGGTCGGACCGTGATCGCCGCGCGCACCGGCAGTCCGGCGCGCACGTCGGCAATGGCATCGGTCTGGACCAGCTGCAGCTCCTCGACTGGCGCCAACGCGGTCGTCGCTGCGGTCGTCGGGTCGCCGAAGTGGCGGCTCATCGGCCACCTCCGGGCGGCGTTGGCGCCACCGCCTCGCCGCCACCATCGTTGCACCGGACCATCATCTTCAGTCCGGCGCGCCAGTCCGACCCCGGATTGGCCAGCGCGGCCCGCACCGTGACCGTACCGGTCGCCGTCGTCGCCACCGGGGCCACGAACACGACCGTCGCCGGACGCGCCGCGTCCTTGCTCTCGGTCGGCCGCACGCTCACCGAGGCGCCGAGTCCGCACGCTGGCAATTGCGCCAGCGGGCACTCGAACTCGATCCACAACGGGTCCAACGCCACGACCTCCACGACTGGCTGCCACGACTCGACCGCCTCGCCGGACTGCCGCCAGCGCCGCGCGATCACCCCGTCGAACGGCGCCCGCAGCGTGCGCTGGGCCAGCCGTTCTTGCGCCTGCGCCAGTTCGTTGCTCGCCAGTTCGCGCTGCAGGGCCGCGGTCTGCACGGCGATCGTCGCCAGTTCCCGTTCGAGTTCCGCCTCGGCGAGCGCGGCCTCGGAACCGACCGCAGCCGCGGCGAGTTCGCGTTGCCGCTGCTGGCGGGCAGTCATGTGATCGAGCCCGATCCCGGCGCGACGGGCATCGATGTCGCTGGCCACCAGCGCCGCCAGGCGCTGGACTTCGAGTTCCTGCAGCCGCGCCGACAGCGTGCACAGGATGTCGCCGGCCCGCACGGTCTGGCCGGGCGCCAACGGCATCGTCGCGATCGTGCCGGCCGGCTCTGGCGCCACGGCCGCGGCCCGGCTGGGGATGCTGACTCCGATCATACCGTCGTCGAACGGCGGCCGGCGAGCCGGCGCGGTCGTGGACGCGATACCCGTCACCTCGACGATCGCCGTGGACGAAACCACACCCACAAGGCCGAGCAGCAGCAGTTTCATGACTGTCTCTCCTGTCATTGCAATACCGCGAGGCGGCGCAATGACCGCTGCATCGGTCAGCCACCGGCCAGGACTTCAGCCGTGATCCGCGCGCCGGCGGCGCAGCGTCCACAGGCCGAGCAATGCGCTCCATAGCCAGCCGATGCCGCGGGCAGGGACGGGCGCGTCGACTTCGGGCTCGGCGACGCCCGGCGTCCACACCGCCAGGGGGCCGGCGGCCCGCACGACCGTGTCGACCGGTTCGACATGGACGACGATCTGTCGCGTTTGCACACGACCATCGACCACCATCTGGACTTCGAAGACCAGGTCCTCGCCAGCGAGCAGTTCTGGCGTCGCGAACGTCGGGTGCGGCAAACGGGTGTCGTCCAAGGCCACGGTCGTGCCGCCGATCTGGCGCCAGCTGAATGACGTCGCCCGCTGATCGAGTTCGTCGGTCAGCCGCAACGTGAACGTCGGGCCAGCAGCCACGTCGACCGGTGCCGGCTCGGCGATCGCCGTGAACGGAACTGTCGGCTCGGCTGGCTCCGTCGGCGCTCGCGGTGGCACCGGGCTGGACTCCGGACCGTCCGACCGGGGGGCCTCGGGCCGGGGCTGATCACCCGGTTCGGGGAACGGCCGGTGGCGTGTCGGCACCACGCCATCGAGCGTATCGAAGTCACGCTGCCCGGTGGTCGATCCACCGCCGCCCGCGGGCTCGCCACCGGAACGACCATCGCCCCCGGGACCGTCTCGGGGGCCGCTGTTGCCGCTGGCGTTGCCAGGGTCCTTTGCCGGCACGACATCGCGGTCAGGGTCTTCGACCCAGACGGTCACCTGATCCGTGGCTGCAGAGTGCCCGTCATGCACCGTCACCTCGAACTGCAGCACGCCGCCGCCGGCCGGTGCCGCAAACACCGGGGTTGCCGTGTCGGCGCCGCTCAACACCACGTTCGGTCCCCCGACCTGCACCCACTGGTAGAGCAGCGGGGAGCCATCCGGATCGCGCGACGCGGTCGCATCCAGCGTGATCCATTCGCCGACCCGGGCACTCTGATCGGCTCCGGCATCGGCCAGGGGCGGTCGATCGGGTGGCAACACCGTCACCGCGACGCGATCGGTCGTCGCTGAGTCGCCATCCGTCACCTCGACCTCGAACTCGAGAACGGTCGCGTCGGCGACGACAGGAGCGACGAACGACGGCTGCAGCGGATCCTCGGTCTTGAGCTCGACCGGCGCACCACCGACCTGGCGCCAGGTGATCGTGGTACCCGGACCTCCCACGGCAAGATCCGCGTCGATCGGCAGGGACACATCCGCCCCTGATGCCACGGTCTGGTCCGGGCCGGCGTCGATCTCGGGCTGCCCACCTTCCTCCAGCGTCGCCGCCAGCACGGTGAAGGGATCGAGCGACGACACCTCGCCGTCGACCGGCGCGAGCGGATCCATCGGCGGCGGCGAATCGTCGTCCCACCATGCCCCTGACATCAGGATCCGCGGTTCCACGGCTTCGCCGGCCGTCAGCCGCCGCCGCCCACCATCCGGCGCGGCGCCGCTCATGCCTGGCCCTCGCCGGCCAGCGCCGGACCGATCGCGCCAGCCACCAACTGCAGCAGTTCCTTGGGCCGCAGTGGCTTGACCGCGAAGCCGTTCATGCCGGCCGCCAACGCGCGCTGCCGATCGCTGTCCTGGGCATTGCCAGTCAGCGCGAAGATCGGCAAGGGCCGCGGCGTGCCAGCTGCGAGTTCGGCCACGCGTTCCTGCTCCCGGATCGCCATCGTCGCCTGTACACCATCGAGCACCGGCATCTCCTGGTCCATCAGCAGGAGATCGCACGGATTCTGGCGCACGTAGTCGACCGCCTGCTGTCCGTCGTCGACGACGACCACCTCGTAACCCGCCCGACCGAGCACGCTCTGCGCCACTCGTTGGTTCAGCGCTGCATCGTCCGCGACCAGCACGCGTCGCCGGCGCATTGCCACTGCGGGCACCGGCCCGCTCGGCGGTACCGACCCGTCGACGGGCACCGGCCGGTCCCCGACATCGCCTTCGGCACCAGCGTCGCCGAACTCGCGCAGCGCCGACAGCCGCGTCGGTTCGACCAGCTTGCCGACCGCCGTCGGCGGGGTTCCCATCGCCTCCGGCCAGTGCCGCAGCCAATGATCCAGCACGAAGACCCGGGCCGCCGCCGACGCCGGATCGGTCGCCACGACCGCCAGTGCCGCGAACGGCGCCTCGGGGCGACCATACGGATCGACCACCACATGACGGAAGGGCGTCGAACGATCCAGGGCACCGAACTCGGTGGCCACCGCGATCGACGTCGCCGGCCAGCCGAGGAAGCGCAGCTGTTCGACCAGGCGCAAGGTCGCCGCCGGCCGCGTCGACACGATCGCGATCCTGCCGCATGGCGGCACGGTCGGCACCGTCGGTTCGGCGGCCGCCGGCAATCGCGCGGTGAACCAGAACGTCGAGCCCTCGCCGATGACACTGTCGACGCCGATCTCGCCGCCCATCAATTGCGCCAATTCCTTGCAGATCGCCAACCCGAGGCCGGTGCCGCCATACTTGCGCGAAGTCGAGGCATCGACCTGCACGAACGCCGAGAACAGCGCCTGTCGCCGTTCCTCCGGGATGCCGATGCCGGTGTCGCGCACGGCAAAACGCAGCAACCCGTCGGTGCCCGGCGGCCGCGTCACGGTCACCGTCACCTGCCCCTTGGCGGTGAACTTCAGCGCGTTGTTCAGCAGATTGATGACCACCTGCCGGATCCGCGTCGGGTCGCCACGGACGACCGCCGGCACGTCGGCGTGCACGATCGCGTGCAGCCCGAGTCCCTTGTGTTCGGCGACGCCGGCCAGGATCTCCACCGCGCTGTCGACCAGTTCGCGGACATCGACGTCGAGCGTCTCCAGCGACAGTTTCCTGGCCTCGATCTTGCTGAAGTCGAGGATGTCGTTGATCAGCGCCAGCAAGGCCTCGGCGGCACTCTTGGCCGTGCGCGCGAAACCCTGCTGCTCCTCGTCCAACCGGGTGTCGAGGATCAACTCGTTCATGTTGATGATGCCGTTCAACGGCGTCCGCAGTTCGTGCGACATCGTCGCCAGGAACTGCGCCTTCGCCTGATTGGCGGCGACCAGCTCGGCCGTGCGCTCCCGGACCTGATCCTCGGTGTGCGCCTTGGCGGTCTGCAACGCGTGCACGAACGACGCCACGCTGTCGGTCAATTGGGCGACCTCGGTCGGCCCCGACGGTGTCAGTGCGAACGGCGCACCGCGATGTTCGGCGGCTTCGGCTGCCGCACCCAGCGCCGTCAGCGGCGCGACGATCCGATGCGATGCCCACAGCCAGCACAACGCCACGGCGCCGAGCCACGTGGCCCCGCCCACCCAGGCGAGCAGCAGCAGCAGTCGCCGTTCATCCGCCAGATCGGCGCCGACGAACGCAGCCTGGCGCTGCATCGCCTCGGCGAGGGCGTCGATGCCCGGCAGCATGACCGCCACCTCCGCGTCCGCGACCGCGGCCAGATCGCACAGCCCGGCCGCACGGTGCTGGCCGCGCAGGTCCTCGCTGCGATCGATCAACCTGGCCACCGCCTCGATCTCGGCGCCGATCCGCTGCAGGTCGGCCTGCCGCCCGCCGAGCAGCCGACTGGCCAACAACGCCTTGGCGTCGACCAGCAGCCGCTGGGCGTCGCGATGGGCGACGGCGACCAGCGCCGCCTGATCGCGCCGGAGCACCAGATCGACGGTCAGCAGCCAGCGATCGACATCCTGCCGCAGGCGTTCGACGGCGCGCAGGCTCACCGACGCCGGACCGGTCTCGGCAGCCTTGCTCTCCACTTCACGCAGCCGCTGCCACAGCACCACCCCGATGCCGACACCGGTCACGGTCGCCGCTGCCAGCACTGCCGCGATGTGCAGTCGGATGCGCACGGGTCAACGTTCCTCCGTCGGCAGCGCCCGCTGGACCAGCCGAGCCGCTTCGCCGATCGCATCGTCGCGTTCGCCCAATGCGGCCAACGGCACCCCGTTGGTCACGGCCAGCCGCGCGCGCCAACCTGCATCGATTCCCGGCGCCGGCGTCACTGCCTGCACCGTTCGCGCCGGATCGAGCACCCAGTTCCACGACGTCTCCCCGTGGCCCATTTCGGCGACATGGCCGAGCGCACGCCGGTGCTCGCCGGACACGGCGAGCAACCGCACCAGCCGCGGCCCGGTCGCGTTCCCGCAGTCGTCCACCGCGGTCGACCGGACCGCGGCGATCGCCCCGGGAAACGACCGCATCGCGATCTGCAAGTCGCGCAGTCGCCCGAGTTCGTTCGCCCAGACGACATCGACGACGGCGATCGCGACCAGGGCCGAACGCACGGTCAGCGCGCAGAACGCCTCGGTGCCGACCGGCACACCGACGACCTCCGGCTGCAGGCCGCCATCGCCATCGACGGCAACGCGCAGTTCGTCCACCCCCTGACCGACCAGGCGCCGGGCGAACTCCGAGTCGCGCACGGCCTGCCAGTGGCGATCGCGCACGCGTTGACAGTGCCAGCCGACGATCCGCCGGTCGAGATCGAGCGCCCATTGGATCTCGGTCAGCCCACAAGCGCCTTCCTCACCGCGAACCAGCAGCACGCCGATCGGCTCGCGGCCGCGCAAGGCCACGTACAGGGAGTGCCGGCCCAACGCGTCGAAGCGCAACGGGAACGGCAACCGCGCCTCGATGGCGCGACGCTGCTCATGCCCGACTTCGCGGGCCACGGTCCGATAGCCATCCGCGGCCGGAAACGCCGAGAACACGGCCGCCTGTGGTTCCAGCGCTTCCTGCGCCGCCGGCATCGCCACCGCGCAGAGCGCCACCGCGACCGCAAGCAGTCGTACGCGAACGGGCCAAGCTCCGGCCGGAGCCAACATGCGCCGGGCATCGACTGCCGCACGGCACCGACTTGACACGCGACCCGACGCGGAGCGCAAGGGCTCCGCTGTCGGCGATGGCAACGGTCGTTCAGTCCGAACGGCGCGGTGGCTGCCGGTAGACCCGCGGCGGCGGCAACCCTCGGTCCTGCCACCAGGCGCGATGGTCGGCGGCGCCGTCCGGCAGATCCGCGACGTAGCCGATGGCGGCGTCGGCGATCGCATCGCAGTACGGCAGGTATGGCTTCAGATCGAGCACCGGAGTGCCGTCGAGGATGTCGTGGTCGCCGATCGTCAACACCCGCTTCTGCACCGAGAGCAGCCGCACGCACGACAGACCGATCGGGTTTGGCCGCTGCGGTGCACGGGTCGCGAACAGGCCGCGCTTGTGCCGATCGCGCGGCGGCACGACCTGCGCGTTCCAGCCGCGCGCCAGGTGACACCAGAACAACACCCACAGATGACTGAAGCCGGCCAGGTCGCGCAGACAGTTCTGCAGCCCCTGGGCGATGTGGATTTCGCCGGTCACACCGCTGCGCCCGGCCGGCTGGCGCGGCGCGTCGTGGTGCACCGCGAACGGCGAACGCAACACGCCGATCGGCCGCAGTCCGGCGGCGAGCGGCTCGCTGTCGTAGCGGGCGCGCGTCACTGGCGCTTTGGTTCGCGCGGGATCTTGACGAGTTGACCTTCGGCGAGGCGCCGCGCCTCGGCATCGGTCCAGCCATTCAACGCCAGGATCTCGGGGAACCGCGTCGCCTTGCCGAGGTGCCGCTTCGCCAGGTGCATCAGCGTCTCGCGGCGCCCGAGCCGGACCTCGAACCAGGCCGGCGGTGGCGTCGGGGCCGGCGTCGGCTCGAGCACCGGCACGCCATCGACGACGGAGCCATCGGTGCCCGGCTCGGGCGGCGGTACGGCGACGGGCACCGCTGCGGCCACCGGATCGCCAGGCAACGCCACGGTGCGCCATGACCGCGGGGCCGCGAGGGCAACGCCGCGGCGTTCGAGTTCCGCTCGCAGGGAGGGGTGCCCGCCGCCCAGTTCCAGCACCAGCAGGCCATCTCGCGCCGAGAACGCAGACGCATTGCGCGCACACGCCGACCACGCCGCCGCCGCCGCGACGAAGACCACCACCCAGGAGCACCGGACCATGCCGTGATCTTCCGGCGCCGCCGGCGCACGCGCAACGCTTGCATGCGAACCGACGTTGACCGACAACTGGCGCGCGTGTCCGCCGTTCGCCGCTGCCTGTTGTCCCTGCTGCCCAAAGTGGCGTTGTCGCGTACCACCGGCCTGCTGACCGCGCTGCCGTTGCCACGATTGCTGCGCGGCCCGTTCTACCGTTGGTTCGCGCGCCGCTACGGCGCCGACCTCGACCAGATCGACGGTGAGCTGACCTCGTTCCGCAGCCTGGCGCGGTTCTTCCAACGCCCGTTGCGCGCCGGGGCCCGGCCACTCGGCCCCGGACCTCTGGTGTGGCCGTGTGATGGCCGCATCGTCACCGCCGGTCCGTTGGCCGGCAGCAGGATCCCGCAGGTCAAAGGCAACGACTACGAACTGGCCGATCTCCTCGGCGACCGGACGCGTGCTGCGGCGCTGGCCGATGGCAGCCAGGCGACGATCTACCTGGCACCGGGCGACTACCACCGCGTGCATGCACCGTTCGCGGCCCGCCTGGATGCAGTCGTGGCCTTGCCGGGCACGCTGTTTCCGGTCAATCCGCCAGCGGTCGGCTGCATCCCGCGGCTGTTCGCACGCAATGCCCGCCACGTCTTCCATTGCACGTTGACAGATGGCCTTGCGGCCACGGTCGTCATGGTCGGCGCTTTCAACGTCGGCGGTACCCGCGTGACCGCGACGGCCGGGCAGGCCCTGCGCCCAGGCGACGAGCTCGGCCAATTCGGCTTCGGCTCGACCGTCGTGGTGGTCATCGGCCGCGGCGGCGCTGGCCTGGCGCCGTGCCTGCCGCACCAGCGCGTGCTGATGGGCCAGACCGCAGCGACGACCCCGGCGAGCTGACCGGCGCGACCGCACCTACGGTCCGCCTTGCACGCGATCAGCCGATGCCCGACTGGCGCAACGCCAGACGCGCCTCCTGGGCGGCATGACCCTTGACCCGCGTCGCCAGGTGCTGCAGCAGCTCGCTGCCAAAGCGCCGCTCTGGCCCCACGGTGCCGGCAAAATAGATTGCCAGCCGCAACAGCCCTTCCGGGGTCAGCATCGACTCCTTGCGCAACCGCTCGACCAGCGGGAACCCTTCGCGCGCGAGCACGGCGAAGAAGCCCATCGTCGGGTTGCCGGGCGCGCCGCCATCGAACGCCGGCCGGGTCATGTCGTGCAGCAGCCGCGTGACCGCGAGTTGATAGCGCCCCTCTTGATCCAGGTGTGGGGTGGTCGCCAGCTTGGCCAACAAGTGCAGCGCTTCGGCATAGCGCCGGCTGCGGCGCAGCCGCGCGGCGTGCGCCAGCATCTGCGGCGCGATCTTGGCGCCGTCGATCTGCACGACGACATCGAACATGGCATCCCCGGCCGCTGAATGAGCAGCCATCGACTTGACCGATTTGTCGGCGAAGGCGCGAACCAGCTTCGGCGGGAAGTGCGCCTTGTGCGCCACCAGGATGCCGGCGCACACCGGCGCCAAACCGTCGTCCTTGCCGGCCAACAGCAGCTTCGCGACCGGCTCGATCGCCGCCGTATTGGTCGCCAGCGCCGCCGCGGCGGCTTCGCGGAACCGCGGGTCTTCATGCGTCAGGTACTTCAGGGCCACCTTCGCCATCTCGGCGCCACCGCTGCCCTTCAACACCCGCAATGCGAACAAGCGTTGCTCGGGCTGCCGCGCCACCAGCAACCGCTTGAGCAGACCGTTGAGCCCAGCCGGCCATTCCGGCAACGAGGTCAGCACCTCCCGGATCACCTCGTGCACCGACTTCTGCTGCGGATCCTCGAGCAGATCCAGCAGCTCCTTGACCTGCGGCGCGGCCAGCTTCGATCCGACCATCCCGCGCAGTGCCGCGATCCGGACCGGCGCCGGGCCAGAAGCCACGAACCGCTGCAGCACCACGCGCGAACCGGCTGGATCGATCTTGCCGAGCACGGCGAGGATCTGCACCAGACAAGTCTCCGGCAACGACTGTTCCAGGTCGTCGATCAGCCCGTCGCGCAACGACTTCTGCAGCGACGGACCGAACTGCTGCGCAGCAGCGGCGATCACCACGCGGCCGGCGTCGCCGGCCAGATCCGGCGTCCGTAGCGCCTGCAAGAACACCGGAATTGCTTCCTTGTCGACATGGCGGCCCAGGATCGGCAGGAACCGCGCCCGCTTCTCGGCCGGGGCCTGATCGAACCCCTCGGCAAGAACGGCATGCGCCGCCGCACCCTGATCAGCCAACACATGCGAGGCTTGATCCGCCAAGGCATCGTGCTGCCACAGACAGCGCACCACGGCCCGTTGTGCATCCAGTGTGCCCAACTTGCTCAGCGCCTCCAAGGCGTAGCGCCCGAGCACGTGCGAACGACCGGCACCGACCTCGAGGGCCTTCGCGACCACCGCGTCCTTGGGCCTCAGTTCGCCAAGGATCTGCGCCGCCGCGACTTGCAGCTCAGGACGGCCGCTCTCGAGGATCTCGACAATCGCCTTTACGGTATCGTTCATGCCGGTGTTCGGTGTCACGCAAACCGCTCCGCACCGGCCACCGAACCAGGCGCACGCATACCCATCGAGGCCGAACGGAACGCGCGGATTATGGCAGAAGCCGGCCGGTCGCGCCAAGGCTTGTTCCCCGGTTGACAAAGTTGTGGAAAACCAGGTCCCGGCCGTGGGGCTTTCCAACTGGCGCCGTGCTAGAGTGTTCCGCCCGTTTCCCGATAGGTTCGGTGCGCATTCTCGTCGTAGCCCCCTTCGTGCCGGACTGCCGCGCAGCCCATGGCGGCGGCATGTACCTGGGCGCATTGACCCGTGCCATGGCGGCCATGGCCGAGCTCGGGCTGGTGGCCTTCGACCACGGCAAACAGGAACCGCCGGCTCATTTCCGCTGGAACGCAACCATACCGTATCCCGGATTGCCGCATCGTGGGTTTCGTCGAGCCGCAATGCTGTGGCACTGGGGCGCTTGCCGACGCCCACTGGTGATCGCCAAACACCGCCACCCTGGTCTGCCCGCCTTGATCCGCCGCGCGCTGGCGGAGTTCGCACCAGACGCAGTGCTGGTAGAGATGTCGCCGATGGCGCAGTACCTGCGCCATCTGACGTCGGTGCCCACCATCCTGACCGACCACGAAGCCGGTGTCCCTGACCATGCGGTCACCGGCCTGGGCGCGTTCGCCGACCGCCGCGATCGACGGTTGTGGTCGCGATACGTGACGACCGAGTACCGCCGCGCAAGCCGACTGCAGGCCGTCACCGAAGAAGATGCCACCACGATCAGCGAACTCGTGCACCGCCCGGTGCGGCGCCGCCAGCCAGCACTGGCCGTGCCGCGCCAACGAGTCCGGTGCGAACAGGCGCCACCACGAGCGCTGTTCCTGGGCGACTACCGCCACCACCCCAACCCGGAGGCCGCCGGCCGCCTCGTGCAGCAGGTATTGCCGAGACTGCGCGCCGCTGCACCCGATGCCGAACTGTGGCTGGCCGGTCCCAACCACGACAGGATTCAGCACCTTGCCGCGGTACCCGGCGTGCACGTCACCGGCTTCGTTCCGGAGCTGGGCGAACTGTTTGCCCAGGTCCGCGTGTTGCTCGCCCCGCTCTACTCCGGCGGCGGTTTCCGGATGAAGAGCCTGACTGCCCTGGCCCACGGCCTGCCGGTCGTCACCAACCAGCTCGGCAGCCGCGGCGTCGACGCCCCCCCCACCGCGCGGGTGTTGGCGGAGACGCCGGAAGAACTCGCCGTGGCGACGCTGCGACTGTTGGGTTCGCCAGCGGCCACCGCAGAAGCAGCGGATGCAGCGCATGCCTGGGCGCTCGCGACCCTGGATGCCGACGCCGTCGCCGCCGCGCAGATCGCGGAGCTCGCCGACCTGCTGGCGACCACGCCGGGCGCCCGGCGCTCGGCGCCCGGCTGAGTTCCGACGCTCAGGCCTTGCCGACCGGCACCGGTGCCGCCACCTTCGCCGGGGCCTTCTTGCGCAGCCGGATCTTGCGCACCGTCTCCTGCAGGAACGACTCCATCTTGGAAGTCTCCTTGCCGCGCACGAAGTTCCACAGGATCCGGAACACGCGGCCTGGCCGGAACAGGAAGCTGTTCAGGTAGAACGCGGCGACGACCTTGTACTTCCACCGCGTCAGCTGGCGGGCGGTGAAGTGCGTGCAGAACTTGCGATCCTCGCTGAGGAACTTGTTGTGCACGTAGATCGGCAGCTTCAGGAACGCATCGTCGTAGCGGATCTTGCCTTCCTTCTCGAGCTGGCGGGTGATCTCGGTGCTCGGCAGCGGGAAGAAGAACCCGGCGCTGACGTCGTCGATGCCGGCGCGGCCCAGCCGCGCCGCCAGCCGCACGGTCGCCTTCATGTCCTCGACTTCGTCGGTCGGATAGGCCAGCACGAAGAACGCGCCGACATTGAGCCCCGCCTTGACCGACGCGTGCACGGCACGGAACAGCTTGTCGTCGGTCAGCATCTTCTTCATGTGCTTGCGGGTCCGCTCGCTGCCCGACTCGGGGGCGAAGTTCAGCGACCGGCAACCACTGCGCACCAGCAGCCGCGCGACCTCTTCGTCGATGATCTCGCTGCGCGTGCCGGCCGGCAGCTGCCAGGTGATCTTCAGGCCGCGCGATTCGATCTCCTGGCAGAAGTCGACGACCCACTCGCGCTTCAGGATCGCCGTCAGATCCTGGAACGGGAAGTTGGTGGCGCCGTACTTCTCGTGGTAGCTCTGGATCTCGTCGATGACGTCCTTCGGCGAACGAGCGAACCAGCGCGTCGTCCACATGTTCGGCGAACTGCAGTACGTGCACTGGTACGGACAACCGCGCGTGGCCAGGATCGGCACCGTCTTGCCGTAGTAGATGCCCGACACCAGCCGATTGGTCGAATAGGCCTCGATGTCGAAGAACTCCCACGCCGGCCACGGCAGTTCGTCGACGTTGCGGATCCGATCGCGCCGCGGGTTCTTCTGGATCTGGCCATCCTTCCGGTACGCCACGCCAGGAATCACGGAGATGTCGAGCTTCATCTCGAGCGCGCGGAACAACGCGATCGCCGTCTCCTCGCCTTCGCCGAGCACCAGGTAGTCGATCGGCGCCTGTGCCATCGACAGGTCGGGCACCGCGGTGAAGTGTTCGCCACCGCAGACGATCGGCACCGCCGGGAACGCAGCCTTCACCTTCTGGATCAGCTCGCGAACGATCGGCCACGAGTACGACCACATGCTGGTGATGCCGATCGCCTGCGTGTCCGGCGGGATCCTCGCGATGATCTCGTCCGGCGTCAGTCCGAGTCGCCAGATGTCGCCGTCGGGCATCATCTGCTCCGGTGCCAGGCCGAGCGCGTCGATCACGTGGATCTGGTGCTTGTCGTCGCGCAGCACCGCGGCGATGTACGCGAGGCCCAGCGGCAGGCTCGGTCGCAACGCCGTGAGGCCGTGCTTGTTGATGTAGACCGGCGGATGGATCAGCGTGACCTTCATGGGCGAGTTCGAGGCGGTGCGCGTCCTGGGATGACGGCGCGGAACACTACCACGGCGAAGTAGTACCAGAATGGGGCTCTTTCAAGAAAGCCACGCGGCGGGCCGCGGATGCGTCGCCACCATCGCCAACTCACCGCCCGGCCGGCCCGTCGCGGTCTGGAACGATTGCGCCCGAGCGCGAACACGGCGGGGCGCCGCCGCAATAGCCTGCCGGCGATGTACGAAGTCGTGATCGTCGGCAGCGGCATCGCCGGGCTCTGCGCGGCCTTCCATCTGCGCCGATGCCGCGGCGCTGCTCGGCTTCGCTTGCATTATGCTTCATGAGCATTATTCTCCGATAACATAATCTATATGCCGCTGCCTTTCCTGAACCGCACCGCCGAACTCGACCGCCTCCGGGACGGTCTCGCCGGTGACCAGCCAGGCCTGGTCTGCGTCTATGGTCGCCGCCGACTCGGCAAGTCGGCGCTGCTGCGCGAACTGCTGACCACGCTGCCGGGTCCGTACTTCGTCGGCGACGCCCGCAGCGCCAGCGAACACCGCCGCGCGTTGGCCGAGGAGATCGGTCGACATCTGCCAGGCTTCGCCGGGCCCGAGTACCGCGATTGGGACGCGTTGCTGACCCAGTGGTGGCATCAGGCGCCGCCGCGATTGCCGTTGCTGCTCGACGAGTTCCCGCTGCTGGTCACCTCCGCCCCCGAACTGCCGAGCCTGCTGCAGAAGCACCTCGACCGGCAGCCCCGGCCCGTGCTGTTGTGCGGCTCGTCGCAGAGTCTGATGCAGGGCCTGGTCCTCGACGCCACGGCGCCGCTGTACGGTCGTGCCCGCCAGATCCTGCACCTGCAGCCCCTCGAGCTGCCCTGGATCCGGCCCGCACTGAGGCTCCGGACTGCCGCTGCCGCGGTCGAACACTGGGCTGTCTGGGGCGGAGTCCCACGCTATTGGGAACTCGCGACGGGCTATCGCAGCCTGTTCGCCGCGATCTCGGGCCTGGCCCTGGATCCGAATGCCGTGTTGCATCACGAGCCGGAACGGCTGCTCCGCGACGACGCCCAGGATCCAGCCGCCGCCGCCACGCTGTTGTCACTGGTCGGTCGCGGCTGCCATCGGCTCAGCGAAATCGCCGCGCGGATCCAACGACCGGCGACGTCGCTGAGCCGACCACTGGCCCGCCTGATCGACCTCGGTCTGCTGGCGCGCGACGTGCCGTTCGGCCGCTCGACCCGCGACACCAAGCGCACCCGCTACCGCGTCGCCGATCCGTTCCTGGCCTTCTGGTTCCGCTTCGTCGAACCGGCGCGGTCTCGCCTCGCCGCCGGTCAGCTCGACCTGGTCCTCGCGGAAGTCAAGCGCCAGTGGCCGCAGTACCTCGGTCAGGCCTTCGAGCAGGTCGTTCGCGACTCGGTCCCGCGCCTGACGATCGCGGGCCGACGTTGGGGCCCTGCGGTCGCCTGGTGGGGCCAGACCGCCGACGGCCAGCCGCTCGAAATCGATCTGGTGGCCACGTCGGTCCAGGACCACGACCAACTGCTGGTCGGCGAGGTCAAGCTGGCCGCGACCGCCTCCGAATTGCATGCCGCCGCCGAACGCTTGCGAGCCCTGGCGCCACGCTGTCCGGAACTGGCCGGCAAACAGCTGCACTTCGCCATGTTCGTGCTGCGCGGACCTGCCAAAGAGCCGGCAGTCACGGTCGTCACCGCCGAGCAGGTGGTCGGCCGCCCGCCTGCCAACACACCACGACGAAAGGGTCGTCGCTAGCGACCGGCATCGAGTTCCGCGGCGTGCAGCAACCGCATCGGTGGACAGTTCGGGTGGCTGACGTCGGGCTGGGAGTCGATAACCGGGATGCGGCCGCTCTGCAGATCGCGCTCGAGCAGGGGCACCAGCAGCGCGCAGGCAGCCCACGCGTGGCACCGGGCACCCAGGCGGGTGTTGTGGATGTGATCGCTGTACAAGCGCCCGTCCTCGGGCACGACCGCGGCGACATCGACGAAGTCGACATCATGCGCCTTGGCCCACGCGGCGAACCATCGGTTCTGCAGGTCGCCGAGTGCGCGCAGGTTGCCGTAGCGGATCGGCCAGTAGAAGTTGTTCAGCGTGTCCCAGCCCCAGTAGCCGCGGATCGGGTCGTGCTCTTGGCCGTCGCGCACGAACCAGCGGAACGAACTCAGCACCAGGCGGGCGCCGCCTGGCGCGAGCGCGGTGCGGATCGCCTCGAGACTGCCGAAAATCGAAGCCAGATCGGCCACTTCCGCAGCTCGGGTCAGGTCGGGCTGCTCGAGGCCGGCGGGCAGCAGCAGCGTCTGCTTGGGCTTGGCCGGCTCGGTCAGCACCACGCCGCGCACCAGAACCGACTGCAGGCGTCGTGCCAGCGCCGAGTGCCGCGACCAGAAACCCGGGGCCACGCTGGCCGGCGGTCCGGGCGGTGGCGGTGTCGGTTCGTCGATGTGCACATGCCGGCGGACCTGCGGCGAATGCAGCTGGTTGGCACCTTCGTAGTACAGGACATAATCGACACACAGCGGCAGCACCCAGTGCTGCACGGTCGCCGCCGCCTCGAACGAGTAGTAGCCTTCGCACCCGGCGTTGAGCACTTCGAACGTGACCGGCAGGCCGCGACCCGCGGCCCAGGTGCGGAGGAAGTGCTCGAGCAGCTCAGGGTAGCTGTGCGGCAGGGAGTGATCGTCGGCGGTGGTCGAAGCCCCGACGCAGGCGATCCGCACGACGGCGGGCGGCTTGTCGACCGGCAGCTGGCGACCGCGGAAGCCGAACGCATTGGTGGTCAAACCCGTCGGCAGCGTCGTCGACAGCGGGTAGCGGTAGCGCGGCGACGGCGGCCCCGGCGGCGGCAGGAACACGTAGAACGAGTCGGGCTTCCCGACCGTCGGCGCGATCGACAGCCCTTTGCCCGGCGTCCACGCGCCGCGGATCAGCGTCTCGTTCCATTGCAGCGCGAACACCTTGTCGAACCCCGCCGCGAGACGCTCTGCGATCGGCCCCGGGGTTGGCTGAATCGGCACCGGCGGTGGCGAACTGCGGAACCAGGCCGGATCGAGGCGAGCCGGCGCCAGCGCCGATTGCGCCAGGAACGGACCGACCAGGTCGGCCGGCAGGTCGTCGGCCGCGGTGACCCGTCCAGCAGCGATCGGCAGTGTCCACGCGGTCAACGGGTAGCCGTCCAGCAGCCGCATCAGCAACTCGCCAGCACCGAGCATCAGCCCGGTGCTGGCGAGCGTGAGCGTCATCGCCAACCAAAGGCGACGGCGCCGGCCACGCCTCGGGATCCTGGCAGACGTCATGCCGTGGATCCGGTCAGTAGCGGTAGTGGCCCGGCTTGAACGGCCCGTCGGCCGACACGCCGAGATACTCCGCTTGCTTCTTGCTGAGCTTCGTCAGCTTCGCGCCGAGCTTGCCCAGGTGCAGCCGCGCCACCTTCTCATCGAGGTGCTTGGGCAGCGTGTAGACGCCCTTGTCGTAGTTCTTGTGGTTGTTGAACAGCTCGATCTGCGCGATCACCTGGTTGCTGAAGCTGTTGCTCATCACGAAGCTCGGGTGCCCGGTGGCGCAGCCGAGATTGAGCAGGCGACCCTCGGCCAGCACGACCACGCCGTGACCATCCGGGAACACCCAGCGATCGGTCTGCGGCTTGATGGTGTCCCGCTGGATGCCCGGCACCTTGGCCAGCCCGGCCATGTCGATCTCGTTGTCGAAGTGCCCGATGTTGCCGACGATGGCGTTGTTCTTCATCTTCGCCATGTGCTCGACCGTGATCACCTGGTAGTTGCCGGTCGCGGTGATGAACACGTCGGCGGTGTCGATGACGTCGTCGACGGTCAGCACCTGGTAGCCTTCCATCGCCGCCTGCAGCGCGCAGATCGGATCGATCTCGGTGATGATCACGCGCGCGCCCTGGCCCCGCAGCGACTGCGCGCAGCCCTTGCCGACGTCGCCATAGCCGCACACGACCGCGACCTTGCCCGACAGCATGACGTCGGTGGCCCGCATGATGCCGTCGACCAGCGAATGGCGGCAGCCGTAGACGTTGTCGAACTTCGACTTGGTCACGCTGTCGTTGACGTTCATCGCCGGGAACGGCAGCTTGCCGTCCTTCTGCAACTGGTAGAGCCGATGCACGCCCGTGGTCGTCTCCTCGCTGACACCGCGGATGCCGGGCAGCATCTTGCCATACTTGCCCGGGAACCTGGCGATCGACGCCTTCAGGCACTTCAGCAGCTCGACCCAGTCTTCGCCGTCGTCCTTCTTGATCGCCGGCACCTTGCCGTCCTTCTCCCACTCGGCGCCTTTCATGACCATCATGGTCGCGTCGCCGCCGTCGTCGAGGATCATGTTCGGGCCGTCCTGACCGGGCCACTCGAGCGCGCGCTCGGTGCACCACCAGTATTCCTCGAGCGTCTCGCCCTTCCAGGCGAACACCGGCACGCCGGACGGCGCGTCGACGGTGCCGTTCGGACCGACCGCGATGGCCGCGGCGGCGTGGTCCTGCGTGCTGAAGATGTTGCACGAGCACCAGCGGACCTCGGCGCCGAGCTCGACCAGCGTCTCGATCAGCACCGCGGTCTGGATCGTCATGTGCAGCGAACCGGTGATCCGCGCGCCCTTCAGCGGCTGCTTCTTGCGGTATTCGTCGCGGATCGCCATCAGGCCGGGCATCTCGACCTCGGCCAGCTTGATCTCCTTGCGGCCGAAGTCGGCCTGGCTGAGGTCCTTGACCTTGAAGTCGGTCGCGGCGAGCACCTTGCCGCCGGTCTTCTTGGCCTTGTTGGTCTTGGGAACGTTCGTCGCCGTCATGATCGCTCTCTTGCAGAAGGGCCGCGCGAACGCGGCGCAGGTTGGTTGGTGGGAGTCGGAGAAGATCCAGCCCGGGCCTCGGGCTTGCGCCCGCGCACCAGGAACATCGGCAGTTGGCGGCGCGGACCCTGTGGTCCCTGCACGCAGTAATGGTCCAGCGCCGGCTCGGCGTGCAGCGCGGTGAACCCGGCGCGGGCGAGCGCGGCCAGAACCTGGTCCTGGCGCAGCCCGAGGCGCAGGTCCCCCATCTGCTCGCGCATCCAGTCGTGCTCGTGCGGTTGCAGGTCGGAGATCACGACGATCCCGCCCGGGCGCAGCACGCGGAACGCCTCAGCGGCGGCGGCGGCGTGATCGGGCAGGTGGTGCCAGACGAGGTTGGCGAACGCGGCGCCGACCTCGCCGTCCTGCAGCGGCAAGGCATCGAGCTCGCCGCGACGGAACTCGACGCGCCCTTCGCCGATCGTTCGCTGCGCGGCGTGCAGCATCCGTTCGCTGTGGTCGATGGCGATCACCGGCACGCCATGCTGCGCGAGACGGCTGGTCAGGAAGCCGGTGCCGCACCCCAGGTCGGCGACCGGGCCGGCGCAGGGCCAGGCCTGCGCCAGGATCTCGGCGCGCAAGCTGCCGGCGGTGAACTCCTGGCCGACTTCGATCCAGCGGTCGGCGAGGCGATCGTGGGCTTCGCGACTGCGCGAGCGACGTTGCTCCTGCACGGCGGCCAGCGCGGGCTGGTCGCCATGGGCTTCGGTCGACGCCAGGTAGGGCTCCACCACCGCGGCGAACAGTTCCGGTGACAACGGCGCGCCGGCGACCGGCTCGATCAGTGAGTGGAAGCTCCAGGTTCCTTCGCGCCGGTCGCGAACGAGACCGGCGCGCTTCAGCAGGCTCAAATGGTTGCTGACCCGGCTTTGCTGCAGCCCCGTGATCGAGCACAACTCTTGAACTGCCAGTTCGTTGCGAGCAAGCAAGCCACAGAGGCGCAGGCGGACCGGGTCCGACAGCAGCTTCAAGGCGGTCTGCAAGGTCGCAAGTGCGGGTGGCATCGACCGGATCAATGTATCACAACATCATGATATTTCAAGTGGACGGTTGCGCTCGGCGACGAACCGATGTATGACATGACCATGAAATCGTCAGACAAGAGGCGCCGTCGCACCAAACCCATCACCGTGCGGGTGGCCGTCGACGAGCTGCGTTTCCTGATGCGGCGAAGGAAGAGCCCGACCCAATCCGACCTGATCAACACACTGCTGGCGGAAGAGGTCGAACGCACTCGATCCCACGCCGTGCTGATGGACTCGACCGGCACCGTCGTCGCCGCGGACTTCGATGATCGGCTTCTTTGACACCAGCGTGCACATCGCCCTACTCCGTGGCGAACTGACGTTGCCGGACATCCTGGCCCGGGCGACGATCGGACCGGTCCGCCTGTCACCCGTGGTCGCCTCGGAGCTGCTGCGCGGTGCCAGACCACACGCTCGGCCGCACGTCGACGAGCTGGTCGCCAGACTGACGCCGATCGAACCGCCGTCGTGGCGCCTGGCGTTCGTCGAAACGGGGCGGTTGTTGCCGAAGGTGTTCGATGAACACGAAGCGATCGGGTTGGCGCAACTGCAGAACGACGTGCTGATCGCGCTCACCGCACGCCATTGCGGTGCCGTGCTGGTGACCAGGGATCAGCACTTCCTCAGGCTGCAGGCCGAACTGCAGTTCGCCCTGCGGGTCGTGTGATGCAATCATGACTCATCGGCGCCTCGGGGTCGTCCCCGGGCTCCGATCAAGCAGACCGATGCGCGACGTAGTGGACCCCGGCCTTGTCGGCAAAGTCCGCGTCCTGGGTCCAGAACTCGGCCCCCGCCACGCGCGCGGTAGCGAGCACGATGGCATCGGGCGGTCGGCAGGCGCTCGAGCACGCTGACGCGCGCTGCGGCCAGCGCCAGCCGGGAATCCAAGTCGACCAGTCGGCCCTGGTGCATCAGCGCGATCGCCTGCAGCGCCGCATGTTCATCGCGCTGTTGCAACACGCGCCGGAACACCTCGAACAGGCTCAGGGTCGGGACGAGCAGTGCCCGGTGTCCTCGATCGCGGGCGCGAAGAACCGCGCGTTGGGCCCGTCCGCGAGGTACTCGAGCCAGCCGGACGAATCGACGACGTTCATTCGCGGTCGGGCTCACGGTCCACGGTCGTGTCGATGCCTTTCAGGAAGCCACGCATCTGCCTGAGCTTGCGCACCGGGATCAGCTCGATCCGGTCGGCGAACGCTATGGCTTGGACCTTCTGCCCCGCCTTCAACCCGAGCAGTGCCCGGATCTCCTTGGGGATCACGATCTGGAACTTGGGCGAAATGGTCAGCGTAGTCATGCAGAACGATCGATCGACAGTACGTCCTACATCCTATGGATCGATCGGACCGGCGCCAGACGGTCGGGGCCGCGAGGCCGCGAACGCGAGCACCGCTGCGCTACTTGACGTCCCAGATCTCGCCCTGATGCAGCAGTTCGTGCAGCGACCCCTGCTTCTTGGCCCTGGCCGCGGCGACCTGCGCCTGCACACCGGCCTCGAACGCCGGCTTCTCGCGGCGGCGGAACACGCCGATCGGCACCGGGAACTCGGCTTCGCTCATCGTCGCCAGCGCCATCGCCGGCGCCGGCGTCTCGGCGGTCTCGTCCCACACATAGGCCTTGCCGAGGTCCTGCCCGGTCACCAGGTACGGCTTGAAGTTGCCGTCGAAGGCGATGCCCTTGTCCTTCTGCGCACCGAACAGCAGCGGCTTGCCGTGCTCGATCGCGAGCGTCCGTTCGTCACGGACTTCCTTGTCGGTGAACGTCTTGTAGGCGCCGTCGTTGAAGATGTTGCAGTTCTGATAGATCTCCAACAGCGCCGTGCCCTGGTGCGCCGACGCGCGGCAGATCATCTCCTCGAGGTGCGGGCCGAACACGTCGACGCCGCGGGCGATGAACGTGCCGCCGGCGCCAAGCGACAGCGCGATCGGCGAGAACGGATAGTCGACCGTCCCCATCGGCGAGCTCTTGGTGACCTTGCCCTGTTCGGAAGTCGGCGAGTACTGCCCTTTGGTCAGACCATAGATCCGGTTGTTGAACATCAGGATCTTCAGCCCGACGTTGCGGCGCATCGCGTGGATGAAGTGGTTGCCGCCGATCGACATCGCGTCGCCGTCGCCGGTCACCACCCAGACGTCGAGCGCCGGATTGGCGACCTTGACGCCGGTCGCGATCGCCGGCGCGCGGCCGTGGATCGTGTGGAACCCGAAGGTTTCCATGTAGTACGGGAACCGCGAACTGCAGCCGATGCCGGAGACGATCACCGTCTCGTGCAGCTGCTTCTGCAGCTTGGCGAAGGCGCCGGTCACCGCATTGAGGATCGAGTAGTCGCCGCAGCCAGGACACCAACGGACATCCTGGTCCGACTTGTAGTCCTTCTTCTGCAACACGGGGCGTTCGGTCGTGCTCATCGTGCACCTCCCTGCGGACTGGCGAGCGCTTTGGTCAGGTAATCGAGGATCTCCTGGCTCTTGAACGGCTGGCCGTCGACCTTGCTGTAGCTCTCGACGTCGACCAGGTACTTGCTGCGCAGCAGCATGCACAGCTGGCCCTTGTTCATCTCGGGCAGGATGACGCGCTTGAAGTTCTGCATCAGGGCTCCGAGGTTCTTCGGCAGCGGGTTCAGCCAGCGCAGGAAGCTGGCGCTGATCTTGTGGCCCTGCTTCTGCAGTTGCAGCACGGCGCTGGTGATGGCGCCGCGCGTGCTGCCCCAACCGAGCACCAGCACGTCGCCGTGATCGGGTCCCAGCGTGGTCGCCGGCGCCACCGCATCGGCGATGTTGGCGATCTTCTGCGCGCGCGTGTCGATCATGTGCTGATGGTTCTGCGCGTCGTAGCTGATGTTGCCGGTCAGGTCCGCCTTCTCGAGGCCGCCGATCCGATGCGTCAGCCCCGGCGTGCCGGGCTTGGCCCACACCCGCGCCAGCGTCTGCGGGTTGCGCTGATAGGGCATGAACTTCTCGCCCGGCTTGCCGGGCGGCGCGAACTGCACCGGAATCGCCGGCAGCCTGGCGATGTCGGGCAGCCGCCACGGCTCGCTGCCGTTGGCGATGTACCCATCGCTCAGCACGATCACCGGCGTCATGAACTGCAGGGCGATGCGGACGGCTTCGAAGCCGACCTCGAACGCGTCGGCCGGCGTGTTGGCCGCCAGCACCGCGACCGGACTCTCGCCATTGCGGCCGAACATCGCCTGCAGCAGGTCGGCCTGCTGCGTCTTGGTCGGCATGCCGGTGCTCGGACCGGCGCGTTGCACGTTGACGATCACCAGCGGCAGTTCGGCCATCACCGCCAGACCGATCGCTTCGCTCTTCAACGCCAGACCCGGTCCGGAAGTCGTCGTCAGACCGAGTGAACCGCTGTATGCGGCGCCGATCGCCGCGGCCACGGCCGCGATCTCGTCTTCGGCCTGGAACGTGACCACGCCGAGGTTCTTGTAGGCCGCGAGCTGATGCAGGATGTCGCTGGCCGGCGTGATCGGGTAGCTGCCGAGAAACAGCTGCAGCCCGGCCTGTTGCGCGCCCGCGACGAGCCCCAGGCCCAGGGCCTGGTTGCCCATGATGTTGCGGTAGGTGCCGGGCGGCAGCTGCGCCGGAGGCACCCGGTAGGCCGTCTGGAAGATCTCGGTGGTCTCGGCGTAGGCATACCCGGCGCGCATCGCCACCAGGTTGGCGTCGACGATCTCCGGCTTCTTGGCGAACTTCTGCCCGATCGCCTTGATCGTCGGTTCCATGTCGCGATGGAACATCCAGTAGAGGATGCCCAGCGCGTACATGTTCTTGCAGCGGTCTTTGCCGCGGCTGTCCAGCGGCGAGTTGGCCAGCGCCTCGCGTGTGCGCGCTTCGAGATCGACCTCGATCACCCGCCAACCGGCCAGCGAGCCATCGGTCCGGGGATCCTTCTCGTACTTGGCCTTCTTCAGGTCCAGGGCCGAGAACGACGCCGTGTTGAGGATCAGGACACCGTCCTTCTTCAGCTCCTTCAGGTGCACCTTCAACGCTGCCGGATTCATCACCACCAGCACGTCGGGCGCATCGCCCGGGGTGTGGATGTCGAAGCTCGAGAAGCGCAGCTGGAACGCCGACACACCCGGCAGCGTGCCGGCCGGGGCACGGATCTCGGCCGGGAAGTCCGGGAACGTGGCGATGTCGTTCCCCATCAACGCTGTGGTCCGGGTGAACTGGTCGCCGGTGAGCTGCATGCCGTCGCCGGAGTCGCCGGCAAACCGGATCACGACCTGATCGAGATCCTGGATCGGCTTCTCGAAGGTGGTCGTCGTCGTGGCCTGGTCCATGAAGTTGGCTGAGTAAAAGGAGGAAAGACTATAGCAACCGATGACCCTTCCTCCGCTGCGGTTTTGGCCGGCGGCCTGTCAAGTCGGCAGGACCTGCCGGTCGACGAGAACAGCATGGCGAAGGGTTGTGGAATGGGGTGTGGAGTACTGTTCGCCGGTATCCTGGCCACGACCACGCTGACTGCCCAGCAACCCCCTCCCGCACCGGGCGGCGCATCGACGACCCCAGTGCACCCAAAGCACGGCCAGCAGTCCCCGCCGACGCACGCGCCGCACCCGGACCTGCCGCCAGCCGATGCGCTGGCGTGGTCGCGACTGGCCAACGACAAAGCCGTGCAGGCGCAGGCCGCCGGCAGGACCGCGGCGGCCGCTCCGCGTCCCGGCGGTGCCGGCCGCTACGTCGTGGCCGTGTTGGCCTGCGCTGAACTCGCGGCCGACCTGCCAGCGCGAATGGGACTCGCACCAGCCGACATCCTGTTGTTGTCGGCACCAGGCGCGTTCGTCAGCGCCGAGGCGATCGCCGAACTCGAACGCGCACAACGCGAGGACCGGTTGTCGCTATGCGTCGTCCTGACGCATGACGGCTGCCGGAATCTGGCGGCTGGCAAGGCGACGACGCCGGCCCAGCAGGCGGTGGAACGGCGCGGCCAGCCCGCGCGCGAGCTCGCGGCGCGACGCAACCTGTCCGTCGACAAGGCCCAGGCCTTGCTGCAGCAGCAGGCGATCCTTTCGGCCTCCACGCAACTGTCCAGTGCGGTCACCGCCGACACGTTCCGGATCGTGCCCGCCCGACTCGACGCGCGCTCCGGCGCGATCACCTGGCACACGACTCGCGCCGAAGAACTGCCGATCCCGGTCGTTCGCTAGCCGCCAGCCGGCGCCAGAACAACCGCACCCGCTGCCGGATTCTCGGGCCGTTTTTTTGGCTTTGCCGTTCCCTTGGGGCGGGAAACCGCTCCATGACATCCATCCATGACAGCTCCTTTCTGGACACCTTCGGCAATCCAGAACACGCAGTCCCGTTGCTGCGCGCCATCCTGCCGACAGCCCTCGTCGAGGCCATCGACTGGACCACGTTACGCCCGCTTTCCGGGCACCACATCGACCAGAACCAGCACACGACCAGGAAAGACATGCTCTTTGAATGCCTGATCCACGGCCACCGCTGGGCCGAACGCCTGCTCGACGCCGAGAACCTGCGCGCGGTCTTGGCGGCGCCTCAACCGCGCCGCCGCGCCAAGGCCGCGCGGTAGACGGCGGCAAAGCGCTCGAGACAACCCGCCAGTTCATGCTGACGTTCGCAGTGCGCGCGGTTGGCCGCCGCCTCGCGCGTCCGCCGCGCCGGATCGCGCAGCAGGTCGTCGAGGGCCCGCGCCAGACCCACCCGATCGCCGGCGGCCACGACGCCACCGCGACAACCGTCCGGCAGCACTCGCGCGACATCGCCGACATCGGTGGCCACCACCGGCAGGCCACTGGCCATCGCCTCGAGCAGCACGAGCGGCATCTGCTCGGTCGCCGAGGACAACGCGAACAGGTCCATCCGGTGGTACCACGGTGCCGGGTCCGGCTGCGGACCCGCAAACTCCACGCGGTCCGCGATGCCAGCCCGCGTCGCCTGCGCCATCAGCGCCGACCGCAACGGTCCATCGCCGACCACCAGGAGCCGCGCCGGGCAGGTCACCGCGGCAAACGCATCGAGCAGCAGCGCGTGGTTCTTCTCGGCGCGCAAACCGCCGACCGTGCCGATCACCGGCACCGGGTTCGCCGCCGGCTGCGGGCGAAACCGCCGCAGATCGACGCCGTTCGGCAGGCAGTGGACGTTTGCTTCGCGGAGGCCCCATTCGCGCACGGCAATACGCAGCAGGTTCGCCGACGGCACCAGGACCGGCACATCGCGCAGCAACCACCGCCGCAGCCAATTGCGTCGGCGCAGCCGCTGCTCGGCTTCCTCCGGGCCAAAACCGTCCTCGTGATGCACCAACGGCACGCCGGCGCGGCGCGCGGCGGCCACGGTCTCGATCGCGCCCCAGTTGTAGGTCAGCACCAGATCCGGCCTGGTGTCTCGCAGCAACCTGGTCTGCGCGCGCACGCTGGCCAGGAACCCGCGACGCGGCGGCGCCGGCAGCAGTTCGCACCGGACGGTCGCCGGCAGCAGCGCCGCCGCGGCGGTGTTGCCATCCATCGCGACGACGCGATGCGCGAACCGCTCGCCGCAGTGCGCCATGATCTGCGTTGCCCGGACCTGCGGGCCACCGGCGCCGAAGGTCGCGAACACATGCAGGATCGACGCCGTCATCGGCGTTCCGTGGCGCTGTCGAACAGCCGCTGCAGGAAGCGCGCGCGGTCCGCCTCCGGCTGGAAGCCGAGGTCGCGCCCGGCGTCCGAACAATCGAGCGGCGCGCGGAACGACCGGGAACGCAGATCGCGCAGCGACGGCAGTTCGCGCGGGCGACGCGCCAGCATCTTGACCAGATGCTTGCCCAGTTCCTGCAGCCACATCCACCAGAGTGGCGTCGGGTGGAAGCAGTAGTCGCGACCGGTGCGGACGCGCATCTCCCGGACGAACTCGCGTGCCGTCGGCCGGACCCCCCCGGCGAGATTGTAGGTCTTGCCGCGCGCTGCCGGCGCATCGAGCGCCGCGACACAGGCGTCGGCGACGTCGTCGGCCAGCACCAACGGCAGCGGCGTGCGGCCCGCCCCCCAACCGACACAGTGGTTGTCGCGCACCCACAGGCCGAGGCCCGAATGCTCGAGCGGCGCGCCCGCCGCCAGCACGATCGCCGGGCGCAGCACCACGGCGTCCAGTCCCTGTGCCCGCAGGTCGTCGAGCTGCCGTTCCGCAGCGATCTTGCCGCGCGCGTACGGACCTCGTGCCGCCGGCTGCGGGTCCGGCCCGCTCGCACCGGTCAACGGTGCCGAGCCGCCCAGATACAGCGCCGCCGTACTGCTGGTCCAGACCAGACGCCGCACCGACGCGGCGCGTGCCGCCTCGCCGGCCGCCCGCAGGGCCGCCGCCATCGTCCGCTCGACCGCACCAGCCTCGTCGCCGGCGACGGTCGCCAGATGCAGCACGGCATCGGCGCCGGCGAACGCGCGTTGCAGGGCGGCCTGGTCGGTCGCGTCCCCGCCGAACACCCGCAGTCCGGCGTCGCGCCACGCCGCCGGCAACAGTGCCGGGCGTCGGACCAGCAGCGTCACCGGACGCTGCTGCCGCAACAGGCGCTCGACGCAACGCCGGCCGATCATGCCGCCGCCGCCGAGAACGACGACTTCGCGGGCGCGGGGCGGCCCCGGTGTCGGCCAGTCGGCGCCGAGCGTCGGCGTCGATCGCGCCCCGACTGCATTCGCCGTGCGCAGACACATGTCGAGCACCGCGCGCGCCGCCGTCGGCGGACACGGCACCGCGCCACCGGCCCGGACGGCCCCCAGGAACCCGGCAATCGAGCCGCGCATGCCGCGCAGGAACGGATCCTCGGGAAACGACAGTTTGAACAACGCGGTCGCATAGCCGAACACGCTCGCCGCGGCGCGGCGCAGCAGGTGCAGACCGCCGGCCGCGAGATTGCGGCCGTGGTCGAGGAAGTCGAGCCAGCGAGTCTTGCGCCGCAGCCAGCAGGCCCCGCGCTGCAGATCGACGAACGCTACGCCATCGGAGCCGATGGCGTGGATGGTCGTCTCCAGGCCGCTGCGGCCGAATGCCATCCGGACGTCGGCGGTGCCGCGTTCGCAGCGCAACAGGACGTTCCAGGTGTCGAAGAACCGGTTGCCGTTGCCGAGCACCCGCGGTGGCGCCGTCTGCGCCGCGACCTCGCGGGCGCTGCCGAGCAGGTCGTGCACCATCGAGAACACGTGCACACCCTGTTCGTGCAGGATGTTGGCCTCGGTGGCGAACATGAAGTGGCCGGTGTCCCCGGTCTGCAGTTGGCGCAGCGGCACGTTGTGCTGCAGGGCGACGTGCTCCAGCCGACCGAGCCGACCGGCGGCGATATGGTCCTTCAGCCGCAGCAGTGCGGGGTGGAACGTCTGGTTGTGATTGACGCCAAGGCGCCGGCCGGTGGTCGCCGCGATGGCCTGCAACTCGACGAGTTCGGGTTCCTGCAACGCGAGCGGCTTCTCGACGAAGACGTGGCAGCCAGCCTGCAGGCAGGCGCGGGCCACGGCGACGTGCGCGGCCGGCGGCACCGCCACGTGCACCACGTCGATCCCGTCGGTCGCCAGCATGCCCGCCAGCTCGGTGAACGCACGCGCGATGCCGTGGCGGCGCGCGAAGCGTTCGGCGCGGCCGGGCAAGGTGTCGCATACGGCGGCAACCCGGACCCGCGGCAGCGTCCGCAGCACCTGCATGTGCACATCGGCGATGAACCCGGTGCCGACGATCGCGATGCGGAGTTCTTGGGACACGGCCATGGCGCCAAGCCGTTTACCAGTTCGGAAGGGACGAAGGAACGACCGGCTTTTGCGGTCGGGATCAGCGCGGCGGCTGGCTGCCGGCCGGTCCGTTCGGCGGCGGCCGCACGGCACCCTGCTTCTGCCAGCGGTCGACCTGCGTCTGCCAGTGGGCGACCAGCCGTTTCTGCTCGTCGATCGTCGCGGCCTCGGCGCGCTCCTCGATCAACGCCGCGAGCAGCCGCTTGCGCACGGCGAGATTCGACGGGTTGACCTGCAGCGTCTGCTCCCAAGCGGCCCTGGCCTTGCCGCGCTCACCGGCCGCCAGCCAGGCCTGGGCCATCGTTTCCAGCGCCTGCGGATCCTTGGGTTCGACTGCCACCAGTTGCGCGAGCACCGCTGCCGCCTCGGCCGGCTGCTGACGATCGAGCAGGCACCGGGCCCGCAGCCGCAACAGTTCGACATCGCGCGGCGTCGCCTGCAGCAACGCAACGAATACGGCCTCCGCCTCCTCGGTCAGCCGCAGCGTCACCAGCATCGGCACGAGCTGCCGGTGGTAGCCCGGCGCCAGCGGATCGCGCAGCAGCTCCCCGATCGTCACCTTGGCTTTGGCGGGATCGAGGACGACCTGGAGCTCCGCCTGCAGCAAGCGGGCCTCGGTCAGCGTCGGCGCGGCGGCCAACGCCCGCTCGACTGCCACCAGTGCCTCGGTGTCCTTGCCCTGACAGCGCTGCGCCATCGCCAGCTGGTACCAGACCGAGGCCAGATCCGGTGCCCGCTGCGACAACGATCGCAGCATGGCCTCGGCGCCGGCGTGGTTGCCGCTGGCCAGCGCTTGCGCCGCACGCCGCAGGTCGACCAGCAGATCGGCGCGTTGGGGTCGATCCGGACCATGAGCAACGGGCCGCGGCCCTGGTTCGTCGGGCTCCTGGGCCGCCAGCAACCCCGCCAGCGCACTCATCACGATTGCGATTCCCGTTCTCATGCGTCCTCCAGTCGCCGTCCGTTGCCCGCTGCCCGTCACTGTGTTGGCGTGACCGACTCGGTAGACACCGTTCGTTTGATCTCGCCGGTCCTTGGATCCGTCCAGGCGGTGCTGCAACGGATCTCGACCACCCGGTTGTCGTGGATCGTGAACGTCAACGACTCGATGCCGCGACCGAGTACCCGGGTCGGCTGACCGCCTTCGGTGCGCGACACCGCGCCATCGGTAGAGACCTCGCAGATGATCCACTGCGACCAGATCGCTTGCAGACCGCCGCCCTCGAGCTCGGCGCCGACCACGCGCCGGTAGCGCAGCCGCTGGCCGCCGTGCGGCGCCGGCTCGATCGCGTAGCGGAGTTCGCCGGTCAGCGGATCCTCGCGCAACGACGAAGCCGCCAGTTCTTCCCGCAGCGTCGCCAGCACCGCGCGCGCCCCGCCGGACTCGCGATTGCGCGCGTCACCGTGCTGCGTCAGCGACTGGATCGCGGTGGTCGAACTGAACGTCAGCGCGACGATGCCGACCAGCAGCATGCACGAGATCAGCAGTTCGATCATCGTCATGCCGCCGTCGCCGCGCACGGCCGGCCCGGGCTCAGTGGTCGTAGACATCGGTGTCGGGCGTCGTGGCGTCGGGGCCGGCGGCACGGATACCATGCATCACCAGCCGGTCGTTGAACCAGATCTCCAGGCCGAGCAGGTCGTCGCGCCCTTCGCGCAGTCCGGGATCGGTCTCGTCGCCATCGTGATTGAGATCCCGCGTCACCTTGAACCGCCAGCGACCGATCAGACCGTTGGCGGCGACGTCCTGCCAGTGGCCCGCCGAGTTGACGGCCACGCGGACCTGATGCAGCGTGATCGAACCATGATCCTGGTCGTCGTCGAACAGCGCCGAGAGCGCCGCACCGCCGGCCGGACCATCCGCCGCGCTGCCGAACGGGATCGCCCGCAGCCGGTTCAGATAGTCGGTGGCCATCACGTGAACCTGGTCGATCTGCTGCGCCGCCAAACGACCGCGGATCGACGAGTTCAGCGTCGCGTGCATGCCGTAGAGCATCAGTACGGCCAGCACGAGCGTGATCATCGTCTCGACCAGCGTGAAGCCCGCGGCCGCCGGCCGCATCGTCCTGGGTTGGTCCATGGTGGTCAGCGCCGCGGGTCGATCATCACGTCGAGGTTCTGCAGGTCCTGGCGCAGCACGACCTGGGGATCGCGTTCGTCGGCGGGTTCCGCCTCTGGAGCAGCCTGCGGCACCGTTTCGACCGGGTCGGTCTCGCCCCAGCTCGTCGCCAGGACCCGGTGGCCACCGGTGCCAGGCTTGCCAGCGAGGCCGGTCCCCCCCTGGCCATCGCGCATCATCAGCACCGCGCCACCGATCACCGCGAGCAGCGCCGCACCCAAGGCGATGCGCGTGCCCGCCGATGCAGTCGGCGATGCCGTTTCGTCGAGATCCTCGTCCCGGCTCATTGCCCCCCTCCCCGGATGTCGGTCGCCTGCCAGATCCTGCCGGCCATGCCCACTCCCCACAGCGGTTTGTCCTCGGCCAGCACGCCCGGCGGAATGATGCCGCCGCCGGTGTCGAGCATCATGTTGCGGTCCATCGTCGACCGACCGCGGCGGAAGCCGGCGACCAGGTTGTTGTTGCCGTCGATGTAGGTGGCGACCGGGCGTTCGCGTGAGACGATGCCGCCCAGCCGGCGGATCGACTCCTTCTGGTAGTCGGTCGTCGAGTAGCCGCTGGCACGCCGGTGAGTCACCGTCTCGCCGTCGCTGGCGATGCGGAGGCCCTCGAACGCAACGGTCCCTTCGGTCGTGATCAGCGCCGCGTTGATCTCGATCGACGGCGGGCAGTCGACGGCGTAGCGGATGTCGTCGCGCGCCATCACGGCCAGCACCGAACTGCCGCGGTAGTCCGGATTGGGGAGGTAGTCCTGATTGCTGTCGAGTCCGTTCAGCATCCGCGTGTCGCCCTCGTTGTCGACGTAGCGGATGGAATCGGTCAACCGGACGCCCTGGTTGGTCGCGATGGTGACCTTGCCGTTGACCTCGCCGCCGATCTTCCGGATCGGACCGGCGAAGTACAGGATCCCCGTCGTTGCCACGGTCCTGGTCTCGAGGAACTGCTCCGGAATCGTCACCGTCCGGTACCGGGTCACCCATTGCCACGTGTAGACCGGGACCTGCGCGGTGCGGGTGACCGTCTCGTAGTGGTCGAAGACCTGCTGGGCTCGCTGCTCTTCGTGCGAACCGACCTGCACCGCCTCGGTGGTGGTGTAGCTCTGTGTCTCGTAGTGATCGATGTACCTGACCGTCTGCAATTCCTGCTCGGTGTAGCTCTCCCAGTGGCCAGGCGTGCTGCCGCCACCGGAAACGTCACCGCCGCCACCACCGCCGCTGCCGGCATCCTGGACCCAGCGCTGCCGGGTGACCGTGACGAGCTCCTGCCGGGTGCCCCAGACTGGCACGTTCCGGGTTCCAGTCACCTGCCGGTACTCGTAGTCCGGCACCGTCACGGTGACCTGTTCACTGCGGTAGATCGCGACCTGCTCGTCCCAGGTGCGCGTCTCGTAGTGGTCGAAGACCTGCTCCCAGCTCGGGTAGGGCACCTGTTCGTTGTGCTTTGGCACGAACAGATCGACCTTGGTCGAGGTGCCCTGGAACGTCACCTCGGCGATCAGTTCGGCGTCGACGCGCAGCGTGTCGGCCTTGGCGGCGACGTCGGCGACCGTGGCGGCGTGCAGGATGTCCTTGCGGGCCGTGGCGTCATCGTGGCGACCCAGCAACTCGGTGTTGTCGGCCGTCGCGCCCGCGCGGTAGCCGAACCCGTTGCAGGCTGTGACGTCGTCCCGGTACCTGCCCCCCGGGAAGTAGAAGTCGACCTTGTCATTGCTGTGGATCTTGCCGCGGGGCTCGCCGGAGATGCCGAGCTTGTGCTCGATGACGAAGTAGTTGTAGTTGGTCACCGGCAGGCGCGCGCGCACGGTCGCCTGAGCCACCTTGCGAACCCCCTGGTAGACCCCGGTCGCCCGCAGCAGGTACCATTCCTCGCCCAGCTCCTCGACTTGCACCGTCGCCGAACTGCCCGGCAGCACGTGGCGCCCGGCGCCATCGGTGGTCGACATCGCCGCCAACAACGCCGTGTTGCCGTCGAGGTCGTAGAGCGCGGCGTTGACGACGTTCTTCGCGATCTCGAGATCGGCCAACGCCGCTTCGACCGCGCGTTCGGCGTAGACCCTGGCCCGGACTTTCTTCAGTTCGGCCATCACCTTGGTCAGGTGGGCCATGGCCAACGCCCCGACGCTCATCGTCGCCACCAGCACCAATGGCATCACCGAACCGCGTTCGCGGTCACGGACAGATGCGGACAGTCTGCGTTCGATCATGGCGGATGCAGGCGAGTGGTTTGCTTCCATCGAGTTCCGTTCCCGGTGACTTGATCCCCGCGGCAACCGCGCGCTGCCAAGGCTTGCTGGTCGACAGGCACCGCGCCAACGCGCTCGGGAGTTCTTCGCCGCGCCGGAACTTCCCTTTCGGCGGCGCGCCGGTTCGCTTGACTGCGATCCGCCGCGACTCATGATGAAGCATGTCCTGGAATCGAGCGCCGAGATCCCCTCGCCGGCGCACCGGTTGGATTTCCGCATGACTCGCGCGCGCCCCGCTCTGTCGCTGCTTCCTGCCCTGCTGTGGGCCACCTGGACCTCGGCCCAGCAACCCGCACCGACGCCGCCGCCGGCCCCGGCGCCGACCCGAGAACGTCTGACTTTCGCGACGGTCCTGGAACGAGGCCAGGCACTGTTGCCCCCTCAACCCGGCTTGCGCTGGCTGCCGGCCGGCCACGACGCCGCTGCCGTGATGCCCACGGCCGATGGCAACGAGGTGCTGTTCTCCGGCGGCCCCGGAGCCGGCCTCACGGCAACGATCACCGATGCGCGCACGGCGCTGGCTGCCCTGGGCAGGCCAGTCGCCAAGGACGCGGCGGCAGCGCTGCCGCAATGGACGCTGCTGGATGCCACGACCGTCCGCCTGCAAACCGACGATGCCGTCTGGCACTGGCCGGTGGCCGAAGCCAAGGCGACGCGGGTGCTGACGTGGCCGCCCACCGATGCGCGCGACGACAGTGCCGCGGTCGTGATCGCGCCCGGCGATCAGCGCGCGGCCTTCGTCGCCGGACACGAACTGCACGTCACCGATCGCCAGGGTCACGTGCGCCGGCTGACCTGGGACGGCAGTGCCGACGTCGTCTATGGCGGCGCCGCACACCGCGCCGAGTTCGGCATCGCCGGCGGACTGTTCTGGAGCCCGGACGGCCGCCGGCTGGCGTTCTACCGCGAGGACCAGCGACCGATCGCGGCCTACCCGTACCAGGACCTGTCGGCGACGCCGCCAACGCCGCGCGCCGGCCGCTACCCGATGGCCGGCCGCACGCACTCGCGGGTCACCATTGGCCTCTGGGACAGCCAGGACCAGAGCCTGCGGTTCCTGCAGCACGACGCCGCCACGGACGTCTACTGGACCAACCTGACGTTCACGCCCAATGGCCGGGGGCTGTGCGTTGCCATGGTCGAGCGCGGTCAGGACCGGCTCGAGCTGGTGCAGTTCTCGGTCGCCAGCGGGGCTCGCGAACGCACCCTGCTGACCGAACAGGACGCGCAGTGGGTCGAACCAGAACATGGCCCGACGTTCCTGGCCGACGGCCGCTTCCTGTGGTGGTCACCGCGCGATGGGCATCGCCACCTGTGGCTGTTCGACCGCGATGGCAAGCCGCTCGGCCAGGTCACGCGCGGCGCGTTCGACGTGCAGGAACTGCTTGGCCTCGCCACCGACCAGCAACAATTGTGGTTCATGGCATCCGGTGAGGACCCGCGGCAGCGGCACCTGTTCGCCGCGAAGATCGACGGCACCGAGGTCAAGCAGATCACGCGCGAGCGCGGCACGCACCAATGCTCGCTGTCCGCCGATCGGCAGTTCGCGTTCGACCTGTGGTCCAACGAGGAATCGGCGCCGAGCCCGCGCTTCGTCAATCTGCAGACCGGCCAGGTCGAGGCACTGCCGGCGCCGCCGCCGCCACTGCTGCAATACGAACTGCCGACCTCGCGGCTGTTCCAGGTCAAGGCCAGTGACGAATCGATCCTGTACGGCCACGTGCTGCTGCCGGCCGGCATGCAGGAGGGTCGCAAGTACCCGGTGCTGCTGTACGTCTACGGCGGCCCGCACCTGCAGCTGGTGACCGATCAGTGGCTGTGCGGCGCACCGCTGTGGCTGCATGGCCTCGCCAACGACGGCTACATCGTGTGCCGGCTGGACAACCGCGGCACGCCGCACCGCGGCATCGAGTTCGAACAGGTGATCCACCGCAAGATGGGCAACCTCGAAGTCGAGGACCAATTGCAGGCGATCAGCTGGCTGAAGCAGCAGCCGTTCGTCGATCCGGCGCGGATCGGCGTGCACGGCTGGTCGTACGGCGGCTACCTGACGCTGCGCTGCATGCTGCTGGCCCCGGAGGTGTTCGCCTGTGGCGTCGCGGGCGCGCCGGTGACGGACTGGGCGCAGTACGAGACCGGCTACACCGAACGCTACATGGACACGCCGGCGGAGAACGCCCAGGGCTACGAGGCCTCGAGCTGCCTGCCGCTGGCCGGCAAGCTGCAGGGACGGCTGCTGCTGGTGCACGGTACCGACGATCGCACGGTGATGTGGTCGCATTCGCTGGCGTTCGTCGATCGCTGCGTCGACGCCGGCGTGCTGCTCGACTACTTCCCGTACCCGATGCAGACGCATCGGTTGGTCGGCAAGGACCGGCCGCACTTCCTGCGGCTGTTGAAAGACCACCTGGACCGGTATCTGAAGCCGGGGTCCTGAGTCCGGTCGCGCCAACGGGCGAACGCGCGGCGCCGTCTTCCCATCGGCGGTTGCAGCGGGTAGTGTGGTGCGCGTCGGGCCGTAGCGCAGTTTGGTAGCGCGACTGGTTTGGGACCAGTAGGTCGCGAGTTCAAATCTCGCCGGCCCGACCAATTCCCCGCGACCGACCGCGGCCCCACGCATGGCCGCATCATCATTGCGGCGCACCCGCGCTGCGCCCCAAAATCGGCTGCCAGGCCGGCAAGCCCTGGTCGCCTGACATGCGGGCGGGGACAATGGCCGAACGTCAGCGGACCGTCGCCGCTACGAGGAACCCATGTCCACTCTGCGCCCGATTGCAGCCCTGCTGTTCGCCCTGACCGCCTCCGCGATCGCACCCACCCAGATTCCCCAGGAGCTGCTCGGTTCCTGGACTGGCACCAGTGAAGCCAACCGCAACGAGAAACTGGTGATCGAGAAGAACGCGATCGTCATCGCCGACGACCGCATGCCGTTGAAGCTGCAGGCGCCGGGCGTGCTGGTGTTCGGCGATGGCGACGACGGCGAACGCGCCGAGTTCAAGGTCGCCGGTGACACGCTGACGCTGACGATCGAAGGCATGGCGCTGCAGTACCGCCGGGCTGGCGCCGCACCCAAGCCCGCCGAGCGGCGAACCGACAAGCCGGCAGAACAACCAGCCGCCGGTGGCACCGACAACCCGCTCGCCAAGGCGCCCGCCGCCGACCGCTTCGCGCGCGCGTTCACGGGTCGCGAGATCCAACTGACCCTTGCCGGCACCGCCGCCGACGGCTATCGCGGCACGCTCGTGTTCCGCGGCACCGAGTACCCGGCGGAGGCCAAGGCCGCTGACAACGAACTCACTGGCCGCTTCCGTGCCGGTCAGAGCTGGTTCGACTTCACCGCCAACCTGACCGGCGACCACCTGAAGCTCGAGAGCGGCGGCGCCACCTACGACCTCGATGCCCCGGCGCTGCCGAAGGCGCCGGACAATCCGCTGGCCGGCGGCGGCACTCCACCGGGCGACGCTCCGGTCCCAGGTGGCACCACGCCGCCCGAACTGCCCGACGTGTTCGCCGGCAAGTGCGAACGCTTCGACCACCCGCGCGGCTGGTTCGCCTTCGAGATGCCGCCTGGCTGGACCGTCCATTCGCAGGACGACACCGGCATGGTGCTGAACCCGGGCCTGGGTCCGACCGACACGCTGGATGCGATCCTCGGGCTGATGTGGGGCCGCCTGGAGAAGCAGGACCACAACGTGCCGGTCGCCAAGGTGATCGAGAGCAAGCTGCCGCAACTGCGCGCCGCATTGGCCGAGCAGGGCCTCACCGTCGGCGAACCCGAAGGCAGGATCGAGACCTTCCGGGGCAAGGACGTGCCCGGAGCCGTGCTGGTGCTGCGCGGCCAGACGCAGAACGGCCAGGCGGTGCAGGTGTGGTTTGGCGGCATCGCCAAGCGCGACGCGTGGATCTCGGTCAGCGGCGTGTTGCTGGCCTCGGCCGAAGCGAAGTACCTGCCGAAGCTGAAGCGGATCTTCACGTCGCTGGAACCCAAGCCCCCCGAACGCAATGCCAAAGCCGAGGCGGCGCTCGCCGGCGTCACCTTCGCCAGCGTGCAGAGCGGCCGCGTGGTCAAGAGCTCGCATGCCGCCACTTACGCGTTCGGCGCCGGCGGCAGCGTCACGCGGCGGCTGATGAGCAACGTGTCCACCGAGCCCGGGATGCCGGGGGTGATGACCGATGCCGAAACCACCGGCAACTACGAGGTCTGCGGCGACGTGCTCTACCTCTACTTCGCCAGCGGCCAGGAGACCGGCCAGATCGTGCTGCAGGGCGGCCAGGCGGTCGCCATCCGGATCGGCAACGGCGAGTACCCGCGGCAATAGACGGCACGCCACGTCGGAGGGTCGAACCCGTGCCGCCTCGGCTCCGGCCAGACCACAGCTGCGCCGATAGCATCCACCCGATGCGTTGCCACCGCCTGTTGCTCACCCTGTTCGGCGCACTGACGGCCGCCTGCGGCCAGGATCCGGCCCCGATCCGTCCGGCCGATCACAACGGCCTGTCCACCGACCCGCAGTTCTTCCCGCTCGCGGTGTGGGTCCAGGACCCGGCCAACGGACCCCGCTACCGCGAACTCGGCATCAACACGTACGTCGGCCTGTGGCAGGGTCCCACGCGCGAACAACTGGCCGAACTCGATCGCCATGGCCTCAAGGTCGTCTGCGCGCAGAACGAAGTGGCGTTGGCGCACCCGGGCACCACGATCCTGGCCTGGTTGCATGGTGACGAGCCGGACAACGCGCAGGAAGTCGCCGGCGGCGGCTACGGCCCGCCGATCGAACCGGCCAAGGTGATCGCCGAGTACGAACGGCTGCGCCAGGCCGACCGCCGACCCGTGATGCTGAACCTCAGCCAGGGCGCCGCGTGGGACGGCTGGTGGGGTCGCGGCGTGCGGACCAACCACCCCGAGGACTACGCCGGGTACCTGCGCGGCTGCGACCTCGCGTCATTCGACATCTATCCGGTCACGCACAAGAAACCCGAAGTCCACGACCGCCTCGAGTTCGTCGGCCACGGCGTCCGCCGCCTGACGCAATGGTCTGGCGGCAAGCCGGTGTTCGCCTGCATCGAGACCACGCACATCGACAATGCCGAGTCGCGGCCGACGCCCGAACAGGTCCGCGCCGAAGTGTGGATCGCGATCACCTGCGGCGCCCGCGGCATCACCACTTCGCGCACGAGTTCGCGCCGGCCTTCGTCGAAGCCGGGTTGCTGGCCCACCCCGAGATCGCCGCGGCGGTACGCAACGTCAACCTGCGGATCGCCGAACTGGCACCGATCCTGAACGCCAGGACCATCCACGGCGAGGTCGAAGCCACGGCCGACGGCGCCGACGTCGCGATCCTGTGCAAGCCCGACGGCCCGGACCTGGTGGTGTTCACCGCGCTGTTGCAGGCAGCTCCGGCGACCGTGCGGTTCCGTGTCCGCGGCGCCAAGGCCGATGCCCGGATCGACGTTCTCGGGGAGCATCGTCACCTGCCGCACGACCACGGCACGTTCACCGACGCCTTCACCGGTTACGGCATCCATCACTACCGCATCCCGCGCTGAACCCATCGGCTATCCTGGGCCGATGCCCAGGAGTCCGGATGAAGTCGCTGATCTGCTCTTCGCCGCGACGCTGCGCCGCACGCCAACCGCGGCTGAACGGTCGGCCATGGCCACGCGCCTTTGCGCCGGCGCCGACCTCGCTGACCTGCTGGCCGAACTCGCCGCCAGCGCTGAGTTCCAGAGCCGC
>JADJPQ010000030.1 GCA_016713175.1 Planctomycetota bacterium
GCGCATCCGGCTCGGGTTGCCCGGTGGCCTGCACCGTCGCGATGACATCGTCGAGGATCTGGCGCATCAGCTCGGGCGTCAGGTAGGTGACATGGATCGAATAATCGCGCGCGCGCAGTGAAGCTGGCGTGTTCTCCGGCGAGGTGTAGCGGCACCAGCGTTCGTACATCGCCTCGGTCGGTTCATCGGCGACCAGCGCGCGTTGCGCGCGCACATCCTCGATCGACCATCGCGGTTGCCGCCAGTCGAACGTGAACCGGGCATCGGGCACCACGCCAGCCAGGATGCCGCCGGGCGCCAGCCGTTCCCACCAACGCGCCAGGGTGCCGATCGGATCGACCAGGTGTTCGAGCACGTGGTTGGAGAACACGAAGTCCAACGAGCCGGGTTCGAACCCGGTCAGGAAGCGCGCCGAGTCGACGACATAGTGATCCCACAGTGCCATCTCGGCGGCGGTCAGTTCGCGTTTGGCATAGGTGGCAGCCCAGTCGCGCGGATGCTTTTTCTCGACGTAGCGGACCTCGATGCCGCGGGCCGGTCGGACCACCGGATTGAGGCCAGGTCCGACCTCGACGCCGCGGCCGCGTAGCAGCGGCAGCAGGGCCGTGCGAGGGGTCATGTGTGGTCCGACCACCAGGTGCAGCGGACTGCGGCCCGTGGCCCGCAACACCAGATCGAACTGCCGCGGCGTCGGCACCGGCCAATCGAGGCCGACGTCCGCCGTGGCTCCGGGCTTCACGCGCACATCGGCCAGCGGCAGCAGCGCGTCGCCCGCGGCGACGGCGATCTGCAGGTTGGCGCCGGCTTCTGCGTCGATCCGCCAGCCCGGTTCGGCGGGAAAGTGCGCGAGACACGTTGCCCCGTGGGCGTCGCGGATCCGCAGTTCGGCACCGGGTGTCATCGCGATGGCGCGCACCATGCCGCCGGGTCGTCGGACCTCGACGGCACCGAGTTCGCCGGTGACGACGACGTAGCGGTCCTTGCGGCGGACCAGGTCGTAGAGGTTCATCGGGGTTTCGGATCGAACAGGTGCATGCTCTTGTAGTGAGGCGGGCGGTGGCTGGCGAGCCCGGTGCGGCGATCCCGTGTTCGAGTTCGGGTCGGCGGATCGCTATGGTGACCGGCCCGGTGCAGCCGTCCGCCTCCCCGCCAACTCCCGTCTGCGAGCCAGCCCGACCGCGGTCGCCCGCCCTCGAAGCGCTGTCGCTGTCGTGGCGGATCTTCCAGCGGACGATCGCCGCGAAGTACCGCAAGTCGTTCCTCGGCTACTTCTGGATGGTGGCGCCGGCCCTGCTGATCACCGGCGGGGTGACGCTGGCGAGCGAAGCGGGCGTCATCACGCCTGGAACGGCCCGGCTGCCGGTCGCGCTGTCGGTGTTCCTGGGGACCTTGCTCTGGCAGGTGTTCGCCGAGGCGGTCGAAGTGCCGCATCAGGCGTTCGAGGGTGCCCGCAGTTACCTGACGCGCGTGCACTTCTCGCGCGCGGCGATCGTGCTGACCCAGTTGTGGGAGTCGTTGCTGACGACGGCGGTACGGCTGGTCGCGGCGCTGGTCCTGGTGGCGATCGTGACGGGGCTCGAGGTCCGCGGCGCAGCGTTGGTGACCCTGTGCTTCGTCGGCGCGGTGCTGCTCGGGCTCGGACTCGGCGCGCTGGTGATGCCGTTCACGCAACTGTTCGCCGACCTGCAGCAGACGCTGAAGCTGCTGCTCGGCTACGGGCTGTTCCTGACGCCGGCGATGTACCAGCCTCGAGGCGACGGCTGGTTCGCGACCATCGTCCGCGCCAACCCGGTGTCGCCGCTGATCGATGCGGCGCGGCAGGCGGCGGGCGGCGAAGTGCTGGCGGCGCCGATGGCGTTCGGCGCGGTGCTGGTGGTCGCGGTGGTGACGACGGTGCTCGGGTTCCTGCTGATCCGCGCGGTGGCGCCGATCCTGATCGAACGCATGCTGCTCGGGGGGCGTTGATGACGGCCGATGTCGTCGTGGCCGTGCGCGGCGTCGCCAAGAAGTTCGCGCGTTCGCTGAAGCGGTCGTTCGTCTATGGCGCCCGTGACATCGGTCGGCTGCTGCTGCGGCGCCCGGTCGTCGACGCGTTGCGAGCCAGCGAGTTCTGGGCGGTGCGCGAGGTGTCGTTCGAGCTGCGGCGTGGTCGTTCGATCGGGATCATCGGCCAGAACGGCAGCGGCAAGACCACGCTGCTGCGGATGATCTGCGGCATCCTGCGGCCGGATCTCGGCGAAGTCGCGGTGGCGGGCCGCATCGCGCCGATGCTGGCGCTCGGTGCGGGGTTCAAGCCGGTGCTGTCGGGCCGGCAGAACGTGTTCTTGAACCTGGCGTTGCTCGGCGTCAGCGAGCGCGACGCGAGGAGCCGCTACGACGCGATCGTCGACTTCGCCGAATTGCACGACGCGATCGATGCGCCGCTCGGCACCTACAGCTCGGGCATGCAGGCGCGGCTCGGGTTCGCCTGCGCGGTGCACACCGAACCGTCGATCCTGGTCGTCGACGAGGTGCTGTCGGTCGGCGATGCGAAGTTCCGCGGCAAGTGCCGCAACAAGATCAACGACCTGCGGCGCGGCGGCACGTCGCTGCTGCTGGTGTCGCACAGTCCGGTGCTGATCGAGACCTTGTCGGACGAGTGTCTGTACCTGCGCGGCGGCAAGATGGCCGGTTTCGGCGCCGCCGCCGACGTGCTGAAGCAGTACGAGGCGGATTCGATCCAGCAGGCGGCGGCGGCCAACGAGGCGCGGTTGGCCGCGTTGCAGCAGCGTGACCTGGCGCCAGGACAGCGGGCAGCCGTCCGTTCGGTGCGATTGCAGTCGGGTGGCAAGGACGTCGAGCATTGGTTCTGCGGCCGGCCCGGCGAGGTCGTCATCGCGCTCCAGGCGGCGGCGCCGACCGAACCCATCAGCGTCAACGTGATGATCTTCGACCTGGTGCACCAGGCCGGCGAGACGGTGCAGATGCTGGTCTCGTCGCGCGATCACGGCTGGCTCGCGTTGCCCGGCGGCGACTGCGAAGTCCGGCTGGGGCTGCCGCAGGTCGGACTGCGGCCTGGCTCGTATCGCCTGAAGCTCAGCGTCTCGCGCGGCGCGCTGCACGACATCCTGGACGTGGTCGACGACGTCCGGCTGGTGGTCCGGGACGGCGGCGGCAGCGAGCACTGCGCGTTCTTCCAGCCGCGCGTGTGGTCGAGTGATCGCGCCGGCGTCTGCGGGCGGCACGTGCCGGTGGCCGCGGACGAACCGGATCCAGCGGGCGCCGACGAAGGTTGATCGGCGTGGCCCGGCAGCCAGCAGCAGCGGCAGATGGTGCAAGAACGCGCCGACCCGCGGTGGCGGCCATCGTGCTGAACTGGAACGGGTTCGACGACACCTGCGCCGCCATCGAGAGCCTGTTCGAGCAGACCTGGCCGGGACTGACGATCCACGTCGTCGACAATGCGTCGGCCAACGACGAAGCCGGGCGCCTCGCGGCCCGCTACGGCGCGCGGATCCGCCTGCATCGCCACGCCGGCAACCTCGGTTTCGCCGAGGGCCACAACGTCGTGCTCCGCGAACTGCTCGCCGCCGAGCCGGCGCCGGACTACATCGCGCTGCTGAACAACGATGCGGTCGCCCGGGCCGACTGGGTCGAGCAACTGGTCGCTGTCGCCGACCGCGATCCGTCGATCGGTGCGTGCGCCAGCCTGATGTGCTTTGCCGACCGCCCCGAGGTCGTCGAGAACGCCGGCATCGTGATGCTGCGTTCGGGCGAGGCGATTCCGCGGGGCCGCGGCCGGGCGGCCGGTGCGTTCACCGTCGAGCAGGACGTGCTCGGTGCGTGTGGCGGCGCGGTGCTGTATCGCGCCGCGGCGCTGCGGCAGATCGGGCTGTTCCGCGGCGAGTTCTTCCTGAACTTCGAAGACGTCGACCTGTCACTGCGGCTGATCGCCACCGGTTGGCGGTGCCGTTTCGCGCCGCGGGCGATCGTGCGCCACGGACTCAACCGCAGCATCGCCAAGGTGCGCGACGAAGCCTTCGCCATCCGCTCGATCCGCAACATGGACTTCGCCTGGCTGATCAACATGCCGTGGCCGGTGGTGGTCGGGGCGTTGCCATGGCTCTTCGCCGCCTGGGTGCTGGCGCCGATCGGCTGCTTGTGCGTCGGCCAGTGGTCGTATGCGCGCCTGATCGTGCGCGGCCACCTGCGCACCATGCGCGAACGCGCCGACCTGCTGGCAGCACGTCGCGAACTGCGCCCGCGGCGACGGGCTTCCGCCTGGGCGTTGTTCTGGCGGCACGGTTCGACCGTCGCGGCCTATGCGCGGTTCCTGCGCGATGTCGTCGTGTTGCGGCGCCGGCAGGCGCTGCGCTAGAGTGGCGTGCGAGTGTCCGACGAGTCCAACGTCTGCTTCTTCGGGGTGCCCGCCATGGGCAGTTGGAAGGTTCGCGCCGACCAGATCGCGACCATGCGCGCCCGCTGGCACGCGACCGGCAGCCTCGAGCCGCACGACATCCTGACCCACGACGTGTTCTGCGCGGTCAAGCGACCGTTCCGCAACCGGCTGCGTCTGCTGCAGGCGATGGGGAAATTGTGCGTCTATGACGTCGTCGACTGCTGGCAGCAGCCGCAGGACGGCCTCGACCATGCGGACGCACCGGCGGTGCGCCGGTTCTTCGAGAAGTTCTTCGCCGACCTGCCGGTCGACAGCGTGATCTTCCCGAACAGAACGATGCACGACGACTTGGGCGACCTGGTGCCCAATCCAACGTTCATCTACCACCACTTCTGGCCCGGGATGGAGCCGATCGAGGTGCGCGAACAGGCCAGGATCGTCGGCTATCAGGGCGCGCCGAACTACCTGGGCGAATGGCGGCCGATCGTCGAACGGGCGTGTCGCCGCCTCGGTCTCGAGTTCGTCGTCAATCCCGTCGATTTTCGTTCGATCGACATCGGCTTCGCCGCACGTGGTGGCGTCCACGCGTCGCTGATGTCGCACCGTTACAAGTCCAACGTCAAGCTGGCCAACTTCTATGGCGCGGCCATGCCGTGTCTGGTCAACGACGAAGAACTCGCCTACCACGAGACCGACAACGGCGAGGTTCGGTTCTATCGCACGGCGGAGGAACTCGAGCAGCGCCTGGCCGAACTGGTCGATCACGACACCCGGTTGCGGATCCACCAGAAGTTCCTGACGACACGCAAGGAGTACACGCTGGAAGCCATCGCCGGACAGTACGAGGCCTGGTTCGCCAGGCTGCGTCGGCTGGTGCCGGTACGGGAAGTCGGCCAACCGGGTTGCTATCCTGTTCGCCCGTCTTGAGCGACCGCATCGCCGCGCCCGAGTTCGTCAGCTTCCATGCCGACCGTCCGGTCGGTGCGGCGGCGGCGCATCCGCACACGAGCCTCGCATCGCGCGGCTACATGGCGATGCTCGACATGCTGTACCGGTCGGCGCGCCTGTTCCATCCCGGCGCCGCGTGCACGCTGTTGACCGAGGCGGCGACGCGTGTGCGGGGCATCCGCGGTCGGGTGCGACGCCTCGACACCGCCGTCGATCATGCGGCGCTGATGTTCTCGCGGGCCTTGGCGCAGCTGCGGTGCGTCGAGACCGGCACGTTCGCCCGGCCGCTGGTGCTGGTCGATTCCGACATCCTGTTCCGCGCGTCGCTCCAGGAGGTGTTCGCGCAGGACTTCGATGTCGGGCTGACCTGGCGACTCAACAAGAAGATGCCGATCAACGGCGGACTGATCCTGCTGCACAACCGGCGGCCGGACGTCGCGCGCGGCTTCTTCCGGCGCTTCCTCGGCATCTATCGCGATCGTTACGGCACCGGCGACAGCGCGTCGTGGTACGGCGACCAGCTGGCGCTGCTCGATTGCGTCGGCTTGCGGCGCGAGCAGATGGAACGGCAGGCACTGCACGTCGTCGATGGCGTCCGGATCCTGTTCCTGCCCTGCGACACCTACAATTTCTCGCCCGATGACACCTGGACCGCGATCGCCTCGGGGCTGCCCGACAAGTGCGTGTTGCACTTCAAGGGGGCTCGCAAGCGGCTGATGGAGCCGTTCTGGGCCGCGTTCCTGGCGCGGCAGGAGTCGCGGATGCCGTGGGTGCGCTGGGCGGCGGACCGCCAGTGCCAGCGCATCGCCGCGCTCGCGGCGGCAGAGCAGGATGCGGCGGCCCGCGCGGGTGCCGCCGTCGGTTCTTGATCGGATGCCGATGGCCGGACCGCCTCCACGATTCAACTGCGGCGAACAGAGCGCCGAGCCGTGGCTGCAACGCGCGGCCGTGGCCGCCGATCTGCTGGCGTCGTTGCCGGTGACCGCGCGCGCCGACGCTGTGCTGGCCGACATCGGCTGCGGCGATCAGAAGCTCGAACGGGCCCTCCGTGCGCGCGGGCTTCCGATCCGCTATCGCGGCTACGACCTGCATCCGCAGGCGTCGGCAGTGCAGCGGTTCGACCTCGCGACGCAGGAACTGCCGGGCCGGCACGATGTCGCGGTGCTGCTGGGCGTGATCGAGTACCTGCCGGCGGTCGCCGACGTGGTGGCGCGGCTGGCGCGGCAGGTGCCGGCGTTGCTGGTCAGCCATGTGGTGCGCGATGGCGGGCACTACGACGCCGCGCGACTGCGCGAACTCGGGTGGCAGAATCACCTGACGAGCGCCGAATGCGAGGCCATGCTGGCTGACGCCGGCCTGCGCGTCTTTGCCAGGAGGCACACCGCGGACCGCCGCACCGTGCTGTTCCTCGGCGTCGCCGACGGCGGTACGTCGGCATGACCGACGCGTCGCACAACCGGCTGGCGGTGCTGACGCCGTATCCGATCCCGGCAGCGCTGCGCGGCAAGAAGGTCGAGAATGTCGGCGACGGGTTCATCCTGCGCGCGATCGAACGCCAGCTCGGCGCGTTCGCCGCGGCGCGTACGTTCTCGCCGCGCGTGCCGTTGTCCGACGACGCCACCGCGCGCCTCGAACAGGCGCCGGCGGTGATTCTCGCCGGCGCCAACCAGTTGCACGATCGCTACACGATCTGGCCAGGGCTCACCGCTGAGCGGCTGCGCGCCTCGCGCCTGCGGCTGATTCCGTTCGGCATCGGTCTGCACGGCGATCCCGGCATGAACGACGGCTTCGCCGCGGCCACGCGTGAACTGCTGCTGGCGATGCACGAGCGCATCGAACTGTCGTCCTGGCGGTGCCCGCACACCGTCGCCTGCCTGCTGCGCGAACTGCCGCAGCTGCGCTCGCAGGTGGTGATGACCGGTTGCCCGGTGGTCTACGACCGGCCGTTGCTCGAGGGTGTGCCGTTTGGCAGTGCGCAGGGTCGGATCGCGGTCACCGTCACCGAACGCAACGACTTCTGGACGCGGGAAACCGCGGTGATCGATTTCGTGGCGCGCACGTTCCGCAAGGCCCGCCGCTTCCTGGTGCTGCACCAGAACTGGTCGCCGCCGACCCGGCGCGAGCTGTGGCGCCATCGCTGGTTGCCGCGTCCGGCGGCGCACTCGATCCGTTCCAGAGGCTGCGGCAGTTCGCCGTCCGGCGCGGTTTCCAGATCCTCGCACCGCGCGATCACGATGCGGCGATCGCGTTCTACGACGGCGTCGATCTGCACATCGGCAGCCGGCTGCACGCCCATCTGCTGTGCCTGTCGCGCGCCCGTCGTTCCTGGCTCGTGCCGGTCGATGGCAGGTCCACCGGCATCGCCGCCGCCCTGGGCTTCCCGCTGTGCGGGCCGCACGAACTGGCCGCCGCCATGGACTTCGACTTCGAGATCGTGCGCGCCAACGCTCGCCAGAGTCACGCCGATCTGCAACGCTTCCTGGCCACCGTCCCGCGATGACTCCCTGGTTGCAAAGCCTGCGCGATTGGTTGTCGCCGTCTTCGCCGTCGCCCGACGCCGCGACCGTGACCGCATGGATCGCGAAGATCCGCGCCGCCAACCTGTCCTACTGCGGTCCGCCGAAGCTCGAGAACATCGCCGAGGCCGCGCGCCTGGTGCGCGAACACCGCATCCGTGGTTCGTGGCTCGAGTGTGGCGTGGCGCTCGGTGGTTCGGCGATCCTGCTCGGCCTGCTGAAGCCGCGCCGTGTCCCGCTCGATCTCTACGATGTGTTCGCGATGATCCCGCCGCCCGGACCCGACGATGGCGGCGACGCGCACCGGCGCTATGCCGAGATCCGTTCGGGCACCTCCGAGGGCATCGGCGGCGATGTCTACTACGGCTATCGCGACGATCTGCACGAGCAGGTCCTGACCAACCTGCGGGCCTTCGCGCTGGAACCGGCGCGGCATGCGATCCGCACCCACCCGGGCCTGTTCGAGGCGACTCTGCGGCCGAAGGCACCGGTCGCGCTCGCGCACATCGACTGCGACTGGTACCACTCGGTGCGAGTCTGCATCGAACGGATCGCACCGGCGCTGGCGCCCGGCGGCATCATCGTGTTCGACGACTACTCGTCGTACTCCGGCTGTCGGCGCGCGGTCGACGAATGGCTGGCGCGCGATCGGCGACTCGAACAGGTGTTTCTGGCCCGCTCGCTGGGCCTGCGCCGTACCGACTGACTACTTGCGCTTGCGGCGCAGCGCCTTGCGGGTGTTGTTGACCACGCCCAGTACTTTGGCGACGCCGCGGTAGGTCAGCGACCCGGTGACCGCTTTCAGTTGCGGCAGCACGTCGTCGACCCGCTGCGTGGCATCGTCGAGCTTGCGCCAGGACCCCAGTTTCTGCAGCAGCTCGCGCTCGAGATTGCGGTTCTCGGCTTCGACCGCATCGATCTGGCGGGCCAGCAGTTCGCGCTTCTTCTGCAGCTCCGTGAGCGTCCGTTCGGCCTGGTCGGCTTCGCAACGGGCATAGCCGATGCGCTCGTGCGTGTCCCGATCCGCCTTCGGCTGCGGCGGCTCGACCCGTTCGGGGCGGTTCATGCAAGCCACTGTCGGTGCCCTCGCGCGGAAAGTCAACCGACGCCAGCGGCGCGATTGCGCGACCGCCGACCGATGCCGAGAATCGCCGCTGATGTCGGCCGTCCGGTCCCCTGCACTCGTCGTCGTGTCGTTCTGGGACGGCCGGCCGCGGCAGGAACTCGATGCGCTGCTGCACGATCTGGCGACGATCCCCGCCGGGTGGCCGTTCGCCGTCCTGGTGGTGGTCAATCAGGAACGCGCCGAACCGACGGCGATCACTGCGTCGCTGCCCGGGCTGCGCGTGCTCCATCGGCCCAACACCGGCTACAACATCGGGGCGTGGGATCACGGCTATCGCAGCGCGCCCGACCACGACGTCTACCTGTTCTTGCAGCAGGAATGCCGCGTGCGGCGGCCAGATTGGCTGCTGCCCTTTGTCCAGCGCCTGCAACTTGGCGAAGTCGGCCTGGTTGGCGAACGGGCCAATCCGGCGTGGGATCGGCCCTGGGACGAGATCGAACGTCGGTTCGCGGGTCACGAACTGCACGATCACTTCATCGAGGGCAGACCAGCGCCGCGGCTGGCGACGTACCGGCACTTCTTCGCGCAACACGGCATCGAACCCGGGCTGCGCGGCGATCATTTGCAGACGCTGGTGCTGGCGGCGACCGGCGCGACGTTGCGGCGGATCGGCGGGTTCCCGGTCGGGCGTGACTACGGCGAATCGATTGCCGCCGAGATCTCGGTGTCCAAGCGGGTGCAGGCGCTCGGGCTGACCGCCGAACAGCTCGGGCCGCGGCCATTCACGTGTTTTTCGCATCCGCAATGGCAAGACAAGGCCGATCGGCAGCCATTGCCGGCGCCGCGATTGTCGCTCGGCACGTTCTTGCACGGCCGCGCGTCCAAGCCGCTGTTCGATGCCAGGCCATGGCTGGTGCTCGGCAAGGGGCCGACGTTTGCGCAGTTTTCGGCCGCGCATCGGCAGCAGCACAATCTGTTCGCGCTCAATCACGTCGTCCGGGAGACAGCGGTCGACCTCGCGCACGCCATCGACATCGACGTGGTCAAGACCTGCGCCGCACACCTCGACGCGCATGCGCGGTTCCTGCTGATGCCGCGGGTGCCGCACGTCGATTCGCGGCCCGGCGAACGGCTGCTCGAAGAATGGCTTGCCGAGATTCCGGAGCTGTACGAGCTCGAACGGCGCGGCCGTCTGGTCTGGTACAACTGTTCGACCGCCCGACCGCATCCCGGCAGTCCGGTGATCGAGGTGCAGTGCTTCAGTTCGGAAGCGGCCTTCGGGATCCTGGCGGCGATGGGGGTGCGCACGATCCGTTCGCTCGGCATCGATGGCGGGCGGCAGTACTCCGGCACGTTCGCCGATCTCGCGGGCACGACGCGGTTGCAGAACGGGCAGCCGCTGTTCGATCAGCAGTTCGTGCATCTGGATCGGCTGGTGCGCCGACATCGACTCGAGTGGCGACCGCTGGCGACGCCGCAGCGGATCTGGATCCGGCGCGGCAACGAACCCGAACTGGCGGCGCGGGTGCTGGAGCACAGCATCAAGAAGCACGCGACGATGCCGGTGGCGATCGAACACGAACGGCCCGGTGTCGTGGCTCCTGGCGATGCGTTGGTCGTCGATGCGGCGGCGCTGGCGACGGCGGATCTGCCGGCCGATGCGGCGAGGCTGCGCGCCGGTGGCTGGCTGCAGCCGCTGCCGGCGCGACGGCCGTGGTTGGCTCCGGATGAAGCGGCGGCGGGCCCGTGGCTCGATGCGTTTGCCGAGGCGGTCAACGCGGGTGCAGTGACGCGGCGACAGGTGCAACATGCGGTTTCGGCGTCGGCGGCCGATGCGCGGCTGCTGTCGCCGTTGACGTTGGCGAGTGGCGCGGCGGCTGGCGGCGAGGCCGGGCGTCTGCGCCGCGAACTCGCGCAGATGCGTTTGTCGCGAACCTGGCAGGTCGGTTGCCTGTTGGTGCGGCCGGCGTTGCTGGCGCAGCGATTGTTGTGGAGGCGGGTGCGATGAATCCGCGGCGCTGGTGGCAGCGACGTCGGCAGCGGTCCACCGCTGCCGTGACCCATCGAACTGCCGCGCCGATGCTGTCGTTCATTGCCGCGGATCCGCGCCGTTGTCGATCGGTGGCCGGTGACCAGCACGAGGTCGTTGCCCGCTTTGCGGACGCGCGTGGCGAGTTCGTCACCTGGCTCGAGCCCGGCGATGAACCGGTGGCGACAGCCGGCCAGCGGCTGCTGGCAGCGTTCGCCACGGACCCCGAGATCGATTGGGTGTTCAGCGACGAGAGCGTCGCTGCCGCGGCATTCCACAAGCCCGGCTGGTCGCCGGCGCTGTTGTTGGCGCAGCCGTATGCGCTGCGTCTGGCGGCGGTACGGCGCGAGCTCGCGGTTGCCGTCGGCCCACCGCGGGCCGAACTGGGACGTGTCGCCGCCTGGGACTTCGCTTTGCGCGCCACCCGGGCGGCCCGCAAGGTCGCGCACATCCCAGAACTGCTGTGCCGCTCGTTGCCTCGGGTGCCACCCGATGACGAACAGATCGCCGTAGTCGCTGCTTCGGCGGCCAGCCTGGGGCTCGCGGCAACGGTGCGCCGCTGTCCGTTCGCGCCGGTGCTGTCGGTTGGCGTTCGCCCGACCACATCCGCGGCGGTCACCATCATCGTGCCGACGCGGGATCGTCTCGACCTCGTCCGCACCTGCATCGACAGCGTCGTCGCGACGACCGGTCACCTCGACGTGCAGATCCTGATCGTCGACAACGGCAGCGTCGAGCCTGCCACCATGGCCTGGTTCACCCAACTGCAGCAGTCTCCGCGGATCCGCGTGCTGCGCGACGATGGTCCGTTCGACTACTCGGCGCTGATGAACCGCGCGGTGGCCGCCTGCACGACGCCCTTGGTGCTGTTGTTGAACAACGACACCAAGGCAATCGCGGCGGACTGGCTGGATCAGCTGCTCGGCTGGCTGGCCCTGCCCGATGTCGGCGCGGTCGGCGGCAGGCTGCGATACGACGATGACACGATCCAGCACGCCGGCGTGATCCTCGGCATTGGCGGCGTGGCTTCCCATGGCCACAAGGGTTTTCGCCACGATCAACCCGGCTATCACGGGCTGCTGCACTGTGTCCGCGACGTCAGTGCGGTGACCGGCGCGTGTCTGTTGACCCGCCGCGACGATTATCTGGCCGTCGGCGGCCTCGACCCCGGATTGCGCGTGGCCTACAATGACATCGACTTCTGTCTGCGGCTCCGAGCGCGGGGTCGCCGGGTGATCTTCACGCCGCTCGCCGAGCTGTATCACTTCGAAGGCAAGAGCCGCGGCGACGACCAGCGCGGTCAGTCGCGGTTCGATCGCGAGATCGCGTTCATGCAGGAGCGCTGGGGGCCGTTGCTGGCGGCCGACCCGTTCTACAACCCGAACCTGGCGCTGAACGCGACGGACTTCCGCCGCCGCCAGCGCTGACGCCGGTCAGGCCGAGGCATCGCGGGCGCCTGACCCGCGTCGTCGCAGCAGGTCGAACGGCCGGGTCAGCAGGCGGCCGACACGCCAGGTCCACGAACGGCGCAGGTCGTCGAGTTCGCGCCGCAGGCGGTCGACTTCGGCCCGGCTGCCCGGGTCTGCTGGCGACGTCACCACGGTCTGCTCCGCGTTGCCTGCCGTTGGCTTGACCGCATCCGGATCGACCCACGACCAGAACGCCGGTGCCTTGGCGAGTGCCGCTTCGAGTCCGCGCTTGTACCAGCCCTTGGCGATGCCGTTCCGCACTTCGGTGGGATCGATCGCGCCGGCCGCGACCGCATCCTCGTACGCGCGCATCCACAGTTCGTTCAGCGGTGTCTTGTCGGTCTTCCACGGCTGCGTCGGCACCACGGTGAAGTGCGTCAGCGCCGTCCTGCCCGGCTCATGGGTCTCCAGGTGGTTCCATTCCACCGGCACGTCTTCACCGATCTCGTCGGGTCGCACTAGGCACATCTCGAACATCAGGTTGGCGTACGTGTACTTGCCATCGTCGAGACCCTTGATGATCTCTTCCACCCGCCACGGCAGGCGATCGCAGTCGAGCAGCATCACCGAGAACTGCCGGCCCGGATGGAACCACGAATGGTCCTTCCATGCCGCCGGCGGCTTGTCCTGATACGTGCACAGCACCTTGCGTTCGCCGAACGGGATCCGCCACAGTTCGGCGACATCGCGAAACACCTGCATGTCGGAGTCGACGTACAGCGCGCGACCGCGATAGCCGCACAGCTCCGGGATCCGCAGCCGGTAGAACGAGAACTTCGTGCGGGCGCGGTTCTTCGGGTCCCGCGGCACCGGGATGGCGTAGTCGCGCATGATGGTGATCGCGACCGGGCCGCTGGCGTGCTGCCGGATCGTGTGTTCGAGCACCCTGGCCGCGACGTGTTCGCTCTCGTCGCCGCCGATGAAGATCCGCATCGGCGGGATCAGCGTCGAATAGTCGATGCCGGTCTCCTGCACGATGGCGTCGATCATCCGGAACTGGATGTCGAACGAGGGCTGCTGGTTGGCCAGCAGCGTCTTCTGCTGCACGTCCGAGAACGCGTTGCTGTACGAACGACCGCCGTCGACGCCGAGCGAGCGGACCACCTTGGCGCCCAGGCGCGCGACGATCCGCAGCGCCGCCTCCGAGCTGAAGAACCGGACCTTGATCGGCGGCGAACTGCCGAGCACCGGACAGGTCTTGCTGCGCAGGTCGTACCAGACGAGGCGGCCACGGCGATCGAACTCGCGCAGCACCGGCACTTCATCGAGGAACGATTCCAGCGGCCGCTTCGGATCCGGCTTGCACTGCACGTGCGGGAAGCGCGGCATGACCAGCCATTGCGCGTTCTTCGGCAGCGCCTCGGCGCAGGCGGCGACGACATCGAGGTCGATGATGTGGGCGACGTCGACCGGCAGTTCGCGGACGACGTGGTTGAGGCCGATGCGCAGGAACCCCGACAGATCGAACTCACCGCGGCGGGCGAACGTCGGCCCCTTGCCGAGCAGCAGCCACGGGCGGTCCGGGAAACCGGCCTGTTCGATCCAGCGCGCGAGTTCGAGCATGGGCGCGGATGCTAGCGCCCACCTCCCGTCGTGGCATGCCGGGCGGGCACGAAGCGCAGCAGGTCCTTGTGGATCAGCTTCCGGGCGACGCCGGTCTCGATGTCGGCGGCGGTCACATGGCCGGCGGCGACCGCCTCGGCCAGATACTGATCCCAGATCCAGCCGTTGGGATTGGTGCGGCACTTCCACGGCTGCGTCGGCACGACCGTGTAGTGGATGTTCTTGGTCTTGCCGGGTTCGTAGATCTCCAGCGAGTTCCACTCGGTGCCGAGCCGGTGGTCGATCCGTTCGGGCGGCACGATGCACATGTCGTTCATCAGTTGGCCGTAATCGTAGCGGCCTTCGTCGAAGCCGCGGACGATCTCGTGGATGTCCCAGCGCAGGCGTTCGCAGTCGAGCATCATGACCGCGTAGTGGCGGCCGGTCTTGAAGGCCGGGTTGTTGCGCCATGCCGGCGGGGTTTCTGGTTGCCAGGTGCAGAACAGGTGGTGCTGGCCGAATGGGATCTGGAACACCTCGGCGATGTCGGTGAACACGAGCATGTCGGCGTCGAGGTAGAGCGCGCGGCCGCGGTAGCCGCAGCGTTGTGGGATGGTGAAACGGCACAGCGAGAAGCCGGTGCGCGGTTGGTTCTTCTTGTCCCTGGGGATCGGCATGCCGTCGGCGGTCATGCCGTGGAACTCGACGGGGGCGCTGGCGTGTTTGCGGATCGAGTATTCGAGGACTTTGGTCGGGACGGTTTGGGATTCGTCGGTGCCGACGAAGACGCGCATCGGTTCGGTCATGCGGATCCTGGCGATGGGATGCGGGGATTGTCGGGGGCGCGGGCGGGGATGGGATGGGCTGTTGGTCGCAGGTTGGGGACGTGATGCTCTGTGCGTCCGATGCGGCTCTTCAGGTAGTGGTGGTTGTGCGCTTGCGGGAGTCGTCGTGCGACCGAGAGTTCCGCCCTTTGTGATGTGGGGCTGTTGCGGTCGGGTTCGTCGTCGGTGGTGTGTGTTCGTGGCAGCAACGTCGCTGGCCGGCGGCGCACTCGTTTGCGGGGCCGCCTCGCATCTCCCGGTCTCGGCGGCCGTCTTGAGCACGATTTCGCACGCCCTGTCGCGCACGATTCTGCCGCGACCCCTCGCTGCCCTGTTCCGTCACGCCTTCGCGCCAGCCGACGGCGCGAACAAGTGGTCCCGCTTGCCCGAGCCGGAGGTGGTCCCGTTTGCCCGGCCCTTGACAGCAACCGCAAGCGAGCGGTGAAGTTGGCGGCGTGCCGGTGGCAATTGAGTGCGCTGATGCCGGCCTCGGCGGAACCGGCGATCACTCCGTGCGAGTCGCCTGACGCAAGTTGTCCGCGATGCCGGGTTGGTCGCCTTGTGCGTCGTCGCTTGTCGCCTTCGGCGGCGCCGGAGGTGGCTGACACGTCATGATCGTCGAGCGCAATGACGGGCCGAGGCTGGACGTGCGACCCGGTGCCGGGTACGGCAGGGCTCTGTACCCAGGGCGAATCGGGGGCCGCCGAAGGGTGGCGCCAACCGTTTAGTTCGCCTCGTTGGCGCTGTCGAACGGGCGGTCGGGTGGTCAACGGGCCCCGTCGTCGGCGGTCTCGCGGTAGTCGACCCGGTTGCGCGCGGGGCAGGACTTGGATCGAATGCCCATAGCCGCATCGCCGCGGCTTCGTTCAACATGATCCCATCCGGAAGAAGTCGCGCGTTGCCGGCCGCCGTGGCGGAGCCATCCTCGCGACTTCCTCAGGATAGGATCCTGATCGTTGGGCCGCAGCTGCTGAGTGATCCATGGTCAACAATGCTGATCAACCTGATTCCGGCGATCGTGCTTCCGAAGTGAGCGATCCTCGCAAGCGGCTTGCAGGGATCGCTGAGCAATTGAAGTCCGGATCTGTGCCTGTGCCCGTAACTGCTCGCACATTCCTTGGGTGGTTCGGGATTCAGCGCCGTGGCTACTACAAGGTTCGGACTGTGCGCGCCTATCTCAAAGAGGCTGGCCTTGTGACTACGCCGGACTTCGAGTTCGTCTACATCGACTCCTCAATCGCGTTTGCGCTGGCTCCGACCAAGGCTGTCGTGTCGGGCACCGCGTCGATAACTGGGAGCGCAACTGCGACCATTGGGGAGCCATCGCCCGAAGTCTCAGCAAGTGCCTCGGTCCTGCTGGGTGGGGCGAGCTCGGACCCGACATACCGAATCGGCAAGTTGGCGTCCGCCAACAATCCGCCCATCGGCGTGAAGCCAGACAGCAGTCTTCAGGAGGCCGTGACGGTGATGCTGTCCCACGACTTCTCGCAGTTGCCTGTGATGCAGTCCGAGTTTGCCGTCAAGGGTGTTGTCAGTTGGACGAGTATCGGATCCAGGCTTGCTCTTGGGAAGGCTGGTCAGAAGGCCAGCGACTTCATGGAGCCGGCCAACGAGATCAGCGCCGACACTTCTCTGTTCGCAGCGATCGCGAAGATCGTGGCCAACCAGTATGTGCTTATTCGTGGGGCTGCCAACCGCATCGTCGGAATCGTGACCCCGAGCGACCTCAGCATACAGTTTGGGCAGCTCGCGGAGCCCTTCCTGCTCCTGGGAGAAATCGAGAATCACGTCCGAAGACTGATAGGCGACAAGTTCTCCGTCGACGAGGTCAAGGCTGCGCGAGATCCCGCGGACGCCGCTCGCGATGTCAAATCAGTCGCAGACTTGGGGTTTGGCGAATACGTTCGGCTTCTGTCGAAGCCGGAGCGTTGGAGTAAGCTCAATCTCGCAGTGGACCGGGCCGTGTTTGTCGCGCAGCTTGATCAGATACGTGGGATTCGCAATGACGTGATGCACTTTGATCCGGATGGCGTAGCTGAGGAGGATCTGGTGACCCTCCGCAAGTTCGGCCGGTTCTTGATGACACTGCAGGAGTTGGGTGCAACGTGAGCGAGCCATGTTCCCGCTCGGCCCAACACGCCGCAGGAGGCGACCGGCCGCCAAGCCAGCCGGCGCCCCAGCGTCAAAGACGTTAGGCTGCGGCGTGATGGTAGGCCTGCTTTGGATCGTGCCGTGCTTTGACCGAACGAGTGCACCACCATGAAATCGGCGAACTAGTCATGGCGACGACGATCGCCTTCCCTCGCAGTCTCGATGTGACGAGCACCGCTGGGTTCTGTCACAAGCTGAGCGCTCTCCCGACCGGTCAGTACGCGATCGACTTCGCAGAGTTCACCAACGCACCCCCCTTCGGCATGTTGCTGGCGGCTTCGGCCGTTCGCGTGTTCGTCGCCCGAATGGGAGTTGCAGGGTTCACCGTCCAGGCTTTGCGTTATGAGAACAAGTCGTACCAGGCGCATATGGGGTTCTTTCAGGCCTGCGGCCTCAATCACGGCAAGCAGCCGGGACAAGCCTCCGGCAGCAGAACGTACATCCCGCTCACCAAGCTCGACGTAGACTTGGGCGCGTCTATCGCCCATATCCACGACACCGTCAATCGCCGCGCGACTCAGCTTGCTCGCTTGCTCCTACCGGGTGGTCGTCGTGACGCGCATGCTCGGCTCCACTACTGTCTCTTCGAGATCATGCGCAATGTTTTCGAGCATAGTCGTTCGCCGACGCTCTGGTACGGGGCTCAGGCTTGGCCGACCAAGGGTCTTGTGGAGGTTGCCATCCTCGACGAGGGAGTCGGCATCCGTCGCAACCTTGAAAAGAAGTACGGCGTCGCGAGCGACGCGGCCGCCGTCCAGAAGGCGATCGAGGAGGGCGTCTCCGGTGCAACGCTGAAGGACGACCCGTTCGGGTTCGGCCCGCAAAGCGGCGTGGACTCCGATGCTGAAGACGATCGAGAGAGTGCACACAACAGCGGCTACGGCCTGTATGTCGTTAGCCAGATGTGTCGCTCTGGAGGCGAGTTCGCCCTTGCAAGTGGTGACACCTGCCTTGTCTGTTCGTCGGCGGGCCAAGACCTCAGATCATCTGCGCACAAGGGCGTTGCGGTGCGGGCAGCCCTGCGGATCGAGGGCGAGTCAGTTGAACAACTGATCCAGCGAGTCGCGACGAAGAAGTTTGGGGAGACTCCATCGACGCGCCCTCGCCCCATGCTGGATCCACTGTAGCTGGGACCGGATGGAGTGCTTGCTTGGGAGGCTCTGTCACGTTACTTCGAGGCAAGCGGGCCACGGTTGGTCGGCCCAACACGACGTAGGAGCCGACGAGCGCCGCCAAGCCGGCGCTCGCGGCAAAGACGTTAGAAGTTGTTTTTGTAAATAGTACTTGTACTTTTTTCCCGGATCATGGCATCAGCTGTCCATGATCCGAATCACGGATGAGCAGTGGGCCTTGATCGAACCGCACTTGCCGAAGCTGCCGCGACGCAAGGACGGTCGCGGTCGCCCGTGGCGCAGCGATCGGGAGTGTCTCGACGGCATCCTCTGGATCCTGAAGACCGGCGCGCAGTGGAAGGCGTTGCCCAAGGAGTTCCCGGGGTACGCGACTTGTTGGCGGCGGCTGCGGATGGGGGAGGAGCACGACGTGTGGAAGGACGTGTGGCGCGCAGTGCTTGGGGCCCTCGACGAGAAGAGCCTCCTCGACTGGGAAGAGACGTTCCTCGACGCGACCTTCGTGAGCGCGAAAAAAGGGGCGACGCAGTCGGCCTCACCAAGAGGGGAAAGGGATCGAAGCTTGCTGTTCTGGTCGTCGGCGCGGGTCTTCCTGTCGGAGTTCAGCTCGCCGCTGCGAACGAAGGCGAAACGTCGCTCGCGCAGCCAACGGTCGAAGAAGTAGCGAGACTCGCCGGTGACGATCCGAAGTGCTGGCCGGCCCGCATCATCGCCGACAAGGGGTACGACTCCGACGAGCTGCGCGTTGCGTTCGCGAGTGTCGACATCCAACTGCTCGCGCCTCACCGTTCCAACCGCACGGCGAAATCGCGGTCCAACGACGGCCGCTGCATGCGCCGCTACAAGAGGCGATGGGTCGTCGAGCGGTTCTTTGCGTGGCTCAACGGCTTCCGTCGACTCATCGTTCGGCACGAGCGTCACTCGCTGATGTACCGTGCCTTCGTCCACGTCGCCTGCGTCCTCGTTACGATGCGGTTTTGTGAAACTACTTCTATGCCGACGCGACAGCCGTCGAGGAGTGACGCAACCGTGTCATCAGACCTGAACCTACTGCACACCGTGCCGTTCTTCGCGGTGTCGAACATGGAGAAGTCGCTCCGGTTCTACATGGAAGGACTCGGCTTCCAGATTGCGGACAAGTGGATTGACCAGGGGACGGTGCGGTGGTGCAGACTGCAACGCGGGGGTGCGACACTGATGCTCCAGGACTTTCGCAGAGACGGCGGCACGTCCTGGTCACCCGAGGGGCCCTTGGGTCTCGGCGTCTCGATCATGTTCATCTGCAGCGACGCCTTGTCGATGTACCGTGAATTCGCCGCGCGGGGACTCACCCCGTCCCTACCCTTCGTGGGCAACGGAATGTGGGTCACGTCATTGCGTGATCCGGACGGCTACCGCGTCGAGTTCGAGAGTCAGACAGATGTACCCGAAGACACCAGGTTCGACGACAAGGCGAGTGATGCCACGGCATGACAACCGCATGCAGCGGCCGGCGCGTCGCGCCGCGCGCACGGCGTGGGGCAACAACACCGCGCGGAACGTCGCGCGACGGCGCTTGGCCCGACGCGTCGCGACGAGGAGTCGGTTGAATGCCCGGTTCCGCAGCCAACGGCCAGAGCCAGCCGGGTCTTGCGGAGCGCGCCCGCCTGCGGGCAAGCTGCTTCGATGGGCACTGCAAGCCACGCGTTGACGCTCGTCCTGATCGTTGCCGCGGACGCCGCGACCCAACAGCCCCCCCGCGAACCCGCGATCGGCGAAGTCCGCGATCGCGACGGCAAGCCGTTCGCCGGCGCCACCATCCACCTGCTGCACCGCGCCCATCCCGGCATCGTCGACCCGGAACTGACCGACGCTCTCGAGGTCACCGCCGATCCGCGCGGCCGCTTCCGCGCCGATGTGCTGGCCGGCCGCCCGTACCTCGTCTGGGCCACCGCCCCCGGCGAGAACGGCGCGTTCCGCTGCACGACAGTGGCCGAAGGCGTCGTCGCCGGCGTGCCGACGGTCCTGACCGAAAGCGAACCCCGGCGCGTACGACCGCTGCAGGTCACCGTCGACGCGTCTTGGACGAAGCCGTTGCGGTTCGTCGCGGGGGCCACTCTCGGGGATGTCGCGTTCGAACAGCACCTGGGCCCGGCCGACGCTGTAGTGGCGACGCCGCCATGGCCGGTGGACACCCTGACGATCCAGGTGTTCGAGGACTCGCAGCTGGTGCACCGCGAACCGGTGGCGCTGACGGCGCTCGGCGCCAAGACCCTCGCTGCCGCGGTGACCGACGAAGAACGCGCGGCCAGCCTCGCCAGGCCGGCGAACGTTCTGGTCGGCGAACGCACGACGTTGTTGTTGCCAGTGCAGGACAAGGACGGCACACCGATCGCGGATGCCAGCGTGCAAGTCGACGACGCACCGTTCGCACGCGTGCTGGGCACCACCGACGCCGCCGGCAAGCTCGAACTCGTCGCCGCCGGCGAAGCGAAAGCGCCGCGCGCGACCGTGCTCGATGGCACGCACGCCGAGTTCCCGTTCGACAATGACAACCTGCCGGCGGAGGGCAAGAAGGTCGAACCGCCGGACCTCGTCGCCGGCAGCGTGATCCGTGGCCGGCTGTTGACCGGCGAGAACGAGCCGCTCGGCGACGTGCCGCTGATCCTCGATGGTTCGATCCGCAACTCCGACAATGGCTGGTGGTGGGGCGTCCATCCGCGCCTGCTCGCCAGCGCCGCCGATGGCACGTTCGTCGTGCGCGGACGATTGCAGAAGTTCCCGTTCCGCCTGACCGCGGTGCTGCCGCCGGACGTGCTGGCGAAATTGCGCGGTGACCATCGCACCCCGTTGTGGCCCCAGGTGATGGTCGTGCCGGAGACCGCCGATCCGACCAAGGATGCGGGCGACATCCGACTCGATCGGCTGGCGGCGATCGAAGTCCACGTGGCCGCGCCCGATGGCACGCCGCCGGGATCGGTGCAGGTGGCGCTGTTTCCCGCCCATGAGGAAGGCGACAAGCGCTGGCCGGTGCGGGCGTTGCTGGCGCGCACCGATCGCCATGGGCGCGTGCGGGTGCTGGCGCCCAAGGGCACCGAAGTCGCGGTGTTCGCGGCCACGTTGGCGGGATCGGCGTTCGGCTTCGCGACGGCGGGCGCCGCACCGCTGCAACGAACGTTGGATGCGGCGCAGGTCGTCCGGCTGCTGGTCATGGCCGACGACAAGCCGCTGGCCGGTGCCGGTTTCCGCGCCAGCAGTCCGCATCTCGAGGGCGCCAAGGGCGACGCGGCGCGCGTCAAGGATCTCCTTGGCGAGCCGATGGTCCACTCGTGGTGCCCCCTGCTCGGTGGGGTCACCGATGCCGAAGGGCGATTGACGATCGTCGCGCCGGTGCCCGGCGCGCAGCTGGCGGGGTTCCTGTCGATCGATGGCAAGAGCATGCATGTCGCGATCGATCTGCGCGAGGCGCTCGACGATCCGGTCCGGATCGAGTTCGTGCCGGGCAAGCGGTGATGGCGACGCGACGGGCAGATGGTCCGCGCGTGACGTTGGCGCGCGCGCTCAGCAAGCTCGGCCTGCTGTCGCGGACCCAGGCGCGCGCGGCGATTCTGGCCGGCCGGGTCAGCGTCGATGGCCGGGAAGAACGCGATCCCGATCGCTGGATCGATCCCGATCGCGGCCGGATCGAACTCGATGGCACGGTGGCGACGCGGCAGGCGGTCGTCTGGTTCGCGTTGCACAAGCCGGTCGGTGTGATCACCACGCGCAGCGACGAACGCGGCCGCAAGACCGTCTACGACCTCCTGCCGGACGGCATGCCGTGGGTGTTCCCGGTCGGCCGACTCGATCTGGAGAGCAGCGGGCTGCTGCTGATCACCAATGACACGCGCGTTGCCAACGCCGCGATCAGCCCCGACACCGGTCTCGCCAAGCTGTACGACGTGACGGTCGATGCGCCGTTGCCCGCGGCGGCGATCGCGCGGTTTGGTGCCGGCGGCGCGCTGGCGGACGGCACCGCTTTGCGTCCGGTCGGCATCGAGGCTCGCAACCCGGAAGGGACCCGACTGTGGATCACGCTGCACGAAGGCAAGAACCGGCAGATCCGGCGAATGGTCGCCGATTGCGGTCGTGAGGTGCTGCGGCTGCACCGCCTGGCGATCGGCCCGATCGAGCTCGGCGACCTGCCCGAAGGCCGGATCCGGCCGCTGACCGCCGCCGAACGTTCGGCCCTGTCGGCCTTGCGCCACACGGGAGGCTGGGGCGCCACGACGTCGAGGGAGGGCGCGGGGGGGGGGTGTCGCGACTGGAATCGGGTGGCGGCAGTCCCCGGCGGCCGATCTTCCAGCTGCCGATGTCGATCAACGCCTGGATCGAAGTCTGCAGTCGGTGCAGAGCACTGTCGATGTTGCGGAAGTCGGCACGGAACTCTTCGAGGCTCTGCTGCGGGATCGCGGCGAGCCGGACCAGGTGTCGCGCAGGATCGCGAGCTTCGTTTCGATGCCGTGGCCACTCATGCGCGTCGTTGCCGCAAAAGCCAGCGGCGCATGCCCTCCTGCTGTTCGTTCGCGGCGAGGTCCCAGGTGGGCTTCCAATCGAGATACCGCACCAGCGACTCGGCTTCGAACGCGACGCGCCGTTCTTCGTCGTGGACGACGATGCGTTTGCCGTCTTTCAGGGCTCGGTGCACGAACACGAGCCCCTGGGCCTCGAGGGCGACCACTTCGATCGGGTGGGGCGCGGTCGCCGCTTCCAAGCGTGAAGACAGATCGACCAGCACGTGCTCTTGACGGTCAGGTGGCGTTCCCTCGACGAACAGGATGCCGACGGCGCGTGCGGGGCGGCCGCCCGGGGGTCGATCCAGTGGCCGGGGTCCATGGTCGCAGGATAGCACGACCTCGGGTGCGGTTCTGCGCTGCGTTCAGGGCGGCGGCTGATGACGGTCGGATCCGGCCGTTGACCGCCGCCGAGCGTGCGGCCCTGTCGACACTGCGCCACACGGGGAGCTGATTCTGGCATACTGGCGGTATGCACGAAGCGAACGCGGAGGGCGAAGCGGTGCGGACGGCGCTGGCGGACATCGCCGAACAGGGACTGCACATCCATCACGTCGCCGAGACCGACGCGGTGCCCGAACACGCGTTCACGGTCGGCATGTGGCAGAACTGGCGGCACCCCGAGGTCATTGCGTTCGGTCTGCCGGCGGAAGTGCTGCATGCGCTGTTCGAACTGATCGCCGACGAGGTCGACAGTGGGCGGCGGCTGGTGTCTGGCCAGAAGTACGACGACTTCCTGAGCGGCTACCCGATCCTGATCCGGGCGGTGCCCAAGGCGCAGGTCGCCCGCTACCTGCCGCTGGCGTGCAGGGTGAACGGCGATGCGGAGTTCGAGGTGCTGCAGGTGTGCTGGCCCGATCGGCGCGGCCGGTGGCCGTGGGAGGAAGGCGCGCATGAGAGCGTGCGCCAGTTGCAGCCGATCCTCGAGCGCCTGCCGGAGGCAGAGGTGCAAGGTGGGTGATGGCGCGCCCGCGTCGCGGCCATTTGCGTCGCGCGCGGCGGCGGCCTACCTCGGGTTCTTCCTGGCGCTGCTGGCGATCTGGGCGATCGCGCGCGGCGCCGGTCGTGTGGTCGTGCCGATCGTCGTCGCGATCCTGGTCGGTGCGGCGATTGCGCGGTGGCTGCGGTCGTGGTGGGCGCGCAATAGTCGTTCGCCGTGAGCGTTGGTCCCGGGCTGATGACCGACCCGACCCCGATCCGCTATCCGCGCGACATCCCACCGATGTGGTTGCTGGCGACCCTGGCGGGCATCTGGGCCCTCGACCGCTGGCTGCCGATCGCGCGTTGGCTGTCACCGCCATGGACGTGGTCTGGCCTCGTGCTGGTCGTTGTCGGCGTCGGCCTCGCGGTGTGGGGTGCGGGTCTGTTCCGCCGTGCGGGAACGGGCGTCCGGCCGTTCACCGAAGCGACCGAGATGGTTCGGAACGGTCCGTATCGGTTCACCCGCAACCCGATGTACCTCGGCATGTTGCTGCTGACCTCCGGTGTCGCCGTGACCTTGGGCAGCGTGGCACCGCTGTTGCTGCTGCCGCTGTTCGCCGCGGTGCTCCACATCCGCTTCATTCGCCGCGAGGAGGAGTTCCTGACCCGCCGGTTCGGCGCCGACTACCTCGCGTGGTGCAAGACCGTACGCCGATGGTTGTGAACCCGGGATAGGATCCCGGAATCGGAAGCTGACGGCGCGGCGTTCCCTGGGTCCAACGGCCCGGTTGCCCCGCTGTTGCGCTCACGACGTTCCCATTCGAGGTGTCCGATGCGATTGCCTGCCTCCCTGGTCCTGATGTCGTTGCTGTCCGTGCCTGCGATCGCGCAGCGCGCGCCGGCTCCGGCCGCGCCGCCGATGCCGTCGCTGCCGCCGCCGGGCATTCCGATCACGCCGACCACGGACCACCCGGCCTACGCCGGCCAGCCGGCGATGAATCCGAAGCCGCAACCCAAGCCGCCGGCACCGCCGATGAATCCGCCGGCGAACCCGCCGGGAGCCGGAGCTGGTGCAGTGGCCGGCGCTGCTGCAGGTGCTGCTGCCGGGGCCGGTTCGGCCGCCGCCGAAGCCAAGAAGCGCGCCGAAGAGTTCTTCGCCTCGCGGATCGAAGGCGCCGTGCTGAAGAAGGCGATCGAACGCGTGACCAAGGAACTGACCTGGCACGCGGACCTCGCCGATGCGACCGCGCAGGCGGCCGCCACCGGCCGACCGCTCCTGTGGATCCAGGCACTCGGCACGGTCGACGGCTTTGCTTGAAGCGCGTTGCAGAGCTTGCGGGGCGTGTCCCTGCCAAACGAAGAAGTGATCGCGCTGCTGAAGGACCAGTTCGTGGTCGGCTTCCGCAACATCGAGAAGGACAAGCACGTCGGCCTGTCGCACGGCTACAAGGCCGGCCAGACCGCGGTCGGCACCACCAACGGCGCCGGCGGTCGCAATGTGCAGCTCGTGGTGATGGCGCCGGATCAGACCGTCCTGCACGTGCTGCCGGGCTTCTGGCATCCCGACGACCTGGTCACCGAACTGAAGTTCGCGACCGTGCTGCACCGACTGTGGCTCGACGACGGCAAGAGTCGCGAGGAGAAGCTCGCGCTGTTTGCGGCGATGCACAAAGCGCAGGTGCGCCGCTTCCCGGTCGACATGATCGCGCGCAGCGACTGGCAGGACTTCGATCGCGTGGTCGAGGTGATGCGCGCGCGCAGCGAGAAGCGCGACACGCTGCTGCGGGATGCCGCCGGTGATTGGTTGCTCGACAGCAACAAACAGCCGCGGCTCAAGCCGACCTGTCAGCTGCTGCACGAACGGATGGCGGCGCAGCCGTTCACCAAGCTCGGCGTCTTCGACATGGAGCGCTATGTCGACTACGGCCGGCCGTTCTACGACAACAACGCCGGCCTCGACAAAGGCAAGAACTTCCCCGCCGCGGCCAAGAGCAACGCCGAGCGCGAGAAGGAGCGGCTCGAAGAGTTCAAGAAGAAGCTCGCGGAAGAGGCGAAGAAGGCCAAGGGGAAGCAGAAGTAGGCCGCTTGCTGCGCAGGCCGGCCAGCGCGGCGCCCAGCCACAACAGCGCGGCGCTGGCGCCGATCAGCACGCCAAGCCGGAGTCCTGGCGTCGAATAGCGGAAGTGGATGTCGCACGGGCCGGCTGGCAGGGACACCACGCGCTGCCAGACGTTGCCGCGCGCGATCGGCAGCGAGCGTTCGCCGATCGTGGCCGTCCAGCCCGGAAACCAGGCGTCCGCGAGCACCAGGTAGCCCGCCGGGCCACCGCCGACCCGCAGCGTCAGGCGCTTGCTGTCTTCGAACAAGAACTCGACCTGACGCGCCGCGCAGGCTGGATCGGCTGGCCCGGGGGCACCGAGCTTGGCGGCTTCCTCCGGGGTGATGAGGACCGATTCCCTCGGTCGCAGATCCGGCGCCACGATTGCATCGACCGCAGCCTGGTCGTCGGCGACCTGGCGCAGTGCCGGCACCACGAACGCGCGCGGCAGCGCCGATTCACGTTCGTAGACGAAGAACTCGCCCTGCGGGCCGCGCAGTTCGGGCCCGACGCGCTTGCCGGCGAACTGCATCGGCCGGGTCGTCAACACGTAGCGCAGCGCGAACAGATCCCACCACGGCAACTGCAACCGCGCATCGTCGGGCAGCGCCCCGGGCAGCCAGTCGCGGACCAGGAACGCATCGCCGTAGGCCTTGCGTATCGGCTCGTTGCTGTGGCGATCGACGAACGTGTAGAACGCGAGGTCGCGGATGCCATCGGGCGCGAGCGTGCCACCGGGCAGTTGCAGCAGGTCGCCGTTGCCGCGCGCGACCGTGAAGCCGCCGCGGCTTTGCTGTTCGTCGCGCTGCTGGCGCAGGAAGCGATGCACTTCGCTGTCGAGCGGCACCGACGGTTCGCGGCCGCGGTTCAGCGTGTTGCCGTAGAACCACAGTTCGGCGCCGGTGAACAGCAGGATGCCGAGTCCGGCCAGCATGCCGAGCGGTCGCTGCGGACCGCGCAGCGATACCAACAGCAGCAGCGCGGCGGCGAGCAGCAGTGCGGCGCCGCCGCGGCGCAGGTTCCAGGCCATCCGTTCGCGCGCCAGCCGGATCAGGTCGCGGCTCTCGCCGGTTTTCGGGTCCTTGGCGGTGAACAGTTCGCGCAGCGTCGTCTCGGGCGTGATCGCGGCTTCCGGCAGTCCGTAGAACTCGGCGGCCGGTTTGCGGTAGCGCTCGGTGATCTCGACGATCCACGGATCGCTGGCCGTGGTGGGTGCCGTATCGATGCGCAGCGACAGCAACAGACAGCCAGCGCCGGCGATCGCGACCAACCCGGCGAACCAGCGCACGCCTCGCGTGGACGCCGACCGGCGCAGCGCCTGGAAGCCGCACGCCGCCAGGAACGCGAGGAACGCGCACGCCGGACCGACGAAGCGATAGGTCGGCACCGCCTGCAACACCGGCAATTCGAGCGCATGCCAGAACGGTCCGGCGCCGGTGCCGAGCAGGAACAGCAGCACGATCGCCAGCAGCGCGACGAAGCGGTGGAACGGCCCGCGCAGCAGCAGTCCCAGCCCCGCGAACACGATCGGGAACGTGCCGGGGAACAGCGAGTACTCGGTGAAGTTGTAGTTCGGCAGCAGCTGGGCACCGCTCTGCCAGTCCTTCAGGTCGGACCACAACCACGCCAGCGCCGAGCGATCTCCGGGCACCAGCCGATCGACCGGATGCGAGAACAGGTCCGGGAACACGTAGCCGAGCAGGCCCATCGGCGCGAACGCGTGTTTGGCGGCCCGTTCGAGGGTCGGCGCCAGCGTCCGGTTGGAGTGCGGGTAGAACTCGATCTGCGGCAACAGTTGCGGTGCCGCGAGTGCGAGTCCGAGTCCGACGCCGAAGGCCAGCCACAGGGCGAGCGCCATCGCGTCGCGGATGCCGTTCTTGACCGTGGCGCGCAGTACGAGGCCGATGCCGAACAGGCCAAGCAACATCGACACCGGGATGCAGAACGCCGGGAACCCCGCGGTCCAGCAGCAGCAGACGAGCAGCGCCAGCATCGTCGCGGGCAGTGCGCGCCGCCGGCCGGCGCCGCGCGCGATGGCGAGCGCGGCCCACAGCATGCCCGGCAGCAGCGCGATCGGTTCCATGCGCATGTACCAGTGACCGTTCGCGGTCAGCGTGCCCGACCACGCGAACGCGACGGCACCGAACAACGCGGCGAGGCGGTCGAAGGCCAGCGCGCGCAGCAGGCCGAACATCAGCAGGCCGGCCAGCGCGAACATCGTGTAGCTCAGCACCAGCAGGCCGTCGACCGGATCGGCGCACAACAGCGCCGGCCAATGCAACGGATCGTGCAGGCCGATATGGCCGTGTGCCGCCAGCGGCGCGCCGGCGCGGACGGTGGGGTTCCAGTGCGGGTACTGCCCGGCGAGGATCGCCTGCCGCGCCAGCCCCCATTCCTGCGGGAACCAGATCGTCGCCTCGGTCGGGTCGTAGTTGGCGCCGTCGCGCATCCGCGCGATCTGGTCGTCGGACAACGAAGTGCCGACCGGCGGGTATTCGGCCAGGTCGAACGGCTGGTAGCGGCGACCGCCGAACACGCAGTCGTGCAGCAGTACGGCCGGCAGCAGCAGCAGCAGCAGCGCGAGCAGCAGGTCCGGGCCGCGCGAGGGGCGGTCGTTCATCGAATGCCATGGAATCAGAAACCGCGTGGGGCGGGAAGCGCGGTACCTCCGTCAGGTGGCCTGGATCCTGTGGCGTAGATCGGTGCAGACGGTTGCGCAGTGCGAAATCTGCAGTGGCAGCCAGTGGTTGTCCGGTTGCGTCCGCCGGCGGCTGCGTTCGCCGGCAAGGAGTTCTGATGAACCGCAAGGCACTCGTGGCGACTCTCGTTGGCCTGGCCGCGCCGCTGATCGCGCAGGACAAGCCGTGCGATCTGGTGATCGACAACTTCCCGGTGTTCGTGCAGTTCCGCGTGACCGGGCCGCAGACCCCGTTCTTCGGCGGCTTGATCGTGGCGGCGAATCCGACGCAGCAGCACTTCCTCCAGTTGCTGCCGCCGCTGCTGGTGGATTTCGTGGTCGTCGGGACCGGGTTCGCGCAGGGTGATTACATCGTGCGCGTCGAGAACGCGCAGATTCCGCTCGGCGTCCGGTTGTATGCGGAAGGTCTGGTGTTCGATGCTGGCGCGATCTGCGGCACGCCGGTCCGTCCGTTCGAAGGCAATCCGACCCGGTAGACGGCGGCGCGACTGCGGAGAAACGCCCGTCTCGCGGAATCGCCGGTCGCGGTGGCATCCTGGTCCATCGCGTGTCCGACAACTCCATCCGCCTCGAACTGGTCGAGAACCTGCAGCCGCTGCGTGCTCTCGCGCGGCGCTTGACGCGTGACGTCGAGTCGGCGGAAGACGCGGTCCAGGACACGGTCGTCGCCGCGCTCGGGGCTGCGGGCCCGACGGGATCCGTTCGCGGTTGGTTGCGGACGATCCTGCGCAATGCGATCCGCGCCGCAGCGCGGTCGGCGCGGCGCCGCGAACAACGCGAACTCGCCGTGCGGCCTGGCACCGAGTCGGCCCACGCCACCCCTGAGGTCGCGCTCGAGTTGCAAACGCAACGGCGGCTGTTGCAACTGGTGCAGGAACTGGACGACCCGCTGCGGCAGGTGCTGTTCCTGCGCTTCTGGCGCGACCTCGCCCCGCGCGTGATCGCGGAGCGGCTCGGCGTGCCGGTGAAGTCCGTGCATGCCTGGATCGAGCGCGGTCTCAGCCGACTGCGCACCCGACTCGATGCCGAGCCCGGCGGACGCGCCGAGTGGCGGGCCGCGTTGTTTGCGTTCGGCGCCGGTGCGCGCCGGGGTCTGCTGGCCACGACGGGAGTATTGCTGATGCAAGCCAAGGTCGTTCTGGTCGTCGTCGTCGCGACGCTTTCGCTCTTCCTTGGCGTCCTGTTCTGGTTGCCCGACTCTGGGTCGGCCGCAACGACGGGTGTTGCCAGCTCTGGTGATGTCGCGGTTGTCAGTCCTGGCGGGACCGATGGGGCGCCGACGACCACGCGCGAACGGCATCCGCTGGCGACTGCCGAGCCGATTCCGCCAGCGGCGGTTCCCGGACCGGATACCGAGTTGGTGCGCGGTGTGGCGCACGATGTCGACGGCCGGCCGGTGGCGGCACTCGCGATCGGCTTCGCGCGGCAACAGGGCGAACTCGCGCTCGAACGCGATCCGTCGGTGCCGGTGGTCACGACCGCCGCCGATGGCACGTTCGCCGTGCCGCGACCATCGGGCGTTGGCTGTTTCCAGCCGGTCGATCGCGCCTGGTCCGCGATCCTGCGGCCTTGGTTGTCGGCGAGTCCGTCGCAACAGCCGCTGGTCCTGATCGTGGCGCGCAGCCGCAGTTACGCCGGCACGGTGCTCGACCCGGCAGGAGCGCCGGCCGCCAGGGCGAGAGTGATGATCGTCGTCGGGCAAGGGTACGTGCCCACACTGCGGTCTGGCGGCCAGACGGTCGCGTTGCCGCATGGCCTGGGCACGACGGACACCGACGCGCAGGGCCGATTCGCGTTCGACGCCGTCGGCTTCGTGCCGGGGGCTCGCGTTCTCGCCAGCCTGGCGCCGTATCACGGTGCCGAACTGCCGCTGCCAGAGGCGTCGACGCCCGATCTGCTGCTGCGCCTCGAGCCGTCACCGGTTGGGGAGTTCGTGCATGGTGTCGTCCTCGATGCACGCGGCGCGCCGATCGCGGATGCACTGGTTGCGGCGGCGGGTCGTGCGGTGCATTCGGCTGCCGATGGCCGCTTTGCCGCGCCTTGGGCGTACGGTCGCCGGCCGAGCTCGGTGTCGGCAACCCACCCCGCGCATGGGGCGGTGCAGGTCGGCCTGTCTGCGGACGTCGCATCGGGCTGGCAGGTCGATCAGCCGATCACCCTGGTGTTGCCGGGGCAGCACGGCGCGGTCGCGGGCCGCGTGGTGGATGCCGCTGGATCGCCGGTTGCCGGAGTTCGCGTGTGGACTCCCGACCTGACCTGGTTTGGCGAGGCGCGACGCGAACGGCTGGGCCGGGACGTCCTCGGCCCGACTTCCGTGGAGGAACTCGCGGCTCCGACGGGGCAGTGGCTCGAAGTCGCGACGACTTCGGATCGCGACGGGGCGTTCGCCTTGCGCGGTCTGCTGCCGCGGCCGTATGCCTTGTTCGCGTTGGCGTCGGACACGTTGAACGGCGCCGGTCCGATCTGGGCCAGTCCTGGCGAACGGATCGAAATCCGGTTGCCGGCGACCGAGCGGCGACGCGTCGCTGGTCGGGTTCGCAGCGCCGACGGGCAACCGCTGGCCGGCGTGCAGATCGGGGTCGGGCGGACCATGGCGTGGCAACGACCGGAACGTCAGCCCGATCCGTGGCACGGTTCCCCGATGGCTGCGGGCAGCTCGAGTCACGTGTTCGGCAACGGCGGCGTGACGACCGACCGAGACGGTCGATTCGCCTTTGCCGGCCTCGTGGTGGACGGCGCGATGCTGTCGTTCCGCGGCGAGGCACTGCTGCTGCCTGCACCCCTCGCGTTGGCCGCGGTTGACGACCTCGAGCAGCTCGACGTCGTGTTGCCGGTGCGCAGTTCGTTCCGGATCGTGCTCGATCGACCCGACGAAGCCGATGCGGTGAAGATCACGAACGCCGCGGGTGGTCCGGTGACCGTGCTCGTGCGGGTCGAGGGATTCGAGATGTCGATGGGCGAGATCTCGATCAACTCGGGCCAGTCGCCTGAGGCGTCGGCGCAGGCTGGGGAGGTTGTCGTCGTGTTGCTGCGGCGCGGCGTCGAAGTCCGACGTGTCGTCGTGAGGTTGCCGGCCGGCGGCGTGCACGACCTGCGGATCTGACGTCGAGTCTGGCAGAACCTGCTTGCGACAAGGTCGGGGCGGTCGTAGACTGACTGGTCTACTCGGCATCCATGACCCCATCCCCGACACCCAACACCGACACCCGCGAACGGCTACTCGCCGCCGGGACCGAGCTGTTCGGGCGCAAGGGCTTCAATGGCTGCGGCCTGACCGAAGTTCTGGACGCGGCTGGGGTTCCGAAAGGGTCCTTCTACCACTACTTCGCCTCCAAAGAGGACTTCGGCGTGGCGCTGATCGAACGCGCCCGCGACGACCACCTCGCCGAACTCCGGCCGGTGTTGTCGGATCGTAAGATAAGTCCAATCAATAGATTGCGTAAGATCTTCGCGCAGGCGCGCGAAACCTGTGCCGCCGATGGTCCGACCGTCGAGTGCCTGATTCCCAAGCTGGCCCTCGAGACCGCGAGCCTCAGCGAGCCGGTCCACGCCGCGGTCAAGTGCGCCTACCAGCAGTGGAGTGCGCTGATGGCCCAGGTGATCCGCGAAGGCCAGGCCGCGGGCGAGATCGATCGGCGCCAGGACGCAGACCGGCTGGCCAACGTGCTGGTCATGCTGTGGGAAGGCGCCGCGATCCGGATGCAGATCGATCGTAACATTGCTCCTCTGGACGACTTCCAGACGTTCGTGTTCGACACCTTGCTGGGTCCGCCCAGTTGAACCCGCCTCCACTCTTGGCCGCTCTTTGTTTCCGACTTCTCTAGACGACCGGTCTACGATCATGCCGCCATCGACCCGATCCCTGCTGTCGCGCACCCTGGCCTCGCTGCTGCTGTTCCTCGGCCTGGGTGGCGTTGGCTACTGGCTGTTCACCTGGAAGACGAATCAGCAGGCGGCCGCCGCCGCGGCTGCCGCGGCCCAACCCGAGCCGGCGCAGGTCGTGACCGCCGCCGAGGTCGTGACCCGGACCCACGCCAGGACCACGACCTCGATTGGCACCGCTCGCGCGCTGCAGTCGATCACGCTGCGCAACGAGTTGCCGGGCACCGTCGCGAAGGTCGTGCTGGCGACCGGGCAGATCGTCGCGCCGGGCGCCGTGCTGCTCGAACTCGACGTCGGCGTCGAGCAGGCCGAGCTGAAGGCGCTGCAGGCCGAAGCCCGGCTGGCGGAGTCGATGCTCGTTCGCATGGAGCAGGCCCTGCAGAACCAGGGCGCATCCGCGGCCGACGTCGATCGCGCGCGGGCCGAACGCGACAAGGCCGCGGCGAACGTCGTGCGGCTCGAAGCCGTGATCGAGCGCAAGCGCATCCGTGCGCCGTTCCAGGCCCGCGTCGGCATGGTCGACGTGCATGTCGGCCAGTACCTCGATCCAGGCACCACACTGACGACGTTGCAAGGCCTCGACGAGGGTGTGCACATCGACTTCGCGGTCACGCAGGACGCGGCGGCCGCACTCGCGGTCGGCGGCGCGGTGGAAGTCACCGTCGCCGGCAAGCCGGTGGCGGCGACGATCGCGGCGATCGATGCCCGCGTCGAGTCGGCGACGCGCAACACCTGGATCCGCGCGCTGCTGACGACCACGCCGGCGCCCGCGCCGGGGTCGTCGGTGCGCGTGCAGGTGCCGGTCGAGCCCGCGCGTGAGGTGCTCGTCGTTCCGGTGAGTGCCTTGCGGCGCGGCCCGGCCGGCGATCACGTGTTCATGCTCGTCAACGTCGACGGCGGTGCGGTTCGCGCGCAGATGCGCCGGGTGACCGCCGGGTCGACGCTCGGCGACGAGATCATCGTGCGCGACGGCGTGAAAGCGGGCGAACGCATCGCGGCGGCCGGTTCGTTCAAGCTCTACGACGGCGCACTGGTCCAGATCGCGGCGCCGGCGCCGCAGGCGAAGTGAGGTCCCGATGCGCTCCCTGACCGATGTCTTCGTCCGCCACCCGGTGCTGGCGCTGGTCGTCAACCTGCTGCTGGTGCTGGTCGGCTGGCGCACCGTCACGACCCTGCCGGTGCAGCAGTATCCGTCGCTCGACTCCGCGTCGGTGATCATCACGACCGTCTACACCGGCGCCTCGGCCGAGACCGTGCGCGGGTTCCTGACCACGCCGATCGAACGCGCGGTGTCGGCGATCGGCGGCGTCGACCACATCGAGTCGCAGAGTCGCGCCGGCGTCAGCACGGTGACGATCCGGCTCGAACTCGGCCACGACACCACGCAGGCGCTCGCCGAGGTGACCGCGCGGTTGCAGCAGGTGCGTTCCGAACTGCCGGCCGAAGCCGAGCCGCCGGTCGTCGACGTGCAGCGCGCCGATCGCCCGTACGCGACGTTCTATCTGAGCTTCACGTCGCCGCAGCGCAGCATCGCCGAACTGACCGATTGGCTGTCGCGCAACGTGCAGCCGCAGTTCGCGACCATCGCCGGCGTGCAGCGGGTCACCAACCAGGAAGGCGGTCGCCCGATCGCGATGCGCATCTGGATCGATCCCGACAAGCTCGCTGCGGTCAACCTGGCGCCGGGCGACGTGTTTGCCGCGATCCAGCGCAACAACTATCTGGCGGCGGTCGGGCAGACCAAGGGCAACCTGGTGCAGATCAACCTGCTCGCCGACACCGACCTGCGATCGGTCGCCGAGTTCGAACGGCTGATCGTCACCGACCGCGGCGGCGCGGTCGTGCGCCTCGCCGATGTCGCCCGCGTCGAACTGGGCGCCGAGGAGGCGGATCTGCTGGCCAAGTACGATGAACGACCGAGCGTCTACCTCGGCGTCTGGCCGCTGGTCGGCGCCAACGAGATCGACGTCTCCAACGGCCTGCAGGCGGAAATGACGCGCCTGCGGCCGACGCTGCCGGCCGACATCGAGATGAACCTGGCCTACGACGGCACGGTGTTCATGCGCGATGCGCTGACCGAGATCAGCAAGACGCTGATCGAGACGATCCTGATCGTCGGCCTCGTCGTGTTCCTGTTCCTCGGTTCGATCCGCACCGCGCTGGTGCCGCTGGTGGCGATGCCGGTGTCGCTGATCGGCGCGGCGGCGGTGATGGCGGCGTGCGGGTTCTCGCTGAACCTGCTGACCATCCTGGCGATCGTGCTGTCGGTCGGGCTCGTCGTCGATGACGCGATCGTCGTGGTCGAGAACGTCGAGCGGCACGTGCGGCAGGGCAAGAGCCGGCTGCAGGCGGCGATCGAGGCGGCGCGCGAACTGCTCGGCCCGATCATCGCGATGACGATCACGCTGGCGGCGGTCTACACGCCGATCGGCTTCCAGGGCGGGCTGACCGGCGCGCTGTTCCTCGAGTTCGCGATCACGCTGGCGGCGGCCGTGCTGGTTTCCGGCTTCGTCGCGGTGACGTTGTCGCCGGTGATGAGTTCGCGGTTCGTGCGCGCGCATGGCCAGGAAGCGTGGCTGACGCGGCAGGTCGATCGCGGCTTTGCGTGGGTTCGCCGCTGCTACGTGCGGCTGCTGGATGGCGCCTTGGCGATCCGTTGGGCCATCGTCGGCGTCGCGGTCGCGATCGCGATCGGCGCCTGGCCGCTGTACACGGGCTCGCGCCGCGAACTGGCGCCGGTCGAGGACCAGAGCCACATCAGCATGTTCTTCGATGCGGCGCCGGACGCGACGCTGGAATCGGTCGACGCGAGTTCGCGCGAGGTCGTCGCGACGGTCAAGGCGATGCCGGAAGCACGGTTCATGTGGTCCCTGGTCGCCAACTGGGGCGGCTTCGGCGGCATGGTCGCGAAGAACTGGCAGGAGCGCGAACGCTCGACCGAGGCGGCCTACGGGGAGCTGTACGGCCGGGTGTCGCAGGTGCCGGGGTTGCGGGTGTTCCCGCGCCTGGATCCGCCGCTGCCGACGCCGGGGCAATACGACGTCGAGCTGGTGCTGCAGAGTGCCTTGCCGCTCGAGGACATGCTGGCGACCGCGATGGCAGTCGTCGGCGCCGGCTGGCAGAGCGGCAAGTTCTTGTATGTCGACACCGATCTGAAGATCGATCGACCCGAAGCGCGCGTTCGGGTCGATCGCGAGAAGGTCGCCGACCTCGGCATGGACCTGCAGAGCGTCGGCCGCGAACTCGGTGCCTTGCTCGGCGGCGGCTACGTCAACCGCTTCAACTACTTCGACCGCAGCTACAAGGTGATCCCGCAGATCGCCACGGAGGATCGAGCCACCGTCGGGCCGCTGCTCGACCTCAAGATCAAGACGCCGACCGGCGCGCTGGTGCCGGTGTCGGCGTTCACGACCATCGAGGCGTTTGCCGCGCCGCGCACGCTCAACCGTTTCCAGCAGCGCAACGCGGTCAAGATCTTCGGCGGCGTGCAGCCCGGCGTCACCAAGGAGGAAGGTCTCGCGGTGCTCGAGCAGGCGGCGGCCGCGGTCGCCGGCCAGGGCATCGCGCTGGATCACGCCGGCGAATCGCGGCAGATCCGGCACGAGGGCTCGTCGCTGGTCACGACGCTCGGCTTCGCGATCCTGCTGGTCTACCTGGTGCTCGCCGCGCAGTTCCGCAGCTTCCGCGATCCGCTGATCGTGCTGCTCGGCTCGGTGCCGCTGGCGATCTCCGGCGCGCTGTTGTTCACGTTCCTCGACCTGACGACGATCAACGTCTACTCGCAGGTCGGCCTGATCACGCTGGTCGGCCTGATCGCGAAGAACGGCATCCTGATCGTCGAGTTCGCCAACACGCTGCAGGAGCAGGGACTCGACAAGCTGGCGGCGCTGCGCGAAGCGGCGGGCACGCGGCTGCGGCCGGTGCTGATGACGACGGCGGCGACGATCTTCGGGCACTTCCCGCTGGTGCTGGTGACCGGTCCTGGCGCCGAGGCGCGCAACAGCATCGGCATCGTGCTGGTGGCGGGCATGGCGCTCGGCACGTTGTTCACGCTGTTCGTGGTGCCGGCGTTCTATCTGCTGCTGGCGGCGGATCACCGAACGGTGACGGCCGCTGTCGAGGATTCGCACGTCGATGCCGGGCCGATGGCCCTGGAGGGCGCGCGATGAGCCGCCTTCGCAAGCGCGCGGTGCTGGCAAGCCTCGGCGTCGTGGCCGCGTGCACGTCGGTCGGTCCCGACTACGTGCCACCCGAACGCGAACTGCCGCCGGCGTGGCGGCAAGAACGCACCGCCGGCCTGGCAGAGGGCGAGCCGTTGCCGGCGTCCTGGTGGACGACGTTCGGCGATCCGTTGCTGTCTTCGCTGGTCGAGCACGCGCTGCAGCAGAATCTCGATCTGCGGGCCTCGCTGCTCCGACTGCAGGCGGCGCGGGCGCTCCGTGGCGTTGCCGCAGCCGATGCGTGGCCGGGCGCGGACCTGCGCGCGTCGTTCGAGGATCGGCAGGACAGCCGCAACACGCCGTTCGGCGCGTTCATTCCGCGGACCAACATCCACGCGATCGGTGTCGACGCGGCGTGGGAGCTCGATCTGTGGGGGCGCGTGCGGCGTTCGATCGAGGCGGCCGAGGCCGAACTCGGTGTCAGCGAAGCCGAAGTGCACGGTGCGGCGGTGTCGGTGGCGGCGGAGGTCGTCGCCGCCTACATCGATCTGCGTTCGGCGCAGCGGCGGCTGCAGATCGCGGAGGCCAACCTGACGCTGCAGCAGCAGACGACGCAGCTGGTGCAGGCGCGGCTGGCGGCCGGGCTGGTCGGCGAACGCGACGTCGCGCAGGCGACGACCAACGTCGAATCGACGCGTTCGCGGCTGCCGACGTTGTCGGCGCAGGCAACCGCGGCGCAGAACCGGCTGGCGGTGCTGCTCGGCAAGGCGCCGGCCGAGTTGCCGGCGGAACTGGCGATCCCCGGGATGCTTCCCGTGCCGCCGTTGTCGGTGGCGGTCGGTGTTCCCGCCGATCTGCTGCGTCGCCGTCCGGACGTGCACGCGGCCGAACGTCGCTTCGCCGCCGAGGTGGCGCGGATCGGCGTGGCGGAGGCGGAGCGGTACCCGAGGCTGTCGTTGTCGGGCACGTTGGGACTCGCCGCCAATGCCGCCGATGAGGTGTTCACCAAGGGCAGCGACGTGCTGGCGTTCGGGCCGTCGTTGCGGTGGAACCTGTTCGACGGCGGTCGGCTGAAGCATCGCGTGCAATCGTTGACCGCGCGTGCCGAGGCCGCGCAGGTGGCGTGGGAGCAGACGTTGTTGCTGGCGCTGGAGGAGAGCGAGAACGCGATGACGCGATTCGTCCGCGAGCAGGAACGGCTGGCGGCGCTGCGGCGCGCGGCGGCGGAGGCGCGCCGGGCGGTGGCGTTGGCGCAGGCGCAGTACCGGACGGGGTTGTCGGACTTCCAGACGGTGATCGATTCGGAACGGACGGTCGCGGCGATCGAGGATGAGCTGGTCGGCAGCGAAGCGGCAGTGGCGGCGCAGCTGGTCGCGATCTACAAGGCACTGGGTGGTGGGCTTGGCACGCCGTCGGCCGACGACGTCGACGCCGATCGGTAGGCTCTCAGGTTCGGTAGCCGTCGTCGTCGGCCTCCGCGAGCGCCGGCACCCCCTAGAACCACTGGTTCGCTCTTCACTTAGGCGTGGCGACCGACCTCGCGGGAATCGGTCCGATCTCGGCGTCAACGCAGCCGCGGCGCCCGCCGCGCCGTCAGCACGCTCCCCAGGACCACCGCCGCGATGATCACCACGCCACCCGCGATCGCCAGGACATGCGGCCGCTCGCCATGCACGCCGAACGCGATCACCGGATTCAGCGCCGGCTCGATCATCAACAACAGCGACGCCTGCACCGCCGGCACATGCGGCATCGCGCGGACCAGCAACGAGTACGCCAGCCCGACCTGGAACACGCCCATCACCGCGATCACCGTCCAGTCCTGCGCGGTGCCGACGATCAGTTCCTGCCCGAGCAACGGCGCCAGTGAGAGCGCGAGCGGGGCGGTCAGCAAGTTGCCCCACGCGACCGCCGCACATTGTTCGTCCTGACCTTGTCGGCCCAGCCAGCGAAAACCGATCAGCAACAGTCCGAACGACACGCCCGATCCGATCGCGAGCCAGTCGCCGAGCCTCGGGTCAGGCGCGGTCGCACTCGCTTCCGCCGGTGCCAGGAAGAACAGCGTCATGCCGAATGCGATGCAGACGAGCACCAGCAGATCGATCCGGCTCGGCCGTTCGCGCAGCAGCACCAGCCCACCGAGACTGACCCACAGCGGCGCGGTCGCCTGCAGGAAGATCGCATTGGCGGCAGTGGTGAGCGTGTTGGCGACGACGAAAAGCACCGTCGCGCCGAAGTAGGGCAGCATCAGCGGCAGGATCCGCCGCGACGGCCAGCGCCGAGCCGGCGGCAGCAGCACGAACAGCGTCAGTGCCGCGAAGATCGCTCGGACGCCCGCGCGCTCGAGCGACGGAAAACCGCACAGCTTGATCAACGCGCCGCCGGTGGCGAACAGCGAACCGGCGAGCAGCAGGCGGACATGCGGCGGCATGGGGGCGGGGCATCATGCCGAGCGCAGCGCGTGCGGGCCAACGCCGTACTGGACGGCAGGCCGCCGCACGGGCAGCCTTCCCGGTCCGATGAGCAGCTACCAGACGCTCGATGTCGGCCGCGATGGCCCAGTCCTGCACATCCGCCTGAACCGCCCCGACGTCCGTAACGCCTTCAACGGCGCGTTGGTCGAAGAACTGCAGCTGGCGTTCCGCGAAGCCGACCAGGACGCGGAGGCCCGGGTGGTCGTGCTGTCCGGCAACGGCAAGAGCTTCTCGGCCGGCGCCGATCTGGCGTGGATGCAGCAGCAGGCGGCGTTGTCGCCAGAAGACAACGAACGCGGCGCCGAACGGATGGCGCGGATGTTCCTGTCGATCGCGCGTTGTCGGAAGCCGGTGGTGGGGCGCATGCACGGCCATGCGCTCGGCGGCGGCACCGGTCTGACCGCGGCGGTCGACATGGCCTTCTGCAGCGAAGACTGCGTGTTCGGGCTCACCGAAGTGAAGCTCGGCATCGTGCCGGCGGTGATCTCGCCGTACGTGATGCAGAAGATCGGCGCCGGGCGCGCGCGGACGTTGTTCCTGACTGGCGAACGCTTCGACGGCAAGGAAGCGATGCGGATCGGTCTGGTGCACAAGGCCGTGCCCGAGGGCGAACTCGACGGCGTCGTGCAAAAAGCCGTCGGCGAATTGCTGAGTGCCGGGCCGCTCGCGGTTGCCAGCGCCAAGGAACTGATCCGGGCGGTGGCGCCGTTGACGCTGGAGGAGGCGATCCCGATGACCAGCAAGTGGATCGCCGCGCTGCGGGCGACGCCGGAGGCCCGCGAGGGCATGGGCGCGTTCCTCGACAAGCGCAAGGCGAACTGGGTCCGATGAGCTGTTGCCGCCTTGGCTGGTTGTCGTTGCTGGCGGCATGCGGTGCAGCACCCGTGGTCGAACCGGTCGAGTCGGCGCCGCCGCCGGTGACCGGGACCTCGTCGTTGACGATCGTCGATGCGTCGCTGCGGGCGCGGGCGCAGTTGTTGTTCGCCAAGGCGCTCGACGACAATGTCGCGATCGCGACGCTGCGCGATTTGTGCACCGTGGCTCCGAAGCGGCTGTCCGGTTCGCCAGGTGCCGAGGCAGCGGTGCGGTGGAGCATCGACCAGATGCTCGGCATGGGCCTGCAGAACGTACATGCCGAGCCGGTTCTGGTGCCGTGCTGGGTGCGTGGCGTCGAGTCCGCACGAGTCGTCGGCGATGGACGCGAGCTGCGCATCACGGCCCTGGGTGGAAGCATCGGCACCGGCGCGCAGGGAGTCACCGCCGAGCTCCTCGAGGTCCGATCGTTCGAGCAGTTGCGCGAACTCGGCGATCGGGCGCGCGGCAAGATCGTGTTCTTCAACCGGCCGATGCCGCGCGCACTGCGCCGGACCGGCCAGGCCTATGGCGAAGCGGTGCCGCAGCGCAGCAACGGTGCGATCGAGGCCGGCAAGGCCGGCGCCGTGGCGGCGCTGGTCCGGTCGATGACGACGACGATCGACCAATGGCCGCACACCGGCGCGATGCGGTACGAGGATGGTGTGCCGATGGTGCCCGCTGCTGCGGTCTGCACCGAGGACGCCGAACTGCTGGCGGCGCGATTGAAGCAGGGAGCGGTGCGTGTGCAGCTGCAGCTCGGCTGCGAGACCCGACCCGATGTGATGTCAGCGAACGTCGTCGGCGAATTGCGCGGCAGCAGCCGGGCTGACGGGATCGTCGTGATCGGCGCGCACCTCGATGCCTGGGATCTCGGCACCGGTGCCCACGACGACGGCGCCGGTTGCGTGCACGTGCTCGAAGCGCTGCGGCTGCTGCAGGCGTGTGGCATCCAGCCGAAGCGGACGATCCGCGCGGTCTTGTTCATGAACGAGGAGAACGGTCTGCGCGGCGCCGAGGCGTACGCGCGGGCGCACGCCGCCGAACGCCACGTGGCGGCGATCGAGAGCGACTCCGGTGGTTTCACGCCGCAGGGGTTCACCTGTTCGTTGTCCGGCGAGGCGGCCGAGGCGGTGCGGGCACAGTTCCGGCCGCTGGACGAGTTCGGTGCCGGCATCTTCCTGGCCGGCGGTGGCGCCGGCGGTGCCGACATCGCGCCGCTCGGGGCGCAGGGGGCGGCGCTGTTCGGGCTGATGGTCGATGGCCAGCGCTATTTCGACTACCACCACACCGCGGTCGACACGATCGACGCGGTGCACGAACGGGAACTGGCGATGGGTGCGGCGACGCTGGCCTATGCGGCGAGCGTGTTGGCGGATCGCTGATGCTCGCGGCGGTGTTCGCAGCTCGTGAACTGCCGACGTAGCAGGGCCGTTGCCCCGCCCATGCACCGCCTCGTCCCGATCGCCGTGTTGTCCATGCTCGCTGCCGCGCCGGCGCAGCGGGCGCTGCTCGACACGCTTCCAGCCGACCTTTCGACTTCTGGCCTGAGTGGCGCATTCGAAGGCTCGTTCCGTGAACTGCCCCTGCGCGGCGCCGGCAAGCTGACGGCGATCGGCGCCTTCGCCGACACCGCGTGGGTGGCGCGGGGCGACCATTGGTATCGCCACGACCTGTCCAGTTGGGAACTGCTGGCCGAGGTACCTGCGGCGGTGGCGGTGGTCGATTTCGCCGCCGATGCGCGCTTCCTCCATGGCCTGGGCCGTGACGGCAGGATCACGTTGATCGATCCCCGCGCCGGCCGACCGGTTCGCGAGCACGACCGGATCGACTATGGCGAGAATCCACCGGAGTTCCTCGGCATCACCACCGCCGGGGACGGGTTCGTGTTGCTCGACAACAAGCGCGCGGCCTGGCGCGTCGACGGCAAGCTCCAGCGCGGCGAACGGATCGTCGAACTCGGCGCTCGTGCCGACGCGGCAGCGTGGCTTGGCTGCCGGGAGGGCATGCTGATCACCGGTGGGCATCGGTCGGTGCAGGAGATCGATGCTCGAACCGGCGCAACCGAGCGGTTCCTGCAGATCGCGTTGACGAGCCAGCAGGCTGGTGACGTCGCCGGTGCCGAGTTGTTGATCGGCGGTTCGGAGAATGGCGACACGGTGTTGCGCGCGTTCACGCCGTGGCCCGAGCGCTGGCGCACGACTGTCGATGTCCGCCGCCGTGGCCAGGAGGGCCTGACGTGGAGTGTCGGTCCGCTGGCGTTGACCGATGACGCCGGACTGTGCGACGCGCTGCAGGTCATCCGGCGGCGGACGCCGGAGTCGCGCACGATGGCAGGCATCGTGGTGCCGATGCCGTTGATCCTCCGCGTGCGCGATGGCGTGACCGTCGGGGATCTGGCGAGGACCTGGGACCTGGCGCTGGCGGCGGGCTGGCAGGATGTGCGGGTCGCCGGCCTTGCCGACTGGGTCGCGCGGCAGCGTTCGCGATGACGCCTATTGCTTGCCGCGCAGGCGATCGAGCGCGGCTTGCAGTGCCGGATCGCTCACTCCGGCGTCGTCGCTTTCGACTCGGATGTCGGGCGTGATGCCCTCGCCCTCGAAGCAGGTTCCATCCGGCCGCAGCGCCTGCCAGCTCGGCAACAGCACCTGCAGCCCGGGTGCCAGCGTGTGCGGCATCGGATTGCCCGAGCTACCGGCGGAGCTCATGCCGATCAGCTTGGCTTTCGGCGCCTGCTTCATCATCAAGAGGAACGCTTCGCAGCTCGACATGTTGGCCGGTCCCATCAGCACGGCGACCGCGCCGGTGAACACATCGGGTGCCTGATTGGGCCGGATCGTGCGATCCTGCCGTTCGGTGAAGCCTTCGGCAGCCTTCGGATCGCGGGTCCGATGCGCGGCATAGACCTTCGCCTCGGCGACGAAGAACCCCGCCAGGCGCTGCGCCAGCAGCTCGTCGCCACCGCCGTTCATCCGCACGTCGAGCACCAGCGCCTTGCAATCGTGCAGCGACCGCAGCGCCTCGATGGCCTGTTCGAACGCATCGCGCTGGCTGCGCTCGAAGGTTGCCACCATCAGATAGCCGATGTCGTCGTCGGTGCGACCCGCCAACGCGATCTTGTTGATCTTGCGCAGGCCTGGCAGCGCCTTGGTCAGCGCGTCGGCGCGGAAGTTCGGCAAGGTGGAGCGTGACGACGTCGCCAGTTGCCCATCCTGGAAGCGCACGCTGATGTGCGGGTCCTGTCCAGCGGCAAGCATGTCGGCCAACAGCACCGCCAGGGCCGCATCGGTCGGTGCCGCCAGCAGGTCGGCGCGCCGGTCCTCGACCAATTCGTGCCAGTCGATACCGAGCCGATCGCGGTACGAATAGCGTTCGGCGATCGCGGTCTCGAGCCGCGCGATCGCGGCTTCGTTGCGGTCCTTCTGCTGCGGGTCGGCGGGCGGCGTGGCCGCGGTCGCGAAACGCCATGGTTGCGGCGCCAGCCGGGTGCCGTCCTTGGCGCGGAAGCCGTTGGCGGTGACGCACGACAGTTCCATCGCGTAGGCCCGTTGCAGTTGCAGGCTCGCGCGGATCACGAACGTCCGCGCATCGCGCCAGTTGGTCGCTTCGACCTGCGGAAACGTGGTGCCGCCGCCGCACACCGAGTAGCCACCGGTGTCCATGTCGCGATCGAACGTGATCGCCAGTTCCTGGCTCTTCGGCTCGACGACCAGCGCCAGATGCGGTGGTTCGAGGCGAACCACGCGTGGGCCCTCCTGCGAGGGCAGCGACGCGGTCAGACCGGACAGCAACAGCGTGCAGGCGGTTCTCATCGCGACTCCTGGGCGGTAGCGCGGTAGCGCATAGTCTCGTGCATCGCGATGGCCGACGCCAGCGCCTGCAGGCGATCGGGTGGAACTTCGGTGCCTCGAGCACGGATCAGCAGTTCGCGCGGCGTCTCCCCCGGGAGTTGGCGCAGCCCGGCGGCGGCGATCGCCTGCCGCAGCAGACGGGTCGCGGCTGGCGCCAATTGGCGGGAGGAACGACGCCAGACGACGAACCCGGCGAGCAACGCGATGGCCACGCCGACCGCGAGCGGGTGTTTGCCGGCGGTCGCGGCGAGGCTCCCCGGCAGGTTGCGCAGCCACGCGAGGGCCGCGGTGCGCGAGCCGCCGTCGAAGCCGGTGATCGAGGCCCACCCCTCCCGCAGCATCGTGGTCAACGATTGCCAGGTCGATGGCTCGTTCACCGCCGGCTGCAATTCACTTGCCGGGGTGGCATCGAGAGTGGTCCACACCGAGCCGGGCAACAGGGCTTCGACCCAGGCATGCGCATGCTTCTCACGAACGACGACTTCGCGGGTCGCTTCGCTCCATTCGGTGGCGAGATAGCCGCCGACGACACGACACGGAATGCCCAGCACGCGCAGCATCAACGCCAGCGTGGTCGCGAAGTACTCACAGTGACCGGCTCCGGTGCCGAGAACGAACTCGCCGAGATGTCTGGCAGCGCCGGCCGTGCCGGGCAGGGCATAGCGGCGGTGTTCTTGCAGGTACGAGCGGCAACCCTCGGCAATCACCGCTGGCGACGCATCGTCGGGCAGCGTTGCCCGCGCGACATTGGCCAGATCGAGCAGCGTGTTCGGCAGTTGTGCCAGGGACACCGAGCGCAACCGGAGTTCGGCGGCGGTGCCGACGCGGAAGCGCTGCCTTGGCTCCGGAGTGCCCAGTGCCAGACGGTACTCCAACGACGCGCCACCGCCGTCGAACTGGTACGCCAGCACGGCATCGCCCTTGGGATCGAGCACGACGGTCGTCGACGGGCCGAGCAACTCGATGCCGGCCGTGGCCAACGGCGCGAACAGTCGTTCGCCGCGGTCGTCCAGCAACCGCACGCGCAGGGTCGTTCCCGAAGGCCGCCATGGTCGTCGCCAACGATGCGGTTCGTCGGCCTGCCACAACGGATCGGTCGCGCGGCGACTGCCGAAGTCCATCACCTGGTACGGGTCCCAGCCGGAGCCGTCGAACTCGACGTAGGTGGCGCCGCGCCAGTGCGCCGGCACGGACTCCGGGTTGCCGTCGGTGGGCGCGATGCGCAGCACTTCGCGGTCGCTCAGCGACACCGCGCCGTCGCCGCCGAGGCGGATCGGCTCGTCGAACGCGACCTGGCCGGCGCCCGCCAGCCGGAGCGCGTGATCGATGAATCCCTGACGCTCGAAGTCGCGGGGCCAGAACGCGAACACCAGCGCCGTGGCGATCAGCACCGCCAGGGTCCGTGGCAGGCTGTCGCGCAGCACCGCGCCGGTGATCCCGGGTGCCGCTCCACCAGCGCGCACGACGATGAACAACTGCAGCGCCGGGACCAGGGTTGCGGCGTAGCCGACGAAGACGATCGACCACGAGACGTCGGCGCTGAAGAAGCTGGTGACGAACGCGATCAGGAACGAATTGAAGAACAACAGGTCCGGCCGTTGCCGCCGGCCGACGTTGTTGAGCAGGTGCACCTGGCACAGCGCCGCCAGCAGCAGGCCGTCTTCCAGCATGTGCAGCAGGCCGGAGGTCAGTGCGTGCCGCAGCAACCAGCCGAACGCGCCGATGACGCCGAGATTCCACACCAGCCGGTACAGCCATCGTTCCTGCAATCGGCACAGCACCGGCGCGGCGATTGCCAGCGTCCACAGCGGCAACATCCAGCCCGCGGACACCGTGTCGGTGATCTGCACGAACGCGAGGTTCATCAGCACCAGTACCAGCAGCAACGGCCGCAGCGCGTCAGCCATGACCGGCCTCGCTGCAGGCGCGCCTGGGCAATCGCACCGCGGTCGCCGCCACGGCCGGCGGCGCCGACGCCTGGGGCGGCAGCGGGGCCGCGGCCGCCAGCCAGCGCAGCGCGTCACCGGTGGATCGCTGGCCGGGTCCGTACGCGGCGGCATGGTCCTGGCTCTTCAGTTGCACGACCTCCTTCGCATCGGCGGCCAGCAGCACCAGAGCGCTGACGATGCCGAGGGCTTCGTCCAGTCGTGCGGTCGAACAGCGTCGATCGAGACTCACCTCCAGCACTTCACCCGCGTCGAGTTCTGGTTCCTTGACCACCGGTTCACCGCGTCTGGCACTGGCCTTCCAATGGACGAGGCGCGGATTGTCACCGTCGCGGAACGGTCGCAGTCCGGCAATGCCGTCACCGCCGCCGGCAACCTGCCGTTCGCCGAGCAACGCCGTCAGGGCGGCCTGGCGATCACGCGCGCCATGGATCGCTGCCGGCGGTGGATAGGCGATGGCCTCGCCGGTCGCCGGCTGCAGCACCGACCACTGCATGATGCCGAACGGATAGCGGGTCAGGACCTGCACGCCACTGACCGCATGGACACCGCGGGGTCGCGCCGGCAGGCGAGCGGTCACCGTGCGTTCGCCGGTCAGCAACGGCACGTCGAGCACGAGCGCGCGCTCGTCCGGCAGATCGATGGCGATCTGCAACTGGAATCGCAACCGCCGCCCGCCGACAAGCCGCAATCGCACCTCGTGGTCGGTGCCGGCCGGCGCTGGCGCCACTCCGAGCAACTCGACGCGGAGGCCGGCCAGATTGCGCGCGCCCCAGGCGATGCCGAGCAGGCCCATGACCGCGAGGAACGCCAGCAGCAGGAAGAACAGGTTCGAGTACGCCGTGGCGAGGAAGGCCAGCGTGACAGCGGCGTAGAAGAACAGCCCCTTCACGCCGAGAACGGTCGGGCGCGGTCGCACGCTACAACGGGACCTGCGTCCGTTCGACGAGTTCGCGGACCAGCGTCGCAGCATTGCCGCCGCCGTGCAGCACCAGGCGGTGCGCCAGCACCGGCACCGCCAGCGCTTTCAGATCGTCGGGCAACACGAAGTCGCGATCCTGCAACCAGGCGCGCGCCTTGGCCGCGCGCAGCCAGGCCAGCGCGGCCCGCGGGCTGTTGCCCAGGGCCACATCCGGATGGCTGCGGGTGGCGGTGACGACGCGGTGCACGTATTCGGCGATCGGCTCGGACACGCCGATCGCGGCGATCACGGTCTGGGCGGCCAGCAGTTGCGCCCGCGTCAACACCGGCGTGATCGCAGCGAGCGAGGTCTCGGTGTCCTGGCCGCGATAGAGCGCCTGTTCGCGGCTGGCTTCCGGATAGCCGATCTCGACGCGCACCAGGAAGCGGTCCAGCGCCGCTTCCGGCACCGGATACGTGCCGTGGAACTCGATCGGGTTGCGCGTCGCCAGCACCAGGAACGGCGAGCCGAGTTCGATGGCGCGGCCCTCGATCGACACCTGGCCGTTCTCCATCGCTTCGAGCAGGCACGACAGCGTACGCGGACTGGTGCGGTTGATCTCGTCGGCGAGCACGACGTTGGCGAACAACGGCCCGCGGGTGAACACGAACTTGTCGGCTCCGGGCCGCCACATCGCGGTGCCGACGATGTCGCTCGGCATCAGATCGTTGGTGAACTGGATGCGCTTGAAGTCGCAGTCGACGCAGCGTGCCAGTGTGCGCGCCAGCAACGTCTTGCCGATGCCGGGGATGCCCTCGAGCAGCGCGTGCCCGCCGCCGAACAGGGCGCACAGCAGCGCCTGCAGGGTCGGCGGTGGCACGGCAACGACGGCGCCGATCCGTTGTTCGAGCTGCGGTAGGACGTGGGCGGCGACGAGTCGGTCGGCGGTCGTGGTCACGCGATGCGGATCCTCGGGGTCGCCTCCTACATCGGCGTACGGCCGTGGGCAGCGGGCGTGGTCCGAGGACCGGCCCATGGCATCGCGGGTGCCGTCGGGCGCCCGGCTTCAGTCGGCGGGCGGCGGCTCCAGGATCGCCTGGAAGCGCGGGTCGTCGTGCAGCGTGTGCAGGTCCCGTTCGTGGGCGGCGAACTCACGCAGCGTCTGGTCGATCCGGCACGCGACGCCGATCTCGGCCAGGGCGCGCTCGCCATCGCCGGCCAGCGCGGCGTAGCAGGCGAGGTTGAAGTGGCCGATCGCCGACTCGGGGTTGCGTTCGACCACCCGTTCCATGCACGCGACGGCACCCGGCAGATCCTGCGTGCGCTTCTTGCACCAGGCATCGACCAGATCGACCCACTCCGGATCGAACGCGGTCTTGCGCAGCTCGGCGAGATCGTGCAGCGCTTCGTCGTGCCGGGCCTGCGCCACCAGCGCGCGAACGCGCAGCGCCAGGCCTTCGGTGCGACCGATCGGGTGGGCCAGCAGCGTGTCGAGCCGTTCGAACGCGCGCTCAGGGCAGCGCAGTTCGAGCCAGCCGTCGATCTCGTCGGCGATGCGCTGCAGATGGTCGGGCAGATCGGTCACGACGACAGTCTGGCGCTGCCCGCCGGCGCCGGCAAGGTCTCGTGGCCGCGCGCGCGCACCGGCACCACGGTCACGACGTCGTCGCCCTCCAGCAGCGCGGCGTCGTCGGCCAGATTGACGGTCGGACAGACATGCATCGGGACCAAACGCAGCAGCGTGCCGAGCGGCGGGGGCTCGCCGGCCTCGACCAGCATCGGCAGATGTTCTTCGCTGGGTCGCAGCGCGCGCAGCCGCCATGGACCCTCGGCGACGCAGATCGGATCGGGAACTGCGGCGTCGATCGCCTTGGAGCCGGCATCGAGCGTGATGCGATCCTTGGTCGGGCGGCTGATCACGCGGGCCTGCACGGTGACCGCGCAGCGGAAACCATCGATGCCGAGCTGCGCGCTGCGCCAGTCCCAGTAGACCACCGTGCCCGGGCTGACGGTGTGTTCGAACGCGGCGAACGGCTCGTACTGCAGCGCGATCGGAAATGTCGGCGTGCCGCTGGTGATCAGTTCGAACGGCTGCTGGCCGCGCAGCGGCTCGGCGAACGCGACCAGATCGGCGTATGCGGCGCGGGCGGCGACCGAGCGTTCGGTCAGTGTGCCACCGTGCAGATGGCCATCGTAGAAATGCAGCCCGCGCAAGGCCTTGCCGGCGGCATTGGCCACCTCGGTGATCCGTTGTCGTTCGCTCAGCGGGATGCCGGTCCGGTGGTAGCCGGGATCGAGATCGACGAACACGTCCAGGCCGGCGGCCGCCAGTTCGCGGGCATGGGCCGGATCCTCGCTGAGCATCGCGAACCGATGGTGCGGCGCCGCCGCGGCCAGGCTCAGCAGGCGTTGCAGGTTGGCGCCTCGGTGCGCCATCGCCACCAACAGATCGATCGGCATCGGCCCCGCCAGCCGCAACAGCACTTCGGCCTCGCGCGTCGTCGCACACTTGAAGCGGCGGACGCCAGCCTGCAGCAGGAGCCCCAGCACCTGTGGCACCTTGCAGGTCTTGACGTGCGGTCGCCAACGGTCCATCCGATTGCCGAGCCAGCGCCGCATCGTCTCGAGGTTGTGGCGGACCGCCGCCAGATCGATCAGCAGGGTCGGGGTCTGGAGGTCGGCGGGGCGCATCGCGGCAGGCTACGCCCGGTGCTGCTGCTGTCGAGGATCGCCCGGGCTGGTGGACGGCACCAGCGCCGCCGGTTCGACTGTTCGGATGCCCTTCGTCGTCCGTTCCGTCGCTGTCGGGTCGCGCAACCCGGTCAAGATCGCTGCCGTCCGGGCCATGGTCGAACGCGCCGCTCCGAACGCGACGATCGTCGGCCTGGAGGTACCCTCCGGCGTCGCGGCACAGCCATTCGGTGACGACGAGACGATCCGAGGCGCCACCAACCGGGCGCGAGCGGCTCGAGACGCGACCGCTGCCGACCTCGGCATCGGCATCGAGGGCGGGTGCATCGACACGCCCGCGGGCATGCGCACCTGCGCCTGGGCGGTTGTCGTCGACCGCGAGGATCGCATTGGCACCGGTGGTTCGTTGAACATGCCGCTGCCGCCGCGGGTGGCGGCAATGATCCGTTCCGGTCTCGAGTTGGGGCACGCCATCGATGCGTTGATCGCGCAATCCGGCACCAAGCATGGCGCCGGCGCCGTGGGCGTGCTGACCGCCGGGCTGGTCGATCGCCAGCGCGCCTATGAGCCGCTGATCGCCTACGCGTTGGCACCGTTCTTGGCGTCCGACTGGTGGCTTCCCGAATAGCGCTGCTGCGCGCAACCGCAGCGGCTGTATCGGACACCGTTGCCGCGCCGGCTGCCGGGACTATCCTCCGCGGTCGCCGCCTTCGAAATCACCCCATGACCCCAACCTCATCGTGGCGTGCGCTGCCGGCGCTGCCGGCGCTGCCGGCGTTGCCGCTGTTCCTGTTTCTCGGCTCGGCGTTCGCGCAGCAGTGGCACAGCGATGGCGGACCGCGATGGCAGCACGCCGGGACGATGGACACCGCCCGGAACGTGCTGGTCGTCCTCGGTCGCGACGGCGACACGCACGAATGGAACGGACATGCTTGGCGTCGCCGGCCAGCCGTTGGGCCGCGCGCGGGGCAGGTCCGGCTGGTCGAGTATTCACCCGGACGGATCCTGGCGATCATCTCGCCGGCGGCGTTGCTGTCCGAGACGTGGCACTACGATGGTGTCGCCTGGCAGAACCTGCTGCCGGCGACGCGGCCCGCCACCCGTTTCGACGCCGCGCTTGCCCTGGACACGCAGCGGGGGCGAGTCGTGATGTTCGGCGGGTCGGACTTCAACGGCATCGCGAATGCGGACACGTGGGAGTTCGACGGTAGCAGTTGGTCGCCGCGGATGCTCGTGGCATCGCCGCCGCCGTTGCGCCGCGTGGCGATGGCCTTCGACAGTGCTCGCGGTCGTTGCGTCCTGTTCGGCGGCGAACGGAACGACGGCACGATCGACGATGCGACGTGGGAATACGATGGCGTGACCTGGCAGCAGCGCACCGTCGCGGTGCGTCCCGTTGGACGCGTGCTGCACGAGATGGCGTTCGACGCGGTGCGCAACCGCACGATCATGTTCGGCGGTTACCACAACTTCGGCCCGATGCTCGACATTGCGGAATGGGACGGCAGTGCCTGGGTGACGGTGGTGCCAACACCCGCGCCCGATACGCATGTCGGCCATGAACTGGTCTTCGATGTCCGCCGGGGCGAAGTGCTGTCGATCGCGGGTGGACCGATCGGTCCGCAAGCGGGGGCGATCCTGTCCTGGAACGGCAACCGCCTGCTGCGGATCGGCGATCTGCCCCAGGTTCCGACCAGCCGCGTCGGCTTCACGATGGCGCCGTCGCCATCCGGTGGCGATGCGCTGTTGTTCGGCGGTTCGGTCGGCGAGATTCCGCCGGTGTTCGGCGACCTGTGGCGCTGGGATGGTCGCCGATGGGCCTTGCTCGCCGGGTCCGGGCCGCCGCCGCGGCTTTTCCATGGGATGTGGTCTGACTCGGCGGCGACCTATGTGTTCGGCGGCACCCCTGCCTTCCAGGCGCCGCCGACCAACGATCTGTGGCGCTGGAACGGTACCGCGTGGCAGCCGCTGACGCCCGCGGTGCGTCCCCAGGCGCGCTGGGGCGGCGCCGTGGCGTTCGATCTGCCGCGCAATCGCGCGGTGCTGTTCGGCGGCCAGGGCAGCAACCTCTTCGGCGACACCTGGGAATTCGATGGTTCGACCTGGACGCAGATGGCGCCGGCGCAATCGCCGACGCCGCGCATCCATCACGCGATGGCGGGCAACACCGTCGCGGGGCGCGTCGTGTTGTTCGGCGGTTCCGACTACGTGAACGGTCTGGCGGAGACCTGGGAATGGAATGGCAGCACCTGGATGCAGATCAGCACGACGCTGCAACCGAACAATCCGATCGGCGGCTCGCTGGCCTACGATGTCCGCACCAGCGAGTGCCTCTACGCGGTGCAGCGGTCGAACAACCTGCCTGACTTCGAACTCTGGAGCTATGCCAACGGCACCTGGCGGCTGCACGCGTGGCCCGGCGCGCAGCCTGCGGGCTTTGGCGCCAAGGTGTTCGCAACCACGGGTCTCGCCGGCGTCGGCCTGTACGACGGTGGCATCGTCCAGCATCTCGCGATGGTCCCGCCGGTCGTGGCAAGCTACGGCAACGCCTGCGGTCCGACGCCCCCGGGGCTCGCCGCAGCCACCCGGCCTCGGCTCGGCGAACCGCAGTTCGGCTTCGAGATCCTGCGCACCGCCGCCGGCCAGCCGGCGGCCTTGATCGGCGGGCTGCAGCAGGTTGCCGTGCCGTTGTCGGGCTGCACGCTGCTGGCTTCGCCGGAGGCGGTGCTCGTGGCGGTCAGCAACGGCGGTGGCAGCGTCGGCTTCGCGGTGCCGATACCCTCGCTGACGTCGTTGCTCGGAGTCACGCTGTTCTGGCAGGGCGCGGCCCTGCGGCCGGGATCGCCGAACGGTTTCGCGATGAGTTCGGGCCTGCGCACCGTGATCGGCGATTGAGCGAACCATGCACACAATGGATGCGTTGCCGGTGCATTGGCTGCGGACCCACCACGGTGATCTGCAGGTCTTCGAACACGGCGGTCACGTCGCCACCTGGACGCCGCACGACCGCCCACCGGTCCTGTGGCTGAGTCCGTGCAGCCGCTTCGCCCCGGGCGAAGCGATCCGCGGCGGCATCCCGGTGATCTTCCCGTGGTTTGGTGACGATCCCGAACGGCGTGGCCGGCCGGCGCATGGTTTCGCGCGCCGGTTGCCGTGGCGGGCGGTCGAGGTCGCACAGGCGTACGCGGTGTTCGAACTGACCGACGATGCGCACACGCGGTCGCTCTGGCCGCATGCGTTCGCGCTGCGACTTGGGGTCGAGATCACCGACGCGTTGACGATCACCCTGACGATCCACAATCGCGATCACGCACCGTTCCGCTGTGAACCAGCGCTGCACACGTACTTCGCAGTCGGCGATGTGCGGCGGGTGCGCGTGCACGGACTCGAGGGCGTGACGTTCCTGGACAAGGTCGACGGCATGCAGCGGAAAGTGCAACCGACGGCGCCGCTGACATTCGCGGGTGAAACCGATCGCGTGTTCGTCGGCGCGCCGTCGCGACTCGAGATCGAGGATCCGGTGCTGCAGCGGCGGATCCGGGTCTCGACGAGTGGCCTTCGTTCGGCAATCGTCTGGAATCCATGGGCGACGAAGGCGGCGAAGATGGGCGACGTGGGCGACGACGCCTGGTCCGGGTTTCTGTGCGCCGAGTCGGGCAACGTTGCTGATGACGCGTTGACGATCCCAGCCGGTGACTCGGCGACGATGCAAGTGCGCATCGAGGCGTGAAGATGTTGGTTCTTGTTGTTGCGTGGGCGTGACGTCGCGCGTCGCCAGGTCCTTCGCGAGGGACCGTGGCCGGCCCACTGCTTGGCAATCCTCCCCGAATTCGAGGTTTCGTTCCCGAGTCCGGGCTGGCGGCCAGAACCCGGCATTCGGATGGCAAGGCGGCGTCGCCCCGAAAGCCCGCCCGGGTCTCCCCTTCCATCCCATGACGAACGAACTCCTCCGCTGCTTCTCCGTACCCATCTCCCTGTTCGCCCTCACGACCCTGCCGGCGCAGGACTGGAACCTGCGGACGCCCACCCCGAGTCCCGCCGCCGCGACCCTGCCGCGCATGGCCTTCGACACGGCGCGCGGCCGTGCGGTGTTGTTCGGCGGCTGGGATGCACCCGTCGGCAACATCGTCTTCCAGGACACCTGGGAATGGGACGGCACGACTTGGACGCAGCGCGCGCCGGCGTTCGTGCCCACCGAACGCGAGAGCCACGTGATGGCGTACGACCTGCAGCGCGGTCGCACCGTCATGTGGGGTGGCCAGGACTTCAACTTCAACCTGTTGACCGAGACGCTCGAGTGGGATGGCACCAACTGGCAGAATCGCAATCCGGCGAACTCACCTCCCGGGCGCCTGCTGGCCGGGATGTGCTACGACCTCACCCGCGGCGTCTGTGTGTTGTTCGGCGGCGATGATGGCACCAACCTGCTGGCCGACACCTGGGAGTGGAACGGCACGAACTGGGCGCAGGTGACGACGGCCGCAGCGCCGGCGGGGCGGATCAGCCCGGCAATGGCGTTCGATGTCAGTCGGGCCCGTACCGTGCTGTTCGGCGGTGATGACTTCACCAATGTTCTGGACGACACCTGGGAATACGACGGCACCAACTGGACGCAGCTGCTGACCGATGGTGCGCCTCCCGGACGCGTGGATGCGGGAATGGCCTATGACAATGCGCGCAGCCGCCTGGTGCTGTTCGGTGGCGCCGACCTGTTGATCGATCGCAATGACACCTGGGAATTCGCCGGTGGCCGCTGGCATCAGGTGATGACGGCGACGACGCCGGTGGGCAACGCGGCGATGGCGATGGTCTACGACCCGGCCCGTGCCCAGACCGTCGTATTCGGCGGCTTCGACGGCACCGCCGCGTTGCGTGGCACCAACGAGTATGGCGGCAATGCGGCGACCTACCGGACGTTCGGCCGCGGCTGCCCGGGCAGCAACGGCCGCGATCCGGTCCTGGCCGCATTGACCCTGCCGCGCCTCGGCCAGGTGCTCAACTTGCAGATCTCCGAACTGCCGATCACCGGTGGTGCCGGCTTCATGCTGACCGCGTTGAGCGATGTGTCGTGGAACGGCAACCCGCTGCCTTTCGAACTGACGCCGTTCGGCGTGCCCGGCTGCAATGCCTATACCTCCGCCGAGGTCTCGACGTTCGTCACCAACGTCAACGGTGTTGCGTCGTTCTCGGTGGCCGTGCCCAACAACCCGGTGCTGGCCGGCGTGATCGTGTTCCACCAGGGCGTCAGCCTGGATCCGACGGTCCTGCGGCCGGTCGGGATCACGGTCTCCAACGCCGGCGAAGCCACGCTGCGCTGATCAGCCGGCCGCCGCCGGCGTTCCGGCCGTGTGGATCAGCCAAAGGTTGCGCACGTAGATGAACCAACCGGTCGCCTGGCCGAGCACGCCGATCGGTTCCTTGCGCCAGAGGAAGTAGACCAGCAGCATCGTCGCGCCGATCAGGCTCATCCACCAGAACGCCGTCGGCACGACCGACCGCCGGTTCTTCTCGCTGGCGAGCCACTGCACGATCATCCGGCCGGTGAACAGCACCTGGCCAAGCAGGCCGAGCGCGACCCACAGGAAGCCCGTCGGCGACGACACGTTCAGCAGCACCGCGAGGGAACTGCGCGAGGTCTGGTCGGCGTGCAACCGTTGCGCGAACTCGACCGGCGTCAGGTTCTGGACGATGCCGTCGTCGAGCAGGATCTCGTAGTGCAGGTTGCCGGCCACGTCCGGCACCAGGAACGCGCGGTCGCTGGCACCGGCGAGCTGGACCTTCAGGTCGATGGCGCCCGGCGGCGGCGAGCGCTTGGGCAGCAGCGACACGCCGACCCAGGCGAGAATGCCGATCAGCAGCAGGAGTTCGAGCATCAGCAGCCAGCGGCGGCGCATGACGGCACGATAAGGTCGTGTTCGCGATCGAATCCATGTCCCGTTGCGCTTGTTCGTTCCTTCATCCGGCGGTGTGGCTCACGGTGCTCGCCGGGTGCGCAGTGCGGCCGTCGACGGTGGCCGAACAGGAACACCTGGTCGTCGTCAAGTCGGTGCGGCTGCCGGATCGCGACTGGCTGCCGTGGTTCACCCGCTTCGCCGAACATGCTTGGGTCGACGTCAAGAGTGGCTCCGCCTGGCATCGCGTCGAATGGAACGCGCATCTCGACGAGGTGTGGGTCGCGGCGATCGACGCGCGCGTGGCGATGCTCGACGAACGCTGGGATCGCGGAGTCGCCGTACATGCGGTGCACTGCGGCGACGCGGCAGCACTGCTCGGCGCGGCGATCCTGCAGACGGCGCGGGGCTATCCGGACGTGCTCGGCTATCAGGCGTGGCCCGGCCCCAACAGCAACAGCTTCGTGGTCTGGCTGAGTCGTCAGGTGCCAGGGTTCTCGTTGCAGTTGCCGCCGAATGCCGTCGGCAAGGACTTCACGCCGTGGCTCCGGATCGGCGGCACGACGACGGGAACCGGGGTCGCGATCGACACGGCGGTGCTCGGCGCGCAGGTTGGTCTCGCCGAGGGCGTCGAGTTGCATCTGCTCGGCCTGACCGCGGGGGTCGGGCTGTGGCCGCCGCAGCTGAAGCTGCCCTTCCTGCCAGCGATCCCGGCCGGGTGGTTCTCGCCATTCGGGGCGGTGCGCGAGGAGTGAGTCAGTTCTCCAGCACCTTCGCCAACGCCGCGTCGACGAACGTCGCGCCATCCTCGGCCTTCCAGCCGCGTCCCTGCTTGAAACCGGGATCGCCCTCGAACACGACCATGCCGGCGCGATCCAGCACCAGCATCCGCGGCATGCCGAACCCACCGGCCTTGACGAAGTACGGCTCGTAGGTGCCCGCGAACTCATCGATCGCGATCAGTGCCCCCGGCAACGGGTTAGCCACCAGGAACTCGCGCAGGGCAGCCGCCCTGGTGCCGGGATCGCACAACACGACCATCGCCAGGCCCTGCTGCCGGCCGCGTTCCTGCAGATGTTGCAGGTAGCCGAACGTCGGGATCACCTGGTCCGCCGCCGGTGACCAGAACACCAACAGCGCCGGCCGCCCCTTCAACCGCGCTGGCGTCGTCGCTTCGCCCTGCACCCATGTCAGTTCGCGGAATGCCGGCGGCTCGAACCCGGCGAACGTGCCCGGCGTCCGCTGCCCCGGATCCGCCATCACCTTCGCCATCGCCAGTTCGCGTTCGATCCTCGCCGCCGGATCGAACGGATCGCGGCCGAGCAGCCGGATGTTGCGGAACTGCGCCTTGCCCGGTCCGCAGATCAGCCCGAAGCCGCCGCGCACCGCCGCCGCATCGGCGAACGCCAGCGAACGGACGAACCGGTTGTCGTAGTAGACGTCGAGGTTGCGATCGGTGACGTCGATCCGCAGCGTTCGCCACGTCGCGCCTACCGGCAGGCTGCGATGGTCGTGCACCGTCCACTCGCCGCCGCGGCACGAACTGATGTCGAGATAGCCCTTGGGGTGCAGCAGCACCGCGTGGAACGTGCCTTCGCCCTTCCGGCCAAAACACAGCCCGACCAGGTCGCCGGCGAACGCGCCCTGCTGGTCGACTTCGACCTGCATCTCGGCGGACAACGAGAAGTCGGCGTCGAACGTCACGTCGCAGGTCAGTTCGCGCGTGACCATCCGGTCGCCTTCTTTCGGCACCAGCGCCCGCAGCAGCTTGCCGTACGGCTGATACGCGCCATCGCCGCTCGCCGACCAGCCGGCCAGGCTCTGTTCGTCGTACGCCACCCGCCAGCGCGCCAGGCTCCTGCCGGTGCGCGTCGCCAGCGCCACGTAGTAGTCCATCGCTTCGGGGATGGAGTAGCTCGCGGTCATCCGCCGCGCGATCTCCAGCGCCATCGTCGGCAGCTTGCGTTCCTCGTAGCTGCGCGCCAGCGCCAGGCCCTGCTGCGCCAGCTTCTGTTTGAACGTCCGGTAGCGGCCCACCAACGGATCGAGCACCTCGATCTTCTTGCCGGCCTGCGCATAGCGCGGCTCGGCCGTCGCCTTCTCGAGTTCGAGGATCCGGCGGAACTCGCGGTAGCGCGCGGCGGCCAGCGGCTTGTTCTGCATCTGCTCGAGCAGCGTCGCCAGTTGCCACAGCACTTCGCCATCCTGGGGCCGCAGTCGCCGCGCCTCGTCGAGGAACTCGAGCGCCGCCGCCTGGTCCTTGCGGGCCAGCGCCGCCTGGGCCCAGCGCACCAGTTCTTCGCCGGCATCGCCCTTGCCGCTCTCGCGATCGCGCAGTTGCAGGATCCAGGTCTTCCACAGCGGATCGAGTTCGTCGATCCTCCGGACCGGTGACAGCTTGCTGCCGGCGAGCACCAGTTCTTCGAAGTGCGCGATCGGGTCCTGTGGCCGGCCGCGCTTGAACGACGTGTAGTACGCGTGCAGCGCGTCGCGCCAGATCGGCCGCCCGTCGTCGGTGCGGTAGTTGTGCAGGAAGTAGACGACGCCCCACGTCGGTGCGTACCACGGCGGGCCCCACTGGTAATCACCGGCAACGACCATCCGGAACGTCGGTGCGGTCGGCGGATCGATCCACTCGCCGCCGGGCCCGGGACCCGCGTTGTCGCCGGGCGCCATCCAGCCCTTCTCCATCCGCGTCGCCAGCGGGAACAACCGGCCCGGCGGCGCCTGGTTCCAGCGCACACTGCCGTTGCTCAAGATCACGCAGCCTTCGAAGAACGACGCGTACGCCTCGTTCAGCCAACCCGGCACCATCGGTCCGGTCATGCTGACGAAGTGATGCGCGGCTTCGTGGAACAGCGTCTGGTACATGTCGCGGATCGACTCCTTGCCGGTCACGCCACCGACGTAGGTCTCGACCGCATCGCCGATGAAGTGCCCGCCGGACCATTCGACCGGCGGCCCCTGGCCGAGCTTCAGATACTCGTCGCGGCTCTTGAAGATCCGGATCTCGATCGGCGGCGTCGGCGTGCCGTCTTCCTGGAAGTGGAAGAACCGTCGGTAGAACCGGTTGACCTGTTCCATCGCGATCGCCGACGTCTTCAACACCAGGAAGCCGGCGTTGGTGCGATAGCGGTAGTTGGGGCTCTGGTCGGTCCAGGCATCGGCCCACGCCGAGTGCGCGCGATCCTGTTCGGCGATCTCCTCGGCCGACAGGCCGCCGGTCGGATCGCCGCCGGCGAACACGTCCTCGATCGCGACTTCGCGGCCGCCGGTGGCTCGGATCTGCTTGACCGCCGCCAGCGCCTCCGGTTGGTCCGGGACGATCTGCAGCAGCACCGCGTACAGATCCAATGCCCCGAGCAGGTCCTTGCGCTGGCGGTATTGCCGCGCGAGCTCGAGCAGGTTGCCGGCGTACTGCTTCTGCAGCTTCTCCCAGCCGGCGGCTTCGGCGTCGATCGGCAGCAGGCGATCGAACACGGCCTTGCGCGCCTTGGCGTCTCTTGGCGCCGGCCGGGCGTCGAACACGTCGAGCCAGCGGTGCAGCGCATGCACGAACGTGTCCTGGTCCTTCTGGCGGTCGGCCACATCGGCCAGCAGCGCCAGCGCCGGCAGGCTCTTGTCATCGCGCTCGAGCGCGCGTTCGACGGCCAGCCGGGCGGCTGGCAGTTCGCCGGCGGCGAGCTGGCCTCTGGCCTCGGTCAGGTAGGCAGCGACGAAGCTGGTCGGCTGCTGACTCCGGCAGAACGGCAGTACGGTGGCCAGCGCGACTGCGAACGCGACGACTCTCGGCATGCCGCGATTGTCGCATCGGTGCTGCCGGCGATGCCAGCGGCGAAATGCCGGGACCGTCCGTTCAAGGATGGCGGGTCGCGGCGCGCGACTTCGCGCGTTCGTTCCCGGATACCGTCGTTGCGCCGGGCATGCCGCTCAGATCCGGGCCCTGGAACTTCGCCTTCGCCGGCCGCGCCGGGGCCCGGCCTTCGATCTGCCGCGGATCGGCCGCAGGTGACGTCGCGGGCGACTTGGCCGCAGCGGGCCTGGGCGCAGCCGACTTCTGCGCCGGTGCCGGTTTCCTGGGCGGTTGGGTCGAAGCTGCCGCCGGTTTGTTCGGCGTTGCTGCCGGAGCCGCCGGACGTGCTGCCGGTGGCTTGGCCGCGGGCGTCTTCGCTGCGGGCTCTTGCACCGCCTTGCCGGCGGGCTTCGCCGGCGCGCGCTTGACCCGCGCGGTGGGCGCGGCGAAGTGCGCAATCTCGGCCGGACGAACGGGAAACTGCGGCACCGGTGCGCGCGGCGGTTCGGCGACCGCGGGTGTCGTCGGCGCCACCGCCACTTCGCTGTTCGTCCCGCCGAGCAGGATCCCCAACGTCAGCCGATGCGCGTCGAGCCAGGTGCCGAGCAGCCGCGAGGACGCCAGCACCGGCAGCACCAGCAGCGGACCGAGCACCGCGATCTGCAGCCACGCCGCGCGACCGCTGACCAGGAACGCCGTCAACATCGCCGGCGCGAAGGCGGCCCAGAACGCGCCGGCCAGCGCCGCGTAGGCGCCGCCGCAGCGACCGATCGCGCGCAGGATCGTCGTCGGTGACAGCGAGGCGAAGTCACCGCGCACCTGGCGCAGGCCCCACGTCATCGGCACGAAGAACATCGACAGCAGGGCGCCGGGCACCAGCGCGATCGCCGGGGCGCCAAGAGCCACCATCAGCCAGGATGGGCCGAGCAGCGGGCCGAACACCAGCAGGAAGTCGGTCGCGAATCGCGTGGCCTCGCGCAGGATCTGCACCGCATCGGTCACGCGCGGTACTTCCGCGCTGCCATGGCTGCTGTCGATCAGCACGCGCCGCCCCATCGCCCCGACCACGGCCAGCGCGAGGAAGCCTGGCACGGCGGCGATGCCGGCGAGCAGCATCGGCGAACCACCGGCGGTCAGGAAGCCGCCGATGCCGACGACCAACGGGAACACCGCCATCGTCAACAGCGCGACCCACGGCATGTGCTGCTGCAGCAGGAACTCGCCAGCGTCGAGACAATGCTCGGTCAGCGTCGGTGTGCTCGGCTGCGCCGTGGTCGGGTGCAACGGCTGCGCCGCAGCGCTGGTATGGCGGTCGCGGGCGCCGCGGGCGTTGCTGGTCTCCGGCGCGAGCAGGCCGCGCGCCGCTGCAGCTGCGACTGCAGCACCTGGCGCAACGCGCCGTGGGGCATGCGCCGCCACACCGAGATCGCCTCCTCGACGTGGCCGAGCCGCAGGCAGATGTCGACCAGTTCCTTGTAGACGTCGTCCGAGGCAAGTCCGCGTTCGACGGCGCGATGGAGTGACGCATAGCGCAGCTGCGGGGTCTGCCCATGCGGTGTCGCGAAGTTCTCCAGTTGCACGTGGCTCTCCTTGCTTCCTGACTGCTTGGTGTACGGCCTTGCGGGGTCTGTTTCGGTTGCCGCCGCCGGACTCTTGACCGCGCGATCCCGCTCCGAGACATGTACGAACGGTGCACTGGCTTCAGCCGGACGGTGCGGGGCGTCGATGCTGGCAGCGAGGAAACGCTGATGCGAACGCGACTTGCCGGCCGGGCGATGGTTCGACTTCTGGTGGTGGCGTCGAGCCTGCCGGCGGCGGCGCAGAACATCACGGTGCCCGCGGCGATGAACGGTGTCGAAGGCGGCACCGGCTCCAACATCCCGTTCGGCACCAACCAGGGCGTGCGGTTCCAGTGTCTGTACGACCGCGAGGACCTGCCGTGGTCCGGACCGCGTGTACTCTCGGGGATCTCGTTCCGCGCCGACAATCCGATCCCGGGAACCACCACGTATGCCGCCAAGCAGTTCCTGATCGTCGACCTGCGGATGTCGACGACCGACAAGACGGCGGCGACGGCGGTCGCAGAGTTCGAGGACAACTTCGGCTCGGATGTGACCGCGGTGATGGGGCTGGTGCCGGTGGCGTTGCCGGCGCAACCGGCAGTGGCCGGAGTCCGGCCGGCGAACATCGACTTCGTGTTCACCGTCCCGTGGGTCTACGGCCTGACGCCGGCGCGCGACCCGCGCAATCCGCCACCGGGCAGTCTGCTGTTCGATCTGACGATCCGTTCCCAGCCGGTGGGCACGTATCGCCTCGACAATCTGGCGGGATGCACCGCGCCGCAGGCGACGTTCGGCAATCAGGGGCCGGCGTGCGCGGCGTTGGGGGCGGCGCCGCTCGACCTGCGCCCGGCGGTCTCGATGGAGGCCGGACTGGCCTACTCGTGGCAGCTGCTGAATGTGCCGGCGAACGCGCCGTTCTACGTGTTCTTGAACCTGACGGCGCAGGGCAGTGTGTTCGGCCAGCCGTTGCCGCTGGCGTTGTTCGACCCGGCCAATCCGGGCCTGCCCAATCCGGTGTTGTCGCCGGTGTTGCGCTATCCGGCGCCCGATTGCTGGGTGAACCTCGAACCGGGCGCGGGTCTGCTCGGTACCGCGGATGCGTCCGGCGTCGGCAGTGTCAGCGTGCCGCTGCCGGCCGGACGACAGTTCGTCGGCATGACGTTGTTCGCGCAGGCGTTCGCCTACGCGCAGACGGCGAACCCGCTGCAGGTGATCACGTCGTTCGGCAAGCAATCGACGGTGTGTGGACCGCTCGGGGCGGTGCGGATCTACCAGACGTTCCCGACCAATGGGACGGTGCCGCTGGTGGGGACGTTGCAGCGTGGGCAGGGGGCGATCTTCGAAGTTCGGTAGAGGGAAACCCGGCCGTTTGCACGAGCGAACGGCGCGACCTTGTGAAGCATCGCTTGCCGACCCGGACCCCCGGGCCGATGCTTCTCGCCCCCGATGAAAGTCCTCCTGTGCCGTCCGCGCGGCTTCTGCGCCGGTGTCGAACGCGCGATCGAGACCGTCGAACGCGCCCTGAACAAATACGGCCGACCGGTCTACGTCCGCCACGAGATCGTGCACAACAAGGTCGTCGTCGACGACCTGGTCGCCAAGGGCGCCGTCTTCGTCGATGACCTCGCCACCGTCCCCGCCGGCAGCCACGTGATCTTCTCGGCGCACGGGGTCGCCCCGGACGTGTTCACCCAGGCCGCGCACCTGAAGCTGCACTCGATCGATGCGACGTGCCCGCTGGTCACCAAGGTGCACGTCGAGGCCCGCCGGTTCGCGGCGCAGGGGCTGACGATCCTGCTGATCGGCCACGAGGATCACGTCGAGGTCGAGGGTGTGGTCGGCGAGGCGCCGACGCGCACGCAGGTCGTGGCGACGCCGGGTGAGGCCGAACGGGTGACGGTGCCCGATCCCGACAAGGTGGCCGTGCTGACGCAGACGACGCTCAGCGTCGACGAGGCGATGCGGGTCATGCACGTGTTGAAGCGCCGATTCCCGAAGCTGCGCACGCCGCGCAAGGAGGACATCTGCTATGCGACGACCAACCGGCAGATGGCGGTCAAGAACCTGCGCGGCCGGGTCGACCTGTGGCTGGTGATCGGCGATCGGATGAGCAGCAACAGCAACCGGCTGCGCGAACTCGGCGCCGATTCGGGCGTGCCGGCGCATCTGCTGCTCGGCGCCACCGAGATCGATCCGCATTGGTTCGCCGGTGTGCGCGCGGTCGGGATCACGTCCGGGGCGAGCACGCCGGAGTCCAGCGTGCAAGCGGTCGTCGCGCGGCTGCGCGAACTCGGCGCGGAGACGGTCGAAGAGGTGGATGGCACCGAGGAGACCATCGAGTTCCAGCTGCCGCTCGAGGTGCGCTGAGCCATGAAGGTCGCGCTGTGCCAGATCGACTCGACGGTCGGTGACTTCACCGGCAACGCCCGGCGGATCGTCGAGTTCGCGGCCAGGGCGCACAAGCAGGGCGCGCAGCTGGCGGTGTTCCCCGAACTGGCGATCTGTGGCTATCCACCCGAGGACCTGCTGGTCCGACCCGGGTTCCTGGCCGCGCACGATCGCGCGCTGCAGGAGCTGGCGGCGCACGTGCCGCCGGATCTGTGCGTTCTGCTCGGCTGCCTGGAACCCAATCCCGACGCCGCCACGCGCGGCGGTCGGCCGCTGTTCAACGCGGTCGCGCGGCTCGAGGACGGTCTGGTGCAGATCGTCGCGCGCAAGAGCCTGTTGCCGACCTACGACGTGTTCGACGAATCGCGCTACTTCGAACCGTGGCAGCGACCGCAGGAGAACGTCATCACCGTCGCCGGTCGTCGCGTCGGCATGGTCGTGTGCGAAGACGGTTGGAACGACGCGCAGTTCTTCGCCAGGCGGATCTACCAGATCGATCCGGTCGAGTGTGTCGTCAAGGCCGGTGCGCAGCTGGTCGTCAATCTCAGTGCGTCGCCGTGGTCGGTCGGCAAGGAGCGTTTCCGCCACAAGATGGTGCAGGCCGCGTCCGAACGGCACCAGGTGCCGATGCTGTACGTCAACCTGGTCGGCGGCAACGTCGAGCTGCAGTTCGACGGCGGCTCGCTGGCGGTCAAGCCTGGCGGCGTCGCGTTCCAGCCGGTGCTGTTCGACGAAGCGCTGGTCGTCGTCGACACCGAGGCGCCGTGGACGCAGGTGCCGCGCGAACTCGGCAAGGAACAACTGCACCACGATGCGCTGGTGCAGGGCCTCGGCGACTACGCGCGCAAATTCGGCTTTCCGAAGGCGGTGATCGGGCTGTCCGGCGGCATCGATTCGGCGGTCGTGGCGGCGCTGGCGGTCGATGCGCTCGGCGCCGCCAATGTCGTCGGCATCGGCATGCCGTCGCGCTACAGCAGCCAGCACAGCATCGACGATGCGCGGGCGCTGGCACAGAAGCTCGGCATGCCGTTCCATCTGCTGCCGATCGCGCCGCTGCAGGACAGCTACGCGCAGGTGCTGCGGCCGGTGTTCGGCGACGGCCCGCCGGGGCTGGCCGAGGAGAACCTGCAGGCGCGGATGCGCGGCGCGCTGCTGATGGCGTTCGCCAACAAGCATGGTCATCTGCTCTTGACCACCGGCAACAAGAGCGAATGCGCGGTCGGCTACTGCACGTTGTACGGCGACACCTGCGGCGCGCTGGCGCCGATCGCCGATCTGTGGAAGACCGAGGTGTGGGCGCTGGCGCGGTGGATCAACCGCAACGGCGAACGGATCCCGAAGAACTCGATCGACAAGCCGCCGTCGGCGGAGCTGCGGCCCGATCAGCTCGACACCGATTCGCTGCCGCCGTATCCGGAGCTCGATCCGGTGCTGAAGTGCCTGGTCGAGGACGAACTGTCGGTCGAACTGACGGCGGCGAAGACCGGCATGGCGCGGGCCAGGGTGGCGGAGCTGTTCGCCAAGGTGCAGGCGGCCGAGTTCAAGCGCTACCAGTACGCGCCGGCGCTGAGGGTCAGCGAACGGTGCTGGAGCGGTCGGCGGATGCCGGTCTCGCATCGCTATCGCGAGAGTTGAGCGACCGAGCCACTCCGAATAGTCGGTCGTGGATTCGTTGTGCGACCATGGTCGCGATGTGGTCGATGCTGTTGCTGTCCCTGCCGCAGGGCCCAGTGCCGGCGGTCGATCGCCTGATCACGGGCGCCGTGGTCGATGCGCGTGGCGACGTGGTGCCGGCGGGGGAGGTCTGGCTTGCCGACGCCAACGATCCGACCAATGTGTTCGCGCGCGGTCGCACCGATGGTGAAGGGCGCTATCGGTTGCGGGGACCGACCAGGCCGTTGCGCGTGCACGCGACCGCGCCGGGAAAGGTGCACCGGCATGTCTGGCTGATGGATACTGGTTCGACCGAGGCCGACGTCGCTGTGTCATGGGACTCGTTGCCGCTGACGGGTCGGGTGCTGCAGCGGGACGGGTCACCCGCCAAGGGTGCGGTGGTCGCCGTCGGCGCGCAACGCGAGTGGGCGGTCGGGATCGATCCCGTGGCGGTCACCACTGACGCCGATGGCCGCTACCGGCTCGAGCACGCGCCGATCGGCGAAGTCTGGCTGTCGGCCTGGATGCCTGGCTGCGCAGCGGTGGTGCGAACTGCGGGTCCGCGCCGCGGCGCTGACGAGGACTTCCGCTTCGACGACGCTGAACCGCGTGGCTTCACCGTGGCAGTGACCGGTTTGCCGGCTGGCATCAGTGCGGCGGGCTGGCTGGTCCGCTTGACGCACGAGAGCGGCCCCGAACGCGTGTTGCCGCGCGCGCTGACCCAGGGGCGGCTAGGCGCCGATGGAACCTGGTCGGTGTTCGGTCTGCCGACCGATCAGGGATTCCATCTCGAGGTCGTGGACCCGGAGCGTCGCCTTGCCTGTTCGCGGGTGGCGTGGTCACGACCCAACCAGCCGGATCGATTCGAACTGACGACCACCGGCATCGAGTCCGACACCTGGCAGGTCACCCTCGTCGATCCGACCGGCAAGGCGATTGCCGGTGAACGGTTGCTGCTCGGGTTGTGTGGTACGACCCAGATCGTCACGACGGCCGCCGATGGCACCGCATCACTGACGGCGCCGCAGTTCGGGTTCGTGTCGTGCTCGGCGCAGATCGTCGATTCGACGGCCTGGGTGCTCTGCGAGAAGGACAGCGAGGGAGACGTGCGGCAGGAATGCCCGATCTTCCGGTCTCTGCAGGTGAAACCGACGACACTTCGCGCGATTCCGTCGGCGAGCCTGCGCGGGGTGTTGAACGATGCCGAGGGCAGGCCGATGGCGGGGCGAACGGTGATCCTGCAGGACTGGGTGGAGCTTCGGTCTCCGCGTTGGTTGCGGGTCACAGCGACCAGTACCGATGCCGACGGTGCGTTCGAACTGAACGGACTGTTCCCTCGCCATCGGCCGCATCGGCTGCTCGTGCCGCAACACGGCCTGCTGGCGATCCCGGCGCTGGTGAGTGGTGAGGTCGAGCAACTCGGCACGGTGGTGGTGCCGCGCGCAGGCGTCCTCGAGGGCGTGGCTCGCGATGCGACCGGCGAACCGCTGCCCGGAGCACGTGTGTTCCTGATGCAGCGCGGTGGCGGCGCCGATCGCGCCGAGGTGATCGCCGATGCGAACGGCCGGTTCCGGTTCGCGCCGGCCGCCGCCGGCACGTGGCAGGGCGGCATCTATCACTGCGAACGCGAAACGCTGGAGCGGGTCGGCGGCGACATCGAAGTGCGCGATGGCGAGACCGCGACCTTCGAGTTGCGGTCCGCCCGCTGAACGGCTGTTGCCTGGCGAGGCTTGGAACCGGGCCCACCATCCGGCAGCATTGCCGGCATGACGTTCGCAGAACCCGTGACCCTGACGACCCTGATGCTGGCCGCCGCCGGTGTCGGCGTTGCCCACACGCTCGCCGGCCCCGACCACTACCTGCCGTTGCTGGCTTCGGCGCGAGCGAACGCCTGGTCGGCGCGCAAGGCGATGTGGCTGACGGCGATCGCGGGCCTGTTGCACTGCCTGGCTTCGGCGGCGCTGGTGCCGTTCGCCTGGTGGTTGACGGACGGAGTCGCGCGGCTGGCGGGCGTGCAGCAACTGCGCGGCGATGCGATGGCGTGGTTCTGCATCGGCGTCGGGCTCGCGTTGTGCATGCTGGCGTGGCGACAATCGCGGCGCGGCGAGGCAGCCATCCGGGGCCTGCGCGGCTGGCTGCTGGTCGCGTTTGCGCTGGGTCCGTGCGAATGGCTGATTCCCAATGCGCTCGCGGCGGTCGATGGCCACGGCATCGTCGGTTCGCTGCTGGTGATCGCGGTGTTCTCGCTGGCGACGACCACGACGATGCTCGTCGCGGTTGCGGCGGGCCTGCGGCTGTTGCCGGCGACGCTGGCGAACTGGCGCATCGCGCCGTTCCTGCCGGGTGCGACGCTGGCGATGTGTGGCTTGCTGGTCCTGGCCGGGCTGTAGGCCAGACCGATCACAAGTGATCGATTTCGAGGCGAAACAGCCGTGAATCGATCGTATGTGATCGATTACGGAAACCACGCCACGTCGCGGAAATCGCTTGTTTCTGATCGATTCATGGCCGGCTTGCTACAATTCCGATCACTTGTGATCGAATGAAGATCGACCGCCAAACCCCGGCAACCGAGGTCCTGCGTGAGTTCGGCCGACGCCTGGTGATCCTGCGGCGCGAACAACGATGGTCGCAACAACAGTTGGCCGAGGCCGCCGGCGTGGGCGTGGCGACGCTACGGCGTATCGAAGACGGCAAGGACGCCAGGCTCGGTTCGTGGGTGCGGTTGCTGATGGCGCTGCGGCTGGACGCAGCCGTCGAACAACTGCTGCCCGAGAACCTCCGTTCGCCGCTGGTCGAGGTGAAGGGGCGTCGACGCCCGCGGACTTCGCCGCGAGCGCCGGACCGAGGCTTCGCCTGGGGAGATGAGCGGCGGTGACGACGGCTACGGTCCGGCTCTGGGGCACCCCGATCGGTTACGTCGCGATGGACCACGACGAGCCCTTCGCGCGGTTCGAGTACGACCCCGACTTCGCCGCGGCGCGGGTCGAAGTCGCGCCGCTGCAAATGCCGGTGATGCCGCGCCGGGTCTGGCAGTTTCGCGAACTTGCACCGCGGTCGTTTCACGGTCTGCCCGGCCTGCTCGCGGACTGTCTGCCCGACAAGTTCGGCAATCGCCTGATCGACGCCTGGCTCGCGCGCACCGGTCGTCCACCTGACCGATTCCACGCGGTCGATCGCCTGTGCTACACCGGTACCCGCGGCATGGGTGCGCTCGAGTTCGAACCCGCGACCGGCGGTGTGGAACTCGAAGACCGTCGGTTGGCGGTCGCCGAACTCGTCCAGCTGGCGGCCATGGCGTTTGCCGAGAAGGACAAGTTGCGCGTGGTTCTCGACGGCGAAGCGGGCGAGCAGGCGATGCTCGACATCCTCAGCGTCGGCACCTCGGCCGGCGGTGCGCGCGCCAAGGCGGTCATCGCGTTCGACCCGCGCACCAAGGAAGTCCGTTCGGGGCAGACGCGGTTGCCGCCCGGGTTCCAGCACTGGTTGATCAAGTTCGACGGCGTTGCGTTCGGCGGCGACTGGGGCATTGCCGACCCGGCTGGCTACGGCCTGCTGGAGTACGGCTACTCGCAGATCGCGCAACGTTGTGGCATCGCGATGACCGAGTGCCGCCTGCTGCAGGAGAACGGCCGCAGCCACTTCATGACCCGGCGGTTCGACCGCGACGACGACGGCGGCAAGCGGTTCGTGCAGAGCTTCGCGGCGCTCGCGCACTACGACTATCACGAGTCCGGTGCGTACTCGTACGAGCAGCTGTTCCTGTTGATGAAGCAGCTGCAGGTGCCGGCGGCGGCATTCGAGCAACAGTTCCGGCGGGTGGTGTTCAACCTCGTCGGCTGCAACCAGGATGATCACGTCAAGAACTTCGCGTTCCTGATGGATCGGCGCGGCAACTGGGACATCGCGCCTGCGTACGACCTCTGCCACGCCGAGGGCAGCGCGTTCACCAGCCGACACCAGCTGTCGATCCAGGGCAAGACGACCGGCTTCGATCTGCAGGACCTGCGGCACCTCGCCGATGTTGCCGGCCTGCCTCGACGCCGGGAGCGCCTCGTTCTCGACGACGTGATCGCGGCGTTCACGGGCTGGCCGAGCCTGGCAGCCGAACTCGGTGTGCCGCCGAAGCTCGCGCAACGCGTCGAACGCACGTTGCGGCTGCAGTGGTGACGACCGCTACTTCTTCTTGCCGAACAGGTCTTCGAGCCCTTTCTGCAGCAGCTTGCCGGCCTCGTCCTGCAACAGGTCGCCCGGGTTCTGCAGCACCGACTGCAGCAGCTTCGTCGGATCCGGCAGCCCGAGCGCCGGTGCATCCAGCGTGCCCGACAATCCCGCGAGCAGCGCCTTGTTGCCGAGAACCGCGGCGACCCGGCGACCATCCCGGTGCTGCTGCAGCAACGCCGTCAGATCGATGCCGAAGTCGAGTCTGCCGTCGAGGTGCACCGTGCCAGCGAGGCCGAGATCGCGGCCCTTCGCCAGCCAGCGCATCGCCTTGCTCTCGATGCTGCCTTCACGCATCGTGAACCCGGAGGTGATCGAATCGAACGCCAGCCGGTTGCCGTCGCCGAGCTGGCCGGCGGGGCCGAGCAGCGAACCGAGTGGCGCCGTCAGGCCCGCCAGTGACTTCGCCGGCGTCACCCCGCCATCGCGCAATGCGATCGAGCCGTTCCCCGACCAGCGGTTCAGGAACTGCAGCCAGTTCTCGCCGGTGCCAGGCACCGCCGGGCCGCGCAGGCCGAGTTGCAGGTCGATTGCGGCGGCGAAGTCGGCGCCATTCTCGGGCAGGCCGGCGAGCAGCGGCACCGCGTAGCGGATCAGCGCCGCGGTCTGGCCGGCGACGCGGCCGCCGCGCCAGTCGAGTTCGAACGTGAGCGGAATGGCATCCAGGTTCTGCAGATCCGAACGGATGGTCAGCGCCAGCGGGCCGGTGTTCAGTTGCGTGCCGGCGGCGGTGGTCAGCGCCACCTTGCCGCCCTGGACCGACAGCGTCGTCGCCAACGCCGAAAGGTCGAAGCCGCCGATGCGGATGCTGCGGGCGGTCAGTTCGGCCTGCGCCACGAGCTGCTGGACGATGGTGGTCGTGTCGGGCAACGAGCCGCCGGCCAACGGCAGGCTGGCGGTGCCGGCGAGTCGACTGCCGCAGTCGCGCAGGAACTCGGGCATCGGGCCGCCGAAGCTCGCGAGCTGGTCGATGTCGAGCACGTAGCGGCACGCCACGCCCGGTTGTCCGGCCAGCGCCTGTTGCTGCGCCTCGCCGTCGAGGCCGTGGACCTGCAGGAAACCGAGGTCGAGCGCCGTGCCAGCGGTGCTGAACACCGACGCGGCACCGTCGGTGCCAAAGCGCAGGTTGGCGCGCGGCTGCAAGGACCAGCGTTCGGCGCGCACGTCCATGCCGCGCAGCAGCGCGCCGGCGAGGCGCGGCGCAGTCACCTGCAGATCGCCGCCGAGTTCGATCTGTTCGGTACCGCTGGCCTTCACCTGCAACGCGCCATTGGCGACGCCGGCAACGGCAGTGAGGTCGCCGGGCTGCAAGAACACCGCCGCCAGTGGCAGGTAGCGCGACAGATCGAACTGCCTGGTCGTCATCGACGCGTCGACGACGCGCGTCGCGGCATCGACATTGGCGCGGACCTGCAGTTCGCCGTCCTGGGTGCTGCCCGCGGTCGGCGCCAGCTTCGTCGTCAGATCGAAGCGGATCGTCTGGGTGCCGTACTCCTTCTCGACACGTGCCGTCAGGTCGTGCAGCGACTCCAGCACCTGGCCGCTGCGGCGGATTTCGATGCCGGCTTCGGTCAGCTCGAGGTCGAGGCGCAGCCGCGACAGATCGAACGGCTGTTCGCGGTTCTTGCCGGGCCGATCGCCGCCGCCGCTGTCGCCGCCCTCGAACCTCATGTTCCTGCCGAGCAGCGCCTCGGCGTTGGTGCGGCCGTTCTCATCCTGGTCCAGCCAGATCCGCAGGCCGTTGGCGACCCCCTGCAGGTCGAAGCGGCCGCGCATCGCCGTCAGGATGCCGACATCCCCGCGCAGCGAATGCAGGCGCAGGAACGGATGCGAAGTGTCGAAGCCCGCGGCGTTGCCGATCTCGACATCGGCGAGTTCGAAGCCGGAGAACCACGAGAACGAAATGCCGCCGAGCTTGCAGGTGGTGCGCAGCTTCTTGCCCATCTCCCGCTCGATCTGCCCGCGGAACAGGCCGAGTGACATCGGCGCCAGCAGCACCAGGCCGACGAGAACGAACATCGCGATCAGCACGTTGCGCAGGAACCGCGACCGGCGCGGTGGCGCCGGTGGCGTCGGGATCGTGGCGGCCGGGCGAGCGGCTTCGGCGGGGGCTTCCATGTGCGCTGCCGATTATGCCGAAAAGGCGAAGGCATGAGCGGTGAACCCAGAGTCGGGCCCACGCTGTTGGAACGTCTCGACCTGGCGCTGGTGTCGCGTCTGGTCGGGTCACCGACGGCGAACGACGAGATGCTGGCGACGGCGCAGCGTTTCCAGGACCGCATCTACCGGCGGACCGGAACCGATGCGCGGTTCATCGCCGGCGTGCTGCGGCTGCGCGGCCTCTTGGTGATGGACGACGATGCCGCCGATGTGCTGACCGGATCCACGTCGCGCTTCCAGTCCACCAGCCAGGAGTTCCAGATGATCCGGGGCCTGCAGGAAGTGCTGCAGATCCTGCGCGATCGCGGCAGTCGTGGCACACCGCCGGATGGTTGGTTCCTGGTCGAGCTGTTCAAGGCGTTGACGCGCGGCCTGCCGCGCTTCCGCAACAACGTGCTGCGCGTCGATCCGCCGTGGGACGCGGTGTTGTACGTGCGCTATCCGCTGCCGCAGGAACTGAACTACCTGCTCGACACCTTCGACCTCGCCCATCGCTATCGCGACTTCCCGCGGCTGTTCGACGACCTGCATCCGGTCCGGCAGGGCTTCCGGATCCTGTGGCGATTCGCGCGGATCTCGCCGTTTCCCGACTTCAACGTGTCGATGGCGTGGCTGGCGATGTCGGGCTGGCTGCTGGCGCGCGGCTATCCGTTGATCCTGCCCGAAGCGCAGGATCAGGCGTTGCTGGCGCGGCTGGTCGGTGGGCCGCCGCCGGGCAAGGTCGTGCAGTTCGAGTCGCGGTTGCTGGAGACGATCGAGGCGTTCGGCGCTGGTGGCTGATCAGCGTGCGGCGCGAATGCCCTGCACGGCGCCGAGCGCGAACGGTCGCTGGTCGAGCACCAGCCGTTCGAAATCGACATCGGTCAGGCGACCCTCGTAGTCGCGGCCGGCAGACACGACGACCAGTCGACCGACCAGCCCCAGGCGCCGCCGGAACAGCAGTTCGAGTTCGCTGGTCTTCCGCGCCAGCAGCGCCGCGATCGCGCCATCGAGGGCGATCGTCAGATCGAGCAGCACGCGCGCGCGGTCGAACACGCGACCGGCGGCGAGGGTCAACGACGTGGCGCTGGCTTGCAGTTCGGTCGGGAACGTGCGCCGGTTGATGTTGATGCCGATGCCGATCAGCCAGGTGCCGGGGTGGCCGCCGCTGGCGTCGATCAGCACGCCGGCGAGCTTGCGATCGTCGCAGAACACGTCATTCGGCCACTTGATGCGCAGTTCGCGCTCGAGCAGCGGCTCCAGCGTCTGCGCGACGGCGACCGGCACCGACGCCGGCAGCGCGAGCGGCACCGGCAGATCCGCCCGGACCCGGAAGGTGACCGCCAGGTCGGCGGCCGGCTCGTCGTTCCAGAGGTGTTGTTGCCGCCCGCGACCACGGGTCTGGTGATCGGCCCAGAACACCGCATCCGCCCCGTCCGGATCCGATGCCGCCAGATCCTGCGTGGAGGAGCACTCCGGTACGTGCACGAGCTGCCGGAACCGCGTTTGGCGGCCCAGCTCCTGGGCGAGGGCATGGTCGAGCATGGCGAGACCTGGGGTCGTCATCATCACGCACTTGAGTTGGATGTCCAGGATTGCCGATGGCATCGGGGACGTCGCCGCATGGCGGCGTCGGCAAAGGAAACTTGACGACTCACGGCGATTCCCGACCGGTCGGATTCTGCGGACCGGTGGCGTGTTGGCAGGACCTGCTCCCGCCGGCCGAGCGCGTGCTGCGGCTGCCGCACGATCGCGCGCGCGTGGGCCTGGCGCCGCGTTCGCGCGGTGAGGTCGTCGAGCCGTCGTTGCGCTTCCAGCTGATCGAAGTGCAGTCGTTCACCGAATCGCTCGGTCGCATCGAGGATGCGCTGCCGACGCTGGCCGAACGGCTGACCGACGACGGCGTTCTGGTGGTCGAAGTCGACAACCTGCAGTCGCCGCGGCAACTGCGCCTCGTGCTCGAAGGCCGGCCCGGCGCGTTCGACGTCGCCGGCAGCCTGGAGGATCCGGCGTTGCCGCTGCCGTTGCGGCGGGTGCTCTCGGCCATCACGGCCTCGGATCTGCAGGTCGTCGATGTCGTGCGCGTGCCGGCCGACAACGACGCGGCGTGTCGCGGACTCGGTCAGTCCGGTTTCGCCCACGGCATGCTGCCACTCGAATGGTTGGCGGCGACACCGCCGTCGCGATTCTGGCTGCGGTGCGAACGGCGTCGCACGCTCGCTGGATCGGTGCTGATCGGCGTCGGGGAGGCGGCAGCACAACAGGCGACGGCGAACGCGATCCGGTCGTTCCTGCCGGCGGATTGGGAGATCGTCGTCGCCGAGTCGACGGGCGAAGCGACTGGTTGGAATCGTGCGGTCGTCCGCGCCCGCGGCGAGCTCGTCTGGTTCCTGCGCGCAGGGGCACTGCCGGGCAAGGCACTGTTCTCGGCACTGCACGGGCTGGCGATGGTCGGCCCGGCGGCGCCGGGCAACGACGGCGACCGCGCCCAGCCAGGTGATCTCAGCGGTCTGATGCTGGCACGTGACACCGTGCTGCTGGCCGGGCCGATCGACGAGACCTACGCCAACTCGCGCATCGGGCTCGAGGCCTGGCACATGCGGCTGGACAGCTGTGCCGCGGCGGTCGTGGTTGCCGAAGGTGAGTTCACCACTCCGCCAGCTCCGGTCGAAGTGCCGGCGCAGTTCGCGCGCGAGTCCGAACAACTGCTGGCGGCGTGGTCGCCGATCCACGGTGAACGCCCGGCGGCACCGGCGATCGCCGAGAGGCCGGCAGTGCCGGCGCCGTGGCAGGGCCGTTCGCCGAAGGTCAGCCTGTGCATGATCGCGCGCAACGAAGAGCGCTTCCTGGCCGACTGCCTGCAGCAGGCCCGCGCCGCGGTCGACGAGATCGTGCTGGTCGACACCGGTTCGACGGATCGGACGATCGCGATCGCCGAATCGTTCGGCGCCAAGGTCGTGCAGCGGCCCTGGGACGACGACTTCTCGGCGCCGCGCAACGAGGCGCTGCGGCATGCCACCGGCGACTGGATCCTGGTGCTCGATGCCGATGAGTTCCTGGTCGGCGATGCCTGCGCGCGGATCCGCGAGCTGGTCACCGACGCGTCGGTCAGCGGCTACCACCTGCACTTCACCAACCTCTACACCGGCGGCAAGACGCTCGGCGTGATGATGGTGCGCCTGTTCCGCAACCTGCCGGGGATCGAGTACCAGAACGTCATCCACGAGCAGGTGACGCCGTCGCTGACCCGCATCGGCGGCGAACTCGGCCTGATCCTGTCGCAGTGCGACGTCGAGGTCGAACACCACGGCTACACCGACGAACTGATGGCGTCGCGGGCCAAGAACGAGCGCAACGAGCGCCTATTCCAGAAGCAGCTCGCGCGCCATCCCGACGACATCTACAGCCTCTACAAGTACGGCGACTTCCTGCGGCGCGTTCCCGGTCGTGGCGACGATGCGCGCGATCTGCTCGAGCGCTGCTTGCAGCAGCTGCTGGCCGGACCGCCGTCGATGCCACGGCAACTGCCGTTTGCGGGCGAAGTGGCGGCGCTGTGCGCGCTCGAGTTCGCGCGCGCCGGTCGGACGCAGCGGGCGCTCGAGATCGTCGACACCGCGCTGCGGCGGTTCCTGCCGACGCCCAATCTGCACTACCTCGCCGCCAGCCTGCTGCTCGGCAATGGCAAGCATGACGACGCGATCGCGCACTTCCGCCGCTGCCTCGCCTATCGCGGGCAGGTGCTGGTGGTGCCGATCCAGGATGGCATCACCGGTCACGTGTCGCTGGCCGGCATCGCGCAGGCCTGGCTGCAGAAGGGCGACTTCGAACGCGCCCGCCGGCTGCTCGAACAGGCGATCGCGCTGGAGCCGCGCTACGAGGTCAGCCACCTGGTGTTGTCGCGCCTGCACCTGCTGCGCGGCGACACGCTGGCGGCGTTGCACACCCTGACCGCCTACCTGGCGGCGCATCCGGAATCGCCGGGCGCCTGCCAACAGACCACGCTGATCCTGCAAAGCCTGGGCATGAAGGACCAGGCGCGGCGGATGGGCGCTCGTGCGCTCGGCCTGCTGGAGGCCCGGGCGCTGGACCACGAAGCCTCCGAGATGAAACGAATCCTGGCCGCGATCTGAGCGGCCCTTTACCGAAGCGAGAGAGACGATGACGAACGCCATCAAGACGCCGATCCCGACGACGCCGACGCCGGCGCCGACCCGCCCGGGCTTCCAGCCCATCCCGACCCGCATCCGCGACGTGCGCGATGCGCAGGTGCCGCCGCTGGTCGTCAACCCGATTGCCGACCAGAACCGCCAGGCGGTCACCGAGAGCCTGACCGAACTCGGCTCGCGGCTCGCCGACATCCACCGCACGGCTGCCGAAGCGTGGCTGTCGCAGGGCGAGTACGACAAGGCGTTGCCGCACCTGGAGACGGCGGCGACGTTCGCGCCGACCGAGATGGAGTACCACCACCAGCTCGGCTTCGTGCGCTACATCACCGGCGACGACGTCGGCGCGATCAACTCGTTCAACATGGTGCTGGCCAACGACAACACCAATTCGGAAGCCTGGTTCAACCTGGGCATGGTGCTGTTCGGGCAGAGCCAGTTCGCCGAAGCGGAGGATTGCTTCCGCAAGTCGCTGGATCACCAGCCGGGCGATGCGCAGACGTGGAACAACCGCGGCGTGTGCCTGTGGCGGCTGAATCGGATCCCGGATGCGCGGGCGTGCTTCCAGCGCGCGCTGCAGATCGATCCGAACGATCAGGACGCGGTCTACAACCTCGCCAACGTGCGGTAGGACGGGGTCGCGGTCGGATCCGCGATTTCGTCTCCGCGTGAACCGGCTGGCCGGCGGCTCGTGCCTTTTGGTGCGGGGCGTCGGCTGCACGTCGTCACCAGTGGGCCTCAGTGCGTTCGCATTGTGGATGTCCTCGGTGGCGACGCTGACGTTCCGTACCGACCTGGATCGATTCGAGCCGTGCGACGCCGACGTGGCGTTCGCCGGCGGGATTGCGCAGCTCGCCGAAGTCCAGGTCGGCAGTGGGAACTCTTGGCTACAGCCGGCCGATGTTGAGTGTCACCGCGTTGGAGGTGGCGGCGCCCATCGCGTTGGCGGCCGGGTCCAGCATCAGGGTCTGGCAGTGCACCTGGGGCGCCGCGCCTTCTGTTCACGGCGTCTGAAGTGTATTACGATGACACTGTGGGCCTGCGGACCAGATCGGTTCCGGCCACAGGAGGCATCGATGCAACGCTTCTGCTCTGCTCTGCTCCTGAGTAGCCCGGTCATGGGCCAGAACGGCTGGAGCCGTGGCAACTACCCCGCGAATGCTGGGACACCAGTCGGACAAGGAACGTTCACTCCGATCGAGGCGTTTCCCCGGCCTGGCGACCCCGGCTACGACTCGTCCAGCATCTGCGCGCGGACTTCGGGCATGGTTGCGTTCGTGGATCCGATGGGGACGGCGGATCCGAATGACGATCGGGAGTATCTGGTCGTCGGCAGGTCCGACGGCGTGTTCCTGATCGACGCGACGCCGGATCCATCGGCGGTGATCGTCACCGGTTTCCCGGCGTCGAACCGGGTTCAGTTCGTCGCGGAAACCGGTGGCCCGACGATTGCGCACCTTTCGGTCCTCAACGGTAGCGGGCAGAACGGCAATGGTGGCAACTACCCCCCGTACTGCGGTGGAAGTGGCGTGTACACGTGGACGAGCAAGGACACGACCAATCGTGAAGTCGCGGCCTACCAGGTGTCGGTCAACGAGTTCGCGATCTATGCCGTCAACGTGCTCCGGAACGGAATCTGGTGCCTGCGCGTGTTCCGGGAGACGACCGGGGCCAACGCTGGCCTGTTGTCGATCGACGCCGCGTCGGAAGTGTGGTTGACGACGACCAGCAACGGCAATCCGATCGGGTTCTGTCATCACGTGGTCGTCGACCAGCAGCACGGGCAGTTGTTCATTGCGGATGATGCGAACCGGCAGATCCGGACGTTCAATCTGTCGAATACGAACTTCGCGAACCTGACATGGGTCCGGGACTACCCTGGTTTCGGCAATACGACCATGGGGTTTCACGAGGGCTTTTTGAAGAACGGCAAGCTCTGGATGAGCGTGGCACACCCGACACTCCGCGTCGATGTGCTCACACTACCCGTGACGAGCTCGTCGACCCCCGCCACATTCACCACGTCGTTTGCGGGAGGACACAGTTGCTACGTCGACGAAATGCCGCTTCCGGTGCCGCACTTGTGGTCGCTCCAGGCGGGCCCCCCGCGCGGCCCGGGGGGGCGGGCCCTCCGGGGCCCCCCCCCCCGGGGCGCGGGCCGGGGGGGGTTTGCGGGGGGGGGCGCGACGACGGCCCCTTTGGCGAGCTTCGACTTCACCAGTGCGTCGTTTCCATCCCCCTACAGAAGTTGGCAGGTTCCGGCACAGTTCCCTGACGAAGGCCGGAAGGGATGGTACGAGCTGCTCGACCACTACCGTGGGGCATGGGACGTTGTTCCGTATCACGACTCGGGTATTGTCCATGTGCCGGGTGGTGAGAAAGGCGCGATAGCGTTCCGATTGAACCACGGGCACGCGAACCGCTATTGGCGATCCACGCCCTTCCAAGGCGCCACGGGCAGCAGCCCCTCGGCGTCACCGGGCGTGTTTCCGAAGGTCGTGGTCACCAGCGGCCCGGTGCGTGCGGGGGGCACGATCGTGATCATGGACGAGAACAGACCCAAACTGGCCTCTGTGTCATCGACCGGAGCGCCTGTGCGCTATCAGTGGTCCCTCGCGGTCATGCGGACTGGAACCCCACCTATCGTCGCCACACGACCCTGGACGCACAACGGCGTCACCCGCGACGTGGACTTCAATCTGGATGTCAACCAGTCGTTCCTGTTTGTCACCAATCCGGTCTACGGTAGCGACACGTTCGTCTTCCCGGGCAACTTGATATTGGCGGGGGACCCGTTCTACGCGCAGATGTTTGTGAAGGAGGAGGTTCAGAGTACGTCGGGGACATGGCAGGCGACCGGTGCCTGGTCGGCGTCACGAGGGACATGGGTTGGCGTCATTCCCACCGGAGTCGTCGAGTGAGCCGCTTCTTCTATGGTGTTGCGATGGTGCTGGTTGCAACAGCCAGCGCGCAAGTACCAACCCGTGGCTGGGTCGAGGCGTTTCCAACCTGGATGGACATCGTAGATGGTAGGGGCCGCTTGCTGGCTTCGACGAATGCCGGCAGGATCCAGTCTGCATTGGTCGATGAACGGGGTGAGATGTACTGCTATCTCCAGAGTGCTGGCGTCCATGAGGTGACTTACCAGCCTCCGCACCTGATCTTCGGTGGCTTGATCAACGCCGGGCTCTGGGGCTCCGTTCACGCCGATCGTTCGCGCCTGTTGGTCGTGCATGACTACATCATCGGGTACCAAGTCGGGTCCCTGGCGTTCGTCGAGAAGACTGCACCCTACCGCGCCACCACATTCCCGACGCAGTTCGCCGCTGGCCGGGCTGCCTACGACGGCCGCAATTTGTACTGGATGATCACGGTCGACGGCACCAGTCCGTACCACCTTTTCGGCCTCGACACTCGCCGCTTCCCTCTCGTGCCGCGCCCGATCGCGGCGCTGCCGGTGAGAGTCTGGACTCGGCCGCAACTCGGTATCACGATCGGCCCGGATGGCAAGATCCTGCTCCTGGACGACAGCCTTTGGCTCGTCGACCCGGAGACCGGTGCAATGACGGCATTGTCGCCGCCGCCTCCAGACCCGTTGTTCTACTGGCCGTCGGGAATCGACACCAAGCCGACAGCGCTCGCCTATGACCCCTGGACGGGCACTGTCATGGCAGCGGTGTTGGCGGTGACGTGGAGTTTCTCCGCGGCATACAGCCAGACCTATGGCTCGGGAACGTGGGCACTGTGGGCGCAGTATCCACTGATCGGATTCAGCGAACTGCAGAGCACGTCACCGCGCCCGTTCGAACCGTTCGGCCTGGGCTGCGACAACGCTACAGGTCGCGACGCCAAGCTTGGATGGACTGGCCTCTCGGCGCCGGGAAGGACCTTCTCGATCACGTTGCGCGACGCTGAGCCCAACGGCCTGGGCGTGATCTGGCTCGGGCTCAGCGAGACGTGGTGGCTCTTGCCGCTGCCGCTCGACCTCGGACCCTACGGAGCGCCAGGCTGTTCGATCCTGGTGGCGAGCGACGATCCCCTGGTCGTCGTCGTCGGCAATGCCGGCAAGGCCGCGCGGGCTTTCCAGGTTCCGCAGGATCCTGCCCTGGTCGGCATGGACGTGTTCTGTCAGGCGGCGAGCACATCGAGCACGAACGCCCTCGGCGTGACGACCAGCGACGCGATGCTGATCCGGATTCGACAGTAGCCGTCAGCGCGCTTCGTTGGACGCTGCAAGGGGCAGCGCGTCGGCGAAGTGGGCGCTGATGGCGCCGATCTTCGTGCCGATGCTGATGCTGGTCGGCTATCCGCCGGGCTCGACCCAGGCGGCCTATCGGGTCGGCGACAGGTGCACCAACGTCATCTCGCCGATGATGAGCTACTTCGCGCTGATCATCGCGTTCGTGCAGCGCTACGACCGCAAAGCGGGTCTCGGCACACTGGTGGCGACGATGCTGCCGTTCTCGCTGGCGCTGCTGCTGGTCTGGTCGACGTTCTTCGGCGTCTGGATGGCTTTGGGCCTGCCCTTCGGGCCCTGATCGTTCAGGATGCGGGCGAACGGCCTGCGAACAGGGATGCTTCCTCGGCGGGGAATACCGCCGTCGCCGCCGTCGTGGCCACGTAGCGATCGAAGCGCCGAGTGAACCCCACCGGATCGGCGGCGAACAGGGTCCGCAGCGCCGGGTCGCCGCGCAGCAGCCGTTCGAACCGCAGTTTGTGCACCAGCAGCGCCGTCAGGCGCAGACCGTCGGCATCGAGGTTCGCGAGCATCGCGCGTTCGGCGGCGGTCAGTTCCGGGCCGGCCGCGTGCAGTCGGGCTCGCAGCCAGATGGTGGGTTCTGGTTGGCCGCAGGCCAGCAACAGCAGGCGTTGGAGTTCGGCAAGCACGACACGATGGTAGCGCGATCTGCGGCAGACGTGGTGTTCAACGCAGCAGCGTGCGCGCCCGGGCGAAGTCGGCCGCGAACACCGCCGCGTGTTCTTCCTGCATGTCGTCGGGCATCCATTCGAGGATGACCGCTTGCAAGGCCGGAGCGCGCGGCAACGCGCGTTCGAACGCGCGCCAGACCGGTTCGGGCACCGCGCCATCGTGCGAATCGAGGCGGAACACGCGGCGGCTCGGCAGCCAGTCGGGATCGCTCTCGGAGCCGCCGCTCAGATGGATCTCGAGCACTCGCGACCACGGCAACCGATCGAGCCACGCATCCAGATCGACGCCGAGATCGAGGCACTGCGTGTAGGCATTGTGCAGGTCGAGCAGCAGCCGCGCGTCCGCGCGTTCGCAGATCGCCGCGAAGAACCCGGGCTGCGCCAGCGGGTCGCCGAGGCTGATGTAGTCGGCATTGTTCTCGAAGGCGACCGTGGGCTGGAACGTCTGCAGCGCGCGCAGGCTCGCGGCGACGGTGGCGATCGCCTCTTCGGTCGGCGGCAGCGGCAACGGCAGCGCCGTGTGCTGGCCGTCGGCGTCGGCGAAACCGAGATGTTCGGAGAACCAGCGGAAGCCGAACGCCTGCTGATCGCGCTGCAGCGCCGCCAGCCAGGCGGCCCGGCGCGGTGGCGCCGCGGCGGCGCCGAGGGAGAACAGCACGCCATGGCCGATCGCTGGTCGGCCCGATCGCTGCACCATCTGCACGAACGTCGACCAGTTCGCACCCGGGGCACAGTCGCTCTGCCACAGCGTCTCCGGTGTGATTTCGAAGATCTCGGCCTGTTCTTCGATCAGGCGGCGGTTCCGTTGCAAGAACGCGCGATCGGCGGCGAGGGCAATGCCGAGCAGGGGACGCATCGCGCCGGATCCTACCGCTGGCGCGCGTCGGTCAGCGATACAGCCGGACGCAGAGGACGACACTGTAGCCCAGCAGCAGGCCCCACAGGATCGGTGGCACAGTCGTGCGGCGTGATCGTGTCCGGCCGGCGGTGGCGCGCGATGCACGGCCATGCATCCGCAGCGAGAACTCGCCGGCGAGGCGGTCGAGTTCGTGCTGCACCAGCTTGATCGTGGTGTGCGCAGGGATGGTTGCCCGGTTCATGACCGGTGGGACGGGACTACCGGGCCGGTTCTTCCGTCAGCGAGCCGACAGTCTCAGCATGCGCTTGGCCGGCGCACCGACCATCGCCATGCCACAGCCGGGGCACGGGTCGAACCGTTGCTCGTCCTGCCACTCGCAGCCGAACGGCAACAGGCCGGCACGGTCCAGACCGACGACCGAACGCATCGCATCGCGCGCGAGTGCCGCCAGGTCGTTGCGTCGTTCGGCGGTTGCGGTCGCCAGTTCTTGCTGCAGGAGCGGTGCCACTTCGCGCCAGTGCCGGATCGCCAGCGGGATCGCTTCCTGCCGCGGGCCGGTCTGGTCCGCGCTCGCCAGGGTCAGCACGCGACGGGTCATGTCGGACGGCTTTGGCTTGCGGACCACCTGCAGCAGACCATCCATCGCCGCCACGAACGCGGCTTCGTCGGTGAGACTGGCTCTGGCACCCGCGATGCGCTTGCCCTGGGCGTCGAACAGCACGAGCGTCTCGTCCGGCTTGCCGCCGACGCGTTCGGGCGAGGCGACGAGCAGCACGGCTTCGTCGAGCAGCAGCTGCGTCTGCGCGTCGTCGGTCAGCAGCAGCAGATTCAGCCGGGTCAGGAAACGGTTGCCGATGGTGTTCAGCGGCGTGATTTCGGCGAGCGAATCGTCGGTCATGGCAGGCAGGGCCAGGCCGAGTGCCGCCAGCCGTTCGTGGAAGCGCGTGCGCAGGGCCTCGCGGTCTGCCACGGGCATGGGCTGTGCTTCGAGCGTCGGGTTGACAGGCGGCACGATGCAGAGTCCCGGCCGCCGGCTCGCAGTCATCGCGGCGACCGCCCGCTGGACCGGGTCGTCCTTGGTCTGCTGGGCGAGGACGGGGAACAGCAGGAACGGCAACAGCGCGCTGGTTCGGAGCATTGGGTCGTCGGCGACAGGGATGGACTATCGGCAGGAGCTGGCGGTGGACGGCATCGGAGCCATGTGGTTCCACAACGGCGTCAGCCGACGAACCGGTCGGTCGGCAAGGCCGCCACTTGTCGCCGTTGCCCTTGCGCTGGATCGTACGCCGATGGCTGACAGTGATGCAATGCTGGTGCCGACGGCGCGAACTGCAGAATTCGTGCTCGCGGAACTGCCGGATCGAAGCCGTCTGCTCGAGGTCGGTTGCGGCGATGGTCGGCTGGCGGCGGTCCTTTGCAAGCATGGGCATCGCGTCGTGGCGATCGACAACGATCCGAGGGCGGTTGCGACCGCGAACGAGCGCGGTGTCGATGCCAGGGTCGCCAGGTTTCCGGACGGTCCAGACGGGCCGTTCGACGCGGTGCTGTTCACCCGTTCGCTGCATCATGTCGACGACCTGGCCGATGGCCTGGCGGCGGCGGCGCGCCGGCTGGCGCCGGCCGGCGTGGTGCTGGTCGAAGACTGGGCGTGGGAAGTGATGGACGAGCCGCTGCTCGCGTTCTGCGCCCGGCTGGCGGCGGCGGCGCGGTCGCTGGGAGGCGAGGTCGACGACGATTGGCAGCCCGGTGCGGCGGGACTCGCGGCATGGCAGCATGAGCATGGCGATCACGGTTTGCACACCGGTGCATCGATCGACGCGGCCTTGCGCCAGCGACTCGCGAACGTCGGTGCGTCGGCCGAGCCGTATGCTTACCGCTATCTGGCGCGCTATCTGGCGCATGTGCCAGGTTCCGAACAGGCAGTGGCTTCGCTGCTGACGGCTGAGCGGGCCGCGATTTCGGCCGGTTCGATTCCGGCGCTGGGCCGCCGATGGATCGCGCGTGGTCCGGCCGTGGCGTGATCGAGTCAGAGCACCAGAACCAATCCGACAAACAGCGCCAGCGGCATCAGCACGACGCTCGCGACGACGATCAGGATCCAACCGACGAACGTCAGCCGGTCCGCCACGGTTGCCGTCGGCACCGGCCGATCGAGGCCGAGTTCGGCGCGAGCCTGGGCCACCGTTCGCTGCAACACGACCTCGGGATCGGCGCCGTAGTAGTTGCGGGCATGCCGACCGCGGACGAACGCCCGCCAGAGACGACGCGGCGCCAGCACCAGGCCGAACAGGAAGCCGCCGAAATTGAAGAACCAGGCAGCCCAGTAGCCTCGGCATCCAGTCGCGATCTCGAACGCGCCGATCTCGCCTTCACCGCGCCAGGTCGTCGGATAGCCTGTCAGCAGGTGGTGGACGTCGTGTGTCACCAGGATCGCGCGGCGGGCGTCGAAGTTGGGGAACGCGATCGGAATGCCGAGGAAGCGGATCCACACTCAGCGCAGCGACACGCCGCTGTCCTCGGGCAGCCCCTGCTGGCGCAGGTGGATGCGCAAAGCGTCGCCGATCCTGTCGGTGACCTGGATTCCGCAGCTGGCCGCCGCCATCTCCAGTCAGGAACTGCGGCTGCAGGCGGCAATTTCCGTCGCGGCAACACGCCCGGATCAGGCCCGGGCGTGCACACGCCGGCCGACCCCGTGCGTCGGATCGGAATAGCCGGCGAGCACGCGTTGCCCCTGGCGCACCTGCACCAATTCGACCCGGACCTGCTCGAGTCCATGCTGCATCGCCGCCTGCAGGCGGCCATGTGCGGTCGTGGCCACCCGCAGCAGATTGCGCGCGGTGACGTCGTCGCCGAGCTGCCGCGGCAATTGCCGCAGCAACGGCTCGGCCGAGTCCAGCAGCGTCGCGACGCGCGGCAGGTCGCCGCGCACCAGCGCCTCGTAGGCGTGGTCCCAGATGGTCGCCAGTTCGCTCAGCAGCGCGCGCGGCTCAGCCGGGGATGACGGCATCCCAACCTTCCTTCAGCGTGCGCAGCACCTGCAGCGAGTTGGTGACGCCGACCGGCGTGCGGGTGACGTTGGCCTGTGACAGCTGATCGAGCGAGTACTCGTACAACCGATCCAGATCCTTGGCGACCTGGCCGCCGACCGCGTGGTCGAGGCTGGCGCGCAGTTCGCCGACGATGCCGATCGCCTTGCCGAGCGCCATGCCGACCTCGGCGGAGTGGCTGGTCTTCGGATCGGCGAGGCCCTGGCGCGAACGCTCCAGGTTGCGGATCGCACCGTCGTAGAGCAGCTTGACGAGCTTCTCCGGGGAGGCGGTCAGGATCGCGTTGCGCTGGTAGGTCGCTGCAGCTTGTGCGTAGGTCATGTCTGGGGTTCCTGTCTGGATGAACGGAGGAAATCAGCCGCGGTTGAGGCCGCCGAGTGCGCCGCCCTGCCCCTGCAGCTGCGACAGCATGCTTTCGAGGTTGGCGAAGCGTTGCTTCAGTTGGATCTCGTACATGCCCAGCCGGCGTTCGGCCTGGTCGATGCGTGTCTGCGTCGTGCGCGACAGCGTGTCGAAGCCGTCCTTGCGCGCCTTGATCAGGCCCTCGACCGAGTCGGTGTAGATCTCGATCCGATCGATCACCTTGCTGGCGACGCCGTTGGTGCCGTTGGCGAAGATCCGGCCGACCGCGACCTCGTCGGTGCCGAGCGCTTCCTCGAACTTGCTGCGGTTGAACGTCAGCTTGCCGCTGGTCTCGGAGGTGATGCCGATCTGCGCGAACATCGTGTAGGCGAGGTTGCCGGTGTCGACCACCGTCCCGACCTCGGTGCGCAGCGCCGAACGGATCGAACGCAGCGTGATGTCGCCGAACAGCGCGCTCTTGGCCTTGCCTTCGCCGTCGACCTGGCCCTGTTCGAGCATGAAGTCGACGACTTTGTTGTAGGCGTCGACGAACTCCTGCACCTTCTCGCTGGTCGCCTCGCCGTCGGTGGACACGGTGACCGTGACGAACGAGCCGGAGGCGTTTTCGGACTTCAGGTTGAGCGTGACCCCCGGGATCGCGTCGGTCACCGTGTTCGACGAACGGAACACGTCGATGCCGTTCAGCAGGATGTGGGCATCGGCTGCCGCCGTACGCAAGCCACTGGTGGTGCCGGTGCCACCCGCACCGTTGATCTCCGCGATCAGGGTGTCGAGCGCCGGGCCTCCGGTGTCCACCGAGACGGTGAAGTCGCCTTCGGCGCCGGTCTTGGTGCTGCGGATGATCAGCTGGTAGCGTTCGGCGGCGTTGCTGTTGCCGGTGTCGATCACCTCGGCGGCAATGTCCAGTCCCTCTTTGGCGTTGATCGCCGCGGCGATGTCCTCGAGCGAGCCGTTGTTGAAGCTGACGAACTCGGTGTCGCCGTCGATGTCGAACTGCAGCGTGCCGGCGCCGAAGTCGGGCGAGGTCTTGGAAGCGCGGCCGACCGCAGCGCGGACCTCGGCAGTCGCCAGGCGCTCCACATCGACCCGGTAGGTGCCGCTCGCGGCCGAGTTGCCGGCGCTGGCGGTCAGCACGTCCTCGTCGTCGCTGGCGGCGCGCATCGCCAGGAAGTCAGTCGTCGTCTTCAGCGCGCGCCCGGCGTTCTTCAGGTCGGCGAGCAACTTCTCCAGGTCGCCGAACAGCGACTTCTGGCGACCCAGACTGGTCTTCTTCGCCTCCATCGCCTGGATCGGCCGGCGTTCGACGGCCATCAGTGCCGAGATGATCGCCTGCGTGTCGAGGCCGGACGCCAGACCACCGAAGTTGATTCCTGCGGACGACATGGTTCCCGTTCGCTCGCGGCGAGCTGCCGCTGTGTGGATTATCGGCGGTGCCCGGGTGGCACTTGATGGAATGCCGGCGGCGATGGCGCGGGCGGTTCGGCGCACCAGGGCCTGGCCGGGCCTCTGGCGGCGAGCCCCGCCGGGCCAGACCGATGGCCGCGCGGGCGGCCCCGGTCGATGGCGCGACGCGGGCGACGGCTCAGCCGATCAACCGGAGCGCCGACTGCGGCAGTGCATTGGCCTGACCGAGCACGGAGATGCTGGCCTGCTGCAGGATCGAGTTCCGCGTCAGCTGCGCCGTCTCGTACGCCACGTCGACGTCGCGGATCCGCGATTCGGCGGCGCTGAGATTCTCGACGGTGATCGCCAGGTTGTTGATCGTGCTGTTCAACCGGTTCTGCACCGCGCCGAGCGAACCGCGCAGGCTCGAGATGGTGTTGATCGCCGAGTCGATGTTGGTGATCGCGGTGGTCACCGCGCCGCCCGAACCGATGTCCAGCGACTGCAACGACAACGTCGTGCTCAGCGCCGCGTTCAGCGACACCGAGATGGTGTCGATGTTGGCCGTGGTACCGAAACCGACCTGGAAGGCCACCGAGCTGGTGCTGCCGTCGAGCAGCTTGATGCCCGAGAACTCGGTCGATCGGCCGATCCGGTTGACTTCGCTGATCAGGCTCTGGAACTCCTCGTCCAGCGTCTCCTTGTCGGCGTTGCTGACCGAACCGTTGCTCGACTGGATCGCCAGTTCGCGCAGGCGGGTGAGGATCGAGCTGACCTCGTTCAGCGCGCCTTCGGCGGTCTGCACCAGCGAGATGCCGTCATTGGCATTGCGCTTGGCCTGGTCGAGCGAACGGATCTGCGACCGCAGCCGTTCGGAGATCGCCAGACCGGCAGCGTCGTCGGCCGCCGAGGAGATGCGCAGGCCCGTCGACAGGCGACGGAAGTTGCCGGCGAGCTTCTCGGAGACGTTCGACAGATTGCGTTGCGCGTTGATGGACGCGGAGTTGGTGTTGACGCGGAGACCCATGACTACCCTGTTGGCAAACCCTGGTGTGTGTGGCGCGCGCGCGATACGCCGCGCCGCTCCGGTGTTCGGCCAACACCATGGTGGTGACTGAAGTGCACCCGTGGGTTTTCTGCGCGCTTGTCGGGTTCATCGACGTTGGCGCCGTGGCAACGACGACAGGTGCCGCAGAACGCCCCGCTGGCAGCGAACGAATTGTCGATGGATCGCGGTGCGAGCGGGCTGCGGTCGTGAGTCGCGGCAAGACCGATTCGGCGGTGAGGGCGGCGCGAGGGCTCGCCGCGGGGTGCCCGGCGGCACCCGGGGGTCAGACCTGGTAGCGGTCGACCATGCCGGCCAGTTCCTGCACCGACGTCTCGCCGCGTTGGGCGAGCGTCGCCAGGTGCTCGGCTTCCTGGGCGACACCACTGGTCGACTGCGCCATCGCGTCCAGCCCGGTGCGCACGACGCAGACCTGCTGGGTGACCTCGGTCGACAGTTCGGCGACCTGCTTCAGCAGTTCCCAGACCTTGTGGGTCGCGGTGTCGATCTCACCCAGTTGCTGGCCGACGCGGGTCGCGGCGGCCATGCCGTGATCGGCCCGCTGCTTGCTCTGGTCGAGCATCGTGGACGTGTTCTTGGCGGCTTCGGCACTGCGCTGCGCCAGATTGCGGACCTCTTCGGCGACCACGGCAAAGCCCTTGCCCGCCTCGCCGGCGCGCGCGGCCTCGACCGCGGCGTTGAGTGCCAGCAGGTTGGTCTGGAACGCGATGTCGTCGATGACCCGGATGACCTTGGCCACTTCGTTGCTCGAGGCGACGATCTCCTGCATCGCCTTCGCCATCGCCGTCATCTCCTGCTGACCGCGCGTCGTCGCCTGGCTGGAGTTCTCGGCGACGCCGCTGATCTCCTGCACGTAGCGATCGCTGCGCTCGACTGCAGCGACGATCTCCTTGACCGACGCCGAGATCTCCTCGAACGTCGCGGCCTGCTGGGTGGCGCGGCTGGCGGAACCGCGGCTGGTCTCGGCGACCTGGCCGGAGGTCTGCAGGCCACTGGCGGTGCTGGACTTGATGCGGGCGACCAGATTCTTCATCGCCGTGCAGACACCATCGAATACGCCGGCGAGCTCGCCGATCTCGTCGTCGCGGGCCATCCGTGCCTGCTGCGTGAAGTCGCCATCACCGACGCGGCGGGCGAGGTCGGTCAACGCCGCAGTCCGCGCCACCATCCTCCGACCGATCAAGAACGCGAAGGCGGCAGCGACGACCACACCGGTGGTCGACAACAGCAGCAGCCAACGCGTGGTGTCGCCGGATGCGGTCATTGCCGCCATGCTGCTGCCGTTGGCGTCCATCTCGATCCGTTCGCCGAGCGCTTCGTTGGCGCCTTCGAGTTCGTCGAAAGCGGCCTGGAACTCCTTCATCCGGGCCGTCGCCGCCACCGGCCCGTCCGCGAGCGCGGTTTCGACCAGCTGCACCCCGAGCCGGGCATAGCGTTCGACCCGCGGGCGTGTGGCCTTCACCAGTGCCATCGTCGTCGGCCGCAGCGCCAGCCGTTCCAGGTAGCCGAGATGCTCCTGGAGGTTGGCCTCGAACGACTTCGCTTCCGCGAGCACGCCGGCCTTCTGCTCGGCGTCCGCGCCCTGCGCGATCACGATGCTGCTGTAGGCGCAACCCATCAACCCGTCGTGGTACATGTCGACCAGGCCCATGTGCCTGGTAGCGGGCAGGTGCACGTCGGTGACGTCGGCAATCAGGCCGTGCAGTTCCCGCGAACCGAACACGCCGACCGCGCCGATGCCGGCGGCGGCCAGCAACGGCAGCCCGGCGACTGCACCGATCTTTGCGGCAATCGGGAAGCGCAAGGCTCTCCTCCTGCGACGGTTGACGGGAAGGCCAGCAGCTCAGCGACCGGTCAGCTTGGCGGCGCGCGTGTCTTCGAACGCTTCCCACATCGGACGTTCGTGGTCCTTCAGACTCTTGACGTCGACGGTGCGGTCGAGCTCCAGTGCCGGTTGCGTCGCCGCGATCGCCAGCAGCCGTTCCATCTCCAGGTCCGTCTCCGGCGACATGTTGGAGGCGGCGGTCAGGTGGTCGATCGCCTGCGCGGCTTCGCCCATGCGCAGGTAGCAGACGCCGAGGTTGCGGTGCACCTTGCGTTGCGCCGCGGGGGGCACATCACTGCCGGGCGCCAACGCCAGCTCGGCGATGGCTCGCTGCCATTGCCGTTGCTCCATCAGCCGTTCGCCGCGGTACAGGTGGGTCAGCACGGCAGTGTCGAGTCTGCCGGCGACCTGCTTGAACTCGAGCACTTCGATCCATGGGGTCTCCTGGAAGACCGAACGCACGATCCCGGTGACCTGGAGCCGGTCGTAGGTCCGCAGCTGGTAGAGATTCTCGAGTTGCGGGTTCAGCTTGTTGTAGAACAGCATGCCGAACAGATCGTTGTAGGCCGGCTGCTGCCAGATCTCCTGTTCATCGGCCCAACCGTAGAAGTTGACGAAGTCGGTCGGCGTGAAGCGGGTGAAGAACGGGTTCGACAGCTTGCCGAGTGAGGCGAACTGGAGCGTGAACACGACCTTCACGTTCCGGTACGCTTCCGGTTCGGCGCGCAGCTCGGTCAGCGTGGTGGCGACCGGCTTGCCGAACTCGCGCTCCTGCGCGGGCAGCAGCGCGGCGCCGAGGACGAACGACAACAGCAACGGCGTTCTCATGGCTTTCCAGCGGTGATCGGTTGATTCGGCAGGGGAGTCAGTCCGTCAGTCGTTCCATCAGTCGACGTACGGCGTGATCCATCAGTTCTTCGGGCACGTCCTGGCCGGACCGCACCAGCTGGCGCAGGCGCTGCATGCGTTCCTGCTTGCTGAGCTGTCGGCCCAGCAGTTCCTGCACGATGCGATCGATGGCTTCGGCTTGCTTCGACACGCGATGGATCTCGGTACGTAGAGAGCGGAACGGGGATCCCCGTCGGTCCGCTATCGGCTGCCGCGGGCGAGCGGCTTGATGCGGTTTCAGCCGTCGGCGTCGCGGACCATCGGCTGGCGCGGGCATGCAGGCGCCGCGTGCCGAGGAGCCGGCGCGATCGCACCGAGCCGATCGCCGTCAAGTTCGACGGTGTCGCGGCCGAAACGGCGGAGAACCCGACAACTGCCGACCGGATGCCGCAGAACACCACGATCGTTCCGTTCCTTGCCATCGCCTTGGCCGCGGGCCTGGCCGAGACCGCACCGACCCAGCAGGTGGTGCTCAGCGAAGTGATGGTCAGCGGCGACGACCGCTGGGTGGAGCTGCACAACCGCGGTTCTACGACCGTCGATCTGTCGACGTGGGCGCTGTACCACGCGTCGATGACGGCCGGCATGCCGCAGAACTACTGGTGGGGCTTTCCGGCTGGCACCGCGGCTCCGGCCGGCGGTTTCCTGCGCGTGCACTGGTTTCAGCAGGCGCCGACCACGAGCGAGCCTGGCAACCTGTACACCGGAACCGCGGCCTGGCAGTTCTTGTTCGGGCTCGGCGGCGAAGCGTTGCGCAGCGATCGTGGCGCCCTGGCGCTGCTGAATTCGCGCGACAACGCGCTGATGAACTCGGCATCGGTGATCGAGGACTGGGTCAGTTGGGGCACGGCCGGCTTCCGCCGCGAGACCCTGGCGGTACAGGTCGGCCGCTGGACCGGCGGCCGCTTCGTCGACGGGATCGCGCCGGGCGAGTCGATCGCTCGCAACGTCGTGCTGATGGGTGCGGTCGGTCCGCACGATCGCGAGTGGTTCCACGATCCGACGCCGACGCCGCTGGCGCCGAACGTGCCCGGCCTCGCCGTGCAGTCGTTTGGCCAGGCCTGCACCGCGCTCGGTCACCATCTGCTCGGCACGCCGGGTCTGCAGGTGCTGTCGTCACCGATCGTCGGCAACCGGCAGTTCGCGCTGCGGGTCTCGTCCACCACGGGGCTGCTCGGCGAGACCGTGCTGTTGGGCTTCACCTGGGGGTCGCTGCCAAATGGCGGTACCGGCTGGTTGCCGCCGATTCCGGGTGCGCCGGAATGTCCCCTGTTCATCGACCCGACGTTGCCGCTCGGCGCTTTGTGGGTCAACGCGCGGCCGATGCAGACCGACGTGGTGATCCCGTTGCTGCAGCCGGCGCTGGCGGGCCTGCGCTTCTCGGTGCAGGCTCTGGTGCTCGATCACTTCGCCAACGCGTTCCCGCCGTATCAGGGCACGACGAACGCGCTGGACATCACCATCGGCGGCTGAGTCAGGTCGCCGTTCACGCCGGATCGGCGCCCGCGCGTTCGCGCCGCCGCCGCACCCGTTCGGGTGCTTCCCCGGTGCGCCACAAGAACGCGATCGCAGTGCCGCCCCATTCGCGCAGATCGACTTCGAAATCGGCGTCGAAGTCATCGGCGTCGAGCAGACCGGTCTCGAAGTGGAACACCACGCAGCCGCCCGGCGCCAGTCGTTGACTGAGGGCGCGGGCCCGGCCGACCGCCTTGGCGGGATCCTCGGCGACCAACGCGTACGGCGGGTCCAGGAAGATCAAGTCCGGCGCGACCTCGGCATCGCTCCCGGCATGGGCTGCGGCATCTTCGCGGGCGGCGCCGAACGCGGCGCGATGCATCACCGGCGGTGACCAGGCATCGGTGCGCAGCACGACCCCGGCAGCCATCGCTTCGGGACCGAGCGTGCGCAGGTTGCGCCGCAGGATGTCCAGCGCGCGGCCGTTCTTCTCGCAGAACAGCACCCTGGCGGCGCCGCGCGACAGCGCTTCGATGCCGGTGGCGCCGGTGCCGGCGAACAGATCCCAGACGAACGCGCCGGGCACATGGTCCTGGAGGATGTTGAAGATCGACTCCTTGACCTGACCCAGCAGCGGCCGCGTGCCGAGGCCGCGCACGCTCTCGAGGACCCGACTGCCGTAGACGCCAGCGATGATTCTGAGGCTCATGGGAGGGGGCAGGACGGAAGCCGCAGGGCACTGCGGCGACGGCGGAAGGCCTTGCAAAGGCAGGACCAGGGAAGAACGACCGATCGCCTGCCAGTAGGACTTCGCACCGGAGGGGTCACCGGCCGATGCGGTATGGTGGCGGCGACAGCGTCGCGGCGCAACCGGAACGCCGACCGTAACCGTACGGTCGCCGGTGCCTAGACCACCCGTTCGCTCGAGCCCAAGACCCCCCGAACCGTGGACGCACCCTCCGTGCCACCGCTCGCGCTGCGCATCGGCGACCAGGATCACGCCCTGGAGCCCGGACGCACCTATCTGCTCGGCAACGGTCCGGGCTGCGATCTGCGTCTGGCGCATGCCGGCGTGACCGAACACCATCTGCGGCTCGAATTGCGGCATGGGCAGCCGGTCCTGGCGTGTCTGGCCGGGGCGACGGTCAACGGCATGGCGTGCGAACAGGCGGTGCTGCGCATCGGCGACACCATCCGCGCCGGCGAAGCGGAGGTGCGCATCGTGCGCGATCTCGGGTCGGCGGCGATCGTGCCGGACCCGCTGCTGCGCACCGCGGCCGAGCAACGGCGTCCGATTGCCGACGCCGTCGACGGCCCGCCGCCACTTCCCGACGAACCGGTTCCGCTCGATCCGGTTGTCGCCGCGTCGATGTTTCCGCCGCCGCCACCGACAGCGCTCCGCCGGCGGGCGCGACGGTCGGCGACGGCGATGCCGCTGCGGCGGCAGCACGAGGCCACGTTCACCGACTTGATGGCGGATGAACTGCGGCGGGCGCCATGGCTGAGCCTGTCGGCGTTGTTGCATGGGATCGTCGTGCTGCTGCTGTGGTGGTGGTTCCTCGAGCCGGTACGCGATGGACGGGACGCGGTGCGCATCGGATTCCTCGGCGAACTCGGTCCCGAGGCCACGTCGACGCCGCACCAGGGCCTCGAATCGCAGGTGGTCACCGAACAGCCGGATCCGAACGTGGTGCCGCTGCCGGAGGCGGAACCGCTGCCGGAGCCATCCGCCGCCGCGACCGACGAAGGTGCGCCGGATTTCGACCCCGGACTGCTGCTGGCTGGCAACGAACGGGTCGGCAGCAGCGCCGGCGGTTCGGGCGGCGGTTCGACGCTGGACAAACTGACCGGCGGCGGCGGTGGCGATCGCGGCGGGTTTCGCAAGACGGTGAGCGAACTGCGCAAGACCGGCCTCGAGATCGTGTTCGTGTTCGACAGCACCGGTTCGATGAACTCCACGATCGAGGCCACCAAGCAGCAGATCGCCGACATGTTGGAAGCGCTGCGCGCGCTGGTGCCGGATGCGCGCTTTGGCCTGGTGACGTTCCGCGATCGGCAGGAACACGACAATTCGTATCTGGTGCGGTCGGTGCCGCTCGGTCAGGACTTCTGGCGCGCCTGCAACTTCATGCAGTTCATCGATGCCGGCGGCGGCGGCGATCGGCCGGAGGCCGTCGATGTCGGGCTGCGGACGGCATTCGAACAGCAATGGCGGCCCGGCGCGCGCCGCGTCGTGGTGCTGGCCGGCGATGCACCGGTGCACTCGGAGCACGAGAACGAGCTGTTGCAGGCGGTGGCGCGATTTGCGTCGACGGGCTCGTCGTTCGTGCACGCGATGGTCAGTTCGCCGCGTGATGTCGATGGCGACACCAAGGACGCGTTCGCGCGGATCGCCAAGAAGGGCAAGGGCGTCTGCCTCGACTCGCGCGACTTCGAGCGGTTGATGCAGCAGGTGTTGAGCCTGGCGTTCGGTCGCGAGCACGAGCAGACGCTCGGGCAGGTGCTGCAGATCGTGCGCGACCGGAATGCCCGGATCGAGACCTGGGCGCTGGACACGGCACGGGTCGGCGGCGAAGGGTTGTTCTCGGCGCTGCGGCGGGATCCGGTGCCCGAGGAACTGGTGCGGGCCTTGCTGGTCAAGCCGCGACGTGGGACGACGGCGCAACTGGCGCAGTGGCTTGGCACGAACGGCTGCCCGGCGCACACGCGCCAGGCGATCGCGTATGTGCTGCAGCGGGCGTTGGCAATGCGCGAACCGCCGATCGGGCTGGATGGTTCGCCGCCGGACGCCAGGCAGATCCTGGCGTTGCAGATGCTGGCGAACCGGCTGCCGAACTGAACGTTCGGCCCGATTGCGGTGGTGGGTTGCGGCTCGGGCGGTGGCGGCCATTGACCCCTTCGCCGCGGGCGAGGTTGCCGGGTATGGTCGACAGGCCGCGTGCATCCCCTCCTCGACCACTTCGGCCGGCCGCTGCGCAACCTGCGTCTGTCGGTGACGGACCGCTGCAACTTGCGCTGCTCGTACTGCATGCCGGAGGCGGACTACGTCTGGCTGCCGAAGTCGGACGTGTTGACGTTCGAGGAGATCGATCGGCTGGTGTCGGTGTTCACCGCGCTGGGTGTCGACAAGGTCCGGCTGACGGGTGGCGAGCCGTTGCTTCGCGCCGACCTGCCGGAACTGATCGCGCTGCTGGCCCAGCGCCCGCTGCGCGATCTGGCGATGACGACCAATGGTGTGCTGCTGACGCAGCATGCGGCGGCGCTGCGATCGGCTGGTTTGCACCGGCTGACGGTCAGTCTGGATACGCTCGATCCGGCGACGTTCGCGCTGCTGACGCGGCGCGACGATCACGCGCGCGTGCTGGCCGGCATCGAGGCGGCGCGGGCGGCCGGTTTCGGCGAACTGAAGCTCGACACCGTGGTGATCGCTGGTGTCAACGATCACGAACTGGTGCCGCTGGTCGAGTTCGGCGCCCGGATCGGCGCCGAGGTGCGGTTCATCGAGTACATGGACGTCGGTGGCGCGACGCGCTGGCGGCTGGATCGGGTCGTGTCGCGGCAACAGATGTTGCAGCGGCTGGCCCAGCACTTCGGACCGATCCGTGAACTGCCGCGGACCGACGCGGCGCCGGCCGAGCGCTTCGCGCTGCCGGATGGCGGCACGTTCGGGATCATCGCCTCGGTGACGCAGCCGTTCTGTGCGACCTGCGATCGGGCGCGGTTGACGGCCGATGGCATGTGGTTTCTGTGCCTGTACGCCGAGCGCGGAACGGACCTGCGGCGGTTGCTGCGCGCCGGTGCGAGCGACGCCGACCTGGCGGGTGCGCTCGCGGCAGCGTGGCGGCAGCGGCAGGAGCGCGGCGCCGAGGTGCGCGCCGGTTTGCGCGAACGGACGCCGCTGGCGGCGGCGGACCGGTTGCGGCAGCAGCCGCATCTGGAGATGCACACGCGCGGCGGGTGAGGCCTAGCCGCCGAGCTTCTTCTGCAGCACCTCGATGGCCTTGTCCAGCACCTCGTCCTTGCCAGCGGCGATGCCGCCGGCGGTTGGTTCGACTGCAACGGTAGGGGCGATGCCGACACCGTGGTGACGACTGCCATCGTGTTTCAGCACACGCATCCCCGTCCACCAGATCGTGAATCCGCCGGGCACCTCGAACGGATTGACGTTGCCGTTGGTGCCGGCCGTCGTGGCCCCGACGATCTCGCCGAGGTGATAGGCCTCGACGATGCCCATCACCGATTCGGCGTACGACACGGCCTGGCCATCGGTCAGGAACGCGATCTGGCCGCCGATATGTGGTTCGGATGGTCGCAGCTGCCAACGGCCGCTTTCCTCCCACTGCCAGTCGGCGCGGGCCGGCGAAGTGACGACCGGGATGCCCCAACGCGCCGATTGGCTGGCCTCCACGACCAGGTGGCGCAGCACCGTGACACCCGCGCTGCCGGGGTAGCCACGCAAGTCGAAGATCACGCCCTTGGCGCTGGCCAGGATGGGCAGCACCTCCTTCAGGGCGCGATCGTCGGCGCGATCGAGGTTGAAATAGACGATGCCCGGCGCCACCTCGGCGCCGTTCTTGGCACGCGCCGGCCACGCTTCTGCCGGCCCGGAGGCTTCGCGTGCGAGCGTCACCGTTCGTGTGGCGCCAGCGTGGTCACGCAGTTCGACCTGTGCCGGATCGCCGCCGGCCCGCGCCTGCAGCAGCCAGGTGGCCGTGCTGCGCCGGTGCCCTTCGGTACTCGCGCCGATGATCGGCGTCAGGTCGCGATAGTGTTCGGCAACCGGCTTGCCGTCGATGGCGAGGACGATGTCACCCACCTTCGCCAGGTCGGCAGCTGCCGGCGTGACGCCCGTGACGACGAGGTCGTTGCCGGCCCAGGTCAAGGCCAACGGCAACGAGGAACCGCCGGAGGCGGGGCCAACGAAACCGTGCCCGTCCTGCAGGCTCGCGACCATCCGCCGCAGCGTGTCGCCGAACTCCCGGGCGTCGGAGTCGTCGGCGGCGTCGACCAACGTGCGGCGCAGCACTGCCGGCCAGTCGACCGCGACGACGTCGAAGTACGGATAGAAGTGCTCCATCACGACCCAGACCAGGCTGACTGCCGCCAGCCGCACCTTGCGTTCGTCGGCGCCGGGCGTCGGCTCGTCGTCCACGGTCTCCCAATCCGCGACGATGCTGGTCACGTCGCTCGCGCGCGGGCCGACCAGGACCCGGAACGGAATGCGCGCGTGTACCTCGTCGCCAAGCGCCACGACGATGTGGTTGGCGGCCTGACTCTCCGGAGTCAGCGGCGTTTCCAGGGCCTTGCGCTCGACCCGGCTCGAATAGGCACTGCCGGCTTGCGCAATCCGACCCGCGCCGTGGTGTCGCCACGACCACAGGTGCGTGGCGTCGGCGGGCGGCGGCAACAACGGCGGAGCGTCGGTGGCGGTGCCGGTCCACAACTGCACGGTCGGCGCCAGCGGCGCCACATACTCACGCAGACGCCGTGCCAGATCGGCTGCGTCGGTGGCGGGTTCGGCAGCCGCGAGCAGGCCGATGGCGAACCCATCCCACTTCTTCAGCTTCACCGCCGCACGGGTCGGGTGGAAGAACTGCAGGTAGCCGAGCAGGCGCGTCGCCGCGACCAGGTTGTCCAGGCCGCGAGCGGTCGGGACGCCAGCCGTGGGGATTGCGGTGGCGGGGCTGAACGCGGCGGGCTGTGGCTGTTGCGCCGCCAGCGAGCCAAGGCCGGCAACGACCAGGGCGGCGGAACGGATGGGTGTCGAGGAACGCATGCAACATCGTGGGGTTGGGAGTCGGATGCGAGGTAATGGCCCGGCGGGCGTGACGCTGGACAGGCGCCCGCGGAAAACGGCGAGCGCGTCGGCGCCGGTTCACTTCGTTCGCGTTGGCGAGGATCGCGTTGGCCGGGCCGGCTCGACCGCGCCCGTGGCCACGCGGTTGCGGCGGCAAGCAACGCCGACCGGGTTACGCGAGTCAACCCAGGCGTCGTGCCCGCACCTGATCCGCCAACGCATGGCAGCAGGTCACCGTCGCCACGATCAGTCCAGCCGGAAAGAACCACAGATGCCACGCTCCCAGATGCGCGTTGCTCTTGCCCTGTTCCAGCACCGCGCCCCAGCTCGACGACGTCGGCCCGACATCCAGGAACGACAGCGTCGACTCGACGATGATCGCGTTGGCGATGCAGAAGGCCGCGGTGATCGCGATCTGGCCGCGCACCTGCGGCAACAAGTGACCGCGCAGCAGCCGCCAGCCCTGCACGCCGAGACCCCGGGCGGCGAGCACGAATTCGCGTTCGCGCAACGACAGCAGTTCGCCGCGGACGATCCGCGCGAAACTGGTCCAGTAGGTGGCGGCCATCAGCACGACCATGCCCGGCACCGACGGACCGAAGAACGCGGCCGCGGTGATCAGCAGCAACAGCGTCGGGAAGCACATCGACACTTCGATTGCGCGCAGCACGCAGAAGTCGGCGAAGCCGCGTCGCAGACCGGCGAGCGCACCGAGGGCGACGCCGAGGAACGCGCCGAGCACGACCGCGGCGACCCCGACGCCGAGTGCCGTCGAGGCGCCGTGCAGCAGCCGGGCCAGGACGTCGCGACCGGTGTCGTCGTTGCCGAACGGATGCGCGAGGCTTGGTCCGGCCAGCACTTTTTCGAGGTTGGTCTCGGTCGGGCCGTACGCCCACGGCGGCATCAGCGCGAAGTCGTCGCCGCCCTCCGGCAGCCTCGCCCACCAGTCCTTCCAGCCGAAATCGGTCGGCGCCGTGGGCGGGGGCCCGAACCAGGTGGCGAACGCCGGGAACGACCAGGTGCCGCCGCTGCGCGCCAACAGGGGCACATCGTTGGCGAGGATCGGCGCAAACAGCGCGGCGATGGCCATCAGGCCGAGGAACCAGCGCGGCAGCCGTCGCCGCCAGGTGGTCTTTGCCGCCGACTTCATCCTCGCACCCGTACGCGAGGGTCGATCACGCGGTGCGCGAGATCGCTGATGCACAGCGCGGTCAGGATCGCGCAGGCCGACAGCAACGTCATCGCCATCACCATCGGCTGGTCCTGCAGTTGCAATGCCCGCCAGGTCAGCCGGCCGATGCCTTCCAGCGAGAACGTCTGCTCGACGACGATCGAACCGGCGACCAGCATCGGCAGCAGGCTGCCGGCCAACGTGGCCAACGGTGCCGCACCGGCCCGCAGCAGTCGCCAGCGCAGTCGCCCAGGCTCACAACCCCAGGCCCGCAGGTTGGCGGCGAATGGCTCATCGGCGGCGCGGGCGACCGATTCGCGCAGGAAGCGGGTGATCAGCACCGTCGGCGCCAGCGCCAGCGTGCCGACGGGCAGCACCAGGTGCCAGCAGCGATCCAACAGGCGATGCGGCCAGGCCCAGTTCGCCGCGGCGTCCGATTGCAGGCCCGCGGCCGGGAACAGATCGAACCAGGCGCCGCCGAGCCCGAGCAGCAGCAGGGTCGCCAGCAGGAAATCGGGCACGCCCATCGCGACGAACAGGCCGGCCGAGGTCGCGCGATCGCCGCGCGAACCGATGTGCATGCCGGCATAGGCACCGAGCGGCACGCCGATCAGCACGGCGACCAGCAGTGCCAAGGAGCCGAGCAGCAGCGTGATCTGCAGCGCACTCCACAACCGCCGCGAAAACGCCGCCTGGTCTTCATCCGGGCCGGCAAGTCGCAGTTGCAGGGCGTTGCCGAGCCAGTGCAGGTAGCGCCGCCACAGCGGGATCCGTTCATGCGTCTGCGGGTCGATCAGTCCATAGCGGATCTGCAGCCGGGTCACCGCGACCGCGCGGGCGTGCTGGTCGGCGAGTTCGCCCTGCTGCGTGCGACGGGCGACGTCGGCACTGGCGCGGTCGGTCGGTGCGAGATCGAGCACCAGGAACACCACGAACGTGATGCCCAGCAGCGTCGGCAACACCAGCAGCAGTCGGCGCAGGAACCAGCGCAGCATCGTTCAGCCTTCCAGGATCACCGACAGGATCGCCGTGCGGGTCTCCGCCCACGCTTCGTCCGGCTGCCGGCCGCGCAGGTATTCGAGGGTCAGGATCGGGATCCGCAGCGTGTTGCCGACCCAGGAGCCAAGCGAACCGGGAGTCGGCGCGAAGGAATCGGACGCGCGCAACGGATACCCCGACAGCCGGGCGAAACGGGCCGCAGGCTCCTCCGCCGGGCCGTCGTAGTTGATGAAGTGATCGCCGCGCCAGCTGTGCGCGACGATGATCAGGTGTGGCCGCAGCGCCAGGATCAGATCGTGCAGTGCCTGTGCCTCCGGCTGGCTCAGCGGCCGGATGCCGAACGAGCGGATCGGCTTGAAGTTCGGTGCCGGGAAGTTGCGGTTCAGGTCGACGCCGTTGGCGTTGCCGCGGGTCTTCTGGTCGCGGCCGTCCGGGTTGGCGTCGTCGAGGATGGTCAGGGTGACCCTGGCTTCAGCATCGGGAATCGCCAGGAACTCGAACGGCAGCGACGCGGTCGCCACCATGCCTTCGGTCTCGTCGCCGTGGATGCCGCCGACCCACAGCACGCGGCGCGGGCCATGACCGAGCGTCGTCGTGCGCAGCGACCGGCCGCGGACGCTGCGGCCGACCTCGCGCCACGCCAGTTCGGGTCGCGGTTTCGCCGCTGGCGTCGTGCTCGCCTCGGCGGGCTGGCGCCACTTCGGGTCCTTCGGGTGGAAGCCGATGCAGCCGGTGGTCAGCAGGCAGCACAGCAGGCAGGCGCGTCGCATCGGCGCCAACGTTAGCGGACTTCACGCGCGGCTCCATCCTGTCCGATGTAGCGGTGATGTCCGTATTGCTGCCGACCCAGGAACCAGAACGCGCGCCGTCGGCGCCGCCGGTGCCATCGGCGGATGCCGGAACTCCGACGGTCGAGGCGGAGGTGGCTGCGGTCGATGCGGCACTTCGCGGCGCGGCGCTGGCCGCCCGTCCCGCCGGCTACCTGTTCTTGTGGCTCGTCGCGCCGCCGGCGGTGCTGTACCACCTGCTGGCGGGGGCGCTGCTCGCTGATTACCTGGTCTGGGTCACTTCTCTCGCCTTCGGTCGGCGCGTGTTCGACCGGCTGTTCGCGATCGAAGTCGGCGCCGCGCTGCTGATCGCCGTCTGGCTGACGAACTGCTGGTCACCGCCGCACGAACTCGAGCACCGGGTGGAGTTCTGTCTGGGTTGCTTCGCGGCACTGATCGGTCGGATCGGCGTGCTGGCGGCACGCCGTCGCGGTGGCTGCGGCGACGACGGTTGGTGACGTTCAGATGCCGTGCACGCACGGGTCGTCCGGATCGAGCACGAACGTCTGCAGGCCGGTGACCCAGGCCGAGCCTTCGACCTCGGGCACGATCGCCTCGTACTGGCCGACGCGCGTCGTCGCGACGACGCGGGCGCGAAAGCGCGTGCCGAGCACGCTCTCCGACACGAACCATTCGCCGACCTGCAGTTCGCCCTTGGCATGCACGACGGCCAGCTTCGCCGACGTGCCGGTGCCGCACGGCGAACGGTCCCAGGCGGCGCCGGGGCACAGGGTCAGCGCGCGCGAACCGACGAGCGCCGGATCGTCGAGGTCACTGAACAGCTTGATGTGATCGACGATCTCCTCGCCGCCGCGGTCGGGGTGCACGCCGCGGATGCCCTCGCGGATCAGCGCTTCGCGGACCGCCATCGCCGCCGGCATCAGCTGCGCCAGATGCGATTTGCGGACCTCGAGGCCGAGCTGCGCGGCTTCGACGAACCCAAACCAGTTGCCGCCCCAGGCGATGTCGACCGCGACCTTGCCGAACCCGTGGATCGGCACGATCACGCGTTGGCGAAACAGGAACGATGGCACGTTGGTGATGGTGACCGACTTCGCCTTGCCGTTCTCGATGGCGACCCGGCAGCGGACCAGGCCGACCGGAGTGTCGAGGATCAGTTCGGTGATCGGTTCCTGGACCGGCACGAGGCCAAGCCCGACCGCGACCGTGGCGACGCCGATGGCGCCGTGCCCGCACATGCCGAGGTAGCCGGCGTCGTTGGCGAAGACGACGCCGAGGTGGGCGTTCTTGTCGCAGGGTGGCAAGAGCCACGCGAGGACGATGGCGTCGTGGCCGCGCGGCTCCAGCACGAGGGCCTTGCGCAGCGGGTCGTGGTCTCTGGCGAGAACGGCGCGCTTGTCGGCCATGGTGGCGCCGTGGATGGCAGGCAGGCCGCTGGTGATGATGCGGGTGGGTTCGCCGGCGGTGTGGGAGTCGACGGCGGTGAAAGTGCGGCCGAACTGGAGCATGGTTTCCTGGTTACCCGGTGGGCGCCACGCTGCAAGGACAGAACGGTCGACGTTGCCAGGTCGCCGCTGACGGGCCCCTTCCGTGCCGGTGAGTCACCGCGCATGAACCGCTCCGCGACGATCGCCGAACTGCAGCGCTACTTTGCCGGCAGCCAAGAGGTGGTCGGCGCCACGAACTCAGCCGCGGACCGCAGCCACCACCTGTTCGACCCTGCGACTCGGCACCGGCGTTCGCACCAACGTGACGATCGGCACTTCCGGCGGCGCATCGATCCGGATCGGCAACACCGTCACCCCGACGCCGCGACCGACATACAACCGGCAGCCCGCTTCCTCGAACCAACCCTGCTCGTAGCCGAACTTGCTGTGATGGATCGGCGCGCGGCCACCGATGCGGATCTGGCCGCCATGCGTGTGCCCGGCGAGCGTCAATTCCACGTCCGCCGCCGCCGCTTCGAAGAAGAAGTCCGGGTGATGGCTCAGCAGCACCGCCGGTTCGTCCGTTCGCCGGCCCAGCAGCGCCGCGCGCAGATCGGGGGTGCCCTCGGTCAGATCATCGACGCCGCACAGCCACAGCGAGCCTTCGCCGTGCTGCACGCGCACGCCGCGATTCAGCAGCACCTGCACACCGAGTTCCTGCAGGAACGCCGACCACAGGCCGATGTCGGGACCCCAGAAGTGATCGTGATTGCCGGGCACCGCGAACATGCCGAGCCGCGGTCGCAGCAGCGGCAAGGCCTGGCGGAACAGCAGCAGCTCGCGTTCGCGCGTGTTGACCAGATCGCCGCCGAACAGCACCAGATCCGGCTCGGCCGCTGCCACCCGTTCGCAGATCGCGCACAGGTCGGACGCGTCCATGAACGAACCGGCGTGGATGTCGGACAGGAACGCGATCCGCAGCCCGTTGAGGGCGTGGTGGCCGCGGCGCAAGGGCAGCTGCAGATCGGTCAGCGTCAGCGAGCGGCGGATCCGGCGATGCAGCCAGCGGCCCGGCGGCAGCAGATCGAGCGTGCGATTCAACGTCGCCAACGAACGGGCGAGCAGCCGGCGCAGCGCCGTCCGTTTGCCGGTCAGTGGCCCGACCGGGATCGGCGCGTGCCGTTCGCCCAGGTGGATCGGTGGGATGGCAGAACTCACGCTCGCGGGGCCTCGACCAGGGTGTCGTCCTTCAACTTGTTGAACAGCGTGCGCACGCCGATGCCGAGGAGTTCGGCGGTGCGCGTGCGATTGCCCTGGCAACGCCGCAGCGTCCGGCGCACCAGCTCGGCTTCGATGTCCGCGAGCGGCCGGCCGGCGAGCGCCTCATACGGGTCGGTCGCCGGCTGCAAGACGACGGTGGGCAACGCGTCGGGGCGACCGGGCTGCAGCCACGCGTGCACGGCGGCGGCGTCGACGAGCCGACCGGGAGCCAGCAGGCACAATCGCTGGATCACGTTCTGCAGTTCGCGCACGTTGCCCGGCCACGACCATTGTTGCAGGGCGGCCTCGGCGTCGGCGGTAAGCGTGATCCCGGGGCGCAGGAAGCTGCGCGCCAACGGCACGATCTCCTCGGGCCGTTGTCGCAGCGGCGTCAGGAAGATCGGCACGACATCGAGGCGATAGAACAGGTCGTCGCGGAAGCGCCCGGCGGCGACGTCGCGTTCGAGGTCGCGGTTGGTGGCGGCGACGACCCGGACATCGACGACGATCGAACGGTTGCCACCGACGCGGGTGAACTCGCCCTCCTGCAGCACGCGCAGCAGCTTGGCCTGCATCGCCGCCGACATCTCGCCGACCTCGTCGAGGAACAACGTGCCGCCGTCGGCGAGTTCGAACCGGCCTTCGCGCCGTCGCGCCGCGCCGGTGAACGCGCCGGCCTCGTGGCCGAACAGTTCGCTCTCCAGCAGGCTCTCGGCGACCGCCGCGCAATTGAGCTTGATGAACGGCCGGGCGGCGCGGTCGCTGCGGGTGTGCACCAGCGCCGCGATCCGTTCCTTGCCGGTGCCGCTCTCGCCGCGGATCAGCACGGTGGCCTTGCTCGGCGCCACGCGGTCGATCAGTTCGACGACGGCGCGCGTGGCCGGACCGCAGACGAAGGGTTCGTGGCCGGTCGACTCGGCGCGCAGGAACCGGTTCTCGCACAACAATCGGCGGCGGTCGCGGACGCGCGTCAGCGCCAGTTCGAGTTCGGCCAGGCCGACCGGCTTCTCGAGGATGTCGTCGGCGCCGGCGCGCATCGCCGTGATCGCGACGTCCATCGTGCCATGCGCAGTGACCAGGATGACCGGTCGTTCGGGCTGTTGCGCCTTGCTGGTTGCGAGCACCGCCTGGCCGTCCTGGCCCGGCATCTTCAGGTCGGTGACGACGATGTCGAACTGCTGCTGGTGCAGCAGAGCGATCGCAGCGTCACCATCGCCGACCGCGACGACTTCGAGGCCCTGGGCCTGCAGTGCTTCCTGCAGGAACTCGCGCGACAACGGTTCGTCGTCGGCCAGCAGGACGAGTTCGCGGGTGCTCATGCGGTGGCAACGGCGGTGCCAGGGCTGGCCAGCGGCAGCCGGATCTGGAAGCGGGCGCCGCGCTCGCCGGGATTGAGGAGCCGCAGATCGCCGCCGAGGAACGCCAGCACCCGCGCCGACAGCGCCAGACCGAGCCCGCCGCCGCGTTCCTTGCTGGATACGAACGGTTCCAGTACGCGGTGCCCGAGTGCGGCCGGCACGCCGGGGCCGTCATCGCTGACGGTCAGTTCCAGCCGATTGCCGATCGCCGCGGCATGGACGCGCACGCGGATGCCGTCGCCGCCGGCTTCGATCGCGTTGGTGAACAGGTTGGTCAGCACGCGCGTCAGCGCATCGTGGTCACCGTGCAGCGAACCGTCGCCGGTCAGCTCCAGTCGCGTTGCCGGCAGGTTGGCTGCCGTCGCCGCCGCGTTCACCAGTTCACCGATCGGAGCCGTGCGGCCGCGCCCGCGTTCGGGCCGCGCGAACGCCAGCATCGCCTTGACGATGTCGTCGATCTGCCGCAGGCCCTGCGCGATCTTGCCGGCGTAACGCTGGCAGGTCGCCGGTTCGCGTGCGCGTTCGAGCAGCGCGGCGAAACCGAGCACGCCGTTCAGCGGGTTCTTGATCTCATGCGCGACGCCGAGCGCCAGTTCGGACAGGCCGGCCAGCCGGTCGAGCCGATGCACTCGCTGTTCGAGATCGCGGATCCGCGAGCGATCCTCGACCAGCAGCAGCCGGCCGTCGGGCAGGTCGACCGTGCGCATCCGCACCTGGGTGTCGCCGAACGTCGCCTCGCCGACCGGCAGCGTCGCCAGGTCGCAGCCGGCGGCGGCGGCCAGGGCGCCGAGCCGTTCGCCTTCGGGATTGGCGAAACCGACCGTGGCGTCGCCGCGCAATGCCAACAGGCCGATCGGCAGGGCCGCAAACAGCGCATCGCGTTCGCGCAGGGTGGCCGCCAGGGTCGCGTTGGTCGCCTGCAGTTGCAGGTCGACGGCCTGGGCGCGAGCCTTCAGTTCGGCGTAGCTTTGCTCGAGCCGCTGCGACGCAGCGATGAACGCAGCGAAACCGGCCTGCAGCTCGTGTTCGGCGAACGTCACCGCCGCTCCCCTTCCCAGGTGATCGAGTCGATGGCGGTGCGCGGTGAGTAGTTGGCGTTCTGGTTCATCCAGCGGAAGTGCTCCATCGCCGCCTGCGCGGCGCGGCCCCACGGTCCGAGCACTTCGGTGTTGCTGCCTTCGCTTTTCTTGATCACGTCGCGGGCGGCGATCTGCAGGAACGGTTCGCGCACCTGCTGTTCGCGGCGCTGGTACTCGGCGGCGTCGCCGCGCAGCGACAGGCCTTCGCGACGGTGCGCGATCTTGAACAACAGCTCCAGGCACTTGCCTTGATAGAACAGATCGACGAACTCCGGGTTCTTGCCGGCCAGCCGCGGCTTCAGTTCGTCGAGCGCGCGCTGCAGCAGATCCTTGGCCTTCAGGTCGAGTGCGGCTGCGGCATCCTGCTGACCCTGCGCGGCCAGCGCCTGGGCCAGATCGAGCCGCGACAGCCCGGCGCGATAGAGCGCCTGGGCCACGCGGCTGTGGTCGGTGGAGCCGTGGATCTTGGCCTTCACCGAATCGAGGTTCTGCACCATCTGCACGGTGCCCGCGGGCAGCAACGCGGTTTCGCCGCCGGGCGCCGCCGGGATCGACGAACCCTCGGCGAACGGAATCGGTTGCTCCGCCGCGTTGCGCGGCCGGTTGCCGCCGGCGCGCGAACCTGGTTGCGGCACGGCCACCCATTCGTCGTCTTCACGCGTCTTCGCGGCCAGGGCAGCGGCGTCGGCGCGCAGCCGTTCGAACTCGCCCTTCTGCTTGTTGAAGCGCGACAGCAGGTCGGCGGTGGCGGTGTCTTCCTGCCGCAGCTGCAGCTGCAACCGTTCGAGTGACTCCGACGACGCCGGGGTCGTCGCCTTGAAGTAGTCACCGGTATCGGTCATCGGCAGGCCCAGGTCGTGCCGCATGCGCAGCTCGGTCAGCCGCTCGACTTCGGAGCGGTTCTGCTGCAGGGACTGTTGCGTGCGGTTCAGCTCGATGCGCGCCCGGTCCTCGTCCTGGGCGATGCCCGCGGCGACCAGGAAGAACAGGGTCAGCGGTGCTGTGCCCTTCATCGCAGGATCCCCCGGTAGGCGTCGGCGGCGTATTCGAGCTTGCCGAGCTGGGTCCAGGCGTCGCCGAGCAGTTCGGCAGTCGCGGCCCGCAGCTTCGGGTCGAGGATCTTCGGCGCCAGCGCCACCGCCGCCGCCGGGAACTCGGCAAGGTTCTTCTGGGCGACGGCTTGTTCGTACAGCGCCTTGATCGTCTGGAAGCGGGCCCGGTCGCCCTGCCCGCCCTCGTGTCCCACCAGCGGTCGCGCGACCGAGATCGCCCGCTGCCACTGTCGGTCGACCAGCAGCTCGTCGACGACGAACAGGGTCAGCTCGGGGTCGTCGACCCGATGCACCAGCACCTCGAGTTCGGCGAACGCAGACTCCTTGTCGCCGAGCGCGAGCGCGGTGCGGGCCCACAGCTTCAGCGCCTCACGCCGCCAGGTCTCGTCGAGGTCGGCCATGTGCCGATCGCGCGCTTCGACCGCCGCGGCGCGCGCCTGCACATGGCGGTTCTGCGCCATGTAGGCCTTGGTCAGCAGCACGTAGGCCATGCCGCGTCGCGGATCGGTGCGGCCGTTGATCAGGAACCACTCCAGCGCCTGCATCGCCAGTTCGGGTTTGTCGCTGCCGAGTGCGCCGTAGCCGAGCAGGAAGTGGTAGTCGAGGAACTGCTGTTCGCCGAGATCGCCGAAGTTGGGCGACTCGCGCAGCGTCAGCATGGTCTCGTACGCGCGCGTCGGCCAGCCGAGGCGGAACTGGGTTTCGCCGATCAGCAGCCAGACGTCGAGCATCTCGACCGTGTCGAGCAAGCGCATCACGCGGGCCGACAGTTCGGTGCGACAGGCATCGCAACGCTTCTTCATCGCTTCCGGCGTCGCCTCGGTCGTCGCCAGGCCGAGCAATGCCTTGCCCAGCACGATCGTCGCGCGCGTGACCTCGTCGGCGCTGGGGAAGTTCTCGAGCACGCGCCGGGCCCATTCCTCGGCCTTGCCCCACTGCTCGCGCGCGCGCTCGCGATCGCGGCTGTTCCTGGCGAGGTCGAGGTGGCACTCGGCGACCCGCAGCACCGCGGCGGGCACCGAATCGTGCGGCCGGTTGTCCCAGACCTGCGTGAAGTACCGGATCGCCGATTCGAGGTCGCCGTTGTCGATCAGCATGCTGCCGAGGCTGAAGCGCACCGCCATCGCCTCGTCGGCGACCAGCGGTTCGTTCTGCAGCTCGTCGGTCAGGAATGACCGGTACCACTGCGCCGCCAGCGCGCGCAGCCGTTGTCGTCCGGACTCGGTGGCGCCATCGGGCCGGCGGACGACGTGCAGCGTCGGCCGCACACCGCGGGCCTCGTTGCCGTCGTCGAACACGGTGTCGGCACCAGCCGCCACCGCGATCAGTTGCCCGATGACCCGCGGATCCTGGTCGGTGAACGCCAGATCGACATGGCCGATGCGCAGGTCGTTCTCCAGCGGCCGGCTGTCGAGCAGCACGTTCCAGCCCATCGCGTTGCCGAGTTCCTGCAGCGCCTCGTGGCAATCGACCGAACGGGTGTTGGCGGAAACGGTGGCGCGCGCCGGCTGGCCGTCGGCGGCCGGCAGCAGCTTGCGAACGAACAACGGTTCGCCGCCCTGGGGCGCCGCCAGCACGGCGCCGAGCAGCAACGCCAACGCGCCGTTCACTTCTTGGCCTCCGGGTTGGCCCGCGCCTCGTCGCGCAGCTGGTTGCGCGCGTCCTCGAGTTCCTGGCGTCGCGCCCGGTCGGCGGCCTGCTGCGCCTCGGTCTTGTAGCTGTCACCGAGCTTCAGGTAGGCCTCGGCGATGTGCTTGTAGAGCGAACTCGGGATCTGCCGCTGCTGCAGCAGGAACCGCGCCCACAGTCGGCGAACGGACTCGGCGTCGCCGGCGGTCTCGGCTTCGCGGGCCATCTGCACCAGGTCGTCCGGCAGCGACGCACTGCTGCGCAGGGCTTCGGCTTTGCGCCGGTATTCCTCGGTGGCCTTGAAGTCACCGAGCTGGTGGGCGTAGTGCTCGAGCGCGAACAGCACGTTGGCGCGCCGCGCCGGTGCCAGCCGTGGGGAGGCCCGCAGATAACCTTCGAGGATCGCGATCGCGGTGCGCCACTCGCCCTGATCGGCGGCGGCGAGCGCGCGTTCGTACGGGCCGTCGAGGCGCGGCGTCGCGGGCTGCGGCTCGGCGTGGGTGTCGGTCGGGGCCGGCGCGTGCGTTGGTGTCGGTGTGCCGCTCGGCACCAGCATCACCGCGACCATCGCCGCCAGATTGACCAACAGCAATGCGCGCAACGCCAGCTCGCGACCACGGGAACCCTTGGGTCTGCCCTGCTGCTGCAGCTGCGTGCGCGCGTCGGCCAGGGCCTGCTGGCTCTGGGCGATCGCGGCTTCCGCCGCCTTCAGGGCCTGGATTTCGAGGTCCGGGCCGGTCGGGGCCGTGGCTCCGGCCTTGCCCTTCTGGCCTTCGGCCATCAGACCGGCGAGCTTGCCGCTGTCCTGCGCCGGCGCGGTCGCCGGAGTCGCCTTCGGGTCGGTCGCCGTCTCTGCCTTGGTCTTCTCTTCGACGCTCACGGTCTACCTCCACAGATCGGCCAGGTCGGCCGGCAGCCGGGGTCCGATCGGTTCTCTCTTCGGCATGTCATGGCTCCGTCCATGAAGCGCGGCCCACTCCGCCAGATCCGGCGGTGCGTTCAGGAAGTGCACCGTGCGGCCAACAGCCCGGCAGGCGGCGCTGCGATCGAGGCAACCGGCGGGGTCGATGGCTGCGCCGCTGTCGTGGAAGTCGACAGCGAACTCGGCCAGTTCCGGCCACGGCTCACCGGCGGCCACCACGACGAGGGCGGGATCCGGTCGGCCGTCGCGGCAGAGCCGTAACTCGAACAGCTCGACGCCGCCATCGGACCGCCGGCGCAGATCGCCACCAGCTCGCGCCCACGCGCCGATCGACGGGCTCGGCAAGCGTCCACGCACGGTCACGAACGTGCCGTCGTCGGTGACCTCGAAGTCGTCTTGCGCCGCGGTCCGCAGTTCGGCGATCACGGCAGCGACATCGCGCGGCAACCGATCGGCGGCCGCCGGCCGCGACGGCACCACCGGTCGTTCGGCGGCGAGCTCGTCGAGCAAGTGCAGCAGTCGGGCCGGCGCCACCGGTTTGGTCAACACCTGGCGCAGCGCGGCGTGCCGGCCCACTTCGTCGGGATGGCCGCTGGCCACCAGCACCGGACACGAGCTGCCGGCCACGATCGCCGCCGCATCCCCGTCGGGCAGCCGCCAATCGGTGATGACGACGTCGGGTTGGCGTTCGCGCAGCGCCGTCAGGCCGCCGGCGACATCGGCCGCGGTGTGCACTTCGTGGCCACGCCGGCGCAGCAGCATCGCCAGGCCCTCGCGGATCCCGGGCTCATCGTCGACCAGCAGGCATCTCATGCCATCGTCGCGTGGACCGGCGCCGGTGCGGCGAGCGCCGCCAGTTCGATGACGAAGCGACCGCCGCGCGGCCGCGGTTCACAGCGGACGAACCCGCCGTGCGCAGTGATCGTGGTCTGCACGATGGCGAGACCGAGCCCGGTACTGCCGCGATGCGACACGCCGGCGGTGAACAGGCCGGCGGCCCGGTCGGTCGGAATGCCCGGGCCATCGTCGTCGATCCGTACGCGCAGCAGACCACCGCTGCGCGCTTCGAGCCGGATCTGGACGTTGTGCGCCCCGGCAGCCTGCGCGTTCTCGATCAGGTTGGCGAAGACCCGGCGCAGCAGGCTGCCATCGCCGGCAACGCTGACATCGTCCGCGACGACGTCGACCGTGACCGTAGCACTGGTGAACTCCCGCAGCAGTGCCGCCAGATCGACGGGTTCGCGGCGCAGTTGCCCGGTGCGCGCGAAATCGAGCCACGACGTCAGCAGCCGGTCGATCCGGCCGAGGTCGCGCAACACGCCCGCGACCGTCGGCAAGCGCGGGTCGCCGGTGTCCAGCAGTTCACGCAGCAGGCTGGCTCCGGTCATCGCCGCTGCCAACGGGTTGCGCAACTCGTGCCCGAGCACGGCTGCCAGGTGCACCGGCTGGCCGTTCACGCTTCCACCTTGGCGACGGCGCGCAGCGGCCGCTTGCCGAGGCTGTAGACGCGGATCTTGTTGTAGAGCGTCGTCCGGTTGATGCCGAGGATCGCCGCGGCGCGGCTGATGTTCCACTGTGTGTCGTCGAGCACCTTCGCCACCAGCTGGCTCTCCAGCGCCCGGATCGAACGGTCCTTGCCGTCGATGGTGATGGTGTTGCGGGCGATCTCGTCGCTGCCGTCCGGGGCGCCGCCGGTGAAGCTCGGCAGGTGCACTTCGTCGATCATGCCGCTCGGGCAGATGATGCAGGCGTGTTCGATGGCGTTGCGCAGTTCGCGCACGTTGCCCGGCCAGCGGTATTCGCACAGCGTCTCCATCGCCTCCTCGGTGAAGCCCGACAGCGCCTTGCCCATCTGCCGGCCGATCTGGTCGAGGAAGAAGTGCGACAGCAGCGGGATGTCCTCGGCGCGTTCGGCCAGCGTCGGCACGTGCACCGTCATCACCGCCAGCCGGTAATAGAGGTCTTCGCGGAAGCGCTGCTGCTGCACCATCTGCCGCAGGTCGCGGTTGGTGCTGGCGACGATCCGCACGTCGACCGGGATGTCGTGCACGCCGCCGACGCGCCGGCAGGTCCGTTCCTGCAGCACGCGCAGCAGCTTGGCCTGCAGCGTCGGCTCCATCTCGCCGATTTCGTCGAGGAACAGCGTGCCGCCCGACGCGATCGCGAACAGGCCGTCCTTGCCGTCCTTGCTGGCGCCGGTGAACGCGCCGGGTTCGTAGCCGAACAGTTCGGCCTCGAGCAGCGATTCGGTCAGCGCCGCGCAGTTGATCGCGACGAACGGGCCATGGCGGCGGGCGCTGCGTTCGTGGATGCAGCGAGCGACCAGTTCCTTGCCGGTGCCGCTCTGGCCGGTGACCAGCACGGTGGTGTCGGGGGCGTGGGCGACCTGGTCGATGCGGGTCTGCACTTCGCGGATCCGCGGCGACAGACCGACCAGCTCGGTGGCCGTCAGTTCGCGGACGCGATCCTGCAGCCAGGTCAGTTCGCTCTTCAACTGCCGTGTTTCCAGGCAGCGCCGGACCACCGCGAGGATGCGATCCTGGGTGAACGGTTTCTCGATGACGTCGGTGGCGCCTTTGCGCATCGCTTCGACGGTGTTGGCGACGGTGCCGTAACCGGTCAGGATCACGATATCGGCCGGCGGCGAACCGCGGCGCAACCGCGACAGCATCGACAAGCCGTCGGCGCCGGGCAGGTTGAGGTCCAGGAACACGATGTCGACGGCGCGCTGTTCGAGTCGCCGCACGCCGTCCTCGGCGTTGGTGGCGGTCTCGACGTGCAGGCCTTCGTGTTGCAGGAGGCCGCGCATGCCTTCGCGCACGCCTTCCTCATCGTCGATGATCAAGACACGGGGGAGTCCGGGGAAGCTCAGGTTCTTCATGTACCGACCTCGGGTTTCGAGCCGCGCGCGACCGGTCTGCCGACAGGTCGGACACGGCATGCTTTGCCATGGCCTTTCTCGGCAGTCCCGGGCGTCGACCTTTTGGGCACTGCGCGGTTTTTCCACCGGTGGCGCCGCAATCTCCGCGTCGGGCTCAAGCGGGGACCGGTCCGGTCGGACCATGAACGGGCGTCATCGCGACGCGGGATCAGGAGGATCGGCGAATCATGGGTCTGCGAGTCAACACCAACGTCACCAGCATCAACGCGCAGCGGAACCTGTCGACGGTCACCGACCGTCTGGCTGGCAACTTCCGCCGGCTGTCGACGGGTCTGCGCATCTCGACGGCAGCCGACGACGCTGCCGGCCTGGCGATCTCCGAGCGGCTGCGGTCGCAGGTCCGGTCGCTGGAGCAGGCCAAGCGCAATGCCAACGACGGCATCTCGCTGGTGCAGACGGCGGAAGGCGGCCTCAACGAGGTGTCGGCCATCCTGATCCGGCTGCGCGAACTGGCGGTGCAGTCGGCCAACGGCTCGGTCAGTCCGGCCGACAAGAACACGCTGAACGAGGAGTTCAAGAGCCTGGTCAACGAGATCGATCGCATCGGCCGGTCGACCGAGTTCAACGGCATCAAGCTGCTCGACGGCAGTTCCAGCACGGTCAGCTTCCAGGTCGGTCTCGGCACGACGACGACGATCGACACCATGAACCTGAGTCTGTCGGCGGCGCTGTCGACGACGCTGGCGCTGCAGTCGCTGGACATCGGTTCGGGTGGCACGGTGACGACGGCGATCACCAACATCGACTCGGCGATCAACACGATCAGTTCGCTCCGCGGTTCGCTTGGTGCGGTCCAGAACCGGCTGAACAGCACGATCAACAACCTGGCGATCCAGGTCGAGAACCTGTCGGCCGCCGAATCGCGGATCCGCGACGTCGACGTCGCCTTCGAGACCGCGCAGTTGACGCGCAACTCGATCCTGCAGCAGGCGTCGATCTCGATCTTGGGTCAGGCGAATGCGCAGCCGCAGTCGGCGTTGAGTCTGCTGCAGGGCTGAGCGACTCGTTGCCGGCGCCATTCCGGGACACGGCGGCGCGGCTGTCGGAACGCACGACATCGTCGCACCGGCGCGCGCGCCGACGCGCCGCGAGCCCGCCGGCCGTCGATCCGCGCGATGGCAAGGCCCGGGACCGTCGCGTTCCGTGGCAGTTGCGCTCGAGATCGCCGGAATTCCTGGCGATCGCGGTCGGCACTGCTCAACCGGCCGACGGCCGGACCGAGGATCCCGGCGACGGCAACCGGCATCCGCCGGGACCACCACAGCCAAGCAACAGGGTCCAAGATGGGTCTCAGAGTCAACACCAACGTCACCTCGATCAACGCGCAGCGGAACCTGGCCACGGTCTCCGAGCGCCTCGGGTCGAACTTCCGCCGCCTGTCCACCGGCCTCCGGATCTCGACCGCCGCCGACGACGCCGCCGGTCTGGCGATCTCCGAACGGTTGCGTTCGCAGGTCCGGTCGCTGGAGCAGGCCAAGCGCAATGCCAACGACGGCATCTCGCTGGTGCAGACGGCGGAAGGCGCGCTGAACGAAGTCAGCTCGATCCTGACGCGTCTGCGCGAACTGGCGATCCAGTCGAGCAACGGCTCGGTCAGCAACGCCGACAAGGAGACGTTGGACGAAGAGTTCCAGAGCCTGATCTCCGAGGTCAACCGCATCGGTTCGTCGACCGAGTTCAACGGCATCAAGCTGCTGGACGGTTCGTCGAGCACGGTCAGCTTCCAGGTCGGTTTCGGCACCAGCGCGTCGATCGACAAGCTGTCGGTGTCGCTGAGCGCGGCGCTGTCGACGACGCTGTCGCTGCAATCGCTGGACATCGGTTCCGGTGGCACGGTGACGACGGCGATCACCAACATCGACTCGGCGATCAACACGATCTCGAGCCTGCGTGGTTCGCTCGGCGCGGTGCAGAACCGGTTGAACAGCACGATCAACAACCTGGCGATCACGGTCGAGAATCTCAGCGCCGCCGAGTCGCGGATCCGCGACGTCGATGTGGCGTACGAGACGGCGCAGTTGACGCGCAACTCGATCCTGCAGCAGGCCAGCATCTCGGTGTTGTCGCAGGCGAACTCGATCCCGCAGTCGGCGCTGTCGCTGCTGGGCCGGTAGGCCACAGCGGCGGGTAGGCGCCCGCCCGGCCGCCGATCACGTCGTGGTCGGCGGCTCGTGGCCAGGAGGCACGCGCTGCTTGGCCTCCGTTTCTGGCAACAGGCGTTGGTCCCTGATCCCCTGGCTGGGAACGCGGCGCAGATGTCCTCTCCGGCGCCGCCGTCGGAACGATCGGGCCGTTCTGAGCCCTGGTCTGACCACCGGACCGCCACCGGATTCTCGGCCAACGTCTTGATTCTTGACGAATCGTCAGTACGGTTACCCGGACAACTTGGGATTCGCAGCCGCCGGACGCTGTCTGGCGATAGGGTTCGGAAGCGCCAACCATGGACCCGGCTAGCCCAGCCGGATCCGCCGACTCGGGAGACCAGCATGGCCAGGTTGATGTTCGGTGTTGCGGCGTTGTTTTTCGGTTCCGCGGCCATCGCGCCGGCGTTGCAGGGCGCATCGAGCTGCGACCTGCTGATCCACTACACCGCTCGCGGGCTGAACTGGTCGTGCCCCGACCAGGAATGCGCGATGTGCGGCGTCGGACCGACCGCAGCGGTGCAAGGGCGCTGCGCCAAGCTTCCTGGCATGGTCGCCGGCGTTCCGGCCATCCAGTGCGAATGCCGCGGCAAGGCGCGTTCTTCGGAGGACACCTGCTTTGCGCAGGTCGTGTTCGATCCGATCCAAGGCCCGACGGTGAACTGCCAGAACAACCAACGGCTCGACTGCGACTGCTTTCCGGGCTTCCTGCCGCCCCGCGGCGTCGCGTGCATGCAGGTCGCCGCGTTCCCGGTGGTGCCGACGCAGGTCTGCCAGTGCATCGGCGGCGACGAAACGTTCGATAACGGCGACTGAGGCAAGGCCATGAAGGTTCGACTCGGTGGCCCGGTCCCCGCGGGACTGGTGGTGATCCTGGCATTGGCGTTCGGTCTGCAGACGTGGGTCGATGACGCCGTCGCAGTGCCGCTGGCGACGCCGGTGTCCGACGCGCCAATGCCGGCGCTGGTGAGCGAGGCAGCAGAGCGCGTGCCGATCGACGACCGCCGGACCATCACGGTGATCGACGACGTCACCGAACGTCCGATCGCCAAGGCCCTGTTGTTGCCCGATGCCGGCGAGCGCTGTCTCGATCCGGCGCGGTCGATCGCGATGGCGGACCAGGAAGGGCGGATCGTGCTGCCTGGCGGCGAACTGCCGGCGCGCGTCTGTGTCGCCGCTGCCGGCTATGTCGCGGCCGAGTTCCTGGGCGCCGAGGCCGGTGCCGCCGTCCGGTTGCAACCGGCATCCCGAGTCGACGTTCGCGGTGAATTCGAGGATGGCAGTCCTGCTGCCGGCGCCGTCGTCTCCCTGGCGCGCACTGCGCTCGCGGCCGAAGCGTGGCCGGCGGGATCCGGACTGCCGCGGCCGGGCGCGGCCGGCATCGGCGTCGGTGTCACGGATGCCACCGGGTGGGTGTCGCTCGATGGCCTCGAGGCCGGGACCTGGTGGTCCACGGTGACGAGCGAGGGTGCCTGGAGCGAACAAGAACCCGACGACGGCGTGCATCTTTCCGCCGGTCAGCGCGCGACCCTGCGATTGCGGCTGCGGCGGCTGGTCGGGTTCGAAGCGACTGTGCTGGGTGGTGAATGCGTGGCGCATCGGCTGGCCGCGGAAGCCGGGCGCTATGAGGCCGCCGGCGCCAACATGCAACAGGTCGTCCGCTCGACCTGGCTGCTGCACCGCGCGACGCCTGCCGGAGCCGTGCGCGATGCCTGGCTGATCGGCGCCGCCGGTATGCAGCCCGGCAGCAGGGTCGAAGTCGATCTGTTGATCGCTGGCCGGGGCTGGGTCCGGCGCGCAGTCGAGTGTTCGCTGTGGACGCAGCGCGTCGTGCAGGTGATCGATGTCAGCGCGGCGGCGCAGCGGGTCGCCGGTCGCTGGTTCTCGTGGTCGGGAGACGCGATCGCGCCAGTGCGCGTGCTGCTGGCCAGCGGTGAGCTGCTCTGGGTAGAGCCGGGCCAGCGCACCTGGCTGCCCGCTGGCGAGCACCGCATCGCCGATGCGTTCGGCAACGACTGCGATCCGGACTTGATCGCGGTCGCCGATGGCGTCGAACCGCTGCACGCGAAGTTCGGCTACGGCAATCGGCATGCGCTGCTGCTGGACGTCCGGATGCAGGACGGCAGCAAGCCGCTGTGGGCGACGGCGTCGTTCCGCCGGATGCTGACCGAACAGGTCGGCGGCGACAGCAGCGCTGCGGTCTGGTACGGGCGCACCTGTCGCGTGTTCGAGGCCGGCACCGAACGGGTGCTGGTCCGCGCTGGTCTGCTCGGCGGCGACGAGAGCGACCGCGAAGTCGTGCTGGCGCAGCCGGTGACGCCGGTGCAACTGACCCTGCGCTACCCATGAACGCGCTGGCTGTCGTGGTGCGGGTACTGACCAGCATCCTGCTGGCGGCGCTCGCGGTCGCCAAGTGGTTGCCGTTCACCGATGGCGACCTGCTGTTGCCGCGCTGGAGCTACCTGTGGATCGGGATCGGTGAGGCGGCACTCGCGGTCCTGTTGTGGACGCGCTGGACCCGCCCGGCGGCGGCGCTGGTGGCGGGACTCGGCGCCATCGGTTGCGTGCTGGCGATCGGCGGGTTCGCGCATGCGTGCGGTTGTGCCGGCGCGCTGCGGCTGTCGCTGGTGCAGCACTATGTGCTCGCGGCGGTGGTCGCCGGTCTTGGCTGTTCGTTGCTCGGTTGCCGGTCGAGCAGCTGTTCGTTGGTATCGAACATGAAGTCGGAACGCGGTCCGGCGCCCGGAGTGTCGCGATACGGGCCTCTCTAACGTCGGATCGGGTGGCCGACAAGCCGCGATCGATGCCAGCACCGCCAACCGGCGGGTCGTTGCGGCGGGAAGCTGAAAATCGCCCCCGAACCGGGCATTCTGTTCGCCCTTCCCCGCCGGCATGACCGCCCTGTCCCAGATCGCGCCATCCTCCGCCCCGGCCCAGGGACGCGGGCCATTCCGCCTGGCGGTGGCGACCGTGTTCGTCGTGATCCTGACGATCCTCAAGGGCGCGATGACGACCAGCACCGGCTCGGGCATGGCGTTCTCGGACTGGCCGTTGTCGGATGGCGAACTGATGCCGGAGCGTTCGTACACGACGCTGCCGGGCTTCTTCGAGCACTTCCATCGCCTGGCCGGCGCGACCGCCGGATTCTGTTCACTGCTGCTGACGGTGCTGGTGCTGCGCGATCGCGGCACGAGCCAGGGCGTCCGGCGGCTGGCGATCGGCGGGCTGTCCTTGATCATCGTGCAGGGCGTCATCGGTGGGGTCGGCGTGCTGAAGAACCTGCCGATGGTCACGTCGGTGACGCACGGCACGTTGGCGCAGGTGACGCTGGCGGTGTTCGCCGTGCTGGCGTTCCTGCTGTCGGCGCGGTGGCGGGACATCGCGCCGGTGACGGCCGCGGTGCCGGGATGCGGTCGGAAGATCGCAGCGATCGCGGTCGCGTTCACGATCGCGCAGACGGTGATGGGCGCGATCGCGCGGCATGGTGATCGCAGCCACGAACACATGCTGTGGGGCCACGTCGGCAACGCGTTCGTGGTGTTCCTCGTGGTCGTCATCGCTGCCGGTGTCGCGGTCGGCAAGCTCGGCACGACGCCAGGCATCCGCGGCCTGGCGCAGGCGCTGGTCGGCATGCTGATCGGGCAGATCGCGCTCGGTTTCGTGGCGCTGGTCGTCCGCACCGGCAAGAGTCCCGAGAACGTCAACCATCTGGTTCGCGCCAGCCTGATCTCGGCGCACGTGCTGCTCGGTGCATTGCTGACCGTCGCGACGACGCTGTTGGCGGCGCACGTCTGGCGCGCGTCGCGTCGCGAACCGGGCGGGAGCGCGTGATCGCGATGCCGTTGCTGCGCACGCTCCTGGCCTGCTGGGAACTCGGCAAGCCGCGGTTGTCGGGCTTGGCGGTGTTCGCGGTGGTGGCCGGCGTGTGGATGGCCTGGTCGGTGCCGTTCGAGCACCCGCCATGGCGGCTGGTCGTGGGCACGACAGTGGGCACGTTCCTGGTCGCGGTTGCGTCGAGTGCCTTCAACATGTACCGCGAACGCGAGTTCGATCGGCTGATGATCCGCACGCAGGGACGGCCGTTGCCGTCCGGCCGCTTGGCGCCGCGCCAGGTGCTGACGTTCGGCTGGGTCACCGCGGGCACCGGACTCCTGATCCTGTTCGTCGCGACCCAACGTCAGCCGGGGCCGCGCGAGACGGTCGGTACCGCGAGCTGGCTGGCGACGTTGTTGTGTGCGCTGATCCTGGCCAGCTACGTGCTGGTCTACACGCCGATGAAGCGCACGACGCCGCTGAACACGCTGGTCGGCGCGATCCCCGGGGCGCTGCCGCCGGTGGTCGGCTACGTCGCGGTCACCAACGAGATCACGCTCGGCGCGGTGATCCTGTTCGCGATCCTGTTCTGCTGGCAGATCCCGCACTTCCTGGCGATCGCCTGGCGCTATCGCGAGGACTACGCCCGCGGGGGTTTCCAGATGCTGCCGGTCGTCGACCCGTCGGGGCACCGGACCAAGTCCACGATGCTGCTCTACGTGGCCGGGCTCGGCATCGCCAGCTTCCTGCCGTACATCACCCAGATGGCCGGATCGCGCTACGCGGCGGCGGCGTTCTGCCTCGACGTGTTGTTCTTCGTGCCGTCGGTGATCGCCGCGTTGACGCGCTGGGAGTCGGCGATGCGGATGACGTTCCTCGCCTCGATCCTCTACCTGCCGCTGTTGTTCCTCGCGATGGTGTGGGACCGTCAGTTGCCATGATCCAGGACCCGAACGTGCCGGCGGCGCTGCCGTCGGGTTTCGATTTCCGTGTGCTCGCCGACATCGATGCCGGGCTGAATGCGACCGCGTTCGTGTTGATCGTCGCCGGTCTGATCGCGATCAAGCGCGGCAACGTGACGGCGCACAAGCGCCTGATGTTGTCGGCGGTCGCCATGTCGGCGGCGTTCCTGTGCTGCTACCTCGTCTACCACGCCTGCGCCGAGCCGGTGAAGTTCCGCGGCGAGGGCGCGATCCGCCCGGTCTACTACACGCTGCTGATCTCGCACGTGGTGCTGGCTGCGGTGCAGGTGCCGTTGATCCTGCGCACGGTCTGGCTCGGGTTGCAGGACCGCCGGGAGCAGCATCGCAAGTGGGCGAAGGTCACCACGCCGATCTGGTTGTATGTGTCGATCACCGGCGTGGTGATCTGGTACATGCTGTATCGCTGGTGAGGCGACCGGTCAGCCGAGCAGCGCGTCCATCCGCCGCCAGATCGCCGCGATCGGTTGGTTCAGTCGGTGATCGCCGCCGGGTACCAGCCACAGTTCCTTGCGCGGATGCGGGATCGCGGCGAAGAACCGTTCGCTGAGAACGGGCGGCACGGTGTCATCGGCGGTGCCGTGCGCGATCAGCACCGGCATCGGCAGCCGGGTCGGCAGCAGTTCTTCGTCGAGCTGGCGCGCATCGGCCAGCACGCGCGGATCCACGGTGAACGCGTAGTCCTGGGAGGTGCGCAGGCGGCCCGCCGGGTCGAGGCGACGTTCCATCCGCGGCAGGAACCCGAGTGCCGGGGCGATCAGCACCAGCCCGACCACGTCGGCCGGCCGCGCCGCGGCGACGAACGCGGCGACCAGGCCGCCGAGACTGCTGCCGACCAGGATCGCCGGCGTGTTGCCATCGAGAATCGCGTGCGTGTCGCCGATCAGTTCGCTGATCGTGGCATGGCCGATCCGGCCGGTCGATTCGCCGTGACCGCGGAAATCGAAACGCAGGCAGCCGCGACCCCGCGTGCGGGCGTGGGCGAGGAGTGCGGTGCTCTTCTCGCCCGCGCGGACGCTGCCGAGTCCATGCAGGAACAGGTAGTTCGGCGTCGCGCCGAGAAGCCGATCGCCGACGATCCGTTCGCCGGGGGCCGGCCGCAGCTCGAAGCGCTCGAGCTGCGGCGGCGCGTTCACAGGGCGCGCTCGATGTGCTCGATGCGGACCGCGAGCGGGCCATGCGGGCCCGGGATCTCGCCGGTTTCGCCGACCTTCTTGCCCAGGATGCCGGTGGCGATCGGTGCGCGGTAGTTCAGCACCGATTCGTTGGTGACGTCCCACGGGCCGAGCACCGTGAACGTGCGGCTGATGCCGCTCTCGACCTCGACGAAGCGCACGCGGTTGCCCGGGGCGACGGCGTCGACCGGGATCTCCTGGTCTTCGAGCAGCTTGGCGGACCGGATCTCGTGGTCCATCGCGGTTGCCCGGGTGGTCAGGTTGCGCTGCTCCTCCATAGCGGATTCCCACTCGCTGTTCTCGCTGAGATCGCCCAGCGACGCCGCGGCGCCGATCGCCTTCGAGTTGGTGGGAATCTTGTCTTCGACCAGGATCCGGTACTCGGCCTTGATCGCTTCGAGTCCCTTGCGCGTCGTGTAGATGTTCTCTTCCTTGTCCCAGAACGGCCGCTCGGCCTTGGCCGTCAGCTCCGGGTAGTTGTCGGCGACGCAGCGCAGGATCATGTCGGTGATCTCCTGCGGGAAGTCCTCGCCGCTGCGTTCGGTGATGCCGAGATAGGAAGCCAGGTCGTCGCGCGAGATGTCCTTCAACGCGAGGTTCATGTAGCCGCGTTTGCCGGACAGCAGGCTGGTCAGGCGACCCATGAGCCGGCTGAACAGCGCGTTGCCCTTGCGTTCCGCGTTCAACACGCGGCCAAGGTGCAGCAGCACGCGGCCGACGGCGACCGCCGCCGCGCGATCCTGCCGTTTGTCGAACACGCCATCGGCGTGGGCGCGGCCGAGCAGGTAGGTCAACACCGGGAACCGCCGCGGGTACGGTGCGATCTTGTCCCACAGCTCGAGCAGCCGTTCGCCATGGCCCTGCGCGATCAACTGATCGACGATGTGTTCCATCACCGACGACGGCGTGTCCGGCAAGGCAGCGAGGCACAGGTCGGCCCACTGCGGACCGAGGGCCTCCGGCAGCAGCTTGACCGCATGTTCGCGGGACGGCTGGGTCGCCAGCTGGTCGATGGCCGTCGGCTTGAAAGCGCCGGCCGGCGTCAGTACCAGAGCGCGCAGTTCTTGCGCCGCGGCGACCGGCGCCTTGCGGCCGTGTTCTTCGAGGAACAGCACGCCATCGAGGATGTGCGCGTGGCTGGCTTTCTTGTCGGCCAAGGCCGCTTCGATCGTCTTGACCGCGAGATCGAGGATCTGCCCGCGTACGTCGGCGTCCTGGCCGCGTTCGAAGTACTCGCGCAGCACGGCGACACGCTGGCCGAGATCGTTCTGATGCGCCAGGCGAGCGGCGGCCTCGTCGGCGATGCCGACCGGACGATCGCGCAGCACGAACGTCGGCCGCGTCGGCGTGCCTTCGACCCGCAGCCACGAGTCCTTGGTGGCGGCGGTCTTGACCCGCTTCCAGAACGCGGCCCAGTCCTTTTCGGCGATGACCGACGGCGACAGCTCGGTCTTGATCTGTTGCGACGTCACCGTGCCGCGGTAGAGCTTGGCGACGCGGCGGATCAGCACCGCCGGTTCGTGCTCGGACAGTCGGACCAGTTCGGCGTGCTGCAGCAGCTTCATGGCCCGCAGGTCGTCATGATCGAGCGGCTTGAACCGGCTCAGCACGGTGTCGAGCGGGAAGTCCTCCCGGCGGCCGCTGGCGAACGCGACGGTCAGCTCCTTCGTCGTCGCGACGAAACCCTCGATGACACCTTCGCCCCAGCCGGCCTGGTGGTAGACGACATTGCCCTTGGTGAAGCGGCGCAGCCGTTCGAACTCCAGGATCGCCTGGGCGGTGATTTGTTCGGGCTTCAGGCCCGCGCGTTCCTTCAGGACCGGATACCAGTCCTCGTCCCGGTAGCGCTCCATCAGCAGGTCGACCAGCCGTCGCGCCAGCGCTTCGTTGTGCGCACCGCGTCGGACAACCCGCTGGGCGAGGTCGATGGCCGCATCGAGGTGGCGACCCGAGACCAGTGCTTCGACCATGTTCGAGGCGAGCGTCAGTGCTCGACTGGCCATGTCGATTTCGCAGAGGGCCTCGATCGTCGCGCCGTAGCGCGGGGCTTCGTCAGGTCTTGGGGACTGGACCGCCTGTTGCCAGGCAGATTCCAGGGAGTCGAGTTGCTCGGAGCGCGCGAGATGGACGAGGTCGTGCGTCAACTTCGTTGGCCCGGTTGTGGGGAGAGCGGACGAAAAGGGCGACGCACGATAGCGGCGAGAGTCCCCGGGCGGAAGCTTGCAGCGGAGATGCTCGCGTCCCGATGCCAGTTACTCCGCGAGCCGGCTGATCAACGTGTTGGCGTTGGTCGCCGAGCACGCCTCGTCGTAGGTTGCCAGTGCAACCTCGTCCAGGACATCGTCTTGGGCGACCAGGATCACGTAGAACTCCTGGCCATATTGCCCGCGGAACGACACGACCTTCTTCAGGATCGGACTCGCCGCGTCCTCGGCGGCTTCGATCACGACGCTCTTGCCCTCGCGGCCGCGCCCGCGCAGCACGATCATCGGGGCGTAGGCGGCGACCTGCCCTTCGGTCATCCTGACTTCGTAGTGGCGTGGCGAGTGGCTGTGGGCCACCCCGGCCTGCCCAAGTCGGTCACAAAGTGTTTGCTCCAAACGACTTCCGAGAAGTCTTCCGCCACACCGGCCAAAACCTGCGCCGCCGCCTGCGCCGTGCGCCATCAACACGTCGTCGTCATCGGTCGCCGGCATCGCGCGCGGCACGTAGATCGGCTTCTGCGACTCGCGGGGCACCTTCTGGCCGTCGCGGACGGCGCGGGTGGCTTCCTTGGCCGACTTTGGGGCCTTCGGACGGCTCGTACCGGTGCGGGAAGGGGCAGGCTTGGACTTGGCAGGGGGCTTCGCTTTGGTGTTCTTGGTCGGAACTTTCGATGCCATGGGATGGATTCCGTGTTGCCAGCCTCCGGCGGTCGATGGCGGCGAGGCGGTTCGCCGCTGCCCTTGCTGGTCTGGCTGAGTTGGGGTCCGTCGCCGACTTGGCGAACTGGCATTCTACCAGCATTGTCAAGTCTGCACAGGGCTGCGGGGTTCGGGCAGGCCGGTCGGAGGCGGGGCCGGAGACTTGTGTTCGCTTGCATGTCAGTGGCGGACTTCCAGTTGCGCGCGCCGGCGTTCGCTTCACACTTGCCAGCCATGACCGCCGAACAGTTGCTGACACGACGCCTGGCCGCCTTCCTGGCGATCGTGGCGCTGGTCGTGGGCACGGGGCTGGTGGTCCGGGTCTGGCCCATGTCGCTGCCGCACGCTGTGGCGGAACTGGAGGATGGCGATCCGGATCACGACGAACGCCGGGCGCTGTTGCGGCGGGTGCTGGCCCTGGGCCGGTCGAGTGCGGCGCCGTTGGCGCGATTGCAGGCCGTGATGGCGACCGTTGCGCTGGACGACGCTGCTGAGTTTGCCCTCGTCGCGCCACCGCTTGGCGGCGAGGCGTTGGATCAGGTGCCGGCCGAGTTGCTGGCACACCCGGATGCTGCGCTTGGCGACACCGTCGTGGCGGCTCTGCTGGCGGCAACTGCCGCAGAACGCCGCGGCGATCGGCCGGCGGCGGCCGCCGGCTACCGTCGGGTCGTGGCCCAGAGTCGGCTGTGGGGAATGGCGCTCGCGGGTCGGCTGGCGAACGCTGGCGCCCTTCGCGTCGGCTAGTCCGGCTCAAGCTCGCTGCCGTACCGCGCCGATGTGGGGGGCGCAGGAGGCGAAACAAGCAGCGCATGGACGAAACCCGTCTCGGATCGATCCTGCTCGAGAGCAAGGTCCTCAGTGAGGCCGACCTCGAGCGATGCCTGGAAATCCAGGCCCTGACCGGCGGTTCGCGGCCGCTCGGCCAGGTGCTGGTCGAGCAGGGGCTGATCGACGACGAGACGCTGCAGCGGTTGTTGGACCTGCAGGTGCAACGCCAGCGGCGGACCGAGATCGTCGCCGAAGGCGATGCCCGGGACCGGTTCCTGCGGGCGGCGATCACGGCGCGAGCCAGCGAACTGGTGGTCAGCGAGGGGCGGCCGGTGCAGGCGCGGGTCGGCGGCGAGTGGCGCAATCTGACACGCGAGCCGGTGCGCGGTCCGGAGGTCTGGGACTTCGTCCGCGACGAGATGGGCGGCGACGTGCTGGAGATCCTCGCCGATCGGCGCTTCGTGTCGCGTGACTACCACCGACCCGGGCTGTGCCGTGGGCGCATCACTGCGTTCCGCCAGTTCGACGGCGTGGCGGCAATCCTGAAGCTGCAACCGGAGGCGCCGCGCAGCGCCGCCGACCTGTCGATCCCGAACCAGGTCGCCGAATTGGCGCGCACCGGCAAAGGACTGGTGCTGCTGGCCGGCGAACGCGGCGCCGGCAGTACGCAAGCGCTGGCCTGCCTGCTGCACGAAGCCGCGGCGGACCGTGAGCGCTACGTGTTGGTGATCGACGACAATCTCGAGTACCCGATGCCGCGCGATGGCGCGCTGGTGATCCGACGGCGGGTCGGCGAACACGTGCAGGATTACGTGACCGCGCTGCGCACCGCGGTGCGCGAGGACCCGGACGTCATCATTGTCGGCAACGTCGGCGATCCGGAGGCGTTCGACATGGCGTTGCGCGCGGCCGAGGGCGGTCGCCTGGTGATCGCCGGGCTGCACGCCAGCGGCGTGGTGACGGCGATGCAGCGGGCGCTCAACTTCTATCCGGCCTACGATGTGCCCCGGATCCGGACCACGCTGGCGGCGACGCTGCGGGCCGTGCTGGTGCGCCAGTTGCTGCCGGACGCGATGCGCGAGGGCGTCGTGCCGGCCACCGAATTGCTGCTGGTCGAGGACGCCGCCCGCGACGTGTTGCGGGCCGGCGACCTGGGAAACCTGTCGATGCTGATGCGGATGGAGGATGGTCGCTGCGGTCACTGCATGGACCGCAGTCTGCTGGAGCTGTTGACCAAGGGCCGGGTGCGCTTCGAGGACGTGTTCGCGCGCGCCGAAGAGAAGGCCTGGGTGCTGGAGCGGTCGCGAACCATGCGCCGGATGGCGTGACCCGGACGGAGACCACGATGCAAACCAAGCAACTGGAGGAACTGCTGGCCGCGATGTTGCGCGCCGGTGCCACTTCGCTGCACCTGATCCCCGGCCGGCCGCCGTGCCTGCGCGTGCAGCGGCGGCTGGTGCGTTCGGACGACGTGCCGATCGTCGTCGGCGACGTCGAAGAACTGACCAAGGACCTGCTGTTCGAAGACCACCGCCAACGGCTGCGCCGCAACGGCCAGGTCGAAGTGCTGTACGTGTCGCGCAGCGGTCATCGTTTCCGCACCACGGTGATGCTGCAGGACGGCGGCCAGACGATGCTGATGCGACCGGTGCCGGAGACGCCACCGGAAGTCGCGCAGCTCGAACTGCCACCGCAGTTGACGTCGTTCACGCAGTTCCGCAGCGGTCTGGTGCTGATCACCGGATTCTTCGGTTCGGGCAAGAGCACGACGATTGCCGCCTTGCTGGACCGTCTGGCCGGCGAGTCGCCGCGGCATCTGGTCAGCATCGAGGATCCGATCGAGTTCCTGTTCCCGACCAAGCAGGCGTTGATCCATCAACGCGAAGTCGGGGTGCACGTCGCGTCGTTCGCGGACGGCGTTCGTGAAGCGATGCGGCTGGGCGCCGACGTGATCGCGGTATCCGATCTGCGCGATGCCGAGACGCTCGACGGCCTGCTGGCGGCCGTCGAGGGCGGGGCGCTGGTGTTCGCGGCGCTCGACGCCAGTTCGGTGGTCGGCGCGATGAACGAACTGGCGGGGCTGGTCCTGCCCGAGGAGCGGCCCCGGCTGCGCACCCGGCTGGCCACGGCCTTGCGCGCGGTGTCGGCGCAGACGCTGCTGCCGCGTTCGCACCATCAGGGGCGGGTGCCGCTGATCGAGGTGCTGATCAACAACAGTGCGGTGCGGGCAGCGATCCGGCAGGGGGCGTTCTCCGACCTTGCCGGCATCATGCAGCGCTATCGCGGACTGGGGATGCAGACCACCGACGTGGCCCTGCGCGGGCTGCTGGCACGGCATCTGATCACCCAGGAGGACGCGCTGCAGTACGTGGTCGATCGCGATCAGGTGCTGCTGCGCGCGGGAACGGCCGGGGCCCCCGGCCAGAACCGCGCAACTTGACGGATTCCGCCGCAAAAAAAGCGGCGGGAGCTCAAGCCCGATGGCATGGGCTCCGAGCATTCGGATGGGGACGTGAGGATCGAACGCGTTCCCGCAGTCGGCGAAACAGTAGGCAAAGGATCGAGCAGTCATGGGTTTGCGTGTCAACACCAACATCGCGTCCATCAACGCGCAGCGGAACACCTCGCTGGTGACCTCGCGCCTGGCGCGGAACTTCCAGAAGCTGTCCACCGGCCTGCGCATCGCTTCGGCTGCCGACGACGCGGCCGGCCTGGCGATCTCGGAACGTCTGCGCTCGCAGGTCCGTTCGCTCGGCCAGGCCTCGCGCAATGCCAATGACGGCATCTCGCTGGTCCAGGTCGGTGAAGGCGCGCTGAACGAGGTCAGCAACATCCTCGTCCGGTTGCGCGAACTGGCGATCCAGGCCGCCAACGGCTCGTCATCGTCGGCCGACAAGAACACGATCAAGGAGGAGTTCGACAGCCTGGTCAACGAGATCAACCGCATCGCCCAATCGACCGAGTTCAACGGCGTGCGCTTGCTCGACGGCTCGGCGTCGACGGTCAACTTCCAGGTCGGCATCAACACCACCGCCAATGTCGACGTGCTGAACGTCACGCTGACCCCGGCGCTGTCGACCACGCTCGGCCTGCAGTCGGTCGATGTCGGCAGCGGCGGCAACACGTCGTTTGCGATCCAGCAGATCGACTCGGCGGTCAACCAGGTGTCGCAGCTGCGTGGCAAGTTCGGCTCGTTGCAGAACCGGTTGCAGTCGACGATCGCCAACCTGGGTGTCGCCCAGGAGTCGCTGTCGGCCGCCGAGAGCCGCATCCGCGACGTCGATGTCGCCTTCGAGACCGCCGAATTGACGCGCAACAACATCCTGCAGCAGGCGTCGATCTCGATCTTGGCGCAGGCCAACGCCCAGCCGCAGGCCGCCCTGTCGCTGCTGCAAGGCTGATCCGGGCGCCGACGTCGCGGCCGCCTCAGGGATCGAGGTCGAGGCCGCGCTCCTCTTCCTCGGAGATGCCTTCGCCGAAGGAGCTGCCGAGGTAGACCCTGCGCACCTGCTCGTTGCGCACGATCGACTGCGCGTCGCCGTCGGCGATCACCTTGCCCTGGTGGATGATGTAGGCGCGGTCGGTGATCCGCAGCGTTTCGATCACGCTGTGGTCGGTGATCAGGATGGCGATGCCGCGGGTGGCCAGCGCGGCGAGGATCCGCTGGATCTCCTCGATGGTGATCGGGTCGACACCGGCGAACGGCTCGTCGAGCAGCAGCAGGCGCGGTTCGGTCGCCAGCGCGCGCGCGATCTCGAGCCGCCGCTTCTCGCCGCCGGACATCGTCTCGGCGATCGACTCGGCGACATGCAAGAGCTGCAGGTCGGCCAGCAGTTCGGCGGCGCGTTCGTCGCGGTCCTTGCGCCCCATGCCGCGCGCCTCCAGCACGCAGCGGATGTTGTCGCGCGCGGTCATCTTCTTGAACACCGACTCCTGCTGGGCCAGGTAACCGACGCCGAGCCGCGCGCGCCGGTACATCGGCAGCCGGGTGATGTCGTCCTCGCCCAGGAACACGCGTCCGGCGTCCGGTCGGATCATGCCGACCACCATCCGGAACGAAGTCGTCTTGCCGGCGCCATTGGGGCCGAGCAGGCCGACGATCTCGCCTTCGTGGATGGCGATGCTGACCTGGTCGACGACGCGACGGCCGCGGTAGGCCTTGACCAGCCCTTCGGTGTGCAGGATCTCGGGGCCGGTCGCGACCATCAGCGGATGAAGCCCAGGCGATGCGGACCGAACGGCCAGATCGGCCAGAAGACCAGCAATGCCCGGCCGACCACGTCTTCCTCGCGGACGAACGGCACCTTGCCGAATTCGGGCTTCACTTCGGCGCCGCCATCGATGCGGGTGAAGGCGATGTCGCCCTGGCCGTGCAGGAAGCCCGACGCGACGCCGGCGCGCAAGGCCAGGACCTCGCCGTTCTGGTCGAGCATCACCACGCGTTGGCGATCGGGCAGTACGACGGGCGTCTCGTCGCGGTCGACCTTCTGGTTCGGCGGCACCGGCCGCTTGTTGCCGGTGATCCGACGCACTTCCGGGCTGTCCACGGCCGGCGGCTCGACGATCCGACCGTCCGGCGTCATGCCGATCGTCAGCGACGTCCAGTCGCGCGAGTCGACCGACTGCAAGGTGTTGTCGCCCATCATGAAGTAGTGCCTGGCGGGCACTTCGATGACGTCGGGCGCGCCGCTCTTCGTGTAGTGCAGGTCGCGATCCATCCGCAGGTCGGTCACCACGACCTTGCCCCTGCCCTTCAGCGTCAGCATCGGCGTCGCCACGTGCGTTGCCGACGACGTGAACGGCGGCGCCAGCTCGCAGCCTTCGCGGGTGTGCCAGGCGGCGACATCCAGCGTGGCGACTTCGTCGCCGTCGAGCCACGCGTACAGCATGTCGTCGAGGCGCGCGAACGCCAGCGTCGTCGCGCTGCCGGCCGGGATCGCACACGGGAATGCCGCCGATTCGGCTTCGACCTTGGCGTCCTTCGAACGGACCAGCAACTTGCCCTGGTCGCCGCGGACCTCGAGCGCGTAGGTCAGCTTGTCCAGGCCTGGCCGCACCACGTCGATCGCGAAACCGACTTCCGGCGATGCGGCATCGGGCGTCAGCGTCGCGGTGATCCGCGCATCCGGAACGATTTCACCCGAGCGCAGTGCCTGGCGGTGATCCTTCCAGATCGCCGCCGCGACGCTGGTCGGATAGCCATCCCAGACGCGGTCGACGAAGCCGCCGTCCTCTTCGTTGGTGTTGTAGGCCAGCCTGGCGATCTGATCGCCATCCAGTTTCGCCGTGAACGTGCCGTCGGCTTCGCTCCAGGCGCCGCCCGGCGTCGCGAACAGCGAGTCGCCGATCGCCTTGGTTTCGTTGCGCACCAGCTGCCGCGCCGGGAACACGTTCTTCCACAAGCCGCCCTGGATCCGCGCCGGCTTGCGCAGGATCGAGTACTCGCGTTTGCCGTCGCGATCGGTGACCGCATGGACGTTGCCGCCGGCGATGCTCAGCCGTTCGCCATCGGTGCCGCCGACGCCGAGGATGCGTTTGACGTAGCTCTGGTTCCGCTGCAGTGGGTAGCGGAACACCGTGACGTCGAAGCGCTGCGGTGCGAAGAACGAGTGGTAGCTCTTGTCGACCAGGATGCGGTCGTAGACGCCGGCTTCGGTGCTGCCCATCAGCGTCGGTTGCATCGACGACGTCGGGATCTGGTACGCCTCGATGCAGAACCACTTCAGCAGCACCGCCGCCAGGATCGCGACGCCGAACGATTCGAGGTTGTCGCGGATCGGGCCCATGCGGGCCACCTTGGCCTTCTTCCCGGGCTTGACGGCGCCAGCGGGCGCGAGCGGATCGTTCATCGTTCAGTCCTCGTCACCGGAACGCAGCACCGACAGGAAGGCCTTCTGCGGGATCTCGACGGCGCCGACCTGACGCATGCGCTTCTTGCCTTCCTTCTGCTTCTCGAGCAGCTTGCGCTTGCGCGAGATGTCGCCGCCGTAGCACTTGGCGAGCACGTCCTTGCGCATCGCCGAGATCGATTCGCGGGCGACGATCTTGCCGCCGATCGCGGCCTGCAGCGCCACTTCGAACTGGTGGCGCGGGATCTCCTTGCGCAACTGCTTCAGGATCCGGCGGCCGCGGGTCTCGGCCTGGTCCTTGTGGGTCAGGAACGACAGCGCATCGACCTCGTCGCCGGCCACCAGGATGCGCACCTTGACCAGGTCGCTGGCCTCGAAGCCTTCGAGTTCGTAGTCCATCGTGCCGTAACCGCGGGTCGCCGACTTCAGGTGGTCGTGGAAGTCGAAGATGATCTCACCGAACGGGATCCGGAAGCCGATCATCACCCGTTCGCGGCCGTAGTAGTCGGTCTTGACGTACTGGCCACGGCGGTCGGTGCAGATCTTCATCACGGCGCCGATGTATTCGGCGGGCACCACGACGTTGACCCGCGTGATCGGCTCCAGGTACTCGAGGATCACCGACGGATCGGGCAGTTCGCTCGGCGACCGGATCTCCTTCTCCTCGCCGTTGTGCTGCTTGATGCGGTAGCGCACGGTCGGCGCCGTCTGCACCAGGTCCATGTCCTCCTCGCGCTCGAGCCGCTGCTGGATCACTTCCATGTGCAGCAGGCCGAGGAAGCCGCAGCGGAAGCCGAAGCCGAGCGCGTCGCTGGTCTCCGGCTCGAAGGTGAACGAACTGTCATTCAGCCGCAGCTTCTCCAGGGCCTTGCGCAGGTTCTCGAACTCGCTCGGCACCGTCGGATAGAAGCCGCAGAACACCATCGGCTTGGGCTTGCGGAAGCCCGGCAGCGGCGTCGCGCGCAGCTTCTCGTCGGCGTGGGTGACGGTGTCGCCGATGACGACGTCCTGCAGTTTCTTGATGTTGGCGACGATGTAGCCGACCTCGCCGGCGTGCAGTTCGTCGACCGCCTGCATGTCGGGCTTCAGCTTGCCGACCTCCATGACCTCGTAGTGGGTCATGGTGCCCATCATCCGGATGAACTCGGTCTTCTTGACGGTGCCGTGGAACACCCGGACGTAGATGACGACGCCGCGGTAGTCGTTGTAGACGGCGTCGAAGATCAGCGCCTGCAGCTTGCCGGCCGGATCGCCGCTCGGTGGCGGCATGTCGCGGACGATCGCCTCGAGCACCTTCTCGACGTTGAGGCCGGTCTTCGCCGACACCGGGATCGCATCGTCGGCCGGGATGCAGATGGCGTCCTCGATCTCACGCGCGACCTGCTCCGGCCGCGCGTGTGGCAGGTCCATCTTGTTGAGGATCGGGATGACGGTCAGTTTGGCCTGCTCCGCCAGATGCGCGTTGACCACCGTCTGCGCCTCGACGCCCTGGCTGGCATCGACCAGCAGCAGCGCGCCCTCGCACGCCTGCAGCGACTTCAGCACCTCGTAGTTGAAGTCGACGTGACCTGGGGTGTCGATCAGGTTGAGGTGGTAGGTCTTGCCGTCGGCAGCTTTGTAGGTCATCGCCACCGCGCGGGCCTTGATGGTGATGCCGCGTTCGCGCTCGAGCTCCATGTCGTCGAGCAGCTGTTCCTTCATCTGCCGCTTCTGGACGGTGCCGGTCAGTTCGAGCAGACGGTCGGCGAGGGTGGACTTCCCGTGGTCGACGTGGGCGATGATGCTGAAGTTGCGGATCAGGGAAGTGTCGGTCACGGTCCGTTCGGGTCAGTGTCGTCGGCGGCGGTCGGTTCTGCCATCGGGAAGGTGGCTGCCGGCGGCGTCGCAGGGGGAAACATGCTAGCGAGCGGGGGCGCATGGCGGCAGGGGGTCGCTGGGTCGTTCAGGCCAAAGCGGCGAGCTTGGCACGGTCGGATGCTGACCGGACGCTATCGTCGGTGATCCAGTGAACGTGAATCGACTCCGGTTTCCTGCCCTTCGCCTCCTGCTGGCGATGGCGATGGCGTTGGTGTCCCGGGCGCAGGTTCCGACCGAGCCGTTCGCCTGGCCGAAGGTGGATGCCGGCCTCGAAACGGCGGCGACACCGCAACCGGTGTTCGTCCGGATGCGCGATCAGCTGTTCGCGATCGGCGGTGAGTACGAGCGCTTTGCCGCCGACGAAGCGACCACGCCGCGTTCGCGGCTGCGGGCCATGGTCCTGCCGCAACTCCACCGTCGCTCGGACGACAGCTGGACGCGCGTGCAACCGCTGGTCGACGACCTGACCGCGGCGGGCCACCTGCACTCGGTGCAGCGGTTCTGGATCATCAATGGCTTTGCAGCCGACGCCGATGGCGTCGCGGTACGGCGTCTGTTGGCCCACGAGGCGGTGGCGTTCGTGCATCGGCAGACGCAACCGGGAGGCACGCAGCAACAGCTCGATCGGCGGGCGCCGCGCTGGCTCGAACAGCGCGTGGCCGACGAGGCGGCGGCGCTGGCGCTGCTCGAACGGCGCGGCGACGAGACCGCGTTCGCTGCCGAGGGGCTGACCGTGCCGTGGAATCTGCAGGCCGTGAGCGCGCCCGCCGCGTGGGGCCTCGGCGCGCATGGTCAGGGTGTGGTCATCGCGCTGCTCGACAGCGGCGTGTTGCCGATGGCGGCGCTGGTGCACGCGCTGTGGCGCAATCCCGGCGAACGGCCCAACGGCGTCGACGACGACGACAATGGCTTCGTCGATGATCTGTTCGGTTGGGACTTCGGTGGCGACACGCGCTTCGTCGTCGGCGACGGCGCCCGTTCGCATGGCACGATGTGCGGCGGCATCCTCGCGGGGCGGCCGTGGGGCGAGCCGCAGACGGTGACCGGCGTGGCGCCGCGGGCGCAGTTGATGGTGCTGCGCGGCATGGGGTCGCTGCGTGCATACGAGTACGCGGCGCAGATGGGCGCCGATGTGCTGTCGATGAGCTACATGTGGACCAACGTCGAACTCGGCAGCTATCGCGCGGTGTTCCGGACCGCGCACGAACATCTGGCTGCCTGTGGCGTGGTCGCGGTCGGCGGGGCCGGCAATTTCGCGCGCACGGCGCCGGCGGGTCGGCAGATCACGTTGCCGAAGGACATCCCGTGCGTGATTGCGGCGTCTGGGATCGGCAGGAACGGCGAGATCCCGGCGTTCTCGAGTCGCGGGCCGTGTACGTGGGATGACGTGCCGTTCTTCCATGACTACCCGGCGGCGGCGCCGTTGCTGAAGCCGGATGTGGCCGGATGTTCGGCGGGCTTTCCGGTGTGGCATCGCGCGGTGGTCGAGCAACCGGCCGAGGTCGTCTGGCAGGATGACGCCGGGTTCGGGTTGATCGTCGGGCCGCAGGGGAACTCGTTTGCCGGGCCGCATGCGGGCGGGGTCGTGGCGCTGATGTTGTCGGTGCAGCCGGAGCTGACGCCGTGGCGGGTGCAGCGGCTGCTGGCGGCGAGTTGCGTGGATCGTGGGGCGCCCGGGCCTGACCCGGTGTGGGGTGCCGGGCTGTTGCAGGCGGACCTGGCGGTGGCGGCGGCGAAGGCGGCGGTGGTCGAGTGAACGGCGGGCGAGGTCGATCCAGCCGGAGTTGCCAAGGCGTTGGCGATGCTGCAGGCACTGTCGATCGAGGTCGTGCCGCTCGAGCGCGGCCTGGCGCAGCAGCATCTGATCGATCTCGGCGAACGGCATTCGCTGACTGTCTACGACGCGGCGTATCTGGCGTTGGCCATGCGCGAGGGGTGTCCATTGGCGACGCTCGACCGGGCGTTGCAGGAAGCGGCCAAGGCGGCGGCAGTCGAGCTCTTCCTGCGACCGGCGGGGTGAGCTGTGCTCATTGACACACTTGCGCAGAGGTTTCCAATGATCCCTGAGAATCATGTCTGGATCTTCTCGCGCGACGGTCGGGGTGGGAAGTCATCGATACCGAGATGATTGATTTCCCTGGTTCTGGGGCGACAGAGGATCTTCCGCGCCAAGTTCACCAGGGTGCTTGGCCTTGGCCGCCAGGTGTGACGCAAGAATCACCGCAATCGGATGTTCGTCAGCGTGATCACCTCCGGCCCCCAGTCCTTGCCGTAGATCCGCTCGAACCGCAGCGACGCCGGCAGCAGCAGTTCACCAACCGGCTGGAACCCGACCAGCACGGTCTCGGTCCAGCGCTCCGTCGACTTCGCGCCGCTGTGTTCGATCGTGACCTTCGTCACCACCTGCCGCCCGCCGACCGCCTGGTAGTGGAACCGGTGCTCGAGCCCGAACGCGGTCCGCCATCCGCGAACCAGCCCATCGCCGACCGCCACCGACGCAACCGGTCCATGTTCGATCGCGAACGTGCCGCCGGCATCCGCCGCAGCGACCTTCGCGCCGGCGAAGAACTCGTCGAACGGCAACCGATCATTGGGATCCCGCAGCCACCAGATGTTGAAGCGGTCGGCCAGCGCCGCCGTCAGATGCGTCTGCAGTTCGGGCGCCAGCTTGCCGGCGAAGGTGCACTGCAGTTCGCGCAGATTGCGGCCGATGCCAATCGCCTGCAGTGAGCCAGAGAACTTCTTCTGACCGCGCCAGATGTCCTCGCCCTTGCCGGTGGTCACTTCGAAATCGGCGCTCCACGCGATCGCGGTCGTCGGCACATGCCAGGCGGCGTCCCACGCGGTGCGCAGCGCGGCGACGCCGTCGCCGATCGGCGGCTCTGGACGCACGGCATCGCGCCCGGAAGGTGTAGGTTCGGTCAGGCGCAGTTCAGCGATCGAGTAGGGATTGGTACTGCCCAGCAACTGCGTGAACGTGCACGCCCTCGGCAGCACCAGACCGCCGAGTTCGGTGTAGGCAAACGTCCAGGTCGCGAACTTGGACGTGCGCCGCGTGACCAGCCAGGCACGACCGCGCACCTCGCTGTGCCAGGTCTCGCGCGCCCCGTCGCCGCGGCCGGTGCTGGTGATCCGTTCGCCGACGACCTGCACGTCTTCGCTCTCGCCGACCTTGCCGCCGGTTGCCGATACCTGTGCGCCGGTGCCGTTCCGCCAGCCGGGGCCGCGGATCTCGACCCGATCCTGTGCGATCGGCACCAGCTGGTTCTTCTGCCGCAGCGCCGCGAAGTCGGGCCGCCGCACCTGCGCGAACGCCTCTTCGAGCAGCAGCGCAACGGTCGCATCCTTGCCGCTCTCGATGGCGATGCGGATCGCGCCGTCGGCGGGCACGGTGTAGCGGCCGGTTGCGGTGAACTCGTCGTATTCGGTCTGCGAGTTCAGCCGCAGCCGTCGCTCGGTAAACGCGAAGCGGCCGCTGAGTTCGCCGGCCGGGGTCGGCCAGCGGTACCAGGCGTCATAGGCCGGCTGCAGCAGCTTCTCGCCTGCGTCGGCGGCGACTTCGCCGACCAGGCTCCAGTCGACGATGCGGAAGTTGGTCGCCTTCATTGCGCAGCCGGGCGCTTCGTCGCGTTCGAGGAAGCAGCGCGGGCCGGGCCGCGTGGCAATCACGAACGGCGTGGTCGCCTTGGCCGGCAGGCGAAAACCCATCAAGTCCACGACGTCGACCGGTTGCGTGAGCGTGACCAGACAGAGCACGTCGAGTTCGCGATCGAACGGATTGGTGAACGAGACTTCGGTGACCGGAAAGCTGCCAGCCAGCGACGTTCGCTGCACGCCCTTCGGCTCGCTGATCTTCACTTCCGGCTTCGGGACGTCGCCGTTGCCGTACCAGGAGGCCGCGATCACGCGGACATCGAATGCACCCTTCTTGCCCGGCAGGGCGGTGGTCAGCGTGTAGGTCTGGCGACCGTTGGCGGGCGCGGGACGGCCGTAACGCGCGACCAGTGGCAGGGACACGCGGCGGAACGTCTCGGTGCGCGGCGGATCGACCTTGCGTTCGCGCAGGACGATCTCGAACTCGAGCGGCTCGGCGGCGAGGGGGCCGCGGTTGGTGACCTCGACGACCATCGTCTGCCAGCCTTCGCTGGTCGGTTCCAGGCTGCTGACCTTGCAGGTCAGCGAGTCCAGGTTGCCGGTGCCGAAGCTCGGGACCTGGGAAGGGCAGCCAACGGCGAGGCCGAGCAGGATCGTCAGGCGCAAGGTCATGAGGGAACGGTAGGTGGCGATCGATACGCCGGGGCCGCCGGCGGCGTTTGCCGGCGACGAATGTTGCCCGGGTGATCGTCGGTGGCATTAGCATGGGGCACCCAGACGGCTCGAAGGAACCGTTCCCACGTAGACCCCATGTGCACGTTGTTCGTCGCTGCGTTGTTCTCGCTGCTGCCGCAACAACCGGCGGCGCCGCCGCCCAAGCCGTTGGTGGTCCGCGGCATGGTGCTGGATGGCGAACTGCGACCGGCGCGCGAGGTCGCGATCGCGGTGATTGCGGATGAGAACGTAGAACCGGCGGCGGCGCTGGCGACGCCGGCCGTGCGGACGGCGGCGGACGGGACGTTCGCGGTGACGGTCGATGAGTCGATGCACGCGCTGCTGCTGGGCGGCGGCAAGTTCGCGACGATGCAGGCACTGATCTCGCGGTTGCAGAATCGCAGCGGTGAGGTCGACCTCGGCCCGATCGCGCTGGCGCCGGGAACGATCGGTGGCGGGCGGGTCCGCGACGAGAAGGGTGAACCGATCGCCGGCGCGTTCGTCGAGGTGACCGATCTGCTCGATGCACAGCCGTTCGTGGCCAACCGCGATGTGAATCCGTGGCAGTGTCGGACCTTTGGCCGTACGGATGCACGCGGCGTGTTCAAGCTGGTCGGCATGGTGCAGTCGGCCGGGCGTCTGCGGGTGCAGAAGGAAGGCTACTTCGACGAAGTGCGCCGGCCGGTTGGCATCGGTGAATCGTTGGACGTGACCATGTCCTTGGCGCCGGTGGTGACGGGTCGCGTGCTGGCGGCGGATGGTACGCCTTTGGCGGATGCGTCGGTGTCGATCGGCAACTGGCCGGACGCAGCGCGGACAAAGTCCGATGGCGAAGGACGATTCTCCTTGTCGCCTCGTCAGCGTGGTATTGGTACGGTCGTGGTTATCGACGGGGTTCGCGGTGATTCCGCGAGTGCACGCTTCGGGGCGGGGCCGGTCGAATTACGCCTGCCGGAGCCGAAAACGGAGCAGATCGGCGTGCGCGTGGCGGCACGCAATGCCGATGGGCAACCGGTCGAGAACTTCACGGCGTGGGTGTCCTGGAATGCGAGCAACCAGATCCAGTACCGACCCGACGCAGAGATGCTGGGGCGTCGCCAGCGGGGTGGCGTGGATTGGTCCGCAACGGCAACAGCAGGCCTCGCCGAAGTGCGCGGCCGCCAGGCTCCGGGTGAGGTCGCCGTGGTGTTCGTTCGCGCCGAGGGGCTTGGTTTGGGGAGGTTGCAGGTGGAACGCGAAGCCATCGGCAGCGAGCCGTTGGTGGTCACGCTGCAGAAGGAGGCCGTGGTCTCCGGGCGGGTCGTCGACGCAAAATCCGGTGCCCCGATCGGCAACGCCAGGGTGCTGGCGACCCAGGGGGTGACCGACTCGAAGCGACGGCACTTCCTGAGCGGTTTCGAGACAGTCGATTCGATGATGGATTCTCCGACGGTGACTCAGACGGATGCCGACGGTCGCTATGAACTGCGTCAGGTACCGTCCGGCGCGAATGACGTGTTTGTGCAGGCGCCGGGCGCGATCGAAGTGGCGCCGAAGCTGGTCGAGGTTGCTGCCGGCGAGGTGAAGACGGGCGTGGACTTCGCGATTCCGGCGAACGTCCAGTTCGCCGGGGTAGTCGAAGAAGTGCTGCCGCCGGGCTCGATGGTCCGGGTCCACTGGCATCGCCCTTCGATGAGCAGCACCGGCTGGGTGCGCGAATACGGGGATGCGACCGACCTGTCGACCGATGGCGCCTTTCGATTCCCGGCGCTCCACCCCAAGCCCTGGGAACTGCAGTTGGTCTGCGTCGCCCCACCGCGCGGCGGACCGAGGTTGAAGTTGCCGATCGGCGTCTGGGACGGCGCGGCGCCTGGCGACGCGCCGCGATTTGCCAGCTCCGGACCGATCCGAGCCCGCGGCGTCGTGGGTGGACCGATTCCATGGCAACGCCTTGGCGTCGCCGGGTTCTGGCGGTCGCGTGCCAACCACGTCACGTCGAGCTTCTCGATCGACGGACCCGTTGCACTGGTGCAGTCCAACCGGTCGTTCTCGATCCTGACGCCACGACAGCCGCACGCACTGCTGCTGTTCGACGTGCTGACGGGTGTTGCGTTGGAATGGCGGACCGTGACCGATTTCGCTGCCGAAACGCCAGCAGCGGTCGAATTCGCCGGCACGGCAATCGAGGCCGAAGTGTCGCTCGGGGTTACGCCGGATCGACCCCTGGGCAGTCTGGTCCGGGTCGCCTTCGAACCGGAACCGGAGCAATGGCCGGCCGGGGTCGGCGCCATCCTGCCCGCGAGCAAGGGCAGGATGGAGCAGCGACACGGCATGCACTTCGATGCAGTTGCCGGTGAGTCGATCCGCTACTGGTTGCAGGCGCGCAGCGGCAAGCTGCGCATCGATGGTCATGAACCGGTTGATGTCGGCTCGGTCACCGGAGCGATTACGTTGTCGGCACCCCGCTGACTTGCTCCGACCGCGATCAGCGGCTCCATTGCCGGCATGCGCTGGTACCTGTTCGTCGTCGCGTTGTTCGCCGCGTGCCAGTCTTCCCCAACAACCGGCCTGCGCGGCACCCTGCTGGCGATCGGCGGCGGCCTCGACAACGATTCCCGCGCCGTCTACGAACGCTTCCTCGAACTCGCCGCCGCGAACGGCCCGCCGCGCATCGTCGTCGTGACTGCGGCAACCGGCGATCAGGACCAGGAAGTCGTCGACAAAGGCGAATCGCTGCGCACGTGGCAGCCCGGCGTGCAGGTCGAGTTCGCGCGGCGCGAGACGCCGACCGACGCGACGGTGGCGATGATCGATCAGGCGACCGCGCTGTTCTTCACCGGCGGCGACCAGAAGCGGATCCTCGACCGCTATCGGCCCGAAGGCGGCGACTCGCCCGAACGGCAGGCGATGCTGCGGCTGCTCGATCGCGGCGGTGTGATCGCCGGCGCCAGCGCCGGGGACGCGATGCTCGGCAACCAGATGCTGCTGTCGGGTCGCAGCGCGCCAGCACTCGGCATCGCGCCACCGCCCCGCGATGGCGAGGAATCGCCGGTTCTCGGGCCACAGCTCGGGCAGGGCATGGGGTTCCTGCCCTGGCTCCTGACCGACTCGCACTTCTTCGAACGCGATCGCGTCGGTCGGCTGGTTGCGGCGTTGGCAGCCGGTGGTTGCCGGTTTGGACTCGGTGTCGGCGAGGATGCTGCGGTCGAGATCGATCTGGCCACTGGCGATGTGATCGGCGTGACGCCGAGCGATTCGCTGTTGGTCGACATCGGCAGCGTCGTGCGCAGCGGCGCGCGGCGCGACCAGGTCCGCGCCACGTTGCTACGACAGAACGTGCGCATCAACCTCGTTCGTCGTCTGCTTGCAGCACCGGAGCCTCCGCCGCCGCCGAGCGGACCAGAACACGTCGTGCCCGTCGTGGAGGCGGGGCAGAACCGTCAATTGGCCTCGTGGCGCCAGTTCCTCGCCGCCTCGGTACCCGGCAGTGGCACGTGGACGTTGCCGCTCGAAGGTTGGCAGGTCGTCGCCTGGCCGGATGGCCAGGGTGGCGTCGTGTTTTCGGTCGGTCCGCGCTGATCAGCGTGGTGCCGGCAGGCGGAACGTCGCGTCGCCGCGGCCCTGCGCATCGAGCGAAGCCACTGCGAACCCGCGCGCGACCAGACGCTGCGCCAGTTCGTCGGTCAGCCGTGCGTCATCGGCGAACAGCAGTTCGACCTCGCGTGGCCGGTTGCCGTGGTGGATCCGGACGTGCACGTGGGCCGGGATCATCGTGCCGGGGTAGCCGAGCGGCCGGATGCTCCGCAATTCGATCTCGCCGCGCGTGTCGGTGCGCACGCTGCCGCGCAGCCGAGCGTCGTCATTGTCCTGGCCATGGTTGTAGCGGCCCAACGCGTCGGTCTGCCACAGGTCGAGCGCGATGCCGACGAGCGGCTGGTCGGCGGCATCGACGAAGCGGCAACGCACCTGCATCGGGATCCCGGGTTCGGTGGGGTGGGCCAGCCACAGCTTGCCCACCGGTCCGCGTTCGCGCTGCCAGGTGACGAACGCGGGTTCGCGGCGGATGTGCGCGAGCCCAGGATCGCTGGCCAGCGCCGCCGCGAGGTCTGGTCGACCGGTCACCACCTGGTCGCACCAGGTGAGAACGTCGGCGACGTCGCCGCGGTCCGCCGAGGCGTAGGCCTGTTCCGCGAAGCCCTCGGATCCGGTGCTGAAGTCCGCGACCTTCACCAGGCGCAAACGGAGCATCAGGAACTCTGCCCCGATGCGTTCGGCTTCGGGAGTCGTGATCACGCGCGCGGACGCCCCGACGACGACTGCCTGGTGCGCCAGTTCCTGCTGGCCTCGGCGCGTCCGCTCCGACGTATCGTTGGTCGCGATCAGGCAGATCGGCAAGTCGGACCGCAGCCCCTCGATCACCGGGGCGAATCCATCGAACAGCAGGAGCCCGAGTCCGCGCGGCCGTTCCTCCATCGTCCACTCGAACATCGGCGCGATGCCGTCGCCGGCCGCCGCGAAGGCCATGCGCGTCGCGTCGATCGACAGTTCGCCGGCGTGCATCTGGATCAGCCCGTGCGCCGCCGCCAGTCGTTCGCTCGTCGGTTGCAGCAAGAACAGGGACGTGATGCCGCGCTGCTTCAGCTCGTTGCCGAGCACAAGGGCACTTGGACCGCCGCCGGCGACCAGCACGCAAGGTGCCGCGCGTTCGCCGGATGGCAGCAGGCGCAGTTCGATCTGCCCTTTGCCAGGGCCGGTCCATGGCGGCAGTTCGCGTACCGGGTCCTGTGCGGGAAGTGTCAGCAACAGCCAGAACGGGACGAGCGATACGCACGGTCGCATGTGCGGTTGGACGCCGGTCCGCTCGCGATTGTTAGCTGCATCCGCCGATGCCGCCGACTTCGCGGCGTGGTGGGGTATCCTGCCGTGGCCCCAACCCAAGGCCACCCATGCTGAGTTCCCTGCTGCTGTTTGCCCTGGCGCCGCAAGAGCCGGTGCACCTTGCCGACGACCGGCGTGTGCTGCCGACGCTCGGCCGCACGATCCGCGACGAACGGCTGCTCGATGCCGCCGCCGGTCGCATCGTTCGTCGGACGACCGACGTGCACTCGGGTGCGCTCGTCGACCTCGATGCGTTGTTGCAACTCGAGAGCGCCGCAGCCGACCGGGCTCATGGTCGCATCGCGCCGGAGTTGCGGGCGCAGTTGCAGAAGGCCAGGCCGACGGATCGGTTGACGATCGTCGTCTGGCTGCAGCGACCGGCGGGACTGCCGGACCTGCGCGCCGTGCTGGACGCCGCACGGGCCAGCGGACTCGATGCCGAACAGGCCCGTCGCCGGGCCTTGGCGGTCGCGAGCGAGCACACCGCGCCGGTGACCGAAGCGTTCGCGGCACGGCTGCGCGCCGCAGGTCACGAAGTCGTGCAGGTCGATGCTCACGTGCCGATCGTGTTCGTGCAGGTTGCTGCCGCCGACGTCGCCAAGGTCGCGGCGCTGGAAGGGATCGATCAGGTCTACTACTCGTTCCCGACGTGGATGGCCGAGGAAGGCACCGCCATGCCGATGCCCAACGAATGGGCATCGCCATCGGCGCGCACCGATGCGGTGCATCGCCGCGGCATCACCGGCGCGGGCGTCAAGGTGCTGGTCAACGATGTGGGCGCGGTGACGCGGACCAACCCGTCGTTGCCGCCGATCGTCGTCGGGCCCTCGACGGTCTCCGTGCAAGCGCACGCCACGGCCGTCGCCGGCATGATCGCTTCGCATCACGCCGTGCAGCATGGCGCGGCGCCTGGACTGACGCAGTTGTGGGACTACGGCGGCGCCAGCGACACCGCTGCGCCGTTGGCCTGGACCTGGGGCATGCAGCAGGGCATCTCGTTCGGCAACTGCTCGTGGTGGAACGGCAACCGCGGCTCGATTGCGTTCCTCGATCGCTACTTCGACTACATCATCCGCGCGTTCGCCGTGCAGTTGTTCAAGTCGGCTGGCAACCAGAACAATGGGCAGCCCTGCACGACGCCGGGCAACGGCTTCAACAGCATCGCGTCGGGCAACGCCGACGATCGCAACACGCACGACTGGGATGACGACATCCTGGCGCCGTCGTCGAGCACCGGCAATCCGCAGCCTTCCAACCACGAGAAGCCGGAGGTCTGCGCGCACGGCACGACGATCACCTCGACCAACACTTCCAACGGCGTCAGCGCCCAGGGAACGGGCACGTCGTACGCATCGCCGGTGTCGTGTGGCACCGCGGCGTTGCTGGCGCAGCAGGATCCGGCACTGCAGGCGGCACCCGAGGCGATCAAGGCGTTGCTGATGGCCGGGGCGTGGAACGACATCGTCGGCGGCCAGCCGCTCAGCGACTTCGACGGCGCCGGTGCGATCGATGCGGCGGCCTCGCACTCGGCACTGGCGGCGGGGCGCTTGATCCGGACGTCGCTGACGGCAGCATCGTTTCCTGGCGGCGAAGTGACGTTCGCGGTGCCGCTCGATCAGGGCGACGAGGCGCGGATCGTCGCCAACTGGATGTCGCTGGCCGATTCGAGCTATGCGACGACGGTGCTGCAGATGGACCTCGACATGGTGATCCGTGCGCCCGGCGGCGCCGTGGTGGCGTCATCGGCGTCGACGGCCAATCCGTTCGAGATCGTGCAGTTCGTGCCGCCGGTCACCGGCGTCTACACGGTGGCGTTGCAGCGGATGCGCTTCCAGGGCACCAGTGAGCCGCTGGCGCTGGCATGGACGACGTCCTGGGACACGCGTGTCGATCGCGTCACCGTGACCGGCACGCCGCGGCCGGGCAACACGGTCGGGATCCAGTTCTTCGATCGGTATCACCCCGGCAGCGTCTACTTCGGTGTGCTGTCGGCGACGCCGTATCCGGCGACCTGGCGGCTGCCGAACAACAAGGTGCTGCGGCTCGGCTATGACGGCCTCGCCGATGCGTCGTTGTCGTTACCCGGATTCGTCGGGCTGCTGCCGGCGAACGGCACCGTGAACACCAACCTGACTGTGCCGCCGCTGCCTGGTCTCGTCGGCCTGACGTTCCATCTCGGCATGCTGACGTTGCAGACCGGCGTCGGCGTGGTCGAAGAACTCGGCGATGTCACCTCGGTGACGATCTTGCCCTGACGCTCAGCGCCCGGTGCTGTCCGGGTTCCACCAGATGCGGCCTTTGCCCGCGATGGCGTGGGCCGCGCGCTCACGCGTCGTCGCCAGCTCCGCCGGCGTCATCGGCACGAAGACCCGGGCAGCGGCGAACGCGGCGTCCTGTTCGTTCGGGAAGCTCAGGCCGAGCAGCGCGACATCCGGATCGATCGTCAGCGTGTAGCGCACGCACTCGTCGACCGACAGCCGTGGCAGCACCGCAGCCTCGACCTCCGCGCCGCCCGAACTGAGCTTGCCGCGCGGTCGCTGCGCCAACGGGCGCTGGTAGCCTTCGGTGTCGCCGAGCAGCTTGCCGGCCCCGAACGTCTTGAAGCAGACCGTGCCGACACCAGCGGCGCGGGCGCGCGGCAGCACTTCGGTCTCGTAGCGCCGATCGACGAATGGCCCGATCGGGAACATCACCACATCGCAGACGCCGAGCGCCAGCGCGCGCAGCAACACGTCGGGATGATGCGACGAGATGCCGCGAAAGCGCGTGCGACCACGCCGCACTTCGGCCGCCAGTTGGTCGAAACCGCCGCCGGGCGCCGTCAGCGCATCGAGATCGGCGAGGGTCGAACAGGCGTGGAACACCAGCAGGTCGACGTGGTCGAGCCCGAGCCGTTGCAGGCTGCCGTCGAGTTGCGGCGCCACCGGCTGCTGCAGGTGATCGATCTTGTCGATCAGCAACACGCCGTCGCGGCGCCCGTGCAGGGCCGCGCCGACCACCTGTTCGGAGAAACCGTCCTCGTAGTTCGGCGCGGTGTCGACGACGTTCAGGCCGGCATCGAGCGCTCGTTGCAGCGTCGCCACGCAGGCGGCGAGTGGCATGGCGCGATCGGCGAGGTCGCCGATGCCGAGGGTCGTGGCCAGATGGCCGGTGCGGCCGAGTTCGCGACTGGGCTGGAACCGCATGCCCGGATCGTGCAGTTCCGGCGTCCAGAACGCGAACGCCTCGAGGTGCCGGTTGCCGGATTCCGCACACGCCGGTCCCGACGTGCACAGACCCGGACCGTGGCACGGCCGTTGCGCAAGCGGAGGCAACGTCGCATCGACCCTGAAACCGAAAACGAAATGCACATTGCCAAGCTCACGTTCCTGTTCGCCCTGACCGCCGCTCTGAACGCCCAGACCCAGACCGTACACGGCCGTGTCGACGGCGTCTCCGGCACCAACCCGCAGCGCTACGTGCTGCGCTGCACGAACATCCGGATGCAGAGCAGCACGCTCGATCTGAATGCGCTGCAGGGCCAGTTCCAGCAGTTCCAGGTCGTCGACGTCGGCACGCCCGGCGCGCCGGTGCTCGATGTCCGTTCGGCGACGCCGCTGGCCCGCACCTTCGACATGGGCAACCTGCGGATCGGCGATTCCAATCGCTGGACGGTGCACGCGCCGGCCGGCTCGTTCGCGCTGATCGCGCTCGACACCGTCGCCGCCACCGGCTACCAGCCGTTCGGCAGCGCGGGCACCTGGCTGCTCGGTGGTGGCGCGGCGACGTTGGCGCTCGGCACCACCGCCGCCAACAACCAGTTCGAGATCCGCGTGACCGTGCCGCAATCGGCGTTGCCGTTCGTCGGTACCGAGCTGGCTGGTCAGGGTCTGATCGTCACCAATGGTCAGGCGACGTTCACCAACGCCGAGTGCAAGACGATCGAAACGCGCTGATCCAGCCGCCGCGCGCGGTGCGATCAGTCGGCGATGCTGAAGTCGGCGAGCAGCACCACACGCGGCTCGGTGCCGCTGTTGATCACTTCGTGTTCGTCCGAACCGGCGAAGACCACTCAGCGGCCTTCCTGCCAGACCACCGGCTGGCCCTTCACCCACATCGTCACCCCGGGCGGCACGCGCACGCCCAGGTGGCAGCGCAGCAAGTGCGGCGCGTACATGTCCGTGTGCTTGAAGATGTGCGACTTCGGCCCCACGAGTGAGAAGCCGGCGGCCACCAGACGCGGCAGGCTGTCCAACAACGCTGCCGAGCGCGGGCATTTGGCGCGGTGGCGGGCGACATCGACCCCCGGGATGTAGCTCTCGCCGGGGAAGTACAGCGGGAACACCGACCAGTTGCCGGCATAGCCATCGCGCTGGGGCCAGGGCACGAAGTCCGCGTCGAGGTCCAGCGCGTCGAGTTCCGCGCGGATCACGGGCCATTCGCGCTCGAGCGTGGGAAGGACTACTTGGGCGAGGTCGTAGGACATGAGCGAGGGGAACGGCAGCTTAGCCTGCGCCGCCGACTTCCAAGATGGCACCTGTTCGTATCCGGCGTCGGCACGCTCCGCGCGATGCCATTGGGGTTCCGGGGGCTGGCGGTCAGCGTCGGTGGAGGTGCAGCGGCCGGTGTTGCGGGTTCCCGTGGTTGCCTGCGGTCGGCGTTCGGCGTGAATGAGCGTGTATGCGTTGGATGGCTCTCCACAAATGCCAACGAACGCCGACAAAGAGTCAACGCCAGGAGGCAAGGTCGGCGAACGTCGACGTGGAGCTTCTGGAGCATCGGCGCCTCTGGTCCAGGGCTAGCCTGTAGCCGCGCCAGATGCGAACGACACCGAAGGCACCGCCTACTTGCGACTGCGCACCAGCCGCAACCCGGTCAGCACCTCGGAGAACCCCATCGACTTGGTGATCGACAATCCCGCCGACTTGCCGGCGGCGACGACGTGCTCGTGCGCGAAGTCCTTGCGACCCTTCGGCCACAGCACCCACACCGCGCCTTTGTCCGCGAGCTTCGGTTCGACTGCGCCAAGGCGCGTGAGGTCCTCGGGTTCGGCGCAGAACAGCAGCACGATGTCGGTGCCCACCGCCAATCGCATCTTTGGCGACTCGTTGAGCACCGCCGCGACTTCGGCAATTGCCTCGGCGTCGGCCTTGCCGAGCACGCAGACCTTCATCCCGGCCGCGACCCCGAGCTTCTGCACGCGCGAACGCGGATTGCGGATCCGATCCAGCCACGTCGCCGCCGCCTTGCCGAGTTCGATCTCGACCCGTTCCTTGCCGATCGCGAACGACAGACGCGCACCGGCGACCGCGAGGTCGCGGAGCGCCGTCAACGCAAACTGCCGCTTCAGGTCGCCGCGACAGACGATTGCGGCGGGTTCCAGGTGCACATTGCAAACATGCGAACGCCCATCGACGAACACCGTGGTGTCTTTCTCGAGTCCCATGGCGACCTCACGAATTGACCGGCGTCACCGACTCGCCGAACTTCCCCGCCAGCGCGCGCTGGTAGTCGTTCAGCGTCTTGTGATAGCCGAACACCACTTTGGCCATCAGTCGGAAGAACGCCGGCTTGATGAACCCATCCTCGGTCGACGACAACCGCGTGCCGCCGCCGGGCACTGCTTGCAGCCGATGTGTCCAGGTGCCGCCGAACGGCAGGCTGTCGTCGGCGATCCGACCGACGAACAGCCGTTCGGCGTCCGCCCGTTCGATCACGAGCGGCATGCGGCCCCAATCGCTGGTCTCGACCCAGCCGGTCTTGCCGTCCGGCGCCGAGAACGCCTCGATCGCCTTCAGGTCCTTGCGCCAGGTCGGGAACTGCTGCCAGTCGGTCAGCGTGGCCCACACCTCTGCCGGCGTGGCCTTCAGTTCGATGGTGGAGGTGGCTTTGTGGTCCCGTTCGATCATGCTGCCGGCGAGCAGCACGACGGCGATCACGGCGACGACGATCAACGGCACCAGGAGATACCAGGACATGCGTCTGCTCACGTGGGTTTCTGGGAGGGATCAGGGTCTTGGCGCCGCGCCGCCCAGGCCCGGGAACGACTGTGCGCGGCCATCAGCTCGCGCGCCGCAGCGGCCAACAGTTCGAGGCCAGAAATGCCGGCGAGTCGCTGTTTCTCAGGCAACCGGGACAGCAAGGCGGCGACGAGTTCGGGTTCGAGAACGGAGTTCGCTTGCTTGATCCGCAGCCCCGCTTCGGTCAGCAGCAGCAGCACCCGCCGCTTGTCGGCCGGATCCTTCGTGCGCGTCACGTAGTTGCCCGCGGCAAGGCGGTCGATGTGCAGCGACATCGTCGACGGCGTCACCCCCATGTGCTCGGCGAGCTGAGTCAAGCTGGTCGGGGCGATGGCGTCGAGGTGGTCGAGGATGCTGCCCTGGTGGGCGGAGAGCGTCTGCTCGGTCGCGGGATCGCGGCGGTGCTCCTGGTGACAGGCCAGGAAGATCGCCGGGTAGGCCTTCAGCAGCCGTGGCGTGGCTTCCTGGATGTCCATGGAGAGTACTGTAGCCATGAAGTTTGGTTTGTCAAAACAAAATAATACGTTGCGGTCCTCTGCGATCGACACGGACAACAGCCTCGCGATACTGGGGCGCCCTCACCTCTCGTTCCCGCCGTTGCCCAAGTCGCTCTTCAAGGTCCTCGCCGCTGCCACCCTGCTGGCCACGGTGCCTGCGCAGGATCCACTGCGCACCAACGCCGGGTTCGGCGGCACCTACCTCGACTTCCAGCTGGACCCGCAGACCGGCGCCACGGCGCACCTTGGCGTCGCGGTCGATTCGAGGAACGGCCACATCTTCGTGTCGGCGACCCGAGGTGCGCCGGGCCTGCCGCACCGGATCTGGGAGTTCGACGCTCGCGGCAACCTGATCGGCTCGTTCGCGCAGCCGACCGTGCACTCCGCGACTGCCTTCGGCATCCGCGATCTTGAGTTCGACGGCCAGAATCTGATCGGCGGCTCCGAAGCCGGGATCTCCGTGTTCTCGGTGACCGGGGCGTTGGTCGGCTCGGTCGAGGCGACAAACGGCCCGCAACCGGTCCAGCAGCCGATCGCGGCGGCGGGCGTGCCCGGGTTGTGGGTGCCGCGGGCGATCGCCCTGGATCCGAATGGCAACAACCGCAACGGCTCGCTGCTGGTCGCCGACTTCGACGCGTCGATCGTCGAGATCGACCTGGCGGGCCAGGTGCTGACGAGCTGGCAGAGCCAGGGCTGGGTCATCTATGGCATGGCGCTCGATCCGGTCAGCGGGAACGTCTGGATCAACTCGTTCGGCGGCGACCTGGCCGAGCTCGATCGCGCGTCGATGACTCCGACCGGGCGCACCGTGCCGCAGGTCGTGCCGAACGGCGTTCCTGGCGGCTTGTCGATGGCGAGTCCGCAGGCTGGACACCACCAGACCTGGCCGGTGGCCGCGTCCCTGGTCCAATTGACCCAGGACGCGGTCGATCGGGTCGGAGTCCATCGGCTGCATCTGCATCCGGGCCTCCAGGGACCGGAGGAGCCGCAACTGCGGCTGGCGATCGGCGGCGGCCTGCCGACGCTCGGCAATGCGGCGTTCGCGGCCGGCGACACGTTGACGCTCGAACTGTTCGACCCGACCGGCCTGCGCAATGGCCAGCCGTGCTGGAGCCTGTTGAACTTCCATGCCGAGGCGGTTCGCGACGGGGTCACCGATCTTTCGCCGGTGTTGCCGGGTGCTGGTGTCGTGCCGGAGCTGTGGGCGTTGAACGCGCTGAGCGTGCCGCCGTCGACCACGTTCGCGATCGCGCCGCACGTGATCGGAACGGCGCTGTCGGTGCCGGTGCCGTCCGGTTTTTCCGTGGCGCTGGGCGATGTCTTGCGCTGGCAGTCCCTGTGGTTGTTGCCCGGCTCGCCGGCCCTGTTCGCGGCCAGCAACGAAGCGCACTTCGTCGGCACCGAGCGCGAGCACGGGATCGTCGTCCGCGCCGAGGGCGCGAACAGTTTCCGTCAGGGTCCGGGCACGCCGTTCTGGGCGGTGTCGAGTGACGGTACTCATGCGCACGGCGACATCCTGCGCGTCGAGTTCTCGTTCCTCGGGGCGACCGGGCCGGCCGCGCCGCAGCACTTCGACATCGACCAGGACAACATGGGCGACCGTTTCGATGGTGGCAACGCGACCGGGACCGGTTGCCGCGGCACCTATCGAAACGGCAGTGACGCGCTGTGTGGGCTCGACTACGGCGTCGCCGGCGTGCACGTCGTGCCGGGCTGCCACACTGCGGCCGGTGAGAGTTCGGGCGTGGTGCTGCCGGTGCCGCCGACCCAGGACGGCAGCGCTCCCGAACTGGCGTTCCACTTCACCAACTTCGGTCCTGGCAAGAGCTTCGAGTTCGATTGCGACACCGATGGCGGGGTGCCGTCCGGCGATCAGCACGCCGGCATGATCGTTCGCGTCGTGACGCAGAACTCCGGCGTGCTGACCGGCGTGCTCGCCATCGACCCGAATGCGCCCGACCGCGCCGTCGTCTGGTTCCCCTGACGTTGTGCCGGCGGGGTTCGATCCCTAAGCTGCTCGGCCCAAAATCGGGCCTGACCTTTCCTGGCCCATCTCCCTGGACTCCCCCAAAGTGCCTGACACTCTGAAGATCACCGACATCCCAGTCGACGGCTACGAACGCGTCGTTCGCGGCGTCGACCCCCAGTCGGGTCTGCACGCCTACATCGCGGTGCACGACACGACGCTCGGCCCCGCCCTCGGCGGCCTGCGCATGTGGCCCTATGCCTCGGAAGACGAGGCGTTGTTCGACGTCAAGCGGTTGGCGCGCGGGATGACGTTCAAGTCGGCGGTGGCGCAGACCGGGCTCGGCGGTGGCAAGGCGGTGATCGTCGGCGATCCGGCGAAGGTCAAGTCGGAGGCGTTGTATCTGGCGATGGGCCGGCTGGTCGATGCGCTCGGCGGCAAGTACATCACCGCCGAAGACGTCAACACGTCGGTGCACGACCTCGAGATCGTCCGGCGCGCGACGCGCTGGGTGTCGGGGCTCGAACGCAAGGATGGCGGCAGCGGCAATCCGTCGCCCTACACCGCCTATGGCGTGTTCCTCGGGGTGCGCGCCGCGCTCGGCCAGGTGTTCGGCAGCGACAGTCCGAAAGGCCGCACGGTGGTGATCCAGGGCGTCGGTGCGGTCGGCTCCGCGCTGGCGCGGCGGCTGATCGAGGCTGGCGCGACCGTGTACGCCGCCGACAAGAACGAAGCGCGGCTGCAACAACTGGCGGGCGAGATCGGCTTGAAGCCGATCGGCGAAGCGGCGGCGCTGACGATGAAGTGCGATGTGTTCGCGCCGTGCGCGCTCGGTGCGGTCATCCACGACCAGACCATTCCCGGTTTCCAGACGCCGATCATCGCCGGCGCCGCCAACAATCTGTTGCTCGAGCCGCGGCACGGCAAGGCACTGGCGGAGCGCGGCATCCTGTATGCCCCGGATTATGTGATCAACGCCGGCGGCATCATCAACGTGTCGGTGGAGTTCGCGCCGGGCGGTTACAACGAAGCGCTGTCGCTGTCGAAGATCGAACGCATCCCGCAGGCGCTGCGCGAGCTGTGGACGATCGCCAAGGAAGAACGGATTCCGCCGAGCGACGCGGCCGACCGGCTGGCGCAGCGGATCGTCGCCGACGCCAAGGGCGCGAAGAAAGAGGCGTCGTGCGCGGTGCCCAAGCGCGGTTCCGGCGGCGGCGGTGGTTGAGGCTGAGTTCGGGGCTCCGCGGTCCGCGGAGCCGGCGAGTCGCCGCGCGACTTGTGCGCTGGCCCTGCTCGCTCTGGGTGCTGCCTGCGTCGGTGTGCCGACCGAGGCGCGGCCCAACGTGGTCGTGTTCCTGGTCGATGATCTCGGTTGGCAGGATCTCAGCGAGCCGTTCGCGGCCGAGCGAACCGATTGGAATCGGCGCTACCGGACGCCGAACGTCGAGCGGTTGAGTCGGCAGGGCACCAAGTTCACCCAGGCCTGCGCGCACCCGGTCTGCACGCCAACCCGGGTCAGTCTGCTGACCGGCATGGCGGCGGCGCGCCATCGGGCCACGCACTGGACCCTGAGGAAAGACACGCCGACCGACCGTCCGATCGCCGGGTTCACGATGCCGGCGTGGAACGTCAACGGACTCAGCAGCGACCCGACGACCCCGCGCGCCGTCCATGCCGAGACGCTGCCACAGCGGTTGCGGGAAGTCGGTTACCGGACGATCCTGGTCGGCAAGGCGCACTTCGGCGCGATCGGCACGCCGGGCGCCGATCCACAGAACCTCGGGTTCGACGTCAATGTCGCCGGGCATGCGGCGGGGGCGCCCTCGAGCTACCTGGCGAGCAAGAACTTCCTGCGGGCGCCGAACGACACGATCTGGCAGGTGCCGGGGCTCGATGCCTGGCATGGCAAGGATGCGTTCCTGACCGACGTGCTGACCACCGAGGCGATCGCGGCGGCCGCTGCGGCGCGGACTGATGGCCAGCCGTTCCTGTTGTACCTGTCGCATTACGCGGTGCACACGCCGCTCGATGCCGACGAGCGTTACGCGCCGGCTTATCGCGCCGCTGGCCTGCCCGAGGCCGAAGCGCGCTATGCCGCGCTGATCGAGGGCATGGATGCGTCCCTCGGCCGGGTCCTGGACTGGCTCGATGGCGAGGGGCTCGCGAACGACACGATCGTGCTGTTCCTGAGCGACAACGGCGGGCTCTCGGCGTCGGCGCGTGGCGGCGAGAAGCACCGGCACAATGCGCCGCTGCGGTCGGGCAAGGGCTCGTGCTACGAAGGCGGCGTGCGCATTCCGTTCGCGGCGCGCTGGCCGGGCCGCTTTCCGGCGGGCGCCGTGCAGACGCTGCCGGTGCAGGTCGAGGACCTGTTTCCGACGATCTGCGAACTGACGGGCGCGCGGCCTCAGTGTCCGGATGGCCACAGCTTCGTGCGGGCGTTGCGCGGCGAAGAACAGCCAGCGCATCCGTTGTTCTGGCACCATCCGCATCAGTGGGGCTCCAATGGGCCCGGGATCGAGCCGTACAGTGCGGTCCGCGACGGCGACTGGAAGCTGATCTGGTTCTGGCTGGACGGGCGCGCGGAGCTGTACCACCTTGGGCGTGACCTCGGCGAGACCGTCGATTGCGTGACCACCGAGCCGGCAGTTGCAGCCAGGCTGTGCGAACTGTTGCGCGCGCAGCTTGCCGGGTGCGCTGCCCAACTGCCGTATCGGACCGGCGCGGCTCCGTTGATTCCGCACTGATCGTTCGGGGTGGCCAGGAAGGCGACGTCGAGCAGCACATCCACGGCCTTGTCACCACCGCCGATGGTCGCCGCTACGTCGCCCGTCTCGGCATCGGTGACGACCCGTTCTGGAGAGACCGTCACGCCCCCGAAAATGCCGGCTCGACTCACCACCGTGGCCACCCCACGTCGCCCGCACCAATGCCCCCACGGGCCCGCGACCACCCCCGCGCTGGGGTTGACGCTTCCAGCCAGGGCGGGCACGGTGTACGGACCTCGGCTGCGCCGGGATCTGCCAGTCACCGTGCACTCCACCATCGGAACACGCCGAGCGTACGTGGTCGTCGTCCTCCTGGTGCTCGGCATCGCCGGGGCCGGGGTGTTCACCCAGTTGCTGCGGACACCACCGGCGATCCTCGCGACGTGCACACCACCGCCGCCGGCGGCGCGTGCGGGCACCCCGGCTTCGGCCTCGGCGGAGCTCGGCCCCGCGCCGGAACCCTCTGCCATCGAGGAACGCGAACAGGTGATGCCGCCGATCGCGCCCGCCGCCTGGATTCACGGTACGGTGTCACGCCGTGGTCTGCCCGTGGCGGGGCGAAGGGTCTGCTGCGAGCCCGGAACCGAACGCATTGACGTTGCGGTCACCGCGGCCGATGGCTCGTTCGCCTTTCGCGTTCCGCCGGGCGTGCACTTCGTCGAAGTCGAGCACGCCGTCGGCGTTCGCGAGCAGCTGCCGGAGCTTCGGCTGGGGCCGTTCGACGCAACGTCGCACGCCCATGCCGCGTCGCGCAGCCTGACGGTCGCGGCCGACGACGTGCGCTGCGATTTCGCCTTGCCGGGCGGCACCATCACCGTGCGGGCTGTCGATGCGGTCACGGGTGTTCCGCTCGCTCACGCCGGCGTGGCGCTCTGGCAGGCGCCGCCGCCGGCGATGCAGCGTCTGCGCGTGCCCATCGATGGCGGCGTCTGCACGTTGGCCGACGTCGAGTCCGGCCGGCACACGATCACCGTGCAGGCGCGTGCCTATGCCGCGGCCGCTACGGCGGTGACCATCGACGATCGGCAACCAATGGCCGTGGTCCACCTGGCGCTCGAGCCGACGGGCGCCGTGGACATCGTGTTCGTCGACGAGGCCGGCGAGGCGCTCGAACTGTCGGCGGCGCTGCAGATGCGGCTGTTGTCGCCGATGACGACCGCCGTCGTCGAGCCGGTCAATGCCAAGGCCTTCTCACGGCAACCGCGACCGCGCGCGTTCGAGTTCGATGGCCTCGAATCGGGCATCTGGTGGCCGAGCCTCGGCAACGAACGCGTCGATGCGCGCGGCGGCGCGATCCGGTTCCTGCCGGTCGAACTGCTGGACCCGCTTCCCGCCGAGATCGAGGCATCGACCGGCGTGCTGCGCAAGATCACGGTCCGCGCGCGGTATCGCTGTCATGCCCGGCTGCGCGCGGTCGATCGCCACGGCAATCGCGAGGACGTCGTGATCTCGGTCACGTGGTTGGATCCGGTCCACGGCCCGACGCCGGTGCTGGCCGCGCCGTGGTACAGCGGCGGGGGGTTCGAAGGCTATCTGGCGGCCGGCGTGTACGAGGTCGTGTGTACTCGCGATGGCCTGCGGCATGTCGACACCCTGACCGTCGGTGGCGATGCCGTCGACCGCGAGTTCGTGTTGCCTTGGTGAAGCGAGCCCTACCCACGGCCCGTGACGTAGACTTTGCCCCGGAGGCCACCATGAACTCGCCGCCGCTCGTCGTTGCTTGCACGTTGTCGTTGTTGCTCAGTGGTGCCACCGCGTTCTGGTTGTGGCACAGCGGTGAGGCGCTGCCGGCGCCAGCGCCCGACCTCGGTGAGTCGGCGGCCGAACTGGCGTGGTTGCGCGCGCAGGTGGCCGAGTTGCAGCGCCGCGTCGACGCGCTCGCGGCGGCACCCGTCCAGGCCGTACCGATGGTCCGGAGCGATGCGTTCGCACTCGAACCCCGGACGACGCCAGCGAACGGGCCGGCGGCCGAGGACGCGCATTCCTTGCTGGATCGCTACGTGCGGTCGTTTGCCGAGACGCCGCAGGGCAGCGAGTACTATCGCCTCGCCGTCGAGGCGCATGTCCTCCTTCTGGTCGAGCCGGTTGCCGCGTTGGTCTTCGATGGCCAGCGGCCGGTGGCGATGCGGCAGGCGCTCGCGGCGATGCTGGCGAGACCGCTGTTCGCCGAGCGAATGGACGTGATCGACGCGCTGGTGATGGCGGCACTGCCGCCTGGCCCGCTCGAACTCGCGGAGGTCGCGGTCGCGAGCCTCGCCCGCATCGCGTCGCCGCGCGCCTTGCCCGGACTCGAGCGCGTGGTGCTGCAGCGCACCGACGGCGCGCGGGCATCGGCGCTGCGCGTCCTGGTCGAACTGGCGGGTGCCGGCGCCAATGCCGCGATCGCCCGGCTGTTTGCGGTGACCAGCGACGACGCGCTGCGGCAGTTGCTGCTGCGGGCGCTCGATGGCGGTGAGACGCTGGCGGCCGGCGAAGTGCTGACCGGGGCGAGTGTCGGCTCGCAGCCAGTGCGTCTGGCGGCCGCGAAGGCGACGGCCGGTTTCGACGACCCGGCGATCGATGCGATGGTCGAGCGTTGGCGGGCGCGCGAAACCGATCCGGCGGTGCTCGCGGCGCTGGGCGCCGCCGCTGCCGGCGCGGCCAGTTGGAGTGCGGCGAAGGCAACCGGCGCGCCCGACGCCGATCCGCAGCGCGATGACCCCAATGCCTGGGCGCCGCGCAGTCCGGAAATGGGCCGGCAATGGCTGCAGGTGTCGTTTCCGACGGCGGTGCAGGCGCACGGTGTGCGGGTCTTCGAGGTCAACGCGCATGGCGCGCTGGTCGAAGTGCTGGGCAAGGGGCCGGAGGGCGGTTGGATCACTCTGTGGCGCGGCACCACTGCCGTGCCCGGCGGTTCGCCTCGCGTCCTGACCTGGTCGCCGACCGCGGTGCCGATCAAGACCCTGCGGCTGGTTCTCGACACCGATCGCACGCAGGGTTGGAACGAGATCGACGCGGTCGAACTGCTGGGCCCGGGCGGCGGTCAGTGGGCAAGTCGCGCGACCGCCAGTTCGACGTTCGCCAGCCAGGGGTCGAATGGAATCGAAGCGGATGCCGGCATGCAGCTGCAGTACCGCAAGGCCGCGTTGCGGCGTTGAACCGGACAGCAGTTCAGTTCGCGCTGAGTGTGATCTCGCGAACGTCCGGCTGGCGGCTCGACCACGTCGCCATGGCGAGGATGTCGGCAGCGAGCCGCCGCGCTCGCGATTTGCGCAGCCGCAACTCGGTCTCGCCCTCGGGCAGACACAGCCGGAACCCGGTCAGCGACGCCGGTACCGCGACGCCGACATCGCCGCCCGGATCCTTGCCGCGCGCCGTGATCCGACCGACATCGGCTGGCCAATGCGCGTCGTCGACCAGCACGTCGAGCCAGGCTTCGTCGGGTTCCTCGAGCCCTTCACAGTGGATCACCACTTCGTGGGCGCGGATCTCGAGATCGACCGTTCGTTCGCTCGCTGGTGCAACCGTCGCCGGCCGGGTCCAACCCAGCGGCACGCCGCTCCACAGATCGATCACCAGCAGCGAACGTGAACCCGGCGGTTCCTGGATCGCGAACGAACCATCGCGCGCGACCAGACCGACCGGACCGTCGTACCAGGCCGTGCCCCAGGCCATGCCGTCGCCGCCGTTGCCGAGCGAGATCACCGCCAGACGCTCCATGGGCACCAGGGCGCGCACGTGACCGCGGACCACCGCAGGCAGTGCGGTACCCACGGGCAGATCGAGTGGGCGGTCGGCAGCGATCGTGAACGTGCCGAGCGTCACCTTGTCGGGCAGTCCCTGGCGGAACCAGCGCGGCAGCAGCAACTGGGCTTCGTGCGCGCGCAACCGGCGTGCGGGCGCCGAGAACGTCAGGTCGGCGGCCAGGGCGAAGCGGTTGTGGAACGTGAACCGCGCATCGCTGGCGTGCACCCAGACCGACTGTGGCACGAGGCGGATGCCGGCGCCGACCGGCGGCGTGCCGCCGACCAGTCGGCCACGGACCGTGGTCGTCGGCTGCAGCGACAGATCGCGTTGCAGCGGCGCGGTGCCGGCGGCGACGTTCACCTCGCTCGGCGTCGGATTGCGCGCGGTGCCGGGCCAGCGATGGATCTGCGACGGTTCGGCGGCTACCAGCCAATGGCGACCCGGCGGCACCTGCAGTTCGAATTTCCCGTCGGCATCGGTCTGCACCTTGACGAACCGGCTGACTGCGCTGACGGCATCACCGAGGATCGCCCGTTCGTCGAGGTCGATGCGCGGATCGTGCGGCATCGCGCCGACCCAGGCGTTGGCAACCGGGGTCTTGGTGTCGGGGTCCTGCAAGGTGCCGCGGACGATCGTCGTGCCGTGGTCGGGGACTGGCCAATCGACGCGGGGAACCTTCATCGGCGCCAGCTCGAGCGTCGCTGTCGCCGTCGGTTCGTCCAGCCGCAACTCGCCGAAGGTCTCGCGGTCGCTGATGTGGACCAGCAGCTTGCCGGGTCGTGCGAACGTGATGGCCACCCGGCCTGCCGCATCGGTGATGCCTGCCGGGCGCGGCTCATCGCCATCGTTGTTGCGCACGTGGACATCGGCCCCGGCCCGCGGTTTGCCGTCGAACAGCGCCTGCACCGTCACGACTGGCGCCGGTGCGACGACGGCATCGAGCGGCTGGCCAGCGGCCAGCGGCCCGAACGTCCGTTCGGTGAAGCCGTGGTTGCCGATCGTCAAGGCGATCGCCGTGTCGACGGTGCCGGTCAGGATGAAGCGACCTTGCGCGTCGGTCAGCACCGCGGTGCATGGCTCGGGCGCCAGGATGGCGTGCCGCGACCGGGTGAGGAACTGACATTGCGACAACCAATCACGGGCCTGCACGCGCACACCCGCCAGCGGCTTGCCGTCGGGATCCCGCACGCGACCGGCCAGCGTGTTGCCCTTGGGCAACACGACCGGCGTCATGTCGACGTAGGCAGCGGCGGCCGCGACGTGCACGCGGCCCTTGGCGACGAACAGCAACGCGTGGCTATTGCGCGGCAACGGACGTTCGGCCGTGAAGGCGAACCGCCCCTCGGCGTCGGTGCGCAGGGCCGGCGCCGCCGCCAGGCGTTCGGTCACGAACGGCTCATGGATGGCGAACGGGCAGACCGCGACATCGGCGATCGGCTTGCCGGCTTCATCCAGGACCAGGCCGGCGACCGGGCGGTTCTGCGCGAGCGGTCCCCCACAGCACAGCGCGGTGATCAGGCCTGCCAACAGGCGGTCCATCGTGGCGTTGCGGTTCATCGTGGTGCTGCTGCAGTCGGCAGGTCGAGGCGCATCATGCCGGCACCTCGGGCGAATCGGATCGTCAGTTCGCCGCCGGCAGGAACCCGCGCGAACGTGTCGCGGTCGGCGCCGGCGATCGCGAGCCGGATCCGATGGCCCTTGGCAAAGCCCATCGACGTCGGGTGCAGTTCGATCTTGCCATCGAGCCATTGACCGGCAACGACCGGCTGCGCGTCCGCCTGCCGGAACGTCGGCGCGGCGCCGTCCTTGCCGCGATGCAGCAGCCGCAGGCCGCCCTCGGTGACATAGCGGCTCCTGCCCTCCGGATCGACATCCTCCAGGTAGGCCAGCACCGCGCCATCGTCGCGGTCGACCGCACAGCGGAAGTGCAGCACCGGGGTGCCGATCACATGCAGATCCTCGGCCAGCGGCGCCGACGTCCAGGAGCACATCCGATCGTCCATCCGCTCGCGATCGGGCAGCCGAACCGGCGTGCCCATCTGCGTCGACCAGCGATTGGCGCGGCCGGTGCTGACGCCGAAGTCGACGACGTGTTCGTCGATGCCCGCCGTGCCCGCGACCGTGGCGAGCAGACCGCTGGCATCCGGATGGAAGGTCCGAACGATGCTGTCCGGCGGCGGGAACACGTCGCCTCCGACCAACCGTTCTTCACCCAGGTGGAACCAGCGCACGGCGGGCCAGCGGTCGACGTCGTTGGCGAGGCCGCGCAGATGGCGATCGAAGAACTGGCGACGCTGCTCGAACTGTTCGGTCTCGCTCGGGATCGGCGGCCCCGGTCGCGGTCCCTTGGCGAACGGACTCGCGTGCAGCCCGCCGCCGTGATTGCTGGCCAGGATCAGCAGCTTCTGCGGGTTGGCGTAGTCGCGCAGCCGTTCCAGCGCGCCGGCGGCGGTGCCGGAATCGAACCAACTCGCCAGCACCAGCATCGGCACCCGGCTCTTCTCGATGTCCTGGCGCCAATGCGCCGAGGTGCAGTGTGCCAGCGGCACGCCGGCCGCGCCGATCGGGGTGTCGCGAAACTCCGCCGCCGCCACCGCATCGCCGACATCGACATTGCGTTCATGTTCGGCGATCGCCGCGCGCAGCAGGGCGCCGTCGACGTCGTCGGCCACCGGGCGCACGCCGGCGCCGGCGACGCCCGCTTCGTTGCGATCGAGTCCGGCGACGACCCTGCTCCACTGCCGGATGAACTGTTCGCAGAACAATCCGTACGGCCGCCCCGGGCTGGCGTAGACATCGAAGTCGGACCAGCCGACACACACCGCCTTCAGCGCCGGGTGATTGCTGGCGGTCAGCAGTTCGGCGGTGGTGCCGCTGTACGAGGTGCCGTACGCGCCGACGTTGCCGTCGCACCAGGCTTGCCGGCTGACCCACTCGACGATCGCGTGTCCGTCCAGGATCTCTTCGGGGCCGTATTCGGCGGCGCGCCACCCGAACGAGGCGCCGGAGCCGCGAACGTCGATCTTGACCACCGCGTAGCCATGCGCCAGGAAGTGCCGGTCGAGGTCTTCGCGCGAGTCCTTCGGTCGCCCGGCGGCGTCGATCCGCGAGCGCCAGTAGCGCGTCAGTTCGAGCAGCGCGGGGTGCCGGGCATCGGCGGCGCGATTGGCCGGCAGGTACACATCGACCGCCAGCCGGACGCCGTCGCGCATCGGCACGTACTGCGAGTGTTCCTGCGCCACCAGGCTGGCGACCAGGGCGGCGAGAACGGCGAAGCGACGCCAGGGCATGCGACAAACGTAGCGCGAACTTGCCATCGGCGCCGCGACGCCGCAGCATGCGGTGCAGAGACCCCGCAATGTCCGTGCACGCCATCGCCTCCCTGTTCGCCAGCCCCGCCGATCGCATCGGCCAGGAAGTCACCATCCAAGGTTGGGTCCGCACCCGCCGCGACTCCAAGGCCGGCATCTCGTTCGTCGCCATCCACGACGGTTCGTGCTTCGAACCGATCCAGGTCGTGGTGCCGAGCTCGTTGCCCAACTACCAGTCCGACGTGATGCGGCTGACCGCCGGTTGCGCGGTCGCGGCGACCGGCACGCTGGTGCAGTCGCAGGGCAAGGGACAATCGGTCGAGGTGCAGGTCACCAGCCTGCAGGTGTTCGGGTTCGTCGCCGATCCCGACACCTATCCGATCCAGCCCAAACAGCATTCGTTCGAGTACCTGCGCGAACAGGCCCATCTGCGGATCCGCACCAACACGTTCGGCGCCGTGGCCCGCGTCCGGCATTGCCTGGCGATGGCGATCCACCGCTTCTTCCACGAACGCGGCTTCTACTGGGTGCACACGCCGATCATCACCGGCGCCGACACCGAGGGTGCGGGCCAGATGTTCCGCGTGTCGACGCTGGACTTCCTGAAGGTGCCGCGCACTCCGGACGGCAAGGTCGACTTCAGCCAGGACTTCTTCGGGCGCGAGACGCACCTGACGGTCTCCGGGCAGCTCAACGTCGAGACCTGGTGCATGGCGCTGTCGAAGGTCTACACCTTCGGACCGACGTTCCGCGCCGAGAACTCCAACACGACGCGGCATCTGGCCGAGTTCTGGATGATCGAGCCGGAGATCGCATTCGCGGACCTGGCGCAGGATGCGGATCTGGCGGAGGCACTGCTGAAGTACATGTTCACGGCGCTGCTGAACGAGCGCGCCGACGACATGAAGTTCTTCGCCGAGCGCGTCGACAAGGAGTGCATCACGCGCTTGCAGAAGTTCGTCGAGGCGAAGTTCGAGCGGATCACCTACACCGAGGCGATCGCGCTGCTGGAGCAGGCGGTCGCCAAGGGCGAGAAGTTCGAGTATGCGCCCAAGTGGGGCATCGACATGCAGAGCGAGCACGAACGCTATCTGACGGAGAAGGTGTTCGGCCGGCCGGTGGCGGTGATCAACTATCCGAAGGACATCAAGGCGTTCTACATGCGGCAGAACGACGATGGCCGGACGGTGGCGGCGATGGACATCCTGGCGCCGGGGATCGGCGAGATCGTCGGCGGCTCGCAGCGCGAGGAGCGGCTCGACATGCTCGACAAGCGCCTGGAGGAGATGAAGCTCGAGAAGGAGGCGTATTGGTGGTACCGGGATCTGCGGCGGTACGGCACGGTGCCGCATGCGGGCTTCGGGCTCGGCTTCGAACGGGCGATCGTCTACGCGACGGGTTTGCAGAACATCCGCGATGTGATTCCGTTCCCGCGGACGCCCAAGCACTGCGACTTCTGAACGGCGGGTCGCCGGTCTGTTGCTCGCGTCAACGACAGTTCGCCCGTAGCAGCTTGCACTCTGCCATGCGGACTCCCGGCCTCGTCGTCGTGTTCCTGCTGCTCATCGCCGGTGCGATCTTCTGCTGGTCCGGTCTCGCCGCCACTCCGGCCCCGATACTGCCGACTGCCGGTGACGTCGCCGCCGCGAGCCCCGAGGTGCAACGGGCCGAGCCCGTGGCGATGCCAACGGCCACCCAAGCCGCGACCGAACGCGATCTGGCCGCGGTTTCCCCGCCAGCCGTCGCCGACTTCCGACTCAGCGGTCGCTGCCTTGACGCCGCGACCCGACAGCCGCTGGCAAGTATCGACGTGATCGCGGCGCGCGACGACGACGCCTGGTTCCACGGTGATTGGGCCACAGAACGCGAACTTGCGCGCACCACGACTGCCGGCGATGGCAGGTTCGAACTCCGTGTCGCCGCCGCGCCGACGATCCTGGCGCGGCTCGAGGCCCAGGACCGTGCCCGCCTGACTGGCCGGTGGCCGGCGCCGGCCGGCGGTGCTGTCGATGTCGGCGACATCCTGTTGCTGGCGGCGCGCCGAGTGCACGGCGAGGTCGTCGACGACCTGGGTGCGCCGGTCGGCGATGTACACGTGATTCTGCTGAACGCGCGTCCGGTGCCGCCAGGGTTCGCTTTGCGCGACGGGTTCAGCACCGACGCCGACGGCAGCGGCCGGTTCGCCATGCCGTGGCCGGTCCCGGTCGGTGACTACTATGTCGGCGTCAATCGCGGTGGCGCGCTGGTCTCTCCGCGGCAGGTCGACATCGTCGCCGGTACCGGACCGTTCCCGCTGCGCGTGGTGCTCGAACACACCGACCCCGCGGCGACGATCCACGGCCGCGTCACCGATGTGCTGGGCACGCCGATGGCCGGAGTCAGCCTCGAAGCGATCGGCGATGGTGCCGGCGGCACGGCGATCAGTCGCGCCGATGGTTCGTTCGCGCTGCGCAAGGGTGGACCGCGGCCTGACGACGGCAAGACGGGTGTGCGGCTCATGGCCAGCGAACAGAAGGGGCTGCACGAACAGGCAGAACCGATCGTGGTGGCGTGGGGCAAGCGCGAGGTCGTGGTCGCGATGCGTCCGTTGGCGATGACGACACTGGTCGTGACCGATGGACTTGGCATGCCGATCGCCGATCACGATGCGTTCGTGCTGCGCGACAACGACGATCTGGTGCAGACGAAGATGGTGTCGGCGCGCGGCAACACGGATGGTCGCGTACGGATCGACAAGCTGCGTGTCGGCAAGTACCGCGTGCTGGTGCGGCCGGTGGCCACACCGGCGCAGGCGTCGCCTCTGGTACCGTTCGAAGTGGTCCCGGAGGGGGCGCCGCGCGCGGTGGCGGTGCAGCTACGACCGGCATGTGCGGTCACCGTCGAGGTCGCCGGCACGGATGGTGCGGCCGTCGTCGGGACCCGCGTCGACGCGATCGCGGTGCTCGCCGGCAAGCCGCCCGAACAGTCGGCGGAACTGCCGTTGCTGTCGACCCTTCGGGCCAAGGACCTGCTGCGGCAAGCGTCGCTGGTGATGGCGACCGCGGACTCGGATGCGGCGGGCAGGGTGGTGTTGCGCCTGCACCCAGGAACCTACGAACTGCGTCTGCGCGGGCCATTGCATGTGGCCACCGCGAGGTCGATCACGGTGACGGGCGACATGACGGTGCCGATCGCGGTCGAGGCCGGCGGTCGTCTCGCGGGACAACTCGGTTCGGCTGCGGCGGTGGCCCGGGTCCGTTCGTTCGATCCAGATCCAACGCGCGAACTGACGGTCGTCGCCAATCCGGTAGCCGGTGGCGTGGCCGCGGCGAGAGCCGTCGTCGACGGCGGCGGCGCGTTCGTGTTGGCGGGCCTGCGACCCGGCCCCTACGAGTTGCAGCTGCTGGTGCACATGCGCTGCAACAGTGAGCATGCGGGCGTCGTGGCCTTGCCGATCGACCGGATCGATCTGCCTGCCGGCGAGACGCCGCGCGCGTTCGCGATCGACGGTGCGCTGCCGGGTTCGGTGGTCGCGACGGTGACGCTCGACGGTCGCCCGTGGCCGCGCGCGCAGACGTTCCTGGTTCGCGCCGGCGCGAAGCGAACCAGCATCCGTTCGAGCTCGGACGAACACGGCGTGGTCCGTTCGCTGCTGCCGCCGGGCGAATACACCGCGAACGTGGCGTTCGCGGCCAATCCGGGGCCGGGCTGGATCACGGTCCCGCTGCCGTTCCGCTGGCGGATCGAGGCCGGCAAGGAGGCGGCGGTCGCGCTGGCTGCGCGCAATCGGTCGCTGCGCGTTCGCCTGCTCGCGGCGGATGGCACACCGTTGCCCCAGGCGCGCGTGCGGGTCGATGGGCCGACGGGCTACTCTCGCACTGGGCCGTTGACCAGCGACGGCGAAGGCGTCGTGCGGATCGAGCATGTGCCGTATGGGCCGTTCGATCTGCGGGTGACGACGGCGGCCGGCGAACTGCGGCTCGGGCCGGTGGAGCTTGGCGAAGCTGCCGATGCAGCGGCGGTCGACGCGCGGCCGCGTGGGCCGTGACGACAGTCAGCGAACCGGGCTGTCTGCCAGACCGGAGGCGATCACCACGCGCTCCATGGCGGCGATCTCCTTGTCCGCCAACTCACGGAAGAGCCGGCGCTTCCGTGCCGACAGCCGGCCCCGGTTGCCCGCACACAACTGCAAGGGGGCTCCATGGGGCCCGGATGGCCGTAACATGCCGCCGGACAAACCATGAGAAGCAGCCGGTCCGGTCGTGGCCTCGGCATGGCGCTGGGGCTTGTTTCGGCGGCAGCGTCCGCCCAGGAAGAACTGTCGGCGCTGGTCGCGGACCTCGCGACTCCAGAACTGCAGGAGGCGGCGGTGGATCGCCTTTGCGAGCAGGGCGCGCGGGCCGTGCCGGCCTTGCGCGCCTGTCTGGCCGAGCCGTTGGCATCGGCAACGCAACTGTGCGCGGCGATGTTGGTCGCCGGCAGTCTCGCCGGCCACGCGTTCACGACCCTGCCGGACCTGCGGCGGCTGTATCAGTTCCATGACGACGCGGCGGTTCGTCGGCAGGCGATGTGGGCGATCGCGGCGATCGGTTCGACGTGCACCGATCGGGCGTTGCTGCGCGAACTGTGGTTGCATCTGCGTGATCGCGGGTCGCTCGACGCCGATCTGTTCCTGGCCGACGTCGCGTACTACCGGCTGCTGCTGGCGGAACGCGCCGGCGTGTTCTACGAGGACGATCCAGAACGCAGGGACTGGGCCCCGTCGCATTGGCTGTTCAAGCCGGCGTCGACGATTGCGATCGCCGAACGCCTGAACTCGGGCCTGGCCGTCGCGATGCCGCGAATGCGCGAGCGGTTGCTCGCGTGCCTCGCGGCGGCGACCGACCGCAGTTGCCAGTCCTGGGAGCGGCGTCGGACCTGGGATGCCGCGACCGGCGAACTGGCGGTGGCCGCGTGGAGCAGCCTGCGCGAACAGACGCCGGCGGTCGCGCGCGGGTTGCTGCAGTACTGGGACCCTCGCTGGCGCGTTCACGGGCTGCAGGTGCTCGCCGGTCAAGATGCCTGGTTCTGGCGGGAACGGCTGGACGTCGTCGCGCGGCTGAACGACGCCGATTCGCGCGTTCGCGCGCATGCCCATGCGCTGGTGGCGACGTTCGGTGCCGAAGGGCTGCTGGCGATGCCGACGTTGCGGGTGCCGTTTGGCACGCTGGCGCAGACGGCCGAACGCGATGTCCTGGCCAGCAGCCTGCTGCGCGCGGCGATCGCGGCGACGCCGGCGCAGGAGGCCACATTGCGAGCGCTCGACGAAGCGTTGTTCCTGCGGCCCAAGTCGGGCGTCGCGGTCACGGCGGCGGATGCGGCGATGGTGGCGGCGATGCTGCGGGGATGTGGTGGCGTGCCCGGGCCGGTGATCGCAGCGGTGACGAGGACCCTGGCGCCGGGCAACGTGACGCCGGAGATCGTCGAAGCGCTGCTGATGCACTTGGAACGCGACGACGTGCGCGATGTCGTGGTGGCTGCGTTGATCCGACTCGGGCCCGCGGTGCTGCGCGTCCAGCCGGAGTTCGAGGTGCAGGTGGCACGGGCGTGCATGGATCGTTGGGTCCGCGGCGCCGTGTTCGCGCTGCAGGCAGAGATCATGGCCGGCAGCTCGGCATCGACCGACGAACTGCGTCACGCAGCCGCGTCGACGACCTGGTCGGTCGCGGTGCGCGCCTGGCTCGAGCTCGTGCAGCGCGGAGTGGTCTTCGACCCTGAGTTGCTGCGCGTGGTCGCAGCCGGCGCGACGGCGGACTGGCCGCTGCCGTGGATCGCACAGGGCAGCGACTGGGGCGATCGGACGAATCGTGGCAGCAGTGGCACGCAGCTGGCGGCGCCAGGTTCGTTGGTGACCCGGGCCGCGGCCCTGGTCGTCAGCACCGCCGGTCGGGACGACCGGCGCGTCGCCGCCGGCGAATTGCTGCGCGAACTGCGGCGCACGCTCGGCGGTCCCGCCGACGGCTGGTGAGTTCGCGGCGCCGCGGCTACTGGAACGCCAGTTCGAGGCCGTTGCTGCCCGAGATGCCGATGCCGTTGACCGTGCCGTCCGGCAGGAACAGCCCGGTGAACATGTAGGTGCCCGCGCCGAGCGTCGCCGGTTAGTTCAACGCGAACGCCGCGCGGCCGTTGGTCGCCAGGAATGGCGGCGTCACCGCGAACGGATCGTTGTTGAGCACGCATGGCGCGCCACCGAACGGCGCCAGCGGCACGGTCGTCCGGGTCAAGCCGATCACGAACCAGCCGAACGTGGCGACGCTGGTCGAGCCCTGCATGCCGACGATGACCGTGCTGCCGACCCGCGGCGTCACCGACACCTGCGTGACCGGCACGCTGCCACCCGAGTCGGTGCAACCGGTGCCGTAGACCGTGGTCATGCCTGGACCCGGCGTGATGATGCCGGCGACCTCGAACACGCTGCGCTGCGCCAACCCGCCGCCGATGAAGAACGTTCCCGAGCGCGTGTCGATGTCGATGCCTTCCGGGCTGATCGGCAGCGAGCCGAGCGCGAACGCCTGGACCAGGGCTCCGGTGCGATCGACCTCGAGGATCTGATCACCGGTGTCTTCGCCCAGATAGAAATGGTCGTTGACCGGATTGTAGGTGAGGCCGTCCGGGTCGACGCTGCCGGCGCCGGTCAGCGCCACCGTCGACAGATTGGTGCCGGCGAAATCGAACTCGGCGAGGATGCGGGCGCTGTCGTTGGACACCCAGAGGCGCGCGTTGACGACGTCGATCGCGATCGCCGACGCGTCGATGATGGCCGGCCTCGCCGAGAAGCTGGTGACCAGCGCGCCGGTTCGAGTCATTTCGTAGACGACCTCGGCTTCGTCGATGATCCACAGGTTGCCGGTCAGCGGGTGCACCTTGACCCCGATCGGCTGCGGCGACGCGATGCCGGGCACCACCGGCGGAGCGAACTGCGCGATCTGCGAACCGGTCCGTGAGAACTGGGTGATCAGGTCGTTGGTTTCGTCGACCACCCACACCGAGTCGTGGATGTGGTCGAGGGCGACGCCGCCGACGAACGCGTTGGCGTATGGCAGGGCCCAGGATTGCACGATGGTCTGGCCGGTCAGGCCGGTGGCGAGGATGCCGAACAGGGAAGCGCGGGTCAGCATGGTGGGTCGTGGGGCAGTAGTGGGTCACGCATCGTAGCGGTCGGTGGACGGGTGCCCACTGCCCGGCGGGCTTGCCCGGATCGGCCCTTGTTCGCCGCCGTTGCGCCGCGCAGCATGGCGCGCCCGTGGACCTGACCCTCGAACAACGCCTGTTGCGCTTCCTTGCCCGGGAGGAACACGACGAGCATCGCGCCTACCGCGAACTGCTCGCGCAGCCGGTCGAACAGCGCGTGCTCGATGGCGAGTGTCTGCACGGCGTGCGCTTCATCGGCCACGACGCCGGCACCTGGTCGTTCTATCTCGCCGACAACGGTTCCAAGTTCCGCGCCGGCGACACCGTCGCGGTCGGCGATGGGCTCGATCTGGACGCCGCGGTGCCGTTCGTCTACGCCGGCTACGACGCGCGAACCGGCGAACTGCGGCTCGAGCGCGACCCGTACGTGAAGGACCTCGATTGCTGGCTCGAAGACGGTGAGACGTACGTGATCGACCGGCGGCCACTCGGCCTGCGCGGGCGGCTGCGCGACATCGTTCGAGCAGCGTTCGGCGAACGGGCACTGGCGGCGGTGCTGACCGGGCAGCACACGGTGGTTTGCGACGAAGGGCGCTATGGGCGCGCGGTGCAGCGGCTGGCCGATGCGGGGTTGAACGCCGCGCAGATCGAAGCGGGCGCGCGCGCGATCGCGACCGAGAGCCTGGCGCTGGTGCAGGGGCCGCCGGGCACCGGCAAGACGCGGTTGCTGGCGCAGGTGGTCGCGGCGCTGTGTCAGTACGGTTGCCGCGTCGCGCTGTGCGCGTTCACGCATCGTGCCGTCGACAACGCGCTGCTGGCGCTGCGGCGGGCGGCGCCGACCCTGCCGCTGGCCAAGGTCGGCAGCACGGTCGGCGACAGCGAGCAGGAACTGCGCCAGGCCGGCGTCGCGCGTCTCGATCCGCGGCGCAGCAAGCTGCCGGAGAAGGGCGCGGTGATCGCCGGCACGTGCTTCCAGCTCGCCAAGCTGCCCGATCGCGAGCGGTTCCACTACACGGTGTTCGACGAGGCCGGGCAGTTGCCGATCCCGCACGCGCTGCCGGGCATGCTGCGGGCGCAGCGCTGGCTGTTCTTCGGCGACCACCAGCAGTTGCCGCCGGTGGTGACCGGCACGCATGCCGACCGCGAAGCCGCCGCGTCGATCTTCGAGCACCTGCATCGCCGCTACGGATCGGTGCTGCTGGACACCACCTATCGGATGAACGACGGTGTCTGCCGCGTCGTCAGCGAGACGTTCTACGGTGGTCGGGTGGTGTCGGCAGCGCAGGCGGCGCCGCGCCGGATGCCGTTCCGCAGCGGCGGGCGGCTCGATGAAGTGTTGCAGCCCGAGCACGCCGTCACCTGGTTGCGGGTCGATCATCGACAGCCGGGCAGCCGTTCGCCGGAGGAGGCGCATGCGGTCGCCGATGTCGTCGAGGATCTGATCCGTCAACACGGACTGCCGGCGACCGAGATCGCGGTGATCACGCCGTTTCGCGCCCAGGCCCGGTTGATCCGCTCGGCGCTGCAGCACAAGGCGCTGTCGATCGACGGGCTGGTCGTCGACACCGTCGAACGCATCCAGGGCCAGGAACGCGAAGTCGTCGTCGTGTCCCTGGCCGTCGGCGACGTCGAGGGCACCCGCGGCAGCACGTTCCATCTGTCCGAGAACCGGCTGAACGTCGCGTTGTCGCGGGCGCGCAGCAAGGTCGTCGTGGTGGCCAGCGTGCAGGCGTTCTCGATGCTGCCGATGGACGCCGTGGCGCTGCGGATGGCCTCACGCTGCCAGGACCTCCGCGCGCGTTTGCACGAGGTCGACCTGTCGCGGCTGTATCTGGGCGCTGGCGTGCCCGTGGCGAGTCGCTGATCAGCGCAGGCGGATTCGCCCGATTTCGGTCACCGTGCGGATCGCCGTCGTGTCGATCGTGATGCCGACGATGTGGAACGTCACGTCGCGCAGGGCCGATGGCACCCGGCCGTGCCAGGCCAGCTGACCCTGCACCAGTCCGCCGGCGGGTACCGTGGTCAGCGTGCCGACGCTGGCGCTGTCGCCGGCCAGCAGCGTCAGGAACGGCGTGTTCGCCAGCGGAATCGTCGTGCCGAGGACCTGGGTGGTGCCGCTCGGGCCATCGATCTCGAGCAACAGCGCCGCCAGTGCACCATGGTCCGCGGCCGGGTAACGCGCCGTGAAACCGACGTTGCCACCGCCAGCAGGCATGAAGTCGGGGAAGAAGCCCAGCCGCGGCTGGTTTCCCGGCACCTCGTAGCCGCCGCAGTCGACGCGTGCGCCGACCAGGCGCGGCTGGCCCCACGCATCCGTCGTGCCGGCGGGCTGCACGATCGCGGCGTTGCCGCTGTCGATCAGCGGACTCGTTCGCTGGAGACGCCAATCGCCGGCGGCCGGATCGAGGAACCGCGGATCGGTGGTGCGGTTGCCATTGCCATTGGGTGCCGGGATGCGGAACACGCTGTTGGCGGCGACGACGAGCCCGTCGGACGTCGTCGTCGACAGGTCTTCGACCGCGTTGTTCCACAGGATGCACGAGTCGACATCGACGCGGCTCGGCTGGCCGTTCCACGTATTGGTGGCGTAGATGCCGCGTTGATTGCCGACGATCGTCGACAGCTCACAGCGCAGCGGCGGCCCGGCGCGCAGCATCACGCCGAGCCCGCCGGAACCGGCGATCAGGCAGTTGACGATCCGGTTGCCCGACAGCATGCGGCCGTCGGTGATGCAATGGATGCCATAGACCGTCGGACGCAGCACCGTGCAGGCGTGGATCAGCGTGTTGCCGACGTTCTCGATCGTGATGCCGGTGCCGCGCGCGTCGCGAACGGTCAGGTCGGGGCCGACCACGACGTCCTGGCTGCCATCGCGGATCCACAGCGAGATGCCGTCGTTTTCGGCGAACGTGCCGCCGGCGATCCGCGACCGTGGCGATTGGCGGAGGTCCATGCCGACGCCCCGATTGCGGGCCACCGATTCATTGCCGACGAACTGCAGGTCGGCGCAGTACAGCACCATGACACCGACCGAGCGGTTGTCGTCGATCCGATTGCCCGGGCCGCAGGTCATGCCGGGTGCGTTGTAGAGCAGTACGCCGTTGCCGAGATTGTCCCGCAGAGTGCACTGCTCGATGCGCGTCGACGGTGTGCTCCAGACCTCGACGCCGTTGCCGAAGTTGCGTTCGATCGTGCAGCGGCGCAGCGTGGGCCGCAACGTGCCGGTCCCGACATCGATGCCGGCACCGATGCTCTCGGCAATGCGGGTGTCCTCGACGACGATGTCGCTGCCGTTGTCGACGTGCACGCCGATGGCGCCGTTGCCGACGACGTCGGCGTTCTGCAGGCCGATGACTCCGGTGTTGGCGACCGTGTAGAACAACACGCCGTGCGAACGGTTGCCGGCGGCCCGGCTGCGCGGCCTGCCGTTGCGGCCCAGTGCGATGCGCGTCGCCGGCAGCACCATCACGCCGATGTTGTTGCGTTCGGCGACGAACGACTCGATGGCGACGTCGCTGTTGCTGCTGGTGACCACGATGCCGTCACCGGTGTTGTCGAGGGCTTCGACCACGCCGCCGACGCCGAGGCGCGAACCATCGCAATCCTCGAGTCGCACGCCGATGCCGGCCAGCGAGGTGCGCAGCCGCGCGACCAGCAGTCGTGGTGCCTGGTAGCCCCAGAACGCGTACTGGGTGCCGCCGGTGATCTCGACATCGTCGACGCGCACATCCCCCGCGGTGATTCGCAGGCCGACGCCGCGGTCGACGAGGATCGACAGCGGCGCCAGGATCTGCGAGCCGGAGCCCTGCAGGAACAGCACCGTGCCGGTGGTCGTCGCGGTCGGGATGCGACCGTCGAGGATCAGGCGGCCGGTGACGCCGGTCCGTCGGATCGTGATCGGCCGACTCGCCGTGAGCAGCGGCAGCACGGTCTGCAGCACGATCGTGCCGGCGACGCGGACGTCGATGATCGGCGAGGTGGCCGTGTTGGCGGTGATGATCGCGGTGCGCAGCGAGCCGGCACCGCTGTTGGCCAGCGTGGTGACCGGGATGATCGTCTGCGCCACGGCGATCGGCGCGGACAGCGCCAGCAAGGTCACGGACAGCGACAGCCTCATCGTTCGAACCTCGTGATGACCGGGTTGGTGATGCCCGTCGGGCCCCAGGTGGCGACGAACGTCAGTTCGGGCGGCAGCAGGGGAACTGCTGCCGGCGGGATCGGCAGTAGCAGCGTGCCGCGGCCGGTACCGTCGAGCAGGCCTTGGCTCAGAGCCGGTGCGCCAAACAGCAGGGCAGTGATGGCATCGACGTTCAACGGCACCTGGCCACCGGGCAGGGCAAAGCCGGCGCCGGTGCCCGATCCCGAGGCCCACAGCATGAACGGCTGATTGGCGAAGGTCGCGCCGACCTGCAGCGTGAGGGTCAGCAGACTCGCGTCCGGTGAGCGCAGCCAGGGGCCGGCCAGATCGAACGCCGTGCTGGCCGGCCGTTCGGTGGCCCCGACATCGACCGCCTGGCCGCGCACGCGTGCCGCGAGGAGCACGTCGGTGCACGGCAGCGTGATTCCAGCCGGGGTCGCGTGGCGGCCTGCGTCGATGGCCGGCGAACCGGCTTGCAGGCTGACATCACCGGTTGCGGCCGCGACGAACCGTGGATCGACGTCGAGCAGGTTGCCCTGATCCTGCCATCCCGAGCCGGCACTGAACGTGCCGCTGCGGTGCAGACAGGTGTAGAACCTGCCGGTGGCGGTCGTGGCCTTGTTGCGATCGCGGGTGACGTTGCCCCAGAAGATCGAGTTGACGGCCGTGGTCGAACTGCTGCCCTGCAGGTTGAGTCCGGTGATGTGGCGCGTCGCGGTGCACTGCACCAGCCGTGCATCGACATTGTTGCAGCGGAAACCGCTCTGCACGCCCAGGTTGTTGCCGACCACCGCAGCACTCTGGATCGTCACGATCGGCATCGGCGACAGGCCGCTGCCGTTCATCGCGACGATGCCATCGCCATTCTGGAACAGGCAGCGGTTGCCTGGCAGCAGCCTGGCGCCGGGCGAACTGTCGATCCGGATGCCGTCGCCGGCATGACCGCGGACCAGGTTGTCGAGCAGCACGATCCGATCGGCGAGCACCGCTTGCACTCCGGTGCCCGTCGCGCGCGGCGCGCTGGCGTTGCCGTCGATCAGCGAATGGCCGAGCGAGCAGTCGGTCGCAGTGTTGAACGAAATGCCGTGCTGCACATGGTTTCGCACGACGATCGAGCGGACCGCCGCCCGCTGGGCGCCGCCGAGCACCTGCAAGCCCACGGCGGCAAGGTGGCCGGAGTCGATCGTGACCCCGGGGCCGACCCGCAGATCGCTGCCGCCGCTCAGGTTGGCGCCGGCGGCGGGGCCGTTGCCGTCGAGCAGGACCTGCGCACCCACCGCCCCGTCGATGGCGATCGCGCCACGGGTGCAATCGACGAACTGCACGCCGGTGCCGTTGTTGCGCACGGTCAATCCGGCCGTGCCGGCGACCGGGCCACGTTCGCCGAGCACGACGTCGTCGACGTTGCGCACCGTGATGCCGACGTTGCGGTGGCCGGTGACCGTGGTGCCGCCGCCGATCGTCGCCCCGCTGCCGCCGCTGAGGCTGATGCCGGTCAGGTTGGACGTCGCCGTCGTCGATGCGATGACGCCCCGCAACGAGACCCGCGTGCAGTCGCTGGCCTGCAATTGGGCGCCGGAAGAGGCGGTGGCCTGATTGCCGGTCAGTGTCACACCGAGAACGTTCAGATCGGCCGTGCGCGTCGCCAGCAGGCCGCCGCGTCGCGTCGCGGTGATCGTCATCGCGCGACCGGGCGACGGACCGATGGTGACCCGGTTGCAGTCGATCAGGACGGCGCCGTCGCCGAAGCCGTTCTGCAGCCGGTTGCCGAGCAGCTGGATGTCGTCGCTGTTGGCGACCACGAACTGCGTCGCCGACGTCGTCACGTCGGCGTTGGCGGTGAAGTCGTTGTCGCGGACGATCGTGCGCACCGAACGGTCGCCGAGCGACAGGCCGTGGCTGCCATTGCCGACGAAGGCGTTGCCCTGCACCACGCCATCCACGGCGCCGTGCAGCAGCATGCCGATCGAGTCGGAGTCCTGGATCGTGTTGCCGGGCCCGAAGGTCAGTCCGAAAGTCACGGCGGTCGCCAGCACGCCATAGCGATTCAGCAGGAACGTGCTGCCGACGATGGTGGCGTTGCGCGTGCCCGCCAGCACCAGACCGGCGTCCTGGTTGTCGACGAAGGTGCAGGTGTCGATCAGCAGATCCTCGCAACCGTCGATGCAACGCATGCCGGGCCCGGGATCGATGTCACCGTTGCTCTCGAACCGACAACGCCGCACCGTCACGCCGCGTGTTCCATAAAGCCACAGGCCGATCCCGGCGGCATCGAAGAACGTGCAGTCGGTGAAGGTCACGTCGACGGCGCCCGAGGCGATCACGGCGTCGCCGATCCGTTCGACCGACTGGCTGCCGACGCGCGCGAACGTCAGATTGGCGATCTGGGCGTCATGCGCGGTCAGCAACAGGCAGCCGGTCGTGCGCGGGGCATCGAGGATGACGCGGTCGGTCGGTCCGGCGCCGGCGACCACGATCCGGACGTGGTCGACCCGCAGTTCGGGCAGCGAGTTGAGCAGCGGAATCGTCTGCCCGATCAGCGAACTGGCCAGCGTGATGACGACGGGGTTGGTCGGCGAAGTCAGGAAGGCCTGTTGGTTGGCCTGGACGAACGCGGTGCGAAGCGCAGCCTCGGTCGGCGACGTCACCGCGATCGGGATCTGGGCCAGGGCATGGGTGACAGTCAGCAGCAGAACGCCACCGCGGGTGGCCAGCTTGGTGGATCGCATCGGGAACGGCGACCGCGCTGGATGGCGCGGGGCGTTCCCTACGCGCCTCGCCCACGCCCTGGCCCGGGTTTTCGGTCGGGTTCAAGGGGCCCGGGAGTCGATGCGGCTGGCAGCGTCGTTCCGCTCAGTTGGCCGACGGCGACACGCCGTTGGTGGTGGCCAGGCTACCCGCAGCCGGGTCGAGGATGACCGCCTGCCCGAAGAACGAGCCAGTGATCGCCGGCGGGACCGCCGCCATCAAGTCCGGGGAACGGAGCCCCGGTTCAGGGCACCAGCTGCAGTTGCAGGATCGCGCTGGCGGACAGGCCGGGCGCGGCGCCGCAGGGACTGCTGCCGCCGTTGAAGCCGAGCCATTGGAACTGCAGCAAGGCATCCACGAACACTCCATCGCAGGGAACCGGGAACGGTCGAGTCGCCGAGCCGCCGGCGTTCGGCACGAAATCGATGCTGCCCGGCAGGAAGCTGCAGGGACCGCAGACGATGGGCGTCGTCGGGAAGGCGATCGAGCAGAACAGGATCGCATTCGGATCGGCGCCGTTCACGGTCATGGCGAAGCTCTGGTTGCCGAACACGAAGCCGCTGCCGGTGGTGCCGGCGGTGCCGCCGTTGCCGCAGCCCGGCGCGATCACGGTCGGCGACAGGCCGTTGCTGCGCGACACGAACAACTGGGCCCGGATGTCGCTGTCGGCAGCCACCTCGTCGGCATCGGCCCAGACCACCAGACCCTGGTCATCGCCGCCGGTCGAACCGGTGCGGTGGCCGATCAGCCGCGGCGAGTTGTCCAGCAGGTAGGTGGTCGGGAACCCCGGGCCGAACGTCAAGTGCCACGGCCCGCAGACCGAGCAGTCGGCGAGCAGGATCGCCAGGCGAAGGTCGTCCCAGCCCGGATTGTCCCAGAACGTGCGCTCGTAGCAGGCCGCATACTTGCCGCCGAGGAAGACGATGTCCGGGTCGTTGGCGCTGTCGCCTGGACGACCGACGTCGAGCCGACTGGCCGTCCCACTCAACGCCAGGCCCGCTCCCGATGCCGTCAGGGCGACGCACTGGATGTCCCTGGTGGTGGCGCCAGAGCCCTGTTCCTTGGCCCAGACAGCGATGAACTCCGAACCGTTGCCGTCGACCGCCGGAGCGTAGTTGCGGCCGTTCACGGTCGTGCTGACGACGATCGCGCTGCCGATCGCCTGCGCGTTCCGGTCGACGACGCGGGCGCGCAGTTCGCCGAAGTGGCTCATCATCACGACGTGACGCCCGGCGCTGCCGCCGGTCTTGCTGATGCCGAGGCCATTGAGCGGGACGAAGATCGAGCCCCACAGCGCGGTCGTGTTGCCGGCCTGGATCACCGGGTCACCGGTCGGCGGGACCTCGACGCGTGCGGCATGCACGCCGCCGGCGCCGGAAGGTGCCTGGTAGCACAGGATCGCGCCCTGGTTGTTCGTGCTCAGGTCGCCGGCGACGACGTGATTCAGGGCGTCGCGCGGCTGCCCGATGAACGTCGGTGCGACCAGCACGACGGGTGCGGTGTGGGCGCCGCTCGCGGCCACGATGCCGCAGGCCTGGACCACCTGCACGCCGCCGGTTCCGGGCGCACTCCAGGTGACCAGGAACCGATCGCTGGCGTTGACATTGCAGACGCGCGGACGCGAGTAGACCAGCAGAGGTGGGTTCGGCGTCAGGAACTGGAGTGCGCCGACCTGGGTGCCCGTGCTGCTGACCCGTTGCCCGCGAATCGCATGGTCGGTGGCCGAGAACACACGGGCCCAGACGACCTGATAGACATCGTTGGTCGCGTCGTAGGCCACATCGGGCGTGATGTTGTCGTAGAATGATTCGAACGTCGGGTCGAAGAACGTGCCGATCAATGGATCGAGCACCAGCGGCCAGACCGCACCCTCGACGAACGCCGCGGGCAGCGTCAGTTCGAGCATGTCGCCCGCCAGATGCAGCCGACCGGGCGCCGTGCGGCCGAGCGCGTCGATGCCGGTCACCGTCCCGACGTGCACACCGCCGACACCGGGTTCGACGAACGCGAGGCTGCCGTCCTTGCGCCGTTCTGCTCGCAGTCCGGTCGTGATCCTGCCACGCACGATCAGGTCACCGTTGCCGAGGATCGGTTGGCGGAACTCGAACGATTGCGCCAACCCGTCGGCGCGCGCCTCGTAGCGCTCCAGCACCGTCGGGCTACGGACGAAGCTGGCGGTCTTGCCGGACAGTTCTACTGCCGGCGCCTCCTTGCCTGTCGTCAGCACGAGGTCGTCGCCGCGCCACAGCGATTCGAACTGGAACCGCCAGGGCGTCGAGCGCGGCGCGCGGATGCCGTAGACGGGTCGGAAGTCGACCGTGCCACCGACCAGGCCGGCTTCGTAGCGATCGCCGCTGGCCAGCGCAGCGCCGTGGACCATGGCCATCGCCGGCGCGGGACGCATGGCGACGGCGATCGGGCTGGCGGTGCGTTCGGCCGCATGTGGGTCTTGTGAGCGAGGGATGCCGGTCAGCAGTGCGAGCACCGCGAATCCGGCCCTGAGGGTCTGGAGTTGTTCGGGCATGGGAAGGCCTCGCTCCGGGGGGATGCCGACCGGCGCCGTTCGTGACGCGGGATCGTCGCCAAAACCGCGCGTCACGAACGCCGGACCGCAGTCTCTCGCAAGGCGGAACACCCACCGAGGACATCCGATGCACTGGTTCAATGAGATTGCGGTCTTCTGCAACCGGTTCGAGACTCGCGTCGCCATGGTGACCGCAGCGGCGCTGCTGTTGTTGTCCTGGTTGCTGATGCATCTGGCGCGACCGGCGCCTGCCCCCTTTCGGGATGGCAAGTTCGATCGGGGGGGCGAAATGGTCCTGGGCCTGTTGCTGGTGCCGTACATGCTGCTGCCACGGACGCTCGAGCCCCTGGCGATGACCTTGCTGATCGTGGCGAGCACCGAGGTGATCCTGCGGATCGGCGACCGGGCCCGAGCGGCCCGATTCTGGGACGGCCTGATCGGGTTCACGGCGTTGTCGGTGATCTTCGGAGCCTCGGCCGTCGGCGCGCGCTCGTCCTGGCGACCGATCGCGGACCTGGGGCATCCCTGGGCCCTGGTCGTCGGCAATCTGCTGTGGACGGCGGCCTGGATGGGTGCCGCGTTCGTCGCGATGTCGCCCGAACGTCGTGCCAGCGTTCGTCGAACGGTGCCGGTCCTCTTCTTCCTCGGCATGTGCGCGGGCCCGAGTCTGCTGTCGGTGCGGGTTCGGTGCGATCCCGATCAGGAGCTTCCCCGCGCCTCACGGCCGAACTCGGCGTTCGACGCGTACGAACTGCCGGCGCGTGCGGACCTGTTCTCCGCGCTCGATTGGCAGCATCGCTCGCTGCCGCGTCTGCCGGCCGAACTCCGCAATCTGCGCCCGTTCGATGCCAACCTGCCGGCGTTGGCCGCCACGTTGCAGGCCGATGAAGTGACGGGCCCCGACCTCGAGGAACTCAGGCAATCGCTGCCGCTCGCCGAACTGCTGGCGCGACGTTCGGAGTCGGCCGCCGTGGTGGTGGCTGCCAGTCTGCACCTCGACGAGATCCGCGGCCCGGCGCGGGCGTCCTGGCGTGCCGAGCTCGAGCACCGTTGGCGGCAGGCGTTGGTGGCGCAATACCGGCGGTTGCCGCAGATGCGGGAAGTCCTGGTCGCCGCGATCCTGTCTCACGAGGTGGACTTCCAGGCCGGGCGCCAGCAACAGGTGCAGGCGGAACTGCAGCGGTTGTGGGGCCAGGACCTCGGCTGGCCTGACGGCAGGCCTGGCTTCCGCGCCCAGATGGACAGCGACCTGTACGACGCCGAGAGCACCAGCGCCGGCGTCTGGCTGGCCCGCGCCTACGGCTGGCCGGATGGCACCGACCCGAAGGAGTTGCATCGGGCGCTGATGGGTGCCGGCAGTCGTTTCTGGCTGCTGGGTTCCATGGTGCCTGCAAGCCACGGGAACCTGCACGATGCCGCGGCGCTGACGATGCTGCGGTCGTTCGGTTCGCAGCCCATGACGACGGTGGATCTGCTGCGCGATTGGCTGGATGCATTCGCCATGCTGTTCCCGGCGTTGACTCTCGGCGTCGCGGCGCTGCGGATACGGCGTCGCTTTCCCGCCGGGATTCCGCCGTCGTAGCCGCAACCGCGGGAAGCACCTCGAAGTCGGCCGCGGCGGTCCGCCGCGAACCCGCGCCAGCCATGAACGACCCGGTGACCCTGACGCCAGGCCGGTTGTGCGACTTCCTGCTCGACGTCGCAGTCGTGCGCAATCGATGACCATGTCCGTGGATTTCACGCCCGCGCCGTCACAACCGATCCGATCCGACCTCTCGATGGGCGCGATCGCCCGGTGCCCTGCCCCGCCCAGCGTTGCGCCTGGCGGGCCGGAGTGGTCGCATTCGCGGAGGTCCTGCATGGTCGTCTTGATCCGTGTCCTGTCCTTGGCGCTGCTGCTGATCACCGGAGCGATCTGGTGGATGGCGATCGACCTGTGGCCGGTCCTGCCCGAACGGTTGCCGTTGTTGCCGAGCCTGGGCGAGGCGCCCGGTACCGTGCCGCGCACGCCGCTGTGGTGGTTCGGGCCGCCGGCCGTCGCGACCCTCGCTTCGCTCTGGCTTGGCATCGGCGGACCGCGATGGTGGGCGCGGCGCGCTGTTGCGGGTGCCTGGCTGCCGCTGCCCGAGGAGTGCCGTTCGCTCGAGTTGCCGCCGACCGTGCGACAGCGGGTCGTGCAACCCTGCATCGCCGCCACGGTGTTTTGCGCCATCTGCCTGCAGATCCTGGTGGGCGGGTGGATGGCGCGTGCCGAGCCGGCGTCGGCGTCACGCCGCAGCGGTGCGGAGTTCTCGCTGGTGATGGTCGGCGCGAGCATCAGTGTGTTCACGTCGTCACGCATGTGGGCGCGCCAGCGGGCCAGAGCTGCGATGGCGGTAGCCAGAACGGCGTGACGTCGCCGACCCGATCAGCGATCGAGCGCCGCAGTCAGCGTCCGCAACGCCCGCACCAACAACTGCCGGACCGCGGTTTCGCTGCGCTCCATGATCCCGGCGATCTGCGCGTGCGGCAGTCCGAGGATGCGCGCCAGCGTGATCACCTCGCGATGTTCGGCCGACAAGCCGTCGAGCGCCGCCTCGATGCGCGCCGCGGCTTCGGCGCCGGCCGCGAGCTTGCCCGGCGTCAGCACCGAGACATACGCGCGCACCAGGCCCGCATCCTCGAGCGCCGACAACGGCGACGCGGCGCCAGCGCGGCGCTCGCGGCGCCAGAACCGGTGGCGGGCCCGCAGCTTGTTGCGCGCCGTCGTCACCAGCCAGGCGATCCACTCGCCCTCGGTGTGTCCTTGGAACTGCGGGAAGTGCTCGACGGCCTCGCGGCAGGTCGATTGCACGATGTCCTGATCCTCTTCGTGCGCCCGCAGCTCGGCGCCGAGATTCAGCCGGACGAACGCGCGCAGGCGACCGAGCGTCTGTTCGAGCAGTGCCCCGAGGGCCTGCTGGTCCTTGGTCCGCGCTGCGGCGATCAGCCGTTCGGTCGGGGTCTTGCCGGCATCGGCATCGGTCATCGCTGCGGAGCCTAGCTGCCAGGCGAGCGTCGCGCACACTCCGGCGTGCCGTTCACGGCACCCAGATGCGCGCCGCGCGCAGACCCGCCGAATTGGACTTGAACAGGGGATGAGCGCGCGTGCGCCGCGTGACCCGGGCCACGCTGGCACGGTCGCCCCAGCTGCCGCCGCGCAGGACGCGATCCGGCGAACGCGCCGGATCCCCGCGCAGGCCATCGCCTTGCCGACACGCGGTGTCGTAGCCATGGTTGCCATCGGCGGTCCACTCCCAGACGTTGCCGAGCAAGTCGTGCAGACCGAACGGATTGGCCGGGAACGCGCCGACCGGCGCCGGTCCCGCATGGCCGTCGTCCCAGGTCTCGCCGGGGCCCGCCTGCGGGGTGAACGTCGTGCCGACGCGATCGAGCACATTGGCGTGCGTCGCCAGATCCTCGCGGCGGAGGCCGCCGAAAGGGCCCTGCCGGCCACCGCGCGCGGCGTATTCCCATTGCACCTCGGTCGGCAGCAGCAGGCCGTGCCGCCGCAGCATGTTGACGCAGTCTTCGTGGCTGACGTTCTCCACCGGGGCGGCGAGCGTGGTCAGGCCGTGGCTGCCGCGGTAGCCGCGGCCGGCGGGAAACAGCGCCGGATTGGGCCCGCGCGTCAGCCGCAGCCACTGCCCCTGGGTCAATTCGTGCCTGGCCAGCAGGAACGGCGCCAGTTCGACGCGATGCACCGGGCTCTCGTCGGGCTGCGCGTCGGGATCGTCCGTGGCCACCGCACCGATCGGCGATTCCCCGCCCGCCAGCAGCACGAACACGATGCCGGTGTCGCCGTCGACCGTGAGTTCGCCGCGCGGCCCATGTGCCGGAATGCGTTGCGGATCGGCGGCGGACCGGAGGTCGTAGAACTCGAGCAAACCGGAGGCCGGATTGCGGCCGATGGGCACCAGCCCGGGTTGCGGCGGCACGCCGAGATCGCGCCAGCGCGCAGAGTGCTGCTCGATCGATTCGGCGACCATCCGTTCGGCCCAGGCCAGGCGGTCGTCGATGTCCTCGATCAGGGTCGACAGGCCATCCAGTTCGGTCAGCAGCCGGGCCACTGAATCGTGCAAGAACTGATCGGCGTCGGCCGGAAAGCGCCAGGTCCGGCGCTCGCGCACCTGCTCGCGCAGTCGGGCCGTGCGCTCGGCCAGGGCCTCGGCCGCGGCGGAGTCGGTGACCAGATGCAGCAGGTCGAGCAGTCGGCGTTCGTGCTCGAGGAAGAAGTAGCTGCGCTCACGCGGCACCCGTTCGCAGGCCGCCCGCAGCAGGTCGACGGCGCCGGGCTGGCCACAGCGGACCCGCGCCCAGCCCAGCGTCAACTCGGCGCGACCGCGCACCAGCGCGTCGTCGCCGGCCTGTTGCAGGCAGCGTTCGGCCGCTGCCAGACCTTCGGCGACGGCCGCGGGATCGAACGAACCGGCGTCCGGCTGCACGCGGGCCCAGGCGAACTTCTGCAGATCGGCGACGCTGGCGTTGGCGAGATCGCTGGGCAGGTTCGCGGCTGCGATCGGCGACTGCGGTGGCTGCAGTCCGCGCAGGCGCGCGACTTCCACCAACGTCTGTTCGGCCGTGGTGAGCTCGCCGCGGCGCGGATGCGACGCGGCATCGGCCTGCGTCGTCGAGGCATCGATCGGCAGCGCGCGTGGCCGGATCGCCGCCAACGCTGCCTGCAATCGGGGCGCCATTGCCTGCAGCGGGCGCGCGTTCAGCAGCCAGGTCCGCAACGGTGCGATCGTCGTCGGCGCGGCGGCGGGCAACGTCGGATGGCTGCGGCGCAGTTCTTCGAGGCGGATCGCGGCGGCCAGCAGTTCGAACTGCTCGACGCGGGTGGTGATCTCCTGCTTCTGCGCGGCGATGACGTCCGCGCGTTGCTCGGCCCGCGACCAGAAGCGCAGGCTGACGACGAGGCCGATCAACAGGCTTGCCAGCACCGACAGGGATGCGAACACCGCCAAGCGATGGCGCCGCACCGACGTGACCAGCAGGTAACCGAGGCTTGGCGGCCGGGCGTCGACCGGCAGGCCGGCGAGGCTCCGTTCCAGATCGGCGGCGAGTTCGCCGATCGAGGCGTAGCGGCGGTTGCGGTCCTTCTCGAGACAGCGCAGCACGATCCAGTCGAGATCGCGGCGCAGTCGTGCGGCCGGCGTCGGCGCGTCGGCGGTGAGCACGGCGCTGGGCCGTGGCGGCGGTTGTTCGCGCAGCGTGTGCAGCAGCCCGGCAAACCCGTCGCGGCGCAGTTGCTCGCTCGGGAACGGCAGGCGACCGGTCAACAGTTCGAACAGCACCACGCCCACGGCATAGACGTCGGCGCGGATGTCGATGTCGGGCACGCCGAAGCCGATCTGTTCGGGAGCCATGTACTCGGGCGTGCCGATCAAGGCGCCGCCCGCCGAGAAGCACGTCTGTTCGCCCTCGTCGCGGTCGCCGACCATCGCCAGGCCGAAGTCGATGATCTTGGCCAACGGGCGGTCGTCGACGCGGGTGATCAGCACGTTGTTGCAGGTCAGGTCGCGATGCACCACGCCGCGCTGGTGCGCGTGCTGCAGACCGGCGCAGATCTGCAGCACGAGACGGATTCGGGTGTCGGTGTCGAGCCGATGTTCGGCGCAATGGCGGTGGATCGGGCGTCCCGGCACGTACTCCATGACGAAGTACGGGCGACCGGCGGGCGTGGCGCCGGCGTCGTGCACGCGGGCGATGTGTGGATGTTGCAGGCGGGCCAGCGTGCGCTGTTCGGCAGCGAAACGGCGCAGCACCGCGGCGGTGTCCATGCCGGGTTTGACGACCTTGACCGCGGCCTTGTTGCCCAGCGACGCGTGGGTGGCGAGGAACACCGTGCCCATGCCGCCGCTGCCGATGCGGTCGTCGATGCGCCACGGGCCCAGTTGGTCGCCGGGGCCGATTTCCTGCGCCAGAACGGCCGATCCGGCGGCAGGTACCCCGCCCCAGACCGAGGCCAGGCGCTGCAGGGCCGCGGCGTGTCCGGGGTGGCGTTCGGCGAGCCGATCGATGCCGGCGCGCAGCGTGGTGGCGTCGCGCTCGAGCAGCGCGGCGAGTTCTTGTTCGAGGTCGGGTGGGAACGACGCGGTCGAGTCCATCGGCGAGCGCGCGATCTTGGCGTGCCGGACGATGCCGCAGAAGTCCCGGTTCAGGCTTTCGGGCGCGGCAGCATGGGCCGGAAGGCGCAGGTGCTGTCACCCGGCAACGCCCGGCCGGCCAACGGCACGACGGACGGCGATGACCACCACGATTCCAAGGACAGAACCGAGGATTGATGTCGCCAACGCTCGCTGCAGCCAGCGTTCCTCGGCGTAAAGCTTTCGTGCGCTGGCCGCGAAGTCCGCCATGTTCTTCTCCAGCAGCAGCGTCTGCACGGCTCCGGGCAGGTCGGAATCCCGCGTGCGATCCAGGTCCTTGCCGATACGTCCCGAAAGCCAGCGTCGGCACGACCGCCGAAGAACCATAAGCGCCGGCACGAACGTGCCGTTGACGGCGGTCCAGCCGAGTGCCAGGGCCACCGCGATGGCGATCACCAGCACTCCCGCCATCGCCGCCGCCACGCTGCGGCACCGGGTGCCGTTGTTGCCAACGCCGCAGCCGCAGCAGCGCTCCCATCGGACGGGCCAGGATCGGTTCATGCTCCCGCACGTGCCGCAGAGCCTCGACCAGCGCCAATGCCGTGGCGTAGCGCCGTTCCGGCTCGCGATCCATCGCGCACTCGATCACCCGAGCATGCTCGGCGCCATTCCGGCGGCGGCTGCGGACTCCGTCGGCCACCGCGAACGCGCCGAACGGTTGCGCGCGGCGATGCTCGAATTGCCGGACAACTACCGGCGGGTGCTCGATCTGCACTACCTGTGCCAGATGCGCTACGAGGACGTGGCGCGGGCGCTTGGCTACCAGCGCGTCGAGCCGGTGCGGCTGCTCGCGCACCGGGCGCGGGTCGCGCTGGGTGGCCTGCTCGGCGTCGACGAGTGGCGGCCGGAGTAGTCGGTCACTTCACGCCGACCACCTCGAGCCGCCAGTCCAGATCCTCGTACCAGAGATTGCGCGCCGGCGAACCCCACTCGGCCTCGCCGCGCTGGAAATCGACGTCATCGCTGCGCACCGCCGTCTTCGGCGGCGCCAGATCGCGGCCGTGATCGCGGTTGGCGACGAACCGCCAGGCATCGAGATTGCCGAACCAGAAATCCCGCTGGCTGGCGCGTTCTCTGGCATCGAGACCGTCGGCATGGCGCAGTTCGATCGCCGCATTGACGTCGATCGGCAGCCAGCCCCAAGGTTCGATCCGGATCGCGCACCAATCGTGCAGGTTCTCGTGCCCGGGGAGCAGCGTCCAACCGGATTGCCAGCGCGCCGGGATGCCGTGCAGCCGGCACAGCGTCATGAACAACAGTGTCGCCTGGCCGCAATCTGCGCGCCGCGTCGCCAGCACTTCAGCGGGAATGTCCGCGATCGTCACGTACTCACGCGCGAACGAATAGGTCAGGTGGTCGGCGCACCAGTCGTAGCAACGCCGGGCGATCCGCAGCGGATTGGCCTCGTCGCCGACGATGGCCTTCGCCAGCGCGCGCAGCGCCGGCGTGAACATGACATGCGGCGGCTGTTCTTCGGTGAACCGGCGATCGGTCGGCCGGTGCGCCTTCTCGGCGTCGAGCCCGGCCGTACGCACACCGCGGCGCGTGAACGTGAACTCCGAGCGAAACAACGTCTGTTGGCCCGCCGCGGCGCGCGCGATCAGATGCCGTGCGCGCATCGGTGCGTCGGGAATGGTGTCGTCATCCTGCGGCGTCTGCCAGTCATCGCGCTGCGGGAAGGGCAGCCAGGCGCGGACTTCTTCGCCCGCGGGCACCGCATCGGCGGCCACGGTCAGTGTCATCCGGATCGTGAACGTCTTCTCGCCGGTGTCGAATGACGGCTCGATCCAGGTGGCGCCGTGCAGCCGCCGCGTCCTTGCGCCGGCGTCGCGGAAGAACAGGTTCGAAACGGCACTCTGGTGGAAACGTCGTTCGCCGGCAATCTCGAGCGAGTCGAGCAGCCCCGCGCTGTCCCAGGTGGACAGATCGGCATCGGTCGCGGCGCGAACGCGTCGTTGCAAGGCGGTCAGCAGAGCCTGGCGCGTCAGCGAGAACTCACGGTTGCCGCGTAGCACCCGTTCCTCGGCGGCGAGTCGGGGCTCGTGGGCTGGTCTGGTCGCATGCACGATGATCGCGTTGATGACCGCCCGTTCGCCGGCCGGGTCGAACCGCTTGTCGTCGCACGGATGATTGACCACGCCGTTGCCTTGTGCGTCCTGCAACCACAGCGTCGTCGAACCGCCGCCATCGAGGTTGATGGCGTCGTGGCAGCCGAGCGCCCGCATCGTCGCCGCCAACTCGGCGAACGTCATGCCGGTGGCCTCCTTGGCACGACCGTCGACGGTCACCAGCAGAACGCGCCGATCGGCGGTCGTGCCGATCGCGCTGCGTGGGTGGCGCGCATCGTTCCACGGCGACGGTTGCGGGAACTCGCCAGCGCGCAGCAATACAGGGCCCGCCGCCAGCACCGTGCGCGCGCCGGCGAACGCGCCGGTCGCATCCTCCTGCAGTCGCGGCAGCGCGGGATCGTCGAGCACCACTGCCGCCGGTCGTTTCGCGGAAAGGATGCCGAGATCGTGACCGTCGATCCGGAACGCGCCGTCCGGTTGCCGTTCCTTGGTGAAGAAGCCGGCGTTGATCGCGGCGATCGCGCCGGCGCGCCGCGCGAGGTCGCTGGTTTCGTCGAGGCCGCGGGCTGGCGCGGCGAAGCCGAAGCGAATGCCCGGTGTGGCGGTGTCGATGTCGAGCACCGACACGAACTGGGGCCGACCGGCCGCATCGGGCAGAGATCCCTGCCGCAGCGCGATGCCCGGCCCAACCTGGCGAACGGTCCGCAGCCCGGATGGTTCGACCTGGGCGATGGCGACAGCACTCAGCCAGACCAACAACCAGCCCATGCCAGCAGTGCGGACCATCATGCGGGCAGGCTATCACCGATGCTGTTTTCCCTGGTTCTTCCATTCCAGGAGTCCAGGCCGATCGTGCGCATTGCGCGCTACGCCATGCTGATGCCCTCGCTGTTGTCGATCCTCCTGCTGCCCCTGCCCCAGGATCCGGCGCCCGCGGCGCCGACGCCGTGCCTGGATCGGACCGGCATCCAATGGGTGCTGCCGTTCGATGCTGCCAAGGCCAAGGCGGTGGTGAGCAAGCGGCTGTTGCTGATCAAACCGATCGCATTCGGCACCACCGCCGATGGCGGCTGGTGACCCGCGGCGGAAGTGCTGAGGGCGGGTCCCTTCAGCGACGAGCGGGTGATCGGGCTGTGCAACCGTCGGTTCGTGCCGTTCTTCTTCGATCTGAGCAATGCCGGCGCGGCCGGCGATGCGAAGGCGCGCGAGTTCGTCGTCGGCATCAAGAAAGAACTCGGCAGCCGGATGGTGTCGACACCGCCGGTGCTGGTGTGCACGCCCGACGGCGAGGTCCTGGCCGAGATCGACAACTACGCCAGCGAGGACGTGGTCTTCCGCCGCCTGCGCAAGGTGCTGGCGAAGCACCCTGAGTTCGCGACTCCCGATGCAACCGAAGCGGCGGTCGCCGAGCCTTTGGCCAAGGCCCGACTGGCGATCGACCTTGGCGAACCGGATGCCGCGATCGCGGCCTTGGCGGGTGCCGAGGGCGATGCGGCGCGGCTGCTGCGGGTGCGTGCGTTGCGCCTGGCCGGCAAGTCGGAAGGAATCGCCGCCGAACTCGATGCCGTCGCCGCCGCCGATCTCGCCGCCGACGTGGCGCTCGAACGGGCGTTGCTGGCGCGACAGGCGGGCGACCATGCGCGGGTGCAGCAGTTGTTGGAGGAGTTCCCGGCGACCCACGCCCGGTTCAGCGAGGCCCGCTACCACCTCGGTTTGGCGCGGTTCCACCAGGATGCAATCGACGACGCGCGGACGATCTGGCAAGAACTGGTGACCACGGCGCCGCAGGATCGCTGGGTCTATCGAGCCGACTGGGCCTGGTCGGTGGCCAGACAGCAGAAGCTCCAGCGTGCGTTCGCCACCGGCGGCAAGGGCACGTTGCTCGGGCGGATCGGCTATCTGGGGCGCCCGCATCCCGATCTGGCGCGCTGAGTTTCTGGTGCCGAGAATCGTGAACTGGATCGACGTTCTCGGCGCCAGAGGCCCACGTAGGTTCCGGGCGAAGCCCGGGTTGGGCCCATGCCAGGCGATCGTTCAGGCGCTGTGGCCGTGCCGGCGGCGCTCGATGCGCGGGTCCGGGATCAACCACAGGATGGCGACGACGACGTACGCCGCGATGGCGATCCATGGGTGCACGAACGCCAGCGGAATCGCCGCTGCATAGGCCAAGAGCGACACCTTGCCCTTGCGGTCGCGGCCGACGGCCAGGCGCAGTTCGGATTCCGGGCCATGACGCCGGATGATCGCCGCCTGCAGCAGCGTGTAGGCGATGGCGGACGCCAGCAGCACGACACCATAGGTGGCCGTCGCGATCGGCGCGGCGTGGGTCTCGCCGAGCCAGTGGGTCGTGAACGGCACCAGCGACAGCCAGAACAGCAGATGCATGTTGGCCCACAGGATGCGGCCGTCGACGCGGGCCGCCAGGTGCAGCATGTGGTGGTGGTTGTTCCAGTAGATGCCCAGGAACACGAAACTCAGCACGTAGGCGAGGAACACCGGCACCAGCCTGGCGAGGTCGCCGAGTGCCGGCACATGACCTTCCTGGTGGTGCGGCACCTTCAGTTCCAACACCATGATGGTGATCAAGATCGCAATGACCCCATCGGAGAACGCTTCGAGCCGGTTGGTCTTCATGATGATCAAGGCAGCATGCCGAGCGCCAGATAGCCGACGAACAGCAGCACGCCCAGCGCGATGCCGAGCAGCAACACCCGGAGCCAATGCCAGAGGTGCGAATGGCTGTTCATGCGTGACGGCTGAGCAGCGCGCGGAACTCGTCTTCGGTCAACACGTGCAGGCCGAGCTTCTGCGCCTTCTCGAGCTTGCTGCCGGCGGCTTCGCCGGCCACGACGTCGGTGATCTTCTTGGTGATGGACCCGGAGGTCGCCGCGCCCAGTCGTTCGACCGCGGCCTTGGCATCATCGCGGCTCATCGTCTGCAGGCCGCCGGTGAACACGAACGTGCGGCCGGCGAGCGGTCCTTCGCCCGCGCGGGTGGTCGTCTCCTGCACCCGGACCCCGAGTTCATGCAGTCGCTGCAGCAGCCGCTGCGCCCCCGGCGACGCGAAGAACGTGACGATCGAACGCGCGACCTCGTCGCCGACGCCATCGACCGCCAGCAACCGCTCGGCATCGGCGGCGCGCAGCGCGGCGAGCGAACCGAAGTGCGCGGCCAGGTCCTTGGCCGTCTGTTCGCCGACATGGTGGATGCCGATCGCATGCAGGAAGCGCGCCAGCGGCGGGTTCTTGGCCTGGTCGAGCTGGGCGACCAGATGGTCGAAACTGCGTTCGCCCCAGCGCTCGAGCGCCAGCACCTGGTCGCGGCGGGCCGGCAATGCGAACACGTCTTCCAGCGACCGGACCAGACCGGCGGCGACCAGCTGGTCGGCCTGCTTGGGACCAAGGCCTTCGATGTCGAGCGCGCGGCGACCGGTCAGGTGCACGATGCGGCCGGTCAGTTGATCGCGGCAATCGACGTTGGGGCAGTAGCGGAACTTGCCGTCGACGAGCAGCGCGGTCTGGCAGGTCGGACAATGCGTCGGTGGCTGCAGCGGCGTGCTGTCGGCCGTGCGCTGGTCGGTGAACACCCGCACGAGTTCCGGAATCACGTCGCCGGCGCGCTGGACCTCCACCACATCACCGACGCGGATGTCGCGTTCTTTGGCCAGCGCCCAGTTGTGCAACGACGCATTGCGCACGGTGACCCCGGCCAGCTCGATGGGCTCGAGCTGCGCGACCGGTGTGACCGCGCCGGTGCGACCGACCTGCGCCCCGATCGCCAGCACGCGCGTGGTGCCGAGTCGCGGCGCGAACTTGTAGGCCAGCGCCCAGCGCGGCGTCCGCGACGTGCGGCCGAGCCGGAGCTGCAGATCGAGGCGGTCGATCTTGGCGACGATGCCGTCCATCTCGTACGGCAATTCGTCGCGGCGGCGTTCGAGATCGTCGCGGAACGCCAGCACCTGCTCGCAGCCCTCGGCCGTCGCCGCCGGTTCGGCGAGCGTGAACCCCCATGCGCGCAGCGTGGCCCGCAGCGCCCCATGGGTCGGCCAGGTCATGCCGTCGACGTGACCGAGGGCGAAGGCGATGAAGTCGAGCCGGCGGGCGCGCACGATCGCCGGATCGAGCAGTTTCAGGGTGCCGGCGACGGTGTTGCGGGCGTTGCGGAACGTGCCTTCGCTGGACGTCTCGTCGTTCTGCTGCAGTTCGCGGAAGCGTTCGCGGGACAGGATCGCCTCGCCGCGGATCTCGATCCGGGGTGGGAACGGCCCCGGCCCGCAAAGCCGCAGCGGCAGGTTGCGGATCGTCTTGAGATTGCGGGTGATGTCCTCGCCGGAAGTGCCGTCGCCGCGCGACAACGCGCGGATCAGTTCGCCGTTCTCGTACAGCAGGTTGGCGGAGACGCCGTCGAGCTTGGGTTCGCAGAACCAGGCCAGACGCTGGCCTTCGGCCAGGTCGAGGCCTTTGCGCGCGCGCGCCTCGAACTCGCGCACGTCGTCGGCCGTCATCAGCGACTCGATGCTGCCCATCGGCGCCAGATGCTGGCCGGTCGCGAACGTGCTGCCCTTCGGCAACGGCGCACCGACCCGTTGCGTCGGCGAATCGGCGGTGATCAGTTCCGGATGACCGGCCTCGAGTTCCTTCAGCTCGGCGAACAACCGATCGTAATCGGCGTCGCTGAGATCGCTGTGGCCGCGGTTGTAGTACTGGTCGTCGGCGGCGCGGATGCTGGCGCGGAGGTCGTCGATGCGGCGCTGGTCGCTCACGGCCCGCTGGTCCTAGGCACCGCAGGGGCGGCGGTCAAGCGCCGGGCGCCAAGGCCGCTACGGCAGGAAGTCGATCCGCAGCGCGTTCGTCAACCCGAAGCCGGTGGGCAACGCCGGCTCGAGCCAGGCGCACTGGGCGAACAGCGAGAACGGTCCGAAACCGCCCCGGACGCCGCGGATCAGTGAGCGACCTTGCGGGTCGGCAGTCACCAGCATCCACGCCAGCGGATCACCAGGCAGGAACCCGCCGCCGGCGAACGGCAACGGTGTGCCCCGCTGGCTGTCCGACAGCGTCCAGAACAGCGGCGCCCGCGGGGGCAGATCGTACGCGAGGGCGTCGGCGGCGCCGACCAGCGACAGCGGCAGACCGCACATCCGCAGCTGTCCGGCACCATCGCCGGCATTGCCGAGGTCTTGCTGGCAGACGAAACGGGCGCGTTGCGTGTCGACGTGCGCGATGACCTGGCGCACGGTGATCTTCGCGGCTTCGAACACCTGAGTCGGGGTCAGCAGGCCGCCGACGTGGACATGCCCACCGGCGATGCACCAATCCGGATCGACCGGCAGCGTGTGCAGCGCCTGGTACCAGACGCCGTGGTAGGCGATGAACTCGGACAGGAAGCCGCCACCATCGCCGGAGAAGCAGATGGCAGCGGTGACGCCGAGGTTGGCCGCGTTGACCGCGTCGCGGATCGCCGTCGTCGGCAAGGCCGACAGTCGCCGGAAACCGGCGGGCACGCCGTTGTCGGGGGGCGCTGGCGTCGGCTGCAGCGGCGCCAGGTAGTCGCCGATCCAGGCGGCACGATTGTACTGGTTCATCTCGATCTCCCACGAGTTGTCGGTGAACCCGCGCGAGAACGTGACGACGGCGATTGGCTTGACCTGACCGGTGATCCGCCACCAGTCGGCGGAGGTGTCCTGGTAGTCGACCTCGAAGTCGCCGACGCCGCGGCCGAGTTGGCCGCCGGGGAACTCCGGGAAGAACGACACGACGTCGTAGCCGCGGTTCTCCCAGTTGCTGCCGATCCAGCCCTGCGGATTCTGGGTCGCGTTCTGGCTGAAGCGCCGGACGCCTTCGTTGGTCGGTGGCCAGTAACCGGTCAGCATGATCGTGGGTCGTTGCGCGGCCGCGAGGCTCGCGAGCGTGGCAATGGCGAGAAAGGACAGGTGATGGTTGGGCATGCGACGGGTGGCGCCGGAGTGCGCCGGTTGGCCAGACAGTGTAGCCCTGCGGGAGCAACTGGTCACAGCGCACGCCGTCCGGTCGTTCTGTCCCGTTCAAACCGGGCCAGCGGCACGCCAGACCGTCAGCAGCGCTGCCGCCATGGCCGGGGCCGTCGTGGTCGACGTTTCCGCCGCCGGTGCCGAAGGCGATCGCGGGCGCGTCAGCAGTGGTGACCAGGCGCGGGCCCAGGCGTCCGGATCGTCGACCGGCAGCACGACGCCGGCCGAGCCGACGACCTCCGGCAGGGCCCCGGCGTCGGCGACCAGGGTCGGGGCGCCGGCAGCGATGGCTTCGACGGCCGGCAGGCCAAAGCCCTCGTACCGCGACGGGACGCACACGGCCGCGGCGGTTGCATACCACGCCGCGAGCGTCGCATCGTCGACCACACCGGCGAACTCGAGCGAACCAGAGACCCCCAGTGTGCGCGCCAACCGCTGCAACGCTTCACCCGAGCCGGCGTCGGCACCGGCCAGCCGGAGCTTTGGTCGGGCCTCCGGCGGCATGCAGGCGAGAGCACGGATCAGCAGTTCGACGTTCTTGCGCGGTTCGAGATGGCCGACATGCAGCAGGAACGGTGACTCTGGTGGTCGTTCGGTGGCCGGCGCCGGCATCGGCGCCAACGCATTGCGCACGACGTGGATCACGGGCTCCGCTCGAGCGAACGCGCGGATGCGGGCGGCGGTGAATTCGCTGGGGGTCACGATGCTGTGCGCGCGCCGCACGGCGGTGCGCAGCGCCCGGCGACCCAGCCACCGCGGCCGGCGGCCGAAGCCATCGGCATCGCGGACGTCGTGGATCGTCAACACGACCGGACACGACACTGCCGGCACCGGCAGGAACGCATGGTCCAAGACGTCCACGCGATGTTCGCGCAGCCAGCGCGGCAACACCGTGCGCTCCGCCAGCACGCGCCGCCAGGTCGGTCGCGGCGGAATCGCGAGGGGCACGAAATGCAGCCCTGGCAGTGGCGGCGGCGTCAAGCCGGGTGCGTGCAGCACGGTGATCCGTTCCGCCGGGGCCAGCAGTGGTGGCAACGCAGTCAACAGCGTCCACAACCGCCGATTGGCGCCGGAATGACCGTCGAGCAGCCAGCCGGAGATCGCGACGTGCAGGCTCATTGCTGCAACTGGCGGTGCAGGGTCAGCCAGCGCGCGGCGGTGCGTTCTGGCGTGAAGGCGGCGGCGCGTTCCGGGCCGCGTTGCTGCAGGCGCGCGCGCAGCGGCTGGTCGCTGGTGATCTGCCGCAGTGCGGCGGCGATGGCGTCGACATCACGCGGGTCGGCGAACAGCGCCGCGTCGCCGGCAATCTCGCGAAACGGTGGAATGTCGGCGCACGCCACCGGCGCCCCGTGCGCCAGCCCTTCGAGCACCGGCAGACCAAAGCCTTCGAACAGCGAGAACTGCACGACCGCGGCGCACCGGCGCAGCAGCGGCGTCTTGTCGCGTTCGTCGAGCCAGGCGTCGGGTGGGCCGCACAGGCGCAGCGGCGGCAGTCCGGGCGCCGTGGTCCTGGCGAGTTCCCACGCGCGTTGCAACCGTTCGCGGTTCTTGCGCGGTCGGCTGTCGCCCAGCATCAACAGCGGACCGTCGCGCGGCGCCAGCGGTGCGGGTGGTGGCAGCGGCGAAGCGTTGGGAACCAGATGCAGGCGGGTCGGATCGACCAGCGTCTGCGCCGCTGTCCGCGTGAATGTCGATGGCGCCAGCACCGCGGCGGCACTGCGCACGGAGCGGATCGTCGCGAACCGCCGCCAGGCACCGGTCCGTTCGCCCGACTCCGGTGACAACCACGGCAGATCGTGCAGCGTCGCGATCGTCGGGCACGGTGCGCGCAGCGGCACCGCCGCGACCGGACTGTGCAGCACGCTGGCGGCGAGTCGGCGCAGCAGGCGCGGCAACTGCCATTGCCGGCGCCAACGGCCCGTCGGTGCCGGCACGATGTCGATCGGCAGGTCTGGTGGCGGGCAGTGCGGCGGCAACAACAGCCGTGGCGGTGCGTCGGCGATCGGCAGATAGGCCGCCAGACCGTTCCAGAACGCGCGGGCGACGCCGGTGATCGGGCCTTCGCCGAGAGCCGTGCCGTCGAACACGACGGTCATGCCACCGCCTCGCCGTAGACGCGGGCATGAGCGGCGGCGCACGCTGCCCAGGAGAACCCGGCGGCACGCCGAGCACCCCGTTCGCGCAGGCGGGTGCGCAGCGCCTCATCGGCGAGCAGGCGGGAGATCGCGTCGGCCAGCGCGGCTGGCTCGGTCGCGTCGCAGAAAGACGCGGCGTCGTCGGCGAGTTCGCGCAGCGGTGCGCAGTCGTGCAGCAGCACTGGCGTGTGCAGCGCCATCGCTTCGAGGGGCGGGAAGCCGAAGCCTTCCCACAGCGACGGATAGACCAGCATCTGCGCATGCGCGAGCAGCGCGAACACGGTGGCATCGTCGGCGGTGCGGAGCCAGCGCAGCCAGCCTTCGCGTTCGGCGGCCAGCAGTTCGGCGGCGATGCCGTCATGCTCCCAACCGGGTCGGCCGACGACCAGCAGCAGGGGCCGCGGCGCCGGCAGCAATCGCCACGCGGCGAGCAGGGCGCGGTGGTTCTTCCGCGGTTCGATCGTGCCCAGCGCCAAAGCGAATGGCGGCAACGCCGGCGCCGGTGGTGCGGCTGGCACATGGTCGGCGCCGAATGGAATCACCGAGATCTCCGCGCCCGGTGCGAACGCGCGCAGATCGGCGGCGGTGGCCTGCGATGGCGCGATCACCCGGCGCGCGGCGGCGATGGCGGTCGCGGTCCGTTGGCGCAATACCGGTGCGTCGGCACCATGCCAGGTCGGATCGCGGACGAAGGCCAGGTCATGCACGGTCAGCACCGCGCGCGCCCGCCCGACGGGTGGATGGATGTAATCGGTCCAATGGAACACGGTGGCCCGTCCGGCCAGCCGTTCGGCGCCCAATCCCAGAGCGGCAAGCGATGGCAACGCCCGTCCGGCGATCGGCAGTCGATGCAGGTGCGCGCGCGGCGGCGGCGACAACGGCACGACGGCGCGGGCCAGACTGTGGGCGAACAGGTGCAGTTCGACATCGTCGCGGGCCGCCAGTGCGGCCGCGAGATGGCGAACGGCACGACCGATGCCGGCCCGCGTCAGCACGGCGGGGCGGTAATCGATCGCGACAGTGAGCACGGGCACGGGGACGAGGGTGGGGGTAGGCTTCTTCCGCATTCTCCGCATGCGCGCGTCGATCACCACGTTGCTGCTGGCGTTGGCCGTTGCCGCGGTGTGGTTCTGCTGGCGGCCGGACGTCGAACCGGCTCCAGCATCAGCGCCAGGAACTGCCGATCCGGTCACCCCGGTCGCGGCGCCGCCAACGGTTGCCGCCGGACCGCCGGGGGCTCCGCGCGTCGAGGTGTCGTGGACGGTCGTTGCCCGGTTGGCGCCGCCGCTGGCCGCCGACCGGCTCGTCGTCACGCGCGGTGGTCGTGCCACTCCGGAAGCGATCGGCATCATCGCCGGCAATGGCACCGGTCTGCTCGAACGCGACGAACGCGACGGTCGCGCCCTGGTGGCGATCGACACCCACGACCGGCGGCGTCTGCATCGGATCGTTGCGTACACCGCCGCGGCGTCGCTGCCGGTCGAAGTCGGCACGCCGGTACGGGTCCGCGGCCACGTGCTCGACGACGCGGGATCTCCGGTTGCCGGCGTGCGGGTGCATGCCTGCGAGCAGGTCGACGGCGAGTTCGACGAGGCCATCACGGATGCCGAAGGTGCGTTCGTGATGTCCGTGACCGCGGGGGCCGGAGTTCCCTTGGTCGCCACCGCCACCGGCCATGCGACCTCACATCTGGTGCTCGACGTGCTCGGCGATCTGGCCGACCTGACCTTGACGCTGGCGCCGGAATCCGTGGTCGAAGTGCAACTGCAGGCGCTTGCGCGCGAACTGGCGGCGGCGCAGGTGTTCGTGCTGCCTGGCCGCGAGCCGACCACCGAACTGTTGCGCTACCCGGCGTTCCTGGCGGCGTTGCATGGTGGTGTGCCGACCGATGAGCACGGCCGCTGCGTGGTGCGCGGGCTGCCGCGCGGGGCGACGGTCGGTCTGATCGTGCAACATCCATTGGCGGCAATGACCGCGCCGGTGAGCGTGCGACTCGTACAGGCCGTGACTCCGGCGGCACTGCCGTTGGTGGCCTTGCCGGAAGTCGCGGGCCGGATCGTCGATGACCAGGGTGCCCCGGTTGCCGACGCCTGGGTGGTGGCTCGACCGACGGGCAAGGTCGTGCAGGTCGGTGCCGCCGCTCGCCGGCTGATGCCGGCCCTGCTCGAGGCCGAGGGTTGCGCGGTCGCGGTCAGTGATGCCGATGGGCGCTTCCGCGTCGGTCGGGTCGGCGAGAGTGATTGGACCCTGGCGGTGCGGTCGTTCGTCGCCGCCGGCATCGACATCCCGATGGCGGCCGGGCAGGGTCTGGCGAGCGAACTGACGCTGCCCCGTTGGTCGGCGCCGCCACACCTGCTGCGCGTGCCGCCGCCGGTCACCGACCAGGCGTGGGCGATCCGGATCGGCGATGCGGCCGAGTTCGTGTCGGTGGCGGCGAACGAGGTGTTTGCCGTGCCGTTCGAGCAGCCGGGTGTTGCCCGGGTGCGCATGGTCGTCGAGCGCGCCGGTGGCAAGGAGCCCGAACGGATCTTCGACCGCATCACGATCGTGGGGACGACGGATCTGCCCCGGTAGTGTCTGGGCTATGCTGCCGAGACGCCGGAGCCAGACGTCCCGAAGCGGGAGACTGTGTTCGCCCGTTGGCAACGCGGTCAGCGGGGCGCGGCGCGCCGCGCGAAGTGTCGACACCCGCACGCAGCACGAGCATGAGGTATGGTGCGGCGCGCGCGACGGTGAACGCCGTCACGCGTGGGAAGCGCCTGGCTGCCAGGGCGGTGTTGCGGTTCCTCGCGAACCAGCCCGCTGTGACCAATGCGGCGGTGTATCGGCGCTTCCCGTCCCCGGCCCGTGCCGGCCGGTCGCGGCGTCTTCACCGCGGTCGTATGGCTCGCGCTGGGGAGCGCGATACCTGTTGTGTGGTGGTTGGGGGCCGGGTCGTTCACTCGATCCGGCTCCCTGCTTTCCGCCGCGGCGCGCGTTTGCGGGTGGTCACTTCAGCGGATCACACCACCGAGAGCGGGCCCGGCTTCGAAGCCGCTGCCATTCGGGGCAAAGGCATGGACGAATGCCGTCACCCCGCGCAATGCCGGATCTGGTGGCAGGAGGAACGTCAGCCTCGCCACGCCATTGGCGTCGGCCTGCAGCGGCGGCAGGGGGCCGGCACCGGCCGGCATCCAGAAGCGCTGCGTGACGCGCGCATCGTTTGTCGGCGCCAGGTCGGCCGAGACCGCGAGCAGGACCAGGCCACCGGGCAGCGTCTGCCATGCCGCCGACCAGGTCTGCCCGGGCGCCAGTGGCAGCGTCGGACCGGCCAGACCGAGCAAAGGCGCCTGGACCGTCGGGCCGACGAGGCCTTGCCCCGGCGTGCCACCGGCGCCACCGGTTGCGTTCGTCCGCGCCATCAGCACCGGCGTGGTCGACAGGTTGGCCAGCCCATGACCGGCGCGCCCGCAATGGCCATTGCCGCCGAACAGGTTGCAATCGGCGATGCTGACCTGCAGCGCCGACACGATCCGGACGCCATCGCCGCCGAGATAGAACCCGCAGGTCAACGGGCTGTTGGTTGGACCCAAGGCAGTGCAGCGGACCAGGTGCAACGCCGAGCCGTCGCAATGCACGGCCGCCCCGGGGTGCGAGCCGAAGTCCCAGTTCTGCATGCCGCAATAGAACAGGCAATCGACCGCGGTCACCCAGGAGCGCCACGCCAGCAGCGCGTTGCCGGCGCTCGCGCCGAGGTTCGGGCCGAGGCTGTTGGTGGGGCCGCCGGAGCCCAGCAGGGTGCAGCGTTCGAGTCGCACGCCACTGGTGCGCGCGATCAGGGCGCCTTCGAAGGAGTGCGTGTGGGCTTCGAACAGGCAGTCGGTGAACGACACGGTGCTGTTCTGCACGGTGACCTGGCTGGCGCTGAAGAAAGCGGTCGGATTGCGAAATCGCAGTCCGGCGACATGCGTGGTGCCGGTGGCGCTGCGGAACAGGGTGGGTGCACCCTGGAACGTCGTGGCCGCGATGTCGACCTGGGCTCCCGATTCGGCGGCGATCGTCAGCGGTCGGTCGACATCGAACGGCGGCCAGGCGCCAGTCTTGATCTCGATGATGTCGCCCGGCGCCGAGGCATTGATGGCGGCCTGGACGTTGGTGAATGCGCCCGGACCGACGACGCGCGTAGTCTGGGCCGCCAGCAGACTGGCGAGCAACAGGCAGAGCAGAGGGCGGAGCATGCTTCGATCTTCGACGATCGGCCGCGGTGCGAACAGGGGGTGCGGCCGACCGGCGGTGCCGCTACGTTCGCCAACGTGACCATTCTGCGCGATCCCGTCCACGGCGACATCGAATTGACGCGCGAAGAACTGCAGCTCGTCGACACCCCCGAGTTCCAGCGGTTGCGCGGCATCAAGCAGCTCGGCTTCGCCTACCTGGTCTACCCGGGCGCCACCCACACGCGCTTCGAGCACTCGATCGGCACGCTGCACATGGCCAACCGGATGCTCGATGCGTGCAACCGCCACGCCGCGCGCGATCCGGCCGGGTGCCTGCGCGTCACCGACGATGAGCGGCGCATCCTGCGCATCGCCGCGCTGCTGCACGACGTCACGCACATCCCGTTCGGGCACAACATCGAGGATCAGACCGGCCTGCTGCCGCGGCACGATCGGCCCGAGCGCTTCGCCGCGGTGCTCGGCGACACCGGACTCGGCCAGGCGCTGGACCGGCTCGGTCTGCGCGATGCGGTGCTGGCGCTGCTGACCGGCAGCGGCCGGCCGGTGCCGCCGTTCTGGCAACAGATCGTCAGCGACACGATCGACGCCGACCTGCTGGACTATCTGCGGCGCGATGCGTGGTACACCGGACTCGAACTGCGCTACGACCAGCGCGTGGTCGACTACTTCCGCGTCGAACGGAGCACGCAGCGGCTGTTCGTCGATTGCGAGAAGAACGGCATGCTGCGCGAGGACATCGTCTCCGAGCTGCTGCGCGTGCTCGAGTGTCGCTACCACTTCAGTGAGCGCGTCTACTATCACCACGCCAAGATCGCTGCCGGCGCGCTGGTGGCGCGGATGGCGGAGCTGGGGCTGCAGCACGGCGTGCTGACACCGGCGATCCTGCAGACGGCGACCGACGAGTCGCTGTTGTTGATGCTCGAGCAGGCGAAGTTGCCCGACGCGGCGGCGGCGGCGCGATTGCAGCGCCACGTGCGGCGGTTCCGCCGCCGTGAGTTGCCCAAGCGGGTCGCCGTGCTGCCGTTCTATCTCAATCGCGAGCATCAGGAACGGCTGCTCGGCGAGTGGTTTGCACCGGGTCGCGAGTCGGCGCGCAACGAGTGGGAAGCGCGGGTTGCCGGTCGTTGTCGGCAGGTCGTCGGCGAGGACGTCGATGTGATCCTGTACTGCCCGGCGCGCCGGATGCAGCTGAAGGAGAGTCGCACGCTGGTGCGGTTCCCCGGGGCGGGCGAACGGACGTTGCCGCTGGACGCGTTCGCGGCGGAGATTCCGCGGCTGCGCGATCTGGCGGAGAGCTACCCGCGGATGTGGAAGCTGTACGTGTTCGCGTCGGTGACGGATCGGGCGATGCGGCGGCGGCTGCAGGAGATCGTGATGGGTGAACTGCCGGCTGGCTGCGTCAACGCGCTGCGGATCTAGTCCTGGTCCTCATGGTTCGTAAACCATGAAAATAAAACAACTTGCGACGCTTGTTGGCCCTTGGCCGACAGCTGTCGTTCAGGTCCGCACCGCGTTCCAATCCCCGCGATACCGCAGCACCAGATCCCGCACCCGCCGATAGATCGCCGCGGTCGCCCGCACATCGTGGGCGTTGTACTCCGCGATCTTCAGGATCTCCCCACGCGCATACGCCGGCGCCACCATCGAGCCGTCCATCACTTCCTTCGGACTCTCGATCCCCAACGCCCAGCACACCACATCCAGCTTGCTCGGCCCGCGATCGCGCTGGCTCAGCAGTTCCCACAGGTCCAGATGCGGCTTCAGCGAAAACCGCTGCGACACCAGATCCACCCGCGCCGGAATGCCGTGGATCAGACTGCGCGTGACCAGGAACGGCAGATCGAAGCCGCGCCCATTGAACGTCACCACCGTCTGCGCCTTGCTCGCCAGCGCCCAGAACGCCGCCAGCAGTTCGCGCTCCGACACCGGCCGGAACCACGCCGGCGGATCCGGCACCACGACGCCATCCGGCGGCACCGCCAGCACCGTCACTTCGTCGTTCTCGTCGTCGCCATCGCCGATCGCCAGCGACACCACCCGGCCGAAGAACGGCGACATGCCCATCACCGCGCCGGGTTCCATGTCCTTGCGCGTCGCGTACGCCGACAGCGCCTCGCCGACCGTCGGCGGCAGTTCGCGCCGATCGAGCGCCGGCACCGTCTCGATGTCGACCACCAGCGTGCCGCAGATCAGATCCTCGACCGGCGCCAGCGCCGGATCGGTCAGTTGCGCCGGATCGAAGCCCGAGGCCTGATCTTCGTCGGTGACCGCGCGCACCGCCTCGATGATCAGCTGCGGCCCGTAGTTGGCGTTGTCGCGCACGCGGCCGCGCACCTTGATCGCCGACTTCGGCGGCAGGCGCTTGATCGCCTCCATCGCGTCGGCGCGATCGCTCCAGATCTTGGCTTCGAGCACCGCGTGCACGTCGGCCAGTTCGACCACCAGGAACGGCTTGTCGTCCTTGGTCTTCAGTTCCTTGAACGACCGCAGCTGCGCGAACACGTCCCAGCCGTGCTCCGCCGGCAGCAGCGCCGCCAGGTTGGCGGCGGTCACCACGCGCGTGCGCTGGTCGTCGTTCACGACAAGCCCGCCGCAAACGCACGCAGGCGGGTCACGGCCGCGCGCAGATCGTCCATCGACGCGGCGTAACTGAGGCGGATGAAGCCCGGGATCGCGAACGCGGTGCCGGGCACGACCGCCAGCAGTTGTTCTTCGAGCAGCCGTTCGGCGATCGCGACATCGTCGCAGGACAGGCGCTTGCACAGCGCGCGCACGTCGACCAGCGCATAGAACGCGCCTTTCGGTGCCTGCAGCTGCAATCCCGCGATCTTGTTGATCTCGTCGACCAGATAACGTCGCCGACCGTCGAACGCCTGCATCCGGCGTTCGAGTTCGCTGGTCAGCGGCTGCTTGCACGCCGCGATCGCCGCTTCCTGACTGATCGTGCACGGATTGCCGAGCGCCTGGCTCTGCAGTCGTCCCGCCGCTTCGATCACCGGCCGCGGGGCGGCGAGGAAGCTGATCCGCCAGCCGGTGAGCGTGTGGCTCTTGGTGAAGCCGTTGACGACGATGGTCCGTTCGCGGCCACCGGGCAGCGTGGCCGGCGACACGTGGGTCGCGCCGTCGTAGAGCAGCGAGCCGTAGATCTCGTCGGACAGGATCCACGCGTCGTGTGCCTTGGCGACATCGACGAACGCCTGCACCTGCGCGCGGCTCGGCACCGCGCCGGATGGGTTGTTGGGGAAGTTGATCAGGATGCCGCGCGCCTGGTGTTGCCGGAACGCCGCATCGATCGCCGCGGCGCTGTGCACGAAACCCTCGTCCGGCACCGCCGGCAGCACGATCGGATTGCCGTCGGCCAAGGTCACCAGCGCCGGGTATGAGACCCAGTACGGGGCGAGGATCAGGATGTTGTCGTGCTTCTCGACGACCGTGTGCAGCGCCATGTGCAGCGCGGCCTTGGCGCCGGCGCAGGCCATCACTTCCTCGGGGGCGAAGTCGATGCCGTAGGCGGTGCGGAACCACAGCGCGCCGGCCTGCCGCAGTTCGGGAACGCCCGACGTGGCGGTGTAGCGGGTGCGGCCCTGCTGGATCGCCGCGATGCCGGCATCGGCGATCGGTCCCGGCGTCGGAAAGTCCGGCTCGCCGGCGGCCAGCGACACGACGTTCTTGCCGGCGGCCTTGTAGCGCTGCGCCTTGGCCATGATCGCGAGGGTCACGGATTCTTCGATGCGGCGCGAACGGGCGTTCGGGACGGGGCCGGCCATGGAGGGCGGCAGTAGACCGCAGCCAGCATGCGAAGGCAAAGCCGGTGCGGCGCGGCGCGGGAAGAACGGGCCGGCGGCGCCGTCGAAGGAAGCCTGTACCGGGTCCCTGTTCCACCCGCTACGCTGCGCCGCCAATGGCATCGATGAAGCCCAAGTCCAAGAAGCAAGGTCGGCCGTGGTGGAAGACGCTGCTGATCGCGCTCGGCGTGTTGGTCGTCCTGCTGGCGCTGTTCGTCGTGGCGTTCATCTTCAACCCGCTCGAAGGCGAGGTTCGCGACGTCCGTGACCTGGTGCCGCGCGAAGCCGAGTTCTTCGCGCGCAAGCGGCTGCCGGCGGAGGATTTCGCGAACTTCCCGGAGCCGAAGTTCTGGCAGAGCTTCGCTGCCTCGCAGGGCTGGCAGCAGTTGCAGCAGGGGCCGTTGGTGCAGGGGTTGCGGCGCGATGGCGCCGAACGGGCGCTGGCGGAAGCGCGCGAGCAGATCGGTGAACTGCAGCTGGCCAGTCTCGGGTTCCTCGAGCCGTTGCGCGATCTGGCCGGCAGTGAAGTCGTCGCCGCCGGTTACTTCCGGGATCCGACGCAGAAGCCGCCGGCGCCCATGGCGAAGCCGTGGTGGTGTCTCTACACGCGCGTGACCTGGCGGGTGCGCGCCGCCTGGGGCATGGCGAAGTGGCTGTCAGTGCCGGGGCTGTCGACGGAGGACGGGCTCCTGGTGTTCAAGCCGCCGGGCACCAACGACACGCTCTGGCTGAAGCGCCATCTGGATTGCGTGATGCTCGCCAACAACAAGCACATGCTGGATCAGGCGCAGCGACTGATCGACGGCGTCGAGGGCGAGGAACCGTTCGGCACTTCCGCCAAGTACACCGACGGCATCCAGCAGCGCATCGAACGCTGGAGCGAGGCCAACGCCACCGACCCCAACGCGCTCGAGTTCTCCTGCAAGCCCAACAGCATGCGCGGCTTCCAGGACTTCGCCGGCCGCTGGCCCAATGCCGCCAATCGCGACAGCATGAACGAACGCGTGCTGGCGCAGTTCTTGAACCTGAAGGGCTGGAACTCGCTGAGCGGCGCGTTGATGTTCGAAGACGGCAAGCTGTCGTGCACCGGCGAGATCGTGCTGAACAGCCATCAGCACACCGCCTTCCAGAGCAACTTCTTCCGCGCCGAAGGCCAGCCGCGCAAGGAATGGCTCGATCCGTTCCTGCGCATGGTGCCGGTCGACGCCTGTGCGGCTGCGGCGCTGCGCGTGTTTGCCGGTGACTTCCTGCATGCGATGCACGACGCGCTGCTCGATTCCGAACGCGATCTGATCAACGATGGCCTGCGCCGCTGCGTCTTCCAGGGCACGCAGCTGACCGATTTCAACGACCTGATCGAACGCATCAAGACGCTGTTCGCGCCGCGCACCGGCTTCGTGTTCCGCCGCAACGTGCCCGATCCCGGCATTCCGGTGACCGCGCGTTCGCCGATGCCGCAGGTCGCCTGGGTGTTCTGGCTGAAGCCGGGTGGCGACAAGGTGCTGAACGACCTGGCGACGATGTTCCTGAACAACGCCGCGGTGTTCCGCTGCACGCCGTATCACCTGAAGATCGAGAACTTCGAGGAGAAGGTCACCGAGCTGGCCAACCCGATGATCCCGGCGACCGGCGAGTTCGCGTTCCTGGTGTTCCGCGAGTTCTTCGTGGTGTCCAACTCCGGCCCGCTGATCAAGGACATCCTGCGCACGCGCTACGGCACGCGCTCGATCCTGGAATCGCCGGAGTTCTTGCGCATCGACGCCGAGCTGCCGCAGATCGTCAACGGCTTCGTCTGGCTGCGCGGTCCGGCACTGCAGCCGGTGCTCGACGACTTCGCCAAGGCCGCCTCCGCCGACAACGCGCTGCCCGATCCGGATTGGATGGCGCAGAATCGCGGTGCCGCCGAGGACGCCGTCCGCCGCCAGCGCTTCCCGCAGTTCGCCAGCAAGGCGGCGATTCCGCAGGACATCTTGAACGGCGAGTTCGAACAGGCCGTCCGCGACCACCTGAACCAATTGTGGGTCCGCTCCGGTCCCGGCTTCACCGCCCAGGACCTGGCCGCAATCCGCCAGTTCAAGGCGTTTGCGACCTTGATGGACACGACCTACCTGCAGCTCGAGCTGGAGAACAACTACCTGCGCTTCCAGGGCAAGGTCTTCGCCAACCTCCGGTAGCAAGGGTCCTGGCAGCCGCGAGAGCCAGGGACTACGCTCCTGTCGTGAACGGCTCGGATACTCCGACTCCCCGACGCGAAGTGACGGGGCGCTTGGTTCGCCCAGGCGAAGACCAAGACGCGTTCGACATCGCGTTCTGGCAATCGATGACGGGGGAGCAGCGAGTCGAGGCCCTGTGGCCGATGACCCTGGACGCGATCGCCATCAAGGGTGGCAACCCCGATGATCCACCGCGACTTCAGAGAGCTGTTGGCCGCGTTATCCGCCCATAGCGTCAGGTACCTGATCGTCGGCGGCTACGCAGTCACCTACCACGCCAGGCCCAGGTTCACCAAGGACCTGGACGTCTGGGTCGACCCCACGCCGGAGAATGCGCAGCGAGTCTGGGCCGCGTTGGCAGCATTCGGCGCGCCCCTGCGAGCGCACGGCGTCCAAGAACAGGATCTTGCGACCCCCGGCGTCGTCTACCAGATCGGCCTGCCACCGACCCGCGTCGACATCCTGACCGTCGTGGAAGGGCTCCAATTCGCTGCCTGCTGGCCACGCCGGGCGGTAGCCCGGTTCGCAGATGTCGAGGTTGCCTACCTGTCGCGCGCGGACCTGATCACGAACAAGCGCGCCGTCGGGCGACCGCAAGACCTCGACGACGCCCGGGAATTGGAACGTCGAACCGAACCCAAAAAGTGAACCCGAGCACGGCCGAGTTCTCCTTCTCCCCGGCGTCGCGCGCGCCAGCGCGCGCGCCGGCCGGCGCCCACCAGGCCCGCTGCGCGGGCCTGGTTTGGGCGCCACTCTCGCCGCAGGGCGTGGGGCCGGTTGCGTGTTTCGCCCGCTGGCTCTTCCCACCCCTGCGGCGGAAAGACCACCAGCCTTTGCCCCCGCGAAGCGGGGGCAAAGGCTGGTGCCCAGGACAGGACTTGAACCTGCATGCCCGGTAAAGGGCGCCAGCACCTCAAGCTGGTGCGTCTGCCAGTTTCGCCACCTGGGCGTTTGGGCGGGGAATCCTAGCTGCGGCCACCCCGGATGCAACCGGTCGCAGCCACTTCGGACACTTCGGGTCATCGACGTCCTGACGTTCCGACGGCGGGCGCGCGCTTACGGCCGCCGCCGCTTGGTGATCCCCTCGCGGACCGCCGCCGCCCCACCATCGAGCGCATGCCCATCCTCCAACCGATACCGTACCCGCACCCGCTCCTCGATCGCCGCCGTCACCGTTCGCCGCGCCCCGTTCGGCAACTCGAACTCCACCTTCATCGCCCGTTTTCCAGCCGCCGCCGCCGCCGCGATCAGCTCCTGCGCCGCCTGACTCGTCGTGACCGCCGCATCGTCGAGTTGCCGCAGCAACCCGCTGCCCCCCATCGGATCACCGCCACCCGACCGTTCGAGTGACGACAACTCCGAGAACGCCGGCGCCTCCGCGCGCGTGAAGTTCGCGCCGCGCAGCACGAACTTCGGTTCGCGCGTCACGCCGACCTTCCACCCGGCATGCCCGAGGATCCGTTCATAGTCGGGAACCACCGTGCCGCGCACATGCTGATCGAACAACCAACCAAGATCCGTCCCGGCGACCTGCGAGCAGACCGCGACGATCTCGTCGGCCGTCAGACCGCGCTTCTTCTCCTCGCAGAACCGCAGCATCGCCACCATCGCATCGTCGAGGCTCTTGCCGTTCTTGGTCGCGGCGCGGATCTCGAGATCGAGCAGCAGGCCGATCACCTGCCCGCCGCCGTAGTAGTCGACGACGCGATCGGGCGCCTGCTTGTCCCAGACGCGGAACGACGCCTGCTCGAGCGAGGTGTGCGCGCGCCCCGGCGTGCTCTCGAAGTCGGAGATGCCGGCGGCCTGTGCCTGCCAGAAGCGCTCGGGCGACATCTGGCCGGCGCGCGCCTGCAGCACGTCGCCGTAGTAGGAAGTGACACCTTCCGCGAGCCACAGCCCGGTCGTCCGATTGGGCCGATCGTAGAAGAACGGTCCGAGCTCGATCGGACGCAGCCGCTTGACGTTCCAGACGTGGAAGAACTCGTGCGCGGCGATGCCGAACGTCGACGCCGGATCGCGCCGCAGCGCGTTGCGGCTGATGCCGATCGCGGTGGAGTTCAGGTGCTCGAGCCCGCCGCCGTCGGCACGCGCGCCGGCCGTGAACAGGAACACATAACGGTCGCATGGCAGCCCGCCGAAGATCGCGCCGCCTTCGTCGGTGATCGCCTGCAACCCGGAGAGCCAGCGCTGGCTGTCGAACTCGAGATCGGACACCGAGTCGAGAATCACTTCGACCTGCGCGCCGTGGCTCTGGAACGAGAACTTCTGGAACACGCCGAGCTTGACCGGGCAGTCGGCCAGCACGTCGTAATCGGCGGCGAAGAACGAGCCGTCGGCCTGGGGCTGCAGGCCGGAGGCCGGCGACCAACCGGCGGGCAGATCGAAGCGGATGTGGCACGGCGCACGCTCGAGTCCGCGGGCGTACAGGTAGACCGCCGGGCCCTCGTAGGTGATGCAGCGGCGCGTCTTGGCGGGATCGAGGAAACGATCCCCGGCCTTGATGGCGATGGAATACGAGAGCTCGACGCCATCGGCCTTGCCGTGCCTGACCTGCCAGGCGGTGCGGTTGAGTCGCTCTGCCGGCACCGGACGGTCGCCGACCCGGGCCTGTACATCGCCGATCCGTTCCGGAAACTCGCGCAGACGATACGAACCGGGCGTCCACACCGGGATCTCGAACACCGTGCGTTCGCCGGGGGGAGCGTCGATCCGCAGCGACACGCGCAACGGGATTGCGCCATCGACTTCGGTCGCACCGGTGGCATGGACCGTGTAGTGCGCGGTTGGCGCAGTCTGCGCGCGCAAGCTGTCGAGGGCGAGCTGCGCGGCGCCAGCGAGCGCCAAAGCCGCGGTCAGCGCGGCGTCGCGATGCGAACGGTGGTTCCGGATCGTGTTCATGCGGATCGCATACGTTGGCAGGGTTGTCGTGGTTGGCAAGGAAACGCTTCGATCGGACGAGCCCCGCGATCTTAAGGTCGCGAGTCGACGCGAGCGTGCGACAACTCGGCGCGTGAACGTTCACCGGCGTTGGCTATGCTGGGCGCATCCCAGGAGGCACCACAGTGGCATCCGTCCGATGAGCAGAATGCACGGAAGACCACAGGAGAACGGTCCGCGGCCCGACGTGGCGGCGGCGATCTCGCTGCTCGGCGACGCACAACCGACGGTCGCGCACGCCGCTCGCTTGTGCCTGCGGCAAGCCGGCGAAGCCGCGCGTGGCGACCTCGCGCGTGCCGCCGAGGCCGGCGACGTGCCGACGCGGCTGCGGGCGAGGGCGCTGCTGCGCGCGTTGGACGTGCGACTGCTGCTCGAGCGCTTTGCCAGCCTGGACCTCGGCCGCAGCAGCCGCGGCAGCGCCACGCCACTGCTGCAGGGTGCCGTGCTGCTGACCCACATGGTGCGGACCTTCGCGCCCGCGGCGAGCGAGCTCGAACGCCGGTTGCGCCGGTCGTCGACGCTGTTGCGTCGGCAGTTCGTCGGCCGCAGCCTGCCGACTTGCGCGCGCTTGTTGTCCGACCACCTGTATCACGACCTCGGGTACCACGGCGGTGACGCCAGCCACCTCGAACTCGATCACGTGTTGCTCGACCGCGTGCTGATGCACAAGGTCGGCGTGCCGGTGACCCTGTCGTTGATCTACCTGGTCGTGGCGCGTCAGGCGGGCCTGTCGGTGGCGGGCGTGGCGATGCCGGACCACTTCCTGGTCCGGCTGCACGGCGTGCGGCCGGTGCTGGTCGATCCGTTCCACGGTGGGCGAACGGTGACCAAGGCCGATTGTGGGCGCTACCTGCGCCAGAATGGCCATGACCAGGTCGCCGAACACCTGCGCGATCTGAGCGACCGCGAGGTGCTGAAGCACTTCCTCGGCACGTTGCGGCGCGCGACGGCCTACCGGCCCGATGCCGAAGCGCAGCAGTCGCTGCGTTCGGCGCTGCAGCACCTGGAAGCCCAGTGAACCGCGGGATGGCGGCGCGTTGGCTGGCGATGGCCGCGGCGCTGTCGATCAGCAGTTGCACCGGCATCTTCCAACGCGTGTTGCCGAAGGAACCCGCGGCCTGTGTGCACCTGGCGGTCGGTGACGAACTGCGCGTCGGCGCGGCCGAACGCGACATCACTCCGGCGGTCGGCGGCTGGCTCGCCGGCTTTGACATGGCGCGGGCGAGCACCGGCATCGCGTCGCCATTGAAGGTGCGGGCGCTGGTGTTGCTGCTCGGCGATCGGCGCTTTGCGATCGTCGGCATCGACAACCTCGGCGTGATGCGCGAGGACGGCGATTGGATCAAGGCTGGCATCGTCGGCTTCGCCAACGGTGACGTGTTCTTGTGCGCCAGCCACACCCACGCGGGGCCCGACCTGATCGGGCTGTGGGGGTTCTACCTGTTGTCGTCGGGACGCGATCCAGAGTACGTGGGCGTCGTCCGGCGCGCGGTCGCCGAGGCCGTCGCCGAAGCGGTGGCGGTGGCGGCGCCGGCGAACCTGCGTCTCGGCGAAGGGCGATTGCCGGCGCATGGCCTGGTCAAGAACGCCAACCGCGCCGACTGCTTCGACCGTCGGGTCGTCGTGCTGCAGGCGCGTGCATGCGATGACGAGCGGCCGCTCGGCACGTTGCTGCACCTGGCCTGCCATCCGGAAGTGCTGCCGCGCCGCAACACCGAAGTGTCCAGCGACTTCGTCGGTGCGTTGTGCGACGGCTGGCGCGCCGCCGGCCATGGCCAGGCGGTGTTCGTCAACGGCGCGCTCGGGGCGATGATCTCGCCAGCGGTGAAGGACCGATCGCAGGCCGGTGCGCAGTTCCTCGGCGACGGGGTGCGTGGCATCGCCGAAGCGGCGCTGGCGACCGCACGGGCGCTGCCGGTCGATGCGATCGAAGTGCGGCGACGCGATCTGTATGTGCCGGTCCACACCATGGGCTTCCGGCTGGGTCGGCTGACGACCGTGCTGCAGCGCGAGCTGTACGACGGCCATGCCCGCAGCACGGTCGGCTGGTTGCGGATCGGCGCGTTCGAAGCCGTGGCGGTGCCCGGCGAGATGGAGCCGGCGCTGGCCGAGCAGGTGCGCGCCGAGCTGCGGCGGCCCGATCTGGTCGTGTTCGGTCTGTGCGATGACGAACTCGGCTACCTGCTGCGCCGTCAGGATGCCGAGGATCCGGAGTTCGCCTACGAGCGATCGATGAGCCCCTGCCTCGATGCCGGGGAACGGGTCCGCGCCGCACTGACTGGCCAGTAGCGAGTCCGTCGGCGGGTGTTTTTCCGCGGTTGACAGGAACGGCGGCGCGCCGGTCCTTGTGGTTCGCGTGACGACTGCGATGACCCAGGCTGCCGGCCGCCAGGAACTCGTCGACCGGCATCTGGAGCCGCTGCGCCGGTTCGTCGCGTTCCTCGGTTGTCCTGCCGGCGACGTCGATGACGTCGTGCAGGAAGTGTTCGCGGTGGCATTCACCTCGGCGGTGCCGGCGGACGAACGGGCGGGCCCTTGGCTGCGCGCGGCGGCACGACATCGGCTGTTGGCGCTGCTGCGCCAGCGGCGTCGGGATCCGGCGGTGCTGGATGACGACGAGGCCGCGTGGCGCACGTTCGCGCGGGTGGACGATGGCGATGGCTGGCTCGAGGCCTTGCGTGCCTGCACCGGCGAACTCGAGCCGCGGGCGCGCCTGGTGCTGCAGCTGCGCTATCGCGAGGCGATGCCGGCGCGCGCCATCGGTGGTCATGTCGCGCTGACGCCGGCCGGCGTCGAGACGTTGTTGGTCCGACTGCGCCGCCGACTCCGTGCCTGCGTCGAACGGAGGCTGCCATGAACGATGCCGATGCCGATTTCGTGACGGACGGTGCGCTGCGAGTCCTGCACCTGCCGCCGCCGCGCGCGGGTTTGCGCGAACTGATCCTGGCGGCAGGGCCGCCGCGGTCGACGGCGCCGGCGACGGCGTGGCATCGTCGGCGATGGCTGCTGGCTTCGGCGTTGGTGGCAGCGAGTGTGTTCGGCGTGCTGTGGTCGGTGGCGCGTGGTGCCGCCGAGCCGCTCGTTCGCCAGCGCCATCACGCCTGCATCGAGATCACCGGCGACCGCGCGATGCCGTTCGAACTGACTGTCGGCGAGATCGCGCTGCGGATCGCCGGCACGGCCCGGATCGACTTCCTGCCTTGGCCTGACGACGACAACCACGACGACACGATCATGGAACTGCCTCGCTTGCGGACCTTCTTGCGCGACCACGCGACCACGCCGTTCTTCACGCTCGCGGTGCTCGCGGGGCAGGTGACGATTCTCGGGCAACAGCCGGTGGATCTCGGCAACGGCCAGAGCCGGCGCGTCGACCAGCCGGTGGCCAGTGATTCGGCGGAGGCGGTCGCGACCCGGGCCGCGTGGGCGCGGGTGATTGCGGGCGAGGCCACCGAACAGGAGACCGCCGACGAACTCGCCGCGGCGTTGGTGTGGCGGATGATGGTCCGTCCGGGTCTGTTCGCGCTGGTCCACGACGATCTGCACGGTCGGTTCCTGGCGGCAGAACGCGACGGCGAACTGGCGCAGCGACTGTTGCCGTTCGTGGTGTTCGATCCGGCCCCCTGGTCGGATCGAGTGCGCGAGGTCCTGCTCGGCAGCGGCGATCCGGCGGTGCTGCTGGCGGCGTCGGAACGCGGGGACGCGGCGGCACGCGCGCAGTTGGTGGCGCTCTATCTGGCGCAGGATCCCGATGACGGCGAGTGGTTGGCGGTCGCCGCCCATCTGGCGGCGGTCGGGGCCAAGGTCGACGCGGCGCGGCTGCGGCGCACGTTGTTGCCCGGGCTCGAGCGCGAGTTCGGGCTCGAACCGACCGTGCTGGTCCGAACCCTGACCGCGGCGATGGCGTTGCAGGCCCTCGGCGATGGCGCGCATCTGACGGCCCTGCAGAAGGAAGTGGCCGCCACGATCGACGGCATGCTGCGGGACGGCATCCTCGCCGACGCCGCGGCACTGCTCGCGGTCGCCGAGTGGTTTGCCGAGCATGGGATCGCCGGTCGTTCCCAGTCCATCGCCTGGAATCTGGCGGTGACCCAGGCGGCGGCGGAACGTGTGCGTGCGGCGCCGCCGGCAGGCCAGATCCGACGCGATCTGGAGCGCGGGCGCTGGCGCTGAGGCCGGGCTCGGGCGGCCACGCGGAGGACGGCTCAGAAGGTCTGCCGCAGCACCGGGCTGACTGCACAGCCGGTCAGGTCCACGATCTGGAACAGGAACTGGAAGCCGGCCGCACTTGCGGGCACGTCGACGGCGAACACGCTGCGCCCGGCTTCGTCGGCGGCCGCGACCCGCAGGATGAACGCATCGCCGATGCTGGCCACGAGGCTGCCGCACGGCAGCGGCAGCAGGCCAGCCATCGTGCCGGCGCCGAGCACCGTGGCGCTTCCGGCTGGCAGCCCGTGCGGCGCGAACCAGGAAGTGCTTCCGGCAACGGCCGGTACCGGCGCCGGCAACTGCGGGCCGTGGCGAGTGCGCGTGAACGCGAAGAACAGCGGACCATCGAGTCCGCCGGCGGCGCTGGCGACGACCACCTGTTGCAGCGATCCGGTGCGGCCGTCGTAGCGACGCACCTCGTCGCGACCCTGATTGCAGACCCACAGGTCGCCCCGATCGTCCCACTGCAGGCCCAGGGGTGCCTGCAACAACGGGTCGGCGACGATCACGCCGAGGAATGCACCGGTGCGACCATCGAAGCGGACGACGTTGTTGCCGAAGGCATTGCTGACCCAAAGGTGACCATCGGGGCCGAACGACAGATCGTGCGTGCCGTTCATGCCGGTGTTGGCGAACACGCCCAGCAGCGCGCCGGTGCGGCCGTCGAACCGCACGACGTGGTTGTTGAACACGCTGCCGACGTACAGGTGCAGATCCGGGCCGAACGTCATGCTGGTGTTGCCGCCGATGACGCTGCCCTGCACGAACACGCCGAGCGTGGTGCCGTCCGGCCGGAAGCGCAGCACGCTGGCCGTCGAGCCGCTGCAGACGTACAGATTGCCGTCCGGTCCGAACTGCAACTGGCGCGGTGCGGTGACGTTCGCGAACACCCCGAGCGGCGCGCCGGTCTGGCCATCGAAGCGGAGCACCTGGTTGGTGTTGCCACTGGCGACCCACAGATGGCCATCCGGCCCGAACGTCAGGCCGACGGGGTTGTCGAGGCCGCCGCCGCGGGCGAAGACGCCGGTGAACGCGCCGTTCTGGTCGTAACCGAGGATCTGGTCGGAGAACCGGCTGCTGACGAGCAGGGTCGGCGATTGCGCGCCGGCCGATGTCATGGCGAGTGCGGCGATCGCCGTGAGGACCAGTCGGCAGCAAGCACGAGCGGAGTGGGTGGGCATGGGCGTAGTTCCCGGCGTGCCGGGACAGCCGTAGGCGAGTGGCGATCTACGATGCGGACATTCCCATGCGAAGTTCCCGACCCCGTTGGCAGGGACTCGAGTTCCCGGCCCTGAGCACGGACCTGTATCAGGCGTTGCGAGTCCATGCCGGCCGCCTGCTGCGCGGCGAACGGCGCAGTCACACGCTGCAACCGACGGCATTGGTGCACGAAGCATGTCTGCGCGTCGCGCGCGGCGGGGTCGGTCCCCTGCCCAACGTCGCCGCGTACCTGACGGTGATGCGGCGCGTGCTGATCGATCACGGCCGAAGGCGTCAGGCGCGGTTGCGCGCGTTCGCGGCGGCACCGCCGCGTGAGTCGTCGACTGGTGAACGCGGCGCGGCCTTGCGCGCAGCGCTGCGTGCCCTTGCGGTCCGCAATCCTCGCGCCGCGCAGGTCGTCGAGTTGCGTTGGTTCGGCGAGTGGAGCACCGCGGCGATCGCGCGGTTCCTGGGCATCACCGAACGCTCGGTCCGGCGCGACGAGGCGGTCGCGTTGCTTGCCCTGCGCGATCACCTTCGTGGGCTGGAGCCGTGATGTCGGCAGAAACGGCAGGGGATCTCACCGGGATCCAGGCTGGTGCCTATCGGTTGCGGGATCGGCTGGCCAGCGGTGGCAGCAGCGAGGTCTGGTCGGCGACTGCGGGATCGGGCCTGGCAGCACGGTTCGCGGTCAAGGTGTTCGCGGTCCTTGGCGATCGGGCGGGTGCAGCGCGGCAGTGCCAACGCGAAGCGCAGCGGTTGCGGACGCTGCGCCTTCGCGGCATCGTCGAACTGCAGGACACCGGCATCCTGCCCGACGGCCGGCCGTTCCTGGTGATGCCGCGGATCGATGGTCGTCACTTCGACGAGTTCTGCGCCGATGCGGGCCGCAGCCTGAGCGCGAACCTGCACCTCGCGGCCGATGTCGCCGACGTGCTCGCGCAGGTCCACCAGCGCGGCGTCGTGCATGGCGACCTGAAGCCGGCCAACGTGCTGATCGGCGATCGCGGACCGGTGCTGATCGACTTCGGCACGGCAACCGGCGCTGCCGACCCGACGGTCACGTCGTGGTTCTGGGGTCGACCGGTGACACCGTGGTATGCGAGCCCCGAAGTCCTGGCCGGTGGGCAACCGACGGCGCGCAGCGACATCTGGTCGTTTGGCGTGATGCTGCGCGACCTGCTGGCGGCGGGCGCGGCCGGTTCTCCCCGCGCCGTGCAGGCGGCGGCCTGCATCGTCGATCGTTGCACGAGCCAGGCGCCGGCGGATCGTTTCGCGGATGGGGCGGCGTTGGCGACGGCGTTGCGTCGGGCGGCAGCCGGGCGTTCGATCGGCGCGTCGTTCCGATGGCGTCGGACCTTGCGGCACCACTGGCGATTGGTCGCGGGCGCGCTCGGCGCGCTGATCGTGGGCTGTTGTGTGTTGCTGGTCGTCAGCAGCGATGGGCGCACACAGCAGGCGCGCGCCGAGGCGTTGGCCGTGTCCGAGTTCCTGGTTCGACTGCTCGACCAGGCAGCGCCCGCGGCCGGCGGCGTCGAAGTGACGCTGCCGGAGGCGTGGCGGGCAGCAGAGGCCCAATTGGCGCGCACGTTCGCCGACAAGCCTTCGGCCGAAGCCCGCGTGCGCATGGCCTTGGGGCGCGCGAGTGCGCAGATCGGCGAGTGGCCACATGCCGTCCGCCATCTGCAGCGCGCCATCGACTTGCTCAACGCCGATCCGGAAGCGGATCCGCGCAGCGTGTCGTGGTGTCGCCGCGTGCTCGAGCGATGTTCTGCCCGGAGACCTCCAAGATGACTGACCGCGCGGTTGATCCCGCACTACAGCGAACGGCAACGGCAGTTCGCGGGGCAGTTGGTGCCGGGCCTGAGGCAGCGTTCAGCGGAAATAGCGCAGCCAGCCGCCGACCAGGTTGAACACCGGCACGATCATCAGATCGACCAGCTTCCAGGTGACCAGCATGCTGACGATCGCCAGCTGCGGCGACCGCCGCAACGCGTCGTACAGACGACGCAGCGGCGTGATCAGACCCTCGAGGATGCTGGCGCCGTCCAACGGCGGCAGCGGTACCAGGTTGAACAGGAACAGCACGATGTTCAGCTGCAGGAACGACAGTGCGATCATCTCGATGGCGTCGTCGTTGTCGGACATCGGCCGGCCGAGCCACACCAGCACGCCGAACGCGATGCCGGCGAGCAGCAGGTTGGACAGCGGTCCCGCCGCCGCCATCACCGCCGCCTTGCGCGGGTGATGCCAGGCCCAGATCGGATCGATCGGTGTCGAGGCGTAGCCCATCGTCCACTGGGCATTGCTCAGATACAGCACCAGCGCTGGCAGGAACACCATGCCGAACGGCTCGCGCTGGATGTGCGGGATCGGGTTCAGCGTCACCTGACCCGAACGCAGGGCGGTGCGGTCGCCGCCGAGCAGCGCGACCCACGCGTGCGCAGCCTCGTGCACCGTCAGGCTGATGATCAGCGTGACGAACTTGACGATCGCCTCGTTCCAGTTCACGGCGCCGCGGCCTCCTCGTCCCCGTCGGCTTCGGCGGCCGCCAGATCGGCGACCACCTGCTTCACCTTGGTCTCGGTCGATGCCAGTTTCTGGCGGCACGTGGTGATCAGTTCGGCGGCGCGTTCGACCTTGGTGGCCAGCAGGTCGAGGTCGATCGATCCGGACTCGATCTCCTGCAGGATCTGCTCGAGTTCGGCACTGGCCGCGGCGTAGCTGGCGTCGTCGCCTTTCTTCTTCTTGTCGCTCATGAGGATGCCTTGGGCGGGAGGACGTCTTCGGCGCGGGTGCGCACGATGCCGTCGCGCAGTTCGATGTCGAGGGTCTGGTCGCGGCGGATGCCGGCAGCCGAGGTGAGGATCCGGCCGTCGGCGCCGCGAACGAGCGCGTAGCCGCGGCCGAGGACGCGGGCCGGATCCAGCAGGCGCTGGCGCGCGGTCTGCTGGTCGAGGCGGGCTTGAGCGCGATCGATCTGGCGTTGGCCAGCGGTCGTCAGCCGGGCCTGGTCGGCCGCCAGCGCCGCGCGCCCGCGATGCAGGCAGAGCCGCGACCACGTGTGCAGGTCGCGGCCGCTCCGCATCAGTTCGACGGTGGTCGTCCAGACCAGCGCCAGCGCTCGATCGCCGAGCTTGCGCGCGGCCAGGGCGACGAACGTCCGTTCGTGTTGCAGCCGATGCCGGACGCCCTGCTGCAGCTCGCGGACGGCGATGCCGAGGTCCTGCCGGGCATGAGCCAGCTGTCGGCCGAGCACTTGCTGCAGCCGCCGGGCTTGTTCGCGCACGGTCGTGCGGGCTTCGCGGACGCAGTCGACCAGGAACTCGGCGACCGCGGTCGGGGTCTTCTCCGAATGCGCGATCGCGTCCAGCACCGACTGGTCGCGCTGATGGCCGATGCCGACCAGCACCTTCAACGGATGCCTGGCCACGGCCAGCGCGATGTCGCGGTCGTCGAACCAGGCCAGGTCGGTGCGCGAGCCGCCGCCGCGCAGGATGCACAGCACGTCGAAGCGATCGGCCCGCGGCGCCAGCCAGTTCAGCCCGGCGAGCAGGCTCGGCTTCAGTTCGATGCCCTGCACGCGGATCGGCACCAGGGTGACTTCGAAGCCGATGCGCGACTCCTCCAGGTGTTTGAGGAAGTCGTTCCAGCCATCGGATTCGGGGCTGGTCAGCACGGCGACGCGCAGCGGTGGGATCGGCACGCCGAGCGAACGATTGCGCTCGACGAGGCCCTGCTCGCGCAGTTCGCGCAGGATCTGTTCGCGCGTCAGCGCCATCTTGCCGAGCGTGAAGCTCGGATCGATGTCCTCGATGATGACCTGGTAACGGCCGGTGGCCGGGTAGAGGTCGATGTTGACCAGAGCGCGGATCTCGATGCCGTCGCGCAGCGTCAGCGGATCGGCGCCGGCCGCGAGCCTGGGCAGCAGGCGTTGCGCGGTGCGTTCGAACAGCGCGACCTCGACCGTGGCCGCCGGGCGCGCCTGGCCGCGCGCCTTCTCGACCAACGAGAAGAAACGGTGTTGTCGACTCGCCGATTTGTCGAAATCGACGATCTCGCCGACGACCCACAGCGGTTGCGGGAACTGCCCCTTCAGCGCGTCGCGGACGCGCTGGTTGAGTGCCGAGATCGACAACGCCGGCGGCGGCGCCTCCGGGTCGTCACCGGCGGTCGCCGCGGCCAGCGGCGGACCTTCCTGTCGCGAGCGCGGTTTGTCGGCTGCTTTGGCCGGCGCCGTGCCCAGCGTGCCGGCGATCAGGCTCATGATCTCCGGCGCGAACTCGAACAGATGCCGGACGAACGTCGAGTAGACCAGCTCGGCGTGGCGCGCGGGGATCCGCCAGGTCTTGGTCTTGGGATCCCATCGCCGTTCGGGCAGATTCTTGACCTCGGCGACCAGGTCCTCCCGGTACGCAAAGCGCAACAGCAGGAACGCGCCGTCCGGGTCCAGTTCGACGGTGCCGGTCATCGGTCGGTCGTTCTAGCGGATGCTCGGGGTCGGGGGCAGCAAAACCGGTGGTGTGCGCCCGTCTGGCAGAATCCCCGCGAAATCCGCGTGCGCTCTGGCATGGCTGGTCCTTCCCGGATGTCCCGTTCCGAGGAACCAAAGCCATGCGCGTCACCCTTGCCTTTGCGGCGATGCTCGGCATCACCGCTGCCACCAGTGCCCAACGCCTCGTTGCCTACGATCCCTTCGGCGGCCTGATGGCCGAGACCCAGCCGCCGGACACGATCGTGCCGGCACCCAACCCGCCGTTCCCGATCTACCCGACCGTACCGATCCTGCCACCGCCGGCGGCGATCGCCGCCGGCGATGCGACCTCGAACACGATCACCGGCATGACCTGGTTCACCAACGGCATGGTGCTGGCGTCGATGCCGTCGCCGAGTTTTCCGCCGGCCGGACCCGCCATGCCGCCGTTCCCGATCGCGCCGCCGGTGCTGGCGATGCTCGGTGGTCCGGTCACCGGCATCGCGCTCAACCCGGTCGCCGGCATCCTGTGGCTGACGTCGGGCGGTCTGATCGTCGGCGTCGCACCGGTGCCGGGCACGCCGGTCGTGTTTCCGCCGTTTGCGTTGGCGTTCCCGACCGGGCCGCTGGCGGGTCTCGAGTGGGATGGACTGACGGGAACGTTGCTCGCGGTCGACCTCGGCGCCGTCACCTACACGTTCTTCCCGGGTGGATTGCCGGCCGGGCCGCCGATCCTGCTGCCCTTGGTGATGCCAGCCCCGATCGGCGACGTCGCGATCGACAAGTCGGGCGTCGCCAATCCGGCTGGTGTCCGTTCGATCTGGATCACCGGTGGCCCGCTGTTCGTCGATCTGACGTTGCCGATGGGGCCGATCCCGACCGGCGTCGGTCCTGGCGCGGGCCTCGCGTACCTGCCGCGGCCGGCGTCGGCGCCGCCGCTCGGCGCGTGTCCGTGCGGGCCGCTGTTCACGCCGGTGTGGGGCACGACGGGTCCGATGACCGCGGGGAACGGCGCGTTCGCGATCACGCTCGGTGGTCTGCCGCCCGGGCAGATCGCGCTGTTCGCGTTCGACTTCGTGTTCAACCCGGCGTTCCCGTTGATCAACGGCGTCGGTTGTCCGCTCGGGCTGGTGATCGGCTCGGCGACGATGGCGGTCGGCGCGGGATTCGCCGGCCCCGGTGGCGTCGCGGTCTTCCCGTTCGGCTTGCCGATGATCCCCGGGCTCGGGCCGATCTACGAACAGACCTTCACGCTGTGTCCGGCGGATCCGGTCGGTTTCGTGCTGGCGCCGATGCTGCAACTGGCTGCCGGCGGCACCTAGGCCGGCCGCGCGGTCGGTGCGCGCCGATCGCCGAGCACTGCGAACGCGCCGAGCACCAGCGCCGGCGCGCAGAAGATCCAGAACGCCTGCAGGTTGCCAAAGCGCCAGGTCGTCAGCGCGCCGAACGCCAGCAGCAGCCAGCCGCCGAGCCGCGGTCGCCAGATCGTCGTCGCCGACGCGATCAGCAGCATCGCGAGGCCGACGATGGGTTCGGTCGCGGTGCCTTCCGCGACGAAGTCGCAGATCGCGAACCAGGTCCAGAAGCCAGCCCAGGCCAGCACCAGGCCGCGGAGCAGCCACAGGGTGGGTTTGCTCATGTCAGGATCGTCCTCAGAGAGAAGGCGCATGAACTGTTAGTGCACACTAACTCCGACGATCCTGTCGCGCAAGCCCTGATTTCCCGGGGTGCGCACGTCAGCCCAACAGGTGCCGACCGACGCTGCCCATCAGCTTCTTGCGCAGATCCTCCGACAGCAGGCCGAGTTCGCGACCGAGATTGACCGCGGTGCCGAGTCCCAGCAGCGCCCAGGCCGTAAGCTCGATGCCCGGCAGATCCCGCATCGGGCGTTCGGCGCGATGTTCGCGAACCCGCTCGGCGACGAATTCGACGAACGTCCGGTAGACGGCGCGCAGCGCTTCGCGGATCTCCGGGTCGTCGGTTTCCGACCAGCCGGCGAACAGGATCCGGTACAGCCCGAATTCACCGAGGTGCTCGGCTTCGTAGGCGAGCAGTTGTTCGGCGCTGGTCTCACGGCGGCGGCGCTGTTGCAGCACGCCTTCCCAGATCGAGCGCGAGTTGCTGGCGACGAACTGCAGCGCGGCGATGAACATCGCCCGCTTGTCGGGCCAGAGGCGGTACAGGATCGGTTCCTGCACGTCGCAGCGGCGCGCCAGTTCGGCGGTGGTCGTGCGGCGATAGCCGAGCTCGGCGAAGGCGGCGGCGACCTTGCCGATCAGTTCGGCGCGGCGTTGCGGGCTCTGGTCCTTGCGCGGCATCGGCGCATGCTGGCTGCCGCCCCTGGCCGCGGCAAGGGTGCCGTGAAAACGGCGATGGCCGCAGCGGCGAGTGCCGGTGCGGCCATCACGGTGTCCGTCAGGACTGCAGTCGGATCACAGCAGGCCGAGCACCAGCTTGATCGCGTTCGACGACGAGGTGGACAGGTTGCCCATGCCGTCGATGTTCAGCGTCACGCCCTGCGTGTACAGCTGCGCACCCATCCAGCCGCCGGCGTCCGGCGAAGTGCCCAGCGGCAACGGCAGGCCGATCGTGGTCCACGGCGCGGGGATCGGCGAGAACACCATGTCGAGCGTGTTCGGCACCAGGATGCTCTGCAAGCAGCCCGGGTTGCCCAACGGCAGCGGGGTGCCGGGGGCGACGTGCGTGAAGTCCAGCAGCACGGCCGCGATCGCGGCGGTGGCCGGCATGTTGGCCAGCGTGTGGGTCAGCGTGAAGCCGGTCGGGACGCCCAGGACCGGGCGGATGCTCGGCACCAGCGTCATGCCGGCCTGCGTACCTTCGGCGGCAGTCGTGAACGGCGTCTCGTGCGACAGGTCGCGGTTGCCCGGATCGACCGCCAGCACCGTGGTGGTGCCGCCGCGGCTGAAGCCGGTGATGCAGAAGTTGCCCTGGATGCCGTTCATGGCGCCCCAGCGCATGTCGATCGTGCCGTTCTCCTGGAACACGCACTGGAACGTGTTGACCGAGTAGCCGGCGGCGGCCACCGAGAACTCGCCGATTTCCAGCCAGGTCACGTAGGTGACGCCGTTGCCCGCACCGCCCGACAGGTCGGTGTTGATGTACATGCCGGACGTCGGGTTGGTCGTCACGTTGCGGCCGGCGTGCAGGTCCTTCCAGATCATGCAGACGCGCGCCATCGAGTTGAAGAACTCCAACATCGACGGCGACAGGTCGGTGACCGTATTGGTGCCGAGCCAGACGAAGCCGTTGGTGCAGGCCGAGAACGCAGTCGTCGAGCCGCCCGGGAAGTTGAACGTGAAGCCCGGGGTCTCGGTGACGACCGAGTCGTCACCGACGCTGTCCACCGCGCCGCCCAGCGCCGTTGCCGACAGGTCGACCGCGTTGGTGCCGCCGACGACGGTGTAGACGCTCGGGGTCGTCGGGTTGTCCGGGAACAGCGTCAGGCTCTTGCCGCCGCGCAGGTCGAAGCCGTCACCGATGAAGTTCCATTGCTGGTAGAAGGACTGGGCCTGGCCACCGCAGCCGGCGCCCTTGTTCTCGACCCAGCTGCCTTGCGGCGCGGTGTAGCCACCGGGGCCGACGAAGTCCATCTTGATGACCGGGACGAAGCCGCTCAGCGTGCCTGGTCCGGCAATGGTGCCGGCGCAGCGCTGGCCGCGGCCGTTCGCCGTCGTCGACGAGCAAGCGACTGCCGCGAGGTTGGTCGTCGGCGTCGGCGCCGCTGGCAGGATGATCTCGATGAGCAGGTCACTACCGAGCGTCGGGTCGTAGCTGAAGGCCGCGCCGTTGGCGGCCAGGTCGATGTCGATGTAGGTGTCGTTGGTCCAGGTGCCGTTGACCGGCAGCGAGGTGACAGCCATCGGCGCGCTCAATGGGCCCATCGTGCCGCGGTTGGTCGCGTAGGTTGTCGTCATCGCGAGGTGGTCGACTGCTGCCGTGCCGAGCTGCACGGTGACGCCGGCCCAGGTGTGGCCGCCCTGATTGCGCACCCCGTCGGCCGCGCGGAAGCGCAGGCGGTTGATGGTGATCGGGCCGATGACGCCCGCGTTGGTGAAGTGCGAAGTGTCGTAGATGTACTGCTTCAAACCGGCGGTGGTCGACCAGGGAGTCGTCGAAGTGCCGGCGTTGAAGGTGTTCTGCGTGTCGGGGATCGTCAACGTCTGGGCTTGCGCAACGGCAGCCGTCAGGGCGAGGAGCAGGATCTTGTGCATGTTCTTTGCAAGAGAATGGGAAAACAAAGCCAGTGGACTGTCCACCGACGGGCGTGGGAAGATACCGCTCGCCCGCCAGGGGTGAAGGCCCGAATGACATGCGCGCTCCGCGAGTCGGCGGCCGGTATTTCGGTTTCCCGTGTGAACGTCAATCGCGGCAATCGCAGCCATGCGCCGGGAAGCCGACAGAACGAGCGCGCAATGAGGCAGGGGAACGGCAGCCTGCCCTCCTGCGGAGAACGCCATATCGCCAGTGCCATCGCGCCTCCGGAGCGGGGGTGGCGTCGGCAGCCCGGTCGTGCGCTGGGCGAAGCGATCGGTCCCCGTCCGAAGGGCTCGAACGCGAATCGACAGGTGCTCGAGAACCCAACGGACCACGACCTTCGTCCGGTCCACCCGCAGGGAAAGCGGGCCCTGACGTCCCGCAATGGGAAAACACCTGACCAAGCACCTCGCTGTGGTTTGTCAGGTTCAACAAGACGACGCTACCGCAATGTCGTCCAGGATCGCAATGTGCCTGTGGTTGGCCACGTGGCTCGGTGCGCAGGAGCCCGCGGGGTTGCCCGTGTTGCCGCTGGCCGCGAGCGCACTCGGCATCGAAATCGAGTTCGTCGCTGCCGGCAAGTTGCCCGATGGCGCGCAACAGGAACGCGTGATTGCCTTGACCAGTGGCGACCCCGAATGTCTGACCGGTTCGCGGATCGTGCAGGTCCGCTACCGGTGGCCGCAAGGTCGTTGGCAACCGGCCGCCGCGGCGATCGTGCCGTGTGCGCTGCCGGCAGCCCCGCATGCGCCGTGGTCGGTACTGTTGATCGCCGGAGACGACGGCCAGATGGCAGGTGGGGTGGTGCTCGATGGCGATGGGAACATCGCCGAGGCCTGGCGCGGGTTTGGCGAGCAGTTTGCCGGCAAGGACCTGCCGTCGTTCCGCGACGCGGTGCCGCGGCGCGAGGTCGAGTCGCGGCTCGCCGAGTTGGCCGCGGGCAAGGACGCGGCCGCCCGTGCCGGGCAGTCCCTGGTGGCCATGCGCACGGACATGCTGCGGCAGTCGATCCACATCGGTGCGGTGATGGAGGCGCTGGCGACCGGAGCCCCAGTCCCGGCGGCGGCGGGTCGCATCGTCGAGGACTCGTTTGCGGCGATGGCGAGCCGGGCCGAGGCCCTTGCGCCGCTGTTCGGCAAGACGGCTACGAGCTACGGCGAACAGGCCAAGGCGGCGGCGGCGCTGGTGGCGGCGGCAAGGACCGCCAGACCGGATGCCACCGAAGGCAAGCAGCGTCTCCGGGAACTGCGCCGCGGTTGTGCGAACTGCCACGAACTGACCGGCGAGACGTTCCAGGGTGAATTGGCGGCGGCCAGCGCGGCGAAGCGTCGGGACCTCGGTCTCGGTGATCGCCCGTTCCTGCTCGGGTACGATGTCCTGCTCGACTTTTCCGGTCAGCCGTCACCGGCCAGCGAAGTGCCTGGCCTGCTGGCGCCGACGTTCCATCGCGCGGCGCTGCTGCTCGCGGCGTTGCAAGACCGTTGAGGCGCGCGCGCAGAGCGATCAGCGGGCTGCAGACGAACTGCCGTCCGCGCAGCCATCTGGTTGCGATCCACTTCTCGCCAGCGAGCACCGGCGCGCCCACGTGCCGGGTCCTGGTGTCCGGGTGCGGGCGGTCATAGGCGAAGAACAGCGCGTTGCCGGCGTGCGGCGCGACGTCGACGGCGATGTCGGGGAACGTCGTGGCGCCGCCGCATTCGGGCGTGTTGAGGTACATCACGATCGTCCGGCCGGTGACCCGCGGCGGTCAGGTGCTGATGCCGTAGCGTTCGGCCAGCACTGTCAGATGGTGCAGTTCGTGTCCCGCGATGATCCAGGCCAGCGCCCGCGCCGAAGTCGTGTTGGCATTGACCGTGCCCCGTCGGGTCCACGCGGCTTCGTCGAAGCCATCGAGCAGCGACAGCGTTGCGAGCCGCACGCGCCGCCAGTCTTCGGCCAGTTTCCAGGTCGGCAGGCGGTCGGCGTTGGCGCTTGCCGTCCAGAGGTCCTCCTCGAACGGCGGCAGCGGCGTGGTGTCGCCACGGGCGATCGTCAGCGCGCGATAGGCCATCACGCGTTCGCCGTCGGCGAGATGCCCGATGATCTGCCGGACGCTCCACTTGTCGGGCGCGTAGCGGTGGGCAGCCCTGGTGTCATCGAGGGTGGCGAACAACCGGCTCTGCTGCTCGAGGTGGCGTTCGAGCGTGCGAGCGATCGGGCCATCGGGCACGCGTTGGATGTAACCGTGGAAGAACGGGGCGTATTCGTCGGCGAGTGGACGTTGCATGGTGAGAACGAGGGCGGCGACAGTGATCTTAAGGCGCGAGCGCGGACGATCACTGGTCATGTGATTGTGCTTGGCCTCGGGAAAGACTCCCCGCCTGTGTCGATGCCGGGTCGCCGCAGCGCCCGGAGGGGGCGATGGCCGCCGCGGGCATCCGGACCCGTGCGTTCGTCGCCTCCGGGACGGAGACCCGGGGCGGCGAATGCGGTCGAAGGGCGTAGGACGGTGTCGGCCGGCGTGGGAAACTACCGTGCGCAGCATGCAGCTCCCGCAGTTCTGGGCCGAAGCCCGCGTCGTCGGCCAGGTGAACGGCAAGCCGCGGGTGCTGCGGCGGTTCGGCTGGTCGGACGTCGACGAGAGCGATGCGCTGCGGCATGCGCACGAACGCGCGGCGGCGGCGATGGCGACGTGGCAGGCGGGCACGGCGGTGTTGCCGCGCGAACGCAAGCTGGTCTACGGCGGTGGCGATGGGTTGCCGATCCGCGAGCAGGTCCTTGCCCGCGTCGGGCACGACGTCGTCACCCGCAATGCCTACGGCGCGCGCTGTCTCAATGAACCCGACGTGCTGTTTGCGGATCTCGATCGTGGCGATGGCCTGCCGTTCCTGCTCGGACCGCTGCTGGCGTTGCTGCCGTTGGCGGCCCTGCTGTGGGGGGTCGTCGGTGCGTTTTCGACCGATGGCGCCTGCTGGAAGGCGCTGGTCGTGCTCGGTGCCCTGGGGCTCGCGATCCACAAGATCGTGCTGATCGAGCGCCTGCGCCACTCGGCGTGGAACTCCGGACGTCTGCAGCGTCGGCTGCGGCAGGTCACCAAGGACGTGCTTGCCGGACTGGTCGGCGTTCGCTTCGCGATGTACGAGACGCCCGCTGGCCTGCGGCTGCTGGCGCTGCACCGGACGTTCGATCCGACGGCGTCGACGACGCTGCAGTTGCTCGAGGAACTGGGCAGCGACCCGGTCTATGTGCAGATGTGTCGGTTGCAGGCGTGTTTTCGCGCCCGCATCAGCGCCAAGCCGTGGCGGATCGGCATCCACAAGCACATGCCGCCGCGGCCGGGCGTCTGGCCGGTGCAGCCTTCACGTCGCGCCGGACGCGACGCGTGGATCGCGCACTACGAACAGGTCGCCGCCGGCTTCGCCGCCTGCCGGTTCGTCGGAGAGTTCGGTGACGCGCCGGTGCATCCCCGCGCCGCGGCGGTGCAGCGGATGCACGATGAACTGGCGAAGGCGCGGTCCGGCCTGCCGATGGCGTAGCGGTTCATTTCGCCTTTGGTTGGTTCAGCGGATCGATGATTCGCACGTCATCGAAGACGGCGCCATCTTGCATGGCCTCGCTGAACAGCACCGCGCACTTTGCTGACTGAGCGGCGCGGATCACGAGTGCATCCCAGAACGACACCGACCGTAGGCGTTGCAAATCGATGGCGGAGAGGATCACTTCCAGGTCAACGAGCACGAGGTCGAGCCGGCTGAGGGCGACGACCCTCTGTCGGGCAACGTCGGTGGGGACTCCCAGTTTGCGTGTAGACTCACTCCGCGGCGACCAGCAAGTGCTCTTGCGCGTTCCGGGATCCGGTCGTCGACCGCGATCGTCAGGTTCATGCGAACGTGATCGCATGAAACACGAGTCTCGTGTGCACGGATTACGTGTGGTTCCGGTGAGCTCGCCTACGAGCCGACGACAAGGCGTGCACCGATGGTCAGGCCAACCGGCACGGTGGCCCCGGGTGTGACGTCGAGCAGCACGCCCTGCGCGAACAGTTGCAGGCCATAGAGCGACGGCTGCGGCGGTACCGGGATCGGGAATGCGACGGGCTGCAGCGGTCCGTTCCACGATCCGCCGAGCAGCGTGGCCACGCCGCCGGTCGCGTCGAGCAGCACTTCGCCGTTGGCGCCGGCGCCGGCCATGCCAAAGCCAGGAACCGGCAGGCCACAGGGGAACGCCGGGTTCGCCGACAACGCCAGCCCTAGCAATGCGAGCGAACCGGCGGGTTGCGAGCCGAGTGGGTTGTCGACGCCGAGCGTCATCGTCGTCGCGATCGCCGGCCGGCCATTGATCAGAAGGCTGCCGGCCGGATTGACGCCGCAGCCGTAGCTCGTCGCGGTCGCGGTGCGATCGCCGAGCGAGGCGTCCGGGTTGATGTTCTGCGCGAACACGTCGCCGCTGTCGATGCGGCGGTCGGTCCAGGCGGCGAGGCCGGTGCCGCTGCGCGTCGTGGTCAGGCGCAGGAACAGCTTCTCGCTGCCCGCGGTGCTGACGTCGACCGCGGGTGCGAACACCACGTTGCCGGCCCCGTCGATCCGCATCGCGAGGATCTTGTACTGGTTGGGCGCCGGCAGCCGTTCGTTGACGATCGCCAGCAGTCCATCCAGGCAAGGCGCCGCTTGCGGCACCTGTCGTTCGACCGGGCTGATCGGGATCACCGTCAGACCACCGCTGCCGAACGCGAGCTGGCCCGACGCGTCGACCTTCTGCGCACTGATGCCCCATGAAGACTGCGCCAGGTTGCGTTCGTTGAACACCGCCAGGATCTCCTGGCTCGCGGGCAACCAGGCGATGGCCGGGTCGAAGCGGCTGTTGCCGTTGGTCGACAGATCGACGCCGTTGTGCGGGAACGCTTCGGTGCCGTTGGCCAGCACATGCTGTACCCGGGCCGAGAACTGCTGGCCGACCGCGAAGTGCCAGCCGTAGATCGCGCCGCCCTGGCCGTCGGGGATCAGTCGCGGTTCGTGCACGATCGGGATCGAGGTCTGGTCGAACACCGGCAGACGCGTGCCGCCGTTCCACAGCGCCGTGCCGGCAACGTCGAACTTCTGCGTGTGCACGTGCTTGACCGCAGCGAACGCCATGGCGCGGACCCACGACACGATCACGCTGCCGGCATCGGCGGCGACCACGCGAGCGAAACCCGGCGTCGCCCCGGTCTCACCCGGGATGCCGATGCCGTCGCCCGGAAAGCGCGGCGCGCCGGCCGGCGACAGCCGCTGCATCTGGATCGTCCGCAGCGTGTTGTTCGGCCACACGAACACCAGATCGTCGTCGCTCGCCTGGCAGATCATCGGATTCGCTTCGAAGTCGCCGTTGTTCGACAGCGTGACGCCGTTGGCGCCCCAGACCAGGGTGCCGTTCGGTGCGATCCTGTAGGCGTAGACATCGAGGTCGCCGCCGGCGCGGATGTCGGTGAACGCCAGCACGCAGTGATCGTCGCGGTCGCAGATCAGATCCCAGCCGACCAGCGAACTGTTCTGCGGGTTGGTGGACACGGCGACGCCGCCGTGGGGCCATTGCTCGACGCCGTGCGCGTCGAGGCGTTGCGCGTAGACACCGTAGCTGCCGCCGCGGGAGTCGAACCAGGCGAGGTAGCAGCCGCCGTCCGACGTGGCGGCGATGCGCGGCTGGAGTTGTTCTCCGGTGCCGTCGCCGATCGGCAGATTGGCGGCGGGTGAGTTTGGCCATTGCGCGTTCAACGGCGCGATGGCGGCGAGAAGAATGGCAAGGGTGCGGATCCGAAGAGTCATGGACCGCACAGCCTACCGTCTACCGGCCGCGTGGCATCGGCACGGTGAATCTGGCGGCATTGGCGCCGAGGATCCGGCAACCGGGCCAGTTCCTGGCGAGTTCCGCCAATTGCGTCGAGACGACCTTCGTCCGATAGACCGACAGCGACTGCAGGGGGGCTTTGGCCAGGCATTGGAGGCCCTCGGTCGTCACCTTCGTACACCAGTTCACGTCCAGCGATTCGAGTTTCGTTGCCGCACCCAGTTCGGTCAGCGTTTCGTCGGTCAGATGGGGGTTGTGCTGCAGGCTGAGAACGCGCAGGTTCGGTGGGCTGACGACGGCGGCGAGCGCGGCGGCATCGAGCCACGGTGCACGGTCGAGCGTCAATTCCTCGAGCTCGCGTTGTGCGCCGATCGTCCGCGCTGCGGCGGCGGTCAGTTTCATCGGTTGAGGTTCACCGAAGCCCTTGCCCGGCGCCGTGGCGCCGCTCAGATGCAGGACCCGCAGGCGCATCGGCTCCAAGATCGCGGTCAGGTCGTCGTCGGTCAGGGTGGTCATGCCACTGAGGTCGAGTTCGCGCAGGTTGCGCAACCGCGCGAGTTCCCGCAGTCCAGCCGCGGGCAGCTGGGCCATGCCGCGCAGGCCGAGGGTCGTCAGTTCGACGGGTAGTGCCGCCAGGATTTCGCCGCTGACTCGCGGCAGCCGCCCCAGGCCGAGCTGTCGCAATGTGGGCACTCGGACGATCTTCTCGAGTGCCTGGTTGGTCACCGCCGAGCAACCATCGAGCACCAGCGATTCGAGCGGCAACGCCGTGAGCGGCATCAGACCCTCGTCGGTGATGCCGACGCCGTCACCTTGGAACGGCAGTTCGCCCATCACCTGGCCGCGGAATCCGCCCATGCAATCCGACAGATCGAGCTGGCGCAGTTCGCGCAGGCTGGTCAGCGCCGCCAGATCGGCGCCGCGCACGGTGTAGCAACCGGCGAGGGACAACCGTCGCAGGCCGACGCAACGCCCGACGCCGGCCAACGCGCTGCCCGGGAAGTTGCCGCAATGCGCGAGCGACAGTTCGCGCAGGCTCGGCAGCCGTTCCAGGGTCCCGAGGCCGTCCTCACCGACGCCGGTGTAGGTCAGGTCGAGGTGCTCGAGCAGCGGCAGTTCCGCCAGGTGCCGCAGGCCACTTCCGGTGAACGCATTGACGCCGCTGACCGACAGCCAGCGCAGTTTCTTCAGTTCGCGCAGATGCTCGAAGCCGTCGCCTGTGATCGTCAGCGACCGGGCGACGCCGCGTTCGTCGACGTCCATGCCCGACAGATCGAGCGACTCGAGCTCGACGAACGCCGCCAGCCCGGCCATGCCGGCATCGGTCATGTCGAAGCACTTCAGGTGGCGGATGTCCCTGGGCAGGGCGCCGAGAGCGTCGGGGCCGTCGGCTTCGTGCCATGGCACCGGCGCCGGGTCCTGGGCCGGCGTCGTCGGCTCGGCGCGCCGCAGCCAGGCGACACCGAACGCCACCGCGGCGGCGAACGGAATCAACGCTGCCGCGAGCCAGCGCTGCGTGCGCGCACCGGCACCATGGCGACTGCCAAGGCCATGGGCGACACGCGCCGCAATAGCCGCGCGCCGATCTGGCGGCAGCGCGCCGCCGAGAGCTTCGGTGAGCAACCAATCCATTCGTCGTTCCTCCGCAATCTCGCCAGGGTTCATCCGCGACTCCGGTTCATGCATTCGCGCAGCGCCGCGCGGGCGCGCTGCAGCAGCATCTTGAGACCGTTCTCCTTCATGCCGAACGCTGTGGCGATCTGCCGACGGGACCGGCCATCGCGGTACATCTGCTCCAGCGCTTCCCGGCTGCGACCTTGCAGCCGCTGCAGGCACTCGCGCAAAGCCTGGACGGCGTCGTCACCGTCATCGTCCTCGGTCCACATCGTGTCCACCGCGTCGGCGATCGCCGTCTCGCGACGCCGATGCCACGCGCGCTGCGCCCGCAACCACAGATGGCGGGCCACGCCGCGCAAGAACGCGCCGGCCGCCGCCGTCGCCGGCACGCCCTTCTGCCAGGCGACCACGAACGTCTCCTGCAGCAACTCGTCCGCGACCCCGGGTCGAGCGCCGAGCGCGCGCAGGTAGCGCCACACCGCGTTCTGGTGGGCGGCCACCAATTCGTCCAGCGTCGGCGTCGTCGGTTGCAGCAGGGCCATCGTCGGCACGAACGGGAGTCGCCCGGATCGGCCCGGACGGATTCAGCAAAATCAGCCGCGGGTGAACACCAACGGCCAGGTCCGGCCGCGTTGCTGCCAGGCGCCAGCGAGTTCGTTGCCGCCCGCGGCGAACATGCCGGCGAACGCCGCGCCGATGGCCGGCATGTCGAAGCGGAGACCGGCGGCATCGCGGACGATCGACGCGATCGGCAGGTTGGTGGCGTTCTGGTCCGGGCTGTCGAGGTCGCCGAGCCAGCCGTCGCCGCCGCGCCGCAGCTTCAGCAAGAGGCGCAGTTTCGCGCTGCCGAGGTCCAGCGTGCCAGACCACACCTCCTGGGCTCGTGGCGCACCCGACAGATCCTCGGCGAGGCAGATCCGATGGCCATCGGGATCCTGGACTTCGATCTCGCGCATGCCGTACTCGGTGTCGGTCGGCCCCTTGTCGATCGGCACGCCGGCGATGTGCAGCGCGGTGATCTCGGCGGCGAGGTCGTCGACCTTCAGATACAGATCCCACAGGTCGTGCCGGCCGTTGGGCTGCAGGTGGGCGGCGTCGCCGGCCAGGCTCAACATCAGGTCGAAACCGTCGCGGTGGGTCATCGCAAAGCACGGCGGCTTGCCCCAGACGCTCGCGTCGGCGTAACCAAGGCGATCGCGGTAGAAGGCGATCGAACGCGGCAGATCGGCGACGACCAGCAGGGGGGTGACGGCACGCAGATGCGGACGGGCGGACATGCCGGGCAGCGTAGCGCCTGTTGGCGCCGGATCGGTTTTCCCGAGGGGTTCACGTAAGGTCCGAGACTCGCGGGTGTCTCTCGTCCGAGGTGCCAAGATGCCGAAGCCGTTCAGCCGTCCGTTGTCGTGCTGGGTCCTGTTCCTGCTGGCTGCGCCACGCGCGCAAGGAGCGCTCGAGAACGTGATCCCGGGCCGACTGTTCGAACGACAGAAATTGCTGTCGCCCGGACTGACCGACGTCTGGAAGGTCGATGTCGCCGCCGACGAGATGCTGCACTGCGTCATCGCCACCAGCGCGTTCGATCCGATCCTCGAGTTCGTCGATGGCGAAGGGCGCGTGCTGCACACCAACGACGGCGAAGGCACGCGCAGCGAACTGTGGCTGCGGGCTCCGACGAGCGGACCGATGGCGTTCCAGGTCAAGCCGTTTCGCGGCAGCGGCGGCGGCCAGTACTCGTTCCAGTTGTCGCGCTTCACGACGCAACCGTTGCTGCAGCATGGCGAGGCGACGGCGGAATTCGGCGACGAGCAGTGGCGGCACTTCCGTGTGCCGATGCACAAGGGCGAATTGCTGGTGCCGACCGTGGTCGGCGAAGGCCGGCTGACGGCGGTGCTGGATGCGGATCGCAACGCTGTCGCCGAGAGTTTCGGTGGTTTCCTGGCGCCGCGCGACGGCGATCTGTTCGTGCGCGTCGAGGGCCGCGAGGGCAAGCGTTGTCAGGTGCTGACGCAGCTGGCGCGCCAGCGCGATTGGCCGACCGAGGCGATGGTGCGCGAGACGATGGCCGCCGGCGGGCGCGATGTCTGGCGCCTTCGGGTCGGCGGCGGCAAGCCGTTCGAGTTGCGGCTGGATCAGCCGGACGCCGAACTGGCGTTTGAACTCGTCGATCCGACGCCAGATGGTCACGGACCGCGGTTCACGGCTTGCGGGCAGCTCGACAAGGGCGGCAGCCGGCGCCAGTTCTGGTTCGCACGGCGCGAGGCGACGTTGGAGTTGCGGTTGCGCAATCCGGGCGAACGGTCGGCGAGCTATGCGGCCGCGGTGGTGCGCGAGGAGCGCGAACTGTCCATCGGGGTCCCGGCTCCGGCGCGGCTCGCGGTCGGTCGCGGCGACCTGTATCGGTTGCCGACGCGGGCTGGGCAGTTGCTGAGGTTGTCGCTGCGCAGCGATGCGTTCGATGCGCGCTTCGATCTGTGGAATCCGCAGGGCGAGGTGATCGCGCGCCCGGATGATGCCGGGCCGCTCGATCGCCATGCCGAACACACGTTCCTGGTGTCGGCGAACGGTGACCATCGCGTGCTGGTCTACACCAGCGGCGGCGTCGGCAGCGGCGACTACACGCTGGCGGTCGAGGACGTGCCGGTGCCCGAACTGGTGGTCGGCACGCCGTTGCCGATCCGCGTCGCGGCAAACGCGACCGGATACCTGCACCTGCGACTGCAGCAGGGCCAGGAAGTGTGGCTGTCGGTGCGCAGCCGTGCGTTCGACGCCAGTCTGTGGGTGTTGGACCCGGCCGGCGACGGCGGCTTCCACGCCGAGGGCGGCGGTGTCGATGGCGATGTGCTGGTCGCCTATCGCAGCTCGCACGCCGGCGTGCACACGCTGATGGTGCCGGCGCGGCGAGACGGCGGCGAGGCCGTGGTTTCGGTGTTGCAGCCCTGATCAGCCATGGAACTCGCCGAGGTGCTCGCTCAGGAATGCGTCCATCGTGCGGGCGGGGCGTCCGGTGACCAGTTCGACCGTGTCGGTGGTGGTCTCGGCGATTCCGCGCCGGACCGCCTGGTTCAGTGTCGTCAACGCGAACGCATACGCGGCGGGCATGCCGGCTGCCATCGCGGTGTACGCCGCCCGATCGCTGACCGGAACGTGCTGGACGGTGCGGTGGAGGCCTTTGCCGATGCGTTCGGCCACCTGCGTGTACGACAGGGCTTCTGGGCCGGTCAGATCGAGGATGCGGCCGACGTGCTCGTCGGCGGTGAGGGCCACGGCGACGACGTCGGCGATGTCGCGCGTGTCGATCCACGCCAGCCGCGATTGGCCGGTGTTGGAGTAGACCGGCTGGCCGGCGCGGATCGCCGGTGCATTGTAGACCAGCCAGTTCTGCATGAAGAACGTCGGGCGCACGCTCGTCCACTCGAGTCCGCTGTCCTCGAGCAGCCGTTCGGCCCGCGCATGGCCGCGCAGGAACGAGTTGGTGGCGTCGGCGTGACTGCCGAGCGCCGAGAGCTTGACGATGCGCTGGACCCCGGCTTCGCGGGCGACGCCGATCACCGGTGCTTCGGCGGCGTGCGGGTCGACGCCGCTCGACAACAGGAACAACCGGGTGACGCCGCGCAGTGCCTGGCGCATGGACGCCGGATCGGAGAGGTCGCCGCGCACGCCGCGGACGCCGCGGGCCGTGAGTTCGCGGGCGGAAGCGTCGCTGCGGGCCAGGGCCGTGAACGGGGTCTTGGCGGCCTGCAGGGCGGAGATGACTTGTTGGCCGACTTTGCCGGTGCTGCCGGTGATCAGGATCATGGTGGGTTCCTCGTGTGGGCGGATGGTGTAGGCTCCATAGGCACCAGAGGAAAGCAGGCACCATTCCGGAAGGTAGGCACCCAATGGTAACCAAAGCGAACCCGAAACCGAACCTGCTCGGCGCGAGCTGTCCGACCCGTACCGTCCTCGACCTGATCGCCGACAAGTGGACGGTGCTGGTCATTCACGTGCTGGCCGACGGCACCCGGCGGTTCGGCGAGCTGCAGCGCGCGATCGGCGGCATCAGCCAGAAGATGCTGACCCAGACGCTCCGGCGGCTGGCGCGTGACGGGCTGGTGGTCAGGAAGGTCTACCCGGAGGTGCCGCCGCGCACCGAATACGCCCTGACGCCGCTCGGGCGGACGCTACGCACCCCGCTGCAAGCTCTGTGTGCCTGGGCCGAAGCCCACCTGCCGCAGGTCCTCCACGCCCGAAAAGGGGCCGCCGGGGCATAGCGAGTGCCTGCTCGGGCCAACAGGACGGCTGGCGTCGACGTATGAGGCGCCGATGCGCGCAGCCCTCCTTCTCGCGTTGCTGCCGGCGCTGCCGGCCCAGCAAGCTCCCGCACCCCATCCGTTCCAGGCCCGTCTCGGCGAACTGCTGGCGGCACAGCGCGAGCGCCACGGCTTCCCCGGTGCCTGTGCGGCGGTCGTGCTGCCCGATGGGACGCTGGTGACCGCAGCGGCCGGCGCCGCCGATCGCGAGGGCAAGCAGCCATTGAGCGAAGCGAGCCGCCTGATGTCGGGCAGCATCGGCAAGACCTACTGCGCGGCGATCGCCCTGCAGCTGGTCGCCGAGGGCAAGTTGTCGCTCGACGGCAAGTTCGCCGATGTGCTCGGCAAGGAGGAATGGTATCCGCGCCTGCCCAACGCGGCTGCGATCACGTTGCGGCAGTTGTTGAACCACACGTCGGGGGTGCCCGAGCATGTCTGGAAGCAGCCGTTCCAGGACGCGATCACCGGTGAGCCGGATCGGGTCTGGACGCCGCGCGAGTGCGTGGCGTTCATCCTCGGCGATCCGCCGGCCGCTGCCGCTGGCGAGAAGTGGCGGTACGCCGACACCAACTACGTGCTCGTCGGTCTCGCGATCGAGCAGGTCACCGGCAAGCCGTTCTACGAGGTGCTGCAAGAACGGCTGCTCGCGCCGCTGCAGCTGCGCGACACGGTGCCCAACGATCGGCGCGACGTACCCGGACTGGTCAACGGCCACGCCAGCGGCGTCGCGTTCCACAGCGGTGACACCGTGGTCGACGGCCGCTACTTCGTCAATCCGATCTTCGAGTACTGCGGCGGCGGCATCAGCAGCACCGCGGGGGACCTGGCGCGCTGGACGGCGCTGCTGTTTGGCGGCGAGGTGATCCCGAAGGACCTGCGCGACGACTTCGTCGCTGGCGTGCCGGCGGGGCGTGAAGTCGGCGGGAAGTACGGACTCGGCTGCTTCGTGACGCGCGGCGTGCATGGGCCGGCGTTCGGTCACTCCGGCATCATGCCGGGCTACCTCGGCTACACGCTGTGGTTTCCCGACCTGCGGATCGCCGCAGCGCTCTTGTGCAACACCGACGACGGCAAGCGCGCCGGGCCGATGCAGCGGCACGTCGAAGCGTATGCGGCGGCGGCCAAGGAATGGCTGGCGCTGCCAGCAGGCAAGTAGCGCCTCAGCGCCGCAGCTGCAGCAGGAACGACAGATCGCACGGCGGCGTGTGCTCCTGCGCCGGCTGGCCGCGCAGGAACAGCCGGGCGCGCGTGGTGCCGCGTAGTTCCAGCCGTTCGCCTTCGACGCGCAGCAAGCAACCCTCGCGCAGGCCGAGCACCGGCGTCGCGTGTTCTTCGTGGAACTGGCGCAGCCGTTCTTCGCGGGTCTCGCCCATGTGCTTGCTGTGGGCGTCGGGATCGAGGTAGTGCGGGTTGATCTGGAACGGCACCAGCGACATCGCCGTGAACGACGGCGGTTGCACGATCGGCATGTCGTTGGTGGTGCGGATCGACAGCGTCGCGACGTTGGTGCCGGCGCTGCTGCCGATGTAGGGCATGCCGTGGCGGGCGCGGTCGGCGATCGCTTCGAGCAGGCGGGTCATGTACAGCGCGTTCAGCAGGCGGAAGGTGTTGCCGCCGCCGATGAACACGGCGTCGCAGGTCTGCAGTTCGGCCAGGGGATGCCTGGTGCGGTGTGCGGACGTCAGTTCGTGACCGAATGCCGTGAACGCGGTCGCCGCGCGCGCCGCGTACTCGTCGTGGTTGGCCAGTGCGTACGGCACGAACAACACGCGCTTCCTGGCGCCGAGGAAGTCGCGGATCTCGGTAGCGCAGTGCTCGAGGTAGCCGCCGCCGTGCATCGTCGAGTTGCTGATCAACAGCAGCCGGCAGCGGCGGTTGTCGCGTTCGGGCGCCGCCGGGTCCTCGCTGCCGCCGAGCAGAGGCCGCAGTCGTTCGATCGTCAGGCCGGCTGACTTCAGCGCTTGCGCCGCGATGCTGTCTTCAGCGACCACGAGGCCCGCCAGCACATGATCGGCGTCGATGTGGTTGGCCTGGGCCATGGCGCATTCCTTCAGCGTGCACTCGAGAACCCGCTTGGCGGCGGGCGTGAACGGCAGTTGGCTCGCCGTGACCGGATGGGCGCCGGGATGGCAGCGTCCGGTCAGGTCGGCAAGGAGCGCGGCACTGTCGATCTGCAGGTGCGTCAGGATCCGCTCGATGCCGGACGGCTGCGACAGCATCGCCAACAACAGGTGCTCGGGTGCGATGTACTCGTGCTGAAACTGCAGGGCGATCAGCCGCGACGCGGACATCAGTCGCTTGGCGCGGTCGGTGAAACGGTCGAACATGACGGCGAGCATAGCGTCCGTGGCAGCGGCGGAACCGGGCTTGGATCGGCCTGGCGACCCGCGACCGCTTGGTCGGCAGCGGTGCCCTCCAGCCTCCAGCCTCCAGACATCTTGACAGACTGCCGAGAAGTGGTTATAACGCAGTGGTAACCAAGGAAGCCATGATCGAACTCCGTCTCCGTCGTGTCGGCAACTCGCTGGGCGTGATCCTGCCCAAGGAAGTGCTCGAGGCTCTTGGAGCCGAAGGCAAGGCCGGTGAGAAACTCGCCGTGGCCCAGCTGCCCGATGGGCGCGGTCTCGAGCTCCGTCACATCGACGAGAAGTTCGAGAAGAAGCTCGCGCTGCTGCGGGACACGATCAAGCGCTACAAGAACACCTTGCGCGAGCTGGCCAAGTGAGTCGAGAGCCCGAGTGGGTGACGGTCGAGGACGCATTGCTGTACCACGGCGAGTTGATTCGCGCGTTCGGCGGCAGCGACGGGCTGCGCGAGCCGGGCTTGCTGCAGTCCGCGCTCGGTCGCGCGCGTAACGTCTACGCCTACGAGAGCCAGGATCTGGTTGTCCTGGCCGGGGTCTATGCCCATGGCCTTGCCAAGAACCACCCCTTTGTCGACGGCAACAAGCGAGTCGCGTTCGTCGTCACGCGCATGTTCCTCGGTCTGAACGGCGTTGCGTTCGATCCACCGGAAGCCGAGGCGGTGGTGATGGTCGAGGGGCTCGCGGCGGGGCGAATCACACTTGCCGAGTTCACCCAATGGGTGCGGAAGCACGCGCGCTGATGCGGTGATCGATCAGCGTGGCAACGGTCGCACCGCGATGTCCGTGCACCTGGCCGGGCCACCGACACAGCCCACCGCGAACGGGGCCGCGACCTCTGGCACGTCTGCCTCGACTGCAAGCTTGCCGTCGATCCAGACACTGGCGCGACCGCGCTGGCGGCGGAGCACGAGCTGCACGCGTTCACCGAGCTGGACCGAACCATCGTGAGCGACGCCGCCCGCCGAGGTGTAGACGAATGCACCCTGGCCGCGCAGCAGCAGCGCCTGGCAGTCCTGACCGAGGTCGATGCGAATGCCGTAGCAGTCGCCTTGCGGTGCGATCGTCGCGCGGACGATCGCATCGGCAAGCTCGTCGGGTGCGGTCGTGGTGATGCACCAGTCGCCGTTCGTCGGCTTGCCGTCGAGACGTTGTTCGGCCAGTGCGCGCCATTCGGCGGCATCGCCCAGGACCGTGGCGTCGAGCTGCGCGCCGCCGGGATTGCGTTCGGCAGCCGTGCGGCCGTGGCGCTGTTGCAGCAAGGTCAGCGTGCCGGCGCGCAGCACCACACGGTCGAGGTGTTCGTGCCATTGCCGTTCGGCGGTCGCAAGATCGACGCCGAGCGCGTCGGCGATCGGCGTGCCGCAGTAGTAGCGGCGGACCTTGGCGGCACCGTGACGATCGAGCAGGAAGCGCATCCAGCTGCCGGCGACGTCGTAGGCGTTGACGTGCGGATGGCGGGCGAGCCAGGCGTAGAAGTCCGGCAGCGCATGGATCGCCGCCAGGTCCGGCAGATCGCCGCGCCGGCGATGGAACGCGGCGACCGCGTCGACGTGCACGCCGCTGACGAAGCGCAGCACCGCGTTGGCGAGACCCTCGGCGAAGAACAGGTTGCGTGGCTCAGGACCGCGTTCTTCGAACTTCTCAGCGACGACATGCACCAGTTCGTGGATGCGGGTCTGGTCGGGTTCGAACGGAACGTGCGACGTGAGCGGCACGGAGTGGCCGGCGGACGGCACGCCGGTGACGCGCTGCAGTTCGGCGACGTCGTCGTAGAGCCACAGATCGATCTTGTGGGGGAACCCGGCGACTGCGAGTTCGCGCTGGATCATCGCCAGGTCGTCTTCGACCAACGCGGCGATGCGGTCGACCGCTGCCTCGGCCCGCGAACCGGGCCGGAAGCGGATCGTGAAATGAGCCGTGGCCGTGCTGCCGGACCAGGCGTCCTGGGCGGCGAGAGGCAACAGCGAGGACAGGCCGGCGAACAGCAGCGACGAGCGGCGCATGGCAACACGATAGCGGCGGGCAAGTCGTCTGGCCGGTTCGCCCGGCCTGTGCAACTTGTGCAACTCGCGCCAGTCGTTCAGATGGTGGCAGGCAGCATCGGGGCTGGTCCTGGTCGGTGTTCGCCGTGTGCTTTGGCCTGGTTCACGCCCAGGAACCGAAGTGGCGGATCCACGGCGTCGCCATCGACGAGCAGGGTCGCCCGTTGCCGAGCTGACCGGATGTGACGTCGGGTTCGGCACCAGCCGGTTGTCGTGGCTGCTGCCGCCCCGGCAGCCACGCGGTTACGGTCTTGCCGTATTGCGGCAGTGTCGCCCCGGCGGCCCGCGCGGTCGCCGAAGTCGTGGCCGGTGAGCTGGTGACCTGTCGGCCGGTGCCCTGACAACCCTGACGCTGGTAGCGGATGTTCGCGCTGGCAACGAGATCATGGAAGACCCGACGGGGAAACGGTCGATGACCGATCCGGAGTCCCGCCCATGCAGACCATCGCTTCCAGCATCCGCACCGCCAGTTCCACGTCCACCGACGCCCGCGCCGCCGTAGCCGAGATCCACGCCGCGATCACACAGCCGGACCTGCAGCTGGTCGTGTTCCATTGCTCACCGGCCTACGACCGGCAAGTCCTCGCGGCCGAGCTGAACGAACGGTTCCGCGGCGCCCGCGTCGTCGGCTGCACGACCGCCGGCGAGATCACGCCGAACGGCTATCGCAACGGCTCGATCACGGCGATCGGATTCGCCGGCCAGGACTTCATCGCCGAGACGGTGCGCATCGATTCGCTGCACGACTTCTCGATCCAGCGCGGCATCACCGCCGGGCGCACGGTGCGCGCGGCGCTGCAGGCGCGGGTGCCGAAGGTCGACCGGACCAACACCTTCGGGTTCCTGCTGGTCGATGGCCTGTCGGTGAAGGAAGAGGCGGTGGTCGGCGCGTTGTATCAGGAACTCCGCGACATCGAGATGATCGGCGGCTCGGCCGGCGACGAGACGGCTTTCGGTTCGACCTGGGTGTTCTGCGACGGCGAGTTCCGCCAGGACGTCGCGGTCTACACGCTGGTCCACACGACGCGGCCGTTCCGGGTCTTCCAGACCCAGCACTTCGACTTCGGCGAGTCGCGCATGGTGGTCACCGGCGCCCGGACCGAGAAGCGGATCGTCACCGAGATCAATGGCATGCCGGCCGGTCGCGAGTACGCGCGCAACGTCGGTATGAAGGTCAGCGAACTGACGCCGATGATCTTCGCCGCGCATCCGGTGGTGGTCCGCATCGCCGGCAAGCCGTTCGTCCGTTCGATCGCCAAGGTCAATGCCGACGAGAGCCTGACGTTCTTCTGTGCGATCGACGAGGGCATGGTGCTGACCGTCGCGCGCTCGGCCGACATGCACGATCGGTTGGCGGCCGCGTTCGCGGAAGTCGAGGCGGCGATCGGCAGGCCGGAACTGATCCTCGGCTGCGACTGCATCCTGCGCTACCTCGAGATGCAGCAGCAGGGCAATGTCGAGCAGATCAGTCGACTGCTCAGCGACTGGCGGGTCGTCGGCTTCGCCACCTATGGCGAGCAGTACAACGGCATGCACGTCAACCAGACGTTCACCGGCATTGCCATCGGCGCCCCCCGAAAGCGCGGATGATCGAGCCGGACGACAACCCCAGCGCGCTGCGGTGCGCCGAACTCGAACGCGAGCTGCAGCGGCTGCAACGCATCAACTCGGTGCTGATGGACCGGGTCGAGCGGATGGGCGACGTGCAGGGCGGTTCGGCCTCGGTGCTGGAAGCGGCGCTGGCGCTGGACACCAAGGTCCGCGAACGGACGCGTGCGCTGGAGGAATCCAACCGGGCCTTGCAGGCGGCGAAGGACAGCGCCGACGCCGCCAATCGCGCCAAGTCGGACTTCCTGGCCAACATGAGCCACGAGATCCGGACGCCGATGAACGGCGTGATCGGCCTGGTCGACCTGGTGCTCCGTAGCGAACTGACCGAGGAACAGCGTTCGCACCTGCGCAAGGTCAAGACCTCGGCGGACGCGCTGTTGGTGGTGATCAACGAGATCCTCGATTTCTCCAAGATCGAGGCCGGCAAGATGGACCTCGAGCGGATTCCGTTCGATGCCCCGATGCTCGTCGAGGAGGCGGTCGAGCTGCTGGCTGGATCAGCGGCGGCCAAGGGACTGGTCCTGAAGTGTGCGATCGAACGGATGGCAGTGGGCGCCGCCGTCGGCGACCCGACCCGCCTGCGGCAGGTGCTGCTGAACCTGATCGGCAATGCGATCAAGTTCACGACCGTCGGCTCGGTTTGCGTCCGTTGTCGTGTCGAGTCCGGAGTTCGCGGTTCCTTGCGCCTGCAGTTCGCGGTCGAGGACACCGGGATCGGCATGAATCCAGAGGTCAGGGCGCGGCTGTTCCGGGCGTTCGAGCAGGCCGATGGTTCGACCACCCGGCGGTTCGGCGGCACCGGGCTCGGCCTGGCGATCTCCCAACGATTGGTCGGGTTGATGGGTGGTGTGATCGATGTGCGCAGCGAACCGGGCACCGGCTCCTGTTTCTCGTTCGCGATCGAGTGTGCGCTTGCCGCCGAAGGCTCGGCACCGACGAACGCGGTGGCCGAGGACGCGGGGTCGCCGCGGACCGGAATACGCGTCCTGCTCGTCGAGGACAATCAGATCAATCAGGACGTCGCCCGCGCCGTGCTGGCCAAGCTGGCTTGCACGTGCGTGGTGGCCGGCAACGGTCGGCAAGCCCTCGCCGCGGTCGTCGCCGATCGGTTCGATGTCGTGCTGATGGACTGCCACATGCCTGAGATGGACGGCTACCAGGCGACGCGACAGATCCGGGCCATGGAACAGGAACGGCGGCTGACGACGGTCCCGATCATTGCCTGCTCGGCAAGCGCCATGCAGGACGACCGCGACCACTGTGCCGCCGCCGGCATGTCCGACTTCCTGTCCAAGCCTTACACCGTTGCGGCGCTGGCGGCGGTGCTGGCCAGGTGGGTGGGGGCGCGGCCTGACGGCCACGGGGAGAGTGGCGATGCAGCGGTGCTGCGATCGTCGTTCGCCACCGGGCTCGACGAAGTGGCGTTGCGCGAGTTCGCCGCGGGCGTCGGCGACCCGGCCTTCACCGGTGGGTTGATGCGGAGTCTGGCTGGCAAGTTCCGCCAGCAGGTGCCGCTGCGACTGTCGGAAATGCGTACGGCGGCGGCCGATGGCGACGACGCGACGCTGCGGCGCTTGGCGCACACCTTGAAGGGCAACGCGGCAATGTTCGGCGGGCTGGCGCTCCAGGATCTGTGCGCGTCGATCGAGGCCGGCGGCTCGCAGCTGAGGGACCTGGCTGCGGTGCTGGCCGACTGCGAGGTCGTCGCCGGCATGATGCTGACGGATCTGGCCGGTCGCTTCGGGCTCTGAGCCGCAGGAACGGGCCCGGGGCCGGGTCCGTAGGGGAAAGCGCCTCGGGACATTCCGCGTCATCGCCGCGGCCGCCCACAGCCGATGAGGGAATCATGCATTGGCGCAATTCGGTGTTGATCCGCGTGCTCGGGATCTCGGTTGCGGTTCTGTTCGTCGTGCTCGGCGTCGCGTTCGTGGTGGTCGCCGGTCGCTATCGAACCGATGCCCAGCAGCAGATGGTCGAGAAGGCCGCAGCGTTCACGGCTGTTGCCGACGCCGCGCGCGCCGAGGCCGCGAAACTGCATGCCGCCGATACGTTCAGGACGGATGAACTGATCGCGGAGTTGCGGCAGATGATCGCGGCCGGGCGTTCCTATCGGGATGCGCGGATCTACCCGACCATTCCCGTGGTCGCTGGCTGGTTGGCCGCGAAGTCCGCGGCCGCCAAAGAGAACATCGACTTCCGGATCGTCGCGCACGATGCGCGCAATCCGGACAACGATCCGGCGGAGGATCGCGAAGCGGGTGAGTTCCGCAGTGCGATGTTGCGCGAACTGACCGCGCAGACCGAGAAGGGTGGCGAGTCGGCGATCGGGCGCGTCGATCCGGCGACCAACCAGTTGCACTACATGCGGGCGATCCGGCTCGAGGAGAACTGCATGCTGTGCCACGGTGATCCGAAGACCAGCCCGACTGGGGATGGCAAGGACGTGACCGGCTTCCCGATGGAGAATTGGCGGCCGGGCATGGTGCACGGCGCCTACGAAGTCGTCATGCCGATGGCGGCGACGGAAGCGCGGCTGGCGGGGTTCCTTTGGGGTGCGATTGGCTGGTCGCTGCCGGTGCTGGTGATCGGTCTGGCCGCTTTCTTTGCGCTGATGCGGCGCGGTCTGCAACGGCCATTGACCGGCCTGGCGGATCGGTTGCGCGACATCGCCGAGGGCGAAGGCGACCTGACCCAGCGGCTGCGCCTGCCGCATCGCGACGAGATCGGCACCGCCGCCGGCTGCTTCGACAAGTTCGTCGGTCGCATCCACGACACGGTGGCGCGAGTGGCCGTCGGCAGCCAACGTATCGACCACGCTTCGCGGGCAGTGTCCCAGGAAGCCCACCGGCTGGCGCAGGGTGCTTCGCACCATGCGGCGACCATCGAGGAGATCAACGCGTCGCTGTTGGAAGTCAACGGCCTGGCGGCGCGTACGGCCGACGACTGCAAGCTGGCCGCCGCCGCGTCGGCACGGGCCAGTTCGGCGGCGGCGCAGGGCAACTCCGAGGTCGAGAGGATGAGCCAGGCGATGGCGGCAATCCGCGAGTCCAGCGAAGCGGTCAACAAGGTCGTCTCCGTGATCCAGACCGTGGCGTTCCAGACCAACCTGCTGGCGTTGAACGCCGCGGTCGAGGCCGCGCGGGCCGGTGAGGCCGGCAAGGGCTTCGCGGTGGTGGCCGAGGAGGTGCGTGGTCTGGCGCTGCGCAGCGCCAATGCGGCCACCGAGACCGGCGAACTGATCGGCGAAGCCGCGCGGCGGACGGAGGCGGGCACCCGGATCGTCCAGCAGGTCGCGCAGGTGTTCGGCCAGATCGTGCAGGAGGCGACGACGGTGAACACGCTGCTCGAGGGCGTCAGCACCGCTGCGGCTTCGCAGAACGCCAACGTCGCCCAGGTCACGCAGGGCGTCACCAGCCTCAGTCAGATCACCCAGGACAATGCCGCCAGCGCCCAGGAACTGGCGGTGACGGCCAGCGAGACAACCAACCAGATCGCGGCCTTGCGCCAGATGGTCTCGAGCTTCAAGGTCGATGCCGGATCGCTTGCCGACGCCGGCGTCACTCCCGGCCCTGGGGGTGGCACTGATAGCACGCCGAGCTGAGCCACTGATAACCGTTCACGCGGCGATGCTTGTCGGCCATCTCGGTCTCGCGGTGGTCGTGACAATGCGTGCAGGAGAACACCGCGACGTTGGTCGGTTCGCGGTGGCATTCGGCGCAACCGACCGCATGGTCGCGAGTCGTCGGGAAGCGGTGCGTGAAGGTCGCTGGGCGCCAGGCGGTCGTGCCATGGCATTGCTGGCAGGCCGTGGGCATGCCGATGCCGGCGTGCGGCGGATTGGTCGCCGCACGGTAGTCGGGGTCGTGACAGGAAGCGCAGTTGGCCGACAGGCCGGTGTAGGTTCCCGGGGTGGTGTGACAGCTGGCGCAGGTCAGCGCGTGCGCGCCGGTCAGCGGCATCGTCGCCGGGTGCGTGAAGTTCGCCGGCCGCCAGCTGAGCGTCGAGTGGCAGTCCTGGCAGGTCATCGGGAAGCCGGCGGCCGCGTGCGCCGGACCGGTCGTCGCCGACCATTCGTCGGCATGGCACGAACTGCAGGTCGGCGTCAGGCCGGCATAGGTGCCCGGGGCCGTGTGGCAGCGGGAACAAGCGATGGCGTGACCGCCGGTCAACGCGAAGTTCGCCGCGTGGTCGAAGCGGGCGCCGCGGAACGTGGCGATCGAATGGCAGTTCTCGCAGGTCGTCGGGAACGTCGGCGGCACGTGCTGCGGGTCGCGCGCAGCCGCGTAGTCGTCGTCATGGCAGGCGAAACAGGTCGTCGACAGCCCGGCGAACGTGCCATTGGTGTGGCAGTCGGCGCAGCGGCGACCGCCGTGGCCCTGCACCAGCGGGAAGCTGGCGGTGTGTTCGAACCGTGCCGGTGCGAAAGCGAGCGGCGTGTGGCAACGCTGGCAGTCGCCGATCCAGCCGTTGGCGGCGTGATCGGGTGAGGTTGCGCGCACCAGGTCCTGGCCGTGGCAGTGCACGCACGCGCTGCTCGCGCCGGCGAAGTTGCCGACCTGCGCCCCCGCGTGGCAGCGAAAGCAGGCGGCGGCGGCATGCGCGCCGACCAACGGGAAGCGGGTGCGATCGTGCAGCGCGATCGCGGCCGACGGCCGCCAGTTGCTCTCGCCATGGCAGGTGGCGCAGTCGTTGCCGAGTTGGGCCTGGTGCGGGTCGACGTGGCAGCCACGGCAGCCGCGCGCGGCGAACTGCGCGACCGGGCCGCGATCGTTGTGGCACAGGAGACAGCTCGCGGTGGTGTGGGCGCCGTGCAACGGCACGCCGGTCTGCTGTTCGTGATCGAACTGGAAGTCGGTGCGCAGGGTCCGCCAATCGCCCCCCACGTGGCACAGTGTGCAGTCGGCCGGGAACCTGTCGTGCGGCACCACCGGGCCGAGGTCGCGGCGCCAGCCGTGGCGCGGTGCCAGGTGCGCGCAACCGATCCACAGCAGCAGCGCGACGCCGAGCCAGCGCCAGCGGATCGGGGTCGTCGGGATCTCGGGTTCGTCGGCCATGATTCAGAACCGGTGTTGCAGCCACAGGGTCAGGGCGAACGCGTCCTGCTGATCGCCGAACCAGCGTTCGCCGGTGATCGCCAGATCGACATCGCCGAGGGGTACGTCGAGCGACAGATCGACGGACTGGCGCGTGTAGGTCGCGGCCCCGCCGAGCAGGTTCTCGGTGTCGAAGCGGTAGCGGTTCCAGCCGGCGCTGACCTGCACCTCGCCGAACTCGCGGCGCACGCGAACGCGCGAACCAGGCCCAGCCCAGAAGCCGCCGCTGTTCTGGAACAGGGTCACCATGATCGTGGTGTCGGTGCCGAGCGCGTCGGCCCAGTCGGCGCCGACCTCGCCGGAATGCCCTTGCCGATCCTGGTCCCACCAGGCGTCGCCACGTGCCGACAAGCGCAGATCGGTCAGCGGCCGCCACCAGGCATCGATGCCGATGCGATCGACACGGCCATCGCGGATCAGTTCGTCGGGCAACGCGACGTACTCGTCGCGAAGCAGTTGCGGCCAGGAGAAGTGCGATGCAGTGGCGCCCAGCCCGAACTTGCGCTCGTCGAAGCGGGCTTGCAGCAGCGCATGGCTTGGTTCGATGGTGGACTCGAGATCGTCCTTGGCCGTGTGCAGATCGACGCGCGCCGTGCCGAACAGCCAGAATCCGCCACCCGATCGATACTGCGCGCGCAGCACCGCGAGATCGCGATCGGGATCGCCGTGATGCCAGGTCTTCTGCAGCCCGGCGGTCCACGACCACCGCCGCTGCCGTGGTTCGGTCCAGTCGACGAACGCATGCACACCGAGATCCTCGCCGGTGTCGCGGGCCGGGAACGGCCGCGGCCAGCTGCCGGCACCGCCACCGAGGCGCCAGCCATCGTCGAACTGCGCGATCGCCTCGACGCCGTCCAGCAGGCCCAGTTCGGGCAGCGCGTCGCTGTAGAAACGGCCGAACTCGAGCCGCAGGGGCGCGTACTCTTCGGTGCCGGTCGCGTACGACAGCAGGTCCAACCGGCCGTTGGTGTCGTCGCTGTCGTCGGCATCCTGCAGGCGCAGGCGACGGTGATCGAGATCGCCCGCGAAGCGCACCAGGCCGCCGTCGCCGAACGGATTGCGCCAGGTCGCCTCGACGCCGAGCCGACCGAGCAACCAATCGCTGGCCCGCCCGTCGCCCTGATCCCGATTCCACAGCGCGAGCAGGTGGGCGCGGCCATGCAGATCGCTCGGTCGCGAGCGTGGATCGCTGCGGAAGGCCGGGGCAAGCAACGGATCCTCCGGTCGGCGATCGCCCTCGATCCGGGTCCACGGCGGGTGGGCCGGGTTGTTCGGACGGGTCGGCTTGCGGCCGGCATCATCGCGCGTCGGGGCGACGGACGCTTCGCCGCGCGTGCCGATCGCCGGGGTCTCGATCCCGGGCGGCAGGTCGACGCGCGCCGAGGTTGCGGTGACGACGAGAACATCGAGTTCGAGCGGCCCACCCGGCGGGAACAGCCGAACACGGGTGCCGGTGGCGAGTCCGTCGTCCCGGCCCTTGTCGAGATAGAGACTGCGGCCGGCGACCGAGGTGACCACCACCTCCACCGACCGGTTGTCCTGCGCGCGCAGAGCGGCGGCAGCGAGCACGCCGATGGCGACGCCGATGGCGCGGTACCGGGTCATCTGCGGCGGTCCTTCGGCACGGCGGCATGGCAGTCGGCGCAGGTGGTGCCGAGCGGGCGGTAGCGCGTCACCGGGCCGGCTCCGGTCGCGACGCTGGGATGGCAACTCGCGCAGGCGAGTCGCCGATGGGCGTCGTCGAGCGCGAAGCGGCTGTGGCGTTGGTGATCGAACGTCAGGTCGGCGAACCGCGTCTGTTGGTGGCAACGCGCGCAGTCGGTGGTGCCGGCGACCGCGAACTGGCCGGCGTGGACGTCCTGGTGGCAGTCGGCGCACTTGCTGCCCAGGGCCTTGCCGAATCGCCGACCGGTGGCGTCCGGTTGGTCGAGACGTTCGTGGCAGCGGTTGCACGCCAGCGCGGCATGCGCATCGCGCAGTGCGAAACCGGTCCAGCGCGCGTGATCGAAGTCCACGGCGACTGGCGCGAACGCCCGTTCGTCATGGCAGCGAGCGCAGTCGGTGCGACCGGCGATCGCGGTCGGATGGGCAGCGCCGTCGAACCGGCCGCCATGTGGATCGCGGTGGCAGTCGGCGCAGCGGGTCTTGGTGCCGTCAAAGCGGCGGATGCCGTCGATGACGCGATCGTGGCAGCGGCGGCAGGCCACGGCGGTGTGGGCGTCGCGCAGCGGGAACGACGCCGTGGCGTGGGCGGTCGCATCGAACGCCGGCGGCGAGAAACGGGTCGGCTCGTGGCAGGCGGTGCACTCGGCAAAGGCCGGGGTTGTCGCGAACTGCGCGCCATGCGGGTCAGCGTGACAGCCACTGCAAGCGGCCGCGGTCCGGCCCGGGTAACGGGCGTTCCAGAGCCGTTTCTCGCGCGGGTGACAGGTTGCACAAGCCGCGCGGTCGTGCGGCGGCGTCAGCGCGAAGCCGATGCGCGCGTGGGCGGTCGCGGCGACGGTGGCGTCGGCAAAGCGTTGGTGAGTGTCGCTGTGGCACTCGCCACAAGCAGCGTCGGCGGGGCCTGCCATCAGGGTCGCGCGGTGCGGCGAGGCGTGGCAGCGCCCACAATCGGTCGACACCGGGGCGTCACCGGTCCAGCGATTGGGCTGGGTGCCAGTGCCGTGGCAGTCCAGGCAGTCGACGGCAGCGTGCGGCCCGGTCAGCCCCGGACCGAAGTGGTGGTGGTTGGCAGACGTGATCGTGTGCGCCGGGAACGACTCGGTCGTGTGGCATCGCGCACAGTCGGCGGCGGCACGGATCGGCAGTCGGCCGTTGGCAGTGGCGATTCTCGGCTCGTGCGGATCGGCGTGGCAGTCGACGCAGGCTCGGACTGGACCCTGGTGCTGTTGCAGAGCCGCGATCGCGTGGTCACCGGTCGCCGGATGGCATTGATCGCAGCGACGGTTCGCATGGGCCTGCCTCAGCGGGAAGCGGTCGTGGCGGAAACCCGGAGCGTTTGCGAACGGCTGTTCCTGGCCATGGCAGTGGGCGCAGTCGCTGCCATAGGCGCCGCGGTGCACGTCGTCGTGGCAGTTCGCGCAGGTCTGCTGCAGCCCGAGCCATCGACCGCCGGACGGCGGTGCCGGCGACTCCGCCTGCTGGTGACATTGCGCGCACTCCAGGCGCGTGTGCGCGCCGCCCAGGGCGAACCCCGCGACGTGCCGGTGGTCGTACTCGGTGCGGACCGTGATGCCGGCACGGGTGAAGGCGTGCTCGGACAGCAACCGGGTTGCCGCACCGTGGTGTTCGGGATGGCAGCTGGCGCAGGCGCTGGCCAGGTCGCGCGGCATGGCACCGTGCAGCCCGCGATTGGCTGCCATCTGGGCGGCGATCGGGCGATGGCATTCCGTGCATGACTCGGCACTGATGCCGGCGCCGCGGACGTGGCAGCGTTCGCAGGTGCCCTGTGGACCGATGGCGGCGGCGTGGGCCGGGTGCAGCGGTCCAGGCCCCGAACGCGCCGGCTGCAGTTCCCAGGCCAGGACGCCGAGCACGACGGCGAGCGACAGTCCGGTCAGCAACCAGGTCGCCGCCCTCATCGGTCACCACCGCCGAACAGCCGGCCGAGGTCGACACTGCCGAAGCGCGTTGCCGTGACGATGTGCGCAATCGTCAGCAGCAACAGCAGCAGCGCGAGCCAGCGGTGCAGGTAGCGCCAGGTCGCCAGCAGCGCGCGCAGTTCCTCGTGATGCGTGACTTGCAGCGCGAGACGGTGAGCCTGTTGCGCGAGCCCGAGCACTCGCGTGATCTCGCTCTGCGGCACGTCTTCGGCCAGCCCGCGCGCGCGCAGCGAACGGAGTTGCCGGCGCAAACGCGCTTGGCCGCGTACCAGCGCGATGACCCTGGCGAAGAAGCCGCGGCCCAGCGATTCGCCGGCGACCAGGTTCTCGACGTGCGCTCGCACTTCGGCACCAAACCCCCGACCGTGGCGGTCCCATTCACTGGCCAGCGCCGTCACTCGAGCGCCGAGTTCTTCGAGGTCCTGCTGCCGGCCGTTTTGCGCGCGCGGTACGAACGCATAGAACCAGCGGCCGACGACGCCGGCACCGACGACGATGGCCATCACCAACAGGGCGTGACCGCCGACTGAATCGCGGATGTGGAACCCGGCGTGCAGCCAGGCGCACAGCAGGGCGCCGAGTCCGGAGGCGATGTGCAGCGCCATCCAGGACCGCAGCGAGCCGGGCAGCCAACCGCCAAGCCTTGGGGCACGCCGGATCAGATAGACCAGATTGATCGCGAACAGGGTAGTCGCGGCCAGGGCGGCCCACAGGCCAGGCGGACCCTGCGGCCGCAGCAGTTCGTGCGCCGCGGCGAAGGTCCGCTGGTCGGCGGTCAGGTCGTAGTACTCGCGCCAGTACCAGCGGATCGCGACCAGACCCAGGAGTCCGGTCAACGTCAGCGCCAGTGCCACCAGCAAGCCGGTGCCGCGATCGGTGCCTGGAACCGCCTGCGGTCGGAGGGCTGGATCGAACGACACGCCCGCCGTCTGCAGCAGCGGGAATGGCGGTGTGCCGCCGGCGAACACGAACACGTCGTCGATCGGCAGTTCGATCGTGCCGTGGGCGGCCTCGGCGGTCACCCGCAGTGTCACCGTGTCGGCGGTGATCGCGAGCGGTTCGCTGTCGAACAGCACGTGCACGGCCTTGGCCGCCATCGCGGCGGCGATGCGCTGCTCGTTGCGCGCCTTCAACCGCGAGAACGCGCCCTTGCGGTAGCTCAGCGTCACCGTGTTGGTGCCCTGTTCGGCGAGTGCCAGGGCCGCTTCGACGGCACTGTCACCACCGCCGACGATCAGGATCGTGCGTCGTTGGTAGCTCTCGGCGTCGAGCAGCGCGTGGGCGACGTGCGGCAGGTCTTCGCCGGGGATGCCGAGGCGGCGCGGTGAACCGCGACGGCCGAGAGCGAGGCAGACGTTGCGGACGCGGAAGGTCTGCCCGGTGCTGTGGACGGTGAACACGCCGCTGGTCGGATCGCGATCGATGCCCGTCACGGCAATCCCCGTGCGGACCGGGAGTTCGTGTTCTTGCGCCAACCGCTCCCACAGGGTCACCAGCTCTTCCTTGCGGAAGCTGGTCTGCGTCAGCCGCCCGTGGAGCGGCAGCTCCATCGGTTGCGTCATCACCAGCTTGCGGCGCGGGTAGGCGGCGACGGTGCCGCCGACGCCGGCCGCCTGATCGATCGCCAGGAACTGCAGCCCGCGTTCGCGGGCCGACAGCGCACAGGCGAGGCCCGCCGGGCCCATGCCGACGATCAGCAGGTCGAGCGGCGTCGTTGCCGTCGCGGGCTCGGCAGCAGCAGCAAGCGATCCGGCGGTCCCGCCGCCGGCGCTGTGCACGGCGACGCGCGGACGTCGCGCCGTGTTGGCGTATGGCGCCGCGGGTGCGGCAACCAGACGACGCGCGACCTCGGCGGCGACCTGGACACCGTGTTGGACCGCAGTGCGGACCAGCGCGAAGCCGGTGATCTCGCCGGCCAGGAACAGGCCCGGTACGCCGACGGCCTGCAGACGTTCATCGATCGCCGGCAGGTCGTTGCGACCCTGCAGATCTCCGAGGGTCAGCGAGATCGCGCCGGTAGGACACGCCTCGGCGCAGCGGCCGTGACCCACACAACGCGCTCCGTGCACGACCATGGCCTGCCCGTAAGCGACCCCGAGCACGCCTTCCTCGGGGCAAGCCCGCACGCAGGCGCCGCAGCCGATGCAGCTCGACAGATCGATCGCCGGGTGCTGCAACCGGGCTTGATGGCTGCCGCGCGAGCGGGCCAGGGACCGTTCGGCCAGGCTGTTCTTGAAGTGGCGAAGCTCGGCGCGGCGCCGCAAGACTGCGGCGAGCGCGAACGTCAGCAGGCCAAGAGGCAGGGTCCAGAACAGCCAGGGCACGAGTGCTTCGCCAATTCAACAGGTGTGCCAGGGTCGACCCGTCGTCGGGCCCGGCATGCAGCGCTACGCCGGGCGGCTGTCTGGCGGCCCGCACTTCGTCCGGCGCTCGCGAGTTCTCCGGCCGCACTGCGCGAACATGCAAAGTCTGCATCGACACTGTACGAATTGCACAGTGACCGGGCAGACCGGGCCGTCCGGAATCCTGATCCCTGGTGTTCGCGACCCGCACACGTGCACTGCGGTTGGTCAAGTGGCATCATCGAGGTCGAACCCCCGATGTTCCTGCCCTGGTCCGATGCGCCGAATCCGCCGCGGTTCCAGCCGCTCGTGACCCGTGGGTTGATCGCGATCAACGTGCTGGTCTGGTTCGTGCTGCTGCAAAGCAACGACTACCAGGCGGTGCTGCAGGAGTACGGTCACAAGGCCACGCGGCCGGCGCTGCTGACGTTGTTCACGTCGATGTTCCTGCATGCCGACGTGGTGCACCTCGCCGGCAACATGTTGTTCCTCTGGATCTATGGCGACAACGTCGAACATCGGTTCGGTCGCTGGCGATTCCTGGTCGTCTATCTGGTTTGCGGCGTGGCGGCGACGCTGGCGTTCTCGCTGCTGACGCCAGCGTCGGATCTGCCGATGGTCGGTGCTTCGGGTGCCATCTCGGGGGTGCTCGGCGCGTACTTCTTGATGTTCCCGCGCAACAAGGTGCGGGTGCTGGTGGTGCTGCTGCCGTTCCTGCTGCGCAGCTTTGAAGTGCCGGCGCGAATCGTGCTCGGCGCCTACGTGGTGCTCGACAACCTGCTGCCGGTGGTGCTCGGACTGCAGAGTGGCGTGGCCTACGGGGCCCACCTCGGCGGGTTCTTCGCCGGACTCGGCATCGGCGCGGTGGTCGAATGGTCGGTGGCCAGGCGTCACGCGCCGAACCTCTGGACGCCGGCCGGCCGGGCGCGGATGCACATCGACGTCGCCGAACAGTTCCTTGCCCGCGGTCAGTACGCAACGGCGCTGCAGCACTTCTGGCGGGCGGCGCAGGTCGATCCGGGTGGCGCCGCCGGTCAGCACGCCGAGCAACGGTTGCGCGAACTCCGCTGGTGAGGGTCAGCGCGGCAGATCCAGGCGCAGCTCGGCGATGCCGCCGTCGGTCACCTGGCAGGAGACCGGCTCGGCCTTGCGCACACCGACACGCGAGGCGCGCCACTCGCCGGCCATCGCGCCGCGACAACGGAAACGACCGTCGCGGTCGCTGACCAGATGACGCAGCCGGTTGCCGAGTTCGTCGTCGAGGTACCACAGTTGCACGTCGACGCCGGGCCGCGGTCGGCCGTCAGCGTCGCGGACGCAGCCTTCGATGGTGCCCGCCGGCACAGGGCGCCACGTCGTGATCGTCTCGATCGTCTTGGCCGCGACCTTCGCCTTGGTGGTCAGCACGTGGCCGTCGCTGCCGATCGCGGTCAGTTCGTATTCGCCGGCCGGCACTCCGAGCCACTCGAAGTTGCCCATGCCATCCGCGAGCGACTGGTCGGTGGAGCCTTCGTCGTCCGTCAGCAGCAGCGTCGCGAAGCGCAGGTTGCGGTCGCGGGCAGCCACCGTGCCGCGCAGGCCGCCGGTCGGCTCGAGTTCGAGGACGATCTCGTCACTCGGTCGCACCTCGAGGTCGACCCAACTGCGGCCGTGTTGCACACGGGTTTCGTCGGACACGATCTGGAAGTCCACCAGGTCGATTCCCAAGCGCAACCGTTCGCCGGTGGCAAGCGGCAGCGACAGCAGGAAGCGACCGTCGGCATCGGTGATGGCGACGCCGACCTGGATCTCGCGCAGGTCCTGCGCGACGATCCGGGTCGGGCCGATCGGATGGCCGCGCGGCGGCAGCAGTCGGCCACGCACCAGCGTGCGTTGGGTTGGCCCCGCGGGCATCGGCCGCGCCGTGAACTCGAGTGGCACCGCGGCGGTGCGGTCGGCGATCAGGCCCGGTGGGTCGGTGGTGAAACCCGGCGCGATGATCCGCACGACGCAGGTCTCCTGCACGACCAGTTCGGCAGAACTGTCGGCGGCCAGTGGCTGGACGCCGCGTCGGGGTCGCAACGCCAGATCGGCGGAGATCGTCTCGACCTGCGTATTCGCCAACGCGGCCGCGGGCAGGCCATGGACCCGGACCGTGCGCAGGTGCTTCGGCTCCGGCAACACGACCTCGACGCGCGCGTCGGTCGGCAGCCTGAGCGTGCGTTCACCGCAGCGGCTGCCCGCGTAGGCGCGGACGATCGCCGAACGCAGTGGCGCGGAGGCCACGGACCAGGAGCCGTCGGCGGCGGCGCGAACCTCGGTCGAGAAGCCGCGCGTGAACACGACCACGTCCGCCCCCGCCACCGGCGCACCGTCGGCATCGAGCACCACGCCATGCAGTGGGTTGCCGTCCTCGAGTTGGAACACTCTCAGCCGCTGTTTCGGGTGACCAGCCAATCGCTCGCGCCGCTCGACCTTGCCGGCGGCGGCGATTCGCAGTTCGAAGCCGGTGGCGGGCACGCGCGACAGCACGAACACGCCATCGGCGTCACTGGCGGTCCGGGTCACGATGCGGTCACCGACGGCGGCGCTCACCTGAGCGACCGGCACCGGGTCGCCGAGCATGTCGAGGATGCGACCCTGGATGGTGATCGGCGCCGCGTCTTGCGCGGCCAATGGCAGGACGACGGCCGCAAGGATCAGGGTTCGGAGCATCTTGGGTTCGATCGGCACTCGCCGACACATTACGGGACTCCGTTCCACCAAACTCCGCGACCGGTGATGGCGGTGGCTTCGGTCCGGTGACCGACCGGTCGGCTGGCCGGTGCCGAGATTCGCGTAACCAATTCGTCGCGAACGAGTTGTCGTAGTGGAGAAGCCGGCGCCCGCGCCGTTCGATGCGCCTTCCGCCATGCCACTTGCCCGCCTCGCGCTGCTCTTCCTGGCCCTGCCGGTGGTCGCCCAACAGGCCCGTCACGAGTTCTCGTTCGCGCGAGAGAACGTCCTCGGCACCCGATTGGCGCTGACTGTCATCGCCGCCGATGCCGATGCGGCCGGCAAGGTCGAGTCCGCCGTGCTGACCGAGATCGAACGTCTGCGACGCATCGCGAGCAGCTGGGATGCCGACAGCGAACTGCGACAGGCGCTCGGCCAGTCCGGTCCGGTGACCGTGTCTGCCGATCTGCGCGCCATGCTGCGGGACGCGGACCGATGGCGCGAAGCCTCGGGCGGGGCGTTCCATCCCGGCGTGCAGGTGTTGACGACCATGTGGCAACAGAGCGCTGCCGCCGGTCGCGAGCCGGATGCGGCGGCGCTGGCTGGCGCGGTAGCGACGTTGCGATCGTCGCCATGGCAGATCCGGGGCGACAGGGTGACGTTCGCGATGCCGGTCTGCCTCGATGGTCTCGCCAAGGGGCAGGTCCTCGAGCTGGCCAGTGTCGCCGGGGAACGGGCGGTCGTGGGCGCCGAGGTGGCGTTGTTGATGCTCGGTGGTGACCTGCGCGTTCGCGGCAAGACCTCGCGCACGATCGCGGTGGTCGATCCGCGCGCGCCGGCCGACAACGGCACGCCTTTGGCGAAGTTGCAGGTCGCCGATCGGGCCGTGGCCAGCAGCGGTGGGTATGCCCGCGGCGTCGACATCGACGGCAAGCATCGCTCGCACATTTTCGATCCGCGTAGCGGCCATCCGGTCACCGAGGTGCTTGGCGCCACGGTGCTCGCCGCGAATGCCGCCGATGCCGATGCCTTGGCGACGATTCTCTGCGTGCTGCCGCCGAAGGCAGGACTGGCGCTGATCGAGCGCACCGCCGGTGCCGCCGCGGTCGTCGTCGATCGGCATGGTGTCGTGCACACATCGCGTGACTGGTCGCAGTTCGTCGTCGCCGAGCCGCCGCCGGCCGAACAGGCCAATCCGCGCTGGCCTGCAGGGTTCGAGCTGCGGATCGAGTTCGCGATCAAGAAGCCCGACAGCGGCGGTCGGGGCTATCGGCGACCGTACGTGGCGGTGTGGCTCGAGGACGCGATCGGCGATCCGGCGTGCTCGCTGGCGCTGTGGATCCAGAAGGAGAAGTGGCTGGCCGATCTGCGACGCTGGCACAAACACCATCGCAGTCAGCGCGGGTTGATCGACGCGTTGACGCAGGCGACCCGCAAGCCAGGCGCCTATGAACTCGTCTGGCACGGCGTCGATGACGATGGTCGGGCGTTGGCGCCCGGCAAGTTCACCGTGCTGATCGAAGCGGCGCGCGAACACGGTACCTACCAGTTGCTGAAGCAGGAAGTGACGATTGGCAGCGAGCCGTTCGCGCTCGAGGTCGCCGGCAACCCGGAGATCGAGTGGGCGAAGGTCACGTTCGGGCCGAAGAAGAAGCCGTGAGTGACGCACCGACGGGGCGCCGGCTGCCGCAATTCGTCCGCTGGCTGCACACCTATCTGTCGCTGTTCGGTTTCGCCGCGACGCTGCTGTTCGCGGTCACCGGGCTGACGTTGAACCATGCCGATTGGTTCGAGGCGGCGGAACCGACGGTGCGGTCGCTGCAAGGCGAACTGGCGCCGGCGCTGTTGCGCGCGCCAATGGACAAGCTGGCGCTCGCCGAAGAACTGCGAGCCCGGCACGATCTGCGCGGCCGCGTCAGCGACTTCCAGGCCGATGACGAGCAGGTGCTGATCGTCTGGAAGGGGCCGGCGTATTCCGCCGATGTGACCATCACCCGCGCCGACGGCCGCTATGCCGCCGAGGAGTCGCGCAAGGGGTTTGTCGCGTTGATCGACGATCTGCACAAAGGCCGCGACAGCGGCGCCGGCTGGAGCCTCGTCATCGATGTCGCCGCTGTCGTGCTGATCGTCATCTCCGCCACCGGCCTTTGGCTGCTTTGGTTCCTGCGCAAGCGGCGGTGGAGCGGGCTGTGGACGACGGCGATCGGTGCCGTCGCCCTGTGGCTGCTGTATCTGCTGGCGGTGCCCTGACGTTCTACTGGTAGTCGAAGAACGACACCGGGCAGTAGTTCGCCGATGCTGATCCCGACGTCATCGTGCTCGGTGGACCGCCGGCGTAGACCGTGGTGCACCGCGGCGGAATGCCGATCTGCACCTGGGCGCCGTTCGACACGGCGGCGCCACCCGGTGCGAAGAAGTCGAGCAGCACGGCCTGGCTGCTGACGAAGAGGTCGTTGTAGAGCGCCGGTGAGTTGGGCACGAAGAAGCTGTAGTAGACGCCGCCCGAAGAGTTGGTCACCGCCGTCAGCGCCAGCGGGTTGGTCAGGGAGACCTGTCCGCGGCATGCGGTTGCGATTCCGGGCAGGAACGGTTGCAGGCTGAACGGCGTGGTCAGCGGCGCGCCCGTCGTCATCGCCAGCACCGCGAGACTCTGCGCCGGCCCCTGGGTCAGCGAACTGCTGTAGTAGCCCGCAGTCCGAACCGGATCGACGGTCAGGCGCGGGAGCTGCCCACCCGAGTGCGCACAGCCATCCGGACCCAACGCCGTCGGCGAATGATAGTCGGCGCGATCGAGCCGCCAGGCGAACGGCGCGCCGCCGCCGCTGGTGGCGTAGACGCGATACTCGACGACCAGATTGTTGCTGCCCGGGTTGTAGGTGAACGGCGTGGTCAAGGTGATCCAGAACTGCCCGTTCGGCAGCGGCGCCGCCGGGTCGCGTAGAGCCGGCAACGCCAACAGCGCCGGGCCGAACACGGTCGTCGGCGTGGTCGTGAAGTTCGTGTCGAAGGTGCCGGTGACCGCAGTGGTCGCCAGCGACGTCAAGCCCATCCGGATCTCGAGCTGTAGCGAACGACCGGCTTCGATGTTCGGGAAGGTCGCGTCCTGGCGGAAGCCGAGTCGGCGGATCTGGCGGCCAGCCGGGATGTTCAGGTCGGCGCGCTCGTAGACGAGCTGCACGCGCGAAGTGCCGTAGGCGAGCGGCAGGTTCGGCGAGTCGAGCGGGCCTTCGGCGACCGCGCTGTATTCGGCGGGGAAGATGGCGGGGGATTGGGCGATGGCCGCGCCCAGCAGGCTGACGGCCACGGTCAGGCGGAGAAGGTCGTTCATGTGGTTCCTCGGGGAGGTGCGCGCGTGGCGCACCCCCTCAGGACCGGCCCGGCGGCGAATCGCACGAGCGACGCCTGGTTTTCCGCGACTTCAGCCGCGCAGGCGGGCCGCCGCCGCGGCCAGCGTGCGACACTTGGCCTCGGCCACGGCGGCGGTCGCGACGGGGCGCTCGGCGAACGTGCCGAACCCGCAATCCGGGTTCAGCCAGATGCGTTCGCGGCCGAGCAGTTCGGCGAGGCGGCCGACGCGCTCGGCGACCGCCACCGGGTCCTCGTCCGGATCGGTGCGTGGGTTGACGGCACCAAAGCCGACCGAACACGTCTTCGGCAGTTGCGTCAGCAGCGCTTCGGGGCCGGCGCGTGGCGTCGCGTACTCGAGCACGAATTGATCGACCTGCATCCGCGCCAGGTACGGCAGCAGCGGCTCGTAGGTGCCCGATAGCAACACCTCTTCCTGCCTGCTCCAGTTGCCGCGACAGACGTGCACCGCGGTCCGCGTGCCGGGGATGTCGGCGACGACGCGATTGATCAGCTCGACTGCCAGTTCGAGCTCGGCAGCCGGATCCGCCGCAGCGGCCAGCGCCGCGCACATGAACGTCCGGGTGGCGGCCTTGCCGGCGAACACCAGTTCGGTCAGCACCGGTTCGTCGAACTGCACGATCTCGACGCCCAGCGCCGCCAGTTCGCGCAGTTCGTCGCGCAGGATCTGCACGACGTCATCGCACAGCGCCGCGCGCGTCGGGTAGGCCTGCGCCGACAGCTTCTGCACCCACATCGAGCGCGACAACAAGTACGGGCCCGGCAAGGCCACCTTGCAGGCCCTGGTCGTGTGCGCACGGAGGAACTCCGCCTCGCGGACCGCGAGCGGCTCGCGGCGGCGCATGCGACCGGTGATCGTCGGGTTCTTGATCGCCCACGCCGGCACGTCGAGTGCCTGCAGCAGGCCTTCGAACGCGGCCTTGTCCTCGACGAAATCGAGCAGGTCGGCCATCGTCATCAACTGCACACCATCGAGCTTCTCGGTCAGGAATGAGTAGAAGTTGTCGCGGCGTTGTTCGCCATCGGACAGCACGTCGACGCCGGCGTCCTCCTGCTGCTTGATGGCCAGCAGGGTCGCCTGGTCGCGGAGCTCGGCCAGGTCGGCTGCGCGCTTCTTGGTCGCTTCGAGCAGCCAGCGCGGGCGCGGCCAACTGCCGACGACGCTGACGGGGAACTTCGGGATCGGACGTTGCATCGGTATCTCAGGTTCGCAGACGGGTCTGCACGGTCGTGCCGCGCAGCAGGGACTGGCTGACCGGGCAGCGGCGGAGGGTTTCGTGCAGCAGTTCGGTGGCGCGTTCGGGTTCGACGTCGGCATCGAGGTAGACGGTGACCTCCACGCCTTGAAGGCCCGGATTGCCCTCGGCGTGCACGCCGAGGAACACCAGGCTGTCGGCGGACCTGCCCTTGACGACGACTTCGAGGTTCTGCACCGCGATCTGCTGTTGCGACAGCCGCCACTGCAGGCCGGTGGTCAGGGCACCACCGACAGCCGCGAGCAGGAACTCGATCGCTGACGGCGCCGCATCCTCGGTGTCGAAGCTGGCTGGCTGGCCGACTGCGAACGAGTGGTTGCGCACCGAGACCTTGGCCTGCATGCCGCCCGACCAGCGTACGCGGGCCTGCCAGGTGTGGTCCTTGGCCTTCAGCAGATCGCCGGACAGCGCCGTGTCTTCGTTGCGCTTCTTGACCCAGTAGTGCGTGTAGCCGCCGTCGGCCGGGTGTTCGGTCAGCAGTTCGTGACCGACCATGCGGCACCACGCCGGTAGGTCCTCGCGCACCGAGACCTCACGGCTCTTGACCAGCAGTACGCCGCCGGCACCGAGCGGCGCCATTGCCGAACGGATGATCAACAGCAGGCCGCTGCCGCAGTCGAGGTCGCCGCCGTCACAGGTGGCGTCGGCGACCGGCTCGGTCGGGTCGGACATCAGTAGCTGACGCAGGGCGAGCCGTCGGACAGGAACTCGACCAGCTTGGCGCCGCCGACGATGGTCGCACCGGCGATCAGCTTGCCTTCGTCGAGCTTGCGCCGCTTGAAGCACGGCGAACAGGTCCAGATCTTGCCGCCGGCCTTGACGAAGTTGGCCATCAGTTCGCGCAGCGGCGCGAAGCTCTCCTCGTGCACGTCGTCGGCATAGCCCTGCTGCGACAGGCGCACGGCTTCGGTGCTCAAGAACACGACGGTCTCCTTGTCGGAGGCGACTGCGGCATTGGCGACGACGAAGGCGACGGTGGCCTTGTCGGCATCGTTCTTGGCGTAGGTGAGGCTCACACAGAACTTCTTGGTCATGGTTCAGTCTCGCTTCTTTTCGATCCAGTAATCGGGGTGGGAGGCATGCCGCAGGGTGTGACCGCATAGGCCACACCACGCGGGAAGGTCGACCGGCGCGGCCGGGTCGCGCGCGGTCACGTGCAACACGCTGCCTGGCGACAGTTCGCGCAGGCGGAAGCGCAGTTCGAGCACCAGGTCACCGCAGCCGAGATCGCCGGCGTCCCAGTCGGCGTCGGCGGCCGGCGCCGTCGTCGTGGTGGGCGCAGTGGCAGCCCCGGCGACGCCAGTCGCGGCAGCGCCGAACAGGCAGGCGGGCCGCAGCGTGCGGCCCTGGCCCTCGGCCTCGCCGGCCATGTGCCACGCATGCAGGAAGCACTCGCGGCGGCTGATCCACGCCAGCGAACGTTCGCGCAGCGCCGCCGGCGGTTCGCGCAGTTCGCCGGCGATGCAGGTGCTGCACCGCGGTGCGCTCTTGTAGCCGAGGACGATCGCCAGCACGGCGTCGTGGCCGCACAGGGTGTGGCCACAGTCGCCGCAGGCACGACCTTGCACGCCGCGCACGGTGGCCAGCAGCGCCGCCGTGCGGGTGTCCAGGTCGAGGTCGTCGTCGTCGAACTCTTCGGTCATCTACTTCACTTCGCGGAACGTCATCTTGCGTTCGAACTTGCCGAATTCGACCCCGTCGATCTCGACGTAGCCTTTGGCATTGGCGTTGACCGGTCCACCGGCCTGGCGCGGTTCGAGCGTCAGGTCGCGACCCAGCGTCCAGGTCACCCGGCGCGCGTCCAGGTTGCCGAAGTAGTAGTCGACCATCGCCGGGTCCGCCTTCTGGTAGCCGTTGGCGGTCGTCAGCGTGACCTTCTCGGTGTTGTTGGCGTCGAGCGCGATCGGGGCGACGAAGATGTCGGCGACGGCGACGTCGTTGGGCACCCAGCCAAGGCCCGGGAACCACGACTCCGGCCAGCAGTGGTAGCTGCCGTCGCGGTCCTGGCCGTCGAGGCTCGGCTTGAACAAGGACCCGTACTTCATCCGGGTCGGGATGCCGGAGGCGCGGGCCAGGGCTGTCCACAGTGAATGGAAGTCGGTGCAGTTGCCGGTGCGGTTCTTCAGGCAGTAGTCGCTGCTGCCGACCGGTGACGCCTTCCACTTGGACGGGTCCTTGACCCAGTACTCGACGTTGGCGAGGGTCCAGTCGTACAGCTTGCGGGCGACCCGGACCGGGTTCTGTTCGTCGCCGCGGATCTGCGCCGCCAGCGCGCGGATCTCGTCGGTGACGACGACGTGCTGATCGTCGTCGAGCCAGGCGGCGTGCTCTTGGCGTTCGGCATCGGTCAGCGGTCGCGAACGGCCGGCGTCGATGTCGGCGTTGACTTCGCGGCGCATCACCGTGAACGACGTCTTGACGGTCACCTTCTCGCCGGGCGTGGCGACTTCGGCGTAGACGTAGCGGTTGCCGAGCGCATCGGTCGTCTGCCGGAGGCCGTCGGGGCCGTCGATCTGCAGGCCGGTGATCGTCTGTTCGGCATCGTCGTGCGGAATGGGGAACCAGATGCGGACGTTCTTGGCGCCGGCCGGGACCGGCACGGTGATCGTGTTGGTGACCGCGAACGTCGCCGAATCGGCGAACAGCGCGGCGGCGGCGTGATTGCCGCCCGACTGACAGGCGGCGAGGGCCAACAGCGGCATCGCGAGTGGAAGCGACTTCATGGGAGCCTCCGATCAGAAGTTGTATTGGAAGTACAGGTCGAAGCGCAGCGCGTTGCCGTCGAGCGTGGCGCCGGCATACTCGGTCTGCCAGTAGGTGACATCGAAACCGGTGCGGATGCCGGTCTCCCAATCCATGATCGTGCCGACGTAGCCGCTGAGGTTGCGGTCGGGGTTGCCAGCGGCGAGGTCGTCGTTGTCCGGGTCGTCCATCGTGCCGCCGACATGGAACTTCGTCTTCGCCGTGCACGCGCAGACCAGTTCGGCCCAGCCGCCGGTCGAGCCGATCTCCTTGCCGGTGGTCGTGTTGATCGTCTGGCCGATGCCGCCGCGGACGTCGCCGAGGTTCTCGCCGCGCCAGACTTCGCCGCGCAGCGTCAGCGAACTGGTCAGCGCGATTTGCCAGTCCAGGCCCATGGTCCAGGTGTCGAAGCGGTGTTCGCCGCCGAACGCGGTGTCGGTCTCGGTGCGGCCGAACATGCCCCAGGCGCCGATCTCGGCGCGCTTCTTCTCGACCAGTTCGAACGGTCGGAAACCCGCGCGCATCTGCAGGTGCGGCAGACCGGAGTCGAAGCCGTCGCGCTCGCCCGTGGGGGTGTCGAGGTCCTGGTTGTTGACGGCGCCGGTCAGGCCGACGGCGGCCTTCAGGTCGAAGTTGCCATCTTTCGGCGCATAGCGGCCCTGGATCTGAGCGCGGCGATCGCCGAGGTTGCCCGCGTTCCACATCAGCATTTCGCCGTTCACCGCCGGGAACAGCGGCGAGATGATGTCCCAGTCCTGACCGACGCGCAGACCGAGGTCGTCCTTGGCGACATCGATGTAGGCGAGCCGGATGCGCGGCGTCGCGCGCGACTCCGACGAACCGGTCGGGAAGTTGGCGAAGTCGGTCTCCAGCTTGGCGAGCACCTTGGCGCCGTTGATCTCGGCGGGCGTGATGTCGAAGCCAAAGCGCGTCAGGCGCGGATCCATGTGCGTCTGATCGTCGTTGCGCTTGGTCTCGGGCAACACGCGCGTGGGGATCACCACGCTGTCGAAGCGGGCGGTGTTGTAGTACGCGTCGAAGCGCAGGAAACCGTAGAACTTGATCGGCAGGCCCGAACGGGTGAAGTCCGCCCAGTTGGTCGCGGCGGGCGCGGGCGGTTTCGGATCCGGGGTCTGGCCAGCGGCCTGGGCCATCAGCGCAGCCGACGAGGCGGCGCTGGCGAGCATAGCGATGCGGAGCGGATTCATTGGCGGTGTTCGTGACACCAGACGCGTCGCCACCGGGGCGGAGCAGTTCCCCGGCAGGTTCCAGATGCCGTCACCGCCGGCAGTCAGGGTGACGGCAGTCCGGACAGGACGCCGTCAGCGCTGCCTGCCGCAGCGAACGGGTCGGCCGATCGGAGTGCAGACCGCACCCCAGCCAGGCCGGCTTCAGCGCATTCAATGGCGGCGCAGCACGGTGTTCCTGTCTGGGTTCATGGGTCAGTCGCCGAGACGTTCGGCGAACGGCCGGAAACCTAGCGTGGCGTCGGGCGTGCACAACCCTGGCCCGCTTCATCCGGGCAGATTGCCCACGCTCAGGCCGACGGCGAGTCGGCGGCGAGCCGCACACAGGTGAACTGGAAGCGGGTGTCCGCCGGCCAGAAGTTGCGGTAGCTGACGCGGATGTGGTCCTTCGGCGTGGCCAGGGAACCGCCGCGCAGCACGCGCTGGTTGTCCATGAACTTGCCGTTGTACTCCATCAGGTCGCCATCGAAGGCGCGGTAGCCCGGGTAGGGCTCGTAGTGGCTCGCGGTCCATTGCCAGCCGTCGCCGCCGAGCTGCAACAGGGTCGAGCCATCGCCGCGCGGAGCGAGCGTGACCAACCGATCGTCGTCGAGGAAGTTGCCGCCGACGGCCGCGAAGCCGGCAGCACGCATCGCGCATTCCCACTCGCGTTCGGTCGGCAACCGGACCGCGGCGTGATCGCGATGCTGCGCCGCAAACCAGCGTGCGAACGCATCGGCTTCATAGAAGCTGACGTGGCAGACCGGCGCGTCCGCCGCGAGCGGTGACCAGCCGCGCAGCGTCCACTGCCGGAACGCGCCGCCGTCGCGTTCCCAGTAGAACGGCATCGTCCAGCCGAGTTCTTGCACCTTGGCCCAGCCGTTCGACAGCCACAGCAGCGGTTGCCGATAGCCGCCGTCGTCGACGAACGCCCGCCACTCGGCGTTGGTGACCAGCCGATTGGCCAGCCGGAACGGCGCGACGAATGCGCGATGCACCGCGAGTTCGTTGTCCCAGCACCAGCCGCCTTCGCGGTTGCCGATCTCGACCAGTCCGCCGGTCTGTTCGAGGAAACACAACGGCACCGGTGCGGTCGCGCACGGCGGCAAGGACTCCGACCGGTACGGGCGCCGCAGCTCCGGCGGATCCGACCAGCGGATGTGCAGGATTTCGGTCAAGAACAGTTCCTGGTGCTGCTGCTCGTGCTGCAAGCCGGTCGTGGTCAAGAACGCCAACCGGTCGCGATCGACGCCACCCGGATCGCCGAGCAACCGTTCCATCGCGACGTCGACGGCATCGCGGAATGCCAGCGTCTCCGCGGTCGTCGGCCGCGCGACCTTGCCACGCAGCGGCCGGGCCAGCCGCGGCCCCAGGCCTTCGTAGTAGCTGTTGAACGGGAATTCGAAGCCTCGCCAATCGGTGTCGTAGCGGCCGAACGCGTGCAACACGTTGCGCGCGAAGAACCAGGAGGTGTGGCCAAGATTCCAGTAGGGCGGACTGACGTCGGGCATCGATTGGACGCGGAAGTCCTCGGCGGACAGCGGCGCCATCAGTTCGCGGCTCTTCGTGCGGATGCGGCGGTAGGCGATCAGCAGGCGGTCGGGGTCCACCGGCGCAGCGTAGGGGATCGACGGATCGGTTGCGCGTAGGCGGTCCTGGCGATGCAGCGCAGCAACCGGCCTACCGTTCACGTGGTCAAGGCGCCAACAGCGCCGGCATTGCCGCGCGCGCCGCGGCCTTGGCTTCCGGCAGACCGATCGGTCGACCCGCGGCGGCCGAGAGATCCGTCATCACGTCCGGCGACAGGCCGCATGGTCGCACCGCCTGCCAGGCAGAAAGATCCATCGCGACGTTGATCGCGATGCCGTGCAGGTTGACCCACTGCTTGATCGCGACGCCGATCGACGCCACCTTGCGGCCGGCGACGAACACACCGGTGCCGTCGACCGACGGTTCGGCGTGCAGGCCGAAGGCGCCGCAGATCGCCACGCCAAACGCTTCGAGCCGTCGCAGCCAGTCCCGCACATCGCGCCGCGGCAGCCGGACGATCGGGTAGACGACGAGCTGGCCCGGACCGTGGAACGTGATCTTGCCGCCGCGTTCGATCGGCACGATGTCCGAGGTCAGTTCGGTCCGTGGTGTCGCCCGGCCGGCGGTGTAGACCCGATCGTGCTCGACCAACAGGATCCGGCCAGGGTCACGGCCGGCGAGCACGTCGGCGAGCAGCGCACGCATGGCCGTCAGCACCGCCGCGAACGGGGCGCGGCCCAGATCCTCGATTTCGGGAGACAACGGCGACAGACTACCCGCCGTTCCGACGCCGATGGTCAAGTCCCTGTTGTTCGTCTGTGCCTTGCAGCAACTGACGGTCACCCCGTACCCGGCTGAGGTCGGCGACTCCGTTGTCGTCCAGGCCATGGCGCCTTCGGGCCCACTCGCGGGCCTGCCGATCGAACGTGAACTGCCCGACGGTTCGCGCGTCGCGATCGGCAGCACCGGGTCGGACGGCGTGCTGCGCCACGACGTGGCGGTCGCCGGCACGCACATCTTTCGGGCCCGGCATGGCGAGGTCGCGCTGGTCACGCCGCTCGCCGTGCGGGAGGCCCGACCGCGCTGGCCGCTGGCTCTCGCCTGCGTGCCGCTCGGCCTGGCCTTGGGGTGGCGTCACCTGCGCGACATGCGCCGCGAGGCCGCGGCGCGGGCGCGGCTCAGTTGCACTGGATCTGGAAGCTCAGGCAGTCACTGATCGCGGTGCCGATCGAGGTCGTCGTCGAGCCCCCGCACAGCACCAGCGATTGCGCCGACAGCACCGCGCCGCATAGCCCCGGGATCAGGGGCAAAGGCATCGGGAACACCGTGCCGCCGGTGCAGCCGACGCCGCCACCGGTGAAGTTGGGGCCGAGCGTGCCGAGGACCGGCACGGCGAAGATCGGACCGCACAGCAGCGGTGTCATCAGACCTGGCGGGGCGCACGGGCCGGTGCCGATCACCGCCCACGCGAGCTGGTTGGCCGGTGCGTTGCTGAGCCGGAAGCCGAAGGTCGCGTTGCCGAGGTTGGGGTCACCACGCAGATCGAACGTCATCGGGCATGGCGGGCACGAGCCGTTGGCGCAGGTCGCCGGCATCGACGTCGCGCGGCCGGGGCGGACGGCGAGGCCGATCATCGGATCGAGCGCGGCCGGGCCCGGGCAGCAGAACTGGTTGACGATCGCGACTGCTGGCGCAGCGACGACGTACTGCAGGGCGACGGTGCTGACGCCGTCGGTGGCATAGAGCAGACCGCGGCAGCCGTTCACCGCGAGGCCGGTGATCGGGCCCAGGGCGATCGGCGGACAGCCAGGCACCAGGATGCGTTGCACGGGCATGCACGGTGCCGCCACATTGGAGACGATGATCCAGTTCGCACCGGTCGCGAAGTCGGGGTAGCTGATGAACACCAGGCCGTTGCACTCGTCCACCGCCAGGCCGCTGGTGCACTGCTGGATCGCCGACGGCACCAGGCCGGTCGCGCACTGGCCGGCGGGGACCACCGGGCAGCCCAGGTTGTAGAAGTGCAGGATGCCGAGGCTGTCGATCATCCACAGCTGATTCTGGCTCTCGACGACCTCCAGGCCGGTCGCGAAGGCGTTCGGGCCGAGCCCCGGAAACGGCGCCGGCGGGCACATGATGCCGCAGTTGTCGTCGGTCTTGGCCAGGAACAGGCCGTTGGTGATGAACGCGCCGGGACGCGTTGGATCCCAACCAGTGCCGCCGGCATGGGGCGGCAGGCCGGCCGCATTCGGGAACCACGGCAACGGACACTGCGCGATCGGAGCGCAGGCCCAGTGGTCATGGTGACGCAGCGAAGGCGCCAGCCGGGTCACGCCGACGAGGTGGTCGGGCGTCTGGGCGGACAGGGATGCCGCGGTCACGAACAGTGACGCGGCCAGGATGGTGTGGCGGATCATGACTTCAGGGGTGGCAGGGAAACCACCCTGGAAGGGCGATCCGCTCGCGAGCGCACGCCGTTTGTGCTCGGAATTCCGGGTGGGCGTTGCGCTCTGCCGTCAGCGGCTCAGGCCAGGACCTTGTCGACCCGCGCTTTCACGTTGCGGATGTCGAGGTTGCCGAGGAAGCGATCCACTTCCTTGCCGTCCTTGAAGAAGATGCAAGTCGGCACGCTCTGCACGCGGAAGCTGCTCGCGGTCTCCATCGCGCTGTCGATGTCGATCTTGTAGACCGCCAGTTTGCCCTCGTACTGGGCCGCAACCGCATCGATCGTCGGTGCCAGGGCCTTGCATGGGCCGCACCAGGTGGCGGAGAAATCGACCAGCACCGGGGTCTTCGCGCCGGCAACGGTGTTCTTGAAGGTCTCGTCGGTCAGTTCGGTCACTTTCGCCATGGTCGTGTCGCTTCTGCGTTTCGTCTTGGGAGTGCTCCGCCCGGGTGGGCCGAAACCATTTTGGCCGGGTCGGGCCAGGGCGCAAGGGCAACGTTCGGATGGCGGCCTCGAGTCGGGAACGGTCCGCTGCCGATGTTCTGGACAACGGTCGGATGCAACGGCGATGAAGCTGGTTTCGGTATCGATGGTCAGGGACGAGGAGTACTGGATCTGGTACGCCCTGACGTCGGTCTACCCGCACGTCGACGAGATCCTGGTGTTCGACAACCACAGCCGCGATCGCACGATCGAGATCATCCGCGGCATGCGGCATATCGCCGACAAGCTGACCCTGTTCGAGGGCTTTGGCGGCAGCAACGAACACGATAACCGCGAAGCGATGCTGCAGGAGGCGCGTCGGCGCGGCGGCACGCACGTGCTCACGCTGGATGGCGACGAGGTCCACGCCGAGCCGATGCTCGCCTTCTGCCGGCAACTGCTGATCCTGCAGGAACACCAGCCGGCGCTGGCGGATCCGCCGCGCAATCCGTGCGTGCCGATGGACTCGAGTCCGAGCGACGGCGCCCTGATCAAGAACCTGGCGCTGCGGCCGATCCACCCGGGCTTCGCCGGGCCCGGCACCTGCCGACCGCAGGACTACCTGCAGCCGGACAACTGCCACAGCGCCTACAACTATCTGACGCGGATCAGTTCGCTGCACAACCTGCGCGGCAACGGCCTGATCTGGGGCCAGCACGGCTTCCTGGAGACCGACGATCTCTACGTGCAGGCCTCGCCGCGGACGCTGTGGCTGGCGAACGCCTGGTTCCTGCATTTCTCGCATCATCCGCGCTCCAGCCGGCGCAAGGCGGATGGCACCGCGTGGATACGGCCGATTGCCGATCACGGCAGCGTGCCGATCCACGCGCACGTGCACTGGCCGGCAGCGTTGTTGCGACCGGACGGGCCGGGCAACCCGACGCTGGAATCCTGGGGCGTCAGCGATCCGCCGCCAGGGCGACCGCGTGCCCGGCTCGAGGAATTCCTCGCGCCGGCCTGAACGGCAGGGCGTTCAGACGCTGCGGTTCATCGCCGCCAGCAGGCGGTCCGTCGGAATGCCGTTCTGCGTCGCGACGGTCTCGACGGTGTCATGCGGGTTGAAACCGCAGTTGCGGCAGCCGCCGAGGTGGAAGTCGCGCATCAGCACCATGCCCAGCGACGGATCGGCCGTCAGGATCTCGAGCATCGTGTTCTGGGCGGTGAAGCGGCTCTTGGCCGTGTTCTGGTTGTTGGTCGTCGGGTTCATCGTGTTACTCCGCGTTGAGGATGCTGACACGCTGCGCGACCTTGCCGGCGATGTCGGCGAAGGCTCTGGCAGCCAGACTGTCGGGAACGGCGAGCACGGCCGGCTGGCCCTGATCGCCACCTTCGCGCACCGCCATCTCGATGGGCACCTGGCCCAGCAACGGCACGCCGAACTCCTTCTCGATGCGCGCGCCGCCGCCCTGACCGAACAGGTGGTAGCGCTCGCTGTGACCGGGCGGCTGGAACCACGCCATGTTCTCGACGACGCCGAGGATCGGCACGTTGACGGTCTGGAACATCCGGATCGCCTTGCGCACATCGAGGACCGAGACGTCCTGCGGCGTCGTGACGATCACCGCACCCATGATGTGCGCCTGCTGGCTCAGCGACAGCTGCGCGTCGCCGGTGCCGGGCGGCAGATCGACGACCAGGTAGTCGAGGTCCTGCCAACCGACATCGAACAGGAACTGGCGCACCGCCGAATGCAGCATCGGGCCGCGCCAGATCACCGGCTGGTCGTCGGCGACCAGCAGCGCCATCGACATCACCTGGAGGCCGTACTTCTGGAACGGCACGATCTTCTTGTCGACGACTTCGGGCTGGCCGCGGACGCCGAGCATCAACGGCACGTTGGGGCCGTAGACGTCGGCGTCGAGGATGCCGACCTTCGCGCCCGACTTCTGCAGTGCGCACGCGAGGTTGACGGCGACCGTCGATTTGCCGACGCCGCCCTTGCCGGACGACACCGCCAGCACGTTCTTGACGCCGGGGATCATGCCCTTCTCGCCCATCAACGGGCGGCTGGCGGTGACCCTGGCGGTCATCTCGATCTTGACCTGCTGCACACCGGGCAGCGCCAGCACAGCGCGTTCGGCCTGGGCCTTCATCAGGTCCTTGACCGGGCACGCCGGGGTCGTCAACTCGATGCTGAAGGCGACGTTGCCGCCGCAGACGCGCAGGTCCTTGACGAAGCCGAGGCTGACGATGTCCTGGTGCAGGTCCGGGTCGCGGACGGCACGGAGGGCGTCGAGCACGGCTGGCTCGGCAAGGGCGGCGGCAGGTTGAACCATCGGGCCGAAGAAACTAGCCTTGGAATAGGGCTTGTTCAAGGTCCGCCCCTGCTTTCAGTCCCGGATCGAGGCGCTTTCTGCGATCGGCCGGCGGAAACCGCCGGGAACGACGTCGCAGCGCTGTCCCGGCCGTTGCCTGCGATAGGATGTTCCTCCCGATGAAGCGTTCCTGGCTGCTTGCTGCTGTGCTCCCCTGCCTCTGGCTTGCTCCGTTGGCCGCCCAGGTCGAGGTCGAGAACCCCGACGTCGGCGTGACCGGTGAAGAGACCCAGCGCTACATGGAAGAGAAGCGCCGGGCGATGAAGGCCGACGGCTCGGAGAACGACAAGGAGGCGGCGCTTCGTGAAGCCGAAGCGATGGCGAAGCTGACGCCCGAAGAACGGCTGGCGCGCAGCGTCGTCAATGGCGCCGGCGCGTTCTGCACGTTCGAGACGTCGCTGGAACCGCGGCGGCTGCTGCCGGGCCAGACGGGCATCCTGACGGTGATGATGATCCTGCGCGGCGACGCGGTGCTGCCGGCGCCGCCGCCGGTGACGCTGCGCGGTCCGGCCCAGCAGCAGCAACTGACGCTCGGTTCGCTGAACTTCCGCGAGCCCAAACTCGGGGCGTTGCCGCAGAACCAGGCCTACCGTGGCAAGCCGGTCTACGAAGAGATCGCAATCTTCGACATTCCGGTGACCGCGGCCAGCGATGCCAAGCTCGGCAGCAAGATCCGCGTCAGTGTGGAACTGCAGTTCGATCTCTATTCCGGTGCGACCGGCCAGGCGGTCGGGCGGTTCATGGATCGGGCGGGACGAGAGATCGAGATCGGTCAGGCGCCGGGGAAGGTGCAGGTTGTGCCGGACACTCCGGCTCCGGCCGCGGCTTCGTCGACTCCGCGGGCTTCGAACCCCGTCGCCGAGCCGGTGACCCCGCCGGTCGACGACGGTGGCCACGCGGCGGTGACGCCGCTGCCGGTGCCGGAGGCGTCGTCGGCACATCCGTCCTCGTCGCCTGCCGTCGCGGGTCCGGATGCGTCCGGAGAGTCGTCGGGAATGCCGTATCTGCTGGTCGGCGGCGGCGCGCTGGTGCTGGTGGTCGCGTTGCTGGCCCTCCGGAAGCGATAGGCTTCCGCCCCGACGCAACCTGCCCCCAAGGGCTGGTTTTGCTGCCGCAAGAGCGGGCACGGAAGTTGAACCCGGTTTCCCGGCGTTTCCGTGACTCCGGAGGCTTTCCGGCATCGAAATGCACTTGTCGCGCCTTTCCGGCGTAGCAAGGTTGGCGTTTCCCGCTGCGGAGCATCTGTCATGGTCATCAGCAAGCTGTTGTCTCGCAAGTCCTTCGGTGCCAAGGTCGGCGCGTCGATGACGGTCGACGAGCTGGATCGCCGCCTCGACGTGGCGACTTCGGCCTGGCAACGGACGGTGAACGCACTGGTCAAGGCGATGCGCAGTGCGGAGACCGTGGTCCAGATCGACGCCTATCGCGCCAAAATGGCAGTGGCTGCCAGTTCGACGGATGTCGGGCCTGCCGATCTGCGTGGCAGCTTCTACCATGTGGAGTTGCGGCGGATCCCGGCGATGGACCGGACGGAAGAGTTCCGGATGGCCCGCCGGTACGAGTTCCTGCGGCTGCGGGTCGAGACCGAACTGCTCGCCGTCGGCATGCGCGCTGACGAGGCCAAGGCGACGGCGGGCAAGACGCCGAGCGAGGCATTGGCCGTCGCGGCGCCGTTCCTGGCCCGGCACCCGGCCCGGCGCGCTTATCTCGAATCGGTGATCCGGCAGCTGGCGGATCTGCGCAATCGGCGTCGAAGGCGCGCTGCACGTCGTGCTGGCGACGGTCAATCGCTACCGCGGTCTTGGCGTCGACTCGGCCGATCTGATCCAGGAAGGCAATGCGTCGCTGTTCCAGGCGGTCGAAGGGTTTGATTGGCGGCGCGATGTCAGGTTCCGAACCTACGCGCAGTATTGGGTGCAGCAGGCGGTGCTGAAGCAGCTCTACAACCACGCCCGGACCGTACGGGTGCCGATCTGGGTGCAGAAGCTGCTCGGCAAGATCAAGCGCGTGCAGGAAGAAGGCCGGCGTGCCGGTCGCGAACCGACGGCGGCGGAGGTCGGCAAGGTGCTCGGTCTGGCGGCGAGCAAGGTCGAGTGGTTGCTGGCGACGCGGCGGTATGCGCAGAGCCTGGATGCCGAATTGGTGGCTGGCGAGGGCGCGACGATGGCGCAGATGCTGGCGGATGACAACGCGATCTCGGTGCCGGATTCGGTGCCGGAGGGTGATCTCCGGAAGAGCCTGGCGGATGCGATGGGTGATCTGCCGGATCGCGAACGGGTGATCTTGCGGCGGCGGTTCGGGCTCGATGGCAAGGAGCCGGAGACGCTGGCGGAGATCGCGGATGGGATGGGGATCACCGCGGAGCGTGTGCGGCAGTTGCAGGCGGCGGCGATGGATCGGTTGAAGCGGCCGGCGAAGCTGGAGCGGTTGAAGGCGTTCGTCGAGCAGGTCTGAGACTGGCGTGGGTATCGGCACATGTTCGCGGACGCGGTTGAGCACGGTCGCATGGTCGGGGTGTGGATTGTCGTGTTGGTTGCTGCAGCGATTCCGGCCCTGACCCTTTTGGCCCGTCGAGGCGACGCTCGACGAGTGGGTCGATGAGCAACTGCGCGGCCGGCGACCGACGGACGTGGAAGCGTGGGCGTTTTCCGTGTCGGCGAACGCCGTCCGGCGGCTGTGGAACTCGGAGCAGCGCCGCAAGCGCACGTTGCTCGCATCGATCGCCGCGCGGCGTTCGGCATTCTTCGGCGTGGCGGTCGATCAGCTGCGCGCGGTGCTCGGATTGCCGGTCGGGCTGTCGCCGCTGACGGCGCGGCAGCGGCAGGTCGGGCTCGTGTGCCTGGAGGCTCCGTCGATCCCGCCGCGGCGCGTGAGCTCGAGATCGCGTGTTCGAACGTGAAGCGAACGATGAAGCGGATCGGCCGTCGGGTGCGGGTGTACTTTGCCCGGATCGAGCAAGGCGACGGAAAATCGTACCCCCCTGACTCCTTGATGTTGCCGGCGGGCGCTTTGCTGCGGCCGCCGAGTTCACGGACTGAGTCTCTGCGCGGGTTCCGTCGGGCTACGAAGGTCCGGATCCGTGGCAGGGAGCGGCGCCGTGGGTCCCCGAGGAATCCGGAGTTCTCGAGATGATCGATGCCCAAACCCTGGTCACGACTGGCGCAGGTGCCAGCAGTGTGATTCTGTTCAGTCCCTGGTTCCAGCGCGGTGGCGACTACGCGACGTTCACGGCCGAGGCGGTGGCGTTGGCCGGCACTGGCGCGAAGTTGACGGTGCGCGCCTTCCACAAGAATGCCGAGGACACCGGCGATGGCGTCGACGTCAATTCGGCGACGACGATCGAGCTGACGACTGCAACGCGAACGCCGGCGACCTGGCCGGTGCAAGACACTTCGACGGTCAAGGGTTTCAAGCAGTTGGTGCGCTACCAGTTCAAGCTCGAGGCGACGAGCGGCACGGCGTACGCGACGTTCCGGATGCTGTCGCCGATCTGGTTCGACAACGTCAAGGCCTGGTGATCCCGGTGCGGCGCCCTGCCGCGGAGGCCACACATGATCGATGCACAACTCGTGCCGTTTGGCACGTCCGGGACCACGGAACTGTTCACGCCGTGGTTTCCGCGCAAGGAAGACAACGTCCGCGTCGTCGTCGAATTGTTGGCGACGGACCTCGGCAAGGTCGGCGTCGAGCTGGTGCACAAGAGCAGCGAGGACGTCGGTGACGGGACGGTGATGACCGGCAAGATCGAAGTCAGCAGCGTCGGGCGCAGCAACCCGCAGGAGTGGCTTGGCCTGAAGGAGCTGTGTCGGTTCAAGATCACGGCGACGAGCACGGAAAGCCCGGTCGAGGACGGCTGGGTGTTGTTCCGGTTGCTGAGCCCGGAGTGGTTTGCGAGCGTGAAGGCGTAGAGGCGACGACCATGATCGATGCAGAAGTGCTGATGACGCGACGGGCAGCTCGACGACGCCACGGAGGACGTCGAGGTGTTCGGTGTGTGGGCCTCGACGGGGCGACAACCTGCGGTACGCTGGAGGTAGTGGCGGCGCACGGTGCGGCGCTGCCGGTGGAACTGGTGCAGAGGGGCAGGGACAAGGTCGGCGATGGAGTGCCGTTCTCGCCGACGAGTGCGTTGGTGTTCTCGGGTGTCGGTCGGCAGACGGCGGAGTGGTCAGGCTGATGGAGGTGGTCAGGTTTCGGCTGAGTCTGGCGCGGTCCGACACGCTGCCGGAAGGACTTCGTGGGTGGGTGATGTTCCGGTTTCCAGGAACCGGTATGGTTCGAGTCGGTCCGGAAGTGATGTTCTGGGCCTTGCGTTCGAGGTGACCCTGAGTTTTGGCTGGCAGAGGACGAGCTGGAATCCGCCGACTTGAGCGATTCATGGGGACCCGGATGGTCCTGAGACGCCTGGTCCAGGCGATCCAACTACTCCTGCACCGGGCAGGCCAACTACACCGGGGCCGGGGTTTCCGCAGGTGCCTGGGCTGGGTGGTCGCCCCGGTCCGATCACCGGAGTGCCGACGCCGGGCACTGGGGCTCCTTCTCAGGCACTCTATCGATGCCGGAGCATAAGGGGCGCCGAGTCGTGAGCGGTGCGGGAGCACCGCATCGTCGTCCAATCCACCGACCGCACGATGACCCCACCAGTGCAATCGTGCCTGCAACAACAAACCGGCGGATCAAGGGTGCAGTTCCCGCGGGACGCAGGACCTGAGCCAGCAGAGAGTGCCGTCGGCCTACCGTGGGACAGGCATGCGTGCGCGGTGCGGCAGCAGCCAGACTCTCGTATCAGGGAGTCTCCAGGCATCGGTGCGGGTGCGATAACCGCTCTGAAGACCAGCGTGCGGGCATGCCCAGCAGCGATCCCCCGTACTGGCACATGATGGCTATGGTGCGCCGGACGTCTTGATGAGTGGCCGGCGCCGCTCGTCGATGCAGAACGCTGTTGCGACACTTGCATCTGCGGCGTCGGTGAACAGGGCGTGCACGGCCTGCTGCTGCTGTGTCGACAAGCTCTGCATTCGCTCTGGTTTGGGCAGGACGTGAACAGGGACGCGAATTTTGGGACCCTGGCGCACGACCTATGGAGGAGCTTTGACGATCGCACACTGGGACCTCACGGAATGATTGCCGCTGTTTTCCACTACGCTATTTCGTGGCATACCATCGGAGACAAGGGTAATGCGAATCCGCCGTGATGCTGAACTGAAGAGGCATTTGAGCCAGGTCCGCTGTTTGACCCTAGGTCGGAGTGCGAGAAGTTTGATCTCTCGACCCGGAATAGCCTCTACCAGACCGAGCAATGGGCAACCTCGCCTCAAGGCTTGCAGACATCCAGCGGTGTCCTGGAGGCCGGGCAGGCGGATTTTTCGGATTGGCCAGGCCCGAGCATCAAGAATATTGGCAAAGCCGCCCTGCTGCTCGCATTCATTAGGGTGACCAGCGGCTGTCCCAAGACAGATCACCCAGAGTGCAAGACATGTTGTGCTCTCCTGATGATAGATCAGCATGAAATCAGCTCGTCAAAGGGCCAGTCTGCGGCGGAGTATGCGACAAGGATCCGCCACTTTACTTCGGGTGATCCATCCAAGAAGGCACCGATGCTCTCATGACCTTTGATTCTTGGTGGAAGGGGCGCCACGCTTCTGAATCGCGAACTTGCCCCCATGACGGGAGCGCAGTTGTGGACTGAGCGAGCATACTGGACAGTAACAAGAACGCTGCAAAGGAGATTTGCTCATGAAGTTCGTGGCCTGCCTCATGATTGTCTATCGTGTGGTTCTCGCCACATTCAGAACCATGCTACGAGATGGACATCGCTGCCGGCCCACCGTCCCACAATGCCCGATCATATTTCGATCGCACACACCATGCTGGCTTCCGGTGTTGAAGCGGCTTGGGTCATCGGTGAGAAAATGAAGCTGATGTTGATGTCGGCGTATCTGCGGACGACGCAATTGACGCAATATTGCACCCGTTTCGACGGTATTCGCTGCGGGACATGGGCGGCCGCGTGATCGAGGTCCGCAGGCCTGGCGGCAAGACCACGGACGGTTATCGCGTATGGAGAGTTCGCTATTGAGACGGCCCACCTGGAGACCTCTCTTGAGACCGTTCGATTTTTTGTTGATTCCACCAGACCCCCTTGTGGTTAGTGCTCTCGGTTCTCGTTTCTGCCGCGCCGATGCGATCGGGCAGGCCCGACCGGTAAGAGGCGCCGCGCAGCGTGGCGAGCCACACCGCGCGACCGCCCGATCAGAACGGATCTCCTCCGATCCACCTCCTCATCCTCCCCCGTCCCCCGAAGGCTGCGCCGTCTTCGGCGGCTTCCGCCCACCACCACCCGCCGACCCACCCACCGTCCCCGATCGCCTCCGGCACCGGCCGATACCCATCGCAGGCACCTCATTGCGCCGAACGGTCTCCCCACTCTCGGACTCGCATACTCCGCCGGTCGCACCTCCACGAACGCCACGCGCCCCTCGAGATCCCGCGGTTCCATCCGCACGCGCCCGGTCGCCGGCAACCCGAGCGCAAAGAACACCAGCCGCGCGGGCCCGTCCACGCGTGCTGAACACGAGGCTGTCCCACGCTCGCCTGCTTGCCGACGTGCCGCCCCTCCGCGACGACCAGCCTCAACGACCAGCGCTCGTCGCCAGCGCCGTGACGAAGTTCTCCCCGACCTCATGCCCGTGCGGACTCCAATCGACACCCGATGAAGAGTCGGAGCCCAGCGAGGTGGCGGCATGCAGGACGACGCGAGCGAGTTCATGGACCCAAAGCTGCGACCGAGGAAGCCGGATGCCCACGGAGATGGGGTGCACGGACGCACCGATCTGCTGCGGCTGGACTTGCAGCCTGTCGCGGGCTGGGTCGCGCGGTTCCGCGTCGGCGACTTCCGATTGGCGTTGCGGGCCGAGGGCAATCCCGCCCCGTTGGGCTGCCGACGTTCCGCCCACGAACTGAGGATGTCGCTGACGTGCTGACTGGACTGCGCGGCGGCGCGGAAGCCGGTTGCGATCTCTGTTCTCCGGGCTACGGAGGTTCGGAGATCGCGATGGAAGACGCGCCATCAGGACTGGACCACTTGCGCCAACGTGTTGCCGCCGCCGCATCGCGGTGCTGCGTCGGTGACGCAGTCGCCGCAACTGATCCGGGATGCCGTCGAGGCGGCGCTCGACAAGTGGGTCGATGAGCAACTGCGCGGCCGGCGACCGACGGACGTGGAAGCGTGGGCGTTCCTCGTGTAGGCGAACGCCGTCCGGCGGTTGTGGAACTCCGAGCAGCGCGCAAGCGCGCCTTGCTCGCATCGGATCGCCGCGCGGCGTTTCGGCATTCTTCGGCGTGGCGGTCGATCGCTGCGCGCGGTGCTCGGATTGCCGGTCGGGCTGTCGCCGCCAACTGCGCGGCAGCGGGCAGGTCGGAGCCTCTCGTGTGCCTGAGGCTCCGTCGATCCACGCGCGGCGCGTGAGCTCGAGATCGCGTGTTCGAACGTGAAGCGAACGATGAGCGGATCGGCCCGTCGGGTGCGGGCATTTTGCCCGGATCGAGCAGGCGACGGAAAATCGGCCCCCTGGCTCGCCAGATGTTGCCGGCGGGCGCTGCTGCGGCCGCCGAGTTCACTGGACCGAGTCTCTGCGCGGGTTCCGTCGGGCTGAAGGTCCGGATCCGTGGCAGGGAGCGGCGCCGTGGGTCCCCGAGGAATCCGGAGTCCCCGAGATGATCGATGCCCAAACCCTGGTCACGACTGGCGCAGGTGGTGGCAGTGTGACTTCCCATCCAGTCCCTGGTTCCAGCGCGGTGGCGACTACGCGACGTTCACGGCCGAGGCGGTGGCGTTGGCCGGCACCAAGCGCGTTGATTTGAAAGTGCGCGCCTTCCACAAGAATGCCGAGGACACCGGCGATGGCGTCGACGTCAATTCGGCGACGACGATCGAGCTGACGGCTTTGCAACGCGAACGCCGGCGACCTGGCCGGTGCAAGACACTTCGACGGTCAAGGGTTTCAGCCCGTTGGTGCGCTACCAGTTCAAGCTCGAGGCGACGAGCGGCACGGCGTACGCGACGTCCCGGATGCTGTCGCCGATCTGGCTCGACAACGTCAAGCTGAGGATCCCGGTGCGGCGCCCTGCCGCGGAGGCCACACATGATCGACGCACAACTCCTTGCCGTTTGGGCGTCCGGGACCGGAACTGTTCACGCCGTGGTTTCGCGCAAGGAAGACAACGTCCGCGTCGTTGTCGAGCTGCTGGCGACGGATCTCGGCAAGGTCGGCGTCGAGCTGGTGCACAAGGCCAGCGAGGACGTCGGTGACGGGACGGTGATGACCGGCAAAATCGAAGTCATGCGTCGGGCGCAGCAATCCGCAGGAGTGGCTGGGCCTGAAGGACGTGTCGGTTCAGGATCGCGGCGTACAGCACGGAGAGCCCGGTCGAGGACGCTGGTGCTGTTCCGGTTGCTGAGTCGGGTGGTTTTGCGGCGGTGAAGGCGTAGAGGCGACGACCATGATCGATGCAGAAGTGCTGATGCGCGAAGGCAGCTCGACGACGCCACGGTGGACGTCGAGGTGTTCGGCGTATGGGTGCCTCGACGGGGCGACAACCTGCGGTGTACGGTGGAGGTAGTGGCGGCATGCAGCGCGGACACGGTGGAGCTGCTCAGAAGGGCATGGACCAGGTCGGCGATGGGGCGCCGTTCTCGGCGACGACGACGCTGGTGTTCTGGGGTTTCAGTCGGCGGACGGCAAGTGGTCAGGGCTGATGGAAGTGGTCAGCTTTCGGTTGAGCCTGGCGCGTTCTGACCCGCTGTCGGAAGGTCTGCGTGGGGTGGGTAGTGTTCCGTTTCAAGAACCGGTATGGTTCCGAGTCGGTCCGGCTGATGCTTCCCGGACCTTCAGTCAAGGAGTGACCCGTGAGTTTTGGCTGGCAGAGAACGAGCTGGAATCCGTCGACTTGCAAGGCGCCCAGGGGACTCGACACATTCGTCGCTTGAAGGGCGCCCGTCCAGGGTCTCGGCACAGGGAAGACTGGGCGCCGGGCCACCTCGCTCCGGGCTGTGATGTCGGACGGACCAAGTCTGGCCCACGCTGATCATGCTAATCACTGCGCGGCTTGTCGAAAACGTTGCCCTGCCTGATCAATTGAGCCGTTCGGAGTTCAACGGGAGTCGGGAGCCCATGTGCCTGTGGCGACTCCAGTGTGTCATATTTAAACTTGTCAAGGCACCGTTGCGGTTGCGACGCCAAATCAGGTTCCTCGCCAGATGATGGTCTCGGGAGCCAACCCCAATTGGCCGTGATGCTACGGCACCCCAAACCGCCACGACACGCCCGAGCTAAGTGGCCTGCGTGGCGAAGTCGCGTCACCCTGCCGACTCCTGGCCGCCGCAGGAGGGGGAACAAGTGCGGGCGGTGTCACTCCATCGGGCAGCCACAGTAAGTTCGGAAATGCCGATGACGTCATTGAAGACGTCCTCGTGGATATCCAGTGCACGTGAAACGGGGCCTGCGAGGTCGGAAGCAAAACTGCTTCGGACGCACCACGCTATCGCGCTGGCGTGAAGTACAAGTTCAAACTGAAGAAGCAGTTCCGAGGTGCAAAGAATGGCGCTGCGGAAACATCTGACCCCGAGGTTGCCACCTGGCATTACTGACTGGCGCAGCTTCCTACTTCGCTTCCGCCGGAAGTGCCCTCTGTGAAGGCCGGTGATGACAACCCGGGAGTGCAAGCCGGTCGACTGGTGTGCCAGCTACCCACAAATGGGCTGTCCCGAGCATTGTTATCTGACCAATCCAGGAATCATGCGGGCGTGCCAGTTGCCGCGAACCCAGCACGACACCTCAAAGGAAAACGTGACCACACGGTTTTTCTCTCGCGTTGCGGGCAACGTCATTCGGCGAACTACTTCTTTGTCAAGGCCAGGAAGTGCAGTTGGGAGAATGGGCTCGGGCAGCACACGGGAGCCATACAGGGTGTCCGTTGAGGTGTCTTGCGATGCATGCAACGGCTGACGGCAACGCGAGGCCCGGTATGCGAACTCAGACGACGGCCTGGGAAGGTGTCCCGCGTCGACGGACGGCTGTGCAAAGTGCGACCCAGGGCCTGCGTCATCGGGTTGGGGTCGCTGGGACGTACTGTCCCCAAGGGTGTCTGTCGTGATGATTCTGTTGACGGCCGGTCCGGCAGGACGCAGGCTGGATCTGCCTTGGAACAGTCCTGGCCTCACCGCGCCTCGAGGTTGCGGTTGATCCGGAACGGGATGTTACGGCGGTTCGCGGCGCTGAGGACTTGCTGTGTGCGCGTACGCGGGGCACTACCCCTGGCTCTGCGCATCGATAGGAGTGCGTCCGAAGAGTGCGTCTTCGTCTTGAAGAATCGTAGGCTCCCGGACACGTGGTTCAAGGGCTCGTCATGGTGTCGCGATGGCCTCAGCCGAACGGGCAAGTCGGGCAATTCGAAAGTGGTAAGTGTCCCGTGATCAGGTGCATGGACTTGCCGTTGGATATCGATGGACTATGGTTGGACCTCACGTCGTCGTCCGTTGGTGCCGGATATCGCTGCCTGCTTGATAGCGGATCGATGCGTCAGGAGCCCTTGGAATCGAGGATAGAGAAGTTGCCTTCCTGTAGTCAGGGCGATCTGGTTGCGACCTGTCTCAGGCTCGAGTCGACTGCTCAACATGGCCGGTTTAAACAGAGTCCGGGCGCTTACGGGGGGTAACTGCAAGGGCGCTGGTCCCGGTGGTGCCCGCGCTCTTGAGCGGGGTGCCTTGGAGATGGCTGGGGGTCGGGGCCCCAGGCTTCAGGACTCGGGTGACGAACAGCATATCCAGAGCCATTGCAGCTCTGGATCCGGAGAGTCCTGACGCTGTTTCTGGTCTTCGCTCTCAGCTGCGAGAACCGGACTATCGTCTCCGAGCGCAAGGTCGATTACTGGAGTGGACTTGTCGTCGCCGTCTTCTTGGGCCCAGGAAGCAGTGGTTGTCATGGATTTGTGTGAACCGTATTTGGCGGGACATCAAGCGAGCAGCCGTTGTGGCCCTCGGGTGCGCTGACTTGCATCGGTGGTCCAGAGAAGTAATGGAGACACTGGATCGGGCGTTTGGGCTGGAGACATTGGGTAAGCGGGAGGCGTCCGATCGGGTTCCGGCGGAGTATTGCGGCGGGAACGGGGGCAGGGAGTGATGGGTGAGTCTGCGAGTTGCGTTGAGGCGCTTCGCTGAAGCAGCGCAGACGAAGAGTCCGGTCGGGGAGGGTCGAGTAG
>JADJPQ010000031.1 GCA_016713175.1 Planctomycetota bacterium
GATCGCGCGCTTGGACCGCGCTGACTACGTCGGCTGGGGCAAGGCCAACGGCTCGCCTGGCGTCCGCCAGATCACCGGCGTGACGTTCCAGTCGACGGACAACGACGGCAGCTCCGCCCAGAGCTGGTCGGTCGTGATCTTCACCGAAGACTCGGCCAACCGCGGTTACCCGCTGGTGACCGCGCCGGTCGCGACGTTCGGCCCGTTCACCAACGCCGTTCGCCCGGCGGGCGCCGCCGTTGTCACCCCGTCACGATCACCTTTGCGCTGGTTTCCGTTCCGGATGGCGCTGATGTGTTCGTCGGCGTGCAACCCGCGACTATCATTTTTTTTTGAACTTACCATTACGCGGTCGATCGCCTGCCCGGCAACCCGACGCGCTGGCTGACCTATTGACCGGCCGGGCGCGGCCCTGATCGAGCACATGGGCTATGGCCTTCGCGTGGGATGGCGTTTTTGCGCCGGTCGCCAACACCCCCCGCCAACTGCTGATCGACATCCTCCGTGACGCTCCTGGCGCTGCCGCCACCGCGATCACCAACCAGACCAGCTTCCGCCATCAGCAACACTGCGCCCGGCACCGGCAGCTTCCTGTCGGGACTGCACCCGGACGCCACCAACCCGCCGTTCAACCCAGGCCGCGCCGACGACGTCAGCTTGGTCTACCTCGACACCCAGATGCCGAACGGCAGGCCGGTGTTCTTCCTGGCCGACTCCCCCGGCAACTTCTGGCGCCGAACTGCCGTTCGCCGGCTTCTTGCGCCAGTCCGATCGGCGCACTGTGTCTGAATCCGGTGACCGCGTCGACGATGGGCTTCGGGTGCGTCAGCCGCGCTGGGGACGTCGATGGGCATCACGATTCCGGCTGCGATCCGGCCAACGCCGTCGGGCCTCGCCCTGGTCCGCCAGGCGGTCACCCGGACGCCGACCCTGACGCTGCGCGGTTCGCCGTGCGGGTCGTCAGGTGTTCTGAAAGCTCAGGCGTCGGCCAGCATCGCCGCCAGCGACCGGCTCGGCGGCATCCCGCCGGTCGGCGCGACATACACATCGCGCGGCCGATCGGGATCCTGACACTCGACGCGCGCGCAGCAACGCGGTCGGCAGCCGATGCAGCTTTTCCACCCCCGGCGCGAACTGCCAGCGCGACAGCCGTTCGGGCCCCGGCAGATCATTGATCCGCGCTCCATCGCAATCGGGCAACAGCGCGCGTCAGGCCGGCAGCCGCGCTCGGCCATCTGCAGCGGCGTCCGATACGCGGTGGTGAACAGCGCCACCGGCCGCGTTCGGCGGCCAGCGCCTGCCTGATCATGCCGCTGGCACCGCGACCCTGGCCGTCGGGGGTACGAAGAGCAGGGCAGGCGAAGGACCTGACCGCCGTGCCGCAGCACTCCTGTTCTTCGCCTTCGGCCTTGGTCGCGCCGCTGTAGACTGACAACGGCGCTTGCGCCGCCAGCGGACCATAGGGGTGCCCCACCGCCGTCGAACACCAGGTCGGTCGACACGTGAAGCACCGGCGAACCGGAGCTGTTCGGCCAGCGCGCTGGGCAACCACGCATTGACGCGCCGCGCCCGCGCCGGATCGGCCTTGCAGTCGCCGAGCCGCGACAGCGCCACCAGATTGAGCACCAGATCGGGCCGCAACGCCGGGCAGCAGGGCATGGACCTGCGTCGGCGAATCGAGATCGACGAGCATGTCACCGGCGGTGCGATTCACACCGAAGGACGAAACGGCCTGCCGCAGCGCGGCGGCCAGCCACGGTCCCAGGAACCCGGAGGCCCCGGTCACCAGCACTGAGAACGCGGCCATCGAACGTTTGCGGTTGCAGCTTTCGTCGACGAACGGAAGCCGGTGCCCACCCAGAGACTGCTGATCCTCGCCAATCCGATCTCCGGCGGCGGCAAGAGCCGCGCGTTGGCACTGGCGCTTCAGCGCGAAACTGGCGTAACGCGGTGTGGCCGCCAGCGTCATTTCATTCAAGTGCGCCGGCGACGCCACTGCGCGTGCGCACGTCGCCGCGAGCGAGCCGTCATCGGGCCTGGTCGCGTCGGCGGCGATGGCACCGTCAACGAAGTGCTGGCCGGCATGGCGATCGCGACGCGTCCTGCTCGGCGTCGCACCGGGCGGTCGGCACCGCCAACGTGCTGGCGATGGAACTCTGCGGACTACCAAAGAAGCCGGCCGCAGCCGCGGCGGCGATCGCCGCGGGTCACGCGTTCACTGGACATCGGCATCGCCCAACGACCGCCGGTTCCTGCTGTCCATCGGCGCCGGCGTCGACGGCAGCGTCGTGCAACTGGCTGGCGCGCAGGTCCGCAGCGGCACGCTCGGCAAACACAAATGGGCCGGCCCGATCCTTGCACACCGTCCGACACGCAAAGCGCGCTGGCGACTGCGCGCAACGTTTGCCGACGGCCAGGTGCTCGACGACCTCAGTTCGGTGCTGGTCACCCGCGTGCGCAACTACGGTGGCGTCATGCAACTGACTCCAGACATCGATCCGGACGACGGCCTGCTGCATGTGCTGTGCTTCCGGATGCGGTCGCGGACCGCGTGGGCTGGCAGGACTGCGCGCGTTGCTGCGACGGCTGCGGCCGGGTCCCCATCTGACCGTCCACGTCGGTGCGGATCGACGGCGACCCGGCACCCTGGCAGATCGATGGCGACCTCCGGCGGCCTGGCGCGCGGCTCGCGATCTCGCTGCACGAACTGCGAGCGCGGTTCCGCCCTCGCCGTGGTAGGATCGGGCCGATGACGACGACCTCCGTGCAGAAGATCGCCAACATCGGCACCGTGCGGCTCGCAACCTGCCGTTCGCGTTGATCGCCGGTCCATGCGTGATCGAGAACCCGCGACCACACGCTGCGCCACGCCGAACGGATCGCCCGGATCTGCGGCCGAACGCGCGTGCCGGTGGGTGTTCAGAGCAGCTTCGACAAGGCCAACCGGACCAGCGGCGGCGCGTTCCGCGGCATCGGCCTCGGGAGGAGGGCTCCGGATCCTCGGCGACGTGAAGGCCCAGTTCGGCGTGCCGGTGCTCACCGATGTGCACGAGGTCGACCAATGCGCGCCGTGCGCCGAAGTCGTCGATTGCGCGAATTCCGGCCTTCCTGTGCCGCCAGACCGACCTGCTGCTCGCCGCCGGCCAGACCGGCCGCGCGGTCAACGTCAAGAAAGGGCAGTTCATGGCTCCCGAAGACGTCGGCAGCGTGCTCGCCAAGGTGCCAGCACCGGCACCCCGAACGTCGCGATCACCGAACGCGGCGTCAGCTTCGCTACCGGACCCTGGTGGTCGACTTCACCGGCTTCCCGACGATGCGCGGTTTCGGCCAGCCCGCTGATCTTCGATGCCACGCACAGCGTGCAACGACCCGGCAGCCGGGAACGTCGACCGGCGGCGACCGCACCAAGGTGCCGTTCCTGTGCCGCGCCGCGACGCCTGCGGCATCGATGGCCTGTTCCTGGAAGTCCACGACGACCCCGACCACGCCCCCAGCGACGGTCCCAACATGCGACTGCAGGATCTTCCAGGCCTGCTCGATCAGTTGCTGCGTATCCAGGACGCGTGCCCGAGGACCTGAACCCACCCGCCCCGCAGCCCGACGACCGCAGCGCGCCCGGCACTGGCGACGCACCCGACGGCGATTTCGGCACCAACGCCGCGAGTTCTCACGTTCGCGCCGGAAACGCTCGGCCAGGAACTGCCCGAGTTCGAGATCCTCCGCGAATGGCAAGGCAACGATGGGCATCGTGTTCGAGGCCAGGCGCCGGGTCGATGGCGAACGCATCGCGCTGAAGCTGCCGCCAGCCTGACCCTGACCGAGCGGGCGCTGGCGCGATTCCAGCGCGAAGGCGGATCATGGCCCGCATCCGTCACCCCGACATCGTCGCGGTCTACGAGCGGGGGTTCACGCGGCCGGCTGCACTGGTTCGCGATGGAACTCGTCGACGGCACCACGCTGCAAGAACGCCTGGAGGTCGGACCGCTACCGGTCAGGACCGCGTGCCAGATCTGCGCCCAGGTCGCCCGGGCGCTGCAGTTCGCGCACGACCATGGCGTCGTCCACCGCGACATCAAGCCCGGGAATCTGATGCTGCGGCGCACCGCCACGACGTCGACGCCGCGCCACGGGCGGCGATCACCGATTTCGGCCTCGCGCGCGAGACCGGCACCGGCTCGATGACCGAGAGCGGCGCGATCGTCGGCACGCCGATGTTCATGGCGCCCGAGCAGGTGCTCGGCGGCACCGCACAGGCCAACACGCTCGGCGATGTTGCCAGCCCGGCGCGACGCTTTATGCTGCGCTGACCGGTCGCCCACCGTTCGATGGGCCGACCGCACAGAGCGTGCTGAAGGCCATTAACCGAGCGACAACCGCCGGCGCCGCGATCGCTGCGCGCCGACCTGCCACGCGACGTCGAAACCATCGTCGCCAGGCGATGCTTAGAAGGAGCCTGGGCACCGCCACGGCTCGGCCCTGGAGTTCGCCGAAGACCTCGAGGCGCTTCCTGGCCGGGCAACGCGTGGCCGCGCGGCGGATCGGTCCGGTCCGACGGCTGGTGCGCGCCTGCGGGCGCCGCCCGTTGCTGACGCTGCTGGTCACCGCCGTACTCGGGCTGCTGGCCGGCACCCTGGTGCTGCAGCACGGCCGCCATCAAGAGCAGTTGGCGCGCGCGCTGTCCGAGGCCGAACGCTGGCTGGCGCTCGCCGCGACCTCGCGCGATGAACAGGAACGCCCGCGCACCGCGCCGGAACGGCGCGAATTCGCGCTCGCGGCGGTCAGCGCCGCCTCCGAGGTGATCGATCGCGACCCGCAGTTCGCGATCGCCTGGTTCGTGCGCGCCAAGGCACATCATCGGCTGCGCCAGTTCGCCGAGGCGTTGTTCGATCTCGACCAGGCCGAACGGCTGCGCGGCGAAACCGATCCCGAGATCCTGCATTTCCGGATCGATGCGCTGCGCCAGCAGGGCGGCCGCGACGCGACCCGCCGGATGCAGGACGACCTGACGCGGCTGCTGCAGCTCGATCCCGGCCCGCACACGCGGGCGCTGGTGGCCGAGCACCTGCTGGAGATGGCCGAACACGCCGACGCGATCGAGCGGACGGCCGCACTGGCCACCGCCCGCGAGATCCTGCTGCCGGTCGACGCCGATGAAGCGCGCACCGGCGTGGCGCTGGCGCGCATCCTCGAAATCGAAGGCGCGATCGATGAGGCACTCGCCGCCATGCGCAGCCTGGCCGATCGTCACCGCGGCAACGTCTATGTGCACCTGCAGGCGGCCGCGATGTACGAACGGGCCGGACTCGGGGCGGATTCGGCGCGCGAGCAGGAGCAGGCCCGCTTGCTCGAACCGGGACCGCCACAATCCAGGACCCCGGCGATCGAACTGCAGGACTGGGATCGTTCCTCGACGATGTCGGCCGCCTGATGCATGACCTGGACCAACCCGGGCCGACGCCAACCGGACGACCGGCCGGCCCGGTCGTGCCGCCGCGACGGCAGTAGCCGGGCAGTCGCCGGAAAAAAAAACGATTCCGCAACCGTCGCAGGTGGTTCGCGACGCAACCACGATGGCCACGCCTTGACGGGCTGGTCTCCGGGCGGGCGGTCCGCTCGGGGCAGGCAGGAACCGGACCATCCAGGCAGGGGGCCCGGTTCCTGCTTCGTTTTCGCCGCACAGTGAACTCGCGACCAAAACGCAATCCGCCTGGCCCCTGTCACTCCTCGACGACCCGCGGCTATGCTCGTCGTCTTGGTGCAATGCACATGCTGGCCGTCGCCCTCCATGCGTGTCTGACCGTCGTCGCGTCGCCGCAAGGCCCGCTGCCGATCGAGACGGTCGTGACCCGCAGCTGCCGGCGCAGCCTTCGCTGCTGAGTCATGCCCCGTTCGCCAGCGTCGGCCGATTGCGCGCGGCGGGAACGATCGACCTCGACGGCAATGACCTCCCCGACGCCTGGTTCCTCGGCGACGCCCCGGGTACCGCCGAACAATTGCGCTTTGCGATGGGCCGCGAACAGTGCGCCGGCCGCTTCCGGGACTGGCCGCGCGCGTTTTCGCAGCCGACTCCGATCGCGGACGCAGCGACACTGCGGATCGCGAGCGTCCTACAGGACCAGTTGTTGACCGTGCACCCATCCGTGCCGGGGATCGGCACGATCGGTTTCGATTTGCCCGCCACGGCGAATCCACATGCGGCTGGGACGTTCCTGCACGGCTGGCTGGCGCAACTGCCGCCGCTGACCAACCTGTTCGAAATCGAAACCGGCAACCACGATGGCGAGGCCTGCGATGACCTCGCGGTGCTGCTCGACGCCGGCGCGCTTGGTTCGGTGGTGGTCAAGTTCCGCCTGGACGCGCCGTGGGGCCTGCCGACGGTGGCTGGCATCGCGCGCGCCGACGTGCCGCTACCCATGCGCCGCCTGCGGCTGTTGGACTGGGATCGCGATGGCCGCTCGGACGTCGCCGCCGAAGTGCCCGGTCTCGGTGTCGTGATCGGGCGCGACGATGGTGCCGGCAACCTGGTGTTCGCCGCCTTCGTGCCGAGCCAGGGCCGCACGCTGGTCGACCTGACGACCGGTCCGATGCTGGCGACCGTGACCGCGTACCGATGCCGCAGTGCTGAAAAGCGACGTTCGCCGATGGCGTCCAGGTTGTCTGGCGCGATGGTCAGGACCGATCGATCCCACTGGCTGCCCGGTCCGGGCGACGCCCTCGGCGGCGCCGCGCTGCTCGAGGCTGACGCCGATCACGTCGTGCTGGCGGCCCTGCCCGCAGCCGGCAATCGGCTGCTGACGCAGGTGCTGTTCCGCCGCGGCGGCGCCCTGCCGGCGGCCACCGCGCAACCGAGCGACCCGATTGCCTACTGGGGTGCGTTCACGAGCTGTGGAACGTTCGTCGACGACCTCGACGGCGACGGCGACCGCGATCTGTGGCTGCAACATCCGGATGGCGCGTCATGGTATCCGGTCCGCAATGCCAGCCGTTCGCTGGCGCCGGAGTTGCTGCGGGTCACGCATGACGCCTCGCTGTCGGCCAGCGGGTGGTATCTCGAGAGCCACCATGTGCGAGTGCCGGCCGGCTGGGACTTCCAGGCGTTCCCCGATCTGGAACTGCAGGTCATGCTGGAGGATCCGTTCGGGATCGCGCAATTCCGCTGGGATCGGCTGCTGCGTCCGATCGACCCGGTGACGCGCCAGGTGACGTTCACCGTGGCGTGGCAGGAGAACGCGCAGACCACCGCAGCGTTCATGCAGAATCGCAACCTGTTGCCACCGGCGTTCGCCCAGGCTGGTTACGCGACGGCAGGTCGCCGGACACAGCTCCACATCTGCGCATGCGGGCCGGGCAACTGGTGGTTCAACGATGCCGAACGGCGTGGCGAACCGCTGCTGCTGTACCACGATCCCGGCGGCTCGGCCAACAAGTCGGCGCAGGGTGTGCTGTGGGAGAAGCGGCCGGCGCCGCCGTTGCCGCGCGCGGATCAGACGATCCTGCCGTGGAACTGATCGCCGGCGCCGACTGAGCGGGCGCGCCAGCGGCGCCACCACGACCAGACCGGCGCCACCGCCAGCAGCACCAGCAACCATGGCCATCGCCACCTGCACGCCGATGCGGTCGCCGCGGTGGTCGAGCCACCGTGACCATGCACCGCGAACGTCGCCCAGTAGTGCGGGTGCGTGTACTGCGGTGCCGCCGCCAGCACCGACCGCGCCGCGGCCATCGCCTCGGCAACGTCCTGTCCGGCCGCCAGCCGATGGTGGAACTGCGCCATCAGATCCGCGGTGGCCTGCTGATTGACTTCGGCGATCGGCGCCACGACGGCCCGCGCGCCCGCCGAAAACGCGCCTTCGACCAGACCGACGTTGCCTTCCTGACCGCGTTGTTCGCCAGCGCCGGCGCCGCACGCCGACAACACCACGGCCGTGCCCTGCAGGCGCAGCTCGGCAAACGCCGCCATTGCCACCGGCCCATCGCCGAGCAACAGCAACGACTGCGACGGGAATCCCGGGCAATCGACGGCATGGGCACTGATGTGCAACACCGCTGGCGGCGCCGCCACCGCGCTCGCCAACGCGCGAAACGTCGCCTGTTTGCCGCGCCAATGCACCACCTCGCCGAGCGCTGCGGCTGCGGCATCGCCTTCGCGGCGGAGAACACCAGCGGATCCAGCCGCGCCGTTGCTGCACCTCGCGGGTCCTGTCCCGCACGTCGTCGAGCACCGAGCGACCGTCCACGACCGCCACCGGGCGCGCCGCCACCAGCCGCGCGACGGCCCGGCGAGAACGCGCGCGACCGTCCGCACGGGTTCGGGCAGCGCGGTCGCCGCTTCGACCGGCAACCGCGTCATCGCCGCATCGAGCACGGCAGCCAACCGTTCGACGCGTCGGGCCGGCACGGCCGGTGGCAGGAAGAACCGGCCGGCCGGCGCCAATGGCGTTGGATCCGCGGTCGGCCCGCCACCGCGGTGAATACCGCAGCGATGTGCGCCGCGCCTGCTCAGATAGGCCCCGGTTCGTCCACCAGACGTCGGCTCCGCGCACCGGGACCACCCAGCCTGCTCCGCGAGCCAGTAACACAGCAGGTCGTTGCCGCGTGTTCGCCGCGGGGCGTCCCGCAGCACCGACGCGTCCGGGCACGCCCGTCCGCGACAGCGCCGCTGCGCGCGCGCGCGCAGCACCGCCAGTTCCGCGTCGGCGCGCATCACCGCGTCGAGGCGACTCGGCCAACAGTCCGCGCCATCGCCACCGCTACAGATCCTGCGCCGGCACCAACCCCGGCTCCACCACTGGCATCGAAGCAGACCGCGCCCGGGCGCACTCCGCGCCGCCACCACCACCCACGGATCGGCGCCGGCGACTGCCGGGTCCCCAGCATGCCATCGATCGGTCAACGGTCGCCATGCACCCGCAGCCAGGAGCCACCGAACGGATCGCGCAGCAGTTGTTCGCGCCCGGTCTCTCGCGCCGATCGCCAGCGCGCCTCGCCAGACGCGGCGAATGCCGCGCCGCGGAACCGCCGCGAGCCTCAGCAAACCGGCCTGGTCCTTCCTGGTCTCCGGCCGCTCGGCAACCAGGCCGTGCTGTCGGCAGCGCTCTCCTGAAGCGCCTGCTCATGCGCGGTCGCCGCAGCGACGAAGTCCCGCAGCGCCAGCGGGCAGTCGCCGCGACCGTTGACGCGGATCTCGGCGCGCGCCTGCCGTCATCGCCGCCGCCAGCGCCTTACCATAGTGCGGCAGTGCGGCGCCGCGCCCGCTCGCCTCCAGGGCGTCCGCCCGCCCGTGGCCACGCGCATCACCCGCCGCCACCAGTTCGTGGGCCGGTGCCGCCGCCAGTTGGTGGTCTTCCCGCTGCAACGCCAGCGGCGACCCGGCGGTCATCGCGAGAGCCCGGCGGCGACATCCCGATCGGCGTAATCTGCGCGCGATCGAGGCTGCGCCGTTCGAGATGGTGCCGACGCGCTTTGGCGCCACGACCCGGCCTCACGCCGTCGCGTCCCCTGGCATGGTTCCTCGCCGTCGGCAAGCCGGCGCAGCGACGCCTCCTCGTGCCGGGCCAGATCGGCGCCACGCCGCGGCCTCGCCAGCACCACCGATCGCCAATTGCGGCCGCAACACCCGCGCCGCCCCGTGCGGTGGCGGCGGCCGTTCAGGCGCCAGCGCGAAAATCCTCCCGCGCGAGCCCTGCCGATCGGCCGCCGGGCAATGCCGAGCGAACGCGCCCTCGGGTGCGCCGCCCGATGGTCGCACCAGCGTGCGCAGCCGCGGTGCCGCCGACGGTTCCTGAATCCGAGTTGCCGGACTGCAGGGCGCGCGTCCGCAACGCCAGCGTCCCCTCCGGCGGTTCGCACTCAGCCGTCAGGCCAACGCGCAGGGTCGTCTCCCAGCAACAACCCGGCGGCGAACGACGCCCCGCCGCGATGGCGTTCTCGGGCACCGTGTCAGCCAGCCGTTCGCACTCGGAGAACGCGCGCCACGCCTTGCTGGCCGCCGGACCGCAACGCCGCGAGCCCCTCCTGGAAGCGCTGCTGGAACGCGGCCGGCTCCGGCTCTACTGCGCCAGCGCCGGCCGGACACCGGTGACCGCGGCGAAGATCAGCGCGGCGACAGTGCCAGGTCGCCGCTGGATCCGATCGCGATGCCAGCACCGTCCACGCCGACGACGCGCAGCGCCAGACGCACCTGCGCCCGCAACGGGGCAGAACTGCTCGGGCGTCCCGGCTCCCATGCCGTGCTCTTCTCCAAGGTGACATCGCGCGAAAGCTCCACGTTACCGCGTCGGCATCGACGGCGACCACGCCATAGCCGTGGGCACCGGCGACCGGTGCCCAGCGGATCGTCCGCGCCGATGCGGTCGCACCAACTCGAGCAACTGGTTACGGGTTGCCGCCGGCCCGCCGATCCTGCGGCACGTTCGGGTCAGTGCCGGCGCGGCCCCCACAGCCCGACCAACCACCAACGCGACAGCGCCACCGACAGGGCCGCCGCCGCCAGCCACCGGGAACCGCTCGCCGGCGCGGCTGAAGCCGCGCGCGGCCGGAGGCGCCGCCACCATCTCGACCGCAGTCGTTCGCCGGCCCGCGCGGCCACGTACCTACAGGCGCACGCGCCCTGCGCCCCTCCTCGATCAGTTCGACCGGCGGCTGCGGCGACTGGCGCAAAGCCCGTTCATCGGCCAGCACTTCATTGCGACATCCCATTCGGCTTCAAGGCCGCCCCGGCGCAGGTCGGCGGCTGCACCAGCGAATCAAACAACTCGCGTTCGCCGGGGTCAGTTCATCGATCGCACGCGCCTGCAACAGGCGCAGAAACGTCGTCGCTCACGACTCCTCCCCGCCGACATGGCGTCGGCACGAACGGTCCTTGATCCTGGTCAGCGCGATAGCACCGGTCCTTGATGGTGCTGGCGGCGACCCCGCACGCGCGGGCGATGTCTTCGAACGCCTGGCCCTCGGGGTGGCGCAAGCGCACCGCTTCGGCCTCCTCCGCCGGCAGTTGCTCCGAGTTCGTGCTGCGGCGCTTCAGCCGTTCGCGCCGCGCCAGCAGGTCCTCCGGCGGTTCGAACTCCGGATGCGGCTGTCGGGCTGGTCCGCAGGCAGGCTGAATTACGCGCATACAACGATCGCCGCCGCACTTCGCTGCGCAGGCAGGTTGCGGCGGAACCGAACACCCAGGTCTCGGGGGACTGGCGGCCGGTGAGTCGCGCAACCGCGCACAGGGCGGCGTTCCGCCTGCACGACGTCCTCCTGGCCTTCCGCCGGCGGCGATGACGGAAGGCCGCTGGTTTGAGCCGCCAGACACAGACCTGACGATGCAGCCGAGCCGGTCGAGCAGAGTGGCAACCGCCGCGACGTCACCACGCAGCGCTGCCTGGACCAGCGGCAGATCGCGGGTCACAGACCGGCACTATCATGAGTCAGCACGGACGGCAGGAGCTCCGATGGTTGCGCCACCCGCACCCACCGACGGCGCGACTCGCGAATCGGCGCGCCGGCTTCTGCATGATCCGGCGGCAGGGTGGTTCCCGCAATCGACGCCACCGCGCTCCGTTACCCGACCTCGGCCGGGTCCATCCGTTCGCGCGCGACCGGCAGCGGCCGCTGTTCGACCTGCTGCGTCGTTCGGGGCTGTTGCACGCGACCGATGTGCTGCGCGACCGTACGGCGACCGAGGCCGGAACTCACGCCTCCGTCCACGACCCGGACTACATCGCGATCTGCAGGCCACGTCGGTGCCGCGGCCCGACCGTCATTGCTGCGCCAGGCGCCGCTCTTTGGTCTTGGCACGGCCGACAATCCGATCGCCGAGGGGACAGCACACGGCCGCGGCCGCGCCGTCGGCGCGACGCTGACCTGCGTTCGCGAGGTCCTCGCCGGCCGTTGCCGTGCGGCTTTCAACCCGGCCGGTGGACTGCACCGCAATGCCGCACGACGCCGGCTTCTGCCTCTGCAACGACTGGGCCGTCGGCATCCGCCATCGCGCGGCAACGGCTGCGAACGGGTGCTCGTCGATTTCGACGTGCATCAGAACGATGGTGTCGAGTTCACGTTCGATCCGACCGACCGTCGTGACCCTGTCGTTCCACGAGACGCCACTGGTGCCCTTCCCGTTCACCGGGTTCGTCACCGACCTCGGCGAAAGCGCAGGCCGCGGCTACGCTATGAACGTGCCGTTGCAGCCTGGTGCCGCCGACGATTCGTGGATCGAATGCGTCGACCGCGTGCTTCCGGGCCGCGGTCACCCGCTTCCGGCCCGACCTGATCGTCAGCCAGCACGGTTGCGATCCGCACCGCAACGATCCGCTGGCGACCATCGAATACACACGACGCGATCGTTCCTGCACGCAGCCCAGAAGACGCGCGAACTCGCGGCCGCGGTCTGCGACGGTCGATGGGTCGCGACCGGCGGTGGCGGTTATCAGCCGTAACCCGGTGATCCCCCGCGCCTGGGGCATGGTGTGGGCAGCGATGTCGGGGCGCGCGGTGCCGACCGGAATCGACCAGGGTTGGCTGCAGACCTGGCGGCCGATCGCGGAGTGCACCATTGCCGAAGACGTGGCTCGACGAACCGCAGCCCGCCGAACGGCATCGCGACGCGGCGGCGGTCAATCGCAAGACCGTCGCGGAACTGTTCGCGGCGGTGCCCTGGTTGCGCGGCTGAGCGACCGTCACTTCACCAGCTCGCCATCGATCGCGAGCAGTAGATCGAGCGGCGAACCAACGGACGCCTTGGCCTCGTCGCGCTGGTCAGCGCCCGCGGATCCGGCTGATCGATCGTCAGCACCCGCACTTCCCACCACGCGGTCGCCGCGGTGAGATCCGGCGGA